>NZ_AP031428.1:0-2876947 GCF_042854225.1 Faecalibacterium sp. i25-0019-C1 | reverse complement strand
ATACATAAGAAAAGCCCCTGCACGGCCGTTGTGGCATGGGCAAAACAGGGCCACAATATCTTGTGGCAAAAGAGTTTTCCACGGCAGAATGGTGAAAAAGTTGAAAATCTTTTCACAAAAAAGTTTGAAGGAAAGCGAAAAAAATGCTTGACAGAACGCCATACTATGCGATATACTGTTGAATTGCAAGCCTGTCCCCAATCTGGGACCACATCAGACCCCATACCGGGGATAAGTTTTTACGGAGGATACAACCATGAAGAGAACTTTTCAGCCCAAGAAGCGTCAGCGCAAGGAAGTTCATGGCTTTCTGACCCGCATGAGCACCAAGAACGGCCGTAAGGTCATCAATGCTCGCCGTGCAAAGGGCCGCAAGAGCCTGACTGTCTGATCCGGCCTTTTATGACGGGATCCGGCGCAGAAATGAATATGCGCACAAAAGACCGCTGATATTGGATTAGCGGTCTTATTTTTTTTTGAAAATTGAAAGAATTTTCGTAAAAATGCCCGCATGGGCTTTCAAAGTCGAAAAATTTTTGATATACTGGCTGAAGAATGCACCCTTCGGGGCGTGTTCTCAGCCACAGAAAGGAGGCGCGGAATCATGCGCTATCGTCCCATCCGCCGCAACAGCGAGTTTGGCAGAGTGTATGCCCGCGGCAAATCCTATGTGAACCCCGGTCTTGTGATGTATGTGCTCAAGACCCGCAGCAAAAAGACCCGCGTGGGTCTGACCGCCACCAAAAAGATCGGCCACGCCGTGCAGCGCAACCGCGCCCGCCGCGTGATGAAGGCGGCCATCGACGAGCATCTGGACTACAACATCGGCGGCTACGATCTGATCTTTGTAGCCCGCGGTATGACCCCGCGGCTGAAGAGCTGGCAGCTGAGCAGCATTGTGGCAAAGCTGTTTGCACAGGCCGGTCTGCCGGATAAGGCCAAACGGCCGGATGCGCCGCCCCCTGCCACCGTGCCCCCGGCACGCAGGGCACAGGCGGAAAAGCCGGACGCATGAACCGCCTGCAGTACATCTGCCGCCGCGCGCTGTGCGTGCCCATCCGGGCCTACCAGTACACTCTCAGCCCATGGATCGGCCGCAGCTGCCGTTTTACGCCCAGCTGCAGCAACTACACCATGCAGGCCATCATGACCCATGGGTGCGTAAAGGGCATCCTGCTGGGGGCATGGCGCATCGCCCGGTGCAATCCCTTCGGCAAATGGGGCTTTGACCCGGTGCCGGAGCCGGGCCGCTGGCAGAACCCTGCCTGCCGGCTGCAGCCCGCAAAGCTGTTTTCCACACGGCACAAGCAAAAGGTGGAAAAGTAAATATGCTTCTTGTGACGCGGTGCACTGTGGGCAGCGTGTCCTACGATAAAAATAACAAGTCCCGTGCCACAGACGGGGCAGAATGGACAAAGGTATGAACTTCTTTTACATCCTGAGCGGTCCTCTCGGCTATGTCATGGAGTGGATCTACAAGCTGCTCCCGAGCTACGGCTGGGACATCATCATCTTCACGCTGCTCATCAACATCGTCAAGATCCCTCTGCAGCTGAGCCAGCAGAAGAGCATGGCTAAAATGTCGGCCTTCCAGCCCATGATGATGGAGATCCAGACCAAGTACAAGGACAAGCCCGAAAAGCAGCAGGAAGAAATGCTCAAGCTGCAGCAGGACTACGGCTATAGCCCCACCGCAGGCTGCGTGCCCATGCTGTTGAACTTCCTTGTCATGTTCGGCGTTATCGGTGTCGTGTACAATCCGCTGGAGCGCATCTTCCACATCAGTGCTGCGGCTCTGACCGCCGCCGGTGAGGCCCTGACCGCCTCCGGCGTCGCCTTTACCGCCATCACCCGCGATACCAACATCATCGCACAGGTGGTTGCTGGCAACGGCGGTGTGCTGGGCTGCTTCAGCGCCGAGCAGATCGCTACCATTACCGAGTTCAGCCAGCACATGAACTTCCTCGGCATCGACCTGACCCGCATCCCCAAGCTGGGCCTTTCTCTGGACATCGTGCTGCCGCTGCTGTCGGTCATCACCATGCTCCTGTCCACCCATATCAGCATGAAGGCCAGCGGCCAGCAGATGCAGGGCAGCATGAAGCTGACCATGTATATGATGCCGCTGATGTACCTGTTCTTCTGCTTCACCTATCCTCTGGCATTCTCTCTGTACTACGTCATTTCCAACATCGTGATGACCGTGCAGACTCAGGTCATGCGCAAGGTGTACGACCCCGATAAGATGCGCAAGGAGATCGAAGCGCAGATCGCAGAAAAGAAAAAGCAGGAAAAACGCGGTGTGAAGAACACTACCGTCAAGGTCACCGATCCCAAGACCGGCAAGACCACGGAAAAGAACCTTTCTGCCAGCGAGATGAACAAGCGCCGTCTGGAGTATGCCCGCCAGCTGGACGAGGAGCGCTACAAGGACGAGCGTACCGTGCCGCTGAGCGAGCTGAACAAGCAGGATAAAGAATAAGAGGAGGATGAACGGTTATGATCCGTAAGCAGGAAGCGACCGGCAAAACGGTCGATGAAGCCCGCGCAAAAGCCTGCGCTCTGCTGGGCGTGCAGGCCGATGATCTGAATGTCAGCTGCGAAGTGCTGGAAATGCCCCAGAAGACTGGTTTTCTGGGCCTGAAGCTCACCCCCGCTAAGGTGTGCGTGAGCGTGGAGGAGCCGGACGCTCCGGCTGCAGCACCCGCTGAGCCTGTTGTTGAGAAAAAGACTCCCGTGCAGGAGGCTGTCAAGGCCGCTCCCGTGGCAGAGGAGCCTGCCGCTGCGGCAGCACAGCCGGAAGCAAAGGCCGAAGAGCCTGCTGCCCCCGCTGCAGAAGCTGCTGCAGAGCGGCCCGCTGCCGAGGAAGAGGAGCCGGAAGTCCCCATCGTGATCGAAGAGAACGCTAAGATCAAGGCTGCTGTGGACTACCTGCGTGAGGTCATTGCCCTGATGGGCGTGGAGAATGTCACCTTCAGCGCTGTGCAGAAGGGCGAAGCTACCATCATCCGTCTGGACGGTGAAAAGCTGGGTGCCCTCATCGGCCGCCGCGGCGAGACCATGGAGAGCCTTTCCTATCTGGCAAGCCTTGTGGCAAACCGTCTGGAGGGCGATTACATCAAGCTGGGTCTGGATGTGGCCGGCTACCGCGATAAGCGCGAGAGCGACCTGACCGCACTGGCACAGCGCATTGGTGCCAAGGTGCGCAAGACCGGCCGCAGCTTTGCCATGGAACCCATGAACCCCTACGAGCGCCGCATCATCCACTCTGCCATCAGCAAGATGGAGGGCGTGCGCAGCGAGAGCAAGGGCGAAGGCCGTGACCGCCGTGTGGTCATCTACTCCACCGCACCCGATGCACAGACCGAGAACACCTATGGCGAGCGCCGTCCCCGCGGCGGACGCGGCAATGGCCGTCGTCCCGGCGGCAGCCGCAATGGCGGCTATCGCGGCGGGAACCGTTCTGAGCATGGCGACCACAATGGAAACCGCGGCGGTTACCGTGGCAGCCGCAATGGTGCACCCCGCGGCCCGCGGCCTTCCGGCGTGCCGGAGCGCACCTATGCACCCCGTGATGCAGAGAATGCAGCACCGGTAGCACCCAAGCGCACCGAGCGCGTGGACGATTTTGCCGATTTCAGCTTTGGCAAGATCGAGCTGTAATACGGAATTACTTTTGAAATCAGGGTCTCCGGAAAATCTGCGGATTTTCCGGAGACCTTTTTTCACGCAAAAAGGATTTTACCAAAATCTAACGCCAAGCTGGTTTCGGGTCGGGCAGCTGTTGCGGTATACTGAGCATAAAAAAGTCATTCTTCTCAAAATTTGGAGAAACTGCCTGTTTTTTGCCGAAATCTTTCTCTTAAATGGCAATTGTAAAACAATTGGTCGAGGATTTATACTGTAGTCAAGAGCGTTCTGTTCGTGAAGAACAGACAGAATGATGAAAAGAGAGGTATTCAACTATGGCTCAGAACAAGATCTCCCGCCGCAGCTTCCTGCGTGGTGCAGGGGCATCCGCAACCATCGCAGCCGCCAGCTGCATGGCACCCTCTGCAGCCGCCTGTGACATCAAGTCTCTGTGGAGCATGGATCTGCAGATCCTTGCTACCAGCGATACCCACGGCAAATTCGACCCCTGGGACTACGCTGCCAACAAGGCAGATGCTTCCGGCAGTGTGGCCCAGCAGGCGACTGCCATCAAGCAGTGCCGCACCCGGAACACGCTGGTGGTGGATGCAGGCGATACCATTCAGGCCAACTCCGCAGAGCTGTTCCTGAACGATGACCTGCATCCCATGATCGCTGCCATGAATGCCATCGGCTATGATATCTGGACCACCGGCAACCATGAGTACAACTACGGCATGGATGTGCTGAAAAAGGTCATGGGACAGCAAAAGGCCAAGGTGCTCACCGGCAACGTTTACGCACCGGACGGCACCCCGCTGGCCGATGGCTACACCATCATCAAGAAGGGCACCGTCAAGATCGGTGTCATTGGCATGGTCACCCCCAACATCATCCGCTGGGATGCCAAGAATCTGGAGGGCTGGAAGGTCACCAACCCTGTGGACGAGAGCCGCAAGATCATCGATAAGATCAAGGATCAGGTGGATGTTCTGATCGGCGTCATGCACATGGATACCGAGAACGAGTACGGTGTCTATGGCTCCGGCGTCACCGATCTGGCCAATGCCTGCCCGGAGTTTGATGTGATCGTGGGCGGCCACGGCCACAGGAGCATCCCCAACATGATGATCAACAACGTGCTGGTGGTGGAGAACAAGAACGCCGGTGCCACCCTGTCCGAGATCCACGTCTATCTGGAGCGCCAGCTGGACGGTAAGTGGAAGGTCGTGAACCGCACCTCTGAAAACCTGCAGATCAAGGAGTACGAGCCCGATCCGGAGCTGACCGCTTTGCTGGCCTCCTACGACACCCGCGCCAAGGAAGACGCTGTTACCCCCATTGGCGAGCTGAAGGGCGGCGATCTGGCCCCCGAAAACGAGATCGACTGCCTGCCGCAGGCCATGGTGCAGGATACCGCGCTGCTGGACTTCATCAACGAAGTGCAGATGTACTACACCGGTGCGCAGGTCTCTGCTACCGCCCTGACCTCCATGACCTCCCAGATGCGCGCGGGCACCATCCGCAAGTGCGATATGGCCAGCATCTACACCTACCAGAACACCCTGTACAAGCTGCAGATGACCGGCGAGCAGCTGCGCCGCTTCATGGAGTGGTCTGCTGCCTTCTTCAAGACATGGAAGCCGGATGAAGTGACCATCGCCTTTGACCCCTCGGTGCGCTACTACCTGTACGATGCTTTTGAGGGTGTCAACTACGAGCTGGACGTCTCCAAGGAGCCGGGCCACCGCATCAAGAACCTCAAGTGGCCGAACGGCAAGGCCGTGAAGGATACCGACACCTTTGTGGTGGCAGTGAACAACTACCGCGCCACCACCCAGCTGCTGACGGCTGCGGACATCTTCCTGCCGGGCGAAGAGCTGCCCAAGCTGTTGGAGATCGATGTGCGCGGCGACGTGGGCGGCATCCGCGAGCTGCTGGGCGAGTACATCCGCACCGTGAAGGGCGGCACCATTGAGCCGCACGTGAACAACAACTGGAAGATCGTGGGCAACAACTGGAAGGCTGCCGATCACCAGAAGGCTGTGCAGCTGCTGCGCGAGGGCAAGCTGGCCCTGAATGAGAATGCCGATGCACGCACGCTGCCTGGCAAGGCCATCACCACGGCGGATATCGCCAAGTTCTAAAAAACAGTTTCCTGTAAAAAGGGGCTTTCCGTGTTGGGACGGAAAGCCCCTTTTTTGTGTGAGAAACGGGCGGATTTTCAACCGTTTCCCGGGAATTGGTTGAAAAAACAGTACCATTCCGCAGCATTTCGTGGTACAATGAAACTGTATTCGTCTCGCTGCTGTGGGCAGATGGGAGCAAGCGGCCAGACCGGGCGCGGAAAGGAAGCCAGAAAAAACCATGCAGGAAACGACCATTGCAGCCATTGCAACAGCGCCGGGCGCAGGCGGCATTGCCGTCGTGCGGCTCTCCGGTGCGGAGAGCTATCCCATAGCAGCCCGGGTGTTCCGCCCGGCCAACGCCGCAAAAAAGGTGGAGGATGCCAAAGGCTACACCGCCATGTACGGCACATTCCGGGAAGGGGACGAAGCCTTTGATGAGGGCGTGGCCCTGTTTTTCCGCGCGCCCCACAGCTATACCGGTGAGGACGTGGTGGAGCTTTCCTGCCATGGCGGCAGCGCCGTGGCCCGCCGTCTGGTGGAAGCCTGTCTTGCTGCCGGTGCGCAGCCTGCCGCGCCCGGCGAGTACACCCGCCGCGCGTTCCTGAACGGCAAGCTGGGTCTGACGCAGGCCGAAGCGGTGATGGATCTGATCTCGGCGGATGGCCGTCAGGGTGCCGCGCTGGCCAATGCCGCGCTGGGCGGTGCGCTGGCAAAGAAGATCAGTGCCCAGAAGGAAGCGCTTACCGCCATTCAGGCTCACCTTGCCGCATGGGTGGATTTTCCCGAAGAGGATGTGCCGGAGCTGGACGGTGACCATCTGCACCGCGTACTGAGTGGGGTAAAGGCAGAGCTGGACGAGTTGATCCATAATTATCAGGCGGATACCGTCCTGCGCGAAGGTGTGGACTGCGCCATTGTGGGCAGACCAAATGCGGGCAAATCCACACTGCTCAACCTGCTGGCCGGGTTCGACAGGGCCATCGTCACGCCGGTGGCTGGCACCACCCGTGACGTGGTGGAGCAGGCGGTGCAGCTGGGGGATATCCAGCTGAATCTGTTCGATACCGCCGGTCTGCGCGAGACCGAAGATGCCATTGAAGCCGAGGGCATCCGCCGCAGCTGGAAAAAGCTGGAGGAGGCAGGCCTGATTTTGGCTGTGTTCGATGGCTCTGAGCCGCCCACGCGGGAAGATCTGGAGCTTGCACAGCGTTGCACAGGCCGTCCAGCCATTGCACTTATCAACAAAGAGGATAAACCGACGCAATTTGACGCAGAGTTGATAGCGCCCTGCTTTGCCATGGTGCTGCCGGTGTGCTGTCAGGAGGAGGAGAGCCGCAAGGTGATCTCCGCTGCGGTGGCCCGCCTGCTGGGTACCAGCCAGATCGACCCCCATGCCGCCAGTCTGTCCGGCCAGCGTCAGCTTTCCGCCGCACTGCGTGCGCGGGACGCTGTGGCCGGTGCACTGGATGCTACCGCAAGCGGCTTTGGGCTGGATGCCGTTTCCGTCTGTGTGGACGACGCACTGGCCGCCCTGTGCGACCTGACCGGTGAGAACGCCTCGGAAGCTGTGATCGAACAGGTGTTTGAACGTTTCTGCGTGGGAAAGTGACGAAGAGCTTCCCGCGCGAAGCGTGGTCGTGTGTTTAAAGTTTGATGCCTTTTGCAAAATGCATCGCCGCCGGGGATGTTCTCTTTTGCGTGCCAAAAGAGAACCAGAAAAGCACCCGCTACTTTCGAGGCGCGGGAGGCACGAATTAAGGGCTACTCGCCCTTAATAATCCCAAAGGAGATGGGTTCCATACAAAAAATCCAAGTCGCTCCGCTAGAGGATTTTTTGTGTTACGCCGATTTGTAGTCGCTTGCGCGACGAGCCATACGGACAAGTTTATGCGTTATCTGCTGCGCGACAGCTGCAGGCTGACAGCAGCAATATGCCGTTTTCTGTTACGACCCTTTCCCGTGAAAAAGTAAATCCGAAAAGTCCGCGGTTGCGCAGCAATGAAAGCCCCAGTGGGGCTTTCAAGCGGCAGAACGGTCTTGCGTTAGCAAGATGGAGGGGCCTCGCCCCGACAAGTTCCGCAGATTTTCCAGATTTGCGAAATTAAAAATAATTTTTCCGCTGAATATGCCCAGAGTGAAACGGAGGGCATTTTAAATCATTTGTTAGAGGAAACCCGAAAGTATATGAACCACTTAGGAGATTATGACGTTATCGTCATCGGTGCCGGTCATGCCGGCATCGAGGCAGCTCACGCCGCCGCAACGCTGGGCGCGAGAACGGCCGTGTTTACCATGAGTCTGGATGCCATTGGCAACATGCCCTGCAACCCCAGCATTGGCGGCACGGCAAAAGGCACGCTGGTACGTGAATTAGATGCGCTTGGCGGCGTGATGGGCCTTGCTGCAGATGCCACCTATCTGCAGAGCCGGATGCTCAACAAGGGCAAAGGCCCGGCGGTGCACGCCCTGCGTGTGCAGACCGACCGCAAGCGCTACCATGAATATATGAAGCATGCCCTTGAGCTGACACCCGGCCTTGCCATCCATCAGGCTGAGGTTGTGAGCATCGAGACCGAGAACGGCCGTGTGAAGGGAGTTGTGACCCAGCTGAACGGGGAATACAGCGCCAAGTGCGTGGTCATTGCCACCGGCACGAACCTTGGCGGCAAAATTTTTGTGGGCGATGCGTGGTACGCCTCCGGCCCGGACGGGATGCACGCCGCTAACGCCCTGACCGACAGCCTGAAGGCTGCCGGGCTGCCGCTGCGCCGGTTCAAGACCGGCACCCCTGCCCGGGTGCACCGCCGCAGCATCGATTTTTCCAAGCTGGAATGCCAGCCCGGCGATCCGGACAATGAGCTACAGCCCTTCAGCTTTATGACCGATGCACCCATGCACAACAAGGTGGAGTGCTGGATCGCCTACACCAACCCCGAGACCCACAGGATCATTCTGGATAACATCCAGCGCAGCCCGCTCTATGGCGGCATGATCGAGGGTGTTGGCCCGCGCTACTGCCCCTCCATTGAGGATAAGGTGGTGCGCTTTGCGGGCAAGGACCGCCACCCCATTTTTGTGGAACCCTGCGGCGAGAACACCGAAGAGATGTATCTGCAGGGAGCCTCCAGCAGCCTGCCGGAGGATGTGCAGAACGCCTTCTACCGCAGCATCAAAGGGTTTGAACACATCGAGATCATGCGCCCGGCCTACGCCATCGAGTACGACTGCGTGGACCCCACCAGTCTGGAAGCCACGCTGGAAAGCAAGGTGGTACGGGGACTGTACGGCGCGGGCCAGTTCAACGGCACCTCCGGCTACGAGGAAGCCGCCGCCCAGGGCCTGCTGGCCGGACTGAACGCCGCCCGCAATGCGCTGGGCAAAGAGCAGCTCATTCTGCCGCGCCACACCAGCTATCTGGGCACGCTGGTGGACGATCTGGTCACCAAAGGGGTCATGGACCCCTACCGCATGATGACCAGCCGCAGCGAGTACCGCCTGACCCTGCGTCAGGACAACGCTGACCAGCGGCTGACCCCCATCGGCAGGGAATACGGCCTTGTGCAGGATGACCGCTGGGCCAAGTACCAGCACACCCAGAGCATTCTGGAAGCGGAGCGCCGCCGCCTGCACGAGACGCATCTGCGCACCGCAGACCTGCGCACCGCCATGGAAGCGGCCGGTCTTGCCCCTGCTGCCGAGGGCGGCATTGCGGAAGAGCTGCTGCGCCGCCCGGAGATCAGCTATCCGCTGCTGGCCGGTGTCATCGGCTGGGGCGAGCAGATCACCCCCATGCTGGCCGAACGGCTGGAGACCGAGATCAAGTATGCGGGCTACATTGCCCGGCAGGACCGGATGATCCGGGACGTGGCCCGGCACGAAAAGACCCTGATCCCAGATGATTTTGAATATTCCGACCTGACCGGCCTGACACTGGAAGCCCGCGAAAAGCTGGCCCGCATCCGGCCGAAGAACCTCGGTCAGGCGGGGCGCATCCCGGGCGTATCGCCCTCCGATGTGGCGCAGCTGAGCATTGCACTGGCAGCGAGGAAGTAAGCCTGCTTCCCGCACAGAGAGTATTCGTGTGGGGCGGGCTTCATGCCTTTTGCAAAATGCATCGCCGCCGGGGATGTTCTCTTTTGCGTGCCAAAAGAGAACCAGAAAAGCACCCGCTACTTTCGAGGCGCGGGAGGCACGAATTAAGGGCTGCTCGCCCCTAATAACCCCAAAGCTGTTGGACTCCATACAAAAAATCCAAGTCGCTTCGCTAGAGGATTTTTTGTGTTCCGCCGATTTCGAGTCGCTTGCGCGACGCGCTGTGCGGATAAGCTTGTGCATTTTCTGCTGCGTGAATGCTCCCGCAGGGAGTCAGCGGCAGTAGATGCCGTTTACCATTACGACCTTCCGTGTGAAAAAGCAAATCAGGAAAATCCGCAGATTTTCCTGATTTGCAAATATAAAAATAATTTTTCCGATGAATTTGCCCAGAGCAACGCGGAGGGCATTTGAAATCGTTAAACATAGAAAGAAGCTGCAACTAATGGAAGAACTGAAGCTTTACGAGGGCCGTCCTGCCGACTGCACCGGGCGGCTGGAAAAAGAGATCCGTACCTATGACCTGCTGGACAAGCTGGGCATCCAATTCTGGCGTACCGACCACGGCTGGATGAAGGCCGACACCATGGAGGACTGCCATGTGATCGATGCCTGCCTGAATGCCACCGTGTGCAAGAACCTGTTCCTGTGCAACCGGCAGAAGACGAACTTCTATCTGCTCATGATGCCCGGGGACAAGCCCTTCAAAACCAAAGAGCTTTCCCATCAGCTGGGCATTGCCCGCCTGAGCTTTGCCGCGCCCGAGGATATGGAGCAGTATCTGGACTGCACGCCCGGCTCCTCCTCCATTATGGGCCTTGCCAATGATGCTGAAAATAAGGTGCAGCTGCTGATGGATGAGGACATAAAGGCAGGGGAGTACCTCGGCTGCCACCCCTGCATCAACACCTCCTCGCTCAAGCTGCGAACGGCAGATGTGCTGGAAACTTTCCTGCCTGCCGTGCACCACGAGCCCATTTTCGTCCAGCTGACCGGTGAATGAAAGAAAGGACAACACCCATGATCGATAAACCGCGCCTTGAAGCAAAATGTTCCACATGGAACATCACTCTCACCGGCACCCAGCTGGACCAGCTGGATGCCTTTGCCGAAATTCTGGTGGACTACAACCAGAAGGTCAACCTGACCGCTATCACCGACCCCGAGGGGATCGAGGATAAGCACTTCCTCGACAGCCTGCTGTTTGCCAGCCAGCCGGAAGTTACGGGCCGCATGGTGGATGTGGGCGCAGGCGCAGGCTTCCCGGGCATCGTGACCAAAATCTACAAGCCGGAACTGGAGTTGACCCTGATGGAGCCCACCGGCAAGCGGGTGGAGTTTTTGAAGTACGCCTGTGCACAGCTGGGTTTGACCGGCGTGGAGTTTGCAAAGGAGCGCGCCGAGGAAGCCGCCCGCAAGGCGTGGCGTGAACAGTTTGATCTGGCCTCGGCCCGTGCAGTGGCCGCGCTGCCCATGCTGGCCGAATACTGTCTGCCGCTGGTAAAGGTGGGCGGCAATTTCCTCGCCATGAAAGGCTCTTCCGGTGAGGAAGAACTGGCCGCAGCGCGCGGTGCCATCAAAAAGCTGGGCGGCGAGTACAAAGAGACCCGCACTCTGCACCTTCCGGGCGGCGACACCCGTACACTGATCCTGTGCAAAAAGATTTCGCAGACTCCGACAGCCTACCCCAGAAACGGCGGAAAAATTGCGAAAAGTCCGTTGAAATAACGAAATATCGATAGAATTTTGTAAAACCCTGCCGAACGAAACTTCTGGCAGGGCTTTTATTTGTGTGATACACTGTGCCTGAAGCCTGAGTTTTCCACGCTTTCCCGGGAAAATGTGAAAAACAAAACCCATCCACCACGCGAAAGGAGCCGTGTATCCATGTTTGAACGCAAAAAGCAGGCGGGCAAGATTTATTTCCTGCCCATCGATCAAATCAAGCCGTCGCCGTTTCAGGCACGGCGGGAGTTCAGCGAGCAGGAGCTGGCTGCGCTGGCCCAGAGCATCCGTGAAAATGGTCTGCTGCAGCCCATCTCGGTGCGAAAAGTGTCGGATGGCGGCTACGAACTGGTAGCCGGGGAGCGGCGGCTCCGTGCCTGCCGCCTTGCTAAAATGAACACCATCCCGGCCATCCTCTGTGATTACGACGATGAGCGCACCGCCGCGCTCGGTCTGCTGGAAAACATCCAGCGGGCCGACCTGAACCCATTTGAGCAGGCGCAGGGCTTAAAGGATGTGATGGTGCTGTGGGACTGCACCCAGGCCGAAGCCGCCAAGCGACTGGGCATGGCGCAGCCCACCCTTGCCAACAAGCTGCGGCTTTTGCAGCTGAACGCCGACCAGCGGCAGTTTGTGCTGGACAACAACCTTACCGAGCGCCATGCCCGGGCGGTGCTGCGTCTGCCGGAGAACCGCCGCAGTGAAGCCTTGATCAACATTGCCAAGCGCCGCATGAACGCCCGCCAGACCGACCTCTACATTGAACAGCTGCTCAACACCCCTGCAAAAGGCAGGCACCGCATCTCGATGGTCAAGGATGTGCGTATTTTTGTGAACACCATCGACCATGCCATCCGTCTGATGACCGATAATGGTGTGCCCGCCACTGCCCACCGGGAGGAGAAGGACGGGTATATCGAATATACGGTGCGCATCCCAACCACCGCCGCCGAACGGTAAAATTGTTCCATGTGGAACAGGGGACGAACTCCCTCAGTCAAAACCTGACGGTTTTTCCAGCTCCCTCGGAGAGGGAGCCTCTGGCGTGCCGGAAACTTTGCAATTTATCCGGCAGCTTTCCCGCCATGTCAAGGGCCCCATCTCCGAGGGGGCTGGCATCGAGCAAAGCGAGATGACTGGGGGAGTTTCTCACGGCGTGAACCCTCTCCGTCACCTGCGGTGACACCTCTCCCAAAGGGAGAGGCTCTGGCGAAACCGGCGGCTTTGCGGTTTGCCCGGAAGCTTTGGTGTACTGCCAATGCCTCCCTCCGTGAGGGAGGTGGCATCGCGCAGCGATGACGGAAGGAGTCCGTACCTGGAGTCCGTACCCAGATCACTCCTTCAGCCGCACTACGCGCGACAGCTCCCCCAAGTGGGAGCAAGCGCACCCGCAAGCTTTGCGGTCTGCCCGGAAACTTTACCGCACTGCCAAGGGCTCTCCCTTTGGGAGAGCTGGCAAGCCCGACAGGGCTTGACTGAGAGGGCTAGCCAGCTTCCCGGCGCGCATTCAAAATCGTTTGTTTTGTCTCCCGAAACCGTGCAGTTTTTGATTTTTCCACCTCTAAAAGTTAAAAATCCAGCGGAAAAAAGCTTCAGATGGTTCAAAAACCGATTTGGATGTGCTATACTAGGTGTTAAGGTGCCTGTATGGACGGGAAACCGGCGGGCATGACTGCGAATGTTCCACATGGAACAATTAAATTTTCCCGGAAGGAAGAATTGTGCGTGGCAAAAATTGTAGCAATTGCGAACCAGAAGGGCGGCGTTGGCAAAACCACCACCGCCGTCAACCTGTCGTCCTGCGTTGCGGCGCTGGGCAAGCGGGTGCTCATCGTAGACCTTGATCCGCAGGGCAATACCACCACCGGCTACGGCATCCCGAAGCGCAGCGTGGAAAAGGGAACCTACGAGATCCTGATCGGTGAAGCACGAGCATCCGAGGCCATCCGTAAGACCGAATACCGCACCGATGTCATCGGCTCCAACACCCGTCTGGCCGGTGCCAGTCTGGAAATGATCGACCTGCCCGCTCGTGAGAGCCGCCTGCGCAAGGCGCTGGCCGAGGTGCAGAAGGACTATGACTTCATCTTTATCGATTGTCCGCCCAGTCTGGACCTGCTCACCCTGAACGGCCTGAGTGCCTGCGACAGCGTTCTCATTCCGGTGCAGTGCGAGTATTACGCGCTGGAGGGTCTTTCGGAGCTGATCAGCACCTTAAAGACCATTCGCAAAAAGTACAATCCGTATCTGGATATCGAGGGCGTGGTGTTCACCATGTTCTCGCTGCGGTATAATCTGACCGTGCAGGTGGTGGAGCAGGTGCAGAAGTATTTCGGCTCCAAGGTGTACAAGACCACCATCCCGCGCTCCATCCGCATTTCGGAGGCACCCAGCTACGGCCAGCCCATCAATTTCTATGAACCCAAGGGCAAGGGCAGCGAAGCGTACATGGATCTGGCAATCGAATTTGTCAAGAACAACCGCCCGCACGAGCCCAAAAAGGCCCGCAGAAAAAGTGCACCCGTCGCAGAGCAGACGAAAAATGCTCTGGAAGATTAAACCTCAGGGGGAACATGAATGGCAAGAGGAAAAGGAGGACTTGGCCGCGGGCTGGACAGTCTGTTTGAAGATGCCGCCCCGGTTTTTGAGTCCGGTGCAAAGGTAGACACCTTGCCCCTGCGTGAGATCGAACCGGACCCGGAACAGCCGCGCAAGACCTTTGACGAACAGGCGCTGGGCGAGCTGGCGGCCAGCATTGCAGAGCATGGTCTGCTGCAACCCATCGCGGTGCGTCCGCGCCCGCGCGGCGGCTACAGCATCGTGGCGGGTGAGCGCCGCTGGCGTGCCTGCCGCATGGCAGGGCTGAACGATGTGCCGGTGGTCATTAAGGAAGTCAGCGACGAGCAGGCCATGGAGCTGGCTCTGGTGGAAAACCTGCAGCGCGAGGATCTGGACCCGGTGGAAGAAGCAACCGGCATCCGGGAGCTGATGACCCGCTGCGGCCTGACGCAGGAGCAGGCGGCACAGAAGCTGGGCAAGAGCCGCAGCGCACTGGCCAACAGCCTGCGCCTGCTGAACCTGCCGGAAAATGTGCTGGAACTGCTGAAAAGCGGCTTTATCAATATCGGCCACGCAAAGGTGATCCTGAGCCTGCCCACACCGGAGCTGCAGGAGCAGGCGGCGCAGATCATCGCAGACAACCAGCTGAACGTGCGTCAGGCCGAGGCGCTGTGCAAAAAGCTGGCAAAGCCCACAAAGGAGCCCAGAGAACCCAAGCCGCGGGGCACTCTGCCGGTGGAGGTGGAAGAAAGCCTCAAGCAGGTGCTGGGCAGCGAGGTGAACGTGGCCTACCACGACGGTAAGGGCAGGCTGACCGTGCATTTCTATTCAGACGAGCAGCTGCGGGCCTTTGCCAACCTGCTGGGACAGTACCAGAACGAAGAATAAAGCGATCCAAGGCGGGCGACCGTCTTTGAACGGCACAGGGGAGGGGATCTTCTGTGCGAACCGAAATAGAGCAAGGAGAGTCAATCATGCTTGATATCAAATTTGTCCGTGAAAACCCGGACGCTGTCAAGGAAAACATCAAGAAGAAGTTTCAGGATGCAAAGCTCCCGCTGGTGGACGAGGTCATCGAGAAGGATGCCAAGTACCGCGCATGCCTGAAGGAAGTGGAAGCCCTCAAGGCTGCCCGCAACAAGCTGAGCAAGGCCAACGGCCCCCTGTTCGGCCAGCTGAAGAAGTGCACCGATGAGGCACAGAAGGCTGAGCTGCAGGCTCAGATCGATGCCAACAATGCCGCCGTCAAGGCCGACGCCGACAAGATGGCTGAGCTGGAAAAGGAAGAAGAGACCCTGTCCGCACGCATTCAGGAGATCATGTACACCATTCCGCAGATGATCGATCCCAGCGTGCCCATCGGCCCGGATGATACCTACAACGTGGAAGCACAGCGCTTTGGTGAGCCTGTGGTGCCCGATTTCCCCATTCCGTACCACACCGAGATCATGGAGAGCTTCGACGGCATCGATATGGACGCTGCAGGCCGCGTGGCCGGCAACGGTTTCTACTATCTGCTGGGCAACATCGCCCGCCTGCACGAGGCTGTGCTGGCCTATGCCCGCGACTTTATGATCAACAAGGGCTTCACCTATGTGATCCCTCCCTTCATGATGCACGGCAACGTGGTGCAGGGTGTTATGTCCTTCCCGGAAATGGATGCTATGATGTACAAGATCGAGGGTGAGGACCTGTACCTGATCGGCACCAGCGAGCACACCATGATCGGCCGCTTCATCGACCAGACTCTGGACGAGGCCACTCTGCCCCTGACCCTGACCTCCTACAGCCCCTGCTTCCGCAAGGAAAAGGGCGCTCACGGCATCGAGGAGCGCGGCATTTACCGTATCCATCAGTTCGAGAAGCAGGAAATGATCGTGGTCTGCCGCCCCGACGAGAGCGCTGACTGGTACGAGAAGCTGTGGAAGAACTCTGTGGAGCTGTTCCGCAGCATGGAGATCCCGGTGCGTCAGCTGAACTGCTGCTCCGGCGACCTGGCCGATCTGAAGGTGAAGAGCTGCGATATCGAAGCATGGAGCCCCCGCCAGCAGAAGTACTTCGAGGTCTGCTCTTGCTCCAATCTGGGCGATGCACAGGCACGCCGCCTGCACATCCGCGTGAAGGGCAAGGACGGCAAGACCTATCTGGCCCACACCCTGAACAACACCTGCGTGGCACCTCCGCGTATGCTGATCGCCTTCCTGGAGAACCATCTGCAGGCCGACGGCACCGTGACCATCCCCGAAGTGCTGCAGCCGTATATGGGCGGCCTGAAGGTCATGGTTCCCACCCACAAGAAGGGCTGAAGAATTGACCGGCTTTTCCACAAGGCTCGGATAAATGGTTGAAAAATCCCGTTTTCTATTCAATGGAAAGCGGGATTTTTTGCGTATCTTCGTTTGTATTTTGGACGACATGAAAAAATATGATTTTTTTAAAAATATGTGTTGACAAAAGGGGTATCTGTGGGTATAATAATAGAGCACTGTTCAAGTGCACAAACAATATGTGGCGGTATAGCTCAGTTGGCTAGAGCATTCGGTTCATACCCGAAGTGTCACCGGTTCAAATCCAGTTACCGCTACCACTTTTACAGAGTTTCGCTAAGGTTAGGGGGACGGTCGTCTGCAGTAGTGGACGATGGAAGTCGGAGGTTTTAGCGAAGCTCTGTATTTCTAAGGCCCGTTGGTCAAGCGGTTAAGACACGGCCCTTTCACGGCTGTAACATGGGTTCGATTCCCGTACGGGTCATAAAAACGCCTTTGCGCATTGCGCAAGGGCGTTTTTAATTTGACCCGCACGGGAATCGAACAGGGCGGCGGTGCGCAGCACCGCAACCAAAGCCCCAGTGGGGCTTTGGTTAGCCCGCGGGTCCCAACGGCTAGGAATGTCTACCGTGGTTGCTGCCGCTGCATTCGCTCGGGGGATTTTTAATTTGACCCGTACGGGAATTGCAGTTGAGCTGACCGCCGCCAGCGAGCAAAGACTTCCCCCGGTCGGGGGAAGATGTCGCATAGCGACAAAAAGGGGAGTACAGGGAAGCGAAGCTGGGGCCGTGGTCAGCGGGATGCGAACGCCGCTCCAAGGCGTGAAGCATACGCAGGGAACCACAACCCGGGACAGGGCGGCGGTGCGCCTTCATCTTGAATACCACATGCCATTTTATGGATAAAAAGCCCGGCAGGGGAACACGTTCAGGTGCTCTTCTGCCGGGTTTTTCTGCATTTTTCGTAAATTTCCGGCCTGAAATAGTAACAAAATTATGTCAATGAGACATCAATCCTCCATTTTTAACTGCGAAAATTGACTTGCACACCAAAAACTCTGGAATATTCTAGCACTTTCAATATAAATTCATGACAAAGTTTGGTAGAAATAATATTTTGTATACAGGCTGCACTTACGTTACAATACAGATGATATACCAATTGTACGAGCAGAAGGGAGGAAATGGAGTCCACAAGGGCGGTTTTCAATCACGAGTACGGGCCGGTGGCGGATGCAGCGTGCAGTTTTTGCATCATCTGTTCCCATCGCCTGATGCTTAGAACGGGAGGATGTCAATGGAAGTCTTTTTGCAAGCACTGGTAAACGGGATCCTGCTGGGCGGTTTCTACTCTCTGATGGGTATGGGCCAGAACATCATTTTCGGTGTTATGAACATCGTCAACTTCTGCCACGGCGAGATGTTGATGGTGGGCATGTACATTACCTATGTTCTGTATACCTACTTTGGGGTGGACCCCTATGTAGCCCTTCCCATCGTTGCAGTGCTCATGTTCGGGCTGGGCGCGCTGATCCAGTCCACTCTGATCACCCCTTCGCTCAAGACCAAGAGCTTTACGAACCTGCTGTTCCTCACCGTCGGTCTGGGCCTGCTGCTCACCAACGGCGCTCTGGTCATCTTTGGTTCCACCTATTATAAGATCATTACCCCTTATTCGCAGACCTATATCCCGCTTGGCCCGGTCACCATTGCGCTGCCGCGTCTGGTCAGCTTCCTGATCCTGATCGTGGTCGCCATTGCACTGTTTGCCTTCCTCAAGTATTCCACCACCGGCAAGCAGATCCGCGCCGTATCCCAGAACCCTATTGGTGCTGAGGTCGTTGGCATCAACGTCAAGAAAATTTACATCCTGACCTATGGTCTGGGCGTTGCTCTGGCCGGTATCGCCGGTTCTCTGCTGACCCAGTTCTACACCATCTATCCCACCGCAGGCGCAAGCTTCGGCTTCCGCGCACTGATCGTCGTGGTCGTGGGCGGTCTGGGCTCCATCCCCGGTGCATTCTTCGCCGGTATTTTCCTGGGCCTGCTGGAGCAGATGAGTGCATTGTTCATCAGCCCGTCCTACAGTGATATGATCGTGTTCGTCACCTTCATCATCATTCTGGTCGTGCGTCAGGTCATGATTCTGAGGAGGCGATAAGATGGATACCAGAAAAGCAGTTAAAACCTATCACCGCAATCTGGCGATCGTTCTGGCTATCATCGTCGCCATCTTCGCAGCAATCCCGCTGGTCGTGGATAAACCTTACATCATCAACATTTTCGTTCTCACCTTCTATATGTCCACCCTGTCCATGGCATGGAACATTCTGGGCGGCATCACCGGCCAGAACTCGCTGGGTCTGGCCGCTTACATGGGCCTGGGTGCCTATGTGTGCTGTCTGGTGGTCACAAAGACGGGCATGAACCCCTGGGTGGCCGCTGTGCTGGATATGCTCGTTGTGGGCGTTGTGGCCGGTGTCATCTTCTTCCCCAGCCTGATCCTGCGCGGCCCCTACTTCACGCTGGTGTCCATCGCGTTTGCCGAGTCCATCCGTCAGTTCATCATCAACTCGGAGTTTTTCGGCCGCGCATCCGGTGTGGGCCTGCCCTTCGGCAAGGACTCCTTTGCGCAGTTCCGCTTTACCAGCAAGGTGCCGTACTACTACATCGGCTTCATCATGATGGTGGGCGTTTACCTCATCATGAAGAAGATCGGCCGCTCCAAGCTGGGCTTTGCGCTGCGCACCATCCGCGAGGATGAGGACGCTGCCGCCGCCATCGGCATCAACCCCACCAAGTACAAGGTGATCGCGGTCGTCATTTCGGCCATCATTGCCGGTCTGGTCGGCTTCTTCTACGTCAGCTACATCCGCTACATCGACCCCGATATTATGATCCAGTCCAAGTCCACTGAGATCGTGCTGCCGGCAGTCGTGGGCGGCGCTGCCTACATCGAAGGCCCGCTGATCGGCGGCCTCATCATGATCCCGCTGAGCGAACTGCTGCGTGCAAACTTTGCCGCCATCCTGCCCGGCATCAACATGCTGATGTATGCCATCGTGCTGATCGTGGTCATCCGCTTCCGTCCGTCCGGTATTCTGGGCTGGTACATGAACTCGAAGGTCAAGACCTTCATCGATGAAAAGATCCTCAAAAAGCCGTCTCTGGACGTGCTGGAAGAGTATGAGCTGATGGCAGACAAGGGAGGGAAGTAATCATGGCAGAAAAGCCTATTATTGAAGTCCAGGGCCTGACCAAGCGGTTCAAGGGTCTGACCGCCGTGCATGATGTTTCTTTCTCGGTGGAGAAAGGCTCCATCACCGGCATGATCGGCCCCAACGGTGCTGGTAAATCCACCACCTTCAACATGATCTGCGGCTACTACCCGCCCACCGAGGGCAAGATCTTCTACAATGGTGAGGACATCACCAACAAAAAGGCGTATGAGTATACCAACATGAAAATCGCCCGCACCTTCCAGATCATGAAGCCTCTGAAGAACCTGAGCGTTCTGGATAACGTCACCGCCGCCGCCTACTTCGGCCACGCCGGTGCAAAGAGCGAAAAAGAGGCCAAGGAGCGCGCCATGGAGGTGCTGCACTTCACCGGCCTGTACGAAAAGCGTCATGTGATCTCCAAGGACATGGGCACGCCGGACCAGAAGCGTCTGGAGATGGCCCGCGCTCTGGCCACCAAGCCCGAAGTGCTGTTTCTGGACGAGAACATGGCAGGCTTGAACCCGGCTGAGACCGAAGAGGCCATCCAGCTGATCCGCAAGATCAACGAGTCCGGTGTCACCATCCTGCTCATCGAGCACATCATGAAGGCGGTCGTGAGCCTGTGCGAGAAGGTCATCGTCCTTCACCACGGCGAAAAGATCGCTGAGGGCACGCCCGAGCAGGTCATGAACGATCCTTACGTCATGGAGGTGTACCTGGGCACCAAAAAGGAGGGCGCAAGTGCTTAAAGTTGAAGGTCTGAACGCCGGTTACGGCTCTGTGAACATCCTGTGGGATATCGGCTTTGAAGTGAAGGACGGCGAGATCGTTGCCATCCTTGGCTCCAACGGTGCCGGTAAGACCACCATGGTGCGCACCATCACAGGCATGGTCAAGGCCAGCTCCGGCAAGGTGGAGTTCAACGGGGAGGACCTCTCCGGCAAAAGCTCCCGCGTTATTCTGGACAGCGGCATCGTGCAGGTGCCGGAAGGCCGTCAGCTCTTTACCGAGATGACCGTGCTGGAAAATCTGGAGCTGGGTGCATTCAATAAGGAGACCAAGGCACATTTTGCAGAAAATCTGGAAAAGTGCTATAACTGGTTCCCCAAACTGCGCGAGCGCGCAAAGCAGGCTGCCGGCACTCTGTCCGGCGGCGAGCAGCAGATGGTGGCCGTGGCCCGTGCGCTGATCGGTATGCCCAAGCTGCTGATCCTGGACGAGCCCAGTCTGGGCCTTGCCCCCAACATCGTGGACGACATTCTGGAAGTGGCCAAGACCATGGTGAAGAATGACGGCATCTCGGTGCTGCTGGTGGAGCAGGATATCACCAAAGCCCTTGCAGCGGCTGACCGCGGCTATGTTATTGAGAATGGCCGCGTGGCACTGGAAGGAACCGCCGCCGAGCTTTCGGCAAACGAGCACGTCAAGAAGGCGTACCTCGGCATCTGATTTTGGAAACCGGATCTCCGGCAGGTGCTATTTCACGCGGCACAGCCGGAGACTCGTATAAACAAGCTGTTTTTACAAACAGAATTGGAGGACAATTATGAAAAAGATCTCTCGTAGAAGCTTCCTGAAGGCATCCGCTGTTCTGGGCAGCGCAGCTGCTCTGACCGCCTGCGGCGGCTCTTCCGCTTCCACCAGCACTGCAGCATCTACCAGCACCGCAGCATCCGGCAGCACTGCAGCAGCCAGCGGTGATACCATCAAGATCGGTACCATCTACGCAATGTCCGGCGGCAACGCAGCCATCGGCGAGAACATCCTGCGCGGCATCGACTTCGCAGTGGACGAGATCAACAAGGCAGGCGGCGTGAACGGTCAGATGCTGGAAGTTGTCCGCGGTGATCACGCAGGCGACGCAGCCACCGGTAAGTCCGAGGCTGAGCGCCTGATCACTCAGGAAGGTGTCAACGTCATCATGGGCTGCCATATGTCCGTTGTTACCGAGGTCGTGGCTCAGGTCTGCCAGCAGTACGGCATCCCCATGATCACCGCTATCTCCACGCTGGACCGTCTGACCGACGAGGACCACAAGGACTACGATTACTTCTTCCGTCTGTGCCCGCTGAACTCCGTCTACGTGGAAGATATGCTGAAGTATCTGCAGGACTCCAAGGAGCAGACCGGCAACGAGATCAAGAAGGTCGCCATCTTCACCGATAAGGCTGCCATCGGTCAGGAGCTGATCCGCTGCGTCAACCTGTTCGCACCGGATTACGGTCTGGATGTTGTGGCCGAAGTGGACTACAGCTCCAACGCTACCGACCTGTCCTCTCAGGTCCTGGCTCTGAAGCAGGCTGATCCCGATGCCATCCTGTGCGACTCCTACATCGGCGACGCTACTCTGTTCGTCCAGACCCTGAAGGAGCAGAACTACAAGCCCAAGATGATCGTTGCCAAGGCCAACGGCTTCACCGATCCTTCCTTCATCCCGAACCTGGGCGCATCCGCAAACGGCGTGGCTTCTGTTGTCGAGTTCAACCCCGACCTGACCAACGGCGTGGAGATCAACGAGGACTTCAAGAAGGTCTACAACGTCAACATGAACGGTCACTCTGCTGAGTCCTACACCGTTGTGTGGCTGTTCAAGACCGCCATCGAGAAGGCCGGCTCCACCGACGGCGCCGCTGTCCGCGACGCTCTGGCAGAGCTGTCCATCGACGGTGCATTTGAGGGCGGCCGCAAGATCGTTCTGCCCTACTCCAAGATCGAGTTCGCTCCCGAGTACGAGATCGGCGGCGCAAAGCACTACCGTGACAACACCTACGCTTCTGTTGCAATCGCACAGGTGCAGGATCAGGAGTGGAAGACTGTCTGGCCCTTCGAGTTCGCTTCCTCCAAGATCCAGGAAGTCACTCTGGGCTGATAAAGTTACCCCAAAGAACACAAAAGGCGAGCCGTCCAATGGGCGGCTCGCCTTTTTGCGTGTTGCTTCCCGTGCAGAGCGTATTCGAGTAGGGGATAGGCTGTGTGGCTTTTATGAAGTCGTTCTCCGCCGGGTATGTTCTCTTTTGCGTGCCAAAAGAGAACCAGAAAAGCACCCGCTACTTTCGAAGCGCGGGAGGCACGAATTAAGGGCTACTCGCCCTTAATAATCCCAAAGCAGTAGGCTCCACCCCAAAAAGCTGGAGATTCCCGCCTGTTCGGCGTGAAGATCTCTTAACCGCTTTTTGAGGTTCCGCCAATCAGAAGTCGCTGCGCGACGGCCGCAGGCCGACAGCAGCAGATGCCGCTTCCCGCCACGACCCCTTCCCGTGAAAAAGCAGCTCAGAAAAATCCGCAGATTTTTCTGAGCTGCAAATAAAAATAAATTTTCCGCTAAACATGCCCAGAGTAAAACGGAGGGCATTCTAAATCGTCAACCCTTCTGGATATAGGTAAAAATATCCTCTGGCACTGCCGCCAGTGCATCCGCACCGGCAGCGGTCAGTTCTGCGCGGCCCCGGAAGCCCCACAGCGCGCCCATGGCGGGCAGTCCGGCATTGTGTCCGGTGAGGATGTCCACATCGCTGTCGCCCACAAATAGGGTGGCAGAGCGGTCTGCACCGATCTCGTCCATCAGCGCATAGAGCCCGGCGGGGTTCGGTTTGGTGGGCACGCCGGGCCTGCTGCCGCGCACAGCGGCAAAGCGGCCGGTGCCGAAATAGTGGGCGATGATCTTGCCGCAGAGCGGGTCGGCCTTGTTGGAGAACACTGCGCACTGAACACCCTGTGCCCGCAGCTCGTCCAGCAGCTCCGGGATGCCGGGATAGGGGGCCGTCTTGTCCTCCTTGTGGGCGTCGTACCGGGCGGTGAACTCGGCCAGCGTGGCCGCCAGCTGCTCCGGCGTGCGGGCATTTTCCGGCGAGAAGCGCTCCACCAGCTTCGGGATGCCGTTGCCCACCATGTGCTTGAACTGTTCCACCGTAAAGGTGGGCCAGCCGTGTTGTGCACACACCCAGTTGCCTGCATCGGCAAGGTCGTCGATGGTGTTCAGAAGGGTGCCGTCCAGATCGAATAATACAGTTTTTATCACAGAAAAAGACTCCTTACAGTTTCAGAAAAGTAAAAAAGGCAGTTCGCTGCACTTTACGCTGCGCACCTTGCACTTCACCCCGCCCGGAAAGGTGAGGGTGAGGTTCGTGCGGTGCACCGCCGCGGCCCATGGCGACTGCATGGCCGTCAGGGCCGGAACAGGGCAGAGCACGCAGATCTCGTGCAGATGGAAGCCGTGCTGCCAGCGCAGGGTCAGGCGGCCGTTTTGCAGCCAGATGCCCTCTTTGCGCCAGCCGTTGTACGCACCCACCAGCAGGGCGGCAAACACAGCAGTGACCACCAGCAGCGGCACCGTGAGGGCGGGCAGGGTGTAGCGGGATACCGCTGTCAGCAGCAGGCACAGCCCGCAGGGGATGCCGGCAGGCAGAAAAAACGCCGGGATACTGCGGCCTGCGGTGTCCACCGGGGCTTTTGGCGGCAGGACAAAGCCGGGCAGCAGCTCCTGTAGAAAAGGGCCGTCCTCCCGCCAGACCAGCAACGGGATCTCCGGCTGGCAGCTGCCTGCTGTAACGAACACCGGGCAGCAGCCCAGCGCCCATGTGGCAGGCGAGCGGCGCAGGTCCGCATAGCTCAGATGTTCCAGCGCAAGGCGCATCTCATACCGGCGCACAAAGCCGCCCCTGCTGCCAAGGTGACTCTCGGTGCGCCACACGGTGTAATGGGCCGCATGGGCCGCACTGCGCACAAGGCTTGCGCAGAACAGCACACCGCCCAGCACCAGCAGCCATGCTGTGCCCATGGGCAGCCAGCGCGCCGCCCACGCCGCAATGCGGTTCAGGTGGGCAAAGGCTGCCGTCTGGGCATCCGGCGCATAGGGCCTGCTCTGTTTGATGGCCAGCGCCAGCAAAGCAAGAGTGGAAAGGCCGTTGGCACCCAGCACCGCAAAGGCCAGCTTTTCGCCGCCGCGCGGGGTGTGGGCCACAGCATCCCGGCGCGGCATCATGCGGTCAGCTAAAAACTGCGCGTTCTGCGCGCTCAAAAGCAGGGTCAGGGTGCGCTTCTGCCCGGCAGGGTACAGCACCACCCGGCTGGCACCGGCCAGCCGGTAGAGCAGGGGCCGCTCGATGGTGAGCGCTGCCAGCTGGCTGGCTTTCAGGCAGCGGTCCAGCCGCACGCCCAGCCGCCAGCGCACCCGCAGGGTTCCCTGTGCATCCACCCGCCAGCGGCCTGCGTGCAGCACGGCGGCGCTCACAGCGGCAAGCACTGTCAGCAGCGCCGCGCCCTGCACCAGAGCCGTGCGCAGCGCCGCCCAGTTGCGGGCAAACAGCACCTGCAAAAGCGGCAGCAGATAGAGCAGGATGGTCTTGCGCAGAAAATGCAGCACCGCAAACGGGTGGAAGCCGCGTTCGGTCATGGCGTTTCCTCCATCAGCACAGCGGCAAGGGCCTGCGCCTGCAGGGCATCCACGCCCGGCAGGAACAGCTGTACGCCCGGGCCGTGAACCACCAGCACGCTGCACCCGGCCAGCCACAGAAGCGGCGTGCGCAGGGTCCACACGCCAGTCACGGCCCGGCGGGGAAGCTGCCGTGTGATGGGAACGGCGATACCGGCCCGCACGGCAGTGTTCCGGGCGGTGAGCACTGCGGTAAAGCTGCAGGCTCTTGCCCATGCGGCGAACACAAGGCACACCCACAGGGCACAGAAAATACACCCGGCAAACAGGCTCTGCCAGAACACAAAAGGCGCGCAGAACACGCCGGGAACAGCGGCCCAGACGCACAGCACGGCCCGGCCCTTGGGCGGGATGATCAGCGCCGTGCGCAGCAGGTCACGTTCGGTCATTTGTCGGAAAGGCCCCAGGCATCCATCAGCAGGTGCAGGGTGTCATCCTGCGTCAGGCAGAGGATGCGATCCCACGGCAGTAAGGTGGTATTGCCGTGGGGGATGATGAACTCCGCATCGCGGGTGATGCACACCAGAATGACGTCGCCCGGCATGGGGATATCCTTGACCGCCTGCCCTGCAAACTTGAAGTTCTCCGGCAGCAAAATTTCGTTCAGGCTGGCAGTGCCGCCGCCCAGCGAGAGCAGCTGGCGGATGGTATCCGTCTCGATCTCGCGCTCAAGGATGTGGCTCAGGTTGTCGGTGCCGCACACTACGGTGTCCACGCCTAAGGTGTGCAGCAGCTCCCGGTTCTTGGGGTTGGAGGCCCGGGCCACGGTGCGGTTCACGCCAAACTCCCGCTTTGCGATCTGGCAGGCCACAAGGTTGTTCTCGTCCGCACCGGTCACGGCCACAAAGGCATCGCAGCTGGCAACGTCGGCCGTGCGCATGGTGTCAAAGCTGATGGCATCGCCGCAGATCACCGGGATATCCAGCGAATCGGCCAGCGAACGGCACAGCATTTCCTGCGGTTCAATGATGGTCACTTTGTGGCGGTGGGCCAGCAGGCTCTGGGCCAGATACATGCCCACCTTGCCGCCGCCTGCGATACAAACTTTCATATGCTTCCCTCACTTTTTACTTTGCCAGTGCGCGGAACACCGATTGCTCGGTGAGCACCGTGGGGCAGATGGTGTCGATCTCGTAAGCCTTGTGGTACAGCACCTGCAGGTGCGGGTCGGACACGCGGCAGATCACCTTCTCACGGCGGAAGATGCTTTTTGCGATCTGTGCCGCCATCAGGTTTACCGAGTCGTCCTCGCTCACAGCGGCCACGGCATCGCAGCTGTCAATGCCGCCCTGCCGCAGGGTATCCGGGTCGGTGGGGTCGCCCACCAGAGCCGTGCCGCCAAAGCTGTAGTCGTCAAAGGCATCCAGACGCTTGAGCTGTTCGGGATCCTTTTCGATCAGCGAGATATCATGGCCGATGCGTTCCAGATCGCGGATGAGGGAAGCGCCCACCTGGTCGCAGCCGATCACCAGAATATTCATATGGATTCACCTCGTTGTAGAATGGTTCAACAAAAATACCAAGGGTGTTTAAACTCTGTTTTGATTTGCGGATAAAATAGAAGGAAAAGGGTCTTTGCATCAGTATAACACATTTCCCGGCGCAGTAACAGCCTGCAGGGCAAAAGTGGCGGCGGGCGTAAAAATTTTCGCATTCTGCGTGCGTGCAGAGACATAGTATGGTATACTGGAAGAAAATAAGCTGCTGTGCCTTTGTGCACAAGGAGGGGTACTTACGTTTTTTGAGATCATCAAAGCCATCCTGATGGGCATTGTGGAGGGCATTACCGAGTGGCTTCCCATTTCGTCCACCGGTCATATGATCCTGCTGGAACAGATCATCAAATTCAACGCAAGCGAAGAGTTCATGTCCATGTTCCGTGTGGTCATCCAGCTGGGTGCCATCATGGCCGTGGTGGTGCTGTTCTGGGGCAAGCTGTGGCCCTTTGGCATGAAGCAGGGCAGGGTCATTTCCAAGCCCAGCGTGTGGAGCCTGTGGTTCAAGGTGGTAGCGGCCACGATCCCGGTGCTCATCATCAGCCCGCTGGACGACTGGATGGAAGCTCACTTCTACAATTACATCACGGTTGCCGCGATGCTCATTCTGTATGGCGCGCTGTTCTTTGTTGTGGAGAACCGCCGCGCCGCGCCGCACGTGAGCCGGCTGGAGCAGATCACCTACCGCGATGCCATCATCATTGGCCTGTGGCAGTGTCTGGCCATCATTCCGGGCACCTCCCGCTCCGGTGCCACCATCGTGGGCGGCCTGCTGCTGGGCCTGTCCCGCGCCTGTGTGGCAGAGTTCACCTTCTATCTGGCCATCCCGGTCATGGCGGGCGCATCCCTGCTCAAGGTGGTCAAGTTCGTTGTCGGCGGTTCTGTGATGACCGGCACCGAGGTGGCTGTGCTGGCAGTGGGCTGTGTGGTGGCCTTTGGCATGAGCCTTGCCGCCATCCGCTTCCTGATGGATTACGTCAAGCGCCACGATTTCAAGTTCTTTGGTGCCTACCGCATCGTGCTGGGCATCATCGTGCTGGCAGTGGCGGCTGCGACGGCAATCTTCTGATTTGGAATGCTTCCCGCACAGAGCGCATTCGTGTGGGGCGGGCTTCATGCCTTTTGCAAGATGCATCGCCGCCGGGGATGTTCTCTTTTGCGTGCCAAAAGAGAACCAGAAAAGCACCCGCTACTTTCGAGGCGCGGGAGGCACGAACTAGGGGCTGCTCGCCCCTAGTGACCCCAAAGCTGTTGGGCTCCATACAAAAAATCCAAGCCGCTCCGCTAAAGGATTTTTTGTGTTCCGCCGATTTTGAGTCGCTTGCGCGACGCGCCGTGCGGGCAAGTTTGTGCTCCGTCTGCTACGCGAACGCTTCCGCAGGAAGCCGGCGCTGCACGATGCCGCTGACTGCTACGACTCTTTCCTGTGAAAATAGAAAGCCGGAAATCCGCAGATTTCCGGCTTTCTTTCGTTAGGAAATGATAGTTCCGCTAAATATGGCCAGAGCGATCAGCGGAGGCCATTTTGATCGTGGGACGCAGAGGTGTGCCCGCCGCCCTTTACGACAGCACTTTTTCTTTGCAAAAAGATGTGCTATACTACAAAATAAGAGAGTATGCGGCAGCGTGCCGCGCAAACAAAATGGAGGAAACTGCTATGGAAGCATCCAAGGTCTATTATACAGATTTCCGCTGTCCTGTGGGCACCAGCCTGCTGGACAAGCTGCGCCGCGTGTGCATCGCCGCCGGGATCAAGGATATTGATATGGATGGCAAGTTCGTTGCCATCAAAATGCATTTCGGTGAGCTGGGCAATCTGGCATTCCTGCGCCCCAACTACGCCAAGGTGGTGGCCGACCTGTGCAAGGAGCAGGGCGGTCTGCCGTTTCTGACCGACTGCAACACCCTGTATCCGGGCAGCCGCAAGAACGCACTGGAGCACCTCACCTGCGCCCAGCTGAACGGCTTCTGGCCCATGACCACCGGCTGTCAGGTCATCATTGCGGACGGCCTGCGCGGCACCGATGAAGCAGAAGTTCCGGTGCCGAACGGCGAATACTGCAAGACGGCAAAGATCGGCCGCGCCATCATGGATGCGGATATCTTTATCAGCCTGACCCATTTCAAGGGCCACGAATCCACCGGCTTCGGCGGTACTCTCAAGAACATCGGCATGGGCTGCGGCTCCCGCGCAGGCAAGATGATACAGCACGCCGCCGGACACCCGGAGGTGCAGCAGAGCCTGTGCCGCGGCTGCCACCGCTGCGCGAAGGAGTGCGGCTCCGATGCCATTACCTACGATGCAAACAACAAGGCCGTCATTGATCAGACCAAGTGCAAGGGCTGCGGCCGCTGCATCGGTGCCTGCAACTTTGACGCCATCTATTCTCAGTGCGACAGCGCCAATGAGATGCTGGACCGCAAAATGGCCGAGTACGCGGCTGCCGTATGCGCAGGCCGTCCCTGCTTCCATGTTTCTCTGGTGCAGGACATCAGCCCCAACTGCGACTGCCACTGCGAGAACGATGCTCCCATCCTGCCGGATATCGGCATCTTTGCGTCCTTTGACCCGGTGGCGCTGGATCAGGCCTGCGCGGACGCCTGCCTGAATGCACAGCCGCTGCCGAACAGCCAGCTGGGCCAGAACCTTGCAAAGCCCGGCTGGAACTGCCACCACGACAACTTCAAGGATTCCAACCCCAATATCGAGTGGAAGGCCACGCTGGATCAGGCCGAGAAGATCGGCATGGGCACCCGCCAGTATGTGCTGAAGAAGGTCTGATGCCGCAGGCGGCCCCAGCCTTTTCCGCAAAAACAAAAAGAAGCTGACCAGCCCGGTCAGCTTCTTTTTATGTTGGGTTCACTGGCCCGCTGCGGGCACGCAGTCGTCCAGCACGGTCTGCAGGGCCTGCCAGTTCTTCAGGGTGCAGCCGGGCAGGGTGTCCGGGTCAAGGCCGGCATCCTCAATGCGGCCAGCCATGCTGTCCTTGTCGCTCAAAAGGCTCAGCGCGTCCGGCTCGATCATCGTCCAGGCCTCGGCAAAGCTTTCCTGCTCATCAGCGTCCAGCGTGTCGTACCAGCTGTAGAAAGCTTCCTGCACGGCTTCCGTGGTGCGGGAGGCAAGGCGGGCGTTTTCTGCCCACTGCAGCAGGGATGCCGCTGCGATCACCGATTTGAGCGAGCAGCCGGAAACACCCGGCCCCCAGCCCAGACAAGGCTCAAAGGCGGCAGCGGTGCCGGTGATGGAGAAGATGGAGTTCTCGTCAAAATCACCGGGGTTCAGCCCGGAGGTGTCGGCCCGGGTGGTGGAATCAGGCAGGTCTTCGCCGGAAGCAGCGGAGCTTGCAGAACTGCTGGCAGAGCTTGGCGCTTCGGAACTGCTGGCGGTTGAGCCGCCGCAGCCTGCCAGAATGCTGCAGGCCAGCGCTGCGCAGAGCAGCAGCGAGAGGATGCGGGCATATCTCAATTTCATAGTAGTGTCCTCCTTGAGCGGTGCCGCAGCCGGGCCGCAGCACTTCAAAACGATACACCCTAAGTATACGTTCTGCCGCGGCGGTTGTCAATCGGACAGCGCAGAACGAATTTCAAGCAGGAAATATGCACCCTGCACAAAGAAGGGATGCATTTTTGGGAACTTTGCATTCTTGACATTTTTTGCAAAAATCGGTTGACTACAAGTATAGTGTCTGCCCACGTCAGCCGGAAAGGAGGGAAACGCCCATGAAGCACCGCATCACAGCCGCATTGGAGCGGTTCTCCCGCGCAATGCTGGCACCGCTGAGCTATCTTTCGGCGGCGGGCCTGCTGCTGGTGGTGGGCGCACTGCTCACCAGTGCGCCGCTGGCCGGGGTGCTGCCCTTTTTGCGGTGGGAGCCGGTGCAGCTGGCGGGCAGGATCATTTACAAATGCCTCACGGCGGTCATTTCAAATCTGAGCGTGCTGTTCTGCACCGGTCTTGCGGCGGCGCTGGCAAAGCGGGAAAAGCATCAGGCGGCGTTCATCGCTCTGATGAGCTATCTTGTCTACCTGACAGCGGGCAATGTAACGCTGACCGAGTTGGGCCTGCTGGCGCAGCCGGATGCGCTTACCGGCCTGTACAGCGCAGGCCAGACCATGGTGCTGGGCATCCAGACTGTGGACACCGGCGTGTTCGGCGGCATTCTGCTGGGCCTGCTCACCGCCTTTGTATATGACCGCACCTGCGAAAAAGCCCACCGCGGCATTCTGGGCGGTGTGTTCTCCGGTGTGCGGTGGTCCTTTGCCTGCATGGCGGCACTGGCGGCGGTGCTGGGCTTTGGGGCCTGCTTTGTCTGGCCGCCTATCCAGAAGGCCATTGCGGCCGTCACCGGCTTCATTGCCGCTTCCGGCAATATCGGGTTGTTTTTGTACGGCTTTCTGGAACGGCTGCTCATCCCTACAGGGCTGCATCATCTGGTGTATATGCCGTTCCAGTTCTCGCAGCTGGGCGGTCAGCTTATGGTGGGCAGCGTCACCTATACCGGTGCCTATGTGGTCATGATGACCGAATATAACCTCGGCCTGCCGTTTTCGGATGGCATCGTGTGGATGTACACCGGCTTTACCAAGACCTTCGGCTACTTTGGCATTGCGGCGGCATTCATCTTCTGTGCCCGGCGGGGCAGCCGCAAAAAGACTGCCCTTCAGCTGCTGCCGCTGGCCTTTACGGCATCGCTGGCTTCCATTACGGAGCCGCTGGATTTTCTGTTCTGCTTCTCGGCACCGGTTTTGTGGCTGGCGCACGCAGCCATCTCCGGCAGCTTCATCGTGTTGCTGCACCTGTGCGGAGTCACGGCGTTTACCTCGAACCTTCTGGGGTCGCTTGTGATGAACCTTTCCGCTGGTGCGGCCCGCACGAACTACCCGGTGCTGTATCTGCTGGGCCTTGCCCAGATCGCGGTGTATTTTGTGGTGTTCACTGTGCTCATCAAGGCGCTGGACCTGCCTACACTGGGCCGCCGCCCGGAAGAGCCGTCCCGGCCGGAAAAGGCCCTACCGCTGGACGAGCAGGGAGTAGAAAAGCTCATTGCAGCCTTTGGCGGGCGGGAGAACATCCGCACGGTGGACAACTGCTTTACCCGCCTGCGTGTCACGGTGAACGACCCGGCCTTCGTCAAGGAGCAGGCCCTGAAAGCCCTGCCCTGCAGCGGTGTGGTGCAAAGCGGCTGCGATGTGCAGATCGTGTACGGCATCCGCGCGCCGGAGGTGCGGCAGGCGGTGGAGCGGCGGCTGAACAGGGTGGTCTGTTGACCTTTGGCGGACGGGCAACTATAATAGGGAAAAAGCGGCTTCCTGTGCAGAGCATATTCGCGTGGATCAAGTTTCATGCCTTTTGTAAAAAGCATTACCGCCGGGTACGTTCTCTTTTGCGTGCCAAAAGAGAACCAGAAAGGACGGCGGTGCCCGCAGGGCATGAAAGCCCCAGTGGGGCTTTTAAGCCGCAGACCGGTTTGCGCAGCAAATGCCGCGTGTTCAGCGCGGCAAGGTCTCCGCTACTTTCGAGGCGCGGGAGGCGGCGGGTTGCGGCTCCCTGCGTCTGCTTTGTGCCTTGCGCGGCACTCGCATCCTGCAGGCCGCTGCCCCAACAGCTCCTCCCTGTTTCGGCCGCTGGCCGCGGTCGTTGCCGTTGCAAACTAGGGGCTGCTCGCCCCTAGTAACCCCAAAGCAGTTGGGCTCCATACAAAAAATCCAAGTCGCTCCGCTAGAGGATTTTTTGTGTTGCGCCGATTTATAGTCGCTGCGCGACGGCGATAAGCCGACAGCAGCAACATGCCGTTTCCCGTTACGACTTTTCCCGTGAAAAAGTAACTCCGAAACGACCGCAGTCGTTTCGGAGTTACAAATTTAAAAATAATATTTCCGCTGATATTGCCAAAGCGAACGCGTCGGCAATTTTAAATCGTCTAGCGGTTGAAAGGATCCCCAATGCAAAACCAAGCACATTGTGATAAATCGGAGATAATACCGCCAACCGGCCGCTTTGCACCCAGCCCCAGCGGGCGGCTGCATCTTGGCAATCTGGCCTGCAGCCTGCTGGCGTGGCTCAGCGCAAAAAGTCAGGGTGGGCGTATCGTGCTGCGCATTGAGGATCTGGATGCCGAGCGCTGCCCGCGCATCTATGCCGACTTACTGGAACAGGATCTGGACTGGCTGGGCCTTGCGTGGGACGAGGGCGGCAGCACCGGCGGGCCGAACGGCCCCTATTACCAGAGTGAGTGCGCGGAGATCTACACCGCAAGCTACAAAAAGCTGGAAGAGCGCGGCCTTGTGTACCCGTGTTTTTGCTCCCGCGCCCAGCTGCATGCGGCCAGCGCGCCCCATACCTCGGACGGCAACGTGGTCTATCCGGGCACCTGCCGCGGCCTGACCGCTGCCGAAATTGAGGAAAAACGCAAAAAGAAGGCCCCTGCCTATCGTCTGATGGTGCCGGACGAGGACATCACATTTGTGGATGGCTGCATGGGCCCGCACACCGAAAATCTTTTGCATGACTGCGGTGACTTCTACCTGCGCCGGGCGGATGGCGTGTTCGCCTATCAGTTGGCCGTGGTGGTGGACGATGCCCGCATGGGCGTTACCGAAGTGGTGCGCGGTGCAGACCTGCTTTCGTCCACGGCACGGCAGCTGTATTTGTACCGCCTGCTGGGCCTGCAGGCACCGGGGTTTGCCCACTGCCCGCTGCTGCTGGCCCCGGATGGGCGGCGGCTCTCCAAGCGCGACGGCGACCAGAGTCTGGAAAACCTGCGGGAAAAGTATACCGCGCAGGAGATCGTGGGCAAGCTTGCCTACGCCTACGGCCTGCAGCCGGAGCCTGCGCCCCGCACACCGGAAAGCCTGATCAAGGACTTTTCCTGGGCAAAGGTACCAAAGCAGGATGTCTGCCTGCCGGAGGATCTGTTCTGAACAAAAAAAGATGCGCTGTCCCTCGATGACAGCGCATTTCTTTTTTATAGAGATTCAGATGCGGCGCATCTGCGGCAGATCGTTGGTGTCCATCATACGGCTGAACGCGGTATCCAGTGCCAGCGCCAGCAAAGCGCCCAGCGCTGCATCGATGCAGCTGTGCTGCTTGAGCAGCATGGTGGAGCATACAATGGAGATGCACAGCACATCAGCGGCCGGGCGCATCCAGCGGAACCGGGGCTGCTCAAAGATGCGGCAGCGGTGATAGGCCAGCATCAGCGTGACCGAGTTGAACACATGGATGGATGGGCAGACATTGATGGGTGTGTCGGTGCTGTACAGGAACCGCACCGCACGGGCGAAGATGTCTGTGCCCGGCACATAGCAGGGGCGCAGATTCAGCCCGGTGGGCAGGATCACGTAGCAGGCCAGCGCAATGGTCATACCGCTGAACAGCGGCATACACAGCCGCCAGAAGTCCTCCCGAGGTGCCTTCCACAGAAGGAAGAACAGGGTGAACGGGATCCACGGAAACCATGCAAAATAGGGGATGACCGCATATTTGCAGAAGGGAATTAGATCGTCCAGCCGGCAGTGCACGAGGATGTGCGGCATATGGATCTGGGTGTTCAGGAAATTGAATGCGGAAAGATAAAGTATGAGATACAGCGCCATGAAGCAAAGCGGATGGCGCGAAAACCAACTGCGTTTCATTGAAAAAGCCTCCTTTTTGCAGAAGTGAAAGCTCTTAGCACTGTGAAATTATACGCCGGGAATATGACAAAAACAAGAACGAAAGCAGACAACATTGCTGAAAAACAAATAAATTATTTGTGCGTATTGCGTAAAAAAGAGCCTGCCTTCGCGGCAGGCTCTTATAAAATGCAGAGGAAAGATTCAGATGACCTGCTGTTCCAGCCACTTGCCGCGCACGAAGCGTACAAAGAAGCACAGGGAGCGGAACGCCCAGTCCAGATACATGCCCATCCAGATGGCCAGCAGGCCGCCGTGGAAGGCCAGCACACACAGGTAGCAGAAGCCCACCCGGAAGGCCCACATGGACACGATGCTCACGGTCATGGTAAAGCGGGCATCGCCTGCCGCACGCAGGATGTTGGGCATGGTAAAGCTGGAAGGCCAGATGAACAGCGAAACGATGTTGAACCACACCATCACTTCCAGCGCCATGGCGTAGGCTTCCGGCGAGAGGTTGAACAGGCCCAGTGCAAATTTGTTGGCAAACAGGAAGGCCGAAAGGTTCATGAACCATGCGCCGCAGTAGGCAAACAGCATCAGGCGGCGGGAGTAATACACGGCCTGATCTTTTTCGCCTGCGCCAAGGCACTGGCCCACCACGGTCAGCGCAGCCATGCCCACGGCGTTGGCCGGGATGTTCAAAAAGGTGGTGGTGGTGTTTGCCACGGCGTTGGCCGCAATGGCAGCGGTGCCCAGAGTGGAGGTCAGGCTGGAAACGGACAGCTTGCCGATCTGGAACATGCCGTTTTCAATACCGGCAGGGATGCCCACCCGCAGGATCTGCTGGATGAGCCGTGCCTTCGGGGCAAGGGCCTGCAGGCCGTCCACCCGCAGCGGGCAGGCGGGCCGCTGCAGCAGGTACAGCACAGCCACGCAGGCAATGGCGCGGGACACAAGGCTGGCCAGTGCGGCACCCATCACGCCCATTTTGAAGCCGTAGATCAGCACGGCGTTGCCGCCAATGTTCACCACATTCATTACAAGGCTGGACATCATGCTGATCTTGCTGTTGCCCTGCGCCCGGAACAGGGCCGCACCGGCGTTGTACAGGCCGATGAACGGGTAGCTCAGGGCCGAGAGCAGGAAGTAGGTCTCGGCATAGCGCATCACGTCCACGTCGATGGAGCCGAAGATGCCGCGCAGGATGGCATGGCGGCCCGCCACCACAACGGCGGCCACCAGCAGGCTGAAGCTGGACAGGATGAACAGGATCTGCGCCGCTGCATTCTTGGCATCCTTTGGCTCCTGCCGGCCGATGTACTGGCTGGTGACCACCGCGCCGCCGGTGGCAAGGGCGCTCATGATCTGGATCATCAGGGTGTTGAAGCTGTCCACAAGGCTCACGCCGGAAACAGCGGCTTCCCCCACCGAGGAGACCATCAGCGTGTCGGCCAGACCGATGGTCACGCTGAGCGCCTGCTCTGCGATCAGCGGCAGCAGCAGGGCAATGAGCTGCTGCCGGGTGAACAGCGGCGGCTTATGGAACGCGGGCGTTTTGGTTGCTGTCATAGGTTCCTCCGTAACGGTGACAAGATACACTTGGATACATGACCTATATCATACAGCAGAGCGCGCAGAATTACAAGAGAAAATCTTCTGTCAGGAAAATTCCCGACTGGGGGTCAGGCTGGTGCCGTAATATACGATATAATCATACGGGACGGTCGGCCCGAACACCGTCTTGTCTGGGTACTTCCTCAGCATGTCCGCTTTCAGGTCGGCCGGGGTTTCGGGCACACCGGCGCAGAGCGTATCGGTGCACACGGCATTCCAGAGGCCCGCAGAGAACGAGGTGCAGTTGTAAATGGCCGACCAGTGGTCTGCGTTGGCCAATGCCTGATTTACCGTGTCTAGCTGGCTCTGGTCCAGTGAGACCTGAATGCCGTAAAGATTCTGATAGTAAGAAGCGTTCAGGTAATATTTGTAGTAGCCCTCCAGATTGTACCAGATGCCGGAATGCTCGCAGCGGTTGCCGCGGGTGCTTACGGTGATGGACGTATCCGGCGCAATGAGCAGTCCGCCCACATTGATATCCTGCTCCGAGACATTGGTGATGGTGAGGAAGCTGTGTCCGCTGGTGTTGAGGGGAACATCGCCGTGGTCATCGGCGCGGGCAAAAAGCCGCAGCACCGCAACGGCTCCCTCGGCAGGGGCATCACCGTAGACCTGCGCAGGGGACTTGTGGTCTGCCTGCGCAAAGTGGTACGGCCCGCCAAAGTTGGTGGTAAAGCCAACGACATTGCGCATCAGGTCGGCAGAACCGGTGATATCTGTTACCACCTTATCCTCTTTTGCGGCGGGCTGTGCGGCCTTGGGTTCCTGTGCGTAGGCGGGCAGGGCGCACAGGCAGGCCAGCAGCACACAGCAGGAGAGGATGCGGAAAAACTGCTTTTTCATAGATGCCTCCATTTGTGTTTTTTTCAGGTAAAGCTTACCGTTTTTTGCAGGGTCTGTCAAGGACTGCGGCAGGCGGAAAAGCCGCGCCGCAGCGTGTTTGTTCCACTTTACCCGTGCAGGCAATTGTGCTAAAATAAACCTGAGGTGCACCGCGCTTTGCAGGAGCGGGGGAGTGCACTGTGGTAAATGAGATAAGAAATAAAAGGTAAATCAGAACCCAAAGGGGGAACAATATGCCAAAAGCAGCCCATAAGGTGGTCGTGATCGGCCACCGCAACCCGGATACCGATTCCATCTGCTCGGCCATTGCCTATGCAGAGTTGAAAAACAAGACCAGTGATCTGGTCTGTGAGCCCCGCCGTGCAGGCAAAATGAATCAGGAGACCGAGTTCGTGCTCAAAAAGTTCGGGGTAAAGCCCCCGCGCATGTGCACGGACGTGAACCCCAAGATCCGCGATGTGGACTACCGCGAGATGCCCGGCATCCCCGGCTCCACCAGCCTGCGCAAGGCGTGGGAGATCATGCGTGACAAGCAGATCGACACCCTGCCGGTCACCAGCCCGGACAACGAGCTGGAGGGCGTGATCACGGTCAAGGACATTGCCACCGCCAACATGGACGTGTTCGACACCGGCATCCTGGCCAAGAGCCAGACCACCTACCGCAATATTTTGGAAACGCTGGGCGGCACCATGGTGGTGGGCCGCGAGGACGACGTGTGCACCACCGGCCACATCCGCATCGGCACCGCCACGCCCGAAATGCTGGAAAATACCGTGGAAAAAGGCGACATCGTCATCCTGACCAACCGCTACGAAAGCCAGCTGTGCGCCATTGAAAAAGAAGCGTCGCTGCTCATCATCTGCAACGGCTCCAAGGTGGGCCGCACCATCCAGCGCATTGCCGAGGAAATGGGCGTGGCCATCATGTCGGCCCCGGTGGACACCTACGCCGCCGGTAAGCTGATCAGCCAGTGTGCGCCCATCTCCTACTATATGACCCGCAGCGACATCATGAAGTTCACCCTCGTCACCCCGGTGGCCGATGTTACCCGCGTGATGGCCAAGGTGCGCCACCGCTATTTCCCCATCCTCGACGAGGACGGCAAATACTGCGGCATGGTCAGCCGCCGCAACATCATCAATCTGCAAAAACGCCGCATCATCCTGGTGGACCACAACGAGGCCACCCAGGCCGTGGAGGGCTTCGATCAGGCCGAAATTCTGGAGATCATCGATCACCACCGCATCGGCAGTCTGGAGACCAGCGGCCCGGTGTACTTCCGCAACCAGCCGGTGGGCTGCACGGCCACCATCATCACCCAGATGTACGACGAGAACGGTATGGAGATCCCGCCGCAGATCGCAGGCCTTCTGCTGGCGGCCATCCTTTCGGATACGCTGGTGTTCCGCAGCCCCACTTGCACCCCGCTGGATGAGGCCCTTGCAAAGCGTCTGGCAAAAATTGCCGGTGTGGACATTGACGAGTTTGCCAGCGAGATGTTTGAAGCAGGCGAAAAGCTGGACGGCAAGACCGCCGAGGAGGTGTTCCTGCAGGACTTCAAGGTGTTCATGTGCGGCGATATCCGCTTTGGCGTGGCGCAGGGCAGCTACATGACCCGCAAGAACCTGCTTGCCGCCGAAGCGCTGCTGCAGCCCTATCTGGAAGAAGCCCGCAACAAGCAGAACGTGGAGGATATCTACATGCTGCTCACCGATGTGCCCAAGGAGGAGAGCGTGGTCATCAGCGATGGCCGCTATGCTTCCGAGGTGCTCTCGGACGGCTTTGAGACCCAGCCTGCCGAGGACGGCAGCTTTACCCTGCCCGGTGTGGTGAGCCGCAAAAAGCAGTTCATCCCGGCGCTGATGACCGCCTATCAGGAGCTTTGAGGGAAAGGAAAGCTTCCTTGCCCTCTCAGTCTCGCTTTGCTCGACAGCTCCCCCAAAGGGGGGAGCCCTTGGCAAAACCGCAAACGTTGCATGGACTGCCAAGGCCTCTCACTCTGGGAGAGGTGGCATTGCGGAGCAATGACGGAGAGGGCGAGCCCGGTAAAGGTTTAAATGATATGTTCAACTTTTTAAACAAAAAAGACCGCACGCCGCCCGCCCTGCCGGAAGGCACTGTGCGCCGCCGCTATTCCATTGAGGGGCAGGTGCAGGGGGTGGGCTTCCGCTACCGCGCCCGCTATGCGGCCCAGACGCTGGAACTGACCGGCTGGGTGGAGAACGAGGACGACGGCAGCGTGACGCTGGAAGTGCAGGGCGACCCGGAAAAGTTCCTGCGGCTGTTCGCCATGATCCAGAAAAGCGATTATATCCAGATCACCGGCATCCGCCAGAAGGATCTGCCGCCCGACCCATGGGAGCGGGGCTTCTCGGTAAAAGGGTATTGATCTGAACTGCAAACAAAAAAGCTGACGCGAAAGCGTCAGCTTTTTTGCTCTTTCTAAATTTATCAACCTGCTGTTTTTAGCGGGGAATTGTCTGTCCAGATGGTGCCGTCCAGCAGCCGGGTCACAGCCAGAGTGCCGTTTGCGGAAACACGGGCCGGGTCCAGCGCGTAGAAATCGCTCTCCTTCAGGTTCGCGGGGTCTGCATCCGGGCGGATGCCCACCACACAGACCCAGTGGCCATAGGCGGCGCTGGTGGCGATATGGGGGTAGTTCACCTCGTTCCAGCCGGAACTGGTCAGGTGGTATTCATAGCTGGAGGTGCGGTTCGTGTGCCGTTTTACGCCGCTCACCGCAGTGTTTTTCAGATGCACGATCACCGGCTTCCCGGCGGAAAGCTCACTGTAAAGCTTCTGCAGGCACTCGGACAGGCTGCCGGAATAACCGTAGTAGCCGCCCGCAGACCAGACCGCACCGTTTGACCACATGCCGCTGCCGGAGGAAACTTTTCCATCCAGAATGGTGCGTGCATAGCGCAAGGCGTACCAGCTGCATTTGCCGGAGGTCTGGTTGCCGATGGAAAGGATCTGGCTGGTGTTGAAGTCTAGCATCCGGATGCCGTGCGTTTCCTGCAGGGCAGCTGCGTGTGCGTGGGGAACGGCCAGAGCCAGCACAAGGCACAGCGCCAGAACTGCCGCCGCCAACCGCTGTGCCGCGCGGGCGGGACAGTGTTGCATATTGAGCCACATCCTTTGTTTTTTCTACGACCTTATTTTACCATGCAAAAATGGTAGAATTGTGTAAAATCGTAATTTTTTTGAAAGGATTCTGAAAGATGGATCAAGATGGATCGGAACACAACATCTGTTCAAACCGGGAAGGACTGTGCCCCGGAAAAGAACAGCATGGAGCTTCCGGCCGGAAGAAGATTTTCCAGCACGGTAAAGAACCTTTGCGAAATAAGGACAGTGTATCTCAATACTGCAACAAAAAAGCCGCTGTTTCATTGATTTTGAACGAAAATGTTTCGGAAACTTTATGCATCTTCTCAATTGACAAAACCAACTGCTGTCGGATAAAATAAGGCCAGAACGACACCCGTTCTGTAGTGCGAAAACACAGCACTGAAATGAGACAAATCAACAAAATCTTGAAATGACAGGAGGCGCTTTACAATGAAATAGCTGAAGAAATTTGCTGCCCTGCTTCTGGTGGGTGTGATGGCTCTGGCCCTGCTGACGGCCTGCGGCGGTGGTGGCTCTGGTGAGAATGCACAGGCCGAGGCCAGCGTGATGACTGCGATCAACGACGGGCGTGCTACTCCGTTGAAGAATAATGACTCTGCAATGATCTCCATTGCGGATAAGAATCTGGATGCCTATCTGTACGGTGAACATGGCAACTACGGATTTAAGAATAATGTTCATATGGACTGGGTAGATGGTAAGCTGACCTTTACTGTTGTGGTAAAGTATGATTACAACAATACAAAGCTGCAGGACGTTATTGATTCTATTACGAACAATTATCCGAACAGCAATGTGGATTTCAAACAGTCCAGCAAGTGGACAAGAGTGGGTGTCGTTGCAAAAACCAAGAGCGGACAGACTTACGTTGCTGTGTCGGTGCAGGTGGGCAAGCTCGCTTGACCTAAAAGGCTGATTTGGGCTGTTCCATAAAAGATTTGATCAGTTTCCTTTTTTCTTCCTCCCCGAAGAGCTTTCCTTCCCCCGGAAAGCCCTTCGGGGCTTTTTTGCGTTTGAACCCTCTCAGTCACGCCTTACGGCGTGCCAGCTCCCCCAAAGGGGGGAGCTTTTAGGCATCTGACGGTTTGCAGCAAATAAGCTCCCCCTCTCGGGGGAGCTGGCATCGCGCAGCGATGACTGAGAGGGTTGCCTCCCTCACTGAGGGAGGTGGCAAACCCGCAGGGTTTGACGGAAGGAGTCCGTCCCGCCCCGGGGCTTTTTTGCGTTTAGGGACAATTGCCAAAAAGAACTGCGGAATTTGGGCGATCTGCCTGTTGACATGCGGGGGGGGGGGTATGGATAAAATAAATTCAGACGGGTAAAGCGATTTGGGGTCGCCCAAACCGTCAGAATCAAAAATTTGGGAGGAACATGAAATGAAAATGTTCAAACGTTTCGCAGCCGCCCTTCTGGCCGGCGTGATGGTTCTGGCAATGCTCACCGCCTGCGGTGGTGGCAGTGGTTCTGGTACATCCACGATTGGCGAGGAATTTGAAAACAAATACATCGCAGCGATTAACACTCTCCGTGGCGAGAAGGCAGAAAAACTGGAAAATGATACCGACCTGCGTAACAAGGCTCTGGCTCAGTTGGCGAAAATCAACGAGGATGGCACGATTGCGCCTACTGATGCAAGCACTACTACTGGAACGCTCAGCGATGATAAAAAATTTGTAACAGTTGTAACGATTAACGTACTAACGGATAACAAGGGCGAAGTCGTTGATGGTGTGTGTCAGGCAAAAGAAATCACCCCCGAGTCCTTGGGTGAAATTACCAAAGGTGATGCTACTCCTGATGTTGTAAAAGCTGTGCAGGCAGTTAAGAGAATCGGTATTGCCACTAAAGTAATCAATGGCAAAACCTACGCAGCAATAGCACTGGAAATTGTCACGTCTGTGCCGGATAAAGCTTAATTCGCAAAATTGAAGAATTGACTTGCCCCGAGGAGCACCCCGCTCCCCGGGGCTTTTTTGCGCCTTTTGGCAGAGATGTCGTTTCCAGGTACGACCTCTTTCCGTGAAAAAGCATCTCCGAAACGACCGCAGTCGTTTCGGAGATGCAAAATTTAAAATAATTCTTCCGCTGATATTTGCCAAAGCGAACGCGGCGGCAATTCTGAATGGTTTCTCTGTCAAACCGTGTCGTTTTGTGGTACAATAAAAACGTATTCTGATGTGAACAGGAAAGGACGTTTCCATGCAGCTGTTTGAACTGGTGTCCCCGCGGCTGTTCCGCCCGCTGGCGGGGCCGAACCGGGCTTTTTATGCGGAATTGCTGCTTCTGCTCTGGGAGGAGTGCCGCCACACGGCGGATTACAGCATTTCCCGTGCGGAGGCCGTCTGGCGTGCCGAGGATTACTTTGCCGCACTGGCAAAGCCCCTTGCGCTGGATGCCGACGGTGCGGGCGATGAAGAAGAGCAGCCCACCCGCGACCCTCACACGCTGGCCGTGGGCTTTCTGCTGCGGCTGCGCCGCACCGGCTGGCTGGAAGAGCAGCCCGGCAGCTACGAGGGGGAAGCGTCCCTTGCCTTTGTGCCGGAGGTAACGCCGCTGCTGGAAGCGCTGGAAGAAATCCTGAACCCCCGCGTAGTTACCTATACCGGCAAGCTGTACAAGGCATGGCAGCTGCTGGGCAGCATCGGGCAGGAAAAAAGTCCCTATGAGAACGTTCTGCGGGAGGTGGACGCAGACCTTGACGCGCTGAACCGCTCTCTCCGGGCGCTCAATGCCTCCATCGGCCACTATATCGACCGGCTCACCCGCAACCGCACCCCGCAGGAGGTGCTGGAACTGTTCGACCAGTACGAGGAAAAGGTGGTGGCGGCGGCCTACCACCGCTTCAAGACCAGCGACAACCTGTTCAACTACCGCGCCTATCTGGAAGAGGAGCTGGACGACTGCGAGGAGAACTACCTGCCGCAGCTGGCCTTTGATTATGCCCGGGTGGAGCGCTGCGCACCGAACGAAGCGACACCTGCCGTGCGTGCACTCATCCAGAAGCAGCGGGACGCGCTGGAAGAGATGAGCCTGCTCATGCGCGAGATCGATGCAAGCCACATCCGCTACCGCAAGCGGGCCGTGCAGCGGGCACAGTTCCTGCTGCTGAGCGACCGCTCGTCGCAGGGCAGCGTCACCGCCCTGCTGCGCCGCTACGCCGAGGACATCCGCACCCCGGAGCAGCTGTTTGAGCCGGACGACGGCCCGGTGGCAAAGCGGCTGCACCTGTACCCGGCGGCGGTGTTCGGGGAAAAATTTCTGTACCCGCCCGCTGCCCAGCGTACCGCCGAGCCGCTGGCCCCGGTGCGCACCGAAGGATTCGATCCGGAACAGCTCAAAAAAGAGCAGCAATTGCTGCTGGATTACGCCCGCCTTGCCGTTACCGAGGAGAACGTGGCCCTGCTGGCCCGGCAGGCCCTTGCCGCCCGCCCGCAGGTGAACGCGGCACTTCTGGCAGACGAATACCCGAACGATTTTGCCCGCATCATCGGCCTGCATACCTACTCGCAGTCGCCGCACCGGGATTATGACATTCAGCTCACCGGCAATTGGGTGGAGCGCGGCGGTTTCCGCTTTGAGGACTTTGTCCTCACCCGCCGCAGGGAGGAAGAAAATGGCAACCATTAACATGCTGGAAGAAACCGCGAATTACCTGCTGAACCACTGCTTCGTGCTGGGCGGCGTGGAGGATCAGCGGGCAAAATATCTCTACGTGCAGGACCATCTGGACGAGGTGCGCGCTGTGTTCGCCCCGCTGGGCTATTCTGTATTGCTGTACCCGGCACCCCTGCAGGCGGCGGCTTTGGTCAACGGCCACGAGGGCAGTCAGGCCCGGCTGCTGAAATACGAGAGCATCCTGCTTTTGGTATTGCGGCTTTTGTACCTGCAAAAGCGCGAGAGCCTTGCGGCCAATGCCGACGAGGTGCTGGTGACGGTGGAAGAGGTGCAGACCGAACTGCAGAAGATGAATCTGCCCCGCCGTCTGGACCAGAAAACGCTGGAAAACCTCATGCGCACCCTGCGCCGGTACAATCTGGCGCGGCCTGTGGGGCGGCTTTCCGGGCTGGACAGCCGCATTGAAGTATTTCCCACCGTGCTGCTGGCCCTGCCGGACGCCGACCTTGCGGATGCCGCAGCCGAGAGCGGGCGCACCCGCACAGAGCTTGGCCTTTATGAACGACCGGAAGAAGCAGGGGAGGGTGAAGAATGATCGAACTCAAACGGCTGAAGCTTATCAACTGGCACAACTTTGAAAATGTCACCTTCGACTGCGCACGGCTCACCTATATGATCGGCGTGAACGCCGTGGGCAAGACCACCATTCTGGATGCCATCCGCTACTGCCTGACCACCAACCGCAATTTCAATGCGCTGGGCAATAAAAAGAGCGGCCGCACCCTGCAGGGTTCGGTGCACGCAAAGCAGCGCGGCGAGAACGCCTACCGCCGCCCGGGCCATACCGTGGCCTACATCGGGGCGGAGTTCTGGGACAGCGTCAAGCGCACCCCCTTCGTCATCGCGGTGCGGGTGGAGTCCGAAGGTCCCATGCAGGAGCTGCACCCCGGCGATCAGACATGGTATCTTTCGGAGGACGGCTGCACGCTGGAACAGCTGCCCTTCATCGACCCCAAGACCGGTGCACCCAGCGCAAAGGAGGACTTCAAGCCCGCAACGGGCCGTCTCTCCTACACCCGCAGCCCCAGCGAAGCGCGGGACCGCATCTGCCGTGCGCTGGGCATCGGGCGCGCCTCCAGCCCCTTGGGCAAAAAGTTCAACGAGGTGTTCCAGATGGGCACCAGCATGGACGAGATCCCCAACTTCCGGGAGTTTTTGTACCAGTACATCCTGCCCCAGCCGGAGCTGGATCTGGACGCTTTGCAGGGCGACCGGCTGGAACTGGAAAATCTGCACGCCGTGCTGGCCGAAGCACAGACCCGCGCCGACGCGCTGGAAGAGATCGTGGATTTTGGCCGCGAAGCTGCCGAAAAGCAGACCCAGACCCTTGTGAACCGGGGCGCGGCGCTGCTGGCCCGCGCCGCTGCCGACGGCAGCGAACAGACCGTCTGGCAGGAGCATCTGGATGCGGGCCGCCGCCAGCTGGACGGGCTGAACGCCCGCTATGCCGAGGCCAAAAATGCCGAAGCGGAAGCCCGCCGGGCCTATCTTTCCGCCCACGGTGCCGCCAGCGCCAGCGGCGAGGGCCGGGCACTGGACGCCCTGACCGAGGAGCTTTCCCGCCGCAAAACGGCGCTGGATACCGCCGCACGCAAAGCCGAAAAGGCAGAAAGTGCCCTTGCCTGCACCCAGAGCCTGCTGGCTGTGCTGCGCCGCAGCGGCTTTGCTGCCGGCATCAAGGCCGAAGAGCTGACGGCGGACACTCTGCCGCAGCTCACCGCATGGCTCTCCGCGCAGGAAAAACCGCTGGAGGAAGCCTATTTTGCTGCCCGCCAGAACACTGCTGCTTTGCAGAAGGAGCAGGCCGGCAAGCGTGCGGAGCTGGACGCGGTGTCCGGCGGCAAGTGGGTCTACCCCCACGGCGATGCCGCCACCCGGGTGCGGGATGCCGTGAATGCGGAACTCAAGAGCCGGGGCATGCAGCCGGATGCGAAAATTTTCTGTGAACTGTTGAACGTGGAGGACGAAAGCTGGCAGGACTGCGTGGAAGCCTGCCTTGGCGACCGCCGCTTTGATATCCTTGTGCCGCCCGCCCACTACGAAGCCGCCAAAAGCGCCTTTGTGGCTCTGAAGGACAAGGTAGGCCCCATCAGCCTGCTGGACACCCCGGGCATCCGCAAGGCCAACCGCCGCGCCGACAAGTACGGCCCGGACAGCCTTGCCGCGCAGGTGAGCAGCGAAAACCCGCTGGCTGCACAGTATGCCCAGACCATTCTGGGCCGCATCGTTTGCTGCGACACCCCCGATACGCTGGAACAGCATCCCGACAGCGCCACCCGCGACCTTCTGCGCCACCACCCCTTCCGGCTGGAACGGCTGCGCACTCCCCAGCGGTATATCGGTCTGGACGCACGCCGCGCCCGCGCCGGGGCGCTGGCGGCCGAGCTGGAAGCTCTGGGGGAAAGCGCCCGTGCTGCCGCCCAGACAGAACAGAACCTGAAAGCCGCCTATAACCAGTACCAGACCCTGCTGCGGGGCACGGCACTGGACGAGCTGGCTGCGCTGTGGGATGCCCGCGCCGCACTGACTGCCGCACAGAATGCTGTGACCGAACAGGAAGCAAAGCTCACCGAGTGCCGCGAGAACCCGCTGCTGCAGCAGCTTTACAAGGAGGAAGAAGCCCGCGAAGCCGCGTGGGAGACTGCCCGCGCCGCCGTGGAGCAGGCGGGCGGCGACATCCGCGTGTGCCAAAAGCAGATCGCCTCCTGCGAAGCAGAGCAGAAAAAGGCAGGGGAAACGGCACAGCAGAGCGCCGATGCTGCCCGGAGCTTCTTTGCGGCGCACCCGCTGGTGGAGCCGCTGGCCCGCACCCGGATGCTGGCGCTGGCCCCGGCAGATAAGCCCCGCGCCGCCGCACAGGCTGCGGAAAAGGCGCAGGCCAAGCTGGACGATGCGCTGGCCGTCTATCTGACCGGCACGCTGGAACCGGCCCAGAAAGCCTACAACGAGCACTATGTGTGCGATTATCCGCTGGGCCTTGCGGGGTTGGACCAGTACCGCGCCCAGCACGAGAGCCTTGTGCGCATCGATCTGGAACGCTACGCCGCCCGTCTGGAGCAGGCCCAGCGGGACTGCAAGGACCGCTTCCGCAAAGATATCCTGTTCCGCATGAAGGACGATATCTTCAACGCCCGGCGGCAGTTCCGGGAGCTGAACAAGGTGATGGAGCAGCTGACCTACGGCGAGGAGGTCTACCGCTTTGAGCTGGAGCCCAGCCGTGACCCGCAGCTGGCGGCCTTCTATCAGGTCATCGTGGACAAGGGCAACCAGCAGATGACCGAGGGCGACTCGCTGGACAACCTTGCCGCCACCGCCGACCCTGCATATGAGCGTCAGGTGGACGAGCTGATGGAAAAGATCATGGCGGACGTGGATGAGAACACCCGCGCCCGGCAGGAGGGCCGCACCGGCGGCGTGACCCTCTCGGACTATGTGGATTACCGCACCTATCTGGACTACGACATCAAGGTGACCAACCGGGTCACCGGCCAGCAGGCATACCTGTCCCGGGTCAGCCGCGACTCCTCCGGCGGCGAGAATCAGGCTCCCTTCTATGTGGCCATCTGCGCGTCTCTGCTGCAAATTTATGAGAAGAGCGAGAACAGCATCCGCCTTGTGCTGCTGGACGAAGCCTTCAGCAAGATGACCAGCGACCGCATCCGCCCCATGATGGAGCTGTTCCGCCGCCTGCAGCTGCAGGTGCTGCTCATCTCCACCGTGGAAAAGAGTACCGCCATCCAGCCCTACTGCGACATCACCTACTCCATCGTCCGCCACGGCGACACCAACGCCATCGCGCCCTTTGTCCGCCTTGCGGCGGAATGATGTGCGCATTGTATGCGCAATGATGTCTGCCTGCGCCGGAAATGAACGTGGAACGATCAAAAATGCCCGCCGCGTTGCTTTGGGCATATTCAGCGGAAAAATGATTTTAAATTGAGCGACACCGGGCAGCCTGCGGGCTGCCCGGTGTCGCATTTTCACCAGAGAGGCCGCAAGGGAAAACGGCATCTGCAGCGCCTGTTTCCTGCGGAAACAGCGGCACTGTGGATGGGCTGCCCGCTTGACGTTACAAGCCCTTTCGTGAAAAAGCAGTTCCGAAACGCCCGCAGGCGTTTCGGAACTGCAAATAAAAATAATAATTCCACTGATGATGGCCAGAGCGCAGCGGAGGCCATTTTAATCGTCAAGGCTGCCGTAGAAGCCCCGCTTTTGTCGCGCTTTACCGTAAAGGCAACACATCTTCGTCTTCGTTGATCTCTTCCATCATCCCGTCCGCAAAGTACCAGCCTCTGCCGTACAGCGCCTCGCTGCCGTCGGCGCACAGGATATACGAGCCGTCCGGCAAAGCGAGAAAATGCCGCTTTTTGCTGTCGGCAAGGGCGATGTCCTCCATCTTCTGCCCGTCCAGCACATGATCCCGGATGAACTGGTAGTGGGGCAGGATGCGGGTCTCGGTCAGGCCAAGGCCGTTCATCCAGCGGGAGTAGTGCGGGTCGGCGGCTTCGCCCGGTTCCTCGGGCGCGGCGTACACGATGTGGGCGGCGTTCATGCTGCCGGCACTCACGCCCAGCACGATGCCGTGGTAGTTGTGGAACAGCCCCGGCAGGCCCAGCTGAGCAAAAAAGTGGTTCTGGGTGGGCACGTGCCCGCCGCACAGCATCACAAAGCCGCTTTGGGGCAGAAGAGAACCGATCTCCTCGGCATTGCGGGCATCGCAGGGGATGAGCGCCGTCAGGGGCAGGTGGGCGTTCGCAAAGCTCTGGGCAAACACCCGGCACATCTCGTCGTTCTGCTCGTAGGCGTAGGGGTCTGCCGCAATGGCAAGGCCCAGCACGGCGTGATCCGGCCAGACGGCCCGCAGGTTCGCCACAAAGTGGTTGCGCGTGTCCAGCACCGGAATATCCGGCCCCGGCTCAAAGGGGCAGCCGCTGGGGCTGCTGGTCAAAAACAATGTCATAATGATCCCTCGTAAAACAGTGAATAAGAAGCTGTGTCCATTCTAACACGATTTTGCTGCCAGCGGCAGAGCCAGAATCACCAAAAAAATCCCCCGCTTTTCGCCGTTTCGCAGAAAGCAGGGGATCTTTAGAAGAAATTAAAGTTCAGTAAACATAGCCTTTGGCGGTATAATCGCTCAGATTGACACGGAAAACTGTCCAGCCATCCGCATTGCGATACATACCGGGTGCAATCTCAGTGTAAGAAGGATTTCTGCCGTTTGCAATCAAAGCCATTTTATTATATTCACTTGCATTGCCGATAACAGTAATAGAGCCAAGTACAGAGTAGGCTTTCTTAACACGAACCTGTTTCAAGTTGAGATTTACGGTAGTGTAGTCCAGCCAGTACTGAATCTTACTGTCATCGGTATAGCTGATAGAAGCAAGTTCATCATCTGTATAGATGCCCTTTACGCAAACGATAACTTCGTTTGTCTGAGTATTGGAATCAAATGTCGTTAAAAGTTTTTCAAGGTTGGCGTAGTAGCGCTCAGGTGTTTCCACAATAGAAGCCACTTTTGCCGCACGGGCAGCGTCGACCTGTGTTTTAGTAGTGGAGTACCCTTTGGCGGCATAATCAGAAAGGTCAATGCGAACTTTGTAATTGAGAGAGTCTTTGACAAAGTTGTTTCCTAAAATGCTGATGCCGGAACCACCCGAAAAGTTTTTAACAGCAGTTGTATAGTTGAGTTTGGCAAGACCTTCGTTGAAATGTCCGCCAACGGGTAGCAAATCATAGGAATAGCCAGTTTTACTGTGGCCGTTCTGGTCGGTCACAACATACTCGATATAAAGACAAGGACCATATGTAGTACCCTGAGCAACTCTTGCATCAAACTCGCTTTGAACCCAGTAATCTGTGTCACAAAAACCAATGGCACCGGTCAAGGTGACTTCGGCGGCATTGCCGTTATCATTTGCAACATTGCTGAAAAACTGGTTTAGAGAAGAATAATACAGCTGTCCACGTGCAAGAACTTCCGCATCAGTAAATGCATAGGTGGGCTCTTCAGCGAATACGTGTAACGGAAGCATAAGCAGTGCCAGCAGTAACGAGACCAGAAATTTTCTGCGTTTCATATAAAACCTCCTTGCGAACAAAAACATTATTTTGATTAAGTATAATATTGTCATATGCGGGCTTCAATGGAGATGATAGACAAAAATAAACGCAGAAATTCGTTTATTTGTCGAATTTCTGCGTTTATGCGTTTAATAGAAAGAATATAGATAAACGGCTTACACCTTGCGGTAATGGAACACCTTGTCCTTGGTGAGGAGCATGGCAGCGCTCACGGCCAGAGCTGCCAGCTCGGCGGCGGTGACGGCCAGCCAGATGCCGTCGATGCCCAGCAGCAGCGGCAGCAGGAGAATGGCGATCACCTGAAACGCCAGCGTGCGCAAAAAAGAGATCAGCGCGCTGGTCACGCCGTCGCCCAGCGCCGTGAAGAAGGAGGACGCATACACGTTGAAGCCCATGATGAGGAAGCTCAGCGCATACAGCCGGAAGGCCCGGCTGGTCAGGGCCAGCAATTCCGCATCGTAGCCCACGAAAATGCGCGCCACACAGGGGATGATGAACATGGAAGCCAGCGTCAGGGTCACAGCCACCACGGCGATGAGCCGCAGGCTTTTCCGGTAGAGATTGTGCACCTCGGCGTGGTTGCGGGCACCGTAGTGGAAGCTGACGATGGGTGCACTGCCCACGGCATAGCCCACGAACACCGCCACGAACAGGAAGGCTGCGTACATGATGACACCGTAGGCGGCCACACCGTTCTCACCGGCCAGACGCAGCAGCTGGTAGTTGTACAGGATATTGACCAGCGACATGGAAAGGTTGGTCATCAGCTCGGAAGAGCCGTTGATGCAGGCATCCCGCAGGACTTTGCTGTAAAAACTGGTCTTGCACAGGTGCAGGCGGCTGGAGTTGCTGCGGTCGATGAAGTAGAACACCGGCAGTACGCCGCCCACCAGCTGGCTGATAAAGGTGGCAATGGCCGCGCCCTCCACGCCCCAGCCCCAGATACCCACCATCAGCACATCCAGCACCATGTTGGTGCAGCCTGCGCCCACGGTGAACCAGAAGCCGAGGTGCGGCTTTTCGGCGGTGACGAAAAAGCTCTGGAACATATTCTGCAGCGCAAAGGTGGGCAGGGACACCATCAGGATGCGTCCATAGCGCACCGCGTAGTCCAAAAGCTCCCCCTTTGCGCCCAGCAGCACGGCAATGGGCCGCAGGAACACAATGCCCAGCACGGCCAGCACACTGACCGAGACCAGAGCCGCCAGCAGGAACAGGGTAAAATAGCGGTCGGCCTTTTTCTGGTCGCCCTCGCCCAGCGTGATGCCCACGATGGCGCTGCCGCCGGTGCCCAGCATAAAGCCGATGGTGCCCAGCAGCATGGGCAGCGGCATGATGAGGTTGACCGCGGCAAAGGCCGTCTTGCCCACAAAGTTGGAGACACACAGGCCGTCCACGATGCCGTAGATGGAGGTGAACAGCATGGTGCCGATGCAGGGCAGTACGAACCGCAAAAGGCGGGAATAGGTGAAATGGTCGGAAAGCTGGATCCGCTGCTTGGACATGGCGTCCTCCTTTCTGCACAAGGTGCAAAAAACGGGCCGGATAAATGTCCGTGAGTGCACGCCCGGCCTCGATCTGCTTCGTCACTACGGCAACGAAACCTCCGGCGGGGCGCTGTCTGCACGGCATCTTATCCGGCCCGTTTCAAATTACGTTGAAAACGGTCCTCCGATGAACCAAAAAAGAGCATATCAGAATTTATTTTTGTTGTCAAGGCAGAAAAATCAAAAAATCGGCATTCGAGGGTCAAAATTCATAAACTGTCTCTTTCCAACGTTTATCAAACCTGTTAAACTGATAAAAGTTTTTTATGGATCCGGAAAGGAGAACTCCTGTTTTGATGAAACGTTTTTATACCGCCATCGTGCGCCGCCGCAGGCTGGTGCTGGCGGTGTTTGCACTGGCGGCTGTGCTGAGCGTGTTCGCTGTGCGTCAGGTAAAGGTGGATTACGATATCAACGACTACCTGCCGCCGGAATCCCCCTCCACTACCGCCATCGAGGTGATGAACGGTGCTTTCACCGGCGGCATCCCCAACATGCGGGTCATGGTGCGGGATGTCACGGTGCCGCAGGCGCTGGAGTACAAGGAAAAGCTTGCCGCCATCGACGGAGTGTCCTCCGTTGCATGGCTGGACGACAGTTTGGATGTGACAGTGCCTTTGCAGATGCAGGACACCGCCACGGTGGAGAGCTATTATAAGGATGGCTGCGCCCTGTTCACCGTGACGGTGGAGGACGAGAAGCGTCTGGAAGCCGTGGCTGCCGTGCGGGAGCTGATCGGGGAGGGCAACGCGCTGGAGGGCGCGGCGGTCTCCACTGCCGTTGCCACCAACTCCACCGTGACCGAGGTGGCAAAGATCGCCGCCATCGCGGTGGTGTATGTGCTGTTCATCCTGATCCTGACCACCGATTCCTGGGCGGAGCCGCTGCTGGTGCTGACGGGCCTTGGCGCGGCCATCCTGCTCAACAACGGCACGAACCTCATCTTCGGCACCATCTCCTTTGTCACCAATGCGGCGGGCAGCATCCTGCAGCTGGCGGTGTCGCTGGACTACTCGGTGTTCCTGATCCACCGCTTTGCGGAGTGCCGGGCTGAAAACCCGGATGCCAGCCCGGAGGAGTGCATGGTGGATGCCCTGTGCAGATCCACCGGCTCCATCCTGTCCAGCGGCCTGACCACCGTCATCGGTTTTCTGGCACTGGTGCTCATGCAGTTCCAGATCGGCCCGGATCTGGGCCTTGCGCTGGCAAAGGGCGTGGTGCTGAGCCTTGTCACCGTGTTCACCTTTATGCCCGCGCTCACGCTGGCAGCGTATCAATGGATGGATAAGACCCACCACAGGCCCCTGCTGCCCAGCTTTGACAAGTTTGGCCGCTTTGTGGCCCGCATCATGCTGCCCATGGCGCTGGTGCTGGTCATTCTGATGGTGCCCAGCTATCTGGCCTCCAACTCGAACCAGTATTACTACGGTGCCGCCCACATGTTTGGCGAGAACACCCGTCTGGGTGCGGACACCGCCGCCATTGAAGAGACCTTTGGCCGCAGCGACACCTACGTTGTACTGGTGCCGGAGGGCGACACCGCCACGCAGCAAAAGCTTTCGGATGCATTGCACGCCATCCCGGAGGTGACCGGCATCCTTTCCTATGTGGACAACGCAGGCGCGTCCATTCCGCCGGAGTTCGTGCCCGGGGATACGCTGGGGCTGTTGGTCTCCGGCGGCTACACCCGCATGGTGCTTACGGTGGACGCCGACACCGAGGGCGATGGGGCCTTTGCGCTGGTGGAGCGGGTGCGCGCCACGGTGCAGCAATATTACCCGGACAATTATTATCTGGCCGGTCAGGGCGTGAGCACCTATGACCTGATGGACACCATCACGGCCGACATGGTCAAGGTGAACCTGCTGGCCATCGGCGCAGTATTCCTGATCCTGCTCCTCATGAAGCGGCAGCTGCTTTTGCCCATCATTCTGGTGCTCAGCATCGAGACCGCCATCTGGATCAATCTGGCCATCCCGTACTTCCGGGGCCAGTACGTGTTCTACATTGCCTATCTCATCATCAGCTCGGTGCAGCTGGGCGCTACGGTGGATTACGCCATCCTCTTCTCCGACCGCTATCAGGAGTTCCGCGAGACGCTGGGCCGCAAAGAAGCCGTTGCGGCCACGGTGTCCGCTGTGACCACCTCGGTCAGCACCACCGGCAGCGCCATGGCGGTGGTGGGCTTCCTGATGGGAGCCATTTCCACAAACCAGCTGCTGGGCCAGCTGGGCAATTTTCTGGGCGTGGGCAGTCTGGTGTCGCTGGCCATCGTGCTTTCGGCACTGCCGGGCTTTTTGTATCTGGCCGACCCGCTCATTATAAAAAAGAAAAAACAGCCGAAGGAGGCTTGACCGAGATGAAACATCGATTTGTGCGCCGGGTGTCGGCGCTGGCGCTGGCAGGCTGCCTGCTGGCGGGCAGCAGTCTGCCGGCCTTTGCAGCAGCCTCCGCTGCCAAGGAAGAGGTCATTTATGCAAACCTTACGGCCTCCGGTGCTGTGACCGGCGTGTACGCCGTGAACAGCTTTTCCGTGCAGGCGGGGGACACCGTTGCGGACCACGGCAGCTACACTGCCGTGCGCAACATGACCACGAGCGATGCCGTGGAGCAGAGCGGCGATACGGTCACGGTGCATGTGACGGAGGACGGCAAGCTCTATTATGAGGGCACCATGGACGCCGCCACGGCCCTGCCATGGGTGGTAAAGCTGACCTATACGCTGGACGGGGCAGAGATCCGCCCCGATGAGCTGGGCGGCAAAAGCGGTGCGCTTTCCATCCGGCTGCAGGTGAGCCGCAACCCGGACTGCACCGGCAGCTTTTTTGACGACTACGCGCTGCAGGTGACCATGAGTCTGGACACCGGCCTTGCCCGGAACATCAGCGCGCCGGGCGCTACGGTGGCGAATGTGGGCAGCAAAAAGCAGCTTTCCTACATTCTGCTGCCGGGCGCGGACAGCGACGTGACCGTCACTGCCGATGTGACGGATTTTGCCATGGACGCCGTTTCCCTGAACGGCGTGCGGCTGAACCTGAACCTCGACCTCGGAGATATGGACCTGACCGGGATGCTGGAACAGCTGCAGAGCGGCTCCGTTCAGCTGGACGATGGTGCCAACGCGCTGGCAGACGGCATTGCGCAGGTGCAGGCGGGCATCGACACCCTGAACGGCAATTCCGGTGCCTTGACCGGCGGCTCAGCCCGGGTGCGTGCCGCCCTCACCCAGATGCAGACCGCGCTGAACGGCATCTCTGCCTCCACCGACGAGCTGAACACCCTGCTGGATGCCTCTACCCAGATCCGGGACGGCATTGCCCGGCTGGATGAGGGCGCGGCACAGCTGGAACAGCAGGTGAGCTTTGAAGCCTACAAGGCCATCCTGAAAGAGAACGGCCTTGACCTTGACGTGGTAAAGGATGGCAATGCCAAGGCCATTGAGCAGCTGCAGGGCATGGTATGGATGATGCCGCAGCTCAAGGATGTGATCCTGCTTTTGCAGGGGTCTACGGCCAACATCGATGCCATGCAGACCTATCTGGACACCGTGAACGGCGGAATTGCCCAGCTGCACGAGGGCAGCAGCACCCTGAACGGAAGCTACGGCGAGTTTGATGCCGGGGTGCGTCAGCTGGCCGGTGTGCTTACTGGGATGCTGGGCAATCTCTCGGTGCTCACCGACGGCGTGAACCAGCTTGCCACCCAGTACGTCCAGCTGGACAACGGCCTGAACGCCTACACCGACGGTGTAGCCCAGCTGAAGGCGGGCGTTGCGCAGCTGGCGGAGGGTGCTGCACAGCTGACCGGCGGCACCGGCGAGCTGCGCAGCAGCGTTTCCGGCATCGACATGGGTGCCCAGCTGGACGGCCTGCTGAACAGTCTTTCCGGCGGCGGGGAGGTGCAGAGCTTCACCTCGGCAGAGAACACCGAGGTGGGCGCGGTGCAGTTTGCGTTGCAGACCACTGCCATCACGGCCCCGGCCCCGGCTGCCCAGCCGGAACCGGCAGCTGTGACCCTGACCTTCTGGCAGAAGCTGCTCAAGCTGTTTGGACTGTATAAAGGATAAGACATAAAAAGAAAGAATCTGCAATTGTGATGCCCGAAGTTCAGGCTGACAGTTGCAGATTCTTTTTTGTTAACGGGCTCGCCCTCTCAGTCTCACATTTGTTCGACAGCTCTCCCAAAGGGAGAGCCCTTGGCAGAACCAGAAAGTTGACCGTAATGCCAAAGCCTCTCACTTTGGGAGAGGTGGCACGCCGCAAGGCGTGACGGAGAGGGCGAGGCCGTGCAAGATTTTGAAGAAACTTTATTCAAAATGATATTCCACCAGTTCGCAGTTTTTGATGCCCGCAGCTGCGTATTCCTCGTTGGTCATATCGTAGAAATAGGACTGTACCACTCGGGCGATGCCGTTGTGGGCCACCAGAAGATAGGTCTTGTCGGTGTCGGCCTTCAGCTCGTCCAGCAGGTTATAGATGCGCTGGGCCAGCTGCATCATGCTCTCGCCGCCGTCGTAGCGGTCGGCGAAGTGGGTCTTGGAAACGCGGAACTCGCCGCCGTTGCGGGGCGTGCCCTCGTATTTGCCAAAGCACTGCTCCCGCAGGCGCGGCTCACACCGGGCGGGCAGGCCGGTGGCCTCGGCAATGGCCATGGCGGTGTCGGCGGCGCGGGACAGGGGAGAGTACAAGATCTCATCGATGTGCACCCCGCTGGCTTTGACGGCTTCGCCCAGCTTCCGGGCCTGCTGGCGGCCCCGCTCAGTGAGGGGGCTGTCGGTCATGCCGCAGATCTTGTTTTCAACGTTCCAGACGGTCTCTCCGTGGCGGGTGAAATAAAGCGTATGCATGGGTGGCTCCTTACTGGTTGTATCCCGCCTCGATCTCGCGGATGCGGGTGTAGAAAAAGTCATTGGCAGGGGTGGGCATCCCGTACTTCTTGGCCCGCTGGCGCACCACACCGGCAAACTCCTCCACCTCGGTGGGGCGCTTTGCCAGCACATCCTGCCGCATGCTGGGCATGCCCTCGGGGTTAAAGGTGGGCATCATGGCGTCGAGGAACTGCACATCGTTGTCCGGCGGCAGGGGCACGCCCTCAAGGTTCGCCAGCCGGATGACCTCCTGCATGGCCGCGCGCATCATGTCCTGTGCTTCGCCGGGCTGGCGCAGGCCGCCGTAGGGCTGGTCAAAGGCGGCTGCGGCCTGATTCAGGCCGTCATTCACCATCAGCTTGTTCCACTGCTTGTAAAGGATATCCCCACAGGGCTCGTTGGCAATGCCGCACTCGTCCAGATAGTCAGCCACGGCCTGCACGCGGTCGGTCATTTCGCCGCTGCGCTCACCGAACTGGATCTTGCCCGCCTGATTGAACACCAGCGTGCGCCCGGTGCGGGTGGCGTCCATGCCGATGGCAACGCTCCACAGGGTGTGGCCGGGATAGGCTGCGTCAATGTGCTCCTCGCTGGTGATGCCGTTCAGCACGCTGAGGATCACGGTGTCCGGGCCAATGAACTTTGCAATGTCCTGAATGGCCTGTTCCAGCACCGTAGCCTTGACGGCCACCAGAAGCAGGTCTACCGGTTTGCCCTCGGCAGGGGTGACGTAACGGAAGCTGCACGCTTCGCCGTTGCAGACGACCGGTTCGGCAGAGTAGCGGGCGATGCGATCCTCATCGGCAATGACCTGCACGCCGGGCATTTTGCGGCCGAACAGGATACCCAGTGCGCCCAGACCGATCAGGGCAGAGGTTTTGATCTTTTTCATAAGTTCCTCCTGCATTTTATGCTTTTTTCAGTGTGCCGTCTGCGGTCAGGACGACCATGCTGCCCTCGTCGATGCCTAGGCGGGTGAGCTCTTTGTCCGGGTAGGGCAGGGTGCGCCGCTCCCCGGCGGGGTCGGCCAGCGTGACATCGCACAGCACCGGCTGACCGGCGGGCAGCTCCTCGCAGCCATACATCTGCTCTTCAATGCGCAGAACGCGGTAGGTAGTCTCCATAGCAGCTAAACTCCTTTTTGTAAATACAGCATTTTTATTATAAAGCTCTGCGCGGGGCGCGTCAACCGCATTTGGCTTGACAGCCGGCCGCCCGGCTTGATAAAATAGGAATGATTTTTGGAACAGGGGGCAGTCACATGAATATTACGGAACTGCGTTATCTGGTGGCCATCCGCAAGTGGGGCTCCGTGAGCGCGGCGGCAAAGCAGCTGTATGCGGCCCAGCCCAATGTGAGCAAGGCGCTCAAGAATCTGGAAGAGGAATACGGCATCCGCATCTTTGAGCGCTCGTCCACCGGCATGATCCCCACCGAACAGGGACGGCATTTTATCCGGCAGGCAGAGCGGGTGCTGGACGAGGTGGACCGGCTGGATCTGGATGCCCGCAGCCGGCAGAGCAGCTGTGCGGAGCTGCGGGTGGTGCTGCCCCACGCCACCTACGCTTCCTACGCGACGGTGGATTTTTTGCAGCAGATGGCAGACAGCCAGCAGCTGCGGGTGCATATCCGGGAATCCGGCTCCATGGAAGCGCTGGACCATGTACTGCGGCGGGGCTATCATCTGGCCCTGCTGCGCTACGCGGAGGAGGATGAGGATTATTACCGCCGCTACTGCGACCGTCACGGCCTGCACCGGGAGCCGGTGATGGAGTTTGAATACCGGCTGCTGACCAACCGCGAAGGCCCGCTGGCAAAGTGCGAAGTGACCGACATCACCCAGCTGAACAGCTATATGGAAGTTCTGCACGGTGATTTCCAGCTGCCCGGCGGTGAGGACAGCGGCCTGCGCTGGCATACGAACCCGAACCGCCGCATCCATGTGTATGAGCGGTGCAGCCAGTTTTCCATCCTGCAGAACCTGCCCAATGCCTATATGTGGGCTTCGCCCATGCCAAAGCGGGCGCTGGAACAATACCATCTGGTGCTCAGGAAATGCCCGGCCCAGCGCCAGCGCATGAAGGATGTTCTGGTCTATCCGGACAGGGGGACCCTGCGCCCGGAAGAGCAGACCTTTGTGCAGCTGCTGCACAAGCAGGCGGCGCTGACCGTGAAATGACCGCCGAAACCGGTTAAGAACTGGCAAAACATCGGAATGCAGAAAAACCGGAAAGCAAAGGAATTTGGCCGACAGCCGCGGCGCTTTATGCGCTGCGGCTGTCTTTTTGCTGATAAATCGAGCGAAAAAGAGACGAAACATCGGTTAAAAAACTTTGCGGCTATATGGTCTTTGATATGCCCCCATACCAGAAGCATATTATCACTTTTATGAAAAATATGTTAACATAGACCCAGAAAGCTGGCCGGGATGAATGGAAAATATGGAAAATGCTTCCATAATTCCGGCACAAAGAAAAAGGAGGTTTCTGGTATGATCAGTTTCTTACTCTGTCTGGCGATCCTGATCGTGGGCTACTTTGTCTATGGTAAGATCGTGGACAACACCTTCGGCCCGGACGACCGTGAAACGCCTGCTGTGCGCATCAATGACGGTGTGGACTACGTTGTGATGCCCCAGTGGAAGCTGTTCCTCGTTCAGCTGCTGAACATCGCCGGCCTTGGCCCCATCTTTGGTGCCATGCAGGGCGCATTGTGGGGGCCTGTGGTGTTCCTGTGGATCACCTTCGGCACCATCTTTGCAGGCGGCGTGCACGACTACTTCTCCGGCATGATGAGCGAGCGCAACGACGGCGCTTCCATCGCCGAGATCACCGGCAAGTACTTAGGCCCTGTGATGCAGAACGTCATGCGCGTGTTCTCGGTGGTGCTGCTCATCATGGTGGGTACTGTGTTCGCGGTGGGTCCCGCAGGCCTGATCGTGGAGCTGTGCAGTCAGAGCGGCGCTTCCGGCGTGCTCACCTCGCTGCTGTTCTGGCTCATCATTATTCTGGTGTACTACTTTATTGCAACCTTTATCTCCATTGATGCCGTCATTGGCAAGATCTACCCCATCTTTGGCATCTGCCTGATCATCATGGCCATCGGTGTCATCTTCGGCATCTTCACCAATCCCGCCTACACCATCCCGGAGATCTGGGATCACTTTGGCAGCATGCATCCGTCGGGCACTCCCATCTGGAGCTTCATGTTCATCACCGTTGCCTGCGGTGCAATCTCCGGCTTCCACTCCACCCAGTCGCCCCTGATGGCCCGCTGCATGAAGAGTGAGAAGCAGGGCCACTTCGTGTTCTACGGCGCAATGGTCTGCGAGGGCGTTATCGCTCTGATCTGGGCCGCTGCTGGCTGCAGCCTGTACGAGGTGACCGGCGGCCTGAACACCGGTCTGGCCGAAGCACTGGCCATGGGCCAGTCCAAGGCTATTTATGATGTCTGCTCCAAGACCATGGGCGGCGTTGGCATTGCTCTGGCAATGATCGGCGTTGTCATCTGCCCCATCACCTCCGGCGATACCGCGTTCCGTTCCGCTCGTCTGACTCTGGCCGACTGGTTCAAGATCGATCAGGACAGCTACGCAAACCGCCTGAAGCTCTGTGTTCCTGTGCTGGGCGTTGGTGCTTTCCTGGGCATCGGCAACGCACTGGGCTTCATCAACTACACCGTGATCTGGCGCTACTTCAGCTGGACCAACCAGACGCTGGCCATGATCGTTCTGTGGGCTGCATCCATGTACCTGTTCAAGGAGAAGAAGAACTACTGGATCACCGCTGTGCCCGCTACCTTCATGAGCGCGGTCTCTTCCACCTACTTCATTCTGGCTCCCGAATGCCTGGGCGGCCTGCTGAACGCCAAGACCGCAGAAGGCGCAACCATCTACAACACCGCCGTTGCATACCCCATCGGCATCATCTTTGCCATTGCAATGCTGGCAGTCTTCCTCCACGCAACGAAGAAGGCAGCCCAGAAGGCATGACACGATATATACAAAGATATATACAAATGATCTGCTGAATAAGGCACCCTCCGCTGAAATGGCTCGGCGGAGGGTGCCTTGTATTTTGCGGCGTTTCAGGCAAAGAAATCACGATTTGCGGAGAAAATTGAAAACGATTGAGCAACTTGCACAAAAGCAGGCCAGAAAGTTTGGCAGCAGCGGCTTTGACCGGTTCCGGGAAAGGTCTTTGCCGGGGAATTAAGAAAATTTGTCGTGAACGCGATAAAAATTCTTTGCGGGTATTCCGCGGAAGCATCTTGCCATATACTTTTTGATATGGGAACCATACCAGAAAAATATTAACTGCTTTATGAAAAAAGTGTTAACATGAAGCCAGAGATTGGTCAGAGCCGCAGCTGGGCACGCAAAATGCTGGCTGTGGTTTGAATCAAAAAGGAGGTTTCTGGTATGATTAGTTTCTTACTCTGTCTGGCGCTCTTGATCATCGGCTACTTTGTCTATGGCAAGATCGTTGACAACACGTTCGGACCGGACGACCGCGAAACTCCTGCTGTGCGCATCAACGACGGCGTTGACTACGTTGTGATGCCCCAGTGGAAGCTGTTCCTCGTCCAGCTGCTGAACATTGCAGGTCTGGGCCCCATCTTTGGTGCACTGCAGGGTGCTCTGTGGGGTCCCGTGGTGTTCCTGTGGATCACCTTCGGCACCATCTTTGCAGGTGGTGTGCATGACTACTTCTCCGGTATGATGAGCGAGCGCAACGATGGCGCATCCATCGCTGAGGTCACCGGCAGATACCTCGGACCTGTCATGCAGAACATCATGCGTGTGTTCTCTGTTGTGCTGCTGATCATGGTTGGTACCGTGTTCGCAGTGGGCCCCGCAGGCCTGATCGTTACCCTGTGCAAGAACAGCGGCATGTCCGGTCTGCTGACCACCACCCTGTTCTGGCTGATCATCATTCTGGTGTACTACTTCATCGCAACCTTTATTTCCATTGATGCCATCATCGGTAAGATCTACCCCGTGTTCGGCATCTGCCTGATCATCATGGCTGTGGGCGTTATCTTCGGCATCTTTACCAACCCCGCCTACACCATCCCCGAGATCTGGGCAAACTTCGGCAACATGCATCCGTCGGGCACTCCCATTTGGAGCTTCATGTTCATCACCGTTGCCTGCGGCGCTATCTCCGGCTTCCACTCCACCCAGTCGCCTCTGATGGCTCGCTGCATGAAGAGTGAGAAGCAGGGCCACTTCGTGTTCTACGGCGCAATGGTCTGCGAGGGCGTCATCGCTCTGATCTGGGCCGCTGCCGGCTGCGCACTGTACACCATCACCGACGGCAAGATGGCTGGTCTGGCCGAGGCTCTGGCTGCTGGTCAGTCTGCTGCCATCTACGACGTGTGTGCAAAGACCATGGGCGGCGTTGGCATTGCTCTGGCAATGATCGGCGTTGTCATCTGCCCCGTCACCTCCGGCGATACCGCGTTCCGTTCCGCTCGTCTGACCCTGGCCGACTGGCTCAAGATCGATCAGGACAGCTACGCAAACCGCCTGAAGCTCTGCATCCCGGTTCTGGGCGTTGGTGCTTTCCTTGGCATCGGCAACGCACTGGGCTTCATCAACTACACCGTGATCTGGCGCTACTTCAGCTGGACCAACCAGACGCTGGCCATGATCGTTCTGTGGGCTGCATCCATGTACCTGTTCAAGGAGAAGAAGAACTACTGGATCACCGCTGTGCCCGCTACCTTCATGAGCGCTGTGTCCTGCACCTACTTCGTGCTGGCACCTGAGTGCCTGGGCAAGATGATCAATACTTACGCAGACGGCAAGCTGGTCGCTTACAACACTGCCGTTGCATACCCCATCGGCATCATCTTTGCAATCGCAATGCTGGCACTCTTCATCCATGCCACCAAGAAGCACACCGCTTCTCAGAAGGCATAAGGATGTCTGCCGCACCGCATAAGCCTTAAACTCTGACACCCCCGCCGCTGCACCCCGCAGTGACGGGGGTGTTTTGACATAACAGACAAACCTTTTGTGCAAATCTTAGCAGCAGAAGGGGTTGCATTTTGAGGGCTGCAGTGCGAAAATAGAACCGGTGATTTTATTTGGAATGGCTGCAGCATCTGCGGCTGGACCGGAAACTAACAGTAAAGAAGGGAACTTCCATGATCTTCAAACCTGCACAGCTGGGTATGGCAAAGCTTGATAATCAGGAGCTGGTGGAGGACAGAAAGTCCTGCAAAAAGATCGGCCCCTGCGGCGTTGGCAAAAAGGCGCTGTACCTCAACAGCTTTTACATCGACCGCCGCTATTATCTGCCCTACGGCAGCATCAGCCGCGTGTTCAAGCGGGTGGCTATGAGCTCCGGCGGCTTTACCGGCAAGGGCATGTTTGCCTCCATGGCCTACCTTGTGGTGGAGTACGATGGCGGCAAGCAGAAGCAGTGCAACTTCAAGGACGAGCGGGATGTGGACAAGCTGCTGGAGGTGCTGGCCAAAGAGCAGCCGCAGATCCATCTGCTCAGCGCAGCCGGTGAGCAGATGCTGCAGAAGAAGGAAGCCGAAAAGGCCTCCCGCAAGCTGCCGGAAAGCGAGCTGACCGACGATGCCCGTCACAGCATCACGGTGCTGCGCAGGGCAAAGGAATATCTGGAAGCAAAGCCGGAAATCGCCGATGAGCTGAGTGCAGCCGAGCGCCGCAAGCGTGCCCAGCTGCAGAGCAAGCCGGTGTACCGCTATGTGGCGCTGGCCATCTTTATCATGGGCATCGTCTCTGCGGCCTATGGCCTGTATGCCGTCACCACCCATACCGGCGGCTATGGCATCTACTTTGCGCTGTTCGGCTTTGCAGCCATCTTCCTGTTCTCCAGCTACAACATGCTGCCCACCGCCCACAACAACCACAGCGCCATCATGAAGCGGGCCGAGAAGGCCGAAGCTGCTATGGCAGAATACGTGAAGCACTACCCGAACGGTGCCTTCCCGGTGCCCAGCCATTACGCACATCCCATCGTGCTCAAGCAGATGGCCGATGCCATTGAAGAGGGCCGCGCCGTCACCGTGCCGGAGGCTTTGACTGCCGTGGAAAACCGCCTGAAGTCCCTGAACGCAGACGTGCAGGTGGAACAGGAGGAATACGACGAGGTGGTGGTCATCAAGGCGATGTTCCTGAACCACGATTATCAGTAAAAAGTAAGCAAAGAGGGCTTTTCCTTCGGGAAAGGCCCTTTTGCTTTGCCTAACTTCTTGCACAGCAGAATCGTTCGTTTTATAATGAAAAAGGAGAGTCTTTACACCCACGAGTGGAGGAAACAGCTATGGATATGGTCACCCTTGGCAGCACCGGCATCACGGTGAACAAAAATGGCTTTGGCGCACTGCCCATCCAGCGCATCTCGCAGGAAGATGCCGTCTATCTGGCCCGCAAGGCTTACAAGGCAGGCATCCGCTTTTTTGATACCGCCCGCGCCTACACCGACAGCGAGGTGAAGCTGGGCGAAGCCTTTGACGGCATCCGCACGGAAGTGTATATCGCCACCAAAACGGCAGCGCAGAACGCAGAGGACTTTTGGAAGGATCTGCACACCTCACTCACCAATCTGCGCACCGATTACATTGACCTGTACCAGTTCCACAATCCCGCATTCTGCCCGAAGCCCGGCGACGGCTCCGGCCTCTACGAGGCTATGCAGGAGGCCAAAACCAAGGGCATGATCCGGCATATCGGCATCACCAACCACCGCCTGAAGGTGGCCCACGAGGCCATTGACAGCGGTTTATACGAGACGCTGCAGTTCCCGTTCAGCTATATCTCCGGTGAGCAGGAGCTGGAATTGGTGAACAAGTGCAAGGCGGCAAATATGGGCTTTATCGCCATGAAGGGCCTGTCCGGTGGACTGATCACCAACAGCGCCGCAGCCTATGCCTTTGAGGCGCAGTTCGATGGAGTTCTGCCCATCTGGGGCGTGCAGCGTGAAAGGGAACTGGACGAGTTCCTCTCCTATATCGACAACCCGCCGCGCATGACCGACGACATCCGTGCCGTCATTGAGGGGGATCGTGCCGAGCTGTGCGGCGAGTTCTGCCGCGGCTGCGGCTATTGTATGCCCTGCCCGGCAGGCATCGAGATCAACAACTGCGCCCGCATGAGCCTGCTGCTGCGGCGTTCGCCCTCGGCAGAGCATCTCAGCCCCGCAGGTCAGGCCAAGATGAAAAAGATCGAGGGCTGCCTGCACTGCAACCGGTGCAAGGCCAGGTGCCCATATGGTCTGGATACCCCCGCCCTGCTGGCCCGCAACTATGAGGATTACAAGCGCGTTCTGGCCGGTGAAGTAAAAGTTCAGTAACACAAAAGCTCCTGCCCATTCAGACAGGAGCTTTTGTGCTTTATGCGGCAGCTTTTGGCTGCTCAAAAATCCTCATCGATTCCTTATAGCAGTGTGCGAAGTACACGATCTCGGCAAGGGCGGTCAGCGCCCAGCTGCAGGGGTACAGTGCGTACAGCGAGGGAATGGTGTGAAAGTGCGCGAAGATGGTGTATACCCAGATCACCCGGAACACGCAGGAACCCATTACCACAATAATGGTGGGCACCACAGTCTTGCCAAGTCCGCGGGAAGCGGCGATGGTGCAATCCATAAAGGCGGAGATGCAGTAGGCAAAGCCCATCACGCCCACGCGCTTCATGCCGGCATCAATGACGGCGCTCTCGGTGGTGAACAGGGCAAGGAAGGTGCGGCCAAAGAGGAACAGGCTTCCGCCCAGGATCAGGCCCACACCAAAGGAGTAGGCCAGACTGATGAAATAACTCTTCTTTACGCGGTCCGGCTTGCCAGCGCCGTAGTTCTGGCTCATAAAGCTTGCACAGGCCATATAGAATGCGGCCATGCAGTCGTAGATCATGGCATCGGCATTGGCGGCGGCGCTGTTGCCCTTGACCATGAGAGAGTCGAAGGAGTTGACCCCTGCCTGAATGAACAGGTTTGCAATGGCGAAAATGGCATTCTGGAAACCGGCCGGAAGACCAAGGCCCAGAATGCTCTTTGTTGTGGCGGGGTCCAGATGCAGCTTTTTGGTGTCCAGCACGTAGCAGTCCTGCACTTTGGTCAAAGCGTGCAGGATCAGCCCGGCCGAAACACACTGGGAGATGGCACTGGCCAGCGCCACGCCCACCACGCTCAGCTGGCACACGATGACAAAAAACAGGTTCAGTGCAATGTTCAGTGCGCCCGCAATGGACAGGTACATCAGCGGCTTTTTGGTGTCGCCGATGGCGCTGAACACAGCGTTGCCGAAGTTGTACAAGGCCAGAGCGGGCATACCAAGGAAGTACACCCGCAGGTACAGGATGGCACCGGGCAGCAGGTCGTCCTTGGTGTTCAGCAGCCGCAGCATGAAGGGGGAACCCAACAGGCCGACGAACAGCAGCACCACACCCGCGATCAGGCTGACGATGGCGGCGGAGTGGACAGTCTTTTCCACATCGTGCTCGTGCCGTGCACCGTAGAAGCGGGCCACCAGCACGTTGATGCCGCCGCTCAGGCCGATCAGGAAGCCGGTGAACAGGCTGACGAGGATGCTGGTGGAACCCACCGCGCCCAGCGCTGTAGAGCCTGCAAACCGGCCTACCACGGCCACGTCCGACATGTTGAACAGCACCTGCAGCAGGTTGGAAAGCGCCAGCGGCAGACTGACCAGAAAGATCTGTTTGGCCAGAGGGCCTTCGGTCAGTGTTTTGGTATTTGATTTCATGTTCTCTTTTTATCCTTTAACCTAAACCGTGCCCGCGCACACCGGGGCACACCCTCTATTATATGGGCCGCTGCGGCTTTTGCAAGATAGCATCGACATTTCATATTTGATTTTTTTGTGTGGCTGTGCTATACTACTTTACACCGATGAAATAAATATGTGCGATCGTAGCTCAGCTGGATAGAGCGTTCGGCTCCGACCCGGAAGGCCAGAGGTTCGAATCCTCCCGGTCGCACCAAGAATCCCCGACACACTTTCGTGTGCCGGGGATTCTTTTTGTGCGATCGGGAGGATTCGAACAGCAACGACGACGACCGCAGCCAGCGGCTGAAACAGGGAGGAGTTGTTGGGGCCGCGTTCTGATTTTTCAAAGCCCTGCCAAGGGGCTGCAGAAAAATCAGCAAACGCAACCCGTCAGGCCCTGCACAGCAGGGCAAGCAATCAGCCCAGCGGGCTGTTGCTTAGTGCGCGGTTGCCAACCTGTAGGAATGTCTAACAAGAGGACTACTGTTCATCCGGGGAAAAATCGAACTGTCCTGAAACCCGTAAAACACATCTGTGTTCTGGTTTTTCTTTTTTCAGTGCGCCGGGAGGGTTCGAGCTATCCTTTTTTGTTTTTCATCCAGATACGGTACAGCCCGTCTGTGATGAGGGTCTCCCGGTATAGAATGGGGGTGCAGCATGCTTCCCGGATGGGAATGGGCAGATTTCCGGTGGCGTAGAATGCTGTCTGCGGGCCAAGCTCTGCGCAGAAACGTTCCGCCAGACCGTCCAGCAGGCTGGCGGTGCCCAGTACAAAGCCGTTCTGCAGGCAGGAAGAGGTGCTCTTGCCCAGAATGGATGCAGGAGCCTTTGCGGCAAGGTCGATCTGCGGCAGCTGAGCGGTGTTCTTTACCAGTGCGCTCAGCGAGAGCTGCGGCCCGGGTAGGATCACCCCACCCACAAGCTCCTGCTTGGCATTGACTGCCATCATGGAGATAGCGGTATCGGCTGAGATCACTACCAGCGGCCCGGAACACTCTGCCAGTGCAGCAACAGCACCGCATAAAAGCTCGGCACCCAGCTGGGCGGGGTTGTCCAGCCGAAGCTTGATGCCGCTTTTTAGGCCGGGGCCGACCGTCAGGATGCGCGCATTGCAGAGGATACGCAAAGCGGAAAGAACCCGGCCGCTCAGCACGGGCACTACACTGCCCAGAATACCGCCTTCAATTTGTGCCGGCGAAGCACCGTGCAGAGAGAGCAGATTCACCAGACGGATGGCGTATTCGTCCACCGTTGCGGCGGTATCAGAGTGCAGCCGTCCACAAAAACGCAGAGTATCCTGCTCGTAGCCGCCCACGGTGATGTGGGTGTTGCCAATGTTGACGGTGAGTATCATAAACAAAGCCCTCCTCTGCAGCGCAATATAATGTATATATAATATAATAGCGCGCCCGCCGCGGATACTGACACAGGACATGGCGCTTCTCCCTTATAGAATAAGTATAGCTACCTTACACAGGATGCTGGGGGATGACTCCATAATACGTTTTGCCCGCCGCCTTGTCAAGAAAAAGGCACGTCCTGTAACGGGTGAAAAACAGGGAGATTCTTTATTCTGCAAAGAAATTGGAAAAAATCTGTCAAAAAGTGTTGACAAGGAGGCGGGGGTGTGGTATTATACTTGCGCGCCAAGTGCTGAGGCAAAAGAATGACTTCCGAAGCCTCAGCAGGAAGCCCTTGAAAAGAACCAATAGACGCAGAAAACACCAGCTGACACTGAGATGCTTGAAGCAGTCCAAGTTCAGAAAGTTCAAAAGCTTCTAAAAAATAAGGCTTGACAAAAAACCACTTCGGTGGTAAAATAAACAGGTCGTCAGCCGCAAGGCTGAGGCGCTACAGGACCTTGAAAATTGAACAATATCGAAAAACTTGTAAGGAACCTTTTAAGTGTTTGGAAAAACACTAAAAACAATTCCAAAAGTAATTCACACAGGACGCAAGCGATTGCGTGCTGAGCGAACAAGATTTAACACTTTTTAAGTGATAAATATCATTTATAAAGAGTTTGATCCTGGCTCAGGACGAACGCTGGCGGCGCGCCTAACACATGCAAGTCGAACGAGCGAGAGAGAGCTTGCTTTCTCGAGCGAGTGGCGAACGGGTGAGTAACGCGTGAGGAACCTGCCTCAAAGAGGGGGACAACAGTTGGAAACGACTGCTAATACCGCATAAGCCCACGGCTCGGCATCGAGCAGGGGGAAAAGGAGCAATCCGCTTTGAGATGGCCTCGCGTCCGATTAGCTAGTTGGTGAGGTAACGGCCCACCAAGGCGACGATCGGTAGCCGGACTGAGAGGTTGAACGGCCACATTGGGACTGAGACACGGCCCAGACTCCTACGGGAGGCAGCAGTGGGGAATATTGCACAATGGGGGAAACCCTGATGCAGCGACGCCGCGTGGAGGAAGAAGGTCTTCGGATTGTAAACTCCTGTTGTTGGGGAAGATAATGACGGTACCCAACAAGGAAGTGACGGCTAACTACGTGCCAGCAGCCGCGGTAAAACGTAGGTCACAAGCGTTGTCCGGAATTACTGGGTGTAAAGGGAGCGCAGGCGGGAAGACAAGTTGGAAGTGAAATCTATGGGCTCAACCCATAAACTGCTTTCAAAACTGTTTTTCTTGAGTAGTGCAGAGGTAGGCGGAATTCCCGGTGTAGCGGTGGAATGCGTAGATATCGGGAGGAACACCAGTGGCGAAGGCGGCCTACTGGGCACCAACTGACGCTGAGGCTCGAAAGTGTGGGTAGCAAACAGGATTAGATACCCTGGTAGTCCACACCGTAAACGATGATTACTAGGTGTTGGAGGATTGACCCCTTCAGTGCCGCAGTTAACACAATAAGTAATCCACCTGGGGAGTACGACCGCAAGGTTGAAACTCAAAGGAATTGACGGGGGCCCGCACAAGCAGTGGAGTATGTGGTTTAATTCGACGCAACGCGAAGAACCTTACCAAGTCTTGACATCCCTTGACAGACATAGAAATATGTAATCTCTTCGGAGCAAGGAGACAGGTGGTGCATGGTTGTCGTCAGCTCGTGTCGTGAGATGTTGGGTTAAGTCCCGCAACGAGCGCAACCCTTATGGTCAGTTACTACGCAAGAGGACTCTGGCCAGACTGCCGTTGACAAAACGGAGGAAGGTGGGGATGACGTCAAATCATCATGCCCTTTATGACTTGGGCTACACACGTACTACAATGGCGTTAAACAAAGAGAAGCAAGACCGCGAGGTGGAGCAAAACTCAGAAACAACGTCCCAGTTCGGACTGCAGGCTGCAACTCGCCTGCACGAAGTCGGAATTGCTAGTAATCGTGGATCAGCATGCCACGGTGAATACGTTCCCGGGCCTTGTACACACCGCCCGTCACACCATGAGAGCCGGGGGGACCCGAAGTCGGTAGTCTAACCGCAAGGAGGACGCCGCCGAAGGTAAAACTGGTGATTGGGGTGAAGTCGTAACAAGGTAGCCGTAGGAGAACCTGCGGCTGGATCACCTCCTTTCTAAGGAGTCAGGCGAAAGAGCGACATCGAAGATGGAGATCTTTCGGACAGGTAACAAACAAGCAGAGTAGATATTGTTCGATTTTGAGGGCCCTGAAAAGGGAACTCAAAGACGTACCTTGAAAACTGAATAATAACTGCGAAACAAAGATTATAGTAAGTTCTTTTTTAAGAAATATTACAATTTCAAAAGGAAGGGTAACAATAATCTTCGTTGGCAAGAGAGAATCAAGAGGATACCAAATGTTCCAAGAGAACGTTTGAAAGGTCAAGCGAACAAGGGCGCAGGGCGAATGCCTTGGCACTGGGAGCCGATGAAAGACGTGATAAGCTGCGATAAGCTTCGGGGAGCTGCAAATAAGCATTGATCCGGAGATTTCTGAATGAGGAAACTCACCTGGGTTCATACTCAGGTACGTTATACTGAACTTTAAAATAGGTATATCGAGGGAACCGCCTGAACTGAAACATCTAAGTAGGGCGAGGAAGAGACATCAAACGAGATTCCGTAAGTAGTGGCGAGCGAACGCGGAAGAGGGCAAACCGAGAGTAGAAATACTTTCGGGGTACGGAGCGCATTTAGGACTTAAGTTGTTAACCGAACGGCATGGGAAGGCCGGTCAGAGAGTGTGAGAACCACGTAGGTGAAAACGACAAGAGCCGAGCGAATTCCAGAGTACGGCCAGACACGTGAAACCTGGTCGGAATACGGGGGGACCACCCTCCAACCCTAAATACTACCCAGTGACCGATAGCGTATAGTACTGTGAAGGAAAGGTGAAAAGCACCCCGGGAGGGGAGTGAAAAAGAACCTGAAACCCTGTGCCTACAAGCACCTAGAGCGCGTCAAAGCGTGATAGGGTACTTTTTGTAGAACGGTCCGGCGAGCGATTGTATGCAGCAAGGTTAAGGACTTAAGGTCTGGAGCCGAAGCGAAAGCGAGTTTGAAAAGGGCGTTAAGTTGCATATAATGGGCCCGAAACCGGGTGACCTACCCATGGTCAGGTTGAAGTGGAAGTAAAATTCCATGGAGGACCGAACCGACCTCCGTTGAAAAGGCGGCGGATGAACTGTGGGTAGCGGAGAAATTCCAATCGAACCCGGAGATAGCTGGTTCTCCCCGAAATAGTTTTAGGACTAGCCTCAAGTTAGATACCTGGAGGTAAAGCACTGAATAGCCTAGCGGCCGAGAGGTTAGCGAAGCTTATCAAACTCAGAATGCCAGAGTATTGATGCTTGGGAGTCAGACAGTGTCAGATAAATGTCATTGTCAAAAGGGAAACAGCCCAGATCTACAGCTAAGGTCCCAAAGTCAGGTTAAGTGGAAAACGATGTGAAGATACGTAGACAACCAGGATGTTGGCTCAGAAGCAGCCACTCATTCAAAGAGTGCGTAATAGCTCACTGGTCGAGCGTCTTTGCGCGGAGAATTTAACGGGGCTAAACCTGACACCGAAGCTTAGGCAGCATGTTTACATGCTGGGTAGGGGAGCGTTGTATACGCGGTGAAACAGTAGCGCAAGCGGCTGTGGAGTGTATAGAAGTGAGAATGCCGGAATGAGTAGCGCGAATGCAGTGAGAATCTGCATGGCCGAAAGCCTCAGGTTTCTGGAGGAAGGTTCGTCCGCTCCAGGTTAGTCGGGAGCTAAGGTGAGGCCTAACGGCGTAGCCGATGCACAGACGGTAGAGATTCCGTCACCACCAAAAGAGTTAAACACAGGGACACATATGAAGTCTCGGAGCCGGGTGTTGGTTCCGGTAGCGATCGAGGGAAGTTAGTACCGAAGTCTGAGATGGAAGATGGCGAGAAAAGCTGTGTGAATTTCTGCGGTGCCCGTACCGCAAACCGACACAGGTAGGTAGGAAGAAGATTCTAAGGCCAACGGGAGAAGGGTTGTTAAGGAACTCGGCAAATTGACCCCGTAACTTCGGGAGAAGGGGTGCTGCAGCAATGCAGCCGCAGAGAATCGGCCCAAGCAACTGTTTACCAAAAACACAGGTTTGTGCTAAATCGAAAGATGACGTATACGAGCTGACGCCTGCCCGGTGCTGGAAGGTTAAGAGGAGATGTGCAAGCATTGAATCGAAGCCCCAGTGAACGGCGGCCGTAACTATAACGGTCCTAAGGTAGCGAAATTCCTTGTCAGGTAAGTTCTGACCCGCATGAAAGGCGTAATGATTTGGGCACTGTCTCAACAGCCCGCCCGGCGAAATTGTAGTACCGGTGAAGATGCCGGTTACCCGCGACAAGACGGAAAGACCCCATGGAGCTTTACTGTAGCCTAATATTGGGTTTCGATGTTGCATGCACAGGATAGATGGGACACTGGGAAGCAGGTGCTTTGGCGCTTGTGGAGTGGCCGTTGGGATACCATCCTTGCGATATTGGAATTCTAACCTGCGCCTTTGAATCAAGGCGGGGGACATTGTTAGGTGGGCAGTTTGACTGGGGCGGTCGCCTCCTAAAGAGTAACGGAGGCGTTCAAAGGTTCGCTCAGCTTGAACGGAAATCAAGCAAAAGAGTGCAAACGCAGAAGCGAGCCTAACTGCGAGACTGACGGGTCGAGCAGTAACGAAAGTTGGAGTTAGTGATCCGGTGGTATGTGAGTGGAAATGCCATCGCTCAACGGATAAAAGTTACCCTGGGGATAACAGGCTGATCTCCCCCAAGAGTCCACATCGACGGGGAGGTTTGGCACCTCGATGTCGGCTCATCGCATCCTGGGGCTGTATTCGGTCCCAAGGGTTTGGCTGTTCGCCAATTAAAGCGGTACGCGAGCTGGGTTCAGAACGTCGTGAGACAGTTCGGTCCCTATCTGTCGTGGGCGCAGGATATTTGATGGGAGCTGTTCCTAGTACGAGAGGACCGGAGCGGACGTACCTCTGGCGCACCAGTTGTTCTGCCAAGAGCATAGCTGGGCAACTATGTACGGATCGGATAAACGCTGAAAGCATCTAAGCGTGAAGCCGACCCAAAGATAAGATATCCCATTGTTTTAAACAAGTAAGACCCCTTGAAGACTACAAGGTTGATAGGCACGATGTGTAAGTGGAGCGATCCATTCAGCAAGCGTGTACTAATAGGTCGAGGGCTTGACCACAATTCGCTTGAGACTCTGAGAGTCAACGAAAAAATGTAAGCAGTGATTATTCAGTTTTGAAGGCACGTCCTTCTAAGAAACACTGGACAAAGTACAACAAACATGTTATACTGGTTCAGTCAGATCGGTCGGTGTCGATGACGGTGAGGTTCCACCTGTTCCCATTCCGAACACAGAAGTTAAGCTCACTTGTGCCGAAGATAGTTCGCTGGAAACGGCGCGTGAAAATAGGTAGTCGCCGACTTGAGTTATCAGAATGAAGAAACCGCATTCTGATAATATGCACCTCTAGCTCAGTTGGTAGAGCAACTGACTCTTAATCAGTGGGCCCAGGGTTCGAGTCCCTGGAGGTGCACCAGATATTGAACGTCAAATCGTAAGATTTGGCGTTCTTTTTTGTTATGTAACCCCGAAAAATCGGGGCTTGCACGGTCAATGCACGGTTTTTGCACGGTTGGAGTTTTCATAGGAATCCTCTGCATGGGCTGGAATTACTTTGAAATGCGTGGTAAATTTTGCAGGTCAGCAGAGCCAGACGGAGCTGCGCCTTTACTTCGGGGTCTGCATTCTTCAGCAGTTCCAGCAGAGCGGTCATAGAAATGGTCGGTTCGTCTGCGGCGGGCACAGCCTGCGGGCTGGGGCTTTCCTGTTTGGCATAGAAACCTTCCTCAAACTTCTTGCCCAGTTCTACACGAGAGGACTGCTGGATATGCGCATAGGTGTTCACCAGCATATCCCGCCGTAGCGTGTCCAGTGGTGCCCTGAACGGCCTTCACATCGCCGCCAGAGATCATCAGCTGATAGGCGGCACTGGAATGGCGCAGACCGTGAAAGACGATGAGAGGAAACTCCGGGTGTGCGTCCTGCCATTCGGGATCTGATGCCGGGCACAAAGCGTTTTGGAGCGCTGAAAAAGTCCATCGGTCATGTAACTCAGAAGGTTCTGACCGCTCAGCTGCGGCAGATGGAGGAAAGCAGAATAAGTAAAAGACGGGGTGCTGTGCATTTGTGCAGCACCCCGTCTTTTATTTGTGTTCATCTGCCCCCGGCTCATAGAGCAGCTCCAAATAGGGGTGCTTCCGGATGGCGGCAACCACCTCATCCAGGCGGGTCGCGCAGAAATTCTGGCAGCATAGAGTTTGTGCCGATAGAAATTTTGCGTACAGTAGATTTTGGAAATCTTCTTTGATGCCGCAAATCGTAGGCGGTGCCCATGGTTAGATAGATCTCGTCCTGCGGCAGAAGATCAATAAAATTGCAATAATAAACTATTCGCCCAGATGCCAGATGTCGCGGTCGTACTCGGCAATGGTGCGGTCGGAGGAGAACATGCCCGCTTTGGCAATGTTCACCAGACACTTGCGCCGCCAGCCCTTCGGGTCGCAGGCGTAATCGCTGAGGGCCTGCCCCTTGCGCACAACATAGGCGTTGAAGTCCGGCAGGGTCTGGAACCAGTCTTTATGGATCAGCTCGTTGTGCAGGCGGGTCAGGTTTTCGGCGTGACCGGCGGCCAGCATCTCCGGGCCGGTGAGGAAGTTGATGGCGCGGCGGATGTTGACATCGCCCTCCACCCACTGGGCGGGGTCATAGTCGCCCACGGCGTAGCGGTGGATGACCTGATCGGAGGTCTGACCGAAGATATAGATGTTCTCCTCGCCCACCTGCTGGCTGATCTCCACATTGGCACCGTCCATGGTGCCCAGCGTCAGCGCGCCGTTCAGCATGAACTTCATGTTGCCGGTGCCGGAAGCTTCCTTGGAGGCAAGGCTGATCTGCTCGGACAGGTCGCAGGCGGGGATCAGCTTTTCGGCGGCGGTAACGTTGTAGTTCTCCACGAACACCACCTGCAGCCACTTGGACACTTCCGGGTCTGCGGCAATGACCTTGGACAGGGTCAGCAGCGCATGGATGATGTCCTTTGCAATGGTGTAGGCAGGTGCCGCCTTGGCACCGAAGATGCTCACCAGCGGAGCAGCGGGCAGGTGCCCGGCCTTGATCTCGTAGTACTGATGGATGAGGTACAGCAGGTTCAGCTGCTGGCGCTTGTACTCGTGCAGGCGCTTGGACTGGATATCGAACACAGCATCGGTGTTCACGCTCACCTTCTGGGTGCGCAGCAGCCAGTCTGCCAGTGCTTCCTTGTTGGCCTTTTTCACAGCGGTCAGCTGCTCCAGCACAGCTTCGTCGTCAGCAAAAGCCAGCAGCTTTTCCAGCTCGGCGGCATCCTTGCGGAAGCCGGAGCCGATGTGCTGTTCCAGCGCGGCGGTCAGGCGGGGGTCGCATTCCAGCAGCCAGCGGCGGAAGGTGATGCCGTTGGTCTTATTGTTGAACTTTTCCGGGTACAGCTCGTAAAAGCCGTGCAGCTCGGATTTTTTCAAAATCTCGGTGTGCAGCGCCGCCACGCCGTTGGTGGAGTGGGTGAAGTGGATATCCATGTGGGCCATGTGCACCCGGTCGTCCTTGTCGATGATGGCAAGGCTCTCGTCCTTGGTGCGGGTGCGGGCCAGCGCGTCCAGCTTTTCGATAATGGGCATCAGCTGGGGCACCACGGTATCCAGATAGGCGCGGGGCCACTTTTCCAGCGCTTCGGCCAGAATGGTGTGGTTGGTGTAGGCGCAGGTCTTTGTGACGATCTTTACGGCTTCCTCAAATTCGATGCCCTTTTCGCCCAGCAGCCGGATCAGCTCCGGGATGACCATGCTGGGGTGGGTGTCGTTGATCTGGATGGCGGCGTAGTCGGCCAGATCATGGTAATCGCAGCCCCGGGCGGCACACTCGGCCAGAATGAGCTGGGCACCGGCAGAGACCATCAGGTACTGCTGGTACACCCGCAGGCGGCGGCCTGCCTCATCGGAATCGTCCGGGTAGAGGAAGAGGGTCAGGTTCTTGTCGATGGCAGTTTTATCGAAGGCAATGCCGTCATGGACGATGCTCTCATCGATGGTGTCAAGGTCAAACAGGTTCAGGGTGTTGGTGCGGCCCTCGTAGCCGGTAACGGCCAGCTTGTACAGCCGGGCAGTGTATTCCTTGCCCGCCAGCTCCACCGGGTAGGTGATGTCGGTCTTTTCCGCCCAGCTGTGGGCGGTGAGCCACGGGTCGGGCTTTTCGTTCTGCACGCCGTCCTCAAAGGACTGGTGGAACAGGCCGAAGTGATACCGCAGGCCCACGCCGTCGCCGGGCAGGTTCAGCGTTGCCAGAGAGTCGAGGAAGCAGGCAGCCAGACGGCCCAGACCGCCGTTGCCCAGAGAAGGTTCCGGCTCCACCTCTTCGATATCGGAAAGGCTCTTGCCGACGGCAGCCAGTGCATCGCGGGCTTCATCGTACAGTCCTAGATTGATGAGGTTGTTGGACAGCAGCTTGCCGATGAGAAATTCGGCGCTGATATAGTACAGCTTGCGGCCGGTGACCGGCTGCACACGGTCGGCGCTCTTCTGCCGGACGAGTTCCAGCAGCGCGAGATACAGCTCCTGATTCGTGCAGTCTGCCAGCGGCTTGCCCGTGAGACCCTGTAACGTTTCGGTAAAGCTCATAAATGCATCCTCCTTTGTTAGGGTGTATCTGAAAAGTCGAAAATAGAGTCTGTTTCTACAAATTCTTTGTTTTCAAATACACCTTGCGGAAAACAGGTTTGACATCTGTACTTCCAGATATACCACATAAAACAATCAAAATCTTGCCTAAAAAGCGCAGACTGTGGTACAATCCTATCATCGGGAGGTGAAACAATGCAAAATCAGGCATCTTTGCAGGAGACCAAGCAGCATGGTGCCGTGCGGTTTCCCTTCAATCTGTATCCCTGCACCATTCCGGGGGACTTTCCGCAGGTGGCGCTCCACTGGCAGGAGAGCATGGAGCTGGTCTTTGTCAAGCGGGGCACAGGACTGGTGCAGGTGGGCGCTGAGAGCTGCCCGGCTCGCATGGGGGACATCTTTATTTTTACGCCCGGCACCCTCCATGCCCTGCGGCAGGCCGAAGGGCAGTGCATGGAATACGAAAATATCATTTTTGAGCTGGAGCTTCTGGGCGGCGCAGAGGACCTTTGTGCCGAGAAATATCTGCTTCCGCTGCAAAGCGGGCGCTTGTCGCTGCCTGCGCGGCTGACCCCGAACGATTTGTGCTATCTGCAGGCCGCCGCCTGCCTGCGGGAGGTGGAGGATGCCAACCGCGCCAAGCTCCCCGGCTACGAGCTGCAGGTCAAGGGGGCATTGCTGCGGTTTCTTGCCCTGCTCCTTGCACAGGGCCGGCAGCGGCTTGCCGCCGAGACAGCCGACACCCAGCGGCTGAAAACGCTCCTGCAATGGCTCTCGGCCCATTATACCGAGGAACTCCGGGTCGCCGATGCCGCCGGGGTCTGCTCCTTCAGTGCCAGCCACTTCATGCGGTGGTTCCGGCAGATGACCGGGCAGAGCTTTGTGGCCTTTCTGAACGAGTACCGGCTCAACGCCGCCGCCGAAGCGCTGCAGGCCACGGATGAGACGGTTCTGACCATCGCTTCCCGGTGCGGGTTTGAGAACCTCTCCTATTTTAACCGGGCGTTCAAGGCGCACTTCGGCATGACACCCCGGGAGTACCGGAAAAAATAAGCAAAACGAGGCCGTTCTGCCTCTCTGGAAATGAGAGGGAACGGCCTCGTTTTTTGCACATCAGACCTCCGGCGGCGGGCAGCAGCTCTCCCGTTGGATGAGCTTATGCGGCACGATGATCTTGGTTGCCAGAAGATTCGGGTTCTCGATGTGGTTGATCGAGCTGTTCCGTGCCGTGGAGCAGGCATTGGGCAAGCGGGAGATCATTGCAGAGGATCTTGGCTACATGAGCGACACCGTCCGTCAGCTGGTGCGGGACAGCGGTTTCCCCGGCATGAAGGTGTTGGAATTTGCCTTTGACTCCCGCGACACCGGCAGTGCCAGCGACTATCTGCCCCACAACTACCCGGTGAACAGCGTGGCCTATACCGGCACCCACGACAACGAGACGCTGGTATCGTGGTACCAGACTGTCACCGATGCCGAGCGCGCCATGGTGCGGGACTATCTGTACGACTACGCCACCCCGGAAGAGCAGCTCTATAAAAGCATGATCGCACTGATCCTGCGCAGCGCAGCGGCGACCTGCATCATCCCCATGCAGGACTGGCTGGGGCTGGACAACTCTGCCCGCATCAACAAGCCCTCCACCGTGGGCCAGAACTGGCGCTGGCGGCTGAAAAAGACCCAGCTGAGCAAAAAGCTCCAAAAGGAGATCTGCCAGCTGACCACCCGCTACGGCCGGATGAACTGGGCGTGACAGTATAGTGCTCTGGACTTGATTTTGGAAAGTTTATTGCAGAATAATGGCAGAAGTAATACTTATTCAAAAATAAAAACGACAAAGAACAAATAAAAAAGTACAGAATATGGATCGGCCCGGTCGAACAGCTGGTTCACATAGTCCTTCTGGGGGATGCCGATGGTCCACAGGCTGTACTTGTCATCCATGGGGATGATGCCCTTTGCCATCATGGTATTCACCACCGGGATGTGCAGCCGGTCGGTGCCCACTTGGCCGGTGATGGCCACCAGCGGCGCACCGTTCGGATAGGAGTGCGCGAGGCGCACCACAAAAAAGCACGAAGCAGCAATGCTTGGTGCTTTTTCTTTTTGACATGTGCCGCGGGATGCTTTATAATAAGAATGATTTCAGATGCCTGCGGGGCGGTGCGCCCTGCGGTAAAATTACGGCAAGCAAAAAAGGGAACTGCTATGAGAGAAGAAAAGGCCAGCGCATTGCCGCTGCTGCTGGACGTGCGCAGAATGGACGAAAATAACCGGGCTTACGCCTACCGTATGCTGCGCAAAAATATTATGACCTTGCAGCTGCAGCCGGGCTGTCAGCTGAGCGAGGCCGAACTGTGCGAACAGCTGGCCATGAGCCGCACACCGGTACACGAAGCGCTGATGATGCTGAAAAGCGAGTGGCTTGTGGATGTTCTGCCGCAGCGCGGCAGCATTGTGTCCAAGATCAGCGTTCCATACCTGAACGAAGGCTTTGCCATGCGCCGCATTCTGGAACCGGCGCTGCTGCGCGGGCTGGCCGGAAAGCTGACAAGGGAACAGCTGAACGAATTTCAGGAACTGCTGAACCGGCAGAGCGAAGACCTTTATCTGGATCAGGATGCAGCAGATGACTTCTTCATCTCGCTGGATAACGACTTCCACAGGCTTTTGTACCACGATTCCGGCTACGACCGCATCTGGGAGGCTATGCACAACGTTACTTCCCATATGGACCGTGTGCGGTATCTGGACTCGGCCCTTTGCCGGGGAAATATTGCCTCGGTGCAGAAAGAGCACGAGCAGATCTTTGGCTACCTGCGGGACGGCCTGCCGCTGGACGTGGACGTAGAAGCCCTGTTTGAGCATCACCTTGGCATGTACCGCGAGAATTTCCAGAAGATATTGGAACGGTTCCCGGATTTCTTTGTACAGACATAAACCAAAAAGAGCACCCGCTGCTGACCCTTACAAGGCCATGGCAGGGGGGTGCTTTTTTGGTTCAATACGGATACGGCTTTACGCCGGGCTGCGGATATCAATTTACGCCGGCAGTGTTTCTGATGGATTTTGCACCAGAAATGCTGCTTTTTCTGTTCAAAACCCGGAAAAACAGCAGTTTGTGCTCTTGAATTGCCCGAAAAGCTTGCAGGAATGCAGGTTTTTGTGGTAATATTTAAGATATGTTCCCGTTGAGGGGAAGAAAGAGAGGGGTAATCAAATGATCAATATCTGCATCATTGCCACCATTGTGATCTATCTGGTGGGAATGCTGCTGGTTGGCTTTGTCTACAGCAAATCCAACGAGGACAGCAGCGATTTCTACCTCGGCGGCCGCACGATGGGCCCGCTGGTCACGGCTATGAGCGCCGAAGCCAGCGATATGTCCAGCTGGCTGCTGATGGGTATGCCGGGCCTTGCATATCTCACCGGCATCGCGTCGCCGGGCTGGACGGCCATCGGCCTTGCTGTGGGCACATGGCTCAACTGGCTCATCGTGGCCCGCCGCCTGCGCCGCTACTCGGCCAATCTGGATGCCATCACGGTGCCGCAGTTCCTTTCCCTGCGGTTCCATGACCAGCGCAACCTGCTCAACGCGCTGGGCGCGGTCATTATCATCGTGTTCTTCATCCCGTACACCGCTTCCGGCTTTGCCGCCTGCGGCAAGCTGTTCAACAGCCTGTTTGGCGTGGATTACATGGCGGCCATGGTCCTGTCCGCTGTGGTCATCGTGGGCTACACCATCATGGGCGGCTTCCGCGCTGTGTCTACCACCGACCTGATCCAGTCCGTTGTCATGAGCATGGCGCTGATCGCGGTGCTGGTGTATGGCGTCAATGTGGCAGGCGGCTGGGATGTGGTTCTGGACAACGCCCGCAGCCTGCCCGGCTACCTGACCATGGCTGCAAGCCACAATGCGGCAGACAACACCGCCACCTCCTACAGTCTGCTGGACATCGCGTCCACGCTGGCATGGGGTCTGGGCTACTTCGGCATGCCCCATATCCTGCTGCGCTTCATGGCCATTGAGGACGAAAAGAAGCTGGTGCTCAGCCGCCGCATTGCAAGCGTGTGGGTGGTCATTGCCATGACCGCTTCCATCGTCATCGGCATGGTGGGTCTGGGCATGACCAAGGCGGGCGCGCTGGAGTTCCTGAGCGGCTCTTCCAGCGAGACCCTGATCGTGCGCGTGGCCAGCCTGATCGCTCAGCACGGCGTGCTGGCAGCCATTCTGGCAGGTCTGATCCTTGCCGGCATCCTTGCCGCTACTATGTCCACCGCCGACAGCCAGATGCTGGCAGCGGCCTCCAGCGTATCCCAGAACATCCTGCAGGAGTTCGGTCACATGAAACTGACCGAGAAGCAGAGCCTGTTCGCTGCCCGCCTGACCATCATCTGCATCAGCGTGGTGGGCGTGGTGCTGGCCCGCGACCCCAACTCCAGCGTGTTCGGCATCGTCAGCTTTGCATGGGCCGGCTTTGGCGGCTCCTTTGGCGCAGTGGTGCTGTGCTCCCTGTTCTGGAAGCGCTGCAACTGGCAGGGCGCACTGGCCGGTATGCTCTCCGGCGGCCTGATGGTCTTTGTATGGAAGTACATCATCAGCCCGCTGGGCGGCGTGTTTGGCATCTACGAGCTGCTGCCTGCCTTCCTGATCTCTCTGGTGGTCTGTGTTGTGGTGAGCCTTGTCACCCCGGCACCCTCGGCAGAGATCGAGGCAGAGTTCGACGCTGCCAAGTAAAAACGATTGGGAATGCCCTCCGCTGTGCTCTGGGCATAGCAGCGGAAAATGATTGATCCTTATGCAAAAGAGCAAAGCCGGCGGGCTTTGCTCTTTTGCTTTTTCACGGGTGGGGACGGAGAGGAAAGCGGCATTTAATTCAAAAGAATCAACCATGCTTCGCAGCATGGAAGCAGAAATCCAAAACAGAAAAAGAACAGAAGATCCAGCACGAGCCGCATCAGACGGGTAAGCGGCGTGCTGAAAGACATGGCGTGAATGATAAAAAGATTCACCTCACCCCAGCGCCGGTAGTAACCGGTTTGCTCAAAATTGTTCCAGAGCTCAAGAGATAGAAATTCAAATCCGGCAAACAATGGAAAAATGACCAGGGAGGACATCCAGCCGTCGGCCTGAAGCAAACCATCGCTGAGAGTCCGCCAGTGCACAGCTAATCTGCCTGGACAGGCAAAAATTCCCCACAGGGCAAGTGCAATGCTTAATGCAAGAAGAGCAGTACGCACAGAATGCCAGTCTACAGTGTGCTGGCGGCGCAGCATGGTGAAAAAATCTTCCAGAGGAACGGGAGGAGTGTCATCTTTTTGACGGGAGTCATGACAGTGCATCAGGTCAGCGAGGGTCAGGCCCAGCACATCGGCCAGCGGCTCCAGCGTGTTGATGTCTGGCAGCCCGATGCCGCGTTCCCAGCGGCTGACAGCTTTATCCGTAACGTGAAGCTGCTGAGCCAGTTCGGCCTGCGTCATGTTCCGCTCCCGGCGCACTTGTGCAAGGAATGCACCAAATTCTTTTGCAACCATTCTGCTCACATCCTTTTCCACAGGATAACACAGAAATGTGGAAAACACAACCGACGGAGCGTTTACCTGCCAGTCTGCAGAACAAAAAGGACGTGCTCCCTTGCGGGAACACGTCCTTTTTTATCGCTTCAGTATCAGGCGGAGATCAGCTTACAGCTGGGGGCCGGCAGAGACCAGAGCCTTGCCGTGCTCGTTGCCCTCGTACTTCTTGAAGTTCTTGATGAAGCGGCTTGCCAGATCCTTGGCCTTCTCTTCCCACTGGGAAGCGTCAGCATAGGTGTCGCGAGGATCCAGAATGCCGGTGTCCACGCCGTTCAGCACGGTGGGAACCTCGAAGTCGAAGTAGGGGATCTTCTTGGTGGGCACATTGTTGATGTCGCCGTTCAGGATGGCGTCGATGATGCCGCGGGTATCCTTGATGGAGATGCGCTTGCCGGTGCCGTTCCAGCCGGTGTTGACCAGATAAGCCTTAGCGCCGCTCTTCTGCATCTTCTTGACCAGCTCCTCAGCATACTTGGTGGGGTGCAGCTCCAGGAAGGCCTGGCCGAAGCATGCAGAGAAGGTGGGGGTGGGCTCGGTGATGCCGCGCTCGGTGCCTGCCAGCTTTGCAGTGAAGCCGGACAGGAAGTAGTACTGGGTCTGCTCGGGGCTCAGGATGGAGACCGGGGGCAGAACGCCGAATGCGTCAGCAGACAGGAAGATGACGTTCTTTGCAGCGGGTGCAGAAGAAATGGGGCGGACGATGTTCTTGATGTGGTTGATGGGGTAGGACACACGGGTGTTCTCGGTAACGCTCTTATCGGCGAAATCGATGTGGCCCTCGGCATCCAGAGTGACGTTCTCCAGCAGAGCGTTGCGCTTGATGGCGTTGTAGATATCGGGCTCGGAGTCCTTATCCAGGTTGATGACCTTTGCGTAGCAGCCGCCCTCGAAGTTGAACACGCCGTTGTCGTCCCAGCCGTGCTCGTCATCGCCGATCAGCAGACGCTTGGGATCGGTGGACAGGGTGGTCTTGCCGGTGCCGGACAGACCGAAGAAGATGGCGGTGTTCTCGCCGTTCAGGTCGGTGTTGGCAGAGCAGTGCATGGAAGCCATGCCCTTCAGCGGCAGGAAGTAGTTCATCATGGAGAACATGCCCTTCTTCATCTCGCCGCCGTACCAGGTGTTCACGATGACCTGCTCCTTGCTGGTGATGTTGAACACAACAGCAGTCTCAGAGTTCAGGCCCAGCTCCTTGTAGTTCTCAACCTTGGCCTTGGATGCGTTGTAGACAACGAAATCGGGCTCAAAGTTCTCCAGCTCCTCAGCGGTGGGCTTGATGAACATGTTGGTGACAAAGTGTGCCTGCCATGCAACTTCCATGACAAAGCGGATGGCCATGCGGGTATCCTTGTTGGCACCGCAGAATGCATCCACCACGTACAGGCGCTTGTTGGACAGCTCCTTCTGAGCGATGGCCTTCACAGCAGCCCATGCTTCCTGAGAAGCGGGGTGGTTGTCGTTCTTGTACTCGTCGGAAGTCCACCACACGGTGTCCTTGGAGTTCTCGTCCATAACGATGAACTTGTCCTTGGGAGAACGGCCGGTGTAGATGCCGGTCATAACGTTCACAGCACCCAGCTCGCTGACCTGGCCCTTTTCGTAGCCTTCCAGACCGGGCTTGGTCTCTTCCTCGAACAGCTGCTCGTAGGAGGGGTTGTACACGATCTCAGTCGTGCCGGTAATGCCATACTTGGTAAGATCCAACTTTGCCATATTCGCTATACCTCTACTTTCGTTTGATCCATACGTCCTGTATAGGGCACAGCGTTTCCCGGCGGGCCGGGCGCTGCGCAGAAGGCTTGCAGTTTGTAAATGCAAATTCTCCTGTATACCATTATACATAAAAGTATCCCGAAATCAATAAACGAATCGTGCTATTTGCAGAAAAGAAACAAATTTCATTAAGAAATTTAACTGCCTGAAACAATTTCAGGAAACAAAAGCAGGGGGCGAAACCTGAAAAAATAAGGTGGAAAGGCAGAAAAACAATTTTTTGATAAAATTTTGACGAGCTGGGATGCATGAAAAACCGAGCACAAAAACGGCCCTTCCCGCAAAACGGCGCGGCAGGGAAGAGCGGAACAGGATCCACAGCCCGATTTGTGCAAAATTTACGAGATTTTGACGATTTTTATGACAAAGAAGCTTTGCCTGTGGTATACTGTATCTGACAAAAGGACAGCCCCGCTTTTTCTGTGTGCTACATATAAAAAGGAAAAAGATTATGAAGACCATCTACATCCTGCTCACCCGGTCGGGTACCCTGCTTTCAAACCTTGTTTACGCTGTTACCGGTGCAAATTATACCCACGCTTCGCTGGCTTTTGACGAAGACCTGAGCTGCCTGTACAGCTCTACCCGCAAAAACGGCTATACCATGTTCCCGGCAGGGCCCAGCAGGGAATACCTGAACCGGGGCGTGTTCCGTCTGCGGGAGAACGTGCCCTGCGCACTGTATGCGCTGGATGTGAGCGATGAAGCCTACACCCGTGCCCGCCGCCGTGCCGAGCACATGATGGCCCACGGCAGCCTTTACCAGTTCAACGTTATCGGTCTTGCGCTCTGCGGGATGCATATCCGCTGGAAGCGCCGCCGGCACTATTTCTGCTCCCAGTTCGTCAGCGAGGTGCTGGAAAAGAGCGGTGCCATGGAGCTGCCCAAGCACAGCACCCTGATGCACCCGAACGACTACACCCGGCTGGAAGAGCTGCGGTGCGTATACAAGGGTACACTGGCCGGCCTGCCGCAGCGCCAGCAGATGGAATTTGACCAGAACGATACGGTGATCGGCGTATATCTGGGGCTGGCGCTGGGCCTGTTCCACACCGGCGCGGCCCAAGTGCGGAAGATTTTTTGAAAAAATTGAATTTTTGTGTTGACAAAGCAGGCGTGCTATGCTAAAATAGCCAAGTCGGGAGCGAACACCCGATGCAAAATGGACGTATGGCCCGTTGGTCAAGCGGTTAAGACAGAGGCCTCTCACGCCTTTAACATCGGTTCGATTCCGGTACGGGTCACCATTTTATAGTAGTAAAACGGTCATGTGCCGTTTTATATAGATGCCTCTTTAGCTCAGTCGGTTAGAGCACCTGACTGTTAATCAGGGTGTCGCCTGTTCGAGTCAGGCAAGAGGCGCCAGCAAAGCGATGGAAGTTTTCCATCGCTTTTTTCTTTTTCTCCGGCCGCTTTTGTTGACAGAAAATGCGAGGCGGGATATACTTAAAGCATGTTTTAGAATTGAAAATTTGTTGGTGGGCGGATGCTTTTAAGAGCAGCATCCTCGCCCTCTCAGGCGCATTCGCGCCAGCTCCCCCAAAGTGGGAGCCTTTGGCAGTCTACACGAAGTATACCGTTATGCCAAGGCCTCTCCCTTTGGGAGAGGTGGATTTGCGGAGCAAAGACGGAGAGGGCGAGCCGCCTTCCGGCAAAATAAAGGAGAACATCATGAAAAAAATCATTCTGACCGGCGACCGCCCCACCGGCCGCCTGCATGTGGGCCACTATGTCGGTTCCCTGAAGGAGCGGGTGCGCCTGCAGAACTCCGGCGAGTACGATGAGATCTACGTTATGATCGCCGATGCACAGGCCCTGACCGATAACGCCGACAACCCGGAAAAGGTGCGCCAGAACATCCTGCAGGTGGCGCTGGATTATCTGGCCTGCGGCATCGACCCCGCCAAGACCCATATTTTCATCCAGTCCATGGTGCCGGAATTGACTGAGCTGAGCTTCTACTATATGAACCTCGTCACCGTGAGCCGCCTGCAGCGCAACCCCACCGTCAAGAGCGAGATTCATATGCGCAACTTTGAGACCAGCATCCCGGTGGGCTTCTTCTGCTACCCCATCAGTCAGGCTGCGGACATCACCGCCTTCCACGCCACCACCGTGCCTGCCGGTGAGGACCAGAAGCCCATGATCGAGCAGTGCTGCGAGATCGTGCGCAAATTCAACGCTGTTTACGGCGATACCCTGACCGAGCCGGAGATCGTGCTGCCCCAGAACGCCGCCTGCCTGCGCCTGCCCGGCACCGACGGCAAGGCCAAGATGAGCAAGAGCCTTGGCAACTGCATCTACCTGTCCGAGGAACCGGAGGACATCAAAAAGAAGGTCATGTCCATGTACACCGACCCCAACCACCTGCGTGTGCAGGATCCCGGTAAGGTGGAGGGCAACCCGGTGTTCATCTATCTGGACGCCTTCTGCCGCCCGGAGCACTTTGCCGAGTTCTGGCCGGAATACCAGAACCTCGATGAGCTGAAGGCACACTACCAGCGCGGCGGTCTGGGCGACGTGAAGGTGAAAAAGTTCCTGAACAGCGTCATGCAGGCCGAGCTGGAGCCCATCCGCACCCGCCGCAAGGAGTGGGAACAGCGCCTGCCCGAGGTGGTGGAGATCCTGAAAGAGGGCAGCGCTTATGCCGAAAAGACTGCCGCCGCCACGCTGGCCGAGGTGCGCAAGTCCATGCGCATCGATTACTTCGAGAACGACAACCTGTTGAAATAAAATCTATGAGAGTGTCCGGGATGCCGCAGGTGTTCCGGACACTCTTTTTATAGTTTACGAAAACTGCATAGAAAATGCGGTCAAACTGTGTTAAAATAGGGGCAATAAGTACAGAAAGCCCCCGCTCTGGGGGCGAGAGGAAAAAGGAAAATCACCATGCAAAAGACCATCTGGATCACTGGCGCAAGCTCCGGCATCGGGCAGGAGTTTGCACGCCGCTATGCAAAGCTGGGCTGCCGGCTCATCCTGACCGCCCGCCGCACCGACCGGCTGGAAGCGCTGGCCGCAAAACTGGGCACGCCCTGCCGCATCCTGCCTGCCGATCTTGCAAAGGAAGAGGACTGCCAGCGCCTTTTCAAGGAGCTGGAGGGGGAGACCATTGATATCTTTATCAACAACGCGGGCTTTGGCGTGTGCGGCAGCTATCTGGAGACCGACGACGCCCGGGAAGAGGAAATGATCCGGGTGAATGTGGAAGCCATGGCGCGGCTGTTCCGCTTTGCGGTGCGCAGGATGCACGCGGCAGGCGGCGGCACCATCCTGAACGTGGCGTCCTCGGCGGGGCTGCTGCCCGGCGGGCCCTATATGGCGGGCTACTATGCCAGCAAGGCCTATGTGGTCAGCCTGACCCGGGGCGTTGCCCGGGAGCTGCAGGAGCTGCACAGCCCGGTCTACGTGTGTGCGCTCTGCCCGGGGCCGGTGGATACCGAGTTCAACGACCGGGCGGGGGTGGTGTTTGCCCTCAAGGGCATCACGCCGGAGTTCTGCGTACAGGAAGCCATGCACGGCATGATGCACCGCAGGATCATCATTGTGCCCTCGGCTTTTATGCGGGCATGCACCACGGCGCAGAAGCTGCTGCCCGCCTCCCTGCTGATGCCCATTGTGGCACGGCAGCAGAAAAAGAAGCTGGGATGATATTCTGGATGGCTTAAGATGGCTCTTGTCAACAAGCCCAAATTTTTCCGCCGAAATTGTGCGCACCGCTAATGACTGAAACCGTGTATACAAGAAAAACCCGGGTTTTTGCAGCTTTGCACGACTTTTCACGAAAAAATTTCCCGGAAAATTAAAAATACAGCAAAAATGCAGAAGAAAATGCCTTGACAGAGCCCAAAAAGAATGTTACCCTGTATACAAGAAGGATGCTAAAATCGAGAGTTCGGCTTTCTGAGCGTCCTGCAGAGCAAAAACGGGGCTTCCCCGCAAAGGAACAATTTGATTGGAGGACTCTATTATGGCACAGTGCACTCCCAAATCTTTTGATCTGACCGGCAAGGTCGCGCTGATCACCGGCGCATCTTATGGCATCGGCATGGCTATTGCAAAGGCAATGGCAGCCAACGGTGCAACCATCGTGTTCAACGACATCAAGCAGGAGCTGGTGGATAAGGGCATCGCTGCTTACACAGAAGCAGGCATCAAGGCTCACGGCTACGTCTGCGACGTGACCGATGAGGATGCCGTCAACGCCATGGTGGCAAAGATCACCGAGGAAGTTGGCCACATCAACATTCTGGTCAACAACGCCGGTATCATCAAGCGCATCCCCATGACCGAGATGAGCGCTGCTCAGTTCCGTCAGGTCATCGATGTTGACCTGAACGCTCCCTTCATCGTGGCAAAGGCCATCATCCCCGACATGATCGCACAGGGCGGCGGCAAGATCATCAACATCTGCTCCATGATGAGCGAGCTGGGCCGTGAGACCGTCTCCGCCTACGCTGCAGCCAAGGGCGGCCTGAAGATGCTCACCAAGAACATCGCTTCTGAGTACGGCGCATACAACATCCAGTGCAACGGCATTGGACCCGGCTACATCGCTACCCCGCAGACCGCACCTCTGCGCGAGATCCAGCCCGACGGCAGCCGTCATCCCTTCGACCAGTTCATCGTTGCCAAGACCCCCGCAGGCCGCTGGGGCGAGGCAGAGGATCTGGGCGGACCTGCTGTCTTCCTGGCATCTGAGGCTTCTGACTTTGTCAATGGCCTGATCCTGTACGTCGATGGCGGCATTCTGGCTTACATCGGCAAGCAGCCCCAGTAATGGCTGAGGATATCCCAAAGGACTGAGCACGGCGGCAGCCGGGCAGGCTTTGCCTGCTGGCTGCCGCTTTTTGTGTTTGTATGGGAAAGGATGTTGTGTTATAATGGAAAAACAGCATAAAGACGCAGTATGGGTGCCCCATGCCGAGATCGAGCCGGAGGTGTGCGGCAAGGGCGTAAAGCGCCGCATTCTGGCCTACAGCAAGGATGCCATGTGCGTGGAAAATACCTTTGAGACCGGCGGTGTGGGTGCCATGCACTGCCACCCGCACACGCAGGTCACCTACATCGTCTCCGGCCGCTACCGCTTTACCATCGGCGACGAGACCCGCGAGGTGGGCCCCGGCGACACCCTGCTCAAGCAGGACGGCGTGATGCACGGCTGTGTGTGTCTGGAAGGCGGCGTGATGCTGGACTTCTTTACCCCCATGCGCGAGGACTTTGTATAACACCTGCACCTGCAGGAGAAGATCATAAAAGGAGAAGAAACTACTATGAAGATTGCACTCATCAACGAGAACAGTCAGGCCGCCAAGAATGGCATCATTGAAGCTGCCCTGAAAAAGGTGGTGGAGCCCATGGGCCACGAGGTGGTCAACTACGGCATGTACGCTGCCGACGATGCTGCCCAGCTGACCTATGTGCAGTGTGGCATTCTGGCTGCCATCCTGCTGAACAGCGGCGCGGCCGATTACGTCATCACCGGCTGCGGCACCGGCGAGGGTGCCATGCTGGCTCTGAACAGCTTCCCCGGCGTGATCTGCGGCCATGTGGAGGACCCTGTGGATGCCTACACCTTTGCCCACGTGAACGACGGCAACGCCGTTGCCATGCCGTTTGCCAAGGGCTTCGGCTGGGGCGGTGAGCTGAACCTTGAGTACTGCTTCGAGAAACTGTTCGGCTTCGGCCACGGTCAGGGCTACCCCAAGGAGCGCGTGGAGCCTGAGCAGCGCAACAAGAAAATTCTGGACGGCGTGCGTGCCGCTACCTTCAAGCCGCTGATCGAGTGCCTGAAGAGCATCGATCAGGACCTGCTGAAGGGCGCTGTGGCCGGTGCAAAGTTCAGCGAGCTGTTCTTCGCCTCCTGCAAGGACGAGGAGCTGGCAGCATACGTCAAGACGCTGCTGTAAGAGGATGCTGCTATGGGCTGGCTTTATCATCTGAACGCAGGCGTTACCCATGGACTGGAAGGCTTTCTGGAGACCGCAGTGCCCATGATCGCGGGCCTTGCCGAAGTGATCGGTCTGTTTATCATCGTCACCAGTCTTATCAAGGCCACCTACCACTATGTGCGGGCGACCTTCTTCCATGACCACCATGATTTCCACCACGAGATGAGCAGCGGCCTGACCACGGCGCTGGAATTCCTGATGTCGGCGGAGATCGCAAAGACCTTCCTTTTGCAGAATCTGGAGTCGGTGGTGCCGTTGGCTGCTACCTTTGCACTGCGCGCCATGATGAGCTTGATGCTGCACTGGGAAATGCAGGGCGGACACCGCTCCGGCCGCAAAAAAGCGGAAAACGACACAGAAGCGGAAAAGAATGACTAGTGCGCAGCTGAAAACAGAGTTTTGCCAAACTTTTGCCGTGATAACTTTCTTTGCGTTGTGAAAAACGTAAAACCTTGACATGCTGGGTATCCGTAAAACAGTTTTCGAAAAATGACACGGCAACTGCCTGTCAGGATTGGTTACGGAGTACCCGGCTAGGCCGAGGAAGCATCAAGTCCCATGTCCGCACCGTTAAGGTGTTGGGTATGGGGCTTTTTGCATTTCAGGAACGTATACACCTCTGGAAAGGTGTAACACACTAGACTTTGTACCAAAGTCGTGTGCCAAGGGTGCTGCGCCCCTTTGGAATCCCTGCTTACATCGCCTGTGGGCGATGTAGATTCGCCGCACAGAAAGCTCTCACAAAAGGCACACCCGGCTGTCTGCGGCGAGGAGAAGGCACTTCTGCGGAAGTGTAATAACCCACTATGACACTTTCATCCCTGTGGTCTGCAAAGTGTAGTGGGCTCTCCGAGGGGGAAACGGCTATATAGGGTGCGCTTCGGGCAAATCGCTGCGTACGTGCGTACCAATCTCTCGTACGCACGTACGCAGTAAAACGGCTAAAATCTCCTATATAGGGGTGTTCTTCTGGAAATCAATATGATATACTCAACTTAACCAACCATCAACTAATAGGAGGCGGTAATATTATGGGAAAAACTTTTGTGTGTAGCTTATGCCGTAATGGAATCATTGGCGGTGGTTTGTACATTGATGAACAGAGCATTACATATTCAACTCAAAAGCTCACAGTCAGTCCACTGTATCGCAACCTTGTATTGCCCATGAACGAGATAAGGGAGCTTTCATGGAGTCAGATGGTCGTTCCTGTTGCAGCAATTTCCATGAAAGATGGAGAATGTTATAAATTTATCATATATAACAAATCAGGATTTGAAAAGGCATATAAGCAATATAGCAACCACCAAGAATGAAATCACCTAGCAGGGTTTGGGGCAGGCACGCCCCAACAAGAAACAGTCCCAAAGGGGACAGGAAATTTTCGAGTATTGAAAATTTGTGGCCACGGGACGATTCTTGCTCTCACGAAAACCCATATTTTTTGAAAAAACGCTTTCCGCAGCCAAAGGAGGATGCACCATGAAAAAAGAGATCGAAGCCTTTGTCAACGCAGCCAACGAGCAGGAGTTGGAAGCCGCATGGAACAACCTCTCGGCAGAGGAACAGCGAGTTTTCGAGCAACTCATGGAGGAAGACTCACCCGAAGATGCACTGGCATTTTTCGCCCAGCTGTATGACGATGCCCCGAAAGAGCAGACCAGCGAGACTGTGAGCATCTCCGAAAATGAAATCTACTTCAAGCGGAAGCCCTTGACCGAAGAGCAGAAGAAACACGGCTCTTATGTGGACGAGAACGGCAACCTCCATGTCAAGAACCTGTCCGCTTTCTGGATTCCGGAACTGACCACCACGGAGAAAGTCGGTCACACCACCTACACCGTGACCGGCAGCTATGAGGGCAAGGAATCCTTTTTGAAGAAGCTGGAGCGCATTGTTGCCAAGAACGCCCAGCAAAAATTTGAAGATGAGGGTGCAGACGAATGACAACTGCGCCCAATTCTGCTATACTTGACCCGGTAACCAATCCTGTACTGACAGTTGCTCCACAGAGTAAGGAGGACACAACAATGTCTGGAGCAACGAATAAGATCACCGCACTTTACTGCCGGCTGTCGCAAGAGGACGCACGGCTCGGCGAAAGCCTGTCCATTGAGAACCAGAAGGTCATCCTTCTGGAATACGCCAAAAAGAACCACTTCCCGAACCCGGTGTTCTTTGTGGATGATGGCTACTCCGGCACGAACTATGACCGTCCCGGCTTTCAGAGTATGCTGGTCGAGATCGAAGCAGGGCGTGTAGGAATCGTTATCACGAAGGATTTGTCCCGACTGGGGCGCAATTCTGCCTTGACTGGTCTGTACACCAACTTCACCTTTCCCCAGTATGGCGTTCGCTACATCGCCATTAACGACAACTACGACACCATTGACCCGAACAGCGTAAACAACGATTTTGCGGGCATTAAGAACTGGTTCAACGAGTTTTACGCCCGCGATACCAGCCGCAAGATTCGGGCCGTTCAGAAGGCCAAGGGAGAGCGTGGAGTACCGCTGACGGTTAATGTTCCGTACGGCTATGTAAAAGACCCGGAGAACCCGAAGCATTGGCTTGTTGACCCGGAAGCGGCTGCGATTGTGAAGCGCATCTTCTCCATGTGCATGGAGGGACGTGGGCCGACCCAAATTGCGAACCAACTGTGGGCAGATAAAGTTCTGACTCCTACCGCCTACAAGTTGAGCCATGGCCGGAGCACAAACGCACCTGCCCCGGAAGACCCTTATCGCTGGGATAAAAGAGCAGTAAGTTTGATTCTGGAACGCCGGGAGTACACTGGCTGCACAGTCAACTTCAAGACCTATACTAACTCTATCTGGGATAAAAAGAGACATCTGAATCCTGTGGAAAATCAGGCTATCTTCCCGGATACACATGAGCGCATTATTGACGATGATGTGTTTGAAAAGGTTCAGGAGATTCGCAGCCAGCGTCACCGTATGACCCGAACAGGCAAGAGCAGCATTTTCTCCGGTATGGTCTACTGCGCTGACTGCGGTTCCAAGATGCAATATGGTTCGTCCAATAACAGGGACTTCAGTCAAGACTTCTTTGATTGCTCTCTGCACAAGAAGAACGGGAGCAAGTGCAAGGGACATTTCATCCGGGTAAAGGTTCTGGAAGGACGTGTGCTGAGTCATGTTCAGCGGGTGACGGACTACATTCTCCGTCATGAAAACTACTTCCGCAAGGTCATGGAGGAGCAGCTTCGTGTGGAAAGCAGCGAAAAGCTGACCGTCCTGAAGAAGCAGCTTGCCCGGAATGAGAAGCGGATTGTAGACCTCAAACGGCTGTTCATGAAAATCTACGAGGACAACGCCAATGGAAAGCTGAGCGATGACCGCTTCGACATGATGAGCCAGAGCTACGATGCCGAACAGAAGCAGCTGGAAGAGGAATCCCTCTCTATCCAACAGGAAATCGAAGTACAGGAACAGCAAATCGAGAATATTGAAAAATTCGTCCAGAAAGCGCACAAGTACGTTCATATTGAAGAACTCACTCCCTATGCTCTCCGTGAACTGGTGTCGGCTATCTATGTAGATGCCCCGGATAAGTCCAGCGGAAAGCGGGTGCAGCACATCCATATCAAGTACGACGGGCTGGGGTACATCCCTCTGGATGAACTGGAAGCAAAAGAAAAGGCGTGACCGAAGTCACGCCAAATCTTCCCCATTTAGGGAACTTTTGCAAATACTGTTTTATGGGAACTCTGCTCTTGAGCCCTTGACACTTTTGCACAAAGGGACTATACTCTTGCCATCGAAAGCAAAGGCGCTGACGGAATTGATTCCGCCAGCGCCTTTTGTGTTTTCGGGGATATTGCCGCTCGGGGGAGGATAGAGGGTCTCCCGAGTGCAAATGAAGCGTTCCTGCGTGCGATCGGCACGGGGAACACCGCACACGCCAAAAGGTTCTGGTGGCCTTGCGGCATCACATTCGTGGGAGGTATGGAAAGTTATGTTCAGCTCCGTCAACACCTGTTGGACGCTCGTGGGAGCGTTCCTTGTCTACTTCATGCAGGCGGGCTTCGCCTTGTGCGAAGCCGGTTTCACCCGTGCCAAGAACACCGGTAATATTCTGATGAAGAATATGATGGACTTCTGCATCGGCACCCCGTGCTACTGGATCATCGGCTTTGGCCTGATGTTCGGCGGCACCGGCGCACTGATCGGCGGCTTCGACCCGTTCATTCAGGGCGATTACAGCCATCTGGGTCTGGATATCCCGCTGTGGGTCTACATCGTGTTCCAGACCGTGTTCTGCGCAACGGCTGCCACCATCGTTTCCGGCTCCATGGCCGAACGCACCAACTTCAAGGCTTACTGCGTTTATTCCGCTGCGATCTCGCTGGTGGTCTACCCCATCTGCGGCCACTGGATGTGGGGCGGCGGCTGGCTGCAGAGCATGGGCTTCCATGATTTTGCAGGCTCTGCAGCAGTCCACAATGTGGGCGGTGTCATCGCTCTGCTGGGAGCATGGATGCTGGGTCCCCGCATCGGCAAGTACGACAAGAACGGCAAGCCTCACGCCATTCCCGGCCACAACCTGACCGCCGGTGCTCTGGGCGTGTTCATCCTGTGGTTCTGCTGGTTCGGCTTCAACGGCGGTTCTTCTCTGAGCCTTGCCACCGACGAGGCCATGACCATGACCGGTCTGGTCTGCTTCAATACCAACCTTGCTGCAGCCGTTGCCACCTGTGTGACCATGATTTTTACCTGGCTGCGCTACGGAAAGCCCGATGTTTCCATGACCCTGAACGGTTCTCTGGCCGGTCTGGTGGCAATCACTGCAGGCTGCGATACCGTTTCTCCCTTCGGCGCATTCTTCATCGGCTTTGTGGCCGGCTTGCTCGTTGTTCTGAGCGTTGAGTTTTTCGATAACATCGCCAAGGTGGATGACCCTGTTGGTGCAGTTTCCGTCCACTTTGCAAACGGCGTGTGGGGCACCATTGCGGTGGGCCTGTTCTCCACCGGTGCCAACACTGAGCACGCAGGTCTCTTCTACGGCGGCGGTCTGGCACAGCTGGGCACCCAGCTGCTGGGCCTCGTTACCGTTGATATCTACGTTGTCGTTGTGATGTTCATTATCTTCAAGCTCATCGATAAGTTCATCGGCCTGCGCGTTCCCGCAGAGGTGGAGATCGACGGTCTGGATATCCACGAGCATGGTCTGGCATCCGCTTACGCTGGTTTCTCCATCTCCGATGCAAACTCTGCTGCCATGGTGCCCAACGAGAACACCGACCTCGGCGAGGACGATGTGACCAAGGCCACCGACAAGCAGATCAGCGCTGCCGTTCCTGTGGTGCGCGAGCCTTCGCCCGTGATCCACGATGGCGTGTACGACACCGGTATGCACAAGGTGTCCATCATTGCAAAGCTTTCCAAGTTCGATCAGCTCAAGACCGCCCTCAACGATCTGGGCGTTACCGGCATGACCGTCACTCAGGTGATGGGCTGCGGCATCCAGAAGGGCACTTCCGAGAAGTACCGCGGCGTGCCTGTGGATACCACCCTGCTGCCCAAGATCAAGGTGGAGGTGATCGTCTCCAAGATCAGCGTGGACGCTGTGGTGGAGGCCGCCAAGAAGGCACTGTACACCGGACACATCGGCGACGGCAAGATCTTTGTGTACAACGTGACCCGCGTGGTCAAGATCCGCACCGGCGAAGAGGACTTTGCCGCCCTGCAGGATGTGGAGTAAAGCTCCAAAATCTCTAATGGCAACCAAATCAAAAGCCCCGCTTCTGCGCACAAAGAAGCGGGGCTTTTGACATTTGTTTTACCGGGTATGTAAAAGTTGTATAATATCCTTTGCCGTTCTTTGGTTGACATTGATAGAAAAACATGTTATGTTTTGGCGCATATAGACAAAATCAGATCGAAAATAAGAGAGGTGCGGGGAAGAAACATGTGGAAAATAAAGGAATGGTTCCTGCATTATAAGGAAGCGATCCGGGTCTCGCTTCTGGCGCTGTTCCGGTGGACGCTTCTGGCCGTGTGCACCGGCGTGCTGTGCGGCGGCATCGGAACGCTGTTCCATCTGGCAGTGGAATGGGTGACCGAGCAGCGCACGGAGCATGTCTGGCTGCTATGGCTTCTGCCTGCGGCGGGCATCGCCATCACGGCTCTGTATAAGGCGACGGGCTGTGTCGGCAAGGGCACCAACGATGTGCTGCGGGCCGTGCAGGACGGCAGCTCGGTGACGCCGTGGCTGGTCCCGGCCATCTTTCTGGGCACTGTGCTCACCCATCTGTGCGGCGGCTCGGCCGGCCGCGAGGGCGCAGCGCTGCAGATGGGCGGCAGCATCGGCTGGAATATCGGCCGGGTGCTGCACTTCAACAATCATGACTGCCGCACGGCTACCGTGTGCGGCATGGCGGCATTTTTTTCGGCGCTGTTCGGTACGCCGCTGACCGCGACCCTGTTTGCGATGATGGTGGTGGATGTGGGTCTGATGCTGACCGTGGCCTTCGTGCCGGGCTTTCTGGCGGCGCTCATTGCATACAGCATCTCGCTGAAGGCCGGCGTTGCGCCCACACGGTTTGTGATGGAAGCACCGCCGCTGGATGCCCGGACGGTGGTGCGCACCGCCGTGCTGGCCATGTGCTGTGCGGTGGTGGCGGTGATTTTCTGCCAGATGCTGCACTTTTTTGAGCATGAGATTCCCAAACTGCTGCCGAATCCGTGGGTGCGGGCTGCTGCAGGCGGTGCGGCTGTGGTGGCGCTGTCCTACCTGATGGGGGTGGGCCGCTATAACGGTGCCGGCATGGATGTCATTATGGATGCCGTTGAGCTGGAGCAGGCTCTGCCGTGGGACTTTGTGTGCAAAATGGTGCTTACAGTGCTGACCCTGAGCGTGGGCTTCAAGGGCGGCGAAGTGGTGCCGAGCTTTTACATCGGCGCAACGTTTGGCTGCGTGGTGGGACCGCTGCTGGGGCTCCCGGCGGGCTTTTCTGCTGCCGTGGGTCTGGTGTGCGTGTTCTGCGGGGCGACCAATACGCTGGTGGCTTCCATTGTGCTGGCGGCTGAGCTGTTCAGCGGGGCCGGGTTTGAGCTGATGGCGCTGGCCTGCGGCCTGAGCTATATGTTCTCCGGCTATCACAGCCTGTACTCCAGTCAGGGATTCCGCACCAGCAAGCTTTTTTCGGAATTCCTGCAGCCGAAGGAAGAAAAATGAAGAAAAAATTTCATGGCTGCGTCTCTTGATTTTTTCCGCGGGACGTGCTACAATCAGCGTAGTTTCATCCTGTAAAAGCGATGATGCGGACAAACTGAGTTCCCGTTTCTCCATGACCCAGAGAGGGCTGCCCCGCAAGGGCGCTGCAAGCAGCCTGTCATGTGCCGGAGCTCTACCACCGCAGAGCGCAGAGGAGAACCTCTGCCGGGTGCGCCCGTTACAGCACAGCGAGTGGCACGCAGAGGCGTGCAATTCGGGTGGAACCGTGGAACGTTTCTGATTTTTTCAGGCGCTTCATCCCGTGAGTAAGTGTGCGGGATGAAGCGCTTTTTTGTTTTACTTTATCTGTCAAAGGAGCAAACATTATGAAGATCATCTATAAGGACGGTCATGTGGACGAGTGCCCGCAGGATCAGGAACTGCACGTTATCCGCCACACCGCAGCCCACATCATGGCGCAGGCCATCAAGCGCCTGTATCCGCAGGCTGATTTCGCCTTCGGCCCCGCTACCGAGAACGGCTTCTACTACGATGTCGATCTGGGCGACCAGAAGCTCAGCGACGAGGATCTGGCAAACATCGAAAAAGAGATGCGCAAGATCGTCAAGGAGAATTTGCCCATCAAGCCCTTCATCCTGCCCCGCGCCGAGGCCGTGAAGCTGATGGAAGAGCGCAAGGAAAACTACAAGATCGAGCACATGGCGGATCTGGCCGATGAGACCGAGTTCAGCTTCTTCCAGCAGGGCGAGTACGTGGATATGTGCATCGGACCCCACCTGACCTACACCAAGGCGCTGAAGGCCTTCAAGATCACCCAGCAGTCCGGCGCATACTGGAAGAACGACAAGGAAAACAAGATGCTCACCCGCATCAATGGCGTGGCCTTCCGCAATCAGGAAGAGCTGGACGCATGGGAGAAGGAGCAGCAGGAGGCCCGTGAGCGCGATCACCGCAAGATCGGCAAGGAAATGGGCCTGTTCATGACCGACGATCTGGTTGGCCGCGGCCTGCCCATGTTCCTGCCCGCAGGCTACACCGTCTGGCAGGAGCTGGAGAACTATATCAAGGAGAAGGAGCGTGCACGCGGCTACCTGCACGTTATGACTCCCTGCATCGGCACTGTGAACCTGTATAAGACCTCCGGTCACTGGGATCACTACCGTGAGAACATGTTCCCCGCCATGGAGATGGAGGGCGAGAGCTATGTTCTGCGCCCGATGAACTGCCCCCACCACATGATGATCTACGCAAATCGTCCCCATTCTTACCGTGACCTGCCCATGCGCATCGGTGAGATCGCCCACGATTTCCGTTACGAGTCCTCCGGCACCCTGAAGGGCATCGAGCGCGGCCGTCACTTCTGCCAGAACGATGCTCACCTGTTCTGCACCCCGGAGCAGATCAAGAGCGAGGTCGCAAACGTGTGCGACCTGATCTTTGAGGTGTACAAGGACTTCAACATTACCGATTACCGCTGCGTGCTGAGCCTGCGTGATCCTGCCGATAAGAAGAAGTACCACGACGATGATGCCATGTGGAACCATGCAGAGCAGGCCCTGCGCGAAGTGCTGACCGAGCTGGGCATCCACTTCACCGAGGAGATCGGCGAGGCTGCCTTCTACGGCCCCAAGCTGGACGTGAACGTCAAGCCCGCCGTGGGTGCCGAGTACACCCTGTCCACCTGCCAGCTGGACTTCTGCCTGCCCGCAAAGTTCCACCTGACCTACGTGGACAAGGACGGCACCGAAAAGACCCCCGTGGTGCTGCACCGCGCCATCCTGGGCTCTCTGGACCGCTTCATGGCTTACCTGATCGAAGAGACCAAGGGCAAGTTCCCCACCTGGCTGGCTCCCACGCAGGTCAAGGTGCTGCCCGTCTCCGAAAAGACGCTGGATTACGCCGAGGGCGTGACCGAAAAGCTGGTGGAAGCCGGTGTCCGTGTTGTGCTGGACGACGACAACCAGAAGATCGGCTACAAGATCCGCGAGGCACAGCAGGTGGACCGTGTGCCTTATATGCTGGTTCTGGGTGCCAAGGAAGCCGAGGCAGGCAACATCTCGGTGCGTGACCGCAAGGGCGAGACCACCACGATGGAGCTGGATGTATTCATCGCAAAGGTGACTGCCGAGATCCGCAACCGCAGCCTGTAAGCAGACACTGCAAAACACAAAGCGCCGCTTTCCCGGCAGGGGAGAGCGGCGCTTTTTTGCTGCAGCGAAACGCCAAAGGCCGCTGCTCAAATGGAAACAGCGGCCTTTGGCGTTGGATGCTTTATAAAAAGGAAATCAGGCATTTTCCTTCTGGACGCTCTTGACGGCCAGAGCCTTGGCGGGCTTCATCAGCAGCACGCACACGCCGTTGAAGAGAACGGAACCCACGATGAAGGTGATGAAGAACTGGGGCAGGTGGGTGGCCAGAGCGGTGGTGTCGATGCAGGCCACAGTCAGGTAGGCAAAGCCCACGTTGTTCAGCACCTTGGGTGCGTAGGGGTGCAGGATGATGAGGATGAACAGCACCACGGCCAGCGGGATGAGGAAGCCGAAGAAGCTGCCCAGCACCGGGGTCAGGGCCGTGATGGAAAGCAGAGCGATCACAGTGAGGATCAGACCCACAAGACCACCCAGCTCAACGGTGACGAAGCGATCCTTCACATCGCCTTCCAGCGTGAACATCATGATATTGCTCAGAAAGATCAGCCAGCTGTACTCCAGGCCGGTCACATGGATGATGGCATTGGCGATCAGGATCCACACCAGCAGCATCAGGCGGAAATACAGCAGAAAGCGCTTGGTAACGGCTTCATTCATGATAAAATACCTCTTTCTTGATCGTGTTGGAAAGCTTTGCTTTCACTAAAGGACACTTTTTGACAGGTAAAACCTGCATTGACGCCGTCATTATACAATATTTACATGGCAAAAACAATACTTTTGCAAGAATAAATTGCATATTTTGGAAATTTTAGCTTGCAGAATGCCTCGGAGGGTGGACGGAGTGAGTGGAGCCAATGCCAACATCAACACCCTTGCTCACGCCTGCCAAGAGTAGTATAATAAACGCAAGAATTTCTGCCGCAGCTGCGGCCTGAACAGGGGAGGAACCTTATATGAACAAACCGGTACTGGTGGTCATGGCGGCTGGCATGGGCAGCCGCTACGGCGGCATGAAGCAGATCGACCCGGTGGGGCCGAACGGTCAGGTGATCGTGGATTATTCCCTTTACGATGCCCGCCGCGCAGGCTTTGAGACGGTGATCTTTGTTATCAAGCATGAGATCGAGGATGCTTTCAAGGCAGCCATCGGCGAGCGTGTATCCAAGGCCATGAACGTGAAATACGCCTTCCAGCAGCTGGATGAGCTGCCCGCAGGCTTTGCCGTGCCGGAGGGCCGTGTCAAGCCCTGGGGCACCTGCCACGCCGTTCTGGCGGCAAAGGACCTCATCGACGGCCCGTTTGCAGTCATCAATGCCGATGATTATTACGGCCCGGAGGCCTTCCGGGTGATGTATGATTACCTGTCCACCCACGAGGACGGCGGCTATTACGACTACTGCATGGTAAGCTATCTGCTCCGGAACACTGTCTCTGAGAATGGCAGCGTGGCCCGCGGCGTGTGCGTGACCGACCCCGACGGCACCCTGCACAGTGTGACCGAACGCACCCGCATTGAAACGTACGAAAACGGCGTACACTTCACCGAGGACGGCGGCGCAAGCTGGACCGATCTGCCCGGCGATACCCCGGTGAGCATGAACCTGTGGGGCTTTGGCAAAAGCTTTCTGGACGAAGCCGAGCAGCGCTTTGCGGGCTGGCTGACCGAAAATCTGCCTAAAAACCCGCTCAAGTGTGAGTATTTCCTGCCGCTGGTGGTCACGGAGCTGATCGAAGAGGGCAAGGCAAAAATTCAGGTGCTGCGCAGCACGGATAAATGGTACGGCGTTACCTACCGTGAGGACAAGCCGCTGGTGGTGGAAGCCATCGCCCGCAAAACGGCAGAGGGCCAGTACCCGGAAAATCTGTGGGCCTGACCATTTAAAATGCCCTCCGCTTGGCTCTGGGCACCCGGCACAACTTTTCTGTAAAAACAAAAATCGGAAACGACCGCAGTCGTTTCCGATTTTTTTAACGTTTAATCACTTATTTTGTCTGGGGAGGGGTAAGGGATACCCCTTCATCCGAGAAGATCCAGAGCGTTTCATCGATATGAGAGCCACTCCTGGAGTAGGGTGTCACCTTGACGCGGAAGGTGGTGTCGTCGGTCTTTTTATAGGTGTGCTCCACGATGTCGCCGGTCAGGACCTTGCTGCGGATATAGTTGTAGTCCAGCAGGTCCGCCAGACTCTCGCGGTAGGCGGGCTGCACCTGCGTATCACGGTACTGCTGCAGAACGGCGAGGAAAGAGCCGCCGGAGGTGTCCAGAATTTTCTGGAAATAGTCCGGGACGATCACGCCGCGCATACGGTCGGTCTTCAGATCCACAACGAACACGCTCTTGTACTTGGGGGCAAGGACCCGCAGAAAATGCTCGGCATCCCGCTTTTCGGTCAGGGTCTGCTCCAGCTTCTCGTTCAGGCCCCGCAGCTGGCGCTCCTGGCCGTTGCGGGCATAATAGGCCTGCTTGTCCTGCCGCATGGCAGCTTCGGCCTGATTCATGGCATCGTCCAGCCGGTGCAGGTCGTTGGTGCTCTGGATGCCCACCGAAATCTCATATTCCTTCGCGCGCAGGAAAGCACGCATCTTGTCCACAGCCACCCACACGCTGTAGGGCGGCTGGTTCGGGGTGAAGATCACGAATTCGTCACCGCCGATGCGGTAGATGCGGCTGGAAACAAAGAACTTGCGGGCCGCATTGGCAATGAAGCAGAGCATGGCATCGCCGCTGCGGTGGCCCAGATGGTTGTTGATCTCGTGCAGGCCCACCACATCGATGTAGGTGCACACCATGGAGTCGTATTCGCTGGCCTGCAGCGTCCGCAGATCGGTCTCGAAGAGGCTGCGGTTCAGCAGGCCAGTCAGGGTGTCGTGGCTGTAGGAGAAGTCCAGCTCCTCGCTGAGATGGTCGGCCTGTGCATCCTCACGCACCACCACGGTGGCCCATGGGTTCTGGGCGCAGCAGTTGCGGCAGGGCAGAAATTCCATGGTGATCCACACGAACTGGCCGGACACGTTTTTGCGGAAGCGGTAGGCCTCTGGCTGCTGGGTGCTGAATACAGCGGAGCGCAGGGTCTCCAGATCGGTCTGGTCGGTGAACATCTCCGCGTCGTCCGGGTGAATCACCTTGTTCGTCACCATGCGCTCACAGTAAGCGGCAAAGTCCTCCTCGGTGTCCGAACCGGCACCGGGCAGGCGTGGATCCCGCTTGATGACCCGGTATTCGCCGGTGGAAAGGTTCAGCAGAGAAAGCTCCAGCACATTATCTGCAAAGATCTGGTAGGCCTGCAGTGCCAGTGCGGTCTGCTCACTGTCGGAGATGGGTGCCCGGCGGTCACGGCACATCAGGTCGCGGCGCATATCCCAGTAATCCTCGCTGTTGGGCTGGGCCAGCAGGGCCTCGGCGTTCTCCACCGGCATGGGCTTGTAGAAATAATAGCCCTGCGTATACAGGCAGTCGGCGGCCTGCAGCATGGAGACCTGCTCCGGCGTTTCCACGCCTTCGGCGATGATGGGCAGATTCAGGCGGTGGGCCATATCCACCACCGATTCCACGATCTGCACGCCCTTGCTGCGGTTTTGCTGGTTCATGTCGATGAGCTTCATGTCCAGCTTGATGGCATCCACGTTGGTGTCCTTGAGCATATTCAGCGAAGAATAGCCGCTGCCAAAGTCGTCCATCATCACAGAGAAACCTTTGCGGTGCAGGCCCTGGATGGTGTTTTCCACCAGAGAAGCGTTTTCGGCCAGCATGGTCTCGGTGATCTCGGCCAGCAGGAGCTTGGGCTCCAGCTGATACTTTTCCACAAGGTTGGAGAAGATCTGCGGCACGTCCAGATTGACGATATCCACCACAGAAACGTTCACAGATACAGGCACAAGATTGCTGCCGCTCTCCTGCCACTTGTGCAGGGTCTTGCAGACAGACTCCCAGATATACTGATCCAGCTGGGTCACAAGGCCGGTGCTTTCCAGCAGGGGCATGAACTCAGACGGGGGCACGCAGCCGCGGGTGGGGTGGTTCCAGCGCACCAGTGCTTCCATGCCCACGATGGCGCGGGTCATGCTGTTGCACTTGGGCTGCAGAAAGAAGCAGAACTCGTGATTTTTCAGGGCGTGCTCCAGCTCGCTCAGCAGCTGACGCTGCTTCTTGAGACGGCTGAGCATGGCCGGAGTAAAGGGGTGCATACCGCCTACGGCCGGGCTGGGGTCTACCGATGCGATCTGTGCAAGTGCATCGGGTTGCGGTGCGCCGACATTTTCATTCGACTTCAGTTCTTCGGACATGATAAATCCCTCGCTGTTGGATGTTTTCGACAAAATATGGCATTTTAGAAAACAGTATAGCACGATTTTAAACCTTTGAAAATAGATATTTAAAACATTGCGACATTGCGGCAAAAAAGAACGGAACGCCGGACGGGTCCGAAAGGCGGGGCATAAAAAGACCGCTGCATTCCTGTGCAGCGGTCTTTTGGGCAGCGGTCTCAGGCATCCTTGCGGGTGTCGGAGCCGTTTTTCTTCGGTTCTTCTTCGGGGCTTTCCCGGCGGGCAAGACCAAGGCGCAGGGCCTTGAGGGTGGTCTTTTTTACGCCATGCTTCAGGCCGGGGAAGGCGCGCAGCATGCGGCGCGGGCCAACGATGCGGGGGGTGCGCAGCAGCTGGGCCTGCATTTCATCGCTGCGGGCCTGCAGCTCCTCGGCCAGCTGTTCCAGACGCAGCAGCTCGGCAGCGCGCTCCATCGTGCCCTTGGCGGCCAGCTGTGCAGCCTTGGCGGCTTCGGCCGTGTTGAGCTTGGCGATCTCGGAAGCACGCTTTGCGGCCTCGCGGGCCTCTTCGGTCTTGGCACGGACGGCGGCCAGTGTTTCACGAAGGGCGCGCTTTTTCGGTGCGGCTTCGCGGGCCTCGGCGGCAGCAAGCTTGAGCTGCAGGCGCTGCTCGTCCAGCTTCTGGTCGGCGTTCAGGGTGGTGGTGCCCAGCAGCTGGGTCATGGCATCGCTGACGGCATGGATACTGTCGGCCAGCTGCTCCATGGCATCCAGCGTCTTGGCCAGACCGGAGGCGGCAAAGGCCGTAACGACTACGTCTGCCGCGTAGACTGCATAGAGCACACACATAACGACAAAGCCCACAAAGGGCGGGATCATATCCACAAGACCGGCGACGACCGGGTGGACGATGCGCATGACCACCAGCGTGCCCACGCCCCACAGCAGGCTGAATTCCAGACAGATGTAGCCGCCAATGTTGAAGGGAAAGTCGCTGTAGTCCCACCAGCGGGTGTGATAGAGCTTATACAGTGCCCAGCCGCCTACCAGTTCCAGCGCACTGGGCAGGATGACACCGCCGATGTACAGCAGCAGGACGCTGCCCTGCAAAGGGGTCAGGGCGAACAGCACGATGACCATGCCGAAGCCGTAAATGGGGCACACCGGGCCGTTGAGAAAGCCGCGGTTCACCAGCTGACCGGTGGTGGCGGCGGCAAAGATGACCTCCAGACACCAGCCGGTGCAGGAATAAATGAGGAAGAAGGCCAGCACATGATACAGCGAAAAGCCGCATACTGTGGTGGTCGTGAGAAAGTTGAGCATAAAACACCTCCTGTGAGAATCATGCTGCTGTGCAGGTCAGTTCTGTTTTTGTACGATCTTGTATTCATCGCCCGGCTCAAAGAACGGGCAGGCAGCTGTGCTGCGGGAAAGATAGCGGGCCATCTCGTCCTCGTCCAGACAGCCGCCCTGAGCACAGTACCAGCTGCCGTACTCGTCCTGCACATTGTTCAGGCAGATCTCGCAGGGGTCATTCATTGCCTTCGCCTTCCTGTGCAGCCTTGGCAGCAGCCTCGGCCTCGGCCGCTTCGCGGGCCTGACGCTTGAGGATCTTCGGCTCGATCCAGGTCACGCTGGCAGGGTCCGGGTCCTTGCGGGCGATCAGGGCCTTGATCTTGATGCCCATTTCGGTGAACATGCCCTCGTGTTCGGTGCGGATGTTCCACTCCGGCTCGTTCTCATGGAGGTCAAAGGTCATCCACTCAATGTCGTAGCCGGAAGCGGGGAAGTATTCCAGACTGTCGCGGAACAGATCATCGTCGTCGGTCTTGAAGTAGATCTCGCCGCCGTCCTTGAGGAACTCACGGTAGTTGATGAGCTGGCGCGGGTAGGTGAGGCGGTGCTTGTGGGAAGAGCCGTTCTTGCTCCACGGATTGCAGAAGTTGATGTAGATGCGGCTGACCGTATCCTCGGCGGTAATGACCCCCTTGATGCGCTCGATGTCGGTGCTCATGATCTTCACATTGTCGATGGGGCGGCCCGCAGCCTGATAGGCGGCTTCGATCTTGCGCTTGGCGAGGATGAGCACCTTATCGGTGATATCGATGCCCAGATAGTTGTTTTCCGGGTGGGCGCAGGCCAGCTGGGAGATGAAGCCGCCCTTGCCGCAGCCCAGTTCCAGCACAAAGGGCTGCTCCGGGCGGGCATACTGGGCGTGCCACTTGCCGCCCCAGATCAGCGGCTCGTGCACATGGAAGTCGGCTGCCATCAGCTCGTCGTGGGCATAGGGTTTGAAACGCATTCTCATAGTTTGTTGTTCTCCTTAAAATTAACGTGGCTCGCCCTCTCAGGCGCTGACGCGCCAGCTCCCCCAAAGGGGGAGCCCTTGGCAAAGCCGGAAGGTTTTCCGTACTGCCAAAGCCTCTCCCTTTGGGAGAGGTGGCTTTGCGAAGCAAAGACGGAGAGGGCGAGGATGCTTACCGGTTTTGCTCCCGCAAAAATTCCTCCACCTGTTCCGGTGTAGCGGCGCAGCTGCCCTGACAGATGCCGGGCTTGCCGCCGCCGCGTCCGTTCAGGGCGGCGTTCAGGGCTTTGGTCAGGGCGCGCACATCGCCGTCTGCCTGCGCGATGCAGTAGCCGGTGCCCTTTTCGGTGGGGGTCAGGGCGGCGCAGAGACCGGTGGTGGCTTCGGTCAGGCGCACCGCCAGCCGGTGCAGGCCGTCCGGGTCAAGGCCGGGCACTGTGCGGATGGCATCCTCACCGGGGTTTGCCAGCTGGGCAAGTGCATCAAACAGCTGAGAACATACACCAAAGTGTGTAAACTTGAGCGCAGTATACTCATCGTAGACACGATGCACCGCCACAGCGGTCTGGTCGGCCTTGGCCGAGAGCAGCGCCCCGATCTCTGCCTGCCGCTGGCGCATGGCCTGTGCAGCAAGCAATGCCCGCTGGCCGCACACCACGCTCAGCCGCACGCCGCCCTTGTAGTTCTCGCTGGCCAGAATTTTGATCTGTCCCACCTGTCCGGTGGTGCGGGTGTGGGTGCCGCAGCAGGCGCAGACATCCGCACCGGGAATGGTCACGATGCGCACCTGCCCTTCGATCTCCTTTTTGGAGCGGTAGACAAGGGCGGCAAGCTCCTCCCGGGTGGGGTAGCTGACCAGCACCGGCACATCCTGCCACACGATGCGGTTGGCGGCAAGCTCGGCTGCCTGCAGGCCCTCGGCAGAAATGGGCACGCTGGTGTCCATGCGCACAGCCTCGGAACCGATGTGGAAGCCCACGTTCTCGGCCCCGAACATCTGGTGCAGGATGCCGGAAAGGATGTGCTCACCGGTGTGCTGCTGCATTTTGTCAAAGCGCCATTCCCAGTCGATGCAGCCGGAAACGGCAGTGCCGGGAACAGCGCTTTCCGGCAGAGCGTCCACGCTGTGCCAGAGGATGCCGTCATGCTCGTGCACAGCGGTCACATTCAGCGTGGCACCGTCCGGCAGGGTCAGGGTGCCCCGGTCGGCAGGCTGACCGCCGCCCTCCGGGTAGAACACTGTGCCGTCCAGCGCAATGCGCCCGCCGCCGGTCTTTTCATCCGGCTCTGCGGCAAGGATGGTGCTCTCGCACTGGGTGCGGAAAGCGTCCTGTTCAAAGTATTTTTCAGTGCGCTGCATGGCGCGGGTACCTCCTGTTCAGGGTGCAGTTTGACGATTTAAAATGGCCGCCGCAGGCTCTGGCCATATTCAGCGGAAAATTTATTTTTATTTTTGCAGAATTGGAACGACTGCGATCGTTCCAATTCTGCTTTTTCACGCAAGGGGCCGTAAAGGCCAACAACAAAAGAGATTTTACTGCATCTGCCGGTTTCGGCCCTTCTGGTGAAAATGCGTTTGGAGCGGCCCGCGTTTGCGCAGCAATGAAAGCCCCGGTGGGGCTTTTAAGCGGCGAGCGGTCTGCGTCAGCAGATGGCGGGGCCTTGCCCCGACAAGTTCCGCAGGCCGCGACAAACGCGAAATAAAAAATCTGGATTCCGCTGAACATAGCCAGAGCGAAAGCGGAGGCTATTTAAAATCGAAAAAGGGATACACACCCAGTTTAAAAATAAGTATACCACGTTTTTTGCCTGTGGAAAATAGTCTGCGGATATGTTATGATAAGAAACAACGATATTCCCATAAAATGTTAAAAATGAGGAAGGTAATAGCATGCGTGAAAGTGGAATCCTGATGCCGGTGTCCAGCCTGCCCGGCCCTTACGGTATTGGCTGTTTTGGCAAGGAAGCATTCAAGTTTGTGGATTTTCTGGCACAAGCGGGCCAGAAGATCTGGCAGATCCTGCCGCTCAGTCCCACCGGCTACGGTGACAGCCCCTATCAGAGCTGCTCGGCCTTTGCGGGCAACCCCTATTTTATCGACCTCGACGCTTTGAAGGAAGAAGGCCTGCTCACCGCCGCCCAGCTCAAGGCCGAAAAATGGGGCACAGACCCCAAAGAGGTGGACTACGGCACTTTGTATGTGAGCCGCTTTAAAGTCCTGCGCACCGCCTACGCCGCATGGCGCAAGCAGTGCACTGGGCTGCACGGCTGCAGCTATTACTTCCCGGATGATTACTATGCCTTTACCCTCGCCAATGAGGAATGGCTGGACGACTATGCCCTGTACATGGCCCTGAAAGTGGCCAACGGCATGAAGAACTGGGTGGAGTGGGACAAGCCCTACCGCCTGCGCGACAAGAAGGCCCTTGCTGCCTTTGCCGCCGAAAACGAGGAAGAGATCGGCTTCTGGAAGTTCGTGCAGTACAAGTTTGCGGCCCAGTGGCAGGCGGTGAAGGCCTACGCCAACAAAAAGGACGTGCAGATTTTGGGCGACATCCCCATCTATGTCTCTGCCGACTCGGTGGATGCATGGGTGGGCGGCGCGCTGTTTGAGCTGGATGCCGACGGCGGCTTTGCCCGTGTGGCGGGCTGCCCGCCGGATTACTTCTCTGCCGACGGTCAGCTGTGGGGCAACCCGCTGTACAACTGGGCCTACCACAAAAAGACCGGCTACGCGTGGTGGGTGCGCCGGGTGCGCCACGCACTGGGCATCTACGACCTGCTGCGCATCGACCACTTCCGCGGCTTCGATACCTATTGGGCCATCCCGGCGGACAGCACCACCGCCCGCACCGGCAAGTGGGAGAACGGCCCCGGCATGGAGCTGTTCGATGCGCTGGAAGCTGCCCTTGGCAAGCTGCCCATCATTGCCGAGGACTTGGGCGAACTGTTCCCCAGCGTGCGAAAGCTGCTGGCCGACAGCACCTTCCCGGGCATGAAGGTGCTGCAGTTCGCCTTCAGCGGCGGGGACAACGAGTATCTGCCCCACAACTACATCAAGAACAGCGTAGTGTATCCCGGCACCCACGATAACACTACCCTGACCGACTGGTGGGAGAACGGCGCTTCCGAAAAGGAAAAGGCTGCCGCTGCCGCTTACCTGCACCTGACCGGCGTAAAGCCCACCGCAAAGGAGCTGGCGGCCATCCGAACCGATGATGTCCGCATCGCTCTGCTGCGCGCAGCGCTGGGGTCGGTGGCTGACCGGGCCATCATCCCCATGTACGACTGGCTGGGTCTGGGTGCGGAAGCACACCTGAATACCCCCGGCAAGCTGGGCGGAAACTGGGCATGGCGCGCCGCTGACAGCTTTGCCGCCAAGGCACTGGCCAAGACCATCCACGACGAGTGCAGTGTGTACTGCCGCGTATAAACAGAAGGCACAGAGCGGCGGGAGCTTGGCAATTTGACGAAAATATAAAAACTCCGGCAGAAAATTGTGCGTTTTGCTGGTAAAATCGGAAGCTGAATGGTATAATGTTGCTAAAGCGGCATTATGCCATTTTTCTTTGCCTGATGCGTTCCCGGCATTTCCGGAAACAGGGCGGGCGCGGGATGCATAATGCGGCAGATGGTTCCTGAACGTATGGGGAACAGGTGACTGCACGCGGGATACGGGAGCGCCGCGTGCGCAGATGATGGGGAAAATTACATGAAGAAAGAATGTACCGAGCAGGATCTACGGGAACTTGCGCGCTCAGCGCAGGCCGTATTTGAGGCAGTGACCCTGACCGAAGCACCGCTTTGTGACGGCTGGCAGGACGATGGTCTGCGGGTGGACTACGAGCTGCGCAATGGCCGTGTGGACTGTGTGCTGCACCGCAGAGTGGAAGCGGACGGCAAATGCTGGGAGCTGGAAATGTGCGCACCGCTGGCAGGCAATGTGCTGCCGGAAGAGCGCATGACACCCCGGGAGCGGGAACTGTGCCACGAGGATATGAGCCATGATTTCCTTACCGGCGTGTACAACCGCCGCTATCTGGAAACGGTGTTTGCCCAAAAGCTGGAACAGTGTGCAGCGCAGGGCCGCAAGGCGGCTGTGGCGCTGGTGAGCATCGACAACGGCCAGAAGCTGCGGGATACCTACGGCCAGCCTGTGATGGACCAGCTGCACTGCTTTGTGGGCAACCAGTGGAAAAAGAACTTTGATACCCCTGCGACCCGCGTGGTCTGCCGCCTGACCGGCAGCATCTTTGCGGTGGGCTGTCTGGACGCCGACGGCAAGCAGCTGGCAGAGGAAATGCAGAACCTGTATCGGCAGATGCCCCGGGAATGCATCACCACCACCGGCATGATGCGCCGGGTGCCCTTTACCTTGAGCTGCGGCGCAGCCGGGCTGGAGGATGTCTCTGCAAAGAACTGGCAGGCGCTGTACGAGCTGTGCGATGCACGCCTGCGGGAGGCACAGAACGCCGGCGGCGATCAGATGCGTGCAGAATAAAACCAGCGTATAAAATCCCCCTTTTGGCGCAGACTAAGGCCAGAAGGGGGATTTTTTGTATGGAAAACCAGAAAAACGACAACCTGAACCTGCTGGAAGCCGTGGTGCAGAATACCGAGATGGGCAAGAACACCTTGGAACAGATCGTGCCGATGACCGACGATGTGCAGTTCAAGGCCGAGCTGCTGCGCCAGCGCAATGTGTACCACCAGCTCAATCAGGAAGCGCACACCGCCATCGAGGCCTGCGGCGGCACCGCGCAGGGGCAGAGCGCCATGGCAAAGCTGAACACGAAAATGGGCATCAGTATGAAGACCCTCACGGACAAGTCCACCCGCAATCTGGCCGAGATGCTCACACAGGGCAGCGGCATGGGGGTGGTAGACTGCGTAAAGGCCCAGAAGGATTACCCCAATGCCGCGCCCGGTGCAAAGCGCCTTGCCCAAAGGCTGCAGGAGTTTCAGGAGGATAGCCGGGTAAAGCTGGAACAGTTCTTGTAAAAGAAAACCCTCTCAGGCTCACTTTGTTCGCCAGCTCTCCCGAAGGGCGAGCCATTGGCAAAACGGAAAACGTTTCCGGAATGTCAAAAGCTCCCCCTTTCGGGGGAGCTGGCAATGCGAAGCATTGACTGAGAGGGTTCTTTTTTACAGTGCTTCCACCATTGCTGCCACGATCTTGGTGGCGGTGGCTACATATTCCGCAATGCTGAACTTTTTCACCACCAGCACCTCGTGGCCGTCCTCGTCAGCGTTGTCGCTCATGGCGCGCAGGATGACGCAGGGCACACCGTTCTTGGCGGCGATCTGGCTCACAGCGGCACCTTCCATCTCCACGCAGTCGGGGGCGCATTTGGCTTCAATGGCAGCCTTGGTTTCACTGTCGCCCACAAACAGGTCGCCGGTGGCGATCTTGCCCACCAGAGCCTTCACACCCGCTTCGGCGCAGGCTTTTTCGGCGGCAGCGATCAGCTCCGGGTCGCCGGTGTATTCCTTGAGAAACGGCGGGTTCTGGCAGATCATATCCAGCTGTGCGTCGTGGTACAGCACGGTCTTGCCGATAACCACATCACCAATGCCGATCTTCGAGGTCATATTGCCTGCGATGCCGGAGAAGATGATCTTCTCCGCGCCGAATTTTGTGATGAGCACCTGCGTGGTGGCGGCGGCATTGGCCTTGCCCATGCCGGCACAGCACACCACCACCTGTTTGCCGGCCAGCGTGCCCTTGTGGTAATCCACGCCGCCGTAGGGCTCCACGGTGACGTTTTCCAGCTTTGCACACAGCTGATCGACTTCATCGGGCATTGCGCCCATAATACCGAAAATCATGGTGAACTCCTTTTACAGTAGGATTGATTTTTTTCAGCGTCCTCGCCCTCTCAGCCTCGCGTTGCTCGGCAGCTCCCCCAGAGTGGGAGCCCTTGGCAAAGAGATGAACTTTTCTGTCCCCAAGGGGGGAGCCTTCCGGTACGGCAAATCTTGCGATTCAGCCGGAAACTTTGCCGCCATGCCAAGGCCTCTCCCTTTGGGAGAGGTGGATGCGAACGCAGTGAGCAGACGGAGAGGGCAAGCCCGGCAGAGTTTTACATGGCTGCTATTTCGATATCAGACGTTGAACAGGAACTCGATCACATCGCCATCGTTGACAACGTACTCCTTGCCCTCGGTGCGCTGCAGGCCCTTGGCCTTGACGGCGGCGTAATCGAAGTTGTTGGCTTCCAGATCGCTGTAGCCAATGACGCTGGCACGGATGAAGCCGCGCTCGAAATCGCTGTGGATCTTGCCGGCAGCCTGCGGTGCCTTGGTGCCCTTGCGGATAGTCCATGCGCGGCACTCCTTCTTGCCGTCGGTCAGGAAGGAGATCAGGCCCAGCAGATCATAGCTGGCAGTGATGAGGTTGTCCAGACCGCTGGCTTCAATGCCCATTTCAGCCAGAAAAGCCTTCTTTTCCTCGGGAGAGTAGTCGGCGATATCCTCCTCGGTCTTGGCGCAGATGGGAATGTAGCGTGCGCCCTCTTCCTTGGCGCGTGCGGCCACCAGCGGGACATACTTGTTGTTTTCGATGCCCTCCATCAGGTCGTCCTCGCCCACGTTGCAGGCGTACAGCACCGGCTTTGCGCTCAGCAGGCCCATTTCATGCAGAACAGCTTGCTGCTCGGCATCGCCCTCGTCAAAATCGAAGCTGCGGGCAGGCTTGCCGGCGCTCAGGTGGTCGGCCAGCTGCTGCAGCCATGCGGCTTCGGCGGCAGCACCCTTGTTGTTGCCGCTCTTGGCAGCCTTTGCCATGCGGCCTGCGCGGTTCTGCACCACCTCAAGGTCGGACAGGATCAGCTCGTAGTCGATGGCATCGATGTCGGCAATGGGGTCCACGGCCTCAGCCTTGGAAACATCCTCCACCACATGGATAATGTTGTCATCGTCAAAGCAGCGCACTACATGCACAATGGCATCGCACTCGCGGATGTGGCCCAGGAACTTGTTGCCAAGGCCTGCACCCTGGCTGGCACCCTTCACAAGGCCCGCGATATCCACGAACTCCACGATGGCAGGGGTCTTTTTATTGGTCTGCCAGATCTCGGCCAGCTTGTCCAGACGCTTGTCCGGCACGGCTACGATGCCGCTGTTCGGCTCGATGGTGCAGAAGGGATAGTTTGCGGCTTCTGCATTCTTGGTGGAGGTGATGGCATTGAACAGAGTGGACTTGCCGACGTTCGGCAGGCCGACGATACCTAATTTCATTTTATTATACTCCTTGCGAAAAAGATTTTACGCTGCGGTAAAAAGCGATATTATAACAGGATAATTGTAGCACAATGGACGTTTTTTCTCAATACTCACTTAAGTGGAAACGAAAAGCCGCCCGTGGAAAAGCAGTGCTGCTTTTCCACGGGCAGTCCTTATGATTCAGGTTGTACGGGTCTTACTTGCAGATGGTAAGGGTGCCGGACGCGGTCTCCTCAAAATGGCTGGCGTAGAATTCCTCCATCAGCCGGATGAGAGAAACGATGTCCCGGGCACCGGCGGTCTCGTAGCAGGAGTGCATGGCCAGCTGGGGCAGGCCGATGTCCACGCAGTTCATGGATACCTGTGCCATGGCAAGGTTGCCCAGAGTGCTGCCGCCGACCTTATCGGAACGGTTGGCAAAATACTGCAGCGGGACACCGGCGCGGGCGGCAAGCTCCTTTGCCACGGCCATGCTCATGCCGTCGCTGGTATACTTCTGGCCGGCGTGGACCTTGACCACAACGCCCTCGTTCATGTAGGTGCAGTTGTTCACATCGGTATATTCCGGGTGGTTGGGGTGCACGGCGTGGGCGTTGTCGGCGCTGAACATGAAGCTGGAAGCCACCGCACGGTGGAAGTCCTCATCGCCGGGGCAGACGTTCTGCGCGATGCGGTGCAGTACATCGTACAGGAAGGTGGAAGCTGCGCCCTGCTTGGTGCCGGAACCCACTTCTTCGTTGTCGAAGAAGGCGGCAACATTGATGGACTGGGCGCTGTGTGCTTTCAGGAAACCCTTCAGGATGCCGAACACACACTGCTGGTCATCCAGACGGCCGGAGGAGATGAACTCCTCATTGCAGCCCCAGACGGCGGCCTTTTCGCGGATGCAGAGGAACAGGTCGCTGCCAAGGATCTGGTCTTCTGCGACCTGCAGCTCGGCGGCGATCAGCTTTTTCAGCACGCCTTCCTCGGCGGCACCGCCCAGCAGGGGAAGCATATCCACCTGCTTGTTGTAGGAAGCCTTGTCGTTGACCTCGCGGTTCATGTGGATGGCCACGCTGGGGATCATCAGCAGGTCGCGGTCCAGCGTGAGCAGGCGGGAGGTGATGGCATCGTTCTCCTTTATCAGCACGCGGCCTGCCACCGACAGCGGCCTGTCCATCCATGTGGAGCAGATCATGCCGCCGTAGCCCTCGGTGTTCAGCTTGGTGTACTTCCGGCCCATGTGGATCTCGGCGTTTTCCTTGATGCGGAAACAGGGGGAATCCGTGTGGGCAGCAGCCACGTTGAAGCTGTAGTTTTCCAGCTGTTCTCCCATGCGGAATGCAAGGATGCTGGAGCCGTTGCGGCAGACAAAATAGCTCCCGCCGGGTTCCAGCTGCCACCGGCGGCTCTCCAGCAGCTCGGAAAAGCCCTCCTTCAGCAGGATGTTCCGGACGGATGCAGTGGTGTGGTATGCGGTAGGATTGCCGTCAATGAAGGACAGCAGCTCCTGTACTTCTTTTTCGATCATTGGAAGACCCTCCATGGATTTATCGGTTTGGATGCTCCTATTCTACTTCTGCGGTTTGCGCTTTGCAATAGCCGGCCCTGCGGGCGGGGAAGAATTTGTTTTACATTGCGCGGGTTCTATAGTATACTATTCCTGTTGGTAAATATCGAATCGACAGGAAAGGCAGGAAACCGTCATGGAACGCAGCGATCCGCGCTATCAGGCGTATGTGGAAATATTAAAAGAGGAGCTCATCCCGGCAATGGGCTGCACAGAGCCCATTGCACTGGCTTACGCTGCGGCCCGGGCACGCGAGGTGCTGGGCGCACTGCCCGAGAGCGTGCAGCTGCAGGTGAGCGGTAGCATTATTAAGAATGTGAAGAGCGTCATCGTGCCCAACACCGGCCACCTGAAAGGCATGGAAGCCGCTGTGGCAGCGGGCATCATTGCCGGTTCGGCAGACAGAGAGCTGGAAGTCATCTCCGAGGTCAGCGAGGACAAGCAGGCTGCCATCCGGGACTATCTGCAGACGGTGCCCATTTCCATCCAGCACATCGAGCAGGGGCATGTGTTCGATATCATCGTTACCGAGCGCAGCGGGGATTCCTACGCAAAGGTGCGCATTGCGGATTTTCACACCAACATCTGCCTGATCGAAAAGAATGGCCGGGTGCTCTACGAAAAGCCGCTGCTGAACGAGGAGACCCGGCGGGACAGCCGGGCCGACCGCAGCCTGCTGAACATGAAGGACATCTGGGACTTTGCCGAGACGGCCGACCTGCAGGATGTGGCGGACCTGCTGGAACGCCAGATCCGCTATAACAACGCCATTGCAGAGGAGGGCCTTCTGGGCGACTATGGCGCGAACATCGGCCGGGTGCTGCTTTCTACCTACGGCAATGATGTGTCTATCCGGGCCAAGGCCAAGGCAGCCGCCGGTTCGGATGCCCGCATGAACGGCTGTGAGCTGCCGGTCATCATCAACTCCGGCAGCGGCAATCAGGGCATCACCTGCTCGGTGCCGCTCATTGAATACGCCAAGGAGCTGCACAGCGGCAAGGAAAAGCTTTACCGTGCCCTCATCATTTCCAATCTGGTGGCCATCCACGAAAAGACCGGCATCGGCACCCTGTCCGCCTACTGCGGCGCAGTCAGCGCCGGTGCGGGCGCTGGCGCGGGCATCGTATATCTGTGCGGCGACGGCTATCAGGCCGCCATCCACACGGTGGTCAATGCGCTGGCCATCGTGTCCGGCATCGTGTGCGACGGCGCAAAGGCCTCCTGCGCGGCAAAGATCGCATCCTCGGTGGATGCGGCCTTGCTTGGCTACAACATGTACAAGTGTCATCAGGAGTTCAAGGGCGGCGACGGCATCGTGATGAAGGACATCGAGACCACCATCAAGGGCATCGGCCGTCTGGGCAAGGACGGCATGAAGGAGACCAATGAGGAGATCATCCGGCTGATGATCGAGTAAGGCCGGGCCGGAATTGTGAAAAAATCATACAAATCCTTCTTTATTTTGTCATAACTCTTCCGTATAATAAGAAGTGGAATACTTTGCTGCTCTGCCCGCCCCCGGCGGGCATCCGATAAAATGGGAGGAGATCATTATGGCCAACGAAAAGATCCTCGTTGTGGACGACGATACCAATATCTGCGAGCTGCTGCGGCTGTACCTGACCAAGGAAGGTTATCAGGTCACGGTGGCAAACGATGGCGAAGAAGGTCTGGAAAAGTTCAATCAGGTCAAGCCCGATATGGTGCTGCTGGACGTGATGATGCCCAAGATGGACGGTCTGGAAGTGTGCCGCCGCATCCGCAAGGCGGGCAACACCCCGGTGATGATGCTCACGGCCAAGGGCGAGACCTTTGATAAGGTGCTGGGCTTGGAGCTGGGTGCAGACGATTACATGGTAAAGCCCTTTGATGCCAAGGAAGTGGTGGCCCGCATCAAGGCGGTGCTGCGCCGCTGCCAGACCACCACGGCTGCTGCCGAGAGCACCGAGGGCGTGATCGAATTCGACAACCTGCGTCTGGACATGAACAGCTATGAGCTGCGGGTCAAGGGCAAGGTGGTGGAGGCTCCCCCCAAGGAGCTGGAACTGCTGAACTGTCTGGCCTCCCATCCGAACCGCGTCTACACCCGTGACCAGCTGCTGGACGAGGTGTGGGGCTTTGAGTATTACGGCGACAGCCGCACCATTGATGTGCATGTCAAGCGCCTGCGCGAGAAGCTGGCCGGTGCTTCCGACAAATGGGAGCTGAAGACCGTATGGGGCGTGGGCTATAAGTTCGAGGTGCGTCAGTAATGCGCAAAAGTATCTCGGTGGCATTCTTCTCGCTGGTGTCCACCCTGATGGTGCTGGGCATCGTGCTGATGGGCGCTTCGGAGTGGGTGCTGTTCAAGAACTACTTCGCCAAGGACCGCTACGAAACACTGGATCAGGTGGTGGGTGTCACCCAGCGCACGGCCCAGTATCTGGTCCAGCAGGCGGAGCTGCCGGAAGGCGATGAGCTGGACGCACTGAGCACCAAGCTGGAGATCATCGGCGAGAGCGCAGAGGCCTATCTGTTCTTTACCGACAACGACGGCCGGGTGATGATCGCCTCCAGCCCGGACAAGCTGGAGAGCCTGACCGTGCCGGAAGAAATGATGGAGAAGATCGACGCTTCCGATGCGGATTACTACCATGTGTTCGGCACGCTTGGCGGCATGCTGGACGGGAAAAGCTACATCACGGTCAGCGAAATGCGCAATGAGAACGGCCAGCCCAGCGGCTACCTGTTCCTGTGCTCTTCCGGCGAGCAACTGACCCAGTTCAAGCAGCAGTTCTGGTCCAACTTCCTGCTGTCGGCCTGCGTGATGCTGCTGTGTGCCAGCATCCTGACCAAGATCCTGATGCGCCAGCTCACCGACCCGCTGCAGAAGGTGACGGATGCCGCCCAGCGCTTTGGCGGCGGTGATCTTTCCGTCCGTGTGGAGGGGGTGGAAGGCGAAGGCGAGGCAGCCGACCTTGCCCGCACCTTCAACCGCATGGCAGACAACATCCAGATGAACGACAACTCCCGCGGTCAGTTCATGGGCAACATCGCCCACGAGCTGCGCACCCCCATGACCACCATCAAGGGCTTTGTGGACGGCATTCTGGACGGCACCATCCCGCCGGATATGCAGAACCACTACCTGCAGCTGGTCAGTGAGGAAACGGGCCGTCTGGCACGGCTCATCCAGAACATGCTGGATCTTTCCAAGCTGGAAAGCGGCGAATATCAGGTGAATGCCCGGATGTTCAACATCTGGGAGACCATCACCGGCGTGGCGCTCTCGGCAGAGCAGCGCATCAACGACGGCATGATCGACATCGACGGCCTGACCATGGACGAAAAGGTGCTGGTCTACGCCGACCCCGACCTGATCCATCAGGTGGTGTATAACCTGCTGGACAACGCCATCAAGTTTACGCCTGCGGGCGGCACCATCCGCTTCGGGGTGGAAAAGCTTGGCCCGGAAGCCGAGATCTCCATCTGGAATTCCGGTCAGGGCATCAGCCCGGAAGCGCTGCCCTACGTGTTCCAGCGGTTCTACAAGGAGGACCGCTCCCGCGGCCTGCACGCCCGGGGCGCTGGCCTTGGCCTGAACATCTGCAAGGTGCTGGTGAACCTTTCTGGCGGGCAGATCCGGGTGGAGAGCCAGCAGGGCGAGTGGTGCCGGTTCGTGTTCACCCTGCCCACGGTGGCCCCGAATCCCGGCGGCATGAAGCGCCTGCCGGACGAAGCCGGCGGTGAACCCACCGTGGAAGACCCTGCAAGCATGAAGCCCGTAGAATGAACTTCCAGCCAGACGGCCCCGGACCCGGGGCGGTCTGGCTGTTTTGGCGTGGGGAAACTTTGCCGCCGATGAAACTCCCCCAGTCATCTCGCTGCGCTCAATGCCAGCCCCCTCTGGGATGGGGCCCTTGGCATGGCGGTAAAGCTTCCGGTTAAAGTGCAAATCTTCCGGGCGTGCCAGAGGCTCCCTCTCCGAGGGAGCTGGCAAAGCCGTCAGGCTTTGACTGAGGGAGTTTACTTCGCAAATGGACAGATCTTTCCAAATACGTCATTTCCGTGAAAAAGCCGTTGGCGGGTTTGATTTTTTGCTCGTTTTCATGTAAACTAAAAGATAACCATGCCCATGCTGTTTTTGCGGTTTGAAACCGCCAGCACAATGGGACAAATGGGAATAAGAATTTATAAAATAACGGAGCGTAAAGATAGAATATGGCAATCGTAAGTCCTTCGATCCTTTCCGCTGATTTTGGCAAACTGGGTGCAGACTGCCGCATGGTGCTGGATGCCGGTGCACAGATGCTGCATTACGACGTGATGGACGGTCACTTTGTGCCCAACATCAGCTTTGGCGTGCCGGTGCTCAAGAGCCTGCACAAAAATCTGCCGGATGCCTTTTATGATGTGCACCTGATGATCAGCCATCCGCTGCAGTATGCGGAAGCCTTCATCAAAGCCGGTGCCACCCTGTACAACTTCCACCTTGAGTGCGAGGACGATATCCAGGCCACCATCGATGCCGTCCGGGCGCTGGGCTGCAAGGTGGGGCTGACCATCAAGCCCGGCACCGACCCGCAGGCGCTGGCACCGTATCTTGACCAGCTGGATCTTGTGCTGGTGATGAGCGTGGAGCCCGGCTTCGGCGGGCAGAAGTTCATGCCCTCGGCGCTGGACAAGCTGCGCTGGCTCAAGGCAGAGCGCGAAGCGCGCGGCGCACACTATCTGCTGGAAGTGGACGGCGGCGTGGACAATGCCACCGCGCCCCAGTGCGTGGAAGCGGGCGCTGATATTCTGGTGGCGGGCAGTGCAGTGTTCGGCGCAGCAGACCCTGCTGCAGCCGTGCAGCACCTCGCCAGCCTTTGAAAGGATAACCATTTATGGATGAATCTTTGATCCAGGAGCAGGAGGCACAGCTCCAGAAGACCGGCCGCTACTATAAGCATATCTGCTTTATGGCGGTGCCGGTGCTGTGCATGGCCTGTTTTCTGTACGGTGTGCGCCCGCTGCTGCTGTGCGGCATTGCGGTGCTTACCGGTAACCTGTGCGACCGACTCGTTTCGCTGCTGCGCCGCCGCGTGTATCAGGGCGGTGACTTTTCCAACGAGAGCTTTGCGCTCGTCATTGCCCTGCTGATGCCGGTGACGGTGGATATCTATGTTCTGATCGCCGCAGTGATTGCAGGTGTGCTGATCGGCAAGGAGATCTTTGGCGGCTACGGCAGCTACCCCTTCAACCCGGCTGCTGTGGGCTATGTGGTGGCGGCAGTGTCATGGCCGGAACAGGTGTTCCGCTATCCGCAGCCCTATACGAACATCCCCCTGTGGGACGCCTCCATGGTGCCGGTCTCCAGCGCCATTGAGGACACCCTGCGCAGCGGCGGCATGCTGAACATCGGCTCGCTGGCGCTGGGTCTGGGCGAATATGCTGCTCCCATGGGCACCGGCGCTGCGCTGGTGATCCTTGCCTGCGGCCTGTTTTTGTGGACCCAGAAGGATGCCCACATGTCTGCATCGATCAGCTTTCTTGTGACCTGTGCGGTCATTGCATTCTTCTTCCCGCGGCAGGCGGGCCTTGCCGACAGTGCCGTGCTGTCAAATATCCTGCCCCGCCTGCAGTGTGTGCGGGATGAGCTGCTGACTGGCGCGATCCTGTTCAGCGCGGTGTTTCTGATCAACGAGCCTTACACCTGCGTGCACCACCGCATGGGCCGTGTGCTGTACGGCGTGCTGGTGGGTGTTGTGAGCATGGGCTTCCGCTACTATGGCGTGTACGAGACCGGTGTGTGCTTTGCACTGCTGGCGGTCAACAGTGTGTCGGCATGGATCGACCGCACCGAGGCAAAGCTGTATTACCTGACCCATCTGCAGGCAGATGCCGGAAAGGGGGCAGCACAATGAGACGCGCAACGGCTGAACTGATCGTAAAAGATCCCAACAAGTTTGCCCACCACGACCGTGTGTTTCTGAATAACCCGGTGGTCATGCAGGGCATGGGCCTTGCCCCGCTGGTGGTGCTTGCCACCAGCGGCCAGAATGCGGTGATGCTGGCGGTGGCGGTGGCGCTGCTGCTGGTGCCCTCCCGCGTGCTGGCCTGTCTGCTGAGCCGCCTTGTGCCCCTGCACGACGAGGACCCCGCTCCGGAAACGCTGCAGAAAAAGCTGCTGCCCCGTGCACTGGTGTACGGCTTCAGCACGGCGGTGGTGTATCTGGCGGTGTATCCCATCCTGAATATGCTGTTCAGCACCAGCCTGCTGAGCCTTGGCATCTACCTGCCCCTGCTCACCATGGAGCCGCTGCTGACCTACCGCTTTGGCCGCGTGCAGGAGACGGTGCGCAAGGCTGTCTCCAAGGGCCTGCGCATCACGGTGGGCTATGCTTTGCTGCTGGTGCTGCTGGGCTGCGTCCGTGAATGGCTGGCCGCAGGCACCATGTTCGGTGTGGTTGTCAGCCGCCCGGTGCTGCCCATGGCAAGCATGCCGGCAGGCGGCTTTATCGTGCTGGGCGTGCTGTGCGCCGTATGGCGTGCACTGGCCCAAAAGCGCAAGGCATATCTCACCAAAGAGGCACGCAACCTTGTGGATGTGCATTCCCAGAAGGAGGCGGACCGCGAACAATGAGAGATGTTGTAACAACAAGCGCAGTGTTCTTCAGCTATGCACTGCTGGCGGTGTTCGCGCAGAACGCCGTCTTTACCCGTGCACTGGGCGTTTCGCGTCTGGTGCAGCTGGTGGGCGATGACCGCACCAGCAGCTGGCTGTTCGGTATGCAGCTGTGCATCACGCAGGTGCTGGTAACGCCCTTTGCGTGGTATGCCGGCAGCCGGATCGCGCCGCTGGCAAACCGTGCCCAGCTGCGCCCGCTGGTGTATATTGCCAGCATTGCCGTGGTGTGCGTTCTGGAGCACGCCGTGCTGTGGCTGGCGAAAGGCCTGCCGCACCGCAGCGCATTGCTGCGCATCGTGCCGCTGGCGGGCCTGAACAGCTGTGTGCTTGGCACTGTACTGGTGGAGCGCACCCAGAGCTTTACGCTGGGGCAGAGCCTTGGCTTTGGCCTTGGCAGCGGCCTTGGCTATGTGCTGGCGGTGCTGTTGGTAACGGAAGCCCGCCACCGCCTGCGCAGCAAGGCCATCCCGGAAGCATTCCGCGGCCTGCCCATCACGCTGGTGTATATCGGCGTGCTGGCACTGGCGATCTATGGTTTCACCGGACATTCTGTGATCCTGTAACATTGGCAGGGAGGAGAATCGACAATGGCAAAGTATAAACGTCAGAAGGTCAAGCGCTACCGCCGCAGCTTCTACAGCCGCGGTACACGCATCAAAAAATGCATCGGCATCGTGGTGCTGGTGCTGGCGGTGTTGGGCGCAGCCTGGCTGGCAGCACCCCACGTGCTGGACTGGGCTACCCACACCTGGTATACTGTGGTGAAGAACCGTGATCTGGAAGCTGAATCGGCATCCCGCGCAGCCGCCTCGTCCGAAGCAGCTGCATCCTCGGCGGTACAGGAAGCGGCTTCGTCCCAGCCGGAGCCGGAACAGCCCAAGGAGCTGGACGGCAAGGCCATTACCGGCGGCAGCTGGGCCGCAGTGGATGTGAGCACCCTTGCCGATGATGCGGCCATCCGTGCAGCGGCGCAGCAGCTCAAGGCGCAGGGAGCGGATTACGGCCTTGTGACCCTGAAAACACCGGATGGCAGCATCTGCTACGCTTCGCAGGTGCCGGCTGCCGCCCAGAGCATTGCCGACACCACCGTGGACCCGGCCCGCATCGCGGCCATCTTCCGGGAAGAGGGCGTGATCCCTGTGGCCCAGCTTGCAGCCTTCAAGGACCCCATCTCCTCCCGCACCGACCGCAGCATGGCCATCCACTACGGCGACGGCCTGTGGCTGGACGCCCAGAAGGACGGCAATGCATGGCTGAATCCCTACTCCGCTGCGGCAGTGGAATATGTAGGCGATCTGGTAGCCGAGGTGCAGGGCATGGGCTTTGAACAGGTAGTCCTGACCAATGTCCAGTTCCCGAAGCTCAGCCGCAAACAGGACTACGGCGAGACCAGCGGCGTTTCCCGCGCGGATCAGCTCAAGGCGGATATCGCCGCCCTGCAGAGCCGCTTTGCGGGCAGCATGACCCTGTGGTTCAGCTACACGCTGGATCAGTGCAATACCAACAGCGTGTCGCTGGATGTGCCCGCTGTGACGCTGGGCATGGACAACCTGCTGGTGACGGCAGACAAGGCGATGGACGCCGACAGCCGCACCGCACTGGAGCAGTCTGCCGCCGGACAGGGCGTGCAGCATCTGGTGCTGCACAGCGCCGACATTTTCCAGTAACGTCTCTGGTTTTATAAGAGGGAGGAATCTGCTATGAATACCAAATCCTGCTTTGCACCGGCCCACATCCTTCTGCCTTCGGAGCAGATCCCACTGGAAAAGTGGGGCTGCATTGCCTGCGATCAGTTCACCAGTGACCGGGATTACTGGCAGAAAGCCGAGGCTGCCGCGGCAGGCAGCCCCAGCACCCTGAACATGATCCTGCCGGAGGTCTATCTGGAGGACGGCGATGCCGATGCACGCATTGAGAAGATCCATGCCACCATGGATGACTATGCCCGGAACGTGCTGACTCGCGCGGTGGACGGCTTTGTTTACGTGGAGCGCACCGAGCAGAGCGGCAAGGTGCGGCAGGGCCTTGTGGGCATGGTGGATCTGGAAGCCTACAGCTACCGCCGGGGCGAGAAATGCACGGTGCGCCCCAGCGAGAGCACGGTGGAAAGCCGCATCCCGCCCCGCATGAAGGTGCGCACCGGTGCCGCGCTGGAAACGCCCCACATCATGATGCTGGCGGACGACCCAGGCTGCACCCTCATCGAGCCGGTGGCGGCGCATAAAGCCGAACTGCCCAAGGTATACGAGGGCGAATTGATGCTGAACGGCGGCCACATTGCGGGCTGGGCTGTGGAAGACCCTGCCCTCATTGCGCAGATCGAAGATGCGCTGGCTGTGCTGGGCAGTCAGGAAGAATTCGACAAAAAGTATCCGGATGCCACCCGCCGCGACCCGCTGACGCTGGCCGTGGGCGACGGCAACCACTCGCTGGCCACTGCAAAGGCCTGCTGGGAGGAGCTGAAAAAGACACTCACACCGGAGCAGGCAGCAAACCATCCGGCCCGCTGGTGTCTGGCCGAGGTGTGCAATGTGCACTCGCCTGCGATCGAGATCGAGCCGATCCACCGCGTGCTGTTCAATGTGGACTGCGCAGCGGTGCTGCTGAGCCTGATCACGTGGAGCGATTCCAATATGGCCGGCTGCAGCTTTGGCGGCAGCAAGCAGCAGCCCTTCACGCTGGCCGGGCCGCACATGTCCAACGTGCTCAGCTTTGAGGACCCGACCGCACCGCTGACCGTGGGCACCATTGACGAATTTATCGAATACTATCTTGAGCACCACAAGGAAGCCCGCGTGGACTATGTGCACGACGAGCCTGCTGTGCGCGCCCTGTGCAAAAAAGGTGCTGTGGCATTCCTGATGCCGCCGTTTGCCAAGAGTGACCTGTTCAAAGGCGTTGTGATGGGCGGCGTGCTGCCGCGCAAGACCTTCAGCATGGGCCACGCAGAAGAAAAGCGGTACTATGTGGAGTGCCGGAAAATTACGGAATAATTATTGGAGAACCATGACATTTAAAGAATTGAATCTGTCCGCCCCGCTTCTGCGCGCTGTGCAGGAGGCAGGCTATGAGACCCCGTCGCCCATTCAGGCGGCGGCGATCCCGCCGGTGCTGTCCGGCCGGGATCTGATGGGCTGTGCCCAGACCGGTACCGGCAAGACGGCTGCTTTTGCGCTGCCCATGCTGGACCGGCTCACGGCCAATGCGCCCCGCAGAAAGGGTGCCATCCGCGCCCTGATCCTGACCCCTACCCGTGAGCTTGCTTTGCAGATCGGCGAAAGCTTTGATGCCTACGGCAAGTATCTCAAGCTGCGCAGCACCGTCATTTTTGGCGGCGTGGGCCAGGCACCGCAGGTGGAAGCGCTGAAAAAGGGCGTGGACATCCTGATCGCCTGCCCGGGACGGCTCAACGACCTGATCGGTCAGGGATTTATCGATCTCTCGAACCTTGAGATCTTTGTGCTGGACGAAGCCGACCGGATGCTGGATATGGGCTTTGTGCACGATGTGAAGAAGGTGATCGCAAAGCTGCCCGGGGAGCGTCAGAACCTGATGTTCAGTGCCACCATGCCCACCGAGATCGAACAGCTGGCAGCCGGCATCCTGCGCAAGCCCGCCTTTGTCAAGGTGGACCCGGTGTCCAGCACCGTGGACCGCATCCAGCAGAGCCTGTACCATGTGGAAAAGGGCAACAAGAAATTCCTGCTGCCGTGGCTCATCAAGAACCTGCAGCCCCCGGTGGTGAACGCGCTGGTGTTCAGCCGCACCAAGCACGGCGCGGATAAAATTGCAAAAGACCTCACCAAGCAGGGCATCCCGGCGGCGGCCATCCATGGCAACAAGAGCCAGACCGCCCGCGTGACCGCGCTGGAAAACTTCAAGGCCGGTAAGACCAAGGTGCTGGTAGCCACCGATATCGCCGCCCGCGGCATCGATATCAGCGAGCTGTCCCATGTGTTCAACTACGACCTGCCCGAGGTACCGGAGACTTACGTGCACCGCATCGGCCGCACGGCCCGCGCCGGTGCCGACGGTACGGCGGTCAGCTTCTGTGCACCTGAGGAGCAGGAGTATCTGGCAGGCATCGAAAAGCTGAACCGCCGCAAAATTCCCGTGGTGAGCGGCCACCCGTGGGACGGCGTGCCCGCGCCGGTGCGCCCGGAGCCGCCGGTGCGCGGCAAAAAGCCCAAGGCAGCCGCCGCTGAACCGGCAGAAAAGCCTGCCGCAAAGCAGCCGAAGCCCGCAAGGGCCGAAGCAAAAAACGCAAAACCTGAAAAAAAGGCTGCACCCGCACCCAAGGTGCAGGCAAAGCCCGCAAAAACCGAAAAAGAGGAACCATTCATGGATGATACCAAGCGTACTACCGGCGGACGCAGCAATGACCGCCGTTCCAATAATAACAGCCGCCCGCGCCGGGAGCAGAACGCTCCTGCCCGCGGCAGCAATGCGCAGCCCAAGTTTGACCCGCATTTTGTGAGCGCCCCGGAGGCCACTCCGCTGCGCCCGGCCAAAAAGACTCCGGCTGCACCCGCCGCCCCGGCCATCCGTACGGCTGCACAGCCTGCTCAGCAGAACAGCAGCATGCAAGGCCAGAAGAGCCGTCGCAATGACCGCAGCGACCGTCCGGCCTGCCAGAACAGCCAGCCTGCCGCCCAGAGCCAGAGCGCAGAGCAGGGCCGCGGTGCAAACAACGGCCAGCGCGGCCGTCAGAATGCGTCCCGCAATGCACAGCCTGCACCGGCCCGTGCCCCCAGAGCGGAGAGCAGCCGCCGCGGCCGTGCCGCTGCTGCAAGGGACGAAGACCCGGGCCTTATGCTTATCAGCCGTCGTCCGCCGCAGCAGAAGTTCACGAACTTTGAGGAGTATATGAACGCCCACGGCGGTGTAACTGCACCCATTGAGGACCACAGCGACGAAGTATGAGCAAAAATGAACCGTTTGCCCCATGGCAGTGCCCGCTGTGCGGGGAGAAACTGACCGGCGACAGCACCCTGAAATGCACAAAAGGCCACTGCTTTGACCGCGCCAAGGAGGGCTACTGGCATCTGCTGCCGGTGCAGAGCATGCGCACCAAGGCCCCCGGCGACAGCAAGGAGATGGTGGCCGCCCGCCGCGCGTTCCTGAATGCCGGATACTACGGCATCTTTGGCAAAGCGGTGGGTGAGCTGTGCGCAGAGTACGGCCAGCCTGCCAGCCCGGAGGCGGCGCTGCATCTGCTGGATGCAGGCTGCGGCGAGGGCTGGTACGACCGCTGCATCGCGCAGGCGCTTGCCGAAAAAGGCCGCCGGGTGCAGCTGGCGGGTTTTGATATCGCAAAGCCTGCGGTGCGCCTTGCGGCCAAGGCCCTGCCCACGGCACAGTATGCGGTGGCATCCAGCTTCAGCCAGCCGGTGCGCACCGGCTGGGCCGACCTGCTGCTGAACTGCTTTTCGCCCTTTGCACAGGAGGAATTCCTGCGGGTGCTGCGCCCGGGCGGACGGATGATCTATGTGGTGCCCGGTGCCGAACATCTGTACCAGATGAAGGCCGTGCTCTACGAAAAGCCTTATAAAAACCCGGTGCAGCAGATCGCCTATGACGGTTTTGCCGCCATTGGGGAACGGAAAGTGACCGGCCGCGTCACGGTGCCCCACGAACAGCTGGAAGCGCTGTTCGCCATGACACCCTATTACTGGAAAACGCCGCGCGGCGGGGCGGAGCGCCTTGCTGCGCTGTCTCAGCTGGAAACCGATATCTCGTTCCGGTTCCTTGTATTTGAAAAGCTGTAATGATAGCAGTTTGCGTTTTTAATGCACAAGCAGCATCCGCAAACTGCATATCGCAAATATGCCGTTTTAATAGGCACTATTTTTGAAAATTGCGATAAAAAGCAAAAAACGCTCGTCATGCAGAATTGTGTGACGAGCGCTTTTTTGCTTCAGTTTCTGTCAAAAGCTCCGTCCCCGAGGGGGCTGTCGAGCGAATGCGAGACTGGAGGAGTTCCGTGTGATAGGTCGTCCACGAAAAACACCACTGCCCCCACCGCCGGAGGATAGGAGAAGTCCGGCAGGTGAGGGCAGCAGTGCTGTATCAGGATAGAGAGATCGCTTAGTGTTTTTCGCCCTTGGGCAGCAGACCGGCACGCTCCAGGGCCGGACGCAGGGCGAGGTACAGGATGACCGCACACACGGTGGAGGCCACGCTGTTTACAAAGGTGACGCCGCCTGCAATTTTGGTCAGCGCCTGTGCCACGGTGTATTCCTGACCAAAGATGTACACATTGCGGAAGTAGCCAAGGAACGGGTCGGTCAGCACGTTCAGCAGCAGGCCGGAACCGGCAGAAACGATCACCTTGACGAGATAGCCGGAGCTGTGCTTGTCGAGGTCGCGCAACTTGAATGCCTTGTGTGCCACGGCACCGCAGGTGATGCCGATGATGAACTTGAGCACAAAGGTGGTGACGGCGTAGCCCGGGTCACCGGCCAGAATATCGGCCAGCGCCAGACCAATGGCACCGGCCAGACCGCCGGACACACCGTCCAGCAGCAGGGCGGTCAGGGCGGTGAAGGTGTTGCCCAGATGGAACGAAGAGCCGCCGTAGAACGGCACACGGAAGAACAGATAGGCCACAAGGCTTAAAGCGGCCATGACACCGGTCATGGCCAGCTCCTTGGTGGTGAAGGTGCGCTTGTACAGCACACTTGCAAACAGAATGACGATGACAACGACTGCCAGAAGCAGCCACATTGCAGTAGTAGACATGATTTACTCTCCCTCCAAATTTCCGTTCCCGCGGCAATCAAAGCCCCACTGGGGCTTTGATTGCTTCGCAACCACTTACCTACAATCCTACTTGACATTTGGGTGTCCAGCGGGTATGCTCCTATTATACGCAGAACTGACACCATGAAAATACCCAGAATAAAGTTTTTTAATGGGGTCAGTTTGATGCGATACCCAGACAGGAGGGATAATTTATGGTCCATCTGACTACGGCGCTGGATGCTTCTTCTGGCGTGCCGCTGTACGAACAGCTGTACCGCAGCCTTGCCGGAGAGATGCGAAGCGGCACCCTTGCGGCGGGCACCCGGATGCCCGGCAAGCGGCGGCTGGCGGCAGAGCTGTCCGTCTCGGTGAATACGGTGGATGCCGCCTATCAGATGCTGGCGGCGGAAGGGTATCTGGAACCGCGGGAGCGCAGCGGCTTTTATGTACAGGAATATCTGGCCCTGCCGTCCCGGCCTGCCGGCGGGCCGGAACAGCCCGCACCGCCAAAACCGGAACCGCCTGTGCTGCCGGTGCGGTACGACCTTTCCACCCGCGGGGTAGACCCGGAGCTGTTCCCGTTCCGCACATGGGCGCGGCTGCAAAAGGAGCTGCTCTATTCCTCGCCCCAGCTGCTCACCCACGGCGATGCACAGGGCGACCCGGCCCTGCGGCAGGCACTGGCGGAATATCTCTCTGAATACCGCGGTGTGCAGTGCGGGCCGCATCAGATCGTGGTGGGCGCGGGATTGGAATATCTGCTGGGCCTGCTGGCACCGCTGCTGCCCGGCCCTGCAGCGGTGGAAACGCCGGGCTACCCCCGTGCTTTGCAGGTGCTGCAGAACAACGGTGTGCACTGCTGCTGCCTACCGGTGGACGAGGACGGCCTTTCGGTGGAAGCACTGAACCGGTCGGATGCAGCGGTGTGCTACGTCACGCCCAGCCACCAGTTCCCCACAGGCGTTACCATGCCTGCGGGCCGCAGGGCCGAGCTTCTGCACTGGGCAGCCCGCAGGCCGGGCGGGCGGTATATTATAGAAGATGATTACGATTCGGAGTTCCGTTTTGATACCCGGCCTCTGCCCAGCCTGCAGGGCATGGCGGGTGCAGACGGCCCGGTGGTGTACCTCTCCACCTGCTCTCGCAGTCTGGCTCCCAGCATCCGTATCGCCTATATGGTGCTGCCGGAGCATCTTCTGCCTGCATGGCGGAAAAAATACCGCCTTTACTCCGGCACGGTGAGCCGGTTCGAGCAGCAGACGCTGGCCCGCTTTATCACCGAGGGCTACTTCACCCGGCATCTGGCCCGGGAGCGGGTGGCCTACAAGGCCCGGCGGGACGCGCTGGCGGCAGCGTTGAACACTGCCTTTGCTCCCGGCGAGCTGACCCTTGCGGGTCTGCACACCGGACTGAACCTGCTGGCAAAGCTCAAAGACCCGCCGCCGGATGCTGCGCTGCGCTGCGCGGCGGAAGCCGAAGGCGTGCAGCTGAGCCTGCTGAGCGATTACGACCTGACCGGAGAAGCACCCTCAGCGGCGGGCACGCTGGTGCTGGGTTATGGCTCGCTGAAGGACGAGGCCTGCGCCTCGGTGGGCGAAACATTGAAAAAGGTCTGCATGGCAGCGCGGGAAGCATCCGTGACTGTGTAAGTGCCGCTGGCGGCATTCCACTGGCCAGGCAGGGCCTGCGCCGCCACAGCGGCGTTGTTGTTAGCAAGAAATTCCAGTGTGCGTTCCAAAGCGTCATAGTCCAGCGCGGTCAGGTCGGTGAGCAGGGCCGAACTGCTGGCACGCAGGGCATCCGGCAGGGTGGCGGGCAGCAGGTCCAGATCCTGCCGGAGAAAAGCATCCCACACGGCAGCGCGGGCCGCTGCGGTGCGTACTGGTGAAAAGGCTTCGTCGGCCTGCAGCTGGCACAGGAATTCGTGCGCGTCCCCGGCGGAAATGCCCTGCACGGCCCGGCTGCGGCCATAGCGGGCAAGCTCTTCCTCGGTCAGTGCGCCGGTAAAGCCTACCCGCACCGGCCCGTACCGGCTGGCAATGCGCTCCAGCACATCGGGAGAAAAGGCCAGATACCTTGTGCCCTCCGGCAGGGCCAGCACCTGTGCCAGCGCTTCGCGGCAGCGGGCTGGGCCAGCGGCGGAATAGCAGCGGGCAAGGGATGTTTCTTCTTCTGCAAAAGGCACGGTGAGCACGGCAGGCACGCTGAGCAGATGCACGCAGTTCTGGCTGGCGTTCAGGTAGGCCAGCACAAAGCCGGGCTGTTCGCCGGAGACGCACAGCAGCACAGTGAGCTGGTCGGTGGTCTTGGGCAGCTGGATGGGCACACCGCTCTCGCTGCGGGCAGCCTGCCGCAGCTGGGTGCGCAGCTGCTGACGGGACAGCAGCACCGTGCCGCCCACCAGCGGCACCAGCACCAGCAGCGAAGCAAACAGTGCTGCCCAAAAGGGCTTCCAACCTCCACTGCGCATGGGATACACCGCCTTTCCTTTGCATAAAGCTTTGGCCTGCAGGCAAGACTTTATGCAGAAAAGGAGGCGTTTGCAGATGAAAAACAAAAAAGAGACAGCACCGACCACAGAGAAAGAACGGGAGAACTTCTGGCTGGAGATCGGCCCCGCCAGCGCCTATTACGGCACAGATTCTTATGAGACCGCGAAAGAAAACGGCGATGCCAGCCCGGATGGCAAAGCCCGGGGGTTTGAAGGCGCGGAGCCAAAAGAAAAGTAAAATAAATTTATGGCAGCGCTATGATGAGGAAGGACGAAAGTAATACCAAAACAAAATTCATCTGTCGGCATAACAGATGAAAAAGCAGCGTATGATATACAAAATGTCTTGCGCACAAGGACAGAATATGGTATAGTCTTTCTATCGCGTACAACTGTGCGCCAGAAGAACTGAAAAAGACGTGCACGGCGGGGAAAGACCGTGCACTCTGGAGAAGCCCGCTTGTAAAGTGGGTGCCGAAGGTGTAAGGCCGCAGGGAAAGCGGCTGTATCTCTCAGGCAAAAGGACAGAGCCATCGTCTTTGCGCAATGGGGCGCAGCCGGAAATGCGGCGCACCCCGGCTGCGGAAAATGAGAGCGCTCCGAATTTTGCGGGCAGAGCCTTTGGTGGGTTCTGTCCGCTTTTGTTTTGTGTATAGGGGGAAAGAGAGAATGGTCGAGATGATCACGCAGGTGAACAATGCCATCAATGGCGTGGTGTGGGGGCCGTTTGGTCTGGCACTGCTGTTCTGCACCGGCTTCTGGATGAGCGCCCGCACGGGCTTTTTCCAGTTCCGCAAAATGGGCTACTGGCTCCGGCACACCATCGGCGCGATCTTCACCAACAAGGACATCACCGCGCACACCAGCAAGGAGGATATGGCCATCAGCCAGTTCCAGAGCATGTGCACGGCGCTGGCGGGCACCATCGGCACCGGCAACATCGTGGGTGTGGCAACGGCCATCGTTTCCGGTGGGCCGGGAGCCATCTTCTGGATGTGGGTCATGGCATTGCTTGGCATGATGACCAGCTTTTCGGAGAATGTGCTGGGCGTGTACTACCGCCGCAAAAACGAAAAAGGCGAGTGGTCGGGCGGTGCCATGTACTACCTCACCGATGGTCTTGGCGCAAAGAAGGGCTGCAAACAGCTGGGCAAGGTGCTGGCAGTGTTGTTTGCCTGCTTCTGCATTCTGGCTTCCTTCGGCATTGGCAACATGAGCCAGATCAATTCCATCGCGGGCAACATGAACGCTGCTTTTGGCGTACCGACCCTCGTCACCGGCCTGTGCCTGATGGTGATCACGGCCCTTATCGTCATTGGCGGTTTGAAGCGCGTTGCCGCTGTTACCGAAAAGCTAGTGCCGCTCATGGCCCTGTTCTACATTGCAGGCGCGCTCATCATCGTAGTGCTGCACGCGGGCAACATCCCAGCGGCATTTGCGGCTATTTTCAAGGGTGCGTTCAACCTGAACGCGGCAGGCGGCGGTGCGCTGGGCTACGGCATCAGCCAAACCATCACCTGGGGCTTCAAGCGCGGTGCCTTCTCCAACGAAGCCGGTCTCGGCTCTGCCGTCATGGTCAACTCCGCTTCCAACGTCAAGGAGCCGGTGCATCAGGGCATGTGGGGCGTGTTTGAGGTGTTTGCCGATACCATCGTGGTCTGCACGCTCACTGCTCTGGTCATCCTGACCACCGGCGTGGTGGACCTGCAGAGCGGCGCTGTACTGGCCGGTGTGCAGGACAACGCATTGGTGGGTCAGGCCTTCACCGCCGCATTTGGCAGCTTTGGCCCCAAGTTCATTGCTGTTTCCATTCTGTTGTTTGCCTACTCCACTACGCTGGGCTGGAGCCACTACGGCACCAAGGCCGTGGAGTATCTCTTCGGCACCACCGGCAGCCGCATCTACAAGGTGGTCTTTGTGTGCATGACCGTGGTGGGTGCCACCATGAAGCTGGGCCTTGCGTGGGATCTTTCCGATACTTTCAACGGTCTGATGATGATCCCGAACCTGATCGGCGTGCTGGTGCTGTCCGGCACTGTGGTGGACATCACCCGCAACTACTTCGACCGCCGGGTGAAGGGCAAGGACATCGAACCCATGTGGTCGGCTTTCCTGGAGTACCAGAAGCAGGAGGAGGCCGAAGCCGCCGCAGAGGAAGCGGAGCTGGAAAAGGCCGCAAACGAATAAAATACCCAAAAGCAAGGGCTGTCTGTGAATGAGGACAGCCCTTGCTTTTGTCTGCTGCCCTGCCTTATAATAAATTAAAAAAACAGGGGAGGGAACAACCATGAGCGAATTTTCCCATCTGAAAAACAAACTCCTTGCCGAACAGGTGGAGGACGAAATTTACCACTATATTCTGGATACCCCGCTGGAACCGGGAGCCAAGTTGCCCAATGAATTTGAGCTGGGCGAAAAATTCGGTGTGGGCCGCAGCACGGTGCGCGAAGCCGTGAAGCTGCTTTCCAGCAAGGGCATCGTGGAGGTGCGGCGGGGCTCCGGCACCTATGTGGTCACGACCGCCAAGGGCCTTTCGGACCCGCTGAACCTGCGCAGCGTGCAGGACAAGAACGCGCTGGCACTGGATCTGGTGAACGTGCGCCTGCTGCTGGAACCGGGCATGGCCGAGATGGCAGCGCTGAACGCTTCCGACGAGGACATCGAGCGCATCCAGCGCCTGTGCGACCGGGTGGAGAGCAAGATCCACAGCGGTGATCTGTACATTGAGGACGACATCGCATTCCATACCTGCATCGCCGAGAGCAGCAAGAACATGGTGGTGGAGCAGCTCATCCCCATTATCGATACGGCGGTCATGATGTTCGTGAACGTCACCCACAAAAAGCTGACGGAGGAGACCATCCTGACCCACCGCATGATCACCGAAGCCATTGCCCGGCATGACTCCATTGGTGCCCGGTCTGCCATGGTGATGCACCTGAACTTCAACCGCAACTGCATCCGAAAGCTTTACGACGGCGAATGGGAAACCTGACGCCGCCGCATTTTACGTCCCCGCACAGTGCAAGGTCTGTGCGGGGACTTTTTACGTTTGAAGTTGTCTGATGACTTTTCAAGACGAATGACACAGAAAAGTCGAAAAACTGGTTAGATTATATGATGTATCCAAGATTTAAGGGCAATGTGCACGAAAAAATGGGCTGGTTATTGTTATAAAGTGGGTTCTGACTGCGACAACTTGCAAACGAGGCGGGAGTCGATTAAAATGAATATGTAAGATGTCCGACAGTCAAAAGGACGATTTGCAAAGCAGAAAAAAGAGTATTTTGGAGGTATGATCATGGAACTGCGTTCTCAGGCAGTGCGTAAACTGGCACCGGAAAACGATCCGCTGAAGATCGGCATGGGCTGGAAGGTGGACGACCTTGCAAAGCCCCAGATCATGGTGGAGAGCACCTTTGGCGACAGCCACCCCGGCAGCGCCCATCTGGATCAGTTCGTGAAGGAGGCTGTACAGGCAGTCAACACCCACGGCGGCAAGGCTGCACGCTATTTTGCAACCGATATGTGCGACGGTATCGCACAGGGCCACGACGGCATCAACTACTCGCTGCCCCACCGTGACGCCATCGTGAATCTGGTGGAAGCTCAGGCCAACGCCACCGTGTACGACGGCGGCGTGTTCATCGCCAGCTGCGACAAGTCCATGCCCGCCATGCTGATGAGCATTGGCCGCCTGAAGGATATGAGCGCCATCGTGGTCACCGGCGGCGTGATGGAAGCCCACACCCTGCCCAAGAAGTACGTGGTCAACGACCCCGCCTGCGCCATCAACGACCTGCTGACGCTGGAACAGATTGGCAAGTTCGACGCATGGGAAAAGACGGGCGTCATCCCCAACGAGCAGCTGGACTACTACAAGCACAACGCCTGCCCCAGCTGCGGTGCTTGCTCCTTTATGGGCACCGCTTCTACCATGCAGATCATGGCCGAGGCATTGGGCCTGATGCTGCCGGGCACCGCCCTGATGCCGGCCACCGCCCCGGAGCTGAAGCAGGCTGCCTATGATGCCGGCGTTCAGGTGATGAAGCTGGTGGCCGAGGGCATCAAGGCCAAGGACATCGTTACCATGAAGAGCTTTGAAAACGCCATCATGGTGCACGCCGCCATCTCCGGCTCCACCAATGCCACCATGCATCTGCCCGCCATTGCACACGAGTTCGGCTTTGAGATCGATGCCGACACCTTTGACCGGATGCACCGCGGCGCACACTATCTGCTGAACATCCGTCCCTCCGGCGACTGGCCCGCACAGTACTTCTACTATGCAGGCGGCGTGCCCCGCGTGATGGAAGAGATCAAGTCCATGCTGCATCTGGACGTGATGACTGTCACCGGCAAGACGCTGGGCGAAAACCTGGAAGACCTGAAGAAGAGCGGCTTCTACGAGCACTGCGACGAGATCCTGCAGGAAAAGACCAAGGGTCTGGGCATCAAAGTCACCCGCGAGGATATCATCCACAGCTTTAACAACGCCAAGGGCACCGACGGCAGCATCGCTATCCTGAAGGGCAATCTGGCCCCGGAGGGCAGTGTCATCAAGCACACTGCCTGCCCCAAGAACATGTTCCACGCCACCCTGCGCGCAAAGCCCTTTGACAGCGAGGAAGAGTGCATCAGTGCCGTTCTGAACAAGCAGGTCCAGCCCGGAGATGCCATCTTCATCCGTTACGAAGGCCCCCGCGGCAGCGGCATGCCCGAGATGTTCTACACCGGCGAGGCCATCTGCGCCGACCCGAAGCTGGCTTCCAGCGTGGCGCTCATCACCGACGGCCGCTTCTCCGGCGCAAGCCGCGGCCCGGTCATCGGCCATGTCAGCCCGGAGGCCGCTGTGGGCGGCCCCATCGCTCTGGTGGAAGAGGGCGATCTCATCCGCATCGATGTGCCGAACCGCCAGCTTGCCATCGTGGGCGTGAACGGTGAGGAAAAGACCCCCGAAGAGATGGAGGCTATCCTTGCCCAGCGCCGTGCCAACTGGAAGCCCAAGGCTCCCAAGTACACCAAGGGCCTGCTGAAGCTCTACTCTCAGCACGCCGTCAGCCCCATGAAGGGTGCATATATGGAGTAAAAACGCTTCGTTTGCGATAAAAACCAAAAACAAAAATCAACTGTTCAGCGTTTTTTGGCTGAACGGTCCGGATAAAGTTACGCCAAAAACAAAAAAGCGGATATTGCTTCACCTATAAAAACCATCGAAATCCGGTGTCCGTCTGCGGGGACGGCGCTGAAATAAGACCCAAAGCACACAAAACATCAAAAAATGGAGGAAACGTTTATGACAGCTGTTGCAACCCCGGACGCCGCACGGCTCGTGTTCGCCGCGGTGGCGGGCCTGATCCTTTTGCTCATCCTTATCATCAAGTTCAAAGTCCACGCCATGATCTCCATCCTGATCGGTGCGGTGGGCATCGGCCTGATGGCCGGTATGCCCCTGTCTGACATCATCGGCTCGGTCAACGAAGGCATCGGCAACACCTTAAAGGGCATCGCTCTTCTGGTGGGCCTTGGCTCCATGTTCGGTGCCATTCTGGAAGAATCCGGCGGCGCACAGACGCTGGCCGTGACCATGGTGCGCAAGTTCGGCGACGAAAAAGCCGCATGGGCGCTGGGTATCACAGGTCTGGTGGTGGCCATGCCGGTGTTCTTTGATGCCGGTCTGATCATCCTGATTCCGCTGGCCTTCTCTCTGGCAAAGCGCACCAAGCGCTCGGTCCTGTACTATGTCATCCCTCTGCTGGCCGGTCTGGCTGTCGGCCACGCCTTCATCCCTCCCACGCCGGGCCCCGTTCTGGTGGCCAGCATGCTGGGCGTTGATCTGGGCTGGGTCATCCTCATCGGCATCTTCTGCGGCATCTTCGCTATGATCGCTGCCGGTCCCATCTGGGGCTCCATCTGCGGCAAGAAGTATATGATCGAGGTGCCCGAGCACGTTGCACAGCAGGCAGACATCGACGAGAGCAAGCTGCCCAAGTTCGGCACCATCGTGGGCATCATCCTGATCCCGCTGGTCCTCATCATTGCAAACTCCGTGGCAAAGGTGGTGCCCGCTCTGGCTGGCATCCAGCCCGTTCTGGCCTTCCTCGGTGAGCCCTTCATGGCTCTGCTGCTGGCTACCATCGCTGCTATGTATCTGCTGGGCACCCGTCACGGCTATAACAATGCCCAGCTGGAAAAGATCATGACCAAGTCCCTTGAGCCCACCGGCATGATCCTGCTGGTCACTGCCTGCGGCGGCGTGCTGCGCTACATGCTGCAGAACTCCGGTCTGGGCGACGTCATCGGCAACGCCGTGGCAAACGCCAGCCTGCCGCTGGTTCTGGTGGCCTTCATCGTGGCTGCTCTGGTGCGCATCTCCGTTGGTTCCTCTACCGTGGCTATGACCATGGCAGCAGGCATCATCTCCGCCATGCCCGGCATCAGCGAACTCAGCCCGCTGTATCTGGCCTGCGTCACCGCTGCCATCGCCGGCGGCTCCACCGTGTGCTCCCACTTTAACGACTCCGGCTTCTGGCTGGTGAAGAGCCTTGTGGGCATGGACGAAAAGACCACCCTCAAGACCTGGACCATCATGGAAACTCTGGTTGGCGGTGTGGGCTTCCTGGTAGCACTCATCATCTCCTTCTTTGCTTGATCATCCTCATCTGCGGGGCTGTGCCTGCACACAGTCTGCGCAATGCTTTGCAAATTCCTGAGATCTCCTCAGCACAGCAGACCCCCGGGCGGTTTACCGTCCGGGGGTCTGCTGCTTTCTGTATTATAAAAGCGGAAGGTCCGGCCCGGAGGCCAGCTGGATGAAGGCGTCCATTTCCCGGGTGCAGCATTTATCCTTGTGGTAGAACATTTGGCGGTACATGGTCAGCCGGAAGTCCGACACCTCCAGAATGCGCAGATCTCCTCTGGACGCAGGCTCGGCCACAGCGAAGCGCGGCAGCAGGGAAATGCCGGAGGAGCGCTCCAGCATCTTGATGATAAAGGAGGTATCGCTGATCTCAAGGCTGGGGGTCAGCTCGATCTGGCGGGAAGCCAGAAACCGGTCAAAGGTGCGGCGATAGTTGGCATTGCGTTCGGTGAGGAAAAAGGGCTTGTCCAGAAGCTCTGCCACCCGGTACGGGCCGGGGTGGCCCAGATCGATGTCCGGGGAAGCCACGAACACCACCTCCTCCGGGATCTCGTTGCATTTGTGCCAGCTGTTGGAGTAGCGCGGCTCGTCCAGAATGCAGATGAGGTCCACCTCGCCGCGCTCCATCTTTTCGATCAGCTCTTCCGGGGAGCCGGTAGTGACCCGAAGGCTGACTTTGGGGTGTTCCACCCGGAACTGATGCATCAGGCCGGGCAGACGGAAAAAGCAGAGAGATTCCAGCGTGCCGATGTGCAGGCAGCCCTCCAGTTCGGCATCCTCGCTCAGGGCGCGGCGGGCGTTGTGGATGGTATCCAGAATGCTGTTGGCGTATTCCAGAAAGCACTGACCCTGTGCGGTCAGGATCACCCGCTTGCCCATGCGGTCGAACAGGCGCACACCCAGCTCTTCTTCCAGCGCTTTGATCTGCACGGTAACGGCAGACTGGGAATAGCCCAGACTTTCCGCTGCCTTGGAAAAGCTCTGGAACTGGGCGGCACGGATCAGGGTGTTCAGCTGGCGCACTTCCATGGCAAAGCTCCCTTACTATTAAGATTTTTAAACCATAACTTTATTTTTATGAATTTGAATCATGCATATGTCTATGTTAAACTAAATGTGTCAACACGTCAAGTGAAAATTTGACGTTTCGTGAAAGGCTGGCCGTGCGGGCTGCGGCGGAGAGAGCGCTGTCAGGTGCTGCACAAAGGTCAGGATAGGAAAAGGAGGATTTTATTCTTATGGAAAAGAAAAAATTCAAGCTCGGACTGCTGCCGAAGCTGCTCATCGCCATCGTGCTGGGCATCATCATCGGCCAGTTCTTCCCGGTGTGGTTCTGCCGGGTCGTCGTCACGGCATCCAGCATCTTCAGCTCGTTCCTGAAGTTCATCATCCCGCTGATGATCGTGGCCTACGTCACCATGGGCATTGCCGACCTGAAGAGCGGCGCAGGCAAGCTGCTGCTCATCACGGTGGCTCTGGCCTACGGCTCCACCCTGATCGCAGGCTCGGCATCCTATCTGGTGTCTGCAAGCCTGTTCCCCAGCTTCATGAGCGAAGGCGCTCTGGAACAGATCGCCGCCACGGCTGACAACTCTCTGGTCAGCTACATCTCCATCTCCATCCCTCCGCTGCTGGACACCCTGTCTGCCGTGGTGCTGGCCTTCGTGCTGGGCCTGTGCCTGTCCACCTTGCGCGGCAAGACCATCGGTGATACACTTTATAATGGCATGAAGGACTTCTCCGGCATCATCGATCAGGTGCTGCACAGCGTCATCATCCCGCTGCTGCCCCTGTACGTCTGCGGTACCTTCATCGACATGACCAAGTCCGGCAAGACCTACGCCATTCTGGGCATCTTGTGGAAGGTGTTCCTGGTGGTCATCATCATGCATCTGGTCTGCATCTTCCTGCAGTTCTGCGTTGCAGGCGCTGTGAGCCACAAGAGCCCCTTCAAGATGATCCGCAACCAGATCCCCGGCTACACCACCGCTCTGGGCACTCAGTCCTCTGCAGCCACCATCCCGGTCAACCTGCAGTGCGCTGCGGCTGACGGCGTGAGCGAGCAGATCCGCAACTTCGTGGTGCCTCTGTGCGCAAATATCCACATGGCAGGCTCCATGATCACCATTACCGCCTGCGCAACTGCCGTCTGCCTGATGAACCAGCTGCCCATCAGCCTTGCTACCGTGGTGCCCTTCATCATGACGCTGGGCGTTGCCATGGTGGCTTCTCCCGGTGCTCCCGGCGGCTCCATCATGACCGCTCTGCCCTTCCTGTACATGATCTTTGGCGCTGAGGCCGGTGACCCCAATGGCCCCATCTGCGCCATCATGGTGGCTCTGTACATCACGCAGGATTCCTTCGGCACTGCCTGCAACGTCTCCGGCGACAACGCCATCGGCGTGATCGTGGAGACCATCTACCAGAAGTTCATCAACAAGAGCAGCGCAAGCGTCTGATGCGCGGCGCGGTTCTTGACCTGACAGGAGTGACACCCCATGGCATTTATCAGTGTTTTTGATGTTCTGGGCCCGAACATGATCGGCCCCTCCAGCTCCCACACCGCAGGTGCGGAGATCATCGCCTTTCTGGCACAGAAGATGATCACCCCGCCGCTGAAGCGGGCGGACTTTACCCTCTACGGCTCCTTTGCCAAAACCTACCACGGCCATGGTACCGACCGCGCCCTGCTGGGCGGCATCATGGGCTTTTCGGCCGATGATACCCGCATCCGGGATTCCTTTGCCATTGCCACCGACCGCGGCCTTGGCTACAGCTTCACCCCCAATGAGGTGGAGACCGACATCCACCCCAACACGGTGGATATCCGCATGGAGAATGCGGCCGGTCAGGTGATGACCGTGCGCGGTGAATCGCTTGGCGGCGGCAAGGTGCGCATCGTGCGGATCAACGGCGTGGAGGTGGACTTTACCGGCGAGTACAATGCCCTCATCGTGGTGCAGAAGGACAAGCCCGGCGTGGTGGCCCACATCACCAAGATCCTCAGCGACCGCAGCGTGAACATCGCGTTCATGCGTCTGTTCCGCGAGGAAAAGGGGCACACGGCTTACACCATCGTGGAGTCGGATGAGCGCCTGCCCGAGGGTGTGGATCAGCTGCTGCTGGCAAACCCGAACATCAACGATGTAATGGTCGTGCAGCCGTAAGGAGGGACGAGCGATGAACATGGATTTCAAGTCCGCCAAGGAGCTGCTGGACCTGTGTGAGGAAAACCAACTGCCCATTTCGGAAGTGATGCGCCAGCGGGAATGCCTGCTGGGCGAAACGCCCCGGGATGCTGTGGACCACCGCATGGCAAAGGCATGGGAGATCATGCACGCTTCTGCCACCCAGCCGCTGAAAAAGCCCATCAAATCCATGGGCGGGCTCATTGGCGGCGAGGCCAAAAAGCTGGAGACACATTATAATAAGAAGAAAAACATCTGCGGCGACGTGCTGCAGAAGGCCATGACCTACGCCATGGCCGTGCTGGAAGTGAACGCTTCCATGGGCCTGATCGTGGCTGCACCCACCGCAGGCTCTGCAGGCGTGGTGCCGGGCATGATGCTGGCCCTGCAGGAGTGCTACCGCATCTCCGACCAGCGCATCGTGGATGCCCTGTTCAACGCCGGTGCCGTGGGCTATCTTGCCATGCGCAACGCCACCGTGGCCGGTGCCGTGGGCGGCTGTCAGGCCGAGGTGGGCATTGCGTCTGCTATGGCTGCTTCTGCCGCCGTGGAGCTGATGGGCGGCAACCCGCAGCAGTGTCTGGATGCAGCTTCCACCGTGCTGATGAACATGCTGGGCCTTGTGTGCGACCCCGTAGGCGGGCTGGTGGAGTACCCCTGCCAGAACCGCAACGCTGCCGGTGTGGCCAACGCCCTCATTGCAGCAGAACTGTCCCTGAGCGGCATCCGCCAGCTGATCCCCTTCGACCAGATGCTGGACGCCATGTACGCCGTGGGCAAGCGCCTGCCCGCCGAGCTGCGCGAGACCGCCCTTGGCGGCTGTGCCGCCACCCCCGCCGCCTGTGCCGCCACCCCCGCCGCCTGTGCCGCCTGCGGCCTGTGCAGCGGAAACTGATCTTTCAACATGCAGCGCCGCCGGTGTGGAAACGCCCGGCGGCGTTTTTGCGCGTTCGTGACCGGAAATGCCGGCCCAAACAGCGGGGCTTTGCATCTTTTTGTGCAAACACACCGAAAAGATGGCCGGGATGACTGGCGCTTGTCTGCGAAATGTGATAAACTAAACGCAGAAGTGCTCTGCGCAGCCCGTGCAGAGCGGAAAAAAGATGATAAGTGAGGTCGTTTGTAATGAAGATCATTCGTGCAAAAGATTATGCGGATATGTCCCGCAAGGCAGCCAATATCATTTCGGCACAGGTCATTATGAAGCCCAACTGCGTGCTGGGTCTGGCGACCGGCGGCACCCCCGTGGGCGCGTATGCACAGCTGGTGGACTGGTACAACAAGGGCGACATCGATTTTTCTGAGGTGACCACCGTCAATCTGGACGAGTACCGCGGCCTGCCCAAGGAGCACCCGGAAAGCTACTGGAGCTTCATGCACCGCAACCTGTTCGACAAGGTGAACATCGACCCTGCAAAGATCAACCTGCCGGACGGCACCAACCCCGATGCAGAGGATGCCTGCGCAAAGTACAACCAGATCATCCACGCTGTGGGCGGCATCGACCTGCAGCTGCTGGGCATCGGCCACGACGGCCACATCGGCTTCAATGAGCCGGGCGAAGCCTTTGAGCTGGAGACCCACTGCGTGGATCTGACCCCCGAGACCATTGAGGCAAACAAGCGCTTCTTTGACGGCAATGTGGATCTGGTGCCAAAGCAGGCCTATACCATGGGCATCAAGACCATCATGCAGGCACGCAAGGTGCTCATGGTGGCAAACGGCGCAGGCAAGGCCGAGATCGTCAAGAAGGCATTCTTCGGCCCCGTCACTCCGGAGGTGCCCGCAAGCATCCTGCAGATGCATCCGGACTTCACGCTGGTGGGCGACGAGGAAGCTCTGAGCCTGATCTGATCGTTCCGCGCTCTAACTGCCGCACGGTGCAATGCCGTGCGGCAGTTTTTTGCTGCCAACGGCTTTACAATCGCGCAAAAAGGCGGTATTCTTTTATATATGACACTTTTCTCAGGGAGGAAACCATGGATATCCGCCAGCTGCACTACTTTCTGGTATTGTGCGATGAAATGAATTACAGCCGCGCGGCACAGCGGCTGTTTTTGTCACGGCAGGCACTGCGGCAGAGCATCTCTGCGCTGGAAGCCGAGCTGTGCGGGCCGCTGTTCCTTAGCGCCCACCACAAGCTCACCCTTACCGACCGCGGCATGAGCCTGCAGCGCCATGCCGCGCCGGTAGTGGAGCAGTTCCAGCAGATGCAGGCATCCCTGCGGGCCGAGATCCAGTCGGCGCAGCCGGTGCGCATCGGCATCAGCGTGTCGCTGGTGCCGGACTACCTGCCCGGATTGGAGACCCAGCTGGACAAGTTCCGCCAGCAGTATCCCCATGTGGAGATGCGCTTCCGCATGATGGACAACGATGCGGTGGCGGACGATGTGGAGCAGGGAGAGCTGGACGCGGGTCTGGTCATCGATCTGGGCTGTGCTGCACCGGTACTGGCCCGCACCACCCTGCGGGCAGACCCTGCCTGCCTGCTGGTGCCCCGGGGGCACGCGTTCTGGGATAAGGAAAGCATCCCGCTGGCAGAGCTGCGCGGTCAGCGGGTGCTGCTGCCCAGCTTGCGGCAGGATCTGTTCAGCCCGCTGTGGTCGGCCTGCGCCCGGTTGGGCTTTGCGCCGAATGCGGAGATCGGCCCCAGCTTTTATCAGGCCTATTATCTTGTGCAGGAGCAGCTTTGCACCTGTCTGACCCGCTATGAACCGGGAGCCAGACGGGAACTGGACCGTGTGCGGGATGTGCTGCTGGAAGATCTGCCCCCGCTGTGCGTCTCACTGGTGCAGCGGCGGGATCATTCCTCTGCCTACATCGACCTGCTGCGCAGCTACCTGATGGAGGTGCTGGGCGGTTCGGCCAGCCTGCCGCCCCGCCGCGGACGGCCCGCAAAGCCGTTCTACAATTTCCCGGTGCTGTCCAGCGCTGCGGCAAAGGCTGCACCGGCCCACCCGGTGCCCGGCACCCAGCTGGATTTTGCCGGCGGCACCAACTTCCGGGAGCTGGGCGGTTACGAAGCCGACGAGGGCAAGCATATCAAGTGGGGCCAGATCTGGCGCGGCATCCCTACCTGCAAGCTCACCGGTGAGGCCGACCGCGCGAAGCTGGACGCGCTGGGCCTGCGCCTGATCCTTGATCTGCGCAGCAGCGGGGAAGTGCAGAAAGAACCGGACTACGTACCGGACGGTGCACGTCTGGTGCAGATCTGCGGCCTGTGCGCCGAGGACGGCCACGAGATCTCCTTTGCGCCGGATGATATCGCCGCCCTGATGAAGGGCTATGAAGAAAGCGCCGACGGCAGCACCTTCGTGCAGGCTATGTACGAGCGGATGCTGTTTGGCAACAAGGCGTTCAAGGAGCTGTTCCGTGCGCTGGAAGCAGGCGAGACCCCCATCCTGTTCCACTGCTCGGCCGGCAAGGACCGCACCGGCGTGGCGGCCATGCTCATTCTGCTGGCACTGGGCGCTTCGGATGAGACGATCTGTGCGGACTATGAGCGCACGAATCTCTGCCGCAAGGCTGAGATCGACGCAGTGCTGGCGGAGCACGCCGAAGAGATCGCGGCAAACCCGGCCTGCCGGATGCGCTATTACCGCAAGGCGGGCGTGGACCCGGCAGCCGCACCCTTTGTGCTGCGCACCATCCGCGCAAAATACGGCAGCGCCGAGAACTATCTGGAAGCCGAATACGGCCTGACCCCTGCGCGCCTGATGCGGCTGCGCAGGATGTATCTGGAATAAACGGGAACGGGGACGGCATCCGGTGCGGATACTGTCCCTGTTTTCTGCACAAAATGTTCTGCGGGGCAGGGTTTTCCTCTTGACAAGCGGGCAATTGTTTCGTACTATAATTAGTAGTATGGAATAAAAGACGCTGTGTGCAGGTCGTTCCCGTGACCCGTGTCCCTTACAGGCAGAGCCTGCCTGTTTTTATATAAGATAGAACTGTAGATAGAAAAGCTTGCAGCCTGTTCGTGCGGCATTGGCCGTGCGTGTGGTCTTGTTGCCACTTTTTGCATTGAAAGCTCACTTATAAAAAATGTTTGCAGCCTACACCTGCCCTACAGCGTCTCCTGCTTATGATTCAGAATTTTGAATTTTAACAAAGGAGAGTGAAATGCGATGTCCACGATCATCTGGATCGTGATCTTGATCGTCGCGCTTGCTGCGGGCATCGGTGCAGGCTATTTTATTGGTTACAACAACCGTAAAAAGACCGCCGAAGCCCAGATCGGCAGCGCGGAAGCCGAGGCCACCCGTCTGGTGAACGAAGCGATCAAGACCGCAGAACAGAAACGCAAGGAAGCGGTTCTGGAAGCAAAGGACGAGGCCTTCAAGCTGAAGGCCGAGGTGGATGCCCAGAAAGCAGAAGCCGATAAGGAGATCAAGCAGCGCCGTGCGGAGATCAGCCGTCAGGAGAACCGCATCGACCAGAAGGAAACCGCCCTCGACCGCAAGACCGAGGTACTGGAAAAGAAGGAAGAGGAGCTGAAAAAGCGCGCCGCTGAGGCCGAGGAGCGTCTGGCAGAGATCGATGCCCTGCGCGCCAAGGAGATGGAGCGGCTGGAAACGCTGGCCGGTCTGAGTCAGGAGGACGCCCGCGAGGTGCTGCTGCACAAGGTGGACGAGGAGCTGACCCACGAAAAGGCCGTGCGCGTTGCCGCCTACGAGACCGACCTGAAGGAAAACTGCGACAACATCGCACGCAACCTGATCGGTCAGGCCGTCAGCCGCTGCGCTGCCGACCACTGCAGCGAGACCACCGTCAGCGTGGTGCCGCTGCCCAGCGACGAAATGAAGGGCCGCATCATCGGCCGCGAGGGCCGCAACATCCGCGCTCTGGAGACCGCGACCGGCGTGGATCTGATCATCGACGATACCCCGGAGGCCATCACCCTGTCCTCCTTCGACCAGACCCGCCGCGAGGTGGCCCGCATGACGCTGGAACGCCTGATCGGTGATGGCCGCATCCACCCCGCCCGCATCGAGGAGACGGTGGAAAAGTGCCGCCACGAACTGGAGCTGCAGATGAAGCGCGAGGGCGAGCGCGCCGTGATGGAGCTGGGCATCCATGGTCTGCACCCGGACCTGATCAAGCTGATCGGCCGGTTGAAGTACCGCACCAGCTTTGGCCAGAACGCCCTGACCCACAGCATGGAGGTGGCATGGGTGGCCGGCCTGCTGGCAGGCGAGATGGGTGTGAATGTGACCATGGCACGCCGTGCCGGTCTGCTGCATGATATCGGCAAGGCACTGGATCATGAGATCGAGGGCAGCCATGTGCAGATCGGTGTGGACATCTGCCGCAAGTATAAGGAAAATACCCAGATCATCCATGCCATCGAGGCTCACCACGGCGACGTGGAACCCAAGACCCCGCTGGCCTTCATCATTCAGGCTGCCGATGCCATCAGCGCTGCACGCCCGGGTGCCCGCCGCGAGAACGTGGAAAGCTACGTCAAGCGTCTGGAAAATCTGGAGGAGATCTCTTCCAGCTTCGAGGGTGTGGAGCAGGCCTTTGCCGTGCAGGCAGGCCGCGAAGTGCGCATCATGGTCAAGCCCGATGTCATCAGCGACGATCAGGTGATCCTGCTGGCACGCTCCATTGCCAAGAAGATCGAGGACACGCTGGATTACCCCGGCCAGATCAAGGTCAATGTGATCCGCGAGAGCCGCGCTGTGGAGTACGCAAAATAAAGTTTTGCCCCAAAAGCTGCCGTGCAGATGCACAGCAGCTTTTTTCTGCTTGTAATCCGGCGGCAAAAAAGGTATCATGGAGAAAAACAGACCGAAAGGGGAGAACCACTATATGAAACATGCAAGAAAATGGCTGGCTTGCCTGCTGGCGGGTGTACTGGCGCTGGCGGTGCTGGCCGGATGCAGTGCATTGATGGACGGCACGGTGCAGAAGGATACAGAACAGGCCAAGGCCCTGATGAAAGAGGTAGACTCCAGCCTGACCTATAGTACCGATCTGGAAGATGCAGCCAGCCGTCTGGCAGACTGGCTGGTGGAGGACTCCACCCAGCTGACCACCCAGTCCGGCCTGCTGACACGCAAGGTGCCCATGACCACCGGCTCCGGTGCCATGCTGGACAAGAATGTGTACGAGTTTATCGATCATTCCACCAGCTTTCTGTTCCTGCCCAGAGGCGTGGTGATCGGCCTTGCAATGAACAACGAATGGGGCTTTACCGGCTACTTATATGCTCCGCCGCTGAGCGAGGCGGGCAGCGCACTGCGCAGCTATGCGGCAGGCTGCACACAGATGGGCGCGGTGTTCATTGAATACGGCGGCGAGACTTACGTAGTGGCTATGTTTGCCTAAAAACCGAAAAAACGGTGTTTCCCTGCTGAGAACGGTGCGTTTTCAGCAGGGATTTTTTGTGTCTGGTATATGCACAAAAACAGGCTGAAAGTACGACTTATGCACAAAAAACGAAAATACGCAGGTGAAATCTCTTCATCTGTTCCCCTGAAAAATACAAAAAACTCATGTTTTCGTGAAACTGTATTTTGAGCAACTACAGTATATCTTCAAAACTGCACAAAAACAAAAACAAAATTTTTGCTGACCATTGGTCAAAGCACAGAAAAACAGCCGGAAGCCTTTCCTTTTCAGGCGGAACAGCGTATAATGCGGATATCGCACAAAGGTGTGCAGTGCTCCAGAGGAGGAGCAAAAAACCTTTGTGCATTTTTCACCATTCAATGCTTTACCTCAATAAAGCATTGAGGTAAGAGAGAGGGAAAAAATATGAAATTCGATCGTCGTATTTCTCGCCGCAGCTTCCTGGCTGCTGCAGGCGTATCGGCTGCTGCACTGGCTCTGACTGCCTGCGGCGGCTCTTCCAGCACCGCTGCTTCCGGCTCCACCGCTGCTTCTGGTGCAGCCGCCTCTGCTGAGGGCGGTGTGCTGAACGTCATGCTGGAGACCGAAGTCCAGTCTCTGGACCCCCAGCTGGCTACCGACGGCACCTCCTTTGAGGTCATCGCCAACTACACCGACGGCCTGATGCAGATGGATGCGAACGGTGCAGCCGTGGAGGCTCTGGCAGAGAGCTATGAGCTGAGCGAGGACGGCAAGACCTACACCTTCCACCTGAAGGATGCAAAGTGGTCCAACGGCGATGCCGTTACCGCAGCAGACTTCGTGTTTGGCTGGCAGCGTGCTGTTGACCCCGCAAACGCATCCGAGTACGCCTACATGCTGAGCGATATCGGTCAGGTGGTCAACGCCGCCGACATCATTGCAGGCAACAAGCCCGTCACCGATCTGGGCATCACCGCAGTGGACGACAAGACCCTGAAGGTGGAGCTGAACGTTCCGGTCAGCTACTTCCTGAGCCTGATGTACTTCCCCACCTTCTACCCCATGAACCAGAAGTTCTTTGAGAGCTGCGGCGATACTTACGGCACCAGCGCAGACACCGTGCTGTCCAACGGTGCATTCGTGCTGACCAGCTATGAGCCGGCCGCCACCGCTTTTGAGCTGGTGAAGAACGCCGACTACTACGATGCTGACCGCATTGCTCTGGACGGCCTGAACTATCAGGTCATCAAGGACAGCCAGCAGGCTCTGATGAGCTATCAGAACGGCGATCTGGATATCACCCTGCTGAACGGCGAGCAGGTCGAGCAGGTCAAGGACGACCCCGAGTTCACCAGCGTGGGCGCCGGCTACCTGTGGTACATCAGCCCCAACATGGACGCTGTGCCGGAGCTGGCAAACCTGAACCTGCGCCGTGCCATCACCTTTGCACTGGATCGTGATTCCATCACCAATGACGTGCTGAAGGACGGCTCTTCTCCCGCCTACACCGCAGTGCCCGCACAGTTCGCCACCGGCCCGGATGGCAGCGATTTCAGCGCCGACCAGACCAAGTTTGCAGAGTTCTGCGCATACGATCCCGATAAGGCTGCAGAGTACTACGAGCAGGCCAAGGTTGAGCTGGGCAAGGATTCCTTCTCCTTCACCATGGTCGTCGATGCCGACGATGCTCCTCAGAAGGTCGCTCAGGTCGTTCAGGAGCAGCTGCAGACCACTCTGCCCGGCTTCACTCTGGAGCTGAAGGTAGAGCCCAAGAAGCAGCGCGTGCAGGATATGCAGGACGGCAACTTTGAGATCGGCCTGACCCGCTGGGGCCCCGACTACGCCGATCCCATGACCTATCTGGGCATGTGGGTCACCGGCAACTCCAACAACTACGGTCTGTGGAGCGACGCTGACTACGATGCCATCATCGCAGAGTGCACCACCGGTGATCTGTGCACCGATCCCGAGGGTCGCTGGGAAGCCATGTATGACGCTGAGTCCATCGTGCTGGAGCAGGCCGCCATCTTCCCGCTGTATGGTCAGTGCAACGCCGAGATGATCTCTTCTGCCGTGACCGGCGTGGACTTCCACCCGGTTGCTCTGAACCGCGTCTACAAGGACGCAAAGAAGAGCGTCTGATCCTGATCGAAAACTGAAATGCCGCACAGTGGCAGCGTGATTGCCGCTGTGCGACTTTTTGGCTTTTACACTGTCCACGTCCGGCGCACGGATGACCGCGGCAGAAAAAGCCGCCCTGTCTTGAGCAGGGAGAAGAAGAAACTTTAAGGGGGGTCTACCCAACGTGAAAAAATACACGCTCAAGCGTATTATCACTTCGTTGTTTACGCTGCTGGCCATCCTGCTGGTGTTGTTCATCCTCATGCAGCTGATGCCCGGTTCGCCCTTCAACGATGAAAAGCTGACACCGGAAATGCGCGCGTCCCTGTACGCAAAGTACGGTCTGGATCAGCCCATTTATGTACAGTTCTTCCGCTATGTGACCAACATGCTGCGCGGTGACTTCGGCGTAAGCTACAATATCTCCAAGAACACGCCCATCTCCCAGCTGATCCAGTCCCGTCTGCCCATTTCCATCCGTGTGGGCGGCATGGCTGTCACACTGGGTGCCATCGTGGGCCTTGTGCTCGGCATCATTGCAGCCCTCAAGCGGGACACCATCTTCGACACTCTGGCCACCATCATCTCGGTCATCGGCGTGTCGGTGCCGTCTTACGTGATCGCACTGGCCCTGAGCTATACCTTTGGCTTCAAGCTCAAGTGGTTCCCCATGCTGTTCTCCGCAAAGGACGTGTTCGGCTCCAGTGTGCTGCCCAGCATCTCGCTGTCCATGTTCACCATGGCTTCCATTGCCCGCTTTACCCGCAGTGAAATGATCGAAGTTCTGGACTCCGATTATATGCTGCTGGCCGAGAGCAAGGGCATTTCCGGCCCGGCGCTGATCTTCCGCCACGCGCTGCGCAACGCGCTGATCCCCATCATCACCGTGCTGGCCCCGCTGATCGTGGACCTGATGACCGGCTCGCTGGTGGTGGAGAAGATCTTCGCCATTCCCGGTGTGGGCAGCCTGCTGGTGACGGCCATCCAGTCCAACGACTACAATGTGGTCATCAGCCTGAGCTTCATCTACAGCGCCATGTACATTGGCATCATGCTGGTCGTTGACCTGCTGTACGGCATCATCGACCCGCGCATCCGCTTGGCAAAGGGGGACGACTGATATGGCAGAAAAAGCGATTCACCTGGGCGGTGAAGCCACGGCTGATGCCATCGTCAGCGCAGTGGATACCATGTATTCCGAGCATACCTTCAACGAGAAGGACTTTGTGCTCAAGCATAACGACGCAGAGATCGCAATGGACTCGAACTTTGCCGCACAGAGCTTCTGGAAGGATGTGCGGGTGCGCTTCTTCCGCAAAAAGAGCGCGGTGCTCGGCCTGATCCTCGTTGTCTTTATCGTGCTGCTGGCGGCATTTGGCCCCGGTATGAACGAGTATACCTACTCCGGTCAGGAGCTGAGCCAGAAAAACTTTGCGCCCCGCGTGCAGGTGCTGGAAAACTTCGGCATCTTCAACGGTGACGAGAAAATGAGCACCACCACCGGTTCCAAGACGGTCAATGCCTATGTGGAAAAGGGCAAGGAGGATGTCTACTACTGGTTCGGCAGCGACACCTATGGCCGCGATATCTGGACCCGTACCTGGGAGGGTGCCCGCGTGTCCCTGATCATCGCGGTTGCCGCCGCCATCATCGATATGGTCATCGGCATGAGCTACGGCCTGATCTCCGGCTACTTTGGCGGCAAGGTGGATATGATGATGCAGCGTTTTCTGGAAGTTGCCAACGGCATCCCCCGTCTGGTGATCGTCACGCTGCTTCTGCTGGTGCTCAAGCCCGGCATGATCACCATTATCTTTGCTCTGATGCTCACCGAGTGGGTGGGCATGAGCCGCATTGCCCGCGCTGAGATGCTCAAGCTGAAGGATCAGGAGTTCGTGCTGGCCTCCCGCACGCTGGGTGCAGGCAGCTTCTTCATCATCTTCAAGGAAGTGCTGCCCAACATCATCGGACCCATCATCACGCAGGTCATGTTCAGCATCCCCACCGCAATTTTCACCGAGGCATTCCTGTCCTTTGTGGGTCTGGGCATCCCGGTGCCGCAGTGCTCGCTGGGTTCGCTGATCAGTGAGCTGTACAACAGCTTCACCACCCATCCTTATCAGATCATCCCGCCGATGGTGGTCATGAGCCTGCTGATGATGAGCTTCAACCTCGTGGCCGATGGCCTGCGCGAGGCTCTGGACCCCAAGATGAAGAGTATGTAAGGAGGAACACCCCATGCCTGAAAACAAAAAAGAACAGGTCTTGTCGGTGCGAGACCTTGATATCACCTTTAAGACCACCGCAGGCCCGGTGCACGCCATCCGCGGCGTGAACATCGACCTGTACAAGGGCGAAACAGTGGCGCTGGTGGGCGAATCCGGCTCCGGCAAGTCCGTTACCATGAAGGCCGCCATGGGCATTCTGGCCCAGAACGCTACCGTGAACAGCGGTTCCATCCAGTTCAGCTACCATCACGCCGACGGCAGCCCCGAGACGGTGGATCTGCTGCAGAAGGACAAAAAGTGGATCCGCCGCCACATCAACGGCAAGCGCATCGCCATGGTGTTCCAGGACCCCATGACAAGCCTTGACCCCACCATGCCCATCGGCAAGCAGATCATGGAGGGCATGCTGTGGCACTACAAGATGCCCAAGGATGCCGCCTACAAAAAGGCTGTGCAGCTGCTGGAAGAGGTGGGCATCACCGATGCCGAAAAGCGCATGAAGAGCTACCCGCACCAGCTGTCCGGCGGTATGCGCCAGCGCGTGGTCATTGCCATTGCACTGGCCTGCGACCCCGACCTGCTGATCTGTGACGAGCCCACCACGGCACTGGATGTGACCATCCAGGCCAAGATCCTGGAGCTGATCCGCAGCATCCAGCGTGAGCGCGGCATCTCGGTCATTTACATCACCCATGATCTGGGCGTTGTGGCAAAGGTGGCCGATTATGTGGACGTGATGTACGCAGGCAAGATCGTAGAGACCGGCACCATCGACGAGATCTTCTACGAGCCGCGCCACCCCTACACATGGGGCCTGCTTTCCGCCATGCCCGATCTGGACACCGCAGACGACCGTCTGTACACCATTCCGGGTTCGCCGCCGAACCTGCTGCATGAAAAGCAGGGCGATGCCTTTGCGCCGCGCAACCATTATGCCCTGAACATCGACGACGAAGTGGACCCGCCCATGTTCAAGATCAGCGACACCCACTATGCAGCTACATGGCTGCTGGACCCCCGCGCACCCAAGGTGGACATGCCGCCTGAGCTTGCTCAGCGCATTGCCCGCATGCGTGCCGAGGCAGAAAAGATCAAGGAGGCGGAATAAATGGCAGGACAGAATGCTGCTCCGCTGCTGAAGGTCGAGGGCCTGAAGCAGTATTTCCGCGTGAGCAAGAGCTATACCGTCAAGGCTGTGGACAATGTCAGCTTTGAGATCTATCCCGGCGAGACCTATGGTCTGGTGGGCGAGTCCGGTTCCGGCAAGTCCACCATCGGCCGCAGCGTCATCCGCCTGTATGACCCCACTGCCGGCAAGATCACCTTTGACGGGCAGGATATCAGTGGCAGGCTGAACCACAGCCAGAACAACACCCTGCGCACCCAGATGCAGATGATCTTTCAGGACCCCATGGCGTCCCTGAACCCCCGCAAAAAGGTGGAGGATATCATCGGCGAGGGTCTGGACATCCACCACATGTACAAGACCCGCGAAGAGCGCCGCGAAAAGGTGGAGAAAATTCTGGCCAAGGTGGGCCTTGCGCCCGAACATGCCGAGCGCTATCCTCACCAGTTCTCTGGCGGCCAGCGCCAGCGCGTGGGCATTGCCCGCGCCCTCATCATGAACCCCAAGCTCATCATCGCAGATGAGTGCATCTCGGCGCTGGACGTGTCCATTCAGGCGCAGGTGGTCAACCTGATGAAGGATATCCAGCAGGAGACCGGCACGGCCTACCTGTTCATTGCGCATGACCTGTCCATGGTCAAGTACATCTCCGACCGCATCGGCGTGCTGCATCTGGGCCACCTGCTGGAGACGGGTACGACCGAAGAGATCTTCGAGAATCCCATCCACCCCTACACCCGCAGCCTGCTGTCGGCCATCCCGCTGCCGAACCCCGTTGTGGAGAAGCGCCGCGTGGCTGAGACCTACGACTACGCCACTTCCGGCATCGACTACAATAAGGGCACCGATCACCATGTGAGCGGCAGCCACTATGTCAAGTGCACCGACGAAGAGTTTGCAAAATGGTGTAAATGATAGTAAACAAAGAAGGAGCGTTCCCGCGTGGAAACGCTCCTTCTTTGTTTTATTATAATTACGCAGAAAGGAATGGAATGCAGGAGGTTCAGCAGTTATCGTAGCGGGCAAGGTTGCAGTTGCGGCGTTCGATAAAGTAGTACAGGGCTTTGCTCCGGCTGAAAAAGGCAAAGCGCATTTTATTGTAGAAGGACAAAATAGAACGGCTCTTTTGGTATGCATGACGGATGAGCTGATCCGATTCAGGGTCTAAGGCAGAACGATAGAGGATCGGGTAATCATTCAGGGCCATATCCACAAAATAGGCATCGTTTTCCAGCATGTCAGGGTACAGCTTTTCAAGAAACAGATAACGCTCTGTGACCATCGCAAGCCTGTCCTGAAAGAACTTTATACAGTCTGTATGGAGAGTGCTGCCATCGCGCTGATAATAGTAATACAGGGGTTCGTCCGAGTACACGATCTGCCCTGCGTCGAACAGGATCTTGTGTGCAATGCCAAGATCTTCCATAACACGACCGACCGGAAACCGGATGGTGTCAAACAGTTCCCGTTTGCATAATTTATTCCATGCATAACATGCGTAGGTATCCTCCGTAAAAAGCTCCCGGATGGCATCAGCACCCTGAAAGAGCGTAACGTTTCGGGAAGAAAGCGGAGCAGGGACCTCCGGCGCGTCAGCATAGACGAGTTTCCAATGGACGGCAGAAATATCGGTGTGGTACTCATGGAGCAGATCATAAAGGGTCTCGATGAAATTTTCTGCAATGTAATCATCGCTGTCAACAAAGGAGATGTACGCACCGGATGCCGCATCCAGTCCCACATTCCGGGCATCGGATTGGCCGCCGTTTTTCTTATGGATGACCCTGATGCGTGCGTCCCGCTGTGCCCATGCATCACAGAGTGCAGGGCAGTTATCGGGAGAACCATCATCGACCAGGATCACCTCAAGGTTCGGATATGTCTGGGCCAGAATGCTGGCGACACACCGGTCCAAATAGGGCTCTACTTTATATACCGGAACAATGACGGACACGAGTTCGTTATTTGTATTCTGCATGATATCCTCCTCCAAGCTGGTTTAATCATATCATGGGAGCAGGGATTCCGCAATGAGAACTTTATAAGTTTTGAGTTCAAGTCCTGGCTGGCCCTCAGAACGGCATCCGACACCATTTGACATTCCTATGCGCTGGGACCCGCAGGCTAAGTAAAGCCCCACCGGGGCTTTACTTGCGTCGCTTCGCGTCGCCGCCTTGTTCAAGTCCTGACTGGCAACAAAAAAGAGCACCCCGATGGGTGCTCTTTTTTGTTATGGGCCAGCCAGGACTTGAACCCGGGACCAAGCGGTTATGAGAACGTCGCTAATTTTGAAATCCCGTTTTTCTTGTGAAATTTTATGGCTATTTGATAATTCCATAAAAGTGCCTTTGTGTACTTTGACGTAACTTTTGGTATCTTTTTGTCTCTAAAACGGCTCTTTGTAGGTGAAAATTTTCACCTACGAAACTCGACACTTACTGTTACCATTTTGGCTTTACATGGCTCACTTTCTAAAATTGAAGGTGAGCTTTTTCTTTTGCAGAAATCGGGAAGGAGGTTTTCTACTCCTCTGCTGCGGACCCCCTCTATCTGTCCGCAGCAGAACAACAAAATGCAAAAAGCCCAGAGCGATACCGCTCCAGGCTCCGTTGTCTGTATGTACACATCATCTTATAATGTCCGGGGCGGATATTGTCAAGGGAAGTGAACGGGGTTCATCTCTAGGTGCCCACCGATTCATCTTGTTTGGTGTTTTGCATCCACCGCACCAGCGCTTCGGCGTCCTGTTTGCCTTTGGCGTACATTTTTTCAAGGCAGGCGCGGTTCTTGGTCAGGGTGGACATTCCCTCGGTGCTGTCCGGGGCGATGATGCAGACAAGGCCCTGTCGCTCCAGCTCCCGCGCCCGCTGGACAGCCGTGTTGTACCGCCATGCCCGGCGGCGCAGCCCCTCGGCTGCAGCGGGGTAATGCGACTGCAGCAGGTGTGCCAGATGCTTGTCCCGGGCATCACTACTCACCAGCCCGATGGGCTTGGTCAGGATGAGAGCCACCCGGTCGCAGCCGTGGGCAAAGGCCCATTCCAGCGGGACGGGGTCGGCCAGGCCGCCATCAAAATAAGGCACGCCGTCGATGACGCAGGGCTGGTCGATGACCGGGATGCAGCAGGACGCCATGAGGACGCGGTAGTCGTCCGGGTGGAGGTCTGCCTTGGTGAAATACTGCGCCTCGCCGTTCTGTGCATTAGCGGCCACCACGCAGAGCTCTGCCGGGCTGCGGGCAAGCGCCGCGTAATCCAGCGGATTCTCGCCGCCTGCATTGCTGAGGGTGCCGTAGACATAGCCCAGATCGAGATAGGAGTGCTTGCGGATGAGGTTGTGCACGCTCATGTACTCCCTGCGGAAGGAGTATTCATCGTAAAAGGGCTTGTTCCGCCCATGCTGGCCTGCCAGATAGGACGTCATATTGGCGCTGCCCGCCGAAACGCCGATGCAGAGATCGAAGCGGAGGTCCTCCTCCAGGCAGCGGTCCAGCACGCCAGCGCCGTAAATGCCCCGCAGGCCGCCACCCACATCGATGACACCGTATTTCATGGTCTGTTCCTCCATCGTTTAATTCCATTTCCCTCCCAGTATAACGGGACGGCGGGAAATACTCATTGAGCAAACGGCGGGATCTGATGCAATTTGCGGCAGAAAGCAGGATCTGCCGCAATGGGGGCAAACAAAAACGGCCAGCGTATCATGTGCTCTGTGATATGTACCCCTAATTGAAAAAATCCATCCGCATATGTTCCGGCACGCCTTCGTCAGCATTCTGTTGTCTAATCCCAATATCGGTGTGGCAACGGTGGCCGCAGAAGCCGGACGCGCTCAGCCTAGCACGACCCTTGCAATCTACACGCAGGTCTACGACAGACGACGTGATGAGATTCGGAAACAGATGAGCAAAGAATTGTACAAGTAAAGCGCCTATTCATGCAAAAAGAAAAGCACGAGAGCAAAATCTCGTGCTTTTTTGGTGGGCCAGCCAGGACTTGAACCCGGGACCAAGCGGTTATGAGCCGCCAGCTCTGACCAACTGAGCTACTAGCCCGCATATTCTGCGCTGCGGCACTTACAAGTATACCAAAAACAGCGCAAAATGAAAAGCATTTACACAAAACTTTATTTGGTGCGGTGGGCATCCAGCTTCTGCTGCATAAAACGATCAAGCATTTCCTGCGGGAACAGCGGCTCCTTGTAGCCAAAGGCCTCGCGGATGAAGATCAGGGTCACTACGGTCTGACGACCGGGGTCCAGCCGGAGGGTATACAGGGTGTCCAGCGGCTGCTGGGTGGGCTGGTGCAGGGTGAGATGCAGCAGAAAGCCGCCGCCCTTTTCCCGGCGGCACTCGTACACGAACTCGTCGGTGTCCCTGTGCTCGTCCAGCCGGTCGAAGCACTCGTCCAGCGGCAGGTCGGTGCGGAACTCCGAAAGGCCGGCGGGGCCGTACTGGCTGCGGCGGGTATTCTCGCGCCGGGACAAAAGAAAAACGATCACGCCAAGTACGGCGGTAAGCAGGACAATGGAAACTGCGGCGTTCATGAAGATCCTCCTGAAGAGTTTTTCTTATTGTAACACAACCCGCATACTTTTGTGCTATAATATTTTTAATTCTTTGAAAATTTTGTCAGGAGCCTGCGCACTGCTGCAGGCGGGAGGAACACAATGAAGCTCAAATTTACACGCAAGACCTGGTATTTTTTCCTGCTGGCGGCAGCGGCAATGTCCATGCTGGGCGGCTTTGCCGTGCTGGGCGGCATGGATTTTTCGGGGCTGGAACTGATCGTGTTCTGCATCACCGGCATTGCAGTGCTGTTTTTGGCCGCACAGAAGGGTGCTCCCGCCAAGGATAAGCGCAGCTACACGCTGGTGTTCGTGCTGCTGATGCTCAGCAAGCTGGCTGCAGGCGGCTGGGCGGGCGACCTGTGCTCGGCACTGGTGTGGCCGGGCCTGCTTGCCATCGAGTACGGCCACGGCAGGCCCGTTCAGCGCCCGCTGCAGCTGGTGTGCATCTCGGAAGCGCTGCGCCTTTTGTTCTGGCTGCTGACGAAGTATGCGGGCATGAGCGCCCTTGCCTTCTGGACGAACATCATGTTCGTGCTGCTGGCCTGCGCCCGGGGCTGGGCAGCGCTTGTGCTGTATAAGACCCAGGAGGAGACCCTGTGACCCAGCGGCGCAAGTCCAAAAAAACGGAAGCGGAACCGCGCCGTGTGAACCGGCGCACCTTTCTGGCGGGGGCCGGTGCTGCTGCCTGTGTGGGTGCGGGGCTGTGGCTGCGCAGAAAAAAGTTTTCCAAACAGGACAAAACGAAAGCAGAAAAACAGCCTGTTGAGAACCCTGCCCTGCCTGCAGGCGAGTGGCGGGCCGTATGGGTGAGCTATCTGGAATGGGCAGCAATGGATTTTTCCTCGGCGGATAGCTTCCGCGCCGGGTGCGTGCAAATGCTGGAAAACTGCGCGGGCCTTGGGCTGAACACGGTGCTTGCGCAGGTGCGGCCCTTCGGGGATGCACTTTACAAAAGCCAGCTGTTCCCGTGGAGCCATCTGTGCACCGGCGTGCAGGGGCAGGACCCCGGTTTTGACCCGCTGGACATCCTTTTGCAGGAGGCCCACGGGCGCGGCCTTTCGGTGGAAGCGTGGCTGAATCCCTACCGGCTGCGGTCCTCTGCAGCCATGCCGCCGAATCTGGCAGAGAACAACCTTGCCAACACCCACCCGGAATGGGTGTGTGCAGTGGGCGACGGGCTGTATCTGAACCCGGCCGAGCCTGCAGCGGCGGACTATGTGGTGCAGGGCGTGGCCGAGCTTTTGCAGAACTACGCGGTGGACGGCATCCACTTTGACGATTATTTTTACCCTACGACCGAAGAAAGCATCGATGCGGCGCAGTTTGCGGCCAGCGGTGCGGCAGACCTTGCAGCATGGCGGCGGCAGAACGTGACTGCTCTGGTCAAGAAGGTGCACGACACGGTGAAGACTGCAGACCCGACGCTGCGCTTTGGCATCAGTCCGCAGGGGAATCCCGACAACGACCTCAACAGCCAGTACAGCGATGTAACGGCGTGGCTGGCTGCGGGCGGGGAAGAACAGGCGGTGGATTATCTCTGCCCGCAGATCTACTGGGGCTATGGCTACACGTTGCAGAGCGGCAGCACCCGCTTTGCCTTTGAGAACATCGTGCCCGCGTGGCTGGCGTACCCGCGCGCAGAGGGCGTGGCGCTCTATTTTGGCTTGGGCGCGTACCGCGTGGGCACCGGTGACGGCGGCGCGAACCCGGACAGCGTAAGCGGCTGGAGCACCGGCGATGTGCTGGCCCGGCAGGTGCAGGACCTGCGCAGCCAGAACGCGGGCGGCTGGGCGCTGTACCGGTACGGCAGTCTGTTTGGTACAGGTGCGCCGGAGCAGACCGCTGCCGAGTGTGCTGCCCTGCGGGCGGTCACTGGCAAAGAAACGTAAAATCAGGCGGCAAACCGCACAAAAAGAAAAGCCCCGGCGGGGCTTTTCTTGCAGTACGGCACAGGACAAATGTCTTGTACAGCGCCGAAAAATGCGGTATACTATATCTGTATCTGCTCTGTACAAGAACAGGGCGGAGGGATGAAAAACAAAGAGAAGCGCATTGCTTCGTGAGGAAACGTATGAAGATGAAAAAAAGGATCGTTGTGCTGCTGATGGCGCTGGTGCTTGCAGTGGGCCTGATCGGCTGCAAGGACACCCTGAAGAGCATCGTGCACAAGGCATCGGGCACTTCAGACGAAGTGCAGGAAGAGGACACTACCCGCTGGGCCGACCAGACCAGTGATCCGCTGATCATTCAGGGCATTGCAGACTCCTCGGCCAAGTTTGCCACGGCCACGGCGGATGGCTGCCTGTATGCAGTGTTCAACGGCATCTGGAGCCGCCAGACCAGCTACTTTACCGTGCCCTCCGGCACGCTGAGCATTATGGGCTGCGGCACGGCTGAGGGCACCCAGCGGTTCAAGGTGGCCGTGTGGAAAAAGGTGGACGGCGGCGCAGAGTATGTAGCCGACAGCACCTATTATATCCATACCGACGGCACCGACTACCGCTGCACCATCTCCGGGCTGGACCCGGCGGCGCAGTACCGTGTGACCATCTCCTATGACTCCAGCAAGTACTACCTGTACGGCCTGCTGAAGGTGGAGGGAATTGGCTGATGAGCACACAAACCAAGAACTCTCTGCTTTTGCTGCTGTGCTCCCTTATTTGGGGCACAGCCTTTGTGGCCCAGAGCGCCGGTTCCGGCATGGGAGCCTACAGCTTTCTGGCCGGGCGCAGCTGGCTGGCTGTACTGGTGCTGATCCCCACGGTGATGGTGTTTGATGCCATCCGCCGCAAAAGCGGCACCGATGCAAAGCCCAAAACTGCTGCCGAGAAGAAAAAGCTGCTGGCGGCAGGCTTTGTGTGCGGCACCCTTCTGTTTGCTGCTTCCGCTGCACAGCAGATCGGCATTACCATCAATCCGTCCACGGCAAAGGCTGGCTTCCTGACCGCCATGTACGTGGTGCTGGTGCCGGTGTTCGGCCTGTTTCTGGGCCGGAAGGGCAGTGCGCAGCTGTGGGTGAGCATGGTGGTAGCCGTGCTGGGCCTGTACCTGCTGTGCATGAAAAACGGCTTTGGCAGCATCGAGTCCAGCGACTGGCTCCTGCTGAGCTGCGCAGTGCTGTTCAGCTTCCAGATCATTGCGGTGGACCACTTTTCCCCGCAGGTGGACGGCGTGCGGCTGAGCCTTGCCGAGTTTCTGGTGGTGTCGGTGGAAAGCACCGTTGCGGCTCTGCTGTTCGAGACACCTTCCGCAGCGCAGTTCGCGGAGAATGCGCTGCCGATCCTCTACTGCGGCATCATGTCCAGCGGCGTGGCCTACACCCTGCAGATCCTGGGCCAGCGAGATCTGAACCCTGCCATTGCCAGCCTGATCATGTGTCTGGAAAGCGTGTTCAGTGCGCTGGGCGGCTGGATGCTGCTGCACCAGAACCTTTCTGCCCGGGAAGTCTTTGGCTGCGTGCTGATCTTTGCTGCTGTGGTGCTGGCCCAGCTGCCGCTGGAAATGTTGCACCGGGCAAAAAAGACTACCTGACCTCATGGCGGGCAGAAAGCAGGAGACACAGCTGCGCACGGCAGGCGGCATCCAATACGAGCTGACCCGCAAACGGGTCAAGAACCTGAACATCCGTGTGCGGGAGGATGGCACCGTGGCGGTGAGCATCCCCCTGCGGACAAGTGCAGATGCGGCAGACCGCTTTGTGGCCGCACGCGCCGACTGGGTGCAGCAGGCCCGGGAACGTGCCATGCGGCGCGCAGCGCAGGAAGCGCGGCCTCTGCCGGATAAGGAAACAGCGCTGGCCTATTTTACGGCCATGAGCGATAAGGTCTACCCGGCCTTTGCCGGAGTGCTGGGCGGGCACAAGCCCGTCATCAAGGTGCGCAGCATGACCAGCCGGTGGGGCGTGTGCTTTATGGCAAAACGGCAGATCACCTTTGCTTTGCAGCTGTATCATATGCCCCCGGCGGCGCAGATCTATGTGGTAGTGCATGAGTACTGCCACTTTTTGCAGCCCAACCACAGCCCGGCCTTCTGGGCCGAGGTGGCAAAGCTGCTGCCGGACTGGAAAGCCCGGCGGGCGCTTTTAAAGTGACTAAATAGTGGGAAAGCGGATGCGGGCGGTCACAGACCGGCCCGCATCCGAATTGTAAAACAGGAGGGAAGTTCCCTTGGAAAACGAAAAAAAGTCCGGCGATAAATATTCAAAGCTTGCCGGCAACACATTGATCTTTGCAATTTCCAGCTTTTCGTCAAAGCTGCTCACCCTGATCGTCCAGCCGTTCCTTACCTATGCAATGGCGGAGATCTCCGATCTGGGCCTTTCCAAGATCCTGAGCCAGTACGCGAACCTGCTCATCCCGTTCGTGTCCATGGGCATGTCCAACGCCATCATCCGCTTTGGTCTGGACAAGGGCAACAGCGAAAAACAGGTGTTCACCAACGGCCTGCTGACCATTCTGGGCGGCTTTGGCATTCTGGTGCTGTGCTGGCCCATTGCGCAGTTCCTGCCCGATATGGCACAGTACGGCCTGCTCATTTACATCTATGTGCTCATGAGCTGCCTGCGCACCCTGTGCACCCAGTTCGTGCGCAGCCGCCAGTGGAACAAGCTGGTGGCCGTGGACGGCGTGCTGTGCACCGTGGCCACCATGGCTTTCTACGTGCTGTATCTGGTGGGCTTCAAGTGGGGTGCCAACGGCTACCTGCTGGCCATCATCAGCGGCGACCTTTCCAGTGTGCTGTTCCTGATGTTCACCGGCAAGCTGTGGAACTATGTGGAGCTGAAGGGCATCAACAAGGATCTGTGGAAGCAGATGCTGCGCTTCTCGCTGCCCATGATCCCGGCACAGATCAGCTTCTGGATCATCAACGCATCCGATCTGTTCTTTGTGCGTGAGATGTGTAACGGTCTGGACGGCCGCGACGGCAATGCATGGAGCGGCCTGCTTTCCACCGGCTATTTCCTGCCCACCATCCTTACTACGCTGGGCTTGATCTTCTACGATGCATGGCAGCTTTCCGCTGTGACCGAGGAAGAGGGCCGCGCAAAGTTCTTTACCAAAATTTTCCGCACCTATTCCAGTGTGCTGTTCTGCTGTGCCGCCGGCATCATCTGGCTGTGCCGTCCGGTGATGCACATTATGAAGTCCAACTACTACTACGCATGGCACTTTGTGCCGTTCCTTGTGCTGGCTTCCACCTGCAGCTGCTTCAACCAGTTCATGAACAGCGTGTATGTGGTGAATAAAAAGTCCGCCCGCAGCATGATCACCATGATGGCGGGTGCTGTGAGCAACTGCATCATGAACTACTTCTTCATCAAGTGGTGGGGGCCTGTGGGCGCTACCTATGCGTCCTTCCTTGGCCTTGCGCTGGTGTTCACCCTGCGTGCCATCGATGCCCACCGCATGATCGGGATGCAGGTACATCCGGGCCGCGTGCTGGTGAACGCCGCCGCGCTGGTGATCGAAGCCTTTGTGCTGCTGGCCGAAACGCCGCTCTACGGCCTGTGGACCGGCATCATCACGGCGCTGATCATCCTGTACAACTTTGCCGGTGTGTGGGCCATGGCCCGTGTCCTGCTGCCCAAGCTTCTGGGCCGCCGCGGCAAGGCGCTGGTAAATGTGATCGACGGCTGGATCGCACCCAAGAAAGCATAACAGCATAACTGAAAATAAACGCAGAAAGTCCCCGGAACGCTGGTTCCGGGGACTTTTTCAGCAATCGGGAAAACTTTCAGTGCCGGGCATTTTTGCCGGTCAGGCTGGCAAAAGCGCCGCCAGCCATTAGGGCAAAAAGTACCGCCATTCCTCAGAATGACGGTAAAACGGATGCGGCAGATCAGGCCAGGTGCTTTTCCAGCCAGCTGCCGATATCTTCAAACACTTCCTGATGGTTCGTTTCCACCAGCAGTTCATGCCGGGCACCGGGGTACAGCTTGCACTCAATGTTCTGCACACCGGCATCTTTCAGGCTCTGGATGGCGCGCTGCACGCCCTTGCCCTGTTCGCCCACCGGGTCGGCATCGCCAGCCAAGAACAGCAGCGGCAGGCCTTTGGGCATCTTTGCAAGGAACGCCGGGTCGTGCAGGCGCAGGATGCCGCTGAACATGCTGTAGTAGGCGTTCAGCGTAAAGGTAAAGGTGCAGCGTTCGTCGGCCAGATATTTGTCCACCTCGGCCTGATCGCGGTTGAGCCAGTCGTGGGTGGTACGGCCCTCCAGCCCTTTGTTGTAGCCCATAAAGGACATGTTGGCCACGAACTTGCTGCGGTACTGCCAGCCATGAAAGACCGCCAGCACCCGGCAGAGGGTCTTGGCAAACTGCACCAGTGCCTTGGGCTGGAAGCCGGTGCCCATGATGATGGCTCCGTCCAGCTCATGGCCGTATTCGCACAAATACTGCCGGGCATAGAACGAACCCATGCTGTGGCCCAGCAGGAAATAGGGTACCCCCGGGTACAGCTCTTTGGTGCGCACGGTCATGGCGTGCAGGTCGGCCAGAACGGCGCGGTTGCCGTCCGGCTCGGCAAAGTAGCCGTAGTCCGCTTTGGTGCGGATGGAGCCGCCGTGGCCCAAATGGTCGTGGCCGGTAACAAGAATGCCCCGCCCGGCCAGATATTCCGCCAGCGGCTTGTAGCGGTCAATAAATTCCACCATGCCGTGGGACAACTGCAGAACCGCCTTTACTTCACCCTCCGGCACACAGCGGAAGGCATGCAAAGTCCGCCCCGGCACAGTGGACGGGACGGTGAAATCGATCATCTGGCTCATAGCAGAGCCTCCTTTTTGTGTGTTTTACAGTGCACCGATCTTGCGGCGGCAGGCCGGGCAGATGCAGTAGCCCGCAAACTGCACCGAAGACTCGTCCACCTCGCCGCAGAAATCGCAGCTGCCGGCGGGCCGATGCTTTTTGAGCACGATGGAGTCGCCATCCACAAAGATCTCCAGTTTGGTGTCAGTGTCCAGATGCATACTGGTGCGCAGCTCCTTGGGCAGAACGATGCGGCCCAGCGCGTCGATGCCGCGGACGATGCCGGTACTTTTCATAGTATACCATTCTCCTTTATCCTTTTCCTGTGATAGCCAGTCTGTGACACAATAGGAAAATTGTTCCAGTGGCGCTATGCTCAGTATACAAAAAATAACAGGGTTCGTCAATGATTGCGTGACATTTCGACAAAAAACAACCTTTTATGCAACTTCTTCCGGCTTGTTCTCCACACGGGCGCTGGTGCGTCCCTCGGGACGGATCTCTCCAGCGGCAGTCAGTGCGATCTTGGTCAGCGTGGGGCCTGCCAGCTCATACACCAGCACCGAGAACAGCACCACGCTGCGCACCATGTGGCCGTCCGAGAGCTGGGCGGCTGTGGCAGCCATGCCCAGTGCCACACCGGCCTGCGGCAGCAGGGTGATGCCGAGGTACTTCTGGATATCATCACTGCAGCGGGCCGCGCGATCAGCGAAAGGGAAGAACGAAAAGGGAGAACGCAGCGCAGCCAGAAAAAACGCATATACGTCCAATATACTATCCGCCCAGACAAAAAGCAACCGGAATATGGAGCCCCGGCAAAGAGCTCCGGTCGGGCAAATAAAAGAAACTCCTTCCGTCATCGCTGCGCGATGCCACCCATTCCCCTTCTGGCACTTTCGTGCCACCTCCCCCGGCCGGGGGAGTCTTTCTCACGGAGGGAGGCTCTGGCGAGAAGGAGAGGTGTTCCATTCTGCCAAAGGCTCCCTCTTTGAGGGAGCTGGCACGGCGTAAGACATGACGGAAGGAGTAAATTTCAAACAATCAGTTGAACTTGAAGACCTTGCGCAGCTGGCGGTACACGCCCAGAGTGAGCTTGTCGCCGCCGGGGAACTTCAGGTCGGTCAGACCGCCCAGATTGTAGCGCACGGCACGGTAAACACCGGTGCTTACGTGGCCCTTGAGGTACTGCCACAGCCCGGTGCGCTTGGCCTTTGCCTCGTCGCTGCCGTCCAGCAGCAGGAAGATGTCGCTTACGGCCATCATCACGGACAGATAGTGCACCATGTAAGCGTGCAGACGTTTCTGATCCTTCAGCTCATCCAGATTCTGACAGTCGATCATGTGCCGGGTGACCCGCAGCTGCTGATCCACCCGCTTGACCATGATGCTCTCGTTCACGCTCTGGTCGGCACGGCCAATGAAGTAGCGGTACAGATCCAGATCCATGTAGTACATGCTCTTGACATAGGGCAGGGGCTGGTAGACAAAAATGTTGTCCACATAGAAGGTGTGCTTGGGCAGCACCATGCCGCACTTGCGCAGCACCTCGGTGCGGTACATCACCGAGTGCATCAGGATGTTCTGATCCGGGCGGAAGTGGCCCACATGGGTCCAGTTGAACAGGCGGTTCTGGGGGAACACGTTGGTGTAGCGCACGGTCAGGGTGGTGCTGTCCTCCACATGCTCGTACACATAGTTGCAGATCATCATGTCCGGCGCGGTGCCGCGGGCCACCAGAGTGGTCAGGCGGGCCAGAACCTTTTTCAGGGCATCGGTGTCCAGCCAGTCATCGCTGTCCACTACCTTATAGTACAGGCCGGTGGCGTTGCGGATGCCCTGATTGACGCCCTCACCGTGGCCGCCGTTCTCCTGATGGATGGCCTTGACGATGGTGGGATATTTGGCGGCGTACTCGTCGCAGATGGCGGGGGTATCGTCCTTCACGGAACCGTCGTCCACAAGGATGATCTCGGCCTGCTCTCCGGCAGAAAGCAGGGTCTCGACGCAATGGCGCATATATGCCGCCGAGTTGTAGCACGGAACGGCAAAGGTGATGAGTTTCTGCTGCATAAGATGATTGCTCCTTTTTCTATCAACAGTCGGCGCACAAAAAAACGCCGGACATGGAGTTATGTGCTCCTATTATATCATTTTCGCGCCTGAAAAGCTATCATTTGCAAAAAAATTACCTTTGACATTTCGTGCTTTTTGCCGAAAAAACGGCTCTGCACCTGCGCAAAAGCCCGGCTTTTGTGGTATACTGATATGGTTTTGAAGACATTGCGCAGAAAAAAACCTATTCTATGATACGGAGGGACCCATGGAAAACCCGCACTCGATCTTAAAAAAGGTATTCGGCTACGACAGTTTCCGCCCGGGGCAGGAGGACATCGTCCGGCGGCTGCTTGCCGGGCAGGATGTACTGGCGGTGATGCCCACCGGTGCGGGTAAATCCATCTGCTATCAGGTGCCGGCGCTGCTTTTGCCGGGCATCACCATCGTGGTGTCGCCGCTGGTCAGCCTGATGAAGGATCAGGTGGGGGCACTGGTACAGGCGGGCGTGGCGGCGGCGTTTCTGAACAACAGCCTGAACGATAACCAGAAGGCCCTGATGCTGCGCCGCGCTCGGGAGGGCTGGTACAAGATCATCTATGTGGCACCGGAGCGGCTGGAAATGCCGGGCTTCCAGCGGTTTGCACAGGAGCGGGAGATCAGCATGGTGACGGTGGACGAGGCCCATTGCATCAGCCAGTGGGGACAGGACTTCCGACCCAGCTACCTGCGCATCAAAGCCTTTGTGGACAGCCTGCCCAGCCGTCCGGTGGTGGGCGCATTCACGGCCACGGCCACCGCCCATGTGCGGGACGACATCCGGGAACAGCTGGCCTTGCAGAAGCCCTACGAGGTGACCACCAGCTTTGACCGGCCCAACCTCTATTTCGAGACCCGGCGCGCCCTGCCCAGCCAGAAGCCGAAGGAGCTGCTGGATCTTGTGCTGAAAGAGGGTGACAACGCGGGCATCGTCTACTGCAGCACCACAAAGCAGGTGGATGAGACTGCCCGCCTGCTGCAGAGCCGCGGTATCCGGGCTGCGGCCTACCATGCCAAGCTGGACGCGGATACCCGGCGGAAGAATCAGGACGATTTCCTCTATGACCGGGTGCAGATCATGGTGGCGACCAACGCCTTCGGCATGGGCATCGACAAGCCCAACGTGCGGTTCGTGATCCACTACAATATGCCCAAGGATCTGGAAAGTTATTATCAGGAAGCAGGCCGTGCAGGCCGCGATGGACAGCCCGCCCGGTGCACGCTGCTCTATTCCGGCACCGATGTGCGCACCATCCGGTTCTTTATTGAAAAGGAGATGGAGGCAGACAACGGCCTGCCCGCCGATGTGAAAGCCGAAGCTGCCCGCAAGGCCGAGGAGCGGCTCAAGTACATGACATTCTATTCCACCACGCAGGACTGTCTGCGGGGATTTCTGCTGCATTACTTCGGCGAAGCTGCACCAAAGAAATGCGGCAACTGCTCCTGCTGTCTGGCCGCAGAGCAGGAAGCGCAGCTGCAGGTGGAGTATTCCCGGCGGCGCGCGGCGGATAATGCCCGCCGCCTGACCGAGAAGCCGCGCCGCACAAAGGCGGTGGCAGGCGAGCTGAGCGAGTTTGACGAAAAGCTGCTGAATGCCCTCTATGCTCAGCGCAAGCGGCTGGCCGGAAAGCAGAATATCCCGGCCTTTATGGTGTTCAGCGATGCCACCCTGCGGGAAATGGTGGAGAAGAAGCCGCTGAGCACCGATGAACTGCTGAATATCAGCGGTGTGGGCGAGAAGAAAGCCGCCCGCTACGGCAATGCCTTCCTGCGCATCATCGAGGATGCCGTGGGCAGCAGAGAGTAAAACAAAAAAGAAAGCGTCCAGTTTTCCACACGTTCCGTTCAGGAAGTGGAAAACCGGACGCTCTTTTCTGTTATGTTTATTTTTCCATGGTATGGGTGGCGAATACCTTTTCGTCCTCCCACCACACGGGCTGACCGGCGGCAAGGGTCTTTTTCACATCCAGAAGACGCTGGTTGCTGCTGCCGCGGAACCGCAGGGAGATATCGTGCTTTGCCTGCACGAACTCGCCGTCCACCAGCACATCCAGCAGGCTCAGCAGCTCGTCGGTGGCTTCACACCGGGCAAGACTTGGCTCTTTGCCGGTCAGTTGCTCCCAGGTGTAGCCGGAATAGCACCACACCGTTTTGTTGGGGTACAAGGCCTTGAAGTTGCGCACGAAGGGCAGCAGTTCCCGCTGATTTTCCGGCTCCATGGGTTCGCCGCCCAGCAGCGATAGGCCCGCGATATAGTCCGGCTGGCAGGATGCAAACACCTCGTTGCGGGTGGGTTTGTCGAAGGGCTGGCCATAGTCAAAGTCCCACGCCACGGCGTTGAAGCACCCCGGGCAGTGGTGGCGGCAGCCGGACACGAACACGCTGGTGCGCACCCCCGGGCCGTTGGCAATGTCATAGTATTTGATGGTTGCGTAGTTCATAATATGATTCCTGTACTTTACAAAAAAATGGAAGCCTGCCGCTGCGGCCCTTCCGGTGAAAATACGTTTGGAGCGGCCCGCAGGCCGCTCCAAACGTGAAATAGAAAAAATTTTCCGCTGTTATGCCCAGAACGGAGTGGAGGGCATTTGAATCGTAATTATAGATGCAGCACGCGGTCCTTGATCTCCTGCGTGCGGCCCTGATTCCAGAACTGGGTGCCGATATAGCCACAGGTGCGGCGGGCAACGTTCAGCTTGTTCTGGTCGCGGTTGCCGCACTTGGGGCACTCCCACACCAACTTGCCGTCATCCTCCACGATCTTGATCTCGCCGTCATAGCCGCACACCTGACAGTAATCCGACTTGGTGTTCAGCTCCGCATACATGATGTTGTCATAGATGAACTGCAGCACACTTATGACGGCTTCCAGATTGTCCTGCATGTTGGGCACTTCCACATAGCTGATGGCACCGCCCGGGGACAGGCGCTGGAAGTCGGATTCAAACTTCAGCTTGGTGAAAGCATCAATCTGCTCCGACACATGCACATGGTAGCTGTTGGTGATATAGTTCTTGTCGGTAATACCGGGCACGATGCCAAACCGCTTCTGCAGGCACTTGGCGAACTTGTAGGTGGTGGATTCCAGCGGGGTGCCGTAGAGGGAGTAGTCGATGTTCTCGGCCTTTTTCCATGCGTTGCACTTGTCGTTCATGTGCTGCATCACGCTCAGAGCAAAGGGCTTTGCACCGGCATCGGTGTGGCTCTTGCCAGTCATATACTTCACGCACTCATACAGACCGGCATAGCCCAGACTGATGGTGGAGTAGCCGCCGAACAGCAGCTTGTCGATCTTTTCTCCCTTTTTCAGGCGGGCCAGTGCACCATACTGCCACAGAATGGGAGCGGCATCGCTGGGAGTGCCCAGCAGCCGCTTGTGCCGTGCCTGCAGTGCGCGGTGGCACAGGGCCAGACGCTCGTCGAAGATCTTCCAGAACTTCTCAAAGTTGCCCTTGGAGGAGAGTGCCACATCCACCAGATTGATGGTGACAACGCCCTGATTGAACCGGCCGTAGTACTTGGGCTTGCCGGTCTCGGGGTCCACATAGGGGGTCAGGAAGCTGCGGCAGCCCATGCAGGTGTAGCAGTGGCCTTCGCCGTTTTTGTCCACCTTGAGCTCCAGCATCTTCTTTTCGGAGATATAGTCGGGCACCATGCGCTTTGCAGTGCACTTTGCGGCCAGCTCGGTCAGATAATAGTAGGGAGTGCCGGGGCGGATGTTGTCCTCTTCCAGCACATAGATCAGCTTGGGGAAGGCGGGGGTGATCCACACACCGGCCTCGTTCTTCACGCCCTGATAGCGCTGGCGGATAGTCTCCTCAATGATGATGGCAAGGTCTGCCTTCTCCTGCGGATTGCGCGCCTCACCCAGATACATGAACACGGTGATAAAGGGGGCCTGACCATTGGTGGTCATCAGCGTGACCACCTGATACTGGATGGTCTGCACACCGCGGTTGATCTCGCTGCGCAGGCGGCGCTCCACGATCTCCTTCTTGCGCTCGGCAGAAACGTCCAGACCGGCCATTTCCACTTCTACCTCAGCGGCGATCTTTTTGCGGGAGACATCCACAAAGGGGGCGAGGTGGGTCAGGCTGATGCTCTGGCCGCCGTACTGGTTGGATGCCACCTGTGCAATGATCTGGGTGGCGATGTTGCAGGCGGTGGAGAAGCTGTGAGGCTTTTCAATATAGGTGCCGGAAATGACGGTGCCGTTCTGCAGCATGTCCTCCAGATTCACCAGATCGCAGTTGTGCATGTGCTGGGCAAAGTAGTCGGAATCGTGGAAGTGGATCAGACCCTCCTGATGTGCCTTGACGATCTCCGGGTCCAGCAGCAGACGGGCGGTCAGATCTTTGGAGATCTCACCGGCCATATAGTCGCGCTGCACGCTGTTCACGGTGGGGTTCTTATTGGCGTTCTCCTGCTTGACCTCTTCGTTCTGGCACTCGATCAGGCTCAGGATGCGCTCATCGGTGGTGTTGGTCTGGCGCTTCAGGCTCTGCACATAGCGGTAGGTGATGTAGTGCCGGGCCACATCATGTGCCTTGATGTCCATGAGCTGGTTCTCCACCATATCCTGCACTTCTTCCACGCTGACGGCGCGGTTCAGCGCCTGACACTGGTCGGTAACAGCAGCGGCGATCTGGGTGATCTGGTCCTTTGTCAGACGGCTCTGGCCGCTCACAGAATCGCTGGCCTTAGTAACAGCGGTGATGATCTTGGTGATATCAAAGGGGACCTCTGCACCGTTGCGTTTGATGATCTTCATCGGCTCTCCTCCTTAACAAATAAAGCACAGTGTGAACGGGTACCTCTTACAATAAGAGATACCCGTTTTGCGCACACGATATCCAACAAACTGAATGTAGCTCTATTCTATCACTATCTAGTGGCAAGTCAAGGAAAATACCACTACATTTTGCGTTTTGGAGTTTTAGCCAAAATTCATGGATAATTTTCAGGATAAAATCTGAGCCAAGACCTCTTGACAACGCACACCTGTTTCCGAGGTGTAATATCGCAAAATATTATACGGCGAAAGCTTTATAATACATTATATAAGCAAAGAGAAAGGGCATTCGTGCCAAGCTGCACCAAAGCAACTGCGGCGTAGTTTTTCCTGCGGCCTGCTGCTGTTTTGGGGTGCACGCAAAAAAGAATGAAAAAATCTGTCAAAAAGTGTTGACAAGGAGGCGGGGGGTGTGGTATTATACTTGAGCGCCAAGCGCTGAGGCAAAAGAATGACTTCCGAAGCCTCAGCAGGAAGCCCTTGAAAAGAACCAATAGACGCTGAAAAGTTCCAGTTTGTTCTGAGAAACTTCTTAGATGTCCAAGTTCAGAAAGTTCAAAAGCTTCTAAAAAATAAGGCTTGACAAAAAACCACCTCGGTGGTAAAATAAACAGGTCGTCAGCCGCAAGGCTGAGGCGCACAGGACCTTGAAAATTGAACAATATCGAAAAACTTGTAAGGAACCTTTTAAGTGTTTGGAAAAACACTAAAAACAATTCCAAAAGTAATTCACACAGGACGCAAGCGATTGCGTGCTGAGCGAACAAGATTTAACACTTTTAAGTGATAAATATCATTTATAAAGAGTTTGATCCTGGCTCAGGACGAACGCTGGCGGCGCGCCTAACACATGCAAGTCGAACGAGCGAGAGAGAGCTTGCTTTCTCGAGCGAGTGGCGAACGGGTGAGTAACGCGTGAGGAATCTGCCTCAAAGAGGGGGACAACAGTTGGAAACGACTGCTAATACCGCATAAGCCCACGGTGCCGCATGGCACAGAGGGAAAAGGAGTAATCCGCTTTGAGATGGCCTCGCGTCCGATTAGCTAGTTGGTGAGGTAACGGCCCACCAAGGCGACGATCGGTAGCCGGACTGAGAGGTTGAACGGCCACATTGGGACTGAGACACGGCCCAGACTCCTACGGGAGGCAGCAGTGGGGAATATTGCACAATGGGGGAAACCCTGATGCAGCGACGCCGCGTGGAGGAAGAAGGTCTTCGGATTGTAAACTCCTGTTGTTGGGGAAGATAATGACGGTACCCAACAAGGAAGTGACGGCTAACTACGTGCCAGCAGCCGCGGTAAAACGTAGGTCACAAGCGTTGTCCGGAATTACTGGGTGTAAAGGGAGCGCAGGCGGGAAGACAAGTTGGAAGTGAAATCTATGGGCTCAACCCATAAACTGCTTTCAAAACTGTTTTTCTTGAGTAGTGCAGAGGTAGGCGGAATTCCCGGTGTAGCGGTGGAATGCGTAGATATCGGGAGGAACACCAGTGGCGAAGGCGGCCTACTGGGCACCAACTGACGCTGAGGCTCGAAAGTGTGGGTAGCAAACAGGATTAGATACCCTGGTAGTCCACACCGTAAACGATGATTACTAGGTGTTGGAGGATTGACCCCTTCAGTGCCGCAGTTAACACAATAAGTAATCCACCTGGGGAGTACGACCGCAAGGTTGAAACTCAAAGGAATTGACGGGGGCCCGCACAAGCAGTGGAGTATGTGGTTTAATTCGACGCAACGCGAAGAACCTTACCAAGTCTTGACATCCCTTGACAGACATAGAAATATGTAATCTCTTCGGAGCAAGGAGACAGGTGGTGCATGGTTGTCGTCAGCTCGTGTCGTGAGATGTTGGGTTAAGTCCCGCAACGAGCGCAACCCTTATGGTCAGTTACTACGCAAGAGGACTCTGGCCAGACTGCCGTTGACAAAACGGAGGAAGGTGGGGATGACGTCAAATCATCATGCCCTTTATGACTTGGGCTACACACGTACTACAATGGCGTTAAACAAAGAGAAGCAAGACCGCGAGGTGGAGCAAAACTCAGAAACAACGTCCCAGTTCGGACTGCAGGCTGCAACTCGCCTGCACGAAGTCGGAATTGCTAGTAATCGTGGATCAGCATGCCACGGTGAATACGTTCCCGGGCCTTGTACACACCGCCCGTCACACCATGAGAGCCGGGGGGACCCGAAGTCGGTAGTCTAACCGCAAGGAGGACGCCGCCGAAGGTAAAACTGGTGATTGGGGTGAAGTCGTAACAAGGTAGCCGTAGGAGAACCTGCGGCTGGATCACCTCCTTTCTAAGGAGTCAGGCGAAAGAGCGACATCGAAGATGGAGATCTTTCGGACAGGTAACAAACAAGCAGAGTAGATATTGTTCGATTTTGAGGGCCCTGAAAAGGGAACTCAAAGACGTACCTTGAAAACTGAATAATAACTGCGAAACAAAGATTATAGTAAGTTCTTTTTTAAGAAATATTACAATTTCAAAAGGAAGGGTAACAATAATCTTCGTTGGCAAGAGAGAATCAAGAGGATACCAAATGTTCCAAGAGAACGTTTGAAAGGTCAAGCGAACAAGGGCGCAGGGCGAATGCCTTGGCACTGGGAGCCGATGAAAGACGTGATAAGCTGCGATAAGCTTCGGGGAGCTGCAAATAAGCATTGATCCGGAGATTTCTGAATGAGGAAACTCACCTGGGTTCATACTCAGGTACGTTATACTGAACTTTAAAATAGGTATATCGAGGGAACCGCCTGAACTGAAACATCTAAGTAGGGCGAGGAAGAGACATCAAACGAGATTCCGTAAGTAGTGGCGAGCGAACGCGGAAGAGGGCAAACCGAGAGTAGAAATACTTTCGGGGTACGGAGCGCATTTAGGACTTAAGTTGTTAACCGAACGGCATGGGAAGGCCGGTCAGAGAGTGTGAGAACCACGTAGGTGAAAACGACAAGAGCCGAGCGAATTCCAGAGTACGGCCAGACACGTGAAACCTGGTCGGAATACGGGGGGACCACCCTCCAACCCTAAATACTACCCAGTGACCGATAGCGTATAGTACTGTGAAGGAAAGGTGAAAAGCACCCCGGGAGGGGAGTGAAAAAGAACCTGAAACCCTGTGCCTACAAGCACCTAGAGCGCGTCAAAGCGTGATAGGGTACTTTTTGTAGAACGGTCCGGCGAGCGATTGTATGCAGCAAGGTTAAGGACTTAAGGTCTGGAGCCGAAGCGAAAGCGAGTTTGAAAAGGGCGTTAAGTTGCATATAATGGGCCCGAAACCGGGTGACCTACCCATGGTCAGGTTGAAGTGGAAGTAAAATTCCATGGAGGACCGAACCGACCTCCGTTGAAAAGGCGGCGGATGAACTGTGGGTAGCGGAGAAATTCCAATCGAACCCGGAGATAGCTGGTTCTCCCCGAAATAGTTTTAGGACTAGCCTCAAGTTAGATACCTGGAGGTAAAGCACTGAATAGCCTAGCGGCCGAGAGGTTAGCGAAGCTTATCAAACTCAGAATGCCAGAGTATTGATGCTTGGGAGTCAGACAGTGTCAGATAAATGTCATTGTCAAAAGGGAAACAGCCCAGATCTACAGCTAAGGTCCCAAAGTCAGGTTAAGTGGAAAACGATGTGAAGATACGTAGACAACCAGGATGTTGGCTCAGAAGCAGCCACTCATTCAAAGAGTGCGTAATAGCTCACTGGTCGAGCGTCTTTGCGCGGAGAATTTAACGGGGCTAAACCTGACACCGAAGCTTAGGCAGCATGTTTACATGCTGGGTAGGGGAGCGTTGTATACGCGGTGAAACAGTAGCGCAAGCGGCTGTGGAGTGTATAGAAGTGAGAATGCCGGAATGAGTAGCGCGAATGCAGTGAGAATCTGCATGGCCGAAAGCCTCAGGTTTCTGGAGGAAGGTTCGTCCGCTCCAGGTTAGTCGGGAGCTAAGGTGAGGCCTAACGGCGTAGCCGATGCACAGACGGTAGAGATTCCGTCACCACCAAAAGAGTTAAACACAGGGACACATATGAAGTCTCGGAGCCGGGTGTTGGTTCCGGTAGCGATCGAGGGAAGTTAGTACCGAAGTCTGAGATGGAAGATGGCGAGAAAAGCTGTGTGAATTTCTGCGGTGCCCGTACCGCAAACCGACACAGGTAGGTAGGAAGAAGATTCTAAGGCCAACGGGAGAAGGGTTGTTAAGGAACTCGGCAAATTGACCCCGTAACTTCGGGAGAAGGGGTGCTGCAGCAATGCAGCCGCAGAGAATCGGCCCAAGCAACTGTTTACCAAAAACACAGGTTTGTGCTAAATCGAAAGATGACGTATACGAGCTGACGCCTGCCCGGTGCTGGAAGGTTAAGAGGAGATGTGCAAGCATTGAATCGAAGCCCCAGTGAACGGCGGCCGTAACTATAACGGTCCTAAGGTAGCGAAATTCCTTGTCAGGTAAGTTCTGACCCGCATGAAAGGCGTAATGATTTGGGCACTGTCTCAACAGCCCGCCCGGCGAAATTGTAGTACCGGTGAAGATGCCGGTTACCCGCGACAAGACGGAAAGACCCCATGGAGCTTTACTGTAGCCTAATATTGGGTTTCGATGTTGCATGCACAGGATAGATGGGACACTGGGAAGCAGGTGCTTTGGCGCTTGTGGAGTGGCCGTTGGGATACCATCCTTGCGATATTGGAATTCTAACCTGCGCCTTTGAATCAAGGCGGGGGACATTGTTAGGTGGGCAGTTTGACTGGGGCGGTCGCCTCCTAAAGAGTAACGGAGGCGTTCAAAGGTTCGCTCAGCTTGAACGGAAATCAAGCAAAAGAGTGCAAACGCAGAAGCGAGCCTAACTGCGAGACTGACGGGTCGAGCAGTAACGAAAGTTGGAGTTAGTGATCCGGTGGTATGTGAGTGGAAATGCCATCGCTCAACGGATAAAAGTTACCCTGGGGATAACAGGCTGATCTCCCCCAAGAGTCCACATCGACGGGGAGGTTTGGCACCTCGATGTCGGCTCATCGCATCCTGGGGCTGTATTCGGTCCCAAGGGTTTGGCTGTTCGCCAATTAAAGCGGTACGCGAGCTGGGTTCAGAACGTCGTGAGACAGTTCGGTCCCTATCTGTCGTGGGCGCAGGATATTTGATGGGAGCTGTTCCTAGTACGAGAGGACCGGAGCGGACGTACCTCTGGCGCACCAGTTGTTCTGCCAAGAGCATAGCTGGGCAACTATGTACGGATCGGATAAACGCTGAAAGCATCTAAGCGTGAAGCCGACCCAAAGATAAGATATCCCATTGTTTTAAACAAGTAAGACCCCTTGAAGACTACAAGGTTGATAGGCACGATGTGTAAGTGGAGCGATCCATTCAGCAAGCGTGTACTAATAGGTCGAGGGTTTGACCACAATTCGCTTGAGACTCTGAGAGTCAACGAAAAAATGTAAGCAGTGATTATTCAGTTTTGAAGGCACGTCCTTCTAAGAAATACTGGACAAAGTACGACAAACATGTTATACTGGTTCAGTCAGATCGGTCGGTGTCGATGACGGTGAGGTTCCACCTGTTCCCATTCCGAACACAGAAGTTAAGCTCACTTGTGCCGAAGATAGTTCGCTGGAAACGGCGCGTGAAAATAGGTAGTCGCCGACTTGAACAAAAAACGCTTCAGAAGAAATTCTGAAGCGTTTTTCTTTTGCCGGAAAGCTTTGTCAAATCTTTTTCTCCGGGTTTATACAGGGATGCTGGTATCAAAAAATATCAGAGTGCCGACGGCGTCCAGATTTCTCCGCCTTCCTCCCCATCATGTTTTTTGGCAAAAATCACCATATAGTCTGCCGCTTCACCTTGTCCATCTGGGGCCTCCTGCTTCACAATTTCAACGCAGAACTCAACATTGTTGCCATTGTATTGATAATAACACAGAAAATTTGCCACCAATGCATTCGCAGCTCTTTTCCACGCCTGCGGATCAACAGCATTCTCCGGCATGGAAAAGACAGCCGTTCCGAATCCGTCGTCACCGACAGTTACATCTGTCGGGCAAAAATTGGTTACATTCTGAGGCTCAAAGACATCCGTGTATCCAGCCTCAACTTCCTTAAGATATGCCTCCAGAATGGCCCGTGCTTTTACGCTCAGCGCTTTGTTTTCGACCAGATTATAAGAATCCTCGTTTTGTTCAACTGCCGCTTTCAGTGCAGTCTTTACTGTATTTTTTGTCTGCTCTGAACTGCTGATGCCGCTGGGCCAGCAGCCTGTCAGTGCAGTCGCAGAAAACTTGCAATAAAAAAGCAGCTCTGCCTTGGCAGAGCTGCAAAGTTTGCAATATGGGTAAAATCAGCGCTTAGAGAACTGAGGTGCACGACGGGCAGCCTTCAGACCGTACTTCACGAAACCGAAGCTCGATTTTGCTTGATTTTACGCGGTTTTTCAAGCTTTTTGCTCTTCGTCCACCAGTTCTTAAACCCACGATTTTGTAGGCTTTTGTCGGATTTTAACCCTAATCTTTTTTTGATGTGTCGATTGCTCTGTTGATCACCCCATGTAATTGGGCAGGTTTATTATACTTGACTTTGGCGTAAATGTCCATAGTCACCTTGCTGTTTTCGTGTCCGGCAAGATACTGTACGGTTTTAGGATCAACCGAAGCATAAATCAGATTCGTGATATAAGTGTGACGCAATTGATGCGGTGTCACTTGAAAATCCATCGTATATACCAACTTCGGATTGTTCGGCTGATGCTCACCAAGCTTCGGCTTTACCACATGCTTAATCTTCTGCTCATTCACATAGGTGTAATAGCAGCGTTCTTCCGTAGAACGAACTGCTATGTACTTCCACACCCTCACGAACTGGGATTCAGCCAGAGCGTTACCATTCCTGTCAGAGATCACATATTCCGATTTTGACTTTTCTTTTGCCTCTTTCAAACATTCCACCAGCTTGCCCGGAATAGGAATGTCCCTTTTAGCTGCTGGCGTTTTTAATTCTGTTGAAATTACCGGACGATTATTCACAGAACGCCATGCTCGCCGTACCGAAATATATGGAGTGGCTTCATCCAGGAAAACACAATCCCATCGCAGTGCAAGAATTTCTTCCCGCCGCAACCCTGCGTACAACCCAATCATTACGAAGACATACGGTGGTAATCCCCTGATTGTATCCAGAAGAATTTTCACCTGCTCATCCGTCAATGCCTTCTTTTCCTGCTTTGGTGTTCCGCCTTTTGCGGAAAGCGACGCAGCCGGATTATAACTGATGATTTTGCTTTCTTCTGCTGAATAGAAAACACATTTGATCAGCATATTCATTTTGCTGTACAGGGAAGCTGATTGCTTGGAGATTGGCACCAGCAGCAAGCGAAGGTCATCGGTCGTCACTTCGTCCATATACATATCTCCAATAGCGCCAATAATATATTTTCTTATCGTGCGCTCATATCCACTCAATGTGTTTTCTCGCACACTCGCCGAGCGCATCTTCAACCATTTTTCGCAATACTCAGCTACTGTCGGGTTATTCTTCCGGAATATTTCATCCTCAATACTGCGCTTCATCTCAATGGATTTATCGTACAGCTCTTCAGGAGTCTGTGCATATAGCGAAATCCATTTTCCATCCGCATCCTGCATTCGTGTTCTGTAATATTGAACGCCCCTCTTCATAATTGTTCCATATTCCGGCACTACTTTTTTTCTTGCCATTATTGCTTCCTCCATTTTCTTGATATATCCAAATTGATCTTTGCTCTTTAATTATCCAGAATGCTGCTCCGGTTCTCAAGGATGTCGGCTATATGTAAAAAGAGCAGGGATTATCCCTACTCTTTTTGATCTCATTCATGAAACTGTCTGGCCTATTCTGCATCCCACAGTGTAAAGGTATCCTCTAATATACCCGCCAGTTCATCCGGTCGGTTATACTTTGCCTTTGCATAAATGTCCATCGTTATCTTGCTGTTCTCATGACCGGCAAGATATTGAACTGTTTTAGGATCAACCGATGCGTGAATAAGATTTGTAATATCATAGTTTTGGCTCCTTTCTGCCTGCTTATCTCTTTCATAGGTTCGGATCGTGCGTTCAATTTCCCGGAAGATCTGGCTGGACATTTCGCTGACCGCAGTTCCCAGCACATTGGCGGCAGCCTGCGTATTAAAATCAAAGATGTCCAGAAAATCCTCGTGCTCAAAATAGTCATCTGCATTGCCCACCGTCCGGGTAAAGACGGAATATGCGATGCTGACAGCGGCAGCTCTCTTAAAGGAAGCTCCGATGTTGAGTTCATCATATCCTTCCAGATAGGAATCTGCAACGATGTCACTGATCTGCCTGCGGTTTTCCTCCCAGTAATCCCTTGCAAGGCGTTCTGCCGCTTCCATGATATGATTTTCCAGAGACCCAGCACCGGCAGAAACATCAAATGCTGCATCCAGTGCGCGAATGATTGGCTGCTCATGCTCCGCATTCATTTTCCAGAGCTGTACCGGTCGGGAATTCTTCCGTTCTCCGGTATCTGCCACATCAAATACATACCGCAGTTTCGGCTGCTCGCCGCGCATGTCCAAAAGAGCAATGCCCTTGGAGCCACGCTTCACATAGCGGTTCATCCGATCATTCCAGAGATCGTACTCTGCACAGGCCGTCGCTTCTGGTCTCTGCTTATAGATCATCAGCTGCTCCGCAAAAGGATACTTATAAAGCCGTGCGGATGTGGTCAGAAACGCTGTCCACTGCTCTTTGCTGCCAGTGATCTGTGCCGCAGCTTCCTGCGCCATCTGCATATAATAAGCCGTTTTCGTCATCATCTGTCTTTTTCCTCCTCTCCTTTATTCGTCCGGATACAAATCCAGTGCCTCATATTCTGCATCCGTCATCTCTGCCAGTTTTGCAAGCAGCGAGGCCGTCCACCTGCGCAGGTTTCTGTCTCTGCCCGTCAGACTTTTTTGCATCTTTTGAAGCTCTTCGATCAGCCCTGTCCGTGTGCCAGGGCTGTAAAGCATCATGAGCATCCATTCGTCATCCGTAAAACGCATTTATAACTCCTTTTCTTCGCAGCACCTGCGAGGCGGCGCAGGCGGCACAGCCTCCTGCTTTTCCTTCAGCTGATCCAGAACCGATGCTTTCTCCACCGGTTCTTCCTTCTTTCCGTTATTGATTACGCCGTCAATCATGCCGTAATCGTCCTCCATCGCCATTTCTGCGGCTTTCAGGTAGTTCTCCGGTTTCAAAAATCCGGGCAGTTCCTGGAAGCCGATGGAATCCACATAGTGACAGCTTACAACACCATTCTGCCGTAAAGCCACGATGTCAGACACAGAAAGACTATGACCAGTAAAATCATCAGGGCGGGAAACATTGAATTTCGCATACAGTTCCTCTAACATCGTATTCTGATCCTTGTAGGGAAGAAGCGGAGCCGTATAAACCACCTCATAATGGTCAATATCCGGTTCCAGCCCCATCCGTTCCAGTTCGCGCATAGACGAAAAGCGTTCATATACCGTATCCTCGCTGCGGCGAAGCTGCAAAATCGCATACTGGTCGGTAGTACTGTCGAGAAATGCCATCATTCTTTCGTCCGGTGCCTGCGTTCCATGCACTTCATCCCATTTTTCAATTCTTGCCATCGTTCATTTCTCCCTTCTCCATAAACGGCAGGCCGTTTTCCTTTGCTTCCTGCCGCTGCTGTTCCCGCCGCTTTTCACTATAAGGCGGTCGGATACCGACGCAGCGTTTCGGAATCGTATAAGTGACCGACCCATGCTCCCGGTGCTCCAAAATAAACTGCTCCGGATACTGTTTTCGCAGTTCCCGAAGCTTCTTAATCAGGCGGCTGTCATGGGTATAAATGCTGGCGGTATCCAGTTCATTATCAAAATTGATGACGGTTTCCTGCTCTGCCTTCGTAAGCTTGTATTTCATCGCTCTGCCTCCTTCGCCTTGACAGCTTTCACCGGCGTATCCGTTCTGGAAGACAAATCCGAGAGTTTACCCAGCACAGATTCCCGTCTGCTGATTTCCGCTTCCTCTGCACGATCACAAAGTTCATCATAGTCAATCCGCGTCATGGTGCGGCCACCGAACCCATAATCCGAAAGAATCTGGTCTCTGGCTGCATTCATGCTGATTTCCGGGTTGTCGATCTGTCCACCGTCAATTTCCGTAAAGTCCTTATGATATAAGGTATAGTCGTAACCGTCCTCACAGGTCTGAATGGCAAGAAAGCCCTTGCCTCCCAAATCCCATGCACTGCGTTCTTCCGTAATCAGCGGCTCCGGGCGGCATGTACCACCGCCGCGTTCCAGCATTTCTGCCAGCTGACAGATGTGCAAAACATCATACCCCAGGCGCAAATGATATTCGTCCATATATTCGCAGCGAGCTGAGAACTTCCGGTTCGGATACTCGATCTCCACTGCACTGCCATCCGGAATTTTGAACCGATCCTCGTAGTTGCTGGTGATAAACCGGATATTTTTTGCATTCTCCAGCTCAGGATCAGCCTTTTTCATCTGCCAGAGAACCTTTCTGCCGCCGCGTACCTGCTCCAGCATCTCCGGAGCTACCGGCGCAACGGCAAGACCGTCAAGCTGGGAAATCTTCTGAAGTGCTACCACCCTTGCGCTTTCTTCCAGCGTAGAAGACGGCTGTTTATCCAACACATCCCAGCCAATGTGTCCCTCGGTGGTCTGCACCTTGCTGTCCATATCAAAGCAATGGAATTCCACGCCGTCCTGCTTTTCCTGCAAGGAAAGCAGCGCAGCATTATCCACCAAATAAGCTGCATTCATCATTTTCATGCTCATTTTTTACCTCCAAACTCCAGCTTAAATGCTGCTGCACCGTCCTCGCCAGTCTCTACATGAACGGTTGTGTCATAGTAACGTCCAGACTTCTTGGAATAGCAGTGGGTAAGCCGTGCTTTTCCCTGATTTACCAGTTGCTTTGCCAGTTCCTCTGTCATCTGCTTTCCCAGTGTCTGAAAGAACCTGTTTTCCTTCCAGAGTGCAAATTTACAGTTCTTATCCCTGCAAAACCATCCATTTGCCGTTTCACAAACATCACTGCCGCAGGCGGGGCAGGAACCAATGACTTTGCATTCCGGCTGCATCAGGACATTGGCACCTTTCACAGCCTCGTAGGTTTTTACAAGTCCGCTGACCATGCTGCTGATTTCTCCCATAAAGGCATCGCTGTCATACTCGCCGTGTTCTATTTTCAGCAGTTTTACCTCCCAGTCTGCCGTCATGGATGGAGACTGAATCTGTTCCGGCACCACCGTCACCAGCGCATTTCCCTTGTCCGTAGAACAAAGGTATTTCGTTTTCTTATCGCCCCTGCGCTCGATAAAGCCTTTCTGTACCAGTTTTTCGATGATGGCAGCGCGTGTAGCTGGTGTGCCGATGCCTTTTCGCTCTACACCAGCCGGAAATTCATCCGAGCTGGCACTTTCCATCGCTGAAAGCAGAAGATCTTCGGTAAACCTCTTGGGTGGGCTGGTCTTGCCTTCTTTCAGATCGACACCGGCAAGTTCCAATGTCATGCCTTCCGAAAGCTCCGGAAGATCACCTGCCTCCGCATTCTTCTCAGCATCTTCAACCGGCTTTCCTGCATATTGCCTCCAGCCCATATCCGTGACTGTTTTGCCTTTCGTGCGGAACTTCTGACCGGCACACTCCGCTTCTACTATGGTTTCTGCATAGTGGCAGGGTGTTCCGACCGCACAAATCAGCCGCACCGCCAGCAGAGTAAGAATCGCTTGTTCTCCACTGGGAAGCGAGGAAATGTCATAACCCGCCGCTGTTTTTGTAGGGATAATGGCATGGTGATCGGTGACTTTCTTAGAATTGATGACCTGCGCTGCATTCACCGGTGCCGGTACATCCGCCTGAATCTGAAAGCTCTGCTGGATCACAGAAACAAGTTCCGGCACCAGCGGTGCCATATCATCCGTCAGATACCGGCTGTCGGTACGGGGATATGTCACGAGTTTCTTCTCGTACAGAGCCTGTGTGTAATCCAGGGTCTGCTGGGCAGTGAATCCCAGCTGCCGATTTGCTTCTCTCTGAAGCGATGTCAGATCAAACAAGGCCGGGGGCTTCTCTGATTTTTCTTTCTGCTCTACCTTGGTAATGATGGCACTTCCTGCCTGGCAACACTCTGCCACCAGTTTTTCTGCTTCTGCTTTTTCTTTCATTCGCTCACCGCCCGCTTGAAAATCCCGAAATTTTAATTCTGCCGAGTAGAACGGCTCCGGCTTGAACGCCCGGATTGCTGCATCTCGCATAACCACCATCGCAAGCGTTGGTGTCATCACGCGCCCCACATTCAGGGTCTGCCCATACAGACATGAAAAAAGCCGGGTGGCGTTGATTCCGACAATCCAGTCGGCTCGCTCCCGGCATAAAGCCGCCTCATATAAGGCATCATATTCTGTTCCCGGTCTGAGCTTCTGAAAGCCTTCCCGGATAGCACTGTCCTCCATTGATGAAATCCAAAGCCGTTCCACCGGCTTTTTGCAGCCGCACTGATGGTAAACCAGTCGGAAAATCAGTTCGCCCTCACGCCCTGCATCTGTAGGATAGTTCTCGGAGGTGACTTTTCTGACGTTGTTATTCAATGGCATCCAATGGGCCGATAAAGCGGTAGAAAATCTGGATTTTCTGGACGTATTCGCCATCGACCTTTTCCGCTTTGGATACCAGAATCTTGTCAATCAGCTGATGCAGAATCTTATAGTTCAGTTCGGTGATGCCAGCGTACTTGCTGACTTCATCAATAAAATCCTGAATCTTGTCCAGCTGATCGTGTTCAGCACGGCCTTCCCGCTCGTACTGCTCAATCTTGTCGGTCAGTTCAGCCTGTTCTTTGTCGTAGCGATCCGCAAGCATTTGAAAACGTTTCTCCGGGAGAAGTCCCTTTGATACGTCCTCATAAAGTTTTGCATACAGGTCTTCGATTTCTGCGATTCGTGCTTTACACTGCTTCAAATCCCGTTTGTGCTGCGCCCGGTCAGAGGACACCCGGAGGTGCATCTGATTTGCAATCTTCTTCACAAGGGCTTCCCGATTGCTCACAGCAGCCTTTGCGTGTGCCTGAATGTCTGCAAAGACAGCTTCATGCAGAACACGGGCTTCCAAATTGTGAGAGTCACAGGCTTTCGCACCATATTTCCGATAAGTGCTGCAACAATAAAAGGTCTGATCCAGAACACTGTTGCGTTTGCGCCTGTGCTCAACCTTGACTAACATCGTTCTGCCGCAGTCTGCACAGCGGATAATTCCCTTGAAAATATTGTCGTAGTCGGTCTTATCACACATAAAGCAGCCAGAACGGCTGTAAAGGATGCGCTGCACGTTCTCCCAACGGTCTTGTGGGATGATTGCTTCATGTGTATTCGGAACGATGGCACGTTCTTCAAACGGAATATAACGTCGCTTTTTGGATTTCATGGACACGGTGGGCTTGGCTTCGTAGATGATGTGTCCGGCGTAGACCGGGCTGTGCAGAACCTGACTGATATAGGCATTATCCCAATCATACATCTTTTCATCATCAATAAAGCGGCCAAACATCTCTTTCTTGTAGTAACACGGCTTCAGAACTTTTTCATCGTGGAGCCGCTTGGCGATGCGGTGAAGCCCCAGCCCTTCCTCTGCCATTGAATAGATGTACTCAACAACAGGGGCGGTGTTCGGGTCAATCACAAGGTGATTGTGGTCGGCAGGGTCTTTCTGGTAGCCAAACGGTGCGTTGCTGGAGATATACTTTCCGCTTTTCTTGCGTGTCCGAAGGGCACTCTTGATTTTTCGGGAAGTGTCTTTGGCGTACATTTCATTGATGATGTTTCTGAACGGAGCAATATCCATCTGGGATTGCTCGTTGGAATCATAACCATCGTTGATTGCAATATAGCGGACACCGTGCTCAGGAAAGAAGATTTCCATATACGTTCCGGTTTCGATGTGGTTGCGTCCAAGTCGGGACTGGTCTTTGGTAATGACTGTTGCCACCTTTCCTTCCCGGATATCATCCAGAAGTTCCTGAAAGGCAGGGCGGTCAGAGTTCGTACCGCTGTAACCATCATCGACATAGTACTGGCAATTCCCGAAACCGTTGCGTGTGGCATACTCCATAAGCATCGCCTTTTGAGTGCGGATGCTCAGGCTTTCGCTGTTTGAACCGTCATCTTTTGACAGCCGGCAGTATAAAGCAGTTACTTTTTTGTCCTTTTCCATGTGTACCTCCATAATGGAAAAGAGACCTCATCAATCACATTGTAGCGGATGCTGCGTGATGATGCAAGCCCTTTTCCGCAGTAAAACGTCCAATTAACCAGCGGCGAGATACGATTCGGCAGTTTTACGAATTTCTTCTTCCGCAAGCCGCTGAAAAAGCGTATTCATCGGCACATTGCCGATATAATGGCGTTCCACGATCAGGCGCACAGACTTCGGACTTCTCGGCGCACGTTTGCGTGTGGTGGGCTTCTTCTCGGATTTTTCTTTGTTCAAGGGCAGACCTCCTCATTCATGTGGTGCAAATACGGAAAGGAATGGATGGATTCTATTCGTTTTTCTCTTTTTGTTTTATTACGTTGGTTAGGTGAAAGTTTTCTTTGATACAGTCTTAAAGGCTGCTATACTGCATAGGAAAAATCTCTTTTGCAGATGCCATTAAGAATCTGCATCGCAGAATCGTGATTTTGGCGGTTCTTGAATCGTGAAAAACGCAGAACTATTCAACATTTGGAATTTTTACAAAGATGTGATTGGGCGAAGAAAACCGCGTTCGTCTGCGCTCAATCAATCCCGCAGCGTCCAATTCCTTAAGCGCACTGGAAACACTGACAGTGCTGCGCCCTAGCTGCTCAGCCAAAGAGCAAATCGTAAAAATGACAAACACGAAACCGCGTTCATCTATCCAGAGATTTTTCTGCGAGAGCGTGGCACGGTCGAGCAGCAGCACATAAGTCATTTTTGCAGTCTGGCTCAGGTCAAGTTCCAAAAGGAAGCGTGGGTATGGGAGAAACGGCGGCAGCAGAGTTTGCGTGGTAAGATATTCTGAAATGTTGATCACCTCCAGCTGAAGCAGAAATCAGAAACAAAGAGTATGTAACGAGAATTGGTGGGTTCCAATTCTCCAGTCGCAGAAAAGCACGAAACAAGTGCTCAACTGCGTTAATAAGTTAAGGTCTCCCATATTGGTCCTCGACTTCCCTAGGAGTGGGGAATCGTCCGGCGGCGGGCTTGCACCGCACCATTGGCATTTCAGCCACCCCGTCTTCGTTATGACCGGGCTGCGAGTTACAGAAGTACCTTTTGTGAAGTACCGGACGATTGAACTATTCACTTGTCAAGGAACATATGGAAGATTTCTGGACTTTGACGGACGAAAAACATCCTTCTACTTGGTAGCCGATGAAAAAGGCCATTTCGTAGCATTGCAAGCAATTTTGTAAACAAAACGTCATAATAGTCCGAGAATGGTCTTGAAAAAGATGCCCTACACTTGGTAGGCATCGAAAACGCCTGTTTCGTAGCATTGGTGAGAAACTTGTAATTGAATTGTAATTCTTGAGACCAAATCTCCGCTTTTGAAAAAATCCTCTCAATAGGTAGGCAACGAAAACAGCCCAAAGACAACCATCTTTTTGAGAATTAACAAAAAGGTCACAAATGACCGGCTTTCAAAGAGGCGCTTCTACTATTAACAGAAAAAGTGGCCTAAAATGGGGGGTGTTGGAGAAAATTTCTGCCTTAAAAGTACGCCTCTACTCACTAGCCGACGAGAACAGGCAAAGGCCAACAAAAAAACATACGAATTATGTATTTCTGCCACTGATTGCAACGGCGTATCGGTGACAGAAAGATCGTTTAGAGCGATTCTTCGCGGTTTGGGGTAGTGGAAGTCGTTTTGTGGTGGGACTTTTTCTGCTGAAACTGCTCCAGCTTTTTCAGCACCGATTCCTTCTCCGGGGTCTTGCCGCCCGGTGCAGAAAGCTGCTGCTTATTCAGCACCATGTCAATATACTTGCGGATATTTTTCAGGGCAGAGATGTCCGGCTGCAAGGTTTCCAGTTGGGTGCGCAGCTCTGCGCTGCTCGATTGCAGCGCAGAAAATTCGGCATCCAATGCCGAAAAATTCACCGCTGTGCTGCCGTTCAGCTTCATCAGGGTGCGGACAGCTTTATTAAAGGTGTCAAGTTCCTCCTTGTGCTGGGCGGCATAAGCGTCCTTGGTCAGCTTGAAGTTCTTCTTGATAAAGGTGTCATGGATGGGCTTTAGCTTGGCATAGATGGTAGCAGCGTCCTTGATCTGGGCGATTGCCCGCATACGGTTTTCGTTCTGCTTCAACTGTCTGCGGAGTGGGGCGGCGGTCTGGTTCAGGTTAGAAATTGCAGTGTCCAAATCCTCGATGGTGTTCAGGAAATGGGCTTTCAGGTAGTCCACCGCCTGCCGAATCTCCTCAAAGTCCCGGACAGTGCATTTCAGTTTTGCCTTGCCAGACCAATCACTGCGCTGCTCATTGCGGAGATTGAAGTAGTCCACCAGCAGATTGGACAGTGTGGGCTCCTTCGCCTTTTCCAGAGCGTCCAGAAGAAGCTGCTTCTTTTCATTCAGGTCTGCAATCCAGCGTTGCAGCCCACGGATTGCGCTGCGGATGGACTGCATCAGGCTGTTGGCGGCTCGAATATCTCGGTTCAGGTTGCCGAGAAAGGTTTCCACTCCACGCTTTTCCATCTGGTGTGCGGCGGGGCCGAGATGGATGGTCGGTATCTGCTGGATGCCCTGCCGCTCAAAAGAGCGCAGGTCAACACGCTCCGGTCTGCCAGCCGCTTCCAGATAGCGGTTGGTGATGGTCTCCCAGCTATGCCGCCAGACCTCGGCGTACTTCTGGTCGTTCCAGTCCACCGTGTTTTCCTTGTGGCACTTCCAGTTCCCGGAAGGGAGCCGGATGCGCTCACTGTTCTCGTCAAGGTCGTATACCTTTCGGGCTTTCGGGAGCCACCTGCCGTGTTCATCCATCGCTCGGAGCGTCAGCAGAATGTGGGCGTGTGGGTTACCATCTCCCTTGTCGTGGATGGCAAAATCGGCAATCATGCCCTTGGAAACAAACTGCTCCTGACAAAACTCTTTTATCATGGAGAGATACTGTTCCTTCGGCACCTCCACCGGAAACGTCAGCACGATACGGCGGGCAAGCTGGGAGTTCCACTGGTTCTCTACGGCTTCCACGGCATTCCAGAGCATTGCCCTGTCTGCATATCCGGGCGGCGCATGGGACGGCAGCATGATCTCAGCGTGGACAAGTTCTTTCTTCTTGTTGTAGAATTTCGTTTTCTGGTCGTACTCGCTGAACAGCCGTTCGCCGCTCTGGTAAGCGGCCCCGGCAACAGCGGACTGTCCTTGGCTGCGCTTGACGATGGTAATTTTGAAATGCGGACACGGAATAGGCATCACCCCCAAACAAAAAGACCGCCCAGCAAGATTGCTCTTGATGAACGGTCTGGAATCGTATTCGGTTGTGCTCACCGCCTTAGAACGGAGTGCTATGCGCTTCGGTCTTAGGCGGGAGCCGCAAAAGGATAGCTGCGGAGCAGCGCAAGGAAAATGCAGTTTTCCTTGTGATGGAATCGGGCTGGCGCACAAACGCCAGCTTCGATTTCATCGAGCCGTCTGCAAGACCGCAATTTCACCGGAACGGTGTATAATTGCGCCCTATTTCATAGGGGGTTCGGAACGTTCTGCTTTTCGTGAACGTCATGCACCATCTTTGCAAGAGCCAGCACGACTTCAGGCTGACGGAACGAGATTTTCAGCAGTTCCATCACCTGATCATCGGTCAATTCTCCCGGACAGACCAGAAAACTTTCCAGCATTCCGGCACGAGTGCAAAGACGATGCACACGCTCTCTCCGGTTCAGCTCCGACATCCTGCGTTCAAGGATCTTCTCCCGGTGCTGGCAAGAGCGCAGCTTCTGCTCTGCTTTGGCTTTTTCGTTGCGGAGGTAGGCAAGGTCAGTTTTCGGTTGGGTCAATGGCATCACGCTCCTTTACAGCATTAGTGACATCCGATATTTTTGTTGGTTCGTGGTACACTACACATAATCAATATGGATAATCTCTCGCTAAAACTGTCATAATCCATTGGAAAAGTGGCGAGCGAAAACATGGACGCTGTTACGATCATTTTCTTAAAGTAAACAGAAAGTAGAGAAGTAAATGAAGGACTCTACAAATCGTAGGTGGAAATAAATCGGAAAACGTGATATGGATTGAGACAGTTCAAGAGAAAGGACAATCGACATGGATAGTCAAAAATTTGGTACGTTCATCTCGGAATTAAGAAAGGAAAGGGGGTGGACACAACTGGAACTTGCACAAAAGCTAAATGTTACGGATAAAGCAGTTTCAAAATGGGAGCGGGGAGTTTCCCATAGTTAAAGATACCACACCAAATATGATGAACCCACGCTTATACACTACCAGCTATAATAAACCGCAAGGACAGCAATTTGATGATACTGCTGTCCTTTCTTTTATAAAATTGCAGTACACATAAAAAAGCTGTAAAATGATAAATATATTTGTCCTTGTAACATTTCACGGACATTTGCCTGTTATACTATCTGCAAAAAGCAAAGGAAGTGAGGATATGAAGCAGATTTTAATTGTCGAGGACGACAGTTTTTTGAATAAGATGTTGGCCTATAACCTGACCGCAGACGGCTACGGCGTGACTTCTGCCCTAAATGCCAGAACCGCAGCCGAAGCCATCCGCCAGCGGGAATTTAATTTAGTGCTGCTAGACATCAACCTGCCGGACGGGAACGGTTTTGAACTGTGCAAGCTGATAAAGCCCCAGCACCCGGATACCATCGTGATTTTCCTGACCGCCAACGATCAGGAGAGCGACCAGATACGGGGCTATGAGGTGGGCGCGGTGGACTACATCACAAAGCCCTTTGTGATCGGGGCCTTGCAGCGGAAAATCAAAGCCATGTTCGCCATGCTGGAACACCACAAACCGGCTAAGGACATTTACGACGACGGGCGGCTGTTTCTGGACTTCTCGGAGCAGACGGCTTCCCTAAACGGCAAGCCCCTGACCCTATCCCCGATGGAGTACAAAATGCTGAACCTGTTCCGCAAAAATCCCCGGCAAGTGCTGACCCGTGGGCAGCTTTTGGAAAGGCTGTGGGATATAGACGAGCGGTTTGTAGACGAACACACCCTGACAACCTCCATCAGCCGGATTCGCAGCAAGATTGAATCCGACGGCGGCGCGCCCTACATCAAGACCGTTTACGGCATGGGCTATCAATGGACGGGAGGTGAGGCAAAATGAAGTTTCAAAATCTCTCGGTAAAGCGGCTGTTTAGCCGGGTGGCAATGGGGCTTGCCCTCTCCATGTCCGGGATCACCATAGCCCTTTTTCTTGTGACAAAACAGACGGCGGTGCTGCTGACGGGCGGGGCGCTGCTGTTGTGCGCCCTTGTAGGGATTTTTGTACTGACGCAGGCGTTTGGAAAACGGTTATCACAGTTTACCGCTGACCTGTGCCAGACCTTAGACCACATGATCGCCGGGAATGAAGCGCCCCAGCGGCCAGAGGACAGCGAAACCCAGCTTGCCAGAATCGGACACCGGCTGGCAAGGCTTTACCAGATCATGCAGGAGAACCGCCGCCGGGTGGACGAGGAACGGCAGGAGTTACAGACCCTTGTATCGGATATTTCCCATCAGGTGAAAACGCCGGTAAGCAATCTGAAAATGGCGACGGACACCCTGCTGGAAAAGCCTATGGCCGAGGCAGAGCGCACCGACTTTATCCGGGGAATCCGCAGCCAGACGGATAAGCTGGACTTTCTCTTTCAGGCCCTTGTGAAAACCTCCCGTCTGGAAACAGGCGTGATCCAGTTGGACAAGAAACCGGGCCGCCTCTTTGATACCGTGGCACAGGCCATGAGTGGGATCGTGTATGCAGCGGAGAAAAAGGAAATCGCCGTGTCCGTGGACTGCCCGGAGGATTTGACCGTTTCCCATGACAGCAAGTGGACATCGGAAGCCCTCTTTAACCTGCTGGACAATGCGGTGAAGTACACCCCGGCAGGCGGGAAAATCGCTGTGTCTGTGGTGCTGTGGGAAATGTATGTGGAAATCAAAGTGACCGACACTGGCAAGGGCATTTCCGAAAGCAATCAGGCCACTATCTTCCAGCGCTTCTATCGTGAGGAAGAAGTACACGAACAGCAGGGTGTGGGCATTGGCCTGTATCTGGCCCGCGAGATCGTAACGCGGCAGGGTGGCTATATCAAAGTGGTTTCGGAGCCGGGCAAGGGTTCGGAATTTTCCATTATGCTTCCCTTGCGTTGAGAGAAACTTTCTGCTTCGGGTCAAGTTGGCCCGAAGCGCAGAGATAAAATGAAATGTCCGAGCGTTGTAACATTTCACCTCAATTTTCAATGAATTTTTTTAGCCGCTGTAACATTTCGCGGACATTTGGGTTTTACAATACACTTATCAACAGGTAGGAAGCCTTGAAAGGAGTTTTGAATATGAGCGTTTTACAGACGATTGACCTGAAAAAGTATTACGGTACAGAACCGAACATTACCCGCGCCCTTGACGGCGTAAATTTCTCCGTGGAGGACGGCGAGTTTGTGGCTGTTGTGGGAACCTCTGGTAGCGGCAAGTCCACCCTGCTTCACATGATGGGCGGGTTGGACACTCCCACCAGCGGAACCGTGATTGTCCGAGGCGAAGAACTGGCAAAGAAGAACGACGAGCAGCTTACCATCTTTCGCCGCCGCAACATCGGCTTTATCTTCCAGAACTATAACCTTGTTCCCATCCTGAATGTGTATGAGAACATTGTCCTGCCGGTGGAGTTGGACGGGGACACGGTGGATCAGAAGTTTTTGGACGAAATTGTTCACCTACTGGGGCTGGAAGATAAACTGAAAAATATGCCGAACAATCTATCCGGCGGACAGCAGCAGCGTGTGGCTATCGCCCGCGCCTTGATTACCAAACCGGCTATCGTGCTGGCGGACGAACCGACCGGCAATCTTGACAGCAAGACCAGCACTGAGGTGCTGGGGCTTATCAAGCGCACCAGTGCGGAGTTCCGGCAAACCGTTGTGATGATTACCCACAACAACGATATTGCCCGTCTTGCAGATCGGATTGTCCGCATTGAGGACGGCAAAATTGTGGAATAAGTAGGGGGTGGCAGACTATGACATGGCCTTTTGAAAATGATACCAGTAACATTGAAAAGAAACTGGCAAAGCGCAGTTTGCACCATGAACGGCAGCGTAATTTATTTGCAATCATTGCTCTTGTGCTAACTGCATTTATGATAACTGCGACATTCAGTATTGGTTTTAGTTACTTTGAAACCTACCAAATGCAACAAATTCGGTTAATGGGAACTACCGCTGATGTCGGAATCACAAACGTAACAGAAAATCAGTTGGTTGACATTTCAAAATCAAACCTTGTCCTTGACGTAGGTATACAGCAGCGTTTAGGCAGTGTTGATACAGAGCAACTGCAAAATGCGAGATTAGGTATAGTTTGGATAGATGATACCGAGTGGGAACACCACCGTCTTCCTACTATATCAGGTGTTGTAGGAAATTACCCATCAAGTAAAAACGAAATTATGCTACCTACATGGGTGCTTGAACAGATGGGCATTTCTGATCCGCAAATAGGGATGGAGATTGTGTTGTCGTACCAAATTGGCGATAGCTATAATTATGTCTCAGACACCTTTTTGCTGTCGGGCTACTATACGGACTACATTCCAATGCGCACAAATAATCGTGGTTATGTTTATGTTTCATCCGCTTTTAAGGATAGCTTAAATGTATCACTGGATAATAGTGTTACGGCAATGATCCGTTTTCAAGGCAATGATAATGCTGACAAAAACTGTGAAAGATTGCGGCGTGAGATTGACTTTACAGAAGGGCAAACATTTGAAATTGCACCATTAGAACAGGCAAATGGTGGAACTATTATTTTAGCTGTAATAATTTTAGCAGTTTTTATATCCTTTAGCGGCTATCTGCTGATTTATAATATTCTTTATGTCTCTGTCGTAAAAGATGTGCAATTCTATGGCCGTCTTAAAACGATTGGAACGACCCAAAGGCAGATAAAGAGAATTATCTATAAGCAGGCAATCAGAATCTCTTGTATTGGTATTCCGATTGGTCTGTTACTTGGTGCGGCTGTTTCCTTTGGCATTGTTCCTTACTTCCTGAATATGATGTATTCAACAAATTCTGATGTGGGAACAAAAGTATCTTTTTCGCCGTTTATTTTCATAGGAGCGGCCATATTTACGTTCATTACCGTTATGATTGCAAGCATGAAGCCCGCCAAAATTGCCGGAAGTGTTTCACCAATAGCAGCACTCCAATATACAGCAGCCAGCACAAAGAGCAGCGCCAGAAATTGTAGCAAAATGAAGTTGTCCAGAATGGCATGGAACAATGTCTTTCGTAATGCTAAGAGTACAACCCTTGTTTTTGCATCGCTTTTTTTCGGCCTTTCCTTGTTCCTTGTCGTCACAGGGCTATTACATGGTTTAAGCCCGGAGAATTATGTGAGCCAATGGGGAGTAAGCGATTTTGCACTCACATATAGTATCCACGAAAGAGAAGATTTAATTTCCAGCGAAATGGTTTCAGAGATTGGTCAGCTTGACGGCATTGAGAATTTGAGGTTGACCTATGCACCTTATCCTCAAGTAGCAGCAGATGTTGTATATGACGATGCTGTATTTCACGAGTTTCTTGCGTCATTAGACGGAGTAAACGGCATTGATTTTTCTGATCCGGCAAAATTAGAAAATTATCAGCAAAACTTTTTTAGCGGGGTTTTTGGAATTGACAGTGCATATTTGGAAGAAATCAATAAAACCTTAAACTTGCCTATTGACACGTCTGCCTTTGAACAAGGAAAGGTTGTGCTGCTGTCCAAAACAGTAGAAGGCCTTATTCAGCCAGGGCAGGAAATAACAATCCAGACGCAGAACGGACAGCATTCCTTTATTGTAGCGAACGGTTATTTGAATGAAGGGTTTCGAGCAGGAGGAGGCAATGAGAGAGGGACGGCTCCTGATTTGTATATTAGTCAAACAGCTTTGAAAGAACTCTTTCCGCAATATAGAGTGTTCCGCGTGGCCTTTGATACGGATGGTCAACATGACGAAAGTATACTGCAAGAATTAAAGCAAATCACCGCATCACAAGCTAACATTGATATTATATCCCGATATGAACGGCGAGAAGAAATGCAGGAATATCTCATTACAGCAAAGGTTTTAGGAACAGGGTTGTCCGTGATCCTGCTGCTTGTTGGTGTCATGAACTTTGTCAATACAATGGTTGTCAATGTAAATACTCGGCGCTATGAATTAGCTGTTCTTGAAAGCATTGGAATGACAAAGCGACAAATCAAACGAATGCTATTTATGGAAGGTTTCTATTATTGGGGCGTTTCCCTTTCCCTTGCTGTCACCATTGGAACAGCAATCTTCATCTTGCTATATATGATTTTTAGTAAAGTGGCCTATTATGCTGTTTTCTCCTATCCATTTATCCCACTGGTGCTGGTGTCTGGACTGGTGTTGCTAATCTGCCTTATTGTGCCTATATGGGTCTACAAAACTGACGTTAACCTTCCAGTTGTGGAGCGATTGCGGTTGACAGAGTGAGTTTAATCAAATAGCAAAACATCCTTAGATCAATCATATCGAAGCGGAGCAGATTTTAGCTGCTCCGCTTCTTTAGTATTTTTCAAAAAATTCTTTTGAAATGTCCGAGCTTTGTAACAATTCAGCCTGTTTTTCTGTCGAAATCAAAGGCACCTCGGACATTTATAGTTCTTCCAAAAGTTTGATGATAATATTACCATTCATGGAAGAAGCAATCTGTTATTACAATAATGCGAAATTGACGATAGTGCCATCATTAAATTGGGCTTCCACCCGGTTGGTGTCCATGTTGTAGCGGCAGGAAAGCGCTTTTTGAGAGTGATTATGGTCGAAATACTGATTTCGTTTCATTTGAATTGCTCCTTAAATGATTTTTGGATTTGATTTTCAACGAGATGAGGTCTCTTTTTCCTTTCTCTTAAGTCACCCAACCGCACTGTCCTGCATCGGTTGCACAGATCAGACTCTCCACATCTTTCCGCTGCATGAGCTTTTTCAGGATTCCGAACTGCTTTTTCGTGCTGGCGGACACCTGATACTGCCAATGTTCCGGCAAAATCGGAAGATCATCATACTTCCACTTTGCATACTTTTCATCATAGGCTTCCGGCTGGGAAAGTTCCACCAGATGCCCCACACACCAACTGACAAGGTAGCCATTGCCCTCCATATAACCGTCCCCGCGCTGATCTGCCCCGATCACTTTCGAGAGACTCATGGCAACCGAGGGCTTTTCCGCTAATACAAGCTTCATTCGATACTGCTCCTTTCGCAAAAAAATTAGCAGCCAGGCACCGAAGCGCATGACTGCTATGTAAGGAACGGTATTCTGTTTTAGGTCTACAAACTGGGCCTTTTATGATCTTGCCACAGCTTATCAGTCTATGCACGTCAACTGTTGAAACCGCCGTGTACCGAACGGTACGCACGGTGGTGTGAGAGGACGGCGGCTAGTCACCGCCTCCTACTCGCTTGTGCCCATGTTTCGGCCCTCCACATCATCACTCCGCGCATGCGTTGTGCCTCGCCGCAACGCATTCTGCCCCTCGCTGACTCATCGCCAGGCATCGCTGATGGTGTTCGTCTGCCCATCCTCACTTCTGCAGTATCTGCTTTTCGTTCTCCTGCACACGCCGCTCGAGCGCTGTATACTGCCGGAGCTCGTCCTCGGTAAATCCCCGGAACTTCGCCTGCTCGTAGTCACGCTCCGCGGCCGCGATATCCTGCAGCACCGCATCCGACGCCGGCAGCAGCTCGAGACGAATATTCCGCGGCTCGCGTTTTTTCTTCGTCATTCCGTTCGCGTCTGCATCCTGTGCCTCGCCACGCTTTCCGAAAAGACCGGTCGCCTCGGCTATTTCCGCCGCTTCACGTCGTTTCCTCGGCACGTCGACCACTTCGAGCATCCCGCGTGAGACCAGCTTCTGCAGCGCGGCGCGCAGATCCCCGCGGCTCATATGCATCAGCTCCGCGAGATCCTTCCGGCTCAGCGCCTTTCCGGCATCCTTTCGATCAGTCGCCTCCACGGCATCTTCCCGCGCAGGCATCTGCGCTTCAGCCCCTCGAGTGAGCGCCTTTCCCGCGTCCTTCCGATACAGCAGCAGCGACAGCTCCGCCAGCGTCATATCATACTTCAGCGCCACCGACTCGAGATAGCGCTCGAGCAGCTTCCGGTCGCGGTACTTCTCCACGATGATCCCATCCTCCGAAATCACCTCCTGCAGCGCCTGGCTCCGCTCCTCACCGAGCTTCTGCGTCCCCGGAATCGTCGCCGGGAACACGAAACCATCCTTCGCCGCATCCACTAGAAAATGATAGACCTGCAGCCGCTTCCGCTCATACGCATCCTCATCCAGCACATGCTTGAAGAAGTCGTTGTAGCACTCGAACATCGCGAGTTTCATCTCCACCGTCCGCGCGAAGCTGATCTTCTGATTCACCAGCGAACCCTTCGTCTTCACATAATAGTAGACCGGCGTCCGCAGCGCATAGAACGTCGTCGCATAGCGCACATACTCGAGATTAAACAGAAAATCCTCGCACCAGCTGAGCTTCGCATCCATCCGGATCCCGTGCGCCTCCACAAGCGAGCGCCGGTACAGCTTATTCCACAGCACCCCATAGTAGTAGTCCGCCGGGTTCTCCATCATGAAGCCAACGAACGCTTCACGCCCGATCACCTGGTCCGCGTCGATATCCCCCTTCCGCGACACCATCTCTCCGACGACACGATAGAAATCCGCGATCACCATGTCGCAGCCCGTCTCCTCGGCCGCCCGCACCATCAGCTTCGTCGCATCCGCCGTCAGCCAGTCATCACTGTCCACGAACTGCAGAAACGTACCCCGCGCCCGCGCGATCGCCTGGTTTCGCGTATCCGACACCCCCGTATTCTCCTTATGCACGACCACCACGCGCGCATCCGCCCGCGCATATCCGTCGCAGATCTCCCCGGACCGATCCTTACTTCCATCATCCATGAGGATCAGCTCGAAATCCCGAAACTCCTGATTCAGAATACTGTCCACACAGCGCGCGAGACTCTTCTCCGCGTTATACACCGGCACGATGATACTGACCTTCGGCTCCATAGGCACCTCCATCAAAAAACTACTTCTAGTTGTACCATAAAACCCTCCCGTTGACACTCGTATATTTCTGCTCACTTTTCCCGGGCCAATGTCTCGGCCCTCCGCCTGCTCACTCCGCGCCCACGCGTCCGCACCCTCCACCTTCTCACGTCGCGTCCACCCATTCGCACTCGTTGCCTTTATCGCGCCCATGCCTCCGCCCACTACCTCCTCACGTCGCATCGAAGCACCAATTCCCTCATGAAAATGTCATATTACAGCATAAATTCGCTCATGAAAGTGTAATGAAGCACGGATTATTCCCTCATGAAAGTGGCAAAATACTGAAAAGAACGCTCATAAAAGTGGCAGAGCACGGAAATCTGAGAGGAAAAAGAAGGTGCCATGGTGTTAAATTATTCTTATGATATTTCCGCTTCCTGATGATTTTTTTGAATTATCTTAACTTTAATATCGAAACTTAACTTAAAACAAGTTATAATACAAAAATAGAGTTAAATAGAAGGAGAACATATGGAATATCTCTATAAAGTTCTGGGAATTAAAGCGACAGTTCAGCGCGCAGAGTTTGACCATCTGCCCAATTATATAGCTGTAAGGTATCGTTTACAGAAGGTATCCATGGATGGACAGAAAGTGATTTTTCTTTATCCAAAGACAGAGTTGGAGCAGATCAAAGACCTGAAGGCTCAGCTCAAATCCACCGGCGACGCCATCCTCGCAGAGTGCGCCGTCAAGGACCACATCTGGGGCATCGGCTTATCGATGAAGGACCCAGATCGACTCGACGTGAAAAAGTGGCACGGAACGAACCTGCTGGGGTATGCACTCATGATCGTACGAGAACGGGTGTGAAGGGCGAAAATCCAGATACCAATATAAATACGTATTTGATGATTTATAGATATGAATAAATGCAGATCAAAATGCGCAGAATATGAGCACTTATAGACATTTAATCAACACTATATGAAAATATGCCTATTATTTTTGAGAGATGCTGGATGGTAAAATTCCGAGTTGTTGAGCTGTTCTTACTTTCTATTTTATCAGATATCGCCTACAGAGTCCATAGCTTCATAGCTCAAAACAGTTCACCCACCAACCATTTGGCTATGTAAAGGGGACGGCTTTTCAGCCGCCCCACCGGTCAACGCTGCGTTAATCAGACAGGTTCATCTTCCGATTCCGCTTCATAATCCTCGTTGACATCCACTTCTTCGTCCTCGTCACCATCATCCTCCGGCAGCTGGAGCGTATCTTCATCCTCATCGTGATAATCCGCATCCGGGTCCGGCTGATTTTTCTTGGACGCAGGCTTTACGCCCTTCATCTTGATATAGAGATAACCGCCGACACCGGCTGCACCGATCACAAACAGAAGCAGCATAATCATCGGAAGCGGAGACGATTTCTTCTGCTCGCTCTCTGTTTTCTGCTCTTCCGGTGCCGGTTCCGTCTCCTGCGGCTTTTCGGTTTCCGCAGGTTCCGTGACTTCCGGCTCCTTCTCCCGATACTTGGCAGCTTCCTCTTCATCCATCAGCGCAAGCAGATCGGCCTCGTCCACCATGTTCAGGAAATGCACATTCTGGTTGCCGTCTTTATCGCGGTCGATGATCAGATAAAAGGTGTTGCCCGCCTTTGTCACCAGCGTAATGAACTGCTGGCTGGATTTATCTTCTTCCTCACCGATATCGTCCACCAGCGTCATATTTCCTTCCGGAGTCAAAGCTGCACTGGATTTCGTCTCATCCTCGTATGACATTCCACTCTGCATCAGATCCAGAAACAGCTTCAGCGCATCTTCACTGAACATGCTGCTGTCTTTTGCAGAATCCGTGACATTCAGGTACTTTCCATGTGCATACCCGGTTTTGCCGTTGAAGTTTACCTTATACCAGTCACCGCATTTTTCGACAATCTCCACCGTATCGCCGGAATGCAGATATCCGATAATCTCCTGATCCATGCCGGGACCGGAACGAAAATGCAGACTGGTGATCCCCGGCACCACCGTACCAGTCTGCTTTTGGGACTTTTCGCTGCCGATATTGTATTCTTTGCCGCCCACCGTAACGATCAGGTTCCCATCCGCATCCGTAGAGACCTCATAGCCATCCGGCAGAACCTGCATGTCCGGGTCGATTTCGATGCTGTCGGTATTGTCCGTTTTCCCCGCATTTGTGCTTTCTGCTGCATCCGTCTCCTGTGCAGCGGTACTGACAGGCGTGTTCTTCTGCACATCATCGCCCGTATAGGCAAATGCAGTGGTCGTAAAGGTTCCTGCCGCCATCACGCTGGCAAGCAGCATTGCCATCATCTTTTTCATTCCATATCCTCCGTTTCTTTCTCATCCAGTTTCAGGTTCTCCGGGTTGGGAACCGCAGCCTGCGCCAGCTGAATGATGACTGCCAGCTGTTCCGGGGTCAGGCTCTGGGCATGTACCATTTCACAGATTTCGCTGTTTTCCTGCTCGTGGTACTTTCTGTCCCATTCCTTTCTGCGCTCCTCCCATTCATCGCGTTTCCTGCGGGCTTTCTCGCGCTCCGCAGCAATCTTTTCCAGTTTCAAGCTCATATCGTATCCTTTCCGGGCGAATAAACGCCCTATTTTTATCGAATTCTTCCCATGCAGTAGTAGTGCTGCCGCCAGTAGCTCGTCTCAATGGAAGCATAGGAAATTGGTGAGCCACAGTGGATCATCATCCCGTTGCCGACATAAATGCCCACATGGGATGCGCCACTGGTGTTGTAGGTTTTCTGGAAGAAGATCAGGTCTCCGGGCTTTGCCTCACTCTTCGGGATAATGTCGCATTTTCCCATCAGACCGTTGGCCGTCTGCCTGCCTACATTCCAGCCATTGCCGCAGTGGTTGATGACCCAGCTTACAAAACCGGAGCAGTCAAAACTGGTACTCGGCGAGCTGCCGCCCCAAACATAGGGATAACCGAGATATTTCTCTGCTTCGGTAATCATCTTCCGGAATTTTTCATCCGTCAGAGCTTCGCCCGGAATGTCGTAATCCTGGTATTCTCCGCTGGAACCCGCGCCATCCGGCGTTGCAAAGGCTATGCCTGCAAACAGGTCATCTCGATTGCCCCGGCACTCCAGTGTGACTTCGTATCGTTGCAGCTGGTCATCTGTAAGGCCGGAATTTCTTGCAACATAGTCAACGCCCCGATTGAGCAGTGTTACATTGAGGATTTTATACTCATACTGTACCGTCACCTGATAGGTGTAGGTGTGTCCGGTTCCGGTGATTGGATTGTAGCGATAGCCCACACGGGTTTCCTTCCTTGTCCGGATTTCCACCTTTTCCTCCAACTTCAGCTCATACTGCGCTTCAAAAATACTCTGGAGCCGCGCCTGCACCTGGCTTCTCGTATAGTTTTCAAATTCTACGGTCAGCAGAGATGCAAGCTCATAGGGATTGTGACCAATCTCTGCCAGATTGTAGCGATACTCGTCATAGCCCGGATGGTCGGTTTCAATGCGGTCGATTTGTTTGCGAAGTTTATCTTCCAGCTTGGTATAATCCGTCTCCACGCCTTTCAAATCTTCATCTTCTGCCGTGTAGGAAGTCCCCAGCACCACATTGCCGCCGCCATTGATCAAGACGGAGCATGACGAAACCGACCCGGCAATCACCAAAACAAGCAGTCCCACGGCTGCGATACCGATGATGATATGCGAGTGGCTCTGCACAAACTGAAATGCCTTTTCCGTTATACTGACAGTACCCTGTGCAGCTTTGGCTGTGCCAGATGCTGTGTTCTCCGCAGCGGCCGCACCTGCCTTCGCAGCGGCATACTCTTTTTTGATGGCCTGCTTCTGCCGCCATCGGGAAAAGAGATTGGAACCAGCCTGCGGATCAGACTTCATGCGTTCCGCAAAGATGGAATCTACGGCATCTTTATTTCCCTTTTTCTCCAACCGCTCCAGCTTTTTGTACTGCCGCAGCTTTCGACCATATTGGAACCGGGAACCAGCACGGGCTGCACCTTCCGCTGAGCCTTCGGTAAAATGCGCTGCCTCCACACCAGAATTATTATCCTGGTCGGCATTGCGCACACTCTGATGTGCCTTGGCTGAAAGTGCATCTGCCGCAAGATTTCCCGGCTTCTTTGGCTTTCCGCCTTTTTTCCCGGAAGCTGCTGCATTCTTTTTCGCTTTTGCTTCCTGATCTGATTTCAGCTTCTTACTGCGCATCTTAGCAAGATCGGCCTCGTGACGAATCTGCCTTCGGTGTTCCGCTTTTTTCTTGCCGCCGTCTCCCGTACTGCTATCTGCGGTTTTGCTTCTGGAATCGCGAAGGGTGTTCTCCGCACCCTCGCGCTCCTGCCGCAGCTTGTCTCCGAGATTCGGATTTTTCTTGCCAGCCATCGCTTACGCCTCCTTCGCTTCCTGCACTTCGGTTAATTTTGTCGTCATAATCCGGTACAGTTCCAGATCGGTCGGGAAACGATCAACGAACGGCAAAATCACATTTCCGTAGAACAGCAGTCCTTCGCCTTCACCGGAGTGGGTCACATAGGACAGCTGATGTGGGCTGATATTCAGCTGATCCGCCAGAATCTGACGATCACCGGCTGCTTGATTCAGCATATAAATGAAGTCGCTGTTCTCAAAAATGTTCGTCACTTCGCGGGAAGAAAGCAGGTCTTTCACGTTCTGGGTGATGCCGGTGGGAATACCGCCCCATTTACGGAATCGCTTCCAGATTTCCACGCTGTAAGCCGCTGTCTGCTCCTCTTTCAAAAGCAGATGGAACTCGTCCATATAGTAGCGGGTGGCTTTACCGGCGTTACGGTTGGCGGTCACACGCCCCCAAACCTGATCCTGCACCACCAGCATACCGATCTTTTTCAGCTGCTTGCCCAGCTCCTTGATGTCATAGCAGACCAGCCGGTTATTGATATCTACGTTGGTGCGGTGGTTAAACAGGTTCAGAGAACCGGTCACATAGATTTCCAGTGCCGTTGCCACATGGTGTGCTTCCTTTTCATCCTGCCGGAGCAGTGCCTCGTACAAGTCCTGTAACACCGGCATATTCTCCGGCACCGGGTTCTCAAAATAGGTCTGGTAAATCTGATGCACACAGCGGTCGATAACCGTCTTTTCTACCGGCTGCAAGCCTTCCTTGCCGCCCACGATCAGCTCACACAGGGACAGGATAAAATCTGCTTTCAAGGCAATGGGATTATCCTCTTCTGAATAATTCGCGTTGATGTCCATCGGATTGATATACTGCGTGCTGGAAGGGCTGATTTTAATAACCTGCCCCTCAAATTTCTGCACCAGAGCCGTGTACTCGGCTTCCGGATCGCACACGATTACATCGTCATCCGTCACCAGAAACGCATTGGCGATTTCTCTCTTGGCAGAAAAGGATTTACCGGAACCGGGAGTACCAAGAATCAGCCCGTTGGGGTTCTTGAGCTTTTTCCGGTCAACCATGATCAGGTTGTTGGACAGGGCATTCAACCCATAGTACAGAGCCTCTTTCCCGGTCTGAAACAGTTCCTGGGTGGTAAACGGCACGAAAATTGCCGTGCTGCTGGTAGTCATGCTGCGCTGAATCTCAATCAGGTTCTGCGCCAGCGGCAGGCAGCTCATCAGCCCCTGCTCCTGCTGAAAGTCCAGACGGCGCAGGTTGCAGTTGTACTTCTGTGCGATGCTGGAAGCCTGAAACACGTTGGTCTCCAGCTCCTGCTCCGTCTCGCCGGTGTTCATCACCAGAAAAGTCAGCAGGAACATACGCTCATTCTGGCTCTGTAATTCCTTCAGCAATGCCTTTGCGTCCTTACCATAAGTCGCCAAATCCGACGGAATGATGTCCATATCGTATCCAGAACGGACTGCTTTCTTCTGTTCCTCAATCTTGGAACGATCCAGCTCCGTGATGGTATGCTTAATGGACTTGATTGCTTTGTTCTGGTCTACCGACTGAATGTGCATGGTCACGATCTGGCTGGATTCCATATCCAGAAAGTCCTTCAGCAGCTGATCCGACAGGTCGGAAGCTGTGATCTGGAGATAGGACATAGAACCATACATCCCGCCCATCTGAAAAATCCGGTTCTTCGGAAAGGCAAATCCGGTCGGAGCAATAAAGTCCTTTACCGACAGCCCGCTCTCCGGCAGCCACTTCCAATCGAAATTGAACCGGTCATGGTCGCCCATGTGGAACATATCGTGCATCAGATGAAGCCGTTCCTTGCCGTTCAGCAATTTTGCCCGGACACCCAAGCGTTTGAAGTTGTTCATCAGGTCGATCTCGATGTGAATGAGCCTCGGCTTTGCCTGTTTCATGGATTCCGCCTCAATGCCAAACGTCAGGTACTTCGTCTTGGTCAGGCCGTTGTTGCCCTGGGCAAGCTGGCGGCGCAGCATGGTGCTGTACTCCGTGCGCACCGGATTGAAATGATCCTTCTGGTACGGAATACACACCATCTTCTCAAAATTCGAGGCATCCGTAGCCATATTCATAAAAGAAAGCTCAAAGCGGATGCTGGAATCAAAGAAGTTCAGGAAGCTGCACCATTCCTCAAAGATAGCTGTCTGATCCTCCTGTTGTGCCAGCTGATAATTGATATCCTGATACTGGATGGTTTTGGTGTAGTAGTTGTCCGTCACACGGCAGATACCGTCCGGGAACATCCGCTGAAAAGGAATGCTCTCCTGTGCCGAATGCGGAATCGTGCGGTCCCCCCTTGCGCGGTCAATCACCGTCTGCACCTGTTTCTGCTCTGCGGCTGACAGATGAGACGGCATTCGGATGTCATCCTGCTTTTTATTCTTCGATGTCAGCTTTTCGAGAATTTTGAACAATGCGATTTACCTCCATTTCCACGTCTGCCTGCTGAACCAGCAGTGCATAGTAATTTTTTGTTTTGTAAGGCCGCGTTTTCGGCCTCTTGAACTTTGCCTCATAGAAGTGCTTTGCCACCACTTCCAGCGGCTGACCGTCTTTCTCGTACATGGCAAGAAAGAAAAGCGGCAGCATCACTGCCATCATGCCAAGTGCAGCAAGGCTCAGATTCCCGCTGGACTTGAGCAAAAAGAAAACCGGAACGCCAATCAGCGCACCGGCTCCGAAGCAGAGAATCTGCCGTTTGGTCAGATTCATAAAGACCTTGGTTTTGACCTTTGAAAGGTCACGCGGTACAGAAATATAAGATGCCACGAATCATGCCTCCTTCCTTAATGCGCTGCAAACACGGATTTTGCGAGGCTTCCCGTCTTAAACAGCGTAAATGCCAGCAAAACCGTATAGCCCATAACGCCCCAAATGCTGCTGATGATGTTATCCGAAAAGGACAGGTTCTGAATCAGAACTGCGTAGATGCCTACACAGATCATGATAAGAAACCCCTGGAATCCCAGTGCAAACAGGGAGCGCAGATAGTTTTGACCGGTATGGCTCTGCTCATGGTTTCCAAAGGTTGCGAACGGAATCGGCGCAAGGCTCACCATGAGGTAAATTTCCACCATTCGGCCATACACGATGACAAAGATGATAGCCGACAACGCCAGCATCGTGACCTGAACCACAAAGGTCTGCAAATACAGTCCCAGCAGCGGTCCCAAGTCCATGCCTTCCAGTGTAGCCTGCATTGCTGTCAGGGTCGCATCGCTGACGGACGTACTGCCGGAAATCAGACCGCCACTTCTGGAGATCACTTGCTGCGCCACATCAAAGACAGCCATCGTGATATTGAATGTGTTCGAGATCAGAGTCACTGCCAGAAAGGTCTTAAAGACCCATTTGAAAAATGTCCACGTCTCGAAATTTGCCAGATTGTTATGCTCGATGAGCATCTGGATCAGCTCATAACAGGCGATGAATGTCAGCACCATTCCGGCAATGGGCAGGATCACGGATTCCGAGATGTTACGGATCATAGAGAAAACCGCAGGTGAAAAGTTCGCCGGTGTGGTTCCCACATCGCCTGCGATCTGTCCAACCTGCTGGTTGACCGAATCGAACATCCCTGAAAGATTTCCCATGATACCGCTGATGATCATGCTCTTGAGCCAATCTGTGATCTGTTCAAGGATACTCTGCATGAGCCGCCTCCTTCCTTACGCAAACACGCCGAACAGCTTCGCCATCCGGGACAGAAGCATGAACAGCTGTGAGAAAAGAGACAGTGCCGATGCAGTTGTAGTAAGAAACGCCATAGATTTGTCCTCCTGTAACTTGTCCGGCCTATCAGCCGTGCGATTCTAAACTGCGGTCCTGCGCCATACTTCCAACATGTGCACCTGCCGGAGAGCGCAGAAAATAGCCAGCTGCGGAGATTGCCTGCACCTGACTATGTAACAGGCAGCTTTCGCCGCCCGGTCGGAATCTTCGCTCCGACAGCCTTTGCTTAACCGAACAGACCGGAAAGCAGCGGCACCAGAGTCGTGCCGATCAGTGCTACACCGCCACCGGCCATCAGCTGCTTCATGCCCTGAGACTTGGCACCGGGGTTGTCGTTGCCGTAGCCTTCCAGCAGGTTGATAGCTCCCCAGATGCCGAGACCGGCACCCAGTGCGATGACGAGGGTCTGAAGAACGGTTACTGCGCTGTTGAAAAATGCCATAAATGTGTACCTCCTTGTACAATGCGCCCTTATGGGCTGGTGAATAGTGAATGTCCCCCTGCATGTGCACCTGCAAAAGGGCAAAAAAATAGCCGGGTCTCCAATTTCAATCAGAAACCTGGCTATGTAAAAAGGGCGGCTCACCGCCGCCCTCATCAGAATTCCAACCTCGTATGCTTTCTGTTTAACCAAAAAGTCCAGAAAGCAGCGGCACCAGAGTCGTGCCGATCAGTGCCACGCCGCCACCGGCCATCAGCTGCTTCATGCCCTGAGACTTGGCACCGGGGTTGTCGTTGCCGTAGCCTTCCAGCAGGTTGATCGCTCCCCAGATGCCGAGGCCGGCACCCAGTGCGATAACGAGGGTCTGAAGAACGGTTACTGCGCTGTTGAAAAATGCCATAAATGTGTACCTCCTTGTACGTTGCGCCCTTATGGGCTGATGAATAGTGATTTTCCATCTGCATGTGCACCTGCAAATGGGCAAACATATAGCCAGATTTCCAATCCCAATCAGAAACCTGGCTATGTAAAGAGGCGGCAGCTCGCCGCCCCTTCTTATTCTGTTGCCAACAGCACACCTATGACATCTTCGTCACCGGAACGAACTTACTTGGCATGATCTGCATCAACCACTTCGTACTTATCACCGGGCTTGAGTTTCAGCCGATGGTCAAGAAACGCCTCGATGCTGAACGTGTTTTTCTTATCAGCACCGGCAGTGAGCTTGTAGTTCGGATGCTGGGTCAGATCATATTTATCTGACTTGAACGGTCTCACACCGCGCAGCTGCAAAATGCACTTACCGCCATCCAACACAGCCAGTTCATCCACCGAGGCCAGGTCATGCCCAACTTTTTGGTAATTGGTGCCGTAGGATGGGCTATTACCTCTGGTATCGGAAGTGTTGTACAGATCAATCGTTTCTTTCCCCAGTGCCTGATTCAGCTCTTTCAGCGTAGTCGGCTCCGAACCGCCAAGAAAAATACGGGAATCCATATTGCCGATGATGGTATCGGCATTGTCCTTGTAGATTGCCTTCAACTGGCTCTGTGCCTGAAGCACCAGACACGCCGAGATTTCTCTTGATCGGATGGTGGCTACCAGCTTTTCCAGATTCGGAATCTGACCAATGTTCGCACACTCATCAATCAGGCAGCGCACATGCACCGGCAATCTGCCGCCGTAGACATCATCCGCTTTCTCGCACAGCAGGTTAAACAGCTGTGTATAGATCATGGAAATCAGGAAATTAAAAGTCGGGTCTGTATCGCTCATAATGAGGAACAGAGCCGTTTTCTTATCTCCCACCGTATCCAGCGACAGCTCATCGTACATAGTGATATCACGGACTTCCTCAATATCGAAGGGAGCAAGACGTGCGCCGCAGCTCACCAGAATCGACTTTAAGGTCTTGCCCGCCGCCAGCTTGAACTTGGCATATTGGCGGACAGCAAAGTGGTTCGGTTTTTTCTTTTTCAGAGCTTCAAACATCTGATCCACTGGATTCTGAAAGGTTTCATCATCCTCGCGTACTTCCATCGCATTCAGGAATTCAATCAGCGTTGCAAAGTTCTGCTCTTCCAGCGGTGCCTCATAGTGGATATAACCAATCAAAGCACAATACAGCAAGGTCTCTGCCTTCGTCCAGAATTCGTCACCGGCCTTGCCGTCCCCTTTGGTGTTGGCAATGAGGGTTGTGGTCAGCTTCAAAATATCCTTTTCGCTGTGAATATAGGCGAAGGGATTATAATGCATCGACTTTCTGAAATTGATGGTGTTAAAGATCCGGATACTGTATCCGTTCTTCAAAAGGGCTTGGCCGCAGTCGATTACGATATCGCCTTTCGGGTCAGTGACCACATAGGAACTGTGACATTGTAAAAGGTTGGGTTTAAGCCAAAACCGGGTCTTGCCGCTGCCGGAGCCGCCCACCACCAGCACGTTTTTGTTTCGGGCATTTGCCGGATTCTTCGGGCGGTTGCCCATCATCAGCCGCTCCGTCCGGGTCAGAATCACATTGTTTGCAAACACTGGATCTTCAAACGGTTCAATGTCTTTCTGCGTACCCCAACGAGCAGAGCCATACTCCATGCCATGGCGATATTTCTTGGCATTTTTGCCTTTCAGGTACACAGCAATCCGCAAACCCGCTCCGCAGCACACACCAATCAGCAAATCCATCGGATGCAGACTTGGCATCGGATTGGAAAAGGCTGCACCCAGGGCAGAAAGAAAGCCGAGGAGCTTTTCAGACATGTCTGCGCCCTCGGCAATTCTCCACGCTTCTCCCAGATTGGTACATACAAGACCGGCAATGAAGTACGGCAGGTTCAGGAGCAGCTGCTTCTTTGTCTTATTACTCATAGATCACGCTCCTGACTTTTGTGGCGAACCTTATCCGGAAGAATTGCAGCAACCAGCTCTTTGAGCTTGTTAAGCTGCTCCAGAGCACTCGGTTTTTCCTTTGTTTTCAGCTTTCGGTTGGTGAATTCCTCAAAAGCGGAAGTCAGTGCATCCGCATCCTTCGCCTTAAAGAACACCGTGTACTTGGGTGGCATTACATTTTGGTCTTTCGTAATGGCATAATCCACACCATATTTCCGTGCCACCTGTTCAAAGCCTTTCAAATCCGTTTTCTCAATGGGGATACTGCTGACTCCCTGATTCTGACCGATCAGTTCTTTGATGCTCTGCTTTCCAACCGGCAGCTGCGCTGTTTTCTGAGCCACCTTTGCCTGATGGTGCCGTTTCCACGCATTATAGCCATTCACGATGGTGCGAAAGGTCAATTTCGTGGTGCTGATTGCCAGATTGACGGTACGATTTTCAACTTCTTCCTGCATGAATCTCCGCCTCCTTCCTTACAAACTGTCCCGGTCCGGTGCAGGTTTGCTCTTTTCTTGGGGCTTTGCAGCCTTTTCCTCCATCTTCTTCAGCATGTCATCCGGAACCGGAATCGCCATGATGCTGTGACCCATACGAACGAACATCTGGGGCTGATGGAACTGTTCCTCAAATTTCTGCATCTGCTCCGAAGTCAGAGAACCAAAGTCATCCTCTGTCAGCCCTACCACCAGAAAATCACCGGCATAAATGTCCTGCATATCCCCGTCTTCGGTGTAAATCGCACGGTTCAGCGGCAAGCCATTGATTTTACCGGATTCATTCAGAATAATGGCCACTTCATCCTCAAATGGATAGGTTACTTCAATATCGCCGCCGACCATTGCCTGCAAATCTTCCAGCTCCGTGCCAACGCTGATTTTCTTCGGGTAGGCGTTGGGCTGCACCAGCAGCACATCCATTGTCCTGGTCTCTGCCAATTCATGTTCTCCCACGGTCTTGAAATCCACATCGGTGAAATCGCCGGAATCCAGAACATAGTCCTGATTGTTCCACGCCTGCGTCACCATGCGTTCCGCATCTTCCTGTGAGGCAGCTTCCACGGAAACCTTTCTCTGGAGAGTCTCTGTAATCTCCACATCAAATTTCTTCATAGGCACCTCCTTAGATCAGGCGCAGTGCCGGAACCAACTCGCCGCCAATGGAAACCACCGTCAGGTTCTCGTTCACATAGTCGATGGTACGTTCCAGCGTAAACAGATTGATGCTGCATTCGTTGCCGTTCTGGTCGATTTCCGAAACCTCCGCAGCTCCCAACAGATAGCGGGTTCTGTCAGTCTCGATCACATCGCTCTTATCATAATGGAGAAGCAGTTCCCCATCTGCCACCAGATCAGCCTCCATCTCATCGTAAACATCCTCAAAGATGTCTCGACTGCCAGCCTCGGTCAGAAGTTCGCCGCCAGCCCCCGGCAGGATCACCATCACAATGCGTTCCTTCGGGTGATCTTCACGGATTGCCTCCAACATCACCCAGTTATGAAGCATCGCAATGGACTTCTCAAACATGGAATCATCCATCGGATTCGGCTGCGATGCACCATTCGGGCAGTTCTTGCAATCCATGCTGCACACTGCGTTGTTCTGATTCTTCTTAAAGTTCATCATCATAAAAATCTCCTTCTCATCGTTCCATATCTCGTTGTTTACTTCGCTGCCACTTTTCCAGCAGCCGGATAATCGTGTCCTGCATCTGCTTCGGCGTATAGGATTTCGGGAAATACTTCCGAAGAACCTCGTTTTTAATCGTCACATGGTCAAGCTCATCCTTTTTGATTTCATTCATCACTTCACACATGGCATCCAAGGTGCAGTCGCCCTCCTGCGAGAGCTTTTTCAATCGCTGTGCCTGCGACAGGGATGGGGATGCCTGTGCATAGTCCATTGCCTCCAGAAATTCTTTCTGTTCGGACGGTTTCAGGTAAGACAGCTCTACCGCCGGATTAAAGGCGATTTTCTTCTCATCCACCATGTCCAGAATTTCTGGAATCAGGTTGGTAAGGCGGATAAAACGCTGAACTTGCGTTTTACTTTCGTTCGCATCATCAGCTAACTGGTTCACAGCCCACGACTTCTGACCAACTTGGTCAGAAGTTAAATCTCCGCGTTGTCCCTGATGCTTCATCGCTTCCAACTTCATCTTGTAGGAAAACGCTCTCTCGCTGGGAAGGATATTTTCCCGCTGCAAGTTGCTGTCCACCATAAAGATGATTGCTGCATCATCGTCCATTTCCTTGACGATGACCGGCACCGTCTCCAAACCTGCCAACTGCGCTGCATGAAGCCTGCGGTGTCCCGAAAGGATTTCAAATCCGCCTTCCGGGTCAGGCCGTACAATCAGCGGTGATACCACACCGATCTGCTTGATGCTCTCCACGGTCTGTTCCATCAGCTCATCGTCCAGCACCTTAAAGGGATGACCTTCAAAGGGATGCAGGTCAGAAAGCGGCATCTCCGTCCGCTTCTCCTTAGCCGCAGCGTCGGCAGCTGAGCCACTGCGGTTTTCTGTTGTAATACTGGTTTTTGCTTTTGCCATTCAGCTTCTTAACCTCCTTCCAGCGGTGATAGATGTCATTCTTACCTGCGAAAAACGCCTTTTTTGCCTTGCACTTCATAAATCAAGTACCTCCTTAACGACCTGCTGTTTTTCTTTTCCAATGCTCTTCCTGCGGTCCTCTCCGCTGATTCGCACCGGCGTACACATTTCCAAAATCCTGCTGTAAATCCGGGCGTATGCCACATCCTCCGGATTGCGGATTTCAGCAATCTTCAGATTGGTTGTGATAATGACCGGAAGTCCGGACTTGTACCGCTCATCGATAACGGCGTAGACCTGCTCCAGCGCATATTCGGTGCTGCGCTCAATTCCCAGATCATCCAGAATCAGCAAAGAATAGTTGGAAAACGAAGCGATATACCGGTATCGCTCTTCCGAATACATGGCTCCCATCTGATTCAGGATTTTGGAGAAGTTCGTCATCAAAACCGGAATGCCCTGTTCCAACAGAGCATTTGCTATACATGCCGCCACAAAGGACTTTCCAGTTCCGACATCTCCCCATAACAAAAGGCCAAGGTTTTCAGCCTTGACCTTTTTCCACTGCTCCACATAGCGTTTTGCCATCTGGATATCCTTGTTGTCTTCTGCAACGGCAAAATTCCATTCCAGAAGATGCTTTTCCTGAATCCCCGTTGCTTTCAGCTGTCTGATTTTACGCTGCCGCTCCACCAGCTCATCCTGGCGTTTCTTTTCCGCCATTGCCTCCTGCTGGCATCTGCAAAGGCAGGGAACAATCCTGTCTCTGCCCCAGAGCTTTACCCTGCACTGCACCGGCGTGTGGCAATTCCGGCAATACAGCAGTCCGTCCTCGCCCTGGTATTCCCGCTCTCCGGGTTCTTTCGGCGTAAAGAGCGAATCCAACGCCGCATTCAAAATTTCAGGCACCATGTCGCTCATAGGCTGTCTCCTTCCTCAAATGTGTAGTCTGCCGGGTTATACTTCGGCTTTTCTCTCTTTGCCCAGCTCCGGATTGTGGCAAGGTGATTTTTGTAGCTCCTGCCGGTGGAGGCCATATACTCAGAGAGCCGTTCAACCCGCATCTGATAATCTCTTGGGAACTCCTGCCGGAGCTTACTGTATTCCGTGTCAGAAAGAAGGACATTTTCGTATGAGCCATACCGGTGCTGGATTTCCTTCTTCTCTCTTTTATTGATTGTTTCAGTACTTGTTCTATTAGTACTTAATTGCGCGGGATTTTCCGTAACCGGTGTGTCCGTATCCGGATTTACCGTATACGGCTTTTCCGTACACGGTGATTCCGAACACGGCTTTTTCCTTGGCATCTCATAAATCACATACTCCGCTCTGCCCATCCGACCGTTACTCTCACGCTGCTGGTTCCTTTCCAGATACCCAAGACGCTCCAGCTCTTTTAGAGCCGTAAGCACCCCATCTACGCCATCCGGCGTAATCGAAGATAACCCCCGTACCGAATAGTTCCATGTGTCCGGCAAACTGAGCAGCATAGAGAGAAGTCCTTTCCCTTTCAGGCTGAGACCCTGATCGCGCAGGTGGTAATTGCACATCGTTGTGTAATTGCTGTTCTTCTCAACCCTGAATACCGGCATGGTGCTCACCATCCTTTTTCGCAGGCTCCGCTTTTTTCTTCGGACATTTGCGCGGACGATCTTCGCTGTCCTCCCGGCGATGGTATTTGCCGGTATCCTGCATCATGCGTTCAAACGCCTGAAGGCGTCCCTCTGTAAAAAGCGTCATTCGACCACACCCCATTTCTTAAACAACTTGAAGAGATGATTCTTTCCCTTGCAGGTCACTCTCGTCTGCTGCACCAGTTTTCCGCTTCTGCCGTAGCAATCCCGGACAATAAAATAGCCCCTTGCAGATTTGTCTGCAAAAGGCATCAGCCAGCCACTCGGACTGCGGTACAGATAGCGATGATCCAGTAAGAGAGCCACTGCCGTCTTCTCCGGGATTCCGATTTCCTTACAGAAATTCCGGATGCAGGTACAATCCTCCGAGTTCACAAAGGTGTCGAAGTAGTCTGCCTTGGGCTGTGCCGCATCCAGCTGTTTGCGGATACCCTCAAGCTGCTCCCTCTCGGCTACAAGCTCCTGTGCCAGGGTGTAGATGACCTCCGGATGCTGAATCACCTGATCCAAAATGGAATCGCTCATATACACACCATGCTTGCGGATAGAAGGGAGAACTTCATCAAACACCCAGTGTTCAAATCGTTCTGCCGATGGCAGCTTGCTGTGAACGATCAGCCGGTAAACATCACCTTCTGTGATAAAGGCGATTTCAACGACCTGCTCTCCAGCATCCCCATACTGATTCACCTTCTGAACGACCCCCTCACGTTTCGTTAGGGGGCCTCTGCAATGGCGTCTCACTGCAGCGTAGGGATTCACATACCCCAACGCTTTCGCCACGTCGCTTGCACAGAAGAATGTCTTGCCTGCCTCCTGAAACAACCGGATCGAACCAAACTCTTGGTTCTCGAACACCTCCGTCATCTGCCTCGACTGTCCGCCATAACTGCCCACATCGGTGTCATGGGTCTTCTGATTGAAATCCGTCATACCTGTTACCTCCTACTCAAATTTGTCTCGCCGGATTTCAGGCGAAAAAAAAAAATAGAGCCTTGACCCATTCTCGTTTTCAAAGAATGAGCCAAGGCTCTATGTAAATCAGTCAAGTATGTGTTCGTCCGTCGATGGCAAAATTGGACTTCATTTGCTCCTATTGTCCACCAGTAATTTAACCCATAAGAGGTCAAAATGGGCTTGTCCACCAGTAATTTGACCACTATAAACCCATAAATTTCCGTTCAAATTCCATCAAAACCGAACAGTCCAGGCAGAATTTTGGGTATAGAAAAAGCCCGGAAAATAGCGCATTTCCGGGCTTTTTTAGCATTTTGAAGTTGTCGATTATCGCTTGCTGAACTGCGGTGCGCGACGAGCGGCTTTGAGGCCGTACTTCTTACGTTCCTTCATACGAGGATCGCGGGTCAGGAAGCCTTCCTTCTTCAGAGCAGCACGGTTCTCCTCGTTCTGCTGCAGCAGAGCGCGGCTCAGGCCGTGGCGGATAGCGCCAGCCTGACCGGAAACACCGCCGCCGGAAACGCGGACGACGACATCGTACTTGCCCTCCAGGCCCAGCAGGACCAGCGGAGAACGGACGATCAGCTTCAGGGTCTCCAGACCAAAGTAGTTGTCGATATCACGATCGTTGATGGTGATCTTGCCAGTGCCGGTGTAAACACGAACGCGGGCAACGGAATCCTTACGACGACCAGTGCCGTAGAAATAAGGTTTGGTTTCGTACATGTTCGATTGCCTCCTTCTTAGAACTCGATCTTCTCGGGCTTCTGAGCTGCGTGAGCGTGCTCGGCACCCTGGTAGCAGTGCAGGCGGGTCAGAGCCTTAGCACCGATGGTGTTGGAAGGGATCATGCCCTTGACAGCGTAGGTCATGGCCAGATCGCTGTGCTCAGCCATCAGCTTGCTGTACTGGACCTTCTTCAGGCCGCCGATGTACTTGCTGTGGGTGATGTGGAACTTCTGCTCAGCCTTCTTGCCGGTCAGAACAGCCTGATCGCAGTTGATGACAACAACGAAATCGCCGCAGTCCACGTTGGGGGTATAATCGACCTTCTGCTTGCCGCGCAGCAGAACAGCGGCCTCAGCAGCGACGTGGCCCAGGCTCTTGCCGGCAGCGTCGAGCAGGTACCACTTGCGCTCGACTTCAGCGGGCTTCACGAGAGTAGTGCTCATATCTATTTCCTCCTGATAAGCTTTTTGTACGTTTCAGGCGCCTTTCTGGGGCGCGAGTGTCAGTATACATCATAAAAAGGTGCCTGTCAACAGCATTTTTTTGATTTTTTCATTGTAATTTTTTCAATCTTGCAAAATCTCACGTTTTCTCTTGAATCCTCATTATTTCTAAAAACGCATTTTCTGCAAAATTTTCTGCCCACGGCCGCACATTTTCTGCCGCTGCCCGCTACAATTTTGTCTGCCGGTGTGGTATACTATAAAGGATATGGCAGCTTTTGCTGCGCACTGATACAAGGAGAATTTTTTACATGCCAAACGACATCGACCGCAACGCCTCTGCCCAGCGCCGCACCTCCAAGCTTCTGGCCGCTATGGGCATCTTTGTTGCTCTGGGCATCATTGCTTACATTATTTTAACGCTGCTGGTCAACCGCAGCGTGCCCGCAAACCCGGACACCCACTACACCGGCACAAACGGCGTTTCCGTCTACTATGACAGTTCCGTCTGGAAGGTATGCCAGATGACCGAGGACAGCACCCTTGGCACCGTGCTGGAACTCGCCACGGCAGACAGCGCCGACGGTGAGGACTACGAAGCTGTGCTGCTGCAGCGAGGCACCGCCGACAGCTACGCGGACTTTATCGATGCGTCCGAGAAGGACCTCAAGCAGGCCTATGGCGTCATCAAGCCCCGCAAGGTGAACCTGACCGTGGACGGTGCCGAGGTGGAGGCCGTGCGCTGCGACATTCAGGCGTATTATGCGGTGCTGGCCACCATTACCTACCCCAGCGGTGACGTGGTGTATGTTTCCGGTCTGACAAAGCTTGCCTCCATCAACGACATTGTGAACCTTGTGGAAAGTGTGACCCTGTTATGAGCAGTTCCCGTGCAATGCAGCGTCTGTGCGGCCTGATGCGCAAGGCTGTGCAGGACTATGAAATGATCGTCCCCGGCGATAAAGTGATGGTGGGCGTTTCCGGCGGCAAGGACAGTGTGGCCCTTACCATCGGCCTTGCCGAGCTGCGCAAGTACATCGGCTTTGATTTTACGGTGCAGGCCGTCACGCTGGACCCGCAGTTCGGCGGCAGGCCCATGGATTATACCGTATTGCAGGAGCTGTTTGCCCAGTACGATATCCCCTATGAGATCCGCCGTACCGAGATCGGCCCTGTGGTGTTCGACTACCGCAAGGAGAAGAACCCCTGCGCCCTGTGCGCCAAGCTGCGGCGCGGCGCGCTGCACACGGCGGCGCAGGAACTGGGCTGCAACAAGGTGGCGCTGGGCCACCATCTGGACGATGCCGTGGAGACCTTTTACATGAATCTCTGGCGGGAGGGCCGCATCGGCTGCTTCTCGCCGGTCACCTATCTTTCGCGCCGGGACCTCACCCTCATCCGGCCCATGCTGCTGGCCACCGAGCAGGAGGTCATTTCCGCAGTGCACGCCGAGGGGCTGCCCATCGTCAAGAGCGTCTGCCCTGCCGACGGCGTGACCGTGCGCGAACAGACCAAGGAGTTCGTCAAGGAGCGCTGCCGCACCGACCACGCTTTCCGCCAGAAAACCCTGCACGCACTGCAGGAGAGCGGCATCGATGGCTGGCGGCCCGTCCACACCGGGCGCGGCAGCTTTGCAATTACAAACGAGGAAGAATGAATCATGAAGACTCAACCTTTTGAAAAACACGTCTGGGCCGAGATCGACCTCGATGCCCTGCGGCATAACTTCCGGGCCGTCAAAGCCCGGGCCGGTGACCTGCCGCTGTGCGCGGTGGTCAAGGCCGACAGCTATGGCCACGGCGCTGTGCAGTGTGCCCGCGTTTTTGCGCAGGAGGGTGCAGCATGGCTGGCAGTGAGCTGCCTGACCGAGGCCGTGCAGCTGCGTCAGGACGGGCAGACTCTGCCCATCCTTATTTTGGGCCATGTTCAGCCGGAGTACGCCCAGACCCTCATCCACGAGGATATCACCGTAGCGTGCTACTCCACCGAACAGGCGCAGAACCTTTCCGCTGCTGCCGTAAAGGCAGGCGGCAGAGTAAAGATCCACCTCAAGGCAGATACCGGCATGGGCCGCATCGGCTTTGCCCTGCGCACCGATTTTGATGCCGCCATCCGCGAAATGCTGGCTGTGTGTGAGCTGCCGGGCCTTGAGATGACCGGCCTGTTCCAGCACTTCTCGGTGGCCGACGACACCGCCGAAGAGAACGTTGTCTATACCGCGGAGCAGCACGCACTGTTCGTCAGAGCGTTCCATGCGCTCAAGGCGGCAGGCCGCGAGCCGCAGACCGTCCACTGTGACAACTCTGCGGGCGTGATGCTGCACCCGGACTGGCCCGAGGGATTGGCCCGGGAGCGCTGCATGGCGCGGCCCGGCATCATCCTCTACGGCTACGACCCCAGCGACGAGGTGCGCTTTGGGCAGTTCCGGCCGGTGATGACCCTCAAGACCGTGGTGAGCATGATCAAGGAAATGCAGCCCGGTCAGAGCGCCAGCTATGGCCGCCGCTTCACCGCCGAAAAGCCCACGCTGGTGGCCACCCTGTGCACCGGTTATGCGGACGGTTATCCCCGCCAGCTGAGCTGCGGCAAGGGCATCGTGGAGATCCACGGCAAGGCCTGCCCGGTGCTGGGCCGCGTGTGCATGGACCAGATGATGGTGGATGTGACCGGTATCCCGGACATCCACGAGGGCGACGAAGCCATCCTGTGGGGCGGCAGCGTCAGTGATACTGCCGAGACCATCGCCCGCAAGACCGACACCATTTCCTACGAGGTGCTGTGCGGCGTGTCCCGCCGCGTGCCCCGCGTCTACCTCGAGCACGGAAAGATCGTGGATGTCGAGGATTGGATACTGGAAGCTTAAATTTCTCCCGGAGGAACTACATGGCAAGAGACAATATCCGCAATTTCTGCATCATTGCACACATTGACCACGGCAAATCCACCCTGTCGGACCGTATTCTGGAGCTGACCAAGAGTGTGGACGAGCGCACCATGGAAGACCAGATTTTGGACAACATGGACATTGAGCGCGAGCGCGGCATCACCATCAAGGCCCGCGCTGTCACCATGAACTATACCGCCAAGGACGGCAAGACCTACGAGTTCAACCTCATCGATACCCCGGGCCACGTGGACTTTGCCTACGAGGTCAGCCGCAGTCTGGCCGCCTGCGAGGGTGCCATCCTTGTGGTGGATGCCACCCAGGGCGTGGAAGCTCAGACGCTGGCCAACACCTACATGGCGCTGGAGCATGATCTGGAATTGGTGCCCATCCTGAATAAGATCGACCTGCCCAGCGCTCACCCGGACGAGGTGGCGCAGGAGGTGGAGGACGTGATCGGCCTGCCCTGTCTGGATGCGCCCCGCGTCTCTGCCAAGACCGGCCTGAATGTGGATCAGGTGCTGGAGCGTGTCGTCACCGACATTCCTGCTCCCACCGGCGACCCGGATGCCCCGCTGAAGGCGCTGATCTTCGACAGCATCTACGACAGCTACAAGGGCGTTATCGTCTATATCCGTGTGTTTGAGGGCACCGTGAAGCCCGGCGATACCATCCGCATGATGGCCACCGGCGCGGAGTTCACGCTGGTAGAAGTGGGCCACATGGGTGCTACCAACCTTTCTCCCTGTGCCCAGCTGCAGGCTGGTGAGGTCGGCTATCTGACCGCCAGCATCAAGACCGTGCAGGACACCCGCGTGGGCGATACCGTCACGCTGGCCAATAATCCCACCGCCGAAGCACTGCCCGGCTACCGTCAGGTCAAGCCTATGGTGTTCTGCGGCATCTACCCCGCCGACGGTGCCAAGTACCCCGACCTGAAGGATGCACTGGAAAAGCTGCAGCTGAACGACGCCTCCCTCACCTTTGAGCTGGAGACCAGCGCCGCGCTGGGCTTCGGTTTCCGCTGCGGCTTCCTTGGCCTGCTGCACATGGAGATCATCACCGAGCGTCTGGAACGGGAATTTGATCTGGATATCATCACCACCACCCCCAGCGTGCGCTACCGCATTACCCTGACCGACGGCACTGTGGAGATGATCGACAATCCTTCCAGCTACCCCGACCCCTCCAACATCGTCAAGCAGGAAGAGCCTTTTGTGGATGTGCACCTGTACACCCCCAACGACTATGTGGGCGGCCTGATGGATCTGTGCCAGAACAAGCGCGGCGTGCTGATCGACATGAAGTATCTGGACGATGTGCGCGTTGATCTGCACTATGCTCTGCCGCTGGGCGAGATCGTGTACGACTTCTTTGATGCCATCAAGAGCCGCAGCCGGGGCTACGCCAGCTACGATTACGAGTTTAAGGAGTACCGCGAGAGCGACCTTGTCAAGCTGGACTTCCTGCTCAATGGCGACCCTGTGGACGCGCTGTCCATGATCGTGTTCCGCGATAATGCCTATGCCAAGGGCCGCCGCATCTGCGAAAAGCTGCGGGATAACATCCCCCGCAACCTGTTCGAGATCCCGGTACAGGCTGCCATCGGCGGCAAGATCATTGCCCGTGAAACGGTCAAGGCCATGCGCAAGGACGTGCTTGCCAAGTGCTACGGCGGCGACATCTCCCGCAAAAAGAAGCTGCTGGAAAAGCAGAAGGAAGGCAAAAAGAAGATGCGTCAGCTGGGCAGCGTTTCCCTGCCCAGTGAAGCCTTTACCGCTGTGCTCAAGCTGGACAGCGACGACGATTAAACTTTATAGATCAAAGAGAACCCGCGCTCTGGTATGCTGCAATGCACCCAGCGCGCGGGTTCTATCTGTTTTTTCACAACCTCAGTTTACAACAAAAAATGAGATAGGCACCCCCTTTCGGGGAAACCTATCTCATTTTTTGTTGGGACTATTTTGCAACAGTCCCTTTACGTTGGGGCGTTAGGGGGCCGCTTACAGTCTCTTGACTGCTCTTTTCCGATTTGCTTCTGCCCGGATTATACATGATTTCAGTGCGAAAGTCATCGAAACCTGCGCGAAACGTTCTTGAATCTGCGTGAACGAATCATCTGGGCAGCAAAAAAGCCCCGGAAAGGCTGTCTGGGTGCCTTCCGGGGCTGCTGTGAAAGATGACTGCATCAGTAATACTTTTCAGTCAAAAAGTACTACTGATACACTGCTTCGAGGGCTTTCTCACTCACTTTTCTGCTTCAGGCGGGCGTATTCGGCATCGGCCTGAATGGCTGCAGAGGTGAAGCTGTTGTTGTTCCACCAGCTGATCAGCGCGGCCACGGTGGTGATGCCGGCGGTCACCAGCTGTTCCACAGTCTGGCTCTCAATGGGCAGCATAGGTTTGCCCAGAGCGCTCAGCACCTGATTGGTCAGGGCAAGCAGCAGCACAGCGGTGCGGGCGATGGTGGCGGCAGAAATTTTACCAAAGTTCATATCAATTCCTCACTTTCTCATTTTGTTCAAGGTCAGCGATGCGGTGGTTGGCCACCTTCATCTGTTCTTCTAAAATCGGTACGCGGCGGGCAAAATTGTTATGCTCGCGCACCTCGCGGGTCAGCTCTTCGAGCTTGGTGTCGGTCACGGCCTGACTGCGGCTGTTGGCAATCAGCACGCCGATCAGGGTCACGGCCCCGGCAATGACAGCGGATAAGATCGTTTCCATTCCGTTCACCGCCTTTACCCGACCCACCGGCTTTTTGCTTTGCGCACATCCACATGGACAAAGCCTTTTGCGGGGTAGCGGCCGATGCCGCCGGTGCCGGGCAGCAGGGTCTCGGCGTAGGCGGCAAGCTGCTCCACCGGCACGCCGGACACCCGGATATCCGCGGCACGGCCATACTGATGCTGGCTGTAAACCGCTCCGCCCACAGCCTTGTTGTGTGCAGCGGTGCGGTAGCCGCTGGTAATGACCACCGGTGCGCCAAAATGGTCACGGATGGCCTGCAGCACCTGCACCAGTTCGCTGTCCACAAACAAAGGGTCGGTGCCGTCTTTGCAGGCAAATTCCTTTGCGCGGAAGCTGCGGCTCAGCAGCGTTTCGCCATCCCTTGCGCGGGAGTAAACGTTAAGCATGGCCGTCCTCCTGCAGCAGCGCTGCCACGGCATCCCTCAGCCGGGCGGGCACATCCTCCAGCGTTTTGATGCCCTTGCGGATCAGGGCCGCATAGATCCTTGCCATTACACACCACCTCCTTCGTACAGTTCACACAGGGCCAGCTGCAGGTCGGTCAGCTGGCAGGTCAGGCTGGCAATCGTCTCGGGCAGACGGGCTGCTTCCTCGGCCTGCTGGCGCTCTTTTTCCCGCGCGGCCAATTCTTCTTCCGTATAGCGGATGTATCTCTGCACCGGCACCTGTTCGGTCCATGCGGCCTGCGCAGGCACGCCCGGCACATCGATGACCTTCCGCACATCCCTGCCGCCGCCGGGATACTCCGTTACGGTCTCGTAGTGGCTCACTTCCTCCACGCCTTCCACGGCGGGGTGCTCCACTGGCTCGGTGCCGCCCACCAGATACCCAAGCGTCAGGTCAGGGGTCTCAATGGCTGCACCGTTCTCGTCAATGATCTTCATGGTTCAAAACCTCCTTTCTCAGGCCACGCGCCGCCAGATGTGCACATAGTAGGCGGCAGGCTGCACGGTGGCGCTGCGGCCGTAGATGGCATTAGACTTGGATGCATCCAGACTGAACTTATATACATCAGAAAAGGAATTGTATTCGCCCGTAGATGCGATCACGTTGCCGGCAGTGAATGCGCCGGATACCTTATGTTCACCCTTTTTTACATCCGCGACAAAAGAGCCTGTGATGTTCGGCAGTCCGGCCTTTACTGTGGTGCCCGCTGCGTGGCTACTGCTGGCACCCATCAGCACGCGCTCCGATGCGATCTGCTCCCATGTGCCGCCAAACAGGGCGGCAGGGCTGGTGGGGTTGGTGCTCTGGTAGATGCTGCCCACCGGGTAGGCAGCGGAGCTGGGTGCGGCCAGCAGAGCATCGACATCTTCCTTTGTATAATAGGAAGAAAAATCGGCACCGAAGGTGCGCAGGGCGTTTGCCTTTTCGGCAGCGGTCCATTCCCCGGCGGCTGCGGCGGTGGTCAGAGCCTTCTTCACGCCATAAGGCAGCAGGGCTGCGGTCAGCGGCAGAAGTGCATCCGTCATGCTGTCCAGCTGTTCGCGGGCAGCTGGTGCGGTGATCAGGGTTCCGTCGCTGCGCACGTTGATGCCGCAGGCGGGGTCCACCCGTACTGCGCCGGGGGCCGAAGCCGTGGGCACCGTGCTGCTGCGCAGATAGGGCGACAGATCCGGCATGGCGGCAGTATCGGTCAACACGGCCCCGGTGTTGGGGTCCACGCTCAGCACCCGAAGCAGCTGGCCGGAGACCGGAACTGCCGGGCAGGGAAGCGCCCCCACATCCTGCGCCGTCAGTTTTACGATGCCGCTTTTGCCGTTCACGCTCACTACCTGACCGTCGGTAGGCACCAGCTCCTCTGCCCGTGCGGCAGCAGCCTCGGCACGGGCTGCACAGCGGGATGCAGCGGCACTGTCGGCGCTGGTGCGCTGTGCCGCGGTCTGGGCCTGTGCCGCATTGGATGCCGTGCTTGCAGCACTGGCTGCGGCACGCTGTGCGGCGGTGGAAGCGGTACTGGCACTTTCCAGCACACGCGCCACGAACTGCTCATACTGCGAGGGCGGCAGCTCTTCCGCGCCGCCGTCGGTGGGCAGGATAGCGTAGGTGTCGTAGCTGCCGGGCCGGGTATAGGCGGCGTAGCCGCTGGCATCGATGGCTGCCAGCATCCACTGTCCGCCGGTGCTTCCGGTCAGGCGGCGGTCCACGGTGACGCAGTGCTGCGTGTCCAATGAGACCGGTGCCAGCAGGGTGCCGTCGCTGCGGCGCAGGTAGAGCGCAACGGTGCACCCGGCCCATGCTTCCGGCAGCGTGAAGCACAGCTCGTCCACACCGGCAGCGTTCTGTGCACCGAGGTGCAGGCGGTGCGGCTGGGACAGAAATTCAGTGCCGCCGCACTGCCTTTGAATGATCTTGATGTTCACTTGAAAACCTTCCTTTCTGTTTTTTGTTTGATTGTACAGCCGCTGCCCGGCAGCTGCCAGTGTGGTCTTTTGCTGCACAAATTTCTGTGCTTCGGCATTTTGCCGGGAGGCGCTTTTCATGAGTAATTCGCACAGTTCTTTGTGGGTGAAAAATGGGATGAAAAAGAGGTGGCTTTGTACGGAAAACCAGCGATTTTTGGCCGCTTGCCGCATGGGAAAACGAACCCAAAAGTGCAGTTTCCGGTGCAAAAAGTCCAAAATAAATGTTAAAAATTCGTGAACAAAACACCCCAGAAAACAGGTCGAAAATCGGAAGGAAATAACCGAAAAAACAATATTTTGGAGAAAACAATGTTAAAGTTGCACAAAAAATAACGTCAAAAAACTAACAAAGTATGAGAAGGTGATTTGACAAATGGCCATTGGACTGGTAAAATAAGACTCGCTCAACGGAACCAACAGACGTTGCAGCGTTTAAAAATTATCTGGATGAAGTAAAAAGCCGTCTTATATACGGCGCGGCGCGGGCAGATGGGGTCCGGGCCGGGAGGGTAACTGCACCCTCCGCAGCGGAGTCCAAATTGTATACGATGCTCGATTTTACCAAAAAGAGGGCATCGTATTTGATTGTGGGGCCAGATGGCTTCTGCCCGCCCCGCAGTCCGGGCGGCCGGGGCATGAAAAACATGTCCGCAGCCGCAGCCAATTTTGAAAAGAGAGGAGTTGTCTCGTATCGCTTCCGTAAAATTGAAGAAAGCATTGTCTGACTGCAAGCATGCAGTCTCTCCCCGTGTGCTGGCGTTTTGTGTCATGGTCGTGTGCCTTGTGGCTACACTCAGTGTGACCGCTGCGAATCTGCGGCTGACCTACGTCACAGACTCCAATGGTGCCCGGCAGGTGATCCTCACCTCCGAGACCGACCCTGCACAGGTTATGAACCTTTCCGGCATCCAGTCCGAAGAGGGCGATCAGGTCTATTACACGGCCTACAGCGGCAACCTTGCCGCCCTGAACATTGAGCGCGCATTCTCCGTCAGCATCACTGCCGACGGTCAGGAGTACCCCGTCAAAATGGTGTTCGGCACTGTGGCGGATGCCCTGAAGCGTGCCGGTATCACCCTGGAGGGTGACGACTACACCGAGCCTGCTCTGGACCAGCTGGTGAGCGCAGGTTCCACCATCACGGTGCACCGCGTGGACTACACCGACCGTGTGGAGACGCAGGCCATCCCCTACGATACCGAGTACGTCTACACCAGCCTGTATTTCCGCAACACCGGCCGCGCCACCACGGTGCGCCATGGTGCGGAAGGCCAGCAGACGATCACCACCCGCGACCGCTATGTGGACGGCGAGCTGGAAAACAGCATCGTGGTGGATTCCACCACCACTGTGGAGCCGACCAACCACATCGTAAAGACCTATGGCGCAGGCGCGCCGGTCTCCCCGCTGACCGGCCCGGACGGCACCACCAATGCACCCGCCTCTTACAGCAAGGTGCTCACCGGAAAGGCCACCGGCTACTATTCCAAGACCGGCAAGGGTTCTTCCGGTCTGGGTCTGGGCTACGGCACTGTGGCTGTGGACCCGGATGTGATCCCCTACGGCACCAAGCTGTATATCACCTCCACCGACGGCAAGTTCGTGTACGGCTATGCGGTGGCTACCGATACCGGCATTGCCGTGCAGAAGGGCCAGATCCTTGTGGACCTGTTCTACGAGACCTACGCCGAGAGCGTGATCAATGGAGCCATTCAGGTGAACGTCTACGTGGTGGACTGAGCAGGCTGAAAAGAACCGGGGAAACCGGAACTGAAAATTTTCAACAGAAACAGAGAGCTTCTGTACACCTTCCCTTTGGGAGGGTGCGCAGAGGCTCTTTTTTATTGTCAGATTGGCAGGATTCACCATAAAATTTGTAAAAATTTGGCGGGTATGTATATAAGGAAAAAATATCAACGAAAAGATTATGGTAAATTTTACAGTAAAATGCGGCGAAACTCTTGAAAAACAGACCGAAATTCTTTAATATAAAAGGGTAAAAAGCTACAGGTGCGCTTTGTGCATCTGTACGGGGAGGAGCAGTCTATGAAACCGACCGAGGAGAAGATCCAGAGCAATGCATCGGACCTGCCGGTGTATTTGTTCAAACAGGGCAATAACTGTGAAGCATACCGCTACTTTGGCGCACACATGGAAACACGTGCCGGTGAAGCAGGTGTGGTGTTCCGCGTGTGGGCACCCCATGCTGTAGCCATCAGCGTGGTGGGCGACTTTAACAGCTGGAAGCCGGGCAGCCACCCGATGCGCAAGGTGGATGGCGATTCCGTATGGGAATTGTTCATCCCGGGCATGAAGGAATATGATGTTTATAAATACTGCGTGACCACCCGCGCAGGTGATCTGGTCTATAAGGCCGATCCCTATGCGTTCCACGCCGAGACCCGCCCGTCCAACGGCAGCAAGGTCTACGATATCAGTGGTTTTGCGTGGCACGATGATGCATGGCAGGCAGCACAAAAAAAGGCTGATGTGATCAACAGCCCGATGAATATTTACGAGATGCACGCCGGCAGCTGGAAGATGAAGGAGGGCGGTAAGCCCTACAATTATTCCGAGCTGGCAGACGAGCTGATCCCGTATATCACAGAGATGGGCTATACCCATGTGGAACTGCTGCCGGTCATGGAATATCCGTTTGACGGCAGCTGGGGCTATCAGGTCACCGGCTATTTTGCACCCACCAGCCGCTACGGCACCCCCAAGGACCTGATGGCCTTTGTGGATAAGCTCCATGCCGCCGGCATCGGTGTGATCATGGACTGGGTGCCTGCTCACTTCCCGAAGGATCAGTTCGGCCTGTACAACTTTGATGGCGAAGCCTGCTACGAGGACCCGAATCCGAAGCGCGGCGAACATAAGGAGTGGGGCACCATGGTGTTCGACTTCGGCCGCAGCGAGGTGCAGAGCTTCCTGATCTCCAGCGCACTGTATTGGCTGGAGCAGTACCATATCGACGGTCTGCGCGTGGACGCGGTGGCATCCATGCTGTATCTGGACTATAACCGCAAGCAGGGCGAGTGGGAGCCGAACAAGGACGGCGGCAAGGAAAATCTGGAGGCTGTTGCTTTCCTGCGCAAGCTGAACGACACCGTGCTGGGCCGTCACCCCCACAAGTACATGATCGCGGAAGAGTCCACTGCATGGCCCATGGTCACAAAGCCTGCTTCGGACGGCGGCCTTGGCTTCAACTTCAAGTGGAACATGGGCTGGATGAACGATATGCTCAGCTACATGAAGACTGACCCGCTCTTCCGTTCCGGCAACCACAACAAGGTCACCTTCAGCTTCTTCTACGCCTTCAGCGAGAACTTTGTGCTGCCCATCAGCCACGATGAGGTGGTGCACGGCAAGGGCAGCCTGATCAACAAGATGCCCGGCGAGTACGACGCCAAGTTTGCAAACCTGCGCACCTTCTTTGGCTACATGATGGCCCACCCGGGCAAGAAGCTGCTGTTCATGGGTCAGGAGTTCGGCCAGTTCGCTGAGTGGAACGAGACAAAGCCGCTGGACTGGATGCTGCTGGGCTACGATAAGCACACCGAGCTGCAGACCTACGTCAAGACCCTGAACGCCTTCTACAAGGAGCATCCCGCCTTCTGGCAGGTGGATTACAGCTGGGAGGGCTTCCAGTGGATCGTGCCGGATGACTCGCAGCAGAGCGTCGTCGCTTTCCTGCGCAAGGACACTTCCGGCAAGCAGATCCTTGTGGTGTGCAACTTCAACCCCGTCCTGCGCGAGGGCTACACGCTGGGCGCACCGGTGGCAGGCTCCTACAAGGAGATCCTGAACAGCGACGATGCAGAGTTCGGCGGTTCCGGCGCAGTCCACAACAAGGCCGTGCGCACCCACAAAAAGCCGATGCACGGGTTTGAGCAGAGCATCACCATCACCCTGCCGCCCATGAGCACCCTGTATTTTGAAGTGCCCACCAAGCGCACCCGCAAGGCCGCAGCGGACAAGACCGATAAGGCGGGAAAAAAGACCGCAGCCAAAAAGGCAAAGACCGCTGCGGAGGAAGCTGCAGCAAAGGTAGTAAAGAAGCCGGGCCGCAAGCCCAAGGCAGAAGCTGCCGCTGCAGAGGAAAAGTCGGTGAAAAAGACCGCCCGCAAGGCAAAGGTTGAGCCGGAAAAGGCCGAGGAAGCACCCAAAAAGCGCGGACGCAAGCCCAAGGCAGAGGCAGAACCCAAGGCGGAAAAAGCACCCGCAAAACGCACCCGCAAACCGAAGGAGCCCAAGGAATGACCCGGCTCTTCGGCCGACCCATACCGCACATGTTGACGATCATTTCCGAACAACGGAAATGTTAATGTTAAAGGGGAGAATAAAGCTATGGCAAAAGAAATTGTGGCAATGATCCTTGCCGGTGGACGTGGCTCGCGCTTGTACGCGCTGACACAGAAAACGGCAAAACCCGCAGTGTCCTTCGGCGGTAAGTACCGCATCGTGGACTTCCCGCTGTCCAACTGCGTGAACTCCAACATCGACACCGTTGGCATCGCGACCCAGTATCAGCCCCAGAAGCTGAACGAGTACATCGGCAACGGCCAGCCCTGGGATCTGGATCGTCTGCACGGCGGCGTGCACACCCTGCCGCCCTACGAGCAGGCAAAGGGCACCGACTGGTACAAGGGCACTGCAAACGCCATCTACCAGAACATCGGCTTCATCGACAGCTACGATCCCGAGTATGTGATCATCCTGTCCGGCGACCAGATCTGCAAGCAGGACTACGCCGACTTCCTGCGCTTCCACAAGGAAAAGGGCGCAGAGTTCTCTGTGGCTGTTATGGAAGTGGACTGGAAGGAAGCCTCCCGCTTCGGCCTGATGGTGGCTGACGAGAACGACCGCATCACCGAGTTCCAGGAGAAGCCCCCGGTACCCAAGTCCAATCTGGCTTCCATGGGCATTTACATCTTCAACTGGGATGTGCTGAAGAAGTATCTGGAAGAGGACGAAGCAGACCCCAACTCCAAGAACGACTTTGGCATGAACATCATCCCCGCCCTGCTGCGCGACGGCCGCAAGATGTACGCCTACCGCTTTGCCGGCTACTGGCGTGACGTGGGCACGATCGACAGCCTGTGGGAAGCCAACATGGAAGTGCTGGATCCCGAAAACTCCGGCATCGATATCTTCGACGAGAAGTGGAAGATCTACAGCCGCAACCCGGTCCTGCCTCCGCAGAAGATCGGCCCCCGCGCTGTGGTGCAGGATTCCCTCGTCACGGAGGGCTGCAAGATCTACGGCAATGTGCATCACTCTGTGCTGAGCGCAGGCGTTGTTGTGGAAGAGGGCGCTACCGTTGAGGACGCAGTCCTGATGGACGGCGTTGTGGTCAAGGCTGGTGCTGTTGTCAAGCGCTGCATCCTGGCGGAGGATGTTGTGGTCGGTGCAGGTGCACGAGTGGGCGGCGATGGCCCCATTGCCCATGTGGGCACCGGCCTGACCGTCGGCGCAGGCGCAACCGTCAAGGAAGGTGCCAAAGTCTTTGAATCCGTCAAGGAGGGTATGGAAGTATGCTGAGCCAGAACACCAATGCGTTGGGTATTATTTTCCCCAACAGTTATGATAATACCGTCCCCGAGCTGGTGACCGAGCGCGCAATGGCTTCGATCCCCTTCGCGGGCCGCTACCGTATGGTGGACTTTGTTCTGTCCAGCATGGCAAACTGCGGTATCTCCAATGTCTCCATCGTGGTGCGCAAGAACTACCACTCCCTGATGGATCATCTGGGCACCGGCCGTGAGTGGGATATGGCCCGCCGTCACGGCGGCCTGAACATCGTGCCGCCTTTCGCTGAGAAGGGCGTGCGCATCTATTCCGGCCGTGTGGAAGCTCTGGGCTCCATCATGAACTTCCTGGAGAACCAGAAGGAAAAGTACGTGGTCATGAGCGACGCCAATGTTGCCCTGAACTACGACTTCAACGCTCTGCTGGCTGCTCATCAGGCAAGCGGTGCCGATGTGACCGTTGCTTACCAGAAGACCGAGATCCCCGAGGGCCGCAAGAATGACAACTACACCCTGACCGTTGATGCCGACGGCCGTGTGACCGAGCTGCTGTTCAACGATTACCGCCCCGGCGTGCAGAACCTTGACCTGAACATCTATGTTCTGGAGCGCGAGACCCTGCTCAAGCTGGTCCGGGATGCGACCTCCCGCGGCCTGATCTACTTCGAGCGCGATATTCTGGCCCACAATGTCAACATCCTGAACATCCACGCTCTGGAGTACACCGGCTATGTGGCACATGTCTGTGACATGAAGAGCTACTTTGACGAGAACCTCAAGCTGACCGATGACGAAAATCTGGAAAAGCTGTTCCCCAAGAAGAGCCCGGTCTACACCAAGATCCGCGACGACAACCCCACCCGCTATGTGCCGGGCTGCAAGGTGACCGACTCCATTCTGGCCGACGGCTGCGTCATCGAGGGCACGGTGGAGAACTGTGTGCTGTTCCGCGGTGTCAAGGTCAAGAAGGGTGCCGTCGTCAAGAACTGCGTGCTCATGCAGGACACCGTTGTGGAAGCCAATGCCGAGCTGGACTGCGTTGTTACCGATAAGAACGTGAAGATCACTGCCGGCAAGAAGCTGTCCGGCACCGAGAGCTTCCCGGTGTACGTGCAGAAGAAGCACACCGTCTGATTTTACTGAGTTATCCATAGGGGCGGCTTCCTCCCCGGTAGCCCCTCTTGAGAGGGGCGGGGGCATCTGTGTGCCCCCGCCTGCTCTTTTGTAAAAATGGTTCGTGCTGCCTGCAAGGGCGGTGGGGGAGAACGAAAATATCCCACTATATGGAAGGAGCGATCCTATGAGAATCCTGTATGCTGCTTCGGAAGCTGCCCCTTTTGCAAAGTCCGGCGGTCTGGCCGACGTTGCGGGTGCCCTGCCCAAGGCTCTGGTCAAGGACGGCGTGGATGCCCGCGTCATTATGCCCCTGTACGGCGATTTGAAGTTCCGTGATACGCTGGAGTACGTGACCAATTATTCCGTCCCCGTGGGCTGGCGCAGCCAGTACTGCGGCCTGTTCAAGACCGAGCGGAACGGCGTGACCTACTACTTCCTGGACAACGAGTATTACTTCAAGCGCCGCGGCCTGTACGGCTTCTACGATGACGGCGAGCGTTTCGCTTTCTTCTCCCGCGCCGTTTTAGAGACCCTGTTCTACATCGATTTCACCCCCGATATCATCAACTGCAACGACTGGCAGACCGCTCTGGTGCCGGTGTACCTGAACCTGTACTATCGCCATCTGGATAAGTTCAACCGCATCAAGACCATCTTCACCATCCATAATATCGCTTATCAGGGCAAGTACGGCACCGACATTCTGGAGGACACCTGCGGCATCGGCCGCCGCGACCAGCACATCGTGGAGTACGATGGCTGCGCAAACTTCATGAAAGGTGCTTTCGAGACTGCCGATAAGATCACCACTGTCAGCCCCACCTATGCCATGGAGATCCTCGACCCGTGGTTCAGCTACGGTCTGGATGCTCTGCTGCGCGAGAAGCAGTACAAGCTGTGCGGCATCCTGAACGGCATCGATACCGATTCCAACGATCCCGCTACGGATAAGAACATCCCCTTCAACTACGACATCACCAACTTTGAAGAGGGCAAGGCAAAGTGCAAGGAAGCCCTGCAGGATAAGTTCGGCCTGAACAAGGATGGCAGCCCCGTCTTTGCCATGGTCAGCCGCATGGTCGGCATGAAGGGCTTTGATCTGGTGCAGAGCATCGCCGATGGTCTGGTGGACCGCGGCATCGAGCTGGTCGTTCTGGGCAGCGGCGAGAGCCAGTACGAGAACTTCTTCTCCGACCTGTGCGCACGCCATCCGGGCCGCGTTGGCACCTACATCGGCTTCGAGCCGGCCCTGTCGCAGGAGATCTACGCAGGTGCAGATGCCTTCATCATGCCTTCCAAGAGCGAGCCCTGCGGTCTGGCACAGATGGTGGCCTGCCGCTACGGCACGCCTCCCATCGTCCGCGAGACCGGCGGTCTGCGCGACTCCATCCACGACAGCACCATGGGTGAGGGCAACGGCTTCACCTTTGCGGGCTACAATGCCCACGAGCTGTATGTGGCCTGCTGCAACGCACAGAATGCTTACTATGACAAGGAGAACTGGAAGAACCTCGTGCACCACTGCATGGAGTGCGACTTCAGCTGGGATGTCTCCGCCAAGAGCTACGAGGGCCTGTACAACGAGACCGCAAACCTCTGGTAATGTCCTGAAAACTGCATAACGGCTGCCGCCCGGTTCCCAAAGAGCCGGGCGGTTTTTTTGTGTGACCCTCTCAGCTTCGCTTCGCTCAGCAGCTCCCCCGAAAGGGGGAGCTTTATTTGTGCTGCCCGAAAGATGCATAAAAGCTCGCCCTTCGGGAGAGCTGGCGCGTCAGCGCCTGAGAGGGTTCGCCCGTTTTTTTTTGCATTCTGCACAATAGATCCATCAAACTTTTGGTATTGATGTGCCCGCAGACGCACAAACTCCATACAGGGCGTACAGTTACGGCATTAGTGTAAACAAACTATGAAATTTTACTAGAAAACAGTGGAAAATTGATTGAAAAAACGGCCGGTTTGAATTATACTATCGTTATAAGATTTTTTTGCTGACTGCAAATCCTTGGCAAAGAATCCAGAATCTGGCTTTTGTAAAGGCACATCACACAGGGAGGAAACACAGGTTGAAGGGCTGGTATAAGGCACTGGAGGATCTTGTCTGGCTGACCCAGCTGGGCCTGAATATGCTGCTGCCGCTGGTCATGTGTCTGGGCGGTGCATGGTGGGCGGTGAACAACTGGAGCTGGCCGGAATGGGTGTTCCTGCCGGCCATCCTGCTGGGGCTTGCTGCCGGGGCACAGAACTTCTGGTATTTTGCAAAGGAACACATGGACCGCACCAAAAAGGAAAAACCAAAGCGGGTGGGGTTCAACTCGCATCAGTAAACTTAACAGGAGGTTTCCCTTTATGAAACTGCAGCCGGAATCCAAAAAGGAGCTGACCCGCATTGCCTGCGGCACGGCCATCTGTACCGCCGTCATGTGGGTGATCTTTGCAGCTCTGCACCTGGTTGGCTGGGTGAAATTTGATTACACTGTTGTTCTGGGCAGTCTCATCGGCGCGGCCGTGGCCATCGGCAACTTTGCGGGCATCTGCCTCGTATGCCAGAAGGTCATCGACGAGCAGGATGAGAAACGGCGCAAAGCGACATTGCAGGCTTCCTACAATGTCCGGATGCTTTTGCAGGCGGTGTGGATCATCGTTGCCATCGGGGCACCGGTGTTCCAGCCGTTTGCCGGTGTTCTTCCGCTGCTTTTCCCGCGTGTTACAATTTACTATCTGCAAATAACCGGCAAGTACAAGCCTCTTGCACCGGCCGGGCCTTCGGTGGACGTCTCTGTGGAGGACGACCCCGAACCCGCACCGGAGCCGGAAGCTGAACCCCGTGACGAAGGGGGTGAAACGTAACAAATGGAACTGAACGGCGCAAAGATCCTGTATACCATCCATACGGACATCCCCCTGCTGGGTGATTTCAAGATCACCCAGACCCTGGTCAGTACCTGGATCGTCATGGCGCTGCTTTCGGGTCTTGCCATCTGGCTGGGCAGAAATCTCAAGCTGGAAAATGTCTCAAAGCGGCAGGCCGCCGCCGAGTTCATCGTAGAACGGCTGGACCAGTTCGTGCACGACAACATGGGCTATCACTTTGATAAGTATATCCCGCTCATCGGCGCGATCTTCGCTCTGAGCATCGGCTGCAACCTCATCAGTGTCATCGGCCTGTGGAGCCCCACGGCAGACCTGAACACCGAGGCGGCGTGGGCCATCGTGGTGTTCGTGCTGATCATGTACTACAAGATCAAGACCAACGGCATCCTTTCCTACCTGAAAGGTCTTTTGGACCCCATCTTCATCATGGCACCCATCAATGTGCTGTCGGAGGTTTCCACCCCCGTCAGTATGGCGTTCCGTCACTTTGGCAACATCTTGTCCGGTACGGTCATTTCCACACTGCTGTACTGGGCGCTGGCAAGCCTGAGCCACGTCATTTTCGGCTGGCTGCCGGGTGCCTTGAGCCAGATCCAGCTGTTCCAGATCGGCATCCCGGCCTTTACGGGCCTGTATTTCGACTGGTTCGGCGGCTGCATTCAGGCGTTCATCTTCTGCACCCTGACCGCAATTTTCATCAAACGTGCTGCCGGTGAGGACTAAGCCCTCACAACGGCATCTCCCAAAACAAAAAACTTTTTTGGAGGACAAATCTTATGACTGACTTTCAGTACCTCGCTCGTGGTATCGCTCTGGCAGGCTGCGGCATCGGCGCAGGCTGCGCACTGATCGCAGGTATCGGCCCCGGTATCGGCGAAGGCAACGCAGCAGCTGCTGCCTGTGAAGCTGTGGGCCGTCAGCCCGAGTGCAAGAGCGACGTTACCAGCACCCTGATCCTGGGCGTTGCACTTTCCGAGACCACCGGTATTTACGGCTTCGTCACCGGCCTGCTGCTGATCTTCCTGGCACCCGGTATGTTCATGAAGTTCCTGGCATAAGCGGAACCTTTTACAAAATAACGAAAGGAGACGCTTATGGAACTGTACCAGGCGTTGATCACGCTGGACGGCTGGACCTTTCTGGCCCAGATCTGCAACCTGATGATCCAGCTGTTCATCTTCAAAAAGTTCCTGCTGAATCCGGTCAAAAACGTGATCGCAGAGCGCAAGGCGAAGGCAGACAGCCAGATCGCCGATGCCACCAAGCTGCGCACCGAAGCCGAAGCTATGAAGGCAGAGTACGAGCAGAACCTGCAGAATGCCCGCGCCGAGGCCAACGAGATCGTTGCCAATGCGCAGAAGACGGCCACCGCCCGCGGCGAAGAGATCGTGGGCGAGGCCCGCGCGCAGGCTGCTGCCCTCAAGCAGAAGGCCGAAGCCGACATTGCGCAGGAGCGCAAGAAGGCCGTGAACGAGGTCAAGGACGAGATCGGCGGCATCGCCATGGAAATCGCCTCCAAGGTGGTGGAGCGTGAGATCAGCGAGAAGGACCACAAGGATCTGATCGACGAATTTATCAAAAATGTGGGTGAAGCATCATGACCGAGACTGCAAGGATGTACGGCGGAAGCCTGTACGATCTGGCGGCGGAGGAAGGGCTGGAGGCCCGCATTCTGGGCGAGCTGGACGAAACCGTGGCGCTTTTTAAGGCAAACCCGGACTACCTGCATCTGCTCAGCACCCCCAGCATCCCGAAAAGAGAGCGCTGCGGCCTGCTGGATGAAGCACTGCGGGATCAGGTCCACCTCTATGTGCTGAACTTTTTGAAGATCCTGTGCGAGAAGGGCACCCTGCGGGAGCTGTCCGGCTGTGCACGGGCTTACCGTGTGCGCTACAATCAGGCGCACGGCATTCTGGAAGCAACGGCGACCACTGCAGTGGCAATGACGGAACAGCAGGCAAAGGGCCTGCACGAAAAGCTGGAAAAACTCACCGGCAAGACCATCGACCTGAAAACAAAGGTCGATCCGGCAGTGCTGGGCGGCATCCGGCTGGATATCGAAGGCACCGAGCTGGACGGCACGGTGCAGAACCGTCTGGCCGCCCTGCGCAGGGATATTGCTTCCGTGACACTGTGATCGAATTTCCACCCGAAAGATTTTTAAGAATTGAGTGGTGAACAAACAAAGATGCAACTGAAACCTGAAGAGATCTCCAAGATCATCCGTGCGCAGATCAAGCATTACGAAAATGCCATTGAGCAGAGCGAGACCGGCACGGTCATTATGGTGGGCGACGGCATCGCCCGCGCCAGTGGTCTGGAAAAGTGCATGGCAGGTGAGCTGCTTCAGTTTGATAACGGCGAATACGGCATGGCCCAGAATCTGGAGGAGAACACCGTCTCCATCGTTCTGCTGGGCTCCGACGTCGGTATCAAGGAAGGCAGCACTGTTAAGCGCACCGGCAAGGTGGTGTCCGTGCCGGTGGGCGAAGCCATGATCGGCCGCGTGGTCAACGCGCTGGGCCAGCCCATCGACGGCGCAGGCCCCATCGAGACCACCGAGTTCCGCGCCATTGAAAGCCGCGCTCCCGGCATCATCGACCGTCAGCCGGTCAAGGAGCCGCTGCAGACCGGCATCAAGGCCATCGACTCCATGATCCCCATTGGCCGCGGCCAGCGCGAGCTGATCATCGGCGACCGCCAGACCGGCAAGACCACTATCGCCTCCGATACCATCATCAACCAGAAGGGCAAGGACGTCATCTGCATTTACGTTGCCATCGGTCAGAAGCGCTCTACCGTGGCAAACCTTGTGCAGAGCCTGACCGAGGCCGGTGCTATGGGCTACACCATCGTGGTGTCCGCAACGGCATCCGAGCTTTCGCCCCTGCAGTATATCGCACCCTACTCCGGCTGTGCCATGGGCGAATATTTCATGCATCAGGGCAAGCATGTCCTCATCATCTACGACGACCTGTCCAAGCACGCCGTGGCCTACCGTGCACTATCGCTGCTGATCCGCCGTCCCCCGGGACGTGAGGCTTACCCCGGCGACGTGTTCTATCTGCACTCCCGTCTGCTGGAACGCGCGGCCAAGCTCTCCAATGAGCTGGGCGGCGGCAGCCTGACGGCTCTGCCCATCATCGAGACGCAGGCGGGCGATGTTTCCGCCTACATCCCCACGAATGTCATTTCCATCACCGATGGTCAGATCTTCCTGGAGACGGAGCTGTTCCACTCCGGTGTCATGCCGGCAGTCAACCCCGGCATCTCGGTGTCCCGCGTGGGCGGCAATGCCCAGATCAAGGCCATGAAGAAGGTCGCCGGCACCCTGAAGCTGATCTACTCCCAGTACCGTGAGCTGCAGAGCTTTGCACAGTTCGGTTCCGATCTGGATGCCGACACCAAGGCCCGCCTTGCACAAGGCGAGCGCATCGTGGAAGTGCTCAAGCAGAACCGCTCCGCTCCCGTGCCTGTGGAAAAGCAGGTGGCCATCCTGTATGCGACCATTCACGATTACCTTGTGAAGGTCAAGGTGCCGGACGTGGCCGAGTATGAGAAGGGACTGTACGAATATCTGGACAACAATGCTGCGGGTGCCGCCGTCATGGAGACCATCCGCACCACCGGCAATCTGGATAAGGACACTGAGGAGCAGCTTAAGAGCGTGCTCACAGCCTATACCGACAGCTTCGTCAAGGCGCACTAAGGAAGGAGGCGTAACGCATGGCTGGTTCCATGAAGGACATCAAGCTGCGCATCAAAAGCGTAGAGAGCACCATGCAGATCACCAAGGCAATGGAACTGGTGGCTTCCTCCAAAATGCGCCGCGCCAAGGAACGGGTGGAGCACAGCCGCCCCTACTTTGAAACGCTGCATGAGACTTTGACCAAGATCGCCGCGGCCGACCCCCGCGCCCGCAACCCCTACCTGCGCCGTGACGAAGTGAAGCGCACCCTGCTCATCGTGATTGCAGGCGACCGCGGCCTTGCCGGTGGATACAATTCCAACGTGCTCAAGCAGGCCGGGGCCGAAGAGGGCGAGGTGCTGGTGCTGCCCATCGGCAAGCGCTCGGCAGAGTATTTCGTCCATCACGAGGTGCCCCTGTTCACGCAGGAGGTGCTGCTGGCGGCAGATGTCTCGGTGGGCGAGTGCTTCCAGCTGTCCCGTCAGATCACGGAAGGATATCTCAAGGGCGAGTACGATGCGGTAAAGATCTGCTACACCCGGTTCGATTCCATGATGACCCAGACCGCAGCCACCATGGAGGTGCTGCCGCTGTCCATCGAACCTACCGAGCAGCAGAAGGCGGATGCCCGCCGCAGCCAGATCCTGTACAAGCCCAGCAGCGAGGAAGTATTCAGCGCGATCATCCCGGAGTATGTGGCCGGCATCGTCTACGGTGCCGTGTGCGAGAGCGTGGCAAGTGAGCTTGCCGCCCGCCGCACCGCCATGGATGCCGCCACCAAGAACGCCGGTGAGATGATCGACCATTTGAACCTGTATTATAACCGTGCCCGTCAGGCTGCCATCACGCAGGAGATCACCGAGATCGTGGCCGGCGCGGAGATTTAACAACCTATCAAGAAGGAGTTGTAGCCTATGTCCGAAAAACATATCGGCAAGGTGCTCCAGGTCATCGGCCCGGTGCTGGACATCCAGTTTGAGGATGGCCAGCTGCCGGAGCTGCTCAACGCCATCGAGATCGACAACCACGGCGAAAAGCTGGTGGTCGAGGTGGCACAGCACACCGGCGATAACGTGGTGCGCTGCATTGCAATGAACAGCACCGATGGTCTGGTGCGCGGCACCGAAGCCGTGGATACCGGCGAACCCATCAAAGTGCCCGTGGGCGACCAGTGTCTGGGCCGCGTGTTCAACCTGCTGGGCGAGCCCGTGGACAACAAGCCCGCCCCGGCCCCGGAGGCCTACTGGCCCATCCACCGCCCTGCTCCCAGCTACGAGGAGCAGCAGTCCACCACCGAGATCCTGGAGACCGGCATCAAGGTCGTGGATTTGATCTGCCCCTACGCAAAGGGCGGCAAGATCGGTCTGTTCGGCGGTGCAGGCGTCGGCAAGACGGTCCTGATCCAGGAGCTGATCTATAACATCGCCACCGAGCACAACGGCTACTCGGTGTTCACCGGCGTTGGCGAGCGCACCCGTGAGGGCAACGACCTGTATGGTGAAATGACCGAGAGCGGCGTTATCAACAAGACTGCGCTGGTCTATGGCCAGATGAACGAACCCCCAGGAGCCCGTATGCGCGTGGCACTGTCCGGCCTGACCATGGCGGAGTATTTCCGCGATGTGAAGAATCAGGATGTGCTGCTCTTCATCGATAACATCTTCCGCTTCACGCAGGCAGGCTCTGAGGTGTCCGCACTGCTGGGCCGTATGCCCTCTGCCGTCGGCTACCAGCCCACGCTGGCCACCGAGATGGGTGCTCTGCAGGAGCGCATCACCTCCACCCGCAAGGGTTCTATCACCTCGGTGCAGGCCGTCTACGTGCCCGCCGATGACCTGACCGACCCGGCCCCTGCCACCACCTTTACCCATCTGGATGCCACCACGGTCCTGAGCCGTGACATTGCTTCGCAGGGCATCTACCCCGCTGTGGACCCGCTGGATTCCACCAGCCGCATCCTCAGCCCGGAGGTCGTGGGTCAGGAGCACTACGAGATCGCCCGCGCCGTCCAGAAGGTGCTGCAGCGCTACAAGGAGCTGCAGGACATCATTGCCATCATGGGCATGGACGAGCTGAGCGAGGAAGACAAGCGCACGGTCAGCCGCGCCCGCAAGGTGCAGCGCTTCCTGAGCCAGAGCTTCCACGTGGCAGAGCAGTTCACCGGTATGCCCGGCCAGTATGTGCCGCTCAAGGAGACCCTGCGCGGCTTCAAGATGATCCTGAACGGCGAGTGCGACGAGCTGCCCGAGAGCGCATTCCTGTTCGCGGGCACCATCGATGACGTGTTCGCAAAAGCGAAGAAAGGGTAAACCATGACGACCTTTCATCTGACGGTGGTCACGCCGGACGGCTGCGCCTTTGACGGGCAGGCCGAGCGCATCGTCTGCCGCGCCATTGACGGCGATCTGGCCATCCTTGCCAAACACGGGGATTACTGCACCGCGCTGGGCATGGGCGAAGCCCATATCGTGGATGCCGAGGGCCAGCGCCGCCGCGCCGCCTGCATGGGCGGGCTGCTGAGCGTGCTGGATGGCGAAGTGCGTCTGGTCGCCACCACATGGGAGTGGGCCGAGGAGATCGATCAGGCCCGCGCCGAGGCTTCCAAGAAGCGCGCGGAGGAGATCCTTGCGCAGAAGAACCTCGACAAGCGGGACTACGAGCTGGCTCAGGCGCGTCTCAAGCGCGCACTGGTGCGTACCTCTATCCACTAAAACAAAAAGAAAAGGAGCCATTGCACAAACTGTGCGGTGGCTCCTTTTGCGTGCATGATGAAATTAAAAATAAGATTTCCGCTGAACATGCCCAGAGCAAATGCGGAGGGCATTTAAATCGTAAAGACGTTACATCATATTTGCCTTCTCGATCAGGTTGCGGATGTGATGGGCCAGCATCTCCACCGCAGCGGTGTTCTCGCCGCCGTTGGGCACAATGATGTCTGCGTTGCGCTTGCTGGGTTCCACAAAGGCTTCGTGCATAGGCTTGACGGTAGTCAGGTACTGATTGATGACGCTGTCCAGACTGCGGCCCCGCTCCTTCACATCCCGCACCAGACGGCGCAGGATGCGCTCGTCGGCGTCGGTGTCCACATAGATCTTGTAGTCGAACAGGGCGCACAGCTCCGGCTCCACAAAGGGCAGGATGCCTTCCACGATCAGCACCGGTGCGGGCTCAATGTGCTGCACCTTGTCGCTGCGGTTGTGGTTGGAGTAGTCGTACACCGGGCAGTCGATGGCGCGGCCTGCCTTCAGCTCCTGCAGATGGTAGATCAGCAAGGCGTTGTCAAAAGCATCCGGATGGTCGTAGTTCAGCTTGCAGCGCTCCTCAAAGGGCAGCTCGTCGTGGCGCTTGTAATAGCTGTCGTGGGAGATCAGGCGCACTTCATCCTCGCCAAAACGCTCCTTCAGCCGCAGAGCAAGGGTGGCCTTGCCGCTGCCGGAGCCGCCTGCAATGCCAATGATCAGATTATTCATAGGGGTCCCTCCTGCATCATCCTGCCGCTTTGGGTGGAAAAAAGGGCAGGAATGGATTATAATAGGTGCAAAGCTGCCTGTCCGGGACACAGCGCCGGGCGGGTTTGTTCCTGTACATCATAACACAAACCGGCACATTTTTACAGCCCCAGGGCTGCAAATGTGTGAGATAAGGAAAAATGCCATGCAGAAAAAACAATTTCAGCAAAATATGAAGGACAAGGTCCGGGTGTTTGAGGATGGCGGCATCCGCCTGCTCAAACGGGGACAGAAGGGCGTGGTACACGCTATTTTCAGCCGTTTTGGCCTAGTGCTGGTTCTGCTGCTTTTACAGGCGTTCGCGCTGTTCAGCCTGCTGCAGTGGTTCGGCGAGCTGCTGCCGCATTATTTTGGCGGCACCCTGCTGGTAACAGCGGCAATGATGGTCTATCTGCTCAATCAGGACATGGACAACAGCGTGCGCATTACATGGCTGGTGGTCACAGCGCTGATGCCGGTGCTGGGCGTGCCGCTGTTCTGGTACACCAAAAGTGATGTGGGCCACAATGCCCTGAAGCGCCGCCTGCTGGATCTGGAGGGCCAGACCCGCGCCCAGCTGCCGCAGAATGAGCATACCGTGGAGCTTTTGCAGGCGCAGGCACCCGAAGCGATGCCGCTGGCACGGTATCTGCGGGGCAAGGGAGGCGGATTTCCGGTCTATGCCGACACGGTAGCCACCTACTTCAACGGCGGCGAAGCTATGTTCGATGAAATGCTGCGCCAGCTGGAAACGGCAAAAAAATACATCTTTCTGGAATATTTCATCGTGGATGAAGGCCTGATGTGGGGCCGCATTCTGGAAGTGCTGGCCCGCAAGGCGGCGCAGGGGGTGGATGTGCGGGTGATGTATGATGGCACCTGTGAGTTTTCCACCCTGCCGCGGGATTACCCCAGCCGGCTGGAAGCGCTGGGCATCCAGTGCAAGGTGTTCTCGCCGGTCACGCCCTTTGTTTCCACCCACTACAACTACCGCGACCACCGCAAAATTCTGGTCATTGATGGCCAGGTGGGCTTTACCGGCGGCGTGAATCTGGCAGATGAGTACATCAACCACATAGAAAAGTATGGCCGCTGGAAGGACTCGGCCCTGATGCTGGAAGGCGAAGGTGTGCGCTCCATGACGGCGCTGTTTTTGCAGATGTGGAGCATCCTGTGCCAGCCGGAGTTTGAGCAGTTCCTGTCCGATCCCATCCCGGCGGCAGCAAACGCCAAGGGCTTTGTGGTGCCCTACGGAGACTGCCCGCTGGACGGTGAGCGGGTGGGCGAAATGGTGTACATGGATATGCTCAACCGCGCCCGGAAGTATGTGCACATCATCACGCCGTATCTGATTTTAGACGGCGAGCTGGAAACGGCCCTGCGCTTTGCGGCAGAGCGCGGTGTGGATGTGCACCTGATCCTGCCCGGCAAGCCGGATAAGTGGTTCGTTTATGCACTGGCCAAGACCCACTACAAGGCGCTGATTTCTTCGGGTGTGAAGATCAGCGAGTGGCAGCCCGGCTTTACCCATGCGAAGATCGTGATCGCCGACGGCGTGGAAGCTGTGGCGGGCACCATCAATCTGGACTACCGCAGCCTGTACCATCACTTTGAAAACGCGGTCTGGATGCGCGGCACCGACTGCATTGCCAACATGGAAGCGGATTTTCAGGATACGCTCACCCGGTGCCGCAGGGTGGAGCGGACGAAAGAAAGCATCTGGCAGGGCAAAAAGCTGCTGCATCTGGCGGGCATCCTGCTCAAGTTCATTGCGCCGCTGGTGTGAAAGACTCCTTCCGTCATGGCTGCGTAAGCAGACAGGAGAAGCTCTGAATACAAAAAGGCCCGCTGCCTTTCGACAGCGGGCCTTTTGTTACCGATTTAAATAAAAATCAGCGCTTAGTTCTGCTTCATGCGAGCGAAGCAGTCAGAGCAGTAGACCGGACGGTCCTCACGGGGCTGGAAGGGGACCTTGCAAGCCTTGCCGCAAGCTGCGCAGACAGCATCGAACATCTGACGCTCACCGCTGTTGCTGCGTGCGCCGCCGTTCTTGCGGGCGTCACGGCAGGGCTTGCAGCGCTGGGGCTGATTCTCGAAGCCGCGAGATGCGTAGAACTCCTGCTCACCAGCAGTCCAAACAAATTCCTTACCGCAGTCCTTGCAGACCAGAGTCTTGTCTTCAAACATAGTAGTATCTCCTCTTTAGTTAGTTCTTGCCCACGGAAGGATTGTAACCATACCTTTGGTTTTGGGACCATCGCGCTGATCAGTAAGCTTACCAGGGGCTTGAATGAATGGACGTCCTCCAATTGAGGACTTTTCTATTGTACCGTTCTTTTTGAAATTTGTCAACCAAAAAACAACCATTCGCCTTGTTATTTGTATAGATAGCACAATCCGACAGGGCTGATTTGGGTAAAATAACTGCCGGAAGATGAAAAAGGGGCTGCCGCACATTCCGTGCAGCAGCCCCTGCAAAGCCCTTTGGAAAACGGTTACTTCTCAATGACTTCCTTGGTGTCGCGGGCGATCATCAGCTCCTCGTCGGTAGCAATGACCAGAGTGCGCACCTTTGCGCCCCAGGCAGTGATCTCGCACACATCGCCCACGGGGTGCTTGTTCTTCTCGGTATCGATGCGGATGCCCAGCCAATCCATGTGGTGGCAGACTTTTGCACGGGCGATCGCGTCGTGCTCGCCGATGCCGCCGGTGAAGACGATAGCATCCACGCCGCCCATTGCAGCGATGTAAGCGCCAACGGTCTTCTTGATCTGGTAGTTCAGCATGTCGGAAGCCAGCTGTGCGCGCTTGTTGCCGGCAGCAGCTGCCTCTTCCACGTCACGCTTGTCGCTGGAAACACCGGAGATGCCCAGCAGGCCGGACTTCTTGTTCAGGATCTCGTCCAGCTCGTGGCCGGTGATGTTCAGGGTGTACTTCAGGTAGTTGACCACAGAGGGGTCCAGGTCACCGCAGCGGGTGCCCATCATCAGGCCGGCCAGCGGGGTCATGCCCATGGAGGTGTCCACGACCTTGCCCTGATCCACAGCGGCAATGGAGGAACCGTTGCCCAGATGGCAGGTGATCAGCTTCAGGCGCTCAATGGGCTCTTCCAGATACTCGGCAGCCTTGTGGGCAACGTACTTGTGGCTGGTGCCGTGGAAGCCGTAGCGGCGCACGCCGTACTTCTCGTAGTACTCATACGGAATGGCGTACATATAAGCCTTCGGAGGCATGGTGCTGTGGAAAGCGGTATCGAACACAGCCACCATGGGGATGTTGCCGAACACCTTGCGTGCGGCCTCGATGCCCAGAATGCCGGCGGGGTTGTGCAGGGGAGCCAGAGGGCTCAGCTCGCGGATGGTCTCGATGACCTCGTCGGTGATCAGGCAGCTCTCCTTGAACTTCTCGCCGCCGTGCACGACACGGTGACCGATGGCATCGATCTCGCTGACGTCGTTGATGCACTTGCCTTCGCCGGTGGTCATCTTCTTCACGACCTCGGCAAATGCCTCGGTGTGGGTGGGGAAGATGGCGGGCGTGGTGGCCTTGTGGCCGTTTGCCTCATGGGTGATCATGCTGCTTTCCATGCCAATGCGCTCGCACAGGCCCTTGCACAGCACCTTCTCGCCGTCCATATCGATCAGCTGATACTTCAGGGAAGAAGAGCCGCAGTTAATAACCAGAACTTTCATCTGTGTTGCCTCCTGTATGTTTTTGGTCTGCCCTCTTTTTAAACCTGAGGACAGAATTTTACAGATTCCTGTGTTTATTATATAATAGGGTGGGCGGCTTTTCAAGCCGCAACCCGGGCAAAGCGGTAAAGCTTGTGTACAAGGTTTTTGTACATCCTGCCCACAAATGCGCAAAACCACTGCAGCTTTCTGTATATACGATATAAATTTAACAATCTTTCCGAGGGCGCAGCAGCCCTGCAGAGGAGCTTATCTATGAAATTTGCCGGTATCATTGCAGAGTACGACCCCTTTCACAACGGCCATGCATGGCAGTTGGCGCAGGCAAAAGCGCTGGGAGCACAGCATGTGGCGGTGGCCATGAGCTGCGGGCTGACCCAGCGCGGCGCACTGCCGCTGCTGCCGGAAGCGGTGCGGGTGCAGGCCGCCCTGCAGTGCGGGGCAGATCTGATATTTGCGCTGCCTGCGCCCTGTGCCTGTGCGGGGGCAGAGGCTTTTGCCCGGGCGGGGGTGCGCATCCTTGCCGCCGCCGGGTGCGATGCGCTGGTGTTCGGGGCAGAGACGCCGGACGCAGCCCTACTGATGGAAGCTGCCCGGGTACTGAACAGCGAGGCCTACCGCACCGAGCTGAAGCGCCAGCTTGCAGCCGGTGCCCGCAGCTTTGCCGCTGCGCGGCAGGCAGCGGTGGAAGCGCTCTGCCCGGGCACGGCACTGGCCGCGCTGTTGGATAAGCCCAACAACAATCTGGCAGTGGAATACTGCAAGGCCATTCTGGAACAGGAGGCACCCATGACCCCGGTGCCGCTGCCCCGCGTGGGGGCGGGCCACGGGCAGGCCCTTGCCGAAAGCGGCCACGCACAGTTTGCTAGTGCCAGCGCGCTGCGCGCCCTCTGGGCAGAGCAGGGCGCGGATGCACTGACTCCTTATGTGCCAGAAAAAGCACTGGAGCTGTATAAAAAAGCGGAAATCGACGGAATGTATACCGACTATGCCGCTGCGGGCCGGTGTGAGCTGGCTCTGCTGCGGGCGGCCTGTGCACGACCGGAACCTTTTGCCGCAGTGCGGGGCGTTTCCGAGGGGTTGGACCACCGGCTGGAAAACGCCGTGCGCAGCTGCACCGGCCTGCCCCAGCTGCTGGACGCGCTGACCACTGTGCGTTACCCCCGGGCCCGGATGCGCCGTCTTGCCATGGACGCGGCGCTGGGCTATACGGCGGAGATCGTGCCTGCCCTGCCGCCCTATCTGCATTTGCTGGGGGCAAGGCGGGAAGCACTTCCGCTGCTGAAGCATGCATCCCTGCCGCTGAGCCACTCGCTGGCAAAGCTGGAAAAAGAAAACGATGCCTGCGCCCGCATGGCGGCGGCACAGGCAGCAGCCAGCGATTTTGGCGCACTGTGCCGCCGGGTGCCCGGGCCGATGGGGGGAGTATATCGTCAAAAAATTATCTTTTTGACGAATTGACAAAAAATAATCGAAAAAATTTTATGCAGAAACACTTGTGCCCGGACGGTTTGTGGTGTATGATTAGAGCAATGCAATGTTGGATACAACAAATGAGAATGAAATCAGAAAACCGCATGCAATAAGGAGGAAACTTCATGGCACTTCACGTTCTGGACGAAGCCAACCGCTGTCTGGGCTGCAAAAAGCCGCTGTGCCAGCAGGGCTGCCCCATCCACACCAACATCCCGGAGGTCATTCGGCTGCTCAAGGCAAACCAGATGGACGAAGCTGGCAGAATGCTGTTTGAGAATAACCCGCTGACCACCGTTTGTGCGTTGGTGTGCAACCACGAGAACCAGTGCGAGGGCCACTGCGTGCGCAACCGGATGCCAAGCCACGACCCGGTGCACTTCTCCATTATTGAAGACTACATTTCCACGACCTACGCCAACAAAATGACCGCCGGCCCTGCCCCCAAAAACGGCATGAAGGCGGCAGTCGTTGGCTCCGGCCCGGCGGGCCTGACCATTGCGGTGCTGCTGGCACGCTGGGGCTACGATGTGACCATCTTTGATGCCCGCGATAAAATTGGCGGCGTCATGCGCTACGGCATCCCCAACTATCGCCTGCCGGACAGCGTGCTGGACGATTTCCAGTACCGCCATCTGGAGCTGAAGGGCATCAAGGTGCGGCCCAACACCACCATCGGCAAGACCATCACCATCGATGATCTGTTCCGCGACGGCTACAAGAGCGTGTTCATCGGTGCCGGTCTGTGGAAGGCAAACGCCATGCATATCAAGGGCGAGACGCTGGGCAATGTAGCCTTTGGCATCGACTATCTGGCAAACTCCAAGGCGTTCCGTCTGGGCGATGATATTGCCGTGATCGGCGTGGGCAACTCTGCCATGGACTGCGCCCGCACCGCCATCCGCAACGGTGCCCGACACGTCACCTGCTATGCCCGCCGCGACGAGAGCTGCATCAGTGCTTCCGAGTACGAGGTGAGCTATGCAAAGCTGGAGGGCGTGGGCTTCCGCTTCTGCAAAGCACCGGTGGAGATCCGCGAGAACGGCCTGATCTGCCGCGATACCGTCAAGGGCGAAGATGGCAGGTTCACTCAGGTGGAGGGCAGTGAGACCTTCTACCCCCACACCGGCGTCATCGTCTCGGTGAGTCAGGGCTCTGAGAGCAACCTCGTCAAGACCACCACCGGCATCGAGACCAACCAGAAGGGTCTGCTCACCGTCAGCGAGGACGGCAGCACCACCCGCGAGGGCGTATTTGCCGGCGGCGATGCCGTGATGGGCGCACGCACCGTGGTGGAGGCGGTGGCTGTGGCCAAGAAGGTGGCCGAATCCATGGACGCCTACATGAAGAGCCTGCCTGCAGAAGAAGTGGCTGACCCCTATGCCAATATCCCGGTGTTCCAGACCCCCACCTCGGACGTGCTGGCAAAGCAGGAGATCTGACGAAATAAAGACAAACTTGGAAGAAACTGTAAAGCTTTTGCGTCTTTGCCGATCTTTGCCGCTCCGTTTGTTGACGGGGCGGCTTTTGCCTTGTATACTATTCATATACTTATTTATGATTTGTACAAACTGGATATAAAACGGTGAAAGGCGGTGGACGCTATCCTGAAAGCATCCCTCCCGAAACTGCGGGAAAAACTATTGGAAGCGCTACAGGCAGTGCTGCCCATTGCAGCCATCGTGCTGGTGCTCTGCTTTACCATTGCGCCGGTGTCACCCAGCATCCTGCTGTGCTTTTTGCTGGGGGCCACCATGATCGTGGTGGGCATCATGTTCTTCACACTGGGCGCGGAGATGAGCATGACCCCCATGGGCGAGCGCGTGGGTGCGGTGATCACCAAAAGCCGGAAGCTGCCGGTGATCTTGGGCATCGGCTTTCTGCTGGGCTTCCTCATCACCATTTCGGAGCCGGACCTGCAGGTGCTGGCAAATCAGGTGCCCTCCATCCCGAACCGCACCCTTATTTTATCGGTGGCGGCGGGCGTGGGCCTGTTTCTGGTGTTTGCCTTCCTGCGTATGCTCATTGGCATCTCGCTGCCAAAGCTGCTGGTGCTGTTCTACGGCATGATCTTTCTTCTGGCGGCGTTTGTGCCCAAGGAATTTCTTGCTGTGGCCTTTGACTCCGGCGGTGTGACCACCGGCCCCATGACGGTGCCCTTTATCATGGCGCTGGGCGTGGGTGTTTCGTCCATCCGCGGCGACCGCCACGCGGCGGATGACAGCTTTGGTCTGGTGGCCATGTGCTCCATCGGCCCCATTCTTGCAGTGCTCATTCTGGGCATCGTGTTCCGCGCCTCGGACAGCACCTATATCCCGCCGGTGCTGCCGGAGGTGAGCGACTCGGTGGAGCTGTGGCAGCTGTTCCATGTCAGCCTGCCTACGTATCTGGAAGAGATCGCTGTCTCGCTGCTGCCCATCATCGTGATGTTCGGCATTTTTCAATTTGTGGCTCTGCACATGGACCGCCGGTCGCTGGGCCGCATTGCGGTGGGTCTTGCGTATACCTACGTGGGCCTTGTGCTGTTCCTCACCGGCGCAAATGTGGGCTTTATGCCCGCCGGTAATTATCTGGGTCAGGTGCTGGCCGGGCAGAGCTTCCGCTGGATCATCATTCCCATTGGAATGCTCATCGGTTACTTCATCGTCAAGGCCGAGCCGGCCGTCTATGTGCTGAACAAGCAGGTGGAAGAGGTGACCGACGGTGCCATTTCGGCCAAGGCCATGGGCATGGCACTCTCGGCAGGTGTTTCCATCTCGGTGGGCCTTGCCATGGTGCGGGTGCTCACCGGCGTTTCCATTTTGTGGTTCCTCGTGCCGGGCTATGTGTTTGCCATCGGCATCTCCTTTGTGGTGCCAAAGCTGTTCACCGCCATTGCATTTGACGCGGGCGGCGTGGCATCCGGCCCCATGACGGCCACCTTCCTGCTGCCGCTGGCACAGGGTGCCTGCGTGGCCGTGGGCGGCAATATCGTCACCGACGCTTTCGGCGTGGTGGCCATGGTGGCCATGACCCCGCTCATTACGGTGCAGCTGATGGGCCTTGTGGCACAGCTGCGCACCCGCAAGGCCCGGCGGCTGCAGCCTGCGGCCATGGGTGCGGCCTTTGCCGGTCTGCCGGACGATGATATCATTGAACTGTAAGGAGGGCGCGGCATGAGTTCGTTGTTTTTGATGGTGACCATCACCGACCGCCGCTCCACCGATGCCTTTTTGCAGCTGTACCAGCAGCGCGGCGTGGATGTGAACCTGCGCACGGTGGGCAGCGGCACAGCGGTGCGGGAGACTCTGGCCACGCTGGGTCTGGAAAAGACCGAGAAGGCCGTGCTGCTGGCGGTGGTGACAGAGGATACATGGAAGGCCGTCCGGACAGACCTGCGCCGCAAAATGCGCATCGACGTGCCGGGCACCGGCATTGCATTCACGGTGCCGCTGAGCAGCATCGGCGGCAGAAGGGCGCTGATGTTCCTCACCCAGCACCAGCCGCTGACATTGAAGGAGGAGAGCACCTTGAAGGATACCCGTTACGAACTGCTGCTGGTAATTGCCAATCAGGGCCACACCGGCACCATTATGGATGCCGCCCGCGCAGCAGGTGCTGGCGGTGGCACGGTGATCCACGCCAAGGGTACCGGCATGGAAGGCGCAGCCCAGTTCCTTGGCGTGGAGCTGGTGAATGAAAAAGAGCTGGTGCTCATCGTGGCCCGCACGCCGGAAAAGAACCGCATCATGAAAGCCATCATGGACGGTGCCGGGCCAAAGGCGGGTGCGATCGTGTTCTCGCTGCCGGTGACGGATACCGCCGGTCTGCGTCTGCTGGAGGACGAGGAACCGGTGCAGGAGACTTCTGCGCAGTAAACAACAAAAAGTAATTTATTCCGGGATTATTCCGCATTTATGGGCGAAACGCTTGATAAATGCGGATTTTTTCGTTATCATAGAAGAAAGAAATTCAAGAATGAGGGACAAAAGATGATAAAGCTTTCATATGAGCAGCAGATCGCATTCAATTCGCTGTCCATCATCGTGGGCAATGCACTGTATGCGCTCACGGTGGTGCTGTTTCTTGTGCCGTCAGGCCTGATCACCGGCGGTGCCACCGGCATCGCACTGGGCATCAACCGTGCATTGGGACTGCCGGTGTCCGGTGTGTTGTTCGTCATCAACATGACCATGCTTACGGTGGGCTGGGTGCTGCTGGGGCGGCGCTTTGCCATCACCACCATTGCCAGCACCGTGCTCAGCCCCCTGTTTCTGGCCCTGTGGGAGCGGGTGTTCACAGGCTTTGTGCTCACCGATGATCTGGTGCTCAACACCATTTTTGCAGGCCTCGGCGTAGGCATTTCGCTGGGCATCACCATCCGGGCAGGCGCATCCACCGGCGGCATGGACATCCCTCCGCTGGTGCTGAACAAATATTTCCACATCCCGGTGTCGGCCAGTATGCTGGTGTTCGATATGCTCATCCTCTGCCTGCAGGCGGCGTTCAGCCCGCTGCAGCAGTGTCTGTACGGCATCGTGATGGTGATCGTGTATACGGTGGTGCTGGACAAGGTGCTCATCTTCGGCACTACCCGCACCGAGGTAAAGATCATCAGCCAGCACGCCGATGATATCCGCGAGGCCATCTTCACCCAGCTGGACCGCGGTGTGACCGTGCTGCATGGCGAGGGAGGCTACAGCCACGAGCCGGAGCAGGTGCTGCTGAGCATCGTGAGCAACCGCCAGCTGCCGAAACTGGAAAAGCTGGCCCATGCCATCGACCCCACCTGCTTTATGATCGTGAGCCATGTGACCGAGGTGAGCGGGCGCGGCTTCTCGCTGGATAAGAATTACCAGTAAACGCTAAAAATCCCAGCAGATACTTGAAAAACAGTACCGGTTTAGGGTATAGTATAGAAGAACGGTAGGTTATGCCGTGATTTTACCCAACAGGAAAGGAAAACCATCATGTTTGATATTTTCAATATGCTCAAGAAGGAAGAACACAAGGACGCAAAGCAGGTGACCCGCGAGACCATCATCGGCGATATCCTGGATATGGACCAGACCACCGCTCCCTACTTCATGGAGATCGGCATGCACTGCCTGGGCTGCCCTGCATCCCGCGGCGAGAGCATCGAGGAGGCCTGTGCTGTCCACGGCGTGGACTGCGATGAGCTGATCGAGAAGCTGAACGAGCATCTGGCCGCAAAGAAGGCATAAATTGCTGCCCACACTGGATGCGCGTCTGGCTGCCGCCGCAGAGCTTGTGCGGCCGGGAGAGCCGGTGGCGGACATCGGCTGCGACCACGGCAAGCTGACGGCGGTGCTGGCGGCTTCGGGAAAATACCCGAAGGTGATCGGTGCCGACCTGCGGCCCGGCCCGCTGGCAAAGGCAGAGCAGACGCTGGAACATGCAGGCTGTAAAGACCGCGCTGAGCTTCGGCTTGGCGACGGTCTTTCTGTGCTTACGGAGAACGAAGTAGACAGCATCGTGCTGGCGGGCGTTTCCGCCCAGACCACTTGGGAAATTTTAGAGAAAGCCCCGTGGGTGTTCACCGTGGGAGGGCCGCGGATCATCATGATCCCGGCCACCCGCCACGACGCGCTGCGCCGCTGGTTGTGGGAGCATGGCTTCTCCTTTGCAGCCGACCGCCCGGTGCAGGCGGCGGGCCGCTGGTACGCGGTGATGGCGGCGGAGTACACCGGCAGGGTGTATGCGCCCACCTTTGCCGAGTGCCTGTTTGGCAGTACGGGAGAGTGGCCCGAGGGAAAAGGCTACGCCGACTGGCAGAAGGCAAAGCTGCCCCGGATGCGCCTTGGCGTGCCGGATGGCAGCGCACTGGCGCAGGAAATCGATAGTTTATTAGCTGGCTTGCCCTCTCAGGCCGCTTCGCGTCCAGCTCTCCCAAAGGGAGAGCCTTTGGCAAAATGATGAACGCTGCATGGAATGCCAAGGCCTCTCACCATGGGAGAGGTGGCATTGCGTAAGCAATGACGGAGAGGGCGAGGATGGTGAAGATATGATAACAGTTAATCAGGTATACGAAGCAATGCAGGCCATCGCGCCGCTGGAGCTGGCGGAACACTGGGATAATCCCGGCCTGCTGGTGGACTGCGGCGGGCAGATGCACCGGGTGCTGGCAGCACTGGATATCACCCCCGAGGTGGTGGCCGAAGCCGCCGCAAAGCAGTGTGAGATGATCGTGTCCCACCACCCGGTCATTTTTGATCCGCTCAAAAAGATCGGCCCGCAGGATGTGCCGTTCCAGCTGGTGCAGGCGGGCATTTCTGCCATCTGTATGCACACCAATCTGGATGCTGCCGAGGGCGGCGTGAACGAAGTGCTGGCAGGCATCTTTGACATGAAGAATATGGAAACCTTTGCCGAGGGCTGCGGCCGTGTGGGAGCCATTGAAGAAATCGCGGTTCCAAAGCTTGCCCGCAAGGCACAGCAGGAGCTTGCTGCGCGCTGCAACCAGCCGAAGAACGGCCCGGCGGTACAGGTGAAGTTTGTGGATGCGGGTAAGCCGGTCAAGCGCTTGGCGGTCATCAGCGGTGCGGGCGGAAGCCTGTTTGCAGATGCCATTGCTATGGGCGCGGACTGCCTGCTGACCGGTGAAGCTAACCACCACCACGCCATCGATGCCAAGCGGCTGGGCCTTTCGCTCATTGCGGCGGGCCACTATGCCACCGAATTTCCAGTGACTGCCGCCGTGGCTGCAAAGCTGCGCGCCGCCCTGCCGGAGCTGGAAGTGCTGGTGAGCACCGAGAACCGGAACCCGTATACGTATTTATAAGGGAAAGCTGCTGCTTTTTCTTGCGGCGATTTTCCGGCTGAGATGAAGATCGCCGCTGCAGCCTCTTCTGTGAAAGAGTAATTCGGCAAAGCCCGCAGGCTTGGCCGAATTACAAATACAAATAAAAATTCCGCTGATTATGGCCAAAGCGAATGCGGCGGCCATTTAAAATCGTTAAATGAGGTAAACACTATGGCATTGGATGCCGCGACACTGGCCCTTACGGCAGCAGAGCTCAAAGCAATGCTGACCGACGCCAAGATCGCAAAACTATTTGAACCCACCCGTGATGAGCTGGTGCTCACCCTGCGCACCCGCACGGATACCTATGCGCTGCTGCTTTCGGCCCGCAGCGGTTCCGCCCGGGTGTGCCTGACCGAAGAAAGCTTTGAAAACCCGGAAACGCCGCCCTCCTTCTGTATGCTGATGCGCAAGCATCTCACCGGCGGCAGGCTGCTGGACGTGCACATGGAGCCGGGAGACCGCATCGTCTATTTTGATTTTCAGTGCACCAACGAGATGGGCGACCTTGTGCGCAACACCCTGTGTGCCGAATTGATGGGCCGCTACTCCAATCTGGTTCTGGTGCAGAACGGCAAGATCATTGACGCACTCAAGCGCGTGGATTTTGAGGACAGCGATGTGCGCCAGCTGCTGCCGGGCCTGCCCTACACCACGCCGCCCAAGCCTGCAAGACCGGACTTCCTGCTGGTGAGCAGTGCGTCCATCGTGGCAGCAGCCTGCCAGAGAGATCTGCCGGTGGCAGATGCCCTCAACAAGACCGTGGCCGGTGTTGGCCCGGTGGTCTGCCGCGAAGCTGCATGGCGTGCCTTTGACGGCGAACATCTGCCCGCCAATGAGCTGACCGAGGAACAGAAGCGCAAGCTTATGGCCGCCATCGACGAGCTGAAGGAAGAGCACGCAACCGGCGGTACGCCCTGCAGCGTCACCGACCCCAGCGGAAAGCCCATCGAGTATACCTTCTTCCGCCCGCAGCAGTACGGTGAAAAATATATTATAAAGGAGTGGCCCTCCTTCAACGCCATGCTGGAGGGCTACTACGCTGAGAAGGACCGCGCGGAACGCCTGCGCACCAAAAGCAAGGAGCTGCACAAGGCGGTGCACAATATGTACGAGCGCGCCGTGCGCAAGCAGGCCGCCCGTCAGGAAGAGCTTGCTGCCAGCGGCAAGAGCGAAAAGCTGCGTCTGTACGGTGAGCTGCTCTCGGCAAACCTCTATCTGGCCCAGAAGGGCATGAAGAGCATCACCGTGCCCAACTGGTACGACGAGGGCAAAGAGGTGACCATCCCGCTGGACCTGCGGTTCACACCCAGCCAGAACGCTCAGAACTTCTTCAAGAACTATAAAAAGAAGCAGACCGCCGCCCGGATGCTGGTGGATCTGCTGGCAGAGGGTGAAAAGGAGATCGCCTATCTGGAAACGGTGCTCTACGAGGTGGAGTCCGCTTCCGGCGAAGCGGCCCTCAACGAGATCCGGGCAGAGCTGAAGAGTCAGGGCTACCTGAAATACTACAAGCAGCGGGATAAGCGCCAGAAGCCTGCAGATTTCCTGCGGTTCACTTCCACCGATGGCTTTGAGATCCTGGTGGGCCGCAACAACGCCCAGAACGACAAGCTCACCCTGCACACCGCCCGGGGCAAAGACCTGTGGTTCCATGTGCAGAAGGCCCCCGGCAGCCACGTTGTGGTCATGAGCCGGGGCGAGGAGATCCCGGACACCACCAAGCAGGAGGCCGCGGAGCTGGCAGTCATCTACTCCAGCACCTACAAGGCAGGCACCGGCGCCAAGGTGGCGGTGGACACCACCGAGGTGAAGAACATCTGGAAAGCCAGCGGTGCCAAGCCCGGCATGGTGCTCTACGAGGTGTACACCACCGTCTATGTCACCCCCCGGGATGGGCTGGCGGAACAGCTGAAAAAGAAATAATCTAAATGGCCTCCGCTTTGCTCTGGCCGTCTTCAGCGGAAGAATTATTTATATTTTCGGCATACCGGAGCGTCTGCGGACGCTCCGGTATGCCATTTTCACGGGTGGGGTCGTAAAGGCGACCGGCATCTGCAGCGCCTGCTTCCTGCGGGAGCGGCGGCGCTGCTTTTTATTATATATGTATAAAAGCGGCAGGACGGTCCATACTAAGCACTGCGCAGCGGGCACGGCAGAGTTTTCCACCGGCAGAAAAGCCTGCGGATTGTGCATCTTGCACAGAAAATGCGCTCTTTGACAAAACGGAGAAAATAAAAAAGAAAATTCGTTCTTTTTTCTAAAAAACACTTGCCAAATGCACGAAGGTGTGATAGAATAACTCTCGGCTGCAAAGGGCTTGTGCGATACAAGTCGTGCAGGCCAGCGATATGCGTAGATGCGGGAGGTTGTCATCCGGCGATAGCTGCGATGGGTTATTTCCGCGGAGTATGTCCGATCTTAGAACCGGGCGAAAGAATTACTGACAGCGATGGAATACGTTCCCTCGGCAGAGAAGTTACTCCTCTGCGAAACGGGCGGAACCAATGTTCGGATTTGATTTGCTAATATGTTTCCGGGAGAACTGCCATGCGGTTCACCGGTTTTTATAGTGCCAAATCGAGGAACACCCGGAACTGTGTAGAGCAATTTATCGGCTCGCCTAGGGCAAAATCAATTTTTTCAGGAGGCGTAAGCAATGGCAGTCAAAGAGAAAATCAGAATCCGTCTGCAGAGCTATGATGCTCAGCTGATCGATGCCGCAGCAGAGAAGATCGTGGAGACCGCAAAGCACACCGGTGCACGCGTGTCCGGCCCCATCCCCCTGCCCACCGATCGTGAGATCGTTACCGTTCTGCGCGCTACCCACAAGTACAAGGATAGCCGCGAGCAGTTCGAGAGCCGCACTCATAAGCGTCTGATCGACATTCTGAAGCCGTCCAACAAGACGGTCGAGGCTCTGATGAGCCTCCAGCTCCCCGCTGGCGTGGACATCGAGATCAAGCTGTAAAAGACACTCGATCAAATTCGATGCCCTCGTTTCCCGAGGGGTCATGTTGGCAGTGACGTGCGCTGCCAACCAATAACCTTTACAGGAGGAAAAGAAAATGGTTAAAGGCATTATCGGCAAGAAAGTCGGTATGACCCAGCTGTTCGACGCGAACGGCAAGGTCGTTCCCGTCACCGTCATCGAGGCTGGTCCCTGCACCGTCGTGCAGAAGAAGACCGTCGAGAGCGATGGCTACCAGGCTGTTCAGCTGGGCTTCGGCGAGGTTTCCGCCAAGAAGGTCAACAAGGCAGCTGCAGGCCACTTCAAGAAGGCAAACGTTGCCCCCAAGAAGACCCTGCGCGAGTTCCGTCTGGAAGATGTTTCCGCAATGAACGTTGGCGACGTGCTGAAGGCTGATGTCTTCGCAGAGGGCGACAAGGTGGACGTTGTGGGCGTTTCCAAGGGCAAGGGCTACCAGGGCGTTATCAAGCGCTACGGTCAGCACCGTCTGCGTGAGAGCCACGGCACCGGTCCTGTTGCTCGTCATGCAGGTTCTAACGGTTCCACTTCTACCCCTGCTCGCGTGTTCCCCGGCAAGCGCCTGCCCGGCCACATGGGCTTTGTGCGCGTCACCGTGCAGAACCTGACTGTTGTCAAGGTTGACACCGAGAACAATCTGATCGCTGTCAAGGGTGCGGTCCCCGGTTCCAAGGGCACCATCATCACTCTGGCCAACAGCGTGAAGGCGTAAGGAGGAAAGCTACAATGGCAAAGTTTAACGTAGTCGATATGAACGGTCAGCATGTTAGCGAGATCGAGCTTTCCGACGCCGTGTTCGGTATCACCCCGAACGAGAAGGCTGTCCACATTGCTGTGGTGAACTTCCTGGCCAACCAGCGTCAGGGCACCCAGAACACCAAGATCCGCATGGAAGTTTCCGGCGGCGGCAAGAAGCCCTGGCGTCAGAAGGGCACCGGCCACGCTCGTCAGGGTTCCATCCGTGCACCGCAGTGGACTCACGGCGGCGTCGCTCTGGGCCCCAAGCCCCGCAGCTACAACTACCACATCAACAACAAGGTCAAGCGCCTGGCTCTGCTGAGCGTTCTGTCCGACAAGGCTGCCAATGGCAACATGGTCGTTGTTGACAAGTTCGCTTGCGATGAGTACAAGACCAAGACCGTGGTTGCAATGCTGAACGCTGTTGGTGCCGGCAAGAAGAACCTGCTGGTCAACGAGACTGTCGATGCAAAGTTCGTCAAGAGCGCTGGCAACATTGCCGGTGTGAAGACCACCTTTGCAGGCAGCGTGAACACCTACGATGTGCTGAATGCCGACAAGCTGATCATCAGCGTCGACGCAGCTAAGAAGCTCGAGGAGGTGCTTGGCTAATGAAAACCGCACATGATATCATCCTGAAGCCGGTCATTACCGAGAACTCCATGGCTGGCATCGCTGACAAGAAGTACACCTTCAAGGTCGCTACCGATGCTACCAAGGTCGAGATCGCTCAGGCCGTTGAGGTCCTGTTCCCGGGCGCTAAGGTCGCAAAGGTCAACACCATCTCTGTGCGCGGCCGTTTCCGCCGCCAGGGCATGCACGCCGGTTACACCGCTGCATCCAAGAAGGCTATCGTGACCCTGACCAAGGACTCCAAGGAGATCGAGTTCTTCAACAGCATGGTCTAAGCCGAACCCGCCGAGGGTTCCTCTATGGGGATATGACCCCGATAATAATTCATAAGATAAACAAAGGAGAATAGCACTATGGCTATCAAGAAGTATGGCCCCACTACTCCGGGCCGCCGCGGCATGACCGTCACGGATTACAGCGTCCTGTCTAAGGTCGCTCCCGAGCGCAGCCTGCTGGAGCCCATGAAGAAGCACAGCGGCCGCAACAACACCGGTCGCATCACCGTCCGTCATCAGGGCGGCGGCAACCGCACCAAGTATCGTGTCATCGACTTCAAGCGTCAGAAGACCGATATGCCCGCTACCGTCAAGACTCTCGAGTACGATCCGAACCGCAGCGCATTCATCGCTCTGGTCGAGTACACCGATGGCGTCAAGAGCTACATCATTGCTCCCGATGGCCTGAAGGTGGGCGATGTGGTCATCAGCAGCAAGTCTGCCGACATCAAGCCCGGCAACTGCCTGCCCTTCGAGAACATCCCCGTCGGTACCATCATCCATAACATCGAGCTGTATCCCGGCCGCGGCGCTCAGCTGGTTCGTTCCGCTGGCAACATGGCTCAGCTGATGGCTAAGGAGAATGGCTACGCTCTGGTTCGTCTGCCCTCCGGTGAGATGCGCAACGTGCCCGTGAACTGCACCGCAGTCATCGGTCAGGTTTCCAACATCGACCACGAGAACGTCAACCTGGGCAAGGCTGGCCGCAAGCGCCACATGGGCGTGCGTCCCGGCAGCCGTGGTACCGTCATGAACCCCTGCGACCATCCCCACGGTGGTGGCGAGGGCCGCGCACCTGTTGGTCACTCCGGTCCTATGACTCCCTGGGGCAAGCCCGCTCTGGGTCTCAAGACTCGCAAGCATCATAAGCGCTCCGATAAGCTGATCGTGAAGCGTGCAGGTAAGTAAGAGAGGAGTTTAAGACAATGGGTAGAAGCATTAAAAAAGGACCTTTCGTCCAGGCTGCTCTTATGAAGCACGTTGAAGCGATGAACGCTTCCGGCAAGAAGCAGGTCATCAAGACCTGGAGCCGCGCCTCCACGATCTTCCCCGAATTCGTTGGTCACACCTTTGCCGTTCACGACGGCCGCAAGCATGTGCCTGTGTATGTGACTGAGGACATGGTTGGCCACAAGCTGGGTGAGTTCGTTCCCACCCGTACCTTCAAGGGCCACACTGGTAATTCTAAGTAATAGAGGGAGGAACACAACATGGAAGCTCGGGCAATTCTTCGTTATGCCCGCATTAGTCCTCGTAAGGTGTCTATCGTTATGGATCTGATCCGTAACAAGCCCCTGGACGAAGCGCTGGCAATCCTGCAGTACACCCCGAAGGCAGCTTGTGAGCCCCTTCTGAAGCTGGTGAAGTCTGCAGCCGCTAATGCGGAAAACAACTTCAATATGGACAAGAACAACCTCTACGTCGCCGAGTGCTACGTCTGCCCCGGCCCGACGCTGAAGCGCATGATGCCTCGTGCACAGGGCCGCGGCTACCGCATCCTGAAGCGCACCAGCCACATGACCGTTGTTCTGAAAGAGAAAGAGTAAGGAGGGAAAACAATGGGCCAGAAAGTAAATCCGCACGGCATTCGTGTCGGCGTTATTAAAGACTGGGACAGCCGCTGGTTTGCCTCCAAGAAGGATTTCAGCGATAACCTCGTCGAGGACCACAAGATCCGCACTGAGCTGAAGGCTCAGCTGAAGGATGCTGGTGTGCCCAAGATCGAGATCGAGCGTACTGTGGACCCGTCCACTTCCGCTCCTCGCGTAACTGTCAACATCTACTGCGCTAAGCCCGGCATGGTCATCGGCAAGGGCGGCGAAGAGCGCGTTGCTCTGCAGAACAAGCTGACCAAGGAGTATGGCAAGACTGTCATCGTCAATGTCATCGAGGTCAAGAGCGCTGCTACCAACGCTCAGCTGGTTGCTGAGGATATCGCTCGTCAGCTGGAGAACCGCGTGACCTTCCGTCGTGCCATGAAGCAGTGCATGCGCAATGCCATGAGCCCCCGCGATCGCGCAACCGTTCCCGCAAAGGGCATCAAGGCAATGTGCTCCGGCCGTCTGGGCGGCGCTGATATCGCTCGTACCGAGAGCTATCACGAGGGCACCATCCCCCTGCAGACCCTGCGTGCTGACATTGACTACGGCTTTGCAGAGGCTGCTACCACCTACGGCCGTATCGGCGTCAAGGTGTGGGTCTACAAGGGCGAAGTCCTGAAGAGCGCTAAGACCGCTCAGAAGAAGGAAGGAGGCAACAAGTAATGTTACTGCCTAAGCGTGTTAAGTACCGCCGCGTCCAGCGCGGCCGCATGACCGGTAAGGCTACCCGCGGCAACGTGGTGTGCCAGGGCCAGTACGGCCTTGTTGCTCTGGAGCCGGCATGGATCTCTTCCACCCAGATCGAGGCTGCTCGTGTTGCCATGACTCGTTACATCAAGCGTGGCGGCAAGGTGTGGATCAAGATCTTCCCCGATAAGCCCGTGACTGAAAAGCCCGCTGAGACCCGCATGGGTTCCGGTAAAGGCTCTCCCGAATACTGGGTCGCTGTTGTGAAGCCGGGCCGCGTTCTGTTCGAGCTGGCAGATGTCGATGAGGCAACTGCTCGTGAGGCACTGCGCCTGGCTATGCACAAGCTGCCCATCAAGTGCAAATTTGTTGTCCGTGAGGACTCCGTGAAGGAGGATGGCACCAATGAAGGCTAATGAACTCCGCGAAATGCAGACCGCAGAGCTGACCAGCAAGCTGGCAGACCTGAAGGCCGAGCTGTTTAACCTGCGCTTCCAGCATGCCATCAACCAGCTGGAGAACCCCGGCCGCATCGAAGCAGTCAAGAAGGACATCGCCCGCGTGATGACCGTTCTGGCTGAGAAGCAGTAAGGAGGTTAAACGATGGAAGAACGTAATCTGAGAAAGACCCGCGTCGGCGTCGTCGTGTCCGACAAGATGGATAAGACCATCGTGGTTGCCGTTAAGGATAGCGTGCAGCACCCCCTGTACAAGAAGATCCTGAAGCGTACCGCCAAGTTCAAGGCTCGTGATGAGCAGAACGAGTGCGGCATCGGTGACCGTGTTGAGATCATGGAGTGCCGCCCCCTGTCCAAGGATGTGCGCTGGCGCCTGGTCCGTATCGTTGAGAAGGCAAAGTAATTTGCCCGCTGCTTTGAACAGTTTGAAAGGAGATATCTGATATGGTTCAGATGCAAACTTATCTCAAAGTTGCCGACAACACCGGTGCCAAGGAGCTGATGTGCTTCCGCGTGCTGGGCGGCACCCGCAAGAGATACGCAAACATTGGTGACGTCGTGGTCTGCTCTGTCAAGAAGGCAGCCCCCGGCGGCTCCGTTAAGAAGGGCGACGTCGTCAAGGCTGTCATCGTGCGCAGCAAGCATGGCGTCCGCCGCGACGACGGCTCCTACATCCGTTTCGATGAGAACGCCGCCGTTATCGTCATGGCCGACAAGAGCCCCAAGGGTACCCGTATCTTTGGACCCGTTGCTCGCGAGCTGCGTGATGCCGGCTACACCAAGATCCTGAGCCTGGCTCCGGAATCGCTGTAAGGAGGTTTTAAAAATGAATAATCTTCATGTTAAAACCGGCGACAACGTTATGATCATCAGCGGCAAGGACAAGGGCCACACTGGTAAGGTCCTGCAGGTCAGCCCCTCTGAGAACAAGGTCATCGTTGAGGGCCAGAACATGGTTACCAAGCACGTCAAGCCTCGTCGTCAGGGCGAGCAGGGCGGCATCGTCAAGGCTGAGGGTGCTATGTACGCATCCAAGGTCATGCCCATCTGCCCCAAGTGCGGCAAGGCCGTGCGTGTGGGCCACGTCGAGAAGGACGGCAAGATGGTTCGCGTCTGCAAGAAGTGCGGCGCTGAGCTGTAAGAAAGGAGTAAGGAACAATGGCTCGTTTGAAAGAACAGTATGTCAATGAAATTGCTCCTGCTCTGAACTCCAAGTTCGGTTACAAGAGCGTTATGCAGATCCCCAAGCTGGACAAGGTCGTCATCAACGTTGCCTGCGGCGAAGCCAAGGACAACGAGAAGATCCTGGAAGCTGTCATGAAGGATCTGGGCCAGATCACTGGCCAGAAGGCAGTTGTGTGCCGTGCCAAGAAGAGCGTTGCTAACTTCAAGCTGCGCCAGGGCACTCCCATCGGCTGCAAGGTCACCCTGCGCGGTGAGCGTATGTATGAGTTCGTCGATCGCTTCTTCAACATCGCACTGCCCCGTGTCCGCGACTTCCGCGGCATCAACGGCAACGGTTTTGATGGCCGCGGCAACTTTGCATGCGGCATCAAGGAGCAGATCATCTTCCCCGAGATCGACTTCGAGAAGGTCGATGCAGTCCGCGGCATGGATGTCTGCTTTGTCACCACTGCCAAGACTGACGAAGAGGGCAAGGAGCTGCTGAAGGCTCTGGGCGCTCCGTTCGCAGAGAACAACTAAGGGAGGAGATTTCTACAATGGCTAAACTGTCTATGAAGCTGAAGCAGTCTCGTCCTGCTAAGTTCTCTACCCGTGCATACACCCGCTGCCGCATCTGCGGCCGTCCCCACTCCGTGCTGCGCAAGTACGGCGTGTGCCGTGTGTGCTTCCGTGAGCTGGCCTACAAGGGCGAGATCCCGGGCGTGAAGAAGGCTTCCTGGTAATCAAGCCAGAGGGCCGGATAATTTGTCGGATATCCGCCCCGGGGCAACGATGTTTCGGGGCGGTATCATTATAAAACAAACGAGAGCTAATCTAAGGAGGTTAGTGGCAAATGCAGATTACTGATCCTATCGCGGACCTGCTGACTCGCATCCGCAACGCTAGCACTGCCAAACACCCTTCTGTGGAGATCCCCGCTTCCAACATGAAGAAGGCTATCTGCCAGATTCTGGTTGACGAGGGCTACATCAAGGGCATGCAGGTCAAGAACGACACCGTTCAGGGTACCATCGTTGTCACCCTGAAGTATCAGGCTAACGGCGAGCCCGTTATCGCTGGTCTGCGCCGCGTGTCCAAGCCCGGCCTGCGCATCTACACCAACTGCGAGGATATGCCCAAGGTCATGAAGGGCCTGGGCACCGCAATCATTTCCACCTCTAAGGGCATCATGACTGATAAGGCTGCACGTGCTGCACACGTCGGCGGCGAAGTCCTGGCCTACGTGTGGTAAGAAAGGGGTAAAAGACAATGTCGAGAATTGGAAGAAAACCCATCGTCATTCCTGCCGGCGTTACTGTCACTGTCGATGAGGCAGCACATCACGTCGCCGTCAAGGGCCCCAAGGGCAGCCTGAATTCCAACTATCATCCCCTGATGACCGTCAAGGTCGAGGGCAATGAAGTTCTGGTTACCCGCCCCAATGACGAACCCCAGGCCCGCAGCCTGCACGGCCTGACCCGTACCAACATCGCCAACATGGTGAACGGTGTTGTGAACGGCTACGAGAAGAAGCTGGAGATCGTGGGCGTCGGCCTGCGCTGCCAGAAGCAGGGCTCCAACCTGGTCATGAACCTGGGCTTCTCTCATCAGGTGAACATTCCTGATACTGAGGACTGCACCATCGTGTGGCAGGATCCCAACCACTTCACCGTTACCGGTATTGACAAGCAGAAGGTCGGCCAGTATGCTGCCGAGATCCGCGCCAAGAAGCCGCCCGAGCCTTACAAGGGCAAGGGCATCCGCTACGAGGGCGAGGTTGTCAAGCACAAAGAAGGCAAGGCCGGCAAGGGCAAGAAATAAGGTAAGGAGTGAAAGACAATGGTTAAGCAGATCGACAAGAACGAAGCTCGTCTTCGTCGTCATCGCCGCGTTCGTAACAAGATCAGCGGCACCGCAGCACGTCCTCGCCTGGATGTTTTCCGCTCCGCCAAGCACATTTACGCTCAGATCATCGATGATGAGCAGGGCGTGACTCTGGTGTCGGCTTCTACTATGGACAAGGACTTCAACGGCAACGGCGGCAACGTCGAGGCCGCTGCTGAGATCGGCAAGAAGATCGCAGCAAAGGCTCTGGAAAAGGGCATCACCGAGGTCGTGTTCGACCGTGGTGGCTACGTTTATCATGGCCGTGTTAAGGCCCTGGCTGATGGCGCCCGTGAGGGCGGCCTGAAGCTGTAATGAGAGGAGGAAACACATTATGGCTATGAGAAACCGTGAAGACGACGGCATGATCACCAAGGTTGTCTCCATCAACCGCGTTTCCAAGACTGTCAAGGGCGGCCGCATCATGAAGTTTGCCGCTCTGGTTGTCGTGGGCGACGGCAAGGGCACCATTGGTTACGGCATCGGCAAGTCCGGCGAAGTGCCTGAGGCAATCCGCAAGGGCGAAGCTGCTGCTAAGAAGAACATGCACAAGGTTGCCCTGAAGGGCACCACCATCCCCCACGAGATCGTCGGCAAGTACGGCGCAGGCGCCGTTCTGCTCAAGCCGGCTGCACCTGGTACCGGTATGATCGCCGGCGGCCCTGTGCGTGCCGTCATTGAGGCTGCTGGCATCAAGGACATTCGTGCGAAGTCTATGCGTTCCAACAACCCCATCAACGTTGTTTCTGCTACCTTCGCAGGTCTGTGCGGCCTGGTCAGCGCTGAGTCTGTCGCTGAGAAGCGCGGCAAGACCGTGAAAGAAATTCTGGGTTAAGGAGGTAACAAACCATGGCAGATAAGATGCTCAAGATCGAGCTGAAGAAGAGCCTGATTGGCCGCGGCGCTAAGCAGATCGCTACCGCTGAGGCTCTGGGCCTGAAGAAGCCGGGCGACGTTACCGTTCAGCCTGACAATGCCGCTACGCAGGGCAAGATCGCAAAGATCGGCTTTATGCTCAGCGTCACCGAAGCCTAATAGCAGGGGGTATACGCATAATGAAACTTCATGAATTGCACGCGATTCCCGGCGCAAACAAGGCTGTGACCCGCAAGGGCCGCGGCATTGGCTCCGGCAATGGCAAGACTGCCGGCTTCGGCAGCAAGGGCCAGAAGGCCCGTTCCGGCGTGAAGCACGCTGGTTTCGAGGGCGGCCAGATGCCTCTGGCACGCCGCCTGCCCAAGGTTGGCTTTAACAACATCTTTGCTACCCAGTACGCCATCGTCAACGTGGCTGATCTGGAAGCTGCTTTCAATGCCGGCGATGTCGTCGATACCGAGGCTCTGAAGGCAAAGGGTCTGGTCAAGAAGACTCTGGACGGCGTTAAGGTTCTGGGCAACGGCGAGCTGACCAAGGCTCTGACCGTGAAGGCCGCAGCCTATTCCGCTTCTGCCAAAGAGAAAATCGAGAAGGCAGGCGGAAAGGCTGAGGTGATGTAAGGTGTTCCAGACATTCCGTAACGCATGGAAGATCCCCGAGCTTAAAAATCGTCTCCTGTTCACGCTGGCGATCCTCGTGGTGTACCGTCTGGGCTGTGCCATCCCCGTTCCGTTCGTTTCCGGCTCTGCGCTGACGCAGATGTTCGCAAACGGCGACATGCTCTCCTATCTGAACATGATGAGCGGTGGTGCTCTGGCCCGTTGCACGCTCTTCGCGTTAGGTGTGACACCCTATATCAACGCCTCCATTATTGTGCAGCTGCTCACCGTGGCAATTCCCGCGCTGGAAAATCTGGCAAAGGAAGCCGACGGCCAGCAGAAGCTGCAGCAGATCAACCGGTACGCAGGTGCTGTGGTCGCTCTGATCATGAGCATCGGCTACTACTTCGTGATCCGCAATATGGGCGCACTGAAGTACGTTTCCGGCGGTGCCGGCATCTTTGCCGCCATCGTCATCATCGCAACCTTTGTGGCCGGCGCACAGCTGATCACATGGTGCGGTGAGCAGATCGATGACAAGGGCATCGGCAACGGTGTCTCGCTCATCATCTTTGCTTCGATCGTCTCCAACTGGTCTTCGCTGTACACCTCTGTCAAGGGTCTGCTGACTCAGGCAGCGTCCGGCAAGCCCCAGTACTACTTCTTCCTGCCGCTGCTGATCGTGCTGGCACTGGTGGCTGTGGTCTTCGTGGTCGTCATGACCAACGCAGAGCGCCGCATCACCATTCAGTACGCAAAGCGCGTGGTAGGCCGCAAGCAGATGGGCGGTCAGAACAGCTATCTGCCCCTGAAGCTGAACATGAGCGGCGTTATGCCCATCATCTTCGCTTCGGCTCTGGTGTCCATCCCGGGCACCATCGGCAGCTTCCTGCAGATCGACCAGCAGGCACACCCGGTGTGGTATGCATTCTTCCACACCTTCAACTACACCTCCTGGCTGTACGTTGTGATCTACCTGCTGCTGATTCTGGCATTCAACTACTTCTATGTGGCCATCCAGTACAACCCCGTTGAGATCGCCAACAATCTGCGCCGCAACAACGGCTCGATCCCCGGCTTCCGTCCCGGCAAGCCGACCAGCGATTTCATCACCCGCACCCTGAACAAGATCACCCTCATCGGTGCCATCTTCCTGGCTGCGGTGGCTGTGCTGCCGATCATTCTGGGCAACCTGACCGGTATGAGCATCCAGCTGGGCGGTACCAGCCTGCTGATCGTGGTCGGTGTGGCACTTGATACCACCCGCAGCCTCGACAGCTTCATGACGATGCGCAACCACAAGGGCTTCCTTGGTTGATCCACAATAATTAAGATGTGAGAAAGCACTGGAAAGGAGAGTACGCTCGAACTTTTCAGTGCTTTTTTACTTTTTTGGAGTTTACATCCTCTAACAAAGGAAAGGAATGATCCTATGAATCTGATCCTGTTGGGCGCACCTGGTGCTGGTAAGGGCACGCAGGCCGAGATCATCTGCGCCAAGCTGAACATCCCCTCCATCAGCACCGGCAACATTCTGCGCGCTGCTGTCAAGGAAGGCACCGAGATGGGCCTGAAGGCAAAGAGCTTTATGGATGCTGGCGCTCTGGTGCCCGATGAGGTCATCATCGGCATCCTGAAAGAGCGTCTGGCTCAGCCGGACTGCGCAAACGGCTTCATCCTGGACGGTGTGCCCCGCACCATCGCTCAGGCCGAGGCCATCGAGACCATGGGCATCCGTATCGACAAGGTGCTGGAGCTGCAGGTCGAGGACAATGTGATCGTTGACCGCATGAGCGGCCGCCGCGTCTGCGAGAAGTGCGGCGCAAGCTACCACATCGTCAACAAGAAGAGCAAGGTCGAGGGTGTGTGCGACCTGTGCGGCGGCAAGACCGTCATCCGCAAGGACGACCAGCCTGCCACCGTGCTGGATCGTCTGAAAGCATATCATGAGCAGACCGAGCCGCTGGTGGAGTTCTACCGTACCCGCGGCAAGCTGGCAGAGATCAAGTTCTGCCCCTCCATCGAGGAGACCACGGCTGAAGTCATGAAGGCTTTGGAGGCATAATTGTGATTCAGATCAAAAATGCGAAAGAGCTGGACGGCATGCGCAAGGCAAATGCCCTGAGCGCAGCTGCCCTGAAGTACGGCGGTGAGCATATCGAAGCAGGTATGACCACATGGGAATTGGATAAGCTGATCTACGACTTCATCGTGAAGCACGGCGGCACACCCAATTTCAAGGGTCTGTATGGCTTTCCGGGCACGGCCTGCATCAGCCTGAACGATACCATCATCCATGGTATCCCTTCGCATGACATCGTCATTCGTCCCGGTGATATCGTCAGCATCGACACTGGCGCAAAGATCGATGGCTTCAACGGCGACAATGCCTGCACCTATGCGGTAGGCAAGGTCGATCTGGAAGCACAGCGCCTGCTGGATGTGACCAAGGCTGCTCTGTATAAGGGCATCGAGCAGGCTGTGGCCGGCAACCGCATCGGCGACATTGGCTATGCCGTGCAGAGCTACTGCGAGGATGCCGGTTTCTCGGTCGTCCGCGAGTTCGTGGGCCACGGCACCGGCCGTGAGCTGCACGAGGACCCGGAAGTGCCCAACTACGGCCATCAGGGCCGCGGCCCGCGCCTTGTGCCCGGCATGACCATTGCCATTGAGCCCATGATCTGCCAGTACGACTGCAAGATCACCCAGTCCAAGGACGGCTGGACCGTCAAGACCAAGGACGGTGGTCTGGCTGCGCACTTTGAGCACTCCAATGCGATCCTGAAGGATCACACTGAGATCATGACCCGCTTCTGGGATGACCCGGATTTTGACCCGGAAAAGTTCAGCCTGAAGTAAGCTAATCCCTGAAATATGAGAAGCGCCGCCTGTGAAGAGCAGAAATGCTCCGCCGCAGGCGGCGTTTTTGCAGGGACAGACCTGCTGTTTGTGCAATTATGACAACTTTTGGTGAAAAAGTTTCATCTTTGCGGTGGAGAAAAACCAAGACCGGGGAGAGAAAGGACAGCTTTTGAATTTCGAGAATTTTTTATCGGAAATACGGAAAAAAGCTCTTGCAAATTGACAACAAAAGGTGTATAATCTATAAATGGCTGTGGAAGCCAGATACTTCCTCGGCGGACAGGGATTTTCTGCCCGTTTTGCGGATTTTGTGCCGCGAAAGATGAAGTATGTGGCGATCATCGCCGCCTGTCCGTCTGTGGACCGGCACTGGAACTGGAGAACGCTGAAGCGGCAAGCTGCGGTCAAACGGGCGCAGGCACGTGAAAACCGCGGCGCTTTCAGGGTTCCAAGGCAAAGGCACCGGTTCAGGTTCAACGACAAACTGAGCAGATCCAATGAGGAGGCAAATAGCTTGTCTAAGGAAGACGTTATCGAGATCGAAGGCATTGTGCGTGAAGCCATGCCCAACGCCATCTTTAAGGTGGAAATGTTGAGCGAGGATAAGAACACCGGGAAGCTCACTCCCAGCGGTCACATCCTCTTAGCGCACATCTCCGGCAAGCTGCGGACCAATTTCATCCGTATCCTGCCCGGGGACAAGGTTACCGTGGAAATGTCGCCCTATGATCTTTCTAAGGGCCGCATCACCTGGCGCTCCAAATAAGCACCAGGGTATCAACCAAAAGGAGGTTCAACATCATGAAGGTCAAGCCTTCCGTGAAACCCATCTGCGAAAAGTGCAAGGTCATCCGCCGCAAAGGCCGCGTGATGGTCATCTGCCAGAACCCCAAGCATAAGCAGCGCCAGGGCTAATTCGGGCGCCTGGGGGTCAAGTGCGTAGAGTCCCGGCGCAGACCCCGACACTGACATGGGATGATTTTTGGAGGAAACTACTATGGCACGTATTGCCGGCGTTGACCTGCCCCGCGAGAAGCGCGTTCAGGTGGGTCTCACCTACGTTTATGGTATCGGCCAGACCACTGCTAACAAGATCCTGGAAGCAACTGGCATCAACCCCGATACCCGCGTCAAGGACCTGACTCTGGAAGAAGAGGCTAAGATCCGTGACTACATCGATCAGGCTAACATCATCGTTGAAGGCGACCTGCGCCGCAACGTTGCTCTGGACATCAAGCGCCTGGTTGAGATCCAGTCCTTCCGTGGCACCCGCCATCGCAAGAATCTGCCCTGCCGCGGCCAGCGTACCAAGACCAATGCACGTACCTGCAAGGGTCCCAAGCGCACTGTCGCTAACAAGAAGAAGTAAGGAGGATTTGAGAAATGGCAAGTGCAAATAATGCCAAGAAGGGCGCTAATGTCCGCATGAAGCGCAAAGAGCGCAAGAACATTGCTGCTGGTCAGGCTCATATCCAGTCTACCTTCAACAATACTGTTGTCACCATCACCGACCTGCAGGGTAATGCAGTGTCTTGGTGCTCCTCCGGCTCCCTGAACTTCCGCGGCAGCCGTAAGAGCACTCCGTTCGCAGCCCAGTCTGCTGCTGAGACCGCAGCCAAGGTTGCTATCGAGCATGGCATGAAGACCGTTGAGGTCTACGTCAAGGGCCCCGGCGCTGGCCGTGAGTCCGCTATTCGTGCGCTGCAGGCTACCGGCCTGGAAGTCACCCTGATCAAGGACGTGACTCCCATCCCCCACAATGGCTGCCGTCCCCCGAAGCGCCGTCGTGTCTGATCGAAGGAGGAAATTGAATTATGGCAAAGAATACGCAGCCTATCGCAAAGCGTTGCAAGGCCCTGGGCATTTCTCCTGCGGTCATGGGCTATGCAAAGAAGAATACCACCCGCAACTCCAATGGCAACATGCGCAAGAAGCAGTCTGAGTACGCATCTCAGCTGAAGGAGAAGCAGAAGGTCAAGTTTATCTACGGCGTTCTGGAAAAGCAGTTCCACAATGCTTACCTGCGTGCTGAGGCCCGCCCCGGCAAGACTGGTGAGAACCTGCTGCAGATCATGGAGTGCCGTCTGGACAACGTCGTGTTCCGTCTGGGCTTTGCTCAGACCCGCCGCGACGCTCGTCAGCTGGTGTCCCACGCTCACTTCACCGTCAACGGCAAGAAGGTCAACATTCCTTCTTACCAGGTGAAGGCTGGCGACGTGATCGAAGTGCGCGAGTCCAGCCGCAGCTCTGCAAAGTTTGCAAAGCTGACCGGCCCCGAGGCTCCCGTTGTTGCTCTGCCCGCATGGCTGAACCGTGAGACCGGTTCTCTGAAGGGTGTTGTCGCAAAGCTGCCCGAGCGCAGCGATATCGACTACGAAGTCGCAGAGCACCTCATCGTCGAGCTGTACTCCAAGTAATCCATTAAGAAGGCTGGGCCTTCCCCGTGGACGGCTCACTTTCGCATTCTTTTCTTTGAAAGAATTTAATAATGGGCCGGCGGCAGCGCCGGTTTGACAAGGAGGGCATAGATATGATGGAGATTGAACGTCCCAAAATCGAAACGGCAAGCCTGTCCCCGGACGGCCGCTACGGCAAATTCGTGGCAGAACCGCTGGAGCGTGGCTTTGGCATCACACTGGGCAATAGCCTGCGTCGTGTGCTTCTTTCCTCTCTGCCCGGTGTCGCCGTGACCAGCGTCAAGATTGATGGCGTGGTTCACGAGTTCTCCACCATTGAGGGCGTCAAGGAAGACGTTACCGAAATTGTCCTGAACCTGAAGGGTATTGCTGCAAAGCTGTACACCGATGGTCCGAAGACAGTGCGTGTTGAGGCAGTCGGCCCCTGTGAGGTCACCGCTGACAACATCAAGCAGGGCGACGACATCGAAATTCTGAATCCTGAGTGGCACATCGCAACCCTGGGCGAGGGCGGCAAGCTCGTCATGGAGCTGACCTTCGATAAGGGCCGCGGCTATGTGCCCGCAGAGCGCAACAAACAGGCTATCATCGAGAAGAACGATATCAATACTCTTCCCGTTGACAGCATTTACACCCCTGTGCTCAAGGTGAACTACAACGTCGAGAGCACCCGTGTTGGCCAGGCGATCGATTATGACAAGCTGACCATTGAGGTTTGGACCGATGGCACGATCAATGCGCAGGAAGCCGTTTCTCTGGCTGCCCGTGTGCTGACCGAGCACCTGAACCTGTTCGTCAACCTGTCCGATGAGGCAGCCGGCGCTGAGATCATGGTGGAGAAGACCAACGACGACAAGGAAAAGGCTCTGGAAATGACCATTGAAGAGCTGGATCTGAGCGTGCGTTCCTTCAACTGCCTGAAGCGCGCAGGCATCAACACGGTGGAAGATCTGGTCAGCAAGAGCGAGGACGAGATGATGAAGGTTCGCAACCTCGGTCGCAAGAGCCTGGAAGAGGTCATGGCAAAGCTGGATTCTCTGGGCTTCAAGCTGAACACGGATGACGATAACTAAAAATAATTAAGGAGTGAAACGGGATGCCCGGTACCAGAAAGCTCGGTAGAACCAGCGACAGCCGCAACGCTATGATGCGCGCTATGGTTACCTACCTGTTAGAGAATGGCAAGATTGAGACCACTGTCACTCGCGCTAAGGACGTTCGTTCCATGGCCGAGAAGATGATCAGCCTTGGCAAGGCAAGCGACCTGCACACCAAGCGTCAGGTTTATGCCTACATCACCAAGGAAGATGTTGCAAAGAAGCTGTTTGATGAGATCAGCCCCAAGTACGCTGACCGCAACGGCGGCTACACCCGCATCATCAAGATCGGCGCTCGCCGCGGCGACGCTGCTGAGATGGCAGTTCTGGAGCTCGTCTGATCTGCTCTGACTGTTTGATACAGTGTTCAAAAGCCCTTTCCCAGCAATGGGAGAGGGCTTTTTTTTTGCGTGGCATTTTCATTGCTTCTGAATGTTCCCGGGAATAGCAGGCAAAACCGCAAACATTTCAACAAGTCCACTAAAAACTCGAACCTATTTTCTAGCAAAATGCCTCTTGATATGTTGTATGGGGGGGGGGGTAAACTTAAAGAGCAGACGGTGCCTTTTGGGGTGGGTGCCTGCAAAATAACAAACGAAAAGGGGAAGAGAACATGAGAAAAAAGAGTACGAGACTTCTCAGTGCAGCACTTGCGGTGTGCATGATGCTGTCAGCCCTGCCGGTGGGCGCGTTTGCGGCGGAGCCGGGGGCGGAAGAACAGGAAAATGGCGCGAGTGCGCAGGCGGATGCTGCTGTGCCGGAGGGGTATATTGCAATCAACGAGAAAAACTTTCCGGACGAAAATTTTAGAGACTATGTGGCGAGAGAATGGGATAAAAATCAAGACAAGTATTTCAGCCCAAGTGAGATCGCGAACGCAAAGTGGATTTCTTGTGATAATAAAGAAATAAGTAACTTAAAGGGAATCGAGTTTTTTACGAACATCTGGCTCCTCGAGTGCTATTATAATAATCTGACAACGATAGATTTGAGCCACAACAAAAACCTGTCGTATATTAACTGTCATCATAACCAATTGAATGAGCTGGATGTAAGCGGGTTGCCGCTATTGGAAACATTCTACTGTGGGCACAATGCGTTACCGTCGATCGACGTGAGCAAAAATGAGAAGCTGGAAGATTTTGATTGTCAAGATAACCACCTGGATACATTGAATGTAAGTCAAAACAAGGAATTAGTGAAATTAAGCTGCGGAACCAACAATCTGACGGAATTGGATGTCAGTGAAAATAAAAAACTTAAAGAGCTCTCGTGTTATGAGAGTAAATTGAGCAATCTGGATCTGAGGAATCAGACAGAATTGGAAGTGTTAAAATGCTGGAAAAATCCACTGAGTGCATTGAATGTAAGTGCGAACACGAAGCTGAAGAAGTTGTTTGTTTCTAATACAAATCTGACGTCGCTGGATGCAACGAACAATACGGCTTTGGCGACGTTTGTTGGGAAGGACTGCAGCTATAATATTGCAGTTGAAGGCGATGGAAAGTTTGACCTTACCACTTTGCCGGGACACTTTGACGCAAGCAAAGCAACTGCTACACGTGGCGGTACAATCAATGAAAATGAAAATATCCTTACGGTTGATCCCAATTCCAAGACGTTCCGCTACGATTATGATATCGGACAAAACCAAAAATTGAATGTTGTACTGAATGTGCATTGGCATAATTACCAGTGGCAACATGACGGTACCAAACACTGGAGGGAGTGCACTACTGCAAACTGCCCGGGCCTGACGGCTGAACAGGTGGCGAAAACTACCCATGATTACACCGATGCAACAGATCCTTACTGCGACACCTGCGGCTATGTGCGCTCGATGCACAGTGTGATTACCGGTGAGAATGTTACCGCAGAGCTTGAGGACAAAGTGCTGAATGTCCCTGTGGCCGCAGACACCAAAGTGCACCTGACAGCCATTGCGCCGGAGGGACAGCACTTCACCGGCTGGACGGTGAAGGTAGGCGATGAGGAACAGAAAGCAGACACCTTCCTGAAGACCCCGGACGAGAACGACCCCACCAAGGCGACCTTTACGATGCCGAGTAAGAATGTGGAAGTGACGGCAAACTTTGCGAGCAACCCCACTCTGAACCCCACTCTGAGGGTCGGCGACCATGTGACGGCGACCATTGAAGGCAGCGATGCGTCCGTACCGAGCGGCAGCGCTGTGCCGGTGGGTGAAACCGTGCACCTGACAGCCACTGTGCCGGATGGACAGCACTTCATCGGCTGGACGGTGAAGGTGAATGGTGTTGAGCAAGACCCGACCTTCCTGAAGCCGGACGCGGACGACCCCACCAAGGTGACCTTTACCATGCCGGATGCTAATGTAGAGGTGACGGCAACCTTCGCGGATGACCCCATTGGCCCGGATGGCCCCGACCCGGTTGGACCCAGCGATACCGGCAACATTCAGGGCGCGATCTCTGCTGTGGTCGTGGGTGCTGCCGCAGGTGCTATTATCTATGAAGCCGGCACCGGCATCTACCGCGTCATCAATATGCCCGGCATCCCCATGCCCTCCAACCGCATCGAGCTGGCCGAGCTGCTGTGGGAGCACGCCGGGAAGCCTGAGCCTGTAAGCACCGCCCTCTACAGCGACATCGACGAGGGCGATACCGACGCACAAAAGGCCGCCCGCTGGGCAGTGGAGCAGGATCTGATGAAGGACGATGCGGACAACAATAAATTCCACCCGGCCTTCCCCGTCAGCAAGCTGCGCACCTGCCTGACCTGGAACGCCGCAAAAGAAAAAGGCTTGTTTGACAAGACCGAAGAATAACCGCTGAAACCCCAAAGGGGCTGCTGCACAAAAGGCTGTGCGGCGGCCTCTTTCTCATTTTCAGGTGTTGGCATTGCGCCCGGCCCGTGGTATACTGACAATAGCATGTTTTCGGCCTTTGGCCGGACAAGTTTTCCACACAGAGGAGGCGCAGCGGTTGAAACATCCGAATCATTTTGGCCGGTGGTTGGCTTGCGTGCTGCTGTGCCTGCTTCTGGCAGGCTGCAGCATGCCCGGTGAACAGGTGCAGGTGGAAGAGCTTCTGCGTGCGCCCAAGCTTTCCGGCGATTACGGCGATGTGCAGACTGCCCTGAACGACTGGCTGGGGGAGAGCGCACAGCTCAAATATCCCATGCAGGGCGACCTGCTTTCGCCTTTCCTGCTGCAGGATCTGGACGGTGACGGCAGGCAGGATGCCGCCGTGCTTTACACCACCGCCCAAAGCTCCAACGTGTGCATTGCCATCCTGCAGAAGGATGATGCCGACATCTGGCATGTGCGCCAGAACGTAGAGGGCCTTGCAGACACGGTAGAGTCGGTGGGGCTGGCCCAGCTGCAGCCCGGCGATGCCACCCAACTGGTGGTGGGTTATACAGCGGCACAGGGCGACCATTATCTGGCTGTGTATTCCTACACCGACGGCGTGCTTTCCACGATCCTGGAGCAGCAGTACCAGCAGTATCTGGTGGAGGATATCACCGGCGGCGGCAATCAGGACCTGATCCTGATGTCTACGCTGGAGGACGGCGGCGTGCAGATCGAACTGCTGACCGTGGATAAAGAGGGCAGCTTCCAGCAGGTGGCTGTTATGGGCCTTTCCGCCAATCGGTTCGCCGGCTGCGCCTCGGTGGCGGCGGGTGTGGGTGCGGACGGCAGGCATTATCTGGTGTTGGATGGCTGGACCGGCATTTCCGGCAACAATCTGGCCAGCGTGCTGCTGCGTTTTGACGAGGACACGCAGCAGATGGTGCCTGCCGATCAGATCAGCACCGAAAAGCTTTACACCGCATCCCTGCGCAATGTGCCCAGTCTGGTCAGTCAGGATCTGGACGGCGACGGCATCGTGGAGATCCCCACCCAGCCGGACGAAGCGGGCCTGCTGAACATGAGCCAGAGCCGCCGCATGGATTTTATCGTGTGGATGGACTATACCAGCCCGCACCCGGAAAAAAGCTTCGGGCTGCTGGACGAAGAGACCAACTGCTATATCGAGCTGCCCATGGAGTGGGAGGGCAACCTCAAACTGACCGACAGCGAACAATATGATGGTGCAGTGGAGCTGCGCACGGTGGACGAAGACCAGCTGGTAATGACCCTGCGTCTGGTGCGCACCACCTCCAGCCTGAAGGGCTGGACCCGCCTTGGCATCGTGGCATCCCGCCAGATGCAGGCGAAGCTTGCCCCGGATGTGGAGATCCGTGATAAAAATTACCGCCTGTCCAAGGCGCTGTATCTGCTCAACTAAAGAACGGAGGAACAGTTCATGGTACGAGTGCTTGTCGTTGAAGATGAAGCCAACATCCGCGAGATGATCGCGCTGAACCTGCGCCTTGCGGGCATGGAGGCTGTGGAGGCCGAAAGCGCCGAGGCGGCTCTGCCGCTGCTGGAGAAGAAGCCGGGCTGCGATGCGGCCATTCTGGATGTGATGCTGCCGGGCATGAACGGCTTCTCCCTGTGCGAGACCATCCGCCGCACCGATCAGAAGATCGGTATTATCATCCTCAGCGCCAAGGGACAGGAGCAGGACAAGATCCGCGGCCTTTCTATTGGTGCCGATGACTATATGACCAAGCCTTTCAGTGTAAGCGAACTGCTGGCCCGTGTGAAAGCGCTGTGCCGCCGCGTCGGCCGTACTGCAGGCGGGGACGAAAAAGAAAAGGAAAACCCGCTGGGGATGCTCACCAGCGGCGAATTTGTGCTGGACGAGAACCGCCGCGTGCTGCTCAAGGCAGGCCAGCCTATTGAGCTGACGCAGGTGGAATTCCAGATCATGGAGCTGTTCTTCCGCAACCCCGGCATTGCGCTGGTGCGCGAGAAGATCTTGAAGGGTGTCTGGGGCGAGAACTATTTTGGTGACGTGAAGATCGTGGATGTGAACATCCGCCGTCTGCGCATGAAGGTGGAGGATGAACCCAGCCATCCCACCCATATCCTTACTGTGTGGGGTTACGGTTACAGATGGGAAGAATGAGAAGCGGGATCACCAGCCGGTGGCTGCGGGGCAACCTGCTCATCACCGTGCTGCTGGTGCTGCTGGCCGAAACCATGTTCCTGTACAACTACACACGCAGCTATTATAACAGCGTGCAGCAGACCATGTACCGGCGGTTCTCTTCGGTGTCCGGCCAGCTGAAAATGTACACCGGCGATACGGTGCAGAGCACGGCGGCTACCCGCAGCGTGGCCCTGCGCCGCATGGTGGAGCAGTTTGCCGATAAGGACAAATACGAGTTCATGCTGCTGGACAGCTATGGCGGGGTCATTGCGTCCTCCAGCGGCACAAATGCGGACGGCATTGTGACCGGTATCGACTTTGAGCAGGCGCAGGAGGCTTCTGACGGCCTTGGTGTGGCGGTCTACCGCACCCAGTCCGGCGAGCTGGTGATGGCGGCCTGTTATCTGGTGCCCTATGCCGCCGAGGATGTGGCGGCGATGCGTCTTGTCACCAGCCTGACCCTTGTGGGAGCGCAGATCAAGAACGCCATCGCGGTAAGTGTTGTGATCGCGGCGGTGATCCTTGCTTTCACCGTGATGTCCGGCCTGTACTTCATCCGCAGCATCGTGGTGCCGCTGGGGCAGGTGGAGCGCACCGCAGCCAGCATCGCCCGGGGTGAGCTGGATGTGCGCCTGCCGGTCACTGGCAACGAGCACGACGAGGTGGACCGCCTGCGCGGCACCATCAACCAGATGGCCGAAGGGCTGGAAGAGACCGAGAAGATGAAGAACGAGTTCATCAGTTCCGTCTCTCACGAGCTGCGCACGCCGCTCACCTCCATCCGGGGCTGGGTGGAGACCCTGCGCACACTGGACGACCCGGCAGACGAGAACTACCGCAAGGGCCTTGAGATCATCAACAATGAGACGGGCCGCCTGTACAACATGGTGGAAGAGCTGCTGGATTTCAGCCGTCTGCAGAACGGCCGCATCCGTATGGACTGCCGTCCGCTGGACCTTGTGGCAGAGCTGACCGATGCGGTGCTGTTCTGTGAAGCACGCATCCAGCGCGAGGGCCTTGTGCTCAGCTACACCGAGCCGGAGGAGATGATCCCGGTCTATGCCGACCCGGACCGTCTGCGGCAGGTGTTCATCAACATCATGGACAACGCCATCAAGTACTCGGCCCCCGGCGGGCGCATCACGGTCAAGCTGTGGGCGGGCGAATACAAGGCTTTTGCGGAGATCATCGATCAGGGCCGCGGCATCCCGCCGGAAGACCTTGAGAACGTCAAGACCAAGTTCTACAAGGGCAGCAATTCGGTGCGGGGCAGCGGCATCGGCCTTGCGCTGGTGGATTCCATCATGACTGCACTGGACGGCACCATGGACATCAAGAGCACGTTGGGCCGCGGCACAGTGGTCACACTGGGCTTGCCGCTGTACCATAAGGCGTGAAGATTTTGTCACAATTCTGTGGTAAAATGGTCGAAAAAAATATGATCCGATAGGAGAACCCAATGAATCAACCCAAAAAGGAACGTTTCAAGACCAGCGTCGGCGGGCAGGCGCTGATGGAAGGCATCATGATGCGCGGCCCGAAGCTCATCTGCTGCGCCGTGCGCAAGCCGGACGGCACCATTGAGACCAAGATCGACCCTGTGAAGAACCACGGCATCTGGACAAAGATCCCGCTGGTGCGCGGTGCCATCTCCATGATCGAAAGCCTGATCGTGGGCTACCGCTACATGATGTACTCGGCTCAGGTGAGCATGGGTGACGACTACGACCCCGAAGAGGAAGAGACTGCCTTTGAAAAATGGGTGGGCGACCACTTGGGCAAAAAGGCAGAGGACGCACTGCTGGCCTGTGCCGCCGTACTGGGCGGCCTGCTGGCGATTTTGCTGTTCACCGTGCTGCCCACCCTCATCGTGGGCGGTGTGAACCACTTTGTAACATTGGGCCGTTGGGCCAAGGTGGTGCTGGAAGCGGTGCTGAAAGTTGGCATCTTCCTCACCTATATGGTGGCCATCTCCAAGATGAAGGAGATCCACCGCGTGTTTGAGTACCACGGTGCCGAGCACAAGACCATTGCCTGCTATGAGGCCGGTGATGAGCTGACCGTGGAGAATGTGCGCAAGTACACTCGGTTCCATCCGCGCTGCGGCACCAGCTTCCTCATTCTGGTGGTCATCGTCAGCGTGTTCCTCTACAGCGTGCTGCCGTGGGGCAGCATTGGCCTGCGGGTGCTGTTCAAGCTGCTGCTTCTGCCGCTGGTCATGGGCATCAGCTATGAGCTGCTCAAGTGGTGCGGCCGTTCCGATAACATTGCCACCCGCATCATCCGCCAGCCCGGTATCTGGGTGCAGCACCTGACCGTGTTTGAACCGGACGACAGCATGATCGAGGTGGCCATTGCCGCTGTGACCCCTGTGCTGCCCGAGGACCCGGAGGATGGCAGATGGTAATTGCTGGTTTGACCCCGCGCGAAGCGGTGCGGGCCGTGGAAGCCCGGCTTTCCGCTGCAGGGTGTCCGGATGCCGATTACGATGCACGGGAGCTGTTCCGCGTGGCAGCCGGGCGGGATGCCCGCCTTTCCGACCGGGTGCTGACCACAGAGGAAGCGGAAAAGCTGGAAGCCCTCTGCACGCGCCGTGAGCAGCGGGAACCGCTGCAATACCTGTGCGGGATCTGGAGCTTTCTGGATTTTGACCTTGCCGTTGGCCCCGGTGTGCTCTGCCCCCGGGCAGACACTGAGGTGGTAGCGGAAGCGGCTGCCAATACCCTGACGGGCATTGCAGCGCCCCGGGTGCTGGATCTCTGCGCGGGGACCGGCTGTCTGGGGCTGGGCGTCAAGCGCTTCTGCCCGGCGGCGCAGGTGACCTGCGTGGAAAAAAGCCCGGAAGCCTTTGTTTATCTGGAAAAGAACTGCCGCTGCGCCCTGAAAGGGCAGGGCGGGCAGACGGAGGACTTGCTGGAGCCTACCGCGTTTGAGGAGGCAGATGCCCCGGCCTTTGACTGGGGGCCGGCGCTGAACGCTCTGCGCGCAAAGGCAAAGCCAGCCTATGCGGTGCAGCCGGTGGAGGGCGACCTGTTCACCTACTGGCAGGGCCTGCCGGAAGGGCAGCTTGATCTGATCGTATCCAACCCGCCCTACCTCACCGCCGAGGAAATGCGGCACCTGCAGCCGGAGGTGGCACAGGAACCGGCCATGGCGCTGGAAGCGGGGGAGGACGGCCTTGTGTTTTACCGTGCCCTTGCAGAGCATTACCAGAATGCACTGCGGCCCGGCGGAGCGCTGGTGCTGGAGATCGGCTGGCAGCAGCGGCAGGCTGTGGCGGCACTGCTGGCTGCAAACGGCTGGGCAGACATTGAGTGCCGCAAGGATTTTGGCGGCAATGACCGGTGCATGATCGCCCACAGACCCGAAAAATAAAAGTGAAAATAGAAACAACTTCTTGTTGTAATATTTTGATTTTGTGGTATACTATACTGGAAAGTATACGGACAGCCCGCGCACGGCGGGCAGCAGGAAGAAAAGGAGCAGCACGCTATGGCAAAAAATCAGAACAACAACACCGTTGCCCCGGCGACCAAAAAGACCGAGCCGGAGGCCAAAAAGGATGCGCTGGCCACTGCGCTGGCCCAGATCGAAAAGCAGTTCGGCAAGGGTGCCGTGATGAAGCTGGGTGATAACGCCTCCATGCAGGTGGATGCCATTTCCACCGGCAGTCTGGGTCTGGATCTGGCTCTGGGCGTGGGCGGTGTGCCCCGCGGCCGCATCATTGAGGTGTACGGCCCGGAATCCAGTGGTAAGACCACGCTGGCTCTGCACATCCTGGCCGAAGCCCAGAAGCAGGGCGGCGAAGTGGCCTTCATTGATGTGGAGCACGCACTGGACCCCACCTATGCCGAAGCGCTGGGCGTGGACATCAACAATCTGCTGGTCAGCCAGCCGGACACCGGCGAGCAGGCCATGGAGATCTGCGAAGCACTGGTGCGCTCCGGTGCCATCGATGCCATCGTGGTGGACTCGGTTGCCGCCATGGTGCCGAGGGCTGAGATCGAGGGCGAAATGGGCGACAGCCATGTGGGCCTGCAGGCCCGCCTGATGAGTCAGGCCATGCGCAAGCTGACTTCGGTCATCGGCAAGACCAACACGGTCTGCGTCTTCATCAACCAGCTGCGTGAAAAAGTGGGCGTGATGTACGGCAACCCGGAGGTCACCACAGGCGGCCGCGCCCTGAAATATTACGCCTCGGTGCGCATCGACATCCGCCGCGTGGAGGGCCTGAAGGACTCTTCCGGCCAGTTCATCGGCAACCACACCCGCGCCAAGATCGTCAAGAACAAGGTGGCACCTCCGTTCCGTGAGGCAGAGTTCGATATCATGTTCGGCGAGGGCATTTCCAAGATGAGCGAACTCATTGATGTGGGCGTGAAGCTGGGCATCGTGCAGAAGAGCGGCGCATGGTTCAACTATGGCGATATCCGTCTGGGTCAGGGCCGTGACAACGCAAAGCAGTTCCTGAAGGACAATCCCGAGATCGCAAACGACATCGAGGGCCAGATCCGCGCCAATGCCGATAAGCTGTACGCATCCCGCCGCCCGGCAGGCAAGGGCGCTGCGGCCAAGGCCGAGGAACCCGCCAAGGCTGCAGATGCCAAGGAGCCGGTGGTCAAGGCTCCTGCCCGCAGCAGCGAGAGCGAACTGGATATCATGGTGGAGGACTAAATGTCCTTTTATAAACGCCGCCGCCCGAAGCAGGAAGAAGAAAAGTGCGCCGACCCGGCCAAGGCCCGCGCCCGCGCACTGGATGCGCTGGCCTCGCGCGAGATGTCCTCGGCACAGCTGTATGAACGGCTGTGCTATGGCTTTACCGAGCAGGCTGCAGCGGCTGCTGTGGCTGAGATGGTGGAGCTGGATTACGTAAACGATGACCGCTATGCCGAAGCCCGGGCACACAGCCTGCTTGCCGCCCGCAAGAGCCGCCGTGCGGCGGCCCAGAACCTGCGGCAGAAGGGCCTTTCCGGCGCGCAGATCGAGCAGGCGCTGGAAAGCGTCTATGCCCCGGACGCAGACGGCGAAAGCCCGGAGCTGGAAGCTGCCGCCGCTCTGGTGCGCAGCCGCTACATGAAAAAGCTGGCCGATGGCCGCCGCGACCTTGTGGTGGCTGCCCTGCAGCGCCGCGGCTTTGCGTATTCGGTCATAAAAGAAGCGATAAAAAGAGCGGAAGAAGAATAAAAAGCACCCCTCAAAAGAGAAAGAGAGTATCATCCCCTATGAAAATTGCGTGTATTTCCCTTGGCTGCCCCAAGAATCAGGTCGATCTGGATGTGATGGTGCACATCCTGCTGTCTGCCGGCCACGAGACCGTGGCCGATCTGGCCGAAGCAGATGTGATCCTTGTGAACACCTGCGGCTTCATCGAGAGCGCCAAGACCGAAGCCATTGAAAACATTCTGGAAGCCTGCTCCTACAAGCAGCAGAACCCGGAGCTGAAGGTCATCGTCACCGGCTGTCTTGCCGAGCGCTACCGCAGCCAGATCGAGGAAGAGATCCCTGAGGTGGACGCGGTGGTGGGCTGTGCCTCCAACAAGGCCATCGACACCATCGTGGCCCGCCTGTTCCATGGTGAGGACCATCTGGAAAGCTACGGTGCCAAAAAGGACTTTCCGCTGGGCGGCAAGCGTGTCATCGGCACGCCTGCCCACTATGCGTACTTAAAGATCGCTGAAGGCTGCAACAACCGCTGCCACTACTGCGCCATCCCCGGCATCCGCGGCCCGCTGCACAGCCGCGATATGGCCGACTGCGTGGCCGAAGCCCGCTGGCTGGCCGGTGAGGGCGTGAAAGAGCTGATCGTGGTCGCACAGGACCCCACCGCTTACGGCGAGGACTGGGGCAAGCCCGGCAGCATCTGCGAGCTGCTGGATAAGCTGAACAAGGTGCCGGGCCTCGAGTGGATCCGCATTATGTACGCTTACCCGGAGCGCATCACGGATGAGTTCATTGCCGCCATGAAGCGCAATGAGAAGGTGGTGCCCTACCTCGATCTGCCCATCCAGCACTGCAATGACACCATCCTCAAGAATATGAACCGCCGCTCCAACCGCGCCGAGCTGCTGGAAGTGATCGGCAAGCTGCGCCGTGAGATCCCCGGCATCACCCTGCGCACCACTCTGATCGCAGGCTTCCCCGGCGAGACCGAGGAGCAGTTCGAAGATCTGTGCAATTTTGTCAAGGAAGTAAAGTTTGACCGTCTGGGCTGCTTTGCCTACTCGGCCGAGGAGAACACCGTTGCTGCCAAGATGGACGGCCAGATCGAGCAGGAAGTCAAGGACAAGCGCGCCGAACTGGTGATGCAGATCCAGACCGGCATCATGGCCCAGAAGCAGGCCGAAAAGGTGGGCCAGACCGTGCATGTGCTTTGTGACGGCATCGACGAGGAGAGCGGCCTATATCTGTGCCGCACCACCGGCGACGCCCCTGAGGTGGACGGCAATGTTTGCGTTTCCAGCGAGGAACCGCTGTATCCCGGCCAGTTCTACGATGTTCTGGTGGACGACAGCGACCTTTACGATCTGTATGGTACTGTTGCAAAATAACAAATTGGAGGAATCTGTATGAATCTGCCCAATAAACTTACCCTGACCCGCATCCTGCTGGTGCCCGTGTTCATGATCTTTGCGTCCCTGACCGGTCTGAGCGGCATCGCGGATGGCTCCTTCCAGCCGACGTATTACCTGATCGCAGGCATCGTCTTTGCTGCCGCCAGCTTTACCGATTTTCTGGACGGCCATCTGGCCCGCAAGTGGAACATGGTGACCGATTTCGGCAAGTTTGCCGACCCGCTGGCCGACAAACTGCTCACCACTGTGGCCTTCATCTACATGATGCGGGACGGCGTGTGCAGCCCGGTGGTGCTGTGCATCATTCTGGCCCGCGAATTTGCCGTGTCCGGCCTGCGAATGGTGGCCGCCGGCGCCAAGGACGGCAAGGTGATCGCCGCCAACATGTGGGGCAAGGTGAAGACCGTGCTGCAGATGCTGAGCATCATCTTCTACTTCTTTGGCATGGCGATTGCGGCGAATGTGTCCTGGGATGCCACGGTCATGGTTGTGGGAGTCTCGGTGGTGCTGTGCTGGCTGGTGGCTGCCGTGACGGCCATTTCCGGCATCAAGTACCTGTGGGACAACCGCAGCTTCATCAACACCGCAAAATAAAGCGTTTTTTGAAAAAGGGCAGGGAGACCTGCCCTTTTTCAAATTTTCGAGGAAATATTACAAGACGGAAAGGCTTTCCATGAAAAAATTTGCTGATACGGCGCGCCGCCTGCTCTCCATCGCACTGAACCTGTTCATCGTCTGGGCAGAGCCCATTGCCCTGCCCATGAGCTGGGATTGGGGCAAAGAGCAGATGTTCATTTTCTACACGGAGGATTCCAACATCCTTTCGGCCTGCATCTGCGCCATGGTAGCGGTGAGCCAGCTGGTGTGCATCTTTACCGGCAGGGAACTGCCGCGCTGGCTGCACACCCTCAAGTATATCGCCACCTGCTGCCTGACCATGACCTTTCTCACGGTGGTGTTCGTGCTGGGCCCCATGTATGAGGACGGAAACGGCTGGTACATCATGCTGTGCACCAGCTCCATGCTGTACCATCATCTGCTCAACCCGCTGGCGGCCATCTTCTCCTTTGTGCTGCTGGAGCGCACACCGCGCCTGCCCCGCAGCACGGTCAAGTGGGCGCTGCTGCCCACGGTGCTGTATGGCGGCATCATTTTGTGGCTGAACATCCAGCGCGTGGTAGATGGGCCATATCCCTTTATGAAGGTGTATGACCAGAGCGTGCAGGCATCGGTGCTGTGGTGCATCGCCATCCTGCTGATGAATTACTTCTATGCATGGCTGCTCTGGAAGCTGAACGGCGGGAAGAAAGAAAAAGCTTGACGATTTGAAATGCCCTCCGCTTTGCTCTGGGCATATTCAGAGGATAATTTATCTTTAATTTGCAGCTCCGAAAAGCCTGCGGGCTTTTCGGAGCTGCTTTTTCACAGGAAGGGCCGGAGCTTTCAGATGCTGTTTTTCTTTGCGGCCCCTTCTGTGAAAAATGCAATACCGGACAGACCGCAGTCTGTCCGGTATTGCTCTAATAAAAAATAGTATTTCCGCTATTTATGCCCAGAGAAAAGCGGAGGGCATTCTAAATGGTTCTTGTGTTTTTACGCTACGGTGGAATTCTCTTCCAGCCAGTCCAGCACACAGGACTGCAGGGCGTTCAGGTGCGCACGGTTCTCGCCGTAAGTGGAAGCATAGGTGCTCTCGGCATCGTCCAGCTCTTCCTGCGTGGGAGCAAGGCTCTTGGTCTCGGCCACGGCCTGAAGGATCAGGTCCTGCTTTGCCAGATGCTCAAAGTAAGCGTCGGATGCGGCCAGCATGGCATCGGCATCGGTGTAGCCCTGCGTCTGGGCAAAAGCATTCAGATCCATGCCGTAGGCGGTGGCGTACTGGTTGTAGTAGTTCAGGAACATGCGGATGTAATAGCTGGTGATCTCGCTGGGCAGCTCCTTGAAGGTGGAGTTCGACATCAGGTAGTCCACGATGGCGTTCTCGTAGTTGGTGGCATACAGCGCATCGTTAAAGTAGCTGCGCAACTGGTCGACGGTGTGCAGATCATCGCTGATGCCAAAGTTGGAGTCCACCCACTCGTCGGTCAGCTCAGGGGTCACGCTTTCGGAAATGGAGTTCAGGGTCACGCTGAACACGGCTTCCTTGCCGCTGAGGGTGATCGTGTTGCCCTCGGCATCGGTGGAATCGCCGTAGCCGTCCGGGAAGGTGACGGTCACATCAAAGGTATCGCCCACATTGTGCCCGATGATCTGGTCCTCAAAGCCATCGATGAAGGAACCGCTGCCAAGGGTCAGGTCGTAGCCGGTGGCAGTGCCGCCGGTAAAGGCCACGCCGTCCACGGTGCCGGTGTAATCAATGTTGGCAACATCTCCGCTCTGGGCGGAACGGCCGGTAACGGGCTGGGAAGAGGTGTACTGGTTCAGCAGGTTGTCCACCTGCTGCTGCAGTTCATCTTCGGTGGGGGTCAGGTCGTTCTCCTTCAGGGCGATGGAGCCGAAGTCCTCCGGCAGGGTCACATAATCCAGCGCTTTGATGCCGCTCCAATAGCCGTTTTCGTCCAGACCATCGCTGTAATCAAAGGCCTCGTAGTCGAAGTCGGCAACAGAGCCAAACTGCGAGACGGATGCGGCAGCTGAAGAAGCGCTGTCGGTCTGCTTGTGCTTTGTCAGCATGAAACAGGCAAAAATGACGCACACCGCTGCGGCGATGGCCAGCAGGATGCACAGGAGTTTTTTGGTGTTGTTTTTCAAAAGAAATACCTCCATAAAAATCGGCCTGATGCACAGCAAAAGACCGGTACAGGCAGAACAGATACCCATTTATTATATACGTTCTGACGGCAAAAGGAAAGTTCTTTGCAAAATTTCCACAAATCCTGCGGCGGGTTTGTATCACTTTTGCCCGTCTATAGGCGCAAAAGTGACCAAAACCGGTGGAAATGGGCGGGCGGTTCTGTTACAATAAAAATAAGTGAGCCTTCCCGGGAATATAAGGCCCCTCCCTGAGGGGGCTGTCGAGCGTATGCGAGACTGGAGGAGTTCCTCCTTTTGTCATCGCTGTGCAATGGAGAGGGCGAGGACGGTAAGATATTGGAGGAAATTCAAATGGATTACAATAAAGCTGCTCTGGAAATGCACGAGACCCACAAGGGCAAGGTGGGCATCGTAAGCAAGGTGGAGGTCGCCACCCGCGATGACCTGTCCACCGCCTACACTCCCGGTGTGGCCGAACCCTGCCGCAAGATCAAGGAAAACCCCGACGACGTGTATAAGTACACCTTCAAGGGCAACATGGTGGCGGTCGTTTCCAATGGCACCGCCGTGCTGGGCTTGGGCGATATCGGCCCGGAAGCCGGTCTGCCGGTCATGGAGGGCAAGGCGGTGCTGTTCAAGGAGTTCGGCGGCGTGGATGCCTTCCCCATCTGCATCGATGCCCACGACGCTGCCAGCGTCATTGCTGCCTGCAAGGCCATTGCGCCCACCTTTGGCGGCATCAATCTGGAGGATATCAAGAGCCCCGAATGCTTTGAGATCGAAGAAACACTGGAGCGTGAGCTGGACATCCCCGTGTTCCACGATGACCAGCACGGCACTGCTATCGTCGTTACTGCTGCCCTCATCAACGCCCTGCGTGTGGTGGGCAAGAAGATGGAAGATGTGCACATCGTGCTGAACGGCCCCGGTGCTGCCGGTACTGCCATCATCAAGATGCTCATGACCGCCGGTGCAAAGGACATCATTGCAGTGGACCAGTTCGGCACCCTGTACAAGGGCTGCAACAGCGCCGAAGCCCACAAGAACTGGCTGGGTGAGGTGACCAATCCCCGTCAGGTCAAGGGCGGCCTGAAGGAAGCACTGGAAGGTGCCGACGTGTTCATCGGCGTTTCCAAGCCCGGCATCCTGACCACTGAGCTGTGCAAGACCATGAACAAGGATGCCATCGTTTTTGCCATGGCCAACCCCACCCCGGAGATCATGCCGGACGAGGCCAAGGCCGGCGGCGTGCGGGTGATGGCCACCGGCCGCAGCGACTTCCCCAATCAGGTGAACAACGTGCTGTGCTTCCCCGGCTTGTTCAAGGGCGCACTGAGCGTCCGCGCCCGGGACATCAACAATGAGATGAAGCTGGCCGCCGCCTACGCTATCGCCGACCTCATCACCGATGCCGACCGCAGCGAGGAGAACATCATCCCCGGCGCGTTCGACCCCCGCGTGGCCGAAGCTGTGGCAAATGCCGTGGCAAAGGCTGCCCGCGAGACCGGCGTTGCCCGTCTGTAAGCGGAGGAAGCGTTTATGAGAACCATTTCCGCACAGGAGATCACGGATACCGTTGCACGGCTGTGCATCGAAGCCAACACCCGCCTGCCGCAGGACGTGCAGGCGGCGCTGGACAAGGCCCGGCAGGAAGAGCCGTGGCCGCTGGCAAAGAGCACTCTCGACCTTTTGTGGTCGAACCTTTCCGCCGCAAAAGAAGAAAACCTGCCCATCTGTCAGGATACCGGCATGGCCTGCGTGTTTGTGGAGCTTGGCACCGATGTGCACATTGACGGCAGCTTTGAAGCTGCCATCCATGAGGGCGTGCGCCGGGGTTACACCGACGGCTACCTGCGCAAGAGCATCGTGGCAGACCCTTTGCGCCGGGGCAATACCGGCGACAACACCCCGGCGGCCATCACAGTGCATCTGGTGGACGGCGAGGGCTGCCGCATTACGGTGGCACCCAAGGGCTTTGGCAGCGAGAACATGAGCCAGATCAAAATGCTCAAGCCTGCCGACGGCGTGGAGGGCTTCAAAAAGTTCGTGCTGGACACGGTGAAGCTGGCAGGCTCCAACCCCTGCCCGCCCATCGTGCTGGGCATCGGCGTGGGCGGCAGCTTTGACAAGGTGGCGTATCTGGCAAAGAAGGCCCTGCTGCGTCCGCTGGATGTGCCAAACCCGGACCCCTATTACGCACAGCTGGAGCAGGAGCTGCTTGCCGCCATCAACGAGCTGGGCATCGGCCCGCAGGGCTTTGGCGGCAGGACCACCTGTCTGGGCCTTGCCATTGAGCAGATGCCTACCCATGTGGCGGGCCTGCCTGCGGCGGTGAATATTTCCTGCCATGTGACCCGCCGTGCAAGCGCAGAACTGTAAGGAGGGGCAAAGATGGAATACAGACTGACGACTCCCTGCACGGCCGAGGATCTTGCCCCGCTCAAGGCGGGCGACACCGTGCTGCTTTCCGGTGTGGTGTACACCGCCCGCGATCAGGCCCACAGGCGGATGACCGAAGCACTGGAAAAAGGCGAACCGCTGCCCTTTGATCTGACCGGCAGCGCCATCTACTACGTTGGCCCCACGCCGGAACGCCCGGGCCAGGTGATCGGCTCGGCGGGACCCACCACCAGCGGCCGTATGGACGCCATGAGCCCCCGTCTGCTGGACCTTGGCAACAAGATCATGATCGGCAAGGGCAAGCGGGACGATGCCGTAAAGGCGGCTGTGGTGCGCAACGGGGCTGTGTATCTGGCAGCGCTTGGCGGGGCCGGTGCGCTGATGGCAAAAAGCGTGCAGACGCTGGAAGTGATCGCGTGGCCGGACCTTGGCTGTGAAGCCGTGCGCCGCCTGATTGTGAAGGATATGCCGCTGACGGTGATCCTGGATGCCCACGGCGGCGACCTGTACCAGTCCGGCCCGGCGGCATATCTGGAAGCAAAATAATTTATCGCCTTTGCACAAAACGCGGCCGACTAAAAACCGGCAAAACAGCAGATTTGTGCAGGATAAATTTAGTTTGTTTTAACAAACTTCCGCGAATTGCTTGCACATCGGCAAAAAGTGTGATATCTTGTACTATATGAAACCGTGGTGCTTTGCATCCCGGCACAGACAGGAGGCAAACATACCATGCAGATCCACCAATCCGCAGAAGATTATCTTGAAACGATCCTGATGCTGAGTCAGCGTATGGGTAAAGTGCGCTCCATTGACGTTGTCAATGAGCTGGGCTTCACCAAGGCCAGCGTCAGCATTGCCATGAAGAAGCTGCGCGAGAACGGCTATATCGCGGTGGACGGCGAGGGCAACCTGACCCTGCTGGCACCGGGCCGCGAGATCGCAGAGCGCATCTATAGCCGTCACCGTCTGCTGACCCACTTCTTTATGCAGCTGGGCGTGGACGAAAAGACCGCCGCCGAAGATGCCTGCAAGGCAGAGCATATCCTCAGTGAGCAGACGCTGGAAAAGATCCGTGAGCGCGCCATTGAGACGGATGCTGAGCTTGGCAAGACGGTCAAGTGATCCCCGCAGCATTCCAAGATCGTAAAATGATCCCGTTCCTGAAAAGGAGCGGGATTTTTTTGTATGGAAATTGGGCGGCAGATCCCTCTTGCATCCGGGGTGCGGGTGCGGTATTCTTATAAGATAAGAAGGTTTTACAGCCAAACCGGGAGGAAACAGCCATGGATGCAGACGAGATCCGCACGCTTTTGGGCGATAACATTTTTGAGCGGGCTAAGAAATACCGCAAGCGCATCCAGCAGAGCACCTGCACCGTGAACGCCGATGGCGTGCGGCATATTTCGGCCATGGTACAGGGCAGCGGCGGCAGCTATTACTATACGCAGGCATGGCTGCGGGAGAACGGCAGCTTTGTCAGTGCGTCCTGCAGCTGCCCGTATAACCAGAACGGCGAGGGCACCTACTGCAAGCATATCGGCGCATTGCTGCTGGACGATGCCGAAAAGAATGCCCCTGCACCGGCGGCAAAGCCGGATGCGATTCCCGGTGTTGTGCGCGGCGCGGCGGGCCTTGCCCCGGAACCGGCCCGGCGGGACAGCTATGCCTCCGGGCTGGAAATGCTGTTTGGCAAAAAGTGGCACGGCGAAACGCCGGTGTCGGATCACGAGGCCCGCAGGCTGCTGGATACCTACAAGGAAGCAGCCCTTGAAAACCTTGGTGTGGACGAGACCGCCCAGCGCACCGGCTTTGCCCATCTGGAACCGGAGCTGACCCTCGTGCCCGGCGCACAGCCATGGCTGCGGCTGCGCATCTCGGACGGCGGGCGGCAGTATGTGGTAAAAAGCATCCCGAACCTGATGGAAGCCGTCGAGATGGGCAAAAGCGTCAGCTACGGCAAGGCACTGGCTTTTGTGCACCGGTGGGATGCCTTTGATGAAGAGTCCCGTGCGCTTTTGCAGCTGCTGCGCCGTCAGGTGAACGCAAGGCAGAGCATGGACAAAGCCGCCGTGCGGGTGTACGGTGGGGCCGAACAAGGCCCGGCGGGCGGCATGATCCTGACCGGCGAGATCTTTGATGACCTTGTGCAGCTGTACGAGCATACCGGTTTTTTGGGCGGGTACGAGCTGCGGGAAGGTCTGCCCGTCATTACCATGACCGTGGAGCGCCGCCGCGGCGGTGTGCAGGTGGAAGGCGAACCCGCACTTTCCGCTGTGCAGGGCCTTGACTATGATTACCTGTTCAGCGAGGATACGCTCTGGCGGCTGCAGCGGCCCGGGTGCACCCGCATCCTGCCCGCATTGCAGGCGCTGGGCGGCAAAAGCCTGTTCTTTACCAGCGCAGATGCCACGGCCTTTTGCAGCTATGTGCTGCCGGAGCTGGGCAGCAAGCTGAACATCGTGGACCCGGAACGTCTGCTGCTGAACCAGATCCCGCTGGAACCGGTGGTGCAGTTCTATCTGGACGCACCGGACAGCTTCCGCATCGAAGCACACGCGGAGTTTTTGTACGGGGAGGATAAGGTCACGCCGTTCGTGCCGTCTCCGGCAGGGCTTTTGCGGGATGTGCGCGCCGAGAGCCGGGCAAAGCGGCTGCTGGCCTCTTATCTGCAGCCCGGTGTGGGCGGCAGAGAGGAAGTGTACGGCACCGCTGACGAGGACGAGATCTACCGCATGTTGGAGGAGGGCGTGCCGGCCCTGCTGGCCGAGGGTGAAGTATACCTGACGGATGCCTTCCGCAGCCTGCAGGCCGCGCCGCCCCGCATCACGGTGGGCGTTTCGGTGCACGGCAGTGTGCTGGATCTGGAAGTGGATACCGGCGAGTTCCCGGTGGCAGAGCTGAAAGACCTGCTGCGCTCCCTGCACCAGAAAAAGCGCTACCACCGCCTGCGGGACGGCCGTCTGCTGCGGCTGGATGACAGTCTGGAAGGGCTGGACGAACTGAACGATACACTGGAACTTTCCGGGGCCAAGCTCAAGAGCGGCCACGCCGAGCTGCCGCTCTACCGTGCACCCAGTCTCGACTGGGCGCTCTCGGGCCAGAACGGCCTGCGTTTCAACCGCGACGATGCGTTCCGCCGCATCAGCCGCAGCTTTCACGCCGTGAAGGACAGCGAGTATACTCCGCCGGAAAGCCTGCACAATGTGCTGCGCAAGTACCAGCGGGATGGCTACCGTTGGCTGCGCACGCTGGACGGCTACGGCATGGGCGGCATTCTGGCCGACGATATGGGCCTTGGCAAGACCGTGCAGGTGCTCAGCTACCTGCTGGCCATGAAGGAAAGCGGCCAGCGCCTGCCCAGCCTCATCGTCTGCCCGGCATCGCTGGTGCTCAACTGGCAGGAGGAATGCCAGAAGTTCACGCCGCAGCTTTCCTGCGTGGCTGTGGACGGCGACGCTGCTCACCGGGCAGAGCTGGCAAAGCAGTGGGCGGAAGCCGACCTTGTGGTGACCAGCTATGACCTGATGCGCCGGGACGAGGAGCTTTACAGCGGGCAGCAATTCTACGCCTGCATTCTGGACGAAGCGCAGGCCATCAAGAACCACACTACCCAAAAGTACAAGGCGGTGTGCGGAGTGAACAGCAAAGTGCGGTTTGCCCTTACCGGCACCCCGGTGGAGAACCGCTTGGGCGAATTGTGGAGCATCTTCTCCTTCCTGATGCCGGGGTATCTGCCGCCCTACAAGACCTTCTGCGCCCGGTTTGAAAAGCCTATCGTGCAGGAGGACGACAAAGACGCACTGCGCCGTTTGAACCAGCTCACCGGGCCGTTCATCCTGCGGCGCATGAAGTCCGAGGTGCTCAAAGAGCTGCCCCCCAAGACCGAGAATCTCCACCGCATCGAGCTGGACGAGCAGCAACGCAAGCTCTACCTTGCCGCTGTGGTGGACGCGCGGGAAAAGCTGCGCGCTGCAAAGCCGGAGGATAAAATGGCGGTGTTCGCAGTGCTCATGCGCCTGCGGGAGATCTGCTGCGACCCGCGCCTTGTGGCAGACAACTGGGACGGCGGCAGTGCCAAGCTGGATGCCTGCATGGAGCTGGTGACGGCTGCTGTGGAGGGCGGACACCGCATCCTGCTGTTCAGCCAGTTCACCTCCATGCTGGAACTGCTGGCAAAACGGCTGGACGAAGCGGGCGTGAGCCACTTTACCCTGCAGGGCTCCACCCCAAAGCCGGTGCGTGCGGAGCTTGTGCGCCGGTTCAACAGCGGCGAAGCGGACGTGTTCCTCATCTCGCTGCGGGCGGGCGGCACCGGCCTGAACCTGACGGCGGCAGATATCGTCATCCACTACGACCCGTGGTGGAACGTGGCTGCGCAGAATCAGGCCACCGACCGCGCCTACCGCATCGGCCAGCGCAATCCGGTGCAGGTGTACAAGCTCATTGCGCAGGACACCATTGAAGAAAAGATCGTGGAGCTGCAGCAGGCAAAGCAGGACCTTGCCGAGACGGTCACCGGCTCGGCAGACGGAGCGATCCTGTCCATGAAACCAGAGGAATTGCTGCAGCTGCTGCAAGAGGAATAAAGAGGAGAAAACATCATGAAAGTCTGGGATCTGCACTGCGATACCCTCAGCGAGCTGCGCAAAGCCGAACATGCGGGCCGGCCTAAGAGCTTCGCGCAGAACGATCTGCATATCGACCTTGAAAAATTACAAAAAGGCGACTATCTGCTGCAGTGCTTTGCAGCATTCGTCAATCTGGGTGATAAGACGCCCGGAGCGGACCCGCTGGTGACAGCGCTGGAAGAGATCGACCAGTTCAAACGCATCATGGCGGCATACCCGGAAAAAATTGCTCCGGTGTACACGGCGGCGGACATCCGCCGGAATGCTGCGGCGGGAAAGATCAGCGGGATGCTCACCATCGAGGAAGGCGCCTGCTGCAAGGGCAGCGTGGGGGTGCTGCGCCGGATGTATGAGCTGGGCGTGCGCATGATGACCCTGACATGGAACCACGAAAACGAGCTGGCAGCGCCGCAGCGGAACCCCGGCGGCGTGCTGGTGCCCCAGACCGAAAAGGGCCTGACCGGGAAGGGCTTTGAATTTCTGGCCGAGATGGAACGGATGCACATGATCGTGGATGTGAGCCACCTTTCGGACAAGGGCTTCTGGGATATCGTGGAGCACGGCACCCGGCCTTTTGCGGCCAGCCACTCCAACTGCCGTGCACTGGCACCCCACACCCGCAACCTGACCGATGAGATGATCCGCGCCCTTTCGGAGCGCGGCGGCATTGCGGGCCTGAACTACTATGCGCCCTTTCTGGACACCGACCCCACCCACCCGGAAAACTGCCGCAGCACGGTGGAGCTGATCGCAAAGCATGCAGCCCACTATAAGCAGGTGGGCGGTGCACAGATGATCGCCCTTGGCAGCGATTTTGATGGCATCGATGGCCCCCACCAGCTGGAAAATGCTGCCTTCCTGCCGCTGCTGGCGGATGCCCTGCGCAAAGAGGGCTTCACCGAGGACGAGGTGGAAGGCATCTACTACCGCAATGCCATGCGCTTTTTTGAGGAAAACCTGTAATAACAACGGAGAATATGCCGATATGGATAAAAACATGACGCTGGAAAAACGCATTGCTGTGGAGCTGTACTGCTATCAGGGCAAAATGAGCGTGTTCGTGGACGACCTGCAGGGCCATACCGTGGAGGTTGGCGCGGACGAAGAATTTGAGACGGCATCCACCATCAAGGCGTTCATTCTCGCTGCATTGTATTTGCAGGCGCAGCGCGGCAAAGCAGACCTTGCCGAAGAGATCACCTATGAGCAGAGCCAGTTCGTGGACGGCAGCGGTATGCTGCGCGCGCTGGGCGTGGGCGCAAAGCTCAAGGTGAAGGACACCGCTACCATGATGATCATTTGCTCGGACAACATCGCCACCAATATGATCATCGACTATCTGGGACTGGATACCATCAACGCCTGCATCCGGGAGCTGGGCTTTGCGCATACTGTGCTGCACAATCCACTCCACTTTGACCGCTACCGCCGGCTTGGCACCACCACGCCGCGCGACTACGCGGCGCTGTTCGCCCGCATTGCAAAAGGGGAGCTGGTCAGCCGGGAAGCCAGCGCGGAGATGCTTGCCATCCTGCGCCAGCAGCACTACAACACCATGCTGACCCACGATTTTCCCCAGTACTATCTGGACTGCGAGGAGACCGGAGCGCCGGAGCTGATCTGGGTGGCCAGCAAGAGCGGCAGCATGAACGCCTGCCGCAACGACGGCGGCATCGTCCACACCCCCTACGGCGAGTATGTCATCGTGCTGATGAACAAGGATTTTCACGATATCATCGAGTACAATGAACACCCCGCCATGGTGTACGGTGCCCGCGTCTCGCGGATGATCCTGGATCAGGTGCTGGCCTGTGAGGGACGACTGTCCCTGTCCTGAGACGCACGTTCTCCCAAAGAACAAAATTGGAAAAATAAAAGGAATTATAACAATGGGGATCACGCTCTCGCCATGGATGATGGCGTTTCTCGTTCTGATGACGGGCTTTGCAGGCTTTGTGGATTCGGCAGCCGGAGGCGGCGGTCTTATCAGCCTGCCGGCCTATCTGTTTGCCGGGCTTCCGCCCCACTACACCTATGCTACCAACAAATTCAGCGCCGCCTGCGGCACCACTTTTGCCACAGCCAACTTTTTCAAAAACGGTGCAATGAACCTGAAGGTGGGCATCCTTGCAGCCATTGGCAGCTTTGCGGGCAGTGCCCTGGGGGCACATATCGTGCTGCTGCTCAGCGATGAACTGCTGCGCACCATGATGTTCCTCATCCTGCCAGTGGCGGCGGTGGTCATTTTGTGGCAGCGCGACCTGCCGGACCAGAACCGGGACGACGGAACCCTGAACCTGAAAAAGATCCTGCTGGCGCTGGGCATCGGCTTGGGCATCGGCCTGTACGACGGCATCGTGGGCCCGGGCACCGGCACCTTTGCCATCATTGCCTTTACCACCCTGATGGGCTTTGACCTGCGCACCGCCAACGGCAACGGCAAGGTGCTGAATCTTGCCAGCAACTACGCCAGCCTGTTCACCTATCTGATGAACGGTCTGGTGGTGTTCCACATCGGCATCCCCTGCGCCGTCAGCAACATTCTGGGCAACCTGCTGGGGTCCCATTTCGCCCTGAAAAAGGGGGCGCGCTTCATCCGTCCCATGATGCTGGTGGTGCTGGTGCTGCTGCTGGGCAAGCTCATCTCGGACGCAGTGCTGTGAGCGCCGGGCGCGCCAGAGGCTCCCTCTCCGAGGGAGCTGGCAAAACCGTCAGGTTTTGACTGAGGGAGTTTGCGCCCGTTTCCCGCTGCAAAAAATAAGCCGGGCAGCCCGCAGGCTGCCCGACTTTGCTCGGATGATCTTTTTTCGGTGGTCGCTTATTCCAGCACCAGCCCTTTGTCAAAGAATGCCAGACCAAATGCACCGGGGCCTGCGTGGGTGCCGATAACGCAGCCGATCTGGCGCACCAGCGGTTCGCCCATGTGCAGATTTTCACGGAAGTAGTTCTCGATGGGCTGCACTTCCCGCAGGCTGGAAGAATAACCGGCAACAGCGGCAAAGTCCGGGCTGATGCCGCCCAGCTCTTCGATCTTCTTGAACAGGGCCACATAGGCACCGGGCAGGCCGCGGGCCTTACCGGCCATGGCTACCTTACCGTCCTTGATGGTGATGAGGGGCTTGATGCCCAGCATCCCGCCCGCGACGGCCACAGCGGCAGGCAGACGGCCACCCTTGCGCAGATACTTCAGATCGTCGATGGCGGCAACCAGATGCAGGTGCTCCTTGGCGTGCTCCAGATCGGTGGCGATCTGCACCAGCGTCTTGCCTGCGTCACGCAGCTGCACGGCCAGACGCACCAGCAGCGATTCACCCAGACACACGGTGGCACTGTCCACAAACAGCACGTTATCTACATTGGCGAGGTCTGCGGCCAGCTTTGCGCACTGCCATGTGCCGGACAGCTCGTGTGACAGGAAGATGCCCAGCACTTCGTCCCCGGCGGCAACGGCTTCCAGATAGAACTTCTCGAACAGCTCCGGGCTGGGCTGGCTGGTGGTGGGCAGCTTGCGGCAGCTGGCCAGATGGGCGTAGTATTCGGTTGGGGTCATGTCGATGCCATCCCGCAGGATGCTGCCATCCTCCAGCGTCACGTTCAGAGGGATCACGGTCACGCCCAGCTGCTCGGCTTCGGCGGGCAGGATGTCGGACGCAGAATCGGTGAGAATACGGATCATAAAATACCTCCGGATTTCCGGTAAAAACAAATTCAAGTCATGTTTCCCGACGCTTTGCAATAAAACGTCGGGAAACATTATACCAGAATCCACAGGGAAAAGTCAATTACCTGAGCGAAAATTGCTTCGTCCCAGCGCAAAATACTTGCGTAAAAGCCGCTGCTTATGATAAGATGGACGCTGAGAACTGCACGGCAGGGAGGGCAGGCCATGGAGCAAAAGGCAAAAACAAGGGCGCTGCTGGCTGCGTTCGGCTGCGCACTGGCCTACCTGCTGGCAGGCAAAGTGCTGGCATTTCTGCCTGCCCCGGCGTGGGATGTGCGGGCGCTGAGTTTTGTGCACCACTGCATCGCTGCACCTGTCGTGGAGGAACTGGTGTTCCGCGGGGCCATCCAGCAGCTGGCGCAGCCCTTGGGCAGATGGCAGGCCGCGGCGCTGCAGGCGGTACTGTTTGCGGTGCAGCACGGCACCCCGGCGGGCATGGCGTGGGCGCTTGGCTGCGGCCTTGTGCTGGGCGCACTTCGTGAACGCACCGGCAGGGTATGGCCGGGGATGCTTTTGCATACATTGAATAATCTGCTGGTTTTTGCAGCAGGATAAAGGGGAACCTATGACCGATTCTGAACTGATGGGCCTTGCGCTGGAAGAAGCCCGCAAGGCGGCTGCACTGGGCGAGGTGCCGGTGGGGGCCGTGGTGGCCCGCAACGGCGAGGTGGTAGCTGCCGCCCACAACACCCGCGAGACCGAAAAAAACGCACTGCATCATGCAGAGCTGCTGGCTATTGATGCCGCCTGCAAAAAGCTGGGCGGCTGGCGGCTGTGGGAGTGCGAGCTGTTCGTCACGCTGGAGCCGTGCCCCATGTGCGCCGGAGCCATCATCAACAGCCGCATCCGGCGGGTGGTATACGGCGCGGCAGACACCAAGGCGGGCTGCTGCGGCAGTGTGACTGACCTGTTTGCAATGCCCTTCAACCACCACCCGGTGGTGGAGCAGGGGCTGCGCGCAGAGGAAGCACAGGAGCTGCTGCAGGCGTTTTTCAAGGATCTGCGGGCACGGCTTGCGGCCCGGCCGAAGTGGAAACCGCCTGTATGACCGGCATGGAATATGAAGAAACCGTAAAAAAGTGGAAGCTGCGTGAAAAAGTAGGCGGCTTCCACTTTCTTTTTTCGGCAAATTGTGCTATATTATTTAATGGTGTTTTGTCGAAACCCATCTTATGCAGCTGTCTGCCGCGCCGAGCACCGGACTTTGACCGGATAAGAAATGGACGCTGAACGGACGGCGATGGGCCGCACAGACATCTCCTGCACGGCATACCTTTGCAGTGCAGAGATCACGACAGGAGGACTATACTCTTGTACGAAGATGAATTTGAACTGACGTTCAATCTGTCGGGTGAGGAGCCGCAGCCGGAACAGGCTGCACAGGAGCCGCCCGTACCGCCAAAGCCAAAGGCGGCATCACCCGTGGTGGACGAACCCACCCGGGTGATGGTGCTGGAAAAGCCCCAGCCTGCGCCGCAGCCGGAAATGCCGGAGCCTGTGCAGGAAGAGCCGGAGAAAACACCGGCACCTACCGTGCAGGCAGCAGCCAATGGCCGCTGTGTGCTGATCTCCGGCGGCGACCGCGGCATTGGTGCCGCTGCGGCCCGGGCGTTCTATGCGGCGGGCTACCGCGTAGCGGTGCTGTACCACAGCAATGCCAAAGCCGCTGCAGAGCTGGAAAAACAGCTGCCCGGCATCACCGCCGTGCAGTGCGATGTGGCGTCCCGCGCCAGCTGCGAGCTTGCGTTCCGCACCGCAGAACAGGCACTGGGCCGTGTGGATGTGCTGGTGAGCAATGCGGGCATCGCCCAGCAGAAGCTGTTCACCGACATCACCCCGGAAGAGTGGCAGCATATGCTGGACGTGAACCTGACCGGTGCGTTCCACCTGTGTCAGCTGGCGCTGCCGGGTATGATCCGCCGCAAGGCCGGACGCATCCTGACCGTGAGCAGCATGTGGGGCCAGACCGGCGGCAGCTGCGAGGTGCATTACTCTGCAGCAAAGGCAGGCCTGATCGGCCTGACCAAGGCTTTGGCCAAAGAAGAAGGCCCAAGCGGCATCACAGTGAACTGTGTTGCGCCCGGGGTCATTGATACCGATATGATGGCAGCATTCACCGCCGAGGATAAGGCCGCGCTGGCCGAAGAGACCCCTGTGGGCCGTCTTGGCAGCGCAGACGAAGTGGCGCAGCTGCTGGTGTTCCTTGCCGGCGAGGGTGCGGGCTACATCACCGGTCAGGTGTTCGGCGTGAACGGAGGACTTGTGATCTGATGCGCAGGAACACTTTATTACAGGATTTCCCCCGGCGGGAGCATCCCCGGAGCAAGAAGGAGAGAGCAAAATGGGCATGACTTTAAAGGAACTGTTGACGAAAGGCGAAGGCACCATTTCGGCCAAGGAGGCCAAGGCGCTGGCTGCACAGTGCAGAATGGATGAGGAAACGCTCTACACCCTTCTGGAAGAACGCGGCATCAAGGTTCTGGAAGAGGATGCAGAGCCTACGCTGGATGTGGACAGCATCATGGCCGAGGTCGAGAATGCCGAGAACAACAACGATGATATGGGCATCAGCGAGGACGAGGAAGAGCAGAGCGAGGAGAACCCTGCAGACCTGAAGGCTGCCATGGACGAACTGCTGGACGACCCCGTTAAGAACTACCTCAAGCAGATCGGTCAGATCCCGCTTCTGAGCGCGGAGCAGGAGGTGGAGCTGAGCCGCCGCATCCATGCCGGTGCCGAGGCGGCGCACATCCTGCAGGCCGACCGCCAGAAGTACGGCGGGCCGGAGTACATCAAAAAGAACAGCGCCCGTTTCTCGTTTGAAGAGGATGAGAACAGCCGCAGCTATACCGAAGATCTGGACGAGGAGGGCAACGAGAAGCCCAGCGAGGATGCCGAGGAAAAGGCTGCCGAAGAGGAAGCTATGGAGGCTGTGGAGAACGGCCCCCTGAGCGACGAAAAGCGCGCTGAGCTGCTCAAGACCCGCCGCGATGGCCTGAACGCCCGCCGCAGCCTGAGCGAAGCGAACCTGCGTCTGGTGGTGTCCATTGCCAAAAAGCATGTGGGCCACAATCTGGCATTCCTGGATCTGATCCAGGAGGGCAACATCGGCCTGATCAAGGCTGCCGAGAAGTTCGACTGTGACCGCGGCTTCCGCTTCTCCACCTATGCAACCTGGTGGATCCGTCAGGCCATCACCCGTGCCATTGCGGATCAGGCCCGTACCATCCGCATTCCGGTGCACATGGTGGAGACCATCAACCGGATGCGTCAGGCCACCAACCAGCTGGTGTACCAGAACGGCCACGAGCCGACCCCGGAAGAGCTGGCAAAGGCCATGGATATGAGCGTGGAGCGTGTGCGCGAGATCCAGCGCATGGCACAGGAGCCGGCAAGTCTGGAAAGCCCCGTGGGTGAGGAAGAGGATTCCTCTCTGGGCGATTTCGTCGCAGACGAAAACGCCGAAGCCCCCGGCAAGGCCGCAGACCGCGCCATGGTGGCACAGCAGATCAATCTGGCTCTCAAGAGCCTGACCCCTCGTGAAGAGAAGGTCATCCGCCTGCGCTTTGGTCTGGACGATGGCCGTCCCCGTACGCTGGAAGAGGTTGGCCGTGACTTTGGCGTTACCCGTGAGCGTGTGCGCCAGATCGAGGCAAAGGCGATCCGCAAGCTGCACAGCCGCAAGTGCCTGTCCCTGCTGAACGGTCTGATCGAGTGATAAAGTAAGACTCCTTCAGTCATCGCTGCGCGATGCCAGCTCCCTCAGAGAGGGAGCCCTTGGCAAAACCGGAAAGTTGTCCGTACTGCCAAAGGCCCCATCTCCGAGGGGGCTGTCTGCGTAAGCAGACTGGGGGAGTTCTTTCGTAAAAAACGACTTTTTTGCAAAAATCCAGATTTTTTTGCAAAAACCTCTTGCCAAACGGTGGAAACTGTGGTATTATAACTGAGCTGTGATTGCGCTGCTATAGCTCAGTTGGTAGAGCGCATCCTTGGTAAGGATGAGGTCTCCAGTTCGAATCTGGATAGCAGCTCCAGCTCAGATGCCCTGAAGTCGAAAGATTTCGGGGCGTTTTTCTTTTGTAGATCGTTTCTGCTGTGTGGGTCCGGAACAGGGCAGAGCGGGCTTTGAACGGCTCTTTCAGGCTTTTTTGCGTTTTTCGTAAATTCATGCTTGACAAGCGGACGCTTTTTCGATATAATAAAGCACGTTCCGGCGGTAAGCGCCGCGCGAAACTTGAGCGATCATGGCCCGGTAGCTCAGTTGGTTAGAGCACCAGCCTGTCACGCTGGGGGTCGTCGGTTCGAGCCCGATCCGGGTCGCCATTTGCTGCTATAGCTCAGTTGGTAGAGCGCATCCTTGGTAAGGATGAGGTCTCCAGTTCGAATCTGGATAGCAGCTCCACAGCAGACACCTCGAAGCCTTAGGACTTCGGGGTGTTTTTTTGTTGTATGACTGCAAAAGCAGGCTGACGGAGTGCGGATTGCTTTGAGTACAAAAACAAAACGCACAGGCTCCGAAGAACCTGTGCGTTTATGGCAGGGGTAGTAAGTTTCGAACTCACGGCACGCGGTTTTGGAGACCGCTGCTCTACCAGCTGAGCTATACCCCTATAGGCATTCGCTGAATGCTTTGTTATTATAGCCGATGCAAAGGCGAATGTCAAGCATTTCTTTCAAGATTCAGGCATTTTTCGTGCCGCAGCTGCAACAGCCTTCTTTTTTATCGGATGCAGGCAGCTGGCTGGAAAGCTGTTCCAGCGTTACGCTGTCGATATACTGGTTGATCACCTCATCAAGGCCGGTCCAGAAGGGCAGGGTGAAGCACTGCTCCCACATGGGGCACTCGTTGGTCTCGCTGCCAAGGCAGGGAATGGGTGCCACGCTGCCCTCAATGGCGCGCAGGATCTCGCCGGCGGTGTAGTCGGCAGGGGCTTTGGTCAGGCGGTAGCCGCCCTGACTGCCGCGCTCGCTTTTTACAAGGCCCACACGGGCCAGCGGGGTCACGATCTGCTCCAAATATTTCAGGCTCAGGTTCTGCCGCTCACTGATCTCCTTAAGGCTCACGGTGGTGCCCGGCGCATAACGTGCCAGCTCGGCCATCAGGCGCAGGGCATAACGGCTTTTGGTCGAAAATTTCATGGCGATCCTCTCCTTATTGCTTCCTATAGTATAGCACGTTGCTCGGATTTTGCAAAGGTATCCTCTTGTGCAAACAAAAAAGGTCTGTTATCATAGGATGGATAAGAGAATATTATAAGGAGTGAGAGTATGAGTGAGAAGATCACGGCTGCCGATGCCATCCGTCTGCTGGATGCACACGAGGCGGCTGCTGTAGATGTTCGGGAGCCGGACGAGTTTGCCGTGGGCCACATCCCCGGCGCAAAGCTGCTGCCGCTGGGTCAGGTGCTGAGCCGTGCGGCTGAGGTGCTGCCGGATAAGAACGCTGTATGGCTGGTCTACTGCCGCACCGGCCGCCGCAGTGCCGATGCCGTGCGCAAGCTGGAAAGCCTTGGCTACACCCGCCTGTACGATCTGGGCGGCATCCTGAGCTGGCCCTATGAGATCGAGGGCGACTTTGAAGGGCATTTTTAAAAAGAAAGAAGGATAACTCCATGTCGTTCCACGCAAAAGATTTTGCCGGCAGTCACTGCGGCTGCCGCTACCAGCAGGACTACCGCCCCACCTTGGGCCGCGACGGCAAAAAGGAATCCGGCACGCTGGAGGTCATCAAGTTCTATTACGATGGTGCCATCCGCTTTGAGCAGCACTGCTACGGCGAAGCCGCAACCTTCGTGTTCGGCGTATGGGCATCCGGCATGGACGAGGACGGCACCCTGCACTGGGTGCTGCCCGACCGCCGCAAGAGCTACTACGATGAGGCGTATCTGCCCAAAAAGCTGGACCGCGTGGACGAGACGGGCAATCTTTACTTCGACGGCGGCAATTTTCCGTGGAAGCTGGCGGACGATTTTGCCGAGGATAAGCGCTGGGGCTACCCCAAGTGGAAGGTGGTACTGGGAAAACTGACCGGAAAGGGCAAAAAAGGTGACTGAATCACGAAAATCCAGTATTCATATTGACATACTAGGGAATGATATGGTATAACTTATCCGTTGAAAGGATTCCGCATCTGCACAGGGCATGCAAGGCTCCTGCAGACGCGTTCAATAAGAAAGGATCATTCCTATGGAAAACATGGAAAAAGTGGTTTATCTGGATAATGCTGCCACCACTCCCTGTGCTCCCGAGGCACTGGAAATGATGGTCAAAGCCCTGAGCGGTGCCTGCGGCAACCCCAGCAGCCATTACAGTGTGGGCTATGAGGCTAAGGAATTCGTGGACACCGGTCGTGCGCAGGTGGCAAAGGCCATCAATGCAAGTCCGGCTGAGCTCTTCTTTACCAGCTGCGGCTCCGAGGCCGACAACTGGGCCGTAAAGGGCACCGCCTTCACCAAGGCACGCCAGAACAAAAAGCACCTCATCACCAGCGCTTTTGAGCATCATGCCATCATGCACAGCATGGCTGCACTGGAGCGCATGGGCTTTGAAGTGACCTATATCAAGCCCACCGCCGAGGGCTACATCCGTCCCGAGGACGTGGAAGCTGCCATCCGTCCCGATACCGCGCTGGTCAGCATCATGATGGCCAACAACGAGATCGGCACCATCCAGCCCATCAAGGAGATCGCCGAGGTCGCTCACAAGCACGGTGTGTGGATGCACACCGACGCGGTGCAGGCTGTGGGTGCCATCCCCGTGGATGTGAAGGAGCTGGGCGTGGATATGCTGTCCATGAGTGCCCACAAGTTCAACGGCCCCAAGGGCATGGGTGCCCTGTATTGCCGCAAGGGCGTATGGCCCCAGAACCTGATCGATGGCGGCAGTCAGGAGGCCCGCCACCGTGCAGGCACCGAGAACGTGGCCGGCATTGCTGCCATGGGCAAGGCACTGGAGATCGCCACGGCGCATCTGGATGAGCGCATGGCCCACGAGAGCGAGCTGCGCGATTATGTCATTGACCGCGTCCTCAAGAACATCCCGGAAGCCCGCCTGAACGGCGGCCGCAGCCCCCGTCTGCCTAACAATGTGAACATCAGCTTCCCGGGTCTGGAAGGCGAGACCATCCTGCTGGATCTGGATATGCACGGCATCTGCGCCTCCACCGGCTCTGCCTGCAACTCCGACAGTCTGGACCCCAGCCACGTCCTGCTGAGCATCGGCGTGCCTGAGGAGATCGGCCACGGCTCCATGCGGTTCACCTTTGGCCCGCAGAACACCATGGAAGAAGCAAAATATCTGTGCGACGTGCTGGAGGAAGTGATCCCCCGCCGCCGTGCTATGAGTTGTATGTGGCTGCAGGGCCAGAACACGGCCCGCCAGTTCAGCCTGAAGGGAGAGCAGTAATTATGGCAAGCATGTATAGCGCAAAGGTCATGGAGCATTTTGCAAATCCGCACAATGTGGGTGAGATCCCCGACGCAAACGGCGTGGGCGAAGTGGGCAACCCCAAGTGCGGCGATATCATGCGCATGTACCTGAAGATCGAGAACAACGTGATCGTGGATGTCAAGTTCCTCACCTTCGGCTGCGGTGCCGCCATCGCCACCAGCAGCATGGCCACCGACCTCATCAAGGGCAAGACCATCGACGAGGCTCTCAAGCTGACCAACAAGGCCGTTGTGGAAGCTTTGGAAGGTCTGCCTCCCATCAAGGTGCACTGCTCTGTTCTGGCCGAGCAGGCCGTCAAGGCTGCTCTGTCCGACTACTACCGCCGTCAGGGCATCGATCCGGAACCCATCGTGGGTAAGCTCGAAGAGGACTGCGACCACTGCGAGAGCTGCGGCCACTGATCCCCGCATTATGGAAGCCTGCTATTGGACAATGTGCCCGATGGCAGGCTTCTTTTTTGTGGAAATGGGAATCCTTTACAGCATATTGAAAAATGATATAATAGAGAAAAGATTGTTGCCTTTTCAAAAAAGGAGGAAATATGAAAAAATGCAAACTTGCGGCGATGGCATGGTTAAGTGTATGTATTGTTCTGTTTACTTCCTGTGGCAATTCTGCGGGGGTGTCTGCTGGTTCCACTAGCGAGGTAAAAAGTACGGCTGTAAGCGAAAGCACAGCGGAAGAAAAACAGCCCTATGAGATACTTCGTGAGAAAGAAGATGAAACAAAACAGATTGCGGCAGACGAAGAACAGCAGGTAAAAGAACTTCAAGATGCGCTGAATGCAGTTAATTTCTATTATGAAGAATTTGACGGCGGTGATGCTCTGATGGGGGTAAGCCCCAATTGCGAAAATAACGAAAAACAGGGAAAAAGCTGCATTGTCCCAGTTGTTTATGTTTTTGGTCCGTCGGTGGACCCAATAGCATGTATAGGGTTTGATTACATAGGTGATACGTATCTGGATATGGATACGGTTGAAATTGATACGGATAACTATAGATACACCTATGGAAACACAACGTTTATAACTGATGTTCAGAAGGACAAGCTGACAATATCTCCGAATGGCGATGAAAAAACAGAAGAGGCTGCATTTCGCCTTGCGACAGAAGATGACTTGGATGCATTAGTGGATATTGTGGAATCGGATGAAGTTGGTCTGACATTCGCAAAATACAACACCGCAAAGCCGGTTTTCGTAGAATGCGAAATGCCGGAAGAAGATAGACAGGCTATCACAGATGTGTTGAATGCGTATTACCTGTATCTGAATGCCAGTGAGAAGGTGCGTGCAAAAGCACTTGCAGATATTTCGTATACAGAAGTTGAATCGTGAATAGGAGGAGATAAGAATGCGGAGAAAAATTTCAGCGATCCTTGTAACAGTGCTGATAATGCTGATGGTAATGCCAATGGGGGCTTTTGCGGCAGTGCCTTCGGTGCAGGAAGTGGAAACGCTGATTGCACAGATCGGGACAGTCACGCGCGAGAACCGCAGTGCAGTCGAAAAGGCTGTCAATGCTTATAACCAGTTAGACGATGCTTCTAAAGCGGGCGTGTCAAATTTTGATGTGCTGGCCGAAGCACAGCAGATTCTTGGCATCAAGGATGCGCTGGCAAAGCTGAACATTGACCATGATAAGGTGGAAAACAGTATAGTGATGGTGAGTCCATATACAGTAAACAATGAATCAGTAGGACAATCTGTAATGGCACCGGCAATTATTTTTGTTGAACAATATGATCAACCGTTATTAGCAATGGCAGTTGAATATATAGGCGAAGAACATTTGTGGATGAATGTTGTAAAAGTAAGAGCGGGGGAAAACAAATATGAATATTACTATGGGGACTTTCCTATAACAGATGCCGGTGAGGAAAAAATTAAAAATAAGACTGTGGCAGTAGAAACAGGAACACGTATTGCAACGGATAATGACTACAACATGTTTATGAATATACTGAACGCAAAAGAAGCAATCGTCAGATTTAGCAATGTGAATTATGGGCGCGTTATGAAGTCGTATGATTATACAATAACAAATGAAGATCGTCAGGCTATCACGGATGTGCTGAATGCCTACAACCTTATGTGCTCTGTCAGCCCGGATGTACTGCGAAAAGCGTTGGCATGACTTTTGAGCCGTGGGAACAGGCTGTTTTAAATAGCCGACGCTGTTGTATCCTATCCAAAATGTAATAAAGCAAGTGTAAAATATTATTTGTTTACAAAAATGCCCTGAATATGCACTCGTTCATGAAAAATTCATATATTGTTCAGAATGAGTTCACCACTTTTCGGTATAAGTAGGGCAACACAGGCGCAAAGAGCGCCGAACTCCCACGGAAACGGACGAAGAACAGGGCAAAGAACGGTTCGCGGCACGCACTGCAATGCAGGTGCGTCGGCCCCGGAAAACGTCCCGCCGCACAGGAAAGGAAACGAGTTAGTATGAAAATTGGTTTTTGGGAACTTGTCGTCATCGTGATCGTGGCGTTCGTGTTCATCGGCCCGGATCAGCTGCCCGTCTACGCAAAGAAGATCGGCAAGATGCTGCGTGAACTGAAAAAGTACACCGGCGCTGCTTCTGAGGAGATCCAGAAGAACGTTGTGGAGCCGCTGAATGAGATCCAGGCTCCCCTGAAGGAAGCCGTTGCCCCGCTGACCGATATCAAGAAGGATATCGACAACAGCGTCAAGGATGTGACCAAGAGCTTTACCGGTATCGGCAAGACCAGCAAGGAGGAAGCTGCCAAGGCAGAAGCTGCCGAGGAAGTGACCGAGCTGACCGAGGAGCCGGTGGAAGAGCTGGAAGAGGACGCTGCACCTGCCGCCAAGGCAGAGGAGAGCGCTCCCGCTGAGGAGACCGCTGCACCTGCCGAAAAGGCCGAAGAACCCACTGCCCCGGTTGAAAAGGCTGAGCCTGCCGCTGCACCCGCAGAGGAAAAGGCCGAGCCTGCTGAGGAAGCGGCTCCCGCACAGGAAGCTGCCGAGGCTGCTCCTGCGGCCGAACCGGTGGAGGAAGACCCTCGTCAGAATGATGTTCTGCCGAAGGACTGATTACTTACTGGATGCACCCGCGCCCGCGGTTGCCTGATACATGCAATAAGCCCGCCACGCGGCGCGGCAAAGTAAAAAGGAGATTTTTATTATGCGTATTGGTACTAACGAACTGCTGATCATTCTGGTCGTCGCTCTGCTGATCTTTGGACCCAAGAACCTGCCGAAGCTGGGCAAGATGTTCGGTAAGACCATCAACGGCTTCAAGAAGGGCATGGAGGACGAGGAAGGCTCCGATGATTCCGAGGAGAAGACCGAGAAGAAGGTTTCCAAGAAGGACGAAGACGAGGAGTAATTGTGGCTACGAACGTTAAGCGCAAAAAGAAAAAAGCCGAAGTCATGGCAGAGGACGGCAGCATGACGCTGACCGGCCATCTGAAAGAACTGCGGAACAGGCTGATCATCTGCGCGGTGGTGTTCGTGGTGGGTGTTGTGGTCTCGCTGGCATACGCCGACCGTCTGATCGATCTGCTCACTGCCATGGGCCGCGACTATTACGAGTTTGTTTCCATTGCCCCGCAGGAAAAGCTGATGCAGTATTTCCGCGTCTCCATTCTGGCAGGCGTGGTGGTCACTGTGCCGGTGGCGTTCTACCACATCTATGCATTTGCAAGGCCGGGTCTGAAACGGAGCGAGAGCACCTTCTTCAAGCTGGTCATGCTGCTGGGCCTTATCCTGTTCTGCGTGGGCGTGCTGTTCGCCTACAAGCTCATGATGCCCTTCATGCTGCGTTTCCTCAGCACCGGCATCGAGGGTGCCGAGTACATCCAGACCACCACCAGTATCGAGAGCTATGTCAACCTCTGCTTGACCATGTTCATCATTTTTGGCTGCGTGTTTGAGATGCCTCTGATCACCATCATCCTGTCCAAGATGGGCATTATCAACCCGCAGCTGCTCAAGCAGGTGCGCGGCGTTGCCATCGTGATCATCTTCTTCATCGCGGCTGTTGTCACCCCGCCGGATATCGTGTCTCAGTGCATGGTGGCCGGCCCCATGGTGCTGCTGTACTTCATCAGCATTCTCCTGAGCGGCATCTTCTATAAGCCGAAAGAGGACGATGATGACGAAGAGGATGACGAGGATGAGGACGAAGAGTAAGCTCTGACTTCTGGTTTTCTGTTTTATCATTGCAAAAGCAAAGGCTGCTGCGCCATTTGGTGCAGCAGCCTTTTTGTATGTGGAAAATGCTTCCGGTGCAGAGCGTAATCGCGTGGGGCCGTGGCCAGCAGACGCTGGGTGCCACAACTCGTCCAAAGCGAACGCGGCGGCAATTCCAAATCGTTGCTGCTCAGTCTATACAAGCCACCCGCCCTGTGCTAGAATGAAACCAACAAATCAAAGGCGGTGAAACCATGCACCCACTCCCGGAATATCCTCGCCCGGCTATGCGCCGGGACAGCTATGAGAACCTGAACGGCCTGTGGAAGTACGCCATTACTCAGACGGCAGAATACCCCGCTGCGTGGGACGGCAGCATTCTGGTGCCCTACTCTCCGGAAACAAAGGCCTCCGGCGTGGGCCGCACCCTGCAGCCCGGCCAGTGGCTGCACTACCACTGCACCTTTGCTCCCCCTCCGGGAGAAGGGGGTCGGGTGCTGCTGCACTTCGGCGCGGTGGACGATGCCTGTGCGGTGCAGGTGAACGGTCATCTGGTGGGCGGCCATCGGGGCGGCTACTGGCCCTTCACACTGGATGTCACCGCCCAGCTCAACGATACGGGCCGCAACAGCCTGTGGGTGGCCGTGCAGGACCCCACGGACAGCGGTACGCAGGCCCGGGGCAAGCAGACCCTGAAGCCCGGCGGCATGTTCTATCCGGCCCAGAGCGGCATCTGGCAGACGGTCTGGCTGGAGCGTGTGCCGGAAAACTACATCCAGTCGCTCACGGTCACGCCGGACTACGATGCCCGCACCGTGACCGTGAAAGCCCATACTTCCATGCCCGGAGGTGCAGTGAACCTGTGGGCCGTGGTGCGGGCCGGGGGCGTGACCATTGCCGAGGACTGGGGCAGCGACGAAGCGGACCGGGACGGCGAGGTGACGCTGAACATCCCGGAGGAACATTTCTTTCCGTGGAGCCCGGATACCCCGTTTTTGTATGACCTGACCGTGGGCACCACGCAGGGAGGAGAGGAACAGTTCGACACCGTGCACAGCTACTTTGCCCTGCGCAAGTGGAGCTGTGAGCCGGATGCGCGGGGCGTGCTGCGCTTCTGCCTGAACGGAAAGCCCATCCTGCTCAACGGCCTGCTGGACCAGGGCTACTGGCCGCAGGGCCTGTATACCCCGCCTTCCGATGCAGCGGTGGAGCGGGAGCTGAGCGAGGTGAAAGCGCTGGGATTCAACCTGCTGCGCAAGCACGCCAAGATCGAGCCGCAGCGCTGGTACTACCACTGCGACAGGCTGGGCCTTGTGGTCTGGCAGGACATGGTGAACGGCGGCAGCAGATACAACCTGTGGTTCGTCACCTACCTGACCAATGTGCTGCAGCCCCTTGTGCGCCGCCTGCCCGACGCAGAGCCGCTCTGGGGCCTGCTGAGCCGCGGAAAAGCATCCAGCCGGGAAACATACCGCAAAGAGCTGCAAGCCACCGTGGAAGCCCTGCGCTGCCATCCGTGCATCGGCTGCTGGGTACCCTTCAACGAAGGCTGGGGCCAGTTTGATGCGGCCGGGGCAGTGCAGGCCATCCGCACGCTGGACGATACCCGCCTTGTGGACGAGGCCAGCGGCTGGTATGATCAGGGCGGCGGAGATGTGTGCTCCATCCACAACTATTTCTATCCGCTGCATGTAAAGCCCGGAAGCCGTACCGTGGCCCTGAGTGAATACGGCGGCATTGCATGGCCCATGCCGGGGCACGAAGCACCGGGCAAAACCTACGGCTACGGCACGGTCAAGAGCCGCGCAGACCTGACCGCCCGCTGCAAAAAGCTGCAATTGGGCACGGTGCTGCCGCAGCTCAAAAAAGGACTCTCGGCGCTGGTGTACACCCAGCTGACGGATGTGGAAGATGAGGTGAACGGTCTGTTTACCTATGACCGGGCCGAGATCAAGCCGGATGCCAATGCCGTCCGCTCGGTGAATGCTGCCCTTGCCGCAGAGTTCGCAAAAGTGACGCGGTGAAAGAAAAAACTCCCTCAGTCATCGCGCAGCGATGACTGAGGGAGTTTTATGTTACAGCAACTCTCAGCTGTTGGCGCTGTTGTTCACGATCTTTTTGGCGGGCAGCTTGTTCATGGCAGAGCTGTCCAGATCGTGTGCCAGCTCTGCACCGCCTGCGGCCAGTGCGTCGTCCAGCTCGCCGCCCTTCATATCGCTCAGGATCTGGCTGCGCAGGTCGTCCAGCGAAGAAACGCTCAGCGGGTCTACACGCACCATCAGGAGCAGGGTGTGGCTGTTGATCTGCACGGCAGCGGCTTCGCCGTAGGAAAGGCTGCGCAGAGCATCGGCTGCGCCATCCTGCGTAAAGGCCGAAGCAACATCACTCTCGGTCAGCAGCTCGGTCTGGACGCTGGCGCTGTCGTCGGAAGTTTCGCCGTCCAGCACAGCGTAGATGTCCGGCAGGGCATTCTGTGCGGCCTCATGCAGGGCACTCACCTGATCCGAGACCGTCTCGCCGCCTGCAGCATTGACGCTGTCGGCAGCGGCCTGTGCCAGCTTGAGCATCTCGGCCTTCTGGTCATCGTCCGCAAAGGCATAGGTGCTGGTATTGTACAGCGGGATGCTGATGTAGCAGATCTCATACATGCTGTCGTCCAGATGGCTGGTCAGCTCGTCGTCCTCCACTGGGGTCTCGCCGTCCGGGCCGTAGACCATATCCAGCAGGGCGGTGTGCTCCACCTGCAGACGTTCATATGCCTTGACGGTCTCCAGACCAATGCCGTTGGCGGTGTAGGTGTCGCCGTACTGGTCCATCATCTGCTGGGCATAACGGTCGGCAGTGGAAAGCTGCTCTGCAGTCAGCTCACCGCCCAGCGCCTTGAAGCGGGCATCCACAGCGGCCAGCGTTTCCAACGTTTCCTGCGTTTTCTGGGCCACATAGTCGCTCACAACTGCGGTCTCGCCGCTGTCAGAGTCGGTGGTGATGGTCTCTTTCAGGAAGGCTTTTACGTCGGTGGCGTCCTGATCGGTGCCGGCAAGCTGGGCGGCCTGCTGGTAAGCACCGTACTGTGCCAGCAGATACATGCCGGAGGTGATCTCAAAATCACCGATGCTGCCCACGGTGTCCGGGGCGGAAATGGTGCAGCCCACAAGGCTGAACACCAGTGCAAGTGCGCAGATCAGCGCGAGAAGTTTCTTTTTCATGGCAATGCTCCTATGATGTTTATTTTTGCTCGGCGGAGGCAAGGATCTCTGCCATCGCCTTGAGGATGCTTTGCAGCAGCTCCAGCGGCTTTTCGTCGGGCTGCAGGGTGACCGAGAGATAGGGCCGGTTGCCTGCACCGGCGGTGACGCGGCCATTGAAGGCCACCAGCAGGCCCCGGATCATGGGCAGCTCCAGACTTTCCAGCTGCAGGGTGAGGGTGTCCTTTTTCTGGGTCACTTCGGTCACGCCCACAGTGCTGGCCTGCACGCGTACCAGCGACACGTTCACCAGATCGCTCACCGAGGGCGGCGGGTCTCCGTAGCGGTCGATGAGCTCGTCCAGCACATCGGCGGCATCCTCTGCCGTCTGGATGGCGGCAATGCGCTTATAAGCTTCAATGCGGCCCGGGCCGTCTGCGATATATTTCTCCGGGATGAAGGCATCCACCCGCAGGTCCACAAGGCATTCGCTCTTGTCCCGCCGGACAGGTTCGCCCTTGGCCCGGGCGATGGCCTGCCCCAGCATCTTCACGTAGAGGTCGTAGCCCACGGCCTCCATGTGGCCGTGCTGGCTGTGGCCCAGAAGACTGCCCGCACCCCGGATCTGCAGATCCCGCATGGCGATGCGGAAGCCGGAGCCGAAGGCCGTGAACTCCCGGATAGCGGAGAGCCGCTTCTGGGCGATATCGGTCAGAGTCTTGTCTCGCCGGAAGGTGAAGTAGGCATAGGCCTTGCGGCCGGAGCGGCCCACCCGGCCTCTGATCTGGTACAGCTGGGCAAGGCCCATGCGGTCGGCATCCTCGATGATGAGGGTGTTGCAGTTGCGCACGTCGATGCCGGTCTCGATGAGGGTGGTGCACACCAGAATATCGATCTCGCCGTTCAGCAGATGCTGCCACACGGGGTTCAGCTCTTCCTCGGTCATCTTGCCGTGGGCAATGCCGATGCGTGCGCCGGGCACCAGCTTGCTCACATGGGCGGCGCAGGCTTCGATGTTGTCCACCCGGTTGTGCAGGTAGTACACCTGCCCGCCCCGGGCAAGCTCCTTCTTCATGGCTTCGGCAAGGATCACGTCGTTGTATTCCAGCACAAAGGTCTCCACGGGCTGGCGCTCGATGGGCGGCTGCTCGATGGTGGAAAGGTCCCGGATTCCGCTCATGGCCATGTTCAGCGTGCGGGGGATGGGAGTGGCCGACAGGGTGAGCATGTCCACCCCGATGAAGTTCTCCTTGAGCTTTTCCTTGTGCTTCACACCGAAGCGCTGCTCCTCATCGATGATGACAAGGCCAAGGTCATGGAACTTCACGTCCTTGGACAGCAGCCGGTGGGTGCCCACCACGATGTCCACACTGCCCGACTGCAGGCCCCGGAGGGTCTCCTTCTGCTGTTTTGCGGTGCGGAAGCGGGACATCATCTCCACCTTTACGGGAAAAGCTTCCATGCGGGAAAGAATGGTGTTGTAGTGCTGCCACGCCAGCAGGGTGGTGGGGGCAAGGATGGCGCACTGCTTGCCGCCCATCACGCACTTGAAGGCGGCGCGCAGGGCCACTTCGGTCTTGCCCACGCCCACGTCGCCGCACAGCAGGCGGTCCATGGGCCAGCCCTTTTCCATGTCCTGCTTGATCTCGGCGGTGGCGTTCAGCTGGTCGTCGGTCTCGTCGTAGTCAAAGCGGGTCTCAAAGTCCCGCTGCCAGTCGCCGTCCGGCGGGAAGGCGTAGCCGGTGGCCTGGCGGCGGCGGGCGTAGAGCTCGATCAGTTCCTGCGCCATCTCCTCGGTGGCTTTTTTTACCTTGGCGCGGGTACGCTGCCACTCGGCACCGCCCAGCTTTGCCAGCTTTACCTTTTCCTCGTCGCCGGGGGCGGTGTAGCGGCTCAGCAGGTCCAGCTGGGTCACCGGAACATACAGCACATCCGAGCCGGAGTACTGCACCTTCAGGTAATCTTTCGTGGCACCCTGCACTTCCAGCCGCTGGATGCCCGCATACATGCCAATGCCGTGGCTCTGGTGCACCACATAGTCCCCGGGCTTGATGTCCGAAAGGCTGGAAAGGGCGTTTTTGTTCTTTTTGCGCTTTTTGGTCTCGGCGGCGGTCTCTTCCTCCAGACCGTGCCTGCGGCTGGACAGCACCGCCGCATGGGCAAACGGGAAGGTGCACCCGGCGGTCAGATGACCCGGCAGCACCTGTACGATGCCTTTTGTGGGCCGCACATCCCGGCTCATGCTCACGGAGTAGCCCTTGTCGGCAAGGTCGCGGGTGAGGGCGGCGGCACCCTTGGGCGTGCCGGAGAACAAGGTGACGGCATAGCCCTGCGCAATGAGCGGGTCAAGGTCTTCTCGCAGGGAGACAAGGTCGCCGTTCCAGTTGGGGGCGGCAAAGGCCTCGGCGTTGATGAGGTCTTTCAGCTTAAATTCGTTCATGCCGCGCAGGAAGTTCTCGCACAGCAGGGTGCTCTGCTTCTGGGCGGCAGCGGCAAGGTCGTCCATGGTCTGGTAGAGTACATCCAGCCCGGGACAGAGCACACCCTCTTCCAACAGGCCGGTCAGCTCTTCGCTGCGACGGAACTCGGTGGCCTTCTGGGCATCCCGGATGCCGCCCACCTCGTCCAGAATGAACAGCGGTGTGTCCAGATGATCCAGCAGGGTGGCCGGGCTCGGATAGCGCAGGCCGTAGTATTTATCCATGGCTTCCGGCATCAGGCCGGAGTCCAGCTGAGCAAGGTCGGCTTCCGTGGCCTTTTCCAGTGCGGTGCGGTGCCGACCGCGTGCCTTTTTGATGGCGGCACGCAGGGCCTCGGCAGTCTCGGCGGTATCGCCGAACAGCACCTCGCGGGCAGGGGAAAGATAGATCTTTTCCAGTGCGCTGTCCCGCCGCTGGGTGAGCAGGTCGAAGGAGGAAATGGAATCGATCTCGTCGTCCCAGTACTCCACGCGGGCAGGCTGGCGCATATCCGGCGCATAGATATCCACGATATCGCCGCGCACACTGAACTGTCCTGGGCCGTCCACCTGACTGCGCCGCACATACCCGGCGGCGAACAGCCGGGCCACAAGCCCCTCACGGTTGTACACCATGCCGGGTTTGAGGGTAAGAGTGTTCTTTAAAAATTCATCCCGGGGCACGGTGTACTGCAACAGCGCTTCGGCGGGCACGCAGACCGCGTTCAGCCGCCCGCCTGCGAGGGAACCCAGCACCGAAAGGCGGCGGTACTCGTACTCGCGGCCCGCGCCCTCCACTGGGCGCAGCATAAAGTCCCGGGGCGGGAACACCGCAGCGGCAAGCCCCAGTGCCTTGAGGTCGTCCGCAAAGTGGGTGGCCTCGGCCTCGCCGGGGGTCACGATGCACAGCACCCGGCAAAGGTCTTTTTGCAGCGCGGCGTACAGCAGGGCACGGCCTGCGGGCGGCAGACCGAACAGCGCGGCAGGACCAGGCTTTGCAAAGCTGGCCGCGATCTTCTGATATTCCGGTGTGGCCTTGAGTAAGGCTTCGTACATGGAAAAACCTCCTTTCTCGAAACCCTCTCAGTCATCGCTGGCGCGATGCCAGCTCCCCCGAAAGGGGGAGCTTTTGACAAAGAGATTTCGTTTATCATTTAAGGGAAAGTTTATGGGGTGATGCGGAAAAGCTCCCCCCTCGGGGGAGCTGTCGCCGTTAGGCGACTGAGAGGGTTCGTTCCGCTTTACCCGTTATATTTGCTCTGTGCCAGACTCAGCTTGCCGTCCATGATGAGCTTTGCGGCGGCCTCAAGGTCGGGGTAGCGGCCGCTCAGAGCCTTGGCATCCTCTGCCGGGAACTTGCCCAGCACCCACGCGGCAAGGTCGTAGTCCGGGTGGGGCTTGGCACCCACGCCGATGCGGATGCGGGGAAAGTTCTCCCCGCCCAAGCGGGCGATGATGCTCTTCAGGCCGTTATGTCCGCCTGCGGAGCCGGAGGGCCGGATGCGCAGCTTGCCGGGGTTCTGGGTGATATCGTCGCACAGAACGATGACGTGGTCGGCAGGGATCTTGAAAAAGCCCGCCGTGGGGGCGATGGAGTCGCCCGAAAGGTTCATGTAGGTCAGGGGCTTGAGCAGCACCACCTTGTGGCCGTCCACTTCGCCCTGACCCCACAGGCCTTCAAATTTGGTTTTGCTGACCGAAATGCCCCACTTGTCGGCCAGATAGTCCAGCGCGGCATAGCCCGCATTGTGGCGGGTGCCGTCGTATTTTGTTTCCGGGTTGCCAAGACCGGCGATCAGCCAGATGTCATTTGTATTCATGAGTGTTATATTTTCCTTTTTGTGATAAATTGTCCGATGCAAGTCCTAAGTATAACATACGCGCGTGCAAAAAGATATACATTATAAGCGAAAAAGATGCACCTGCAAACAAAAACCGCCGCGCAGGGCCATCCTGTGCAGCGGTCTGTACGCGAAAAACGGACAGCTTACTTGCTCTGCTCGTCTTCCAGCTTCTTTTTTTTGGCAATGTAGGCTTCCATCTTGGGCTCTGCCCAGCCCTCCAGATTGGTCTGGCGGTCACGGGCGATGCCCAGCGCCTGTGCGGGCACGTCCTTGGTGATGGTGCTGCCGGCGGCGGTGTAGGCACCATCGCCCACCTTCACGGGGGCTACAAGGTTCGTGTTGCAGCCGATGAAGCAGTAATCGCCGATCTGGGTGCGGAACTTATCCTTGCCGTCGTAGTTGCAGGTGACGGTGCCGCAGCCGAAGTTGCAGTACTTGCCCACATCGCTGTCGCCGATATAGGTCAGGTGGCTCACCGTGTTGCCCCGGGCAAAGTTGGAGTTCTTGGTCTCCACGTATGCACCCAGATGCACGCCGTAGTCGGTGACGGTGTTCACCCGCACATGGGTGAAGGGGCCGATGTTGTTGTGAGGGCCGATGTGGCTGCTGTATACCTGACTGGCGTTGACGGTGCTGCCCTCGTCTACGATGCTGTCCTCAATGAGGGTGTTGGGGCCGATGATGCAGCCCGCACCGATGACCGTTCTGCCGCGCAGGATGGTACCGGCCAGAATGACGGCACCCGGGGCGATGACCACGTCCGGTGCGATCTGCACGGTGCGGCTGTCGATGATCACGCCGTTTGCGATGTGCTGCAGCAGAATGACCTCGCGGGCGGCTTCGGCGGCATCCAGCTGCTCACGCGCTGCATTCAGCGCAGCAGAAGAAACAGAATTTTCCATACGATAGATCTCCCTTCCGGCACGGCGGCTCCCGGCGGGTGGATGATAAGGCCCGACCCGGAAAAATGATGCATCCATATCCAAAGATGGATACAACAGAAGCTTTGCGCCGACAAAAAAGAAAAGCTGAAATTATAGGGATAGAAAGTTGTATCCAACAGACGGATAATCCGCATCAGAAAACGAAAAACCTCTCGAACTTTCTCCCATTCTATACTACCTTAAAACTTGGCAAATTTCAAGGGATTTGCATAAAAAATAACAGACAAATTCGGGATTTTGCATGGTGGAAAGGAATGGATTTTCTGGTATAATAGTTTAGCATTCACAAACAATGTTCATCGGTCGAGTTTTTAAGACAAGGCAAACGATGAGACTGCGGTGCAGCTGTGCTGCAGTCACGAATGGGAGGTAAACAACGCATGAGCAAAAAGTATCTGTACTACTTCAGCGAAGGCAATGATGCTTTCGGCGGCGACAAAGTCACCATGAAGAATACTCTGGGCGGCAAGGGTGCTGGTCTGGCAGAAATGACCGCAGCCGGTATGCCGGTGCCGCAGGGTTTCACCATCACCACCGACGCCTGCACCCAGTATTATGCAGACGGCCGTCAGATCAATGACGAGATCACTGCTGATATCTTTGAGCACCTCAAGGGTCTGGAAGAGATCACCGGCAAGAAGTTCGGCGATAACCAGAACCCCCTGCTGGTCTCCGTCCGTTCCGGCGCACGTCAGTCCATGCCCGGCATGATGGACACCATCCTGAACCTGGGCCTGAACGACGAGGCTGTTGAAGGTCTGGCAAAGAAGACCGGCAACGCCCGTTTTGCATACGACTGCTACCGCCGCTTTGTGCAGATGTTCGCGGACGTCGTTATGATGGTCCCGAAGAGCCTGTTCGAGGTCGAGATCGACAAGATGAAGGAAGCCAAGGGCGTCAAGAACGACGTTGACCTGACTGCTGATGACCTGAAGGAACTGGTCGGCACCTTCAAGAAGATCTACGAGGAGAACGAAGGCCGTCCCTTCCCGCAGGATCCCCGTGATCAGCTGATCGAGGCTGTCAAGGCCGTCTTCCGCAGCTGGGACAACCCCCGCGCAAATGTCTATCGTAAGATGAACGAGATCCCCTACGAGTGGGGCACCGCTGTCAACGTGCAGCAGATGGCATTCGGCAACTCCGGCGACCGCTCCGGCACCGGCGTTGCATTCACCCGTGACCCCGCCACCGGCGCTAAGAAGCTGATGGGCGAGTACCTGATCAATGCACAGGGCGAGGACGTTGTGGCCGGCGTGCGCACTCCTTCTCCCATCAGCCACCTGAAGGATCAGATGCCTGAGGTGTACGATCAGTTTGTCGAGATCGCTACCCGTCTGGAGAACTACTTCCGCGATATGCAGGATATGGAGTTCACCATCGAGGACGGCCATCTGTACATGCTGCAGACCCGTAACGGCAAGCGTACCGCTCAGGCTGCTCTGCAGATCGCATGTGATCTGGTGGACGAGGGCATGATCACCGAGCAGGAAGCTGTCCTGCGCGTGGAGCCCAAGCAGCTGGATACCCTGCTGCATCCCCAGTTCGACGCCGCTGCCCTGAAGGCCGCCGAGGTCGTCGGCAAGGGTCTGGCAGCTTCTCCCGGTTCTGCCTGTGGCCAGATCGTCTTTACTGCTGAAGAGGCAGAGGAGATGGTCAAGTCCGGCAAGATGAAGAAGGTCGTTCTGGTCCGTCTGGAGACCAGCCCCGAGGATATCGTGGGCATGCAGGTCTCTCAGGGCATCCTGACCGTCCGCGGCGGCATGACCAGCCACGCAGCCGTTGTTGCCCGTGGTATGGGCACCTGCTGTGTCTCCGGCTGCGGCAATGACAACGAGGTCAAGATCGACGAGGAAGCAAAGACCTTCGAGATCAATGGCCACAAGTTCGCCGAGGGTGACTGGATCTCCATCGACGGCTCTACCGGCAACATCTACGGCGAGCAGGTCGCTACCGTGGCCGCTACCGGCAATAAGAACTTCAACCGCTTCATGGGCTGGGCAGACGCTGCTCGTCAGCTGCTGGTCATGACCAACGCTGATAACCCGCGCGACGCACAGCAGGCAGTGGATCTGGGTGCTGAGGGCATCGGCCTGTGCCGTACCGAGCACATGTTCTTCGCAGAGGATCGCATCAAGGCTGTGCGTGAGATGATCTGCGCACGTACCGTGGAAGAGCGCGAAGCTGCTCTGGCCAAGGTCGAGCCGTTCCAGCAGGGTGACTTCGAGGCCATGTACCGCATCATGGGTGAGCGCCCGATGACCATTCGCTATCTGGATCCGCCTCTGCACGAGTTCCTGCCCACCAAGGACGAGGACATCAAGGAGCTGGCTGCCGATATGGGCATGACCTTTGATGACCTGAAGAACGTGGTTACTTCTCTGCACGAGTTCAACCCCATGATGGGTCACCGTGGCTGCCGTCTGGCTGTTACCTACCCTGAGATCGCTGCGATGCAGACCCGCGCTGTGATCAAGGCTGCTCTGAACGTCTCTGCTGAGACCGGCCATGTGATCACCCCGCACATCATGATCCCGCTGGTTGGCGAGGTCAAGGAGCTGAAGTTCGTCAAGGACGTTGTGGTCAAGGTCGCAGACGAACTGATCGCTGCTGCAGGCGTTGATATGAAGTATCAGGTCGGTACCATGATCGAGATCCCCCGTGCAGCCCTGACTGCCGGCGAGATCGCCAAGGAAGCCGAGTTCTTCAGCTTCGGCACCAACGACCTGACCCAGATGACCTTCGGCTTCAGCCGTGATGATGCCGCCAAGTTCCTGGGCGCATACTACGAGAACAAGATCTACGAGAGCGATCCGTTCCAGCATCTGGATCAGATCGGCGTTGGCAAGCTGGTCAAGATGGCTGCCCACGACGGCCGCGAGACCCGTCCCGATCTGGGTCTGGGCATCTGCGGCGAGCACGGCGGCGACCCCACGAGCGTGGAGTTCTGCCACAATGTCGGTCTGGACTACGTCAGCTGCTCTCCCTTCCGTGTGCCTATCGCACGTCTGGCTGCTGCTCAGGCTGCTATCAAAAATCCCAGAAAGTAAGATTGTTGCATGAAGATGCACTAATCCTGCAAAACATGGGAAGATAAGCGTATGATAAAACCCTCCCCGGTGAAACTGAATGGTTTTGCCGGGGAGGGTTTTGTTTTTTGCAGATTGTAGAAGAAAGATTATGGAAAATAAAGGAAAGAAAAAAAGTAGTTCAAGGAACGATATATCACTTGACCAAGCAATATTACAGTGGATTGTGGATGATTATGATATTTCTGATGAAAAATCCAGAAAAATAGTAGGTAAAAGTGGAGAAAAAAGTAAATTAATAACACGCAAAATGGTAATGAATTATCTAGACAATCGAGGTGTATTAGAAGAAACAGATGAAACGGAATTTATGAGATCGCTTCGAAAGCGTCTTTATTATGCAATTGACACAGTCGTTGGATCAATTCCAATGAAATCGAAAAGTATCAATGCACATGAGCTGCTCAGACAAAAAAGTCAATCAAAAGGACGATTTTATGTGACTTCAGCAAATGCGGAATTTTTTATGTATTTGCTTTGGTGCAATGAAGATAGAGCCGACAATGACGATATTTTGTGGTTAATAAAGAACGAAAGGAATTATGAAGCAAGTGAATGGCTGAAAAATTTGATTAGAGACGGCTTTGATTCATTGATTGAGAACCCTGCAATAGGAATAAAACAAAAAACTGTTGAAAGGCGATGGAAGGAATTATTTGAAGGAGAATTAGCCAAAACCAAAGATGCATTAGAATCATTAAATCTGACGTGGGCATATATAGAAGATCGGAAGAAAATGGCAGGGGATGAATTTGATGAAGAATGGTTTGACTTAATAGTAGGATGTTGTTGGAAGAAATGCATAATAAATGTTTGGCTACAAGCTGTAGAAGCAGGAGTATTGGATGATAGCAGAGAAAAATCAGTGATACCAACGTCGTTGGAAGATGAGATAGCTATAATACGAAGAGAATGTAGTGTCAATTGTACGAATGATATAGTAAAACTTTTGGATGAGAGAATTGCCTTGCAACTAGAAGAACTAGATTTTGAAATTCGGGAAGAAGGCAATAAAACGAACTTATACAAAATGCATGATGAATATCTTATCGGTCGGTTCCGGCTCATCCTGCGCTTCGATATACGCACTGACAAGTTCTTTGGTATCGTCATCAAGGTTGCTTATTTGTACGGCTTTCAGGGCAGTTGGAACGTTATACCACGAATGCTTGCCAAAATAATCGACGGCATACCGATATAGAAAGAGCGGAATATCATCACTGATTTTATCAAAATAATGAAACAGCGCATGATTTCCAAACTGGAACTTTGAAGATTTCGATTCCAACTTATCGTGTTCAAATTCTTTCAGACTGGGGCGCTTTAATTGTATTTCATATCGAACCAGATTTTTTGAGCGCTCCAAATCGTCTGGAGAAATCGGATAGCTCTCCTTTTCGCAATTCAAGAGCTGCTGATGCTTGTCATAGAGTGCAAAATCGTACCACGTTTTTTCAAATTTACAGCTTCGGATCTCATTGTGCTGGTTATAGTGCAGTGCGCGACCTTTCCTGTACGGGTCAACGCTTCCTGAATAACGAATGATTTTTACCATCAGCGAGGGATCGCATTTCACATAGAAGTCTTGTGTAATATCCAACCGGTGCATTTTCCATTTAACAGAATCCTCAATTTCAAGGAGTCCAAGCTGCTCCAATTCATCCAGAAATGCCTGCTCTTGCATGGCCAAACCTTCTGGCGATAAATCTGTTAAACTTAAACGAGATGGATCACCTGCGATTCGAGCGAGGTTCACACCAGATAACGTTATGTATCGCTTCTTAAAATCTGGATAATCTGCCAATGTGATGTTCAAACCACCATCTTTTCTTTTATAAGAGTAGCCTTTTTTCGAGGAGCCATGATACGGAATCCGATAGTATTTTCCAGCGGATACCATTTTTTGAATTGCCATAAATATAGTGCGCTTTGCTTCGCAATCGGTATACGTTCCATTCACTTCAAACGTATGAATGGAAGGTGCTAAAAGTGGGAGCTTCTTTGCCATTGTCATAAAAACACCTCTTTTTGTGATTTATCAGGATGTTATGAATCAAATAGAAATTGATCAGGAGGAACAACTACTATAAAAACGCATAGCATTCTATCTGGTGATTTATGACACTGTTATCCATAGATCGATATCTAATAGGATGATAATAAACTGCTTTTTGGGATTTCTTATAGGGCGATTTGATCAAAGGCAGCGTATTTTCGATCTCTGCCCTTCAAATTCATTATGCCGAATGGAAAAATCATTACAGGCTGCAATAAATCCAGTTTCGACATTTTGGATGGTTTTCGTCCGATCAGAATCGAAGTCCGAAGCGGACGGGTCGTTTTCACAATCGAACTGGAACGGAACATCACGATTCTGCGAGGGGACAGCGCCACCGGAAAAACAACGCTGGTGGAGATGCTGCAAGCATACGAGACCTATGGCAGACAGAGCGGCGTAACAGTGAGCTGTGATAAACCGTGCCGGGTGCTGTCGGGTGTTAACTGGGAGTTGCAGTTGAATGCGACCCATGACAGCATTGTGTTTGTGGATGAAGGCAGTACCTTTGTTTCGAGTTTGGACTTTGCCCGTGCGATTCAGCATTCAGACAACTACTATGTGCTGGTCACAAGAGAAGATTTGAGCACTCTGCCGTACAGCGTAAACGCCATTCTGGAACTGAAAAAGACCACCAGCCGCTTCAAACGGACTTATAACAAGGCATACCCGGTCTATGACTCACTGACAGCCAGCAATGTGCAGCTGGAAGGTGTCGAAAAGCTGTTGACAGAAGATGCAAATTCCGGGTATCAGCTGTTTACAAAAGTCGGCGAGAAATACGGAATTGACTGTATCCCTGCGGCGGGCAAAGATAATATCAAACAAAAAATCTTCCCAATGAAATCCGAGAAGGTTCTGGTAATTGCGGATGGTGCGGCGTTTGGCCCGCAGATGAATGATATTTATGCATACGACCCCGATACAGAGGAAGAAGCGGGCCAATGCATGGATGAAGTGATTCAGATTGCAGAGGAAAGCGGCGCCGAAATTCAGTTCTACTAAAAGATAATCATAAGCGACCATAAGGCGGAGCTTTTGCGCAGATAAAATGCTGCGGGAAGCTCCGTTTTTTGTATAAATGAAAACTTTTTACTCTTCGGTTTCGCTCTATAAAACTTATATAAGAACGAAATTTTCTAAAATGCTGGAATAAAAATTGAAAATGAGGTATACTAATAACAGGAAGGAGTTGAAAGAATGCTTTGCCAATTTTCTTTTCAGAATTTTAAGTCTTATAAGGATGAAACAACATTTGATTTCCGTGCAATGGCAATTCCGGAGTTTCAGGATGCCTTGATTCGGCAGGAGAAAGCGGAAGATTTGCTTCCGGTCAGCGCGGTCTATGGCCCTAATGGTGGCGGTAAGACAAATCTGCTTCAGGCATTCTTTTGCCTGATTAACCTTGTCGTAAAGCCAATCCATGCGCTGGAGAAGAATCGACAGCCTATGATCTTCCAGCAGGGCAGCAGTGTGGCTCCTTTTATGCTGGATGAAAACTCTGTAAATGAGCCTACGATTTTTCAGGTGTTTTTCCGTGTAGGCGAGAAGGAGTACCAGTATTATATTTCTCTCAAGGAAGAAATTGTTTTTGAGTCTCTGCTGTGGCGCACACTTGGTGGCAAGAAGACGGGCCTGATTTTTGAGCGAGACGGTCAGAAGATTGAATTGGGCGCGAGCATCAGTAAGGCGAGCATCAATCTGGATGTCAATCCGAAGATGCCGTACCTTTCTTTTTTGGCAATCAATTATAATATTCCTGTGATTGCAGAAGTGCAGAATTGGTTTGAATCCTGTATTACGCAGAGCTACGCGAACCCCAGAGCAGAAAACATTGTGCTGGTGTCCAAGAATGAAGCAACCAAGGAAAGACTGATTCATGCGCTGAATGATGTAGGCATTGATTTGTCTGGCTATCGTTATGATGAGGATAGCAAGCACCTGTTTACGCAGAGAACAATCAACGGCAAGGTCTACGAGCTTCCCTTTGAAGCGGAGTCGGATGGAACCAAGAAAATGATTGCAGCCTTGCCGGTTCTGATGGTAGCATTGCAGGAAGGCCGCACAGTGGTTGTGGACGAATTGGATGCCAAGCTGCATCCGAAGCTGCTCCGGTATGTGATTCAGATGTTCAAGAACCCGGAACTGAACAAGAAGGGCGCACAACTGCTATTCAGTTCTCACGACCTGACTACGATGAAGAATACAGTTTTCCGTCGTGATGAAATTTGGTTTGCCGCAATGAATGACAATCATGAGAGCGAGATTTATTCGCTTTACGAATTCCGACAGGAGGACAATACTCGCGTCAAGAGCACAGCGGCCTTTGACAAGCAGTATCTGGAAGGCCGATATGGTGCAGACCCCTACCTTTCTAATATGCTGACAGGGAGGGATTGGGCATGAGTCTGAAACCTCCGAAAAAGAGTGACCTTGGAAAAAGCTGGATGAAGAATCGCCGTGATAAAGCGAGGATGATTCAGCCGGAATACCACTTGATTGCATCTGAAGGTACAGAAACCGAGCCGCAGTATTTTGGCGCAATTCAGAAAATCATCAATGCTAAGTACCGTGATAGAATCCAGCTAAAGGTAGAGGGCATTGGCGATAATACGGTGAATTTGTTGATGAAAGTTCGTCAATACGTTCAGAATAACGGCATTGTGTTTAAGCACATCTGGATTGTCTATGACACAGATGATTTTCCGGCAGAAAATATCGACATGGTAGCACAGCTGTGCGAAGAATACAATGCACAAAGTGAGACGATTTACCATGCTGTATGGTCGAACCAGTGCGTAGAACTGTGGTATTTGCTGCATTTTATGTATATGGATACTGATATTGACAGATCTCGTTACTGGCCGAAGCTGAGCGATTGGCTGAAAAACATTGGTGCAGGGAGTTACGAGAAGAACCGCCCGGATATGTATGAAGTGCTGCGACCTTACATGGACATTGCGATTGCCAATGCAAAGCGATTGGACAAGCAAAATGAAGGACGGAAGCCCTCTGAGTCAGCACCCGGAACGAAAGTTTACGAACTGGTTGAGATGTTGAGACCTTATCTTTTGGACACGCAGTGACTTTGACGCTGGAAAGGAGGCCCACGCAATATGTGTGATGTGCTTGATAAAGTGGAAAACAGAGGCATCGAAAAAGGCATCGTGAAAGGCGAAAGCCGTGGTGAAAACAAAATGGCTCTGTTGGTGAAGAAGCTTCTTGACCAGAATCGCATTGACGATGTAAAGAGGGCTTCCGAAGATGAAAAGAGCCGTGCGGAGTTGATGAAAGAGCTTGGAATCAACTGAAAATTGAAAACCGCGATGTGTCGTTATTCCGAACGCTCTGTAATTTTGGCACCCGCCCAGGCTGCGATTAAGTCTCCCCGGAAATAAAATCTGATAGGACAAAGAAGAAAAAAGCTCTTGGCTTCTGTAATGGAGGCCAAGAGCTTTTTTGCATCTTGTTTTGTAAGCGGAAAGAGGTTCCAATAATAGAAAAGAAAGCGTACATCGGTCGAATAAGGTGGTGGATTTATGAATGGTTTAAAGTTAAAAGAAGAAGTATTTATGCACAAAAAATGATCGATAAAATTGTAAAAAAGGCGAATGGAATCTCTATGAATTTTATGTTAACATCTTATTACAACACGTGATTCCTCGGAAGCGTCAGTTGTACTTGTGAACAAAGGATAGTGCTCGGTAGAGTGTCTATACCTGCAGGTATAATTATGACTGCAGTCCGAGGCTTTTTCTTTATCCGAAACGGAGAGGGTGGGTGCTATGCGAATTGTTCGGAAAATCAATAACAGTGCCGCTGTTGCTCAGGACTCCCGCGGGAAGGAACTGATCGTGATTGGTAAGGGCATCGGGTTTCCGGCGGTTCCATACGAACTGACGGATATGTCGCGGATAGACCGCACGTTTTACGATATCGACCCGCGTTATTTTGAGATGATCAGTACTCTTCCGCAGGAGATTCTTCTGGCGAGTGCCGACATTACAGAAGATGCGCAGGTCGTACTGAATACGACCCTTAACTCTAACCTGCCGCTGACACTGGCCGACCACCTGAACTTTGCGGTGGAGCGCTTTCGCAGCGGGTTGAACCTGACGATCCCCATTGCCTATGATATCCGTCATCTGTACCCCAATGAGTTTGATCTGGGCGTAAAAGCATTGGATATCCTGAAGGAATACACGGGGGTCTCACTTCCGGATTCCGAAGCGGTCAGCATTGCAATGCATTTGATCAATGCTGAAATCGAAAACAGCGAGATCCATTCCCTCGTAAAGGCGTTGGAGATTCAGGAAGGCGTGGAGTCCATTGTGGAGCGGGAAATGAACCTGAAACTGGATAAGGACAGCTACAGTTACTATCGGTTCACGATGCATATCCGCTATCTCATCCAACGGCTGATGAGCGGTACTCAGAGCGAAACGGGGAGTGGCAGCATGGTAAAGATGCTGGCCAATGATTACCCTAAAACATATATCTGTGCTAAAAAGATTGCGGCTTTCTTGCAAAAGCAGGAGAATTGGTGCTGTAATGATGAGGAGCTTCTCTATTTGATGTTGCATATCAACCGCGTCTGCCAGAAAAATATATAAACAGCTTCCGTTGCTTGGAGCGGCACTCGCCATTTGCGGGACGTGATCCGGGAACAGAGCGCATCCGACCTGAAAACGCTTGCGTTTTCAGGTAGTTTGAAGGCGCTTTGTGCCCGGATCTTTTATTACATATTGAATGAATAGCGGTGCAGGGCCCGCATCGTTTTTCAGATAAAAAATCAGGAGGATTAGCCATGAAACAGGATGCATTCTTTCAAACTATCATACATCACATCGGTGGTGAAGGCAATGTTGCACGAAAACGTTTTGACGGAGAGCACCTGTATGTCACTGTGAAAGACAGCGGTATGGCAGATCTAGAAGAACTGAACCGTTTGGATGGGGTTTTCGGTACGGAACTGAACCGGAACATTCTGTCCGTTACCATCCAGGAAGATTTTTTGGAGGATGTTACAATGGCAAAAGATTTCAAACAGCTGGCGCAGAATATCATGACGTTGGCTGGAGCAAAGGAAAATGTTACTTCCGTATTTCACTGCATGACCCGTCTGCGCATGACGGTCAAGGACGTCAAGAAGGTAGACCAGAAAGCTATCAATGATCTGGACGGTGTGTTGGGCGTCACCTATCAGGGCGGTCAGCTGCAGGTCATCATCGGCAAGGATCTGCTGAAGGTTTATGAAGAGGTGCTGAAGCTGGGCTACAGCGATGGCGGCGCTGTGGACGAAAAACTGGACGGTGACCTGAAAGGCGAAAAGATTTCGGTTGGGCAGGCAGTGATTGGTTACATTTCCGCTGCCGTACAGCCTATGGTTCCGGCACTGATCGGCGGCGGTATGATCAAGGTGTTCCTGCTGCTGATCTCCAAGGTTTATGCTCCCTTTGCGGACAGTTCTACTTATACGCTGCTGAGCATCGTGGGCAATGCGGTATTTTATTTCATGCCCATTTTGGTCGCTTATGGAGCGGCCAAGAAACTGGGTGCGACCCCCACGTATTCCATGGTCGTGGCCGGTGCACTGGTCGCTCCTGAATGGACGGCTATTGTAAGTGCTGGCAATCCAGTCACCATGTTTGGTATCAATGTTGCCCTGAAAGGATACGGCAGTTCTCTGCTTCCTGCGCTGCTGCTGGCAATCGTTGCGTATTATGTGGAAAAATTCCTGAACAAAGTGATCCCCGGCGTGTTCAAGCCTATCTTTGTCGGTACGTTGACAATGGCCGCCACCTATGCCGTCTCGATCCTTGCACTGGCGCCTCTGGGTCAGCTGGCAGGTACCTATGTCACCGCCGCGATCCTGTGGTTGTATAACATTGCAGGCCCCATCACGGTTGCTCTGTTTACGGCTCTGTTCCCCTATATGGTCATGACCGGTATGCACATGACCTTGGGAGCTCCCATGATCCAGCTGCTGTCGGAAACTGGTTTTGATCCCCTGTTCCGCCCCGGTATGCTGCTGTCCAACATGGCAGAAGGCGGCGCTTCTCTGGGTATCGCTATCAAGGCAAAGGACAAGGCAATCAAATCCGAAGCACTGTCCGTTGCAGTGGGCTGCATCTTTGCTAGTGTGACCGAGCCGGCCATTTACGGTTTTAACCTGCCGCTGAAGAAACCTATGTGGGCTGTTTCCCTCGGCGGCGCCATCGGTGGTGTCGTGGCCGCTCTGCTGGGTGCCCATAACTACGAGTATGGTTCTTCTTCCCTGTTTGCCCTGCCGATCTTTGAGGATACCATCGTGGCTATGGTTATTGCAATCATCGTGACGATCGTAGCATCCTGTGTACTTACGATTCTCTTTGGCTTTGACGAGGAAATCTTGAAGAAACACTGATCTCAAAATTTTGTTCGCCCCGGGGAGCGCATGCGTCCCGGGGCGTTGGAGGTATTATGAAACTTAAGTCCAATTTTTTGTGGGGTGGAGCACTTGCGGCTAACCAGTGCGAGGGTGCCTGGCAGGAAGACGGCAGGCTGCCTGCGTCTGCTGACTTTCTGCCGGATGCAGCCCACGGCAGATGGAATGCCATGCTGCATCCGGGAAACATTCTGGAAACGCGGTACGATTATTATCCTAGTCGGGAAGCAATTGATTTTTATCATCGATACAAAGAGGATATCCGCCTTCTTGCAGAGAGCGGGATCAAGGCGCTGCGTTTGTCCATTTCATGGACGCGGATCTATCCGACCGGGGAAGAGAACGCCCCGAACGAAGATGGCCTGCGTTTTTACGAGGAACTGTTTACGGAGTGTTGTAGGTACGGGATAGAGCCGGTGGTCACCCTGTGCCACTTTGATGTGCCGGAAGCCCTGATCCGGAAATATGGTGCCTGGGCAGACCGCAGGCTGATTGCACTGTATGAAAAATATGCTGCCACCGTGTTTGACCGCTACCGGAATCTGGTAAAATACTGGATGACCTTCAATGAGATCAACATGATCACCCACATCCCTTATCTGGGCGGTGGCCTGCTGGTGGACAAGGACGACCCGGAGTTCAACCAGATCGTGTACAATGCCGCGCATAACCAGCTGGTGGCAAGTGCCTGCGCGGTGCGGATCGGTAAAAAAATCAATCCGAATTTCCAAATTGGATGCATGATGGCGGCCGGAAGCTTTTATCCCTATTCCTGTAACCCCAATGATGTGATGGAAGCACGTATCAGTAACAACAAAAATTACATTTTTCCGGATGTCCAATTGAACGGCTGTTACTCCGGATTCGCCCGGAATTACTTTGCAAAATTGGGCATCACGCTGGACGAACAGCCGGGTGATGACGAACTTCTGGCTCAGAACACCTGCGATTTTCTGGGATTCAGTTACTATTCCTCCAGGCTGATCTCCACGGATCCGGAGCATCTGAAAAATGTGGCGGATGGCAACGCCATTACTACCCTGCGCAACCCGTATCTGCAGATCACGAAATGGGGACGTCAGATCGACCCGGTCGGCCTGCGCGTGACCATGAATGATCTGTATGATCGCTATCACAAGCCGTTGTTCATTGTGGAAAACGGTTTGGGCGTGGAGGATACTCTGGAAGTGGACGGTTCCGTCCATGACCCCTACCGGGTGGAGTATCTCGATGCTCATATCACCCAGATGAAAAAAGCCGTTCTGGAGGACGGCATTCCCTGCATGGGATATCTGGTCTGGGGCATCATCGATCTGGTCAGCGCGGGCGGCGGTGAAATGGATAAGCGGTACGGACTGGTCTATGTAAATAAACATAACGACGGCACCGGAGACCTCGCCCGCTACAAAAAAGATTCTTTTGGTTGGTATGCACAGAAGATTCGGGAAGAGTGCTATGAATAAAGCGTATAAGCAGTATTTTGATCTGATATTTGGCTCTACACTACTGACTCTGGGTATCTACCTGTTTGTCACCCCCAATGGTATCAACTTTGGCGGTGTGATTGGCCTGGCTCAGATTATAGAGTTTTTTCTGCGTAGGTTCATTGCAATCCGCAGTGATGCAAACCTTGTTGGCATGATCAATTTACTCATCAATGTACCGCTGTTCCTGATAGGATACCGGGTCATGAGCCGCAGGTTCTGCATTAAAACCATGCTCTCGGTAGCAGTGCAGACGTTGCTTCTCTCAGTACTTCCGCCGCTCAAAGCACCCCTTGTGGAGGATGTGCTGCTAAACTGTATCTTCGGCGCTATTCTCTGTGGTGTAGGTGTCGGCTATGCGCTGCGGGGCAGTGGGTGCTGTGGCGGCATGGACATTGCATGCATGTGTCTGGTAAAGAAATACCCGGATTTTAAAAGCGGACGGCTTTCTATTTATGTCAATGCGGTTCTCTTTTCGGTCTGCCTATTCCTTTTTGATTTGGAAACTACGATGTACTCCATCATCTTTGTGGCAATTCTGTATACGGTGGCAGATAGGTTTCACGATCAGAACATCAATGTGGCGGCCCTGATATTTACGGATGTTTCCACTGTGCAGACTGAAATCCTGCAGAAGATGGGACGCGGCGTCACCTTCTGGAACGGATACGGTGCGTACACCAACCACCCTAAGAAGATCCTTTTCTGTGCCGTGAACAAGTATGAAATCGGGGAGCTGCAGGAAATTATTCACGAGCAAGATCCCAGTGCCTTCGTCACATTCTTTGTAGGTCCTCTGGTCCATGGCGGATTTGAAAAAAGGCTATGAGATTGAGGGTAATCGCATAGAACAAATGAAGCGAGGAACGCTCTGTAATTTTGGCACCTGCTCAGGCTGCCATCAAAAATCCGAGGAAATAAGATTTCCCCTGTGGTATAAGATAGCCTAAAAGCGAATCAAGCCCCTTGGTTTCTGTAATGGAATGAGGTGCACTCCGTCAAGTAGATAGAAAAAATAATACAAGATTTTTTTCGCCGTTTTCATAAGGAAACGGCGATTTTGTGTGCAAATCGTTATCAGGCCCCCCGGTTCATGGCACTGACATGAGCCTGCATTGGTGTTTGGATGAACAGGCGGTGCTGGTAGCGGCGATTGTTGTAATAGTCAATGTAGTTCTCAATCGTTGAAAAGAGACTTTCCCGGCTAAATGTATGTCCATAGTAACATTCTCGTTTGAGGATACCCCAGAAGCCTTCCATCGGGCCATTGTCAATGCAGCGTCCCACGCGAGACATACTTGGCGTCAGACCAGCGTCCAGCAGTTTCTTGTGGAAGATTCGGCTGGTGTACTGGTACCCGCGGTCACTGTGGAGCATAGGATGTGCATTTGGATTTTCCTGAACTGCCTTGTCAAAAGTGTCAAAGACCAGCTTGTTGCTGGTCAGAATGCCATAATCCTTTTCCAGATCATCCCGAATCCGGCGGTGGCCCTTATCCGAGTGTTCTGTGTAAATCTGCTGGATCGCTGCTGAAATCTTCTCGTTTTCAAGCTCATGCTGACTTTTGGGATGGTTTAGCCATTTGTAATAGAATGAACGTGCAATATGTGCGAGCGGACACAAATCCTGAATCGAATATCCTTTTTCTTCATGCAGGATTTTCACTGTCTGGTACCGGAACAGAAGTCTCGTCAGGCTCAGAGATTCCCCCTCTCCAACTCTTGCAATTTTTTTAATACGTCATTCTCCATTTGCGCTAAATAGAGCTGTCGTTTCAATGTGGCAACTTCTAATTTGAGTCGTTCCTCTTCTGTCCGTGGAATGTAATCTTTCTTGTGCCGTCCACGGTGATCTTTTAAGGCAGATTCTCCGTTTTCTTTGTAACAGGAAGCCGGGGCATTTTTTTGTTGGTTAGCTTGCTCAATTCAAAACCACCGGCTTAGCCGGTGGTTTTGAATTGAGCTTTGATGTTCCGAACGCGCAAGCGACAAAATATACATGCAATGATTTCCGGGTCAGCCCTTTGCTTTGGCGGCAAGGGCGTGCACATACGCCGCACAGGCGTCCCAGTCGCGGGCGGCAACCTTGTCCTTCGGCATCAGGCTGCTGGCAAGGCCCACGCCAAGGCAGCCCGCCCGGCGGAACTCCTGAATATTATCCGGTGTTACACCGCCGATGGCAATGTAGTGTGTGTCGTTATACGGGCCCTTCAGGTCTTTGACATAGCTGCGGGGCATGTCACCAGCCGGGAACAACTTCATCGTTTGAAAGCCGTACTGCAGGCTCACCGCCACATCGGTAGGGGTCAGCACGCCGGGCAGCAGCATCACGTCCCGGTCACGGCAGAAGGCTAGCACATCCGGCGGGGTGCCCGGTGTCAGCAGGAACTGTGCACCGGCGTCCAGTGCGGTCTGTGCACACTCGACGGAGATGGCGGTACCCGCACCGACCAGACATTTGCTGCCGTAGGTTTTGTGCAGCAGGGTGATCTGCTCCAATGCGTCCGGGCTGTTCAGGGCCACTTCAAACACCTTTACGCCGCCCCTGAGGATGGCTCCCGCATAGTTCAGCGTGATCTCTTTGGGTACATTGCGCAGGATGGCAAGCAGCGGGTTCTGGGCAAACACTTCGTACATATCCATAAGACGGTTCTCCTTTCTAGCGGTAAATGGTGCTGCTTCCGTTCAGAATGGCATCCATCCGAGCAGCATCCGGGCAACCCTCCACATCGCCGGGCACTTCGGTGGCAAGGGCCCCGCACACCGCGCCCATGCGGCCTGCCTGTTCCAGCGTGCGTCCCTGCAAAAGGCCTGCCAGCACACCGGCGTTGAAGCCGTCGCCTGCACCGATGGGGTCGATGCAGCGGCAGGGATAGGGTTCCAGCCGGATGCACTGGTTCCGGTCGGCGATCCATGCACCGCGGCTGCCGTCCTTGAACGCTGCCACTTCGGTATGGCCTACGGCAAACAACCCTGCGCAAAGCTGCTCCACGTTCCGGGTGCCGAATAGCACTTCCGCCTCGTCCAGCCCCATCAATACGATCTCGGCACGGGTCGTCAGCTGCCGGAGCAGGGGCGTGTAATCCCGGCCGTTCCACAGCTTTTGGCGGATGTTGGGGTCAAAGCTCACCCTGGCACCATATTTTTGCGCCAGACGGATGGCGGCCTGCACCGTCTCGGCACAGCTTTCGCTCAGCACCGGTGTAATGCCGCTCAGGTGCAGGATGCGGCAGCCGCGGAACAATGCTTCGTCCAGATCCTGCGGGGTCATGTGGCTGGCAGCGCTGTTTTCGCGGTAGTAAAACACGCTGCTCTCGCCAGAGCCGGTCTGCTTGAACATCACACCGGTGCGGTGGGCGGGGTCAAAGTGCACACCGCTGCAGTCCACGCCTTCGGCCCGGATCTGATTGCGGATGTACTGCCCAAATTCATCCGCCCCCAGGCGGCTGATCCAGGCGGCAGACACGCCAAGTTTTGCAGCACCGATGGCAGTGTTGCTCTCAGCCCCTGCAATGCGGAGACTGTAGTTTGGCACATAGCGCAGCGGGCCCGTGCGGTCCGGTGCAAAAGCGGCCATGGTTTCGCCAAGGGTCAGGCATTCCGGCATTATGATCCACTCCTTTTTCGATATTTTATTCAGGTACTTCCATTTTAGCAAAAAGAATGGTAAAATACAATTGGATTTGATCAAATATCAAATTTTCTTTTTTCGAAAATCCGAAAAAGATGCCGAAAGACCACTCCGGTTTGATTTCTTATTTTTCTTATGCTACAATAAAAACAACATGTTTGATCAGAAAGGCATGGCCGCTTTATGAAACATGAAAAACAGCAGTCCGTTCTTTTTACAGCCGAACTCCAGCACAGTGAGGAGACCTTCTACCGTCTGGCACGGGTGCAGGCACAGCTGTATGGAGCCCTTGGAAAGGTGTTTGTGATTTTTTGCGGCTTTGCCTTGATCGCAGCGGCACTGTTTGCGCTGCAGGAGAGCACAGGCCGGCTTGTGCTGCTGTTTTTTGGCTGTTGGACCATCAGCTGCTCGGCGCTTCCGGCAAGGCGGACAGCGGAACGCCTTGTGCGTGCAGCAAACGGGAATTTTCCGCATACGGTCTACAAATTCTGCGCAGATACGCTGTATGTGACGGCATATGACAAAACGACAGAGGTTCAGCTTTCGGCAGTTAACGGCTTTTATTCGGATGCGGCGTACTGGTATCTGTTTTTGAACAGCAGCAGCGCATACATGGTGCCCAAGAGTTCACTGCAGCCGGCACGTCCAGAGGCGTTTGAAGCGTTTCTGGAAGAAAGAACCGGCTGCACAAGGGAAAATGTGCCTTCCTTTGTTACGCTGCGGGCCCTGCGGCGCAGTGCAGGGGTGCTTTTTCATAAGGGGTAAGCAGGGCAGCGGCCCAAAATCTGCAAAAATCTGAGAGAAACGAGGATAATTCGTGTGAAAAAGGAAGTGGAAGCTGGATTTGGCGCAACCATTGCCAACCGTGTGGCGGATCAGCTGCGGGATGATATTGTAAGCCATCGGATCAAGCCGGGCAGCAGGATCACGGCAAAAGAGATCGCGGACAAATACGGCGTGAGCAGTATGCCGGTCCGGGAGGCGTTCAGTATGCTGTGCGGTGAAAACCTGCTGGAAATGAACCCTTACCGGGGTGCGACCGTGATCGCAGTCACGCCGGAACTGGTTGCACAGCTCAACGACCTGCAGTATGCGCTGGAAAGCCTTTTGATCGAGCTTTCGATGAAAAAAGGCTATTCGGAAGAGCTTTTGCACCAGCTGGAAGATGTGAATGCACAGATGGCGGCACTGACGGAAAAGGACTGGCGCGAAAAGCGTACCCCGCTGAACATGAAGTTTCATATGCTGGCCTATTCGCCCTGTGCAGATCACATGGCTTACCAGCTTTTTGCGCGGAACATCAAGCAACTGGCCTTCATCCGCAAGTATCACGAGGTGGACTATCAGCGGATGAGCCAGTCGGTGTGGGAGCACAGCCAGCTGATCCATGCTATCCGCAACAACGACGTGATCTCGGCGGTCACGATCGTCAAGCTGCACACTCTGAACTCCAAACAGTATGCTCTGACAGAAAACTTTGAAGAGGAACAGAAAGAAAACTGAGCAATCTTTATAAAGGCCTGATTTGATCGCATCCTGTCCTCGAATAGGCTGAAATGCCCAGATTCTGTGAACATAATATTTTATTTTTGATATTTTTGTATTGACAAACGGCAAAAATACGCGTAAAATAGAATCAAAGATTTGATAAAATATCAAATCCGGACAGAAACAGACCATACAGGAGGAGAATACTATGAAAAAGATCACGCGCCGCACGTTCATGAAAGTTATGGGCACTACCGCCGCTGCCGTCGGTCTGTCTGCCTGCGGCGGCTCCGCGGGCAGCACCGCTGCCTCCGCATCCAACGCAGCTTCTTCGACAGCAGTTTCTGCACCGGCCGCGGCCGAAGCACTTACCTTTAAAGTTGCCTATTCTGAGTCGGAAGACAGCATTTACGGCGAAGTGATCAATGCGGCCTTTGACGAGATTGCCTCCAAAACGGAAGGCCGCGTGGCGTTTGATGTCTACCCCAACAACGCGCTGGGCTCCATTACCGATATGCTGGAGCAGATGCGCGCCGGCGCACCCATGATCTGCTCCATGGGCTTTGATAATCTGGGCGATGTGGTGTCGGACTTTGCACCCGCATCCTTCCCGTATGTGTTCAACAGCCTCTACGAGGTGCAGGCTCTGGCAAAGTCTGACTGGATCGCCGGTATTGAGAGCGAACTGGTCAAGCAGGACATCCAGCCGCTGTGCTACGGTGCCATCGGCTACCGCCATTTCATCAGCACCTTCAAGATCGAAAAGGCAGCCGACTGTGCCGGCCACATCATGCGCATGGGCCCCTCCTCTGCAGCGCAGGGCTTCATCACCGTCATGAACGGCACCCCCACTACCTCTACCTGGGCCGATAACTACTCGCTGCTGCAGACGGGTGTGATCGAGTCCTGCGAGGCTCCGCTGTCCCTGCTGCTCAGCTCTTCGCTGAACGAGGTGTGCAAGTACCTGTGCCTGTCCGGCCACTTTGTGAACCCGTTCTCCCTGTGCATGAACCCCACCTACTGGGATCAGATCTCCGCCGAGGACCAGCAGACCATCAAGAGCGTGCTGACCGACGCCTGTGTTGAGATGGCAGACCAGTCCATGGCCAAGGAAGACGAGTTCGTACAGCAGTTCAAGGATCTGGGCGTGACCGTGAGCGAGGCAGATAAGGCATCCTTTGCAGCCGTTGTGCCGGATCTGTTCACGCTGCTGGGTCTTGACCCCTCCATTTACGATACGATCCGTGCGGCCATCGAGGCCAACACCTGATCTTCTGCAAGAAAAACGGATGCCGCCTGAGCAAATGCCTTCAGGCGGCATTTCTGGAATAAAACGAGAAAGGAGGAGATTCCATGGCGCAGGATTCTCCCAAAAAGAACTCCACAGCAAAGTGGATCGTGATTCATATCCCGGAGCTGATTGCTTCGGTGGCACTGGTTTTTGCCATCACCCTTACCGTAATCAATGTGTTTACACGGTACTGCCTGCATTTTACCATCAAGGGCTCGGATGAATATGTGTGCATCGCGTTTGCGTGGATGGTATTTCCGGGCACTGCGGCTGCATACCGCCGCCACATGCATTACGGCGTCGATCTTCTGGTCAACGCATTCCCGCACAAGGTGCGCTGCATCGTTGATGTGGTGGTGCAGCTGATCATCACGGTCATCATGGCCATCTGCACCTATCTTACATGGATCCTGATCCAGAATGTTGGCAGCAAGATCATGACGGCCACCCGCATTTCCTACCGTGTGCTGGACAGCGGGATGCTGGTGGGCTTTGTCCTGATGACGATTTACGCCGTTGTGTTTCTGGTGCAGGCCGTCCGCTGCCTGCCCGCGAAACTCAAGGAAGGGGGGCCGACGGAATGAACATCAATATCTGGCTTCCGCTTTTGTGCATCGTGGCGCTAGCTATGTTCAATGTGCCCATCTGGCTGGCCCTTCTGGGCGGCGCACTGCCGTACTTCCTGATCCTTCAGCCCACCCTGCCCGTTCAGATCGCGGTGCAGCGCGTGGTGGCCGTTACCGAAACTTCGTCTTACCTGGCGATCCCGTTCTTCATCACGGCGGGTGCCATTATGAACTACGCGGGTATTTCCAGCAGGCTTCTGGATCTGGCGGACGGCCTTGTGGGCCATCTGACCGGCGGCCTTGGCCATGTGAACATTCTGCTTTCCGTTCTGATGGGCGGCGTTTCCGGCTCAGCAGCCGCAGACGCCTCCATGGAAGCAAAGATTCTTGTGCCGGAAATGCTCAAGCGCGGCTACGATGAAGAGTTCAGCGCAGCCATTACCATCGCTTCCTCGCTGATCACCCCCATCATCCCGCCGGGCATGGGCCTGATCGTGTTCTCGTTTGCCACCCAGATCTCGGTGGGACGTATGTTTGCAGCGGGCTATGTGCCCGGCCTGCTGTGCATGGTGTTCATGATGATCTACGTGTACATCGTCTCCAAAAAGCACGGCTATAAGGGCTCCCGCGATAAAATGGCATCTCCCAGAGAGCTGCTGCACCTGCTGCGGCAGGCATTCTGGGCCATGCTGATCCCCTTTGGCATCCTGCTGGGCCTGCGCGGCGGCATGTTCACGGCCACCGAGGCCGGTGCCATCTGTGCATGGTACTCGCTGTTCATTGGTGTTGTGATCTACAAAGAGATCAAGTGGTCCCACATCTGGACGATCCTCAAGGAGTCTGTGCTGGGCACTGCCACCGTTATGATCCTTATCTGTGCGGCAGGCGCACTGTCCTACTTTATGACCTACGAGCGTGTGCCCCAGGCCCTGGCCGAAACTATGCTCAGCATGAACCTGACCAAGGTCTCCTTCCTCCTCATGACCAACGTGATTCTGCTGATCATCGGTATGTTCATGGAAGGCGGTCCGGCCCAGATCATTCTTGGACCGCTGCTCATGCCCATTGCGATCCAGCTTGGCATCGACCCCATCCAGTTCGGCATCATGTTCGTGTTCAACCTGGGCATCGGCAATATGTCGCCGCCGTTTGGCATCGTGCTGTATCAGGTCTCCGGCCTGATGGGCCTCAAGTTCACCAAGGTGGCAAAGGCCTGTATGCCGTTCATTGCCATTATGCTGCTGGTGCTGGCGATCATTGCCTTCTGCCCGAAGCTGATCCTCTTCCTGCCGAACCTGCTGTACGGTGCTTGAGAAAACTGAAAAAAGGAGAGCAAGCCTTATGAACAAGATGGTTGTTGTGACCGGTGCGACCACCGGAACCGGATATTGTGTGGCACAAAAGTTTGCAGCCAACGGCTATGATGTCTGCATTACCAGCCGGGATCAGGCCCGCGCACAGGAAGCTGCCGCCCGCCTGAAAGCAGAGAACGACGGGAAGATCGAGACCTTTGGCTACGGGCTGGAAGTGCTGGACGAGCCGCAGATGGCGGCCATGTTCGACGATTTAAAGCAGAAAGGCCATCTGGTAAGCACCCTTGTGCTGGTGGCCGCAAACATGGGCATCAACATGCCCAACTTCCTTGAGGTGGATTTCAAGGACTGGATCCGTGTGATCGATACCAACATCGGCTGGAACTTCATGTTCTGCCGTCAGGCCGCGAAGCACATGCTGCAGCTGGGCGGCGGTGCCATTGTGGTGATCGGTTCGGTCAACGGCATCCGCACCACCAAGAACCGCAGTGCATACTGCACCTCCAAGTCCGGCCTGCACGGTTTAGCCCGCAACCTGGCTGTGGAGCTTGGCCCCTGCCACATCCGTGTCAATACGGTGGTGGCCGGCGGCATCAAGACGGCGCGGTACTATGCACGCCCGGAGATCCAGAACTCGCCGCACAACAAAAACCCGCTGGGGGATATTGCGGAGTTCCAGGACATTGCAAACGCAGCCTACTTCCTGGCCGACAACGAGCAGGCCCGCATCATTACCGGCGCAGAGCTGGCAGTGGACGGCGGCAGCCTTGCACAGTTCGTCTACGAAGAGGAAGGCATCAAGCTTTCGGACGGTACCGTGATCGCGGACTGACCCGGAACTGGAATACAGACAAAGGAGCTTGCATATGAAGTGCATCTGGCTGGGACAGGCTGGTTTTTTGTTCATCACCCACGGCGGGACCACGGTGATGATCGACCCCTATCTTTCCAATACGCTGGAAGAAGAGCAGGGCCCGGCCTATCACCGGCAGGTGCCTGTCCAGCCGGAATTCCTTTGTACGCCGGATGTTCTTCTGATCACCCACAGTCATGCCGATCATATGGACTTTGGCACGCTGGATGTACTGTTTGAGAAGGTGCACAGGCCGCTCACAGTGCTTGCCGCCGAAAAAGCGTTCTGGGCTATGCGTCAGCGCTACGGAGGCAAGGCTGAGTTCGTGCTCATGACGCCCGGTACCGAGGTGACGCTGGCAGACATGCATTTTACAGCGGTGTCGGCGGCACACAGCGACCCAAGCTCCATTGGCTTTGTGCTGGAAGCGGACGGGGTATTCATCTGGCATACCGGCGATACGCTGTTCCACCGTTCTCTTCTGGCCCAGCGCCCGGCGGTGGTCGATCTTCTGATCCTGCCCATCAACGGAAAAGGCAATAACATGAACGCTGTGGACGCGGTCCGCCTGACCCGCATCCTGCAGCCTGCGTATGTGCTGCCGATGCACTGGGATCTGTTTTCTACGTTTGGCTGCGCCGTGCAGCCCTTTGCCGACCTGCTGGCGCAGGACCCGGTGCGTGTTCTGATCCCTGCACACTACACGGAATTTGTTTTATAAAGGGAGTGATTTGCGTTTGAAGATCACAGATATCAAAACCTTTAATGTTTATACCTACCGCACGAATTATGTGTTTGTGAAGATTGAGACCGACGAAGGCATTTCCGGCATTGGCGAAGGCACGCTGGAATACAAGGAACATGCCCTTCTGGGTGCCATTGAAGACCTGAAGCGGGTGCTGATCGGCCAGGATCCGCGTGAGGTGGAACGGATCTGCCACGAACTGTACCGCGACTCCTACTGGCGTGTGGGCCCGGTGCTGCAAAGCGCCATTTCGGCACTGAACATTGCCATGTGGGACATCAAGGCCAAGGCCCTGCAGGTGCCGCTGTACGAGCTGCTGGGCGGCAAGGTGCGCGACAGTGTGCGCATGTATGCCAACGTCTGGTTTGCCGGTGCAAAGGAGCCGGACGAGTTTGCCGCTGCCGCCAAAAAGGCTGTGGCAATGGGCGTCACGGCCCTCAAGTGGGACCCCTTTGGCAAGGCATATCTCTACATGGACAATCAGGAGTTTTTCCATGCCATCGAGATTGTGGAAGCGGTGCGTGCTGCTGTGGGCAGCAGCGTCGATCTGCTGATCGAGGGGCATGGCCGCTTTGATGTGGCCACTGGCATCCGCATTGCCAACGCCCTGAAACCCTTTGACCCCATGTTTTTTGAGGAACCCACCCCGCCGGACAGTCTGGATGCACTGGCCGAGGTGCACCGCAAGTCGCCGGTGCCCATTGCGGCGGGTGAGCGCATTTACAGCGTCACCCAGTTCCAGCAGTTCCTAGAAAAAGGCTGTGCCGACTTCGTGCAGCCGGATGTGAGCCACTGCGGCGGCATTTCGGCCGTAAAAAAGATGGCAGCCATGGCAGAGCCCTATTATGTGGCGCTGGCCCCGCACAACCCCAGCGGGCCGGTGGCCAATGCGGCCACACTGCATCTGGCAGCATCCACGCCGGGCTTCCGCATTCTGGAGATCTGCCTGACCGATGTCAACTGGCGCGGGGAGCTGACAAATGAGCACGTTGTGTTCGACCATGGCAAGATCCGCATCCCGGAGGGCGTGGGCCTTGGCCTTGCCCTCAACGAGGAAAACTGCGCAAAATATCCCTTCCAGCCGGTGAACCTACGGCATTACAAGGGCACCCTGACCAATGTGCGGCCGGCGGGTGCAAGCTCGTATTATTTTGATGGACTTCCTGCCGTGGACTAAAGGAGGCTGAGCGCTTTGAAGATCACAGATCTTGAGCTGTTCTACCTGCAGCCGCGCTGGCTGTTTTTGAAGATCTCCACCGACGAGGGCATCTGCGGCTGGGGCGAACCCATTGTGGAGGGTCGTGCACACACCGTGGCCGCCGCTGTGGAAGAATACCGCCCGGTGCTGATCGGTGCAGACCCGTGCAAAATCGAGCATCTGGTGCAGCTGATGTACCGCGGCACCTATTACCGCGGAGGGCCGGTGTTCATGAGTGCCATCTCCGGCATCGAGCAGGCTTTGTGGGACATCAAAGGCAAGTATTACCACATGCCGATCTACGAAATGCTGGGCGGTGCCTGCCGGGACCGGGTGCGGATGTACGGCCACCTGAAGCCTGCAGCCATCGCCGGGGATTTCCCGGTGGAGGAAATGCTGAAAATTGCAGACCAGCGTCTGGCCGAAGGTTTTACTGCCGTAAAATATTCGGTCATCCCGCCCATCCGGCCGCTGGATAACCTGGAAATGCTCCACGCCATTGTGGACCGCTTTGCGGCGGTACGCCAGCGTGTGGGCAGCAAGGTGGACATCGCCGTGGATTTTCATGGCCGTGTGAGTTCGTCCATGTCCATCCGGGTGCTCAAGGAGCTGGAACCCTATTATCCGCTGTTTGTGGAAGAGCCTGTTCTGCCGGAAAACACCGAAGAAATGGTGCGTGTTGCACGCAGCACGTCCATCCCCATTGCAGCCGGCGAGCGGCTGTTCGGGCGCTTTGGCTTCCGCAGGCTGATCGAGCAGCAGGCAGTGTCTGTAGTCCAGCCGGACCTGTGCCACTGCGGCGGCATTTTTGAGGCACGCAAGATCGCAGCCATGGCGGAGACCTACTACATGCAGGTGGCCCCGCACAACCCGCTGGGCCCCATCTCGCTGGCGGCCTGCCTGCAGCTGGATGCCTGCATCCCGAACCTGCTGGCGCAGGAGCACCCGGCCATGCCGAACCGGCAGGATCTGGGCGTCGGCATCCTGAAAAAGCCCTTCGTGATCGAGAGCGATGGCTGCATCCGTGTTCCAACCGGGGACGGCCTTGGCATCGAGGTGGACGAGCAGGCTATGGCAAAGCTGGTGTCGGACGGGCACTGGGACACGCCGCACCTTTTCTTTGAGGACGGCAGCGTTGCCGACTGGTAAGTTTGCAAAAACGGCAGATACAGCCTTGGCTGCCTGCCGTTTTTTGTTTGCTGGAAAGGAGCAGATATGGTTTCTTCTTCTGTGGTACGTCTGGCAGGCTTTGGATGGCAGGCGGAAGTTCTGCCCGCCTATGGCATGAATCTGATCCGCCTTGCCCGCAGCGGCAGCGAGCTGCTGCGCACACCGGAAGGAGAGACGCAGCTCCGGCGGGAACCGCAGGTGTACGGGATGCCGCTGCTGCTGCCGCCCAACCGGACAGCCGGAGGAGCCTTCACCTTTCAGGGCACCACGTATCATCTGCCCATCAATGAGCCGGTGTACGGCAACCACATCCACGGCAGTCTGGCCCGGATGCCGTTCCGGGTGACCGAACAGACCGCGACCAGCGTGACCGGCTTTTACGAGAACCGGGGGGAGCGCTACCCGTTCCCCTTTGCCATCACGGTGACCCACTGCCTGACGGAGACGGGCACACAGCACCTGTTCACCCTCTGCAACACGGGCCCCAAAACCATGCCGCTGGCGTTCGGCCTGCACATTGCATTCCGCGCAAAGCCGTTTTTTGCGGTGCCCATCGGGCAGCGGTGGGAGGTGGACGAGCGGTACATCCCCACCGGCAGGCTGCTGCCGCTGACCAGCGAAGAAACGGCCTACCGGGATGGCAGCGATGCCTGCAGCGGAAAATTGATCCGTGGGTTTTATACCGCAGCCGGGCACACCGCCCGGATCGGTGGCCTTTGCATGAACGCGGCGGAGCCCTTCAATCAGTGGGTGCTGTGGAATGGCGACGGCACGCAGGATTTTATCTGCATAGAGCCCATGAGCGGTGCGGTGAACGCCCTGAACTCCGGTGTGGGGCTGGTACAGCTGCAGCCGGGGGAAGCAAAGACCTACACCGTCCGGCTGTACCCCTGGCTGCCGTAACGGCGCAAAAGAAAAATTGACAGCCTGAAAATAAATCAAGCCCTTTGGCCTCTGTAACGGAAGCCGGAGGGCTTGATTTGTTTTCAGAAAAGAGATATGGATAGAATGCACAATCGCAGGAAATGGAAATTGTGAAAAACGCAGATTGTTTCCGATTTCGAGAAATGTTTTTCTTTTACAAGCTGGAAATAGAGGTTCTGGAGTTTTCGGATAGAACATGGTACAGTAAAGCCACAGGAAAACGTGAGAATCTGAAACGAAAGGAGAAACGATAAAATGCTGGGCGAGCGGCTCACAACGCTTTTAAGCCTGATATCGCAGGACGAATATAAAACGGTGGATGAATTCGCGCAAAAGATGAGCCTGAGCACAAAAACCGTGCGGGGGCTGCTGCAGGAACTGAACGAGCAGCTGCAGACCCACGGTGCGGAGGTCCTGCACGAGCGGGGAAAAGGCTACCGCTTGAAAGTGCAGGACCTGGATAAGTTCCAGACCATCTTCCTGAAGGCAGATTCCAACATTCCGCAGGATTCCAGAGGCCGGGTGCGGTTCCTGATCGGATATTTCCTGAAGGACGACTGCTACACAAAGGTAGAGACCCTGTGCGAAAAGCTGTATGTAAGCCGCAAAACGCTGACTTCTGATCTGCGGCAGGCAGAGGATTTTTTCAATCGGTTCCAGCTGACACTGGAACGCAAGCCGCACTATGGAATGCGGTTGGTGGGAGATGAGTTCCACAAGAGGCAGTGCCTTTCCGAATATTTACAGGAACGGAACCCTGGCATGGAGCACACAGCACTGGAAGAAAACGCGCAGGAATACGAACTTGCACAGATGCTGGTGGAACTTCTGGAACAGGAAAACTATCACATCACGGATGTGGGGCTGAACAGTCTGGTGGTTCATGTTGCAGTGGCGATCCAGCGCATCCAATCGGGCCAATACATCCAGATGACCGAGGAAGAAAACCAAACGTGGTCTGCAGGCGAAAGCTATGAGCTGGCGCAGAAATGTGCAAAGTGCATTACTGAATTGGCCGGTGTACCTTACCCGGAACAAGAGGTGCGCTACCTGGCGATCCACTTGGCCAGCAAGCAGACGAGCCAGAATTTTGTGATCGACAGCGATGTGCAGGATGCTGTGACAGAAATGCTGGAAGAGATCTACCAGATCTTCCAGATGGACTTCCGGGATGATCTGGAGCTGATTCTTTCGCTCAGCACCCATCTGGTACCGCTGATCATCCGCATCAAGTACGGAATGCGGCTCAAAAATCCGCTGCTGAAGGAGATCCGGCAGCGTTACAGCCTGGCGTACACCATTGCCGTGCAGGCAAGCGCCGTGCTGGAGCGGCGGTACCGCTGCATTCTGGATTCCAACGAGGTCGCCTATCTTGCGCTGACCATCCAGCTTTCACTGGAACGCAAGCGCTCTCACATTGAAAAGAAAAATGTGCTGCTGGTCTGCGCATCGGGCGCCGGTACGGCCCGGCTGATGGCTTACAAGATGCAGAAACAGTTCGGCGACCGCATCGATCAGATCGCCATCTGTGACCAGCGCAGCATTGGCAGGCAGGATTTTTCAAAGATCGACTACGTTTTTACGATGGTGCCCATTCAGGAACCTGTGCCGGTGCCCATCTGTGAGGTGAAGCAGCTCCTGGACGAAAAGCGCAGCGGTGCCATCAAGGGCTTTCTGCGGGAGGAAGCGCATGATATCCTGCAGTATTACCCCCAGCCGCTGTTCTTCCCGGAGCTGGAAGCCCAAACAAAAGAGGAAGCGCTGCAAAAGCTGGTCTTCCAGGTGGAAAAGCTCCACCCGCTGCCAACCGGCTTTTACGAGGCGGTGTGCAAACGGGAGAAGATGGCACATACCTGCATGGGAAACCGTGTGGCAATGCCGCATCCCTGTCAGGTGCTGACCGAGGATACCTTTGTAAGCGTGGCAGTCCTGAAAGCGCCCATCCAGTGGGACGAGCAGCACGAGGTGCAGGCGATTTTTCTGGTGTCGGTATCGCGGCAGAAAAACAAGAAGCTGCAGGATTTTTACGCCACAACGGCACGGCTGCTGCTGGATGAACAGCGTATTGGGCAGCTGATCCAAAAACGAAGCTACCAGACTCTGGCAGAATGCCTTGAGGCTGTGGACAACGAAAGGACGGAATGATATGGACGAGACAAAATACGCAAAAGCCTTTGAACTGATCATGAATGCGGGCAACGCAAAGTCGCTGGCGTTGATGGCGGTGGAATCTGCACGGGAGTTCGACTTTGAGGAAGCGCAAAAGCAGCTCAAGGAATCGCAGCAGGAGTTCCACCTGGCACATCAGGCGCAGTCGGATATGATTCAGGGTGAGGCAAACGGAAACCCGGTGGAGCTGAACATTGTTCTGGTCCACGCACAGGATCACCTGACCATGGCGACCATGGCGCAGGACAACGCACAGGAATTTATAAACCTTTACCGATTGGTGAAGGAATTACAGGATACCGTAAACGAACTTAAAGGAGGAAATGAACAATGAGGATCATGTTGGCTTGCAATGCAGGAATGTCCACCAGCCTGGTAGTGGCAAAGATGCAGGATGCTGCAAAAGCACAGGGCAAGGATTACAAGATCTGGGCTGTGGAGCAGGGCGAGATCCAGAACGAACTGGGCAATTTTGATGTGCTGCTGCTGGGCCCGCAGGTGCGCCACATTCTGCGGCGGGTGACCAAGCTGGTGGGCGACCAGGCTGTGGTGGATGTGATCGATGGCCCTTCTTATGGCCGCTGCGATGGTGCAGCTGTGCTGAAGCAGGCCGAAGATCTGTATGCAGGAAAGTGAGGAAATCATGGCAAAGACAAGCAAGTTTGAAAACACGTTGATGGACATTGCGGACTTTGTGGACAGCAATGTGTATCTGCGCAGCATCAAGGATGCATTCACCGATTATGTTCCGTTTATCATTGCAGGTTCTTTTGGTTCGTTGCTGAATGCGCTGATCGCCAGCCAGACCACCGGCCTGGCAAAGTGGGTTCCAGCCCTCAGCAACCTGGCTCCGGCCTTCACCGCCATGAACTTTGCAGCCGTTTCCTGCATGACCATCCCCATCATCCTGCTCATTGCCATGAACCTGGCAAAGGCAAAAAAGATGCCTCCGTTCATTACGGGTGTGCTGGCGGTGATCTGCTATTTCGCCATGGTGCCCAACACCATCACAGTGACCATTCAGGAAGCGACCGGCAAGGCCAGTGGCCTGAGCGGCGGCGTTCTGGGTGCACAGGGCCTGTTCGTGGGTATGTTGGTGGCTGTGCTCATCACCAACCTGTTCCATTGGCTCACCAGTATTGAAAAGATCAAGATCAAAATGCCGGCATCTGTTCCGGCAGGCATTGCAAACTCCTTTAACATCCTGATTCCGGTATTCGTCATCATCGTGTTCAGCTCTGTTTTTGGCACCCTGTTCCAGCTGGCCACCGGCTCTTATATCAACGAGTTCATCTACGCCGTTGTGCAGGCTCCGCTGTCGGCTGCTGTGCAGAGCACCGCAGGCGTGATCATCATGGCTGTGTTCTGCCAGCTGTTCTGGTTCCTGGGCATCCATGGCGGTCTGGTGGTGGAGCCCATCCGCAGTCCCATCTCCGCTGCCGGTCTGGCCGAAAACATTGCTGCCGTGCAGGCTGGCCTGACTCCTGCCTATCCGTTGACCCGTGGCTTCTGGACGGTGTTTGTTGTTGTGGGCGGCGCTGGCCTGACCCTGAGCCTGATCTTTGCCATCCTGATGTTCTCCAAGCGTGAAGATCACCGTGCCATTGCAAAGCTTTCGCTGCTGCCCGGCATCTGCGGCATTGGCGAGCCGATGGTCTTTGGCCTGCCGCTGGTACTGAACCCTGTGTTCGCCATTCCCTTTATCCTGAACTCCGGCATTGCAGCTGCTATCGGTCTGTTTGCCATTAAGATCGGCTTCATCTCCTGCAGCATCGTGGACGCACCGTTCGGTCTGCCACTGTTCATCAATGCTACCATTTCCTATGGCTGGCATGGTGCCATTGTGCAGCTGGTGATCCTGATCGTGGGCACCCTGACCTACATCCCGTTCGTGCTGATGTCCAACCGCATGGCGGAAAAAGAAGCACAGAAAGAGCAGTAAGCAAAGGAGAACGAAATGGGATTTCCGCAGAATTTTCTCTGGGGCGGTGCCACAGCAGCCAACCAGTATGAGGGTGGCTACGCGGAGGACGGAAAAGGCCTTGCAGTCGCGGATCTTATTACCGATGGCAACAAGGAACAGCCGCGCCGGATCTTCTACCGTTTCCCGGATGGACGTGAGGGAACGATCGGGCTGGGCGAATGCATCCCGGCGGGTGCACAGGGCATCCTGAAGGATGACTATTACTATCCCAGCCATGTGGCCACCGACTTCTACCACCACTACAAAGAAGACATTGCTCTGTTTGCAGAAATGGGTTTCAAGGTGCTGCGGCTCTCCATTTCCTGGACACGAATCTTCCCGAACGGAGACGACCAACAGCCCAACGAGGCAGGCCTTGCATTCTACGATAAAGTGTTTGACGAAATGCTGACTCATGGCATTGAGCCGCTGGTCACCATCCTGCACTTTGATATGCCGGTGCACCTAGCCACGGCCTATGGCGGCTGGGCAAACCGGAAGCTGATCGATTTCTATCTGCGCTATGCCAGCACAGTGTTCCAGCGTTACCGCAATAAGGTCAAATACTGGGTCACCGTGAACGAGGTGAACGTGCTGGGTGGTTACTGGACACTGGGCCTTTCCAACGATGCAGCATCGGAGGCCGGAAGCAAAAAATCGTATAATCAGGGCGAAACGCCGGATGCAGAGGCAGGGCTGAAATTCCAGGCACTGCATCATTTGATGGTAGCTTCGGCATTGGCAAACAAAGCGGCAAAGATCATCAACCCGGATTTCCAGATGGGCGCGATGCTGGCGCTGTCCGGCATTTATCCGGCCACCTGCCACCCGGAAGATGTGTTTGGAGCCTATGCGTTCCGGCGCAAGGCGCTGCTGTTTTCGGATGTATTGTTCCATGGTGAGTATCCCAACTATGCACAGTCGATTTTTGACGAATATGGCTTTACGTTAAAAATGGAGCAGGGGGATGCAGAAATTTTAAAAGCGTATCCCTCGGATTTCCTAGCCTTTTCCTATTACCGAACCACCGTGTTTGACCGCTTCTCGGCCAACACCACGACCACCGGCGGCCAGCAAGGCGCGCCCAACCCCTACCTGCAAACCACGGCATGGGGCTGGCCCATCGACCCGGACGGCTTGCGCTATGTGCTGAACGAGCTGTACGACCGTTACCAGAAGCCGCTGTTTATTGTAGAGAACGGCATGGGTGCAAAGGATACGGTCAATGCGGACGGTACCATTGAGGACGACTACCGCATCGACTACCTGCGCGGCCATATCCGTGCCATCAAGGAAGCCATTGAAAAGGACCATGTGCCGGTAATGGGCTATACGCCCTGGGGATGCATTGATATCGTTTCGGCAGGCACCGGCGAAATGGCAAAGCGCTATGGTATGATCTATGTGGATATGGACGACAAAGGCCATGGCACATTGAAGCGTTCCCGTAAAAAATCATTTTACTGGTATCAGCATGTGATTAAAACCAATGGAGAAGAACTGGATTGATTTTGAAGGATCAGCAATTTTGACAGCTATCCGAACTGCAATCAAAAACCTGAGAAGATAAAATCTTTCCAACGAGATAAAACAGTTCAAAAGCAAATCAAGCCCATCGCTTTCTGTAATGGAAGGCCGAGGGGCTTTTTGTGTAGCTTGAAAAATTACGAATGGATGAGTATAATAATAAGGAGAACGACACTTCAGCTTGAAAAGGGGTCTATATGGCAAGGTTTGTACCATTTATCATAAAAACAGACGGCAGTCAGAATATCAGTGTGAAAATCGTGCGCATGAAAAAGTCTGACGCGGTACAGACTGAAAAAGAACCCGTCTGGCAAACAAGCTGGTTGTCAGATTATATTCAGGATGATGCCTTTGAAAAGTATGCCTTAAAGACGAGTGATGGCGAATTAGTTGCGCTGGCTGCATACGAAATATTGGAAAATGACGTGATGGTTCACATTACCTACATTGAGAGCCAGCCGGAAAGCAATCCGACAATTGTCGGGCATTCTAAAAAGTATCAGGGCATTGGCCGGGTGTTGATTGCGTACGGAATCAAGCTGTCGATTGACCATGAATGCGGCGGGACGGTCACGTTCGAGGCAAAGGTTCCGGAGCTGGCAGAGCATTATGTCCGGGACTATGGAGCTTGTCCATTGCCGAGTTTTGGCGGAGCACCGCGTTATGAACTCTCTGGTGAGGCAGCAATGAACATCTTTGTAACTTACTTGAAATGAGGTGTGTTTGATGAGTGCAAAAGAATATTTTCAGCGTGATGCAGAGCGTGATGCATTTTATCGCACATTTTATCAAATTTGCAGACGCTTTAATGTCACATGGTCAACAGCAACTCCGGAAGTCAGAGCTTTTATTGAAGAAGCTACTCGTGTGACCTATGAGCAGGAAAAGGCAAAGCGGAACGGAGTTTCTCTTAGTACAGTGAAGCCGTTCTTTGGAGATACAGCGTGCTAAAAGAAAAGCACACCGTTGCCGTGAACGCTCTGCAATTTTGGCTGCCGCTCAGGCTGCTATTAAAAACCCGAGAGCATAAGGACCTTATAGCGAATTATCGTTAAAAATCAAGCGTAAAATAAGGCTCACCGTCAATTTTGGCGGTGGGCTTTATTTGTTCGCTCATGTATGAGATGAATTGCGTTTAACATAGAGCTGCTTCCCAGAAGCATCACAGATACACCTCCACAGTCAGGTCGGTCCACGCTGCACGGCGGAACTGGTGGGGCATCTTGTTGGCTTCCCGGTAACGCTTGGCGGTTTCAAAGTCGATGGTGAAGGTAAGGATGGGCTTTTCCGATACAGCCATCAGATCAGTGCGCTCCTCTTTGGACTTCTTGCAGCCGGTGTTCAGCTTCCAGCGGTAGGCGTAATCGGCAAAGGGGGTGACCACTTCAACGAACTGCTCAATCAATTCGGGAGCAAGACGGGCACCGTGCACATCGACCTTCTGAGAGAGAAAATCGTAGATTACTTTCATGTCCGAGGAAACCGTCTGCGGTTCGGGCGCAGGGGAGAGGGCTTTCAGTTCCTGCTCCAAGCGGACAATCTCGTCATCTGCCTGTTTGCAAAGGGCTTGATATTCTTCCCGTGGCAGTTCGCCGTCTGCACGCATGGCAGCGTAGTTCAGCTTGCGTTTTTTGATTTTTTCGATCTGGCCCTGAATCGGTGCAGCAGACATTCGTGTGGCGGCTTTTCCGTTCTGACAGCTTTCAATCATCTTGCAGGCACGAAGGATGGCTTTATTCTGATTGCCCCAGACCTTTTCAAATATCTTCTTCGCCATCAGTTCCAGCTTCCACTCCGGGATGGAAATGGCGTCGCAACTGAGCTGCTGGGTCATGTTGTGCTCCAGAACGAAGGAACGGGTCGGGTTGACGGTTCGCATATTGCACTGGTAGCCAAAGACCGGCGTTCCGTCCTTCAGTTTGCGCCAGTTGAAAATGCGGTATTGCCGGAAAAGTGAACACGACTCATGCGTCGCCGCCTTGCCATGGGCGGCAATGCCGACAAAAAGAAAACCGTCACCGCAAGAGAAGTTTCTCTCGTGCGCTGACGGTTTTTCCGGGACCGGGTCAGACCGACCCCTGTGTGGGAAAATGATAAATAGGGAGGTACTGCCGGAACTTCTTGTCGTGCAGGTGCGGTAAGTTACAGCAGGGTCTTGACGTAAGCGGCCAGTTCCTCGTCCTTGCAGGAGGCGAAGAACAGCTCAGAGAACTTTGCACCGGCCACAGCGCCCTTCAGCAGATCCTGATCGATGCTCTTCAGGCACTCGATCAGGGGCTTGAAGGTGGCAGCGCGCACGCCGTCCAGGATCTTCTTGTTGCGCTGCTCGGGCACAACGCGCTCCTTGGGGTAGCCCTGACCGTGGCCGAAGCCAAACAGCTTCTCAAAGCAGTACGCGAGATTCAGCTCGCCGCCCCAGCCGAAGCCCTTGGCAAAGGGCATGGCAACGGCGTTGCCGTCGTTGACATGGGCAAAGGTGTAGGCGTCCACGGGATCCTCCACATGGCCGCAGATGACGCCGGGGAAGCTGTTCAGTGCCAGCATTGCACCCTCGCCGGTGCCGCAGCCGGTAACGACGTAGTCCGCAGCGCCGCTGTTCAGCAGGATGGCAGCCAGAATGCCGCACTGCACATAGGTCAGCTGTGCAGCGTCATCGGCGGCGTACATGCCGTAGTTGACCACCTCGTGGCCCATGGGCTCCACCACCTTCTTCAGGGCGGCTTCGATGATGCCATTTTTGGCGGCCTGACTGTTTTCGTTGATAAGCGCGATCTTCATAACGATATCTCCTTTATGCAGACTATTCATGACAGTGTTTTTGATTGTATGATGTCCTACAATCCATCTTGCCTTTATCATACACACTGCGCATGGAAATGTCAACAGGTATTTTCAAACTATGAAAGAATTTTCGTGTTTCATTCACAAATTTCAGGTGGAATACGGCAATTAAAGCTCTTTGCTCAAAAAACAACCGGTTTTTTCAAAAAGTGTTTGACATCATACAATAGACCGCGCTATAATTGTTCTAAGAAAGACAGGAGCGCAGCTTTGCACATCCCTGCTACGGGGGCTGTTTTTGTACCAAAAAATATCCTATTGCGTATTATTAAAGAGGAGGAGGCTGGTCCTTATGGCAGAACCGGCAACAGAACTGAACAGTCTGAAGCGGGTGTCTATCGTGCAGCAGGTGGAGCAGGTCATTGCAGACCGTATTGTGGACGGTACCTATGCAGTGGATACCAAGCTCCCTGCGGAGATGACCCTGAGCAAGCAGCTGGGAGTGGGTCGCGGCACCGTGCGGGAAGCATTCCGCTTGTTGGAGGCAAAGGGGCTTGTGGAGATCCGCCCCGGGCGCGGAGCCTTTGTGGCAAGTGATAAGGAGGCGGGCACAGAGCAGACAGTGCAGTGGTTCAGAGCCAACGAAATGGAGCTTTTGGATTGCGTGCAGGTGCGCAACGCACTGGAGCCGCTGGCTGCCCGCCTGATGGCAGAGCGCAGCCAGCCCGAGGATCTGTTGGAACTGCAACACATCCATCAAAAATTTGTCGAAGCAGTGGAAAAACAGGATGCTGCCACCATTGCAAAGTATGACGAAAAATTCCACACCAGCATCGTCAAAGCCAGTCGGAACCAACTGTTGATCAAGATCAACCATCAGACCTGTGAGCGCATTAAAAACTTCCGGCAGCGCACCTTCCAGCACAACCAGAACGCCTTGAACGCCATTATGCCCCACGCCAAAATTCTGGCGGCTCTGCAGGCAGGGGATGCTGATGCCGCCGAGCATTATATGCACAGCCATCTGGAGCTGGTGGCACAGGATCTGATCAGCATGACCAGGGACGGAAACGTCTCCTTATAAGAGGAAAAAAGGGCACAGCCCGTAAAAAAAGCATACGCAGGCACCTGCAGGGCGCTGCTGAAGTGAGCGTCTGCTGAAAAAAGGGGAATACAGGTATGAAATTCTACATTGATACGGCCAACGTGGACGAGATCCGCAAAGCAAACGATATGGGCATCATTGCCGGTGTCACCACCAACCCCAGCCTGATCGCCAAGGAAGGCCGTGATTACGCCGAGACCCTGAAGGAAATCACCTCCATTGTGGATGGCCCCATCTCCGGCGAGGTCAAGGCCACTACGCTGGACGCTGCAGGGATGATCGAGGAAGGCCGTGCTATCTACGCACTGGATCCTGCGCACATGGTAGTGAAGATTCCCATGACGGCAGAGGGTCTGAAGGCCATCAAGGTGCTGAGCAGCGAGGGCATTCCCACCAACTGCACCCTGATCTTCAGCGCAAATCAGGCGCTGCTGGCTGCCCGTGCCGGTGCTGCCTATGTCAGCCCCTTTCTGGGGCGTCTGGACGATATCGGCCAGCCCGGCATCGACCTGATTCAGACCATTGCAGAGATGTTCGGCAATTACCCCGACATCCATACCGAGATCATCGCTGCCTCGGTGCGCAATCCTATCCACATCACGGACTGCGCACTGGCCGGTGCACACATTGCCACCGTGCCATATAAGGTGCTGGAGCAGATGATCCACCACCCTCTGACTGATGCCGGCATTGAAAAGTTCCAGAAGGACTACGTTGCCGTCTTTGGTAAATAAGTGTGTTCCTGCGGCTGGTGCGTCCCGTAGCGCCGGTACAGGTTCCTGCAAAAAGAGTTGCCGCGCCGGTTTTTCCGGTGCGGCAGCTTTTTTGCATAGAAAGGATAAGATTTTGCAATACGGAGTCACGATCGAACAGGAAATATTTCTGGAGTAGGATTTGCGCGAAGATAAAAACGTATTATCATTCTTCCCCAACGCTCTGTAATTTTGGCACCCGCTCAGGCTGCTATCAAAAATCCCCGCAAGTGATTGCGTGAGCGCTTGAAAAAGCACCAATAAAATAAACGAACCGCCCCGGTTTCCGCAATGGAAGCCGGGGCGGTTTTTTATACAAAAAAGAAATCGTTTTTTTTGTAGCTTTGATGAATTGGCGCAGAGTCATTGACAGCAGAAGGGCAGAAGCGTATCTTTGAAACAGAAAACGGAACCGGGCTATAAATAGCAGGTTTCTTTACCTTGCGAGGACACTTTCGTTTTGATGAGGCACGACCCGGTGTGCCGCTTTTTTCATTTGCGGAGATAAAATACAAAAAGTACGGATTATAGTACACATTATCTGTTATGCTCGGTACATGGAAGGCACACACCGGAAAAGGAGCAAAAATGCGAAGGACGTTGAATAAAACAAGGTTTTTGGCCGGTAAAACGGACCCAGAAAATACCAGCCTGTGGCTGCCGCTCTGGATGCATCTGTGGGATACGGCGGGCATCATGGAGCGGCTAGTCCGGCAGTGGCTCCCCGAAAGCGTAAAACGGGCCATGGGCTTTGAGTGCGAGGAAGCGTTGCTCGCGCATGCCCGGTTTTTGGGTGGAATCCATGATATAGGCAAGGCTACGGTAGCCTTTCAGGCAAATATCCTGCGCACCCTGCCGGAGGCGCGGCAGCGGCTGGAAACGTTGACGCCGCTGGACTGTCCTGAACAGAACCGCCGGGAGTCGCCGCATGCCCGGGCGGGCGAGGCAGTCCTGCTGTGGGATGACTGCCCCGGCGGGATCGCCTCCATTGTGGGGGCGCACCACGGCAAGCCACAGAGCTGCGCGGCGGTCGATGATCAGTTAGAGGGTTGGGAGAGCAACTACTACCCCAAGGGACAGAAAAAGGTCTGGGAGGACTTCTGGACAGAATTGCTCATGACTGTTTTGCAGGACTGTGGCTTTGACGACACAGCGGAGTTGGATGATCTGAATCCGCAGGAGGAAGTGCTTCTGACCGGACTTCTGATCATGGCAGACTGGATCGCCAGCAATACGGAATACTTTCCCCTGATCCCGGTAGAGGAGTTGGGCAGCATGGAGGATTACCCGGCGCGGGTGGACAGGGCTTGGGAAAAGCTGGCGCTGCCCTTCCCGTGGGAGGCACAGCCGGGCATCGCAGACCCGCAGGAGTTTGCGGTGCGGTTCGGCTTTGCGCCCAATGCGGTGCAGAGGGCTGTTCTGGAGGCTGTGGATACCGCAGCGGAACCGGGCATCCTGATTTTGGAAGCACAGATGGGCGTGGGTAAAACCGAGGCGGCGCTGGCCGCTGCGGAGGTCATGGCCAGCCGGTTCGGGCTGGGTGGTGTCTTTTTCGGACTGCCCACACAGGCCACGGCAAACGGCATCTTTCCCCGGCTGCTTGGCTGGGCAGACACACAGTCTGAGGAGACGCTGCCGCAGGCTATAAAGCTGGCACACGGCATGGCAGAACTGAACGAGTGCTATCTGCGGCTGCAGGGGCGCGGAGTGCAGTTGGAGGAGGACGCGCAGGAAGCGCATCAGGTGCAGGTACACCAGTGGTTTCGGGGAAACAAGCAGGCACTGCTGGCAAACTTTGTGATTGGCACAGTGGATCAGTTGCTGCTGGCGGCACTTGCCCAGAAGCACGTTATGCTGCGGCATCTGGGGCTTGCGGGCAAGGTGGTCATTATTGACGAGTGCCACGCCTACGATACCTACATGAACTGCTATCTGGACCGCGCACTGGAATGGCTGGGTTGGTACAAGGTGCCGGTCATCCTGCTGTCAGCCACCCTGCCTGCCCGGCGGCGCGCGGAACTGGTCGAGGCTTACCAGCAGAAAAAGGCTGTCCCGGACGCCCCATGGAAAACCAGCTGCGGCTATCCGCTGCTGACATGGACGGACGGCGCAGAGGTAAAGCAGACGGCCATCCCACCAGACGCACCCGGTAAAACGGTGCAGCTGACCACGCTCACAGAGCCGGAGTTGCCCGCGCTGCTGCGCCGGAAGCTGGCAGAGGGCGGCTGCGCGGGAGTGATCGTCAACACGGTCAAAAAAGCGCAGAAGATCGCGCAGCTGCTGCGGGAAAGCCTGCCGGACAAAGAGGTGCAGCTGTTCCATGCGCAGTTCCTGATGCCGGACCGCGCAGCGCGGGAAAACCAGCTGATGGCACGCATTGGCAAGGGCTCTGCACCGGAGCGCCGGAACGACCTGATCGTGGTGGGCACGCAGGTGATGGAGCAGTCGCTGGACATTGATCTGGATGTTCTTGTTACAGAGCTTTGCCCCATGGATCTGCTGTTGCAGCGCATCGGACGGTTGCACCGTCACCGCCGCAGCCGCCCCGCCCCATTACAGCAGGCCTGCTGCGCGGTGCTGGACACCGGGGAAGATGCCTTTGATGCGGGCAGCGAGGCGGTATATGGACAGTGGTTGCTCTGGCGCACCCGGAAGTTTCTGCCCCGGAGCATCCGGCTGCCGGAGGAAATCTCTCCGCTGGTGCAGCAGGTCTACGGCTGGGAGCGGGAAGCTCCCGGTGGAGCGCAGGGGGAGGAAATGCGCTGCGTATATGAGCAGACGCAGGAGAAAAAGAAAGCGCGCGCCGAGGCGTACCTTGTGCCGCAGCCGGAAACGCACCGGCTGGCGCAGTTGAATACGCTGGACGACTGGATGCAGAACGAGGGTGCCCGCTCCGACCCGGCGGCGCGGGCAGCAGTGCGGGACGGCGACCCCTCGGTAGAGGTGCTTGTAATGCAGTGTCGGGCAGACGGCAGCATCCACTTTCTGCCGTGGCAGGAGGGTGGCAGCGCCGTAGCTGCTGACAGCCCGCCCCCGCCGGAAACGGCACTGAAGATTGCCCGGCAGAAGCTGCGGCTCCCGGCGGTGTTCGGCAAAGCGTGGAAGGTGGATAGGGTCATCCGGGAGTTGGAAGCGGATAACCGCAGCCGCCTTGCGGCGTGGCAGCTGTCGCCGCTGCTGCACGGAGAACTGATCCTGCTGCTGGATGAAAACCTGACTGCCCGGCTTGCGGGCATGGAACTTTGTTATGACCGTGAAAACGGCTTATATTACCAAAAGGAGGAAACGGATGAAGGAAATCGAATTTAACCTGTTGACGGAGCCGTGGGTCCGGGTTCGTCGGCCAGACAATACGGTGCAGGAAGTTTCTTTGACGGACGCACTGCTCCATGCGCAGGATTATGTGGATCTGGCAGGCGAAATGCCCACGCAGGATGCCGCCGTGCTGCGGCTGTTGCTGGCGGTGCTGTTCACCGTGTTCTCCCGGGTGGATGCAAAGGGGAAACCCCAACCGCTGGCACAGAGCGATGATGCACTGGAGCGCTGGAGCGAGCTGTGGCAGCTTGGGCATTTCCCGGCAGAGCCTGTCCGGGACTACCTGGAGCAGTGGAAGGACCGCTTCTGGCTGTTCCACCCGACACACCCCTTCTGGCAGGTGCCGCAGGCAAAGATCGGCACGGAATACGGCGCGGCCAAACTCAACGGTGAAATGTCGGAAAGCAGCAATAAACTCCGGCTCTTTCCACTGTATGCGGGGCAGAGCAAGGAGCAGCTGAGCTATCCGCAGGCGGCGCGGTGGCTGCTGTGCGTGAACGGCTATGATGACACCTCCGCGAAGCCAAAAGGAAAGGGACTTCCGTCAGTAGGAGCCGGGTGGCTGGGCAAAATCGGTTTTATTCAGGCACAGGGCGATAATCTGTACGAGACCCTGATGCTGAACCTGACGCTGCTGCGCGACAGCCGGGAATGCTGGGGCGAAAGCAAGCCCTGTTGGGAATTGGAAGCACCAAAGAGCGCGGAACGGACAGAAATTTGCTGCCCGGACAACCCGGCACAGCTGCTCACCCTGCAATCCAGAAGGCTGTTGCTGCACAGGACAGGGGAGAATGTGGATGGGTTCTGTCTGCTGGGAGGAGATTTCTTCCCCAGAGAAAACGTCTTTGCCGAACAGATGACCATCTGGCGCACGATGCCAATCAAGAAAAATGAACCGGTGGTGTTTGTGCCCTGTCGTCATGACCCGGCTAAACAATTCTGGCGGGAGTTCCCGGCTGTCTTTTGTCAGGACAGTGGGCATCGCCCGGGCGTTGTATGCTGGATCGAAAAGTTGCAGGAAAAGAGATTGAAACTTCTGGATCCCCGCAGAAAGGTACATTTCCGCATCTCCGGTGTCCAATATGGCGATAAGGACTTCTTTGTAAATGATTCTTTCAGCGACAGCCTGACCTTTCAGGCAGGGATTCTGGATGAGATAGGGCGTCCATGGCGGAGTCGGATCGTCAGAGAAATCGAGCGCTGTGAACAGACAGCGGCGCTGGTCGGACATTTTGCGCAGGAACTGGCAATTGCCGCCGGTGACCGGAATGAAAATGCAGGCGGCGCGGTTCGTGCACAATTCTACTTTGCAGTGGATCAGCCTTTTCGGCAGTGGCTGCAGGCGATCGACCCGGAGCAGGACGACCCGGATGAGGCAGCGCTGCGCTGGCAGGCGCAGGCGCGAAACATCGCGGAAAAGCTTGGAAAACAGATGGTGATGGAGGCCGGAAATGCCGCCCTGAAGGGACACCGCATTGTGGTGGATAAGGATAAAAAGACCGAGCGCACCATCCTGTATACCTCGCCAAAGGCCTATAATCGTTTCCGCACAAGGCTTTGGGAGATCTATCCCAAAACAGAACCATAAAGGGAGAATTGTATGAAAACACAGGACGTCAAACTATATGCGGCGCAGCAGTTGCACAGGCTTCAGGCTCTGCCGGACAACCAGCGGCGGGCAGAACTGGCAAAGCTGCGTCGGGGCATCGGCCACGTACCCGGAGAGCTGCCGGAACTGTGGGGAAGCTTTTTGCTGGAAATGCCGGAAAGCTTTCAGGGCCGCAGTGCTCCCTCGGCGGCAGAGTGGGCGGTCTACCTCGCCCTGACCCTGTATGCTATGCATCAGCAGGGGAACGACCGCCTTATGAACTGCCCTGGCAACACACTGGGGCGTGCGGTGCGGCAGCTGGCAGAGCGGAACAGTGCCGGACAGGACTGGACCGAGGCCAGTGTGCTCCGGCGGTTCAATGCGCTGGCCACCGCAGAAGAAATTACCGAGATCAGCTACCATCTGCGGGGCATGATCCAGCTGCTGAGCGCGGCAAAGGATGGCGGCATCCCGCTGGACTATCCGCAGCTTGCGGCAGACCTGTATGAATTGCAATGCACCGACCCGCGATATGCGCAGGCCCCCGCCAATGTTCGTCTACGGTGGGGACAGGACCTGTACCGCGACCCGAAGCCTGCACCGGATGAGAAAGAAAAGGAAAATTGATCATGAATAAGCGCCTGTATGTTGATTTCCACATTTTGCAGACCGTCCCGCCCAGCTGCATCAACCGGGACGATACCGGCAGCCCAAAAACGGCAGTGTACGGCGGTGTGCTCCGCGCCCGGGTATCCTCGCAGGCATGGAAGCATGCCATGCGCGCAGCCTTTGCGGAGAATGCTCAGCTGGACGTGGGCAAGCGCACTAAAAAGGCCGCAGAACTGGTAAAGAAGCAGATCCTTGCACTGGCCCCGGAACTGGATGCGGACAAGCTGGCAAAAAAAGCGCTGGAGAATGCGGGCATCAAGAGCGACGATAAGGGCACCAAGGCACTGTTCTTCATGAGCGCTGCGCAGGCAAAGGCATTGGCAGAGCTGGTTGTGGAGGGCTCTGCGGATAAAAAGCAGTATCGGGATGCCCTGAAAGCAGCGCCCTCGATGGACATGGCGCTGTTTGGCCGCATGGTGGCAGATGAGCCTTCTCTGAACTATGACGCTGCTGCGCAGGTGGCGCACAGCATCTCCACTCATGCTGTGCAGAACGAGTACGATTACTTTACCGCCGTGGATGACTGTCAAGCAGAGGACAACGCCGGTGCAGGCCATCTGGGCACGGTGGAGTACAACTCCTCCACCCTGTACCGCTATGCCACAGTGAACGTGATGGAGCTGGCCGGGCAGCTGGGTGCAGCGCAGGCCGCGGAAACGGTGCGGGCCTTTGGTGAGGCGTTCCTCTTCTCCATGCCCACCGGCAAGCAGAACACCTTTGCAAACCGCACTCTGCCGGATGCGGTATATGTGACCCTGCGGGAGGATCAGCCGGTGAACCTGTGCGGCGCATTCGAGCGTGCTGTGCCCCGCAGTGCGCAGGGGTATGCCGCGCCTTCCAAGGCGGCACTGGCACAGTATGCGCAGCAGATGTACAGCAGCTTTGCCGAGGCCCCGGCGCAAAGCTTTACCGTGGGCAGCGGGCTGGAGGAACTGGCTCCGGCGCAGACGGCAAAGGCTATGCTGGACGCACTGGAAAAGGCTGTCCGGGATGCACTTGCCGGAAATGAGGTGGGGTAATGGCAACGCTGTTGCTTCGGCTGGCAGCGCCTTTACAGGCGTGGGGCGCGGACTCCAAATTTGAGACCCGCAAGACGGGCCGTGAACCCACCAAGAGCGGCGTGATCGGCCTTTTGGCGGCAGCTCTGGGGCTGCGGCGGGACGAGCGCGAAGCACTGCTCCGATTGACCGGGCTGCGGTTCGGCGTCCGCGTGGAGCGGGAAGGGCAGCTGCTGGTGGACTACCACACGGCAAAGACGCAGGATGAAAAGACCTCTTATGTGACCTACCGCCATTATTTGCAGGACGCCGTGTTTCTGGCCGGTATTGAAAGCGAGGATGCCGCCCTTTTGCAGCAGCTGCAGCAGGCGCTGCTGCACCCGGTGTTTCCGCTGTATCTCGGCCGCCGCTGCTGCCCGCCTACCCTGCCGCTCTGTCTGGGAGTACGCCCGGGCAGCTTGCAGGAGGTGCTGCAAGCGGAACCGCCGCTGTGTCCGGGACGGCAGAGCCGGATCTTATTGGACGCCGACCCGCTGGAGCCGGGCACGGCTCCGCAGCGGGATGTGCCGGTGAGCTTTGACCCGCATCATCGGCAGTACGGCTACCGCTCGGTACGGGAGCTTTGGCAGAAAGTGCCGGACAGCCCGGAGACTACGGAGCACGATCCGTTCCGGGAATTGTAAAAAGGGGGCGAGAGAATGTATTTATCACGGGTAGAACTAGATCCCACCCGCCGCAGCACCATGGCTGCGCTGTCGGCACCGCAAAAACTGCATGGCGCAGTGGAAAGCGCTTTTGCAGGGGAGCGCCGCCGCAGACTGTGGCGGTTGGATCGTCTGGGAGAGCGGTTGTATCTGCTGCTGCTCAGCGAAGATGCGCCAGAGCTGTCCGGCGTGGTGGAGCAGTTTGGCACTGGAGCGGCTGCGGAGACCCGCAGCTACGACCCGCTTTTACAGCGGGTGGAGCCGGGCAGCTGCTGGCAGTTTCGGCTGACCGCAAACCCCACCAAAAGCTGCAAAGACCCCCAAAACCCCGCAGCGCGGGGAACTGTAGCCGCACATTGCACGACACAGTACCAGAAGCAGTGGCTGTTGGAGCGCGCCGCAAAGCACGGCTTTGCCCTGCGGGAGGAGGGATTTACCGTGACCCGGGTGCAGTGGCAGCACTTTGCCAAGCACGGCACCCGGCCGGTGACCCTGTTGGCAGTGACCTATGAGGGCATTTTGCAGGTGACCGATGCAGAGCCGTTCCGGGCACTGCTGTGTCAGGGCATGGGGCGCGGCAAGGCCTATGGCCTTGGACTGATGACCGTTATGCGCGGAGGAAACTGAGATGGACGAGATGCCGGGCATGATCCGGCCGGACCTGCAGGCGCTGCCGCAGGTGAAAGACCGGATGACCTTTCTGTATCTGGAACACTGCACCCTTGGCCGACAGGACGGCGCAATCACCGTTACAGACGAAAAAGGGATCGTTCAGATCCCGGCGGCTGGCATCTCGGTGCTGCTGCTGGGGCCGGGTACACGGGTGACCCACCGTGCCATGGAACTTATGGGTGACACGGGCGTGGGTGCTGTCTGGGTAGGTGAGCACGGTGTGCGGTATTACGCCCATGGCCGTCCCCTGACCACCCACTCGCAACTGTTGCTGCGGCAGGCAGAGCTTGTCAGCAACACCCGCAAGCACCTGGATGTGGTACGCAAGATGTATCAGCTCCGTTTCCCGGACGAAGATATCTCCCGGCTGACGATGCAGCAGCTGCGGGGACGCGAGGGCAGCCGTGTGCGGCAGGTATACCGCAAACTTCCAAGGATACCGGTGTTCCGTGGAGCGGCCGACTGTACCGCCCGGAGGATTTTGCATCGGGAGATGCCGTCAATCAGGCGCTTTCTGCCGGGCACGCCTGTTTGTACGGTCTGGCGCACGCGGTGATCGTGGCATTGGGCTGCGCCCCGGGTCTTGGCTTTGTTCATGTGGGGCACGAGTGCTCCTTTGTGTACGATATTGCCGACCTGTACAAGGCCGAGGTGACCATTCCCATCGCCTTTGAAGTGGCGGCACAGGCTCCGGACGACCTGCCGGCCGTAGTGCGCCGCCGGGTGCGGGATGCCATGGTAGAGCATCATATTTTGGAGCGCATGGTGCACGATATCCGGTATCTGCTCCTGAATGCGGATGAGCGGGAACAGGAGCCGGAAGCTGTTTATCTGTGGGACAACAAAGTGGGCACTGTGGCCAACGGCATCAATTATTTTGAAGAAGAGGGTGATAAAACATCGTAGTTCTCACCATGACGAACTGCCCGCCAAAACTGCGCGGGGATCTGTCCAAATGGTTGTGCGAGATCAACACGGGCGTTTATGTGGGCAATGTGAGCAGCCGCGTCCGATTCCATCATCGAATATGGAGCGCTGCGGGTCCGGGACGGTGTATCGGTGGAGGAGCTGACCATGCTGGTCTGCGTGGAAGAAAACGTTCCGGCAGAGATCACAGCCCTGACAGGACTCAGCGCTGCGGAATTGCAGCAGGGAACAGAACCACGGGAAGCGCTGAATAGCTTTTTGTTGTTTATTGGCAAAGACCCACTGGTGGGACATAATATTGCCTTTGATCTGGAGTTTCTGCGCATGACCTGCAAACGATATGGCTTTCCGGCACCGACCAACCGCCAGATCGACCTTGCACAACTTGCCCGCCGAAACCTTACAAGGATCGCAAATTATAAGCTGGTGACGCTGGCACAGCATTTTCAGCTGGCAGAAAAAGTGGAGCATCGCGCCCTGCCGGACTGCCGTCTGATACAACAGGTTTATTGCAAACTGAAGGAAACAGCGGTACAATAGCAACAGGAGGCACGGTGCTACGGGATCTTTTTAGTCTTTTCCCCGCATACGCGGGGGTGATCCCAACATGCTGGAAGAAATCGAGGACGTAAGCCACTTTTCTCCGCATACGCGGGGGTGATCCCTTGGCTTCCTTAGCTGCGTGGGTGTCTTTCTGCTTTTCCCCGCATACGCGGGGGTGATCCTGGCGTCGTCAAAGTGCCGGGCTATGAGCAGCTCTTTTCCCCGCATACGCGGGGGTGATCCTTTGGGCAAACCGTTTGATCGCTGGCACTAAGACTTTTCCCCGCACATGCGGGGGTGATCCCCACAAACCGGTGTACAGCATGGCGTACACGCCCTTTTCCCCGCATACGCGGGGCTTACAAAAAAGAACCACGGGCGCAACGGAAAGTGAAATGATATTTCTGGAAAGGAGAACTCTGCAATTTTATCGCCCGCCCAGGCTGCGATCAAGAATCCCCGCAAGTAATGGCGTAAGGGCTTGACCCGACACAAATAAAGCATAACAAACACCCCTCGGTTTCCTGCTGCGGAAGCCGAGGGGTGTTTTGCGTATTAAGGGTGGAACGAATGCGCACTGTGATTTTATTCGGCCTTCAGGCGGAGCAAAGTGCCGGACTTTTCAATGCGGTAAAAACCTGCGCTGCCGTCCACGCCGAACTGCAGCTGCAGCTTGAGCGAAGAGTGCGACAGCGCGCGCACCGAAGGCGCGATTCAGTGCACCAGTGCCAGCAGCAGCGGCAGGGTGACGACCAGCTCAGTGGCATCCTGCAGTGCGGCCCAGCACTTCACAGTAGAGCAGCTGGTCCAGATCGATGCGGGAGATGCCGGTCTTGCAGCGCAGGATCAGGCTGCGCTGGTCGGCGCGGCGGCACTCGGCGATCACCGAATCCGTCAGACGGAAAAAGCTGTCCTCCCAGATGGGCTTGAGCTGGTAGAAATAGGCACCCACCACATAGGATTCCACTGCAAACTCGGCGGAAGAAGTGAGAAAGATGATCTTGACGACGTTATCGTACTGCCGGATCTCCTTGGCGGCGGTAATGCCGTTTTCGGCCGGCATGATGACATCCAGAAACAGGATATCGTACCGGGTGCCCTTTTCGATCTCGGCCAGCAGATCCAGCGGGCTGTGAAAGGCTGTGCACTGGATCTGGACACAGCGCTGGGCGCGATATTTTTCCAGCAGGGCAGAGAGCTGGTCCAGAACTGTTTGGTCATCGTCGCAGAAGGCGATCTGGATCATAACGGGTTTAACACATCCTTTGTTCGCGTCAGCCAGAAATTACAGCTGGGCCTTGCCCATGCAGTAGGTCTGCAGCACATCGTAGTTGTCGTCCAGCACCACAAGGTCGGCATCCTTGCCGATCTGGATGGAACCCTTGCGGTCATCCAGATGCAGGCAGCGTGCCGGGTTGATGGTGCAGGCGTTCAGTGCATAGTTGAAGGGCACCATGGCCTCCTCCACCAGAATGCGCAGGCCCTTGTTGATGTTCAAAGTGGAACCGGCCAGCGTGCCGTTGTCCAGATGGGCGCTGCCGTCCGGGTAGATGGTGATATGGTTGCCGCCAAAGATGTACTCGCTGCCAATGGGGGTGCCCTTGGCCATCAGTGCATCCGAGATCATGATGGCGTAATCCGGGCCTTTGCTCATGAAGTAGTTGTTCAGGGCAGCAGGGGTGGAGTGGCAGCCGTCGCAGATGATCTCGCCGTACATGGTGCGGATGCGGTAGGCTGCGCCCACCAGACCGTTGGCGCGGTGGGCGAAGGGGGACATGCCGTTGTACACATGGGTCATGGAGCGGGCACCGTTGGCATAGGCCATCACGGCCTGCTCATAGGTGGCGGCACTATGGCCGATGCTGACCACCACGCCGTGCTCGGTCAGGTAATGGGTCAGTGCAAACCCTTCGTCGTGTTCCGGTGCAAGGGTCACATAGCGGATGTGGCCGCGTGCTGCCTGCTGGTAGTGCTTGAACTGCTCCACGCTGGGCTTTGCGATGTACTCCGGAGGCTGTGCGCCCTTGTACTTCATATCGAGGTAGGGGCCTTCAAAGTGGATGCCAAGGATCTCGGCACCTTCGTAGCTGCCCTCCATCACGTCGGCCACATTGGCCACGGCGTTGGTCAGCACCTCCACGCTCTGGGTGACGGTAGTGGCCAGAAAGCTGGTCACACCCTCAGAGACGATATGCTTTGCCCAGTAGCGCAGGCCCTCCGGCTTTGCGTCGTTGGTGTCGAACTCGTAGGCACCATGGCAGTGGATATCCATAAAACCGGGCACGATGCGCTTGGAGCCATAGTCCACATCGGCCTGCTTTTCACCATAGGGGAAGATGCCGGTGATTTTGCCCTGCTCCAGCTCGACTGCGGCAGAAATGAACTGGTCGGCGATCCATACTTTTTTGCTCTGGATGATCATATAATCAGCCCTCCGATATCATCATAAAACCTGCATATGCTGTGCACGACAGCACAACCATTCTACAGAAAAGTATAGCATTTTCTGGCGGGAATAACCAGCCTTCGCGCGCCTTTTCAAAAAAATTAAGCTGGAAAATGAAAAAACGATCGCAGCTTGCACAAAGAAACAGCGTAAAATCAGAAACCCGGAGCCTTTTTGAGCCGTTTTGGCCGAAAATAGGTTCCGGGTTTTGTGCATGATCTTTTCAGAGAGCTGTTTTGCAACAGCCCCTTAATATGAAGTAAGCCCCAGGCTTACATCCAAAGCCTGATCCACACGTTTCTGATCTTCCGGCGTGATCTGCCCGGCCCGCTCCCGCAGGCGGTGCTTATCCAGCGTGCGGATCTGTTCCAGCAGCACCACGCTGTCCTTGGCAAGGCCGGTATCCGCTGCCCGGATATTGATGTGGGTGGGCAGGCGGGCTTTGTCCAGCCGGGATGTAATGGCCGCAGCGATCACGGTAGGGCTGTGCCGGTTGCCGATCTCGTTCTGCACGATCAGTACCGGGCGCACGCCGCCCTGCTCCGACCCCACCACCGGCGAAAGATCTGCGTAAAAAACTTCTCCTCTGTGTACCTCCATGGAATCTCCCTCCCTGCATTTGGAGGATGCGCCCCGCTTATGTGATGCGTCCGGCGCATCTTCGTCTGATTTCAGTATGAGCCGGCTGCGCGCCGGTTATGCAGCGCAGGGGATATTCCATTGTATGCACAAAGGCTTACAGAGTTTCCAGTGTGCAGAAGGCCAGTGCCATGCCGCCCTCGTGGCTCAGAGAGAGCCGGGCGGCAAGGCCATGGGCCTGCATCCATTCCGCCGTCTGTCCGGAAAAATGATAGGCAGGTGCACCGCTTTCCAGCCGGACAGCCTCGATCTCACACAGGGAGAACGGCTCCCGCAGGCCGGTGCCTGCCGCCTTTAAAAAGGCTTCCTTGGCGGCAAAGTTGGCTGCGGCGCTGGCAAGCCGGTGGGCGGCGCTGCGCCCGGCGGGCAGCGGTTCGTCAAGGCTCAGCGCAGCGCGTTCGGCCTCGCCGTACACCCGGCGGATAAAGGCTGCAGCGTGTGCGCCGGTAAGGCTTTTTTCCAGATGCGCGATCTCGCACAGGTCGCAGCCGATGCCATACAGCATAAAGGCCCTCCTTCTGCCGCATTTGCGGCGGTGCAGGCCGTCAGCCTGCAAAATCAGGACCGGAAATTTTATGCAAACTGTGCAAATCCGGTCTGTTTAGCTTGAAGTTTCCTCGCAATTCGTGTACAATGAATGTAGTTCTTCCTAAGGGGGTGTATTCCGTGAGTGGCGAGACCGCTATTTTTTCGATCCACGACAAAAAGGACTATGAGATCCATGAGATCGTACAGCAGGTGTACGATGCTTTAAAGGAAAAAGGCTATAATCCGGTCAATCAGCTGGTGGGCTATATCTTGTCCGAAGACCCCACCTACATCACGACCTATAAAAATGCCCGTTCCATGATCCGCAAGGTGGATCGTGACGATCTGCTGCAGGCCATGCTGCGCAGTTATCTGAACGTCTGATATCGCTTGTCTGCTCATGCCCCGCCGTCGCTATGATGGCGGGGCTTTTTCATAATAGAATGCAGATGCCGTTTACCGTTACAGCCCCTCCGGTGAAAACGCAATTCAGAAAAATCCGCAGATCTTTCTGAATTGCAACTATATAAAATAAAATTTTCGCTGAAGATGGCCAGAGCGAAACGGAGGCCATTCCAACCGTTACGGTCGGAACGGCAGCGTAAAGATCTGGTTTACGACGACCTCATATTCCCACGGTTCCCGCACCTTGCGCAGCTGCTTTTCCAGCTTTTCGGCCCCCTCAAACTTGTGAATGAGGTAGAACCAGTGCCCCTTCATGCGGCTCACCGCGCACCCGGCGCTGCCGAACAGTTCGGAGTATCCGTGGTAGAGGTCGTCAAGGTATCCGCGCAGCTCTTCCCGTGCGGCCGGTGCGCCGCCGCGTGCTTCACGGAAGAGCGCCGGATCCGCAATGATGCCGCGCCCCACCATGATGCCGGACAGCTGCGGATACTGCGCTTCCAACGTGTGCAGGTCCGCAGCGGTGGTCACATCGCCGTTGTAGCACACGGGCATCCGGCACCCGGGCAGGGCGGCAGCAAAAGCGGCACGGTCGGCCTGCCCGCGGTAGAGCTGGCGCATCACACGCGGGTGGATGGTCAGCTCACAGATGGGATACCGGTTATAGATGTCCAGAATGGCAGCAAATTCTTCCGGCTTTTCCACGCCCAGCCGGGTCTTGACCGAGATAGGCCCTTCCGCATTGGCAAATACGGCGGCAAGAAAAGCGTCCAGCTTGACGGGGTCGCGCAGCATCCCGGAACCCTTGCCTTTGGCGGTGACGGTGCCGGAAGGACAGCCGAGGTTCAGGTTCACCTCGGTGTAGCCAAGGCCGCGCAGCTCGCCGATCATCCATGCGGCAAGTTCGCCGTCCTTTGCCAGCAGCTGCGGGATCACCGGTGCGCCGGGGTTTGCCGCAGGGGCAAGCTCGGCCATCTTCTTTTTAATGAGCACCCGGTTCTCCGGCGGGGAGATGAAAGGGGCATAGTAGCGGTCGGCATTGCCAGCAGGGCCGAACCATTTCTGGTGTGCCTGCCGCCACACCCGGTCGGTCAGGCCCTCCATGGGGGCAGCATAGTAATTCATGGGCAAATCTCCAAAGTGTTTGATAGGGATATTGTAACAAAAAACTCCCGCCCTGTGAAGTCACAGAACGGGAGAAGCGAGCTTTTTGAAAGATCAGTCTGCAAACAGCGGGGTGGACAGATAGCGGTCGCCGGTATCGGGCAGCAGGACCACGATGTTCTTACCGGCATTCTCCGGGCGCTTTGCCAGCTGCAGGGCAGCATAAACAGCAGCACCGGAGGAGATACCCACCAGCACGCCTTCCTTGTGGCCGATCAGACGGCCGGTGGCAAAGGCATCGTCGTTCTCCACGGCGATGATTTCGTCATACACCTTGGTGTCCAGTACGTCCGGCACAAAGCCCGCGCCGATGCCCTGGATTTTGTGTGCGCCTGCGGTGCCCTTGCTCAGCACAGGAGAGGAAGCAGGCTCTACAGCCACCACCTTGACGTTCGGTTTTTTGCTCTTCAGGTACTGGCCCACACCGGTCACGGTGCCGCCGGTGCCCACGCCTGCCACAAAGATATCCACCTTGCCATCAGTATCCTCCCAGATCTCGGGGCCGGTGGTCTCGATGTGGGCCTGAGGGTTGGCCGGGTTCACGAACTGGCCGGGGATGAAGGAATTCGGGATCTCCTTTGCCAGCTCATCGGCCTTGGCAATGGCACCCTTCATGCCTTTGGCACCCTCGCTCAGCACCAGCTCTGCACCGTAAGCCTTCATCAGCTGGCGGCGCTCCACGCTCATGGTCTCGGGCATCACGATGATGATGCGGTAGCCCTTGGCGGCTGCCACAGCGGCCAGACCGATGCCAGTATTGCCGGAGGTAGGCTCAATGATCACGGAACCTTCCTTCAGCAGGCCCTTTTCCTCGGCATCATCGATCATCTTTTTGGCGATGCGATCCTTGACAGAACCGGCCGGATTGAAGTATTCCAGTTTGGCAATGATGTGGGCAGGCAGCTCCTGCTCCTTTTCAATGTGGGTCAGCTCCAGCAACGGAGTATGACCGATCAGCTGATCTGCGGCAGTATAAATCTTGCTCATTGTAGTTTCCTCCCTGATACAGTTATGGGCACATGTGCCCTGCTGGACGACCTGGTTCCAAAACCTTTATACCAACATTGTTTGTGGGTTTGATGGTATTATAGACCCGTTCTGTGCGGTTGTCAATGGATTTTTTGAAAAAAGTGGGATTGAAATATTATTTACCCTGTTGTATAATAGGTTAAAAACTCAATCTATAACCAACAAAGGAAGTACACTATTATGATCGTGTCCACCAAAGGGCGCTATGCACTGCGCGTGATGATCGACCTTTCCGAGCATCAGTCTGAAAAATATGTCCCTCTCAAGGAGATCGCTGCCCGGCAGGAGATCTCGGAAAAATATCTGGAAAACATCCTTAAGGTGCTGGTGCAGAACGGCTTTCTGGAGGGCTTGCGCGGCAAGGGCGGCGGCTACCGGCTCACCCGCAGCCCGGATCAGTACACCGTGGGCGAGATCCTGATGCTGACCGAGGGCAGCCTTGCGCCGGTGAGCTGCCTGACCCCCAATGCGACCCCCTGCTCCCGCATGGCAAACTGCCGCACCTACGAGATGTGGAAGGGGCTGGACGATCTGATCTCCAACTACTTCGGCAATATCACGCTGGCCGATCTCGCCCGGCCTGATCAGGCCGGAAATGATTATGTGATCTGATATGACAATAATCGAGTGGACTATAATTGCCATGATTTCATTGATTGCTCTATGCATCCTCGGTGCCTTTGTGGCTGCTATCCTTGCAGCTGTTTGGGGAGAAGACAAGGGACACGCAGGCGAAATGCAAATTTACAATGTACTGGAACAACTTGAAGGGCAAAAAGCAATTATATCCAACTGTTATCTGCCGCTAAAAGATAGCGGAACCACAGAAGTTGATTTAATCTTAATTCATGAATCGGGTATCTATGTGATTGAATCAAAAAACTATAGCGGCTGGATTTTTGGCAGTGAGAATCATAAGTATTGGACGCAAAGTTTGCCAAACCATAGCGGACAAGCCGAAAAGTATCAGTTTTATAACCCGCTTTGGCAAAACGAAACGCACGTACGATGCTTGAAAAGCTTATTGCAGAACAATGAAGTTCCATACTATTCTTATGTGGTCTTCGGCAACAACTGTGAGATAAAGAACTTACATTTAGTGAGCAACCGGCATCGCGTAACTTATTATAGATACCTTTTAGGGGAATTATCTGAGAACGCAAGAAGCGTTGGCAGGTGTTTGACTGACGAACAGATAAATGCTTTTTATGCACTACTTCTTAAGTTTACAGACGCATCAGTTGAACAGAAAGCAAGACATATAGAAGAGGTTCGAGCAAAACACTACCCCATTATCCAACCAGATGGAACATGGACATGTCCGCAATGCGGAGGACGGTTGGTTCCTCGGGTGGCCAGACGGGGCTCTGGAGCCGGAAAAACATTTTGGGGCTGTTCGAACTATCCAAAGTGCCATTTCATCTATAATGAATAGTCTTTTGACGCACCGGAAAACCGGTGCGCCTTTTTTTGCACAGTTCTCGGCGAAATGTGCAATTTTTCTTATCCAGAATCACGGTTGATGGATTGGGGCTCCTGCGGTATACTTTACCCTTGATGTGTCCATTTACGCTTTTGATCGAGGAAAGGGGAACTTTACTACGAAATATATTTTTCAGTTCGCGCGCATTCTTGCGTTTTGTTTTTTGGGCGAGATCCTTCATGTAGTGCTGCCGCTGCCGGTCCCGGCCAGCGTCTACGGTCTGGTGCTGCTGCTGGCAGCGCTGAACTTCAAGCTGGTAAAGCTGGACGATGTGAAAGAGGTTGGAACCTATCTCACAGGCATCTTCCCGCTGTTGTTCGTGCCCGCTGCCGCCGGTGTGATGGAACTGTGGGCAGAGATGGGCGAGATGCTGTTGCCCATCCTCGTTGCTATTATCCCGGTCACTGTGCTGGTGATGGTGAGTGCAGGCAAGACCACGCAGGCCCTGACCGGCCGCAAGAAAAAGGAGGCTGACAATGACGCAGCTGCTGAATGATTTTTTGTCCGGCTCCGCAGCATGGGGCGTTCTGCTTACGCTGGCCGCGTTTGCACTGGGCACCCTTATCAATAAGGTGACAGGCAAAGCCATTTTTAACCCGCTGCTGCTGGGCAGCATCTTTGTGATCATCTTTCTGTCGGTGTGCAGCATCCCGTATGCGGACTACAAGGCCAGCGCGGCACCGGTGAACTATCTGCTGCTGCCCGCCACCGTGGCACTGGCCATTCCGCTGTATGAAAAGATCGACCTGCTGAAAGAGAACGCCGCCGCCATCATTGCGGGTATCTCGGTGGGCACGCTGGTGAGCCTTGGCAGCGCACTGGCGCTTGCACTGGCGCTGGACCTGACCCGTGAGCAGTATGCCACCCTGCTGCCCAAATCCGTGACCACCGCCATCAGCATGGATGTGGCCGCTGAGCTGGGCGGCATTGCTGCCCTGACCGGTGCGATCGTCATTGTTACCGGCATCGTGGGAGCGCTGCTGGCTGAGACGGTGTGCAAGATGTTCCACATCACCGACCCCATCGCCAAGGGCGTGGGCATCGGAACTTCGGCCCATGCCGTGGGCACCAGCAAAGCCCTGCAGATGGGCGAGGTGGAAGGTGCCATGAGCGGCCTTTCCATTGCGGTGGCCGGTGTGCTGACCGCAGTGCTCTGCCCGGTGTTTGTGAACCTGATCCGGTAAAGGATTTAAAATAGCCGCTCTGGCTTTTTTCAGTAGAATTTATTTATTGATCCGGGAACCTCAGTTTACAACAAAAATGAGATAGGCAACCCCTTTCGGGGGAGTCTATCTCATTTTTTTGTTGAGGCTGTTTTTATACGCCGCTGTGTTCCCGTTCATCCTTCAGGATGGCCGTCACGCTCTGCATGGTGCTTACTGCACGATGCAGTTCTTCGTCGCCAAGCTCTGCACGCAGGCGGGCGTAACAGCGCTGCATGAACGCGCGCTCCTCCGCCATCAGCTCCACAGCCTTGCTGGAAAGCTCCACATAGGTGCGGCCCGCTTCACGGTCGGTCTTCCATGCCACAAAGCCATTGTCCTGCAGCTTTTCAACGGCCTTGGAAAGCTCTGTCACCTTCAGGCCCATAACGGCAGCAAGGTCAGCCAGATAAACCTTACTGTCCGGGTGCTGTTCGGCCTGCATCTTGATGTAATATAAGATCAGGTAATCCGCCCGCTGGATGGTGCTGAACACCTTGTCGATATCAAAATTGTGCAGGAAGAACCATTCTTCCGGGTGATGTTTCAGTTCCACGCTCATCATGCATCCTCCCTGTTATTCCCGCTCATTGCGGCGGATATATTCGTGGGTGCCGCCAAGGCTCTTGTAGGCCGGGCGGATGATCTTGTTTGCGCTGAGCAGCTCTTCAATGCGGTGGGCGCTCCAGCCCATCACGCGGGCCACGGCGAACAGCGGCGTGTACAGCTCCATGGGGATGCCCAGCATATCGTACACAAAGCCGCTGTAGAAGTCCACATTGGGGCTGACACCCTTAAAAATTTTGCGCTCCTCCGCGATCAGCTGCGGGGCCATGTGCTCGATCTTGTTGTAAAGGGCAAGGTCCTTGTCGCGGCCTTTCTCGTGGGCCAGCTGTTCCACATAGCCCTTGAATACCACCTCACGGGGGTCACTGAGGGAGTACACCGCGTGGCCCATGCCGTAGATCAGGCCTTTGCGGTCAAATGCTTCGCCGTGCAGCAGTTTTTTCAGGTAGGCTTCCAGCTCTTCATCGTCCTCGGTGTCGTGCAGGTTTTCGCGGATGTTCTGCATCATCTGCATCACCATCAGGTTGGCACCGCCATGGCGCGGGCCTTTGAGGGAGCACAGGGCAGCCGCCATGGCCGAGTAGGTATCGGTGCCAGACGAAGTGACCACGCGGGTGGTAAAGGTGGAGTTGTTGCCGCCGCCGTGCTCGGCGTGCAGCAGCAATGCCACATCCAGCACGCGGGCTTCCAGCTCGGTGTACTTCATATCCGGGCGCAGCATCCGCAAAAAGTTCTCTGCGGTGGAAAGCTCCGGGTCCGGCCGGTGGATGTACATGCTGCCGTCTTTTTCGTAGTGGTTATAGGCATGGTAGCTGTACACGGCCAGCATGGGGAAGATGCCGGCCAGCTGGATGCTCTGGCGCAGCACATTGGAAATTTCCAGATCACCGGCCTTGGGGTCGTAGGATGCCAGTGTGAGCACGCTGCGGGCCATGGAGTTCATGATATCGTGGCTGGGGGCCTTCATGATCACATCACGGGTAAAGTTGGTGGGCATGGTGCGGCACTCGCCCAGCACGCGGCAGAACTCTTCCAGCTTTTCCTGCGTGGGCAGCTCACCAAACAGTAGCAGATAGCCCGCTTCCTCAAAGGCAAAGCGGCTGCCGGACGACCCGCGGATCAGGTCTTTCACGTCGTAGCCGCGGTAGAGCAGCTGACCGTCGGCAGGCTTTTTCACCCCGTCCACATACTGGAAGGCGCGGATATCGGAGATATTGGTCAGGCCCGCCAGCACGCCCTTGCCGTTTTCGTCGCGCAGGCCCGCTTTAACGCCAAACTCCTTGTACAGGTCCTTGCTGATGCGGTCGTGTTCGGCGCACAGCGGCTGCTGCTGGTCGAAGTATCCCATTACGTTCTGCAGATGATCCATTGGTAGTTGCTCCTTTCCCATTGCCGTCAGCTTGCGCTCACTTGGCAGGCCATCAGGAAGTTTTCTCTGCGAACAGCCCGGAACTTCGGTCCCGCCCTACTGCCTGTGGCAGCAGGGTACCACCCCCAGGACATTCGCTGGAGAAACTTCCTGCCGTCCTGCCCGAAAAAACCGTATTGATTCGGGACGGCATTCACTTACATTCAAAATACTCTTTAAGATTACAAAAAGGATATTTCGGTGTCAAGGTACTGTTTGTAAATAAAAAAAGAACAAAATCGGAAAGCTGCCGGGTGCGCATTTGCCCTTTAGCGCAGGGGCAGTTTTTGAGACGGTAACGCACAAATAAGGCATCTTCCAGCCGAATCTCAGGGGACTGGCAACAAATAAAGCCACGACGAAACCGCATTTGTAAACGGTTCATCGTGGTTTTTTGTCATATCGGAGTGGCGAGACTCGAACTCGCGGCCTCCTGCTCCCAAAGCAGGCGCGCTACCAACTGCGCAACACCCCGGCATCCGGCGGCACTGCTGCACCGCCGGAATATAGTATATCGTTTTTGGAGCGGTTCGTCAATAGCGGCGTGGCCCTGCCGTGCCTTTAATTAAAGGAGCGGAAGCCCTTGCCGATGATCTCGCTGGAATTGACGATGGTGATAAAGCTCCGGGGGTCGTTCTCCCGCAGGAAGTTGCGCAGCTGCAGGGCCTGACGGCGGGTCAGCACCGTCACCAGCACGCTCAGCTCGTGGTGGGTGTAAGCGCCGTAAGCCTTTTCCACGGTAGCGGAACGGTTCATTTCCTTGATGATGAAGTCCAGAATGGGCTGTGGGTTGGACGTCACGATGGTGCACACCTTGCGCAGGCGGATGTTCTCGATGGCACCGTCCACCACAAAGCTCTTGCCGATCAGGCCAAGGATGCAGTAAAGGCCGGTGCCCATGCCGAACCGCCATGCCGCCGCCAGCACGATGAGGATATCGCTGACCATCAAGGCTTTGCCGATCTCCATAGAGGTATATTTTGCCAGAATCAGGGCCACAATATCCGTACCGCCGGTGGATGCACCGATGTCGAACACGATCGCCGCACCCAGAGCCGGCAGGAACACGGCGAACACCAGATCCAGCATGGCATCACCGCTCATGGAAACGTTGACGGGATAGAGCCACTCGCACACCGACACAAAAAAGGACAGCGCAAAGGAAGAATAGATCGTCCAGCCCATGGTCTTGATGCCCAGAAAGACAAAGCCCAGCACCACCAGAATCAGGTTGATGATCCACATAAAGCCGCCCACGTTGATCTTAGGGAACAGGTCTGCCAGCAGAATGGACAGGCCCGAGGTGCCGCCAAATGCAAAATGATTGGGATTTTTAAAGTAAACGATGCCGACCGCCGTCAGGATCAGGCCGAGATTCAGCTCACCGAAGAAATTTAAATTCTTCAGCATATTTTTCCTGCTGAACGCTTCTTTTAAACTGTTCATGGGGTTCCTCCTATTTTAAACACGGCAAAATGCGCTGTATGCCATGCAAAAATATACTCTCCTTGCACGGCGGTGTCAAGGGATAGGGAAAAAGTTGTGGAAAACAACATGAATTGGGGATTTTTCGGATGGGAGAACTCCTTCAGTCAAAGCCTGACGGCTTTGCCAGCTCCCTCGGGGAGGGAAGCCTTTGGCAAAGAGGAAAAGCTTTACCGTACTGCCAAGGGCCCCATCTCTGAGGGGGCTGTCACCGAAGGTGACTGGAGGAGTTAAGCTCCCCCTCTCGGGGGAGCTGGCGAGCGTATGCGAGACTGAGAGGGTTTTCTCTTGAAGAAATCGGCAGAATAGTGTATTATATAGTATTATGGAATATATAGGCACTTTGTGCCTTTGACAGGGGGAAAACACATGGCAGATAAAAACTTTCTGACCGACATCATCGACGCGGATCTGGCCGAGGGCAAGATCAGCGAGATCCATACCCGCTTCCCGCCCGAGCCCAACGGCTACCTGCACATCGGCAGTGCCAAGGCCATCTACATCAACTGGTCCATTGCAAACCAGTACGGCGGTAAGTTCAACCTGCGTCTGGACGACACCAACCCTGCCCGCGAGGGTGAGGAGTACGTGAACAGCATCATCGAGGATCTGCACTGGCTGGGTGCCGACCCCAACGGCGGCATCTTCTACGGCAGCGACTACTTTGATAAATGCTACGAGTATGCCGAAAAGCTCATCATGGAGGGCAAGGCCTACGTGGACGACCTGACCCGCGATGAAATGCGCGAGTACCGCGGTGCCGATGCCGGCAAGCCTTCCCGTCCCTCTCCGTGGCGTGACCGCACCCCGGAAGAGAATCTGGATCTGTTCCGCCGGATGCGTGCCGGTGAGTTCCAGGAGGGCGAAAAGACCCTGCGTGCCAAGATCGATCTGGCCAGCCCCAACATGAACATGCGTGACCCGGCTATCTACCGCATCAAGTACGCCGAGCATCACCGTCAGGGCAGCAAGTGGTGCATCTACCCGATGTACGACTTCGCACACCCCATTCAGGATGCCATTGAGGGCATCACCCACAGCATGTGCAGTCTGGAGTTCGAGAACCACCGTCCGCTGTACAACTGGGTCATCGAGAACATCTTCGGCACTGCCTTCCCCAAGCAGCGTGAGTTTGCACGCCTGAACATGACCAACACCGTCATGAGCAAGCGCTACCTGCGTGAGCTGGTGGAAATGGGCATTGTGGACGGCTGGGACGACCCCCGTATGCCCACCCTGTGCGGCCTGCGCCGCCGCGGCTACACCCCCACCTCCATCTTCACCTTCGTGCGGGAGGCCGGCATTTCTAAATCCGACAACCTGATCGACATGCGCCAGCTGGAAGCCTGCATCCGCAGCGAGCTGGACCTGACCGCTCAGCGCCGCATTGCAGTGCTGGACCCCGTAAAGCTGATCGTAGACAACTACCCGGAGGACAAGACCGAGTACTTTGATGTAGCCAACAACCCCAACCGCGAAGCCAACGATACCACCACCCGCAAGGTGGCCTTTACCAAAGAGCTGTGGATCGAGAATGAGGACTTTGCCGAGGTGCCGCCTCCCAAGTTCAAGCGCCTGACTATTGGCGGCGAGGTGCGTCTGATGGGCGCTTACATCGTCAAGTGCACCGGCGTGGAGAAGAATGCCGACGGCAGCATTGCCGCCATCCACTGCACCGCCGACCTTGAGACGGGCAACGGCAATCCCACCGACGGCCGCAAGGTCAAGGGCACCATCCATTGGGTGAGTGCCGCCCATGCCGTGGATGCCGAGGTGCGCCTGTACGACAAGCTGTTCACCGAGGCCAACATGAACGCCATCCCCGAGGGCAGCGATTACAAGGACTACCTGAACCCGGAAAGCGTTGTTGTGTGCAAGGGTTGCAAGCTGGAAGAAAGCCTGAAGGACGCAAAGCCCGGTGAGAAGTTCCAGTTCGTGCGCACCGGCTTCTTTACCCCGGACTCCAAGAACCCCGGCGTTTACAACCGCGTCGTCACCCTGCGCGACAGTTTCAAACCCGCAAAGTAAAAAATATATCACGTCAAAAGGGAGCATTTGATCTTTTATGAAGAAACTCACCCGGAATGTTATCATCATGGCTGTTGTCACTGTCATTATGGCAGTTGTGCTCGGCCTGTACATCAAGTACACCGGCACTGTGCCCGCTGCCGACAACGCCGCCAGCCTGACGGATGGCATCTATACGTCCAGCGCTCAGGGCTGCCTGAGTGATGTGACCGTCACCGTCACCGTCACCGGCGGCCGGGTGACCGGTGTGGAGATCGATGCATCCGGCGAGACTCCCGAACTGGGCGGCACCGCTGCTGAAACTCTGGCAGACCAGCTGACCAAGGCCGGTTCCACCAGCGGTGTGGACGCTGTTGCCGGTGCTACCATGACCAGCGACGCTGTGTTCACCGCCATGGACAACTGCCTGAGTCAGGCAGAGTAAAGACCCGAAAGACCGGCATGGCTCACAGCTCTGCCGGTCTTCTTTCTTAAAATACAGCACAAGGAGAGGGAACATTATGGGCGTATTATCCAATCTGGAACCAGCTTCGGTTTTTTATTACTTTGAGGAGATCTGCGGCATTCCGCACACCTCCCACCACGAAAAGGCACTGAGCGACTACTGCGTGCAGTTCGCCAAGGCCCACGGCCTTGCCTGCCGTCAGGACGAGATGGGCAATGTGCTCATCAAGGCACCGGCCACACCCGGATACGAGAAGGAGCCGGGCCTGATCCTGCAGGGCCATCTGGACATGGTGGGCGACAAGACCGCCGACTGCCCGCTGGATCTTGAGAAGGATGCCATCCATCCGGTCGTAGACGGCGGCTATGTGTGCGCCGAGGGCACGACCCTTGGCGGCGACGATGGCATTGCCGTGGCCTATGCGCTGGCTGTTCTGGACGCAAAGGACATTCCCCACCCTGCGCTGGAGGTCGTGCTGACCGTCTGCGAGGAGGTGGGCCTGCTGGGTGCATCTGCCATGGATTTTTCCGACCTTGAGGGCCGGATTCTGGTGAACATCGACTCCGAGGAAGAAGGAGTGCTGACCGCAGGCTGTGCAGGCGGACGCCGCGTTGAATGCCATCTGCCCATTGCCCGTGTTCCTGTGACCGGCACCGCCGTAAAGGCGGATGTGACCGGCCTTGTGGGCGGACACTCCGGCACCGAGATCCACAAGGGCCGTGCCAACGCCATTGCCCTGCTGGGCCGCTGGCTGACACTGCTGACCGAAAATGGCGTGGACTACGCCGCTCTGGCACTGTCCGGCGGCGCAAAGGAGAATGTCATTCCCAAAGAAAGCAGCATCACGCTGGTGCTGCCCGCAGGCATCACCGAGGGCGTGCACACTGCTGCCGCTCAGTTCGCCGCACAGATGCAGGCCGAATACGGCACGGCAGACCCCGCCATCTGCCTGCAGCTCACCGAGGAGGGCTGCGGCGAATACGATGCACTGGATGCGAACTCCGCCGAGCGTCTGCGCAAAGCCCTGCTGCTGATGCCCTGGGGTGTGCAGAGCATGAGCATGGATGTGCCGGGCCTTGTGGAGACCTCGCTGAATCTGGGCGTTGCCGAGATGGACGAGCAGGAAGCCATTCTGCGCTTTTCCATCCGCAGCTCGATGCCTTCGGCCAAGGAGCTGCTGTGCTGCAAGGTACAGACCCTGACCGAGCTGCTGGGCGGCAGCGTGCGGTTCCACGGCGACTATCCCGCTTGGACCTACGCCCGCGAAAGCGCCCTGCGCGACCGCTGCGTTGCTGTGTACGAGGCGCAGTACGGCGAAAAGCCCCAGATCGTTGCCATTCATGCGGGCCTGGAATGCGGTATCCTCTCGGGCAAGATCGACGGGCTGGACTGCATCTCCTTTGGCCCGAACCTGCTGCATGTCCACACCCCCAACGAGCGCGCCGACATTGCATCGGTGGCCCGTGTGTGGGAATACCTGAAGGCTATTCTGGCTTACAAAGCATAACGGCCCAAAACACAAAACGGCACCTGCGGAACTGGCAGGTGCCGTTTTTGCATAACTCCCTCAGGCACGGCTCACGCCGCGCCAGCTCCCTCAATGAGGGAGCCTCCGGCGAAAAGATAAAGTTTTCCGCTCGGCCAAAGCCTCCCTCCTTGAGGGAGGTGGCATTATGAAGCAATGACGGAAGGAGTTTAGTCCAAATACTTGATCTTGCCCGGCTCAATGCCCTTGATGCCAAGGCCCGGCTCGTTGGAAACCGTGATCTCCTTTTCGTTGAACACGGCACCGCCGAGGATGGGGTCCTCACTGCACAGCACGGGGCCGTCCAGATCCACGCGGGTGATGATCTGCTTTGCGCAGGCCAGATGCACGGCGGCATTCACGCTGATCTTGGCTTCCAGCATACAGCCGATCATGCACTCCACGCCGTACACCTCGGCAGCGGATGCGATCTTGAGGGCGTTGTACAGGCCGCCGCACTTCATCAGCTTGATGTTCACGAGGTCTGCGGCGCCCATCTGCATGATGGTCAGTGCGTCCTGCGGGGAGAACACGCTCTCGTCGGCCAGCACCGGCACATAGGAGCGCTCGGTAACATACTTCAGGCCTTCAAAGTCGTGGGCCTTGACCGGCTGCTCCACGAATTCAAGATCAAGGCCCTTCTCCTGCATTCCGTTCAGGATGCGCACGGCTTCCTTGGGGGTCCAGCCCTGATTTGCGTCGATGCGGATGCAGGTCTCCTTGGGCACAGCACCGCGGATGGCGCTCAGGCGTGCAATATCCTTTTCCGGCTCCTTGCCCACCTTGACCTTCAGGCAGTCGTAGCCGCGGTCGATGGCGTTCAGGGCATCGCGCACCATCTCTTCGGGGTCGTTGACGCTGATGGTGATGTCGGTGACGATGGACTTCTTTGCGCCGCCCATCAGCTTGTACACAGGGATTTTGTACAGCTGGCCGTACAGATCCCACAGGGCCATATCCACAGCAGCCTTGGCGCTGGTGTTCTTCTGGATGCAGGCATTCAGTGCGATCATCAGGTCTTCAAAGTCGTCCACATCGCGGCCGATGATGGTCTTTGCGATATGGTCGCGGATGGCACCGATGATGGCACCGGTGGTGTCGCCGGTGATCACACCGGTGGGAGGTGCCTCACCATAACCCACAGCGCCGGTGTCGGTGTGGATCTCTACGATCACATCCTCCACGCTGCTGACCGAGCGCAGAGCCGTCTTAAAAGGCACGCGCAGCGGCACGGAGATCAGACCGAGACGTACTTCCGTGATTTTCATGCAAAAACCTACCCCTTTCGATAAAAAAATATTGCCAGATTATGAAATCTATGGTAGTATTGTATACGAAATTGTCGATATTGTAAAGACAATTGTCCGCAAAAAATTGCACAAAAAGAAAGGGGATTGGGTTCATGATCACAAACGGTTTCACCTACATCGCCGTGCTGGTGTTCATTGCCGCACTGCTGGTGTGGCTGCAACGCTACACGAAGTCGAAATTCTTCGACTATGCACCACCTATCGTTCTGCTGTACCTCATTACCATGATTCTCTGCACGCTGGGTGCATGGGACATGGAGGCCACCAAGCCTGCCTACTCCGTGCTGAAAAACAACCTGCTGTATGCAATGATCTTCCTGATGCTGCTGCGCTGCGACATCCGCAAGATCATCAAGCTGGGTCCCAAGATGCTGGGCGGCTTCTTTGCCGCTTCCGTCTCCATCTCGTTGGCCTTCATTGCCACCTTCGCCATCATGAAGGGGCCCCTTGGCTCCGAAGCATGGAAGGCACTGGGCGCTCTGTGCGGCAGCTGGATGGGCGGCTCCGGCAACATGATCGCCGTGCAGGCTGCGCTGGACATCGGCGAAGCTGACATGGCCTACGCACTGGTGGTGGACTCCATCGACTACTCCATCTGGGTCATGTTCCTGCTGTGGGCCATCAATCTGGCTCCCAAGTTCAACAAGTGGGTCAAGGCCGACACCACCACGCTGGACGAAGTGTCCCGCCGTCTGGAAGAGGACGCAAAGGGCAACGAGGACAAGGCCAGCTTTGTCAACCTGATCTTCCTGCTGGGTCTGGCTCTGGTGATCTCCGCCTTCGGTCAGGACATCGGCGCAGCCCTGAACGGCGCAATGCCCTTCCTGGACAAGGCCACCTGGACCGTCCTGCTCATCACGCTGTCCGGCCTGATCGGCGCTGTCACCCCCGTGGGCCGCATGGCAGGCAGCACCGAGCTGTCCAACCTGCTGCTGTACTCCGTGGTGGCATTGCTTGCCTCCCGCGCAAGCTTCCTGGAGCTGACCGATGCACCCGCATGGATCCTGGCAGGCTTTATGATCCTGGCCATCCACGGCATCATTCTGGTGCTGCTGGCAAAGATCTTCCATCTGGATATGTTCACCTGCGGTGTTGCATCTCTGGCAAACATCGGCGGTTCCGCATCCGCTCCCATTCTGGCTGGTGCCTGTTGGCGTTCTGATGGCTCTGATGGGCTACGTCATTGGCACGGCAGGCGGCCTGATTACCGCAAATATCATGGCTCTGCTGGCATAACAAATACTGCAAAAAAGGGGCTGTTGCATGTGCAACAGCCCCTTTTCTTATACGATTTTTTGCTTAGCCGCCCAGATATGCACTGCGCACGCGCTCGTTGGTCAGCAGTTCGGCACCAGTGCCCTCCATGACCACACGGCCCGTCTCAAGGACGTAGGCACGGTCTGCCACAGAAAGAGCCATCTGTGCGTTCTGCTCCACCAGCAGGATGGTCATGCCTTCCTTGTGCACGTTCTGGATGATGTCGAAGATCTCCTGCACCAGCAGCGGCGAAAGGCCCATGGAAGGCTCGTCCAGCATCAGCATGGAAGCGTTGCTCATCAGTGCACGGCCCATAGCCAGCATCTGCTGCTCGCCGCCGGACATGGTACCGGCCAGCTGCTTGCGGCGCTCCTTCAGGCGGGGGAACAGCTCAAACACCTTTTCCTTGTTGGGTGCAATGGTGGAAGCAGGCTGGGTGTATGCACCCATGTCCAGATTTTCTTCCACGGTCATGTGCAGGAACACATGACGGCCTTCCGGCACATGGGCAAGGCCTGCTTCCACGATCTTGTGGGCGCGCATGCCCTTGATGCTGCTGCCCTTGTACAGGATGTCGCCGGTCTTGGGCTTCAGCAGGCCGGAAATGGTCTTCAGGGTGGTGGATTTTCCAGCACCGTTGGCACCGATCAGGGTGACGATCTCGCCCTGATCCACCTCGAAGGAGATGTCCTTGACGGCGTGGATGTTGCCGTAATAGACGTTGATGTTATCAACTTTCAGTAACGTATCAGCCATGGCTTAGCCCTCCTTCTTGCCCAGATAGGCTTCGATGACCTGCGGGTTGTTGCGGATCTCATCCGGCGTGCCCTTGGCGATGATGCGGCCGAAGTTCAGCACGGCAATGCCCTCGCAGATGCCCATGACCAGGCTCATATCATGCTCGATCAGCAGCACGGCGATGTTGAACTCGTCGCGGATGCGGCGGATGGTCTCGGTTAGTTCTGCAGTCTCGGAGGGATTCATACCGGCAGCAGGCTCGTCCAGCAGCAGCAGCTTCGGGCTGGTGGCCAGTGCACGCATGATCTCCAGACGGCGCTGTGCGCCGTAGGGCAGGCTGCCTGCCTGCACATTGGCGAGGTCTGCCATGTGGAAGATATCCAGCAGCTCCAGAGCACGCTCGGTGCACTTCTTCTCTTCCTTCCAGTAGTTGGGCAGGCGGATCAGGGAGGAGGCCAGATTGTACTTCATGGACTCGTGCAGGCCCACCTTGATGTTATCGATGACGCTCAGTTCCTTGAACAGGCGGATGTTCTGGAAGGTACGGGCCACGCCCATGCGGTTGACCTGATAGGTCTTTTTGCCGGCGGTGGGCATACCATCGATCAGGATGGAGCCGCGGGTGGGCTGGTAGACGTTGGTCAGCAGGTTGAACACGGTGGTCTTACCGGCACCGTTGGGGCCGATCAGACCGGTGATCTCGTTGCGGCCGATCATCAGGTTGAAGCCATCCACGGCGGTCAGACCGCCGAAGTCGATGCCCAGCTCACGCACGTCCAGAATGGGCTTTTTGTCCTTGTCGCGGTCGGTCAAAAAGCCGCCGGAGGGCACACTGTGTAACTTGGTCTGGAACTCACTCATGGTCTGCACCCTCCTTTGCTTTCTTCTGGAACAGTTCGCCGTTCATGATCTTTTCCACAATGCGGCTCATGGAGAAGTCGTAGCTGCCAAGCAGGCCGCCCGGACGGAAGATCATCATGAGGACCAGCACCAGCGAGTAGACTACCATGCGGTAGCTGTCAAAGCTGCGGGTCGCCTCGGGCAGGATGGTAAGCACGGTCGCGGACAGGATAGAGCCCAGCATGGAGCCCATGCCGCCCAGAACCACCATGACCAGAATTTCGATGGACTTCATGAAGCCGAAGGTGGAGGGGTCCAGAACGCCCAGATAGCAGGCGTACAGGCCGCCGGCCAGACCGGCAAAGGCGGCGGAGAATGCAAAGGCCATGACCTTATAATAAGTAGTCTGGATGCCGCAGCTTTCGGCAGCGATCTCGTTATCGCGGATGGCCAGCACGGCACGGCCGTGGCGGCTCTTCATCATGGCGTGGATGGCAAAGCAGGTAATGACCACGCAGATGAACACATTGGCGAAGTTAGAATACTTGGGGATGTTCTTCAGGCCCTTGGCACCGTAGAACAGCTTGAAGCCCAGCACATCATCGATGTTGTTCAGGGTGATGCGGATGATCTCGCCAAAGCCCAGCGTCAGGATGGCCAGATAATCACCGGTCAGGCGCAGAGCAGGAATGCCGATCAGCACGCCGAACAGGCCCGCCACGATGCAGGCCAGCACCAGACCCACGACAAAAGCGACACCGGAGGGCAGATTGCTGTATTTCGTGAACAGGGCGCAGGTGTAAGCACCCACGGCCATGAAACCGGCGTGGCCCAGCGGCAGCTGGCCCAGATAACCGGTGGCAACGTTCAGCGAGACAGCCAGAATGATGTTGATGCCCACGGTGAGAAGCACCTTGTTCTGGTAGGTGGACAGCACGTTCTGGGTGAGGAAGGACAGGCCCACGAACAGCAGAGCCACCAGCACGGCGTTCATCAGGTAGCGCACGGGCATTTTGAGCGTTTTGCGTTTGGTATTCATCTTCATGCCCTCCTTACACCTTTTCCTGAACCTTGCGGCCAAGGAAGCCGGTGGGCTTGACCAGCAGCACGATGATCAGGATCGCAAACGTGACGGCATCCTTCCATGCGGAAAGGCCGATGGCGGAAACAAAGCACTCACACAGGCCGATGGCGATGCCGCCGATCATGGCACCGGGGATGGAGCCGATGCCGCCCAGAACGGCTGCAACGAAGGCCTTCAGGCCAAGCATGGAGCCCATGGTGGGGGTCGCCTGCGGGTAGCTGCAGCAGTACAGCACCGAGCCGATACCGGCCAGTGCGGAGCCCACCGCAAAGGTAAAGGAAATGGTGCTGTTGACGTTAATGCCCATCAGGCGGGCAGCGTCCATATCCTCAGACACGGCACGCATGGCCTTGCCGAGCTTGGTCTTCTGCACAAGGAAGGTGAGCACCAGCATGGACAGCACCGTGACCAGCAGGGTGATGACAGAGGTGAGGCCCAGCGGCACAGAGCCGATGCGGAAGGTCTGGTTGGTGTAGTAGGCCGGAATGACCTTTGCACCGGAACCAAGGATCAGCTCTGCAGTGTACTCCAGGAAGAAGGACACGCCGATTGCCGTGATCAGCAGGGAGATACGGGGTGCGCTGCGCAGCGGGGTGTAGGCGATCTTCTCGATCACAACGCCCAGCAGCGTGCAGGTGATGATGGTGGCGCACACAGCAGTGACCGGGCCAAGGCCCAGCTGATTCATCACGAACCAGGACATGTACGCACCAACCATAATGACATCGCCATGGGCAAAGTTCAGCAGCAGGATGATGCCGTACACCATGCTGTAACCCAGTGCGATCAGTGCATAGATGCTGCCAAGGGACAAGCCGTTGATCAGCTGGCTAAAAAACACTGTCATGGACTGATACTTCCTTTCTTTGCGGCGTTTGCACGCCTTTTGGGGAATGCACTTTTTTACCAAAAAAGCGGAGACGGCCGAGCAAAACCTGTTCCGGCGGTCTCCGCAATGGGTCTTTTATTTCTGAGTGCTGCCTTTATGCCGCACACCGGTGCGCAGAATCAAAGCAGATCAGAACATTTCCTTCAGAACGGGGGTTGCACCGTCGAAGCACAGGATAGCGGTCTGCTTGACGGGGTTGTGGTGCTCATCGAAGGTGAAGGTGCCGGTGATGCCATCGATGGTGCCGCCTGCGATAGCATCGATGACGGCCTGCTTATAGTCGTCATCACCGGCAGCCAGACCGGCATCCTCAGCAGCCTGAATGCCATAGACAACGGTCATGGCAGCATCGTAGCCCAGAGGAGCGAAGCCGTTGGGGTACTCCTCACCGTACTCAGCCTTGTAGGCATCCTCAAAGTCGGGGTTGGAGCCCTTTGCGTAGTTTGCGCAGAAGTAGGCATCCTTCAGCTGGTCGGCAGTTGCGTAGCCTTCCAGACCATCCCAGCCGTCGCCGCCCAGGAAGGGAACTGCCAGACCGATGCTCTCAGCCTGAGCCAGGATCTGACCGACTTCCTGATAGTAGTTGGGGCAGAACACCACTTCGGGAGCCTTGCCCAGAATGGTGGTCAGCTGGGTCTTGTAGTCCACATCGCCCTCAGAGTAGGTCTCCTGATCGACGATGGTGCCGCCCAGGCTCTCGAACTCGTTGACGAAGTTCTCTGCCAGACCCTCGTTGTAGTCAGCGCCCTTCTGGAAGATGACGGCTGCCTTGGTGTAGCCCAACCGCTGGTAAGCGTAGTCAGCCATCTTGATGCCCTGGAACGGGTCGGTGAAGGTTGCGCGGAACACATTCTCGTTCACGGTGTCGGTCTCGGCATCGTAGGTGACAGCCTCAGCGGTAGCGGAAGCGGTGACCATGGGCATGTTGTAGTCTGCGCTCTCGGCAGCAAGTGCCAGAGTCGGGGTGGTGGTAACATCGCCCACCAGAGCGGTGATGCCCTGATCGCACATCTTGGTGAAGCAGGTAACAGCCTGAGTTGCATCGCCCTGCTCATCCATGGCGATGATCTCCAGCTGCTTGCCGTTGATGCCGCCCTTTTCGTTTACCTGCTTCAGGTACAGGGTAGCGCCGTTGACAACGGCCTGACCGTAAACGGAAACATCACCGGTCAGAGGTCCAAGAACGCCCACCTTGATGGTGTCGCCGGAAGCAGCGGCACCAGAAGCTGCGGTAGAGGCGGAAGCAGCAGTGCTGTTGGAAGAACCGCCGCATGCAGTCAGAACGCCGGCTGCAGCAACAACACCTGCAGCGGCCAGGAAATTACGACGAGAAATCATCTTTTTCATAGTGAATATCCTCCTTAGGAGCATTCGTGCTTCAGTATAAAAACGGAAGCAAGGCCCTCTTTCCCTCAAAGCGACCTTGCTTCGTTATCAATATTATAGACCTGTGAGCCAAAATCCGCAATTCACAAACCGTCCATACTTTCAGGGGCATTTTGTGGACTTTGTCGCCAAAATAGCCAAAAGCAATGGGTCTGTTTTGTGCACTATTTCAATTGTTTCATTTTGTTTGTGTGTCAGGTGAACACAATTCACAAGTTGCAAAAGGGTTACAGGGTCTCCATTTCAGCATCTGCGGCGAACTCGGCCTCTGCACGTGCCTCGGCAGCTTTGCCCTCTGCTTCCGCTTTGGCCAGAGACTCTGCAAGGACCTTGCGGATGGCGGTGAAGTAGAACACCAGCGACAGGCCGGTGCCGATGCACCAGCCCACGGGCCATGCCATCCAGATGCCCGTGCTGCCCAGAGCAGTGCTGCTCAGCACAATGGCGATGCCCACGCGCAGGATCAGGTCGGAGAAGGTGGCGATCATAAAGCGCACCATCATGCCGCAGCCGCGCAGGATGCCGTCAGTGACCAGCTTGAGCGACACCACAAAGTAGAAGGGAGACAGGATGCGCAGGAACAGCATACCGGTGTCGATGGCCGGACCCTGCGGGTCATTCATGAACAGCAGCAGCAGGAAACGGCCGAAGAAGAAGTACAGGAGCACGATGGGCACGCAGATGATCCACACCAGATTGCGGCCTGCGCCAAAGCCCTTGTGCACACGGTCCATCTTGCCCGCGCCCATGTTCTGGGAGGTGTAGTTGGAGATGCCGTTGCCCAGCGTGGTAAAGGAAGTGATGACCATGTTGTTCAGCTTGACGGCTGCAGAGTAGCCTGCAATGACGCTGGCACCAAAGGTGTTGATGACGCTCTGCAGGATGATGTTGCCCACAGAGACGAAGCTCTGCTGCAGGATGCTGGGAATGGCCACCACGGCCACCTTGCCCAGCATGTTCCAGGAGAAGAGCACCACCTTGTGGGTGGACTTGAAGGCACCGATGCGGCGGAACACCACCACCATGGCCAGCACGCAGCTCACACCCTGACACAGGAAGGTGGCCCATGCCACACCGGCTACGCCCATCTTGAGACCGGCCACGAACAGGATGTCCACGCCGATGTTGGACAGGGACGAGACTGCCAGAAAATAGAAGGGCGTTTTGCTGTCGCCCAGAGCGGAGAAGATGCCGGTGGCGATGTTGTAGAAGAACATGAAGGGCAGGCCCAGCACGTAGATATCCAGATACAGCGAAGAATCCGCAAGGATCTCCTCCGGGGTGTTGATGAGCTCCAGCAGGCTGTGGCAGCCCACAAGGCCGATCAGCATCAGCACGGCGCACAGCACGGCAGAGCCGATCAGGGAAGTGTAGACCGAAGTCTTCATCTCATCGTAGTCCTTTGCGCCAAAGTAGCGGGACACGATGACCGAGCAGCCAATGTTGCAGCCAAAGGCAAATGCAATGAAGATCAGGGTGATCTCGTAGCTGTTGCCCACAGCAGCCAGTGCATTCTCGCCGATGAACTTGCCTGCAACAAGGCTGTCGGCAATGTTGTACAGCTGCTGGAAGATGATGCTGCCGAACATGGGCAGGCAGAACTGCCACAAAACCTGTGACGGCTTGCCGACCGTCAGATCCTTATTCATATAGAAAATCCTCCTCTATCTACCATAAAGAAACATATTAGAACCAAAAACAGTATAGAGTCATCCTGACAAAAAGTAAAGAAAAATTTTAGTATATCTGCCATATGAAATTAATATGATAGGCATGACGCATCCCCGCTGCTGCCAGTGGGCAGACTGTAAAGACCAGCTGTTTCCTGCTTTGCCGGAATGTTCTGCCCCATCAGCTGCCTTTTTTGCCCCTTAAAAAGTTTACATCCGCAAACATGCGCGTCGGCTCTTGCACCGGGCCGGAAAGCGTGGTAGGATACTATTGGTTAGTTAGACATAACTATCATAATTGGCCGTCACCCGTCTGCCCGCCCCGGGCAGCACAGGGAAGGAAATGATATTCAGGAGGTTTTCGAGATGAACTATCTGGAAATTGAATCTGTTGTAGGCCGCGAGATCCTGGACTCCCGCGGCAACCCCACCGTGGAAGCTGAGATCACGCTGGCCGACGGCACTGTGGCACGCGGCTGCGCACCTTCCGGCGCATCCACTGGTGAGTTTGAAGCTCTGGAGCTGCGGGACGGCGACAAGGGCCGCTATCTGGGCAAGGGCGTGACCAAGGCTGTTGAGAACATCAACACCGTCATTGCTGATGCTGTTGTGGGCATGGATGCCTCCGACATCTACGCCATCGACGCTGCCATGATCAAGGCCGACGGCACCAAAGATAAATCCAATCTGGGCGCAAACGCCATTCTGGCCGTGTCCATTGCCGCCTGCCGTGCAGCCGCTGCTTCTCTGGATATGCCGCTGTACCGCTTTCTGGGCGGTGTGAACGGCAACCGCCTGCCCGTGCCCATGATGAACATTCTGAACGGCGGCGCACACGCCACCAACACCGTGGATACGCAGGAGTTCATGATCATGCCGGTGGGTGCACCCTCCTTCAAAGAGGCGCTGCGCTGGTGCGCTGAGGTGTTCCATGCCCTGGCTTCCATCCTGAAGGCCAAGGGGCTGGCTACCTCCGTGGGCGATGAGGGCGGCTTTGCCCCCAACCTGTCCAGCGACGAGGAGACCATTGAGACCATTCTGGCCGCCATCGAAAAGGCCGGTTACGTGCCCGGCAAGGACTTCATGCTGGCTATGGATGCCGCGTCCTCCGAGTGGAAGAGCCCCAAGGGCAAGGGCTTCTACAAGCTGCCCAAGGCCGGCACCGAGTTCACCTCCAGCGAGCTGATCGCACACTGGAAGAGTCTGGTGGAAAAGTACCCCATCATCTCCATCGAGGACGGCCTGGATGAAGAGGACTGGGAAGGCTGGCAGGAGATGACCCGCGAGTTGGGCGGCAAGGTCCAGCTGGTGGGCGACGACCTCTTTGTGACCAACACCGAGCGTCTGGCCAAGGGCATCGGGCTGGGTGCAGGCAACACGATCCTGATCAAGCTGAACCAGATCGGTTCTGTTTCCGAGACGCTGGAGGCCATCAAGATGGCCCACAAGGCCGGTTACACCGCCATCAGCTCTCACCGCTCCGGCGAGACCGAGGACACCACCATTGCCGATCTGGCCGTGGCTCTGAACACCTGCCAGATCAAGACCGGTGCTCCCAGCCGTACCGAGCGTGTTGCAAAGTACAACCAGCTGCTGCGCATTGAGGAGCAGCTGGGCGGCAGCGCCGTTTACCCCGGCATGGCAGCTTTCAACGTAAAGCGCTGAAGCTGTTGAAAAACAATTGCTCTTCCGGCACCCGTACTGCTTTTGCAGCGGCACGGGTGCCGTTTTGTTTTCTCCCAATTTTTTCCTGCAATCCGCTGCTCTGCCCAGCCGTATTCCATGCATGCCGGGCATTTTGACCCGAAATTGCAAAAAAAGGAGCAAAACATTCATGTTATCTACTCTGATCTCTCTGTACAAGCTGCTGGGCACCGGCGATTTTGTAAAAGTGCTGCTGATCCTGCTGAAGGGGCTTTTCGGCTGATGCAAAGCCGCCCTTCTCACTGCGGAAACGGGACTGCCTTACCGGCGGTCTCTTTTTTTGCCTTCTCACTTTACTTTCTTAAAAAAATATGCCATAATGAAACCAGTATTTTCCGGTTTAAAAGCCGTGCCCTGTACTGGGAAATCAGGGCCAGAATCCAACAGAAGAGGGGTATTTTGTTATGAGCAAAACCATCATCCCGGCAAACTATACGCCCGCGCTGAACCTGTACGACACGCAGCGCGCCATTGGTACGGTCAAGCGTCTGTTTGCCGACACCCTGTGCGCCACACTGAACCTGTACCGCGTGTCTGCTCCGCTGTTTCTGGAAGCATCCACCGGTCTGAACGACGACCTGAACGGTGTCGAGCGCAAAGTTACCTTTGATATCAAGGAAAGCGGCATTGAGGCACAGGTGGTGCAGTCACTGGCAAAGTGGAAGCGCAAGGCCCTGAAGGACTACGATTTCCGTGTGGGCAAGGGCCTGTACTGCGATATGAACGCGATCCGCCGTGACGAAGATCTGGACAACCTGCACTCGATCTATGTGGACCAGTGGGACTGGGAAAAGGTGATCCGTCTGGAAGACCGCAACGAGGCTTACCTCAAGAGCGTGGTGCGCTCCATCGTGTCCGCTGTCTGCGCCACCGAGATGAACCTGCACGCCATGTTCCCCCAGCTGCAGGAGCTGCCGCTGCACAGCCCCAACGTCACCTTCATCACCACGCAGGAGCTGGAGGACCAGTACCCGGACCTGACCCCGAAGGAGCGTGAGAACGCCTTTGTGAAGGAGCACGGCACCACCTTCCTGATGAAGATCGGCGCTCCGCTGAAGAGCGGTAAGCCCCATGACGGCCGTGCCCCCGACTATGACGACTGGGATCTGAACGGCGATCTGCTGTTCTGGAACGACCCGCTGCAGTGCAGCTATGAGCTGAGCAGCATGGGCATCCGCGTCAGCCCTGAAAGCATGGACAAGCAGCTGACCATGGCCGGCTGCGATGACCGCCGTGCCCTGCCCTTCCACAAGGCCGTGCTGAACGGTGAGCTGCCCTACTCCATCGGCGGCGGCATCGGCCAGAGCCGTCTGTGCATGCTGCTGCTGGGCAGCGCCCACATTGGCGAAGTGCAGGCCAGCGTTTGGGACGCAGCCACCCGCGAAGCCTGCGCCAAGGCAGGCATCCCGCTGCTGTAAGCAGATTTTCCACACAAAGATTCAAAAGGCAGGATACCACCCTCATGGTGGTACCCTGCCTTTGTTCGTTTTTTGCCTGTATCCGGGGAGAAATAGTTCGAGTCCTATACCACCACCAAACAAAAAATCCCCAGACGAATGTCTGAGGATTTTTGTGGTGGAGAATTAGGAACTCGAACGCCAGCCCCCCTGCGTGGGCAGCAGCGTGCCGCTTGCGCCGGTGAGATCAGTATTCAGTTCCATACAGCGTCTCAGCTCCGGTATTCCGCCGGCAGCTGATCCATGGTCTGCCACTTGTCCATGGCTTCTTCCAGCTTCATGCCCTTAGCCACTGCATCGCGGCGGCAGGCGTTGACAGCCTGGATCTCCTTCATCTTGGCACCGGTCAGGGTGTAGCCCTTCATGGCGATGAGGGTAGCCGCCCATGCCACCATGGGGATGATGCAGAACAGCACGATGACCACCCAGTTCATGCCCGGGGTGTAGGGGTCATACTGGGTGGGCAGGCTCTGCAGGCCCACAAAGCTGACCGCAATGCCCACAACGGTAGCGGACAGGCTGGACACCAGCTTGTCCACCAGACTGAACAGGGTGCCCATGATGCCGGGGATATACTTGCCGCTGCGGTAGGTCTCGTAGTCGGAGCAGTCGGCCACCATGGGGATGGGCATATCGGCGGTGGCGTAGTAAGCACCGTAGCCGATGCCGAAGAAAGCGATGAACAGGATGGTGTACAGGTTGATGGAAAGGCCGTTCTCGCCCAGAATGGACAGGGTGAAGGCATCGCCGCGGCCCCAGAGCAGCAGCAGCACCAGCACGCCCACATAGCACACCAGCGCCACGCTGACGTACTTCATCAGGCTGGCCTTCTGGCCCTCCTTCTGGCTGGTGCGGACGGTGAGCAGGAAGAAGGGCACGCTGCACACATAGCCCAGCACCATCATGGGCAGATACAGGCCGTCGTAGTTGCCCATCATGCAGCCGTACAGCATGCACAGCACGGTGGTGTTGGTGGCGATGGAAAGTGCCAGCTTGCAGCCTGCACCGGCCACCATCAGCCGCTGCATGGGATCATTGTTTTTGATGATCTGGATGTACTCGCTCACTTTGATCTTCTCGGTCTTTTCACCGCCGATGCCAAAGTACTTGGGCTGGTCCTTCTCCCAGATGCCGATGACAGCCAGCAGGGTGAGCAGGATGGAGATGACGATGCCCACCGGAGCCAGCGTGCGGAAGAACCCGGCGGAAGCGTAGCCGCCCTCATAGTTCTTGGCAAGGATGGGGGCAAAGAACTGCATGGCACCCATGCCCAGCAGGCTGCCCACCGTGTTGAAGATGGTGAACAGGGGACGCTGCTTGGGGTCATTGGTCAGCACGGTCTGGCCGGAGCGGGTGCAGCTGGTCTGGAAGGTGTAGCCGATGACCCACACGGCATACAGGGCAACGAACGCAGCGTAGCGCAGCCCCATGGCACTGGCGGGGATGAGCGGGGTGAGGCAGTACAGCACCAGAATGCTTGCCGCCATGATGAGGTTGCCGATGACCATGAAGGGCCGGAACTTGCCGAACCTGCCGTTGGTGCGGTCCATGAGGGCACCAATGATGGGGTCGGTGACGGCATCGAACAGGCGCATGCCGGTGACCATCACCGAAGCAAACAGCATGCTCAGGGCCAGCACTTTGCTGCCGAAGGTCGCGATGTAGGAAAGCACCAGCACATAGTACACGTTGGTCGCGCCGTTGTTCAGCGGAAACAGCACCAGCTGGTAGGTTTTGGCGCGGTTCACACTCGACGCCGTTGTTTTTTGTTCGCCCATTGCGGTCTCTCCTTTTGTCTTTGATAAAAAGCGGCAGCCCGCCCCGCCTTCGGGGCAGGCTGCCGTAACATGGGGTCAGGGATCGTGCAGACCGGAATTACTTCTGGTCAACAGCAGGAGCGGTGTCTGCCAGCTCCTTCTTGCGCTTGAGGGCCTTGCTCAGCTGCCATGCGCACAGCACGGTCAGCACAGCCAGCACGGCGATCAGTGCATAGATCGCAGTCTGCCACCAGGGCAGCACGGTCTTGAGCGTATCGCTTGCAGACCAGCCGTTCATGGCGTTGGAGTTGACCACGGTGTACAGGATGTGATGCATTGCATTGCGCATCTGGGTCACGATGTAGGCATCGTTCTCGTAGTTGGCAGCCTTGGTGGTGTGGATCTTGGGCATCGGGCTGTCCCAGATGTCAGAACCGGCGATCAGGCCGTCCACCAGATCCATGTACTGGCTGGAGCCGGAGAAGTCGGTGATGCACATGCCGCGCATGCCCAGCTCCTCGCGCAGGAAGCCGTTCAGCAGGTTGGCGTTGGCACCGCACCAGGTTGCGCCCCAGCGGTTGAAGCCGGTCATCACGCACCATGCGCCGCCATCCGTGATGGCCTTATCGGCCACTTCCAGATAGATCTCGCGGGCGGTCTGCTCGTTCAGCCAGGTGTTGACACCACGGCGGCTGGTCTCGGAGTCGTTCAGGGCAACGTGCTTCAGGTAGACATACACGCCCTTGGACTGGATGCCCTGCACCTCGGCAGCGCAGATGGTGCCGGCCACAAAGGGATCCTCGGCGTAGTACTCGAAGTTACGGCCGGAGTAGGCGGTGCGGTGCATATTGATGCCGGGGCCGTACAGGCCGGAGTAACCCATGGCAAGGCAGTCCTCACCGATGCACTTGCCCACTTCGTTGATCAGGTCCACATTGAAGGTGGCAGCCATGACATCCTCGGAGGTGTAGCACATGGCGGATGCACCGCCGGTCAGGGCAGCGGTCAGGCCCTGCGGGCCGTTCTCGTCCTTGGTAGCGGTCTTGCCGATGGAGGCAGCCGCCGCAGTGTTGTGGAAGCCCAGAGTGATGGTGTTGACCATCTCATCGAAGGTCAGCTGATCCAGCAGGGTCTCCCACTGGGGATCGTCGAAGCCTTTGCCGATCATGGAAGCGAGGGTCAGGCCGTTCTTGGCACCCAGAGTGGGCATCTCGACGCTGTCGGCCTCGGTGCCGTCGTACTGGGTAAAGGCCAGATCTGCAGCCAGCGTTTCGTTGGCGGTCAGGGCTGCAGGCTGGGTGGGAACCGTTCCGGTCCAGTCGGAGCGGCTCATCCAGGTCACGCTGCCGGGAGCATCGCTGCTCTTGTTGGGGTCGGACTCATCGAACAGGTTGGTGATGGCAGTGCCGTTGGCGCTGGTGGCGTAGGTGGTGGTATCCAGTGCCTCGTTGGTCCACTTCCAGACCAGAGAAGTATCGCCGTCCTCGGTCATGCGGCCATTGGTGCCGGCCACGGTGTAGCCCTTGGCAGCAAGGATGTTGTTGACAGCGTTGTGAGAATCGGTAGCAGCGGTGAAGTAGTAGTCACCGGCATCCAGAATGTAGGTCTTGGCGTTGTTTGCGTCGTAGGTGCGCAGCTCGCTCTTCTTCACGGTGATGGTCACATCCTCGGAAGCGCCGGGAGCCAGCACATCGGTCTTGGCAAAGCCGCACAGCTCTGCAGCGGCCTTCTCGATGCCGTTTGCCTTGTCGTAGTCGGTGTAGGGAGACTGGAAGTAGACCTGCACGGTCTCCTTGCCGGAATAGGTCTTGCCGGTGTTGGTGACCTTCAGGGTGACGGTGAAGGCATCGTCAGACTCGGCCACATTGAAGTTGCTGTAAGCGAAGGTGGTGTAGCTGTCGCCGTAGCCGAAGGGATAGGCAACGGTGGTGGCCCAGTCATAGTCGCCTGCCTTGGCAGTGCCCATGACCACATCCTCGTAACGGGTCTCGAAGTAGCGGTAGCCCAGATAGATGCCTTCCTGATAGACGCTGTACATGCCCTGCACGTCTGCACCCTCGGTCAGCAGGTTGTACTCTGCTGCGTTGGGGTAGGCCTGGGTGTAGAAGTTGTACATGGCAGGGTTTGCCAGATTGTCGTACAGGTAGGTGTCCACCAGAGAGCCGGAGGGGGTCACAGTGCCGGCGAGCAGCTGGCCCACACCGTTGATGCCGGTTTGGCCCACATCACCGATCCACATGGCGGCATCGATGCCGTAGTCCTCGCCGCAGATGGCAGGGTTGAGAAAGTCCATCTCCAGTGCGTTGGAGCTGTTGATCAGGACGACGATGGACTTGAAGGTGCCGTTGTCCTTCAGTGCCTTCAGGTTCTTCAGCAGCTCGATCTCTTCAGCAGACAGCTCCAGATAGTTGCCGCTGCCCTCGGAACCGGAGATCCAGCTGTCGTTGGTGCCGTTGGCACCGCTGGGCAGGTCTGCGCCCTCACCGCCGGAGCGGGAGAACACCACGATGGCAGCATCGCCGTACTCGGCAAAGCTACTCTCGGCGCTGGACAGTGCGCTCCACGGAGCTTCATTGACAGCGTACTGGGTGTTTGCTTCCAGCGTATCCGAGATGGAGGCCGGGGTAATGCGGCTGTAATTCGTCATCATGCTGTCGGACTTGTACAGATCCCACAGCGTCTGGTTGACCTGAATGCCCTGAGCTTCCAGTGCTTCCTTCAGGTTGGGGGCCTTGCTGGTATCCACGGAACCGGAGCCGGTGCCGCCGTACATCAGGTCCACAGAGCCATGGCCGAACAGGCTGACCTTGGCGCTGCCTGCCAGCGGCAGGGCAGCGTTGTCGTTCTTCAGCAGGGCAGCGCCCTCGGCCTCAACGGTGGCGCACAGCTCAGCCTCATAAGCCTCACGCTCTTTGTCGGAAGCAAAGCCCGCTTTGAAGTATTCGGTATCTTCCGTAGTGTTGCCCTTGATGATCTTATAGGTCGATGCATTCAGAGCAACGTTCAGGGTGGTGGCGTACTGATTTGCGATCATGTTGCCCACGATGGCGGCGATGGTCAAAATTGCCGTCAGCGCAGTGAGCACCGACCACAAACGTACTTTGGGTTTTTTGGTATTCATTGGTTCTCCTCCTTTTCATGTATAACAACCGCCAGACAGCGGAATGTCCTTGTTTATACCCAGTTTGCACTCTTGGACTTGGTTTTCACCAGCTTGTAGCTGGGGTTCGGCTCTGCCACATTGCAGAAGGATGCGGTGTCGATGCAGTCGCCTGCAACGGCCTTCAGCTCCACCTTGCCATGCAGCGGCACGCGGAACTTGAAGATGTGCTCGCCGGTCTGCTCTGCCAGCTTTTTGCCGTCCGCATACAGGGCGACGGTGTTCTGGTTGGAGTAGACCTTGACCTCGATCTCCTTCTCGGTACGGTCGGTGAACCGCTTGGAGCAGATATGGACGAAGTTTTCCTCGCTCCACCATGCTTTATAGAGGTAGAAGCTGTCCTTTTTGGTCTTTCGGTCAAAGGTGACAAGACCCTTGTGGTTCATGCCCGGCTCGCCGCCCTGATCCCGGGCGTCGGCTGCAAAATCGAACATGTTCCACACATGGGTCGCCCACAGCCACGGGTGGCGATCAAAGCACTTCAGCATATACTCGTGGTACTTGGCCTGATATTCCTCGGTGTGGTCGCCCCGGCGGGGGTGGGCACTGTGGAGGTTGGGCATGCCCTCGGCACCGTACTCGGAAAAGCCCAGCGGACGGTTGGGGTATACCAGATGGAAAAAGTCCATCCACAGGTCGTTCAGGAACAGGCCCGGCACATACCAGCCCAGATACAGGTTCCAGCTGACCAGATCGGTGATGTGCGCCACCGGGTTGAAGGGGCCGCACATGGCGTAGCAGGCCAGCGTGGTCAGGCGGGTGGAGTCCATCTTGTGGCACAGCTCGTTGAGCACCCGATGGTTGTCCAGCATATTCGCCTTGTCCTTGGTGGAAATGGTGATCTCGTTGGACACGCCCCAGCAGACGATGGAGGGGTGGTTGTAGTTCTGGTGGATGAGCTCCTTCATCTGGCTGATGGTATTTTCCCGGCCATTGGGCAGATGCTCGGAAATGTAGGGAATCTCTGCCCAGACCACCATGCCGTACTGGTCGCACAGGTCGTAGAAATACTGGTCGTGCTGGTAGTGCGCCAGCCGGACGGTGTTTGCACCCAGCTCCCGGATCAGCGCCATGTCCTCATCATGCATCTCCCGGGTGATGGCGTTGCCCAGACCCTTGCGGTCCTGATGGCGGGACACACCGTGAAGGGGATAGGGCTTACCATTGAGGAAAAAGCCCTTCTTTGGGTCTACAGAGAAGCTGCGCAGGCCCACCTTGGTGGTCACTTCATCCACCGGCTTGCCGTCCTGCAGCAAGCGGACGACACAGGTGTACAGGTAGGGGTCCTTCACGCCGTTCCACAGGTGGGGAGCATCCAGATGGAGGAAAGTATTTTCGCCTTCGCCCTTTGCAGCGGTGCGGCCCTCGGCATCCAGCAGCTCCACCGTCACGGTGCCGCTGCCTTCCACCAGCGTTTCCACCTGGATGTCGGCGCTGCCCTCTTTCAGGGTGGGGGTGATCTTCACGCCGGTATCGCCAAAGTGTCCCAGTGCGATGTGGTTTTTGTTCACCACCAGCAGGCTCACATCCCGGTAGATGCCGCCGTAGAAGGTGAAGTCTGCTTTCTGGGGGTAAACGCGGTCGTTGACGCTGTTGTCCACCCGCACCGTGAGCTGGTTTTCTGCCTGCAGCAGTTCCGTGACCTCTACCCGGAAGGTGGAGTAGCCGCCGTCATGGGTGCAGAGCTGCTGACCGTTCAGCAGAACGGCAGCGCTGGCGTTGACACCCTCGAACTGCAGCCATACCTGCTGCTGTGCCGGGTCGTACACCGGTGCTGCAAAGCGGGTGCAGTAGGTGCAGCAGCCCCGCCAGTAATCGTTGCCGCCGTCCTGACCGTCCCTGGCATTCCATGTATGGGGCAGCTCTACGGCGGTGGTAACGCCGTTCGGGCCGGTGAACTGCCAGTCCTTCATGAGCTTTGCAATACTACGCATCCGATTCCTCCTGTTTTTGCTGTGGTACAGTGATTTTTTCTTGTTCTCTGTTCTTTGTCATTATTTTATCAGAGTGGCCGTATTTCGCAAGATGCGTGCGAAAATCGGTCGTTTTGCGTGCGCATTCGGTTTTGGACTGCCAAATGTGAACTGATATATTTGTAAGTTTTTCACAAGCAGATGTATCCAACAAACCGCAAAAAGAAAACCGCCGCAGTCCTTCCGTTTCCGGAACTTCTGCGGCGGCTGCCGTTTTCTTAACTTATTTTTGCAGCGGAAAGATGATCTTTTCCGCAAAAAACTCTCCCTGCTCTTCCAAGGTCAAAGTGCCTTTGTACTTCTGCACGATGCGACGGATCACCTTCAGCTCGTATTGTGCAGAGCGGCTTGCCTGCTGTTCCGGCGGGCGCAGCGGGCTGATGATGTTCACCACCACAAAACCCTGCCGCACACAGACCAGCAGATCGATGACCCTGCACTCCGGCCGGGAGACCTGCACCGCGCTTTCCACGGCGTGATCCAGCGCATTGGCAAACATTGCGTACAGATCCCCCGCTTCAAAAAAGCCCAGACAGCTGCCGTTTGCCACAGCATTCAGCTGGATGCCCCGGGACTCGCACAGCAGACTCTTCTCGGTCAGCACCACATCCAGCACCTCGTTGCCGGTGTTGCGGTTCGCGTCATACAGGCGGGCTGCGCGCTCGGCCTCATCAATGCGCTCCGGCGGTACCTCTTCGGGCGACAGCTTGCGGAGATTGGCAATCTGCACTTTCAGCTCATGGCAGCGCTTGTTGATGATCTGCACGTTCTGCCGGGCCACCTGATACTGCTGACGCTGACGCTCGTACAGCAGATTCAGTTCACTCATCTCTTTTTCCATGGCAGACTTCTTGAACAGCTCACTCTGGAAATACAGCAGGGTGATAAAATAGAACTGCCCGATCAGAATGGTAACGGTAAGACTCAGCGGAGTCTGTTCGGCGCGGGCATTGTCCAGCACGGCGGCCTGCACCATGAACAGGATGCCAATGAAGAACGCGCTGAACAGCTGCCGGGGCCCGATGTTGTATTCTCCTTTATAAGGAAGCTGCCGTGCCAGCAGGATGTACACCGCCGCAAAGAATACCGCCCCGGACAGCAGCTGTACCAGAACCGCCCAAGGGGAAGCCATGTTCAGCGGGTGTCCATACCGGGTAAACTGCAGCTCCAGAAAGCACCAGCTCTCGTAGGCGCACTGCGCGATGAGCAGGCTCCATACTGCGCAGTACAGGGCACCTTTTTTATTGATATCCGTACACAGATAGATCATCCCGCCCAGCAGCGCAAAAAAGGAGATGTAAAGTACTAGCAGCAGGAGCTGCTGCTGCCACAGTGTTGTGGACTGTGCCAGAGGGTCCAGCAGCTGCGCCAGCAAAAGCAGCGGGAGCAGCATCCCGCAGGCGCGCGCCCAAAAATGGGAGCGATGCCGCAAAGGCAGACAAAAGACCAGCGCCGCGCCCCAGCGCAGCAGCGCCCGGAGCAGGCTGTTCAGCAGCGATGTGGTCACAGCACACCTCCCATGTAGGACGCTACTGCGGTAAGAAAGGCCGTGCGCTGCCGTCGGCTGATCTCCAGCCGGTCGTTTTTCACAAGGGCAAAGTCGTTTTCAATGCCCTTGACGTAGGCCAGATTGACCAGATAGCATTGGTTGCAGCGGACAAAATGATACTCGGCAAGCTGCTTTTCGGCACTTTGCAGGCTGGCGCGTGCCGCGAACTCGCCTTTGGAAGTGTGGTAGTACAGCATCCGGCTGTGGGTCTCCAGATAATAGATATCAGCGGTGTCCAGCAGCTGGATGCCGCCGCCCGCCAGCTGCAGCACCACCTGCCCGCCTCTGCGCCGCTGCACCCGCTGGATGGCGCGGGAAAGCTTGGTGCAGAACTGATAATAGTTCACCGGCTTCAGCACATAATCCAGTGCATCTACCTCGTAGCCTCGGATGGCATACTGTGCCATGTTGGTCACAAAGACCAGCACCACATCCGCATCCACGGCCCGGATGGCTTCGGCCGCTCCAAAACCGTCCAGCCGTGGCATCTCCACATCCATAAAAATGATGTCGAATCCCGGCGTATAGTGCTCTGCGATCTCGGCACCGTCTGTGATGAGACTGATTTCCACCTGCAGGCCCTGCTCCTGCGCATATTGCCGGACGAACCGGTTCAGGCTTTCCCGTGTTTCTTCCTGATCCTCTACGATCGCAATTTTGAACATCCTGCACCCACCTTCTCACTGCGTCTGATCGCCGTATGGCTCTTTTTATTGAAACACACTTTTCTATGAAATGCAATGGAAAACCTTGCGGGGAAAACAGATGCGGTTCTCGTCCTGCTCTGACGTGGGTTAGTGGATGGCGCAGCAAAAAAGCCCCAGACAACCGTCTGAGGACTTTTGTGACAGAGCATTGCCAAGGGCAGGCAAACCTGGATTTATTCTAGATACTGCGGCAGATTCCACGCACCTCGCAGCACACGGTGGACCTCCACAGTCTTTATTTCATCGTTGACGCGGTAAAACACAAGATACTGGTCAACGACCATCCTACGGTAAGCAGGGTCGAGGCGGTAGATCTCGCACATTTTCGGGGTATCGCCCAATTTTGTGATCTTCTCCCGCAGCTCTTTCAGTACGCGGCTAGCTGTTTTAGGGTAAAAGCCAGACAGATATCGGGCGATATCGTTCAGGTCCTGTACAGCAAGGGGCAGATATTTGATTTTATACGTCATACTGCTTGCCCAGCGTCTCCCATACACTTTCGTGGTCTGCCCATTGCGTGTCGGGGTCAGCCGCCTGCTGCTTTGCCTTGGCAAGTGCCTCGGCAACATACCGCTGGTGCAAGAACTCCTCGTACTTGGCGTAGTCCTCAATGTTGATGAGAACTGATTCCCCACGGCCATGATTCGTGATAATCACATGGTCGTGGTCTTTGAGCATTTCCGAAATTTCGGCGTAATGGTTGCGCAGATCCCGGGAAGGGCGAACGAACGTCTGCATCATACGGGACACCTCCTGTCAGGAATATTGTATCACAAAATGACTACGGACGCAAGGCTGATGATTCTTGTTAGGGCGTGCGGAGCCCCAAACCCTGCTAAGAACGAGTACGGCAAACTGGAATTGACCGAGCTGATAGTTACCGTTTTCTAACACTCCATTCATCATCTTGAGCTTTTCTTTCAGCATAGTAACCGCAAGGCATATCCTTTAGAATACCAACAGAATTATCTAAGTCGAATACTGATTTTAAGGATACTAACTTTGCTTCGTCTGTTTCATGTGCTTTTCCACATAGAAATTGCCACATTCCATCATCTTCATCATGTGATACATATAAAATAGGTTCTCCATTCTCTAATATGTGGCAACAGGTTATTGTAGCTGTATTTGGTGCGTCATAAAATGGGAATTTCATATTTAACACTCCTTCAAATTCCGATTTGTTGAACTGAGCCGAGTATACCACGTCTTGTTAAGAATATCAAAAGGCAGGATACCCCCATGATGGTGATACCCTGCCTTTGCTTGTCCCGGTTCTCGTCCTGTACCGCCACCACGAAAAAAGTCCCCAGACCAAAAGGTCTGGCGGCATCTTTCTTGATAGACATTCCTACGCATTGGGAACCGCGCACTAATCAAAGCCCCACCGGGGCTTTGATTGCCTTCGCTGCGCTCGGCACGTGCTGTTCGAGTCCTGTACCGTCCGGCTCCGACGTGGGTTAGTGGATGACGCAACAAAAAAGCCCCTGACCAAAGTCAGAGGCTCTTGTTTTGGTGGAGCATTGTCCACGGCACTCGAACCCAACACTTCCTCACGGGTGACCGTTTTGGCATCATCCGTGAAGTTGAAATTGAGTACGACCCGGTCATCAAAGACGTAGACCGAGTTGACAAAGGTATCAATGATCTGCCGCTGGTGTTCCGTGCTGCCCACGTCACCCTTGCGGAATTTCTCAAGCCAGAACCGAATCCACTCACGGGTCAGAACGGGCTTTTTCAGTTCTTCTTCCAGAATGCTGGTGTTCAGGGCTTCTTTCCGGGCTTCCAATTCGTCTAGCCGCTGCTTGGTGGTCGAGGTCAGGATGCCCTGTTCAATGGCTTCCAGAAGGTTTGCCAGCCGCTTCTCCGTGTCCCTGAGCTGGTCTTTCAGGACAGGCAGCCGGGTGTTCTCTTTCTGCTGGGCTTCCATGACCAAATCTATCAGCTGTTCGATGATTTCATCGTTAAAAATCACCTTAATGGCGGTGTCCACCACGAACCGCTCCAGAGGCTCCTTGCGGATGGCTTTCAGGTCACAGTGCGCCTTGCCGTGGCGTTTGGCGTTGCCGCACTTGTAGTAATAGTAGGTGTTTCCCATGTGGCTGGTGCCACTTTCGCCACCCATCAGGGTGCCGCACTTGCCACAGAACAGCTTGGTGGTCAGCAGATAGCTCACATCCTCTTTTGCAGGCCGACCATGGGCGATCCTGTTCTGCTCGAAACGCTGCTGCACCCGGTCGAACAAGTCCTTGTCAACAATGGCCGGAATGCCGCCCGGCGTCACAATGTCCTTGTAGCGGTATTCGCCGATGTAGCGGCGGTTGCGGAATATCTGGAAGAAGCTGTTCTTTACGAACGGCTTCCCGGTGCGGGTACGCAGGCCGCGCTCGTTCAGGGATGCGGCAATCTTCTCAGCCGGTTCGCCGTCGGCGTACCGGCTGAAGATCTCCTGCACAATAGGAGCCGTTTCCGGGTCGATATGGTATAGCCTGTCCTCCTTGCCAATGGTGAAGCCCAGCGGCACCACGCCGCCGTTGTACTTGCACTGGAGGGCATTTTCGCGCTCACCGCGCGCCACTTTCAGGGCGAGTTCGGCGGAATAGTATTCCGCCATGCCAATCAGCATACTCTCCACCATAATGCCTTCAGGCCCCTGCGAGATGGGTTCCATGGCAGACACCAGATGGACACCGTTCTTTTCCAGCTGGTACTTGTAGTTCACGGCATCGAATCGGTTCCGGGCAAAGCGGTCGAGCTTCCAGACCAGAACCACATCGAAGATTTTCTTTCCGCTGTCCTTGATCATCCGCTGAAAGTCTGGGCGGTCATCCGTTTTGGCAGAGTAGGCACGGTCAATGTAGGTGCCGACCACGGTGATGCCGTTCTTCTCGGCGTAGGCCTTGCAGTCGCGCAACTGTCCCTCAATGGACGCTTCTCGCTGGCTGTCGGATGAATAGCGGGCGTAGATTACGGCGGTCATGGTTGCACCTCCTTGGCGTGTATTCGACTTGCCTTTATAGTATCGGGTCAAGCGCAGCTTGTCAACAATCTGCGAGCAGAGTGAAATGCGAAAATTGCGAAACGCAGCGAAAAAGGTGAGAGCAAGAATCGTCCCGTGGCCACAAATTTTCAATTCTTGAAAATTCTTGCCCCTTTGGGACAGCTTCTTGTTGGGGCGTGCCTGCCCCAAACCCTGCTGGAACGAGTACGGCAAACTGGAATTTGACTAATCCTACATGTGCATCATATTACACTCATGTAATTATCCTCTACATAAACAGCTTTTCCATCAGCAAGCTTAATCTCATCTTTGCCGTTCGGTAATACTGTTGTTTCAGAACCATTCCAATGGGGGATAATAGGATTGTCAATAATATGTAATCCATCTGTTAAATTTCCCGCCGCATACATACTTCCTGCACTGATTCCGACATATATAAGTCCGTTTTTAATTGCATTATTAAGTATTCTATCAAAACCAGTTCTAGACATTTCACGACAAAGCACAGATACATCACCACCACTGACAAAAACAGCATCAAATTGGTTTAATTCTTCAAAAGTTAATAGCCTTGTAAGCATAAACGGGGTTGTAACATACGAAGAATAGGTTCTTTGATAGTCTTTTGAAAGAATTAATTCCAGATTGTACACTAATATATTTTCGTACTGAATTCCCATTAGAAAGAGTTCATGAAAACATATTGCAAGCGACTCTCTTGCACCATCTGTTTCAATGCCAGCTGTTGGAATATAAAGCACTTTCACATCCTTCGGACACTTTCCAATAATATCAAAGAATTTCTCTTTCATCTTATCGGTCAACCCTGCAGATGTAAGAAATAGATGTTTTCCATTCATATTCTTTTACCTCGTCAAACTCCGATTTACTGGGCTAAGCCGAGTATACCACACTCCACCATGAAAGAACACCCCGATATAGTGAAATTTTGCCATTTTTCTGCGTACGTGCGTACACGCTCCGCAGGGATTCTAAGGGGCTTGACCCCTTGGCACACAGACTTTGGCACAAAGTCTAGTGTGTTACACCTTGTCAGAGGTGTACAGGCTCCCGGTACGCACGTACGCAGCGACTACTCCCAAACGCGCCATATAGGGGGACGACCAAGTTCGCACAAAGCGAACTTGATTCCGCAAAGCAAAAGGCAGGATACCACTATCATAGTGATACCCTGCCTTTGCTCGTTTACCGTTCCGAGTAGTCCTTCCGCAGAACTTCCGATAAACAAAAAACGTACCCAAACCCTTTTTCATAAAGAATCGGGTTCGAGTACGAACTGTATGGTGGACGGTACAGGACTCGAACCTGTGACCTCCTGCACGTCAAGCAGATGCTCTACCAGCTGAGCTAACCGTCCATAAGTCATATCGACTTGAATAGTTTACCACAGCCTGTGCAAAAAAGCAATACTTTTCTGTGATTTTTTATTTTTCCACCTTCAGCGACCTGCGGACGATATCGTACAGCACCGGCTTCATGGCTTCAATATCATCGGGCTTGCCCTCCAGCACGCTGGAATAGCACACCGACATGCACATGCTGCCCAGTGCCGTGATGCGCTGGTAGATCTCCCGCTCGGTGCGGCCGGCCATTTCCGGGCTGGTCAGCACCACATTCAGCAGCTTGCGCATCAGCGGCTCGGCTTCGCGGCTGGCCTCGATCTGGTCCAGCCCCGGCCATATGAAGTTGTGCTCCAGAAACTTGAGCACCAGCGTATCCTTCCGCAGCGCTTCGATGATGTGGTCGATCACCGCCACCATCTTGTCCGGGAAGTTTTCGAGCTCTGTCTGCTTTTCCACCGCTTCGCACGCATCGCTCAGCAGCTGGTAGCTCACCCGGCCCAGCAGCGCCTGCATCACCGCACCCTTATCCTGAAAATACAGATAAAAGGTGCCCTTGGCCACCTTGGCCCGGCTGGTGATGTCCTCTACGCTGGTTTTTGCGGCACCTCGCTCCAGAAACAGATCATAGGCTGCCTCCAGCAGTGCCCGGCGCTTCTCCTGCTTTTTGCCCTCCACGGTACCCATATTCCCTGACGATTCCTCTTTTCCGCTCGTTTTCATTCGCTCATTTGTGTTATCTCAATCATTTTAGCAGTCCTTTCCCGATAGTGCAAGTCCAAAAAGCTATACAATTTCAGGCAGTTGATAAGAAAACTGACTTTTGGTCATTTTTGTGCTTGACACCCGGTTTGTCATGGTTATAATAGTGTTTGCTTGGAAATGACCACCAGTCATTTTACTAAGATTTTTAACCATTTTCTATGGAGGGTTCTCATGAAAAAGATCGCACAGGGCATTGTGCGGCTGCGCAAGCTGATCCTGACAGTAGCATTCCTGCTGTTGATCCCTTCCGCAATCGGCGCAATTGCTACCCGCATCAACTATGACATCCTCACCTACCTGCCGCAGGATCTGGACTCCATGATCGGCGAGGTAGCCCTTGAGGACGATTTCCATTTGGCCTCCACCGGTATGATCACGGTAGAAGGCTTACCCACAAACGAACTGATCGCCATGAAGAAGGACATCGAGGCTGTTCCCGGCGTGACCCAGACCTTCTGGCTCAGCGATGTGATCGACCCCAGCATCCCCACCGAGATGCTGCCCGCCGATGTGCAGCAGTTCATGTTCGGCAAAAACGATTCCACCATGCTGATCGTCCGTTTTGACGCCCCCAGCGCCAGCGACGAGACCATGGAAGCCGTCGCTCAGATCGAAAAGCTGCTGCGCAAGGACTGCTTCTTCGGCGGTATGAGCGTTATCCTGCAGGACACCAAGGCACTGGTCAATCAGGAAATGCCCATGTACATCCTGATCGCCGTGGGTGCCAGCCTTTTGGTGCTGTTCCTTTCGCTGGAAAGCACCATCACCCCGCTGCTGTTCATGCTGGGTCTTTTGTTCCCCATTGCGTACAACTTCGGCACCAACATCTTTCTGGGCCAGATCAGCTACATCACCGAAGCACTGGCCACCGTGCTGCAGCTGGGTGTCACGATGGACTTCTCCATCTTCCTGCTGCACCGCTATCAGGAAGAGAAGGAGCTACGCTCTTCCAACGAGGAGGCCATGTCCAGCGCCATCTGCAAGACCATGACCTCCATCTCCGCTTCCAGCCTGACCACAATCGCGGGCTTCCTTGCACTGTGTGCCATGCGCCTGACGCTGGGCCGCGATATCGGCCTTGTCATGGCAAAGGGCGTTGCCCTCGGTGTCATCTGCACCGTGGTCATCCTGCCCTCCCTGATCCTTACCTTTGATAAATGGGTGGAAAAGTACAAGCACCGCACCGTGATCCCCAAGCTGAAAAAGCTCAGCTACTTTGTTTCCAACCACTCGGTGCCCATCGTGGTTATCTTTATCCTCATCCTCATCCCCTTTGCCATCGCGCAGAACAAGACCGAGGTCTACTACACTCTGTTCGACTCCCTGCCGCAGGACCTGACCGGCATCGTGGGCACCAACAAGCTGGGCGAGGACTTCGGCATGACCACCAGCCACTTCATTCTGGTGCATGACGACCTGACCGCCACTGAGGTGAGCGACCTGTGCGATGAACTCAAGGACGTGGATGGCATTACGCAGGTGGTAAGTCTGGATTCCATCACCGGCCCGGGCTTCCAGACCGAGCTGCTGCCCGACAGCATCATGGAGATCCTGCAGTCCGGCGGCTACAAGCTGATCCTTGCCAACAGCTCCTATAAGACCGGCACGGATGCCATCAACAACCAGCTGGACGAGATGATTTCCCTCATCAAGACCGTTGACCCCGAGGGCGTCATCACCGGCGAGGGCGCCATGACGAAAGACCTGATCGAAGTGGCAGATGTGGACTTCAAGAACGTCAACGTCTGGTCCATCATGGCCGTTCTGGTCATCATCGCCGTTTCCTTCAAGAGCATTTCCATCCCGGCGCTGCTGGTAGCCAGCATTGAAGCCGCCATCGCCATCAACATGGGCATCCCGTACTTCACCGGTACGCAGCTGCCCTTCATTGCAAGCATCGTCATTGGCACCATCCAGCTGGGTGCTACCGTGGACTACTCCATCCTGATGACCACCCGTTACCACGAGGAGCGCGCCTTTGGCCGCACCCCGAAGGAAGCCGCCCAGCAGTCGCTGGAGCACTGCAGCCAGTCCATCCTGACCAGCGGCCTGACCTTCTTTGCCGCCACCGTCGGTGTGGCTGCCATCAGTAAGATGGAGCTGCTGAAGAGCATCTGCCTGCTGATCTCCCGCGGCGCACTGATCAGCATGGTGGTCATTCTGGTGATGCTGCCCGCAGCCCTGATGCTGTGCGACTGGATCATCCGCCACACCACCCTCAAGTGGATGGTACCCGAATCCGCCAACGCCAAGAAGTCTGAAAAGGAGTAATTACGTTATGAAAAAATCGCTTCGTTTCGCCAGTGCGGCGCTGGCTCTCACCCTCGCCGCAGGCTGTGCAATGCCCGCATTTGCAGCTGGTAAGAGCAGCTTTTCCAAATCCGAGACCGTCTATGCTGTGATGAACGGCGACGGCTCCATCAAGAGCACCACCGTCAGCGAGCACCTGTACAGCGCCTCCGGCCTTGCAAACGTCACCGACAAGACCACCCTGACCGACATCCAGAACACTGAGAGCGATGCCGAGTTCACCCAGAACGGGGAAGAGCTGGTGTGGAACACCAACGACACCGATGTTTACTACAAGGGCAATACCGACAAGGCCCTGCCCATCGATGTGAAGGTGACCTACGCTCTGGACGGTCAGGAAGCCGCCCTTGAGGACATCATTGGCAAGAGCGGCCACCTGACTGTGACCGTCAACCTGAAGAACAACGAGACCGGCACCGTGAACGTGAACGGCAAGGACCGCACCATCGTCACTCCGCTGATCACCGCTGTGGGCGTCATTCTGGGCGGGGATGCTTCCAACGTGACCGCAGAACACGGTATGATCGAAAGCGCCGCCAAAAGCAGCGTTGCCGCCTTTGTTACCCTGCCGGGCGTGAAGGATTCCCTGTCCGGCCTGCTGCCCGATGAGGTGGACAGCATCGAAGACTATCTGCAGGACACCGTGACTGTGGAAGCCGATGTGGAAGACTTTACCTGCCCGCAGGTCATGGTGGCCTGCGCTACCAGCACCGCTGCTCTTGGCACGGACAATGTGTTTGACCTGAGCAGCATCAACGACCTGACCGATGGCATCAACCAGCTGAACGATGCCATGAGCCAGCTCATGGACGGCGCTTCCCAGCTGGTGGACGGCACCTCTCAGCTGGCAGGCGGTGTTCTGGCCCTGCTGGACGGTGCCAACACCCTGAACAACGGTGCTGCCGCTCTGGACGACGGCCTTGGCCAGCTGACCAAAGGTCTGGACACCCTGAGCGCCAACAATGCAGCACTGAACGCCGGTGCGCAGCAGGTGGCGGACGGTGTGCTGGCTTCTGCCAACAAGACCCTGAAGGAAGGCGGCCTGATCGACGAGGACATGACATGGTCGAACTACGAGGCTGTGATCGACAACATCCTCACCATGAACGATAAGACCCTTTCTGCCGGCCGCAAAAAGATGGTGCGCACCATCTGGGAGCAGGCTCCCAACTTCAAGGATAGTCAGCTGGATCTGGCCCTGTATCTGTCCGCGACCAAGACGAACCACGATCTGGAAGCAGCCCTGAAGCTGATGCAGAACTTTGACGCTTCCATGCTGACCGGCGCTCTGGAGATGGTGACCAATGCCGATGCCAAGAACACCATCCACGAAGAGCTGAAGTACCAGATCAAGAACAGCCAGGATATAGCTGATGTCCGCGCCCTGAAGACCAGCCTTTCTCAGATCCAGTTCTTTGTTTCCAGCGTGAACCAGTACACCGCAGGCGTGCAGACCGCTGCGGACGGTGCCCACTCCGCAAAGGATGGCAGCGCACAGCTGGCTGCAGGCACCAAGACCCTGTATGACGGCGTGAACACCCTGAACACCGGTGCAGGTCAGTTGAATGACGGCGCAGGCCAGCTGAACGACGGTCTGAACCAGTTCAACGAGGAAGGCATCTCCAAGCTGACCGGCGCGCTGGATCAGGATCAGCTCCATGGCCTGAAGACCGTGCTGGACGAGATGACCGGCCGCCTGAACGACTACACCAGCTTTGCCGGTGCACCGGACGATGCCGAGAGCAGCGTGAAGTTCGTCTACAAGACCGCTGAAACCGTGGCCGCTGCCGACACCACTGCAGCCGAGACTGAGACGGTGAAGGAAGGCAATATCTTTACCCGCCTGTGGCAGCGCATCGTGAACCTGTTCAAGTTCTGATAAGCCATCTTCGAGAATTCATGTTGAACCTCTTTCCATAGAGAAGGGGCTGTTGCAAAACAGCCCCAACGAAAAAATGAGATAGGCTTCCCCGGAAGGGGCTGCCTATCTCATTTTTTTTTGAGATCTGCCTTTGAGTTTTCAGCGTTCTGCCCGTTTTGTACGGTGAATGCGGCTGTTTTCAACATTTTAAAGAGACGCTGTTTTGCAACAGCCCTGCGGGCGATGGAATGGCCCGACTCGTGTCCGGCAAGAAAGCTGCCCGCCCACGATGTGCAGTTTACTTGCGTGCAATCATTTCGGTGTAAGCCAGCACCAGCGGGCCGACACCCTTGGCATCGTTGCAGACCACCGGCTCGCTGAAATAGTAGGCCAGAGAGCCGTCGCGGTGATCCTTGCCGCCAAGACCCGCCACCAGGCAGATGCCGTCCAGCTGCAGACTGCCATCCGGGTTCTTGGAGAGATACTTGTCGCAGGTGCCGTAGAAGGCCTTTTCGGCCCATGCGGCCATGCGTTTGGGCAGGTAGCCAAGACGCACGCCTTTGAGCACCGCGTAGGCAAACAGAGCGGTGCCGCTGGTCTCGAGGTAGTTGCCCTCCACACCGGGGCGGTCCATCACCTGCCAGAACATGCCGGTCTCCTCGTCCTGGAATTTGTGCACATCCTCAATGGTCTGCTTGAGCATTGCCATGATGCCGCGGTACTCATTGTATAGCTGCTCGTCCATCCGCTCCAGCACATCTACCATAGCTACCATGAACCAGCCCATGGCACGCAGCCAGAAGTTGGGGCTGCAGCCGGTGACGGGGTCGGCCCAGTACATCTGGCGGCTCTCATCGTAGCCGTGGTAGTACAGGCCGGTCTTTTCGTCCCGCATGTGTTTTTTGATATTCATGAACTGTTTGTAGCTGTCGATGCAGCCCTGCATCTTGTTAAAGCGGGTCTCGTACTCCATGTAGAAGGGCTGGGCCATGTAGGTGCCGTCCAGCCACACCTGCCATGGGTAGATGTCCTTGTGCCAGAAATTGCCCTCTTTGGTGCGGGGCTGGGTGGCCAGCTGGCTGCGGATGGTCTCGATGGCCTTGCGGTACTTTTCATCCCCAAAGATATCGTACAGGGTGAACAGGTTCTTGCCCTGATTCACGTTATCCAGATTGTACTCCTTGGGGTCGTAGGTCTTGATGGAGCCATCCTCCTGCACGAACCAGTCGATGAAGTTCTTGGAAAAGCGCAGGTACTTCTCGTCGCCGGTGGTCTTGTACAGGCTCAGGCAGGCCGTGATCATGCAGCCGTCGATGTAGTTCCACTTGTTGGGCTTGCCGCTGCGCACCTTTTCGATGTTCCACATGGGTGCTTCGGCGCTGGAATTGGCGATCAGATAGTCCACGTAATCGCCCAGCATGGCAAGAATTTCTTCATGGGTCATGGTATCAGTCCTCCTCAAAATGGCCGACATTTGCAAAGTGCAGGCGTTCGCCCTCGTAGCCCTCGATCTTCACGTTGTGCAGGTCGATCTCCTTGACATTCTCGGCGTAGATGGCCAGCTTCTTCACCAGAGGGCGGTTATCCGCCATAGCGGCCTGACCGGCCTCGGCATTGGGGTCAAAGGTGATCGTGACGTTCTTCATGGAAACGCGCTCAACAGGCTGCTCCGGCAGGCCGTCGAAGTAGCATCCCGCGAACTGAGCGTCGGTGGCGACGATGTCCTCCATGGTCAGGCTGCCCAGCTTCGGGGTGTACTCGTCCACGGGCATGGCATCGCGGCACTGCACATAGGGGCCGTGGCCGTCCGGGTCGCAGAAGTAGAACATGTTGATGACGAAGGGTGCCTTGACACCCCGCATCTCCACGTTGCGGAACACCAGCCCGTCGATGACGGCGGTGTTGCCGCGGCCACGGCGGGTCTTGACGCGCAGGCCGCGGTCGGTGTGATCCATCAGGCACTGGGTGACCACCATATCCTTCACACCGCCGCTCATCTCGCTGCCAATGACGATGCCGCCATGGCCTTTGTCCAACAGGCAGTTGCGGATAACGGTGTGCTCACAGCTCTTTTTCAGCTTCATGCCAAGGAATACTTTGCTGGCCTTCATGGCAATGCAGTCGTCGCCCACATGGATGTTCACGCCGATGATGCGGATATACTCGCAGCTTTCGGGGTCGATGCCGTCGGTGTTGGGGGCATTGTAAGGATTGTTGATGTTGAAGTTCAGCAGGTCAAGATGCTTGACAAAGATGGGGTGGATCGTCCACGAATAGCTGTTCTGTACCGTGATGCCGTGCAGGCAGATGTTCTCGCTGTCCACAGCAGCCACAGCGCGGGGCCGCCATGCGATGCGCTTGATCTTGGGCGTTACCCACCAGTCGCCGTTCTCGGCATCGCAGTCCAGCGTGCCCTCGCCGGTCACAACGACATCGTGCACCTGCGTGATGTTCAACAGACCCGCAAAGCTGTCCAGCGGGTTGCCCTCCCAGCCGGTCAGGTAGTATTCATCCACCTCGTTCTCGCTGGGGATCACGCCGGGCAGGATGGGGTAGTGGGTGCGGTCATTGTCGCCCAGCAGCACAGCGCCCTTTTCAAGATAGAGGGTGGTGTTGCTTTTCAGGAACAGGCTGCAGGTGCGGTAGCGGCCTGCGGGCACGTACACTGTGCCGCCCTTGGGGCAGGTGGAAAGAGCCGCCTGCAGCTTGAGGGTGTTGTCCGTGGTGCCGTCAGCCACCAGACCGTAGCGGGAAGCATCCACAAAGAAGGTCTCGGCCTCGGTGGTAAAGGCGCAGGTCAGGCTTTCGCCCTCGGCCTGCACACCCACCGTGTACTCCGTACCGGGCAGCAGGGAGAACAGGGAGAACACGTTGGTCTGGCAGGCTTCGTAGACGGTCTTTCCGTTCAGGGTAACGGTGAACGGGTGGGCCGGACGATAGCACAGGCCGTTTTCCAGCTCGAAAACAGCGCTGCGCGTCATGGAACGGATAAGCGACAGATTCATGAGAGAACCTCCTGATGGTTTTGTCTTGCCCGCAGGAAACGGACATGATATGATAAAGATTAGAATGAAGGGAACCCCTTCCGTCGAACCCTCGCGGGTTTGCCACTTCCATCCGTGATGGAGGCTTTGGCATACCGGAAAGCTTTTCCTATTCGCCAGAGGCTCCCTCTTTGAGGGAGCTGGCGCGGCATCAGCCGCGACTGAAGGAGTTACCTATGAGATCAGAACGTGAAAAGATCACCGGCAAGGTGGCCGCTGCCACCCTGCGGCTGAATGCGAACCGCTACGAGCTGCCGCCGGATGAGGACACCTGCTATCTGCTGCTGGTGTCGGAGGGCAGCGTCACGCTGGAATACGAGGGCGGGAATGTGCTGGTAAACCCCGGCAGCGCCGTGCTGCTTGGCCCCGGCGGCTGCCGCTTTGCACAGACCGGCAGCGCCGTGCCGCAGATCGTGGGGTGCCACTTTCCGCTGGGGATGCTGCATGATTTGAAAAACACAGCCGGGCGGGATTTCGGCCGCCTGTTTGCGCCCGGGGAGCACACAGTGCTGTATGCACCGGTGCAGTGGCAGAGCCGCATCCGTACCCTGCTGGAAATGATGGCCAGCGCCAGCACCGAGCAGGATTACCCCGGCCCGCTGTACCTGCTGCTGATCCTGCACTATGTGGAGCAGGAGTGCATTGCCGAGAGCAGTGCCGTGGCGCGTCCCCACAACGAAACGGTGGAGCAGATCTGCGCCTACCTTGCGGCCAATTACCGGCAGAAGTTTTCCCTCACCGAGGTTGCGGCGCAGTTTTATCTTTCGCCCTACTACCTGAGCCGTTTGTTCCGGCGGGTAACGGGCCAGTCCATCGTGGATTACATCAACAACCGCCGCATCGAAGCGGCCCAGAAGCTGCTGGAAACGACTGAGCTTTCCATCAGTGCGGTGGCCGAGCAGACCGGCTTTGCCAGCGCCGCCCATTTCCGCCGGGTGTTCCGCGAGGTGATGGGTACTGGCCCACTGCAGTACCGCAAAGGACATAAGAAATAAGAAACACCCCCTGCGCCATCTACGGGAACGGCACAGGGGGTGTTTGTTTGTATCAGATAATCTTATGCTGTGCGGGGAAAGGGCTTAGCCCTTGACGGCACCGGCAGAGATACCTTCAACGAACTGGTCCTGTGCACAGAAGAAGACGATCAGCTGCGGCAGGATGGAGATGAGGGACAGAGCAAGGATCTTGTTCCATGCGAAACCGGTATCACCGTCCATGGACAGCTTGACGAACAGGGACATCGGGTACTTACCGGGAGTGCTGACGTAAAGCAGCGGACCCATGAAGTCGTTGCAGCTCCACATAAACTGGAACAGTGCGCAGGACACCAGAGCGGGGCCAAGCATGGGCACGATGACCTTGTACAGGGTCTGGAAGGAGGAGCAGCCGTCGATGGCAGCGGCTTCGTCCAGATCACGGGGGACATTGCGCATGAACTGCACCAGCTGGTAGACGAAGTAGGTCTCGGTCGCAAATGCGCAGTGCACCCAGATAGCCAGATAGAAGGGGCTGTCCAGCCAGCCGAACTTGTTGTACAGCAGGTACTGCGGCACATTCAGAACGACCTGCGGCAGGAACAGGGTGGCCAGCATGATGTTGAACATCAGCTTACGGCCGGGGAAATCGAAGCGGCCAAAGCCGTAGGCAGCCACACAGGCGGAGACCACCGTGCAGATCACCTTGGGGATGACGTAGCTGTAGGTGTTCAGCATGGCCTGCAGGATGTTGATGGAACCGCCAAAGTTGTTCAGTGCGCCGCGGTAGCCATCCAGAGTGGGGTGCTTGATCCACAGGCTGATGCCTGCAAAGATCTCGCTGTTGTCCTTAAAGGTAGCGCTGATCATCCACAGCAGGGGATAGATCATGATGACGCCGACCAGGATCAGGACGAAATACTTGAAGAAGGTCGCGATTTTGTTCGATGCTTTCATTCCCATACTGGTCACCTTACCTTTCGTCAGAGTAGTAGACCCACTTCTTCTGGCTGGTGAATGCAATGATCGTCAGGATGCAGACGATGATGAACATGATCCATGCCAGAGCGGATGCCATACCCATGTCATAAGACTTGAATGCGTAGTTGTAAACCAGCAGAGAGATCAGCGTGGTGGAACCACGGGGGCCGCCGTTGGTGATGATGTAGGGGCCATTGAACTCCTGGAAAGCCTGGCAGATCTGAGTGACCAGATTGTAGAAGATGATGGGGGTGATCATCGGAACGGTAATGGAGAAGAACTGACGCCACTTGCCGGCACCATCAATGGTAGCGGCTTCGTACAGGTCTGCAGGCACGCCCTTCAGAGCGGCCAGGAACAGCACCATGGCGGAACCAAACTGCCAGATACGCAGGAAGCAGATGATCCACAGCGCGTAGCTGGGGTCAGACAGCCACTCGGGGCCCTGCACCAGACCAAAGGTGACAGCGCGCAGCACGGTGTTGAGCAGGCCGTCCACGCTGAACACAGCCTTCCACAGAACGGCGATTGCAACAGAGCCGCCCAGAATGGAGGGAATGTAGTACACCGTGCGGAACAGGTTGACGCATGCGATCTTGAAGTTCAGGATGTATGCGATGAACAGCGCAAAGACCAGCTTCAGAGGCACGGTGATGAAAGCGTACTTGAAGGTGATGAGCAGTGCCTTGGTGATCTTGGTGGTGGTAAAGGCCGTGATGTAGTTGGCCAGACCAACGAACTGGGTGCCGCTCTTGAAGAAGTTCATATCGGTGAAGCTGTAGTACAGCGACTGACCGAAGGGAACTGCCTTAAAGACGACGAAGCCGATGATCCAGGGGATCAGATAAAACAGACCCTGATATTTGTCCAGCCATTTCTGGAACGGGGTGCGCCCGATGGCGGGAGCATTGCTTTCTTTCATCTGGGAAATCCTCCTTTTTAAGGAATTTCGGAGCATGAGACGGACGAAGGGGTAACAGACTGGATACAGCTTTGTCAGAAATTTGTAACATATCTCTGACAAAAAAGGGGGCATCTGCCGGTCGGGCGGCAGGTGCCCCTCCGTATTAGCCAAAGGGTGCCCTTTATATGTACGTTACCGCACACAGCGGCACTCTGAAGAAAAACTTAGCCGATGGTGTAACCAACAGACTCCATGCCGTCCAGCAGGGTGTCAACAACGTCTGCACCGGAAACGCCGTCGTAGTCAACGGTGTCGAACACTTCCTGATAGATGCCGGTGCCGGAAGCCTTCAGGTCGTTGTTCTCGAACAGGGGATCCAGCTTGTTGGTGGTGAAGGCCATGACCTTTGCATTTGCCTCAGCCACCAGATCCTTGACAGCGCCGGCTTCCTGAGCAGCAGCCAGACCAGCCTTGGAAGCGGGGATGCCGCACTCGGAACCCATGATGGCAGCGCCCTTGCCGTTGTTCAGCAGGAAGTCGATCAGGGTAGCAGCCTCGGCAACGCACTTGCTGGTCTTGGTGATGGCCAGACCCATGGAGACCTTGGAGAAGCCGCCGTTGTTGTCGCCGAACTTGATCTCCTCGCCAACGGTGAAGCCGTCCTTGTTGGCATCATCCAGAGCGGAGGAGTACTTGGAAGCAGCGGAATCCCACTCGAAGATACCTGCAATCTTACCGGTGATCCACTCGTTGGACTGGTGGGTAGCGGTATCAGAGTTTGCAGAGTAGTAGGTCTTCAGGTTCATCATGACGTGGCCATCCACCAGGCTCTTGATGAAGTCGATGCCCTCAGCGATCTCGTCCTCGGTGTAGTTCAGGGTAGAGGTGACGGGGTCAGCCCAGTCCTTGCCGTACTTGGACTCGAGGTAGAAGACCATCAGGATCATACGGTCGTATGCGCCCAGATGCATGGGGTAGTAATCGTCGCCCAGCTTCTCCTTGAATGCCTTGCCGGCAGCCATCAGATCATCCAGAGACTTGGGAACTTCGGTGATGCCAGCCTTGTTGAAGGTGGTCATGTTCCAGAAGAAGATACGGCCGGTCATGGAAACGGGCACGCACTGCTGGCTGTTTGCAACGTAGCAGGCGTCCATGGCAGCGTCATCCCACTGGGTCAGATCCAGGAACTTGGAAACAGTGTTCAGGTCCACGAACTTGCTGCCATCAGCAGAGTAGTTGTACAGCCAGTTCCAGTTCACCTGGCACACATCCTGTGCGTTGCCAGCGATGAAGGCAGCTGCCATCTTCTCTTCCCAGCCGGACCATGCGGCGAAGGTGGGCTCGATGGTGATGTTGGTGTGCTCAGCCTGGAACTCCTTGATGGCGTTCTGGTAAGCCTCGTGACGGCTGTCGCCGCCCCACCAGCTGATGGTCATGGAAACAGGGCCGTCAGACAGTGCCAGGCTCTCGTCTGCAGAAGCAGCGGGAGCGGAAGAAGCGGTGGAAGCAGCAGAGCTGGATGCAGCAGAGTTGCCGCCGCAGGCAGCCAGAAGGCCGGCAGCGCCCACAGCGCCGGTGACCTTCATAAAATCACGACGAGAAATTGCCTTGCTCATTTTTGTTCTCCTCCTAAATACAGAAAACATCATCTCGAACGGGGGTTCTGCACATACCCCGTTGTATACAATTATGATAACAAAACAACAACCAAAAAGAAAGACGCAAATTGCAGATATCTAAACAAAAAACGTACAAATATTGCTCTTGTTCCCGCGCAAGAATTGACGCCTTCGCTGAAATGAATAAACTTGGCTCGAAAAACTGTGCAACATGTATACTTCGCTATTTTGCATAGAAAACTGGGATGCATCATAGGAGGAACGTCGAATTTTGCAATAATTTTGTAAACATTCCGTTTCAGAACGTGGAAACGTTGCATACATTGTGGACGAACAACAGCTTAAAAAGCCCGGATGGGAGTCTTTGAACTGATATATCAATAGCGCAAAAAATGTGCACTCTGATATATCAATTGTTTGCGGCGGGCATCCGGCACCGGTCTTCGGGCATGGAAATCGGTGCTTTTTCGCCCTTTGGGGGGGTGAAGAAGCACCGACAGCGACATATTTTGCGCTGTTGTGTGGACTGCGCCTGTGGGCCGGGAATAAAAAAGAAAGGCTGCCGTGTCGTTGAACACAGCAGCCTTGTATACAAGTTTATTCAACCCGCGAAGCAGCTTTTTCGGCGTAGAACGCGCGCTTTGCCTTGAAATAGCACTGGGGGCACATGCTCACGTACTGCACATCGTTTTCCAGATCGATGGCCACCTGCTCGCCCTCAAAGACGAATCTGCCGTTCACTCTGCGGCAGTTGCAGATGGCCTTGCGGCCGCAGGTGCAGATAGTCTTCATCTCCTCGATGGTGTGGGCCAGCTCCAGCAGGCGGGTAGAGCCGGGAAAGCCCTTAAGCGAAAAATCTGCCCGCAGGCCGTAGCAGATCACCGGAATGTTCAGGTCCACCGTTACCATGAACAGCTGTTCTGCCTGCTGCGCAGTGAAAAACTGGCTCTCGTCGCACAGCACGCAGGCCAGCGGCGCACCGTCAGCGTTGGCCGTGCGCACGGCCTCGAACACGTCCGTCTCCGGCGGGATCAGCAGATCAGCCTTGCGGCGCACGCCCAGACGGCTCACCAGCTCACCGCCGCCCTTGGTGTCCACCTGTGGCTTGAGGATCAGCACCCGCATCCCCTGTTCTTCGTAGTTGTGGGCTACCTGCATCAGGGCGGTGCTCTTGCCGCTGTTCATCGCGCCGTAACGGAAATACAGTTTTGCCATTTGAAAAACTCTCCTTACAGAAAGAACCCTCTCAGCCAAAGCCTGACGGCTTTGCCAGCTCCCCCGATGGGGGAGCTTTTCTGCATCTTCCGGGCAGGCTGTCCTTCGCCGGAGAAGCAGAAACTTTCCCGTCCCCACTCATAAAGCTCCCCTTTCGGGGGAGCTGTCGAGCGTATGCGAGACTGAGAGGGTTCAGCGGCATCTCAGGCTTTGACTGAGAGGGTTCTCTTATTACTTACAATAGGTACGTTCAGTCCTGATTGCGCAGGCGGTAGCCAAGGCTCATCAGGCTGTCGCCCAGATGGACGTTCTCCACCACCACATCGGGATACGGCACAGAGAGGTCATAGTGGGAGAAGTTCCAGAAGCCCTCGATGCCCAGATCCACCAGACGGCCGCTGACCTGTTCCGCACCGTCGCGGGGCACACAGAGCACTGCGACCTTGGGGTGATGCTCGGCACAGAAAGACTCCAGCTCGTCGATATGGCGGATCTGGATGCCGCTGATCTCCTTGCCCACCTCGCTCTGTGCCACATCAAAGGCGGCGATCAGGCGGTAGCCGTTGGTGTCGGTGGTGATAAAGCGGCTCACTGCCTTGCCCAGACGGCCGCAGCCGATCAGGATGGTGGGCAGGCGGTCGCCGTTGCCGAACAGCAGGCCTTCCAGAATGGAGAGCAGGTTTTCCACCGAGTAGCCGATGCCCTGCCGGCCATTCACATCGCCGATGCAGTTGAAGTCCTGCCGTACCTGCGAAGCGGTGGTGCCCATCTGAGCAGCCAGCTCGCGGGAGGAAATGCTGTTGATGCCGTCCGCCTGCAGAGAGCACAGATAGCGGTAATATTTGGGAAGACGCTTGATAACGGGAAGCGAAGCCCTTGCAGGAGTGTTCATAGAATACTTTCTCCTTTCGCTCTATTGCAGTACTTGCCGCAGCTGCCTGCTTTACAGATGCGGCACAGAGAAACCCCGATCCGTTTACGGGTTCATATTGCAGATATTACAGTCAATTATTTAAAGTATACTGCACCGATGGAGAATGTCAAATCATTCTCAAAAAAATTTTATGAAATGTTACCGCTTTTTTGCTGCAGCGGGTCTGCATAGCCCGGCACAGGCTGGGGAATGCTGACAAAAAACGCAGGAGGAAAGCATATGAACGATGAAACGCAGCAGACCGATGCGCGTCGGCTGGAAAAAGAAGAGATCGAGGATCTGGGCACGGTCACGCTGGCCCGCGGGGAGCATGTGATCCACTGCCTGACCGTCATCGGCCAGATCGAAGGCCATTCGGAAGCGCCGCAAGGCCAGAAGACCACGAAGTATGAGCATGTCATCCCGCAGCTGGTGGCCGCGCAGGAGGATCCTCGCATCGAAGGCCTGCTGGTGCTGCTGAACACGGTAGGCGGTGATGTGGAAGCGGGCCTTGCGCTGGCGGAGCTGATCGCCAGCGTGTCCAAACCCAGTGCAACGCTTGTGCTGGGCGGCGGGCACTCCATCGGTATCCCGCTGGCCGTCAGCGCCCGGCGCAGCTTCATCGTGCCCACAGCCACCATGACCGTGCACCCGGTGCGGCATTCCGGCGTCATTCTGGGGGTGCCGCAGACCATGCGCAGCTTTGAGCAGATGCAGCAGCGCATCACCGGCTTCGTAGCGGCCCACAGCGGCATGACTGAAAAACGCTACACCGACCTGATGCTCCACACCGGCGAGCTGGTGATGGACATGGGCACCGTGCTGGATGGACGCCGGGCCGTGAAGGAAAAGCTCATCGACGAGCTGGGCGGGCTTTCGGATGCGCTGGCGTGGTTGTATAAAGAGATTGAACGCAAATGAAGGCCGATTTTGTACAACAATAGGTTTGCCAATTTCTTCCCTGCGTGGTACAATAATAAAATCAAATAGTGTGTCTACTACAAACGCGGGGAACAAAGAAACATGGCAACAAAAAAACGTAAAACGACAACACGGCGCGCAGCATCGCGCAAAAAACGCGCAGAACAGCGGCTTCCGGCGGGGCTTGGCACCCTGTTTGCAGGCCTTTTGCTGGTGGTGCTGGCCTTTGTGGAGGGAGATTCGGCATGGAAGGCCCTGCACGATGTGCTGTTCGGACTTTTTGGCTGCGGCAGCTTTGTGCTGGGCGCGGCAGTGTGCTGCCTTGCTGTGCAGTATACCCGGGGCGAAGACCTTCTGCCCAAGATCTTCAAGCTGGTTCTGGGGCTGGTGTTTGCCTGCGGCACGGTGATCGTTTTTTCCGATATCCAGCCGCAGGGCATGTCGGCATTTCAGATGACGGCTGCCTGCTACGCAAACGGCGTGAATGCATGGATCGGCGGCGGTGCGCTGGGCGCACTGCTGGGCGGCAGCCTGCTGCTGCTGTGCGGACGGCCTGCGGCAACCCTTATCATGATCGTGCTGGCACTGTGTGTCAGCCTGTACATTTTTGATCTGACCCCGGCAGAGGTGTGGCAATGGCTGTGCGCTGCGTTTGGCGGCGTGCACGCAAAGGGTGCGGCCATGGCGCAGCAGAGCGCAGCCCGCCGCGCTGAACGTGCCGCTGCCCGCGCGGCAGAAGCCGAGGCTGAGGAAGACTACGACGAAGCAGAAGATGAATACCGGGATGAGGAAGATGCCGAAGAGGAGATGGAAACTCCGGCTTTCCGCATCGGTGTGCCGGACTGGCTGAACGGCATCCGCCACTGGGGCCACAAGGTGACCGAAGAGATGGAGGCGGAGGAGCCGGAGGCCGCCCCGCAGCCGGAGCCGCCCGCAGATACTTCCGGCCAGCCGCTTGCCCAGCCGGAGCCTGCCGCCCCGGCCATCACGCCGGTGCAGGTACGGGTATCCCGGCCCCGGGCTTCCTTTGACGTAGACCTTGGCCCCGACCACACTGAGGTGAAGGAGGGCGGCAGCGAACCCATCGAGCCGCTCATCGTGGGCCCGGGCGGCACCTTTGGGCAGAACCCGCTGCGCCCGGCCCCCAGACCTGCCACACAGCCCATCGTACAGGACGCAGTGGAGACCGATGCATCCGATTTCTTTGCAAAGGCTGCACAGCCGGTGCAGCCTGCGGCAGCGGAAAGCTTTGATACTCCGGTCATGACCCCGGCAATGCCGACGGCCCAGCCGGAAAGCCCGGCAGCGGCAGTCACGCCGGAGATGCCCGCCGTGCCCATCCAGCCCGCAGTCCCGGCGGCACCCGCCCGGGTGAGCGCCGAAAACGCCGTTGCCATGCGCGGCACACCCGACGAGGACGGCTGGATCAGCATTACCAGCGAACCGGTGGAGGAAAAGGATATCAGCACGCTGGTGGCAGCGGCAATGGAAAAGCCTGCCGCTTCCGAGCAGGCCGCGGCAGCGGCCCCTGTGGACGAGACCGAACCGGTGGATACTTATCAGTACCAGTATCCGCCCATTGAGCTGTTTGAAAAATCGCAGGACGAGACCGACCCCGGCGCGCAGGAAGAGCTGAAAGCCAACGCCCAGAAGCTGGTGGATACGCTGGAAAGCTTTGGCGTGCGCACCCGTGTGCTGGATATCTCCCGGGGCCCCTCCGTCACCCGGTACGAGGTGCAGCCCATGGCGGGTGTCAAGATCAGCCGAATCACCTCGCTGGCAGACGATATCGCCCTGAACCTTGCGGTGGCAGATGTGCGTATGGAAGCGCCCATCCCCGGCAAGCCTGCCGTGGGCATTGAGGTGCCCAACCACAAAAAGACCCCGGTGTATATCCGCAGCGTGTTCGAGAGTCAGAGCTTTTTGCGCATGACCTCACCTCTGGGCATTGCGCTTGGCAAGGACATTGCCGGTGTGGCACAGGTGGCAGACCTGTGCAAGATGCCCCATCTGCTCATTGCAGGCAGCACCGGCAGCGGTAAATCCGTGTGCGTGAACAGCATCATCATGAGCCTGCTGTTCCGCTCCAGCCCGGAGGACGTGAAGCTGCTGCTGATCGACCCCAAGGTGGTGGAGCTGGCCGAGTACAACGGCATTCCCCACCTGCTGATGCCGGTGGTCACCGAGCCGAAAAAGGCCGCAGGTGCCCTTGGCAGCGCGGTGCAGGAGATGGAGCGCCGCTACCGCCTGTTTGCAGAAAACAATGTGCGCGACATCAAGTCTTTCAACAAGCTGGCCGCAGAACGGCCTGATCTGGAAAAGATGCCCTACATCGCCATTATCATCGACGAGCTGGCTGATCTGATGATGGTGGTGGGCAAGGATGTGGAGGACTCCATCTGCCGCATCGCCCAGAAGGCCCGCGCCGCCGGTATGCACCTGATCGTAGCCACCCAGCGCCCCAGCGTGGACGTGATCACCGGCCTGATCAAGGCCAACATCCCCAGCCGCATCGCATTTGCAGTGTCCAGTCAGGTGGACAGCCGCACTATTCTGGACGGCTCCGGTGCCGAAAAGCTGCTGGGCATGGGTGATATGCTGTTCATGCCCGTGGGTGCGCCCAAGCCTACCCGTATTCAGGGCACTTTCGTGCGGGATGAGGAGATCAGCCGTGTGCTGGACTTCATCAAGCAGAGCGGCACCGTGCAGTATGACGAAGCCATGATCGAAGCCATGGAAAAGCACGCCATTCAGGACGGCAAGAAGGGCAGCGGCGGCGCGGACTCCGACGAGGATCCCGATACCGACCCGATGTTCAAGCAGGCCGTGGAGGTGGTCATCGATGCCGGTCAGGCCTCCACCAGCCTGCTGCAGCGCCGCTGCAAGCTGGGCTACGCCCGCGCGGCCCGTATCATGGACGAGATGGAACAAAAAGGCATCATCGGACCCTACGAGGGTGCCAAGCCCCGCGCTGTGCTTATCAGCCGCCAGCAGTGGCTGGAAATGCAGATGAACCAACCGGAGGAATGACCCTCTCAGGCGCTGACGCGCCAGCTCTCCCGAAGGGCGAGCTTTATGAGTGGGTAAGATATCGTCTGCCTTCAAAGAAAAACTGGATGAAAAGATGCAAAAAGCTCCCCCATCGGGGGAGCTGGCAACGCCGCAAGGCGTTGCCTGAGAGGGTTTAACAATAAAAGGAGCATTATGGATAACTCTTCCCCAAAGATCTACACCGAATTTCTTCCCATCAGCCGGGCCGATATGGAGGCCCGCGGGTGGGAGCAGCTGGACTTTGTGGTGGTGGGCGGCGACGCCTATGTGGACCACCCCAGCTTTGGCACTGCCATCATCAGCCGCCTGCTGGAAGCCGAGGGCTATAAGATCGGCGTGCTGGCCCAGCCACGCTACACCGACTGCGAGGACTTCAAGCGATTCGGCAAGCCGAAGTACGGCTTCTTCATCGGCGGCGGCAACGTGGACAGCATGGTCAGCCACTATTCCGTGGCAAAGATCCCCCGCGCCGAGGACGAATACTCCCCCGGCGGCAAGGGCGGCGCACGCCCGGACCGCAGCGCCACCGTGTACACCCGCCTTGCCAAGCAGGCCTATCCCGACCTGCCGGTGATTCTGGGTGGTCTGGAAGCTTCTCTGCGCCGCTTTGCCCACTATGACTACTGGCTGGACACCGTGCTGCCCAGCATCGCCGAGGATTCCGGCGCAGACATCATCAGTTTTGGCATGGGCGAGCACCAGACCGTGGAGATCGCCCGCCGCCTTGCCGCCGGGGAACCGGTGGAGAGCATCACGGACGTGGACGGCACCTGTTACATGACCGACTTCGACCATCTGCCCGAGCGCTACGTGGAGTGCGCAGGCTTTAAAAAGGTGGCGTCGGATAAGACGGCGTATGCCAAGGCCTGCCGCATCCAGATGGACAATCAGGACGTAGTCAGCGGCCAGATCATCGTGCAGAAGCAGAGCGAAAAGTATCTGGTGCAGAACATCCCCGCAAAGCCGCTGGTGCGCGGGGAGCTGGATAAGGTCTACGCCCTGCCCTACACCCGTCGGTATCATCCCATCTACGAGAGCATGGGCGGCGTGCCCGCCATCCGTGAGGTGCAGTTCTCCATCATCCAGAACCGCGGCTGCTTCGGCGGGTGCAACTTCTGCGCCATCCAGCTGCATCAGGGGCGGCGTGTCACCAGCCGCAGCGCGGACAGCATCGTGGCAGAAGCCGAGCGCATGACCCACGAGCCGGATTTCAAGGGCTACATCCACGATGTGGGCGGCCCCACCGCAAACTTCCGCTTTCCCTCCTGCCGGGAGCAGATGCTGCGGGGCATGTGCACCGGCGGCAAGCACTGTCTTGCTCCCACCACCTGCTCCCACATGATCGTGGACCACAGCGACTACCTGAAGATCCTGCGCCGGGTGCGGGAGCTGCCGGGCGTGAAAAAGGTGTTCATCCGCAGCGGTATCCGGTTCGACTACCTGATGGCCGACCCGGACGACACCTTCTTCAAGGAACTGGTGGAGTACCATGTGTCCGGCCAGCTGAAGGTGGCTCCGGAGCACTGTGCCCCCAACACGCTGGCCTACATGGGCAAGCCGCCCATCGAGACCTTCAACAAGTTCAAGGATAAATTCTATGAGCTGAGCAAAAAGGCCGGCAAAAAGCAGTATCTGGTGCCCTATCTGATGTCCAGTCACCCGGGCAGCACCCTCAAGGATGCGGTCTATCTGGCAGAATATCTTTATAAAAACCACATGCGCCCGGAACAGGTGCAGGATTTTTACCCCACCCCCGGCACTGTGAGCACCTGCATGTTCTACACCGGCCTTGACCCCTACACCCTGAAGCCGGTGTTTGTGGAAAAGACCCCCGAGGGCAAGGCGCTGCAGCGGGCGCTGCTGCAATACTACGAGCCTCGCAACGCCGAGAAGGTAGTCAAGGCGCTGAAGATGACCCACCGGGAGGACCTGATCCCCCTGCTGGTGCCCGCCGTAGGCCGCCGCGCCGTGCAGCGCTCTGCCCGCCGGGCCGAAGCCGCCGATGTGACGATCCACAATGACGGCACCTATACGGTGCGCCCGAACCAGAAGGGCCATAACGGCAAGCCTGCCCACGGCCAGAGCCGTGCCGCTGCACCGACAGGCCGTGCGCCCAGCCCCGGCGCACGCTTTGCGCCCCATTCGGCACCCGCGCGCAAGCCAAAAAACGATCAACAGAAAGAGAACACAACGTGGAAAACTGGAAAGAAGAAAAAGTAAACGCGCCTAAGAAGGGCCTGTGGCAGCGCCTTGCTGCGCTGGCCGCTGCCGCCGCACTGGTGCTGAGCCTTGCGGGCTGCAGCGGGCTGCCGTCCGTCCCGGGCGGAAGCGCCGATGTAGTGCCGAACCCGTCCGCTTCTGCTGCGGCGGCTGTGGATACGGTGGACGCACCCTTGGAGGTGCATTTCATCGATGTGGGTCAGGCGCTGAGTGTGCTGGTGGAATGCGACGGACAGTTCATGCTCTACGACGGCGGCAATGTGGACGACGGCAGTCTCATCGTCTCTTACCTGCAGAGTCAGGGGGTGGAGCAGCTGGAATATGTGTTCTGCTCCCACGCGCACGAGGATCATGTAGGCGGCTTGGCTGCCGCACTGGCCTACTTCCCGGCGTACCATGTGTACAGCCCGGTGACCGATGCCTCCACCAAGTGCTTTCAGGATTTTGTCAAGTACACCCAACAGCAGGGCCTGCAGGTAGAGGTGCCTGCCGTGGGCACGATGTGGCCGCTGGGCGGCGCTACCGTGACCATGCTTGGCCCGGTGGCACAGTACAGCGACACCAACGATACCTCCATTGTGCTGCGCATCGACTACGGCTCCACCAGTTTCCTGCTGACCGGCGACATGGAAAAGACTGCGGAGACCGACCTTGTGAACAGCGGCGCGAACCTCAGGGCCGATGTGCTGCAGGTGGGCCACCACGGTTCCAGCACCTCCACCAGCTACCTCTTCCTGAACGCGGTGCTGCCGGAAATGGGCATCATCTCCTGCGGCGTGAACAACAAGTACGGCCACCCGCACGAGGAAACGCTGAGCATCCTGCGGGATGCCAGGGTGGATGTGTACCGCACCGACCTGCAGGGCACCATCACCATTGGCAGTGACGGCCAGAACTACACCGTGGGCACCGAGCACTTTGCGGCAGATTCCGCGCTGAACCCCACCGACCCGGCGGCATCCAGCACGGCCCAGCAGGCGTACATTGGCAATGTGAACAGCAAAAAGTTCCATCTGCCTACCTGCCCGAACCTGCCGGCAGAGAAGAACCAGATCCTCTTCTCCAGCTATCAGGAAGCCGTGGAAGCAGGCTATACGCCCTGTTCCAGCTGCATCAAATAAAGAACGAACTCCCCCAGTCTGCTTCACAGACAGCCCCCTCTGGGATGGGGCCTTTGGCAAAACCGAAAAGCTTACCTTTTCGACAGAGGCTCCCTCCTTGAGGGAGCTGGCACGGCGTGAGCTGTGACTGAGGGAGTTTTCTTTTATCCGCCGCTCTGCGGGATTGATAAAATCCCACAGGTGCGGTATACTTAAGACCACTTTATTTCAAAAAAGCAAGGAGGTGCGGCGGATGATCGGTGCACCGCAGCCGCTGGTGCTGGCAAAACCGGCGGCGATCGATACAGCACAGGCAGCGCGGTATTTCGGGGCCAGAGGGGAACCGGACGACCGCACCATGACCCTGTTGGAAACATGCGCCATGCCGCTGCTGGCGGCGGCAACGCCCCGGGCGGTCTGGCTGGAAGCGGACACGGCTGCCCTTGCCGAAGCAGGCATCCTGCGGGGTGGGGATGTGATGAAGCATCTGGAAAACTGCCCGCAGGCGGTGCTGCTGGCCGTGACCCTTGGCCCCGGCGTGGATGCACAGATCCGCCGTGCCGGTGTGGGAGATATCGCGGCGGGCGTTGCGTCCGACGCACTGGGCAGCGCGCTGGCCGAGCAGGCCGCAGACGCAGCCGAAGCAGAGCTGCGCCAGTGGGCCGCAAAAGAGGGAAAGTATTTGACCGGGCGGTTTTCGCCCGGCTACGGTGACTGGGATATTGCAGTACAGCCGCTGGTGGCAAACGCGCTGGATACGGTGCGCCGGGCGGGCCTGTGTGTGACCGATACCAACCTGATGACCCCGCGCAAGAGCGTGACGGCCATTCTGGGGGTCAGCGGCCACCCGGTAAAGGGAAAACTGGCCGGGTGCGGCCACTGCGTGCTGCGCACCCGGTGTGAGTATAGAAAGAGGGGAAAGACCTGTGCAAGCGAGTGAACTTTTCAAGCAGAGCAATACCGTCCTGCTGGACGGCGGCATGGGCACCATGCTGCAGGCTTCGGGCCTGAAGCTGGGTGCAAAGCCGGAGGAGCTGAACATCACGAACCCGGAGCTGATCGAGAGCATCCATGCCAAGTATGCCGCTGCGGGCAGCCGCATCGTCAACGCCAACACCTTTGGCGCATCGGCCCACAAGCTGGCGGGCAGCGCCTACAGTCTGGAAGAAATCATTGCGGCGGGCATCGCCAACTGCAAGCGCGCCTGTGCGCCCTACGGTGCCCTGACCGCGCTGGATGTCGGCCCGCTGGGAGAACTGCTGGAACCCAGCGGAACGCTGGCCTTTGAGGATGCAGTGAGCGAGTACGCCCGCATCGTCCGGGCAGGCGCTGCCGCCGGGGCCGACCTCATTTTTTTTGAGACCTTTACCGATCTGTACGAGCTGAAAGCCGCTCTGCTGGCCGCAAAGGAAAACAGCGGCCTGCCTATCTTAGCCAGCATGAGCTTTGAAGCCGGCGGGCGCACCTTTACCGGCTGCACGGTGGAAAGCTTCGGCGTGACCGCCCGTGGCCTGGGTGCCAACGCGGTGGGCATCAACTGCTCACTGGGCCCCAAGGAGATCTTCCCCATGGCAAAGCGTCTGGCAGAGGCTGTGCCCGGCGACTTTCCGGTGTTCGTCAAGCCCAATGCGGGCCTGCCCCGGGCCGACGGCAGCGGCTACGATATCACCCCGCAGCTCTTCGCCATGGAAATGAAGCCCTACCGGGAACTGCATCTGTTCGCGGCGGGCGGCTGCTGCGGCACCACACCGGAGTTTATCAAGCTGCTGAACAGCGTTTTTGCAGGCTGCGTACCCGGCCGTCCGGCCCACAAAATGCCCTCGGTGCTGTGTACGCCGGTGGATTTCGTCAACGTGGACGGCATCACGGTGGTGGGTGAGCGCATCAACCCCACCGGCAAAAAGCGCTTCCAGCAGGCACTGCGGGAAGAGGATATGAACTACGTTCTGGAGCAGGCGGTCAGTCAGGTGGAAGCTGGTGCTCAGGTGCTGGACGTGAACGTGGGCGCACCCGGCGTGGACGAGCCTGCCCTGATGCCCAAGGTGGTCAAGGCCCTGCAGAGCGTCACCAGCCTGCCGCTGCAGCTGGATTCCTCCAATGTGCAGGCACTGGAAAACGGCCTGCGCGTGTACAACGGCAAGCCCATCGTCAACTCTACCAACGGCGAGCAGGAAAAGCTGGACGCGATCCTGCCCCTGTGCAAAAAGTACGGCGCGGCCATCGTGGGCCTTGCCATCGATGAGCGGGGCATCCTGCCCGCCGCCGAGGACCGGGTGGCCATTGCCCGCCGCATCACGGAGGCGGCCCTTGCCGTCGGCATCCCGCGGGAGGACATCTACATCGACTGTCTGACCCTGACCGCCAGCGCCCAGCAGAAGGACGTTCTGGCCACCGTGCAGGCACTGGAAGCCTGCAAAAAAGAGCTGGGCGTGCGCACCATTCTGGGCGTGTCCAACATCAGCTTCGGCCTGCCCTGCCGCCCCTATCTGAATACCACCTTCCTCACCATGGCCATGTATGCGGGCCTTGACCTCGCCATTATGAACCCTTCCAGCGAGGAGATGATGGCGGCGGTGTATGCTTACAACGTGCTGACCAACCGCGATCCGCAGAGCACCAAGTACATTGAGCGGTATGCCGACCGTGTGCCTGCATCCGCAGCCATCCGGCAGGCCGCGCAGGCGGTGCCTGCGGCTTCGGCATCCGGTGAGAGCGCAGAGCTTACCGGCCCTTACGCTCCACTGATGAAGGCAGTGGAAAAGGGCCTGAAGGGTGATGCCGCCGCCCAGACCAAGGCACTGCTGGCCGAAAAGCAGCCGCTGGAAGTGGTGGACGAAGCGCTGATCCCGGCGCTGGACATCGTGGGTGCCAAGTACGAGAAGGGCACGCTGTTCCTGCCGCAGCTGCTGCAGGCCGCAAGTGCGGCCCAGAGCGCCTTTGAGGAGATCAAGAACGTCATTGCCCAGAAGGGCGAGGGCAGCGCCAGCAAGGGCCGCATCGTACTGGCCACCGTCAAGGGCGACGTGCACGACATCGGCAAGAACATCGTCAAGGTCATTCTGGAAAACTACGGCTTTGAGGTGATCGATCTGGGCCGTGATGTGCCGGTGGAGACGGTGGTGAACACCGTGCGGGAAAAGAATGTGCATCTGGTGGGTCTTTCCGCCCTGATGACCACCACCCTCAAGAGCATGGAGGAGACCATCGCCGCCCTGCACGAAGCGGGCCTGGACTGCAAGATCATGGTGGGCGGTGCCGTGCTGACCCCGGAATATGCCGAGAAGATCGGCGCGGACTGGTACGCCAAGGATGCCAAGCGCAGCGCGGACATCGCCAAGGAATTTTTCGGGGCGCAGTAAAAGCATGAATGCAGGCCAGTAGGAAGCTTTCTCCGCGAACAGCCCGGGACTCCAGTCCCACCCCAGCGGACGGTCTTCGGAGAAACTTCCGGCCCGCCGCCCCGGTAAGCTGGGGCCTCCTTTGAAAACACCTGAAAATCTATTTGCAAATTGTTCAAAAACTCCACAAAGAAATGCCACGATTGTCTGGTAGTATAAGGGTGCAGTCAGGGAGATGCAAAGACATCTCCCCAAAGCCGACAAGGGCTTTCACCTGCGGGGGCTGGTGCATCTGGCACAGCCCAGCAGGTACTTATTAAAACACTGTCCCCCGCCTATGCCAGGCAATCGCCAACGACGGCGGACAGACTACCAAATCCCTCCTGATCCGCCGCAAAGTTCGGGAGTTCTCATACCGCAGCCAGCACCGCTTTATCCTCCTTTCCACGGTGCTGGCTGCTTTTGTTTTTACCTGAATGCAAGAGAACGATTGGGAATAGCCGCCGCGTGCGCTTTGGCTGTTTTAGCGGAAATTCTATTATAATTCGTTGAGCCTCGGAAAAATCTGCGGATTTTTCCGAGGCTCTTTTTCACGAATAGGATCGAAGCGATATACTTCATCTGAATGTAAAAAGCAAAGCGAGAACGAGTGCGAGACGAAATTGGTTTATACAGTTCGTTTTACTTCACTGCGTTTCGCCCATTTGTTGCTGATCTTATCTGCCAGCAGGGAGCCGCAGGCCCCCAATGCAAGGCCCAGTGCCACGCCGCCCAGAATGTCGGTGGGGAAATGCACATACAGGTACATCCGCGTGAAGCCGATGAACCCGGCCAGCACAAGAGCCGGGATGCCGAGCCTGCGGTTCTGCAGCCAGAGCGCAAAGGCAGCGGCAAAGGCGGAGGATGTGTGTCCGGAAGGGAAGGACCAGCCATGGGGCCGGGCCACCAGCGTGAGCATCTCCGGCCGGAGGTCGCAGGGGCGCGGGCGTGCGAACAGCGGCTTTAAGGCGCAGTGGCCCGCCAGCATATAAAGGCCCAGCGCCAGCGCCATGGCCAGCCCGGCCCGGCGGGTGCGCCGGAACGCCAGCAGCACCACTGTAAATGCGATCCAGATCTCGCCGTGGGCACCGGCCTGATCGAAAAACACCGCCAGTGCATCCAGCACCGGACAGCGCAGAGCCTGCAAGGCATCCAGAAGGGTAAATTCAAAGGACATGGATAAAGCCTCCCTGCTTGTTGTTCTTGCCCTTATGGTATCATGGAACCGGGCAGAGAATAAAAACAAGGCTTGTACAAAGGATAAACAAATCTTAAACCGGCAGAAAAGATGTCGGAAACAGGACAAACCTGGAATATAGCGACGCAATACTACAAATTGTAAATGAATAAGAAGCCCTGCGGTTCTGTGACGTAGGGCATATTGTATGTTTTACTGCATCTGGCTGAGTGTGGGGTAGCTGTCGATGGCACCATTCGTCTGCACGCTGATGCCGCAGAACTGATTGGAAAACGCAAGGTATTCGTTCAGCTTTGTTTTGCTCAGCTTTTCCAGCTTGTTCCGCGTTACGCCGTCACGTTCCAGCTGCCACAAAAACGAGCCGATGAAGCCGTCGCCTGCGCCGGTGGTGTCCACAGCCCGGACTTTCCGGCAGGGGGCAAAGCCGTGGGCGGTGCGGGTGTAGGCGTGGGCACCGCTGCTGCCGCAGGTGTACAGCACCAGCTGCACATCGCCCACGAGCAGCTGCGACAGGGCGGCTTCAATGTCCGCAGTGCCGGTGAGAAATTCCAGCTCTTCGTCCGAAATTTTGAGGATGTTGGAAAGCGGCAGGAACTGCAGCACGGTCCCGCGCAGCATGTCGCGGTCCGGCCAGAGGGGGAAGCGCAGGTTCGGGTCAAAGCTGACGATGCTGCCGGCCTCCCGTGCGGCGGCAATGGCCGCAAGGTGGGCGTAGCGCATGGGGCTGTCCACCAGTGACACGCTGCAGTAGTGCAGGGCAAAGGCATCGGCGAACCATGCAGGGTCGATCTGCTCCGGAGAATAAAGCAGGTCCGCCGAGGGTTTGCGGTAGAAGCTGAAGGTGCGGCTGCCGTCCTCTTCCAGACTGACGAAGGCAAGGGCCGTGCTGGCCTTATCGGTAAAGGCCAGATGGGAGAGGTCGATGCCGCAGGCTTCCAGCTCCCGTGCAATCTTGTGGCCGAAGGGGTCGTCGCCCAGCTGGCTCAGAAAAGCACTTTTGCCGCCCAGCCGGGCAAAGGCGGCGCACACGTTGGCCGGTGCGCCGCCAGTGCGCGGGCTGAACGAGGGAACCTCGTCAAAAGAACAGCCCACCCTGGACGGGATCATATCGATGAGTGCTTCGCCAATGGAAAACAGTGTGCTGCCGGACATAGAGAACCTCCCAAATTAAGATGCTGGTAATAAAAGACTTCCCCCGGCGAGGGGGATGATTTTGTGACCGCTCCCAGTGTAAGGGCCAGAGCCCGGACTGTCAATGCTTTTTTGCGCGGTACAGGGCGTTTTTGTGTTGACTTGCATTTTGGGGTGTGCTAAAATATGCCGGTATGCGTAAAAAATGCCATGAAAGGGAACTTGGATGAACCTGACAAAACAGTTCTTTAAATATGTATCACAGAATATCTTCGGCCTGCTGGGCACCTCGTGCTACATTCTGGCCGATACCTATTTCATCTCGCAGGCGGCGGGTACCGACGGCGTGACCCTGCTCAACCTCTGCCTGCCGGTCTACAACTTCATCTTTGCCGTCGGCTCCATGGTCGGCCTTGGCGCGGCCACCCGCTATGCCATCCTCAAGGCGCAGGGAGACGAGCGCTGCCAGCGCTATTTTTCCAATGCCATCTTCTGTGCCTGTGTGCTCAGCGTGCCGTTTTTGCTGGTGGGCATTTTTGCGCCCGGCGGCCTTCTGCGGCTGATGGGCGGTGACGCGGGGATCATGGCGCTGGGCATCCCGTATGCCCGTATCTTCCTTATGTTCACGCCCTTCTTCATGTGCAACTATATCGTGTCGGCCTTTGTGCGCAACGACGGCGACCCCTCCCTTGCCATGGTGGCTACCCTGAGCAGCAGCCTGTTCAATGTGGTGTTCGACTATATTTTCATGTTTCCCATGGGTCTGGGGCTGGCCGGTGCGGCGCTGGCCACCGCCGTGTCTCCCATCATCAGCATTTCCATCTGCAGCCGCCACTTCTTTAAAAAGGAGAACAGCGTGCAGTTCGTGCGCCAGCGCCCCTCGGCAAGGCTGCTGGGCCAGAGCTGCCAGCTTGGCATCTCCGGCTTTGTGGGTGAGATGTCCTCCGGCGTTACCACCACCGTGTTCAACCTTCTGCTGCTGGGTCTGGCGGGCAATGTGGCGGTGGCGGCCTATGGCGTGGTGGCGAACTTTGCGCTGGTGGCAACGGCCATCTTCAACGGCGTAGCACAGGGTGCACAGCCGCTGGTGAGCGAGTGCTACGGCAAAAGCGACAAGGCCGGTGCCAGAAAGCTGCTCATCCTGGGCAGCTGCACCGCACTGGTGCTGGCAGCGGTGCTGTACGGCATCATCTTTGGTGCTACCGATGCACTGGTGGGCATATTCAACAGCGAAAGCTCCGCCCGGATGGCCCAGTTTGCCCACATGGGCATGAGGCTGTATTTTGTGGGCTACTTCTTTGCCGGGTTCAACATCGTGGCGGCGGGCTACCTGAGCGCGACCAACCGCCCGGTGGAAGCCTCCGTCACCTCCATCTGCCGCGGCATGGTGGCCATCGTGGCCTGCTCGCTGGTGCTGAGCCGCCTGTTTGGCATGAATGGTGTGTGGGCAGCGTTCCCGGCATCGGAACTGCTCACCGCAGTGCTGACCCTGTTTTTGCTGCTGCGCGGTAAAAAGCAGACCGCATAGCCCTTAAATATAAAGCTCCTGTTCGCGCAGAGATTCCTCGGGCGAAAGCCCACTCTGCGCGGCGTGACCGGCCATTGCCCGCCACTGTGCGGGGGATTGGCCGGTTTCTTTTTTGAACACCCGGCACAGGTAGTTGGCACCGGAAAAGCCGCACAGGCTGGCTACCACGTCCAGTGTGTACTCCCGGTGGAGCAGCAGCCGCTGGGCTGCTTCAACGCGCACCGTGGTGAGGTATTTGCCCGGCGGCACGCCAATGGCTGCGGTAAAGGTGCGCACTAGATGGCTCTTGGACACGCCCAGCCGTTCGCTCAGCTCCTCCACGCCGTAAAGGCCCGCGTAGTTTGCGCGGATGTCCTCAATGGCGGCCTGCACCAGCGGCGGCAGGGCGGACGCGGCACTGTCGGCATCGGCCAGCTCACACAGCAGTGCGTAGGCCAACTGGCTGCGGGCACGGCTGTGGGCGGCCTTTTCCTCAGCAAGGCGGTCCATCAGTTCGGCAGCGGCCGGGCAGGAACCGCCCTTGGCAAGGAAGGGCAGTTCGTGCAGCCCGGCCAGAAACTGGGAAGCCGCCTGCCCGGTAAGCTGGACGCAGAGCAGATGGCAGCTGCTTTCCGGCACAAGGGCCAGCGGGGCACGGCTCAGGATCAGGTGCCCGGCAGGCACGGACTGCGGCGGCAAAATGAGCGCTGCACCCAGCGGCAGCGGCCCGGCAGCAGGTACGGATGCAGAGCACTGGCCGCTGGACACAAGGCACACCCACAGTCCTTCGCCGGAGAGGGTGAGGGGGGCAGACAGCTGCAGATCCTGCACGGAAGCGGGAAAAGCGATGGTGTTCCAGTCAAAAAGCAATATCTGACACCTCTAATCAATAAAATGCTATTTTATATCACAAAATTATCTGTTATTATAGTACCAACGAATGAACACGCCGTCAAGAGCGTGAGAACCTTAAAAATTATGGAGGCAAACGACTATGGCTTCGATCAGCTGCCAGCACATCTATAAGATCTATCCGGGTGCTACCGCTCCCGCTGTTACCGACTTTAACCTGGAGATCCAGGATAAGGAATTCATCATCTTCGTCGGCCCCTCTGGCTGCGGCAAGTCCACCACCCTGCGCATGATCGCCGGTCTGGAGGAGATCTCCAAGGGCGAAATGTACATCGGCGGCCGTCTGATCAACGACGTTCCCCCGAAGGATCGTGATATCGCAATGGTGTTCCAGAGCTACGCTCTGTACCCCCACATGACCGTTTACAAGAACATCGCTTTCGGTCTGGAACTGCGCAAGACCCCGAAGGACGAGATCGACAAGCGCGTGCACGAGGCTGCTAAGATCCTGGAGATCGAGCACCTGCTGGACCGCAAGCCCAAGGCTCTGTCCGGTGGTCAGCGTCAGCGTGTTGCTCTGGGCCGTGCAATGGTTCGTAACCCGGCAGTCTTCCTGCTGGACGAGCCTCTGTCCAACCTGGATGCTAAGCTGCGTACCAGCATGCGCACCGAGATCATCAAGCTGCACAAGAAGCTGGCTACCACCTTCATCTACGTTACCCACGACCAGACCGAGGCTATGACCATGGGCGACCGTATCGTTGTTATGAAGGACGGCATCATCCAGCAGGTCGATACCCCGCAGAACCTGTACGATATGCCCTGCAACATGTTCGTTGCCGGCTTCATCGGCAGCCCCCAGATGAACTTCCTGGACGGCACCCTGATCAAGAAGGGCGACCTGTACGGTGTTGACCTGGGCGGCGACGTGATCCCCCTGCCCAAGGAGAAGACCGCAGACGGCAAGCTGGATGCTTACGTCGGCAAGAAGATCAAGATGGGCATCCGTCCCGAGGATATCGACGACGAGCCCGAGTTTATGGCAAAGCACACTGACTGCCAGCTGGATGCTCAGGTGGACGTCTCCGAAATGATGGGCGCTGAGATCTACCTGTATCTGGAGTACAAGGGCAACAAGATGACCGCTCGTGTGGCTCCCACCTCCAAGGCTCGCAACGGAGACACCGTCCGCGTTGCATTCGATCCCCACAAGGTCCACCTGTTCGACGTCGAGACCGAGCTGACCATCCTGAACTAAACATTTTAGCGACGATCATTTTTGATCCTCCTATCATAAGAGAAACCGCCGAAGGAAAGAAACCTTCGGCGGTTTTTCGTTTGTGTGTTCAGCTTTACGCTTCAATGGACCCGTGCTCTTTTCATTTGCTGGCAGTGCCGGGCGCGGGCTGGTGCACCAGCTCGATAAAGGCTTTCATCTGAGGGGTCAGCCATTTGTCACGGTGGTAAAACAGCTGACGGTGCATCTCCACGGTGCAGTCCGGCACATTCAGCCGGGCAAGACGACCTGCTGCCAGCGCCGGACGCACGATGTACTCCGGCAGGAAGGAAAGACCCATGCCCTGCTCCACCATCTGGCACAGCAGCGCAGCGCTGCCCAGCTCCAGATAAGGGTGGATGGCAAGGCCGCGGGCGGCAAGGCACTGATCCAAAGCGTCGCGGTAGCTCATGCCGCGCTCAGTGAGCAGAAATTCCTGCCGGGGCAGCTCTTCCAGCGTAACGGCTTCCTGCCCGGCAAGCGGGTGAGCGGACGGTGCAATAAAACACACCGGCTCCGGCACATCCGCCGCAAGCACCAGATTGGGCTGCAGCAGGGGCTGGTCCAGCGTATAGGCCAGATCAATCTGATTTGTGCCCAGCATCTGCAGCATCCCGTCGGCAGTGGCGGTGCACAGCACCAGCTCCACCTGCGGGCACAGGGCGTGGTAGCGTTTGAGCAGACCGGGCAGGAAGGTGGAGCACACCGAATCCGCCAGCGCGATGCGCAGACTGCCGCTGATCTGCCGGGCGGGCTGCAGGGCAGCCTGCGCCTGCTGGGCCGTGGCCAGCAGGGTGCGTGCATAGCCTAAAAAGGTCTGGCCCGCATCGGTGAGCCGCACGGTCTTGCCCACGCGGTCGAACAGCGGTGCACCCAGCTCTGCTTCCAGCTGTGCGATCTGGGAGGACACCGCCGACTGGGAATAGCCAAGCTGCCGCGCAGTGCGGGAAAAGCTGTGCAGCTCGGCGATGTGCAAAAAGGTATTGATGTTCCGCAGTTCCATAAACGCTTCCTCTCAGCGGCGGGCGATGCCGGTCACGGTGAGCACCTCGCCATCCACGGTAAAATGCACCTCTACCGGGCCGAACTCCATGCCGTACACCCGCTGCGGGTCGTGCTGGTAGGAGGGGCGCGGGTCACCTGCCAGTACGCCGGTCAGGGCGGCGCGGTCGGCCTGCGGCACCTGTGCCAGCAGTTCGGGCGGGAACTGTACCTGCAGACGGTGGAACTGGGTCTGGCCGGTAAAACCCTCGGCGGCATCCGGGTGGAAGTCGGCATAGGGGATGTAAGGCTTGATGTCGTAGATGGGGGTGCCATCCATCAGGTCGGCACCGCGCACGATGAGCACCGGGCCAACGTCCGGCCGGTGCTCGATGCCTTCCAGACGCACGCTGGAAAGGCCCAAAGGATTGGGACGGAACGGCGACCGGGTGGCGAACACGCCCATGCGGGTGTTGCCGCCCAGACGCGGCGGGCGTACAGTGGGGGACCAGCTGTCCCGCACCGCGCCGGAGAACTGCCACACCAGCCAGATGTGACTGAAATCTTCCAGACCGCGCACGGCATCGGCATTGCGGTATTCGGGCGTAAAGATCACCTCGCCGCGCAGCTCGTCCACAAGGCCGCTCTGACGCGGGATGCCGAACTTGGTGGGAAAGGCAGTATGGATATGGGCAATGACCTTCAGGGTCATCTCTTCAGGTGCAGTGGGCATGGTGAACTCCTTTTAATAGATCTTTTTCAGGGGGCATTCCGGCGGGATGCCGTACTGTGCCCGGAATGCGTCCAGTTCCTGAGGCGTGCGAATGAGCTGAACGTCCTCAAAATGGCCATCCGGGGAGATGAAACCGGCCACCTGCTCCCCGGTGCAGATGCTGCACCGCAGTGCAGGCTGCTGGGTGGCGGGGTCGTAAGAACGGGCAGGCTTTTTGCGGGAGAAAAACATGAGAAGCCTCCTCCTTTTATGAAACGTGCCTGAAAGACTGCAGGCGGCTCACAGCCCCCGGCACAGGCCGACAGCGCGGCCCTCAATGTGCAGCTCTTCCAGCTGCAGGCCGGTAAAGATCATGGGTGGGCAGACGGCGGCATTGTCCGCAAGCAGCATCACAGCATCACCCTGCCGGTGGAAGTGCTTGAGGGTGGCCTCGCCGCCAATGCGCACTGCGGCGATCTCGCCCTGCTCCACCTCCGGCTGGCAGCGAATGCATACGATGTCGCCGTCGCAGATGGTGGGGGACATGCTGTCACCGTGGCAGGTCAGGGCAAAGTCGGCGCGCCACGCGGCGGGAACGCCGATATAGCGTTCAATGTTCTGCTCTGCCGTGATAGGAGTGCCGCAGGCAATGGAACCAATCAGCGGGACCTGCGTCATGGCAGGCAGCGGCTCAAAGCCCGGCGGCGGACAGGGTGTGTCCAGCCCCAGCAGATAGGCAGGGGTGGTCTCCAGCGCGGCTGCCAGCTCTTCCACCTTGGACTGCGGCAGGTCGTTGATGCCTTTTTCCAGCTTGGTAATGGAGGATTTGGACCGATAGCCCATGCGCTGGGCAAGCTCTTCCTGCGAAAGGCCCAGTTCTTTGCGGCGCAGATGCAGACGGGTAGAAAGCTCAGACATGCGAAACCTCTCTGAAAACGTATGGTTGTTCTGTAAAAAGAATGCTGTTACCAGAAGTATACCAAAAAATTGCATTAAAATCAACTTTTTTCTGCGAATTTGCAAAAATAGGTTGACACTGAATCAATGCAGGGATATACTACAACTAAAGATTGTAGAACGGCATTGCCGATACGAAAAAAGGAGAGCGGAATATGGCAAATACTGAAATGATCCGGGATTATATCCGCGCCAGTGGGTACAAGATGCAGTATGTGGCACGAGCCTTGAAGATCAGCCCCAATGCGCTGAACCTGAAACTGCAGGGGCGCACACAGTTCAAGCTGAGCGAAGCAGAACGGCTGAGCGCGGTGCTTGGTCTGAGCATGTACGAGCGGGATCTCTGCTTTTTTGAAGAGCAGAACCGCCGCGAAGTGCTGGCACGCCGCGCGGATGAAAAGAGGAGGGCAGAACATGACAAGCGAGCAGAGAAATCAGACGCGGCTGGCACTGTACCGGTATGGGATGCGGCAGCGTGCACGAAGCCCGGTGGAGCGCAGCTGGTGCGCCGCCATTGAGGAGGGCCTTGCCTATTACCGTAAAAACGACCCGCTGCGTGCGGATCTGTTCGAGCTGCGCTATGTGCAGCACCGCACGGAGGACGATGTGATCGATCAGCTGCACATCGGCCGCACTACTTACCAGAAAGCCCATCAGGACCTGCTGAGCACCATTGCCGTGTACGCGGCAGAGCGCGGGGTGTTTTACCGCGAGACGGAAAGTTGAAAGCAGAATGCCCCCGGACGCTGCCAGCAGGCAATGTCCGGGGGCATTTTTGAACTCAGGCTTTTTTGTTCGGATCCTGTTTTTCGCAGTGGCTGTGGCAGGATGCACAGTTGCCGCCGCAGCCCTCGCCCTTCCAGCCGCCCTGCTTGGAGATCCACACAACGGCCAGTGCAAACAGAACGATCAGAACGATCAGCGTAATGATTCCACGAAGTGTCAGCATTTTTTGTACCTCTTTTCCCGGTGGGAAAGTTTCTGTGATCAGTATACACGATTTGGCATCAAAGGGCAACCGGAAAGCGGATACAAAAAGTGTGATTTTTTTAAAATTAGGGCTTGCATTTTGGCAAAGGCCGTGCTATAATAATCACGTTCCAGTTCGGAACGCACAAAACAAAATATGGAGGATTAGCTCAGCTGGTTAGAGCACCTGCATCACACGCAGGGGGTCTGGGGTTCGAGTCCCTAATTCTCCACCAGACGTAAGGCCGTTTACCTGAAAAGGTAAGCGGCTTTTTCTTGTACTTACGTGCTTTTTAATATGCAAAAGTGAAATGGATTCACTTTTGCATATTGATAATGAAACGTGTAGGAGGCCCCCTTTTCAGTCGTTTGTAGCAAGTTTGTAGCAGATCTGTAGCAAAATTCGGGGAGGAACGGCAAAATGGCTCCGTAAACCCGATTTTTGCAGATTTTTGGGTATAAAATTTTATTCTCGAATTTTGTGCAGAATGACGGTGGCACTTTTCATTCGGATTCTGATGCCGTACAATAAAGGAAAAGATCATGGATGAAAGGAGAAATCGCTGTGCGCTACACCATCCGGCATTTTGATTTGCCACTGCTTACCTTTGAAGCAAACATGGACAGTGCAGATACTGACCTCCATATTATAAAGGTCTACGAAGAAAACCGTTCCTTTTTACCTTTGAACCTGACTGTATCAGAAGATGGTGTAGAACGCTGGCTGCGGCATCGCACAATTCCGAAGAACCGAGCGTATGTAGATGCTCTGCTCTCTAAGGTGGGGCTTTCTTTGAATCGACCGCTTGGAATTATTGCAGCCAATAAAGGTCTTTCACTCAATGATTGCTTTTGGGTAGATGCAGAGGGCTCCGGTGACACCTTTGAAAAAGTAAATCTTTACGATAACCGATTCAGTCAGGTGCTGGCAGCAATCGCCTTTACAGGATATGGCAGCAGCATACGAACTTCGCTTGCGTCCTGCCCGGAGTTCTCGACCAACGGGATGCTGCCAAAATGCTGGCGCAGACAAAACGGAAAAATCTATCTTTATAAAGGTGGCACGTCAGGGTTCAGTAATCTGGGATTTGAACCGTACTCGGAACTGTATGCTTATCAAGTTGCACAGGTGATGGGCGTGAATGCGATTCGCTACACCCTGACAAAAGATCTGAAAAAGACGCTTTGTTCTAAGTGTGAGCTGTTCACCAGCAAAGAGTATTCTTATATTCCCATCGGACAGCTTGTGTCCAAAGGCGGAATAAAAGCGATTTTAGCGTATTATCAGACGTTAGGTCAGAACTTTGTGGATGCGCTGGAAGATATGCTGGTCTTTGATGCAATCATCTGTAATACAGACCGCCACTATGGAAATTTTGGTGTGTTGGTAGATAATAAGACCAACACGATTGCGGCACCCGCACCGCTGTTTGACCACGGAAACTCGCTGTTCAGTCTGGGCGGAACGGATCTTTGGGACAACCAGAAAGCATTTGATGAATATGCCCGCACACTGCTTCCGCTTGCATACGATGATTTCTTTGCAGCTGCAAAGAGCGCAATGAAACCTCGTCACCGTGCGATGCTCCATAAGCTGCTGGATTTCCATTTTGACCGCAGAGCGACACGTTATAATCTGCCGCCAAATCGCTTGAAGATGATCGAAAAAGAGGTACAGCGCAGAGCAAGAGTGCTTTTAGGGTAAAAAGGAAATCGCCAAACGTGAGAGATTTTTCTCTCATGCATTGGCGATTTTTTGTATATCTTAAGCCGTCACACCGTGCCAGTTCATCGTGCTGAGGGCATTGACATATTCCTGCGAGACTTCCTTGTTGGGAATAGTTACGGATTCATCTATACTATTGTAGGTCAGATAACCCAAATGCACCAGCAGGGTCAGAACATCGTCTTTGCTGGCAAAGGTGGTCATGTCATTGCTGAAAGTGCCCGTGTTGATTTTTATGGCTTCGCCTGCCAGCATTCGGACAACCGCATCCTGCAAGCCATCCATATCCATCTGGATATAAATTTTCAAGGCTTCATAGGTTTCGGTTTGGTTCCAATAGGTGCCGAATTTGTGCCGCAGCATCGCATAAAGCTCTTGCATGTATACTCCTGCGGGAGTATAATTAGAGCAAGGAGGTGGTTCTGTGGAAAAAACAATTTATCACGGTTCGGATCATATTATTGAAAAGCCAAAGTTTGGCTATGGCAAGCCCTACAATGACTATGGCATCGGCTTTTACTGCACCCAGAACCCCAACATGGCCAAAGAGTGGGGTGTTGGCATCGACCACAATGGCTACGCTAACCGGTATAAAATCGAATGCGACGGTTTGACCATTCTGGATTTGAACGCTCCCGGTTACACGATGCTGCATTGGCTGACGATTCTTTTGGAGAACCGCGAATTCGATACTTCTGCCCCGCTGGCCGCAGAAGCCAAAGAATACCTGATGAACACTTTTCACCTCGACTATAAGTCTGCTGATATCATCATTGGCTACAGGGCAGATGACAGCTATTTTTCCTTTGCATCCGATTTTATCAACGGCGCAATCTCTTACCGCCGGTTGTGCAATGCCATGCGCTTGGGCAAGCTGGGGCAGCAGTTCGTGCTGAAAAGCAAAGCGGCCTTTGAACAGCTGGAATTTCTCGGCTATGAGACCGCAGACTCTAAAGAATGGTATAAGAAAAAGGCCTTCCGTGACCAGACAGCCCGCCGCCAATATTTTGACGTGGAGCGCAACCGCCGTCAGAGGGGAGACCTTTATATTACCACGATTCTCGACGAGGAGATGAAGCCCAATGATCCACGCTTACGATAAAAGCTATCTTTCTGCTGCACAGAAAAATCTTGCCCGGATGTTGGATTATCTTGTCAACGATCTGCATTATCCGTTGGAGACGGCATGGCAGTGGTTTGTGACCAGTGAACTGTCTGCCCGGTTCGAGCAGGGGGATTGTTCTGTGTTGGTGGGCTTGTCCGGTGTAGAACTTGCCCGCGCTGTACTGGAGCAGGCGGGCGAAGCCGTGCCCATGCAGAAACCCTCGTATGCCTACGACCGCAGCCCGGAATACTGGACAGGCTGGGCTCTTGCCTATTACCAGTGGCTGACCAGTCTGCGCTTTGCGGAGATTGAACAGGCAGTGTCTATCACGAAAGTGCGGCTGCTGTATACGCCCTACCACGAGATGGATGTACGGCAGTTTGCAGACAAGATGAACGAGTTGTACCGTGCGGCAAAGCCGGAAACAAACCTGAAAGCCATGCGCACATTGGCCGGATTGAGCCAATCGGAACTGGCAGTACAGGCTGATGTGCCTGTGCGTACCATCCAGCAGTACGAACAGCGACAGAAGGACATCAACAAAGCACAAGCAGAAACGCTGCTTCGCCTTGCGCGTGCGCTGAATTGCAACGTAGAGGATCTGATGGAGAAAGTTCCACCGCTGAATTTTAAATAAGAATGAAGCGATGAGACCTGACACAGATTGTGCAAACAAAAAAAGAAAGCTGCCATCCATGAGAGAAAAATTCTCACGGATCGGCAGCTTTTCTCTTTGAAGTTGTTATGCCTTCGTTGTGGTCAGAACTTCATCATTGACCAGCTGATTGGCCTTATCAAATGCTTCGATCATCTGGGTCGCTTTCGGATGGAGATAGACTTCATCCAGCGTTTTGGATTTGGGCGTGTGCCCGACAGCGCGTTTCAGGATATCCTTGTTGACGCCTGCGCGGTCACAAAGGCTGGCGTAGGTATGGCGGGTGGTGTAGGGCGTATAGGTGGCAAGCTTCCCGGCAAACTCCGGTTTGCGCTTACCATTTTCGTCGTAAGGATTCGGCTGGATGCCGATTTCCTCCAAGAAAGGATAGAATTTGCGATTACGCCAGTTTTTCTCATTCCAGAAACCGCCTTTTCCATTGGGAAAGAGCGGACCGTTTTCCACAGAGGTGGCATACGCATGTTCAAAAACCGGGATGCCAAAGTCGAGAATGGGAATGATGCGGTTGCGTCCGGCTTCGGTCTTGCAGCCGCCGATCAGATAAGCACCGGATTCCGTGCGGTGAAAATCTTCGTGTTTGAAGTGCAGCAGCTCATAGATACGCACTCCGCAGGCCAGAAGAGCAATTACCATCTGCCCGGTGGGCGTGTTCTTTTGGCTCAGGATCAGCGTCACCTGTTCGTCCGTGAAAATCTCGCGTTCCGGAGATTTGCGCCCTTCGACTTTCAGGACAGATGCAAGGTTGGCATCCACGACACGCCAGCCAATGGCTGTGCGATACAGCTTACTGATAAGAGTACGCTCTTTTTCCAACATACTTTGAGACAGGCCGTTATCGGCCATCTTGTCTAAGATGTTTTGAAAGTCCTGCGCATAGAGGGCGGCAATTTTGAAGTGCCACAGCGGACGGAGATATTTCCACGCAATGTCATAGAGCTCGCGAGCCTTATCGGACCGGCCCTTATATTCACGGGACTCTTTGAACATCCGGAAGCAGTCCTGCAGGGTAGAGTCCTGATAGGGTGTGGCCGGACGCTTCATCATCTCTGCGCGGACAGCTTCTGCTTCTTCACGGGTGACGTAGGTGCCAACAGCCTTCATGACTGTAATTCCGGTGTGAGGATCAGGGATTGGCATTCGGAGCAGCCATGGCTTCCGGCGTGTTCCGGACATTCGTGTGATGCTGCCATTGCCAGACGAGGCTTTCAGCCGGGGCGATTCTCGTTTGGCTGGAACGGCAGGTGGAGCTACTGCACCGGGGGATGGCGCTGTGCCAACGGGATGACCGCAGGCAGAGCAGAATTTAGCGGTATCTGAGATTTGATGACCGCAATTTTCACAGAACATAGAATTGAACCTCCTATTGCTTTGAACTTGCTTCAAAAATGCCCCCGGCATTTGGAGGATGCCGAGGGCGGATGGTCGAATTAGTTACGGGCGCGGGAGAGCTGGTACTCCAGGCTCTGTTCAGCTGTGAGACCATTCTGGATGAAATTTACCAAATTTGGGTAAAAGATGTAGATACGTGATCCGTTCGGTACGTGGCTTATGTAACCGGCGGCTACGAGGTTGCGGAGACTGTGGTATGTTATATCATAACCTTCGCTCCGTGCACGACGTGCGGCACCTGTTAGTGTAAGAAAATCCTGCGGCTTATTAACCATAATTTTTCTCTCCTTTCGTAAACTGATGGAAAGCACAGGTGGCTTTTCATAATAAGCATATCTTTTTGAGATATAGGACTCTTAAAGGGCGATTAAGGGTACCAGGGAAGATCTGGCATTTTTGAGAAGTCATAACGCTCCAAAGAATGCAAATCGGGTTGTACTTCCTCATATTGGGCGTTTAAAGGGGGAACGACATAGCCGCAGTTAAAAAATTGACTCTGGTCACGCAGCGTGATAGCACTACAATCGATGTATCCACAATCGCCGGAGTGGCAACATGGAGGCGTTGTAAAGTAAATTGGAGCGCCCATAGTGTTTTCCTCCTGAAATTAAAATTGAATGCGAAGCGGATTGCTTCATGATAAGCATATCTGCTTGAATTAGCGTACATTTTGCCTTATGGTGTGATAAGCGCTTGAAAGGAAATCTGCGCATCATCCTGTTGAATCAGTGAACTGAAATCCATGTTCGGGTAAGAAAAGGTTGCCGGGTGCACTTGTGCTGGTGGCCAAGAACAGTTATAATTACCATAATATGAGTTCATAGGAACGGATGTAAAAACGGCAGATCGAAGCAGCTGCATTTGCGGTGACTGACTTTGTTCTTGTGGAGCAGAAGATTCATCACGAAGATGCAGCGGTTCAATGGAAGGCTCCGAAGGCGAATCCGGCAGCAGAGGACAGGCGTTCTCCGTTACGGTTTCCGGTTTGCTGGGAGCGGCTTCTTCATCGTCACAGTCATCAAGAGCGTCCAACGGCAGAAGAAGGTCAATCTGCGCTGGGGGCAGGATCGGTTCTGTATCGGAAGGTACCGGAATCGCCAGCGGGCCATTGGCAGGAACGACATCCTCTGGTGACTTACTATGGACGACCAGTGGCTTGGTAGTCGGCGTATCAGAATCACCTACATAAACTGGGCCGGAGACCATGAACTCACCAACCTGAAGACTCTTTAGTATGGAAGTCAACTTGGTTCCACCTGACGAACTAATTAAACGGGCGCACATACGAACCTCTTCATCCGCTGGCTGGAAATACATTATATATTTGCATTGCTGAAGCAAAATCCGTTGCTCAGACTTGAACACACGAATGCTCTGGGCAACCAGCAAGCAGTACAATCCGTATTTGCGACCCTCGTTGAGAATTTTTCCCAGTGCACTTGTTTGGTGCAATGGGAAGTTACTCAATTCATCCAAGTACAGGAAAGTGGGTGGAAAATCCTCGTGAGTGGCTTCTCGTAACAGTGCTGCAAAAACCACCTCTTCAACGATGTGTTGCGTGGATGACGGAAACGAACCTAATTCCAGCAAGGTGATGCCGGGGGAAATCTCGAAATCGCCATTCTCGAAAAACTTCTGTCCCCATAAAGGACTCAAGGCTTTTTCCAAACCGGGTGCAGCGAGTGACCGGGAATTCTGGATTTCTAGGTGTAATCGTTCCAATGCTTCATTCGGGGCAGGTGAATCACGGAGAGCCTTTTCTAGTAGGGATATCAGTAACGGCTTTTGCCCATCTGATAGCCTGATAACGGATGCAACCGTATCAACGAAAGATGCAGCCGCATCCGCTGGATTATCTGATGCCCCGAACAAATGCAGCTTGAGTGGCTCTTGAGACACGTCCTGACGATGTACATACGGTTCTAGTTCTACTGGAAGGGACACAGCGTGCCGATGATCTATGGCTACGATCCGAACACCTGACTCCAGCAGCCCCCTTGTAATATTGTAGGAAAGAGTAGACTTTCCTACGCCGCTTTTTCCACAGATAAAAATGGAAGCGTTCCCCTCCTTGAGTTTTTCAACGATTGTAACGGCTTTTTGATAGGTAGAGCCTATTTTCAACTTCATGGTTCCGTCCCTCCTGTTTTAATCAGAATCTTCATATTCGGTCAAGCAACTGCGCTTCAAGGTCAGAAGTCGAGCATCTACATAGGTTCCGTTGTCAATACGAATCTTTTTGGCGATGCTGAACTCAGAGAGCAAATGCTCACTTTGCAAATGCGAAATAATGGCAGATGCACTATAACCCTGTGCATATTCGCAAATCAGATATTTTAGTAAGGAACCTTTCAACAGAAAGTCACCTCCTTTTTGTACGATATCCCGGTCAGGATCATAGCTAGAATCGACCTCTCCATAGCGGAGAAGACGAATGTCCCCGGCTTCTTGTGCGGAATAGAGGACCCTGCGTAAAATCTCTTTGGCGTTGCAATCCAGAGAGCTGTCCCACTCGGATAAACAATTATTTATGTATGCCTGACAGACCTCGTGTGCTGTTTGTGCTAAATCCGGTTGTTTAAGGAGCTTTAATGCCCAGCAAAGAACAACGGATGAAACGTTTAGAAGTGCGATTTCATTCCGAAAGGCGCACTCTTCATCCAAGGAACCTAAAGCGGTTATGTAAGACCGCTCAACGATGCGCTCGAAGGCATCTGGGTTGTGCTCAACAAGGGCACACAGCTTGCTAAAGATTTCGGCCAGAGGCAGCGCGGCTGTATGGCTTTCCTCGTGAGGCAAGAACAGACAGTGCTTCTGCTGCAACTCAGTAATGCCGTTCGTAGATACGATAAGGCATAGCGGAAAACGAGGCTCTGTCATAGTCCTTGTAAGCAGAGTGGCAAAATTTGTCGCTGAACGGTAGTTGCCAACGGTAGCGGCAATTCCTGGATTGTCACCGTAGACTGATAATAAGACATCCGGGCCGTGCTGATCGAGCATTTGATTGAAGTGCTTTGGTATGTCGTCAACCGTCATTCTTGTTGAAGTAGAAACATCATTGTCTAAAAGAGCAAAGAAACGATGAATGCCCTCAAATTTATCAGAGATTCTAGTTTTGATAATCCCTAAAATCCTGACCAAAGCCAAGGGCAACTTTTCCAAGTCAGTGGTGGCCAACAACGGGGTGGCCAAGGTGTCCTTCATCTGCGGCGTATAGAGCCAGCGACCATCCTCTAGTTGATACCATCCAACAGGAGGCAGCAAGTATGGGTGTTCAGTGTCTAAAATTGCACCGATGAAAGCCGCCAACAAATCTGCCCACCGTTTACTGTCCTCGGTATAATGGATCTGGCCACCCGCAGCCATGAACTTCTTCAGCAACGTCTTCGGACTAAAATCGCCTTTCTCCAGCCAGAATGCTCCGGACGGTTTGTTGGGAATACGGAACGATACATAAATCCATTCGGTTGTTTTGTCACGCTCAATTTTCCTTACAACAATAGCCTTGAAATCATAGCAAGATGTGAATGACCGCCGAATCGGTCGAGGATCGTTTGGAATCCGCTTCTTAATGATCCAAGGGCGTTTGTAAATATCTACATCGAATCCAAAATTATCGAAGTGATTAAACTCGGCCAAGAGCGCTTTTAGTTCAGCTTTTTGGGCAGGATCACTCTGTTGCCGAACTAGTCGATTGTGTACTTCTTGTCGGTAGGCCGCATCTCTGGCATCTATATCCATTTGATGCGTTTCCATGTCAATGAACTCCTGACCACTGCTGTCGATATAGGTACAGGCAGGTACAGAAGTAAAATCTCTGGGTGGATCGTGAACTCGATTTGAGACTATGAATTTGCTACTCATGGTAAAAACCTCCTTTTGTGAATATGTTTTCTTGTGGGCAGTCTGACCGTTCCATTGGCGTATGCTACCCACTATGAAATTATCAAGGTGCGGTACAGTAGAAAGGCATCGGTGAACGTTGCCCGCTACTGTGGCTTAGATTTTAAACGAAAACAAAAATTTTTGCGGCAAAAAATCGGTCACAAAAAATCGATCTTGTGATCGAAATGAAGATAGAAAAAATACTGTGATGTAAGAAGGAGAAAGGATATGCAATATCAGGGAGGGCTAGAGCAACTGGTACTTTACTCTATAGAAGAAGATCTGAAAAGAGATGCAGTCATAGTTGCTCCGTGCTGTACAGATGATTACGATGGAGCGATAGATGCGATTCTTCGAGCAACATTCAGGCTATATAGACCATGGGAAAACTTTAACATCAATCAGAATGGTGCTAAATCTTTTTTTACTAGTAATGCATTGATATGTGCATTACTGACGTTTAAGTATTTATCAGCACGAGATATATCATTCGAAAAAATAGTGTGCAATCCAATACTAAACGAAGTTGTAGAAAATAATGAGGGGTTGAAATACGAAATAAAAGCATTCAATGAAAATTGTAAGAAAATTTATAATAGAAACGATCGATGGGAAGAAAAAATTAAAGAAGAGCTTTTTGGAAAAGATGCATATATAGAGCAACTAGAAGACTTCTTGTACACGAACAACTTTTCGTTGAAAGTTCCATCTACATACATCTTTTTTTCACAAGAAAAAATAAAGGATTTTTTGGCACCGGTAGTGAGAGAGATTATATGGGATATTGCAGAGAGCGAACAAACCGAAACTATCGACTATAAAATGGTGGAGGTGCGACGATTATTCATTGAGCATATGAGAGGTAGAGGGTCGGTAATAGGATGGGAATGGTTGGATGATAGTAATGAAGGTCAAAATCAAAGAGCTCGAAAGAGTGCTTTGGTAAAAGCATACGATGCTTTTTGTTATGAACTGGTTAAAATTGGAAATAAGGCTTATGAGAGCGAGAGCTATAGCGAATATATGATGAATGAGTTTGCAAAGGAAATGATTTATCATAGTAGAGCTATTACAGAATTTGAAAATTATTTGATGGGTTTGAAGAAAATCTCCCGTACAATGGATGTGAATATATTAGATGTACTAGAAGAGGATGCTCTTAGGCACCTGAGAAATTTACGGTTAAAATGCACTACTCCAGTAGTTTTCGGTACGGATGGGGTGATTTTTGATGAAAATGATTTTTCTCGAAGAGCATATGTCGAATTTTTAAAAAGTGTGACACAAAGAATCTACGTTGTCGCGGGAAAGGATTCCTTAAAAGCATATGATATATTGAAAAAATATATAGACAACAGAAGGCAGGAAATGCCACAATTAAAACACTTGAAATTGTTGGAGGCACCAAGTAAACAAAACAAATGTAAGATATGGGCAATCGGTGGAGTCCTCAACGCGATTTCACCAACATGGATATACAGTGTAATACCGGAACGGGAAACGCAGAAACCGGATGAATTAACAATGGATATCAGCATGGGTATCAGCGATATAAGATGACTTCGACACTCTAAAAAAAAATAAACTCAAAGTGCGCTAAAATTTCGGGCGAAGGCGGAATTTCAGAGCAAAATTTTTTCCAATTGTCGAAAATGCTTCTGTTGAAAGTAAATAGGAGATAACTAAATGGGCGATCACGCAAGTGGTCGCCCTTTCTCTGTATCTGGTATGATTTGACCTTCGGCAACATCATAGTAACCCACCAAAGGAGGATTTGCCGTTATGTTTGATTGCTATGACACTCTGATCACTCCAGAAGAAGTCGCTGATATGCTGGGATGCGGTATGAACACTACCTATAAGCTTTTGAAGTCTGGAAAGATAAAGGCCATGAGGATCGGCCGATCTTGGAAGATCCCCAAGAGAGCGGTACAGGAATATATTATACAGGAATCCCACTTGAAATCAGTTGGGTGGTAACATGAAAAAGCCCACATGGATGATGTTCCATGTGGGTTTTCTATTGCCTGAAAGTAGTGCTTGATGGAGTGATGTACATACGGGTAATCCAATGTTAATGCTAAATAATGTATAGAACAGAAGGAAGGTGAAAGTTAATCTTTATTAATGACACTAACATTAGGATAAAGCGGCTGAATGGAATAGTTGTAGTACAAACAGTCGCACAAGAATGGTCGAATGTATAGTGTATATACATTTGGCTATTCTTGCTAGGAGGGGGAGGCGGATGCCGTCATAAATAATATTTTATTCTATAAATTCTCATCTATATTTTCAATGAGATTAATTTATCTTTATGAGTTCTATAGAAAGAAGGTGATTATAATGGGAAATATCTTTAGTATACGATTGACAGATGAAGATAAAGTTCATTTACAACAGAGAATGAATGAAACTGGTAAAAATGCAACAGAAGTATTTAAGAGCGCAATCTACTTTACTGAAATAGATGCAGACCTTGTTGATGAAATTATATCTAATATTGGATATTATGCAAGCGAAAAAGATCTGGAAGGGATAAAAGAGGAGGTTCATAGATATGTGTTATATCGAACTCAAAAATGAGAAGTATGAAACTTTGGAAGATTTAAAACGGTTACTACATTATATTCTTAGATTAGATAAAACAGCAGAAGATAGTCAAAGAGCGAATACTATAACAAATACCTTGGCAGGTTGTCAGCCAGCGATGATTCCCAATGAATATTTGTGTGATCCGAGTTCAGTTTATAACCTGATGCTTTTTGAAGTCAGGAGAAGACATAAAGGTATTCCGCAGTTTGCAAAACACCGCATTGTTTCCTTCGCAGCAACAGATTGTATTTTGCCACAGGATGTAGTATCTCTAGCAGAAAGAATAGCAAGTATCTATGCGAAGAACGGTTATATTACAGCCTATGGAATTCATGCGGATAGATTTAATGTACATATTCATTTTGCAGTTTGTGCAGTATCGTTTCAAACACAGAATATGTTTCATATTCAATGGAAATCTGAGTGGAATATGCTTGTAACGGTAACAAATCAATGGAAATCTGAGTTTGACGAACTGCTTCAAAATAATATCCAAATGAGGCAGTCAAGAGAAGCTGCATTGTATGGCGATGATATCGTTCGATACGGAAGCATTCCTCGGACAGCAAAAGGTCAAATGATTCAGAACAGAAAATCAAAACGCAAATAAGAAGGGAGAATACAATGGATAAGTTTGATGAAAAAGTTATCGGTTACGAATCTACGAAAGAGATTCTGCGTCAGATTCTGGATATTCTAAAAAGACCGGAGGTTTATAAAAGAAAGGGCATTTCTATTCCAAGAGGGCTGCTGATGGAATCTGATCCTGGTCTTGGAAAAAGTCTGCTGGCATCTATCCTGATGGAGGAATCTGAACGAAAGCCCTTTGTTTTTCGTAAAACCAGTCAGGAAAACAGTTTTCTGGATGAATTAAGGGCTGTATTTGCTATGGCGAAGGAGGACGCACCTAGTATACTGCTCTTAGAAGATTTGAACCTCTATGTAGAATCCACCTCTCCCTATGCTCCGGAATGGGCTTGTCTGCAAGCCTGTATTGATGATGCAAAGGACACAGATCTTTTTGTGATTGCTACTACTAACGATACAAGGTATCTGACGGTCAATGCTCTGCTTTGCCGTAGAGATGCGGCAATAGCCATAGATGTTCATTGTGCTCCTTTCTGGCTCAAAGATAACGAGCGACATTTTTAAGACTGTGTTTTGCACCTTGAAAGAGCCTGAAAACGGCCGATTTTAATACAAAACAGAATATACGGTATTTTTAATACAGTTTTAGTGGGCATAGGCAGTCATAAAATCAGAAATGGTAGTGCACGGTTTGTGATTGGCGGTGTCCTCGCCATCCAATGGAGCGTAGTTCCAGTCGGTATCTTCGTCAATATATCGCCGCCCATCATCCGGCAGTTCCAGCGGTTCCGCAAGGATGATGGTGCCCCAGTGGTTGACCATCACAAAGGGCGCGATCTCACAAGGGATGCCCCGGCACTCGTCATCATGCCGAACATCGTAGGCGTACAGACCATCCGGAATGGTATCTCTCTTGATGCGGATGCTGGTGAACAGCGCAGGCTTTCCGCAAACCGTGATCTCTTCGTAGTGTTCGGTCATTGCATTAAAGGTCATAATCTGTCCTCCTTAGATTTCAATGATAAAAGCTCTGAATTTCTCTTTGTAGAAATCCATTGTACTCTGCGGCAGGGAAGTCAGATTCCCTTCGTTGTCACATCCGGCCAGAAATCCCGGCCCGGCAAGAACATCGGCTCCATCCCACAGCGGACGATTGAGCGGCAGGCCAAGCAGCTTGCCTTCATCATTGCAGACCAGTGTGACCTCTGAACCGGTGTCACTCAATGTGATGCATTCGATCAGCCCGCCTACAAATTTCTGCATGGCTTCAAGGGTGTTGTCCAAATCAATCTCCTTTGGCAGCTCCATTGGCAGGAGCGCAAGGACTTTGATCTTTTCTTCTTTCATTGTGTACCTCCAAATAAAAACAGGACAATCCAAATGGATTGTCCTGTAAAAAGTGAAGGGGAGCATCCGAAGATACTCCCCAGTAGATAATTATTTTTTCCTTACCATGCAACGCTTTTTGAAGAATGCGATGCCATAGCAGAGGATGTCATCATAGTCATCCCGGAAGTCTGCTGCGTACATCCGGTCATTGATCTGCTGAATGGCAGTATCACAGGCATCCGGCAGAGCATCCAGAGTTTTTGCATACTTGGCTTCAAAAATTGCCACACGGCCATTGCGGATATCCTTTACAATAACATCGCTGCGCCCCTCGCCATGCTCTTTGTTGGATTCTACCACATAGCCAGCACCAGTAAAGATGCCTGCAAGGAAAGCGTGGTAAAAATCCTCCCGATAGTCATGGTAGCTGATGGTCATGCGCAGCAGCTTGGTCATTTCTTTTGTCAGAGCTTCGCTGTTTCCGCTCCAGACTGCATCAAACAACGGGCTGCGGTTCCATGCCTTTGCACTGTCATCAAACCATTTGCTTACAGTGGTTTCAAAAATTTCCCGAATCTCTGCATTGGGAATCATCAACGCAGAGCAGCCATCCGGCAGCGAATCCGTCGGATCCTTATCCCGTACCTTGGTTAGATAGCCTGTCAGATACAGCACACTCCAAAGATTTTCCTCAGAGGAGTGCAGATAATCGTAGGTCAGGTTTTCTTCAATATGCTGAACAATAGAGCCGCCAGCCATCAGAGTTTCAAGCTTTGTGGTGATATTGTCGCCTGCATAGTCGATGAAAGAACGGATGATGGCGTTATCACTGGTGTTTTTCCAATAGCTTTTCGGCTTCTGTGCTACACCATACTGGAAATCCCGCAGATAACTGATTACGTCCCACGGACAATAAATGTCTGCATCGCCAAAATGATAACCGTCGTACCATGCCTTGATTTCAGCAGACTGCGATTCAAGATCAGCATCTTTCAGCATTTGATCTACATCTGCCTGTGTAAACCCAAAGGATTCGCTCAACCGGGGAGAAAGAATCGTATCCGAAACAAAATTGTTCGTCCCGGTAAAGATGCTTTCTTTGGCAATTTTCAGGCAGCCGGTAATAACAGCAAAGTCAAGCGAAGTATTGTCTTTGAGCGTGGTGCTCATCATAGCCCGCATCACGTCCAGCATCTGCGAATAATATCCGTTGCTGCTGGCTTTTGCAATGGGAACATCATACTCATCCAGAATGACGACCGCCGATTTTTTGAAGTGGATTTCCAGCATCCGGGTCAACAGCAAAAAGCAGCTTTTGGTTTCATCCATAGATGCAGTGCGTCCCAGAATCCGCTTAAAGATGCCTTTGTCATCGTCGGAAATAGCATCGTCATCCAAAAGAAACTGATAATCCTGAAATGCAAATGCCAGTTTCATACACAGCATTCCATAGGCACTTTCAAAGGTCAGACCGTCCGTGTCCTTGAAAGAGAAAAAGACCACAGGACACTGATTCATCCACTTTTTGCAAAGTGTCGTATTTTTGGAGATCGCCAATCCCTCAAACAGTTGCTTGCTGTCTTTGCGGATGTCCAGAAAATTTGCGAGAGTGCTCATACCAAGTGATTTTCCGAAACGGCGAGGACGAGTGATCAATGTTACTTCAGCGATACCTCCGCTAAGAAGTTCAGAAATCAGATTGGTCTTGTCGATATAATAATACCCGCCTTCTCGAATCTTCTCAAAATTCGAGATTCCGACAGGAAACTGCAAATCTTTCATGCAATGCTCCTTTCCGCTCACAGAGGAGAGCTTTCAGAACAAGTGTACCATGAAATATAGAATCATACAAGAATCAAGTGACATCGAAATAGAGCAGTTTTATTATGCTACGTTCAATCTGGTGGCTTTATAGCAGTCAGCGCACATTCCCTCATGGGTGGCTGCAAACTCTGCCGCCTGCATGATAGAACCGTCCTTCAGCTTGACCCTCTTGATAGGCTGGTTGCACCGGGCACAGATGCAGGGCACAGGCGGCTGTTCCTGCTTCGGGGCAGCAGATCTCGGTTTCGGCTGCTTTTGAGGTTCAGCCTCCGGCTGCGGGGCGGCATCTTCCGGCAAATCTTCTCCGGCATAGACATAGAGGCCAAGGCCGAACATAGCAAGGTTCTTCACCAAGCACCGCATGATAGCCTTATTCACATCGAACATGGAGGCTGCTTCTACGGTACGTTCTTCCATGCCGATCTTTTCACGGCGGCGGGTCTGCGGATTATAGTCCCATTTCGGGGTGGTGTAGGTATAAGGCACGGCTTTCATGGCTTTGTTGGAACTGTCCAAAACCGGAAGCCACATTTCGTGCGAAACGCCCTCAATCGTGACTGAGGTGTACACCATGAAGCCGGTGATGGGGTCATAAACATAGGGCAGACCGTTGAATTTCTTGACCTCATAGCTGGCAGCAGGGTACAGCTTCTTCACCTCTGCCCAGGCATACGCCCAGCTTACATATTTCAGTTCCGTGTTGCCGGACTTTTTGACTTCCAGATGATCTTTGAAGTCGATAGCAAATAATTTTACGAATGGATTTTCCATAAGAATGCCTCCAATTCTGATAAAGAAAAAAGGGCACAACAGCGTCAACTGTTGTGCCCCATGATGTGAAAATTACGGATTGAGCAGAAAATCAATGATGTTTCGATGAATGATTCCGTTTCGGCTTAAATTCGCCAAATCACCACTGATAACATACTTAGGATAGTTGTCGTGCAGTCGCTCAAGATTACCGAACTCCCGTTCTTCATCGGCGGGAGTGATCAGGTAAGCAACCTGAATATAGAGCTTTTCATCTCCACGGTAGCAGATAAAATCAATTTCGGTGTCGTCCAGCTTGCCGACCTGAACTTCATAGCCACGGCTCCGCATTTCCAGATATACGATGTTCTCATACAGCTTGTTGCTGTCAAGCTTTTCGCTTTTCTTGATAACGTTCCGCAGGCCAAGATCGACTGCATAGTACTTTTCTGTGCTGGACAGGAGCGCTTTTCCTTTGATATCATAGCGGCTTGCATTCAGAAGGATAAAGGCTTCCTTGAAATAATCAACGTAGTTCAGTACGGTAGCAGTGGTTGTCTTGATTCCTTCCGAAACCATGCGTCCACTGATATTACGGGCAGAAAACGGATTGCCGATATTATCCAGCAGGAATGCAAGGACATTACGTAATGCGGTCTGTTCGCGAATATTGTGGCGCAGCATGATGTCACGGACAATGATAGCCTCGTAAAGATCGTCTAGATAGGTGGTGATTGAATGATCGTCAGGGAGGAAGAAACGCTGCGGAAAACCGCCGTACTTCAAATAGTCTGCGAAGAGCTTTTCATCCGAAGTATAGGTTCCGTTTTCAATGCATTGCTGTTTTGCTTCGGCCAGCGAAAAGGGGAAAACCTGAATCTGGATGTATCGTCCGGAAAGATAGGTTGCCAATTCGCCGGAAAGCAGCTTGGAATTGGAGCCGGTCAGGTAAATATCACAATCGAAATCGACACGAAGAGAATTGATTGCAATCTGCCAGCGCTCCACCTCCTGAATCTCATCCAGAAGAATATAGATTTTGCCGGTGCAGCCTTCCGCTTTTTCTGCGATGTAGTCGTAAAGCGTTTCTGCAGTACGGGTGTTACGGAAGCGCATGGACTCAAAATTGACCTGAATAATGTTCTGTGCGGGAATGTTGCACTGGAGGAGCACGTCCTTGATCTGACCGAGAAGGACTGTTTTTCCACAGCGCCGGATTCCAACCAGAACTTTGATCAGATCCTGATCGATAAAAGGAATGATCTTATCCAAATAACTTTTGCGCAGAACCATCATGCATCACCTCATATTCTTATCTTAGCATACAATTATTGTTGTGTAAACAGTATTGTGCTTTTCTATTAAACAAAAATAGCTGAAACGCGAATTTTGTGTGCCTATAGGCGTACAAAAATTATGCTGCATGGATAATGGTAAACCTGCGGCTGCTTACATTCTTGCTGTACCGATTGAAAATATCGGGCTGTTCTTTCTTCAAACGCTGGGAGTCTACCCGTTTACTTTCGGAGAATACCCAGGACACCTTGTAGCCCGGTGCTGTGCCATAGGCGGCATCCTGCATTTGCAGCTTGACCTGCTGCTCAATGGCCGTTTTCTCCTGTTCCATCTGCTCGATTTGGGTGGAAAGCTCCTGTCGCTTGTCCAACAGATTACGGATGGGATTTAGATCGGCAGTTTTGTTTCGATCATCTGCAGAGTACAGCTGATTGATCTGCTGTGTATCCCCCTCGCTTCCGGTAGGTACAGGCGGAATTTCGGGCATTACGTTGTATTTCCAGAAGTGCTCTTCCTTGGCAATGAGGTTGTTCAGAACTTCTTTGTCGGTTGTGATCTTGTGAATCACCAGTTCTTTCCCGAAAATCAGAGCAGCAATGTACCAGCAGTCAAAACCGCTGACGGCCAGATAGTGATTGACCTGAGCCATGTAATGTGCAGGAATTTTGCCATCAGCCCATTTGTCCGCAGAAAACGGCGAGACTGTCTTGCACTCCAGCCCGGCCTTCTGTCCGACAATCAAACGGTCAAAGTCCGCCAGAAGCAGCGGATGTTCCTCGCTCTGGTAAATGGCATTTGCACGGCGTACCTTCAGACCGGTGGCCCCGGTGAAGCGCTGCGCGACATAATCTTCCAGATCGCGTCCCTGACGCATAGCCTCATTGTCGATATTCTCAAAGGTATCACTGATTTTATCGTGGTACACCTGAAATGCCGAGCGGTAGGGATTTAGACCAAGAATAGCCCCGGCATCCGTGCCAGTAATACCGCATTTGCGGTAACGGAGCCAATCTTCTTTGGACAGGTTCAAAGTTGAAATCAATCTTTTCATGCACTTTGCATCCTTTCTCTCATAATTGATTCGGTAATGATGAAGTCGTATTCCACCAAGTCTTTCATAATCGTGGAAAATTCACTGGCCAATGAATGACAAGAGCCAACCCACAGGTCATAAAGAAAATCCAGAATATTATTTTGCACCCTGAGATGGTTCCAGTAGCGCTCCTCCAGTCTGCCCTCGGATTCCAAAACAATAATGGCGGTGCTGATGGTACTTTTCATCGTGATCTCATAAGCCATGGTAACGCTGATTTCAGAAGCACTCTTCTCAACGTTGTCAAAAAATTCCGTGAATTCCCTGAAAATGCGGTTATTTACATCATTCATGTGTTGCTCCTTTATGCTGCAGCCAGCACCATCTTGTAGGCTTTGTCGATCATCGGGTTACCCTCTGCAGTATGCAGGAACAGATTTTCTTTGTAATTCTTGGTCTTGCGGAGAGGATCTGCGTGGGTAGCAAAATCGGAGACTGCGTTGATAAAGCGCCAACCGTTTTTGCCGACCCATTCCAGATCCGGTGCGTTATAATAGCGAGCCTTCAGGTCTTCCTGCAAGCGCAGGTTATTCTTCCGCTGGCAATCGGACAGGTCCTCAGAAATCGGGAAAAACTCATTGATGAACTCCTGCACCTTGTGATCGGATAAATCGATGCGAGCCAGCTCATCGCCACGGTTGCCGAGTTCAACCATATAGTTGCTGGCTAGCTGCAGGGTTTCACGGGCATCCTGCACGCGGAGCAGAACATTTTCGGTGTGGCGTGCAGTCCAGCTGCGCTTTGCGGTATTCAGCGCAAGGTTCAGCGTGTTCTGGCAGACCACACGGATTGGAGTCATGGCCACTTTCACACCAGAACTTCCGTCATGACTGTTGAAGATCACAAGATATGGTACTACCTGATCTCCAGCGATAAGATATTTCCTCGGAAGCCTTGCCAGCATCCAGACTTTCTTGCCGCCCTGCAAAGAACCGGCAGTTTCGTAAGTAACACCTTCACCCAGCAGGTCATCCGTGAACTGAAATGCTTCTTCGTTCTGCACAATGCGGTAGCGGTCGGATACCACACCCAGAACAGCATCATCAGTGCTGCGGACATTTGCGCGATAGCCGGGGATCATAGCACCCGTGCCGGAATAGATATTGCGGCTTTCCACCTGCCAGTCCAGACCGGCTAGTTCCAAGGCTTCACGGCTTGCAGGGGCATCCATAATGATACGGCCAAGGCCGTGCCAAGGTGTCTCACGGACAGAGAACATCGTTTCAACATTTGCGGGCATAGTAAAATCTCCTTTTCAGTGTACTGTGATCAATTGTTGTTTTCCATTTCTTCAGCGATGCGGACGAGGACTTCCACCAGGACGGTGCCAACCTCTTTGACGATTTCGGACCAAAAGTTCATAATGCTTTCTCCTTTCTGCGCAGCTGCGCTTCAAAATACGATGGTAATAATGATAGTGATGGTGCGGAATAACAAAATGCTCACCTCCAGACATGAAAAAGCCCCTGAGTCTTTCGACTCAGAGGCTTTGAATCATGATTATTATATCTGGGTGAAAAATGGAAATTTGAGAAAGCTAGAGATAAAAATGCCAGACCGGCATGAAGGTAGCTAAAAGAAATTTGGAAAAGTGGCATAATCGCTGAAAAATTCATCAATCACTTGTGTAAAGTGTGATTGATGAATGAGCGATGAAATGATATAATTAATTAGAATGGAGGGGAGGAAAAACAGATGCAGAATAAAAAACCGCCATTTACAATTACAGAAAAAATTCTCACAGATGTAATGGAGATTTGTGAACTTGTTGGAAAAGTGAGCTCAACACAACATCTTTCATCTGACCCTGTTCTGCGTAGGCAGAATCGGATTAAAACAATTTATTCCTCTCTTGCAATTGAACAAAATACACTATCCTTGGAGCAGGTAACGGCTGTACTATCAGGAAAACGTGTCCTTGCACCGCCAAAAGACATTGCGGAGGTGAAGAATGCGTATGAAATTTACGACCATTTGAATGAATTGAATCCATACTCAGTGGAAGACTTACTGTTGGCTCATCATGTGATGATGCGAGGGCTGGTTCAAGAAGATGGTGTGTTTCGCTCAAAGCCAGTAGGTGTGGTTGACAGTCATGGAAATGTACTTCATTTTGGAACACTACCGCAGTATGTGCCTCCTCTGGTGGAAGAACTGCTCAAATGGACAGAGGACAGCCCGCTTCCGATGCTGATCAAAAGTTGCGTGTTTCGCTATGAATTTGAAGTAATCCATCCGTTTGCAGATGGAAATGGAAGAATCGGAAGGCTTTGGCATACGCTACTGCTCTCCAGATGGAATCCGCTGTTTGCATGGCTTCCGGTGGAGTCTATTGTTCATGATCATCAGCAGGAGTATTATGAGGCTATCAATACATCCAATGCCCAAGGTGAAGGAACTGCATTTATTGAATTTATGCTAAGTGTGATTGAAGAAGCACTTTTGAGTGTAATCCCAGAAAACTTCGAAAAGAGCATGATGCCTACAAGTGGAAAAGAAAATCGATGGAATATTCTTGAAAAATACTTGAAAAAAGAGAAGATTATTCATAACAGTGATGTGCAACAGTTGCTGGAAGTCTCTTCAGCAACGGCAAATCGAATTCTAGTTTCTTTTGTAAAAGAAGGTAAACTAGAGAGAGTGAGAGATGGTCGCTATTGGGCGTATCAAAAGTTATAAATGGGAGTTGCATAAGCAATGCAGAATACAAACAGAGCACAAGAAAGTGGATATAAAGCTTCTCTGACAAGAGAACAGTTTTTATTCCACGAAATGCGAATTGTAGCGAAGCAAATGGTGCAAGGAGAGGATCTTGCATCAATGATACAAATAATTGCCGCCAATAATCTCTTCCAGTATCCAACTGAACGCATGACAGCTGGTATGGTTCGGGCGTGTTATCGGCGGCTAAATCTTTTGAATAGTGAACAACTGCTTCGGAATATTGCAGAGCATTCCGTGGAAGAGGCAAAACAAATTTGTCTTTACGCGATTATGAAGGATAATAGACTTGTCTGGGATTTTATGGTAACAGTTATTGGAGAAAAATATCGAAACCAGGATTTCAGCTATGGAAAACTTGATTTGACAAGCTTTTTCACAAGACTACAGGAACAGAATGAAGCTATCGCGGGTTGGAGTGAATCTACAGTTAAAAAGTTAAAATCGGTTCTGAACCGAATTTTAAGAGAAAATGATTATCTGGATAGTATAAAAGCAGGCCATTTGAACCCGGTTTGGCTTTATCCGGAATTGGAAAATGTGATTCGTACAAATGGGGATCAGGCGGTATTGCCCGCATTTAACCGTTTTGAGTGAGGAAAATTTAATGGGTGACATACAAAAACGCCTTGATAACGTTCGGCAGATGATTCAGAGTCAAGATTTCCTAGAAGGAAAAGGTCTTAGCAATGAAGTGAATATTCGTATCTTCTGCTATGAACCGAGAGATGAAATGGCGGTTCGACATTTCATTGAACAGCTATCTACAGATATGACACTGGGCTGTCAGTTGCGGATCTGTAATTTATATCAAATCTTCCTAGGGATTTGTGAAGGCATGGATATTTTAGATGCAATCCCCGATATGGAAGAAGAGGACGGCCATGATTATCTGTTGGAACAGCTTCAATCGACAATTGGAGTCGATGAAATTGTACAGAAAATTCAGAGCGAGCCGTTCCAGCCGGGAGAAGTACTGGTTTTGACTGGCGTTGGAGAAGCGTTTCCATTTATGCGAATTCATACGTTACTGGAGGCATCATTGTTTGCAGAGAGGCCGGTGCTTGTGTTTTACCCGGGAACATTTAACGACCAGCAGCTGCGGCTGTTCAACTGTCTGAAGCCGAACAATTACTATCGTGCATTTAACGTTGTGTGAAGGGGGAAATAGAGCTTTGGTTATACAGAATATGTTTGTAGAAGACATCAACCGTAAAATTAACGGTGTTGTCAAGGTTGACGAGGACGAGAACAAGGTCCTGGAACAAGAACTGAACGAGTACGTTATTACACGAGAACTGAAGCGGCATTTTGCAGACTTTTTCAATACCTATGCAGAAGCATTTGACGAACCAACGGCAGATACAGGAGTCTGGATCTCCGGTTTTTTTGGCAGCGGTAAATCTCACTTCTTGAAAATGTTGTCATACTTGTTGGAAAACAAAGAGGTTAATGGTATCCGTACTGTGGAGCGCTTCCGCAAGAAATTTGAGGATGACCCTGGTACCTTTATGCAGGTGGATCGTGCAACCAAAGGTGAAACCGAGACGATTCTGTTTAATATCGATTATGAAGGCTCTATCAATAAGGACAAAACAGCCGTTTTACGTGTTTTTGCTAAGGTGTTCTATAATCATCTGGGATTCTTTGGCAGCAATCTTAAAGTTGCTATGCTGGAGCAGTACATTACGCAGCAGGGCAAGATGGATGAATTTTGCCGTCTGGTTGAAGAAAAGAAGGGCAAGCCCTGGGCAGAAGTGCGCAAGGCGTTTGCATTCAATGGAAAGGTCATTAAACCTGCATTGGCGGAAGCATTGGACATCAGTGAAGAAGATGCAAATAACTGGTTTAACGATAAGAGCGCAACGGAACTCTCTGTTTCACAGCTTGTAGACGACATCAATGCATACGTCAGCACAAAACCTGCAAACTTCCGCCTTCTGTTTATGGTGGACGAAGCGGGTCAGTATGTTGGCACGGACACGGATATGCTGCTGAATCTGCAGTCTTTGGTGGAAAAAATCGGCAGTGAATGCAGAGGAAAAGTCTGGGTGGTCTGTACCGGACAGGAAGCTATTGATGAGATCATCAAGGTACGCGCAGATGAATTCTCTCGGATCCAGGCTCGTTTCAAAACTCGTCTGAGCCTTTCTTCCTCTTCCGTAGACGAAGTAATCCAGAAGCGCATTCTGAAAAAAACTCCAGAAGCAGAAAAAACGCTGGATGCAGTCTATGAGCAAGAAAACTCTGGGATGCGCAACTTGTTTAGCTTTACCAACGCAATGCCGGACATCAAAGGATTCTCTGGCCCTGCACAATTTGCAGAGGATTTTCCGTTTGTTCCGTACCAGTTCCTTATCATGCAGAAAATTTTTGTGGAGATCCGCAAACACGGCAATGCGGGTAAGCACTTCTCTGGCGGCGAGCGTTCCATGCTGAGCGGTTTCCAGGAAGCAGCCCAGAAAGTGGAAAAACAGAACGAGTTTGCATTGGTGCCACTGTTCCGCTTCTATGATACTGTACATTCTTTTCTGGACAGTTCTATTCGCAACGTGATTGACCGCTGCAGCAAAGCTGTAGAAAATCACGATGGTCTGGAGCCAATGGACGTGGATGTTCTGAAACTTCTCTATCTGATCCGGTATGTCAATGAGGATATTCCGGCCAACTTGGACAACCTTGTGATCTTGATGGCGGACGACATTCGTCTGGAAAAGGTTGCTATGCGCGAAAAGCTGCGCGGCAGCTTGGACCGGTTGATGGGACAGAACTACATCGGCCGTACTGGTGACACCTACAACTTCCTGACGGATGAAGAACAGGACATCCAAAAAGAAATCAACCTTACACAGGTGGATACGGGTGCTATTGTTGGGGACATTGCAAAGATTATTTTTGGTATGATCTATGATGCAAAAAAGTTCCGCTATGGCAAGTGCGACTTCCCGTTTGACCAAATGGTGGATAACACTATGTACGGCATCGCCACAGGCGGCATGCGCCTGCGCTTTTTGACAGCAGCTTCGGATGCAACGGAAAAAACGGAATTCCGCCTGATGAACAGCTCCAAGGGCAGTGAAGCCATTGTGGTTTTGGGCGATACACCGTATTATGAATCACTGGAAGCATCCATGAAGATCCGCAAATATGTCAAACAGCGGAATGTCAGCCAGATGCCCAAGAGTGCTCAGGATATTATCCGCGGCCAACAGGAAGAAGCAACCAAGTATGAAGCTGAAGCCAGCAAAGCTCTGGTAGAGGCTATTGAAAACGCACAATTTTACGCCGATGGTGAACATCTGGACATTAAGAGCGGCAATGCTAAGGCCAAAATTGACCAGACGATGGAGTATCTGGTCTCGCATGTTTACAGCAAGTTGGACCTGATTGGGAAAAACGCAGATACCGATGCCGAAATTATGGCGGTGCTTTCTGGTGCAGATGTCGTTTTTGCAGAAGCTGACCCCAACCGAGATGCGGAAGCAGCTGTGGAAGAATATCTTGAAATGCAGGCAATGAAGCATTTGCCTACCTCGATGGCGGATATACAGAGCAAGTTCAGCAGTATACCCTATGGCTGGAAGGAAATCGACATTGCTTATGTGGTGGCGCGTTTGATCGTGAATCAGAAGGTAACCATCAAATATGCAGGCACTACCATCCAGCCGGACAACGCCAAATTACCTGACATGCTCCGCAAAAAGAGTGAGGTGGGTAAAACATCCATCAGCAAGCGCGTGGTGGTATCGGCAACCAAAATGAAGGCTGTGCGGGACCTTCTGCGGGATTACTTCGATGTCATGGATGTTCCAACGGACGAAGATGGTTTGGTCAAGTTTATTGCTGAAGCGTTCGGAAACCAGCTGGAGCATTATAACGAACTGAACAAGCGGTACGATGATGCCCACAAGTACCCAGATCAAACAATGGTACGCAACGCCATTGCTGCAACGCAGGAAGTGCTGAACCAGAAGAAGGATAACATCGCGCTGATCGACTATCTGCTCAAGAAAGAGAACGACCTCTTTGATCAGAAGGATGCCATGGGCAATGTAGAGACCTTCTTCAAGAGTCAGGTCGGCACCTTTGATGATGCTGCACGGCTGGAACACGAGATGCAGGCGGATCTGGACCGCATTGCGCAGGATGCAGCGGCATACGATGCCCTGAACAAGATTCGGCTTATCATCACAATGCCATCTTTTGGGCAGAAGTTCAACTACAAGCGCATTCCGGAGCTGAATGGGTTGATGCAAACGGTGCGTACAGCCCATGACCAGATGCTGGATGAAAAACGCTCTGAGATCCTAGAAACTGTACGTCAGTGCATGGAAGCGACCCATACCGCCGCCGACGGCGATCCCAAGGCGATGGACATTATCCGCAAATCTGACACCTACTTTGACGGGTACAAGACGAAGATCAACGAGTGCAAGAGCATTGCACTGCTGGACGGTATGATTATCCCGCTGAGCAAGTACAAGGATGATGCTGTTAGCAGCATTGAGATTGCACTGATGCCACCAGCACCAAAGCCGGCCGCAGAAAAGAAGGATGTTGTTACTCCGGCACCAAGGCAGAAAAAGGTGAAATCTTATAGCCGCCAGATTCTCTTCCCTGCCAAGACCCTGCGGGATGATGCGGATATTGATGCCTATGTAGAGAAAATCCGGGAACAGCTGCGCAATCTGCTGGACAACTGCGATGAAATCAAGCTGAACTGAGGAATCAAAATGGGACAATATGAAGAATTCAAGGCAGTATTGGACAACGCAAGAAATGAACACGACATAGATACATATTTGAAAAGTCATAGGGAATTATTGCGCGGAATCGGTGGATTGTACTGGAACTGCATGGTGATTCAGCCTGAATTTCAGATTGGAACAAAATATCGTGCGGATTTTATCATTTTGTGTGCGTGTTCAGGGTGCTGGAAGTGCGTTTTGATCGAGCTTCAGAGCCCAACAGATACAATTTATAATAAAAAAAGACGGTTCAGCCAAGGAATGAATGAAGCCTATAATCAATTAGAAGACTGGAAAAGCTATATTGGTATGAATGAACCGGCATTCCGAAGTCAGCTTGCAGAACTGGTAAAGGGGAAACCGGCGTTTTGCAGTAACGCGGCAGTTCATACATGGGCCGAGACAGAAATTCGGGACCCGATGACTGTGATTGAATACGATTATCGTGCAATCCTTGGAAGGCGTAATGGACTGGATGCAGAAAGCAATAGAAAACGCTATCAAGTATCGTATGAAATTATAACGTATGATCGCCTTTTGGATTACGCAAAGCATTGTGACGAAGCAAAAGCGGAATGGGAATAAGGAGAACCATCATGGATAAAAACGCCATCAAGAAATATGCGGTCTGGGCACGGAAAGAACTGCTCTCCCGCGTGGCGCAGAAAGCCCAACAGTACGGCATTACGGAAACGGAAATGGTGGACGCCGGTGCTGATAGCATCAACGGCAAAGTGTTGTCTGCAGAAGAGATGCAGCAGCGCAGGGCACTGATTGCACAGATCAACGAAAAAGGCTACCAGCAGGTTATGGAAGAGGTGGCGTATACATGGTTCAACCGCTTCTCGGCACTGCGGTTCATGGAGGTCAACGGCTATTTGCCCAGCCATGTGCGCGTGTTTACGGATGAAAACAATGCGTTCAAGCCCCAGATTCTGGCCGAAGCCCTGCATCTGGAATTGGATAAGCTGGATAAGGACAAAGTCTACGCCCTGAAAGAGACCGAGCAGACCGAAGAACTGTACAAATACCTGCTCATCGTGCAATGCAACGCGCTGAACAGCATTCTGCCCGGAATGTTCCAGACCATTGCGGACTACACGGAACTGCTTCTGCCGGACAACCTGCTCCGGGAGGGCAGCGTCATTGAGCAGATGATCTCCCAGGTCCCGGAGGACAACTGGCAGGATGCCGTCCAGATTATTGGCTGGCTGTATCAGTACTACAACAGCGAGAAAAAGGACGAGGTGTTTGCTGCCCTCAAGAAAAACGTCAAGATCAGCAAGGACAACATCCCGGCGGCGACCCAGCTTTTTACCCCGGACTGGATCGTGCGGTACATGGTGGAAAACAGCCTTGGACGCCTGTGGGTGGAGGGTCACCCGGACACCAAAACACAGCTGCTGCCCACACCGGAGGAACAGGCTGCTTATACTGCCGGAAACCGTGACCCGGAGGACACCAAGTGGCACTATTATCTGGAGGAAGCCCAGCAGGAGCCGCAGGTACAGGCCCAACTGTCCGAGATCAGCAAACAGTATGCCGACCTGACCCCGGAACAGATCAAGGTCATCGACCCCTGCTGCGGCAGCGGTCATATCCTTGCTTACCTATTCGATGTACTGATGCAGATCTACGAGAACTACGGCTACACGCCCCGCGATGCCGTGACCAGCATTTTGCAGAACAACCTCTATGGTCTGGATATTGACGACCGCGCCGCCCAGCTGGCCTATTTTGCGGTGATGATGAAGGCCCGCCGGTACGACCGCCGCTTTTTCAGCCACACCACCCAGCCTCATGTGTATGCCATTGAGGAGAGCAACCGCATCGAAAAGCCAGATGTGGAGTATTTCTGCAACAGCAAGCCGGAACTGAAAGATGCTATGCACACTATCCTCACCCAGCTTTACGATGCCAAGGAGTACGGCTCCATCCTTACCATCCCCCCGCAGGACTGGGATGCCCTCTATGCCCGGTTTGACGAGGTGGCAGACGAGTCCTCGTTCCATCGAGAGAGTATTCGCAAAAAATTACTCCCATTGGTGCGGGTAGCGCAGACGCTGGCACAAAAATACGATGTGGTCGTCACCAATCCGCCCTATATGGGCAGTTCCGGCATGGGCGCAAAGTTGGCTGAGTATGTGAAGAAGAATTATCCCGACAGCAAGAGCGATCTGTTTGCTATTTTCATTGAACATGGAAATCAGATGGTCAAGCCAAACGGTATGAACAGCATGGTTACTATGCAAAGCTGGATGTTCCTTTCCAGCTTTGAAAAAATGCGTGTAAATCTTCTGCAAACTAAAACGATTACCAACTTGATGCACATGGAAAACATGGTCATGGGTATCGCATTTGGCACGGCTGTCACCGTGTTCCGAAATGGACACCTCAGTGACTATAAGGGAACTTATAATCATATTAAATATGAGGATATCGAAAATGATATTCCCAAAACATTTCCAATCGCAGAAAATAGATTTGCTCAAGTAAGTACAGATAACTTTGCGAAAATTCCGGGAAGTCCTGTGGCGTATTGGGTAAGTACTGATGGATTGAAAGCATTTTGCGCCAAGCCATTCTCTGAGCGCTTCATCTCTGGCGGACGAAACAAGACTCACAATAACGAGAAATATGTTCGAGCATGGTGGGAGATTTCGGACACCAATAGATGGCAGGGATATTCTAATGGTGGTGAGTACAGAAAATGGTATGGAAACAATATCGATGTTGTAGATTGGTCTGAAAGTGCACGAGAAAACTATGAAATACATGGAGGATTACTTCAAAGCAAGTATTGGAATGTTCCTGCCATAACGTGGAATGACATTACGTCTGGTGCATCAAGTTATCGAATAAAGCCAGAAAAGAGTAAATTTAGTTCGGTTTCACCAACGTTAATTAGTAAGGATTATCGGTATGATTACACTATGCTTGGATTCTTAAATTCGGTGGTCTGTTCATGGATGAATCAAATAACGAATCCAACGATTCATACATTGGTCGGAAATATTTTGCAGCTTCCGGATAAAATTGAAAATACAGATACAACTGAAATATCCAAGAGTTCTGTTGATCTATGCAGAATAGACTGGGACTCCTTTGAAACCTCTTGGGACTTTACCCGCCACCCCTTTATCAAAGCCATTACCAAATACCCCAATATGATGGATGTTGGCAATATCTACCTCTCCGAGTGCTATGACATTTGGGCTGGCGAATGTGAAGAACGCTTTGAGAAGCTGAAAGCCAACGAGGAAGAACTGAACCGCATTTTTATTGATATTTACGGCTTGCAGGATGAATTGACCCCGGAAGTAGAAGATAAGGATGTGACCGTGCGCAAAGCGGACCTTGGCCGGGATGTGCGCTCCTTTATCTCCTACGCTGTGGGCTGTATGTTTGGCCGCTACTCTCCCACCTATGATGGTCTTGCGTATGCAGGCGGTACATGGGATGATGGCAAATACAATATCTATAAGCCGGATGCAGACGGTATTATTCCCATCTGTGACGACGAATACTTTGAAGATGACATGGTGGGCCGTTTTGTGGAGTTTGTGCGGGTGGTATACGGTGATAGCTCGCTGGAGGATAATCTGCGCTTTATTGCAAACGCACTGGGCGGCAAGGGTCAGCCGAAAGAGGTCATCCGCAACTACTTCCTGAACGATTTCTATACCGACCACTGCAAGATTTACCAGAAGCGCCCCATCTATTGGCTGTTTGACAGCGGTAAGAAGAACGGCTTTAAGTGCCTGATTTACCTGCACCGCTACCAGCCGGATACCATTGCGCGCATCCGTACCGATTATGTCCACGAGCAGCAGGCGCGCTACCGTACTGCCATCGAAGGTTTGGAAAAACAGGTGGCCGCTGCCACCAGTACCAGCGAGCGTGTCAAGCTGACTAAGCAACTGAACAAAGTGCAGGCGCAGGACGCCGAGCTGCATCAGTATGAGGAAAAAGTTCACGCGCTGGCGGATCAGATGATTAAGATTGATCTGGACGATGGTGTGAAGCATAACTATGAGATCTTTAAGGATGTGCTGGCGAAAATAAAATGAGAAAAACAGAAGAAATAAGCCTTTCCCTACATACCAAACATGTTACAAAAACCGTTTTGTCAAATAGAATTTCTTATAAGCGTGCTTTTATGGGCGATACATGTGCTGCGTATCATTACACTTCACCAGAAGGGCTTATGGGAATCCTGAAAAATCGTGAAATCTTTTTTACGGATGCTGAGTTTCTAAATGACGCAAGTGAACGGAAAAATATAAACGAAGACTTGAATCGTTTCTGGGCACGATGCAAAAAAGATTACGAAGAAAGATTCATTAGAGTCCTTTCTGATATTCGAGTGAATGCATATGAGGACTACCGATTTGGCACAATTGACAAAGCCTATAAAGGAAAGGCCTGTCGGTATTTTGTCTTGTCGGCATCGAAAGATTCTGATAGTCTCAGTATGTGGAAATACTATGCTAAAAACGGAAGCTATAATGGCTATAATATTGGACTTGATACTCTGGCGCTTCAAGACACTTGGATAAATAGAGAACAGGGAATTGCGATAGAGTATGGCTCTGTGATTTACGAAGATGATGAAAAATATTATCAAATTAAAGAAGCCGTTAATCACATTTATGAGTCGTGGATACAATATGAATACTCTGACAAGTTGGATGAAAAGATTCGAGGCGAATTTGAAACATGGGTTTCGTTAAATTCACTGTTCTTTAAACACGAAAGTTTTTCAACCGAAGAAGAATATCGATATGTCGCAGTTGTCCCTACAGAAAATATAAAGATTCTTTCCTATACAACGGAAAATGGATCAAATGTGCAAATGTATAATTTTCGGGCAGTAGATGGCGTATTGACACCATATATAAAAGTTCCAATTTGGGGAACTGACGACTTAGACTTGAAAGCAACTTTTTGGAATGTAGCATCCATTGGAATTGCCCCATGTTTGAACTTTGAACTAAAGAAAAACGGTGTTATACAATTTGTGAAATCTCTTCCATATCGAGTTGAAAACTTTCAAATTAACAAGTCGAAAATCCCAGTTCGCTATTAACAAATTACAGGATTATAACAATGGAAACAGATAAAATCGTACTAGACCTCAACCGCCGGTTTGCGGTACCGCTGCCGGAATTTTATGAGCGCCGGATCATCTTCTGGCACGATGAAGAAAAGGAGTATGCGGACAAGCTGGATGAGATCCGGCTTGAAAATGCTAAGCTGGTTGCACTGACTGGCAGCAATACCTTTGCGGTCAAAAAAATGCTGTCGGTGGATGACCTGACGAGCAACTATGTTGTCTACTGCCCCATTTCCTACGAGCGGCAGGAGGATGACTGGCTGTTGGATATTGAACTATACAGCGAAAGCTACCGGACGGATGCTGTTTCCAACTGGATGCAGGAACTGGATATCTTGGACAATCCCTCTATGCGCAAGCTGGTGAAGCACTACCGGAAGTTTTTTGGTGCACAGGCTCGTCGTGCCAAAATCATGGCACAGGATAAGATACCTGCCACTCCGGCACAGCTGCACATGGCCGTGATGGCGGCGCTCTGCGGTATAAAAAAAGCACAGCCCAATGAAATTTTGCTGAACGTACTTCGTGGCGGGTTGGATAAAGCGCAGAATCCAATCTATCAGAGTTTTGTGGATTATAGTGCAGAAGAAGCTTTCTGGGCAATGGTTCGGCAGGGCTGTGGCTATGCAGAGGAAGAGCCGGATCTTGGGCAGCTGGCAATTCATCTTCTGTTGACAGCTTCTACGCGCACACTGCGCCCGGAATTTCTGGCAGGGTTGGAAAAGTTCCTTTCCATTCCGCATCAGGCGTACTGCTACGAGCTGGTGTCGGAGTGGCTGCACAGTGATGATTTGCAGCAGCTTTATGACGTGGCCCGCTATGTGGAAGATGAAGCACATCTGCCGCAGAGGCTGGAAAAACTGACGGTTGATGATCTGGCGACAACGGAGTGTTTCCCGTGCATCAACGAGATTATCCTGAGCAAGCTGATGACGGAGATCAGTGACCATATTATTGATGTGGATGTGATCACAAAGACGGTGGAAAAACGCCGCACCTGTGTCTGGTACGAGTACTTCCGCAACTTCTACGAGGGTCTGCTGCAAGTGGCCAACATGCAGGAGTTCTTCAAAGAGCACTCCGCAGGGTTCCATACCCCGGACGCAAAGCAGGTCTGGAAAGAATATGCGGAGGACTATTACAGGATGGACACCTATTATCGACTGTTCCATCTGAGTTTCCAGAGAAGTCTGGAAACCTCCAATATCAAACTGGACGACCTGTTCAAGCATGTTGTAGATAAGGTAGAGGGGCTGTACTCCTACTGGTTTCTGGGAGGCCTCGGCAAAAACTGGTCGGATGTATGTGCTGATGAGATGGCAGAGCATGGCCGCGTATTGGAAATTCCGCAGCAGTCGGATTTCTACAATGAGCACATCCGTCCGGCAGACAGCCGCGTGTTCGTGATCATCTCGGATGCTATGCGTTACGAGGTGGCGGCATCACTGGCAGATGAACTGCGCAGAGAAACGCAGAGCAATGTGAAACTCGGCAGTATGCAGAGCATCTTCCCGTCTATCACGAAATTTGGCATGGCGGCACTGCTCCCACATAAGGCGTTGACGGCTGAACTGAAAAATGAGGTACTGAATGTTCTGGCCGATGGGCAGTCTACCGCAAGCACGAACCGGGATAAGGTCCTGAAAGGTGTAAATCCGGCCAGCGTGGCGTTGCAGTATAAGAACATCATCGGGATGAAACGTGCAGAGCGTGCGGCACTGGTCAAGGGTATGGATGTAGTCTATATCTACCATGATACCATTGACGAAGCAAGCCATACTTCGGACACCTCTGTGTTCCCGGCATGCGATAGGGCTATCAGTGAGCTGAAGAATATGGTGCGCATTATCGTCAATGACTTCGGCGGGGCGAATATTCTGATTACGGCAGATCATGGCTTCCTGTACACTTACAGTCCGCTGACCGAAGATGACAAAGTGGATAAAACCAGCTTCCATGATATGGAAGTGGAATATGGCAGACGCTATGCAATCATGCAGAAGGAGGCGGATCCGCAGTATTTGCTTCCTGTAAAATTCCTGGACGGAAAAACGGAATACACTGGATTTGCTCCACGGGAAGGTATTCGCATCAAGATGAATGGTGGCGGGCTGAATTTTGTGCATGGCGGTATCAGCCTGCAGGAAATGACGGTTCCGGTGATCGAATATCATTATCTGCGCAACGGCTCTATGGAATATCGGCGCAATAAGCAGAAGTATGATACACTCCCCGTAACAGTGAGTTTGCTTTCTTCCAGTCGGAAGATCAGCAATATGATCTTTTCACTGGATTTCTACCAGAAAGATGCGGTAAGTGCAAACCGTGAGGCTGCTACTTATCTGGTGTGGTTTACGGATGAATACGGAAAGCCTATCAGCGATACCCAGAAGATCATTGCGGACAAAACCAGTGAGAACGGCGCAGATCGTACGTTCCATTGCAACTTCAACCTCAAATCGATGAAGTTCAGCAATACAGCAACCTATTATCTGGTGATTGCGGATGAGCAGGGTCAGCAGATGCAGCAGCGGGAACAGTTCCAGATCGATATTGCATTTGCGATTGATGAATTCGATTTTTTTAACTGATGGGAGCAGGAGGACTATAAATGGAGCCGAATGCGGAAAATAGCTGCCGTCGAGACGCAATCAAGGAAAAATTACGGCAGAATTTTGATGGAAAGATCGTTCGCAAGGATCTGACTAAAAAGATCAAGGAAGGTGCGAATGTCCCGGTTTATGTGCTGGAGTTTTTATTAGGCCAGTACTGTAGTTCGGATGACGAAGCTATTATTGAAAAAGGCGTGCAGAATGTAAAGCACATTCTGGCGGACAACTTTGTCCGACCGGATGAGGCACAGAAAATTCTGTCACAGCTGCGAAAAAAGGGAAGCCATACTGTTATTGATATGATCACGGTCAATCTTGACATTAAGAAGAACTGCTTCTTTGCCAGTTTCTCTAATTTGGGATTGGACAAGGTGCCCATTGCGGATGAATATCCGGAAAAATATGATCGGCTGCTCTGCGGAGGCATCTGGTGCATTGTACAGCTGGATTATGAAGTAGAGGGTGACAATAATTTTGGCCTTGTTGATCTGGGCGGTGAACCGTTGCAGTCCAGCCAGAAAAAGCAGAAGGACCTTACTCCAATCAGCATCCGTAAACTAACACCGATCCAGATGCCTCATATCGATATTGAGGAAGTACGCACCGGGCGTAAAGCCTTCACGCAGGACGAGTGGATGGATGTAATGCTGCGTTCTTGCGGTTATGAGCCGGAGCAGTTGAACCAGCGGGAGAAATGGCTCTTGTTGGCACGTATGTTGCCGCTGGTGGAGAACAACTTCAACCTCTGCGAGCTTGGACCTCGCAGTACCGGTAAGTCCCATATCTATAAGGAAATCAGCCCTAACAGCATTCTGGTGTCCGGTGGACAAACGACTGTGGCAAACCTGTTCTACAACATGGGACGAAAGACCGTTGGTCTGGTGGGTCTGTGGGACTGTGTGGCTTTTGATGAGGTTGCTGGTATCAAGTTCAAGGATAAAGACGGCATCCAGATCATGAAGGATTATATGGCATCTGGGTCTTTTGCCCGTGGCAAGGAGGAAAAAGCAGCCTCGGCCTCGATGGTCTTTGTGGGCAACATCAACCAGAGCGTAGATGTACTGCTGAAAACCTCTAGCCTGTTTGATCCGTTCCCGCCTGAAATGGGAACAGACACTGCATTTTTGGATCGCTTGCATTGTTACATTCCTGGCTGGGAAATCCCTAAATTCCGCCCGGAGCATTTCACCAACGACTACGGCTTCATCACGGATTATCTTGCTGAGTTTATCCGGGAACTGCGTAAGGAGCAGTATGGCGATGCACTGGATAAGTATTTCCGCCTTGGTAAAAATCTGAATCAGCGTGATACGATCGCAGTGCGTAAGATCGTAGGCGGCTATGTAAAGCTGCTGTATCCGGACGGTGAGTTTACCAAAGAGCAACTGGAGGAGATCCTTATCTTTGCACTGGAAATGCGCCGTCGTGTGAAAGAGCAACTGAAAAAGCTGGGTGGCATGGAGTTCTATGATGTGAATTTCAGCTACATTGATCTGGATACCTTTGAAGAAAAGTTTGTGTCGGTTCCCGAACAGGGTGGCGGTAAGCTGATCCCGGATGGAATGTGCAATCCGGGACAGATCTACACTGTTTCGCGTGGAAAAAGCGGCATGATCGGTGTGTTCCGGTTGGAAAGCCAGATGTTGCCGGGCAGCGGAAAGTTTGAGCGCACAGGTCTTGGTAGTGACCGTGACTGCAGAGAATCCACCAACACAGCCTTCAACTTCCTGAAAGCAAATGGAAACCGCATCAGCGGTGGCATCAGCACGGCATCTAAGGACTACATCATCAACTATCAGGATCTTCAGGGCATCGGTATGACAGGAAAGTTGGCACTGCCCACCTTGATTGCATTGTGCGGCATTGCCCTTGGTCGTCCCACGGTCAGTACCCTTGCAGTTCTGGGCGAAATTAGTATCAGTGGTACAATTCTAAAGGTAGACGAGCTTGCAAACAGCTTGCAGGTATGTCTTGACAGCGGAGCAAAGAAAGTCCTGCTGCCGATTACAAGCGCCGCTGATCTTGGAACGGTGCCACCCGAATTGGTAGGAAGTTTTAATTTGATCTTCTATAGTAGCGCAGAGGATGCGGTGTTCAAAGCATTGGGTGTTGAATAAAGGGGAAAGTTTATATGGCACAATTTGGTGCTTATGGGATACTCGTCTAAAAGATTATACTGTAATATTTTTAAGCTGGATTCCTTGCTAACATGGTCGACATGAAATACAAATTAATGTTTTGATGTAAAAATGAGGAGGTATCTATGGAAGATAGCGTTCCAAAGTATGATTTGTTTCAAAAAGCATATAAAAAATTGAAATCAACTGCGTATTATGACAAGACAAACCTCCATTTGAGAGATCGGATTGCGGAAGCGGAAAACACTCTCAATATAACGATAGAGGAACGCTTGAAGGATTTGCACCAAGCGTTTGTAGCGTCAGATAGCACGAAGTGGGAAGAGAAAAAAGAAGATATTTTGGAAAGCATTTCCTGTCGTCTGCTTCCGAAAAAGATTATGGATACAAAGGAAGAAAAGAATTGTTCGGACGGAACAAAAGGCGTTTTGATTAGTGGAGTGCCAGCAAAACAAGTCAAAGTTGATGAGATACAATATTTCATTGACATGAAGATTGAGGGAATGATTCTTGGCGTTCTATGGATTATGATGATAGGATGGCAGTTAGATAAATCCTATACCAATTGCTATGGAAATCGTATACGAAAGACGCTATATAATGAATTTTCTAAAGAACCGACCTTTTCTCCAGCGCTGTTTGAGCCGTATTTTCAGAATTATGAGAGTTGGCGAGATCAGGCATTAACTTTGGCACAGAAGTGTATGCAACAAGATGATGTTCTGATTTTTACGCTAGACTTTAAGCGCTACTACTACTCCGTGGATGTATCAGAGAAATTCATGAAGGAGATTCTTACTAGGGTAAAAGGAAAATCTGACTACAATGAAGAATATCTGAGTAGGATAAATGACTTTGTGTACTGTGTGATCAAAAGATATTCACAAATCTACAGAGAGCATAGCGGAGAAGAGCGGATTCGCCGTATATTACCAATTGGGTTTCTGCCATCGGGGGTTTTAGCAAACGAGTGTCTGAAAAAATTTGATACAGCAATTTTGGACGGATGGAATCCACTTTACTATGGACGGTATGTAGATGATATATTGCTTGTGGAAAAGGTGGAAAAGGGAAGCCGAATCGCTCAAAAAGCGCAGGATGGTAAACTGGAATTCTATGAGGCCTTTGAATATTATACGGTAAATAATTCACGCTGGACGGGTAAAGAAAACCGGAATGCGAGGGCTGTTTTCAAAAAAGAAGAAGACGAATGTGGAACTTACTGTATTTTGCCAGAGTTTACAAAACCATTGGGAAGCGCCACGAAAATCCAATTACAGGCAAGCAAAATTAAGTTGTTCTACTTTCAGCGTGGACAATCGGATGCATTGATCACTTGTTTTAAGAATAGCATTGAAAAAAACAAATCGGAATTTCGCTGGATGCCGGAAGATGACGCTGTGTTTCAGGAGGACGATTATTCGGAGGTTTTTGAACTAAGCCACCATGGAGTGAATAAACTTCGTGAAGTGGACGATATAGCTGTTGATAAATACGCACTTTCGAAATATCTGGGGAAGTTACAAAGGATAAATGGACTGATTTCGGAGAAGACGAAAGGAGAAGAGTATAATTTTGTCCGTGACATCCATAAAATATTTACGCCTAAAACAATAATTGAAAATTATACACTCTGGGAACGAGTAATTGCAATCTTATTTGTAAAAAAATCCTATAAGGCACTACTTAGGTTTATTGCCCTTGTCATAGACACGCTTGATAAAACAAGTTATGCCATAGAAGGAGTGGATGATGATACCGGATTTGTAACAAATGCATTGCGGGAGGCACTGCAAGAACATCTCATTTCCAGCATAGCTCGTCCGATGGCACTTCATGATGGGGAGACTTTTGAGGAATGGAAGTTAGAAGATGCGCAGAGCCTGCTCAGCGAACAGATGAAAGAACTTTTGACAAAAGCACAGAATCGTTCGAAAGGTTATTTTAAAGCTAAAATGCTGGATAAAAATCTGTGTGTTATCTGGCCAGAACTAGTGAGTTGTGGTGGTGAGAATCCGCAGAAAAAGGATCTGACCAATGAAGATAATGTAGTGGAGCTTCTGAAAAAAGAAACCTGCACAGAAACTTTTCAAGAAAAAATGAACAAGATTATAAATCAGAGATACATCTATTACCCCTACCTTATCAAACCGGCAGATCTGATGCTCGCAAGATTGATGTATGATCTTGTTCGTAAAAAAGATCTAGAAGATTTGAATAAAATCGAGGAAATTTTCAAACAATGCTGGCAGTTGAACTATAGCCCACTTCCATTTGAAGGTTGGACAAATAATAGATTTATAGAAGAAAATATAAAAACTGGTGAACTCAATAAGCAGCCCGTTTTTCAAATCGGAAAGCCGAGCTTTTCAAAGATTAGGGTAGCCGTTGCCAATATCCAAATGGACATTTCAAACTTTGACCAGGCTGTTATGCGTAAACCGAACAGAAGCTACCGAAGATATCAGCAGATAGCAGAACTGGTGAATACTGCTGTTCGGGAAAAAGCAGATATGTTGGTAATGCCGGAAGCGTGTACTCCAAAAGAATGGCTGCCAACGCTGGCTAGAACTTGCGAAAAAAATCATTTGGCAGTTGTAACAGGGGTAGAGCATATTATTGAGGATAACTGTGTTTATAATCTGACAGCAGTGATTCTTCCGTATGAAGAAAAGTGGACAGGTCAGTGGCACTCTGTGATTCTGTACCATTCAAAGAATCATTTTGCACCTGAAGAAAAAAGGATGATTGAAAGCTTACATCTAAGAGCTATGGAAGGAATAGAAAGTTCTGAAGCTAAATGTGATGCAAAGTATGAGTTGTATAGCTGGAACGGATTTTGGTTTACAGTGTACTGCTGCTTTGAGCTTACATCCATTCGAGATCGTTCGATTTTTCAATCCTATATTGATGCGTTGATCGCAGTCGAGTGGAATCATGATGTGAACTATTATAGCAATATAATTGAATCACTAAGTAGAGATATTCACTGCTACTGCATCCAGACGAATACCTCCGAGTATGGAGACAGCCGAATCACAAAACCGTCTAAAACCGAAAATAAGGACATCCTGAGAATAAAAGGAGGAAGTAATGCAACAGCACATGTTGGAACTATTGATTTGGAACAGCTTCGGGAATTCCAAATGAAAGCATACAGTGGTCAAAAAGAAGATAAAACTTTCAAACCGACTCCGCCAGACTTTGACTATAAAGGAGCATATGAGCGTCGGAAAGGAACGATGTTTGAATGCTTTTGTGCGAAGAAAAAAGCAGATTAAATTTGCCGTTTGTAGCAGATCTGTAGCAAATCGAGTCCATTTAACGAATCAACGTCCTAAAAATCGAAAAGTCATCATGCATCACACGCAGGGGGTCTGGGGTTCGAGTCCCTAATTCTCCACCATGCATAAGCCACTAACAGAAGTTAGTGGCTTTTTTTGCACTATACGCGGACTTATGTTAGTGTATAGAGAATTAGGGACTCGAACAGCACGGCCGCGCCGCAGGCGGGGCAATCAAAGCCCTAGCAGGGCTTTGATTAGTGCGCGGGTTCCAACGGTCAGGAATGTCTACCGGGGATGATGCTCAAAAGTCCAGCTGGTCAGAGAATGGTTTGAAATCTTTATGTCCCCTTTTCAGTCGTTTGTAGCAAGTTTGTAGCAGATCTGTAGCAAAATTCGGGGAGGAACGGCAAAATGACCTCAGAAACCCGATTTTTGCAGATTTTTGGATATAAAATTTTATCCTCAAATTTTGTACAGAATGACGGTGGCAAAACAAAAAAGAAAAACGTCAAACGCGAAAGATTGCTCTCTCATGCGTTGACGTTTTTTCTGGTTTGTGGGGATTATTCTTCTGGCAGAGCCAAAACTTCATCTTTGACCAGTTGATTGGCCGAATCAAAGGCTTCGATCATCTGGTTGGCTTTCGGATCTAAAACCTATTATTCAAAATGATAACACGGGGCTGTTGCACACGCCCCAACAAAAAAGACCAGAGTTATTTAGCCAATGTGTCCAGACCGCCGGAATATGCCAGCACGACCTTTTTGACTTCAGACATAGGAACTGCCTTCGTTCAAACCAACTTATATATTTTTCGATTTCCCTCGTGCAATTTCATGATTGCAGTGTCCATTGTACAGGCACTTGGAAAATGTGTAAAAAGTGTTCTGCATATAGCAGCAATATGAAAGCAGTATTTCACAGTGGGGCATTATGAATCTATAATAGGTAGCTGGAAATAAACAGAAAGAGGGTCTTTTTGATGGCAACGATATTTCCAAGAGAAGAAAAGGCAGAGGCACTGTTCGGGGAGATCCTGAAAAATCCAGAAGCCTGCCGACGCCTGATGGATACCTTCAACGACTCGCTGGACATGGCAGACGTACTGGATGCGCCGACCGTGAGTGCACAGCAGTTTGCCGCAGCGCTGTTCAATGCCTACGAGAACAAGGATCTGTCTGCCTTTCTGATGGCGATCTGCCAGCACAGTATGTTTGACCTGCTACGGAACGCTGCCCTGATCCCGTTCAAATTCAACGCCGATGGTCAGCCGAACCCGGTGATCCTGACGGATGATGCCGGCGTTCTTTTGCCGAACAACAAAGTTGCCGTGAGCAGCAAAGTATACGACCGGTTCATCCGGGTGTTCCAGAAGCAGGAAAAGGTAAAAATGTACCTTGCCAGCGGCTACTGCAAGTATCATGGCTACGACGAAGGCTCGATGGATGTGGTGGAGTACCACTACAACCAGCATTTGGGGCTGCTGCTGATCTACGAACTGCCGGACACCGTGAAGCAGAAGGTAACGGAAGCGGAGGCCTACTCCACCGTCTGGGATATCCAGATGAAGCTGCAGCACGCACTGCCCCGTTCCGTGGTCTACTATGGACAGGATACGCTCAAGGACGGCGGAACCCGCTACGATGAACTTGGCGTTTTTCTGCCGCTGGAACACTTTGCCGACCGGCTGGAACGCCATGTGGAAACTACTACCAAGATCGTTTACGGGGAGTAAATGCCCTGTAAACGAACTCCTTTTATAAGTGCATCACAGCAAAACAAAACGCAGCGAACCGTTAAAAGATTCGCTGCGTTTTGCCTTATATGAGAGAATGGAAATGCTGCACATCAGGTGCAATAACGGAAAGTCTTGTCAGTGACAATACGGGCGAAGATCAGCCCTAACGGCAGTGCCACGATGATGAGAATGGCATCTGCAAACCATGTGGCGGAGTCCATCAGAGACAGGATGCCCAGATTATAGATGGCACGGTAGAAATACAGTCCCGGTACCATGATAACGATGGACGGCACGGTGACGGAGATGCGGGGATAACCGGCGGCGCTCTTCAGGCAGGAGGCCAGCAGTCCGGACAGCAGTGCGCCCAGAAACGCTGCAACAGCGGGCGGAAAGCCCGCAAGGCTCACCAGCTCCAGCCGGAACGTGTTCGTTACCGCACCGATAAGGGCGGCGCAGACTGCCAGGTTCCGGGGACTGTTGAACATGAGCGAAAAGCCGAACACACCGCCAAAACTTGCCAGCAGCCGGAACACGATCTCTTCCGGGAGTGTCAGGCTCAGGGCAGGGAACTGCACCGGCTGCAAATGCAGCAGCAGTGCCATGATCCAAGCCGTCATGGTTGCCACCAGAATGATGAGGACGGCGTAGGCCAGACGTTCCAGCCCGGAGCGCATATCCAGCTTGGCAAGGTCGATGCCGCTGGTAATGAACGGAAAGCCCGGAATGATGAAGAGCATGGAGCAGATATACCCCGCCTCGTGCTGCGCCGATACGGCAAACAGCACCTCGGCCAGCTTCAGCAGGATGGCATACACGAGGCTTGCTGAACAGACCGACGCCGTAATGCCCAGAAACAGGGTGAAATGGTGCTTTGTCAGCTTGCACCGTACAAAGTTGCCGATGCCTGCACCGCAGAAGGCACACAGCATTTCCACAATGCCGCCGCCCAGCAGAAAGGTGAAGCAGCTGCAGGCCAGTGCAGCTGCAAAGCCCAGTGCGATGGGCGAATACAAGCCGTGGATGCGCTCGATCTCATCGAGGTGGCTGTGCAGTTCTTCGCCGGTCATAAATTTTCCTTCCCGGTCGAAGTCGTTGACGAAATGCTCCAGTCGGTTCAGCCGGGAGGTATTCACGCCCGTGTTTGTCAGACAGAGTGACTGGGTATAACACTGGTCACCATCAAAGCAGGTGAACTCAATGGACAACAGGCCGATGTCCGCTGTTGTTGTGACTCCCAGCTCCCGCGAAAGGGTGTTCATGGAGCTTCGGACACGCCATGCGCCGGTGCCGCATTCCAGCAGCATCAGCCCGGTGCGTCCAATGACGGAGGCTTTTTCCACAAGCCCCGCCTCGGTAATGGGAACGCCCTTGCTGGCCGACGCATAGTCGTGCCAGTAGACTTCCATGTGATTTTTGATGATCTCACTTTGCCGTTGTCCCATACCGGAAAGCCTCCTTTGTGATATGGGAATGTTGCAGCTGTTTCAAGACTGCGGTGCTATTATAAGGGAAATTGCAGGGTGGGTAAAACGTATCTTGGATATGCCGGCAATGTTCGTTTGGTATTTCAAAGAAGAAAATACGTTGCGTTTTTGGCGGCTCTGCGGTAGGATAGAAAAAACACGCCGAAAGGAAACTGCCGTGACCCTTCAACAACTCCGCTATGTCACGGCTGTTGCCGGCGCCGACACCATCGAGCAGCTGGCTGAGTACATCGGTGTGGAGCCTGCAGCCCTTTCCGCTACTGTGGAGCAGTACAATAAGGTTTGCGCCGAGGGCTACGACAGCGACTTTGCCAAGGACCCGCACTTCCTGAATGCAGTTGCAAAGGCTCCCTTCTACGCCCATGTCACCACCCCGAGTCTGGGCTTTGCACTGGTGACCACCGGCGGCTTTGTGACCACCAATGACCAGCAGGTGCTGAACGAGGATTATCAGCCCATCGAGGGCCTGTACGCCTCCGGCAACACCTGCGGTATGCGCTTCGGCCCCGAGTATATCACCCCGATCCCCGGTGTGAGCATTGGTATGTGCCTGACGCTGGGCCGCGAACTGGGCAAATACCTGGCTGCAAAGTAAGCAGCTGCCTTCGTCAAAGCCTGATCGGCTGCAGTAAAGCCCCATAAGCAAAAAAGATCCCGTCCACTTCTGGGTGAACGGGATCTTTTTTGCGTATCAGACAGGAAAAAGCGGCTCAGAGGTCGTTCTGCTCCTGCCCCAGATTGTCGGATTCCAGGACGACACAAACTATGTTGCCATTGGCGGCGTAACGCCGGAGAACATCCCGGAGTTCCGCAAGGCGGGCTGCCTTGGCGTGGGCCTTGCCAGCAGCCTGATGCCGAAGGACAAGGCCGCCGCCCGCGACTGGGATGCCTGTGCGGAATACATGCACATGCTGCTTACAAAAGCCAAAGGCGAATAAACCGCAGAAACAGCAAGACCGCTCACCCGAAAAGATGAGCGGTCTTTTGTTGTGTGATGGGATGGCATTGCCGCCGACTCTTTAGACCATGGCTTCGCGTCATCCTGCCGGAGCAGTCGGTACCGATGCCGTTCTGCTTTGTCTGCTGCGTGAACCACTTTCACTCCTGAAATGAACTGCATGAAAAATCAGAAGGCCTCATTCTATTGACTTTGCCTTTGCAGGGGAGTATACTCCATGTCACCAAGAATATTACGGCTATGACGAGAAAAAGTACCCGGAAGGAATGCTGCAGAGAGCTGCCGGTTGGTGCAAGGCAGTGCAGGGCATCCGTGGGAAGATCCTCTCCGAGCTTTCCGGCTGAATGGACGGTGTGCGCCCCAGTAAGCAGGAACGGCAGGCCCCCGTTATCACGGGCCGCGCGTTGTTGGACGTGCACTGAGTGGTCAGCGTTGTGCTGGCAATAAGAGTGGTACCGCAGAGGATATTATACGCCTTTGTCTCTTACAGACCGTAGGGGACAAGGGCGTTTTATTTTGCGGATGCTTTTGTCCCAAAGCATGTCAGAAGGAAAAGGAGAAACAATTATGAAAACACTGGAAAAAGTAAGCGACTTTGTGGGCAAGTACATGGCCGCCATCGTTATTGTGGTGGCCGCGGGTGCCCTGTTCTTCCCCGGCCCGTTCAGCGTGGTAAAGACGGCGTGGGTCAATAACCTGCTGGGCATCGTGATGTTCGGCATGGGCCTTACCCTGAAGCCGGAGGACTTCAAGGTGGTGTTCAGCCGCCCGAAGGATGTGATCGTGGGCTGCGTTGCACAGTTCACCCTCATGCCGTTTCTGGCATGGGCGCTCACGCAGGTGTTCCACCTGCCCACCGAGCTGGCCATTGGCGTGATCCTGGTTGGCACCTGCCCCGGCGGCACCTCTTCCAACGTGATGACCTACCTTTCCAAGGGCGACGTTGCACTGTCCGTTGGCATGACCGCTGTTTCCACCGTGCTGGCTCCGCTGCTCACCCCGCTGCTCACCCTGCTGTACGCTGGCCAGCGTGTTGACGTGAACCCCATGAGCATGTTCATGTCCATCGTCAAGGTGGTGCTGGTGCCCATCGCACTGGGCTTTGTGGTCAATCACTTCTTCCATAAGTTCACCGAGGAAGCCGTCCGCGTGCTGCCTTTGGTCTCCACTACCGCCATCGTGCTGATCATCTGCGCCGTGGTCTCCGCCAACAGCGCCAAGATCATGACCAGCGGTCTGCTGATCCTTGTGGTGGTCATCCTGCACAATGTGCTGGGCTACCTCACCGGCTTTGGCGTGGGCAAGCTGCTCAAGCTGGACTCCACCAAGTGCCGCGCGATCTCCATCGAGGTGGGCATGCAGAACTCCGGTCTTGCAACCAGTCTGGCCGCCGCACACTTTGCACAGTATCCGCTGGCTACCATTCCCGGCGCTGTGTTCTCCGTGTGGCATAACATTTCCGGTGCGATCCTCGCCAACTTCTTTGCCCGCACAGCAGAGAAGAAGGATTGATCTTTCATAACACAACAAAGCCCCCGGCAGACGAAGACCTGCCGGGGGCTTTGCTATGCCTGTGGGCCGGGCAACTGCAACAAAACCGGCACAAATTGTGCTTTTCACGCTGCTTTTAGGGCGATTCACGCAGGTTTGCTTCCAAAATGCGGTAAAGTGTGGGATAATCAAGATACTGTAATATATACCCCCCCCCCGTAAAAATGCGAGGGGAAAAAGGAGGTTGTACCATGAAACAAGGCAAACTTATCCGGCGTGCAGTATCGGCGGCGCTGGCCGGATGCATGATGTTCACCCTTTCCGTTCCGGCGCTGGCTGAGAGCACCGATGCGCTGATGCAGCTGAGCATGACCCGCCGCAGCGCCGTGAGCGTGCTGGACGCGGAGAATGATGAGGATGTGCAGGATTATGGCCTTGAAGTAGGCGGTGAATCCACTACACCAACCCGCGTTACCAGCAAAAACTATCAAGACATTTTAAATAAGGGTGTGCTGAGTTATGACCCGACCACCCAAACGTTGAAGTCGAATGGCAAACTACCAAGGTCGCTTCAAAAAATCAACGCACCCGGCAAGGATATAGAACTGAAGGGAGAAAATAGCAGCACAGTAACGGATAAACTGATCGTAGTGAAGGCACATAATGTAACGATCAGCAGTGATGAGTATGATGCGATTTTCTCCAGAGGTGATACCAGCACGATCAACTGCACCGGTAAGGTGGATATCCGCAGCGACAAAAATAGGGCTGTGAACGGAAGCCTGAACATTTATGATTCCAGCGAAGTGATCCTTTCTGCAGGCTACAGCGTTGTAACGGACAACGCAAATATCACCAGCGAGGGTAACGTGACCATTGAGAGTACCGACGGTAGAGCGGCGAAAAACCTGACGATCAACAAGGCTGATAATGTTACTGTTATAATCAATGACACACAAGCGATTTCCGAAAACACCCAAATCACCGCTTCCGGCACTGTGATCCTGAAAAACAACGCACAGGGCGGCCCTGTGGGCACTGTCACCTTTACACAGGCAAAAGGCAAAAACTACGTCTACTATACCAGCGAAGGTGCAGATGAGGGCGCAATTGATGCAAGCGTTACGCCTATCCCGTCCGATGTGCCCTATCGCTACCTGCGTATTGAAGAAAAGCAGAACGCCAGGATCAAGGTAAACAATGGCACTGTTACAGTGGGCGATACAACAGAAGCTCAGTTGGACAGCTTTAAGGGCCAGAAGGTCAAGGTTACTGCAACCGGAGCCGAATCTGACGACCGGAAGTTTGACGGCTGGGAAGTGGTAGCTCCTGATGGCTTTACCATTGATGCCGATAAGCTGAGAGAAAAATCGTTTGAATTCATCATGCCTGCAGGCGAAGTGGAGCTGACTGCGCACTACGCCAGCAAGTTGAGTGTGACCGGCGGCACTGCCGAAGTGAACGGCAACGCGGTGGACTTTGCCCGCCCGGATGCAGACGTGACCGTGACTGCGACCGATCGCAGCGCGGATGGCTACCAGTTTGACCACTGGGTGGTGTCTGGCGGTGATATTGGCAAGACCGAGGAAGAACTGAAAGCCAACCCGCTGAAGTTTACCATGCCGGATGCGGCGGTCAAGCTGACTGCTGTGTACCGTGCCGCTGTTACGGTGGTCAACGGCATTGCCGAAGCAGGCACCGAGAGCGGAGAAACAATCTTTGTGCTGCAGGGCGAAAAGGTCACGGTGAGCGGTAAGAACAGAAACCCGGATGTTACAAAGTTCGGCGGCTGGAAAGTGATCAGCCCGGAAAGCTTTGAACTGACCGAAGAGCAGAAAAATACCGAAAAAAATATGACCTTCACCATGCCGGCCAGCCCGGTGGAGCTGAAAGCTTCTTATAGCTTCCCGGCACCTGTAGTAGATATGCCGGTCATCGTGACGGGCGGCACGATCCGCGTCGGAAAGGGCGAAAGACAGACGGGCACGGTGTTCGTACAGCCGGGCCAGACCGTCACGATCGAAGCCAATGAGCCTGTCAAGGAGAATGAGTCGTTCCATCACTGGAAGGTGGAAAATGGCATCAGCACCGCCTTTGCCCCGACCGAGGGCAAGCTGGGCTCCGAAACGGAAAAGGGCACGGAAAAGATCGTCTTTACCATGCCGCAGGACGGCGTGAAGCTGACCGCCGTTTACAGCATCCCCGCTTCCGTGCTGAGGAGTACCGTTACTGTTACGGGCGGCACGGCAAAGTCCACTCTGGACGAGGGCAGCGATATCCCCGCAGAGATCGGCACCACGGTGGAGATCACAGCTACCCCATATGATGCCGAGAAATACCCCGGCATGGAGTTCGTGGAATGGGAGATCAAGTACCCCGATAGCTTCTACGAGAAATTCCCCGGTGGCATTCCGGAAAATCTGCAGCTCAAGCTGGACAATGCCAAGAGCGCGGCCACGACGTTTGAGATGCCCGTTTACCCGGTCAAACTGATCGCCCACTGGTCGGCCAGCGCGGTGGCCGGACCGGACGAACCTATTGATGAAGACTTCGGCGTAGAACCTGCACCCATGGATACCACAGGTGGCACCATTGCCGCCGTGGCCGTGGGCGGTGCAGCCATCTGGGGCGGCTACGAGATCGCCACCCGCGTCATCCTGAACGACCTCCTGCCCGAGGGCGCAGCCATCCCCGCAAACCGCGGCCAGCTGGCCCTGCTCATCTGGACTGAGAAGGGCAAGCCCGAACCCGCCGCACAGCCCGCCTTTGCAGACATCACCGATGCCGAGCAGGCCAAGGCCGCTCAGTGGTGCGTGGAGCAGGGTCTGCTGGATGCACGGGAAGGCAAGTTTGAATCGGACGGCTGGATGCCCAAGTTCAAGACCATTGAGATCTGGAACAAGGCGTTCCCCAAAAAGTAACCTCTGAGCGCTTCCTCCGTAAAGCCTCAGAATGACAGATCCCCCCGATACCGGATACCCGGTATCGGGGGGATTTTTTGCGCAGGCACGCGTGGCATTGGCGGTGGCAATCATCTCCGACATTTCAATGATCCAGTGACCTTGCAGTTTGCGCGAAACAAAAATACTCCGGCAACTTTCCAACCAAGAGAAAGTTACCAGAGTATTCCGCTTTACTTATTTGTTTTTACCAGCAGTGCCTGATACGGCTCCAGTTCCACATCCGCCAGCCAGACGGAAGTGCCCTCCGGGGTGTGATACTCGCCGCCCAGAGCGTCCAGACTGGCCCCTGCCGGGTACTCGGTAAAGTTGAACAGGCCCACCAGTGTTTCCTCGCCGCGCTTGCGTACCAGCGCCAGCACGCCGGGGTTGTGGCTGTCCCATGTGGTCACCCACGCATCCGGGGCAAAGCAGGGGTCTGCACGCATTTGGCGCAGCTGCTCCATGCCCTGCCACAACTTGTTTTGCAGCGTGCCCTTCCGGGTGCGCTGCTTTGCGTCCTCCCAGTTGAATTTTGTGCGGTGCAGATTGCGGCTGTCCTCCACACGGTCAGGGTCGTTTTTATAATCCCAGCCGTTGAGTTGTGCGATCTCGTCCCCGCAGTTCAGCATGGGGAAACCCTGCAAAAACGCCATAGCAGTGTGCAGCAGCAGGTCACGCTTTACGGCGTAGTCCAGTGCGGTTTTGTCGTCCTTTTCCAGTGCCTGCTCCACGCCGCACAGGCTGGCGGTGGTGCCGCAGCTTCGGGCATCGCCGGTGGCAGGGTCGTAGTTGTACAGCTCGCCCTTTGCCCAGCTGCCGGGGAAATTGCCCTCATAGAAGTGATACAGATATTCCTTGTGCTTTTGCGGGTCAATGCCAAGCCGTTTTTCCACCGCCTCGTCCAGACCCCAGCCGATATCATCGTGGCAGCGCAGATAGTTCACGAACCAGCAGTTGTCCGGCAGGGCATGGAGGGCATCCAGCTGCGCCTTCAGCAGCCGGGTATCCCGGCTGGCAAGGGCGCCCCACAGGTTGACCATGGTGGACACGTTGTAGAGCATGTGGCATTCCGGTTTTTCCGGGGTGCCGAAATAGGCGGCCAGCTCCTTGGGAGCCATGACCACCTCGCCCTTGAGGATGACCGCCGGGCAGACGCATTCCAGCACCATGCGCAGCATCCGCACGATGGTGTGCACCTGCGGCAGATTGCGGCAGGTGGTGCCCAGCTGCTTCCAGATGTAGGGCACGGCGTCAATGCGGAACACTTCCACACCCAGATTTGCAAGGTGCAGGATGCTCTTGGTCATGTCCACGAACACCGCCGGGTTGGCGTAGTTCAGGTCCCACTGGTAGTCGTGGAAGGTGGTCAGCACCCACTTGTGCATCTCCTCACACCATGTAAAGTTGCCGGGCGCGGTGTTGGGGAACACCTGCGGCACCGTCTGCTCGTACTGGTCGGGAATGGTGCGGTCCTCGTAGAGGTGGTAATAGGCCTGAAACCACGGGTCGCCAGCTTTTGCCGCCATGGCCCAGCGGTGGGTGCTGGCGGTGTGGTTCATGACAAAATCCAGACACAGGCTGATGCCGGCTTTCCGCAGCTCCCGGGTCAGGTTTTCCAGATCTTTGTTGGTGCCAAGGGCCGGGTCTACGGTATCGAAATCCTCCACCGCATAGCCGCCATCGTTGTGGGGATGGGGCATCTGCAGCAGGGGCATCAGGTGCAGATAGGTCAGCTTCTGCTCCTTGAGGTAGGGCAGTTTCTTTGCCAGCTCTTTCAGATTTCCGGCAAAGAGGTCGGTGTACATGGTCATGCCGAACATATTGCCCCGCTTGTACCACTCCGGGTCGGCAGAGCGTGCTTTGTCCAGCGCTTTCAGCTCGGCGCTGCGGGCGTTGTAGGCTTCTGCCATCTCCCGCTCCAGAACCTCCAGCCCTTCCCGGTTGTGGTACAGTTCCATGAACAGCCATTCCAGCTCGTCCTTGTGCTTGGCAAACCGGGACGCAAATTCCTGTTTTGCTGCCATGGTTCAGCCCTCCACTTCTGCAAGGGTGGGCATGGCGGGGATAGCACCATGGCGGCTGGTGGTGATGCTTGCTGCCTTGTTGGCAAAGGCCAGAATGCTTTCCAGCTTGTCCACCGTCAGGGTGTCCAGCTCCTCCTTGCAGAGCTTGGACAGAGCAGCCCCAAAGAAGGTATCGCCTGCGCCGTTGGTATCACCCACCTTGCAGGGGACGCCTGCCACATGGCCGGTTTTCTCCCCAAAGCGGTAGAATACGCCGTTTGCACCCAAGGTGACAAAGATCAGCCGGATGCCGTTCTGTGCCAGTTGTGCCGTGCCGCTTTCGCAGTCAGTGGTGCCGGTGAGCAGGGGAAGTTCTTCATCGGACACCTTCAGGATATCCACCAGTGGCAGGGGAGCTTTCATCTGGGCAATGGCATCCTCTTTGTTCTTCCAGAGGTTTGCACGGTAATTCGGGTCATAAGTAATGACAGCACCCAGCTTTTTGGCACGGGCAGCAGCATCCAGCGTAGCGGTGCGGGAGGGGTCAGCGGTCAGGCTGACAGAGCCGAAGTGCACGATTTTGGCAGCCTTCAGAGCCTCGTCCGAAATGTCCTCCTTGCACAGCATCACGTCAGCGTTGGCACTGCGGTAGAAGCTGAAATCCCGCTCGCCGGTGGCATCCACCGAGACCACCGCCATGGTGGTGGGGTGGTCTGCATCCACCGCCATGCCGGAAACGTCTACCTTGTTTTCTGCCAGAACATCTTTCAGGTAGCGGCCAAAGGCATCCGCACCCACCTTGCCGATAAAGGCGGTCTGTGCGCCCAGTCTGGAAGCAGCCACAGCCAGATTGGCCGGTGCACCGCCGGGGTTTGCGGCAAACTGGGGGATGCCGCGCGCATCCTTGCCGGTCTGGGTCAGGTCGATCAAAACTTCACCAATCGTTAAAATGTCCATGCGTTTTCTCCTTATTTTTATCCTATAAGCTAAAACCCAACGGTCACCGCTGGAACAGATAATGAATGTAAGCGGCTGCACGCTCCGGGTGCGGTGCATTCTGCACTACCCCAAGATAGACCTTGCCAGAAAAACCTGCCTGCCTGACAAACGGCGTGTCCGAAATATCCAGCACGGTCCCACCGGCGTTCAAACCCGACAGTGCATGGAAAGACGCATCCAGTGTCCGCAGATCGAGAAAATAATCATCTGCCAACAGTCGATCCCGTGCATATTCGTCCATCAGAACAACATCTAACCGCTGGGCACTGACTGCACCCAGCAGCTTCATCTCCGAAGCATATACATACTGCTCCTCTGCGTGTTCGCTTTCGCTGAGCAGTAAGCCGGACAGCAGATCGACCTGTTGCTTTTTGGTCAGACCCTGCGCCTCGGCAAAGCCGGTGGTAAGCTGTTCCGTCAGATCAGACCCGGCAGTGATATTTACCAGACCAAGGTAAAGCACATCCTCTTTTTTCGTCACATGACGGTAGGCTGCATACCCGAGGATATATACGACGATGAGCACGATCGCAATGGGCAGCTTGTAATATGCCCAGATGTGCTCCCACTTTTTGCGCCCATGGAGGGAGCGGAGCGTATCCCGGTCAGTTTTTGTCATGGTCGGATTCCTCATGTACTGCATCAGGGTCTCCACCGATCTGATAGAGGATCCGAAGCATCAGAAAGGAGCAGAGCATTGCGCACAAACCCATGCCCAGCAGGAATGCAGGCGTGAACACAAACACTATGACGTACCCCATGATGCCATAGATCGCCGCCATCAGCAGGGTGCAAAACAGATACCGGACACCCACGAGAAACGCTGTTTTCAGGATGCCGAAGGTGGTGTTTTCAAACCGTGCCAGCAGAGGAAAGGCATACAGCAGAACGATGCCGTACAGAACTGCCGCACCAATAAGCACAGCAGTGAGCAGCGTCCAGAAAATGTTTTCGCTCCACATTCGGCGCAACACAAAGCCATCCGCAACCAGAAAACTGCCGACTGTCAGCAGGATAAGCCAGAGTTTTGTGGCGGGCTTAAAATTTTCCCGGAACGCCTTGAAAAACATCCGGGTCAGACCGTCGTCCCGATCTTCCGCCATTTTGAGCGTGACGTAGAACAATGCGGTCGTAGAAGCTCCTATGGTAACGATGGGCAGGCTGCACACGAGCCATAAGATGTTCAGGTAAGCACTGTAAGTCAATTTCGTCAGCACAGCAAACAGCGGCTTGTCCGTATTGCACAGGTCACGCATGGGGGTTCTCCTTTCGCTCAATCTCCTGTGGATTCGCGCAGGATCAGGTTGGTTTCCGTATAGACGGTGCGATAGTTCAGCGATGGCTCTTCGATGCGGGTCATAAGCAGATTGGCAGCGGTGTAGCCCATGATCTGTCCATGGATATGGATCGAAGTCAGATGGGGGGCAAAGTAGGAAGCCTCCTGACTGTCATCGAAGCCGCAGACCCAGATATCATCGGGAACCGAATACCCCAGCTCATTCAATGCCTTGACCAGATCCATGGCAACAAAGTCATTGGCGCAGACAAAGGCATCCGGCATCGTTTTGAACCGACGTATGGTTTCGTACAGGGATACCGGATAGTTCTGCTGTCCAGATGGCATCGCACAGGTGTTCAGGCCTTCTGTCAGACCAAAGTACTCCACTGCATCCTTATAAGCCATATAACGCTCAAAAAAGGACTGACAGTGGTTTTTATCCCCCGCAAAGCTGATGCGTTTTTTGCCGCGCTGGACCATGTGAGCCACCGCATTCTGGACCTCAATGCGGTTTTCCATATAAAGGCGGTCGGCTTTAAGGGGAGGACGCATATCCATCACAGGGGTGTCTACAAACAGCAGCGGAACATCCAGATCGCACAGCATCTGTGCGTAGTCATAGTCGAATACTTCAATGCAGATGATGCCGGCTGTGCGCTCGATATTGAGAGAAGATGGAAGCTTTTTCTCTTTCAGCTCTATGGGAGAAATGCGATGAATGGTCGTACAGCTATGCAGATGCTCGATTTCCGACTGGAAACGATCCAGCATCATGGAGGAAAAGTGAGAGCTGCTCAGAAACTGGGTCGTCAGCATGGCGATCTCCCGTTTGTCACTCGGCAGAATGGAATGCTCTGCTGCTTTTGCAGTGTCTTCCTGAAACAGCGGCAGATAGGCAAACTGCTTATAGCCCATTTCGGCGGCTTTGCGCAGGATCTTCTCCCGTGTGGCATCTGCCAGCACACCGGTGTTGTTGATGGCCTTTGAAACTGTGTTGCGGGAAAGCTGCAGTTCGTTTGCAATATCCTGAATGGTGACTTTGGTTGCCATAAGTCATCCTCTTTCTTTATAAATAGGAGCGGGTGTTCTTTCTTTTATAGATAAAGTCCGGTGACGGATCTTATTCTTTGCGACTCCAGTATAGTGCAAATGCACAAATTAGTCAAATGCAAAAATGCAAATCATCATTTTGCATATTTGCGCACTTTTGGATTTGTGCATCTGTACAAATCCACAATAATTTTTGATGTATACCATGAATTATCGTTGACATTCGCTTGCGTGAGTGGTATAAATAAATCAAAGGATTTTACATTTGCACAATAGAAGCGAAAAACGTAAAATTCAAAGGTGCAAATGTAAAGTGCGAATCAAACGGCAAGCAAATCAAAAAGGAGGAGAATGATTCATGAAAGCAAAGACGGCCTCGCCGGAAACGGCTGTGCTGACAGCAGAACGCAAGCTGCACAACACATGGGTCTACATCAAACGGCATTGGCAGCTTTACCTGTTGTTCCTGCTGCCTGCCGTGGCGCTGACGCTGGTGTTCAAGTACGCTCCCATGGGCGGTGTGCTGATCGCGTTCCAGAAGTACAATCCCTTCAAGGGCATCTGGGGCAGCGAGTGGGTAGGCTTCAAAAACTTTACCCGCTTCATGTCCTCGCCGGACTTCCAGCGCTATCTGATCAACACCCTGAAGCTGAGCGTCTACGGTCTGCTGTGGGGCTTCCCGATCCCCATCCTGCTGGCATTCCTGCTCAACCGTATCGAGAGCAAGAAGATCAAGCAGAAGGTGCAGCTGGTGCTGTATATGCCCAACTTCATCTCGGTCATCGTGCTGTGCGGCATCGTCCGAGTGCTGCTGAGTGTCACCGGTCCGGTGAACGGCCTGCTTCACACCAGCATCAACTTCATGACGCTGCCGGAAGCGTTCCGCCCCATCTACATTATCAGCGGCATCTGGCAGGGTGCCGGCTGGGCATCCATCATGTACACCGCATCCCTTTCTAACGCCAGCAAAGATCTGAAGGAAGCTGCGATGATCGACGGCGCAAACCTGATCCAGCAGATCATGACGGTGGAGTGGCCCGCCATTAAGGATATGGTCGTTATTCAGTTTATCCTGCAGGCAGGCAACATCATGAGCATCGGTTTTGAAAAAGCCTATGCCCTGCAAACGGACCTGAACCTGAACACTGCCGAGATCATTGCAACGTACGTTTATAAAAAGGGCCTGTTGGACGGCGATTACAGCTTTTCCACGGCAGTCGGTCTGTTCAACACCGTTGTCAACGTCATCCTGCTGATCGCAGTGAACAAGATCGTTGCCAAAATGAACGATGGCAAGGGCTTGTAAGGAGGGGTTTACCATGGCAAAACAGAAAAAATCAAAAATGGCCCTCTACACCAGACAAGATAAGATCATCCTGTACTGCGGCTACGCACTTCTGGGCTTGTTCCTGCTGGCGATCATCGTTCCGATGATCTACATCGTCATCGCATCCTTTATGGACCCGGTCACTCTGCAAAACAAGGGCATCTCCTTTGATTTCAGCAAGTGGAGTCTGGATGCTTACCAGCGCGTCGTTTCGGACAAGCAGATCTGGGTCGGCTTCAGGAACGCAGTACTTTACTCGATCATCTTCACCATCATCTCGGTAGCTGTGACGATGCTTGCCGCTTATCCCATGTCGCTGCCGGACTTCAAAGGCAAAAAGATCTTCAACACCTTGTTTGTGATCACGATGTTTTTCAGCGGCGGTCTGATCCCCACCTACCTGCTCATCAACAATCTGGGTCTGCTGGATTCCATGTGGGCGGTCATTTTGCCGGGAGCATTCAGCGTGTGGAACATGATCATTGCCCGTACCTATTATCAAGGCGTCCCGCGTGAGCTGCGCGAAGCTGCGGATGTGGATGGAGCCAGCGAGATGCTTTACTTCTTCAAGATCCTGCTGCCCGTCTGTATGCCGGTGGTGGCAGTTCTGGCTCTGTGGCAGTTCGTGGCAATGTGGAACAGCTACTTTGACGCCATGATCTACCTGAACAGCGCATCGAAGCAGCCGCTGCAGCTGGTGCTGCGTTCCATCCTGATCCAGAGCCAGCCGGAATCCGGCATGATCGCAGATATCCAGAGCACTGCCGAACGTGCCAAGATGGCAGAGCTGCTCAAATATGCAACCATTATTATTTCCAGTCTGCCGCTGCTGGTGATGTATCCCTTCTTCCAGAAGTACTTTGATGCCGGCATCATGGCTGGTTCCATTAAGGGCTGAGGATATTCCAGAATTTTATAAGCAGGTACGCTCATCTGTTACACGAAAAAAGAAACATGAAAAAGGAGAAAATACCATGAAAAAGCTGATCTCTCGCCGCAACTTCCTCAAGGTCTGCGCTCTGGCGGGCTCTGCCGCTGCTCTGTCTGCCTGTGGCGGCAAATCCACCGGCAGCGGCGATTCTGCTGCCGCAGCTGTGGACGTGACCGGTGCCGTTACATTTCCGCTGTCCGAAAAGGTCACCTTTACCGGTATGACCAGCTTCCCTGTGGGCAGCGAACCCGAACCGAACAACCGCACCATCTTCAAGCGTCTGGAAGAGCAGACCAATGTGCACATCGACTGGACCGCCATCCAGTCCGACCAGTGGAGCGATAAGATCACCCTGAATATGTCCAACCCCAACACCCTGACGGATTTTGTTTTTACTGCTGATTTTACCGACAGCAATCTGCTGCGCTACGCAGATCAGGGTGTCATCCTCAATCTGGAAGACTACATTGACAACAATATGCCTTATCTCCAGAAGGTCTTTGAGCAGTACCCGGAGTACCGCACCATGTGCACCGACAGCGATGGCCACATCTGGGCACTGCCCTGGATCGAGCAGCTCGGCTCGGAAAAGACCGCCATCCAGACCATTGGCAACATGAGCTTCATCAATACCAAGTGGCTGAACTTCCTCGGTCTGTCGATGCCCACCACGGTGGACGAGTTTGAGCAGGTGCTGATTGCATTCCGTGATAACGCCGCTTCTATCAAGGCAGAGTATGGCATTGACGGCGACATCATCCCCATGTCCTGCATCGTCAACAACGGCGATCAGGACCCCAGCATCCTCATCAATGGCTTTGGCGAAGGCTACGGCGATGCAGACAAAGACCGCCATATCGCCGTTACCAACGACCGGAAAGTCATCTGTGCCGCCACCCAGCAGGGCTACCGCGATGGTCTGGACTGGCTGCACAAGCTGTATGCCGAGAAGCTCATCGACCCGGAGTGCTTCACGCAGGAGTGGTCCACCTATGTTTCCAAGGGCAAGGCTGGCCGCTATGGTGTCTGCTTCAGCTGGGATGTCGCCAACATTGACAACCTGACCGACTGGGAGCCGCTGCCTGCCCTGACCGCCGATACCCGGAATATCACTCCGCAGAACGGTTCTTTCACCAGCGGCTTTGCCCGCGGCAGATGCGTTGTCACCGCAAAGGCGGATAACCCCGCATTGGTTTGCGCATGGCTGGATCAGATGTACGCACCCCTCCAGTCTCCGCAGAACAACTGGGGTACTTACGGCGATGCGGAAGGCTTTAACATTTTTGAACTGTCCACCAACGATAAGGGCGAGCCCATGCTGAAGCACGCTCCTCTGGGCGATGCTTCTCCCGTGGAAGTCCGTGAAGCGCAGTGTGTCAGTGGACCTCTGGCGGTTCTGGATGATTACTATGGTGTATACGTTACCTGCCCGGACGATGCACAGTATCGTCTGGACTGGATCAAGGAGATCTACACCCCGGATATGAACAACGATTATGTCTATCCCAATGTCTTTATGAGCAGCGAGGACACCGAGCAGGTCTCTAATCTGCAGGCAGATCTGCAGACCTACATGAATACGCAGAAGGCCAACTGGATCATGAACGGCACGAAGGATGCAGAGTGGAACGAATATCTGAGCAAGCTGGAAGACTATGGCCTGTCCGACTATCTGGGCATTATGCAGAAATATCTGGATGCTTACTACGCATAAGAATTCTTTCCTTTGGAGGATTCCATGAACGATTTGACTTTACAAAAAGCCCGTGCCTACGAGGCCGAGCACGGCGCTGCCATTTCCCCGGCGGAACGCCCTGCTTACCACATGACTCCCTATGTGGGTTGGCTCAACGACCCCAACGGTTTCTCTTATTATAAAGGGAAGTATCACCAGTTCTATCAGTATAACCCCTACGATGTGCGGTGGGCGCCCATGCACTGGGGTCACGCGGTCAGCACCGACCTGCTGCACTGGGAGTATCTGCCCTGTGCACTCGCCCCGGATTCCCCGGCGGACAACGGCCCCGGCTGCTTCTCCGGTTCTGCTACCGAGATGGATGACGGCAAGCAGCTGCTGATGTACACCAGCGTGGTGGCAGAAAAGCAGCCCAATGGGGAGATGCGGGATATCCAGACCCAGAGCATTGCCATTGGTGACGGTCTCAACTACGAAAAGCCTGCCTGCAACCCGGTGCTGACCCAGAAAGACCTGCCGGAGGGCTTCAGTAAGTTCGATTTCCGGGACCCCAAGATCTGGCGTGAGGCCGACGGCACCTACTCCGCCGTCACCGTCTGCCTGGCCGAGGACGGCAGCGGCGCAGCAGCACTGTTCCAGAGCAAGGACGGCTTCGACTGGCACTTTGTCACGGTGCTGGAACGCTGCAACAATCAGTACGGCAAAATGTGGGAGTGCCCGGACTTCTTCCCGCTGGACGGCAAGCAGGTCTTGATGCTCGGCCCCATGGAGATGCTGCCCAAGGGCGAGTTCCACAACGGTCACAACGTGATTGCCTTCATCGGCAGTTACGACCAAGCCACCCACACCTTCACCAAGGAAAACGTGCAGCTGATGGACGGCGGCATCGACTTCTACGCCACCCAGACCACCCTTGCCCCGGACGGCCGCCGCATCATGACCGCATGGCTGCAGACATGGTCGGACACCGAGGATAAGCCCCAGGGCTGCAAGTGGTTCGGGCAGACCATCTGCCCCCGCGAGCTGCACATCAAGGACGGACGCATTGTTCAGGCCCCGGTGCGGGAGCTGGATGCCGTCCACGGCAAGCGCACCCTGCACGAAAATGTGACGGTGCAAAGCGAAACTTCTCTGGAAGGCATCAAGGGCCGTGTGGCGGATCTGACCGTTACGGTGCAGCCCGGCGAGTACCGCTCCTTTACCCTGAAGCTGGCCGCCGATGCAGACCATCACACCAGCCTGACCTACGACCCCTACACCTCCGAGCTGACGCTGGATCGCAGCTATGCCGGTTCCCGTGCCGACATTGTTCACCGCCGCAGCTGCAAGGTGCGCAGCCAGAACGGTGCGCTCAAACTCCGCATCCTGCTGGACAAAAACAGCATCGAAGTTTTCGCCAACGACGGTGAGCAGACCATGACCGCATGGATCTACACCCCCCAGTCTGCCGATGGCATCACCTTTGCCGCCGATGGCAAAGCAACTGTTACGGTGGAACAGTTTGAGCTGAATCTGTAACCTGATATTCCTTTCATTTCTCCTTCATTGAATACAGCCCCGCTTTGGCTTCTCCTTCGCCAAGGTGGGGCTGTGTTTGTTATGTTATTGCTCTTCCAGCCTGCCATGGCCGCAACCAAGCGAGAGATAATGTCCAATCTCCCCACCCAGCACAAGCTGGGCATACTCCAAGGGCTTGTTGTAGAGCAGCCAGTCCAGTTCTGCCCGCTGTGCCGGGGCGTTGCCGTATTCGTCCTCCACGTTTGGCGTATGGCGTAGTTTTCGCTGGAAATCCATCAAAAGAAAAAGCCTGAAACTTCTCGGTACATCAAGAAGTTTCAGGCTATGTTTTGCTTAAATTGGAGCTTGTCGGGGCAAGGCCCCTCCATCTTGCTGGCGCAAGACCGCTCGGCCGCTTAAAAGCCCCACTGGGGCTTTCATTGCTGCGCAAACGCGGAATTTACTGCTCAATCGGCTTCATCGTGGGGACAGGTCAAGGAAGGCTCACAAATGGCTTTATTTTCCGTTATAAGCCTATCCATGCGGCTTCCTTTTTCCTGCTCCCGTACGTCACCCTACGCAACTCTCCACAACTTACCGGCAATTTGGTGTAAAAGTGGTGTAGTGGTTGGTGTAGTAGATTTCAGACCGAAATGCCCAGTTTACCGTTCAGATTTGCAAAGGAATGGGCTTTGGCTTCCTTGGTGGCTTCTGCGTAAATCTCCATCGTAGTGCTGATGTCCTTGTGTCCCATGATGTCCTGAATGATCTTCAGGTTGGTCTCATTTTCGCACAGCCGGGTGCAGAACGTGTGCCGGAGATTATGGCAGGAGAAGGGCGGCAGCAGCTGCGGCTCCCGCTTTTCCTTTTCGGCCTTTTCCAGTTCGGCTTCGTTGTATGCCACGCTGATGCGCTTGATGGCACGGTTAACCGTCTGCGGATTCTGCGGCTGGCCGAAGCGGTTCAGGAATACGAAGTCCGAGATTCCGTCGATTTCGTATTCGCATACCAGTTCCAGCTCCTGCTGGTTGGTGCGTTCCTGCTCCAGCGCTTTCCGCACTTCGGGCAAGATTGGAATTGCCCGCTTACCGGCGGCAGTCTTGGGGGTGGACATGGTGAAATAGCAGCCACCGACCTCGTGGTCATGGTACACCAGATTGTGCTGGATGGTGATAAACCCACTCTCGAAGTCGATGTCACCCCAGCACAGGCCAACCGTTTCCGAGATGCGGCATCCGGTACCCAGCATGAAGGTGAACATCGGGAGCCAGTGCTGGAACTTCGGCGTTTTCTTGATGAAATTCAGAAACGCCTGCTGCTGGGGCAGGGTCAGAGCGTGGCGTTTGGGCGTTTCGTACTGGTGGGCGGCTTTTATAGCCGTCAGGACACCATCCGTGGGATTCACACGGATGTACTCATCGTCCACCGCCACCGCAAAGACCTGATGGAGAACATTCTGAATTGTTTCCAGCGTGTTCAACGCCATCTTGCCGTTACGGACGATGCCATTGTAGTAGCTGCGGATATCCGACTTGCGAATGTCCCTGAGCTTCATCATGCCGATCTCATCCCGGACGAACCGATTGTACATATAGACGTAATTGGCGAAGGTATGTTCTTTCAAGCCCACCTTGTTCTTACGCCACAGTTCAAACAGATCGTTCAGAGTCAGACTGCACTCCGGGATGCGGATGCCTTCTGCCAAGTCATGCTGGATCTTCTCTTCCTTTTCGCGCAGCCCCTCCAAGGTTGCATCATAGATGGTATGGCGTTTTCCGTTTTTCGCAGTCCAACGGTACATATACAGCCCGTCGCTCTTGCGGTAGACCTCGCCATCCTTCAAAACACGGCCTTTATTATCTTTACGTCTTTGCATATAAACTCTCCTTTTCATGCACAGAATGTTGAAAAGGAGCCTTACGCCATGAGTATACCATGACGCAAGACTCCCTGCAACATCAAACGGTCAATTTTTGAACCGCATCAGATCGAGAATGCCTTGTCCAGATATTCGTCCAGCTTACGGCGTTTGATCAGCCGTTTGGTTCCGTTCCAAAGGACGAACTTGCATTCATCGCTATCGGTCATTGACCGCAGTTTATTGATACCGATCCCAGAGTAAGCCGCCGCTTCCTCCAAGGTCAGATTACTCTTTTGCCAAATCGGAACTTGTCGGGACTTAGTCCCTCCATCTTGCTGACGCAAGACCGTTCCGTTGCTTAAAGTCCCCACTGGGGACTTCATTGCTTCGCAAACGCAAACTTCTTTCACTTGCACCTCCATATCCTTGTAACCGGGTGTCGGGGCAGAAAGTGCCAGCTTTCTACCCCGAACGTTCCCGATGAGGTTCAAATTTCCGAGTGCCCCTCCTGTGTGCGGGGTTGTGCCGCTGGTTTGTTTTGTGCCTGTTCTGCCTGCAAACGGCTCAGCAGTTGCAGAACGGAATCCCGCGCTTTCTCCCTGACCTGCTCCTTACCTTTCTGCCGGACATCTGGCTTCAGGAGCTTCTCCTGCAAGCGGGCAGCGGTGGTCTGCATGGTCTTGAGGAACTTGTCCAGCACGGTGTCCAACCGATGGGCGGCGTATTCTCTCGTGGTCTGCGGAGCCTTACGTTCCGGGGACAGTACCCACTTCTTCGTGTCCTCGATCATCCGCATATCTTCCTTGCGGGTCTCGGTGCGCACCACGTCCGTCACGACCTCCACCGCCTTGTCATAGGCCGCAGCCGAAACATCTTCCAGCAGGGTCTCCATGTCCGAAACTTTCAGGGTCAGCTTGTCCAGCTTGTTCTGCTGGGCGGCAAGCTGCTCCTTCTGCTTTGCAAGGATGAAGTCCTGCTTTTCCAGATATTTGCGGTTGCCGTACTCCGCTTCCTCCTCCAATTCCAGCCCGTGCCGCTTGGCAATCTCGAACAGCATCTTTCGACAGGCGGCATCAAAGGTGATTTTGCGGTTGTTCCGGCGGCTGAGGGGCTTGTCCGGGTCGGGCAGCTCGAAGCCCAGTGTTTCCAATGCCTTTTCCTGCTGGGGAGCAACCTCGCCGTACTTGTTCTCACAGTCGAACACATGGCGCTCGTGGATGTGGGGCGTGCTTTCATCCAGATGCAACGCCCAGTCCAGCACATGAACATGGTCGCCGAATTTAGCCTTGAATTCTTCGATGAACTCGGTGACGATGTTCAGCAGATCCTCCGCCGAAGCGTGTTCATCTAGCGTTCCCAGTTGGTAAATCGTCTCTTCCGGGCAGGTCTTGCGGCTGGACAGCAGGTCAGGAATGGAGCGGTTGCGTTCCGTGTGCCGGATCTTGGCGTTGCGCTCGTTCTGGCTTTCCACAAAGTTGGAATAGCGGCTCTCATAGAATTGCCGTTCCACATCTGAGAAGGTCGCCGCCAGATCATCCGGGTCGGGTGGAGCAAGAGCCGAGCGGAAACCGTGGAAGCAGTCCCAGTAGATGTTGCCCTTGGCGCGTTCCGGGTCGATGTGTTCGCTGTTGGCAAGATTGAAACTCCGGTCATTGTGCTTGGGGTTATAGGTGCCGTGGGTTCCAGCTCGTCCGTTGTGTCGTGTTAATTTCAGATAGACATCCCTCCGTTTCAACAGCTTGGTGGGGAGAACGCAGCAGCGAAGCTGCTGGATCTGCCGCCGTTTTGCGCCAGATAATACCCAGTAGGATATGACGCACAGCATCATATCACTGGGGCAAAGAGCTGCGCTCTCTGCACTCTTGCTCCGGGCAAGCTGCCCCGTATGGACAGCTTGCCCGGTTTTCAGAGGGTCATTTTGCCCCTCTGATTTTGCCTGTTCCCAAAATGGTAACAGGCAGATAAACGGTCTGATAACGGCCATCTCACCCTGATTCCCATTTTGGGGATTTGGGTGGATGCTGGCAAGTGCCGCTTTCCGGCACTTAACGCTATGGGGTTGGTTGGTGGTCGTTTTGACCACCAACCAAAGCCCCTTATATGGCGAGTTTTCGGTCAATCGCTGCGTACGTGCGTACAGAGAAAGCCGACTGCTGCGTACGCACGTACGCAGCAAAACGCCCATATTCTCCTTTATGGGGGTCATGCCCGCCAGCCATTGGGGGTGAGGTCGGGCTGCACAAGGGCTTCGATACCCACAAAGCCCCGGACTCTCCGCCCGGACGAGTTAACGATGTTGTTGGTGGATTCCAGATTATACCTGCGCTGGTTGGCGATCAGTGCATCGCTGAATCCTCTGGCCTTGATTGCATTCAGACTGTTCTCCTCGCACCACATCTTGTAGACCTCATACAGTTCTTTCGAGCTGGTGCAGGCATCCGCCTTCAGGCGGATGTAGCCCTCGGATTCGAGGAAATCAAACACATTGTTGTTGTCCCGCTTCACCAGTTCCCGGTTCCGCTTGGCACGGTCACTCTCGGTGAACTGGAAGCCATTCTTCACCAGCCGCTGCAAGCCCTCAAATGCCCACAGCAGGATGCCCTCGACCTCTGCCGCCATCTTCTCGGCAATATCCGGGTCGTCCACACGAGACAGGGGCTTGTCTTTGGTGGTCAGGATGAGCTGACGGCGGTAGAAACCGTCCGAGCGATCATACAGAGCCTGCAGGTCGCCGTTGCTGAACGCCAGCAGACGGGCGTACATCCAACCCTGATAGCTCTGCTTGCCCTTGCGCTCCAAGTCCATCTGCCCCTGCGCGGTCACGATGGACTTGACATAGTTGGTCTGGCGCAGGGCTTCCATCCGCATATCATCGTCCACGCAGAGCAGAGTGTGCTCCAGATCGGCACGGGCAAAGCGGTTCTCCGAAATTTTGCCGATGCTGCCATCCTTCATATTGCAGCCGAACAGCCGGGACAGCACCACGCCGATCTGCGATTTTCCCTCGCCGCCGCTGCCCTTGATGACCATCATGCGCTGTCCCTTGTTGCTGGGGATCAGGCAGTAGCCGATGAATTCCTGCACCGTGGGGATATCCTCCGGGTAGAGCAGGTCGGACAGGAACCACAGCCAATGGGTGGGCTGTGGGGCTTTCGGGTCATACCTGACCGGGAGCCGATTGCGGACGATCTCCGGCTTGCCTTCCTGAAAGGTGCCATCCAGATGCAGGGTGCCGTTTGCCAGCGCGATACGATCGGTGACAGGCGGGAAGTCCTCCACCTGTGCCGCCAGCTTCAGCACATCCACCACATTGGTGACCTTCTTGGCGAGGTTCGCCCCAACGTATTCACGCATCATCTCGAAGATCTCACACCGCAGGGGCATGGGGTCCACCATTCTGCCGTCCGGGGTGAAAAATGCGCCGTTCGAGTAAAGCAGCTGGTGGGTGCTCAGGAAATCGTCACAGAACAGGGATTCGTTGAAAAAGCCCTTTTTGAACCATGCGGGGGTAAAATTACTCATAGGCATTCCATCCTTTCGTTGGCGCTACGGAAAACGATGTGGTCAATTTGACCACATCGTTTTTCTCCGCAACTGGGAAATCAACGTCCTGCCGTTCTCCCTGCACGGCTTTCCTGCCCTCTTCCGGCGGCGTTTTCCGGCTCTCCTTCTCAGGGTCATCGCCGGGTATCCCATGCAGACGGTCATGCGGTTTTCAAGGTCCAACGGGCAAAACGGCAACAAAAAAGCCGTCACAAAACAGACCAGCCCTGCCTTCGCTTTTTCTGGAAGGTCATGCTAGTCGGTTATGTAACGGCTGAAAGCCAAAATGTTCATCCCCGCAGGGACTGAACGAATATGTAAAAATATGTTATATTCAATTGTTGGGATAGACTACCACAAAAATCGAGCCGTGTCAACAAAAACTTTTGAGAACGCGTCACTTTCGGCAGCTTGCAAGAAAAGGCGAGGAAAACTTTGGCAAAAAGAGAGAGAGCTGGACGATGCCAGCCCTCTTGACAAGGCAATAATAGTCAAAAAGTTTCGTACCCATCTTCATCCCGGTTTCGTCCCGGTTTGCAGAATGCCCTTGCAATCCGAAAGGAGCCGTGCTATAATGCCGCTGTAATTGAATCAGAAATCTTCAGGGCAGGGTGCGATTCCCTACCGGTGGTACAGCCCACGAGCCGTAAGGCATGATTCGGTGAAACTCCGAAGCCGACAGTACAGTCTGGATGAAAGAAGATGCCAAGCGCAGAGCCCGCACGGTTCGGCGCTTGTGGAGGCTGCTCTGGGATGCGTTTGCATTCTGGAGCTTTCTTTTTTGCACAAGGGTCCCTTGTGTCTTTTCGGCTTGCCCTGAACGTTTTTGTTCAGGGCTTTTTCTTTTGGAGGCGACACGATGAACGACAAAGAGTATATGCGTCTGGCTTTGCAGCTTGCAAAAAAGGGTTGCGGATGGACGTCTCCCAACCCGATGGTGGGTGCCGTGGTCGTAAAAGAGGGCAGGATCATCGGACAGGGCTGGCACCAGAGATACGGTCAGGCTCATGCGGAGCGCAATGCGCTGGCATCCTGCACCGAAGATCCGCAGGGAGCGACCCTGTATGTGACATTGGAGCCGTGCTGCCATTACGGAAAGCAGCCGCCCTGCGTGGATGCGATTCTGGACGCGGGCATTCACCGGGTGGTCGTGGGTTCTGCTGACCCGAATCCGCTGGTGGCTGGAAAAGGAATTGCAATCCTGCGCGCACACGGCATAGATGTGACCGAAAATGTTCTGCAAGAGGAATGCGATGTGCTGAACAAGGTGTTCTTCCACTATATCACCACAAAACGCCCCTTCGTTTCCATGAAATACGCCATGACGATGGACGGAAAAATCGCCACATACACAGGCGCTTCCAAATGGATCACCGGGGAAATTGCCCGGAATCATGTTCAACGGCAGCGACACCGATTCCGCGGCATTATGGTGGGAGTCGGAACCATCCTAGCAGATGACCCGCTGCTGACCTGCCGGATAGAGGGTGGCCGTGATCCTGTCCGGATCATCTGTGATACGCATTTGCGGACACCGCTGCAATCACAGGTGGTCATGACCGCCAAACAGGTCCCGACCATTCTTGCGACCTGCTGCGGCGACCCGGAGAAGCAGACGGCATATCAACAGGCCGGGTGCCGGGTCCTTTGTCTGGAAGCGCATTGCGGTCATGTGAATCTTCTGCAACTGATGGAACAGCTGGGGCAGGAGCAGATCGACAGCATTCTGCTGGAAGGCGGCGGAACCTTGAACTGGTCTGCACTGGAAAGCGGCATCGTGCAGCAGGTACAGGCTTACATTGCCCCGAAGCTGTTCGGAGGAAGGGGTGCCAAAGCACCCATTGAGGGTGCAGGTGTCCCGCTTCCGGATGCTGCATTCCGCCTGAAGAACAGCCGATTGGAACAGCTTGGCAAAGATTTCCTGATCGAAAGTGAGGTGGAGTACCCGTGTTTACCGGAATCGTGGAAGAAGTCGGAACAATAAAGTCCATCAATCGGGGACAGCATTCCGCCGTACTGACTGTTCGTGCAAAAACGGTTCTGGAAGGAACCAGGATCGGCGACAGCATCGCCGTCAACGGCATCTGTCTGACCGTCAGGCAGCTCTTCCCGGATAGCTTTGCTGCGGATGTCATGCACGAGACCTTGAACCGCTCTGCACTTGCACAGCTCACCGTTGGAAGTGCTGTCAATCTGGAACGTGCCATGCCGGCCAACGGACGTTTTGGCGGACACATCGTAGCAGGCCATGTGGATGGCGTCGGACGCATTGCTAATATCCGAAAAGACGATACGGCTATCTGGTACACCATTCATGCAGATTCTGCGATCCTTCGCTATGTCGTTGAAAAAGGCTCTATCACAATAGACGGTATCAGCCTGACCGTGGCTGCGGTGGAACCTACGGGCTTTTCCGTGTCCACGATACCGCACACCGTCCGTCAGACGAACCTGAACCAACGGCACAAAGGGGATTTTGTCAATTTGGAAACCGATGTTGTTGGAAAATATATCGAGAGGCTGCTTTCATCAGAAACACCGAAGCAAAACACGCTCACAAAAGAAATGCTGCTGCGCTGCGGCTTTTAAGGAGAGTTTACGATGAACTTCAATACCATTCCCGAAGCTTTGCAAGACCTGAAGCAAGGAAAAATCATTCTGGTAACGGATGACCCCGACCGTGAAAACGAGGGGGACTTCATCTGTGCTGCCGAATTTGCCACCACCGAAAACGTCAACTTTATGGCGACCCACGGCAAAGGTCTGATCTGTATGCCGATGTCCGAGGCTTTCGTCCAGAAGCTGCAATTTCCGCAGATGGTGCAGCATAACACCGACAACCATGAAACGGCATTTACGGTGTCCATCGACCACGTTTCTACTTCTACGGGCATTTCTGCCGCAGAGCGTTCCATTACGGCGATGGCTTGTGTGGACGATCACGCAAAAGCAGAAGATTTCCGCAGACCGGGCCATATGTTCCCCCTTCTGGCAAAAAAGAACGGTGTGTTGGAGCGCAACGGTCACACGGAAGCAACCGTTGACCTGTGCCGTCTAGCAGGGCTGAAAGAATGCGGCCTGTGCTGCGAGATCATGCGGGAGGATGGCACGATGATGCGCACCGCTGAACTGGCAAAGCTGGCAGAGCGTTTCCAAATCAAATTCATCACCATCCGTGATTTACAGGAGTACCGCAAGTGTCACGATAAACTGGTCGATCAGGTGACGACGGTGAACCTGCCCACCAAGTATGGCACCTTCAGAGCTTATGGTTTTGTGAGCCGCCTGAACGGAGAGCATCACATTGCACTGGTAAAAGGTGACATTGGCGATGGAAAGGATATTCTGTGCCGCGTCCACTCGGAATGCCTGACAGGAGATACATTTGGCTCTTTGCGTTGTGACTGCGGCCAGCAGCTGGCCGCTGCCATGACGCAGATCGAAAAAGAAGACCGGGGTATCCTGCTCTATATGCGGCAGGAAGGCCGGGGCATCGGTCTGATCAACAAGCTGCGTGCCTATGAACTTCAGGAGCAGGGCATGGATACGCTGGAAGCCAATCTCGCTCTGGGGTTCCATGGAGATGAACGGGAGTATTATCTCGGCGCACAGATCCTCCGGGAACTTGGCGTAAAAAGCCTGCGCCTGCTTACCAATAACCCGGACAAAGTATATCAGCTCTCCGAGTTTGGGCTGGAGATCTCCGAGCGCGTACCCATTCAGATGACGGCGACCCCGTATGACCTGTTTTACCTGAAAACGAAGCAGGCACGGATGGGGCATCTTCTGGAATATTAACAACGAAAGAGGTATTTAAAAATGAAAACATTTGAAGGCAAGCTGGTTTCTCAGAATATCAAGGTCGGTATCGTAGCTGCCCGATTCAACGAATTTATCACGTCCAAACTTCTGAGCGGAGCAATGGATGGTCTGCTCCGGCACGATGTGCAGGACGCTGATATTCATGTTGCATGGGTTCCGGGTGCTTTTGAGATCCCACTGGTTGCCTCTAAAATGGCAAAAAGCGGAAAGTATGATGCTGTGATCTGCCTTGGGGCCGTGATTCGCGGTTCTACCAGCCATTACGACTATGTGTGCAATGAGGTTTCCAAAGGCATTGCCACGGTCTCGCTGGAAAGCGGGGTTCCCGTCCTCTTTGGTGTTCTGACCACCGAAAACATCGAACAGGCCATCGAGCGGGCAGGCACCAAAGCAGGTAATAAAGGCTATGACTGTGCAGTCAGTGCCATCGAGATGGTAAACCTGCTCCGGGAAATGGATACCGCCGCAGAGTAAAATACACGCAGGAGTTTGCCATGATCGTTATAAAGACCCGACAGCCTGACCCGGAATTGGAGCAGAAGATCCGGATGCTTCTGGAACGAGAGCACATCGAGGCAGAGCAAATATCCATTGATTCATGGGAGAAGTTGGTTCTTCCGGGGCTTACACTGGACGGAATGACCCACGAAGTGTCGTGCAGCGGCAGAAAAGTCTCCCTTACACGACTGGAGTTCGATTTGCTGCTGATGCTTGCCTCCCACGAAGGACAAATCTTCTCAAAAGAAGAGCTTTTCCGTGCTGTGTGGGGACAAAACTGTGACGACACCTTAAAGGTCGTGGCAAATACCGTTTCCAATCTGCGAAAGAAGCTGGCCGGCTGCGGTAGCTTTATCCGCACTACCCACGGCGGCTATGCTTTTGTAAGCCAAAAGGAGAACGACCCGGCATGACCAGGATCTTATTTATTTGTCTCGGAAATATCTGCCGAAGCCCGATGGCGGAGTATGTGATGAAAGACCTTACGTCCAAGGCAGGACTATCCGAGCAATTTGAAATCGCATCAGCCGCCACCAGTGCATGGGAAATCGGAAATCCGGTCTATCCTCCTGCACGGCAGAAGCTGGCAGAACATGGCATCGACTGCAACGGCAAGACCGCCCAGCAGATGACCCGGCTGGATTATGCACGGTATGATCATCTGATTGGCATGGACGAAAGTAATCTGTGCGACATCCTGCGGCTTGTCGGCGGAGACCCACAGCATAAAGTCTCGCTGCTGATGGCGCATACGGATCATCTCCGTGAAGTGGCAGACCCATGGTTCACGGGAGATTTTGAAGCCACATGGCAGGATATACTGGAAGGATGCACGGCATTGCTTGAGGAACTGCGCTAAATTGGCGTAAATTTTGGCGTATGCTGAATCAAGGTGCATTTTATAATCACCAGCAACGAGCTGATTTAACCGCAGGGAACGCCGATTGGTAGCATAAAATCCTTATATGAAACAAAAAGCGGCAGCTACGTTGTTTTTCGCAACATAGCTGCCGTATCTTCGTTTTGGGAGTTCGGTGTACCTACTACACCAATCCACCTATTCAATTCTTACACCACACCGCTTTGTAAGGCTCCTTTTCGGGAAAACGTCCCAAAATTGGTGTAGTTGTGGTGTAGTACCGCAGATGTTGCTTGAAATCAGTTCAAAATTTCATCGCATCTACGTTTCAATTTCGTATTTTACTGCTCAATCGGCTTCATCGTGGGGAACAGCAGCACATCGCGGATGGAGGCGCTGTCGGTGAGCAGCATCACCAGACGGTCCACGCCGAAGCCCAGACCGCCCGTGGGGGGCAGGCCATACTCCAGTGCGTTCACGTAGTCGTAGTCCACCTGTGCCTTGCAGTCGGGCTCGATGGCCTTGCGCTCGGCCACCTGACGCTCGAAGCGGCCCTTCTGGTCGATGGGGTCGTTCAGCTCGCTGAAGGCGTTGCCGTACTCGGTGCAGTCGATGAAATACTCAAAGCGCTCGGTGAAGGCGGGATCGTCCGGCTTGCGCTTTGCCAGCGGGCTGATCTCTACGGGGTAGTCGTAGATGAAGGTGGGCTGGATGAGCTTGTCCTCCACGAAGGCATCAAAGAACTCGGCCAGAATGGAACCCTTGGTGGGCACCTCGGGCAGCTCCACGTGGTGCTCCTTGGCGGCGGCGATGGCATCCTCGTCGGACTTCCAGTCGTTGAAGTCTACGCCGGAGTACTTCTTCACGGCTTCCACCATGGTCAGGCGCTCCCAGTGGCCCATGTCGATCTGCTTGCCCTGATAGGGGATGACCATGCTGCCGCAGATCTTCTGGGCAAGGCGCTTGTACAGCTCCTCCACCAGATCCATCATGCCGTGGAAGTCGGTGAAGGCCTGATACAGCTCGATGCTGGTGAACTCCGGGTTGTGCTTGGGGTCCATGCCCTCGTTGCGGAAGATGCGGCCCACCTCGTACACGCGGTCCATGCCGCCCACGATCAGGCGCTTGAGGTACAGCTCGGTCTCGATGCGCAGCACCATGTCCATGTTCAGGCTGTTGTGATGGGTGTAGAAGGGGCGTGCGGATGCGCCAATCTCGAAGGGGGTCAGGATGGGGGTGTCCACCTCCAAAAAGCCCTTCTCGTCCAGATAGGCGCGGATCTCCTTCAGGATCTGGCTGCGCTTCACGAAGGTGTCCTTCACCTCGGGGTTGGCGATCAGGTCCACGTAGCGCTGACGGTAACGCATCTCGGTGTCGGTCAGGCCGTGGAACTTCTCGGGCAGGGGGCGCAGGCTCTTGGCCAGCAGGGTCAGCTCGGTGGCGCGCACGCTCAGTTCGCCGGTCTTGGTGCGGAACACCTCGCCCTTCACGCCGATGATATCGCCCACGTCTAGCTTCTTGAAGGCGGCGTAAGGCTCTTCGCCCAGCTCGTCGCGGCGGACGTACAGCTGAATGTCGCCCTTATCGTCCCGCAGGTGGGCAAAGCTTGCCTTGCCCATTACGCGCTTGGACATCATACGGCCAGCCAGCGCCACGGTCTTGCCGCTGTCGGTCTCGTTGGGCAGGTCGGCAAACTCGGCCTTCAGGTCGGCAGAGTAGGCATCCTGCGGGTACTTGGTCAGGGTGAAGGGGTCGTGGCCTGCAGCCTGCAGGTCGGCCAGCTTCTGGCGGCGCACCTGCACCTGCTCGCTCTCGGACAGGCCCTGCGCCGGGTTCTTCTTTTGTTCTTCCATGGTTTCTCCTATTCGTTTGGCCTGCTCAGCCTGCAGCGTGGGTAATGTTCAGCACGGTGTACTCCACGGTGTGGCCGGTGGGCAGCAGCACTTCGGCCTTGTCGCCCACAGCCTTGCCCAGCAGAGCGTGGCCCACGGGGCTTTCGTCGCTGATCTTGCCGTTCAGGGGGTCGGCTTCGGTGCGGCCCACAATGTCGTACTCCTCGTTCTCGTCCTCGCCGGTCATGAGGATGGTGACGTGGGTGCCCACAGAGACATTGTCCACGCTCAGCTCGCTCTCATCAATGATGACGGCGTTCTTGATCATCTGCTCCAGTTCGGTGATGCGGTTCTCCACCAGACCCTGCGTATTCTTGGCCTCGTCGTACTCGCTGTTCTCGGAAAGGTCGCCGTGGCTGCGTGCTTCCTTGATCTCTTCGGCCAGCTCCTTGCGGCGCACCGTTTTGAGGTATTCCAGCTCCTCCTGCATTGCCTTCAGACCGGCAGCGGACATTTTGATCTCTTGTGCCATTTGAGAATCTCTCCTTGTCTCTATTTGTGCTGTGCAGCCGCAAAGCCGCACAAGAATGCCATTTTGACTACATTATTATAATAGCAGGCGGCTGCTTTGTCAACAAAAAAGGCGGCGGTAGGGCAGAAAAATGTGTCGGCTGGAGCAAATAACGGAACAGCCCGCTCTTCAAAAAAGGAGAACGGGCTGTTTTGATTCCATTGGGTGTTACTTGGTAGACGGTTTCATCTGCTGTGCCTTTTTCCACGCGCGAATGGCTTTTACGGTGGAGACCGGCACATGGGGGTCGAATTTGTCCGGATGCTCACTGCTGCGCAGCGTCATCAGCTCGTTTTCAATTGCCCACTGTGCAGCCTGCTGCGCATCGGTGTCGTCGGTGTCGATATCGGTATAAGCGGCTTCGGCAGCAGGAGCAGGCTGTCCGGCATCCTTCCAGAGCACTTCGGCCAGTTCGATGCGAGTTTCCGGGATGGCGGTACCCTTGGGCAGATGATGGATCAGCCACAGCTCGGTGCCCAGCTGATGCAGCCCGCCCACCAGCAGTGCACCGCCAATGATCGTTACCGCAGTGCTGATGGCAGGGTCAACAGAGGCGTCGACAGGGGCGTCGTCGATCGTGGGAGGGATGGGGCGGTACTGTGCAGTCAGTGTGATGTCCTGAGCGGGCATGCGGAAAGATGTTTTGCTTGCAGTCCGATCAAAGCCTGTGCTGGTCAGATCAGACAGAGCACTGGCAGGGGAGACCACCCACTGTTCAAACTCCAAGTCGTCCTGAGGAGCCGGGGCGGCAGACAGATTAACCTGCCGTCCGTCTTGGATCTGTGTTGTAGGGGGCAGTGCAGTAACGCCGCCGTCGATGGATGCTGTGCCGGATACGACATTTACGAAGTAGCCGGTTCGCTCAACAAGTTCCTGATAGCCGGTTTCATCTCCATTATCGTGGAACACAGCAACAGTACCGGCATTATTGCTGTGTAGTTTCAACTTCTTTTGGCTGTCAGCATTGCCGGTTGTTGTAATAGGGCGGGGAAGTATAAGATCGCTGTCCATAACCAGAACAGTTGCTTCATCTTCGTAGTCATCGGCAATGGTGATCAACTGATCTTCTTCCATACAGATATCATTGGTATTATCCTCGAAATGCACATCTTTACCAATGAAAACAGAGTTCGGGTTTGATTGTACTTTAACGCCATAGAGGCTGTTGCTGATTGTTCCGCCGGTGATATTAACGGTTGCGTTGAGAGCGCTGCGGATAGCAGCAGATTTTTGGGACCTTACGGTTCCACTTTTGAAATTGAACGTTGCGCCAGATACGACTGCAATCGTAACATACGTTCCTTGCATGCCTTCCAGCAGAATATTTTTTCCGTTTTGTTCTTCAATCGTTGTGTTGTCTCCAGTATCAAGCGCACGGCCACCTACCAGATTCTTAATAGTACCGCCATGGATATACACTTGCTTATCGTGGTTCAGATTGATAGTGGGAGAACGGAGCGACTCGTTTATGAATGTTCCATCGTTGATTTCAATCTCTTGACTGGAATTTCCGAGAATAACACTGCGTGAATCTGAATGAAAATACCCATCATTGATTGTTAAAACGCTGTTGGAACGCGTGTCAATGACGTAGCTGGTGGATGTTGTATAGCGTCCACTGCCGTTGATTTCTACCGTACCATTATTGCATACGATAGATGATGAATTGCTATTGAACTGACCGTCATTGATCACGGCCTTTGCGCCGGAGGATACTGTGATCAGGGGATGGGGTTTTGAAACAGCATCAGAATAGCCAAGTAAGTGGTCAGAACCTTCAAGAACGAGAGTGCCTTGCTTTACGACAATAAAATCATTCTGATTTTGTGCGATATTGATGTTGCCCATTATACGAAGGGTGACAGTGCAATTCGGGGCGTCAATCACAAGATGCCTCTGTGCATTTTCGCAGGGCAGCAGATCATAGGTGGCAGTCTCTGTGATTGTGACCTCAGTGTTAGGGGTGAGGTCGAGCTCATTACTGCCCGTCTCCGCCGCAAATGCAGAGACTGCCCCGACAGGCAGAAATGTCAGTGCCATGCTGAATGCCAGCAGCAGGCTGATAAGTCGCGTTTTCATATAAATTCCTCCTTGATACGACTTTTGCGGGTGGATCTTGTCTGCGCGGATTGTGGACAAAAAAGATTCACCAATCTTTATTCTACCCCCCCCCAACAGAAATCAAGGATTTTAGACAAGATTGGAAGGATGCCTAAAAATGGCAGAGATTTTAGAGGATCTGAGAAAAATAACAACAAAAATCCCCGCCGACAGAGGGAAAGCGGAGCAGGGCATCATGGAGGCCAAGAGCGCAGACACCTTCAAGCCCGAAGGCTGGACACCGAAGTTCAACGTGATCGAAACCTGGAATAGGGCATTCCCCAAGCACTAAACAAAAAGCCCCCGGTATTCGCAGTACCGGGGGCTTTTTGTTGTATTGGGTCGAGAAATATGCTATACTAAAAATAAGGCGCTGATCGTATCGACCGGTGGTCATGCTCTCTTGCCCGAATCGCTGATTCTTCCTGTACATGGAACGAAGCAGGGGGTCCGGGAGGGAACTTTTTTGAAGGAAACCGCCCGGAGCCCTGAAGGCGAAGGGAGGGATGTCGGATGACTCTGTTGGAGACTCTCGCACTGCTCACGTTCATTCTCACACTGCTGGGCCTGATCGTGGATGTGATTCGTCTGACCGTTGAGGTCATGGCAAAAACTTCGCAGAAGAAAGACGATGATAACAAAAAAGATTGACCGCCAACGGTTCCCAGCCACGCGGTCAATCTTGATTGCAGGGTAAGGAGCTGACCATGATAGGACCAGCGCCCCTTCTATTTTTATTATACCGTATCACTGCGCATTGTCAAGCTTTTTGCCCGCAAAAACCCCCGCTGACAGAGGGAAAAGTGTCAACGGGGGTCGGGGGTGATGTCGTATTTCGGTGGGAACTCCTTCAGTCAGAACCTGACGGTTCTGCCAGCTCCCTCGGTGAGGGGGCTGTCTGCGCAGCAGACTGGGGGAGTTGACGTTTGCCGTTTAATCGTCTGCGCTCTCGTCCAGATTGCCCAGCTTCTTGGCCTGCTCCACAACGGCAGGCACCAGCATCTCGGGCAGAACCTCGTAGCGGGCAAACTCGGTGGTGAACCAGCCGCGGCCTTGCGTGGTCTGCCGGATGAAGGTGGTAAAGTTTGCAAGCTCTGCCAGCGGCACTTCAGCGATGATGGTCTGCAGGCCGTCCTCGTCCGGCTCCATGCCCAGCACGCGGCCGCGGCGCTTGGTCACATCGCCCATGATATCGCCGGTGTTGTCGTTTGGCACATGAGCCTTCAGGGTGTGGATGGGTTCCAGAATGACCGGGCCGGCCTCCGGCATAGCGGCCTTGTAAGCCAGCTTTGCGGCCATAATAAAGGCCATCTCGGAGCTGTCCACCGGGTGGTAGCTGCCGTCCAGCAGGGTGGCTTTCAGGCCCACCACGGGGTAGCCTGCAAGCACGCCCTTTTCGGCGGCAAGGCGCACGCCCTTTTCAACAGCCGGGAAGAAGTTCTTGGGCACGCTGCCGCCGAACACCTTCTCCTCAAACACCACCTGCTCGCTGTCGCAGGGCTCAAAATTGATGACGACATCGCCGAACTGGCCGTGACCGCCGGTCTGCTTCTTATGACGGCCCTGCTTCTGGCAGGCCTTGCGGATGGACTCGCGGTAGGCGATGCGGGGTGCTTCCAGCCCGATCTCCACGCCGAACTTGTTCTTGAGTTTGGCCTTCACCACGTCCAGATGCTGCTCGCCCAGACCGCCGATCACCTGCTGATGGGTCTCGGCGTTGTTCTCGTAGCTCAGGGTGGGGTCTTCTTCCATCAGGCGGGCCAGTGCGCTGCTGATCTTGCCCTCGTCGCCCTTCTTGGCCACAGTGACGGCCATGAACAGGCTGGGCTTGGGGAACACGGGGGCGGGCAGCTTGACCACGCGCTCAGCGTCGCACAGGGTGTCGCCGGTCTTGGCGCTCACCAGCTTTGCCACTGCGCCGATGTCACCGGCAATGATGCCGTCGGAGTCCACCTGCTTTTTGCCAATGACGGTGAGGGGCTTGGAGATCTTCTCCACATCGCCGGTGCGGGCGTTGGTGAGGGGTTCGCCTGCAGTCACCTTGCCGCTGACCACGCGCAGGTAGCTCAGCTTGCCCACGAACGGGTCGGCCACGGTCTTGAACACGTAGGCGGCGGTAGGCTCGTCCACGGTGCAGTGCAGTTCCACCGGCTCGCCGGCGGCATCCTCGGCCAGCGTGCTGGCTTCGTGCTCCGGGCTGGGCAGCAGCTTGTGCATGTTGAACAGCAGCATATCCAGCGCCTGCTGGTTCACGGCGCTGCCGCAGAACACGGGGGTGATCAGGCCGTCCTTGACGCCCTTGCGCATGCCCTCCACGATCTCTTCGGTGGTGAAGGCTTCGCCGCCGAAGAACTTTTCCATCAGCTCATCGTCGGTCTCGGCAATGGCTTCGCTCATGGCCTCGATCAGGCCCTGAAAACGGTGGCCGATGTCCGGCAGGTCCACCTGGATCTGCTTGCCGCCCTCGTACTTGAAGGCCTTCTGGCTGAACAGGTTGATGTACACGGGGGTGCCGTCGTCCAGCTTGGCGGGCACCACGCAGGGACAGACGGTGGAGCCGAACTTGATCTTCATATCCTCAAGGATCTTGAAGTAGTTGGCATTCTCCAGATCGCACTTGGAGACGAACACCATGGTAGCCTTGCCATTCTTGCGGGCCAGCTGGAACGCCTTTTCCGCACCCACAGTCACGCCGCTGCGGCCGGACACCACCACCAGCACGCTCTCGGCTGCGCGGATGCCCTCGTACTCACCGGCCTCGAAGTCGAACAGGCCCGGCGCATCGATCAGGTTGTACTTGATGCCCTCGTACTCCACGGGGACGACCGATGCAGACAGGCTGGCCTTGCGCTTTGCTTCCTCGGGGTCAAAGTCCGAAATCGTGGTGCCGTCCTCGACCCGGCCCATACGCTCGGCAGCGCCCGAAAAATAGACCAGCGCCTCGGTGAGCGTGGTCTTGCCGCTGCCGGCATGACCGGCAATCAGGATATTGCGGATGTTGTTGCTTGCGTATTTCATATCGGTTTTTCCCTCATTTCCGCCGCACGGAGCATTCTCTCCGCTTTTGTGGCATATTTTACAAAGATAATACCACACTCAAAATGATTTTTAAATATTTCGTTTGAAAATTCTGACGAATCAAACGCCAAACTTCGGGGCAAGGTTTTGTGCAAGTTGCACGGCAGTGCCAAAGTTTATTGTAAAATCCACAGCGATACGCTATAATAAAAGGCAGAATACAGGCACAAGGAGCATACCGAAATGAAACGTACCGATTACATCAACTGGGATGAATATTTCATGGGCATTGCGCTGCTCACGGCCATGCGCTCCAAGGACCCCAACAGTCAGGTGGGCGCGTGCATCGTCAGCTCGGAAAACAAAATTCTGTCCTTGGGCTACAACGGTATGCCCATCGGTTGCAGCGACGACGAGATGCCCTGGGAGCGGGAGGGCGCACCGCTGGACACCAAGTATATGTACGTGTGCCACGCCGAGCTGAACGCCATCCTCAACAGCGCCCACAATAACCTGAAAGGTGCGCGGGTGTACGTGACGCTGTTCCCCTGCAACGAGTGCACCAAGGCCATCATCCAGTCGGGCATTGCCGAGGTGGTGTACTACGGCGACAAGTACCACGACAGCGATTCCAGCGTGGCGGCGCGGTTCATGTTCAAAAAGGCCGGCGTGAAGCTGACTGCCTATCAGTCCACCGGACGGAAGGCAGAGCTGGAGCTGTGAACTTTTTTCATAGCATCTTGACTTTTGTGTGGGATTGCATATACTAAGGGTAGGAAGTTGGTTAGAACATTCCATTGTATCCACGCACAAAAAAGAGCCCTCTCAGAGTTGCAGCTCCGAGAGGGTTCTTTTTGTGCTTACTTGCCCTTGCGGTGACTCTCAAGCCACTTGCACAGGAAGTGTGCAGCTACCTGTGCTGCGACAGCCACCAGAAAATTGGTTAGAATGGTGTCCATGATATCCACCCCCTTCTGTTGCCAGAATGGAGAAGGGCAGCACAGCCAGTATAGCATATCCGACAGGGTATTGCAATTTTTACAGGATATCATTATAATAGAACTATATCTCGAATAAATATTCAACAATGCTTGCATAGAGAGGGAAATATACAATGAGTCTGAAGAACCGCAGCTTTTTAAAGCTATTGGACTACACCCCTGCCGAGATCGAAGAACTGCTGGACCTTGCCGCAGACCTGAAGGCAAAAAAGAAGGCCGGCATCCGCCACAATGACCAGCTGGCAGGCAAGAACATCGCCCTGATCTTTGAAAAGACCTCCACCCGCACCCGTTGCAGCTTCGAGGTCGCTGCCCACGATCTGGGCATGGAAGTGACCTACCTTGACCCGTCCGGCAGCCAGATCGGCAAGAAGGAGTCCATCGCCGACACTGCCCGTGTGCTGGGCCGCATGTTCGACGGCATCGAGTACCGGGGCTATGGCCAGCAGATCGTGGAAGACCTTGCCCACTACGCCGGTGTGCCGGTGTGGAACGGCCTGACCAACGAGTTCCATCCCACCCAGATCCTGGCTGACTTCCTCACCATCCGGGAGCACTTTGGCCATCTGAAGGGCATCAATTTCGTTTACTTCGGCGATGCCCGCTACAACATGGGCAATAGCCTGATGGTGGGCTGCGCTAAGATGGGCCTGAACTTCACCGCCTGTGCACCCAAGAAGTACCAGCCGGACGCTGCCCTCGTGGCCGAGTGCCAGAAGATCGCTGCCGAGACCGGTGCCATCCTCACCTTTGAGGAGGATTCCGCCAAGGCCGCCAAGGGTGCCGACGTGCTGTACACCGATGTGTGGGTGTCCATGGGTGAGCCGGTGGAGGTGTGGGCTGAGCGCATCAACGACCTTGCCGCCTACCAGATCAACCAGAAGCTGATGGACATTGCAGGCCCGCACGCTGTGTTCATGCACTGCCTGCCCGCCTTCCACGACCACAAGACCACCGTGGGCAAGGAGATGGGCGAGCGCTTTGGCCGCGATGCCATGGAAGTGACCGATGAAGTGTTTGAAGGCCCACAGAGCATCGTGTTCGACGAAGCCGAGAACCGGATGCACACCATCAAGGCCGTGATGGCTGCGACCCTTGGCTATGTAAAATAACGGATCACAAATAAAAAAGGGAGGCTGCGTTTGCAGTCTCCCTTTTGCTTTTCCTGTTAGGCTTCCTTCAGCTTCAGCACGCCAGCCTGTACCAGACGCTTGCGCAGCAGTGCACCCACGATGCAGCTCACCACGATCTTGGCGAGATCCAGCGCAATGAACGGGTACACGCACACCGAAAGCGCATAGCCCAGCTCGCACTGCATCTGGAACACGAACCATGCGGTGCCCAGCACGTAGCAGGCGGCATCGCCCAGCACAAGGCCGATGCCGGAGATCACCGGCTGGCCCTTGCTCTTTTCGATGAACAGACCGCCGATGAAGGCCAGCAGCAGGTAGCCCACCAGATAGCCGCCGGTGGGGCCTGCCAGCTTGGCAATGCCCGCGCCGTAGCCGGAGAACACCGGCACGCCCACAAGGCCGATGAGCAGGTACACCGCCACGCTCAGGGTGCCGAACTTGGGCCCCAGCAGCCATGCGGTCAGGCAGATGACAAAGTTTGACAGCGAAATGGGAATGGCTCCGATGGGCACGCTCAGCGGGCCAAGCACGCACAGCGCGGCGGCCATCAGCGCAGTGACAGCCATCTGATAGGTGGTCAGTTTTTTGTTTTTCATAGAATAAAATTCCCCTCTGTTAAAAATTTACAAGGCATCTGTGCCCGAGTATAATGCGGCGGAGGGAAGACGGTCAACAATGAAGTTGCAGCAGGGTTTACAATAGGGCGTGTTGTAATGCGTCGTAGAATATGGTAAGATGATAACAAAAAAGATTGACCGCCCTGCTTCCAAACTGTGCGGTCAATCTTTTTGATAAACGGGATGGAAAGCTGACCCTTGCAGTCAGCGCCCCCTTCTATGTTTAGAATACCGCATCAGCGTTATTTATCAAGGAGGTTCCCCATGGGTGGAGGACATGTTTCACGGCCGGACTTCGGGATGCCGCAGCCGGACCCGGCCTACCCACTGACCGAGTTCTACCTGCTTTTGCAGCACGCACTGGACAAAGCGGGCCGCTTTGCGCTGCCTGCGCTGTATGCCCGCGTGCAGGCACCGGCCCGGCACATCTATCTGGACGAGGCGCGGGAATATTTGAGCCTTTCGCCTACCGGGCGGGAGGGGGATATCCGCCTGCTGGCCGAGGGCAGTCTGCAGCTGCTGTACAGCACCCTGCACGTCCTGCCGGACGGCACGCCTGCAGCCCTGCTGCTCACCGAGGAGTGCACCCGCGCCACGGTGGCGGTGCAGCTGCTGCCGCCCTTTGTGTGGGAGGACCCGCTGCCGCCGCTGCCGGACACCCCTGCGGCGCTGACGCTGCAGCTGACCATGCAGGATGTGATGCAGGCCGATACCGACCCGGAAGCGCTGGGCAGAAAGCTGGCTGGCACAGCGGCGAACAAGCGCTGGCTGCACCATCCGAAGGCCGAGACCTTCCTTGCAGAACGGGTGGCCCTGCTGCAGAGAGTATATAAAAGGTGATTTTCATAAATTTTTCCAGCAATGCAATCTTCGGGGGCGTTCAGCCGTGTATAGGGTGAATGTCCCCCGTGGAACACGAATTCCACCAGCCCTGTACAGGCGGTAAAGGAGAGCTTGAAACTATGGGACAGCTGACCAGAAACGAAGTATTTACGCTGGCAGTGCAGAAATACAGCGATGCTGTTTACCGCGCTGCCATACACAACAGCCGATGCACAGCCGATGCCGAGGACGTGGTGCAGGATGTCTACGAGAAGCTCCTGCATTATAATGGTACGTTTGAGAGTGAGGAGCACCTCAAGGCGTGGCTGCTGCGGGTGGCCATCAACCGCTGCCGGGACCTGACCCGCGCAGCCCATCAGAAGGACACCGAGCTGGACGAGAACCTGCCCGCGCCCGATGCGTTTGAGGACGGCAGTGTGCTGGACGCAGTGCGCGCCCTGCCGGAAAACTACCGCAATGCCATCTATCTGCATTACTACGAGGGATACACGGCGGCGGAAATCGGCCGGATGATGGGCGCACCGTCCAACACGGTGCTGAGCTGGCTGCGGCGTGCCCGGGCGCAGTTACATACGATGCTGAAGGAGGAGATCGAAGATGAGGTGGTATGAGTACAAGATGGAGACGGACGACCTCTACGCCCCGGACGATCTGAAGGCAAAGCTGCTGGCCATGACAGACCAGTTGACCGAAGAAGAAAAGGCCCAGCCCATGATGAAAACCGACGCACCGGTACCAGCTCAGTCCGCCCCGGTGCAGCCGAAGAAGAAACTGATCCGCTTCCCCGCAAAGCGGGTGGGCGTACTGGCGGCCTGCCTTGCTGTGTGCGTGGTAGGCTATGGTGCTTTTGCCACCGGACAAATCGGCCTTGGCGCAAAGAGCAGCAGCCCGGCGGTCTATTATTCTGCGGACAGCACTGCGGCGGTGATGGCGGCAGGCGGCGCGGACCGCGCCGCTGTGGACAGCCCCATGGCAGCCGATTACAGTCTGAACACCATGGCGCTGGAAAGCGGCGCAGACAACGGCACCGCTGTTTATTCGGAGGACGACGCGGCAGCAGCGGCCCATAGCACCGACCACGCAAAGATCATCTACACCGCGAACCTCAGCCTGGAAAGCAAGGACTACGACGCAGCCCGCGCTGCGCTGGATGCTGCCCTTGCTGAAGCGGGCGGCTATCTGGAATCCAGCAGTGAATACTCGGATGCCGGTGACAGCCGCAGTGTCAGCCTGACCTACCGGGTGCCGCAGCAGAACTACGAGAACTTTCTTGCCGCCGTGGCCGAAGCAGGCAACGTGACCTACAAAAACCAGCAGGCCGACGACGTGACCGCCCAGTACATGGACGTGGAGACCCGGCTTGAGAATCTCAAGAACCAGCGAACCCGCCTGCAGCAGCTGCAGCAGCAGGCCGACAACCTCTCCGACCTGCTTGAGATCGAGTCCAGCCTGACGGATGTGCAGAGCCAGATCGAGAGCTGGCAGAGCCAGATGGACTGGTACAACGATCAGGTGGAAGAGTGCACCGTGTACGTGAGCCTGAGCGAGGTGAGCACCTACTCGCCGCCCAGCGAGGGCTTCGGCAGCCGCTTTGTCAGCGCCCTTTCCGCTGGCTGGCAGAACTTTGTGGGTGGCCTGCAGCAGGTCATCGTTGCCCTTGCCGGTGCATGGCCGGTGGTGGTGATCGCAGCCGCCGCCTGCGCAGGGTTCGTGGTTTGGAAAAAGAAGAAAAAATAAATCAAAAAAATACTTGACATCCGCCCGCCCTTGTGGTATTATACTTGAGCAGTCAGCGAGAACCGCTGAGAGCACAAAGTAAATATCGCGGGGTGGAGCAGTCTGGTAGCTCGTCGGGCTCATAACCCGAAGGTCGTTGGTTCAAATCCGGCCCCCGCAACCACCAAGCGTTCTGAGATCTCTCAGAACGCTTTTTTGTTGTCTGGATCCGATACGAAGAAGGGGCTGCTGCACATCGCTTTAGCCGAAAGTGCAGCAGCCCCTCTTACTGTATCAAAAATTTACACCCACTCGCCGTTGAAATGGTAGCTGCCCACAAGGCCCGCCAGATTGAAGGTCTTGCTGGGGCTGCGCGCGTTCAATGATGGCGGCAAAATCGTACTGCGCAGAGGTGCTTCTTCTATATTTACCATTTACAATGCCCTACATCACCCACGGCTTCCTGCGGGCGGACAGCCGCAACAGCATGGGCTTCATCCTGCTGTACGGCAAAAAGAACGTCTCCCGCTACGGCTTCCGTCACTCGGTGCTGGAGGCCACACGCCGCCCGGTGTGCCATGTCATCCTGCAGCGCTGCGCGGGCAGGGATATGCTGGACGATGCCGCTGCCGAGGCCCAGCTGGCCGAGGCGGATGAACTGTTGACGGCTGTGGGCTTTGTGCAGTATCTGCCGCGGCGCTGGGCAAAGCCCGGCTGCGAGGATAAATTCTGGCAGGGTGCTGCTGCCGGCATGGACGTGCTGGCCTTCGGCCTTTGCGCCTGCACAAAGCTGGACGGCATGGAGACCACCAACACCGGTGACCTGAGCGTTTATCTTGCACACAGTGCGGATTATGAGCAGATCACTGTGTCCACCGTCCCGGCAGAAAGAACCGAATAACAGCTGCAAAGCACAGCTTTTCCCAGCCAATGGGAAGGGCTGTGCGCCGCGGCACTGGCCCTTGGCTGCGTGGGCTGCGGCAGCAGCGCCCGCAAGGTGATGGCCTACGAAGCCCTGATGCGCTCCGATATGGAAGCGCTGCGCTCGCCCGCTACCATCATGAAGCTGGCGCGGGAGCAGGGCGCACTGTGCGAGATCGAGCGGCTGACCTTCTTCAAATCGCTGGAGAACTTCGACCACCTGCGCAGCGAGGGCCTTGTGCGCAGGGACACGATGCTGTTCATCAACTCCATTGCAAGCATCTGCCTGCCCAGAGAGGACAGCGAGTATATGGATAGCCGCTGGCATGAACTGCGCCGTCAGATGGTCATTGAGATCACCGAGGAAGAGGAGATTAACCACGAAGCACTGGAGGTCAAGCGCCATGCGCCGGGCTTCTCCGGCATGTTCGCGCTGGACGATTACGGCAGCGGCTTTGCCAACGAGAACAGCCTGCTGGAGCTTTCGCCCCGGTTCATCAAGGTGGATATCGCCATCATCCGCGGCATCGATACCGACCCGGACAAGCAGCAGATCGTGCAGAACATCGTGGCCTATGCCCACCCGCGCAACATGAAGATCATTGCCGAGGGCGTGGAGACCGCCGCCGAGCTGCGCAAGGTCATCGAGCTGGGCGCGGATGCGCTGCAGGGCTACTTCCTTGCAAAACCTGCCGCCGTACCGGCCAAAATGGCACCTGCCGCCCACAAGGTCATTGCCGAGTACAGCTCTGCATCCGAAAGCGGCTGAATACGAACATAAAAAGTCCCGCAGAAATGCGGGGCTTTTTGCATCTGCCACTGGCGTATTACAGTTTGCTGCGGTATACTGGAACCGGGCAAACAACAGCACAGGAGGTGCTTTTTTATTATGGTACAGGTAGACCTTATCACCGGCTTTCTGGGCGCAGGCAAAACCACCTTTCTGCGTCGGTATGTCCGGTATCTGGTGGCACAGGGCCACAATGTCTGCATTCTGGAAAACGACTTCGGCGCAGTGAACGTGGATGCAATGCTGGTGCAGGACCTTCTTGGCCCGAACTGCGACCTTGAGACCATCAGCGGCGGATGCGACTGCGACACCCACCAGCGCCGGATGCGCACCAAGCTCATTGCCATGGCCATGCGCGGGTTCGACCGGGTGGTGGTGGAACCCAGCGGCATCTTTGATGTGGACGAGTTTTTTGATGTGCTGCGGGACGACCCGCTGGACCGCTGGTATCACATCGGCAATGTGATCGCCATAGTGGATGCCATGCTGCCGGAAACGCTTTCGCCGCAGGCTGAGTACGTGCTGGCGTCCGAGACGGCCAACGCGGGCCGGGTGCTGGTCAGCCGTACCCAGCTGGCCGGGCAACAGCAGACCGCTGCCGCCGTGGCCCACCTGACCCGTGCGCTGGAGGGCTGCAAGTGCTCCCGCCGCTTTGCGCCGGAAGAGATCATCACCAAGGACTGGGCACGGCTTACCGATGCCGACCTTGCCGCCATTGCGGCCTGCGGCTGCAGGCAGGCCAGCTGCGAAAAGCTGCATTTTGACGAGCACGAAGCCTTCAGCTCTCTGTGCTTTCTGGAGCAGCACCTGACGCTGCAGCAGCTGCAGGCCGCTGCCGACCACCTGTTTGCGGATGCCGCCTGCGGCCATGTGCTGCGGGTGAAGGGCTTTGCACCGGACCCGCAGGGCACCACCGGCTGGCTGGAGCTGAACGCCACCGCTGCCGGCAGAACACTGGAACCCATCCCGCAGGGGCAGGATGTGCTCATCGTCATTGGCGAAGGACTAGACAGGGCAAGAATCGAAACGCAGCTTCACCGCTGAGCTTTCAACGAACGTTGTAAAACTGGTGCAAAAAAGGAGAACAGAATCATGAAAAAGAACCCGCAGATGCCCTCGGCGCGGCGCATCCTCGGCATGGTGGTCGGTATTGTGATCATCGGGCTGGGCATTGCACTGTTCAAGCAGTCTCACCTTGGCAACGACTCCATCAGCGCACTGAATATGCGTCTGGCCGAGATGCTGGGCATCTCGCTGGGCGTGCAGAACCTGTGCACGAACATCCTGTTCTTTGCACTGCAGTTCTGGTTCGGGCGCAAGTACATCGGCCTGGGCACCTTTGTCAACGGCATTGGCGTCGGGTTCATTGTCACGGCCTTCTACGACCCCATTGCAGCCCACTTTGGCCCGGCCGAGGCGCTGGGCCTGCCGGTGCAGCTGCTGTGGGTGGCGCTGGCGGTGCCGGTCACGGCGCTGGGGGCTTCGCTGTACCAGACGGCAGATCTGGGCATCGCCCCGTACGATTACCTCTCGCTGGGCCTGCGGGACTACACCCCGGTGCCGTACTTCGGCTGCCGCGTGTTCACCGATGCACTGTGTGCGCTGCTGTGCTGGCTGCTGGGCGGCCTTGTGGGCATCGGTACGCTGATCTGTGCCTTCTGCCTGGGGCCCTTCATCCAGTTCTTCAACGGGCTGGTGTCGGAGCGGGTGCTGCACTACAAGCCGGGCGGCCAGTAAGATCGGGAAATCAAAAAGGCGTGCACCTCCTTTGCGGAAGTGCACGCCTTTTGCTGTGCAGAAATCAGAACTTGAACAGCGGGGTGCCGGCCAGCACATCGCCCTCGGCCAGCATCTTCAGCTCGCCCATGTCATCGCCGTTGGTCACGATGATGGCGGTAGCGGTGGGATGGCCTGCGGCGCGGATGGCGTCCAGATCCACCTTCAGCAGCGGGGTGCCGGCCTTGACCTTATCGCCCACCTTGACCAGTGCCTTGAAGCCCTTGCCCTGCATCTCCACAGTGTCCATGCCAACATGGATCAGGATCTCGATGCCGTCCTCGCTGGTCAGGCCCACGGCGTGCAGGGTGGAAGCCACCTGTTCCACGGTGCCGTCAAACGGAGCATACACGGTCTTGCCGGTGGGCTCGATGCCGCAACCGGGGCCAAGGATGCCCTGTGCAAAGGTCTCGTCGGGGATGTCGGCCTGTGCCAGCACCTTGCCGCGGATGGGGGTCAGAACGGTCTTGCTCTGACCGAAGAATTTGACAGTCTCTTCCTGCTCGGTCTTGCCGCCGAACAGCTTATCAAAAAAGCCCATGTTAAAATACCTTCTTTCCGATCATTTCATAGAGCCAGCCGGCCGAAACGCTGTCCTGCAAGGCCCACCGGCTCCAACCCATTGGTCTACCCAAAAGATACCACATTGTGAAAGAAATTGCAATTGGTATCCCGCATAAAACCGCCAAAAATCTTTGGCAGGGTCACATCAGGTCGATCAGCTGCTCGATCTCCTCCATGCGGGTGGCCCAGCTGGTGGCAATGCGCATCACGGTGTGGGTGTCGTCGTACTTCTCCCAGAAGCCGAACTTTGCCAGTGGCTCCAGCGCTTCCAGCTGGCTGTTTTCCAGAATGGGGAACACCTGATTGGTGGGCGACTCCATATAGAAGCGGTAGCCCTTGGCAGCAAGGCCCTCCTTCAGACGGTCGGCGGTCTCGATGGCGTTCCGGCTGATGCGGGTGTACAGATCATCGGTGAACAGCACATCGAACTGCAGGCCCATCAGACGGCCCTTGGCAAGCAGCGCGCCCTGCTGCTTGACCATAGTCATAAAGTGGGTCGGTGCGCCGTGGGGGAACACCACGGCCTCGCCGCACAGCGCGCCCACCTTGGTGCCGCCAATGTAGAACACATCGGTCAGGCGGGCGATATCCTGCAGGGTAACATCGGTGCCCTTGGCCATCAGACCGTAGCCCAAGCGTGCGCCGTCCATGAACAGGGGCATGTGGTACTCCTGACACACAGCGTGCAGCTCTTCCAGCTCAGCCTTGGTGTACAGGGTGCCGTACTCCGACGGGTGAGAGATATATACCATGCCGGGGAACACCATGTGGTCGTGGTTGGCATCGGCATAGAAGGTGGCGCACCAGTCGCGCACATCGGCGGCGCTCACCTTGCCCTCGTGGGCGGGCAGGGCAATGACCTTGTGGCCGGTATACTCAATGGCACCGGCTTCGTGTGCAGCCACATGGCCGGTGGCAGCAGCCATCACGCCCTGCCAGCGCTGCAGCATGGACGCAATGACGATTGCGTTGGTCTGGGTGCCGCCGGAGATGAAGGTCACGTCTGCATCCGGGCAGCCGCAGGCAGCGCAGATCTTTGCTTTGGCGCTGGCGCAGTAGGGGTCGGTGCCATAGCCGGGCACCTTTTCAAAGTTGGTCTCGGCCAGCTTTTGCAGGATGGCAGGGTGTGCACCCTCACAGTAGTCGTTCTCGAAATACAGCATATCGTTACTCCTGATCCAGTGAGATAAAGTGTTGATAGGGCTATTCTACTACGGGGGAGAGGGAGTGTCAAATCGCGTCCCTCTTTACGGCAAAGGATTTTTACTGTATCTTTAGTTTTTCTATGGTATAATGCGGGAAACGGAATATATTATTTGGGAAGGGGAATGTGCATGAAAAAACAGACGCTTGTGCGGGATGCCACCGTAATGCTGCTGGCTCTGTTCGCCGCCTATGCCATGGTGATGCTTACACAGGCCGTTATGGGCCGCATTGAGGGCGTAGCAATGCTTATCTTTATGCTGGCGGTATTCGTCACCTCTATGTATACAGAAGGTTATGCGTGGGGCGTGGCGGCTTCGCTCATCAGCGTGCTGGCTGTGAACTTTGCCTTCCTCTCACCGTATTTCGCCTTCAACTTTACCCTGTCGGAAAACCTGTTCTCCGGCCTTGTGATGCTGGTGGTGTCCATCATGACCAGCACCCTCACCACCCGCATCAAAAAGCAGGAACAGCTGCGTATGGAAAGCGAGAAGGAGAAGATGCGTGCAAACCTTCTGCGCGCGGTTTCTCACGATCTGCGCACCCCGCTCACCTCCATCTACGGTGCCTGCTCCACTGTGATCGAAAATTATGACTCGCTGGATAAGGAAAAGACCATTAAACTGCTTGGCGAAGCCTGCAGCGATGCCCAGTGGCTGACCCGCATGGTGGAGAATCTGCTTTCCGTCACCCGCATCGACAGCGAGAAGGTGACGGTGCAAAAGACCCCCACTGTGCTGGACGAACTGCTGGATACGGTGCTGGTCAAGTTCCGCAAGCGCTACCCGGAGATCCCGGTGGAGTTGGAAACGCCGGATGCCTTTATCGTGATCCCCATGGATTCCATGCTGATCCAGCAGGTGCTGATGAACCTGCTGGAAAATGCCGCTCTGCACGCCGAGGGCATGACAAAACTGACCTTGAAGGTGTTCACGGTGGGCAATCGTGCGGTGTTCGAGGTGACGGACGATGGCTGCGGCATCCCCAGAGAACGGCTGAAAACGCTGTTCTCCGGCACCGACCCGGATGTACCGGCAGACAGCCGCAAGCACGGCATGGGCATCGGCCTTTCGGTGTGTGCGGCCATCATCAAGGCGCACGGCGGCGAGATCAAGGCCGAGAGCCGTCTGGGTGAGGGAACGACCATCCGCTTCTGGCTGGAGACCGAAGAAATTGAAATGGAGGATGCAGAAGATGAGCAATAACAAATTCAAGGTCCTGATCGTAGAGGATGAGGCAAATATCTGCAGCTTTATCGAAACGCTGCTCACCACCAACGATTATCAGGCTCTGGTGGCTCATACCTGTACCATGGGCCTGACCCTGTTCGCCTCCCACAACCCGGATCTGGTCATTCTGGATCTGGGCCTGCCGGACCGGGACGGGCTGGAATTCATCCGTACCGTGCGGCAGAAGTATATGACCCCCATCGTGGTGCTCTCGGCCCGCACCGACGAGATGGATAAGATCGAAGCGCTGGATCTGGGTGCCAATGATTACATCACCAAGCCCTTCAGCACCGGCGAACTGCTGGCCCGCGTGCGCGCTGCCCTGCGGCTGAACCGCTACAGTGCCATGCACGGCGGCAATGCCCCGGCGGGTGAGTTCCGCGCACAGGGAATGCGCATCAACTATGACCGCCGTAAGGTGTTCGTGGACGAGCAGGAGATCAAGCTGACCCAGACCGAATACAACATCGTGGCGTTCCTTTCCCAGCACGCGGGCCGCGTGATGACCTATGCGGCCATCGTCAAGGCCATCTGGGGCGATACCGACATCGGCAGCACCAAAAAGCTGCAGGTGAACATGGCCAATATCCGCAAAAAGCTGGGCAGCCGTCCGGGCAGCAATGCCTATATCCTCAATGAGCTGGGCGTGGGCTACCGCATGATCGACGAGGATGCCCGCAGCGGGGAGATCAACGAATGATACTTGCACTGATCCTGTTTGCTGTTACCTATGTATTGATGCTGCGGCTGCAGCAGTACCGCCCGTGGGTGGCACTGTGCAGTGCGGTGCTCTTTATTGTGCTGGGCGAGGCAGGGGTCTACGAGTTTTCACTCCGCGCCGCGCTGCAGGCCGTGGATTATAATGTGCTGCTCATGATGGCGGGCACCATGGGTACGGTGGCACTGTTCATCGAGAGCAAAATGCCTGCCCGCCTGGCGGAAATGCTTATCGTCCGTGTGCCGGATGTCAAGTGGGCGGTGTGTATGCTGGCGTTGTTCGCCGGTGTCATCAGTGCTTTTGTGGACAATGTGGCCACGGTGCTCATGGTGGCACCGGTGGGCCTTGCCATTGCCCGCAAGCTGAAGATCTCGCCGGTGCCGGTGCTCATTGCCATTGCGGTGTCCTCCAACCTGCAGGGCGCGGCCACGCTGGTGGGCGACACCACCAGCATCCTGCTGGGCAGCTTTGCCGACATGAATTTCTTCGATTTCTTCTGGATGCGGGGCCGTCCGGGCATTTTCTGGGGCGTGGAGCTGGGCGCACTTGCTTCGCTGGCAGTGCTGCTGTGGCTGTTCCGCCGCGAGACCCAGCCTATCGCCGCAAAGGTGGAGACTGAGGTGGAGGACGATGTGCCCACTGCCCTGATGCTGCTCACGGTGGGGCTGCTCATTGCGGCATCCTTCCTGCCGGAGCCTGCAGCCGGGCCGCTGCACACGGTGTACGAGCTGCGCAGCGGCCTTGTGTGCATGGGGCTGTGCCTGTTTGGCGTGGCGCGCGCCTGCCTGCGGGCAGGGTCGGCAAAGCCACTGGCGCATGTGTTGGGCGAGCTGGACTGCGATACCCTGCTGCTGTTGTTTGGCTTGTTCATCGTGATTGCGGGCATCCACGCGGCGGGTGCTATCGACGCAGCAGCCCGGCTGTTCCATGCCGTGGCAGGGGAAAGCCCTTTCCGGCTGTTCACCCTGCTGCTGGTGGTGTCGGTGGTGCTTTCGGCCTTCATCGATAACATCCCTTACGTGGCCGCCATGCTGCCGGTGGTGCAAAGCATCGCCGCCCTGATGAACGATGGCGTGGGCGTGGAACCCTATGTGTTTTACTTCGGCCTGCTCACCGGTGCAACGTTGGGCGGCAACCTGACCCCCATCGGTGCTTCGGCCAATATCGCGGCCATTGGCATTCTGCGCAAAAACGGCGAGACCGTCACCACCCGCGACTTCCTGCGCATCGGCGTGCCCTTTACGCTGGCCGCCGTGCTGGCAGGTTATGCGTACCTGTGGGTGGTGTGGAGCAAAGTCTGATCTGCTGGCCTCCGGAACGGCTGCCTGCTGAAGAAAAAAACAAAGAAACTCCGACCCTCTGCACCGCCGGAAAATCGGCCTGCAGAGGGCTTTTTTCGCGAAAGTATGACGTTTTGTAGTGAGGAAAAAGTTTTTTTGAAAAAATGCTTGACAATTCTGCCATATCTGGTATAATAACTATCGTTCCGAGCAACACAGCTCGCAAACAAAACAGAATATGCGGATATGGCGGAATTGGCAGACGCGTTAGATTCAGGTTCTAATCGGGGCAACTCGGTGGAGGTTCAAGTCCTCTTATCCGCACCAAACCATGAAAATCCGAACCTTTTCTCGATAGGAGAAGGGCTCGGATTTTTTGTTTTCTTCGGAAACGAGAACAATGGCTCTTCCCTTACGGCTGTGTGTCCAAAACCTTATCAGAAGAAAGACCGTATCACGAAGGTCACAACAGTAAGAGTGCCGTAAGGCAGAAGGGACGCAAGATTATGAAGTACGATGCAAGAGCCTGTCAGTTTAACATGGGCACCGGCTGTGTGGAGCTGCTGCTCCGGGATGGGCGCAAAATTTCCATCAACTGCACCGGTGTCGAGGATGCACTGGATGTTACCATGGCGCAGAGGTCTGAACTGGACTACCTCATCTACAATGACCCGCTGGCGTATGCAGAGCTAATTTTGAACGGTGAGCCAGAGGAGTATCTGAGAAATGCGGCTGGAAGTCACGGATTAGAGGACTGAACGCAAAAACAGGGTGCGCCCTGCCGGACGCACCCTGCAAAAATCCACACACGATAAGTAAGGCAGGGAGTTCCCCGACGGGAACTTCCTGTTTTTCTTTGGTTGCGATATGAGCCTGTTCCGCCTGCCATGCAGCAAATTCCCGTTGACCTTCCTCGCTGTTCCAGCAGGCAAGGATCGCCGGATAGAATGCCCGTGCCAGTCGTTCGATGGCTTCATCGGGGTAAGGGGAAATATTTGTGGACTTTTTCTTTTTGTTCAAACGCACACTCCTTTGGATTTCTGTTGACAGCATACAATGTGCCTGTTGTTATGCTGTCTGCTCATCCTCTGCGAGCGCAGATTCCAGCGAAGCAAGGTACTCCTTGTGCTTGTGGATGATTTCGAGAATGACTTCTCGCTGTGCTGTGTCTGGCATAGTTCTCAGAAGATAGTCAAACTCTGTGCGGAAACGTGTTGTAACGTGTTCCAGTGCGACATAATCATGCCGCACTTCTTCCGGGTAAGCATCGCTGTCGTAAACCGATTCGATTTTCTGAAACGGCAATACAGGTGCCTTTCCCGGTTCCCGGATGATGCCATCGGCATCCGGTTTCGGTTCAACTTTCAGTTCCGGGTGCAGGATTTCCTGCAAGGTCTGTGCGCGGGCATCATAGTTGGCTCGTGCAAGGCGGTGCATATCAGCCTTGCTGACTTTTACCTGTTTGTTCAGAATCTTCTCCCGCATACCGGGAATCAGGGATTCAGCAATTTCAACACCTTTCATGTACTTCGATGCGCGAAGTACAGTTGCCTTGCTTACACCATTTTCCTCTGCGATTCGTTCGCAGGTTTTCATGGCTTCACCGGAGTTATCAGTTTGAGAACTCCGGTGAAATCGGCCATTTTCATCATGCGATTCTTTGCGGGCTTCGCCATGAGAGGATTTTTCCGCTTCATATTGCTTCCCGATGAGGAACAGCTTCTGCTCCGGGGTGAGGTTGCGCCGCCCCAACTGATTCTTGCAGATCCATGCGAGGACTTCTTCTCTGCTTTCAAATCGGAGCGGCATGGTGGAAAAGCAAATCTCCGGGTGCTTCTGGAGAATTGCATAACGATTGTGGCCGTCAACGAGGGTGTTGTTCCAGACGATCAAAGGAGAGAGCAGCTTGCCTTCCTTGAGGATGTTTTCTTCAAGCTGCTTGTACTCATCGTCCGTCAGCGGCGGGATCTGATTCTGGAACTCCGGGTCGATTTTCAGATTGATCATACGCACAACTCCTTATCTCTCGTGATGTTGCGTCCGTTCGTCCTCCCGGAAGAACAGGGCAACATTCTGTTTTGCATCTTTCAGCTTGAGCAGTTCGATCTTGGCTTCCTTGTACTGCTCATAGAACTGGGCCTTTTCGGAAGCAAGAGCGCAGTATTCCGCTTCCAGCTTGTTCGGACTTGGCAGTTTAGTGATGTTGTTTGCCTTGAGATAGGCTGCTGCTGTCCGGTATGCTGTCAGCTCTGCACGATGCTGTTCTTCAAAGGTTGCGGGGGATTTGGCAGCGTTCCGTTTCTGCGCGAGCGGTCGGTACTGCTTGTAGGAAGCAGCATAACGGCGCAGTGTTTGGTTGTTTGCCATGCGGGTTTCGAGGTCTTTCACTACGGCCAGCGATTCATGGAACTTGGTGTCAAGCTCTGCAATTCTCTGGTCGAGTGCGTCCTCGTTGAGCAGACCTTTCTCCTGCAAAAGAATCAAGGTCTGCGCCATGGCTTTGAGGTTGTGCTTCTTCGCCCAACGCTCATAGCCGATGCCCTTGCCCTGCTTCAGTTTTGCCTGAATGTCCACCAGCTTCTTGATTCGGTCGGGTTTTTCCTCAAGATTGCTGTGGAGGATAATGGGCTGGCTCTTGGCATTTTCTTTCAAGGTGGCAAGCACGAGTTCTTTCTCAAACTTGTCACCGAGGCTGTGCGCCCGGATAAACTTCTTTCTTCCGGCTGGCAGGTAGCTGAGCCGCCCACGGCTTTTCTTGACCGTGATGCCGTACTGCTGCAAGAGCCTGTCCGAGAAATCTTCAAAGCTCGCTGCATTGTCCAGCACATCCGAGATCTGTTTCCGCAAAGTCTCCTTTGCGGTTTCAAACTCCGTTTGTGTAGGCTGCTGTCCGGCGGCAAGCAGGGCAGCGTTTTCACGGTCGAGTTTCATTTGACTGCGCCGTTTCATCCAGTATTCACGCTCGCTCACACGCTTTTTCGAGCTGAGCAGGTCGATCTGGTACAGCTTGGCATCCTGACACATTTCCATGACTGCGACACGCAGGTGCCGCATGGTCTGGGCTGTGCTGGAATGCTTCATGCCCTCACGCCAGTCACGGGGCTTTTGCATATAGGGCTTGCGCTCCACTTCTCGTGTCCGGACGCTGCCGATCACGATGTGGACATGGATATTTCCCGAATGGTTGTGTCCGTCCGGGTGGGTGCAGACGATAGCAGGATGACCGGGAAAGTTCTCTTTGCAGAAGTTCAGGCCGAGGGCCTGTGCCTTTTCCATCGTCAGCCCATTTTCGGCTGCATCCCGCGGGTCGAAGCTGATGATATACTGGTGACTCTTGATGTCATCCGGGTGGTTGTTCTTGTCGTACTTCCGGTTTGCCAGCAGGCAGGCCATTGCAAACGAGGCTTCGCCGCATTCAAGGGTGTCCAGAATGTACGATTCCCGCAGCTTGGGTCTGCTCTGTTCATCCAGAATTTTCTTGCCGGAAAATTCATCGTGCTGGTAAACCAGATAGGTCTCAGCGGCAGAGTAGTCCGAATTTTTAGAGGCGATATGCTTCAGCGTTGCCATACAGTTTACCCAGAACTTTCTCGGCGTTGAGCCGGAAGGCAGTCAGGTCTGCAAGTTCGTCCAGAAGTTTCGCCCGGAGCTGTTCGGTGTCTGCTCCGCCGGAGTTGAAGTGTCGTGCGAGTTGGTTCAGGTTGCCGCCCACCCTGCTGCACTGGGCAAGCAGAGTGGAAACGGCAGTCAGGGTTTCTTCTCCGCCGCCGGCAACGACAACGGTGCGCTCGATCTTCGCATTGTGCAGCGCACGGCGGATGAGGGTGGACAGGGAGAGATGAAGGAGTTTTGCTGTGCATTGGAGTTCCATCTTTTCAGTTTCCGTCACACGGAACTTGATGATGTGCGTTTTGTTGTTCGGCGTGTCGTGGCGGTGGGTCGTGCTGGGTTTCGTTTTGACATTCGTTTTGTTCATTGAACCTCCTGTCGTTTCGCTAGCTCCTCGGTGGAGCTATGTAAGCACGACACGCCGTTCTTTCGCACCGCAAGGTGCGAATATGAGCAGGGTTTGGGGCAGGTACGCCCCAACAAGATCACATCAAAACTCGCAAGAGTTGCAGATGTGAAGTCCCGGTGGAGCACAACATTTTCAAGAATTGAAAATTTGTGGCCACGGGACGGTTCTTGCCCTCTACCGCTGCGCTCAAAACGCATTTTCAACAAATGTTTCCGAATTGTTAAGGCGCAAAAATAAGTAGAGAGTTCCACTGCTCGTGTATGTTGATCGCCGTTTGCTCCGAACGAAGTTCCTACCCCTGTTTGTGCAGCGGCGTTGTCTGGCTCGCTCACGGAAAGTGTGAGGTCGTGGCACAGTATCACGTTCAGACGGCTTATGAAGGATTCAAGGTACAGTATGAAGAAAGCCGGGCGCAGTGCGGACACTACGTCTTGCTTCTTTCAAGCACAAGAATAACGCTTTTAGGTTGTGTTGTCAACAACCGAAAACAAATTTTGGAAGATTAAACAACTACATAAGATTTTATTTGTGAAAAAGAAAAATACCGCCCATGCAGCGCAGCGATGATTTTGTCGGGTGAATCGGCGGCAAAATGAATCGGGTGTGTTGCGGGGCGGTATGCTCTTTCTGGGCAATCATCCGCTGAAAGTGGTGGTTATCATGATGAGCACCACCACTTTTGTCAGCAGGATTTGGAGTAAAGGGTATCATGGAAGTGTAAGTGCGTCAATATGGTTTTGAAAAATTTATTACGGTAAATCGATAGGAGTAAGACTTTTAGCTGTTAAACATTATGGTGGACGAGAAAACAATGCGTGAGCGATGGACACTTCAGCGAAAAAAGTGGTGGAATATTTAAATAAAAACGACAGAAAAATCCAACTGGACAGGAACGAGGGGCTTTACTGAGATGTAAGGACGACACAGAATAAACAAAACAAAAAATCCAATTAAAATTCCAACTTTCTAAATACAAAAAGGCTTACAGAGAGTGAAGAGCCCCACAGCAAGTGAAAAGGAGCGAACAACATGCTGATTTACCCGAAGAACAAGAAGAGCGACCAGAAGGACGACCCCGTCTGGAAGGAGGACAGCTTCCTCCGTCTGCGCGGCCTTGCGGACGCATTGGTCCACAAGACCGACTTCAAGACCGAGGACGGAAAGAACGTGTTAGCTGGAGCTTACTACGAGCGCGTCCGTCGGGAACTTGAGACGCTGGAGGCGGCCAAGCTTGCACAGCTCAGCAAGTCTCTGGGACCCAAGGCTGCTGCACTCAAGGCCATGCCTCAGCCGACCGGCGGCAGCAGCAACAGCAGCAGCCTCCACACTACCGGAGCACGGCGTGCTGCACGCGAAGCCGGTGATCGCCGTGCCCGTGCCGCCAGTGAGCGCAAAGAGCTGATCGCAGCCATCCGCGCCGAACTGCTGGATGCCGAGGCCGAGATCAATGAAGTCTACTGCCGCGCAAACGCAAGCCTTGTGAAGTACAGCAAGGCAGGCAAGTTCCGTGTGATCAGTGATGAGGAAATCCCGCGCTTTCACCCGGACTTTTCCGCCCGGAAGTTCGCTGAAACCCTGGGTATCGACAAGGAGGTATTCGAATGAAAAATCCGTTCAAGAAGGCCGATAGCGCCAAGCTGCCCGAGCAGGGCAAAGAGCGCACCGAGATCGACTATGCCCACCGCACCATCATCCACCATATGTTATACGCATACCCGGATGAATTCAGCGGCTGCGCGAGTTACCCCGACTATGATGCCCCCGAGATGTTCGCCGGCGTGATGGCGCAGGCCGAAGAAGCCGTCAAGAAGCTGGATCTTGACGAGCATACGCCTGTTTTTGACGAGCTAGTTCGCCTCAAGGCACAGCAGCTTGCCATCAGCAGTCTGGTCGAGACTCGGTACCAGCACCACGCATCTGCTCTGAACCTGCAGGCGGACGTCCGGCTGCAAATGGAGAACCTCCAGGCCAGCAAGAAGCTCATTGAAGAACAGATCGCAGAGATCGACGCAAAGATCCGGCGTCTGGAAGTCTGATGTACGACACACCATACGAGATAAGGAGAGAAACGATATGTATACCGGAAACCACACCAATGTGACCGCAAAGCTCCACGAGATCCAGAACAAGGGCCGCACCAAGAGCAGCCCGCTGGACCACATCGCACTTCCCCTGACCTTCTTCTTCATGGTAACCGACCTCATGACTGTCCACCTCTATACCGAAAGCCTGTTCGACGAGCGGCCCGAAATGGCCATGCTGGTGGCTGCCTCCATCGCCCTGCTGCTCGATGCCTGCCCCATGCTGGCAGGCAAACTCAAGGGCCAGCTGGACGACATGCTGCCCCGTGATCAGCGGGCGACGAAGCGTCGCATCAGCGCACTTCTGGGCACGGCCGTCGGAGCCTTTGCAATCTTCGCGGGTTTCTGCATCGTGTCCACGCTCATAAGTGTGGAGGCCCTGGGAGCAACGGAGAACCCCACCCTCTACATGGTGGGCCAGTACATCCGTATGCTGCTGCCCATCGCCACCAGCGTAGGCTCTTACGCCATCGGCTTTTTCAGCGACCACCGCAGCCAATTGGACAGCCTGAAGGCCCAGCGCCTGGACCTGCAGGACCTGGCTGCCGACACCGACAGCGCCATCAGCCATGCGGAGTTTGCAGCAGCAAACTTTGACCCGGACCTCCAGGACTACCGCTTTGCACAGGCAAAGCTCAAGAGCCTGAGCATTGCGGCCCGGCAGGCACGCCTGACTGCCCGCATGAAGCTGGCCGAGGAGCTGGGCAGCGTAGAGGCCGCAGACGCTCTGCTGCACAACGCGGGTCTGGACGACCTGCTGGACGAGCAGCACTGGCAGGCCATGCTGCTGCCCCCTGCCTTGGCTGAGGCTGCACCGGAACAGCCGGTGCTCCGCCTTGAGGCAGAGCCTGCCGCAGAGGAAGTGCCTGCCGCAATGGCATCTTGACCCCAAAACAGATTTTTTCAGAAAAAAGCTGCCTGTTTTCCAACTGAGAAGGCAGACAGCGCCTTTTCTGAGGTGTAAGACGCAAACCTCCCGAACGAAAGGAAACGCTATGAAGCTGAAGATGCTTACCCGCATGACTGCCATGGTGGCAGCTGGTTCTCTGGTGGTCGGCCTGCTGGCTGGCTGCAGTGTGATCCCCTCCAAGGACGGTGCGGCGGACAGTGCCGTGGCCACCGATACCGCCCTCATCATTACCCAGGGTGACGGTATGCCTACGCTAACCAACGCCGAGGAGTTCCTCAACAGCGTAAATGTGACGCCGGGCGGCAGCGCCGGACTGGTGGTGGCCGATGGCAAGCCGTTTGCGCTCGGTCCTCAGCGCTTTGACCAGGTCAAGAACAACGACATCCAACAAGCCCGAGCGGACAAGACGGCACGCTACCAGCTGGTCGAGGCGGTCCAGGGCGCTGCAGCCACCACCCCTGAGACCGACCTGATCTCCGCCATTTCTCTCGCCAGCCGCATGCTGTCCGCCGGTACGGCCGACAGCAAGGTGATGGTCATCCGGCACTCCGGCGTCAACACGGCAGCCAGCCTGCCCATGCAGGACCTCGACCTGCTGAATAGCGACCCTGCCAAGCTGCTGGATCAGCTGGACGCCGCTGCCATGCTGCCTCAGCTGAACGGCGTGGCCGTGGAGTTCTACGGCCTGGGCGATGTTGCGGGCAGCCAGGGCACGCTCAGTGCCCAGCAGGTCCAGTGGCTGAAGAGCTTCTGGCAGGGATTCTTTGACCGCACGGGTGCAAACGTCACCTTCCATACCGACATCGTGTCCGGCGACGCCCTCAACAACGGCCACACCGTGACACCTCTGGCCGCTGCAGGCGCACCGACCTTCGTCAAGGTCAGCGCCGAGCAGGTGGCGTTTCAGCCCGACAGCACGACTTTCCTCGATGAGGCAGCTGCCCGTGCAGCACTGAACGGTCTGGCCGAGCAGCTCAAGGGCACTTCTGCCGCCCACTACATTGTGGCTGGCAGCACCGCACAGGTGGACAACGCCAGCCGCGAGGGTGCCCAGGCATTGTCTCTGGCCCGCGCACAGGCCGTGCGGGATGTGCTGGTGGAGGCCGGTGTCCCTGCCGACCGATTCACCTGCCTGGGGCTGGGCAACGAGCCGACAAGCGTGCGCAGCGCAAATGAGCCGGAGAACCGCTGCACCTATGTTGTGGCCGATACCACGGCCCAGGCTGCGGAGTTTCTGGCAGTGGGTCAGGCTGAGAGCTGACCGGCAAATAAGCAGGGCACCCTGGCACAGAGCAATCTGTGCCGGGGTGCCTTTTTGCATGCAAAGGGCTTTTCTTTTTGCAGGAGCTGTGTTATAATTCAAACGACCCGCAAGGGGACGGGAAAACGAAACCTATCTTTGCATTGTTCAATGTTTCACCCCGCAAGGGGACGGAAAGAAATACCCACATACTTTGCATCTGAACTGTTTTCCCGAACCAACTCATACCCCACAAGGGGACGGAAAGTTGAACTCTTCCGGTGCGAAATCTACAAGATCGTGGAACCAACTCACCCCCCGCAAGGGGACGGAAACACCGAAAATGCCTCGAACGTGTTCGGGCCAGGATGATTTAACTCACACCCCGCAAGGGGACGTAAAAGATGTTTGTCAAACATATACCAACCCATGTGTCCCGATTTAACTCACACCCCGCAAGGGGACAAACAAACAGAAGGAACTTTTCTGCACTGCATAGACGCAGCAGAAAAGTTTCTTCTGCTTTTTTAATTTTTTGCGCCGTTTTCCAACCGGGCACGGCAGCAGAGCCTTTCTCTGGGTGTAAGACAGAAACACCTGAAACGAAAGGACAAAGCCTATGAAACGTCTTTTGGAAGGACAGCAGCTGCAGCGAACGGTCCCACCCACGGCGGGGCGTGTGGAGCCGGTGGTGCGCCTGCCCGGCGGACTGACGCTGGACGACCGCAGCTGCTGGCAGTACCCCACCATGCTGGTGGGTAACGTGGGCAGCGGCAAGTCTACCCTGATGGAACAGATCCGCCGCCCCGTGCTGGCCCACGCAGACCGCGTGCAGGACACCGTCGTCATCTTTGCGGCCAAGCCGGATGTGCTGCGCTGCCGCCGCCCCGGCGACCCGGTGATCTCGGTGTCGGCCACCGACCCCGCCAACTGCTGGAACCTTTTCCGGGAGCTGGATGCCTCCGATACGCCGGAACTTACCCTGCGTGAAATCGCCAGTGCTCTGTTTGCCGAACAGAAGAAAAAGACTACCCAGATCTTCTTCCCGGAGGCAGCGCAGGAGATCTTCTACCAGACGGCACGCTTCATGCGGGATTTCGGCCGCACCAACAACATCCCGGTCTCCAACGCAGAGCTGAGCGAGTTTCTCACCCGCACAACGGTCTTTGCACAGGAAGGGGCCGGCACCGGAACCGACGGCAGCTGGCAGGAACTGGTAGAGCGGTACCCCACTTACTTTTCTGCCGCCCGGGATCTTATCGGGGACGGCGGAGCCCAGGGGCTGGGTGTACTCAGCGAGGTACGCACCATGCTCAGCCGCCTGTTCATTGGCAGCTTCAACACAGCCGACGGCCGGTTCTCGGCCCTGCAGGCCATCCGTCAGGGCGGCAAGCGGGTGTTTATCCTCTATGAGCCGGACAAAGCAAGAACAGCTCTGCCGCTGTTCCGGCTGCTGCTGGATCTGATGCTGCAACAGAGCATGAGCCCCACCCTGAACCACAAGGTGTGGTTTCTGCTGGACGAGTTCAGTCTGCTGCCTAAGGTCGAATCCCTGACCGACTTCCTGAGCTTCGCACGTGACCCTTCCGGCGACAATGGGCGCAGTGGTGCACGTATTATTGCGGCAGTACAAAGCGTCCAGCTGCTGACTCGCCACTACTCCGAGGCAGAGGCCAAGACCCTGATGTCCCTGTTCCCCAACCTCATCACCATGCGCGTCATGGACCCAATGTCCCGTGCGGCATTTGCGGACCGCTACGGCACCGCCCGCGTGGTCTACCGCTACATGGGCGAGGGCAACCGGCCCGTGACCACCGACTGCGAGCAGAAAGTGGTGACAGACGCCGACTTTTCCCAGCTCATGAAACCGGGTCAGGCCCTGATGAGCCTGCCTGCAGTCTCGCCGGATCCCTTCATTTACGACGGCTTCCGGCCCTGACCGAAGAAAGGAGAAACCCATGGCTTTGTTCCGTTCCAACCGGGGCATGCACCTTCTGGCACTGCCCACGACCCACGCCGATGCAGAGAACACCCGCCGCAAGAACATCCAGGATGGCGGCACCACCACCGCATCCCGCCTGCTGGCACAGGCCCGCATCCTGCCGCAGGAGGCGCTGGTCTGCGGCCCGCCGGGCCGGATCTTTCCGGTGGTGGAAGCCCTGCAGCGGCAGAGCAGCCGCCCCTTCGTGCTCATCGGCACCGCCCGGGACCTGACCGACAGTCCGCTGCTGCGGCTTCCGGTCCAGTGGCAGGATACCGTGCTCCCGGACCAGCTTCCGGAGGGCAGCGGCAGGATTACGATCAATCCCGGCGAGTTCGGCATGGGCATGATGCAGATGGCAGACTGGGGTGGCACCCACACCATTCTGCTCTGCCTGGGGCAGGGACTCTCGGCCAGCACCGAGCTGCTGGATGCCCTGAATGCCTGCGGCGACTATGTGCTGCTCTGCAGCAGCCTGAGCCGGGCGGTTCCCAGCCGGACAGGCGGGCTGACCACGGAGGGCCTGCTGCGCTCCATGCGATATCTGGTCGTCTCGTCCGCAGGCGGCGACGCCCAGACCCTGCTGCAGGTCCTGCCCAGCTACGAGAGTGAGCGGGTGACCAACTCCATCGGCTTCAACACCCACCACGACCGGGGCGGCATGATGGGCCACCACGGCGGCAGCGGCTTCAGCTTTGGCCAAAACCGCGAAGTGGTCACCAAGCCCGTGCTTTCGCAGGACGACCTCACCGGGCTCCGGAACAACTCGGAGTTTCTGGTCTATAACCAAGACCTTATGAGGCTCTGGGTTGGAAAAATCGGCTGAAAACTTTTCCGCTTTTTTTCGTACAATCTGTGCATTGCAGGAACGCTTACCGGTGCGCTATACTGGGCGCAACACAACCATGCTGCCAACCGTATATCGTGCACAAACGAAAGGAGAAACGCTATGAAGCGTATCTACGTGACCACCATTCCTCTGCAGGGCCGTCTCGACCTCACCAAGAACACCTACCGTTCCAGCGCCAATTCCGGCGACATCGAGACCCGTTTCCCGATCCTGCAGGTCCTGCACAACACGCTGCAGGAAGGCGACGATTTCCACATCATCGCCATCCGCAGTGTGAACGGCGATACCCAACGCAACTTCGGCTACCTCAAAGAGGAACTGCAGGCGATGGGCTTCACCGAGGACCACATCCGGGAGCTGCCCATGCCGGACGAGCAGGACTGCAGCACCCTGATCCGCCTGTGCCGCGACCTGTGCGACGTGCTGCCGGAAAAAGGCATCGCCTACATGGACATCACCTACGGTACCAAGACCATCCCTCTGGTGCAGCTGGCGGCTCTCACCTGCGCAGCAGCGACCCATGAGGAACTGGAGGTAGGTGGCGTCTACTACGGCGAGATGCGGCGCGTCAACGGCCAGAGCGTGAATCAGTCTGTTCTCCACGATGTTACGCCGCTTTATCACCTGCAGGGCCTCGTGGGCGGCATCCACGGCAACAAGGATACCGCCGAGATGGTCTACAACCAGCTGGTGTGGATGAGCCAGAACAAGGCCGAGCAGTAAGGGAGGGGGAATTTGATGTACGAGGAACGTGCAAACCTCCGGGCTACGATCGATGCATCGCCGCTCTGGGATGTGGATGTGGCCACCCGCAAGGCTCTCTTTCAGCCGATGCTGAAAAAGCTGAATGGCCGGGAAGAGCCTGCCAGGGACGGCCCGGCTGAGGCCGCTGCGGTAGACCCGAAGCTGGAAGAAACCTACAAGAGGGTCTGGGCCGAGTGCTTTGAGCTGTTCCCGACGGAAGATGCCACCATCCTCTCGATGGCGTTTTTCCAGGCTGCGGCGGCATACCAGCCGGACCCGACACGGGAGAAGGACAGCTTCTGTGCTTACATGCAGATGGCCATGCGGCACCTGAAGGCCGAAGATGCCCGGAAAGAGGCGCAGAGCCTGGGCATTATGGACGTTAGCAAGGAGACCGCCCGTAAGGTCCGTCAGGCGTTGGACTACATGGACCGGATGGGTTACACCAGTGCCATGGTGACCGGCGACCCGCATCTGGAAAAGACGGTCGCACAGGCTGCCAGAATCGGCCAGCGGAGCCTGCACGAGGCTCTGCTGAACAAAGATACGCTGGTGTCCATCAACACCGAGCGGGACGACGGCACCGGGATCGAGATCGTGGACACGGGACTGTCTCCTGAAGATGGGCTGGAACTGAAAGAGGACATCTTCCCTATCCTGCACAAGGCTGTGCTGCTCATGAGCCTGGAAGAAAAAGAAAAGACCCGTGCCAATATGGTACTGTTCTGGTCCCCGCGCATTCTGGGCTATCTGCGGAAAAATGAGGCCCCCGACATGCCGGAACGCCTTGGCCGTAGCGACGACCTGCGCCCCCTGGAGAGGGACGGCATTCTGTGGGACCAGCTGATTCTGCGGGACTATGTGCACTTCTGCGTGCAAGAACCGCTTTATAGTGGCGAAGGCCCGGAAAATCCGAAGGAGCTTGAAAGCGCCGCAGTGAACCCACTGCTGCTGCCGACTCGCCGCCCGGAGCAGGACAAGACCGTGGCAGAGTATCTGGGCAAGGACAAGGGAACGGTTTCCTACCATAACCAGAAGTTCGCCAAAATGTTCCGGGAGATGCTGAGCTTCAAGGACACAAAGCCTGAGAAGGAGTTGTAAACACTATGGGGGAGAACATTGCGCTCCTGTATATGAGCGCCTATTTTGCACAGCCTGCCCCGGAGGGCAGCAAAAACCGCTTCCTGCGTACACAGACCAACGAGGCTGCGGTCAGCGCCCTGTGGAAGGACCCTGCATCCCGGCCGGACAAGATCGTGGCCCTGTGCAGCGACACGGTCCGGACAAAGCCGACCGTCCCGGCGGCAGATGGCTCCGGCAATAAGGTGCCCACGCTGGAGTATTTCAGGGATGAGTTCCTGAAACAGCTTGGCGTGCAGCCGGAACAGCTGGTGGCGGTCTCTGTGCCCGACAGCATGGAGGAAGCCGACCAGACCCGTGCGATCTCTGCCGTGCTGGAACAGGTGGCCGAGAATGACAACCTCTACATCGACCTGTCCGGTGGAATGCGCGATACGGCGACGCTGCTGCTCATTGTAGCCCGCTACCTCAAGGACATCCGCATGGTTCAGACCAAAAAAGTGCTTTACTCGGAGCTCAAGGGCAACAGTTCCGTTGTGCGGGACAGCACGGGCCTGTACAACCTGATGGACCTGATTACAGCAGTGGATGCGTTCTTCTCCACCGGTACGACCGAGAAACTGAAAGCATATATGAAACAGACCGGTGAGACGGACCCTGACATCCTGAACCTGCTTGACCGGATCGACCATTTCGCGGATGATCTGGCCCTCTGCCGCGTGCAGATGCTCAAGGCCGACCTCAAGGCCATTGCCCGTCAGATCAAACAGCGCCCTGCCTCGAGGGAAACGCTGAGCAGCCTGCTCTATGAGCTGATGAACGACCGCTTTGAGGCAGAGTTCCAAAACCTCATGGGCAGCCGTTCAGACAGCCTGCCGGCACTCGTGCAGTGGTGTGCCCACCACCGGATGTACCAGCAGGGACTGACCCTCCTGAGCGAGGAAATGCCCACCTATTTGTGTGGTCACCTGTTTCTGCAGCCAACCGGCAAAGCACTGGATTACATGGCACTACAGCCCCAGAACAAAGGCAAGAGCTGGGTGTTCCCAATGTTCCACTACCACTTCTGCCGCGCTGCTTTGTTCCATGAGGCACGGCCCTTTACCGTAAACCTCTGCCTGACCAAGGACAAGACTGAGGCGAACGGAAACGCTCTGTTCCGTGTGGCGACTCTGACCGAAGCACAGGAGTATCTGACAGCCGCAGTGGAGCAGGGGGAACTGCTGTTGGATCTGACCCGGAAAGACACTGTGGCGCAGGGAATCGTATACTACCAGAGCGTGCAGCAGTACCGCAACCAGATCAACCACGCCACGGACAGCGCGGTTAAATTTCAAAAGGACACAGGGCTTCTGCCGCTCAGCACAAGCGCCATTGAGCAGACGTTGGGGGACGTTGCGTTCTACCTCTTCAAACTGAAAGAGTGTAAAGCCACTGCCCCGGTGGGCATAGAACTGCTGGACAGCAACAAAGCATTTTAAGGCTCAAAAAGTCATAACAAAAACAGCCATCACTTTCCAACTGAAGTGATGGCTGTTTTTTGTTATCCCCTCGCGGGTATGATCTAAGTGCAGCACAATTTTGTGCCAGAAGAAAGGGCTACACACATTTATCGTAACTTCTGCGGCAGAACCAGCGGCTCCACCGATACGCCGCCCATGCCAAGGGTGGTTTTGATCCCGATGCCGCCGTAGGGCGCAAAGGAGAGCAGGGCGTTCCAGAGCTCCAGCAGCGGCAGGGCCAGCCGGGCCTCCACGACAGCGCTGCCCACAAAGCCCGGGATGCAGGTGTTCTTGATGTGATAAGTGACGGTGTGCAGGCTGTAATCCCGGATGCGCAGCCCGCACAGGATGGCGTCCAGCGCATCCGGGTCGCTCAGCTGGCAATCCGGAAAGGCGGTGTTCCAGTGCAGCACAAGGCTCTGCAGCAGCAGGAATTCCTGCGGGTAGATGGCGTAGCGTCCCGCCTGCTTGAAGGCGCAGGGCGTGCGGAACCACAGCCTTGTCCGGCTGGCGGAGTCCTCCCGCGCAGCCAGCAGAAGCTGCAGGCCGTTTTCCACCGAGCGGCTGCCCAGCAGCTCCATCTGCAGGGGTGCGCCGTGCAGTTTCAGCGTGGTGCAACCCGCAAGCAGCGGCCGCACCTGTGCGGCGAGGGCTTCGTCCAGAAGATTCAGCGTCCACACCGAGGTCTGCGCTGCGGCATCAAAGCACAGGGACTGCGACAGCGGGTGCTCGCCCTGCTCATGGAGCCGGGCAGCGGTATCGGCAGGAAGCTGCGACATCAGCCAGCCGTAGATACGGTAGGCCCATGCGGAGGGCAGCCGTGGGGTCTCTGCTGTGCGTAGAGAGAACTGCAGTTGCTCGATCATAGGATGTTCACCTCGCAGAACCCGGCCGGGTATCGCTTGCCTGCATAGGTGATGTACCGCGCGCGGTGCGGCGAAACGCCAAGGCTGATGTCTGCCTGATGACGTCCGTGCTGGGTCTGAAGAATGCGCTGGGTCCATTTCAGGGCGGCGGCATAGTCGTCCTTCAGGTAAGGGTAACCGACCGTTTTAGAGAAGAAGCCGGTGCCGCCGCCAAGGATGAGGTGCGGGGTGTCCGGGATGTTTGCAACGGGATGGCCCTGCGGGAAGTGCGACAGGAAGGTATCCTGATAAAAGCTGCTGAACTCGGCGATGGCTTCCAGCAGAGCATCCTTTGTAATGGGGTGGATATGCCGGTTGAGGATGCTCTGGTCCAGCGTCAGCCGGAAGCGGATGGTCTCGCCCGGGCGCACGCACTCCTGATAGAGGGGCAGATCCTTGGCATCACCGTTAAAGTCCTCGACCCGGGCAGCGGAAAGGGGCGAGATCAGGGTGCGCCCGGTCAGGATCAGCTTGTCGTTGTCGATGGGGGCGCTGTCGGAGACCTGAACACCACGGAAAATGCTGTCCAGGATGTCGTCGGCGGCAGCACCGGATCTCAGCTTGTTGGCGTAGCTACCCTCTGGAAATACGTAATCGTGGTTGACCTCAAACGCTTCCAGAGTGCGTTTTTTGTCGGAGACCGGCGTCTCGTGCAGCAGCAGATGCACCAGCCACGCCGTGCGCAGCGCGCCTTTCAGGCTGCTGCCGGGGATATAGGCGCGGCCGTAGGCGTCGCGCTGAAACTGATGGATCTCCTTGGTGCCGTTGTAACCGGCAACATCCTCGGTCACGGCCAGGCGATACTGTATCAATGGCTTGTCGCCCATCAGCTTCGGGTGTTCCAGCCAATCTTCTGCAAGATGACAGTCTCTGGTCCAGAAGTCCAGCAGACTGCTGTTGGAGCTGAGCATGAACTTCTCGAACTGCCGCACCAGATCGTGCCGGAGCATGTAGTCAAAAAACAGTTCCATGTTGAGGATCTTGACGCAGCCCTGGTTCGGGGAATAGATGTATTCCCGTTTGCCGATCTTACGGCCGCTGCCAACGAACAAAGGAGACTGCGTTTTCAGTGTCAGATCAAAGACCTGCAGGTGATCCTGCTGGATCATAGTGTCACCCCCATAAACAGCGGTTTCGAGTAGCGGTAAACAGGATGCGGCAGTGCGGTGCCCACATCATAGAGCTTGCCCTGATACGGATGCTGCAGAACCGAACCAGCAGCAAGGAAATACTGGGTCTGCTTTTTCATGGGGGTCTCCACCCATTTGGTGGCAGCAAAGCCGCTGCGCCGGACCAGTTGGAACGAGGCACCTTCCAGTGCAGCATCCATCTCTTCCTCTGCGGGCAGGCTGCTGGTCAGCAGCAGATAGGGCGAGGTGCTGCGTTCCAGCGCCTGCAGCATCCAGCGGGTGGACTCTTCTTCAGCGGTGTTCAGCCAGCTGGGGTCACCGTCCAGATGGAACCGGCCGTAACCGGCGCTGGTGCGGCCGCCGATCCCGCTCAGGCCCAGAAGGGTGAAGAGATCCTTCAGCAGCTTGATCTGGTCGGTGCCCTCACAGGCACACAGGACATACAGGCCGCAGCCTGCGTGCAGGCGGTACAGGCCGACAAAGTACGGCTTGGCGTCGGCACCGTCGGTCACGCTGGCCTTGGTCTGCTCGTAGGCCTGGCCAAAGCTCTGGTCCAGCTCGTCCAGCGGGTAGGTGCCGCTGTGCAGGCTGGCGGTGTAGCGGTCGAATTTGGAGGCCGGGATCCAGGCAAGCTTTTTGACCGCCTTGCGCTCAACGGTGGAAAGCTCGGCAGGGGATGTGGATGCAGCGATCGGCTTGGGCAGGTAAAAGGAATTCCCCCGCCAGGGCATGGCATCGCTGATGCGCAGGGCGTCCGCATCGGCAGAGACGAGAAGCTCCTCCAGCGCGGGCTCGCCGTACACTTCCAGCGCCGTGTGGCACAGGGCCGAAAAGATCGTGTCGGCACGCAGGGTCAGGGCAGAGGACTGGGAGCCGACCGCCGAGTCGGAACCACCGAAGTGGACTGCCGTATCAAACGCCAGCTTTAGCAGAAAATAGTTCATACTCTTCGACCTCGGTTTTGAAGGTTTGGCGGATGCCGTCCAGATCAACGTTCAGCGTCTCCGGATAAGGGATCACCTGGAAGTTCTGGAAGCTCACACGGCCGTTGCCGCGGGAGCCGTGCCCGCCAAGGTAGTCCAGCTGGAGCAGCTTCATGGCCTTGGACAGAAGCAAAAGGTCCTCTTCCATCTCTTTGGGGTCGGACAGGTTGTAAACGATGTTGATCCCGAACCGGGAACCGGCAATAACGCGCTCAATCTGGCGATGGGTGGCCTTGGAGGTAAGGCGGTTGATCACGTTCTCCGACTTGACCTCGGTCACGCCCACGCCTTTCAGCTGATCGTAGTTGAGCAGAAAGGCGTCCGCAAACTGCAGCCGCGCAAAGCGGACCGGTTCGGAGCCGCCGAACATCCGCAGGATCACCTCGCCATCTGCGGAAAAATCCGGCAGCGTTTCGCCATTGACACAGCTGCGGCGGGCAAGCAGCGTGCGGAGCTTGCCCTTCAGGCTGCTGCCCGGCACGATGGGCAGCCCGGTGAACGGGTCACGGATGACGGTGCTGTCCACGGTACCAATGGCAGAAAAAGACGAAGAATCGCCGATATGAAGCCCCGTGCGGACAACAAGGTCACACTTGATCAGAATTTTGCCGGTCATGATGCATTCTCCTCTCCGGTTTTGGATTCAGAGTAGTAACGATGGAAGGCGACAAGTGCTTCCATGTAGTGGTAAAAATCAAGCAGGTCCTGCCGTGTGCAGGTGCCGACAGAGGACAGCTTTTCGAGATATTCAAACAGGTTGGCACCTTCCACAAGCTGGCGCACCTTCGGGTCGCGGCCGCATTCGTAAGCCAGACGGATGCGCATCAGCTTGATCTGATTGGCGCTCTCCTTCAAAAGCCGCTCCTCGGTGCGGCGGTTCTCGTTGTTGTAAACGTCACAGGCCAGGCGGAGCAGGTTCTGGATCTTGGTCTTGGTGATCAGGGAGTAATTCTCCTTCATCAACTGTTCCGCAAAATCAACGTAGTTTTCCGGAATGATCGGCTCTGCAGCAGCGGCCTTTGGCTTGGCCGGGCCTTTGCCGGAAGGATGATTCGGTTTTGGCATATCACTCTCTCCCTCGTTTCTGATAGACATAAATGTAGATCGCGGTGATCAGCTGTCGGCGCTGTTCCGGGTCCCGCGCCCAGTCCAGAACATTGTGCGAGAAGGTCCGGTATGCGTCCTGCTGGGCAGGGCTTGCCTTCTTCTCGTCCGGGCGCAGCCGGGCAAGCAGGTAGACGCACCGTGCAAAATTGACCTGGTCCTCCCGGGTATTGCGCAGCAGGTCGGTCAGGTTGTACAGCATGGAATTGCCGCGGTGATCATCGTCCTTTTTCTGGAACTGCGCAAAGAACTGCTCCAGACAGGCAAGTTTTTCGCCCAGCACTTTGTCCTGCAGCACATCCCAGGAATAGGTGTGGTCGGGCACGGCATCGAATAGCGCAGCACCGTTCTTGCCGGGCAGCTTTTTGGCTTCGTCCTCCAGCGCAGCGGTCTGCTCAGCTGCGGCACGGATGGGATAATGTTCGTTGAACATTGCGATGCCCGCGCTGATGGTCAGCGCCCCGCAGGTGTAGCTGCACAGGTGCTTCTGGATGCGCAGGGCGGCCTGCAGGGTGTGGTTCCAGGCACCGACCAGAAAGACGTCGTCGCCGCCGGCGTAGACGATGCTGACGCAAAGCCCCTGCAGCAGGCCGTTGATGTGGTACTTGAAGAACAGCGACATCTGCCGCGAGAACGCTGCGGCGCGGAACAGATTGACGTACTTCATCCGCTGCACGGGGTCGGTCTGGTCCGGCTGCTCAAAGCCGGCAATAAAGGCCTGCCCCAGATTGTCCACGTCCATGCGGCAGATGGCGATGCGGCGGATGCCCTCCGACTGGTCGGCAAGATCCTCAATATTGTTGCTGGCGGCATAGTCGCCGACGAACAGGTTGACGGACGGGCTGAGCGTCCGGACCAGCCGGTTCTTGGTGTAGGAGCGCACGGCGTCGGCGCAGAGGCCGGAGTCGTTCGAGAACGAAAGGAACCGTTTGCTGCCCCGGATGCCCGGCAGCGCAAAGGCACCGGGGCGGGGCGTGCTGTGGACCAGATAAATCGACTGGCTCTGGATCTGCGCCGACAGGTTGGCAAACCGATTGCAGCACGGGCAGAGACCCTCGGCGTTGACCTGTGCGGAATTGCCGCACACCTTGCACTCCCGGGTACCGTCGGGGATGGCCTGCACACGGTTCAGGGCGCGGAGCGCAGCGGCATCGTAGGGGTGCTGCTTGTGCTGCTCGGCAATGGCGTTGACCCGGCGGAACAGGGCCTTGTAGGGGCTTGCCTCTGCGGGGACATTGCACAGGTCGTTGGCGCTGCAGGGGGTCCAACCGTTGGCCAGGAACAGCTGCACGCCGAACTGTTCGTTCAGCCAGCCGTTGAAGGCCCGGTTCCAGTCGGCAAGGGTCTGCTGCACGGCGGCGGTGCTGGGCAGCAGGAGATAGCAGTGCCCGCCGCCACTGTAAATGATGTTAGTCCGGGTCAGGCCGCAGCCGTCCAGCAGCTCGTCCATGTAGTGCTCCATGAGCAGTTCCAGAAAGAACGAACGGCTGCGGAGGGACCGCAGGGCACCCTCGGTATGGACGGTGTAGATGAACCTCTGGATGCGGGAAAAGTCGGCGGTGTAGAGCAGGAACGCCGGTTCCCGGCGCAGCTCTGCGGGAGTGTCCAGCAGGGAAAAGGCGTCGGCCTGCTGTAGGTACTCGCTGACGCAGGCCGCCAGAGCCGACGTCAGCTTGAGCTGGTCGTAGAGAGAAATATCCCGGTCCTCGTCCCGCGCGGTGCTGGCAGGCAGGCCGCTGCACTGGGATTCCAGCAGGCCCAGCAGCGCGTTTGCCTGTGCCGGGCTGAACTGCAGGCCGGTGAGCTGCTCCGTCAGCTCCTGATAGAGCTCCCGGTAAACGGCGGCGGGGATGTCCGGCGCATCCTGCACGGGGTCGTACAGGGCACCGTCCGGGCGGGCAGCCGGGACGGAATACCCGGGGTGCTCCCCGTTCAGATGGCTGAAAATGGAGCGCAGGGGCCGGCAGCGGGAGCTGGCCGGTTCGGCGGCGGGGGTGTCGGCGGTCACAGACAGGCTGCGGGCAAAGGCCGCGCAGCGGGCGGCGTCCGACCCTGCGGCCGCGCCGCCGCGCACGGCAGCCCACTCCGGGGTGTCCGGCAGGGCGGCCAACAGGTCGGCTGCGGTCTTGTCGGCCCGGAAGGCCAGCTTGCCAAGGCCGTGCAGCAGGCCGCAGAAGGTGGCCTGCAAGGTGAGTGCGTTCAAGGAATCATCTCCTTCGGGCAAAATAGCAAGGGAATATGCGAAAAACAGGTTTGAAAAGATTTGTTCCAATTATAGCACGGGATCCGACAAAGAAAAACGCCGGAAACAGAGAAATTTCGACCGCTTTTTTGGTGAAACTTCTAGTGGAAAACAGCCCATATTTTATAAAAAAGCCCGCAGAAACTCCCGCAGTTGGAAAAATTGCGGAAAAAATCGGGCACAGCCCAAAATTTCACAAAAAAGCAGCCGCCCCGCTTCGCCGCACAAAACTGTGCAGTAAAGCGGGGCGGTCGTCTGTGTCCCCTTGCGGGGTGTAACCTATAGCTGTTACTGTGTTGAAGTGTATTATCCTACGTCCCCTTGCGGGGTGTAATCGGTGATTGGTCGAACTTTAACCTGATTTCCGGTGGGACAATTCCTACGTCCCCTTGCGGGGTGTGATGTAATGCGCTTGGCAACCTTTTCCAAGTTTAAGTGGAATTTCCAACGTCCCCTTGCGGGGTGTGATTGGACAGCCAGAAAGACGTATGGAACGACTTTTCGCCTTATCCTACGTCCCCTTGCGGGGTGTGATTACAGTGCAGAAGGAAATATTCTTCTGGAGGATGAAGAAACTTTGATCTCCGTCCCCTTACGGGGTGTGATAGCTGACGGGGGCTACCGGAATATCATTGTGCTTGTGTGTGTGTGATTTCCAACGTCCCCTTGCGGGGTGTAACTGATCACGTCCGGCAGAGAAAACGGCAGAGTTTGTGCGTTATCCTACGTCCCCTTGCGGGGTGTAACTGCGCGACCTACAAAAGGACGTTCGTTCAAGAAACGACTTATCCTACGTCCCCTTGCGGGGTGTGATTCAGCGACACCTCCTGATACTCTTTCAGGGTAATCGACTTATCCTACGTCCCCTTGCGGGGTGTGATGGCAAAAATGAACAAAAGTGACCGGCCGAAAACCGGCAGAATGCACCTTTTTCATAATGCTGGCACCATTATAACACACTCTGCGCAAAAAGAAAAGCGGAATGGAGAAAAGAATGCCGCTTTTTGTGGTGCGAACCGCGCAGGAAGTGCGCGTAAAAACCATGAAATTTTGAGATTTCGCACCGAAAATTCCAACTGCGGCTGCTCCGGCGGGCTTATCTTATGTGACCGGACAAAAACAGACGAATGCGAAAGGAGCACACAATGGGATTCTTCAGTTCCCTTTGGGGCAAAAACAGCGAGAACGGCAAAAACACCCAGAACAACACACCGACGGTGCAGCAGCCGAGAATGACGGAGGCGCAGCGGCACGATGCCTTTGTGCAGTCCCTGCGCGAGAACACGGCAAACGGGAAGTACGGCCCCGTACCCACCCAGAGCACTGCACGCAAAGCCGCGACAGGCTCCTCCGAAGACGGCGGCCGGGACCGCGGGGATGACCCGGGTGCCCCCGGCTCGCAGGGCCGCGAGAGCGGGCTGAAGTTTGGCACCTCCAAGTCGGTGTCGGCCTCTCAGGGCAGCGGCAAGGGCCGGGGTGCCGGGCTGGGTCAGGGCGGCGGCCGCAGCGGCGGAGGACATGGGCCCGGCGGCCACGGCGGCCACGGCAGCGGCGGGCATGGCGGTCATAGCGGCGGCCACGGCCATGGCGGGCGCTGAAACTTTTTTGCGTTTTTCCAACCGCAGCCCAACCGGCGGGCTTGTCTGTAGTGTAAGACAAACCTGCTTCAACAGAAAAGGAGAAACCACTATGTTTGAGTCTGCACTTGGCAACCTGTGTATCGTGATCTGCGGCATGACCGTGCTGCTTTCGGCCTTTTTCATCTGGCGCACGGAGACGCTGCCCAACCGGCTGATCGTCGCTGCTGCGGCGGCGCTCGTGCTGATCTTCCGCTGGCAGATCAGCATGATGATCTACCAGTTCGTGGCGTCCATCTTCTCGCTCATCGCACTGTTCGTGGGCGTCGTGCTGCTCTGCGCCCTGCCCTTTGTGCTCATCCGTCTCTTCCTGCACTGAGGGGGGGTGAAAGGATGGAGTACGCGTTCACGCTGAATGTCCTGCCCGTGGTCGGCGGTGTGGTGATCGTGCTGGTGCTGGTGCTCTGTGAGCTTGGAAGCACCGGCTTTGGCGGAGGTCTGCCGTCGGGCGGCTACCGGTATTACATCGGAGAGCACACCGTGCTGTATCTCCGGCAGTCCGGCACACGCTGCCGGGCCTATGTGCTGGAGGGCGAAGCCCCGCCGGCGGTGCCGCTGCACCACTCCCGGGGCGGTACTTATTTCAAGGTGTGGGCGGCCTCTCCGGCAGAGGCCGAGCTGGAGATCGAACAGGCTTATCAGCGGCTGCCGGAGCTTGAGCAGTAAGGGCAGCCGCACAACAGAAAGGAACCCGTTATGGCAAAGCTCCGGAAACTGGTCGGGTGGCTCCCGACCGTGGGCGCAATGATCTTCAATGGCTGTGTGATCGGTTGGCTGCACTGGGCAAAGCCGCAGCTTCTGGGGCCGGGGATCTCCGGCGGGGCCATCGCGTCCGGCTGTGTGATCCTGCATTTGCTCTGGTGGTGTCTGGCCCCGGCAGCAACGGCCTGCGTGATCGGCGGGCCGTTCTTTCTGTGGTGCGCCGCGCTGCTGCCGGCGGAGCTGCTGTTTGCGCTGACAGCGCTCCGGCAGGTCTGGCCGGTGGGGGTGTTGCTGGCAGTCCTCTGGTTTGCGGGCGTGTTTTGGTTCCGGCGCAGGAGCTTCCGGCAGTTCCGACGGCAAAGCCGCCGCTGCCACTACAGCGACTTCGACATCCTCTGTGGGCAGGATCGCATCCGTGAGATCTGCCGCCGGTTCGGCGTGCTGCTGGCAACGCTCCTGCTGGCAGTGCCGGCGTGCTGGGGCATGTGGAGCAGCCGGGTGTACCTGACCGCAGCGGCACCCGCGCAGACGCAGGCGGAAACAACGGCGCAGCTCCACGAAAAGAAATTCCTGCCCGGCTTTGCGGAGGATGTCTGGGAAACGGCGTCGCTGGACAGCAAGACCGAACTGGCAAAGCAGCTGGCCGCCTATGAGCTTGCCATGCTGGGGGTGCCGGACGGGACAGATGTTACGGTCCAGCCGCTCGACGAGGACTGGCTGGGCTACTACAGCGCCTCCTCCCGGCAGATCGTGCTCTCCCGGTCTGTGCTGGAAAGCGGGACCGCGCAGGAGACCATGGACACCATCGCCCACGAGGCGTACCACGCGCAGCAGGCCTATGTGGTGGAGAACATCGACTGGGACGATGCTGCGACCCAGGCGGCCTACTACGACCAGGCCAGACGATGGCTGCGGAATTATCAGAGCGGGTACGTCTCGGGCGACGAGGATATCCTGGGCTACTATTTCCAGCCGGTGGAGGCTGATGCCAGAGCTTATGCCAAAGAAGAAACTGAGAGGTTGCAGGAATTGATAAGTCGAAATTTGCAGGAGGATAAATAATTGGTATTGAAATAATTTTAAAATTGTGGTATATACATTATACGAAACATTGGTTTGGATGAACGATCCACCGTTCAATGATGTATAAATGGGAGGTGCCCGCCATGACCGCTGTGATCTATGCCCGCTATTCATCGGATAACCAGCGCGAAGAATCCATCGAAGGTCAAATCCGGGAATGTACGGCTTATGCCGAAAAGAATGGCATCACCATCGTCAAGCACTACATTGACCGTGCTATCTCTGCCAAGACGGACAATCGACCCGAGTTCCAGCAGATGACTAAAGACAGCGACAAAAAGCTGTTTGACATTGTGCTGGTCTGGAAACTGGATCGCTTTGCCCGGAACCGCTATGACAGTGCCCGGTATAAGACCCAACTGAAGAAGAACGGTGTTAAGCTCATGTCTGCCACCGAGGTCATCTCCGAGGGGCCGGAAGGCATCATTCTGGAATCGGTGCTGGAAGGTTATGCTGAGTATTATTCCGCTGACCTGTCTGAAAAGGTCATTCGTGGCATGACCGAAAACGCACTGAAGGGAAAGTTCACTGGCGGTGCCATTCCCTTTGGCTACATCATCAACGCAGACCACCGCTTTGAAATCGACCCGTTGACTGCTCCCTTTGTGGCAGAAACCTTCCAGCGGTACAACGATGGTCAGACCATGCGGGAAATTCGGGATTGGCTGAACGAAAAGGGCGTCAAGAACCAGCGCGGCGGGCTGATGACCTTCAACACCATTCAGCATATGCTGAACAATCGCCGCTACATCGGGGAGCTGAAATATCGTGATGTTTTGATTCCCGATGCGATTCCACCTATCGTGTCCGTAGAGCTTTTCAACGATGTACAGGAGAAGATGTTGAAAAACAAGAAAGCCCCTGCCCGTAGAAAGGCAGAGGACGACTACCTGCTCACCACCAAGCTGTTCTGCGGCTACTGTGGGGCGCTGATGTTTGGCGAAAGCGGCACGAGCCGGACGGGCGAAGTCCACCGCTATTATAAATGTGCGACTGCCAAAAAGCACAAGGGCTGCAAGAAAAAGACCGTCCGTAAACAGTGGCTGGAAGATCTGGTGGTGAACCAGACCATGCAGCTTGTGAAAGACGATGCCGCTATGGAATCCATCATCGCCAAGGTGATGGAACTGCAAAACAAGGAAAACACCAACATTCCCCTTTATGAAAAGCAGCTCCGGGATGCGGAATCGGGTATCCAGAATATGCTCAATGCAATTCAGGCTGGTATCCTGACCAGTTCCACCAAGGAGCGGCTGGAGCAGCTGGAAGAAACCAAGCGTGAGCTTGAAGCTCGCATTGCGGAAGAAAAGCTGGCAAAGCCGAAAGTGACTGAAGAGTTCATCCGGTTCTGGCTGCTGCGCTTCCGTAAGCTGGACATGAGCCAGCAGGAGCAGCGGCAGGCACTGGTGGATACCTTCATCAATGCCATCTATCTCTACGATGATAAGGTCCTCATTACCTTTAATTATAAGGAAGGTACGGAAACAGTCGCTTTCGGGGAAGCCGTGAAAGCAGAGAAAAGTTCGGATATGAGTGCGCGAGGTGCACCACAAGGAAGACAGCTTTTGATAGCTGTCTTTTTTGTTTTACACGGCAGTTTCCCTTTAGCAGTAACCGCGGATAAGAGGACTTGAACAGCACGGCCCCACCGCAGGCGGGGCAACAAAAGCCCCAGTGGGGCTTTTGTTAGTGCGCGGTTCCCAACCCGTAGGAATGTCTACCGGGAGGCAGACTGTCTACTGTCTTTTTTGCTTCACCCAATAATTCCCCTTTCGTAGTAACAGCGGATAACATGGATATCGGCTGCGTGGAACTGCTGCTCCGGGATGGGAGAAAAATTTCCATTGACAAAAACTGCCGCTCACCTGCGTAACGGAACGCAGATGGGCGGTGTTTTGCACTATCGGCTCTGAGACTGCCGGAAATTATGAAAGACTTTCAATGGTAATGATATGTTTTTCCATTAGACTTCTCCTTTCTGGTTCAGTTCACGGTAGGTTTTGCAGATTAGATAGCCTGCAATCAGGAAGGTGAGGATATCCGACATGGGCATGGAGTACAGCACGCCGTCCAGCCCGAAGAACCGGGGCAGCAACAGGGCAAAGCCCACGCCGAACACCACCTCACGCACCATGGACAGGGCGGTGGATTCCACTGCCTTGCCCATGGCCTGCAAAAAGATGAAGCAGGCCTTGTTGACACAGGCCAGAATGATCATGCACAGGTAGATGCGAAAGGAGCGCACTGCAAAATCGGTGTAGTAGACGCTCTCGTTGGCAGCACCGAACAGGGCGATCAGCTGCCGCGGGAAGCCCTCCACCAGCACCAGCGCAACAACGCCCACGGCCGCTTCTGCCAGCAGCAGTCTCGTGAACAGCTCCTTCACACGGTCAGGCTTTTTTGCGCCCATGTTGAAACCCACCACGGGGATGCAGCCAGCCGCCATGCCCACCACGATGGAGATGACGATCTGGAAGAACTTCATCACGATGCCCACCACCGCCATGGGGATCTGGGCGTATTGCTCCTGCCCGAACACGGTGTCCAGTGCGCCGTATTTGCGGATCATGTTGTTGATGGCTGCCATAGCCGCCACAAGGCTGATCTGGGACAGAAAGCTGGTCATGCCAAGGGTCAGGGTGCGGCCGCAGATGGAGCCTTTCAGCCGGTAGTCGCCCTTTTCAGGACGGATGATCTTCATGTGCAGCAGATACCACACTGCCAGCGCTGCGGTGACCAGCTGACCGATCACAGTAGCCACCGCCGCGCCCATCATGCCCCAGCGCAAGCCGAAAATGAAAACGGGGTCCAGAATAATGTTCAGCACCGCACCCGCAAGGGTGGAGATCATGGCAAACCGGGGGTTGCCATCCGCGCGGATGATGGGGTTCATGGCCTGCCCAAACATATAAAAGGGCACGCCCAGCGTGATATAAAAGAAATACTCCTGGGAGTGGTGGTAGGTCTCGGCGTTGACCGTTCCGCCGAACATGGCGAGAATGTTGTCCGCAAAAATCAGATAGAGCGCGGCCAGCACAATGCTGCTGACCAGACACATCACCACTGCATTGCCGACGCTCCGCCTTGCCTTGGGAACTTCGTTCTGTCCAAGGCTGATACTGACGAAGGCGCAGCAGCCGTCACCGATCATCACGGCAATAGCCAGTGCCACAACCGTAAGCGGGAACACAACGGTGTTGGCGGCGTTGCCGTAGGAGCCCAGATAGCTGGCGTTTGCAATAAAGATCTGGTCCACGATGTTATACAGTGCGCCGACCAGAAGCGAAATAATGCACGGGATCGCATACTTCTGCATCAGCTTGCTGATGCGCTCCGTGCCGAGAAATTGATTGGAACTTTCCATGGGGTTCACCTTTACCTTTCCATTTTGGGGCAAACAAAAACAACGGGCAGCCCTCATGCAACCGGTTTTACGCATGAGTGCTACTCGTTGTACGAAATCATTATAGCCTGCCTGTCTGGAATTTGCAAAGGCAGTTTTGCACAAGAATTGTACTGGGCATTCTGCGCAGATTGCACGAGGAAAACTTTGTGAAAGATGCCCTTTGAAGCCCGCCAACCTACCGTGGTACAATAAAGTAAAGAGTAAAATTACGCTGGAAAGTCTGTTTTTGCGGCCTTTTCATACAAGGGAAAGAGGCAATACCATGTCACGGTTTCAGGCGGGAGCGCTGGTGGTCTACGGAAATCTGGGAGTGCACGAGGTGGAAAGGGTCGGGCTGCGGCACTTTTGCGATGAGCCCGCCAGAGAGTATTACACCCTCCGGCCCTATTTTTCGGATTCCCACGACCGCAGCTATATCCCCACGGCAAAAGAGGGTGTTCTGCGCCCGGTGACCCCGGCACAGCAGGCAGCAGCCGACCTTGCACGGATCAAAGCGGAGACGCTGCCCATCCCTACGGGAATTCAGACGGCGCTGGCAGAACACTATCAGGCACTGCTCCACACCAATGATTTTTACCAGTACCTGACCCTGTTCAAGGAGCTGGGACAAAAACAGACCCAGCAGCAAAGCCGTGGCCGGAAGATCAACGCTATGGATACCTACTTCTACCAGATGGTAGAGCGCGTCCTGCGGGAGGAGCTGGCGGTGGCGTTTGGGGAATCGCAGCAGGAAGCCGGCAGGCGTCTGCTGGAGATTTTGCGCTGAAGCCGCATGGGTACTTTTTGGTGCGTATATTCAGTTCAAGGGTGTTGTCGTGGTCGGCTCGATCTCCTACATTTATTATTTGGTGTTGATCGATCAATTTTAATGGAATCTTTATACTTCTACAATTTTCTTTACGGCTCTTTTATCTATTCCATGCTAATCTTTATGCACACGGATAGGTAAAGGAGCTTTTATGATTCAATATCCTCGTTACAAGCGGCACCGTTTTTCTTCTTTTCAGGTTATTATTGCAGGTTTTGCGGCAGTCGATCTGGTGGGCGCATTGCTTCTGATGCTCCCGATCGCTGCACAGCAGCGGTGCGTCACACCGTTCAATGAGGCACTGTTTACCTCCACCTCCGCCCTTTGTGTGACCGGACTTGTGGTTCAGGATACCGGCAGCTACTGGTCGGCTTTTGGGCAAAGCGTGATCCTTCTTCTGATCCAGATCGGAGGATTGGGTGTCATTACGGTGGGCGCTGCCTTTGCGCTGCTTTCCGGGCGAAAGATCTCCCTCAAGCAGCGCAGCACGATGCAGGAAGCTACTGCTGCCCCGCAGATGGGCGGCATCGTGCGGCTGACAGGCTTTATTCTGCGGATCACCGCCCTGTTTGAATTGGTCGGTGCTGCACTGCTGCTGCCGACATTTTGCGCCGATTATGGACTGCGCGGGATCTGGTACGCGTTGTTTCATTCCATTTCGGCGTTCTGCAATGCCGGCTTTGACCTGCTGGGAACAGAGGGGGCAAAATTTGTTTCGCTGACACGGTATGCAGGAAACCCATTGCTTACCACAGTGATTGCGGCCCTGATCGTCTTTGGCGGCCTTGGTTTTCTGACATGGGAGGACATTTGTACATATCGCCTTGATTTTCACCGTTACCGGATGCAGAGCAAGGTGATCCTTGTCACAACGGCATTTCTTCTGGTATTGCCGACGCTGTACTTTTATTGCTTCGAGTTCACGGCAGGCTCTGCCCGGCAGCGCATTTTATTGTCGATGTTTCAATCCGTTACCCCCCGTACTGCCGGTTTTAACACTGCTGATCTTGCTGCGATGGGCAGCACTTCACAGGCATTGATGGTGGTTCTGATGCTGTTGGGCGGTTCGCCCGGTTCTACGGCAGGCGGTATGAAAACCACAACATTTGCCGTTCTGCTGGCCAATATGTGGGCGACCTTCCGCCGCAGAGAAGATGCCGAATTTTTCGGGCGGCGCATAGATGGTTCTGCGGTCAAGAATGCTGCCACGATCGCAGGGATGTATTTGACGCTGTTCTTCCTCGGAGCCTTTGTCATTGCTGCGGCAGAGCAGCTGCCGATGTCGGTCTGTCTGTATGAGACTGCTTCGGCTGTGGCAACGGTGGGTCTGACATTGGGCATCACGCCGCAATTGGGCATCCTTTCGCAGGGGGTGCTGATCGCACTGATGTTTTTGGGACGTGTTGGTGGATTGACGTTGATCTATGCGGCATTTGGCAGCAGCCCTGCCCACTCTCGTCTGCCGCAGGAGAAAATCGCAATCGGATAAAGGAGACAAGTATGAAATCGATTCTTTTGATTGGGCTTGGCCGTTTTGGCCGCCATATTGCGCAGGAACTGAATGAGCTGGGTCATCAGGTCATGGCGATCGACAGCAACGAAGACCGTGTGAACGCCGTGCTTTCCTATGTGACGAATGCACAGATCGGTGACAGCACCAGCGAATACTTTCTGCGCTCCCTTGGTGTTGGCAATTTTGATGTGTGTATCGTAACCATCGGCGGCAATTTTCAGAGTTCGTTGGAAACAACATCGCTGCTCAAGGAGCTGGGCGCAAAGCTTGTGGTCTCGCGTGCAGAGCGGGATGTACAAGCCAAGTTCCTGCTGCGCAACGGTGCGGATGAAGTGGTCTACCCGGAAAAGCAGCTGGCAAAGTGGGCGGCGATCCGATACAGCTCCGAACACATTCTGGATTATATCGAGCTGCAGGACGACCACGCCATCATGGAAGTGACCATTCCGCCGGAATGGGTGGATCGCACGATCGGTGAGATCAATATCCGAAAAAAGTATAACATCAATATTCTTGCGCTGAAAAAAGACGGAAAGCTCGATATGAGCATTACGCCGGATACGCAGCTGTGCCGGGATGAAAGTATGCTGGTTTTGGGAAAATACGCATCGATCCAGAAGTGTTTCCGGCTCTGAAAAGATAGGACGGATCATATGGATGTCGTTTTGTTACTGATGGTTCTTGGAGTTATGTTGAGTGGTTTTTGGGCAGCAGATGCGCTGGATCACATGCGGAAGGAGATCCTTCAACAGGAAGGAAAAAGACGTGGCTGGTGGTCGTGACCATCAAATTGTGCTATACTGTGGGCAAGGCAGGTGATTTTTATGAATCAGAACGACCCACCCACTGAACATATTCTGGCGTGTCTGTCGTCCTCTCCCTCCAATGCAAAGATCGTGCGGACGGCAGCAACAATGGCAAAGGCGTTTGGAGGGACCTTTACAGCTCTGTATGTCCGGACTCCGGATTCGGATCAGATGGGAAAAGAAGACTGTCGGCGCTTGCAGCAGCACATTCGTATGGCAGAGCAGGCAGGTGCCGACATTTCTACGATCTATGGGGATGACATTCCGCAGCAGATCGCAGAGTTTGCCCGCATCTCCGGCATTACAAAAATCGTACTGGGGAGCTCCAGCGTACATCGCCGCCATTTCTGGAGTGGACCGTCACTGACTGAAAAATTGACGATGACTGCGCCTAATCTGGATATTTACATCATCCCGGATGCTTCTGCAGAGAACGGCTACGGTTCAGGACGAAAGCTGTTCACCCGTCCGCTTCTGCCGTCTGTCCGTGATCTTCTGATCACCGCAGGCATCCTGAGCTGCATCACGCTCATCGGCTTCTTTTTCCTGCAGCTGGACTTTGCGCGTTATAACATTATTATGCTCTATATGCTGGGGATGCTGTTCACCGCATTGTGTACCAGCGGTTATACCTGCGGTGTGCTGGGCTCTGTTGCCAGTGTTGCGCTGTACAATTTTTTTCTGACGGAACCGCGCCTGACATTCCATGCGTATGACCCCGGTTATCAGGTTACGTTTGCCCTGATGCTGACCTCCGCAATTATTACCTGTACGTTGACGACACGGTTGAAAGACCATGCAAAAATGTCTGCGCAGGCAGCATTCCGGACAAAAGTACTATTTGATACGAATCAGCTTTTACAGAAAGCCAAAAGTGAAGAAGAAATCTTTTCACTGACGGCATCCCAGCTGATGAAGCTGCTGAACCGGAGTCTGATCGTCTACCTGGAACAAAATGGAGGTCTTGGGGCAGAACAGGTTTTTGGAGTTGACGGGGAAACGGCGCAAAACATCTTTTCTGCACCGGAAGAACGGGATGCAGCAAACTGGACATTTGCCAACAAAAAGCGTTCCGGTGCAGGCACGGATAGCTACCCGGATGCAAAGGGACTTTATCTTGCACTTCGGACTGGAGGCGGCGTGTTTGGAGTGATCGGGATCGATCTGTCCGAAAAACCGCTGGATGCCTTTGAAAACAGTGTGCTGCTTTCCATTCTGGGCGAAGGTGCGCTGGCCATCGAAAACCGCAGAAATGTGCTGGAAAAAGAGCAGGCAACCGTGCAGGCAAAAAATGAAGAGCTGCGGGCAAACCTGCTGCGCACGATCTCCCATGACCTGCGCACCCCGCTGACCTCCATTTCCGGCAATGCCAGCAATCTGCTTTCCAACGGAGAAACGCTGGATACAGAGACCCGGAACAAGATCTGCACCGATATTTTTGATGATGCACAATGGCTGATTGGTTTAGTGGAAAATCTGCTTTCTATCACCCGCATTGAGGATGGGCGGATGAATCTGCAGATCTCGCCGCAGCTGATGGACGAAATGATCGAAGAAGCGCTGCATCATGTCAACCGGAAAAGCTGCGAACACACCATCACAACACAGTATGGGGACGAGATCCTTCTGGTCAATGTGGATGCACGGCTGATCATGCAGGTCGTTGTCAATCTGGTGGATAACGCCATCAAATACACCCCCGTGGGCTCGGTCATTCAGATTTCGGCTTACCGGAAAGACCATCAGGTCGTAGTGGACGTTGCAGATAACGGCCCCGGTATTCCGGATCGCGCAAAAGCACAGGTGTTCGAGATGTTTTATACCGGGCAGAGCCGCATCGCAGACAGCCACCGCAGCCTTGGCTTGGGCTTGCCCCTCTGCCGTGCAATCTTGACGGCTCACGGCGGAACATTGACCCTGCGTGACAACATTCCCAATGGCAGTGTCTTTTCCTTTGCATTGCCGCAAAGTGAGGTGAACATTCATGAATAAGCCGTCCATTCTGGTCGTAGAGGATGATGTTCCTGTACGGTGTCTGATCACAACGACCCTGAAGACCCACGGCTATAAATATCTGACTGCTTCCAATGGGGAAACGGCGATCATGATGACTACCAGCCACAATCCGGACATCATGCTGCTGGATCTTGGGCTGCCCGATATAGACGGCATCGAGGTCATCCGCAGCGTCCGCACATGGTCGAACCTGCCCATCATTGTCCTGAGTGCCCGGAGCGAAGATTCTGATAAGATCGAAGCACTGGACAACGGCGCAGACGATTATCTGACAAAGCCGTTTTCCGTGGACGAGCTGCTGGCAAGACTGCGTGTAACGCAGCGCCGATTGAATCTGCTGGCTTCTGACGGCATAAACAGTCCGGTTTTTGTCAATGGTCCTTTGAAGATCGACTTCTCGGCCGGGTGCGTCTGGCTGGGTGAGAATGAAGTGCATCTGACCCCCATCGAGTACAAACTACTGTGTGTGCTGGCGCATAATGTGGGCAAGGTGCTGACACATACCTCCCTCACGCAGAAAGTATGGGGCAGTACGCAGGAAAATGACATCGCTTCCTTGCGAGTTTACATGGCATCCCTGCGCAAAAAATTGGAACGATACCCGGATGCGCCGCATCTGATCCAGACCCATGTTGGTGTCGGATACCGGATGCTGCGCGCAGAAAATGATGAAGCATAGTAAAAAACAGGGCGTGTCCACCTGCTGGGTATCCGTAAAACAGTTTTCGAAAAATGACACGGCAACTGCCTGTCAGGATTGGTTACGGAGTACCCGGCTAGGCCGAGGAAGCATCAAGTCCCATGTCCGCACCGTTAAGGTGTTGGGTATGGGGCTTTTTGCATTTCAGGAACGTATACACCTCTGGAAAGGTGTAACACACTAGACTTTGTACCAAAGTCGTGTGCCAAGGGTGCTGCGCCCCTTTGGAATCCCTGCTTACATCGCCTGTGGGCGATGTAGATTCGCCGCACAGAAAGCTCTCACAAAAGGCACACCCGGCTGTCTGCGGCGAGGAGAAGGCACTTCTGCGGAAGTGTAATAACCCACTATGACACTTTCATCCCTGTGGTCTGCAAAGTGTAGTGGGCTCTCCGAGGGGGAAACGGCTATATAGGGTGCGCTTCGGGCAAATCGCTGCGTACGTGCGTACCAATCTCTCGTACGCACGTACGCAGTAAAACGGCTAAAATCTCCTATATAGGGGTGTTCTTCTGGAAATCAATATGATATACTCAACTTAACCAACCATCAACTAATAGGAGGCGGTAATATTATGGGAAAAACTTTTGTGTGTAGCTTATGCCGTAATGGAATCATTGGCGGTGGTTTGTACATTGATGAACAGAGCATTACATATTCAACTCAAAAGCTCACAGTCAGTCCACTGTATCGCAACCTTGTATTGCCCATGAACGAGATAAGGGAGCTTTCATGGAGTCAGATGGTCGTTCCTGTTGCAGCAATTTCCATGAAAGATGGAGAATGTTATAAATTTATCATATATAACAAATCAGGATTTGAAAAGGCATATAAGCAATATAGCAACCACCAAGAATGAAATCACCTAGCAGGGTTTGGGGCAGGCACGCCCCAACAAGAAGCTGTCCCAAAAGGGCAAGAATTTTCAAGAATTGAAAATTTGTGGCCACGGGACGATTCTTGCTCTCACGAAAACCCATACTTTTTGAAAATCCGCTTTTCGCAGCCAAAGGAGGATGCACCATGAAAAAAGAGATCGAAGCCTTCGTCAACGCAGCCAACGAGCAGGAGTTGGAAGCCGCATGGAATAACCTCTCGGCAGAGGAACAGCGAGTTTTCGAGCAGCTCATGGAGGAAGAACCACCCGAAGATGCACTGGCATTTTTCGCACAGCTGTATGATGATGCCCCGAAAGAGCAGACCAGCGAGACTGTGAACATCTCCGAAAATGAAATCTATTTCAAGCGGAAGCCCTTGACCGAAGAGCAGAAGAAACACAGCTCTTATGTGGACGAGAACGGCAACCTCCATGTCAAGAACCTGTCCGCTTTCTGGATTCCAGAACTGACCACCACGGAGAAAGTCGGTCACACCACCTACACCGTGACCGGCAGCTATGAGGGCAAGGAGTCCTTTTTGAAGAAGCTGGAGCGCATTGTTGCCAAGAACGCCCAGCAAAAATTTGAAGATGAGGGTGCAGACGAATGACAACTGCGTCCAATTCTGCTATACTTGACCCGGTAACCAATCCTGTACCGACAGTTGCTCCACAGAGTAAGGAGGACACAACAATGTCTGGAGCAACGAATAAAATCTCCGCACTTTACTGCCGACTGTCGCAAGAGGACGCACGGCTCGGCGAAAGCCTGTCCATTGAGAACCAGAAGGCTATCCTTCTGGAATACGCCAAAAAGAACCACTTCCCGAACCCGGTGTTCTTTGTGGATGATGGCTACTCCGGCACGAACTATGACCGCCCCGGCTTTCAGAGTATGCTGGTCGAGATCGAAGCAGGGCGTGTAGGAATCGTTATCACGAAAGACCTGTCCCGACTGGGGCGCAACTCTGCCTTGACGGGTCTGTACACAAACTTTACCTTTCCCCAGTATGGCGTTCGCTACATTGCCATTAACGACAATTACGACACCATTGACCCGAACAGCGTAAACAACGATTTTGCGGGTATTAAGAACTGGTTCAACGAGTTTTACGCCCGCGATACCAGCCGCAAGATTCGGGCTGTCCAGAAGGCCAAGGGAGAGCGTGGAGTGCCGCTGACGGTCAATGTTCCGTACGGCTATGTAAAAGACCCGGAGAACCCGAAGCATTGGCTTGTTGACCCGGAAGCGGCTGCGATTGTGAAGCGCATCTTCTCCATGTGCATGGAGGGACGTGGCCCGACCCAAATTGCAAACCAACTGTGGGTGGACAAAGTTCTGACTCCCACCGCCTACAAGCTGAGCCATGGCCGGAGTACAAACGCACCTGCCCCGGAAGACCCTTACCGCTGGGATAAAAGAGCAGTAAGTTTGATTCTGGAACGCCGGGAGTACACTGGCTGCACAGTCAACTTCAAGACCTATACTAACTCTATCTGGGATAAAAAGAGACATCTGAATCCTGTGGAAAATCAGGCTATCTTCCCGGATACACATGAGCGCATTATTGACGATGATGTGTTTGAAAAGGTTCAGGAGATTCGTAACCAGCGTCACCGCATGACTCGGACAGGCAAGAGCAGCATTTTCTCCGGTATGGTCTACTGCGCTGACTGCGGTTCCAAGATGCAATATGGTTCGTCCAACAACAGGGACTTCAGTCAAGACTTCTTTGATTGCTCTCTGCACAAGAAGAACGGGAGCAAGTGCAAGGGACACTTCATCCGGGTAAAGGTTCTGGAAGGACGTGTACTGAGTCATGTTCAGCGGGTGACGGACTACATTCTCCGTCATGAAGACTACTTCCGCAAGGTCATGGAGGAGCAGCTTCGGGTGGAAAGCACCGAAAAGCTGACCGTCCTGAAGAAGCAGCTTGCCCGGAATGAGAAGCGGATTGCAGACCTCAAACGGCTGTTCATGAAAATCTACGAGGATAACGCCAGCGGAAAGCTGAGCGATGAACGCTTTGACATGATGAGCCAGAGCTACGATGCCGAACAGAAGCATCTGGAAGAGGAAGCCCTCTCTATCCAGCAGGAAATCGAAGTACAGGAACAGCAGATCGAGAATATTGAGAAGTTCGTCCAGAAAGCGCACAAATACGTTCATATTGAAGAACTCACCCCTTATGCTCTCCGTGAACTGGTGTCAGCCATCTATGTGGATGCCCCGAATAAGTCCAGCGGAAAGCGGGTGCAGCACATCCATATCAAGTACGATGGGCTGGGGTACATCCCTCTGGATGAACTGGAAGCAAAAGAAAAGGCGTGACCGAAGTCACGCCAAATCTTCCCCATTTAGGGAACTTTTGCAAATACTGTTTTATGGGAACTCTGCTCTCGGACGCACCCTGCCAAAAGCCACATGCGATAGCGATATGTACAGCAGGGAGTTCCCCACCGGAGAGAACTTCCTGTTTTTCGTTGTTTGCATGATGAGCCTGTTCCGCCTGCCATACTGAGGCATTTTTTTGCGTTATTTTTTCATGGAGCTGTTTTGCAGCAGCCCCTCTCTGCCGTTAGCGGTTCTTATAAAGTTTCAGGTGCGGTCAACGCGCTTTTTGCCGAGGTATGCGGCCTTGACCTGTTCATTGGTCAGCAGTTCAGCACCCGTGCCGGAAAGGGTCAGGGTACCGGTCTCCAGCACATAGGCGTAATCGGCCACCTTCAGGGCCATGTTGGCGTTCTGTTCGTTCAGCAGCACGGTGATGCCCTGCTGGTTCACGGTGCGGATGATATCAAAAATCTCCCGCACCACGATGGGTGCAAGGCCGAGGCTTGGCTCGTCCAGCATGAGCAGCTTCGGCTTGCTCATCAGGGCGCGGCCTACGGCCAGCATCTGCTGTTCGCCGCCGGAAAGGGTACCGGCGCTCTGCCAGCTGCGCTCCTTCAGGCGGGGGAACAGACTGTACACCCACTCAAGGTCTTTTTCGGTTTCGGCCTTATCCTTGCGCAGGTATGCGCCGATCTTCAGATTTTCCAGCACAGTCAGGTCGGCAAACACCCGGCGGCCCTCCGGCGACATGGCAATGCCGCTGGCCACGATCTGGTCGATGGGCTTGCCCAGCAGTTCCTGCCCGTTCCACAAAATGGAGCCGCTCTGTGCCTTTACGAGGCCGGAAATGGTGCGCATCAGGGTGGACTTGCCTGCGCCGTTGGCACCGATCAGGGTAACGATCTTGCCGTCCGGCACGTTCAGCGACACACCGCGCAAGGCCTGAATGCCGCCGTAGGAAACATGTAAATCCTTGATCTCAAGCATCTTCGTCCACCCCCAGATAAGCGTCGATCACTCGCGGGTCGTTCTGCACCTCGGCGGGCGTACCCTCGGCGATCAAGCGGCCAAAGTCCAGCACATAGACCCGGTCGGAAATATCCATCACCAGATCCATGTGGTGCTCGATCATGAACACGGTCAGTCTGAAATCGGTGCGGATGCGGTCAATAAAGGCGGTCAGTTCTTCGGTCTCCTGCGGGTTCATACCGGCAGCAGGCTCATCCAGCAGCAGCAGCTTCGGCTCGGTGGCAAGCGCGCGCGCGATCTCCACCCGGCGCTGCAGGCCGTAGGGCAGGCCAGTAGCCAGTTCATTGCGCACATCCTCAAGTCCAAGCACATGCAGCAGGTTTTCGCACTCCTCGCGCTGGCGCTTTTCCTCGTCTGCATTCAGCCGGAAGGTAGCGCTCAGCAGGTTGGCCGAGCGGCGGCAGTGCTTGGCGATGAGCACGTTCTCAAACACGGTCTGGCTCTTCCATAGACGGATATTCTGGAAGGTGCGGGCAATACCCATCTGGGTGATCTTATCGGGCGTGGGGGCGATCATGTGGGAATACTTGCTCGCGTTCTGGCCCTTATAGAGCTTTTTCATCTTGCCGTGGGGCGTGTTCTCAATGATCTTGCGTCCCTCGAACCACACCGCGCCGTTGGTGGGCGCATACACGCCGGTGACAACGTTGAACGCGGTGGTCTTGCCGGCACCGTTGGGGCCGATGAGGGAGACGATCTGATCTTTATCCACCTTCAGGTTCAGATTATCCACAGCCACCACGCCGCCAAACTGCATCGTGGCGTTTTCAATGGTCAATACGTTTTCACTCATTTGGAACGCGCCTCCTTTTTGGCAGTTTTTGCAGTGGATGCGGGCTTTTTCTGGAACAATTCACGGTCGCCCATGATGCCCTTGCGGAAGAACAGCACCACCGCCATAATGATGATGCTGAACACCACCATGCGGAAGCCGGAACGCAGCAGCGGCACACGGAAGCCGCCGATCCAGGTCTCGTTGTCGAGGAAGCGCAGCAGCCACTCGGAGCTGGCGATGAACAGGAAGGACGCGATGATGGAACCGGACACCGAGCCAATGCCGCCAATGACCACGATCAGCAGGATCTCGTAGGTCATGCTGGATTTGAAGGTGGTGGCCTGCACGCTGGCCTGATACATGGCAAGCATTGCGCCGGAGATACCGGCAAAGAAGCTGCTGATGATAAAGCTCATGCGCTTGTGGCTGGCAAGGTTGATGCCCATGGCTTCGGCAGCGATCTCGTCATCACGGATGGCTTTGAAGGCACGGCCATAGGTGGAGTTGATGAGCAGCAGAATGATGGCGATGCAGATGCCGGAGAAGAGGAAGGGCATCACGGTCTCCAGATGCAGGGTCGTGCCGCCCAGCGAAAGGTTGAAACTGGCAAAGCTGGTAAAGCCGTACAGAAGGTTGGAGCCGTTGGTCAGCGGGCCAAAGCCCTCGTAAACCACGGCGGCACGGATGATCTCGGCAAAGCCCAGTGTAGCAATGGCAAGATAATCGCTCTTGAGCTTCAGCACCGGCAGGCCGATGAGGAAGGCGAACAGAGCTGCGGTAAAACCGGCCAGGATCAGGCAGAACACAACACCCAGCAGCAGGCCGAAGCCGCCCAGAGGTTTGGAGAGCAGTTCCGGGATGGAGAAGCCGATGCCGCCGTTTGCATAGCGCTGATAGATGGACTTCTGCGAAGCGGCGGGAATGGTGAGGATGGCGTAGGTGTAGGCACCCAGCAGCATAAAGCCTGCCTGACCCAGACTGAACAGGCCGGTAAAGCCGTTCAGCAGGTTCATGGAGACAGCCACCAGTGCATAGATGGCACCCTTGCGCAGCACGGTGAGCAGCATGGAGGGCACAAAGCTCAGGTTATCCAGTGCAAGCAGCACCACCAGCAGAGCGGCCAGCGCCAGTGCGGCCCGGAGATAGATGCGTTTTTTCTCTTGTTTCATGGTCATCACACTTTCTCGGTCAGGTTTTCACTGAACAGGCCGGTAGGCTTGACGGCCAGCACCACAATCAGCAGTGCAAAGGTGAACGCATCACTGAAGGTGGTAGCGCCTGCACCTTTAATAAGGCTCTCGCAGATGCCGATGATGAAGCCGCCGATCACCGCACCGGGAATGGAACCGATGCCGCCGAACACCGCAGCCACAAAGGCTTTCAGGCCGGGCATCGCACCCACAGTGGGGGTGACTGCCGTGTAGTTGGAAAAATACATCATGGAGCCGATGGCCGCAAGAAAGCTGCCCACCGCAAAGGTAAAGGAGATGACATTGTTGATCTTGATACCCATCAGCTGAGCGGTCTCAAAATCGCGGGAAGCGGCGCGCATGGCCATGCCGATCTTGGTCTTCTGGATCAGGGTAACAAGTGCTGCCACCAGCACAATGACGAGGAACGGCGTTACCACCGTCACTCGCTTGGTCTGGCAGCCCAGCACCATGACGGTGTCGCTGATCCACGGCAGGGCAGGGTACTGCTTGGCCAGACCGCCGGTGACATACCACATCGAGTTCTGCAAAAGGTAGGACATACCGATCGCGGAGATCATTACCGACATGCGCGGCGCGGTGCGCAGGGGCTTGTAGGCGATCTTTTCCACTGCGATGCCCAGCAGTACCGTTGCCACCACCACCAACGGGATGGAAATGGTCAGCGGAAGGGAAGCAGTAGCGTACACCATCAGAAAACCGGCTACGGTAAAGATATCGCCGTGGGCAAAGTTGATCAGGCGCAGGATGCCGTACACCATCGTGTAGCCAATGGCAATCAATGCATACTGGCCGCCCACCGAGATACCTGCCAGCAAATAGGGCAGAAACTTTGCAGCCATAAGGGGGACCCTCCATTTCTTACAACTTTTAATAAAATAAACTCCTCCAGTCACCTCCGGTGACAGCCCCCTCCCAGAGGGAGCCAAACCTGCCGGAAGGCTACAAAAAGGCTCCCTCGTTGAGGGAGCTGGCAACGCCGTCAGGCGTTGACTGAAGGAGTTTACAGGTTCAAATCAGCCTTCCACGCTCTGAGTCTTGACGAACTCAAATGCGCCGTCGGCAGCTTTCTTGATGTAAGCCATATCCTTGTTGGCATCACCGGTGGTCTGGTCAAAGGTGATGTTGCCGGTCACGCCGTCGTAGTTTACGCCGTACAGAGCATCGCGGATGGCGGTGCCGTCGGTGCTGCCTGCTGCCTTGATGGCTTCCAGAGCCACCATGTAGCCGTCGTAGCCCAGTGCAGAAACAGCTGCCACGATGTCATTGCCGCCGTTGTTGGTCAGCTTCTGGCTGTCGGCGTTCAGCCACTCCTTAAAGCCGGTCACGAACTCCTTGGCTGCGCCGGAATCATCGTTCTCATCAAAGAAGGTGGAGCAATACACCTGCACGCTGGTGCCCTTCTGGGCATCCAGAATAACGCTGGACTCCCATGTGTCGCCTGCGGTAATGGGTTTGTCGAAGCCTGCAGAAGCAGCCTGTGTGATGATCTGGGCGGCGTAGGTGGTGGCGCAGGGAGCAAAGATCACATCTGCACCGGCGTTGATGGCGTTCTGGATGTAGGCGGAGAAGTCCGAGGTGCCCTCGGGGAACTGCTCGCTGGTAACAGTGCCGCCCAGATCCTCAAAAGCGTTGACGAAGTAGGTGGCCAGACCGGAGCCGTAGTCCTCGCCCAGCATGCTCAGCACGTAGGCGTTGGCAGCACTGAACTCATCCTTTGCAAAGTTTGCCATGACCGAGCCCTGGAACGGGTCAAGGAAGCAGACACGGAAGTAGTAGGGGTTGGCCTCAGTCACGGCGGGGTTGGTGCAGGAGCAGCCAATGGCCGGGATGGAAGCGGACTGGAAGGTGGGAGCGGCTGCAATGGAAACACCGGAGCCGTAGCTGCCCAGCACGATGGAGACTTTCTTGGAGACCAGCTCCTGTGCAGCAGTCACGGCCTTATCGGTGCTGGACTGGTTATCCACTTCCACCAGCTCCACGTTATAGGTCTCACCGCCGATCTCCACGGTGGGAGCAAGGCTGTTGGCATACTCGACACCCAGCACTTCCTGCTTGCCGCCTGCGCCGTTATCACCGGAAGCCGGTTCAAACACGCCGATCTTAATGGTCTTGCCGCCTGCAGAAGAGCCGCTTGCGGAACCGCCAGAAGAAGAGCAGCCTGCCAAAGCTGCTGCTGCGGCGGTGATGCCTGCCGCTTTCAGGAAATCACGACGCGAAATGAATGCTTTCATAAGAATTGCCTCCTCTATTATTTCTTGACACTTTCCCAGATAAAACAAGAAAAACCCGCAACGGCGCAGTGATCCTCAGATCCTGCATCGTTGCGGGTTTCTTAGCATTGTTTTAGCACATGAAAAGGAACTTGTCTAGGCTGAATATGAATTTTTTTAAATTTTCGTCAGATGATAAAAAGAAACTGTACTTGAACAGCGTGCATTTTGGGCGGTTTTGATACAGACTGTCTTTTGAATGAATACAGATTTGCCGTAAGGGTCGTACTTTAATCCGCTGCACGTCCCAGCCGCATCTTGAAATCGCTGTAGCCGAACTTCACCAGCTCCCGGCAGGTGCCGTTTTCGTCCATTGCCCAGATGGGCGGCAGCGGCATCCCGTTGAAGGTGTTGTTCTTGCAGGTGGTGTAGATGGCCATATCGCCGAAAATGAGCCTTTGCCCCTCGGTGAGCGGGGAGGCAAAGCTGTAGTCGCCCACCACATCCCCGGCAAGGCAGGTGGGGCCGCCAAGGCGGATGAGGTACGGCTTTTCGCCGGGGTCCCCGGCATCCATCAGCGGCGGGCGGTAGGGCATCTCGATCACATCCGGGGTGTGGCAGGCCGCAGACATGTCCAGAATGGCAAGGCTCGTCTCGCCATTTTGCAAAGTATCCAGCACAGTGGTAACAAGATACCCGGCGTTCAGCGCCCATGCTTCGCCCGGCTCCAGATACACCTGCACGCCGTACTTTTTCTGTGTTTCGGTAATGCACTGTTCCAGCGTGGCAAGGCGGTAGCCGGGGCGGGTGATATGGTGCCCGCCGCCAAAGTTGAGCCACTTCATCCGGGGCAGAAGCCCCCCGAACTTTGCTTCCACCGCCGCCAGCGTCAGGGCCAGTGCATCGGCATCCTGCTCGCACAGGGTGTGGAAGTGCAGTCCGTCCAGTAATTCGGGCAGGGCCGGGTCTGCCTGCACGGCGGCATCCCACTGGGCGCGGGTGGTGCCAAGGCGGCTGCCCGGGGCGCAGGGGTCGTAAATTGCATGGCCTTCCTGCGTGGAGCACTCCGGGTTCAGCCGCAGGCCCACGCTCTTGCCCGCCGCCTTTGCTGCCGGGCCGAACTTTGCCAGCTGGCTGGGCGAATTGAACACGATGTGGTCGGCGTACTGCAGCAGCTCCGCGAACTCGTCTGCCCGGTAGGCCGCGCAGAACACATGGTTCTCTTTTTCCGGCAGCTCTTCTTTGCCAAGGCGGCTCTCGTACAGGCCACTGGCCTCGGTGCCCGCCAGATAAGGGGCCAGCACCGGGTAAACATTAAAGTTGGAAAAAGCCTTCTGCGCCAGCAGAATTTTGCAGCCGGTGCGCTGCTGCACCCCCAGCAGAAGTTCGCCGTTGCGGCGCAGCTGCCCTTCGTCCAGCAGGTAGCAGGGGGTGGGCAGAGAGGCAAGCGCTTCCCAAGAAAGGTTTGTAAGGCCCGCAAAGGGCGGGCGGGTATCGGCCAGCCGCATCAGTCCACCAGCGCCGGGCTGTGGCTCTCGGAACGGGGCAGGCCGTACTTGTCCAGAGCGTCCAGATACGGGTCCGGATCAAACTCTTCCACAGTGTGCACGCCCTTGGTGGTCCACTTGCCGGTGAGCAGCATCAGTGCGCCGCACATGGCCGGTACGCCGGTGGTGTAGCTGATGGCCTGAGAGCCGACCTCCTTGTAGCACTCCTGATGGTCGCACACATTATAAATATAGTAGGTCTTTTCCTTGCCGTCCTTCTTGCCGGTGAAGATGCAGCCGATGTTGGTCTTGCCCTTGGTGCGGGGGCCAAGGCTGGCGGGGTCCGGCAGCAGAGCCTTGAGGAACTGGATGGGCACGATCTCCTGCCCGTTGAAGTTGACCGGGGTGGTGGACAGCATGCCCACATCCTCCAGACAGCGCATGTGGTCGAGATAGCTCTGGCCAAAGGTCATGAAGAAGCGGATGCGCTTTGCCTCCGGGATGTTCTTGGCAAGGGACTCGATCTCCTCGTGGTGCAGCAGGTACATATCCTTGTCGCCCACCTGATCGAAGTTGTATTCCCGCTTGATGCTCATAGCCGGGATCTCCACCCAGTGGCCGTTCTCCCAGTAGCTGCCGGGAGCGGACACCTCGCGCAGATTGATCTCCGGGTTAAAGTTGGTGGCAAAGGCATAGCCGTGGTCGCCGCCGTTGCAGTCCAGAATATCAATGGTGTCAATGGTGTCGAACTCGTGCTTTTTGGCGTAGGCGCAGTAAGCCTGGGTCACGCCCGGGTCGAAGCCGCTGCCCAGCAGGGCGGTCAGGCCGGCTTCCTCAAACTTCTTTGCGTAGGCCCACTGCCAGCTGTAATCAAAGTAGGCGGAGAAGCCTGCTTCCTTGCAGCGCTTCTCGTAGATGGCACGCCACTCCGGGTCGTCGGTGTTCTCCGGCTCGTAGTTGGCGGTGTCCATATAGTTTACGCCGCAGGCAAGGCAGGCATCCATGATGGTCAGGTCCTGATAGGGCAGGGCAATGTTCATCACGAGGTCGGGCTGATAAGCCTTGATGAGGGCGATCACCTCGTCCACCTTGTCGGCATCCACCTGTGCGGTGGTGATCTTGGTAGCGGTTTTGGGGGCCAGTTCTGCAGCCAGCTTGTCGCACTTGGACTTGGTACGGCTGGCGATGCAGATCTCGGTGAACACCTCGGGTACCTGACAGCACTTGTGGATGGCAACGGAGGCCACGCCGCCGCAGCCGATGATCAGAACTTTGCTCATGATTTTTCTCCTTTATGTCAATGTGTGCAAATTCGGTCAGACCTGAAAGCCGGGCCAGCCCTTGTCCAGCGCGATCAGCGTTTCGCGCAGCACCTTGCAGGCGGTGGCGGTGGAAACGCCGGTGGTATCCAGCGTGGGAGCCAGCTCGTTGAGGTCTGCGGCTACGATGTTGGCTTTCGTCACGGTGCGGATGGCATCCAGAAGCTGCAAAAAGCTCACGCCGCCGGCTTCGGGCGTGCCGGTGCCGGGGAAGCAGGAGGGGTCCAGACAGTCGAGGTCGATGGTCAGGTAGACGGGCACCTTGCTCTCGCACAGCTGTTCCGTCAGCTCAGCAAGGCCGGTAAAATCGAATTTGTGCATCTCGGTGTGCTGGGCTGCAAACTCGAACTCGGCGCGGTCGCCGCTGCGGATGCAGAACTGATGGATGCGGCCATCACCCACCAGCTCATGGCAGCGGCGCAGCACGCAGGCGTGGCTCAGCTTTGCACCAAGGTAGTCGTCCCGCAGGTCGGCGTGGGCATCAAAGTGCACGATGTGCAGATCCGGATATTTCTTCACAGCAGCCCGCACGGCACCCAGCGTCACCAGATGTTCACCGCCCAGCAGCAACGGGAACTTGCCGTCCTGCAGGATCTCCTCTGCGCGGGCTTCGATGTCCGCAAGGGCGCTCTCGCTGGAGCCGAAGCACAGCTCCAGATCGCCGCTGTCGAAGATGTCAAAATCGGTCAGGTCGGCATTCTGGTAGGGGCTGTAGGTCTCCAGACCATAGCTTTCGTGTCGGATGGCCGCCGGGCCGAACCGTGCGCCCGGGCGGTAGCTGGTGGTGGAATCGTAGGGCGCACCGTACAGCACGATGCTGGCGGCGCGGTAGCTGCTGTCACAGCCGATGAAGTTTTCAATGTTGGGTTGCATCAGTGTTCCTCCACTTCCCGCAGCATTTCCTCAAGGAATGCCGGCAGGTAAAATGCGCCGACATGCAGCCGGGCGGTGTAATAGCGGGTGCGCATGTTCAACGCCTTCCATGCGTCTGCATCCAGATCATCGATGGGATGATACTTTTTGCTGGCAAAGCCGAACAGCCAGTACCCAGCCGCAAAGGTGGGAATGTGTGCCTGATACACTCGGCTGATGGGGAAGGTGGACGCAATGCGCTTGTGGCTGCGCTGCATGGCGCTGGCATCCTCGGCATAGAAGGGGCTGCCCTGCTGGTTCACCATGATGCCGTCCGCTTTCAGGGCATTGAAGCAGCTGCCGTAGAACTCGCGGGTGAACAGACCCTCGGATGGGCCGAAGGGATCGGAGGAGTCCACAATGATGAGGTCGTACTCCTCCTCGCAGCGGCGGATATACTTGAGGGCGTTCTCAAAATAGATGTGCACCCGGCGGTCATCCATGCGGCAGGCGTTGCTGGGCAGGAAGGCGCGGCAGGCTTCCACCACCTGCGGGTCCATCTCCACAAGGTCGATGCGCTCCACCCGGTCGTAGCGGGTCAGCTCCCGCACCACGCCGCCGTCACCGGCACCGATGACAAGGATGTCTTTTGCCTGCTTGTGCACCGCCATGGGCACATGCACGATCATCTCGTCATAGATGAATTCGTCGCGCTCGGTCAGCATCACATTGCCGTCCAATGTGAGCACCCGGCCAAACTCCGGCGTTTCAAAAATATCGATGCGCTGGTAATCGCTCTGCTTGGAGTAGAGCTGTTTGTTCACCCGGATGCTGTGCTTCACGTCCGGGGTGTGAAACTCAGAAAACCAAAATTCCATCTGCATTCCCTCCTTATGCCAGAACGTTCAGCCGCTCGATGTCCGGGTCCTCGGGGCCGGTCATGCTGCAGCCCTTGGCCTTGGCGTACTCGATGTAGTTCAAAATTTCCTTGGTGATGCGCTCGCCCGGGGCCAGAATGGGAATGCCCGGCGGGTAGCACATGACGAACTCGCTGCACACCATGCCCTCGGTCTCCCGGAGGGGCAGGCTCTTTTTGGGGGCATAGAAAGCCTCCTGCGGGCTGGCAGCCACAACGGGGTCGATGTATTCCTGACTCAGCAGGCCGGAGCCATCGGTCTGGTAGCGGCGCTTGATCTCGGCCAGCGCGCTGACCAGACGCTCCACCTCCTGCGGGCGGTCGCCGATGGAAAGATAGGCAAGGATGTTGCCAATGTCGCCGAACTCGATCTGGATGTCGTACTCATCGCGCAGGATGTCGTACACCTCAATGCCTGCAAGGCCGATATCCAGCGTGTGGACGCTGAGCTTGGTGGTATCAAAGTCAAAAACGGAGTCGCCGTTGCACAGCTCCTTGCCAAAGGCGTAGTAGCCGCCCACGGCGTTGATCTCCTCGCGGGCATACTCGGCCATGTCGGCCACTTGGTGGAATACCTGCCGCCCGCGCTGCGCAAGGTTGCGGCGGGAGATATCCAGACTGGACATGAGCAGGTAGCTGCCGGAGGTGGTCTGGGTCAGGTTGATGATCTGCCGCACATAGCCCGGGTGCACATTGGGGCCGATGAGCAGCAGGCTGGACTGCGTTAAACTGCCGCCGCTCTTGTGCATGGAGACGGATGCCATATCAGCCCCTGCCGCCATGGCAGACACCGGCAGGCCGCCGCCAAAGTAGAAGTGGGTGCCGTGGGCTTCGTCCGCAAGGCAGAGCATCCCGGCATCGTGGGCCATTTTTACGATGGCGCGCAGGTCAGAGCAGATGCCGTAGTAGGTGGGGTTATTCACCAGCACAGCCACAGCATTCGGATGCTCTTTAATGGCCTTTTCCACCTGTTCCCGCTTCATGCCCAGCGAGATGCCAAGGCGCTTGTCCACCTCGGGGTTCACATATACCGGCACCGCACCGCACAGTACCAGTGCGTTCAGCACACTGCGGTGCACATTGCGGGGCAGAATGATCTCATCGCCGCGCTTGCAGGCGGTAAGCACCATGCTCTGCACACTGCTGGTGGTGCCGCCCACCATGAGGAACGCGTGGGCAGCGCCAAAGGCATCTGCGGCCAGCTCCTCTGCTTCCCGGATGACCGATACCGGGTGGCAGAGATTATCCAGCGGCTTCATGCTGTTCACATCCACGCCCACGCACTGCTGGCCCAGAAAGGCGGTCAGCTCCGGGTTGCCGCGGCCTCGCTTGTGGCCGGGCACATCAAAGGGCACCACCCGCATTTTGCGGAACTGTTCCAGCGCTTCATAGATGGGCGCACGGTTCTGGTTCAGCCGGAACCGTGTTCGGTTCTCACTCATGTTTTTCCTCCGTCCCTGATCCCGATGCAAACAAAAAAGCGCAAGTACCGCACAAAAAGTGCAGACTTGCGCTTTGAAAAGCATTTGAATGCGCCGCCAAAGACCCCCGGAAGAAACACCAGAGTACAAAGGCCGCTTCGCATGATTCAAAAAGACGGGATTATGAGAGTCTATATAGCAATTCTGCTTTTACTGCTCTTTATTGACCGTTTCACAAGTCTGCACACTGACTGCGCAATTTCATGGTTGTAAAGGAACCAACTTATAAAATTTGAGCTGCTACACTCAATCAATAATGGCGGCTGTGCCGCCGGTCGGCAGTGGACCCGGCTGTCCGTATGGCCTTAGCCCCGCTGGGCGGTCCATGGTAAATTGCTTTGAAAAGACTCTGCTATGCTTTGTCTCTCAAAATCAAATGTGATTTTATCATGCACAGAAAGCGTTGTCAATGATTTTTTTGAAGAAAAATTTAAAAAATCAATGCACAGAGTACCAACCTGAATACCGTTGCAAAATATTACGATGCACGGTACACGATGGTTACTACGGTTCTTATTGTTCTGCTGATCCTTGCACTGCAGGAGATCGTCCTGCTGAACGGTGCCGCAGCTGTTCGGATCCATCCTCGAGAGGGAGACTTAAGATGCCGGGCAAAACAAAAAACCAGCGTAATTTCTACGCTGGTCCTTTTGGTGGGCGCGGGTGGTTGTCGAGAGCCGCGCATCTAAAAAAGCCCCGCAAAAAGCCCCGCAGGGGCTTTTTTGCTCGCCGGACTATTCGGCGGGCCGATGCTGTTCGAATCCACCCGCCCGGTGAGTTTAGCCTTGTCGCAAAACAAAAAACCAGCGTAATTTCTACGCTGGTTCTTTTGGTGGGCGCGGGTGGATGTCGCGAGCCGCGCATCTAAAAAAGCCCCGCAGGGGCTTTTTTGCCCTCCGGACTATTCGGCGGGCCGATGCTGTTCGAATCCACCCGCCCAGTGAGTCTGGCTTTGCAGCAAAACAAAAACCTCAGCGTGCTTTCATACGTTGAGGTTTTTTTGGTGGGCGCGGGTGGATGTCGCGAGCCGCGCTGCTAAAAACAGCCCACCGGGCTGTTTTTGCGCCATCTTCAGCGATGTCGCCGCAGCTGTTCGAATCCACCCTCGAGAGTGAGACTTAGGATGCCGGGCAAAACAAAAACCTCAGCGTACTTTCATACGTTGAGGTTTTTTGGTGGAGCGAAGCAACCCAAATCCGAACCATTGCCCTCTGGGGCATCTTTGGCGGCGATTTCATCGAAAGTGATGGTTTTTGTGCCGTCTTTGTAGTTGAATGTAATCAAAACTTTTTCATCATAGAGATAAACAACGTTCACGAACGTGTTGATAAGCGTTTCCCGGTGGCTTTTCACGTTCGGGTCGAGCTTGCGAAAGTTGGTGAGCCAAAATTTCACAAAATCTGCGCTGACTTTCGGTTTCGCCAGCTTTTCTTCCGCGATGCGAATTTCCAACTCTTTCTGCTGAGCCTCCAACTTTTCCAAGCGTCCTTTGGTCGAGCTGGTCAGTACACCTGCCTGAATCGCATTTAACAGATTCTCGATGCCGTTCTCTATATCCTTCATCTGCTTTTCCAGCAGGGGCAGCACCGTGTTCTCCTGTTCTTGAAGAATCATCACCGCATCCACGATAGACTGGATGCAGTCATCGTCATGAATCATCTTCATGGTTTCGCAGACTACCAGATCTTCCAGCCACTCTTTGCGGACGGTCTTTTTCTTGCAGGTCTTGGTGCGCTTGGCATTAGCACATTTATAATAATGGTGGACGTTCTTATTTCGACTCGTTCCGCACTCGCCGAACATCATCGCGCCACACATTCCACAGAACAGCTTGGTCGTCAGCAAATAATCGTCCTCCGCTTTGTGCCGAGCCGGAGCGCGGCGGTTTTTGGCGATTTTATCCTGCACACTATCGAACAGTTCTTTCTCAATGATAACCGGGATGCTGTCCGGCATCACAATGTCCTTAAAACGGTTCTCGCCGATATAACGGCGGTTTGTCAGCAAGGTCTGAATACTGTTATAGGTAAACTTCTGGTTGCGGTTGGTGGTCACGCCGCTGTCGTTCAGCCAGTTCATCAGTTCTTTCATGGTCGCGCCATCGTTGTACCGCTGAAAGGCTTCTACCACAAAGGGGGCTTTCAAAGGATCGATCTGGAAGAACTTTTCCTCGTCTACCGTATAGCCAATGGGAATCGTGCCGCCGTTGTACTTGCCCTTCAGAACATTCTCGGTCATGCCGCGCACGACTTTTTCAGAAAGCTCTGCGGAATAGTATTCAGCCATGCCGGTGAGCATACTCTTGACCATAATACCTGCTGGGCCTTCCGAAATTGGTTCAGTAGCCGACACCAGCTTGACATGGTTTCGCTCCAACTGGTACTCATAGTGTGCCGAATCATAACGGTTTCGGGCAAAGCGGTCAAGTTTCCAGACCAGCACAATGTCAAACAGCCGTTTCTCGCTGTCTTTAATCATCTGCTGGAACTCCGGACGATTGTCCGTTTTGGCAGAGAGTGCACGGTCAATATAGTGCTTGATGACTGTGATGCCGTTCTTCTCTGCATAGGCCGTGCACTCACGAATCTGGCCTTCGATGGATTCTTCACGCTGGTTGTCGCTGGAATAGCGGGCGTAAATTACGGCGGTCATGGCAGGCACCTCACTTTACACATCATAGAACGGCAGTGCGTTCATTCAAAACATTGTTTCGTATAATGTATATACCATATTCTATAAGAATTTGCAATACATTTTAGATGAAAAAGTGAGACACTATATCCAGAGAGGCTTTTAGGTCGATACATATGAATAGTGGTGGTTATCACGGTGATAACCACCACCATCACCCCGTAACGATCAGTGCCATCAGATAAAACTCAGTCGCATCGGGCGTGTCGGTCGGCAGAATCGTCAACTCCACGGTGTGTGTTCTATGTTCCCCGTGGTGCAGGATAGGCTGCAAATACAGGCAGTCGCCCCAGTCCTCGTCAAAGTTACCGTCCAGCAGAACAGGGTAGGCGGCGTCGCCGTCCAGAACCAGCTGCGCCCGCAGCGCCGGGCGGCGGATGGTCTTGCGGTACTGCACTGCAATGCAGGAGGCATCCACTTCAAAGGTGATTTTGTCGCCGGGCTTCTGGCCCACCCAGCCGTTTTTCCAGTGGTCCAGATGCCCCAGCTTTTCCTCCGGGTCTGCCCGGAAGCCCTCCAACTTGGGGGAGAGTTCCCGGATGGTCAGCCGCCGGGCGTTTTCGTAGGCGTTGGCGGTGAGCGGTGCCGGGAAGGCAGGCTCCTGCTCCGGTTCTTCCCGGTGGGCGTTGACCGCCTCCAGCAGCTTGATGATCTCCCCCGCCACCAGACCGTGACCGTAATCGTTTGGGTGCAGTCCATCAGGGCTGAGCAGGGTGCGGCTGGCATACTTACCGGCACGCAGATCCTTGTAAATGCTGTCCCGGATGCTGACATGTGGCACGCCGTAGTGGTCGCCCACGGCGTTGTGCTCGTCCTGTGCGGTGGCTCCGGTATCGTAGTATACGTTATTCAACAGTACCACCGCCGGGTGGGAGGGCCATGCAAGCAACTTGCGGACAACACCCTCGTAAGTCTCCTGCCGGAAGGGAACTTCCAGATCGTTGACGCTGAAATCCACCACTACGAAATCTGGCTGGTACATCAGCACATCGGTCACGGCACGGGCAACGCCGTACAGAGAATCTGTGCCGCCGATGCCGCCGTTGACGTAGTGGAACTTCGACTGCGGAAAGGTATCCACGAACCACTGGTACACCCGGAACGCATAGGCGTTGCCGGGCTGGGTGGAAAGGCTGCCCTGCGTGATGGAACCGCCCAGAAAACCGAGGGTCAGTTCCTGCCCTGCTGCTGCACGGCGAAGCAGTTCTTTCAAGCGAGCAAAATTGGACGTGTTCATTCTAAAACTTCTCCCTGATATGCACTATGGATAATTTTTGCTGCTGGACGTCCGGACACGGCATAGGCGCTGGCGGTTCCGGAGTCAGCAGGCCAGTCCCACACGCCAAAGCCCATGACCCACGGACGCTTGGCGCAGGCGGAAAACATGGCACTATACCAATCGGCCTGTTCCAGATCGTTCCGTGTTCCCTTCAGCTCCCAGTTGTTGGGCACGGCAGAAGAACCGGTGATGTTCATGCAGCCTGCCTCGCTGAAGAGGACGGGCTTTTTGTATTTTTTGCTCACTGCCTCGATGCGGTCCAGCTGGTTTTCCCAGTCCTTCAGGGGGTAGTAGCCGCTGGAAGCGATGCAGTCTACCGCATCCCACCAGTTCACATGGTCCTCGCCGTATTTATCGCAGTTATAGCTCACCGGTCCGTGATATTGCTGCCGCACAGCGGCAATGAGAGCACGCCACTCTGCTTCCCGGTGCTCGGTCATGGTCATTTCGCACCCGGTCAGGAACAGCCCGCAGCCTTCGGCTTCGGCAAGAGCAGCGTAGTGGGTCTGGAAGGCGGTGTAGCTGGCAAACCATCTGCCCCACTGGGTCTCGCAGGGCACATCGTGGTCAAAAAAGCTGATGCGCGCCCGCCACACGCCGTTGGCGCAGTTGACGGTAGGCTTCAACGCCACCTGCAAGCCCAACTGCTTGGCAAAGCGGATGGCACCGCATAGCTCCTCGTCTGTGGGGGTGGCATTAGTGTTCCAGTTGATTTCCTCACTATAAGGGTCAGATTGTATTCCAGAGGGCGACAGAATGACCCAGTTGGCGGCGGTAGCTTCCACCATAGTTGCCATACTGCGGTGGGCGTTCTCGCTGCTCAACACGCCTCTGTGGGGAAAGGGTGCAAAGTTCACCCCGTAAAAGTTGTGTTCGTGCTCCATGACATTTTCCTCGTCTTTTTTCAAAAATCAACGTCAGATTGCACAATAAGTATAGTGCAGTTTTGGCAATTCGGTCAATATGCTGCTTCATTTTCAGCGTATGGCACAAGGAGAGGGGCAAAGCACTGGTCAACCTGACCCGAAAAAAGCCCCTACACCGGGAGGTGCAAAGGCTAAACTAAATTTTAGGTTTTATTTAGCTTACAGATTTAGCTTGCGATTTTGGGTGGAATCTGCTATGCTTCGGGCAAAACCAACGGGAGGGAACGGAAAATGGAGCAACTTACAACCGCAGCGCTGACCCAACTGCCGCAGGTGCGGGCACTGGGGCGGCACACCGGGCGTGACCCGCTGACCCTGTTCTGGACAGCCAGCGGCATAGAACTGGAATTTACCGGCAGTGAGCTGTGGGTGGATCTTTTCGCCGATTATGAAGTGGTAGAGCCGTGGGTCAGCGTGGAACTGAATGGCGCATGGGTGGCACGGTTTGCCGTGAACCCCGGCAAAAGCCGGGTGTGCCTGTTCCGGGGCATGACGCCGGGCAAGGCGAAGCACGTCCGGCTGCTGAAGGATGTGCAGGCCATGCACGATGACCCGGCGCACCTGCTGCAGATCACCGGGCTGGAATATGCAGACGGCGAATTTCTGCCCCTGCCGGAGCCGGTTTATCGGCTGGAATTTGTGGGGGACAGCATCACCAGCGGAGAGGGTGCCATCGGAGCCAAACCGGAGGAGGACTGGGTGGGAGCCTTTTTCTCGGCAGAAAACCACTACGGTCGCCTGACTGCCGATGCGCTGGGTGCCGAATACCGCTGCATCTCGCAAAGCGGCTGGGGCATCGTGTCTGGATGGGACAACGACGTGCGCCACATCCTGCCGCCCTACTACACCCGGGTGTGCGGCGTAGCCATGGGACAGCGTAACGCCGCCCTTGGTGCACAGCAGGAAAACGATTTTGCCGCATGGCAGCCGGATGCCGTCATCGTCAATCTAGGCACCAACGACACCGGCGCATTCGATAACCCGCCATGGACAGACCCTGCCACCGGCAAGCCCCACCAGCTGCGGCGGCTCTCCAACGGAGACTTCCATCCTGCGGACGCCCAAAAGGTGGCAAACGGTGTGCAGCATTTTCTGACCCTGCTCCGGGCAAAGAACCCCGGGGCAAAGCTGGTGTGGTGCATCGGGATGCTGGGCAGTGAGCTGCTGCCGGTGCTGCGACAGGGCGCGGAGCAGTACAAAGCCATTACCGGAGACAACTCTGTTTATCTGCTGGAGCTGCCCAACACCACACCGGAAACGGTAGGTGCCCGGCAGCACCCCGGCGCAGAAAGCCACCGGCAGGCGGCAAAGGTTCTGACTGCCTTTTTGAAAACGATCCTCTAAAAGTGAAAACGGGATACCGGAGCGTCCGCAGACGCTCCGGTATCCCAAAATACAAACTATATTTTCCACTGAAGATGGCCAGAGCAAAGCGGCGGCCATTCAAAATAGTACCATAGTAAAAGGGTTGCTGCACGAAGGTTTGTGCAGCAACCCCTTTTTTATCAGGTAGATTCTCTTCTTACAAAGCCGCCGGGCACGATGACGGTGGGGGCAACGGCAGGCTTATGCGCCATTTTGCGGCGCAGCTGCGCCACCACCGTTTTTGCCATGCCGTCCAAGTCCACCCGGTAGCTGGTCAGCTGGGGGCTGCAGATGGTGGAATAGCGGTAGTCATCGTAGCCGGTCACTGCCACATCCTGCGGCACACGGTAGCCGTTGCGCTTGAGGGTCTCCACCAGATTGTAGGCCACCTCGTCGCAGTTGCAGACAAAGGCTTCCGGCATCTCGTGAGGCAGGGTGAACGGAATAAAGAGCCCTCGGTCGTCCCGATCCTCCAGCCGCCAGTCGTCCCGGATGGGCAGCCCGGCGCGGAGCAGGGCTTTGACATAACCCAGATAGCGGTCCATGATGGAGCTGGTGGACAGCACACTGCCCACAAAACCGATGTTCCGCCGCCCGGTGGAGATGAGATGCTCGGTCATCATATAGCTGCCGCTGGTGTTATCGCTGAGCACGCAGTCGGCGGCAATGGCATCATCGTAAAAATCCAGCAGCATAAAGGGCACGCCCGTCTGCACCGCTGTGGCAAGGTAGCGGCGGCTGATCTCGCCCATAAAGATGAGGCCGTCCACCTTGCGGTTTACAAGGAAGGAGGGCATATTGCAGCTTTTTTCTGCCTGCGGCAGAACGATCTCCATCAGCACCGAGATGTCCTGCTCGGCGGCGCATTTAAGCACCGCCCGGTACAGATTGGAATAAAAGGCGTTCTCGTTGAAAAAACGATCTGCCACCAGAATACCGATGCTCTCGCCGCCGGGCTGTGTATGCGCCCGGGCAGGGGGCTGATAGCCCATCTCCTCGGCAACGGCAAGGATCTTTGCCCGCATCTCGGCGCTGACGCCTTCTTTGCCTGCCAGACCCTTGGAGACGGACACGGTGCTGATGCCCAGCCGCTGCGCGATATCGGCCATGCGTACTGCTTTTGCCATGTTCCTGACCAGCTTTCTTCTTTCATTTTAGAATGAGGTAAATAACGTTCCGGTTAACTTTATGGTTAGCATAGCAGTTTTTAGTCGTTTCGTCAATGAAAAGCCAGTTAAAAAGTGCAAAATCAGCCTTAGGCTAAGCGATCTTTAAGTTAATTTTATTGTAAAAAGTTAATTAAATTATTATTTTAAGTTCAAAATCCGTGATGTATCCCGGATTTACAGGTCAGTTTTCACAAGAAAATTGCCGAATTGCCACCAAAACACCGAATCTTTTTGGTAATATTGACAGTGAATCTCAAAAGGAATATACTTAAACCACAGAAAGCGAAGGATAACAGTTAGCTAATCAAAGCTAAATTTAGCTTTCGCAAAACGGAAAAGGGCTCCACAAAAAGAAGGAGGATATCCCTATGCGTAAGATCAATCGCCGCAATTTCCTGAAGGTCACTGGTGTGTTGGCCGCAGCCTCTGCTCTTGCCGCCTGCGGCGGCAGCAGCACTTCTACCGCCGGCTCCACCGGCAGCACCGCTGGTTCCGCTGCCAGCGCAGACGGTGCAAAGGCTTACAATGAGCTGACCGTGGGCACCGACAACACCGACCTGAAGGCTGACCTGAAGATCATCAGCCACCGTACCGACCTCATCGATGACGGCACCTTTGACGGCTACGTTGCCGCATTCCAGAAGCTGTATCCCAACATCACCATCAAGTACGAGGGCATCACCGACTATGCCAACGACATGACCACCCGTCTGACTTCCAACGACTGGGGTGATCTGTGCATGATCCCCACCAACATCCCCCTGACCGAGTTGGGCGACTACTTTGAGCCTCTGTGCGCACTGAGCGACATTGAGAACGATTACAACTTCGCTTCCAACCGCGCTTATAACGGCAGCGTGTACGGCATCCCCTCCACCGGCAATGCACAGGGCATCATCTACAACAAGAAGGTTTTTGAGGCTGCCGGCATCACCACCCTGCCCAAGACCCCGGACGAGTTCCTGGATGACCTGCAGAAGATCAAGGACTACGATCCTTCCATTGATCCCCTGTACACCAACTACGCCGCCGGCTGGACCATGACCGCATGGGATGCTTACACCAGCGGCGGCGCAACCGGTGACCCGGACTGGATGAACATTACCATGCCCCAGACCAAGGATCCGTTCCAGAAGGGCATTCTGGGTGCGGACGATATGGGTCCCTACGCTGTGTACTACATCCTGTACGAAGCAGTGAAGCGCGGTCTGACCGAGGCCGACCCCACCACCACCGACTGGGAGGGCTCCAAGCCCCGCATCAATAACGGCCAGATCGGTGCCATGGTTCTGGGCAGCTGGGCCATCGTGCAGATGCAGGCCGCCGGTGACCACGCCGACGACATTGGCTATATGCCGTTCCCCATCACCGTCAAGGGTACCCAGTACGCCAGCGCAGGTGCAGATTACTGCTACGGTGTGAACAAGAACACCACCGATGACAAAAAGCTGGCTGCCATGCTCTACATCAAGTGGCTGACCGAAAGCTCCAACTTTGCTTATGATCAGGGCGGTGTGCCGGTGCTGAAGAGCCAGGAATACCCCGATACCCTGAAGGCATTTGACGGCATCGACCTGGTCGAGGATGCCCCCGCCCCCGCAGAGCTGGCAGACCTTGCCACCGAGGTGCAGCAGGAGGCTGAGCTGATGCTGAATGCCGACCAGACCCACGTCATGCGTGTGGTGGAGGCTGGCATCAACGGCGACGAGACTCTGGACGACATCGTGGCCGACTGGAACGCCGCATGGGACGCAGCTGTGGATGCTTGCGCACCGCAGTAAGCGATCTATCATTATAAATCAGCAGGGCGGGCCCGTGTCCGCCCTGCTTTTGGTGAAAGGAGGTCTTTTACATGGCATCTTCCGCAACCGTATCCGCGCCTAAAAAGCGCAAGAGCTTCAGCGAATACTTTCACAGTATGCGTGGCCAGCAGCTCATCGTCACGCTGGTGTTCCTGTTCGTTCCGCTGGTGCTGCTGTTCATGTTTACCTATCTGCCCTTCTTCAAAATGGTGGAGTTCAGCTTCTTCAAAATGAAGTACATCGGCAGACGTACCTTTGTGGGTCTGCAGAACTACATCTCGGTCTTTACCCGCAAAGACTGCTTCCACGCTCTGAGCCTGAGCCTTTACTACATGGTAGGCTCCGTGGTGCAGATGGCGCTGGCGCTGCTGTTTGCCACCATCCTGAGCTTCAAGTGCAAGGGCAGCAAGTTCTTCCGTGGTGCACTGTACTTTCCCTGCCTCATCTGCGGCATCTCGGTGGGCTTCATCTTCAAGTTCTTCTTCACCCACGGCTTTGTGCTGGATACCCTGCTGAGCTGGGTGGGCTTCAACGTAGATAAGCTGCCCTTCTGGCTCCGGGATGAGTCCATCAACAACGTCGTGCTGGTGGCCTGCTCCATCTGGAAATACATCGGCCAGAACATCGTCATGTTCATCGGTGCTATCGCTTCTGTGGACCCCGTGCTGTACGAGGCTGCTGAGATCGACGGTGCCAACGCATGGCACCGCTTCAAGGACATCATCCTGCCCTCCATCAGCACCATCGTGGTGCTGAACCTCATCATCTCGGTGTCCGGCGCACTGTCCGCCTTCGAGATGCCCTATGTTGTCACCGGCGGCGGCTTCAACACCTCCACCTACTTCGTGGTCATGGATAAGATCGCCCATACCGACCAGAAGGTGGGTCTTGCATCCGCCATGGCTGTGGTTCTGCTGCTGCTCATCGTGATCGTCACCTACGCCCAGAAGGCTGTGGAAAAATGGCTGGAAAACCGCAGCAGCGGCGTAACCAAGTGAAAGTGAGGCAGAACGTATGAACGAAACCACTGCGATCAAGACCAAACGTGTTCTGATCAACATTTGCAAATATGCGCTGCTCATCTTCGCTGCCTTTGTGGCACTGGTGCCCATCGTATCCTGCATCTTCACCGCCTTCAAAAGTGAGGAAGAGTACGCCAACACCAACGTTATCACCCCGCCCAAGAGCTGGCTCAACTTCGATAACTTCATCACCGCATGGAACAAGGCCAACATGGGCGAGGCGTTCCTGAACAGCTTTATCATCCTGATCTGCGTGTTGGCGGGCAGCATTATGATCAGTGCCATGCTGGCTTATGTGCTGAACCGGTTCAAGTTTCCCGGCAACAAGCTGATCCGCAACCTGTTCACCATCGCCACCCTGATCCCCGGCATCGCCTCGCAGGTCACGGTGTACCAGATCATGACGGCTCTGCATCTGGTGAACTCCATGCCCGGCTACATCATCCTGATGATGGGCACGGACGTTATCACCATCTATATCTTCCTGCAGTTCTTCGAGAACCTTTCCCCCACGCTGGACGAAAGCGCCATTCTGGATGGCTGCACCTACTTTGGTGTGTTCTTCAAGATCCTGCTGCCCCTGCTCAAGCCCGCCATCGTCACCAGCGCCATCCTGAAGGGTGTGTCCACCTACAACGAATACTACATGGCAAACCTGTACCTGCAGGATAAGACCAAGTATCAGGTGGTGGCCACCTCGCTGTATGTGTTCTCCGGCCCCATGGGCAACCAGTACAACTACATCTGCGCCGGTGTCATCATCACCATCATCCCCGCCCTCATCGTGTTCCTGCTGTGTCAGGATCAAATCTACAGCGGCATGGCTGCCGGTGCGGTGAAAGGCTAAAATCGCTATCCACTTTTTCTCCTTCATCATCTGCTGCTTCTCCCGGCTTCTGTGCAGGGAGCCGGGAGAGTGTGGCAGAAAAGAACAACAACCTTCTATTACAGGAGTTTTTGATTATGAGCAACGTAAAAATGTTCTGCGACGCCCTGCCCAACATTCCTTGGCAGGAAAAGCCCGCCGATGCCACCGGCCCGGTGTGGCGGTACAGCGAGAACCCCATCATCGACCGCAACCCGGTGGAGGGCGTGGCCCGCATCTTCAACAGTGCGGTCGTGCCGTACGAGGGCAAGTTCATTGGCGTGTTCCGCGGCGAGCAGGTCAACGGTGTGCCCTACATCTATCTGGGCCACAGCGAGGACGCCATCCACTGGACCTTCGACAAGGACAAGATTCCCTTCGTCAACGAGAAGGGTGAGCCATTCATGCCGGTGTATGCCTACGACCCCCGTCTGGTGAAAGTCGAGGACACCTACTACATCATCTGGTGTCAGGATTTCTACGGTGCGTCCATCGGCATTGCCAAGACCACCGATTTCAAGACCTTTGTCCGCATCGAGAATCCGTTCATTCCCTTCAACCGGAATGCGGTGCTCTTCCCCCGCAAGATCAACGGGATGTACACCCTGCTCAGCCGTCCGTCCGACAGCGGCCACACCCCCTTCGGTGACATCTTCCTGAGCCAGAGCCCGGATATGGAGTTCTGGGGCCGTCACCGCCATGTGATGAGCAAAGGCTCCAACTGGTGGGAGAGCGTGAAGATCGGCGGCGGTGCAGCTCCCATCGAGACCAGCGAGGGCTGGCTGCTGTTCTACCACGGTGTCACCGGCACCTGCAACGGTTTCGTGTACTCCATCGGCGGTGCCATTCTGGACAGGGACGAGCCCAGCAAGGTGCTCTACCGGTGCGGCAACTTCCTGCTGACCCCGGAAAAGTGGTATGAGGAGCGCGGCTTCGTGCCCAACGTCTGCTTCCCCTGCGCCACCCTGCAGGATGCCGACACCGGCCGCATCGCCCTCTATTATGGCTGCGCTGACAGCTATGTCGGTCTTGCCTTCACCACCGTGGACGAGGTGGTGGATTACATCAAGGCCCACGATAACGCAGGCCCCACCGACCACGAGGTCGGCATCCGCTGATACAATGGAGCCTGTCCCGGTCATCCGGGGCGGGCTCGTTTTGGTAAAACAGGGAGGGGGATTTTCCCATGCCAAAGATCAAACAGGCAGCAGAAGAAATGCTGCTGCAAACCATCATTCCCTTCTGGAAAGGGCTGCGGGACGAGGAAAACGGCGGCTTTTACGGCTACATGGATTTTGACCTGAAGCTGGACAAACAGGCCGAAAAAGGCTGCATCCTGAACAGCCGCATTCTGTGGTTCTTCTCCGAGGCTGCCATGCTGACCGGCCGGGCAGACCTTGCCGAGGATGCCCGCCACGCCTACCAGTTTTTCACCGAGCATTGCTATGACGTGGAAAACGGCGGTGTGTACTGGAGTTGCGACTACACCGGCAAGCCGCTGGACACCACCAAGCACACCTACAATCAGGGCTTTGCTATCTATGCCCTTTCCGCCTACTACCGGCTGACCGGCAAACAGGCTGCGCTGGACCGTGCAAAAGAGATCTTCCATATCATCGAGCAGCACTGCACCGACAGCGAGGGCTATCTGGAAGCCTTTACCATCGACTGGAAGCCGGAGAGCAACGAAAAGCTTTCCGAAAACGGCGTCATGGCGGCAAAGACCATGAACACCCTGCTCCATGTGTTCGAGGGTTACGCCGGGCTTTATCAGGCCAGCCGCGACCCGGAGGTGGAAAAGGCCCTGCGCCGCATTCTGGATATCTACGAGCACAAAATTTACTCCCCGGAGCTGCACCGGCAGCTGGTGTTCTTTGATGCGCACTATAACTCCATCATCGACCTGTACAGCTACGGCCACGATATCGAGTCCAGCTGGCTCATCGACTGGGGCTGCGATTTACTGGGCGATGCAGCGCTTTCCAAGCGCATCCACGCCATCAACTCCGACCTTGCTGCCCACATCTACAAGGAAGCCTACATTGACCACTCGGTGGTCAACGAGTGCGAGCGCGGCAAGGTGAACACCACCCGTGTGTGGTGGGTGCAGGCTGAGTCCGTACTGGGCTTCGTGAACGAATACAACAAGAGCGGCGATGCAAAATACCGGGATGCCGCCGCCGATATTTACCACTACATCTGCAACGTGATGGTGGACAAACGCCCCGGCAGTGAATGGTTCTGGGAGGTGGACGCAGACGGAAAACCGTCCAGCCGCAAGCCCATCCTTGAGCCGTGGAAGTGCCCCTACCACAACGGCAGAATGTGCATGGAACTGATAAGGAGGAACCCCGATGTCACAGTCTAAACTGCATCCCGAATACCTGCGCCAGAAGGCGCTGCAGGACGCTTATCTGGTACGCAAGAACAAAAAGACCGATTTCTACAACGGCATCTATGACCGCTGGGAAAACCCGGTGCTGACCCGGGAGAGCATCCCGCTGAGCTGGCGGTTCGATTTGAACCCGGAAACCAACCCCCACTTCATGGAGCGTCTGGGTGTGAACGCCGTGTTCAACTCCGGTGCCATCAAGCTGAACGGCAAGTATTACCTTGTGGCACGCATCGAGGGCAACGACCGCAAGAGCTTTTTCGGCGTAGCGGAGAGCGACAGCCCGGTGGAGGGCTTCCACTTCTGGGAAAAGCCCATTCTGCTGCCGGATACCTGCCCGGAGGAGACCAACGTCTACGATATGCGCCTGACCCAGCACGAGGATGGCTGGATCTACGGTGTGTTCTGCTCTGAGAGCAAGGATACTTCCGTCAACGACCTGTCCGCTGCCGTGGCTGCGGCAGGCATCGTCCGCACCAAAGACCTCAAGACTTGGGAGCGTCTGCCGAACCTTGTCACCAAGCGCAGCCCCCAGCAGCGGAATGTAGACCTGCTGCCAGAGTTCGTCAACGGCAAGTACGCCTTCTACACCCGCCCCATGGATGATTTCATCGACACCGGTTCCGGCGGCGGCGTAGGCTTTGGTCTGTGCGAGGACATCACCCACGCCGTCATTGACGAGGAAATCATCACCAGCCCCCGCCGCTACCATACCATCACCGAGGCAAAGAACGGCGAGGGTGCCACCCCCATCAAGACCGAAAAGGGCTGGCTGCACATCGCCCACGGCGTGCGGAATACCGCCGCCGGGCTGCGGTACGTCATTTATGTGTTCGTTACCGCACTGGATGACCCCAGCAAGGTGATCGCAGAGCCGTCCGGCTTCCTCATCGCACCCCGTGACTGGGAGCGGGTGGGCGACGTTTCCAACGTCGTGTTCACCAACGGTGCTATTGCGGACGATGACGGTAGCGTATATATTTATTATGCAGCCAGTGACACCCGCCTGCATGTGGCTTCTACCACCATCGACAAGCTGCTGGACTTTGCGTTCAACACGCCTGCCGACCCCCTGCGCAGTGTGGATTGCGTGAAGCAGCGCTGCGACCTGATCGACAAAAATCTCGAATATCTCCGGAGCATCGGGGAGTAATTCCCGCCCCGCTCCCCCGAAAGGAAACGTTATGAAAAAGGCCAACATCGACAGTCCATTCTACCGCACCATGGGAAGGATCGGAGATCTCGTGCTTGCCAACGTCCTGTGGCTCGTGTGCTGTCTGCCCATCCTCACCGCCGGGGCCTCTACGCTGGGGCTGTTCACGGTGGTGAACAAGATGGCAGCCAAAGAGGACTATACCGTGCGGACGGACTTTTTCAAGGCGTTCAAGCGGGATTTTAAGCAATCCACCGCCCTGTGGCTGGTGCTTTTGCTGGCAGGCTTTGCCGCCCTCACCGGGCTGCGCACCGCCACCGCACAGGACACCGCCGGCAATGGCATTCTGGCGGCAGCGTCCTTTCTGCTGCTGGTGCTGGCAGGCTGCTGTGGCAGCTGGGGCTTTGCCCTGCTGGCACGGTTCACCTATCCCGGCGTTCTGCCGGTACTGGCAGACAGCGGCCGCATGACCCTTGCCAATCTGCTGCCCACCGTGGGAAATCTTGCCTTTCTGGCGTGGTTTCCCCTGCTGGCAAAGGCCGCCCCGGCGTGGTTCGTCTATCTGCTGCCCCTGTGGCTGCTCATCGGCGGCGCAGGTTCTGCCCTTGGCATGGCAAGCCTGATGCGCCCCGCCTTTGCCCAACTGGAAAAGGCCGGGCGCAAAGAAGAGGAACCGGAAGAAGAAACCGACACGGAGGACAGTACCCAATGATCGTCTGCACCGAAAACGTCTTTACCCTGCATACCACCCACACCAGCTACCAGCTGGCAGTTGCCCCTAATGGCATGGTGCTGCACACTTATTACGGCACCCGTCTGCCGGAGGATGTGCCCAGCCTTGCGGATGCCCGGATGCCCCACAGCGACCCCGGCTGCTGGCCGGATCTTTTGCCGCAGGAGCTTTCCGGCTGCGGCACCGCTGATAACCGCACTCCCGCCGTCATCCCGGAATACGCCGACGGCACGGAAGCGGCGGCGTTCGTGTTCGACCGTGCTGAAGTGCATATCGGCAAACCCCAATTGCCCGACCTGCCGATGTTCCGGGATGGAAAGGGTGTGGAGACGCTTTCCGTTTTCCTGAAAGATGCGTGCGGTCTGGCCGTGGAACTGCGGTACAGCGTCTACGAAGCCGAGGACTTCATCACCCGCACGGCAGTTTATACCAACACCTCGTCCGAGGAGCTGACCCTGAACAAGGCGGCTTCTCTGACTCTCGACTTTGCGCCGGATGCTCTCGAACTGATCACCTTGAACGGTACATGGGCAGCGGAGCGCACCCCGGAACGTGCGGCGCTGCGCTGCGGCATCCAGAGCGTTGGCAGTATGCGGGGCATCCCCGGCCACGCCCACAACCCGGCAGTCGCCCTCTGCCATGCCGATACCACCGAAACGACCGGCGACGCATGGGGATTTGCCTTTGTGTACAGCGGCAACTACCTCATCGAAGCCGAGCGTGCCGACGCAGGGGAACGGCTGGTGATGGGCATCCATCCCTACCACTTCCACTGGACGCTGGCTCCCGGCGAGAGCTTTACCGCACCGGAAGCCGCGATGGTCTATTCGGATAAGGGGCTAGGCGAGATGAGCCGCCGTTTCCATGGCGCCATCCGCACCCGGCTACTGCCGCCCCGCTGGCAGGATATGACCGCGCCCCGCCCGGTGCTCATCAATAGCTGGGAAGCCTGCTACTTTGACTTCGACGAGAAAAAGCTGCTGGAACTGGCTGCTGCCTCCAAAAAGGCGGACATCGACCTGTTCGTGCTGGACGATGGCTGGTTCAAAGGACGCAACGATACCTCGTCCAGCTTGGGCGACTGGGCAGCGGACAAAGCCAAGCTGCCGGACGATCTGCCCGGCCTGTGCAAGAAAATCAATCTACTGGGACTGGAGATGGGACTGTGGGTCGAGCCAGAAGCCATCAGTCCGGACTCAGACCTCTATCGCACACACCCCGACTGGGCATTTACCATCCCCGGACGCGAGCCGCTGGAGATCCGCCAGCAGTATACGCTGGATTTCAGCCGCCCCGAAGTGGTGGACGGTATCTGGCAGCAACTGGATGAAATTTTAAGGAGCTGCCCGCTGAAATACCTCAAGTGGGATATGAACCGCTCGCTGGCACACGTCTACAACGCCAAACTGCCTGCAAAACAGCAGGGTGAAGTGTACCACCGCTATGTGATGGGTGTGTACGAATTGCAGCGCCGCCTGACCGAAAAGTACCCCGGCCTGCTGCTGGAAAACTGTGCAGGCGGCGGTGCCCGCTTCGACTGCGGAATGCTCTATTACAGCCCGCAGATCTGGTGCAGCGACAACACCGATGCCCGTTCCCGTCTGGTCGTCCAGTACGGCACCAGCCTGTTCTACCCCGGCTGCGTGATGGGGGCGCACTTTTCCACCGTGCCCAACCACTGCACCGGCCACATCTCCACGGTGGAAGCACGGATGGCGGCAGCACTTACTGGCACCTTCGGCTTTGAGCTGGATCTGACGAAATACAGCGAGGAAGAACTGGCCGAGCTCCGCCCCTATGTGGCGTGGTATCGCCAGCACGGTGCATTGCTGCGCGGCGGCGACCTGCACCGTCTGGTGGACCCGGAACCCAACGGCCTGGGTGCTGCGTGGATGATAACCGCAAAGGACGGCAGCGAAGCCGCCGTCTTCGCCGTGGGCGATGCCCTGACCGGCAGCCACGGCGTGGCAAGCGCCAACAGCCGCCCCCGCCTTATGCTGGAAGGGCTGGACCCGGCAGCACAGTACACCGACGAAGACGCAAACACCTACAGCGGCGTCCAGCTGCTGACCACCGGTCTGGAACTGCCCGGCGGCTGGGGCCAGACGCCCGCAAAAATCTGGTATCTGAAGAAAGTTTAACTGCTTCGCCCTCTCTGGCATAGCAGGGAGCAGGAGATGGGCGAGGATGCTGACGAGAGGAGAAAACCTTCATGACAGAAGAAATTAAATCGGCTTATGAAAAATGGCTGGCACAGCCGGAAATGCCCGCCGACCTTGCCGAAGAGCTGAAAGCAATCGCAGGCGACGAGGATGCCATCACCGACCGGTTCTACCGGGAGCTGGAATTCGGCACCGGCGGTCTGCGGGGCGTCATCGGTGCTGGCACCAACCGGATGAATGTCTACAACATCCGCAAAGCTACGCAAGGCCTTGCCAACTACCTGAATGCCTCCGACTTGCCGAAGAAAGTTGCCATCGGCTACGACAGCCGTATCAAGAGCGATGTGTTTGCCCGCGAAACCGCAGCTGTCCTTGCGGCAAACGGCATCAAGGCCTATATTTATCCCCGTCTGGAACCTACTCCGGCGCTGAGCTGGGCGGTGCGGTACTACGGCTGCGGCGCGGGCGTCTGCGTCACCGCCAGCCACAACCCTGCCAAGTACAACGGCTACAAGGTCTACGGTGCAGACGGCTGCCAGATCACCCTTGAGGTGGCAGCAAAAATTCTTGCCGCCATTGAAGCGGTGGACTGCTTTGCCGTACAGCCTGCGGACTTTGATGTCGCCCTTGCCGAGGGCAAGATCGAGTACAGCAGCGAGAAATGTCTGGACGACTTTGTGGATGCCGTCTATGCCCAGCGTGTGGGCGATGGGGCAGGCACCGCCGACCTGAAGCTGGTGTACACTCCGCTGAACGGCTCCGGTCTGGAATGCGTGAAAAAGCTGCTGGCAAAGCTGGGCGTCACCCATGTGACGGTGGTGCCGGAGCAGGAAAAGCCGGACGGCAACTTCCCCACCTGCCCCTACCCGAACCCGGAAATTCGGGAGGCCATGCAGAAGGGTCTGGAGCTGTGCGATCAAGTCCACCCGGACCTTTTGCTGGGCACCGACCCGGACTGCGACCGCTGCGGCACGGCAGTGCCGGACGGAAAGGGCGGCTACCGGCTCATTACCGGCAACGAGATGGGCATCATCCTGCTGGACTACATCTGCCGCACCCGCAAGGCGCTGGGCACCCTGCCGGAGCACCCCGTGGCTGTGACCACCATCGTGTCCACCGATATGGCAACTCCGGTGGCCGAGAAGTACGGCGTGGAGCTGCGCCGTACCCTGACCGGCTTCAAGTTCATCGGTGAGCAGATCGGCCTGCTGGAAGCCGCCGGAGAAGCCGACCGCTACATCTTCGGCTTTGAGGAGAGCTACGGCTACCTGTCCGGCGCACACGTCCGGGACAAAGATGCCGTCAACGCCACGCTGCTGGTGTGCGAAGCCGCCGCATGGTACGCAAAGCAGGGCATGACCCTGCTGGATGCCATCAACCAGCTGTACGCCGAGTTTGGCTGCTACCGCAATGCCCTGCACAGCTTCGCCTTTGAGGGCGAAAGCGGAATGCACACCATGGACGCCATCATGAAACAGCTGCGCGAGACCCCGCCGCAGAGCATTGCCGGAATCGCCGTGGAAAGCGTGCTGGACTACAACGCCGAGGGCACCGGCCTGCCGAAGGCAAATGTCTTGGAGTTCCGTCTGGGTGGAAAGGCAAAGCTGATGGTTCGTCCTTCCGGCACTGAGCCGAAGATCAAGGTGTATCTGTCCGCCGTTGCTCCTACGGAAGCCGAAGCAGATGCCATCAATGCGAAGCTGGGTGACGCCGCTGCCGAGCTGCTGAAGGCATAAATTCTCAAATATTTCTACAAACGGCTGCCTCGTTCCTGCCATAAAAATGGACGGGGCAGCTTTTTTGCACCCTTTTTTCGGAAAAAGTGTCATTTTATGTGCAATTTTAGGCATATTGGAGGTATGCAAGATGAAAACGATTCAACTGAAACCAAGCTGCAAGGACTACCTCTGGGGCGGCGAAAAACTGCGTACCGAGTACGGCATCCAGAGCGAGATGCACCCCTTGAGTGAGGCGTGGATGCTCTCCTGCCACCCGGACGGCCCCAGCTACCTGCCGGACGGCACGACTTTGCAGCAGTACATTGACGCGCACCCCGGCTGCCTTGGCACCGACTGCGTAAAGTTCGAGGAGTTCCCCATTCTGGCAAAGCTCATCGACGCCAAGAAGGACCTGTCCATTCAGGTGCACCCCTCTAACGCCTACGCCCTGGAGCACGAACACCAGTACGGCAAGACCGAAATGTGGTATGTGCTGGAGGCAGAACCGGGTGCGACCCTCTACTATGGCTTCACCCATGAGATCAGCAAAGAGGAGTTTGAGCACCGCATCAAGGACAACACCCTGACCGAGGTGCTGAACGCCGTCCCGGTGAAAAAAGGCGACTGCTTATTCATCCCCTCCGGCACGCTCCACGCCATCCGCAAGGGCATCGTGGTGGCTGAGATTCAGCAGAATTCCAACGTCACCTACCGCATTTACGATTATGGCCGCAAGGGTGCAGACGGCAAGCCCCGCCAGCTCCACATCCCGCAGGCTCTGGATGTGACCGAACGCAAGCCGCCTGTTGCTCACGACTTCCACGGCCATCTGGCACAGTGCGATTACTTTACGGTGGATGCCGTGGAGGGCAGCTTCAAGGATATCTGCGATGATGTTTCCTTTACTTCTCTGCTGATCCTGGAAGGAGAGGGGACCCTGACCGAGACCGCCACCGGCGAGAGCCTGCCCATCCAAAAGGGCGAGAGCTTCTTTATCCCGGCAGGCACCGGGGAATATACGGTGAGCGGCACGGATCTCAAGTGCCTGCGCACCCGCGTGTAAACAAAACTCCCGGATCGTATACACAGTCCGGGAGTTTATGCTATGATATAGCTATCAAGACTGAAACGAAAAGAGGACACTGCCATGGCATCCTACCGCTACGAACGCAACATTTCCCCCGAGGATCTTGTGCCGGAAAAAACCCGGGAGCTGACGCCTGCCGAAGCCCGCGCCAACTGGTGGCATTATCACTGGTATTATGTGGTGCTCATTGCCGCGGCGGTGCTGGCGGTCGGGTATTTTGTGTGGAGCCGTGTCACCGAGGTGAAGCCGGACTATACGGTAGCGGTCGTGGGGCGTATTGACCCGGACGCGGCGTTCCTGTCCGAGGTGGAAACCAAATTGGAAGCTGCGGCCGATGATGTGAACGGGGACGGGAAAGTAAAAGTCAACGTGAAGAGCATCTGGCTTGCGCTGGATTACGATGGACAGGATTCCTCCCTGCGCAAGCTGATGGAATCCAGTGAGGACAAGCTCAATTCTGATTTTTATCTCTGCGAGAGCATGATCTTCATCGTGGACGACCCGGCGGCAATGGAGCAGCGGTACGGCTGTTTCCGTCTGCTGGACGGTACTGACCCGCAGGAGGGCGACAGCCTGAGCGTTTCCGATTTTGCCGTGCTGCTGGACGACACCGCCCTTGCCGGAGTGCAAAGCAAAAGCGGCGCAGAATGGTATGTGGCAAGGCGTCTGAGTGAAGGCGTGGAGGAAGAATCCCTCACCACAGGAGATGCGCTGTGGGAGAAGCTCATTTGATTTTCTGAATTCGTAGAAAGTCTTACTTCTGCCACTTTACCACGATAAATTTTGCAAAACCATATTGACGCACCTGCACTTCCATGATACCCTTTATTCCAAATCCTGCTGACAAAAGTGGTGGTTCTCACCGTGATAACCACCACTTTCAGCGAGTGATTATCCAGAAAGAACATGCCGCCCCGCAACACACCCGATCATTTTGCCGTCTGTTTCACCCGACAAAATCCTTCGCCTGTACTGCGTGGGCGGTATTTTTCTTTTTCACAAATAAAATCTTATGTGGTTGTACAAATTTCCAAAATTCATTTTCGGTTGTTGACTACACAACCTCAAAGTGTTATTCTTGTGTTTGAAAGAAGCAGGTTGTAGTGTCCACACTGCGCCCGGCTTTCTTCATACCGAACCTTGAATCCTTCATAAGCCGTCTGAACGTGATATCGTGCCATGACCTCACACTTTCTGTGGGCGAGCCGGAAAACGCCGCTGCAAAACAGGGGCAGGAACTTCGTTCGGGTCAAACGGCGATCAACATACACGAGCAGTGGAAATCTCTACTTATTTTTGCGCCTTAACAATTCGGAAACATTTGTTGAAAATGCGTTTTGAGCGCAGCGGTAGAGGGCAAGAACCGTCCCGTGGCCACAAATTTTCAATTCTTGAAAATCTTGTGTTCCACCGGGACTTCACATCTGCAACTCTTGCGAGTTTTGATGTGATCTTGTTGGGGCGTGCCTGCCCCAAACCCTGCTCATATTTCGCACCGTTGGTGCGAAAGAACGGCGTGTCGTGCTTACATAGTTCCACCGAGGAGCTAGCGAAACGACAGGAGGTTCAATGAACAAAACGAATGTCAAAGCGAATCCCAGCACGACCCACCGCCACGACACGCCGAACAACAAAACGCACATCATCAAGTTCCGTGTGACGGAAACTGAAAAGATGGAACTCCAATGCACAGCAAAACTCCTTCATCTCTCCCTGTCCACCCTCATCCGCCGTGCGCTGCACAGTGCGAAGATCGAGCGCACGGTTGTCGTTGCCGGCGGCGGAGAAGAAACCCTGAACGCCGTTTCCACTCTGCTTGCCCAGTGCGGCAAGGTGGGCGGAAACCTGAATCAACTCGCACGACACTTCAACTCCGGTGGAGCAGATACCGAACAACTCCGGGCGAAACTTCTTGACGAACTTACAGACCTGACTGCCTTCCGGCTCAACGCCGAGAAAATTCTTGGTGAACTGTATGGCAACGCTCAAGCATATCGCCTCTAAGAATTCGGACTACTCCGCCATCGAAGCGTACCTGATTTACCAGCACGATGCGTTCACCGGGAAGCAGCTTCTTGATGAACAAGGCAGGCCCATGCTGCGGGATTCGTACATTCTGGATACGCTTGAATGCGGCGATTTCTCGTTTGCAACGGCCTGCCTGCTGGCAAACCGAAAGTACAACAAGAACAACCACCCCGATGATATTAAGAGCCACCAGTATATCATCAGCTTTGACCCCAGAGATGCAGCCGACAACGGCTTGACCATGGAAAAAGCACAGGCTCTCGGCCTGAACTTCTGTAAAGAAAACTTTCCCGGTCATCCTGCCATCGTCTGCACCCACCCGGATGGGCATAACCATTCGGGAAATATCCACGTCCACATCGTGATCGGCAGCATCCGCACACGAGAAGTGGAACGCAAGCCCTATATGCAGAAGCCTCGTGACTGGCGTGAGGGCATGAAGCACTCCAGCACAGCCCAGACCATGCGGCACCTGCGTGTCGCAGTCATGGAAATGTGCGAACACGCTGACCTGCATCAGATCAATCTACTGGAAGCACAAGGCGACCGTATTTCTGAACGGGAATACTGGGCACGGCGGCGCTGGCAGCAATGTCTCGACCATGCCAACGCCAGATTGCTTGCAGAAGGGAAGGCTCCCAAGCAGACTGTTTACCAGACGGAACTGGAAACTCTGCGCAGGCCAATCGACTCCGTGCTGAAGAAAGCCACCACCTTCGATGAATTTTCTGCATTGCTCTTGCAGGAACATGGCATTGCCGTGAAAGAGAGCCGAGGGCGATTGAGCTACTGCCCGTCCAATCGGGTAAAATTCATCACCGCCCGGAAGCTGAGCAAGAAGTTTGAGAAAGAGCAGGTGCTTGCCGCACTCGCTCAGAACATCCGGCTTGCTCCGACCGTCCAGCCCATCGCAGCAGACAAGCCCGATAAGATTCAGAAACTGGTGGACATTCAGGCAAAGCTGAAGCAGGGCAAGGGCATCGGCTACGAGCGTTGGGCGAAAAAGCACAACCTCAAAGCCATGGCACAGACCTTGATCCTCTTGCAGGAAAAAGGTCTGCTCAACGAGGATGCACTCGACCAGAGAATCGCAGAGCTTGACACCAAGTTCCATGAATCGCTGGCCGTAGTGAAAGACCTCGAAACCCGCATGGCAGAAAACAAGAAGCTGCGCAGCCACGCTGCTGCCTACAAGCAGTACCGACCGCTTGCGCAGAAACTGAAAACTGTCAAATCCCCCGCAGCCTTTGAAGAACAGCACCGTGCAGAACTGACAGCGTACCGGACGGCAGCAGCCTATCTCAAGGCAAACAACATCACCAAGCTGCCCAGCCCGAACAAGTTGGAAGCCGAGTATGCGCAGCTGGCATCCGAAAAGGCAAAGTTCTACGAGCAGTACAAGGAAACCAAGGAAGAACTGCTCAAACTGAAAACCGCAAAGCAGAATGTTGCGTCCTTTTTCCGGGAGGAAGAACCGGCGCAGCAGGAGAGATAAAGGAGTGTGCGTATGATCAACTTGAAAATCGACCCGGAGTTCCAGAATCAGATTCCGCCGCTGACGGACGATGAGTATAAGCAGCTTGAAGAAAACATCCTCAAAGAAGGCAAACTGCTTTCTCCTTTGATCGTTTGGAATAACATCCTTGTTGACGGCCACAATCGTTATGCCATTCTCCAGAAACACCCGGAGATTTATTTCTCCACCATGCCGCTCCGATTCGAGAATCGCGAAGAAGCCCTTGCGTGGATTTGCAGAAACCAGTTGGGGCGGCGCAACCTGAGCCCCGAACAGAAGCGTTATCTGATTGGCAAACAGTATGAAGCCGAGAAGAAAGCCGCAAAAATCTTTCGGGGCAACCAGTACACTTTAGCAAAGAAAAGTGGTGGTGCTCACGATGATAACCACCACTCCGGGAAGAAAACCTGCGACCGGATCGCAGAGGAAAACGGTGTCAGCCGTGCCTCTGTTCTCCGTGCCAGCCACTACACGCGAGGCATCGACATCGCAGATAATCTCTCTCCCGGCATCAAGCAGAAAGTCTTTTCCGGTGAAGTGAAGTTCACGAATGAAGAAATGTCCAAGCTCGTGCAGAGCAGTCCTGCCAAACGGCAAGACGTATTTGCCGAGATCATGCACCCGGAAATCACGAAAGGAATGGAGGCTGCAAATGCAGACCCCAAAGCAGACGTGCCGGTTCCGATGCCCACATCCGACCCCGAGCAGTTCAAGGGATACCAAGTCCCGGACGAGTGCATGAAGGTCTACAAGACGCTGAGCATGGCCACGGAAATGATGCGAAACACATGGAAGCGAGTGCTCAAAAATAATCAGAGTTATCTTTCTGACCCGGAAAAGCAGAAGGTTCTCCGCTACGCCATGCAGCGGCCAGCCCACTATCTGAACGAGCTAGAAGCCTGCATGGAGCAGATTCTTTCTGAAACCATCGAAGAAGCTGAAAAGACCGCATAACGACAGGCACTTGTAAGCCATCAACGAGCCACCAGCCGCAAGTGCAAGGCAGAAAACTTCCGCGCCCTTGCGCCTGATAAAAATGGAGCTTTGATTTTCTTGCCCGGCTTTGCCATGGTGGGACGATCAAAGGAGCGTGCGTTTGAACAAAAAGAAAAAGTCCACAAACACTTCCCCCTACCCCGATGAAGTCATTGACCGTCTGGCACGGGCATTCTACCCGGCCATCCTTGCCTGCTGGAACAGCGAGGAAGGTCAACGGGAGTTTGCTGCGTGGCAGGCGGAGCAGGCTCATCTCTCCGGCAAAGAGAAACAGGAAGTTCCCGTGGGGGAACTCCCTGCCTTACTTATCGTGTGTGGATTTTGGCAGGGTGCGTCCGGCAGGGCGCACCCTGTTTTTGTGTTCAGTCCTCTAATCCGTGACTTGCAGCCGCATTTCTCAGATACTCCTCCGGCTCACCGTTCAGGATCAGTTCGGCATACGCCAGCGGGTCGTTATAGATGAGGTAGTCCAGTTCAGACCTCTGCGCCATGGTAACATCCAGCGCATCCTCGACCCCAGTGCAGTCAATGGAAATTTTTCTCCCGTCCCGGAGCAGCAGTTCCACGCAGCCAGTGTCTATATTAAACTTGCAGGCTCTTTCATCGTACTTCATAATCATACCCTCCAAATCTTGTGATTGTCTTACGGTCTATGACAAGGTATCGGAGTTTTGCGCCGTCCACGGGAGCCTTCATTCTCAAACCCGAAGAAAACGAAAAATCCGAACCCTTCTCCAATCGGAAATAGGTTCGGATTTTTCTTGTTTGGTGGGCGCGGGTGGATTCGAACCACCGAAGCTGAAAGCAGCAGATTTACAGTCTGTCCCCATTGGCCACTCGGGAACACGCCCATATTCACTTTTTGTGTCCTTCGCCGGACGACTTGTTTATTCTATCATGCAGAAAGGCTTTTGTCAACTGTTTTTTTACGTTTTTCTTCAAATGCGTTTTCCGTGCAGAGAAACGGCAGAGCAAAGGCGGGAAAAGCCCTGCAGCCATGCAGGCACGGCAAAGTCGGAGAAAAAAGCCAGCCGGAAGAAATTGATAGGCAAATTGCAAGAAAAACTCGGGACAATATGTGAAAAGTGCAAGACTTTTTGTCTCTGCATTGAAAAACGCAGTAAGACGTGATATATTAAAAGCGCAACAAAGTGCAACAAAATGGATGGCGCTTTTGTCACTCTGTGGCAAATCAGGCGGGATCAGTAGAAAAAGAAAGGCATAGCGACAAACCATGACGATTCAGGAATGTTATAGACAGATGGGCGCAAATTATGAGGATGTGCTCAAGCGGCTTTACAACGAAGGCATGATCTGCAGATTTACGCTGATGTTTTTGAACGACGACAGCTATCCGAAACTGGAGCAGGCATTGAAGGAAGGAAATGTGAAGGAAGCATTCCGTGCGGCACACACGCTCAAGGGCGTGTGCCAGAACCTGGGTTTTACCAACCTGTATCAGCCCACCTACGATTTGACCGAGGTGCTGCGCACAGGCACACTGGAAGGTACCAAGGAGCTGTTTGACAGCGTGACCTGCCAGTACAAAATCACCATCAATGCGATCCGTGCGCTCCAGTAAGCTCCGCATTTGGCTCGATCCCCAAACGGCATCCTTCCTTATAAAAAGGCAGGATGCCGTTTTTTATTGCATTCTGCGCAGTTTTATGATATAATGCCGGACGAACTGAACAGAAAAACAGCAGGTGCCTTTTGCCGATGCACTGCACGGCGGAAAGGGTAAAAGGGAAGCGGGTGCAGATCCCGCACGATCTCGTCACTGTGATAAGGGAGTCCGCATCAGGGTGCTTTGCACCAGCCACTGGAGCTTTTGCTCTGGGAAGGAGATGACGGGCGGCGATCTTTCAGTCAGGAAACCTGCCTGCTGTTGGTACGGGGGTGCAAACCCCAGATCACGAGGAATTGGTTGTACCAAAAAGCCCTGAAACAACAGAGGTCTTTTTGTCATGCCATCCGCAGGACAGAAGGGCCTCTTTTTTCATCTCTCTTTCCTGTACCCTTTGTTTGGTTCAAACCGCAATTTATCCAGCAGGAAAGGACAAGAACAATGAGAAAGATCGAAACCAAAAAGCTGGCCGCAGCTGTTACGGCTCTGGCTCTGTGCGCCGGCGTGCTCACCGGCTGCGGCGGTGCTGCTTCCAGCACTGCATCCAGCACCGCTGCGTCTTCCGCTTCCAGCGAAGCGAGCAGCGAGGAGGCTGACGAAATAGCAGCAAAGAACGTGGCAGACCTGATCGATGCCATCTATGTGCAGGAGCGCAATGAGGATACCGATGCCCAGTGCGAAGCCGCCAAGGCTGCATGGGATGCCCTGACCGACACCCAGAAGGAACTGGTGGAAGGTGAGAACGCCGACCCCGACTACTTTGGCCGTGACACCGGTGATGCTTCCAAGGACGATGCCCGCAATCAGGACGACATTGGCGACAACGAGCTGCTGGTGGTCTCCTTCGGCACCTCCTTCAACGACAGCCGCGTGAAGGACATCAAGGGCATCGAGGATGCTCTGCAGGCCGCATACCCGGATTGGTCTGTGCGCCGCGCATTCACCGCACAGATCATCATCAACCATGTGCAGGCTCGTGATGGCGAAAAGATCGACAACATGCAGCAGGCCATGGACCGCGCTGTGGAAAACGGCGTGAAGAATCTGGTCGTCCAGCCCACCCACCTGATGCACGGTGCTGAGTACGACGAGATGATGGAAATGATCGACACCTACCGCGACAAGTTTGAATCTGTCGCTGTGGCTGAGCCCCTGCTGGGCGAGGTCGGTTCCGACGCCACCATCATCAATCAGGATAAGGAAGACGTTGCCAAGGCTGTCACCGCTGCTGCCGTGAAGGAAGCCGGCTACGACAGTCTGGATGCCGCTGCTGCGGACAAGGTCGCCTTTGTCTTTATGGGCCACGGCACCTCGCACACCGCAAAGGTGAGCTACAGCCAGATGCAGACCACTATGCAGACTCTGGGCTACGACAATGTGTTCATTGGCACCGTTGAGGGCAAGCCGGAAGAGACTGCCTGCGAGAACGTGATCGAGGCTGTTAAGGCTGCGGGCTACACCAAGGTCATCCTGCGCCCGCTGATGGTGGTTGCCGGCGATCACGCCAACAACGATATGGCCGGTGAGGATGCCGACTCCTGGCTGAGCCAGTTCAAGGCTTCCGGTGCTTTCGACAGCATCGACTGCCAGATCGCTGGTCTGGGTGAGATCGAGGATGTCCAGAAGCTGTATGTCGCCCACACCAAGGCGGCGATCGATTCTCTGAACGGTTGATCAAACGAACCCTCTCCGTCTCGCGGCCGCTTTGCGGCATCCGGTGGAGAGGGTTCATTTTTTATCTGAACAATGGTATAATAAAAGCTGATTTCTTATAATGTAGAGGTATTTCCTATGAAACGCGTTTTTTCCTGTGTTGTCGCTGCTTCTCTGGCACTGAGTCTGCTGGTGGGCTGCGGCGCTTCTTCCACGGCATCTTCTGCAGCTTCCAGTGCTGCTTCTTCCGAGGCGGCATCCTCTGTGGCTTCTTCTGCCGCTGAGACCGCCGCTTTGGCGGATGGCGTGTATACCGCCGAGTTTGACACCGACAGCAGCATGTTCCACGCCAACGAAGCCTGCGACGGCAAGGGCACTCTGACCGTGGAGAACGGCCAGATGACCTTCCATGTCAGCCTTGCTTCCACCCATATCGTCAACCTGTATCTGGGCAAGGCTTCCGATGCCGCCGACCACGAGGCCGACTGGCTGCAGCCCACCACCGACACCGTCACCTACTCCGATGGTACTTCGGAGGAGGTGTACGGCTTTGACATTCCGGTCACTGCTGTGGATACGGACTTTGACCTTGCCATTCTGGGCACCAAGGGCAAGTGGTACGACCATGTCGTCAGCGTGCGTGATGCCGTGGAAAAGGCTGCGGAAGCCGAGACCCCGGCAGACGGCACCTACACCTGTGATGTGACGCTGGAGGGCGGCTCCGGCCGTGCCACCGTGGAGAGCCCCGCCGCCCTGACCGTGGCGGATGGCAAGATGACCGCCACCATCGTGTGGAGCAGCCCGAACTATGATTATATGATCGTGGACGGCGAGAAGTATCTGCCCACCAACACCGAGGGCAATTCCACCTTTGAAATTCCGGTATCGGCGCTGGATACCGCACTGGATGTCACCGCCGACACCGTTGCCATGAGCACCCCCCACGAGATCGAGTATACGCTGACCTTTGATTCCGCAAGTCTGAAGGCTAACGATTGAGAATGCCCTCCGCTCACGCTCTGGGCATACTCAGCGGAAAATCAATTTTTTATTTCGCGTTTGTCGCGGCCCCGACGCTTGTCAGGGCAAAGCCCTTCCATCTGCTATCGCAGATCGCTCGCCTGCTTGAAAGACCCACTGGGGCTTTCATTGCTGCGCAACCGCAGGGCCGCTCCAAACGCCTTTTCACAAGAGGGGTCGGAACGACAAACGTCCGGATATTTGAATGAAAATCACTCGCAACCAATTTCTGAAACTGATCCCTGCTGCGGCGCTGACGCTGACCGGCTGCGGCAGCAAGGCTCAACCTGCCAATACGGAAAGTCTTGTTTTCTCCCATCATTACAAGCTGGACTATGCACAGCAGTTCACAGCGGACTGCTATGAGGGCGGCTATACCATGCTGACCATCGCGGAGTCGGATGCACGGTTCCTTGTTGTGCCGGAAGATGCTGCGGAGGTGGACGGTCTGCCTGCTGATGTGACTGTGCTGCGCCAGCCGGTGGAGAATATTTATCTGGTCTCCACCTCGGTGATGGATCTGCTTTTACATCTGGATGCACTGGACAGCGTGGCCTTTTCCGGCACCAAGGCCGAGGGCTGGTATCTGCCCGCGGTGCAGCAGGCCATGGAAGAGGGAAAAATCGCGTATGCAGGCAAGTACAGCGCCCCGGATTACGAGCAGATCCTGGCAGCGGGCTGCCGCCTTGCCATTGAGAATACCATGATCCTGCACACGCCGGAGGTAAAGGAGCAGCTGGAACACTTTGGCATCCCGGTGCTGGTGGAGCGTTCCAGCTACGAGAGCGACCCGCTGGCCCGCATGGAGTGGATCAAGCTTTACGGCATCCTGCTGGGCAGGGAAGAACAGGCCGAGCAGGTGTTTTCCGCGCAGGAGACAGCCGTTCAGCCCATCCTCTCGCAGGAACCCACGGGAAAAAGCTGCGCCTTCTTCTCGCTGACCACCAACAACCTTGCCACTGTGCGCAAGGGCAGTGACTATGTGGCCCGCATGATCGAAATGGCAGGCGGCAGCTATGTCTTTGCGGACCTGACGGACAATGGTAACAGCCTTGCTACCATGAACCTGCCGCTTGAGGACTTCTATGCAGGTGCAAAGGATGCCGATGTGCTCATCTACAACAGCGCCATCGAGGGTATGATCGCATCGGTGAGCCAGCTGACCGAGCGTTTCCCACTGTTGAACGAGTTCAAAGCGGTGCAAAACGGTCAGGTGTGGTGCACCACCCAGAGCCTGTTCCAGCAAAGCATGGAGCTGGCAGACTTGATCGTGGATATGAACCGGGTGTTTACCAAGGGCACACCTGCCGCCAGTACCCTGAAATTCCTCACCCATGTGGATTAAAGAAGGAAAATTTTACAGAAAGGAAAGCCTATGACCCGTACCAGACGCCTTGCAGCCGCCTATATTGCCCTTGCGGCAGCCGTGGCTGTGCTTTTTGCGCTGAACCTGTTCTGGGGCAGCGTATCCCTTGCACCGGGTGCGGTGCTGACGGCGCTGCTGGGCAAGGGCGGCGATGCGCTTGCGGGGAACATCATCCTGCAGCTGCGCCTGCCCCGCGCGGTCATGGCGGCGCTGTTGGGGGCAGCCCTCAGCGCGGCAGGCTACCTGCTGCAGACTTTTTTTGCAAACCCCATTGCCGGGCCATTTGTCATGGGCGTTTCCAGCGGCGCAAAGCTGGCGGTGGCCCTGACCATGGTGGTGTTTCTGGACCGCGGGATGCTGACCAGCTCGGCCACCATGATCGTGGCGGCCTTTGCGGGTGCCATGGCTTCCATGGCCTTTGTGCTGGCGGTGGCCCGGCGGGTGCAGCGCATGAGCATTCTGGTCATCTGCGGTGTGATGATCGGCTATATCTGCTCCGCCATCACCGATATCGTGGTGGCCTTTGCGCAGGATTCCAACATCGTCAATCTGCACAACTGGTCGCAGGGCAGCTTTTCCGGCGTGACATGGGCCAATGTGCAGGCTGCGGCACTGGTGGTGCTGCCTGCGCTGGCGGCATCCTTTCTGCTTTCCAAGCCCATGGCCGCCTACCAGATGGGCGAAGCATATGCCCGCAGCGTGGGCGTGAATGTCAAGCCTTTCTCGGTAGCGCTGGTGCTGCTTTCCAGCCTGCTGGCGGCCTGTGTCACCGCCTTTGCGGGGCCGATCTCCTTTGTAGGCATCGCGGTGCCGCACCTTGTCAAGCAGCTGCTGGGCAGCGCAAAGCCGCTGTATGTGCTGCCGGGGTGCTGCTTGGGCGGTGCGGCTTTCTGCCTGTTCTGCGACCTGCTGGCCCGCAGTCTGTTCGCGCCCACGGAGCTGTCCATCAGCTCGGTCACGGCCGTGTTCGGCGCACCGGTGGTCATCTGGCTGCTGGTGCGGCGCAATTCAGAGCGGGAGGGCGCATGATGAACGAAAAAGCACTTTGCACTGCGCGGGAGCTTGCCATCGGCTACGGCAAGACACCGCTGCTCTCGGATATTTGCCTCGGGGTGCAGCCGGGCCAGATCCTGACCTTGATCGGGCCGAACGGCGCAGGAAAATCCACCCTGCTCAAAACGCTGGCGGGCCAGCTTGCTCCCATGGGCGGCACAGTGCTGCTGGCGGAGAAGGATCTTACTGCCTATACCGGTACCCAGCGGGCGCAGAAGCTGGCTCTCATGGCCCCTCACAGCCGCCGGATGGAGCTGACCACCTGTTTTGACTTTGTTTCGGCGGGGCGCTATCCCTACACCGGACGGCTGGGCATTTTGTCTGCCGAGGACAGGCAGCAGGTGCACAGAGCCTTGGAGCTGGTGGGCGCGGCGCAGCTGGCAGACCGGGATTTTAACCGTATCAGCGACGGCCAGCGCCAGCGCATCCTGCTGGCCCGGGCACTGTGCCAGCAGCCGGAAGTGATCCTGCTGGACGAGCCGACCTCTTTTCTGGATATCAAGGGCAAGATCGAACTGCTCACCATTTTAAAGGAGCTGGCCCATACCGGTCAGCTGGCGGTGATCCTGAGCCTGCACGAGCTGGAATTGGCCGAAAAAATAGCGGACACGGTGGTGTGCGTTTCGCCCGGTGGTGTTTCCGGCGTGCTGACCCCGGAACAGGCGTTTCAGCCGGAGAACATCCGCACCCTGTACGGCCTGACCGAACAGCAGTACACGGCTCTGTTCGGCACACCGGAGCCGGAAGCCGAAAAGGCACCCGCCGGAAAACCTCAGTTTGAGCATTACGTCCGCAGCGGGCAGAAGTTGCTGCGCTGCGGCTATACCACCGGCACCTGTGCCGCGCTGGGGGCTGCAGGGGCGGCGCGTCTGCTGCTGACCGGCCGCGAACCGGAAACGGTGGCTCTGCGCACGCCCAAGGGCATTGTGGTGGAGGTGGCTCCCCTCTGGTGCCGCAGCACGGACACAGGTGCCGCATGTGCCATCCGCAAGGACGGCGGCGACGATGTGGATGTGACTACGGGCCTGCCGGTGGTCGCATCAGTGGTACTGGAACCGGATGCCCCCGGCGTGCGCATCTTTGGCGGCGAGGGGGTGGGCCGTGTGACGAAGCCCGGCCTTGACCAGCCCGTAGGCGAAGCCGCCATCAACCATGTGCCGCGCCGGATGATCGCCGAGGCGCTGGAAGGGGAAGCTGAAAATGCTGCCTACACTGGCGGCTTTGCAGTGACCATTTCCATCGAGGGCGGTGCCGAGACGGCAAAGCGCACCTTCAACCCGCACATCGGGGTGGAGGGCGGGCTTTCCATTCTGGGCACCAGCGGCATCGTGGAACCCATGAGCCAGCAGGCCATTCTGGATACCATCCAGCTGGAAATGAATCAGGCCGCACTGCGTGCAAAAAATGCCCCAGGCCCCCGGCGGCTGGTGCTGGCCCCCGGCAACTACGGGCTGGATTATCTGGCCAGCGCTCTGCCGCAGTTCGAGCGGTTCCCGGTGGTCAAGACCTCCAACTTCATCGGGGATACGCTGGATATGGCTGCCACGGCCAAATTTGAGGAAGTGCTTCTGGTAGGCCACGTGGGCAAGCTGGTCAAACTGGCGGCAGGGGTCATGAACACCCACTCCCACACGGCGGATGGCCGCGCTGAAGTGTTTTGCGCCCATGCGGCGCTGTGCGGTGCCGCGCATGAGGTGTGCGCCGCCCTGATGGATGCCGCCACCACCGATGCCTGCCTTGACATTTTGGACGGCGCACAGCTGCGTGCACCGGTGCTGGAAAGCATCCTTGCCGCCATCCAGATGCATCTGGACCGACGGGCAGGCGGGGCGTTCCGGGTGGGCGCGGTGCTGTTCTCCAACCAGCACGGCCCGCTGGGCGAGACAAAAACGGCAAAGGAGCTGATGCAGGAATGGCAGAACTGAAAGGTACATTTTACGGTGTCAGCGTCGGCCCCGGCGACCCGGAGCTGATGACGCTGCAGGCTGTGCGGCTCATCCGGCAGTGCCCGGTGCTGGCCGCGCCGCAGACTGCTTCCGGCCAGATGCTGGCGCTGGACATCGCCCGCAGTGCGCTGGGAGAAGCGCTGGACGGCAAGACCATCGTCCCGCTGTACTTTGCCATGAGCCGTGACCCGGCTGCGCTGGCGGCTTCGCACGAAAAAGCCGCCGCCGCGGTGCGGCAGTATCTGGATGCCGGGCAGGACGTTGCCATGCTGAACATCGGTGATGTTTCCATCTATGCCACCTTTGGTTACCTGCAGGAGATCTTGCAGGCCGGGGGTTATGCCACCGCCATGGCGGCAGGCGTGCCCAGCTTTTGTGCGGCGGCGGCGCGGCTGAATGTGCCGCTGACCGGCGGCATGGATACGCCGCTTACCATTGCGCCCGGCGGCTGGACAGACCGCGTGCTGGAAATGCCCGGCACCAAGGTATTGATGAAAGCCGGCAGGCAATTGCCTGTCTTATTGGATACCCTGCAGCAGGCAGATAAGCTGAAAAAAAGCGCACTTGTGTGCAACTGCGGTCTGCCGGACGAGCGGGTCTACCCGGATCTTTCCCTTGAGCGGCCGCAGGAACAGGCCGGTTATTTTGCCACCGTTTTGGTAAAGGAGTAACGTTATGGTACATTTTGTTGGTGCAGGCCCCGGCGCACCGGACCTCATCACCCGGCGGGGCGCGGCCCTGCTTCAGAAAGCCGACTGCATCATCTATGCGGGCAGTCTGGTGAACCCGGCCCTGCTGGGCCTTGCAAAGGCAGATTGCGCCATTTATAACAGCGCTGAAATGACGCTGGAGCAGGTGCTGGATGTGATGCGGCAGATGGAAGCTGCGGGTAAGATCACCGTGCGCCTGCACACCGGCGACCCCTGCCTTTACGGTGCCATCCGGGAGCAGATGGACGTGCTGGACGCCGAGGGCATTCCCTACGATGATACCCCCGGTGTGTCCAGCTTCTGCGGCGCAGCGGCGGCACTGAACGCCGAGTACACCCTGCCCACCGTCAGCCAGACCGTCATCATCACCCGCATGGAGGGCCGCACCCCGGTGCCGGAAAAAGAAAAGCTGGCAAGCCTTGCCGCCCACGGGGCAACGATGGTCATTTTCCTATCCATCGGCCTTGTGGACAAAGTACAGCAGGCGCTTCTGGAAGGCGGTGCCTATACGCCGGATACCCCGGCAGCGGTGGTGTATAAGGCCACATGGCCGGAGGAAAAAACGGTGCGCTGCACCGTAGGTACGCTGGCGGAAAGCGTTCATGCAGCGGGCATCACCAAAACGGCGCTCATTGTGGCAGGCGGCTTTCTGGGGCGGAATTATGAGCGCAGCAAGCTCTACGACCCGGCCTTTACCACCGAGTTCCGCAAGGGGACAGACCAGTGACCCGCGCCTATCTGGCCTTTACGGCAAAGGGCCTTGCACTGGCCCAAAAACTGGCGGCGGCATATCCCGGCAGCGTGGCCCGCTGCGGCCATGAAGCCGGGCAGGTGCACCTTGCCGATTGGACGGCCCGCCAGTTTGCCGGGAGCGATGCCCTTGTTTTTGTAGGTGCTGTGGGCATTGCGGTGCGGGCCATTGCGCCCCACTGCCAAAGCAAGGCGCAGGACCCTGCCGTTGTGGTGCTGGACGAGTGCGGCCGCTTTGCCGTGCCCATCCTCTCAGGCCACCTGGGCGGTGCCAACGACCTTGCCCGGGCGCTTGCCGCTGTGTGCGGTGCGGTGCCGGTGATCACCACAGCCACCGACGCAAACGGTGTGTTTGCGGTGGACGAGTGGGCAAAGCACCAGAACTGCACCGTGCTGGAGCCGGAGCGCATCAAGCTTGTCAGCGGTGCACTGCTGGCGGGCAAAACGGTGCAGTTTGCATCCGACTGGCCCATTGCTGGTGCACCGCCTGATGGGATCACGGCGGGAGATGCCCCGGATTTTGCCCTCACCCTCTGCCCGGCGGGGGATGCGCTGCATCTGGTGCCGCGCATCGGCGTGCTGGGCGTGGGCTGCAAACGCGGCACCAGCACCGAAACGCTGGCCGAAGCCTTTGCAGCTTTCTGTGCCCAGAACCGCCTTGCGCCGCAATGCATCACGGCGGCGGCAAGCATCGACTTAAAACAAAACGAGGCGGGCCTGCTGACCTTCTGTAAGAGCCACAGCTGGCCGGTGCAGTTTTTCACAGCGGAACAGCTGCGTGCCGCCCCCGGCAGCTTTACGCCTTCGGCCTTTGTGCAGAGCGTTACCGGCGTGGACAATGTCTGTGAACGGTCGGCAGTGCTGGCCGCAGACGGGACACTCGTTTTTCACAAATATGCCCATACCGGCGTGACCTTTGCGCTGGCCGTGCGGCCCTATGCCCCGGACTGGAGGTGGCAGAATGTTTGATCCGATGAAATTTGAAATCGACGAACCGGAAAAGGTAGTCTACGTGGTGGGCATTGGCCCCGGAGATGTTTACTACCTGACGCAGGAAGCCCAGAACGTTCTGGAACACGCAGATGCCATCTGCGGCTATAAACTTTATCTTGATCTGATCGAGCCGGAGTTCCCATGTGAGGAATATTATTCCACCGGCATGACCAAGGAGATCGACCGCTGCCGCTGGGCGCTGGAAAAGGCGGATACCGGCAGGCGCGTGGTGATGGTGTGCAGCGGCGACGCAGGCGTTTACGGCATGGCCAGCCCTGTGCTGGAACTGGCGCAGGATTACCCGGACGTTGCCGTAGAAGTGGTGCCCGGCCTTACGGCCGCCCTCAGCGGCGGGGCTGTGCTGGGCGCGCCGCTGGCCCACGATTTCTGCGTGATCTCCCTTTCCGACCGGCTTACCCCGTGGGAGGTCATCGAAAAGCGGCTGGCCTGCGCAGCGCAGGGAGATTTCTGTGTTGCACTCTATAATCCTTCCTCCAAGGGCAGGCCGGACTACCTGCAAAAGGCAGTGCGCATCCTGCGCGCAAACGGCAAGGCGGATGATACCGTCTGCGGCCTTGTGCGCAACATTGGCCGCGAGGGCCAGAGCGCCCGGGTGCTGACGCTGGCCGAGCTGGAAAACACGCCGGTGGATATGTTCACCACCGTGTACATCGGCAACAGCAATACCCGCGCCCTTTCGGGCCGGATGGTCACGCCGCGGGGGTACCGTAAGTGAAGGCGGTCGTGTTCAGCGGCACCACCGAGGGCCGCCGCTTTTCCAAAAAGCTGGCAGAGCTTGGCGTTGCGGTAACGGTGTGCGTGGCAACGCCGCTGGGTGCCGAGGAGCAGGGCGAAATGGCGGGCATCACGGTGCACGCCGGGCGGCTGCAGCCGGATGCCATGGCGGCATTGCTGGCGGGAGCTGATCTCTGCGTGGATGCCACCCACCCTTATGCAGTGGATGCCACCAGGAACATCCGTGCTGCAGCGGTGCAGGCAAGCGTGGAATACCGCCGCCTGCTGCGTGCGCAAAGCCCCTTGCCGCCCGGCTGTGCGGTGTTTGAAACAGCAGCGCAGGCTGCAGAATATCTGGCCGGGACAGAGGGCAATATCCTGCTTGCCACCGGTGCCAAGGAGCTGGCTGTGTTTGCCGGGCTGGAACCGGCGCGGCTTTACCCGCGCGTCCTGCCCACGCCGGAGGGCATTGCCGCCTGTGAAGCGGCCAATGTCCCGCACCGGAACATCATTGCCATGCAGGGGCCGTTCAGTCTGGCGCTGAATAAGGCGTTGATAACACAGTTCCAGATCCGGTACCTCGTCACCAAGGACGGCGGCGCAGCGGGCGGCTTTGCCGAGAAGGTGCAGGCCGCTGCCGATACCGGTGCACAGCTGGTGGTGCTGCGCCGCCCGCCGGAAACTGGCGAGACGGAAACACAAATTTTAGCGTATTGCAAGGAGATTTTGCAATGGTCACACTGATCGGCATGGGCAGCGGAAAATGGGAAGCCCTTTCGGAGCAGGCACAGCAGGCTGTGCGCAGCGCGGGCCTTGTGTTCGGTGCAAAGCGGCTGCTGGCGGGCCTGCCTGCAGACTGCATGGCCCGGCAGTTCGCGCTCTACCAGCCCGCTGACATTCTGGAAACACTGGCACAAAACCCCGGGCAGGATGCTGCCGTGCTTTACAGCGGCGATACCGGATTTTACTCCGGTGCGTCCGGTCTGCTCACGCCGCTGCGGGCGCTGGGCATCCCCGCGCGGGTGTATCCGGGCGTTTCCAGCATCCAGCTGCTTTCAGCGGCGCTGGGCCGACCGTGGCAGGACTGGAGGCTGGTCTCGGCCCATGGCTGCGCCTGCGACCCGGTGGCCGAGTGCATGATGAACCGTTCGGTGTTCTTCCTCACCGGCGGCACTGAAACGCCCGCCTCTCTGTGCCAGAAGCTGACCGATGCCGGTATGGGCGAAGCCCACGGCGTGGTGGGCGAAAACCTTGGCACCGAGGCGGAAGCCATCCGCTACGGCTCTGCTGCAGAGCTGGCGGGGCAGAGCTTTGCACAACTCAGCGTGCTTCTGGTGGAAAACTTTGATCTGCCGCAGCTGCGTGCGCCGGGCTTCCCGGACGAAAGCTTCATCCGGAGCGAGGTGCCCATGACCAAGCAGGAGGTGCGCGCTGCTGCGCTGGCAAAGCTGGCGGTAATGCCCACCGACACTCTGTGGGATGTGGGCGCAGGCACCGGCAGTGTGAGCGTGGAGCTTGCGCTGGCGGCACCCAAAGGCCGCGTTTACGCCGTGGAGTGTGAACCGGATGCCTGTGAACTGATCCGTAAAAACCGGGCAAAGTTCCAAACTTACAACCTCATCCTCATCGAGGGCCGCGCACCGGATGTGCTGGCAGACCTGCCTGCGCCGGATGCCGTGTTCATCGGCGGCACCAAGGGCGGCATGGAAGCCGTGCTGGATGAAGTGCTCGGCAAGAATCCGAACGCACGCATCTGCATTTCGGCCATTGCGCTGGAAACGCTGGGCGCTGCCATTGCCGCCCTCACGGCCCGGGGCCTGACCGCAGAGGTAACGCAGATCGCCGTCAGCCGCACAAAACCGGCGGGCCGACTGCACCTGCTCATGGCCAATAACCCCATCTTCCTCATTACGGGTACACGCAAATGATGCAATTCCTCATCGCCGCGCCTTCTTCCGGCAGCGGCAAGACCACTGTTGCCTGTGCAGTGCTGGCGGCGCTGAAAAAGCGCGGGGCCGACCCCTGTGCGTTCAAAAGCGGGCCGGACTACATCGACCCCATGTTCCACCGCTCGGCTCTGCAGGTGGACAGCCACAATCTGGATCTGTTTCTTTCCAACAGGGATATGGTGCGGGCCATTTTTGCCCGCTATGCCGCCGGGCATGGTGCCGCCGTGTGCGAGGGCGCTATGGGCTTTTATGATGGTCAGGGCCTGACCACCCGTGCCAGCGCTTGGGAACTGGCGGATACGCTGGGCCTACCGGTGCTGCTGGTGGTACAGCCCAAGGGTGCCAGCGTGACGCTGGCCGCGCAAATTCAGGGCCTTGTGAACTTCCGCAAAAACAGCCATGTTTCGGGCATCCTGCTCAATGATTGTTCCGAAAAGCTGTATAAAATGCTCAAGGCCCTGCTGGAAAGGGAGACCGGCCTGCCGGTGCTGGGTTATCTGCCCCATTTGCCGCAGGCAGCGGTAGAAAGCCGACACCTCGGCCTGAAGACTGCAGATGAAATTGCCGACCTGCAGGAAAAGATCGCCCTGCTGGCCGATGCACTGGTGCTGGATTGGCAGCGCCTTGCCGTGCTGACCGAAAAGCCTGCGCCGGAAGCTTTGCCGGGAGCAGCTGCACCCACATCCGTCCGCATTGCGGTGGCAAAGGACGAGGCGTTCTGCTTTACCTATGCCGAAACGCTGGACGCACTGCGGGATGCCGGGGCGGAGCTTGTGCTTTTCAGCCCGGTACAGGATGCGGTTTTGCCGGAAAATATAGGTGGGCTGTATCTGCCCGGCGGCTACCCGGAGCTGTACGCCAAAACTCTGAGTGAAAACAAAACCATGCTGGCTTCCATCCGGCAGGCCGTGCAGGCGGGCCTGCCCACAACGGCCGAATGCGGCGGCTTTTTGTATCTGGGCCGGAGCCTTGAGGATGCCGACGGTAAGGCGTGGCCCATGGCAGATGTTCTGCCGGGCGATGGCATCCGGGTGGGAAGGCTGGTGCGCTTTGGCTATGCCGAAATGACTGCCAAGGCGGACAGCATGCTCTTCTGCGCCGGAGAAACGCTGCCCATCCACGAATTCCACCACTGGGATTCCACCGCAAACGGCACTGCATTTACTGCCTGCAAAAACGAAAAAATGCAGTGGGAATGCGGCTTTGCAAACGAGAATTTCTATGCGGGGTTCCCGCATTTATACTGGGCGGGCACGCCCCTGCCGGGCCGCTTTGTGCGCGCGGCAGAACGATACAGCAAAACAAAAGGATGACCTAAATGACCGAAACGGAACTGAATGCACTTTTGGCGGGTATCACCCCTGCCAACGAAGCTGCCCGCGCGGCGGCACACGCCCACTGGGGCAACCTTGCAAAGCCTCTGGGCGGGTTGGGCCGGCTGGAGACCATGCTGGAGGATGCCGCCGCCCTTACCGGCAGTGCGGAGCTTGATCTTTCCCGCCGGGTGGTGGTGGTGCTCTGCGCGGATAACGGCGTGGTGGCGCAGGGCGTGAGCCAGACCGGGCAGGAAGTGACCCGTGCCGTGGCCGAAAACCTTGCCATGCGGCGCACCAGTGTGTGCCAGATGGCCCGCACGGCCCACTGCGATGTTCTGCCCGTGGATATGGGCATGGCAGGCGAACCGGTGCCCGGCGTGCGCAGCTGCCGCATTGCCGCAGGCACGGCGGATTTTACCCAAGGCCCTGCCATGAGCCGGGCCGAGGCCGTGCAGGCCGTTGGGGAGGGCATTGCCCTTGCCCGGGAACTGGCAGAGGATGGCTACAGGCTCATCGCCACCGGTGAAATGGGCATTGGCAATACCACCACCTCCAGCGCGGTGGCGGCAGTGCTGCTGGGCCAGCCCGTGGAGCTTATGACCGGGCGCGGTGCGGGCCTCTCGGACGAAGGGCTTGCCCGCAAGGTGGATGCCATCTGCCGCGGCATCCTTTGCAATGAGCCGGACCCGGAAGACACATTGGATGTTCTTGCAAAGCTTGGCGGCTTTGATATCGCGGGCCTGTGCGGTGTGTTTCTGGGCGGTGCACTGGCCGGTGTGCCGGTGCTGGCAGATGGCTTTATCAGCGGGGTGGCCGCGCTGTGCGCCGTGCGGCTGTGTCCGGCGGCGGCAAAGGCTGTGTTTGCAAGCCACTGCTCGGCAGAGCCTGCCGCGCGCATCGTGCTGGAAGCACTGGGCAAGGCACCCATCATTACGGCGGGGCTGCATCTGGGCGAGGGCACCGGCGCGGTGGCCAGCATCCCGCTGTGGGATATGGCGCTGGCCGTATACGGCGGGTGCTACTCCTTTGCGGAGGGCGGCATTGCGCCGTATACGCCCCAATGTTGACGCTGGTTCTGGGCGGCGCGGCCAGCGGCAAAAGTGAATATGCCGAGAGCCTTGTGCTGAAAACCACCGGCCCCCGCTACTATCTTGCCACCATGCAGGTGTGGGATGCCGAGTGTGCCGCCCGGGTGGAAAAACACCGCAAAATGCGGGCCGCAAAGCAGTTTGAAACGGTGGAGTGTCCCTTGCATCTGGACAATATGCGCCTGCCTGCGCGGGGCACCGCCTTGCTGGAAGACCTGGGCAACCTTGCGGCCAACGAGCTGTACGACCCGGCGGGAGCAGGGGAAAACGCGGCCAAAGCCATCCTGCACGGGCTGGAAAGCCTTGCAGCCCAGTGCGAAAACCTCATCGTTGTTTCCAACGAGGTGTTCAGCGGCGGGGCCGACTATGCCGGTGACACAGGCCGCTATCTGCTGGCACTGGCGCAGGTAAACAATGCCTTTGCCGCCCGGGCAGATGCGGTGGTGCGGGTGGTATGCGGCATCCCCGTGTACTATAAAGGAGTGGAAAAATGATCGTTTTGCAGACCATTGCGGTGGCCTTTGCCATGTTTTCGGCCATCCCGGTGCCGCAGTTCGAATGGAACGAAAAGAATATGCGCTACGCCATGTGCGCCTTCCCGCTCATTGGTGTCGTTATTGGTGCGGCGTGGTGTGTGTGTGGCGCGCTGCCCCTGCCGGGCCTTGCCAAGGCGGCAGGCTTTGCGCTGATCCCGGTATGGATCACCGGCGGCATCCATCTGGACGGCTATGCCGACACCTGCGATGCCCTTTCCAGCTACGGCGACCGAGAAAAGAAGCTGGAAATATTAAAAGACCCCCATTGCGGTGCCTTTGCGGTCATCCGGCTGTGCAGCTATTTTCTGGCCTATTTTGCCCTGTGCACCTGTGTGAGTTTTACACCCCGCGTGGGTGTGCTGTGGGTTCTGGCACTGGTGCTGGAACGGGCGCTTTCGGGCCTTGCGGTGGCATCGTTCCCCATGGCAAAAAACACCGGTCTTGCACACACCTTTGCCACTGCAGCAGACAAAACTGTGGTGCGCCGGGTGCTGGCGGTGCTGGCCGCAGTGCTGTGCGTGGGTATGGCGGCGCTGGGCGGCTGGGCGCTGGTGCTGGCAGCGCTGGCGGTGCTCTGGCGCTACCATGCCGTGAGCCGGAAACAGTTCGGCGGCATCACCGGCGACCTTGCCGGGTGGTTTTTGCAAAAGGCCGAGCTCTGGATGCTGGCGGCGCTGTGTGCCTGCCAGTGGGGAGGGCTGCTATGATCTTTATTACCGGGCCGCTCTACAGCGGCAAGCGCACCTTTGCGCAAACACTTCCTGGCAAGCGTCTTTCGGACGTGCAGGTATTGGCTGCCGATGCCGCCGACCTGCCTGCCTTGGCAGACAAGCTTGCCCATGAATACGATATCCTCATCGCCACCGAGGTAGGCGGCGGTGTTGTGCCGATGGATGTCAAACAGCGCGCAGACCGCGAGGCGGCGGGCAGGCTTGCCTGCCTGCTGGCCGCACGGGCAGAGTGCGTGGTGCAGATGTTCTGCGGCATCCCAACGGTTTTGAAAGGAGAATTGTCTCAATGCTGATCTATCTTCTGCGTCATGGCCAGACGGAATACAACGCCCAGAAGCGTTATCAGGGCCAGCGCGACATCCCGCTCTCACCCGAAGGCGCTGCCCAGCTGCGCCGGGCAGATTTTGACCCCGATGTGGTCTATGTTTCCACCTTGCAGCGCACCAGCCAGACGGCGCGCATCCTGTTCCCGGAGGCGAAGCTTGTGCCGGTGGACGGCCTGAAAGAGATGTGCTTTGGCAGCTTTGAGGGCCGCAATTTCATCGAGATGGAAAAGGACCCCGAGTATCAGGCATGGGTGAAGGCCAACTGCGAAAGCCCCTGCCCGGACGGAGAGCGCAAGACGGATTTTTCAGACCGCATCTGCCGCACTGTGGCAGAGCTGATCGATAAAGCTCTTGCCGCAGGCGAAGAGCGGCTGGTCATTCTGGCCCACGGCGGCACCCAGATGGCCGCCATGGAGCGGTTTGCCGTCCCCCACAGGGACTATTACGCATGGTGCGGACCTAACGCGGGCGGCTTTGTGCTGGATGCAAAGGACTGGACGGAAAAGCATCTGCTGTATCTCGTGAAGACCGTCCAGTACACAAAGGAGAGCAGGGCATGATCCTTCAGGCAGTTGTCGGCGGTTTTGTGCTGGACGCCCTCTTCGGCGACCCGGCGTGGCTGCCGCACCCGGTGGTGCTCATGGGCAGATGCATTTCCCGGCTGGAAAAGTTCCTGCGCGCCCGCCTGCCCGGCACCCCGCAGGGCGAGCTGTTGGGCGGTGCTGTGACGGCGTTCTGCCTGCCGGTGGGCACCTTTCTGGTCACGAGCCTTGTGTGTCTGGCGGCGGCAAAGCTCAGCCCGTGGCTGGGCCTTGCGGTGCAGATGTTCTGGTGCGGGCAGGCGCTGGCGGCAAGGGGCCTTGCGCAGGAGAGCAGGAATGTGTACGCTCAGCTTATTAAAAACGACCTGCCCGCCGCTCGCAAAGCCGTGAGCCGCATCGTGGGCCGCGACACCCAGAACCTGACCGCAGAGGGTGTGACCAAAGCTGCGGTGGAAACGGTGGCCGAAAATGCCAGCGACGGCGTCATTGCGCCGCTGCTGTATATGCTCATCGGCGGGGCACCGCTGGCGCTGACCTACAAGGCCATCAACACCATGGACAGCATGCTGGGCTACAAGAACGAAAAGTACCTTTATTTTGGCCGCGCAGCCGCGAAGCTGGACGATGTGGCCAACTACATCCCCAGCCGCCTTGCCGCTCTTTTGTGGGTGGCCGCTGCGGCCTTTACCGGCAACGATGCCAAAGGTGCATGGCGCATCTGGCGGCGGGACCGGCGCAACCACGCCAGCCCCAACAGCGCCCAGACCGAAAGCGCCTGCGCCGGTGCACTGGGCGTGCAGCTGGCCGGCCCGGCTTACTATTTTGGCGAATATTACCCCAAGCCTACCATCGGTGATGCCCTGCGCCCCATTGAGCCGCAGGACATCCTGCGCGCCAACCGCATGATGTATGTGGCAAGCGGCTTTGCGCTGGCATGGGGTGCAGCGATACGGGGGTTCCTTGCATGAAACAATTGACCCATGGCGGCGACTGGGCGGGCTACCGCGCCGAGTTTGGCCGCGACCCGCTGGATTTTTCGGCCAATGTCAGTCCGCTGGGGCTGCCGGAAGGGGTGGCAAAGGCCATTACGGCAGCGCTTGCCACGGCCGACCGCTACCCCGACCCGCTGTGCCGGGCCCTGCTTGAAAAACTGGCGGTGGCTGAGGGAGTGCCCGCCGAATGGCTGCTGTGCGGCAACGGCGCGGCAGACCTCATCTTCCGACTGGCGCTGGCTGCAAAGCCCCGCACTGCACTGGTAACGGCCCCCACTTTTGCCGAGTATGCCACCGCCCTTGAAACGGCAGGCTGCACGGTGGAACGGCATTTTTTGCGGGAAGAAAACGATTTTGCGGTGACGAAAGATCTCCTGAACGCGGTGCACCCGGGTACAAATATGGTGTTCCTCTGTCAGCCCAACAACCCCACCGGCCAGCTGGCAGAGCCTGCCCTTGTGGAAGCGCTGCTACGCAGATGCGAAGCCGTGGGTGCGGTGCTGGCCGTGGACGAATGCTTTCTGGATTTTCTGCCGGAGGGCGAAGGCCTTTCGGCAAAGCATCTGCTGAAAAACAGCAAAAAACTGATTATTTTAAAAGCCTTCACCAAGCTTTACGGCATGGCAGGCGTGCGTCTGGGCTATTGCCTGTGCTCTGATACAGAGCTGCTTGCCCGGATGCGGGCAGCGGGCCAGCCGTGGGCGGTTTCCAGTCTGGCACAGGCGGCGGGCATCGCTGCGCTGGACGAGACGGAATATGTGGCGAAGGTGCGTGCATTGATCGAAGCACAGCGGCCTGTGCTGGCAGACGGCCTGCGGGCGCTGGGCCTGCGGGTGATCGAGGGCCGGGCTAACTATCTGCTGTTCCGCGCGCCGGAAGCGCTGGGCGAAGCGCTGCGCCGCAAGGGTGCGGTACTGCGCAGCTGCGGCAATTATCCGGGCCTTGATGCCAGCTGGTACCGCACCGCCGTGCGCACAGAAAACGAGAACCGGCAGCTGCTTGCACTGCTGGCCGAAACCCTGCCGGAGGTGGCACAATGAGCAAGGCAAAATGCATTATGGTGCAGGGCACCATGAGCGGTGCGGGCAAAAGCCTGCTGTGCGCGGCGCTGTGCCGCATCTTTGCACAGGATGGCTACCGCGTGGCCCCTTTCAAAAGCCAGAACATGGCCCTGAACAGCTTTGTCACTCGCAACGGTGCAGAGATGGGCCGTGCGCAGGTGGTGCAGGCACAGGCTGCAGGCGTGGAGCCGGATGTGCGCATGAACCCCATCCTGCTCAAGCCCAGCAGCGATGTGGGCAGTCAGGTGATCGTGAACGGCAAGGCCCGGGGCCAGATGCCTGCCGCCGCCTACTTTAAAATGAAGCGCAGCCTTATCCCGGACATTCTGGAAGCCTACAACAGCCTTGCCGCCGAGAACGACATCATCGTGATCGAAGGCGCGGGCAGCCCGGCAGAGATCAACCTGAAAGCCGACGATATCGTGAACATGGGCCTTGCAAAGCTGGTGGATGCGCCGGTGCTGCTGGCGGGCGATATCGACCGGGGCGGCGTATTCGCGCAGCTGTACGGCACTGTGGAGCTGCTGGAAGCCGACGAGCGTGCCCGCATCAGGGGGCTCATCATCAACAAGTTCCGGGGCGATGTGGAGATCCTGCGGCCCGGCCTTGCCATGCTGGAAGAAAAAACGCAGCTGCCCGTGCTGGGCGTAGTGCCGTACCTGCGGGTGGAGATCGAGGACGAGGACTCCCTCTCCGACCGGCTGGACACAAAAGCTGCGGTCAAGCCGCTGGATATCGCCATCCTGCGCCTGCCGCATGTGTCCAACTTCACCGACTTTATCCCGCTGGAACAGCACCCGCTGCTGGGCGTGCGGTATGTGCAGCGCACCCGCCAGCTGGGTGCACCGGATCTCGTCATCCTGCCCGGTACCAAGAACACCATGGACGACCTGCGCTGGCTGCGGGAAAGCGGACTGGAAGCGGCGGTGCTCAGGCTTTCGGCAGCCGGTACGCCGGTGCTGGGCGTGTGCGGCGGCTACCAGATGCTGGGCGAACAGCTCTGCGACCCGGCAGGGGAGGAGAGCGGCACCCCCTGCACCCTGCGGGGCCTTGGCCTGCTGCCCACCACGACGGTGTTCGGCACCGAAAAGCACCTGACCCAGACCGCAGCCTGTGTGACCACAGAACCCTTTGCAGGCGCAAAGCTGACGGGCTACGAGATCCACGCAGGCCGCACCGAGGTGCGGGGCAGTGCGTTCTGCATCCTTGCAGACGGCACGCCGGAGGGCTGTGTGCAGGACGGTGTATTCGGTACCTACCTGCACGGCCTGTTCGACACCGGCGAACTGACCGAAAAACTGACCGCATTTTTGTGCAAACGGAAGGGCATCGATCCGGCCGGGGCCGAGCTTATCCCCATGGAGCAGTACCGTCAGCAGCAGCTTGATCTGCTTGCCGATGGTGTGCGTGCGGCACTGGATATGCCCGCCATCTATGCCGCTATGGGAATGCAAAAAGGAGACAACACATGACACCGCAGCATCATCTGCCCGCCGACATTGAACGGACGAGCATCTCCATTATCACAAGGGAACTGGACGAGCTGGGCCTGACCCCGCCGCCGGAGACGGCTGCGGTGGTCAAGCGGGTCATCCACACCACCGCGGATTTCGACTATGCCAAAAATCTGCGCTTTACACCCGGCGCGGTGGAAGCCGCAGTCAAGGCCCTGCACGCGGGTGCTTTCATCGTTACCGACACTAATATGGCGCTGGCGGGCATCACAAAGCCGGGCCTGAAAAAACTGAACGGTGAAGCCATCTGCTACATGGCAGACCCCGCTGTGGCCGAAGCCGCAAAGCAGGCGGGCACCACCCGTGCCGTTGCCGCCATGCACCGCGCTGCCCGGGAGCACCCGGGGGCCATTCTGGCCATTGGCAATGCGCCCACGGCCCTTTTGACCATTGCGGAGGAAATGGAAGCCGGTCTGCGGCCTGCACTGGTCATTGGCGTGCCGGTGGGGTTTGTGAATGTGGTGGAAAGCAAGGAAGTACTGTTTGCCGCCTGCGAGCGATACGGCGTGCCTGCCATCGCCGCCATGGGCCGCAAAGGCGGCAGCAATGTGGCTGCAGCCATCTGCAACGCCCTCATTTACTCTGCCACCGAAATGCTGGACCCCTCTGCCAGAGGGTGGAACGGATAAGGCGGAAACAGCATAACATCAAAAACCCGGAACCCTTTTTGAGCCGTTTTGGCCGAGAAAAGGTTCCGGGTTTTGTTCATGATTTTTTCAGAGAGCTATTTTGCAACAGCCCCATTTTCACGGAAAAGGTCCGAACTGAGCACGGCATCCACACTGCCGGCATCAGGCTGCGGGGAACGCCTTGTTCCACACTTCGATCACCTTGAACTTCGGGGTCCAGCCTTCGGGTTCAAAGCGGTCGCCCTTGGCACCCATGGTGCCCTGCTCGGTGCACCACTGTGCGGCCTTGGCCATATCAGGGTCGGTCACATCCGCAAAGGCGGGTGCGCACACGCTCAGCACCATGCACAGCGCCACGAGGGCCGAAAGCAGCCTTTGGGTCAGGGTCGTCTGCTTCATATGGAATTCCTCCTTTTTGCTTACGGGGGGGGGGTATGCGTCCGCCTTGAAAATACCATATTTCACCTTCTTTTTCAATAAAACCTGCGTGAAACGCCCCAAAAACTGCGTGAAAAACGTTTTGCACCGCTGTGCGCGCCTTTGCCCCCTCTTGCAATTTGTGCGCAAAGGGTGTAAAATACAGTCACAATCAAATACAGGGGAGCTTGTGAAGCAGGCTGAGAGGAAGTACCTAAACTTCGACCCTTTTACCTGATGCGGATAATGCCGCCGTAGGAAGTCAGAATGGATGATTTTTTGCAGGAGGCACCGCGGAAGGTGTCTCCTGTTTTTTTTGTTGTGTACCGATTACCATTAAGGAGGATGCCTTGTACTTTTCTGCGGAAGTGCCGCAGCGGGCTGAGGGGGAGCGCCCTGAGCTTTGTGACCGTCAGCGATGGGAAGCCGTGTTCCGGCGTGAGAGGAGACCAGAAAGTCTCGACCGCTTCTTATAGTTCCTGCGCCGGGTCTGGCACCGGGTGCGGGCTGTTTGCGGAGGCGCTGTATGGTTTTTGCTGCTTCCGCAGGTTTGGAAAGGAGCCTTGCCTTATGAAAAAACTCTCTGTGAAAAAGCTGGCGCTGGCCGGCATGCTGTGCGCTCTGTGCGTGGTGGGCAGCGTATTCAGCTTCCCCATGTTCGGCAGCAAATGTGCACCCATCCAGCACATGGTCAATGTGACCTGCGCGGTGCTGCTTGGCCCGTGGTGGGGCGTGGGCGTGGCCTTTGTGGCTTCGCTGCTGCGCAATCTGCTGGGTCTGGGCAGCCTGATGGCCTTCCCCGGCAGCATGTTCGGCGCACTGCTGTGCGGCCTTGTGTACCATAAGACCAAAAACATCCTTGCCACCATGGTGGGCGAGGTGTTCGGCACCAGCATTCTGGGCGGCCTGTGCGCTTACCCGGTGGCCATCTTCCTCATGGGCAAGAGCGCCGGCGACATCGCGTTCTATGCCTACATCGTGCCGTTCCTCATCTCCACTGCAGTGGGTTCCATCATTGCGGGCGTGCTGGTGTACAGCCTGCAGCGCTCCGGCGCTCTGCGCTCCATGCAGAACAGTCTTTCCTGACGGAGGGGCACCCGAATGTTCAAAACAGAATTCGAGAACCTGCGCCGCACCTGCCCGCTCATCCATAACATTACCAACTACGTCACCGTGAACGACTGCGCCAACATGGTGCTGGCCTGCGGTGCTTCGCCCATCATGGCCGACGATGCCGCCGAGGTGGAGGATATCACCACCATCTGCGGCGGTCTGAACATCAACATCGGCACCCTGAACAGCCGCACCATCACCAGCATGCTGCTGGCGGGCAAAAAGGCAAACCAGCTGGGCCATCCTGTGGTGCTGGACCCGGTGGGTGCGGGTGCATCCCGCCTGCGCACCGACACGGCTTTCCGCCTGCTCAGGGACGTAAAGTTCACCGTGATCCGCGGCAACATCTCGGAGATCAAAACGCTGGCCTCCGGCGCGGGAACCACCAAGGGCGTGGATGCCGATGTGGCCGATAAAGTTACTGAGGCCAATCTGGACAGTGCCGTGGCCTTTGCCAAGGCCTTTGCAGCCCAGACGGGTGCCGTTATTGCCATTACCGGTGCCATCGACATCGTGGCCGATGCCGAAAAAGCCTACTGCATCCGCAACGGCAATGCCATGATGAGCAGCATCACCGGTACGGGCTGCCAGCTTTCGGCCTTGACGGCGGCTTTCGTTACCGCCAACCCCGGCCATCCGCTGGAAGCTGCTGCAGCCGCAGTGTGCGCCATGGGCCTTGCGGGCGAGACCGCCCACAAACGCCTGACCCCGCTGGACGGCAACTCCACCTACCGCAATTATATCATCGATGCCATTTACAATATGACCCCGGATCAGCTGGAAGAAGGAGCAAACTATGAAGTGCGATAAGCAGAACATGCTTCTGTATGCCGTCACCGACCGCGCATGGGTGGGAAAGCAGACCCTCTATGAACAGGTGGAGAGCGCCCTGAAGGGCGGTGTCACCTGTGTGCAGCTGCGTGAAAAAGAGCTGGACGACGAAGCTTTTCTGAAAGAGGCTGTGGAGATCCATGCTCTGTGCCAGCGCTACGGCGTGCCGTTCTTTGTGAACGACAATGTGGACATTGCCATCCGCTGCCACGCCGAGGGTGTGCACGTGGGGCAGGAGGATATGGCCGCAGCGCAGGTGCGCGCCCGTGTGGGCGACGGTATGATGATCGGCGTTTCCGTCCACAGTGTGGAGGAAGCACGGGAAGCCGTCAAGCACGGCGCAGACTGCCTTGGCGTGGGCGCAGCCTTTGCCACCCACACCAAGACCGATGTGGACGTTCTGCCCCACGAGACCCTGAAGGCCATCTGTGATGCCGTGGACATCCCGGTGGTGGCCATTGGCGGCATCCACAAGGAGAACATCCTGCAGCTCAAGGGCACCGGTGTGGATGGCGTGGCCCTTGTGAGCGCCATCTTTGCAGCAGACGACATCGAGACCGAGTGCAAAGAGTTGAAAGCCCTGTCGGAGCAGATCATCTGACCGATCCCGCGGCAAACCGGGGACACCACCTTGGGCCGCGTTATAAAATTCATGGAGAAAACCAACATGAAAAGCGTATTTTGCGCAGGTGCCGGCATCCAGAACGTTCTGTTTTTTCTGAATGACGGCTGCCTTTCCCTACCCTTGTATGACCAGCACCCTGCTGTTCAGAGATAAACTGTCATTTGGAGGAACAGAGCGTATGCAGACTTATACCACTCAGATGGATGCTGCCCGCAAGGGCATCATCACGCCGCAGATGGAGATCGTGGCTAAAAAAGAGTATCGCACCACCGAGGAGATCCGCCAGTGGGTGGCCGAGGGCAAGGTAGCCATTCCGGCCAACAAGCACCACGAGTGTTTGAACCCCGAGGGTGTCGGCTCCATGCTGCGCACCAAGATCAACGTGAACCTTGGTGTCTCCCGCGACTGCAAGGACTACAACGTGGAGATGCAGAAGGTGATGAGCGCCGTCAACATGGGTGCCGAAGCCATTATGGATCTTTCCAGCCACGGCAACACCCAGCCCTTCCGTCAGAAGCTGACCCACGAGTGCCCGGTGATGATCGGCACCGTGCCGGTGTACGATTCGGTCATCCACTACCAGCGCGATCTGGCTGAGCTGACCGCACAGGACTTCATCGATGTGGTGCGCCTGCATGCAGAGGACGGTGTGGACTTTGTCACCCTGCACTGCGGCATCACCCGCAAGACCATCGAGCAGATCCGCAAGCACAAGCGCAAGATGAACATTGTCAGCCGCGGCGGCTCTCTGGTGTTTGCATGGATGAGCATGACCGGCAACGAGAACCCCTTCTACGAGCACTTTGACGAGATCTGCGAGATCTGTGCCGAGCACGATGTGACCATCTCGCTGGGCGATGCCTGCCGTCCCGGCTGTCTGGCTGACGCCACCGATGTGTGCCAGATCGAGGAGCTGGTGCGTCTGGGCGAGCTGACCAAGCGCGCATGGGCACACAACGTGCAGGTGATGGTGGAAGGCCCCGGCCATGTGCCCCTGAATCAGGTGGCTGCCAACATGGAGGTGCAGAAGAGCATCTGCATGGGCGCACCCTTCTATGTGCTGGGACCCCTCGTCACCGATATCGCCCCCGGTTACGACCACATCACCGCTGCCATCGGCGGCGCTGTGGCTGCAGCCAGCGGTGCAGCTTTCCTGTGCTATGTGACCCCCGCCGAGCATCTGGCTCTGCCCAATGTGGACGATGTGAAGCAGGGCATCGTGGCCTCCAAGATCGCTGCCCACGCCGCCGATATCGCCAAGGGCATCCCCCACGCCCGGGACATCGACGATAAGATGGGCGATGCCCGCCGTGTGCTGGACTGGGATGCACAGTTCGCCTGCGCACTGGACCCGGAGACCGCAAAGGCCATCCGCGATGCCCGCCTGCCGGAGGACGACCACAGCGACACCTGCAGCATGTGCGGCAAGTTCTGTGCCGTGCGCAGCATGAACAAGGCGCTGGCCGGTGAGTACATCGACATTCTGTAAAAATCTTCTGTTTTGCGCGCAGCAGCGCGCATCTTCCTCCGCCGCCCGGTATGACCGCCGGGCGGCTTTTGTGTTGTAATTCCAAAAAGATTGTGTTAAAATAACAATAAGGCGCTGATTGTAAAATTGGTGGTCATGCTTTCTATCCCGTATCGCTGGTTTTTCTATTTCTACATAGAACAAGCAGAGGTCCGGGAGGAAACTTTTTTGAAAGTACCCTGCCCGGAGCCTTGAAGGCGAAGGGAGGGATATCGAATGAATCTGCTGGAGACTCTCGCATTGCTCACGTTCATTCTCGCGTTGTTGAGCTTGGTCGTGGATGTGATCCGTCTGACCGTTGAGGTCATGGCAAAGTTTTCCCAGATGAAAAGCGATGATAACAAAAAAGATTGACCGCCTCACAGTTCCCCAACTCGAGCGGTCAATCTTTTTGACTAACGGGATGGAAAGCTGACCTTTGCAGTCAGCGCCCCTTCTGTTTGTAGTATAATCGAAGCTATGTGATTTGTCAAGTTATCCTGTTCCATCGATTATTTCTATCAATTTTTTTGAATTTACAATTCTTCTGTACTGTACTATAATGAAGTTATCGTCTTCATTCCATTGATCTACAGGAGGAATCTGCCTTGCTGGTAAATCTTATCGAATCCGTCTATCGCCTGCTGTGGGGCGACCTGTTCACCATCCCGCTGGGCGGCGGCATCGGCATTTCCTTCATGGTGGTGCTGCTGTTCACGGCGGGCATCTGGTTCACCTGCCGCACCCGTCTTTTGCCGGTGCGGCTGTTCCGGGATATGATCGCCGCCGTGTGCGAGAAAAAGCAAGGCAGGGACGGCCTTTCCTCCTTCCAGACGCTGGTCATTTCCACCGCCACCCGCGTGGGCATGGGCAATCTGGTGGGCGTGGTGGCCGCTGTTTCTGCAGGCGGTGCCGGTGCGGTGTTCTGGATGTGGGTCACTGCCATTCTGGGTGCGTCCACCTCCTTTATCGAATCCACCCTTGCCCAGAAATACCGCCAGCCCGACCCGCTGTACGGCGGCTGGCGCGGCGGACCGGCCTACTATCTGCATGTGCTGGCGGAGCGCAGGCGCGGCAAAAAGCTCAAACGCTCTGTGGTAGCGGCGCTGTTTGCGGTGTCTGGTCTCATCTGCTGGTGCGGCATCAGTCAGGTAATCTCTAACTCGGTCAGTTCCGCGTTTGAAAATGCGTTCCATATTCCGCCGCTTACTACCACACTGGTGCTCACGGCCATTGCGGCGGTGATCGTGCTGCGCAAGAATGCCACCGTGAAAAGTCTGGACGTGATGGTGCCCATCATGGCGGTGTGCTATTTTGTCATCACCGTGGGCATCGTGCTGTTCAACCTGCCCAAGCTCCCGGCGGTGTTCGGGCGCATCTTTGCGGAAGCGTTCGGTCTGCGGCAGGCCGTGGCTGGCGGCTTTGGTGCTGTGCTGATGAACGGTGTCAAGCGCGGCCTGTTCTCCAACGAAGCGGGCAGCGGTTCGGCACCCTGTGCAGCTGCCGCCGCAGAGTGCGACGACCCGGTCAAGATGGGCTTTGTGCAGGCACTGGGCGTGCTGATCGATACGGTGGTGATCTGCAGCTGCACGGCCTTTTTGATGCTGCTGGTGCCGCAGGAGATCACGGAAGGACTTGCGGGCATGGACCTTTTGCAGACTGCCCTGCAGTACCATCTGGGCGGCTTTGGTGTCGTGTTCATTGCGGCCACGCTGGCGCTGTTCAGCTTTTCCACCTTTCTGGGCGTTTTGTACTATGCCCGCGGCAATGTGGCCTATCTGTGCGGCGACAACTGGTGGAGCCAGACCGTGTATAAGCTGATCGCGTTGGCCATGCTGGTGATCGGCGGTATGCAGGCCTACACGGTGGTGTGGGATCTGGGCGACGTGGGCATCGGCCTGATGACTATTTTCAACATGATAGCTTTGGTGCCCATGGCAAAGGAAGCGCTTGCCGCCCTGAACGACTACGAAAAACGCAAAAAACTGCAGTAAATAGCAAAGGCCCGGCTCCCTGTAACATGGGAACCGGGCCTTTCAGGTTATTTTATTGCAGATCAGATTTGTTTAAAAGCAGCCCGCCAGCAAGCCCGGCCAGCGCAGGCAGTACCCAGCCAAAGCCCATGCTGCCCAGCGGCAGAGCGTTGGCGGCGGCAGATACTGCCCCCAGCGGCAGCGCAGCGGCGATGCTCTGCAGGGCGGTCAGGCCCATGCACAGCGGATACACCGCCCGGTGCTTTTCAAGGCCCGGCATAAAGGAAAGCAGGATCAGCACGATGGCTGCGGGATAAATGGCGTTCAGCACCGGAGTGGACAGCCGGATGATGGCAGCAAGGCCGAGGTTCGATACCAGCATACTGGCCACAGCAAAAAAGGCGGCAAGGGCAGGGTAGGGGATGCGGGGCAGCAGCTGATGAAAATACTGCCCCACGCAGGCGATCAGGCCCACGCAGGTGTTGAAGCATGCGATCACAAAAATGGCCGCAATGAGCACAAGGCCCGCCCGGCCGAACAGCTGCTGTGCCAGAGCGGTGAGCACCTCGGCACCGGTGGCAAGGCCCGGATACACCGTGCCGGTCTCGGCCCCGGCGTGGCCCAGCATGGCGTAGACCACCAGCATCAGCCCGCCTGCAATAAAACCGGCCCGGATGGTGCCGCCTTCCACGGCACGGCTTTCTGTGACACCCCGGGCGCGGATGTTCAGGGCAATGACCGCGCCAAAATTCAGCCCGGCCAGCGTGTCCATGGTCTGGTAGCCGTACAGGATGCCCTGCACAGCGGGCAGGGCTGCGTACTCTGCGCTGGGTGTGCCGTAGTGTGCCGCCAGCGGATGGATGAGACACCCGGCAAACAGCACCACGATGAGCACGATCAGGCAGGGGCAGAGGATGCGGCCCAGCCAGTCGGTAAGCTTTTCCGGCCGCAGCGCCACCAGAAAGGCCGCTGCAAAAAACAGCACCGAGTAGGCCAGCTGCAGCCCGGTACCGCCGCCTATCAGCGGCACCAGCATCTGGAAGGAGGTACTGGCGGTGCGGGGGATGGCAAGGCACGGGCCGATGGAAAGATACACTAAAATTGTGAACACCATGGCGAACACCGGATGCACCCGGCCGGCAAGCCTGTCCAGACCGCCTGCCCGTGCCACAGCCACCACGCCCGCAATGGGCAGGCCGACGGCGCTGACGGCAAGGCCCGCAAAGGCAGGCCAGAGGCTGGTACCGGCCTGTGCGCCCAGATGCGGCGGGAAGATCAGATTGCCTGCACCAAAAAACATGGAAAACAGTGTAAAGCCGACCAGAAGCAGATTTTTGCCGGAAAGCTTCTGCATAGGACAGACACCTCATTTCTTTCTTGCATCAAAGATGACAGAGATTCATACAGTTCAGTTTATCGTTTTATTGATTTCATGTCAAGAAAGAAAAACATGAAGAAAAGTAATGACAGGCATGATAAGCTCTTATGCATCATGATGCACGGGTCATTGGCGTTTGGAAAGAGATATGGTATTATAATGTATAATGTAGAACTGGGCAGGCCATCAGGGCGCTTTCTCCGCGAAATTCGGGGCTTCCAGCTCCCGCCCTGTTGCCTTATGGCAACAGGGTCCTATCCTCGGATCATTCGCTGAAGAAATACCCTGCCGTCCTGCATTTATTTGTAATCAGGAGCAGGTAAGTTTATGAAGCGACATAAACAATTTTTTCAGCGGCTGGGCGCTGCGGCCTTCTGGCTGGCGGTGTGGCAGTGCGCTGCCATGGCCGTGGGACAGGAGGTGTTTCTGGTCTCGCCGGTGCAGGCGCTGCGCACCCTTTTGCAGCTTCTGCCGCAGGCAGAGTTCTGGCAGCGGGTGGGTTTCAGCTCCGGACGCATCCTGCTGGGCTTCGGGCTGGGCGTGGTAGTCAGCGTGTTTCTGGCTGCGGCGGCGCAGGCGTGGCACGCGGCAGAGGTGCTGCTGGCACCGGTGCTGCAGCTGGTCAAGGCCACGCCGGTGGCAAGCTTCATCATTCTGGCGCTGGTGTGGGTGCGGGGAGCATCGCTTTCGGTGCTCATCAGCTTTCTGATGGTGCTGCCGGTGCTGTACGGCGCGGTGCGCACCGGCATCCGGAGCGCAGACCCTCAGCTGCTGGAAATGGCAAAAGTGTTCCGCATGCCGTTTGCCCGCCGCTTGCGGGCTGTGTGGCTGCCTGCGGTGCTGCCGGCTTTCCGGCAGGGGTGCAGTGTGGCCCTTGGCATCTGCTGGAAGAGCGGCGTAGCCGCTGAGGTGATCGGCCTGCCCAATGGCAGCATCGGCGATGCACTCTACCGGGCCAAGATCACCCTTTCCACCGGGGAGCTGTTTGCATGGACATTTGTGATCATCCTGCTCAGCGCCGGGTTTGAAAAGCTGTTTCTGCTGCTTCTGGACCGCGTGACCCGCGCTGTGACCGGGGAGGTGCCGCAATGCTGACCATCGAGCATCTGACAAAACAGTTCGGGGAGAAAACGCTCTTCCGGGACCTCTGCCTCACGGTGGACGGCCCGGCGGTGCTGTGGGCCCCCAGCGGCTGGGGCAAGACCACCCTGCTGCGCATCCTCATGGGGCTGGACACGCCCACTGCAGGCCGGGTGCGGGGCGTGGGCCGGGCCGCGGCAGTGTTTCAGGAGGACAGGCTCTGCCCGCAGCTGACGGCGCTCCAGAACGTGACGCTGGTGCTGCCCGGCAGTGAAAAACAATACAAAGAGCAAATTAAATCGGATTTTCAACAGCTTGGCATGGATGATGCGGCGCTGACTCTACCTGCAGCACGGCTTTCCGGCGGGCAGAAGCGGCGCACCGCCCTGTTGCGGGCCCTGTGGGCACCCAGCGACACCCTGCTATTGGACGAACCCTTCACCGGCATGGACCCGGACACCCTTGCCGCCGCTGCGGCGCTGTTGCGGGAGCGCTGCGGAGAAAAGCCTGTCTTGCTGGCTACCCACGACCGCGAAGCCATCCGCCTTCTGGGCTGGCCGGTGGTTGAGCTGGAAAATGCCTGAGCCTGCATCGATCCTATAGAATGAAAAATCGGAAAGACCAGAACGGCCTTTCCGATTTTTTGCTGCTTGGAATATTTTACTGAAAAATACGCAGGGGATACGGCGAACTGCATCAGTTCAGCAGCTTTGCCGGGTCAAGGTACTGCTCACCCTGCAGTACTTCCAGATGGATATGCGTCTCCTCGGCGCATTCGTTGGGAATGCTGCCTGCACGGCCAAGTATCTGACCCACACTCACTTCATCGCCGGTCTGCACCGTGGGGTCGGCTGTGCCGCACACCCGCCACAGGTGCCCGGCGCTGTCCTCGATGCACACCACACTGCCCCAGCGGCTATCGGTGTCCACGGCGGTCACCTTACCGGCGGCGGGAGCACACACCTGTGCATCCTGCGCACAGGCGTAGTCCACACCGTTGTGGGTGCGCCAGTCGCCAAGGGTGCTGCTGTACACCAGCTCATCGCCGCTGTAGGCGTTCAAGACCCTGCCCGAGACGGGCTGCGTGGAGGCAGGCGCAGCTGAACTGCTGGCAGGCGAGGATGCGCCCTGCAGTGCGGAGGGTTCGTGCACCAAACCAGAGCCAGACTGCGCCCCAGAAGAGGACGCAGAGGATGCGGGCTTGGGTACATTTGCCGCAGATTCTGCGGCGTCGGTCACGGGCTGCTGCCATACATCGTCCTCCTGTGGGTCAAGGGTGAACTGCGGCTCCGGGGCAGGTTCTTCCTGCGGGGCCGTCAGGTCGTCGTAGCTCTTTTTCAGTTCATCCCGCACGGTGCGCACTGCCCACACGCCCGCCGCTGCGGCTGCGACGAGACAGGCCAGCAGTGCCAGTGTAAAGCCCCTGCTGCGCAAAAACTTTTTGATCTGCTCCATTGTCGTTACTCCCATCTGCTGCATTGTGTACGCATTGCTTCTGGGCTTAGTGTGGGACAGCAGGGCAGGTTTTATGCATTCTTTTATTTAAATGCCCTCCGCGTTGCGCTGGGCATATTTAGAGGAAATGATATTTTGTAATATAGCAGCCCAGCCAGACCTGCGGGTCTGGCTGGGCTGCTATATTACGGGAAGGGCTGCAGCCGGAAAATGCATCTTCCCTCTGTGGCCTTCTGTGTTGATACCCAAAGCGAAGCGGAGGATATTCTAAATGATAGTACCAAACAAAAAGGCCCTCCCTTTTCGGGAGAGCCTTTGCGGATCAAAAATCAGTTGCGGCGGCGGCTGTTCATGCCCAGCAGGCGCACAACATACAGGAAGATGTTGATGAAGTCCAGATACAACGTCAGTGCACCGTAAATGGAAGCCTTCTCGGCCAGCTCACCGTCATAGGCGTAGTAGGAGAACATCTGGCTCAGCTTCTGGGTGTCGTAGGCGGTCAGCAGCATGAACACCACCAGACCGACAGCGCTGTACAGCACCGTGGTAAGGAAGCTCATGCCGAACAGCATGCCCACAAAGCCGGTGATGATGAGCGCGAACAGGCCCATCATCAGCTTGGGACCCCAGCCGGACAGATCCTTGTGGGTAGTAGTGCCGTAGACCGCCATCAGGCCGAAGTACAGCGAGGTGGCAAGGAAGGCCAGCACCAGAGTGCCCAGATCAAATATCAGGAAGTAGTAGCTCAGCACCATGCCGTTGAGCAGTGCATAGGCAAAGAAGGTAGCTCTTGCACCGCCCACCGACATGTTCTGCACGCGGGAGCTGAGCACATATACCAGCACCAGCTCTGCGATGGTGAACACCAGATACAGCGAGTTGACGACGTACAGCAGCGGGGTAGCGGCTGTAACGAACGCCGCTGCAAAGGTGATGAGCAGGCCTACCGCCATCCAGCGGTAGGTGCGGTTCATATAGTCAGCCGAGGTCATGGCAGGCTCCGTGTAGCCTCGATCGTAACCATTGTAATTGTAATCCATATGGGACTCCTCCAGTCTCTTTCTGCCGGAACACTTTTTCCTTGCTCCGGTCTACGGAATATAGTATACTGCATAGAAATGAACGTTTCATGAAAAAGGCTGTGATATTGTATGTCTCTTGGGCTTTATTTACACATACCCTACTGTTTTTCCAAATGCAGGTACTGCGATTTCTATTCCCATCCCGGTGAGCGCGGCGTACCGGAAGCTTATGTGGATGCTCTTTTGCGGGAGCTTTCCCGCTTTGCGCCGGAAGCACCTCTGCAGCCGGACACCCTTTATTTTGGCGGCGGCACGCCCAGCCTGCTGCGCCCGGAGCAGGCAAAACGGCTGATCGATGCGGCCCGGCCGATGCCGGGGGCCGAGATCACACTGGAAGCAAACCCGGAGACGGTGACGGAAGAAAGCCTTGCAGGCTTCCGGGAGGCGGGCGTGAACCGCATCTCTTTCGGGGTGCAGTCTGCCCGGGATACCCAGCTGCGCACGCTGGGCAGACCGCACACGGCAAAGCAGGCGCGGGCTGCATTTGCCGCCGCGCAGCGCGCAGGCTTTGCGAACATCAGCGGCGACATCATGCTGGCACTGCCGCACTACACCGAAGCTGAGTTTGACGAAACGCTGGAACTGATCGAGGGTGGTGGGGCTACCCATATTTCGGCATATCTGCTGAAGATCGAGCCGGATTCGGCCTTTGGTAAACATCCGCCCGAAGGCCTGCCCACCGGCGATGAAGCCGCCGATTTTTACCTTTATGCAGTGGAACAGCTGGAACACCACGGCTACAAACAGTACGAGATCTCCAACTTTGCAAAGCCCGGCTATGAGGGCAGACACAACCTCATCTACTGGGACTGCGGCGACTATCTGGGCCTTGGCCCGGCGGCGCACTCCTGCATGGGCGGCAGACGGTTCTACTACCCGCCGGACACCGCCGCTTTCCTGAACGATGCCGCCGCCCCGGTGATGGACGGCAGCTGCGGCGCAGAGGACTACCTTATTTTACAGCTGCGTCTGCGCAAAGGCCTTTCGCTGGATGCATACAAAAAAATTTACGGGAAAGAATTTTCCACCGCACAGCTGGCCTTTGTGCAAAACTGCGTCCGGGCGGGCTATGCAAGCTTTGACGGCCGCACCCTTGCCCTGACCCCGGCGGGTCTCATCGTGCAGAACAGCATCCTTGCCCAGCTGTTGTAATTGGCAGAAATACGGCAGAACATTGCTTTTGCGTGTCGATTCTGGTATGATATACTCGTATTATTAGGCGATGGGAGAGAAAACGGATGGCGAAAGTATTGATCGTCGGCGCAGGCGCGGCAGGACTGATGGCGGCGGGTGCCGCCGTGCGGCAGGGGCATCAGGTGACGGTGCTGGAACACATGGACAAGCCCGGCCAGAAGATCCTTGTCACCGGCAAGGGCCGCTGCAATGTGACCAACGACTGCCCGGCAGAGGAATTTCTACGCCATGTGCGCACGAACCCGCGCTTTCTGTATTCGTCGCTGGGGGCCTTTCCACCGGCAAAGACCATGGAACTGTTCGAGGGCCTTGGCGTGGAGCTGAAGGTGGAGCGCGGACGCCGGGTGTTCCCAGTATCGGACAAGGCCGAGGAGATCCGGCAGGCTCTTTTGCGCTATGCGCAGGATGCTGAACTCGTGCATGACGGCGCGAAAAAGCTGCTATTGGAAGAGGTAACACCGGAGCCGGAAGCAGCTCCCGCCGCACCGGAAAACCCGCGCCACCCCAAAAAGAAAAAGGCAGGCCCGGCACTGCGGTGCATCGGTGTGCGGGGCACCTCCGGCCGGGAGTACCGGGCGGATGCCGTGCTGGTGGCCACCGGCGGCGTGAGCTACCCCACCACCGGCTCTACCGGCGACGGCTACAAACTGGCCCAGCAGGCCGGGCACACCCTCATCGAGCCGGTGCCCAGTCTGGTCAGTCTTGTGAGCCATGACGCGGACTGCAAAAAGATGATGGGCTTGGCGCTGAAAAACGTCACCCTGACCCTGTTCGAGGACAGCAAGGCCATTTTTGACGAGCAGGGCGAAATGCTGTTCACTCATTTTGGCATCAGCGGCCCGCTGACTTTGAGCGCCTCCAGCCATCTGGGCGACATGAAAAAACACAAGTATCATGCGGAGATCGACCTCAAGCCCGCTCTCAGCGAAGAGCAGCTTTACGACCGCATCACGCGGGATTTTGCCCTGCTGGCAAACCATGCGGCGCAGGGCGCGCTGGTAAAGCTTTTGCCGTCCAGTATGCAGCCGGTGATGGTGGCGCGCTGGGGCATCGACCCGGCTACCAAGGCCAACCAGATCACCCGGGAACAGAAGCGGGAGCTGGTGCAGCTGATGAAGCACTGGCGGGTGTCCATTGATGCCCGGGGCGATCTGGCCCACGCGGTGATCACCAGCGGCGGCGTGTCCGTGCGGGAGGTGGACCCCAAAACCATGCAGAGCAAAAAGGCGATGGGCCTTTACTTTGCAGGCGAAGTGCTGGATGTGGATGCCTATACCGGCGGCTACAACCTGCAGATCGCCTTCTGCACCGCACAGAGCTTTGCAAATCATCTGTAATTACAGATAAAACAATTTTAAATGCCCTCCGCGCTGCTCTGGGCATATTTATAGGAATAGATTTTTTTGATTTGTATTTTGAAAACGACTGTGGTCGTTTTCAAAATATGTTTTCACAAAAAGGGTTGTTGCCGGGATAGTCTCACAGACCGCTGCGCAACTGTTCCCGAAGGGAACGAGCAGCAATGCAGTTCTCCGTTACGACCCCATCCGGTGAAAATGTGTTTGGAGCGCTCCGCAGAGCGCAAAAATATTAAAATGATTTTCCGCTGAAGATGGCCACAGCGAATGCGGAGGCCATTTTAAATCGTTCAGTTTAAAAAGGAGAAGATATAAAATGGTATCTGTTGCGATCGACGGGCCTGCAGGTGCAGGCAAATCTACGCTGGCACGCCGTTTGGCGGCTGAAATGGGCTATATTTATGTGGATACCGGTGCCATGTACCGCGCCATCGGCCTGTATGCCCTGCGCGCAGGCAAGGACCCTAAGGACAACGACGCAGTGAACGCGCTGCTTCCCCAGATCGAGCTGCGGCTGGCCTCCATTGAGGGCGAACAGCACATTTATTTAAAGGAAGAGGATGTGAGCACCGCCATCCGCACCGAGGCCGCAGGTATGGCTGCCTCTGCCGTGGGCGCAAACCCGACTGTGCGCGCCTTTCTGCTGGAACTGCAGCGGGATATGGCCAAAAAGCAGGACGTGCTGATGGACGGCCGCGACATCGGCACGGTGGTGCTGCCGGATGCCACGGTGAAGATCTTCCTCACCGCCACGCCGGAAGCCCGCGCCACACGCAGGTGGAAAGAGTATCAGGCCAAAGGCATCGATACTCCCTATGAAGAGGTGCTGGCCGACGTGAAGCAGCGGGACTATCAGGACACCCACCGTGCCGCTGCACCCCTGAAGCAGGCGGACGATGCCGTGCTGCTGGACACTTCGGAGCTGGATTTTGAACAGAGCCTTGCTGCAATGAAGAAGATCATTGCGGAGAAAGTGAATAAAACGATAAAATGATATTATATTACATCTTAGTGCCCTTTGCGTGGCTTTTGTGGCATATCGGCTTCCGCATCCATGTAGAGGGCCGCGAAAACCTGAAAAAGGTGCAGACAAAGGGCTGCATCCTTGCACCCACCCATGTCTCCGCCATCGACCCGGTGTTCATCGTGGTCACCCGGTGGGGTAGGCGGATGATCGTGTTCGCCAAGAAGGAACTGTTCGAGATCAACGCCCTGCTCACATGGTTCTTCCGCTGCTGCGGCGCGGTATGCGTGCGCGGCACAAAGGATGAAATGGCTGCCATTGAGCAGACCGTAGAAAAGTGCAGAAACGGCGAAACACTGCTCATCTTCCCGGAGGGCACCCGCGAAAAGGACGGGAAGCTTCTGCCGCCCAAGAGCGGACTGTTCGTCATTGCGGCGGGGGCCGGGGTGGACGTAGTGCCCTGCCGCATCCTGTACGATACGCCGGATGGAAAAATGCACCTGTTCTGCAAAGTACGGGTGATCTACGGCGAGCCGATGCCTGCAGAGCAGTTTGCCATGGAGAGCCGCCGCGACACCAAAAAGCTGCGTGCCAACAAGCAGGCCCTGCTGGATGCGTGGGAAAAGATGGGGGCGTAAAAGATGGAGATCCGAGTTGCCAAAACGGCGGGGTTCTGCTTTGGTGTCAAGCGGGCGGTGGACCTGACCTATGGCCTGCTGAACGAAGGCTGCAAGGTGGCCACCCTCGGCCCGCTGATCCATAACCCGCAGGCTGTGGAGGATATGCAGAAAAAGGGTGCCCTTGTGGCGGATGCCATCGCCGATGTGCCCGCCGGGTACGAGGTGGTCATCCGCAGCCACGGCGTGCCGCGCACCGTGTACGACGAGCTGGATGCGCGCGGCATCACCTACCATGATGCCACCTGTCCCTTCGTGCAGAAGATCCAGCGCATTGCCGCCGAGGCCGAAAAGGCGGGGGCGGTGCTGCTGGTGGCAGGCGACAAGACCCATCCGGAGGTGCAGGGAATCGTGGGCCACACCCGCGGAGAGGTGTTCGTTTTTGCCGATCTGGCCGAGTTGAAGGCATGGAAAGGCCCCTCTGACCCGCAAAAACCCCTGTTTGCAGTTGCACAGACCACATTTCAGGTTACAAAATGGCAAGAAAGTTCGGAGTTTCTCAAAAAAGCCTATACAAACGCCCGAATTTTTGATACAATATGTAATGCGACGTGGGCGAGGCAACAGGAAGCGGAAGACCTCAGCCAAAAATGCGACATCATTGTTGTCATTGGCGGTCATCATTCTTCCAATACCCAAAAGCTGGTACAGGTCGCCGCAAAACACACGCGTGCCGTAACGGTCGAGACAGCGAGCGAACTTCGGCCGGAATGGTTTGCAGATGTTAAAGTGGCGGGCGTGACAGCCGGGGCTTCAACGCCATCGTCTATTATTGAGGAGGTACTTAACAGTATGAGCGCAGAAATCAATGACAGCATGAGCTTTGAGGAGATGCTGAATGCATCCGAGGAAAAGCGTGTTCATGCAGGCAGTATTGTGAAAGGAATCGTGACCAGCATCTCTGCCAACGAGATCCAGGTGGATATCGGAGCGAAGCAGACCGGCTTTGTCAAGCTGAGCGAGCTGACCGATGATTCCTCCGCCAAGGTCGAAGACCTGGTGAAGGTTGGCGATGAGCTGGACCTCATCGTCGAGAAGGTTATGGATCAGGATGGCGTCATCCAGCTCTCCCGCAAGAAGCTCGCATCTCGCAAGGGCATGGAAGAGATCGCTAAGGCCGCTGAGTCCGGCGAGGTCGTCGAAGGCGATGTCACCGAGTTCAACAAGGGCGGCGTTGTGGTCAACGTCAAGGGCGTCAAGGTGTTCGTTCCTCGTTCTCAGGCTACTATGCGCCGTGATGAGGACTACACCGCTCTGGTTGGCCAGCACGTTCAGCTGGTTGTCACCGAGTGCTCCGGCCGCAAGATCGTCGGCAGCATCAACAAGGTGACCGCTGAGCAGAACAAGGCAAAGCGTGAAGAGTTCTGGGCAAACGTTGAGGTGGGCAAGACCTACACCGGCGTTGTCAAGAGCCTGACTTCTTACGGTGCATTCGTCGATATCGGCGGTGTGGACGGTCTGTGCCACATCAGCGAGCTGAGCTGGAACCGCATCAAGCATCCCTCCGAGGTCGTCTCCGTTGGCGATACCATCGAGGTGTATGTGAAGGACATCGACACCGAGAACCACAAGGTCTCTCTGGGCTACAAGAAGGCCGAGGACAACCCCTGGGAGCAGCTGAAGAACAACTACCCCATCGGCAGCACCTTCCATGCTCCGGTCGTCTCTCTGACCAAGTTCGGTGCATTCGTCCGCATCCTGCCGGGTGTTGATGGTCTGGTCCACATCAGCGAGATCAGCAATGACCGCGTTGAGAAGGTCTCTGACGTACTGAAGGTCGGCGATATGGTCGATGTGAAGCTGCTGGATGTCGACTTCGACAAGAAGCGCATCAGCCTGTCTATGAAGGCCCTGCTGAACGACGACGCTGAGTAATCAGCCTTTCGTTCGGAAGAAAAGCTTCTGACACAATGCGATCAACAGCCCCGTTGCCGGGAAAACGGCGGCGGGGCTGTTTTTGTTAAGGAGAGAACCCTCTCAGTCACCTGCGGTGACAGCTCCCCCGAAGGGGAGAGCTTTTGGCAAAAGAGGGCAGGCTCGCCGCGCCCGCAATAAAACCTCGCCCTTCGGGAGAGGTGGACGCGAGCAGCGCGAGCGGACGGAGAGGGTTTGACGAACTATGATAAATTTTTTCAAGAAACACTGGGAAGTGCTGAGCTATCTGGTTTTCGGCGTGCTGTGCACCCTGCTGAACATTGTGCTGTATGCGCTGTTCAACAAGCTGTTTGGCTATACAGCCGCCAACAGCTGGGGCAATGTACTGGATAACATCATCTGCATCCTGTTTGCCTACTGCACCAACCGCGCCTTTGTGTTCCGCAGCAAAACGCAGGGCAAGGCCATGGCGAGAGAATTTGGTGCATTCGTCACCTGTCGTCTGGGTACAATGCTGCTGGACACTGCAATTATGCTGGTGCTGGGCAATCTGCTGGCTGCGCAGGGTGCAGCGCTGATGGACGAGCTGATGCAGGGGGTGCTGAGCGTGGTGGCCCACTGGCTTGGCCCGGATACGGCCATCCAGATGGCAGCCTCCTATGCCGGCACACCGGCGGGGGTCACGGATGGCTCTGCCGCTATTGCCGTCATCGGCGGTGCAGACGGCCCCACGGCGATCTTCGTTACCAGCCGCTACGATGCGCAGGCACTGTGGGGCCTTGCCGTGAAGATCTTTTCCAATGTACTGGTGATCGTGCTGAACTATGTGTTCAGCAAGCTGATCATCTTTAAAAATCGCAAGTGAGATATTCTCTCCGCCGCAGGCGGAGAAAATATCCAATATAATTTAGGAGGTACGGTTTTATGAAGCGTGGTCTGAAAGGTTTTGCATTTCTGGTCTCCGGTCTGGTGCTGGGCATCATTGGTGCAACGGTCTCAGCAACTGCAATTGCCCTGAGTGCTGTCGGCATGGCAAAGGTGCGCCGTGCCAGCAAGTAAAAAGGAGAAACAAACATGACTCGTGAAGAAATTCTCTCCCATGTCGATCACACCCTGCTGAAGCCGGAGGCCACCTGGCCCCAGATCCAGACCCTGTGTGACGAAGCCATTGCAAACCACACCGCATCCATCTGCATCAACACCTGCTACGTCAGGCAGGCGGTGGAGTATATGGCGGGCCGCATCCCGGTATGCTGCGTGGTAGGCTTCCCTCTGGGTGCCATGGATACCGCCAGCAAGGCGTTTGAAGCCAAGACTGCCATTGAGAATGGTGCCGCCGAGGTGGATATGGTTATCAACATCGGTCGCCTGAAGAACAAGGAGTACGATGCCGTGCGCGAGGACATCCGCGCCGTGAAGCAGGCGGTGGGCGACAAGGTCCTGAAGGTCATCATCGAGACCTGCCTGCTGACCGACGAGGAAAAGGAAAAGATGTGCGATATCGTCTGCGAGGCAGGCGCGGACTACATCAAGACCAGCACCGGCTTCTCCACCGCAGGCGCAAACTTCCACGATGTGGAGCTGATGGTCAAGGGCGTGCATGGCCGCTGCAAGGTCAAGGCTGCCGGCGGCATTTCTACCGTGGAGGACATGGAGACCTTCCTTGCGCTGGGTGCTGACCGTCTGGGCACCTCCCGCGCTGTCAAAATTCTGAACGGCGAGCAGGCAAAGGGCTATTGATCTTTCTGCGAAAAAATGCAATTATAAATAATATTTCCGCAAAACAGAACCAGAGCGCACGCGGAGGCTGTTCTGGATCGTCTGGTTTTCCCAAGGGCCGCTGCACAAATTGCTGTGCAGCGGCCCTTTTTGATGCCAAGCCTTGCAAGCAGGGCGCGGCAGGGTATATAATACAGATAGATACTGTATAAAACAGGGGCTGTCTGCCTTATGGGATAAGGCGGGCAGGGGAGGAAATGCAATGAATATACCCGAGATCCTTGTGGCCAATGGCACAGGGGCGGTGCTGGTATGCTTTCTGTTTCTGCTGCGGGTGCGCGGCGAGAGTAAAAACAGTGTTGGAAGTGAGCTGTTCTGCCAGATGCTGGTGGTGACTCTGCTGGCACAGGCGACAGAGACAATCAGCTTTCTGCTGGACGGCGTGCCCGGCGCGGCAAGCCGGTTCTGGCTGTACCTCATGAACACCGTCTGCACCGGCGCTGCCGTGAGCGTGGGCTTTGCGTGGTGTTTGTATGTGGACTTCCGGGTCTACCGCAGCACCGGACGCCTGCGCAGAAGGCATCTGTTTCTGGGCGCGCCGCTGCTGGCTGTTCTGGCGCTGCTGGTGGCGAACCTTTTCGGCACAGGATGGATCTTTACCATCTCCGCGGACAACGTTTACCATCGCGGGCCGCTGAACAGTTTGCTTTACCTGCTGCTGTTCGGCTATTATGCCGAGAGCGTGTGGCAGGTGCATAAGGCCAAGCGCGATGGCGTTACGGTGGAGTTTTTCTCGGTGTACTACTTTGTGATCACCTGTGCGGTGGGCACGGTGCTGCAGGGTGCGTTCTACGGTATGGCCTTCGGCTGGCTGTCGGTGGCCATCGCCTTTGTGTTTGTGGACAGTCAGCTCCGCAGTCTGCGCAGCTATATCGACGAGCTGTCCGGTCTGTTTGGCCGCAAGTACATGAACTACTGTCTGGAGCGCATCCATGCCACGCAGGAAAAGGATGTTTACGGCATCATGATGGACGTGAACTGCTTCAAGGAGATCAACGACACCTACGGTCATGGTGCGGGCGACCGCGCCATTCAGGAGATCGGTCACATCCTGTCCGGGGCGCTGGTGGCAAACTCGGTAGCTATCCGCATAAGCGGCGATGAGTTCATGGTGCTGATCCGGCACGGCTCGGAGGAGATCCTGAATAAGATCTGTGCCGCCATCGAGCAGCGGGTGCAGCGCTATAACGCCGCCCCGGCGGGCAGTTTTCAGCTGTCTTTCTCCACCGGTGTGGCAAAGTATGAGGGCGGCAGCGTGGAGAAATTTCTGGTGGAACTGGACGAGCGGATGTATGCGGAAAAGCGCGCCTTCCACGCCGCCCGGAACGGCCATGCCGTACCGGAGCAGGGGAATGCTCCATCAATTTCAGAATAATGTCTAAAAAGAGTGATACTCTTCTTGACAATCTGACGAAGCAATGATAGAATACTGAACGTACCAACTGAATACCGACTTATCAAGAGCGGCTGAGGGGACAGGCCCTGTGAAGCCCGACAACCTGCGCGTGAGCGCAAGGTGCCAAATCCTGCGGGAAACCGAGAGATAAGAGTGCAACGCTCAGAGCTTTCGGGCTCTGGGCGCTTTTATTTTTCGCGCAAAAAAGCTTGAACGGAATGTTGGAGCAAGAAATACACACCCTGCTGTAAAAACTTTAGGAGGCAAAACAAATGGCAAGACACCTGTTTACTTCTGAGTCCGTCACCGAAGGACATCCCGACAAGATCTGCGACCAGATCTCGGATGCCATTCTGGACGAAATTCTGACCCACGACCCCGATGCCCGTGTGGCCTGCGAGACCTGTGCATCCACGGGCCTTGTGCACATCATGGGCGAGATCACCACCAACTGCTATGTGGATTTCCAGAAGGTCGTCCGCGAGGTGGTGGCAGATATCGGCTACACCCGCGCAAAGTTCGGCTTTGATGCCGACACCTGTGCCGTCATCTCCAACATCGACGGCCAGAGCCCCGACATCGCACTGGGCACCAACGATCAGGTGGGCGGTGCAGGCGATCAGGGCATGATGTTCGGTTATGCCTGCGATGAGACCCCGGAGCTGATGCCTATGCCCATCAGTCTGGCTCACAAGCTGGCAAAGCGCCTGACCGAGGTGCGCAAGAACGGCGAGATGGACTATCTGCGTCCGGATGGCAAGAGCCAGGTCACTGTGGAGTACGATGAGAACAACAAGCCCGTGCGTGTGGATGCTGTGGTCATCTCCAGCCAGCACAGCGACAGCGTCAGCATGGAACAGCTGCGTGCAGACGTGATGGAAAAGGTCATCAAGGCCACCATCCCCGCCGAGCTGCTGGATGAGAACACCAAGTACTACATCAACCCCACCGGCCGCTTCGTTGTGGGCGGCCCGCAGGGTGACACCGGCCTGACCGGCCGCAAGATCATCGTAGACACCTACGGCGGCTATGCCCGTCACGGCGGCGGTGCCTTCTCCGGCAAGGACCCCAGCAAGGTGGACCGCAGCGCTGCCTATGCGACCCGCTGGGTGGCAAAGAACATCGTGGCTGCAGGTCTTGCCAAGCAGTGCGAAGTGCAGGTGGCCTACGCCATTGGCGTGGCAAAGCCTGTGTCCATCATGGTGGACACCTTCGGCACCGGCACCGTCTCGGATGAGAAGATCGAGCAGGCTGTGGAGAAGGTGTTCGACCTGACCCCCGCCGCCATCATCCGCGAACTCGACCTGCGCAAGCCCATCTACCGCAAGCTGGCCGCATACGGCCACATGGGCCGCGAGGATCTGGGCGTGAAGTGGGAGAACACCGACCGCGTGGATGCCCTGAAGGCTGCGGTCGCTGCCTTGTAAGCGGAACACAAAGCACCTATCGCAATCATATAAAATAAGAAGGCATCTGCAACGATCGCTTCTGAGCTTCTGAAGCTCAGCAAATTTGTTGCAGATGCCTTTGTTTTTGCGGCTCTGCCGGGGAGGGCGAACGAGCGAAAACAGCAGCATCTCCGCTGCCCGGCACACTGCATTTTTATCTCCCGGAAGAGCGATCCCGGCAGACTGCTCAGACAAAGAAAAGTCTTACTTTTCCACGAAAATCGGCCGAAATTTGCGAAATGGCAAAGAATCGGCTGTCTTTTTGTCGAAAACACACATTCTCTTTGAGAAAAAAGAAAAACAGCTGTGCAAGGCGCAGAAAATCCTGACATGAAACAAATTGATATGGCAGAATCGACGAAATGTGATAAAATAAAACCAGATATGCGCTCTTGTGTGCATGATACGGATCGTAAACAGCAATAAGGAGTTATGACTATGTCTATTGAAATTTCCCCGAAGTCGTTCTTTGAGCAGCCCAGCGTGGCAGATATGCGGCTGATCTCCTGCCCCGGTGCAGAGGAACTGACCGGCCTGATCGACAAGCATCTGGTCCGCTGGGCCAAGGCTGCCGGAATTGACAAAGAGACCTTCATTATTCCTTGCGACTGCCCCCGCTTCCAGAGTGGCGATGCCAAGGGTCTGGTGAAGGAGTCGGTGCGCGGCGACGATATCTTCATCGTGGTCGATCCCGGCAACTACAGTGTGACCTACAAGCTGTTCAACTACGAGAACCACATGTCTCCGGACGATCACTTCGCCAACCTGAAGCGCCTGATCCAGGCAGTGGCCGGCAAGGCACACCGTGTGTCGGTTATTATGCCCAGCCTGTACGGCGGCCGTCAGCATCGCCGTGTGGTGCGCGAAAGTCTGGACTGCGCTGTGGCCCTGCAGGAGCTGCAGACCATGGGTGTGCGCAACATCATCACTTTTGATGCTCATGACCCCCGCGTGCAGAACGCTGTGCCGCTGATGAGCTTTGATAATGCAATGCCCACCTATCAGGTGCTGAAGAGCCTGCTGAAGAAGGACCCGGACCTCTCCTTTGATAAGAGCAAGTTTACCGTGGTCAGCCCGGACGAGGGCGCCATGAACCGCAACATGTACTTCTCCAGTGTGCTGGGCTGCAATCTGGGCATGTTCTATAAGCGCCGCGACTACACCCGCGTGGTGAATGGCCGCAACCCCATCGTTGCCCACGAGTATCTGGGCGAGAGCGTGGAAGGCAAGACCGTCTTTATCGCAGACGATATCATTGCTTCCGGCGAGAGCATGCTGGAGGTCGCCAGCAACCTGAAGGAGCGCGGCGCTGCCAACATCATCGCCAACGCCACCTTCCCCCTGTTCACCAGCGGTCTGGAGAAGTTCGACAAGGCTGTGGCCGAGGGCAAGCTGACCTATGTTGTGGGCACCAACCTGACCTACCGTATGCCTGAGCTGCTCACCCGCGACTGGTATGTGGATGTGGATGTTTCCAAGTACGCTGCATACTTTGTGGTGGCTCTGAACCACGACATGTCTGTTTCCAGCATTATCGACCCGCTGAAGAAGATCGAGAATCTGCTGGCAAGCCGCAAGTAAGTTTAATACGCAAAAGGCTCTGCATCCTTGCGATGCAGAGCCTTTTGCGTATCACAAATCAAATAAAACGATTATAATTCGTCTCCATGGCTGCGCAGATACCGAACCAGCATGGGCAGCTCGTAGAGCAGCATGACGACCCAGCCCACCGCATAGCTGTAAGGCAGAGCTTCGATCTCCATTTTCCACACCAGCACGAACACCGCAGCTGCCGCCGCACGGAACACCATGTTGAAGGTGCTGGACACCAGCGTGACCTTCAGATCGCCAATGCCGCGGAAGAAGCCCTGAATGCCATTGGTGGCTGCGGGCATCAGGTAGAACAGGGACACGGTGCGCAGGAAGCGCACGCCCAGATGGATGACCTCCGGGTCGGTGACGAACAGCTTCATGATAAAGGGCGCACCGGCAAAGCATACAACGGCGATCAGCACGCCGTAAGCGGCCTCGATGCGCATACCGCAGTGGAAGCCCTGCTTCACACGGTCGTGCTTGCCGGCACCCCGGTTCTGCGCCATGAGGGTGGTCATGGCGTGGCCGATGTTCTGCTGCGGGGTATAGGCAAAGTCGTCAATGCGGGAAGCAGCGGTAAAGGCGGCCATGGCGTTGACACCCATGGTGTTCACGATGGCCTGCACCGCGATCTTGCCAAGCTGCACGGTGGCTTGCTGCATGGCGCTGGCCCAGCCGTAGCTGACCGTTTTGCGCAGCAGCTTGCCGTCAAACACCAGCCAGCGCCTGCCCAGCTGCAGGATGGGCACCTTCCAGCGGATGTACAGTACGCACAGCACGCAGCACAGTGCTTCGCTGACCACGGTGGAAAGGGCGCAGCCGTTGCTGCCCCAGTTCAGCACCTGCACAAAGAACAGGTCGCCGCCGATGTTCAGCACAGAGCTGATCATCAGAAAATACAAGGCACTCTTGCTGTCGCCCAGTGCACGCATGGTGGCGGCAAGGAAGTTATAGAAGAAGGTGAAGATCAGGCCTGCAAACACGATGCGCAGGTAGCTGACCGCAATGGGCAGGATATCGGCGGGCACCTGCATCAGCTGCAGCAGGGGCGTGGCCAGAATGACGCACAGCGCCGAGAATGCCAGCGAGAACACGGTGCCTGCAATGGCGGTGGTGGACACCTGATGCTCCATCAACTGGGTATTACCGGCACCGAATGCGGTACTGACCAGAATGCCGGCACCCAGACACATGCCGTTGATAAACAGGATGGCCAGAGTCATGAGCGGGTTGGAGGTGCCGACGGCGGCAAGGGCTTCCTCGCCCACGAACTTGCCCACGATGATGCTGTCGGCGGCGTTGTAGGTGAGCTGGAACAGGTTGCCAAGTACCAGCGGAATGGTAAAACGGATCAGGAGCGGAGTAATGGCTCCCTTTGTCATGTCGTTTGTCATGGGAACTCTATGATTTCTCCTTATAATGTATTTACGATCTGCCGTCCGGGCAGGATGGCAAGGGCAGAGCGGCTGGCACCTACATGGATGAGCTGTGCGGCCGCCTGCAAAACGGCACCGGATGCCACCGAAGCCGGGATGGCATCGGTGCGCAGCACCTTTTGCGCGGCCCGCTGCGCGTCGGTGGTGTTCACCGCCACCACGTTGTCCACCACATAGGCGTTGAAGTTTTCCGGCACAAAGCCGTAGCCCAGATCGCTGATGCCGTGGGGGCCGGTCAGGCCGCCGCCCAGCGCCTGCGATTCGTAAGGCTCCACGGCGGCGATGCGCACATCGTTCGTCCATGCCTTGATGGTCTCGCCTACGCCGGTCACGGTGCCGCCACTGCCCACGCCGATCACGATAGCGTCCACAGCGCTTTTGCCCTCCCGCGCGATGCTCTGCACAATGGCAGGGCCGGTAACGCGGCGGTGGTACTCCGGGTTATCATCGTTGGCAAGCCAGTCCATGTAGTACCAGCCGTTTGCGGCGGCGGTCTGTGCCGCCAGACGGCGTGCACCGTTCACACCGCTGCGGGCCGGGCTGTGGCGGATCTGCGCACCCAGCCGCAGCAGGGTCTCCTGCCGCAGGGCGGGGGCATCCTCCGGCATCACCAGAACCACCGGATGACCGGCGGTCAGGCCCGCCAGCGTGAGCGCAACGGCAAACGGGCCGGAGGCCGCTTCAATGATGGGCTGACCGGAGATCAGCTTCTTTTTTTCAATGGCAAGGGCCAGCATCCCTTCGGCAAGGCCGTCCCGGGCCGTGCCGGTGGGGCCTGCAAAGTCCAGATAGGCATACAGCCGTCCCTTCAGCCCGCAGGCGGCAGCATAGCCGCGCAGCTCCACGATGGGGCAGGCGCTGAGCGTCTGGTAAAAATTGGGGTAGATCGGCACGAAGACCCTCCTTTCATGGGATACAACAATATTATCCTAACGCAAAAGGACTGCGCGCGTCAAGATGCGTTTTAGCAAAAACGGCGAATTTTTGGCGGATTTTCTGGAAAAATCTCCGAAAGGCTCTTGACAGGATGCGGTGCATCTGCTATACTTCATCCGTAAAGCAAATGAACTTTACATCACTTCTCGAAAGTACAGGCACAAAACCGGGGGATCAGAGGATGGCAAAAGATCTGGAAATGGGCTATCTGCTGGACTTTTACGGCGAGGTGCTCACCGAGAAACAGCGCGAAATGCTGCGCCAGTATTACAACGATGACCTTTCGCTGAGCGAGATCGGCGAGAACTTCGGCATCACCCGTCAGGGTGCGCGGGATGCCATCAAGCATGGCGAGAACGCGCTGAAGGAGCTGGAGGAAAAGGTCGGCTTTGCGGCGCGTTACCGCCGCGTGCAGCAGAAGCTGGAAGAGCTGGAGCAAATGGTGATCGATGCACGGTTCGAGTGCACCGGCCCGCAGGGCCTGACCACCACCGAGTACGAACACCAGCTGACCAAAATGTTAAAGCTCATCCGCTCCATCGACGAAGCGAACGAGAGCTGAAACCTGTGAAAGGAGCACCGTACAATGGCATTTGAATCCCTTACCGACCGCCTTGCCGGTGTGTTCAAAAAGCTGCGCGGTCACGGCAAGCTGACCGAGGCAGATATCAAGGCCGCGATGCGTGAGGTGCGCATGGCCCTGCTGGAAGCCGATGTCAACTACAAGGTTGCCAAGGACTTCTGTGCAAAGGTGTCCGAGCGCGCCATGGGTCAGGAGGTCATGGAAAGCCTGACCCCGGCACAGCAGGTGGTCAAGATCGTCAACGAAGAGCTGGTTGCCCTGATGGGCGGCAGCGAAGCGGCCCGCCTGAACATCAAGAACAAGGGCCAGACGATCATCATGCTCTGCGGCCTGCAGGGCAACGGTAAAACCACCCACGCCGCAAAGCTGGCAAAGTACTTTATCAAACAGGGCCGCCGCCCCATGCTGGTGGCCTGCGATATTTACCGCCCTGCGGCCATCGATCAGCTGCAGGTGGTGGGCAAACAGGCGGGCGCACCGGTGTTCACCCTGCCGGGCGCAAAGCCGCCGGAAATTGCAAAGAAGGCGCTGGCACACGCCAAGGATTACGGCAATGACATCGTGATCCTGGATACCGCCGGCCGTCTGCAGATCGACGATGTGCTCATGCAGGAGCTGGTGGACATCAAGGAAGCCGTTCCTGTGGACGAGACCCTGCTGGTGGTGGACGCCATGGCCGGTCAGGACGCTGTGAACGTTGCCAAGACCTTCAACGAGAAGGTGAGCATCGACGGCATCATCCTCACCAAGACCGATGGCGATACCCGCGGCGGTGCGGCACTTTCAGTGCTGGCCGTTACCGGCAAGCCCATCAAGTTCCAGGGCACCGGCGAAAAGCTGGACGATCTGGATGTGTTCCACCCGGACCGCATGGCAAGCCGCATCCTTGGCATGGGCGATGTGCTGAGTCTGATCGAGCGCGCGCAGGAGACGGCAGACGAAAAGGCTGCCGAAGAGACCGCCAAGCGGATGATGGAGAACAAGTTCGACATGAACGACATGCTGGACCAGTTCGCACAGATCCGCAAGATGGGCGGTGCAGGCGCGATGCTGAGCATGCTGCCCGGCGGCAGCGGCATCGATCCCAGTCAGGTCGATGAAAAGGCGTTCGACCGCATCGAGGCCATGATCTATTCCATGACCAAGGAAGAACGCGAGAAGCCCTCCATCATCAACCCCAAGCGCAAGCGCCGCATCGCAGCAGGCAGCGGTACCACCGTGGCCGACGTGAACAAGCTGCTCAAGCAGTTTGAGATGATGCAGAAGATGATGAAGCAGTTCAAGAAAAGCCCCAAGGGCTTTGCCCGCCGTCTGGGCGGTATGATGGGCAACCCCAATGCCTTCCGCGGACTGAAATAATTTTTGTGATACAACCCCCTTGCGGGTTTGTACAATATAATCAACATGCGCCCGCAAGGGCCGCACAAAACAATTTTTGGAGGATATTTACCATGGCAGTTAAGATTCGTCTGCGCCGCGTTGGCGCCAAGAAGGCTCCCTTCTATCGTGTTGTTGTTGCTGACAGCCGCTTCCCCCGTGACGGCCGTTTCATCGAAGAGATCGGCACCTACGATCCCAACAAGGAGCCTTCCGAGATCAAGATCGACGCTGAGAAGGCAAAGCAGTGGATCGCCAACGGCGCACAGCCCACTGATACCGTTCGCGTCCTGCTGAAGAAGTCCAACGTTCTGTAAGTAGGGAGGGCTGACTCATGCAGGAGCTGTTGCTGGCAGTTGCCCGCGGTCTCGTGGAGGATAAGGAAGCCGTTAAGGTCACGGTGGACGAGCCTCGCGAGGACGGCACCATCGTCTACCACCTGAGCGTGGCAGAGGGAGATATGGGCCGTGTCATCGGCAAGCAGGGCCGGATCGCAAAAGCCATTCGTGTGGTGATGCGCGCGGCTGCTGTGCGGGTCGATGAAAAGGTCCTTGTTGAGATCGACTGAGCACCCTACAGGCCCTTTGCCCTTGCGGCAAGGGGCCTTTTTGATTATAGGAGCAAGATTATGCAGCAATATCTGGAAGCAGGCAAGGTCGTGACCACCCACGGCGTGCGCGGCGAAATGAAGCTGGAGCTTTGGTGCGACGGCGTCAACTTTCTGAAAAAGGTGGGCAGACTGTATGCATCGGCCCAGGGCGGCAGGGCCTATAAGATCGTGTCCATCCGCGCACAGGGTCAGATGGCTCTGCTGCAGCTGGAAGGCGTGGACGATATGGATGCTGCCCGTGCGCTGCGGGGGCAGGTGTTCTACTTTGACCGTAATGATGCCACCCTGCCCGCAGGCCGCTGGTATGTGGCCGACCTGATCGGGTGCGAAGTGCGGGATGCCGACACCGGCAGGGTGTACGGCGTTGTGACCAGCGTGGATCACCCCGGTGCACAGGATATCTACACCGTCAAAGCACCGAACGGCAAGGAATACATGTTCCCGGGCGTGGATGCTTTTCTGAAAGAGCGCAACCCGCCGGAGGGCTATCTCCTCGTCACCCCCATTCCGGGCCTGCTGGACGATGACTTTGACAGCGAACGGGAGGAAGAGTGAGCCATGGGAATGCGTGTGGACATCGTGACCCTGTTCCCGGAAATGTGCCAGCAGGTGCTGGATGCCAGCATCATCGGGCGCGCGGCAAAGAAGGGCTTTATTGAGACCCACTGCCACCAGATCCGGGACTACACCCTGAACAAACAGAAGCAGACCGACGATTACCCCTACGGCGGCGGCTGCGGCATGGTGCTGTACGCTCAGCCCATCGCAGACTGCCTGCGTGCTGTGCAGCAGGAAGTAGCTTCACAGGGCCGTCCGGCCCCGCATATCGTGTTCCTGACGGCAGGCGGCCAGCGCTACACCGAGGAGCACGCAAAGCGGCTGGCCCAGTACGATAACCTGACACTGGTATGCGGCCACTATGAGGGCATCGACGAGCGTGTGATCGATGCTTTTGCGGATGAAGAGATCTCCATCGGTGACTACATCCTCACCGGCGGCGAGCTGGCCAGCCTTGTGGTGGCGGACAGTGTGCTGCGCCTGAAGCCCGGCGTGCTGGCTGAGCAGAAGGGCTACGAGGAAGAAAGCTACTGGGACGGCCTGCTGGAGTATCCCCAGTACACCCGCCCCGAGGTGTGGGAAGGCCGCGCCGTGCCGCAGGTGCTGCTGGGCGGCGACCACCAGAAAATCGATGCATGGCGCGGGGAACAGAGCCGGGAGCGCACCCGCCTGCGCCGCCCGGAGCTGTACGAGAAGTGGTATGAGACCCACCCTGTGACCGAGCTGCCCAAGTGGAAGCGCGGCGAGAACATGCGCCTTGTCAAGACCGACGAGCAGTTTGCTGCTGCCGCCCGCATCTTTGTGGAGGGCCGCCGCACCACCTGTGCCGAGAACTGGACCCCGGAATACTGTGCCAGCCTCAACGAGGAAGAATATCTTTTGCAGCTGCGGCAGGAAAAGGCCGCAGGCTGGGTGTGCTATCTGCACACCACCAAGGATGTGCCGGACGGCATCGTGAGCATCAACCACAAGGTGGGGCACATCGAACATCTGTTCGTCACTGAAAAAGCCCGCGGCAGGGGCATTGGCATGAAGATGCTGGACTTTGCCCGCAAAAAGCTCAGCGAGCACGAGCACCCGGTGCTGAGCGTGCTGAACACCAACACCCGCGCCATAGCGCTTTACACCCGCATGGGCTGGAAGCTGACCAGCGGCACCGAGCTGGAGTTCACGCCGGAGCAATATCCGGCTGTGGTGAAAAAGTGCGCGCTGGTCTGGATGCGGTACGAGGGCAGCGCACAGAAGTAACCCCGGGCGGCAGCTGCAGGTGCATCGGACAGCGAAAAAGGCACGAAAATGGATGCTCGGACCGGAGGGTATGGTGCTGGAAACGCACAAAAACGGCCGAGATATTGCCCGATGGTCGAAAAAATGTTGAAAACTTTTGTATCTACCCTCTAACCTTCGGGGAATAATTTTATTATCTTTGTATAAATAATGAAAAATGGGCCGCTTTTCATTGGAGAAACCGCCAAAAATGCGCCGGGGGGCTGTACAACCGTTTCGACTTGCGCTAAAATAATCGTAACGCAACAGGCACAGGATACAGATTCTATACCCAAAACGATATTAGATAGGAGCGCTTTACTATGTACGTGAAAGAAGTTACCGTTGAAAATCAGGTTGGTCTGCACGCTCGTCCGGCTACCTTCTTCATCCAGAAGGCTAACGAGTTCAAGTCTTCCATCTGGGTCGAGAAGGAAGAACGCCGCGTGAACGCAAAGAGCCTGCTGGGCGTTCTGTCTCTGGGCATCGTGGGCGGTACCACCATCCGCATCATCGCTGACGGCGCTGATGAGCAGGCTGCTGTTGACGGCCTGATCAAGCTGGTGGAGTCCGGTTTTGCTGAGTAATTTGTGTCTATAAATGGAGCGGCGGGGGAACCTGCCGCTTTTTGTTTTTCAAGGAGAATCCATGACCAAAGCTGAACTGTATCAGAAAGCCTGTATGCTGCCGCTGCTGCCCGGCGTTTATATCATCCGGGATAAGACGGACACCATCATTTATATCGGCAAGGCAAAGCGGCTGCGCATCCGGGTGAGCCAGTATTTCCGCGAGGGCGTGCCCCACGACAACAAGGTCAGCCAGATGATCGCCCATGCCTATGCCTTTGACGTGATCGTCTGCCAGAGCGAGTTTGAAGCGCTGGTGCTGGAAGCCAGCCAGATCAAGGCCCACACGCCGAAGTATAACATCCTGCTCAAGGATGATAAAGGCTACAGCTATATCAAGGTGACAAAGGAGCCATGGCCCCGGCTCTCCTTCGTGCTGCAAAAGGAGGAGGACGATGCCGAGTATATCGGCCCCTATACCTCCAGCTTTGCGGCCCGGCAGATGGCGGAAACGGCCATGGATGCCTTTCTGCTGCCGCGCTGCAATAAGCGCTTCCCGCAGGAGATCGGCAAAGGACGGCCCTGCCTGAACGCCCACATTGGCAAGTGCATGGCGGTGTGCAGCGGCAGGATCAGCTGCGAAAACTACAATCAGGCCGTCAAGAGCGCTGTGCACCTGATCCGCTACGGCAAAAAGGACATCCTGAAGATCCTCAACGAGCGGATGCAGGAGGCCTCGGACCGGCTGGAATTTGAGACGGCGGCGCTGCTGCGGGACCAGATCGCAGCCATCACCAAGGTGAGCGCCGGGCAGAAGGTCATTGTGGACCCGGATGTGGAGATGGACGTGGTGGCGCTGGCAGGCACGCCGGACAGCGTGTGTGCGGCGGTGCTGCGCTTCCGGGACGGACGGCTGACCGATAAGCGGGAGTTTTTGTTCCACGATACCTCGGACATTGCCGCCGTGCGGGAGGAATTTCTGCCCCGGTATTATCTGGATGACGAACAGATCCCCAAGATCATTGCGGTGGACGAGCTGCCGCCGGACAGCGACGCTTTGCAGCAGGCGCTGAACGAAAAGCGCGGCAGTGAGGTGCAGCTGTATGTGCCCCAGCGCGGCGATAAGGCCCATCTGGTGGAGATGGCCCACACCAACGCGGTGGAGCGCCTTGCCCGGGAGAGCGGCCGCTATGCCCGGGAGGAAAAGCTGCTGGACGAGCTGGCGCAGGTGCTGGGCCTTGCAAAGCCGCCCCGGGCCATTGAGAGCTACGACATCTCCAACTGGGGCGATGGCTCCAGCGTGTGCGGCATGGTCACCTTCAAGGACGGCAAGCCCTACAAGGCGGGCTACCGCAAGTTCAAGATGAAGACCGTTGCGGGCACTGACGACTATGCATCACTGGCAGAGACTGTCTCCCGGCGGGCAGCAGAGTACGAAAAGTACGCAGAGCTTGCAAAAAAGGGAGAACCCTGCAGCAACTGGTTCGGGCAGAAGCCGGATCTGCTTTTGATGGACGGCGGCAGGGGGCAGGTGAGTGCGGCAAAAGAAGCACTGGCCGGGACTGCCCTTGCGGATGTGCCGCTCTACGGCATGGTGAAGGACGACCACCACCGCACCCGCACCATAGTGGACAGCGACGGCCGGGAAATTGCCATCAACATGAACCGGGGCACCTTTACCTTTATCACGGCCATTCAGGACGAGACCCATCGCTTTGCCAATGCCTACCGCAAGCAGCAGATGAAGCAGAAGAGTTATTCCTCCACCCTGACGGAGATCCCCGGCATCGGCCCCAAAACGGCCAAGGCGCTGATGGCCCAGTTCAAGAGCGTGACCGCCGTGAAGGAAGCCACGCCTGACCAGTTGGAAAACACCCCCGGCGTGGGGAAACAGACGGCACAGATCATCTACGCATATTTTCACGAATAAAACCCTCTCAGTCATCGCTGAGCGGTGCCAGCTCTCCCGAAAGGGAGAGCTTTTTGCATTCAGATACAATGAATGTGCAGAGCTGAAAAAACGCGATTGATGCATTTGCCGGTTATGGCCCTTCCCGTGAAAAGGCAAACCCCGGCAGACCGCAGTCTGCCGGGGTTTGCAATATTAAAATAAATATTCCGCTGAAAATGCCCAGAGCAAAGCGGAGGGCATTCAAATGATTCAGTTCTCCGCAGAAATATCCTGACCGAAATACTTCTCGCTCAGCTCCTTCAGGGTGCCGTCGGCACGCAGCTCCTCAATGGCGGTGTTGATGGCATCCAGCAGGGTAGCGCTGGCATCGCCCTTGCGCAGGGGGATGGCAACGTGGGATGCATCCTCGGTCTGGGCCACCAGCTTGAAATCTGCATCCGGATGGACGTTCAGGTAATCGTAGAAGGAGACATCAGCGTTCAGGGTGGCGTCGATGCGGCCTGCGGTGAGCAGCTGGATGGTCTCTTCCAGAGTGTCGATGCCCTGTACGGTGGCACCATAGCTCTCGGCCAGTTCCATGTAGGTGGAAGCAAGGCTGTTGGCGGTGGTCTTACCCTTCAGGTCCTCAAAGCTGGTGATCTCGTCGTTATCCTTGCGGACGGCAAGGGCAGTGTGGATGTAGCCGTAGGGCTCGGTGAAATCATAGGTCTTGGCGCGCTCGTCGGTCGCTTCCACGCCGTTGCACACGATGTCGTAGCGGCCTGCGTCCAGACCGGCAAACAGGCTGTCCCAGTCGCTTTCGACGTACTCCGGCTCCACGCCCAGCTTTTCGGCAATGGCGCGGGAGACTTCCACATCGTAGCCCACCAGAGTATCGGATTCGTCGTGGTAGCTCCAGGGCTGCCATGCGCCTTCCAGTGCAACAATCAGCTTGCCGCTGGACTGGATGTTGGACAGCTGGTCGCCAGCGGAGGGAGCCACAGAGGCGGCCGTGCCGGAAGCAGCGGTGCTGCCGGAAGAATTGGAGCAGCCGGACAGAGTCAGCACGCCGGCAGCGGCCATGACGCTCATAAGAGAAATAAAGGTTCTGCGTTTCATAGTTGGATTCCCTTTCCTCTATAAAAATATTTGTGAAATAAACTCCTTCAGGCAAAGAGGGAGACTTTCTGGTTTTGCCAAAGGCCCCATCCCGGAGGAGGCTGTCTGCGAAGCAGACTGGGGGAGTTGGTTAAACCTCACTCGGTGTGAGCGATCTTCCGCAAAAATTCGCGGGTGCGCTCCTCTTTGGGGTTGGCGAAAAACTCATGCGAGGGAGCCTGCTCCACTACCACGCCGTTCTCCATGAAAACGGTCTTGGAGGAAACATTGCGGGCAAAGCCCATCTCGTGGGTGACCACCAGCATGGTCATGCCCTCTTCGGCCAGCTGCCGCATCACGGCCAGCACTTCGCCAGTCAGCTCCGGGTCAAGGGCCGAAGTCGGCTCGTCAAAATAGATGATCTCCGGGTCGGAGGCCAGCGCACGGGCAATGGCCACGCGCTGCTGCTGGCCGCCGGAAAGCTGGCGCGGATAGTAGTCGGCTCGGTCGGCAAGGCCCACCTTTTCCAGCATCTTCATGCCAACGGCATCCGCCTGCTCTTTGGGCATTTTGCGGGCAATGATGAGGCCCTCGGTCACGTTCTGCAGGGCAGTCTTGTTGCGGAACAGATTGTAGCTCTGGAACACAAAGGCCGTCTTTTTGCGCAGCCGGGCAATGTCGGCACGGCTGGCCTGGGCAAGGTCGAACGTCTCACCGTCAAAGGTGAGCTGGCCTGCGTCGGCAGTCTCCAGAAAGTTCAGACAGCGCAGCAGGGTGGTCTTGCCGGAGCCGGAGGGGCCGAGGATGGCCACCACATCGCCCTTTTCCACGGTCAGGTCCACGCCGCGCAGCACCTGCAGCTCGCTGGTCACTTTGCGTGCACCGGGCCGGTGGAAGATGCCTGCCTGCAGGCGGGGCTTTGTGTAGGTGAAAAAGGACTTGTGGACGTTTTTGATCTCTAACATGGACATGGTTGCCACACTCCTTTCTTACTGGAAGCCGTGGGCGTTGAGCCGACGCTCCAGCAGTGCCTGCAGCTTGGTAATGACCGTGCAGAACAGCAGATACACCACGGCCACCTCACAGTAGATGGGCAGGAAGATGTAGGTGCGGGCGGCCACGCGCTGACCGGCCATGAACAGCTCGGCTACTGTGATATTGGACGCCAGCGAGGTGTCCTTGATCATGCCGATGAGCGAGTTGGAGAGGGCGGGCACTGCGGTGCGCAGGGCCTGCGGCAGCACGATGCGGCGCATGATCTGCCACCAGCTCATGCCCACGCAGTAACCGGCTTCCAGCTGGCCCTGCGGCACGCTTTCCAGTGCGCCGCGCATGGTCTCGGCACAGTAGGCACCCTCGTTGAAGGCAAAGGCGATGACCGCAGCAGGGAAAGCGTCCAGCATGATGCCCACGCTGGGCAGACCATAAAAGATGATGAACAGCTGCACCAGCAGCGGCGTGCCGCGGATGACCCAGATGTAGAACCGTGCGATCTGCCGCAGCACCGGCACATTGGCGTACTGCACCAGCGCAACGGCCACGGCAATGATCATGGCAAAAAAGAAGGAGACCAGCGTGAGCGGGATGGTCATGGTAAGGCCTGCCGTAAGGATACGGGGCAGGGCCTCCGCCAGCACGCTGACCGTACGGTTGGAAAGAAATGCTTCAAACATGAAAAATGTTCCCTCAGAACGGTATTCAAATACTTTGTAAATCGTAAGGATAAAGGTATTATAAGGCTTGGAGTGCGCTTGAAGTCAAGGGCTTTTTCTAAAATTCCTACAAAACCTACCAGAATACTATAGCATGAATCCGGATGGAGTGCAAACGGTTTGCTCAAAACGCGTGATGTGTACAAAAACGGACGACCCATCTGGAAAACTTTGTGCAATGCGGCAAGCGGTTGACGGCGCACCGGCTTTCGTGTACAATGAATATAACAACGCGCACCGGGCTTGGCCCGGCACAGGCGCAAATTCACCGCAGAGGGTGCAGTGCCCTTTGCGCGGTGCAGACACGGAGGATACGAACGTGACGAAGAAAAAAATTGGCGTTCTGGGTGCAGGTACCTGGGGCATGGCTCTGGCACGGATGCTGTGTGTCAGCGGCAATGATGTGCAGGTGTGGTCGGCGCTTCCGGCTGAGGTGGAGAGCCTTTCCGCTACGCGGGTGCACCCCAATCTGCCGGGCATGAAGATCCCGGAAGAGCTGCAGTTTACCAAGAGCATTGAGGAAGTGTGCACCGGCAAGGATGTGCTGCTGTTTGCAGTGCCGTCGGTATTTGTGCGCTCCACCACGGCCAAGGCCCGGCCTTACATCCCGGACGGCCAGATCCTTGTGGACGTTGCAAAGGGCATGGAGCCGGACACCTTATATACCATGACTGAGGTCATTGCCGACGAGCTGAACAAAGAGGGTGGCCCCAAAAACGCAAAGCTGGTGGCCCTTTCCGGCCCGACCCATGCGGAAGAGGTGGCGCTGGACATGCCCACCACCATCGTTTCGGCCTGCCCGGATGAAGCCGCTGCCGAGTATGTGCAGGATGTGTTCAGCAACACCTGTATGCGTGTGTACACCAACGCCGACATCAAGGGCGTGGAGCTGAGCGGCGCACTGAAGAATGTGATTGCGCTGGGTGTTGGCATCTCCACCGGCCTTGGCTACGGCGACAACGCCCGCGCAGCCCTCATCACCCGCGGCATTGCCGAGATCGCCCGGCTGGGCGTGGCCATGGGCTGCAACATCCACACCTTTGCGGGTCTGGCCGGTATCGGCGACCTGATCGTGACGGCAACCAGTATGCACAGCCGCAACAATCGTGCGGGCATTCTGATCGGCAAGGGCAAAAGCCCGGAGCAGGCCGTGAAGGAGGTCGGCATGGTGGTGGAGGGCATCAATGCCCTGCCCGCCGCCATGGAGCTGGCCGCAAAGTACAATGTGGAAATGCCCATTGTGCAGACGGTGAACGCCATCGTGAAGGAGGGCATGAGCGCCAGCGACGCGCTGCGCACCCTGATGGACCGCAACCGGAAGAACGAGATGCCGCAGGGCTACGAAAAAGTCTGAATTTTAAGGGAGAAGGCACAGCTGTCTGCAGATGGCTGTGCCTTTTTTGCTGCGCGGCCTGCCCACTGGCCGAAAACACAAAATAATTCAAATTTTTTACCAAAATCAGACGTAAAAGGGTAGAAGGTCGGGAAACTTTCTGCTATACTGAAACAGAACGCAAAAACCGGGGGACGTTTTGTGCACCCTGTCGGAGAGAAAGAGAGGAATCTGCCATGCCGTCAACTTATGCGCACCGCCGCTTTGGCACCAATGTGCTGGAACATCTGCCGGATGAACTGCGTGCTCAGCTGGAACAGAACCGTGAGCTTTACGATATCGGCCTGCATGGGCCGGACCTGCTGTTTTATTACCATGCTGCCAAGTCCAACCCGGTGGGTGCACTGGGCAATGCCATGCACGAGGAGCCGGGGCGGGTCTTTTTTGACCGGGCGCGCAGGGTGGTGCACTGCGAGGCAGACCGGGATGCTGCGCTGGCCTATGCACTGGGTTTTGTCTGCCACTTTGCGCTGGACAGCACCTGCCACCCGTATGTGGAGCAGTTCACCCGGGAAAGCGGCGTGACCCACTGCGAGATCGAGACCGAGTTTGACAACATGCTGCTGCGCCGGGACGGATACGACCCGCTGAAGTTTTTCACAGCCAGCCATATCCACCCGTCGGAACAGAATGCAAAGACGATCGCGCCCTTTTACGAGGGCATCTCGGAGCAGGTGGCGCTGGACTCGCTCAAGGGCATGATCTCAGTGCACAGGCTGCTGCAGGCGTCCAATCCTGTCAAGCGCTGGGTGGTGCTGACAGGCATGAAGGTGGTGGGCAAATACGACATGCTGCACGGACTTGTGGCAAACCCGCAGCCGAACCTGAAGTGCGTGGAGAGCGGCAAGCGGCTGGAAGAACTGTATGCGCAGGCGCTTCCGCTGGCAGAAACGCTGATCCTGGAGTTTGTGGCAAAGCTGGACACGGACCAGCCCCTGAGCAAGGCCTTTGACCACACCTTCGGGGAGTTTTGAGCGGGCACAAAAAATGAGGGTGCACCGCCCGGCGGTGCAGGGAGAGAGTAAAAATGCAAAGCGAAAAATTCAAGGTGACCCCGCTGGAGCGGTCATGGATCCTGTACGATGTGGGCAACTCGGCCTTTGTGCTGATGATCGCCACACTGGTGCCCATTTTCTTTAATGCGCTGGCCGGGGCCGGGGGATTGAGTCCGGTGAACTATCTGGCCTACTGGGGCTATGCAAGCTCGGTGGTCACGGTGATCACGGCAGTGCTGGGGCCGATTTTGGGCACGCTGGCCGATACCAGAGGCTTTAAAAAGCCCATCTTCATGCTCTGCCTGTTCGTGGGCGTGGCAGGCTGCTGTGCTATGGGCCTTGCCACTACATGGCTGCCGTTCCTGATCATCTTCATCCTTGCAAAGATCGGCTTTTCGGGCAGTCTGGTGTTCTACGATTCCATGCTGGGCGATGTGACCACCCCGGAACGCATGGATGTTGTGTCTTCGCAGGGCTATGCATGGGGCTACATTGGCAGCTGCGTGCCCTTTGTGGTGTGTCTGGCGCTGGTGCTGGGCAGCGGGGCCATCGGCCTGAGCCAGATGACCGCCCTTTCCGTGGCGCTGCTCATCACCGCTGTGTGGTGGCTGGGCACCACCCTGCCGCTGCTGCGGAACTATAAGCAGATCAACTATGTGGAGGTAGAGCAGCACGCCATCCAGCAGAGCTTTGTGCGCATCGGCCACACCCTCAAGCATCTGCGCGAGGATAAGCAGGTGTTCTGGTTCCTGCTGGCCTTCTTCTGCTACATCGACGGCGTGTATACCATCATCGATATGGCCACCGCCTACGGCACGGCACTGGGGCTGGAGACCACCGGCCTTTTGCTGGCCCTGCTGGTAACGCAGATCGTGGCCTTCCCTTCGGCGCTGATCTTTGGTCGGCTGAGTGCAAAATACCCGTCCAGCCAGCTTATCCCGGTCTGCATCGCAGCCTACACCGGCATTGCGGTGTTTGCCTTCTTCCTGACCAGCCAGTGGCAGTTCTGGGTACTGGCCGTGCTGGTGGGCATGTTCCAGGGCGGCGTGCAGGCACTGAGCCGCAGCCACTTTGCCAAGATCATCCCGGCTGAAAAATCCGGCGAATACTTTGGCCTGTTCGACATCTGCGGCAAGGGCGCGTCCTTCCTTGGCACCATGATCGTGAGCGTGGGCAGCCAGCTGACCGGCAGCGCCAATGTGGGCATTGGGATGCTGGCGCTGCTGTTTGCAGTGGGCTTTGTGCTGTTTCGGGTGTCCTGCCGGACTGAGGGCGCAAAACAGGTGTAAAAAATACGATTTAAAATTGTCGATGCTTTCGCTTTGGCAATATCAGAGGAAATATTATTTTATAATTTTGCAAACAAGCCAGCCCTGCGGGGCCGGCTTGTTTCCTTTTTCACGGGAAGGGGGGCGTGACGGCAAACGGCATATTGTTGCCATTACGCAGTAAAGATGCAGTTTTCGGCAGCGACTCTATTCGTGAAAGTGCGTTTGGAGCGGCCCGCAGGCCGCGACAAATGCGAAATAAAAATAAAATTTCCGCTGAATATGGCCAGAGTGTAACGGAGGCCATTTTAAATCGTCCTTCTGGTTATAATTAACAAACCGGTAATTGTCTTTTTGAGCGGCGAATGATACAATAGTGTCAAACGATTTCAAAACCACAAAGGAGAAAACGAAATGGAACGATTTCCCGGTTATACCCTCGTGCGTACCGAGGACTGCCCTGAACAGCACGGAACCCTGACCGTGCTTACCCACGATGTGAGCGGTGCCACGGTGCTGCTGGTGGAAAATGAGGATACCAACAAGGCGTTTGGCATCGGCTTTGGCACCTTCCCGTCCGATGACACCGGCGTGTTCCACATTCTGGAGCACTCGGTGCTGGCAGGCAGCGAAAAATACCCGGTGACCTCGCCGTTCTTGCAGCTGCTCAAAAGCAGCATGGCATCTTTCCTGAATGCGATGACCTTCCCGGATAAGACGGTCTACCCGTTCGCTACGCCCAATGAGACCGACTTCAAAAACCTGATGGATGTCTACCTGAACGCGGTGTTCTGCCCGCTGGCTATGGTGGACAAGAGCGTGTTTGAGCAGGAGGGCTGGCACCGCAGTGCCGACGGCACTGTGAGCGGAGTGGTGTACAACGAGATGCAGGGCGCTCTGGCTGCACCGGATGCTCAGTTGGAAAATGCACTGGAACGGGCCATGTTCCCGGATACGGCCTACGGCTTTGTTTCCGGCGGCGACCCGGCCAGCATCCCGGCGCTGACCTATGAAAAGTATAAGCGGGTATATCACCGCCACTACAGCGCCGACAACTGCTGCATTACCCTCTATGGCAAAATGGATATGGCTGAAAAGCTGGAACTGCTGGACAGGGATTATCTCTCCAAAATGCCCAAGGGCACCAGCCGTCCGCAGCTGACCGTGCAGCACGAGCAGGCGGGTGCCTGCGTGGAACTGCCCTACTATACCGAAAACCCGGAGCCGGACGAGGTGCAGTGTGCTCTGGCATGGTACACCGGTGCCTTTGCAGACCGGGAGCGGCAGCTGGGCGTGGAGATCCTGCTGGATGCCCTGCTTGGCACCAATAACTCCCCGCTGAAGGCGGCGCTGCTGGCCGAAAAGCTGGGCGCAGATATTGACATTGGCTTTGACGACAGCACCCTGCAGCCGGTGCTGGAACTGGTGCTGCGCGGTGCCACCGAGGAGAGCGCCCGCAAGTTTGCTGCCGCTGTGCGCAAGGCGGTGGACGGCATTCTGGCCGAGGGCATCCCGCAGGAACTGCTGTTGGCTTCGCTGAACGCAGCAGAGTTTGCATCGCTGGAGCGCCCGGGCACCCTGCCAGACGGCGTGCTGGATGCCATCAACGCTTCTACCGGCTGGCTGCACACCGGCGATCCCACTCTGCTGCTGCACACGGACAGACTGTTTGCTTCCCTGCGGGAAAAGCTGGCCGATGGCTGGTTCGATGAGCTGCTGCATGAGCTGTTTGCACCGGCTCCGGTGCAGGTGGTGCAGGTGCCCACCCTGCCTAAAAAAGAGGAGGACGAACCTATCCGCACCGACGGCAAGCTTGTGCTGGAGCACCCGCTGACCGTTGCCGACCTTGGCGACGGAGCAAGGACGGCCCCAGGTGAGCGGGAACTTCTGGCCGGTGCGCAGCTGGTGCATCACCCTTCGGCAGGCAGCCTGTACCTGAACTTCTACTATGACCTCGGTAATGTGAAGCCTGAGGACATGCCGTATCTGGACCTGCTGACCGATGTGCTGGACGAGCTGGACAGCACCGAACACACCGCTCAGCAACTGAACACTCTGCGCAGCACATGGCTGGGCGACAGCCGCACCCAGCTGGACATCTGGACTGGGCGGCAGGAGGGTGCACCCTGCCATGCCAAGCTGAGCCTGTGCCTGAGCCTGCTGGAACGCAGTCTGGAAAAGGCTGTGGAGCTGGGCGGCGAATGGCTGTATGATACCATCCTTACCGGCCCGGCGGCAGAAGCTGCTTTTGCACGTGTGCTGAGCCAGCAGAAGTTGAACATGGAACAGCAGTTCATCCAGCAGGGCAATGTATACGCAGCCACCCGCGCCAGTGCCCACTACACGGTGGACGGTGCGGTGAGTGAACGCTGCAGCGGTGTGAGCTATTACAAGTTCTTGTGCGGCGTGCAGGAGCGCGGCAATTGGGCAGCACTGGGCGAAAAGCTGGATGCCCTGCGCACAGAGGTGCTGCAGCACGCGGAGCTGACGGTCAGCCTGTACGGCAGCGAGGATGCCCTTGCAAAGCTGCGCACTCTGCTGCCGGACAGCCGCTTTGCTGCCGAGGGCCGCGCTGCGGCAAAGCCCTATGTGGAGCCGCTGACACTGCCGGTGAACGAAGCGTTTATCATTGACGGCGGTGTGAACTACGATGTACAGGTATGGCCCATGGAGCGCCGCAGCGACCGCAAGGCGCTGGCCCGCGTGATGAGCTACGAATACCTGTGGCACAACATCCGCGAGGTGGGCGGCGCTTACGGCACCGGAATGCTCTCCTCGGACGGCGTGGAATACCTGTACACCTACCGCGACCCCCATGTAAAGGAAAGCTACGACACCTTTGCAAAAGGTCCGGCAGAACTGGCAGCACGGGAGTACACCGAAAAAGACCTGAACGATTTTATTGTGGGTACTGTGGCCAAGCTGGACACCCCTCGCAAGCCGCGTGCTGAGGCCCGCGAGACGGACCGCCGGTATTTCTGCGGCATCACTGATGAAATGATGGCGGCAGACCGCAAGGCCCTGTGTGCGGTGGATGCCGCACTGCTGAAGGAGCAGGCCGCAGAGCTGGGTGCCGCCATGGCAAACGGCGTGCGGGTGGTGTTTGGCAGCAAGGATGCTGTGGAAGCCGCAAAAGAACTGTTTGATACGGTAGAGACCCTGTAAGCAAAGAGCCTTCCATCCCGCCCGGGACATGCTCTGACAGGATAAAAGTGCCTGATGATACGAAAAATGTCATCGGGCACTTTTACTTTTTGTAAAGAAACGGAAAAATTTAAAAAGCAGGGTTGACGCAGCAAAAAAGCAGTGGTAAAGTAATGGGCGGAAAAGGCAAAAAGTGTCTTTTTACAACAGGAAAACGAGGTGGTTGTCATGGAACCTGCTGGCAGTAGCAGCAGTCTTTCTCCCCGATTATTTTATATGATGGCAGCCGCCGTTTCTGCTTTGCGCAGACCCTGCTGTGTGTGAATGCACACGGTGCGTGTTTGCGTTCCCTGAAAAGAAGAAACGAGAGCTGCCACTGAAAAGGAGGCAGCTTTTTTATGTCTGAAATCTCGATCGATACCCTCAAGACCATGCTGGCAAATCTGGACGATGCCAAGAAATACCAGAGCCTGCGGGATGTGATGGAAACTCTGCCCGCGCCCGACCTTGCGGCGGTATTTGAGGATCTGCCTGCAGAAAAGCTCCCGGTGCTGTTCCGTCTGTGCCCGAAGGATCTGGCCGCAGATGTGTTCACCGAACTGGCCCCTGAGACCCAGCAGAAGCTGATCGACGGCCTGACCGATACCGAGCTGAAGGCTGTTGTGGACGAACTGTTCGTGGACGATGCCACCGACCTTGTGGAGGAAATGCCTGCCAACGTGGTCAAGCGCATTCTGGGTCAGGCCGACCCCACCACCCGCCGCATGATCAACGAGCTGCTCAAGTACCCGGAGGACTCGGCCGGCGGCGTGATGACCACCGAGCTGATGGAGCTGCGGCCGGACATGACCGTGGCACAGGCTATGGAGGCCATCCGCAGGAATGGCTTTGACAAGGAGACCATCAACAACTGCTATGTGACCGATGACAGCCGCAGGCTGATCGGCGTGGTGTCCCTGCGGGCGCTGGTGCTGGCAAAGAACACAGAAGAGCCTATCAAGGACCTGATGGATTCCAATGTGGTCAGCGTGAGCACCACCACCGATCAGGAGGATGTTTCCAACCTGTTCGAGAAATACGGCTTTCTGGCTATTCCGGTGGTGGACGCCGAGAACCGGCTGGTGGGCATCGTGACCATTGACGATGCCATCAGCATCCTGCAGGACGAGGCCAGCGAAGATATTGCAAAGATGAACGCAATCGGCCCCTCCGACAAGCCCTACTTCAAGCAGAGTATGTGGGACCTGTACAAGAGCCGCGCACCGTGGCTGCTGTTTTTAATGATCAGCGCCACCTTCTCCAGTCTGGTCATTCGCGGCTATGAGGACGCACTGGCCGCTGTGACCGTGCTGACTGCATACATCCCCATGCTGACCGACGCAGGCGGCAACGCGGGCAGCCAGAGCACTTCCACCATCATCCGCGGCATGGCGGTGGGCGATATCCAGCCCCACGATCTGCCACGCATCCTCTGGCGCGAGAGCCGCGTGGCCTTGCTGTGCGGCGGCACGCTGGCCGTATGCAACTTTGTAAAGCTGCTGGTGTTTGACCGCATTGCGGCTCCGGTGGCACTGGTGGTGTGTCTGACCCTGATCTGCACCATCCTGCTCTCGCAGATCATCGGCGGCATTCTGCCGGTGGCGGCAGAAAAGCTGCATGTGGATCCGGCCGTGATGGCTTCACCCCTGATCACCACCATTGTGGATACCACCACGCTGCTGATCTACTTCAACATTGCAAAGATGCTGCTGCATCTGTAAAAGATACTCGGATCGAGATGCCCGGAGGCTCAGGAAAGCTTCCGGGCATTTTCTTTGCAAAAGGCGGGCGGCAGGAACCGGGAATGGCAGGCGATTTGCAGAAAATTGCAGAAATGAAGCGAAAAAATGCGGAAGAACAGGGATGAACTATTCCTGAAAATATTTTTCAAGATATACAAGAAATGAAAAAGCTGCAAAAACCGGACGATGCAACATTTTGTAATCTTTTTGAGAGAAAAATGACATAATTTTTTTGCTTTTGTAGGGGGGTTGCAAATGTATGAAAAATTGTGATGTTTCGAGAAAAGAAATTGGCGAGCCCAAAAAGCATTTGTTGAAATAGCACAAAAGAACTCCTTCAATCTTGTGAACTTGTTCTCTTGAACAGTGGGGTGCTGCAAGGGTATAATACGAACAGGAATTACAGGTGCATGCAAGATTGCTCCTGTGAAAATGCTGAGATACGAATTGAAGGAGAACATTATTATGAAAATGATTTCGCGTCGTGACTTCCTGAAGGCATCTGCTGTTGTTGGTGCAACTGCTGCTATGACCGCCTGCGGCGGCTCTTCCAGCACTTCTACTGCTGCTTCTTCTGTTGCTGCATCTTCTGCTGCTTCCAGCGCTGCTGCAACCAACGGTTCCGCAAACATCGGCGTGTGCATCTATCAGTTTGCTGATAACTTCATGACCCTGTACCGCTCCGATCTGGAAGAGTACCTGAAGGACATGGGCTACTCCGTCACCATCATGGACGGCAAGAACGACCAGAACACCCAGACCGAGCAGATCAACACCTTCCTGCAGCAGGGCGTGGACGTGCTGGTCATCAACCCCGTGCAGACCACTTCCGCACAGACCATCGTTGATACCGTCAAGCCCTCTGAGACTCCTATCGTCTTCATCAACCGTGAGCCCGACAAGAGCGTTCTGGACTCCTACGCAGACAAGTGCTGCTACGTTGGTGCTGACGCACGTCAGTCCGGTACTTATCAGGGCGAGCTGATCCTGGAGACCGAGACTCAGGGCGATATCAACGGCGACGGCAAGATCACCTACATTATGTGCAAGGGCGACCCCGAGAACATCGATGCTCAGTACCGCACCGAGTACTCCATCAAGGCCCTGACCGATGCAGGCAAGGAAGTTGAGTGCCTGTACGAGTACCTGGACAACTGGGATCAGACCACCGCTCAGCAGGACGTTGCAAACGCTCTGTCTCAGTACGGCGACAAGATCGAAGTTGTCTTCTGCAACAACGACGCAATGGCACTGGGCGCTCTGCAGTCCATCCAGCAGGCAAGCCGCACCGTCGGCAAGGATATCTATCTGGTCGGCGTCGATGCTCTGGCAGAGGCTGTTCAGGACGTTCTGGATGGCAACATGACCGGTACCGTGCTGAACGACGACGTGGGTCAGGCTACCGCAGCTGCTGAGGCTACCAAGCTGTACGTCGAGGGCTCCAAGGTCGAGCAGTACTACTGGGTCGACTATGTGAAGGTGACCAAGGACAACGCTTCCGAGTACGTGAAGTAAGACCAAAGTTTTCCTGAAACAATGCAAGGTGCGCAGTGGACCTTGACGGCTTGAGCAAAGCTATAAAGCGCGTGCGTGCGAGAAATATTCTCCGCGCACGCGCCTTGTTTTGAAAAAAGGTTTTTCTGCGGCCTTATAATAAACGACAAGGAGGCTCTGCGGAATGTCAGAATACCGTCTGGTAATGAAAGGCGTGGTCAAGACCTTCCCCGGCGTCAAAGCGCTGGATCACGCCCAGTTGGAGCTTCGCCCCGGTAAGGTCATGGCGCTGATGGGTGAAAACGGCGCCGGTAAGTCCACACTGATGAAATGCATGTTTGGCATTTACAAGATGGACGAGGGCGAAATTGAATACGAGGGCGAAAAAGTTACCATCACCACCCCTCTGGATGCACTGAACCGCGGCATTGCCATGGTGCATCAGGAACTGCAGCCGATCCCGGCACGTACTGTGGCCGAGAACATCTGGCTGGGCCGCTACCCCACCAAAAAGTACGGTCCTATTACGGTGGTGGATCACGCCAAAATGTACAAGGATACGGAGGAGCTGCTGAAAAAGCTGAAGCTGGAGATCAATCCCCGTGCAAAGCTTGGCTCTCTGAGCATCGCACAGATGCAGATGGTGGAAATTGCAAAGGCTGTTTCCGCAAACTGCAAGGTGCTGATCCTGGACGAGCCCACTTCCTCGCTGACCGCAAACGAAGTTGAGTCGCTGTTCCGCATCATGCGCGAGCTGAAGGCTCTGGGCGTGGCACTGGTCTATATCAGCCACAAGATGGACGAGATCAAGGTGATCGCGGACGAAGTCACCATCATGCGCGATGGCCAGTACATCGGTAAGTGGGACGTTGCCAACATGACCAAGGAGCAGATCATTGCAAAGATGGTCGGCCGTGAGCTGTCGAACCTGTATCCCCCGCTGGAGAACCATCCCTCGGACGAGGTGATGATGAAGGTGGAGGACTTTACATCCATTCATCCGCGCTCCTTCCGCCACTGCAGCTTCGAGATCAAAAAAGGCGAGATCCTGGGCGTGGCCGGTCTGGTGGGCGCACAGCGCACCGAGCTGATGGAAGGCATCTTCGGCCTGCGTGCCCATACCTCCGGTAAGGTGTGGATCAAGGGCGAAGAGGTGAACATCAAGCAGCCCCGCGACGCCATCCAGAAGAGCGTGGCTCTGCTGACCGAGGACCGCCGTGCCACCGGCATCATGGGTGTGCTGAGTGTTGCGGATAACATCTCCATTGCATCGCTGGATGCCCTGCGCAAGGGTCCCATCATGCTGGACAACAAGAAGATCCTGGATCTGGTGGCTACCAACAAGGAAAAAATGGCCATCAAGGTGCCCAGCCCCAAGACCCAGATCAAGAGCCTTTCCGGCGGCAACCAGCAGAAGGTGCTGATCGCCCGCTGGCTGGCCAACAACCCCGATGTTCTCATTCTGGACGAGCCTACCCGCGGCATCGACGTTGGTGCAAAGTACGAGATCTACTGCATCATTGCCGATCTGGCAAAGCAGGGCAAGAGCATTATCATGATTTCCTCTGAAATGAGCGAGATCATCGGTATGTCCAACCGTGTCATGGTCATGTGCGATGGCCGCATCACCGGCTTTATCGACGGCAAGGACGCTACGCAGGAAAACATCATGGCGCTGGCTACCCAGTTCGAGACCGCACCTGACGCAGCTGCGGCAAATCAGTAATTAAGGAGGCTGTCTATCGTGGAAGCTACCAAAAAATTGAATGGCAAGGCTGTGGGCAAGTGGCTCAGCAACAACGCCATTATTATGATGATGCTGGCCATCACTCTGATCGTTGGCATCATGCACCCCAACTTCTTCTCCGGCACCAACATGATCAACCTGTTCAAGAACGTGTCCATCCGCTACATCATCGCTCTGGGCATTTCCGGCTGTCTGATCACCACCGGTAACGACCTGTCCGCTGGCCGTCTGGCTGGTTTTGCCGCATGTCTGGCCTGCATTTTTGCGCAGACCGAAGGCGCTTCCGGCAAGTTCTACCCCAATATGCCCACCCTGTCCACCCCCGTGGTGTTCATTCTGGTCATTGCCATCTGCGCCATCGTGGGTCTGTGCAACGGACTGGTGGTCAGCTACCTGAAGGTGCAGCCCTTCATTGCTACCTTGGGTATGCAGCAGGTGGTCTACGGTATCTGCCTGGTGTACACCGGCGGTACCCCCATCGGCTCTTTGAACAAAAACTTCACCTCTCTGGCCTCCAACACCATCATCGGTGTGCCTGTGCTGATCTGGATCGCTCTGATCGTGGCCGGGTGCTTCTGGTTCCTGTACAACAAGACCCGTCACGGCAAGTACATGTACGCCATCGGCGGCAACGAAGCTGCTGCTGAGGTGGCCGGTGTCAACGTCAACGCCACCAAGATCCGCATCTACATCCTGGCTTCCTGCATGTTCGGTCTGGCAGGCTGCCTGCTGGCTGCAAAGTCCGGCGGCGCATCCGTCAACACCGCACAGGGCTATGAGCTGGACGCCATCGCAGCCTGCACCATCGGCGGTGTTTCCACCACCGGCGGTGTCGGCACTGTGCCCGGCGTTCTGGTCGGCGTTCTGGTCTTTGAGCTGATGAAGGTGGCGCTGCAGTTCATGAACGTGAACTCCTCCTACACCTACATCGTTCAGGGCCTGGTCATTATCGTGGCTGTGGCTATCGATATCCGCAAGTATCTGGCAAAGAAGTAAGAGCTTTTTCTGTGGGTCGTCTGCTTTTGGGCAGACGGCCCGCTTTTTTTATTTGCATTTGTGTGGTATTATAATAAAAACACCATCAGGAGGTACGTTATGGCACAGGAAAACCGAACAAGGGAGCAGTTCACAGAGGAGCTTGCCCGGCGGGAAGCTGCCCTTGCGGCCCGGGAAGAACAGCTTGCACAGGAGCAGGCAGAGTTGGCCGCGCAGAAGGTGGATTTTGAGGAAGGAAAAAAGAGCCTGCTCAACAACGGCGACAAAAACTTTGTGAATGCGAAAGAAAAGATGTATGATCATTTTCCGCTGACCGTGCACCAGATGGATATTATCATCGGAGTGCTGTTTGCACTGATCGCACTGTTCCTTGTGCTGGGGGTGACCCATACCAGCTTCTTCGGGCTGTTCGGAGGGTAAGTGCATTCCTTTTCTGCAGCAGGTGATTGCATTTCATCCGCAATGTGCGTATAATTTAGGATAAAAGCTCTGCCGCACTGCGGCGGCAGGAAGAGGAGTGGTGATCTTGAAAAAGAAATGGCTCGCGGCGGTGCTGGCCGGAGCTTTGCTGGCAGCAGCGCTGCTGAGCGGATGCTCGTCGGTGGAGACCGTTAAACGGCTACGCTTCGGCGTGGCTGGCGAGGGCGGCATCTACCGGGAGTTCGGTGAGCGGTTCGCAGCATTGGAAAATGAGACGGATAACGGGCAGGTGGAGCTGAAGGCTACCGCCGGTTCCGCAGCGAACCTGCGTCTGCTGGCCGGCGAATACCTGCAGCTGGCCATTGCACAGGCAGACCTTGTGCAGGATGCCTATGACCAGACCGGCATCTTTGCCGACGAGGAGGAAAGCCGGGGCTTTGGTGCCGTGGCGGCGCTGTACACCGAGACCTGTCAGGTGGTGGTGCGGGCGGATTCCGACATCCAGTCCATTGAGGACCTGCATGGCAGGACGGTGAGCATTGGCGCGGAGGAATCTGGTTCGGAGCAGAACGCGCGGCAGATCTTATCTGCCTATGGTCTGAACGACAAGATGGTGAGCATGGTAAACCTGAACTATGAGGATGCCGCTGCCCAGCTGAAGGCGGGCAGGGTGGATGCCATCTTTATGACAGTGGGCGCGCCCAGCCCGGTGCTGACCGCTCTGGCAGGCGAGTGCGGCATCCGGCTGCTGAACGTGGACGGTGCGGCAGCACAGCGTCTGCAGAGCGCTTACAGCGCCTACAGCAGCGTTACGCTGCCGGCAGGCACCTATCCCGGACAGACGGAAAAGGTGCAGACGGTGGGCGTGAAAGCCGTTCTGCTGGCCAGCAACGCGCTGCCTGCAAAGCAGGTGCGGCAGCTGACACAGCTTCTGTTCTCCAGCCGGGAAGGGCTGGAAGAGCAGCTGGGCATCCCGCTGGACCCGGAGGAAAACGCAGTAGAGGGCGTTGGCATCCCGTTCCATGCGGGTGCGGCCGCATATTATAAGGCGGCAGGAATTACGGTCGATGAAGCGGCTGGGAACTGAGGGAAAGTAGAGCAATGAAGATCGAATTGGATATGTATCAGACACTGGCCGTTGCTGTGCTGGTGCTGATGCTGGGCAAATTTTTGCGGGCAAGGGTGCAGGTGCTGGAACGTTTCTGCATTCCGGCTCCGGTCATTGGCGGCGTGCTGTTCGCCATTTTTACCTGTGTGTGCTATGTGACCGGCGTTGCCGAGTTTGCATTTGATGATATTCTAAAGGAAGTCCGCATGGTGATGTTTTTCACCTCGGTGGGTTTCCAGGCAAACCTCAAGGTGCTGAAAAGCGGCGGAAGAGCGATGATCGTGTTTCTGGGCGTGGTCATCGTGCTGATCGTCAGCCAGAACTTTGTAGCCGTGGGACTGGCAAAGCTGCTGGGCGTGGATGCGCTGGTGGGCCTTTGCACCGGCTCCATCCCCATGGTGGGCGGTCACGGCACCGCCGGTGCCTTTGGCCCGGTGCTGGAGGACTTTGGCATTCAGGGGGCCACCACCCTGTGTACGGCAGCGGCCACCTATGGCCTGATTGCAGGCAGCATGATGGGTGGCCCCATCGGTAAGATGCTCATTGAGCGGCACAACCTGCTGGCCACGGTGGTACCGGAGGATGACAGCCTGCTGGTGGAAGAAGAAATGAAGCACGAGCGCCACACCACCATGTACCCGGCGGCAAGCTTCCAGTTGATCGTCGCCATGGGCATCGGCACGGTGCTGTCCAGACTTCTGAGCCTGACGGGCATGACCTTCCCCATCTATATCGGTGCCATGATCGCGGCGGCCATCATCCGCAATGTGGGTGAGTATGGCGGCGGCTACACCGTGTATATGGGCGAGATCAATGACATTGGCGGCATCTGCCTTTCGTTGTTCCTGGGTATGGCCATGATCACCCTGAAGCTGTGGCAGCTGGCAGAGCTGGCCCTGCCGCTGATCGTGCTGCTGGCTGGGCAGACCCTGTTCATGATCCTGTATGTGGTGCTGGTAGTGTTCAACATCATGGGCCGCGATTACGACGCGGCGGTGATCGTATCCGGCACCTGCGGCTTTGGCATGGGCGCAACGCCCAACGCTATGGCCAACATGCAGGCCATCTGCGATAAATATTCGCCCTCGGTCAAGGCGTATCTGCTGATCCCGCTGGTGGGCAGTCTGTTTGCGGACTTTCTGAACAGTCTGGTCATTACGGTGTTCATCAATTTTATCTGAAGCTGATCTTTACAGTTCGGGCGGGCTTCCGCACCGGGAAAGGAGACGTGCAATGTCGCTTTATCACCATCTGAAAACGTGGCTCGGAAAAAAGCGGGAGCATTCCCATGAGGAAGAAACCGTGGCCGTGCCGGAAATCCATACCGGCAAGGTGGCACATCATACGGATGCGGACGGCACTCCGGCGGCAGATAAGCCGATCCACTATGATAACGTGGCTATCCCGGAAGTGCATATCCACCCGCGGCGCAAATAACCCCGATTGCTAAAAAAAGAATAGTTCCACGCCGGACAGCCCGGAGCGAATGCGCAGGCTGTTCCGGATCACAGGAAGCAGAAAAGCTCCCGTCCATCATCAGGACGGGAGCTTTTTTGCTTGCGGTAAGATCAGCGGCTTAGAGGAACACGTACTTGAGGATGAACAGCACGGTCAGCACATACATCAGGGGGCTGATCTTCTTTTCCTTGGCCTTGCCGGTGACCAGATTGATCAGGGTCCAGGAGATGACGCCGATGGCGATGCCCTCGGAAATGCTGTAAGCGGTGGGCATGGCCAGAATGGTCAGGAAGGCGGGGATGCCCTCGCTGGGGTCATTGAAGTCGATCTTGACGGCGGAACCCATCATGTAGAAGCCCACGATGATCAGGGCCGGAGCCGTTGCAAAGGACGGGATGGTGAGGAACAGCGGGCTGAAGATGGTGGCCAGCAGGAACAGGATGCCGGTGGTCATAGCGGTCAGACCGGTGCGGCCGCCCTCGGTGACGCCGGAAGCGCTCTCGACGAAGGTGGTGGTGGTGGAAGTGCCCAGCACAGCGCCTGCGCAGGTGGCGATGGAGTCGGCCATCAGTGCGCCCTTGATGTGGGGCAGCTTGCCGTCCTCGTCCAGCATGTCGGCCTTGGAGGCAACACCGATCAGGGTGCCCAGAGTATCGAACAGGTCAACGAACAGGAAGGAGAACATGACGGCGAAGAAGTTCAGGATGCCAACGCCGGAGAAATCGGTCTTGAATACCTGGCCGAAGGTCTTGCCCAGCGCGGAGAAGTCGAAGCTGACGAAGGCGGTGGGAATGACGGAGTACATGCCTGCGTCGGGGTTGGGAACATAGATGCCGGCGATCTCGCAGAGGATGCCCAGCACCCAGGTGATAAGAATGCCGTACAGGATGCCGCCCTTGACCTTTTTAACCAGCAGAACGGCGGTGATCACGATACCCAACAGGGCCAGAATGGCACCCACGCCTACGCTGGAGAAGGTGTCGCCCTTGAAGTGCTGGTAGGTGACGAGGGTGGAATCGCTGTTGACGATCAGTTTTGCGTTCTGCAGGCCAACGAAAGCAACGAACAGGCCGATGCCCACGCTGACGGCGCTCTTCAGGGTCATGGGGATGGCATTGAAGATGCCCTCACGGACATTGGTGAGGGACAGCACGATGAAGATGATGCCCTCTACAAAGACGGCCATCAGGGCCAACTGCCAGCTGTAGCCCATGGTGAGAACGACCGTGTAGGAGAAGTAGGCGTTCAGGCCCATGCCGGGTGCCAGTGCAAACGGATAGTTGGCAAGCAGAGCCATAAGCGCAGTGCCAACAAAGGATGCCAGCGCGGTGGCGATCAGAACGGCTTCCGAATCCATGCCGGAAGCAGAAAGGATGTTGGGATTGACCGCAAGGATGTAAGCCATGGTCATGAAGGTGGTGATACCTGCCATGATCTCGGTCTTGACATCGGTGTGGTTCTCCTTCAGATGAAAGATGTTTTCTAACATGAGGAACCTCCTGATTCAGATAAAACATCCCGTCCGTGCGTGGGACGAGAAAGAACAGAACCTATTGTAACATTTTACAAAAGCATTTGTCCACAGAATAAACACACTTTTTTCATTTTCTGTCCAAAAATCGCAAATGAGTATGACTTTGAAGGTTTTCTGCGGGTCTGCCACAAATTTTGATGGAGAAAAAACACTGCTTTTGAAAAGATACGAAACAGCGATGAATTACAAGGGACAAAAGTATACGAATCGGATTCTTTGATTTAAAATATACACTATGGCCCTGTAAAAGTGCACACTGTTGTGAAAGCAGCACCAGTGGTATCCTTTTGCCATAGCCCAGCACACCAGGGCGGAAAGGAGCTGATACCCAACACCATGGGGCAGACAAAACAGGCCAGAGGGCTGGCCAGCCTGAGCCGAGCCACGGACACCCTGAGCACCCTGCTGGCACAGCAGGTGCGGGAACTGAATGCCCGGCAGAAGGCGGCAAAAAAGGAAGGCGCATCGGGAGCAGGCACCATGAAAGACCTCAAGGAGGCCACGGCGGTGCTCAAGGATCTGGCCGGTGTAGCCAAGACCCTGAACGATCAGGGGGCACAGGCAGAAGGAGCGGAGTGCGGCGTGGTGCTGCTGCCGACGGTGGAGGAAGAACCATGAGCATTGTACAAGCAAGAGTGCCGGTGGTCTGGAGGCCCCAGCCGCGGCAGGCCGAATTTATGAGCCGCCCGGAACCGGAAGCGCTGTACGGCGGTGCAGCAGGCGGCGGCAAGAGCGACGCGCTGGTGATCGAAGCGCTGCGGCAGGTGCACATTCCGCACTACCGGGCGCTGATCCTGCGCAAGACCTACCCGCAGCTTTCTGATCTGGTGGACAAGAGCCAGGTGTACTACCACAGGGCGTTCCCGCAGGCACAGTACAACGCCACGGCCCATGTGTGGAACTTCCCCAGCGGGGCAAAAATTTACTTTGGCTCCATGCAGTACACCAAGGATCGTACCAATTATCAGGGCAAGGCCTTCGATTTTATCGGCTTTGACGAGCTGACCCACTTTGAATGGGAAGAGTACAGCTACATGATGAGCCGCAACCGTCCCACCGGCCCGGGCACCCGGGTGTACATGCGGGCCACCACCAATCCCGGCGGCATCGGCCACGGGTGGGTGAAGGCACGGTTCATCACGCCCGCACCGCCCGGCACGCCTATCACCGAGGAATACACGGTAAAGCTGCCGGACGGCACCGAACAGAAGCTGCAGCGCTCGCGGGTGTTCATCCCTTCCAGCATTTTTGATAACCCCGCCCTGCTGGCAAACGACCCCGGCTACCTTGCAAGCCTTGCCAGTATGCCGGAAGCAGAAAAGCAGGCGCTGCTCTACGGCAGCTGGGACAGCTTTTCCGGGCAGGTGTTTACCGAATGGCGCAACGACCCGGCCCGCTACGAAGACCAGCGCTGGACCCATGTGATCGCACCGTTCACCATCCCGAAGCACTGGCAGCTCTACCGCGGGTTCGACTTTGGCTTTTCCAAGCCGTTCTCGGTGGGGTGGTACGCAGCGGACGAGGAGGGGCGACTGTACCGCATCAAGGAGCTGTACGGCTGCACCGGCAGGCCGAACGAGGGCCTGCGCATCGACCCGGTGGAACAGGCTCGGCGCATCCGGGAGGCAGAGCAGAACGATCCGCTTTTGCGCGGCAGGGTGATCCACGGCATTGCCGATCCGGCCATCTTTGATGAGAGCCGCGGCGAGAGCATTGCCGCTATGATGGAGCGCAGCCCGAACTTCCTGCGCTGGTCCCCCGGCGACAACACCCGGCTTGCGGGCAAGATGCAGTTCCACTACCGGCTGAATTTTGATGCGGACGGCAGGCCGATGTTTCAGGTGTTCAATACCTGCAAGCACTTTATCCGCACGATCCCGAACCTTGTGTACGACGAAAGCAACGTGGAGGACATCGACACCCGGCAGGAGGATCACATTTACGACGAGTGCCGCTATGTGCTGATGGAGAACCCTATCAGCCCGCCGGTGCGCTGTGCTGCGCCGCCCATGCCCGACGACCCGCTGAACCTGCACAAGCGGGCAAGATTTTACAGAATTTAAAGGAGAAACGCAATGGACGATTACGAGAACGAAGCTTTGCCCGTGGGTGAAGCACAGGTGGCCGAGGCCATGCAGACCTTGCAGCGGTACAAGGCGGGCAAGGCCGCGCTGGACAAGCGTATTGTGGATAACGAGCTGTGGTTCCGCATGGGCCATTGGAAGAACTACCAGAACCCCATGATGCCCGGCAAGGCCCAGCCTTCCAGCGGGTGGCTGTTCAACAGCATTGCCAACAAGCACGCCGATGCCATGGACAACTACCCGGAACCGAACGTGCTGCCCCGAGAGGCAGATGACGAGGACACCGCACGGGCACTTTCCAGCGTTTTGCCGGTGGTGCTGGAACAGGCCGACTACGAGCAGGTGTACAGCGACTGCTGGTGGCGCAAGCTCAAACAGGGCACCGGCGTGACCGGTATCTTCTGGGACCCTGCAATGCGCGGCGGCATTGGCGACATTGCGGTGCGCAGCGTGAACCTGCTGATGCTCTACTGGGAGCCGGGCGTGGCGGATATTCAGGCATCGCCGGACTTTTTCAGCCTGAGCCTTGAGGACACGGCCCGGCTGTGCGCGCAGTACCCGCAGCTGGCAGGACACACCGCCAGCGTGCTGGACGTGCCCCGGTACATCCACGATGAAGGGCAGGACACCAGCTCCAAGAGCGTGGTGGTGGACTGGTACTACAAGCGCCCGGATGAAACGGGGCGCATGGTGCTGCACTACTGCAAGTTCTGCAACGGCGTGGTGCTGTACGCCAGCCAGAACGACCCGGCGCTGGCAGAAAGCGGCCTGTACGACCACGGGCAGTACCCCTTTGTATTTGACCCGCTGTTCGTGGAGGAGGACAGTCCGGCGGGCTTTGGCTACATCGATGTGATGAAGGACTGCCAGACCGCCATTGACAAGATGAACCATGCCATGGACGAGAACGTGCTGCTGAGTGCAAAGCAGCGGTATGTGCTCAGCGACACGGCAGGGGTCAACGAGGAAGAGCTGGCCGATTTCAGCCGGGACATCGTGCATGTGGTGGGACGGCTCAACGACGACAGTTTCCGTCCGCTGCAGACGGCGGGCCTGCAGGGCAACAGCCTGAGTTACCGCCAGAGCCGCATTGAAGAGCTGAAGGAGATCAGCGGCAACCGGGACATGACGCAGGGCGGCACTGCCGGAGGTGTGACCGCAGCCAGCGCCATTGCGGCCTTGCAGGAGGCCGGCAGCAAACTCAGCCGCGATATGCTCAAGAGCGCCTACCGTGCTTTTGCAAAGCAGTGCTATCTCATCATCGAGCTGATGCGCCAGTTCTACGACGAGCAGCGGGTATTCCGCATCGTGGGCGAAAGCGGCGAGAGCCGGTTCGTGCCCTTCTCGGCGCAGGCGCTGCGGGCGGTGCCCGGCGGCAGCGTGGGCGGCGTAGAACTGGGCAGCCGGGAGCCGATCTTTGACATCGTGGTGAGCGCCGCCAAGAAGAGCACCTTCAGCCGCCTTTCCCAGAACGAGACGGCCAAGGAGTGCTATCAGCTGGGATTTTTCAAGCCGGAAAATGCCGATGCCGCCCTTGCGGCACTGGAAATGATGGACTTTGAAGGCATTGAGAAGGTGCGTCAGAGGGTGCGGCAGAACGGCACCCTTGCCCAGCAGCTGGCTAGGATGCAGCAGCAGATGGCACAGATGGCGGCGGTGATCGCCCAGCAGGGCACCGGGCCTGACGAACCGGCCCGCAGTGCAGGCGGTGCGTCTGCGCAGAAGGACGGGCAGGCGGTAAAGCTGGCAGGCCTTGGCAATGCCCTGCCGGTGGCCGCCGCTGTACGTGCCATGGACATCCATTAAAAAGGAGGTGAATTTTATGATGAAAGTTTGTTACAGCGAGATGGATACCCCCGCCGGGCTGAGCTGCCGGCTGGAAGCTGCCGGTCATGCAGGCTATGCGCCTGCCGGGCAGGACATCGTTTGTGCAGGAGCAAGCACCGTGATGCAGGGCCTTGTGTACCTGCTGGCCGGGGAAGAGAATGCCCACAGCGAAGCCTTTGATGAGCCGGACGGCCCGCGTCTGGCAGTGAGCGTGGATGCGCCCTGCGAAGAATGGGTGCGTGGTGCCTTTGAGCTGGCCAAAGCCTGCTTTGTGCTGCTGGCCGAACGCTACCCGGAGAATGTCCGCTTTGCAGATGTGAGCCGCAGAGGAAAGGAGAGCATGATGGATCTGCAGCTGTTTGCAGCGGAGGCGACCGCCGCCTGCGGCGGAAACAGGGAGCCGAGGCTGGGGCAGCGGCCAGCAGAACACGAGTGCCGCTCAAGGCACGAAGTGGACGCTGGGAGCCGCAACCCGTGGGGAGCCTTTATGCTACAGCTCTTTGCAGAGGGAGAAGCCGCTTCCCCTGCCCTGAGCGAAGCGCAGACCCGGCAGGCGGTGGCCTCCGGCACCATGAAGCCGGACGAAGCAAAAGTACCCGCTGCGCCGCAGGCCTCGGCAGAGAAAACCGTAGAGCTGCAGCCGGAAAAGCCCCGGCAGGAACTGCCTGTGCAGCGCCCGGAACTGCCGCCGCTGTCCAGCTTTGCCCGCAGCACACAGGCTGCTGTGCACAGCCTGCATGCCCGCTGGGCGGCAGAGGAAGCGGCCATGCGCCGCAGCCAGCCGGATTTTGATCTGCAGAACGAGCTGCGCAGCCCGGAGATGCGCCGCCTGATGCAGCTGCCCGGCATGAGGGTGCGGGATGCGTACCGTCTGGCCCACTACGACGAAAACCTGCGCACTGCAGCGCAGGCTGTGGAGCAGGGCGTGGTGGAACGCATTCAGCAGCGGGCCGCACGGCCCACCGAAAACGGCATCCGGCCCGGCGGCGCGGCTACCGTCCGCCCGGATGTAGCCAGCATGACCCGCGCCCAGCGCGAAGCACTGGAACGCCGTGTGCTCCACGGAGCACAGATCGAATTGTGACTATTTTACAAGAGAAAGGAATATGAGCATGAACAAGAATTTCAACATCCAGCTGTTTGCGGAAAACCTGAACACCACCGCTACCATGTCGAAAGAGATGAAGACCTTCTACGAGAAGCGTCTCATCGATCAGGCAGAGCCGCGTCTGGTGCACGACCAGTTTGCGGACTACTACCCTGTGCCCCAGAACGGCGGCAAGACCATTGAGTTCCGCAAGTACGACAGCCTGCCCAAGGCATCCACTCCGCTGACCGAGGGCGTGACTCCGAACGGTCAGGCACTGAATGTGACCACCATCACCAGCGATCTGCACCAGTACGGCGGCTGGACTCCGCTGACCGACGTGCTGCAGATGACCGCCATTGACAACAATGTGGTGCAGGCCACCCGTGTGCTGGCAAGTCAGGCAGGCCGCACCATGGACAGCATTACCCGCGATGTGCTGGCGGGCGGCACCAATGTGATCTATGCGCCCAAGCTGGCCGCAGACGGCACCGAGACTGCCGTTGCCAGCCGCAAGGCACTGGACAAGACCTGCACTCTGACCCCGAAGCTGTTCTTTCAGGCGGCGGCACAGCTGGGCGCGATGAACGCCGACCCCATCGGCGACAGCTACATTGCCATCATCCACCCCTACGCTGCCTACGACCTGAAGACCAGCAAGGAGTTCATTGAGGTGCACAAGTACGCCGACCCGGACACCATGTTCCGCGGCGAGATCGGCAAGCTGGGCAACATCCGCTTCATCGAGACCAGCGAGGCCAAGATCTGGAAGGATTCCACCTGCCCGGACGGTCTGGCTGTGTTCGGCACGCTGGTGCTGGGTGCCCACGCCTACGGCGTGACCGAGCTGGAAGGCGGCGGTCTGGAGCACATCGTCAAGCAGCTGGGCTACGGCGACGACCCGCTGAACCAGCGCGCTTCCGTGGGCTGGAAGGGCATGCGTGCGGCAGAGCGTCTGGTGGAGCAGTACATGGTGCGCATTGAAAGTGCGTCCAGCTATTCCGCCACCGCTGCTGCAAACTGAGGAGGCGTGAGCCATGGCTGAAAAGAAAAATGTGCGCATCCGGCTGTTCAAGGATAACAGCCGCTACAAGGGCGATCTGTTCGTCAGCGTGAACGGTGTGAACTATAAGATCCGCCGCGGCGTGGAGGTGGAAGTGCCGCCCGAAGTGGCCGAGGTGCTGGAGCACAGCCAGATGCAGGATGAGCTGACCGCCGCCCGCATTACGGCGGCAGAGAACGCCGCCCAGTAAACCCGAAACAGACAAAAAGCCCGGCTGGGGAGCCTGCCCGGCCGGGCCTTTATAAAAAGGAGAGTGAGTATATGACCGTAGGACAGGCGCTGGAACGCGCCGAAGAGCTGCGCCCGGGCAGCCGCATTGCGCTGGCCACCCGGCAGGCGTGGCTGAAGGAAGCAGACGCGATGCTGCGGGAACGCTTTTTTAAAAACAGCATCACAGATGCATACGACGATGTGGGCGCAGACCTTGCATGGGACGACAGCCTGCAGGACGACGATGTGCTGCTGGCACCGGCACCTTTTGATGCGCTGTATCCGCATTATCTGTGTGCCATGACCGATGCGGCCCTTGGTGAGACCGACCGCTACGTCGGGGAGCAGGCCCAGTACAACAGTCTGCTGGCAGATCTGGCGGCGTGGCTGCGGCGCAGCTACCCGACCCTGACGGGTGCCCAGTGGCGCTGGTAAGGAGGTGAGAGCATGGTTCTGGCAAACAGAGCGAAGCTGCAGAACAGCCGCAGTCTTGTGCGGGTATTCGGCGGGCTGAACGAGACCTATGCCTGCTCGGAAGCAGAGTACAGCGCGGGCGTGAATTTTTCTGCCCGGGATTTCCCGGCGCTGAGCACCCGCAAGCCGCGCCGCAAGCTGAGGGAGTTGACCGGGCTGAACGGCATGTATCACCTGAACGGGCTGCTGACCGTCTGCGGGAAGGATCTGATCTACACGCCGGATGCCGACGGCGCGAACCCGGTGACCTGCACCGAGGCAGTGACCGACGGCAAAAAGGCACTGGTGGGCATTGGTACAAAAATCCTGATCTTCCCGGACAAGGTAGCCTTTGATACAGCGGACGGAAGTGTTTCGGCACTGGGAGCTGTATGGCAGGCAGAGGGACAGAGCGTGCAGTTTGCACCCTGCGATGCCGCAGGCAAGGCCTACGAGGTGAGCGGTTACGGCAAGGAGGAACCGGAGAAGCCTGCAGACGGACAGCTCTTTTTGAAGGTGGAGGACGAGGAGCACCCATGGGCCAGCACCAGCACACTGGAAGAGTACAGCGCATCCTCCGGCAGCTGGACGGCAGTGCCGCTGGAATACTGCCGCATCACAGCGGCGGGCGCGCAGAGGCTATTTGCCCAGTGGGACACCGTGACCGTGCAGGGCACGGCAGCACAGCAGGCTGGCATGTGGACAAAGCTGGACGGGGATCTGGTAGTTTACGATGTGCTGGAAAACGGGCTGCGCGTGCGGGTAAGCCCGGAGGGAGATCATGTTTACGGCACGCTGGTGCAGAGCGCCGAGAGCGCCCAGTGGACCAGCCTGGACGGCAAGGAGACACGCAGCTTTGCGGTGAGCACGCCGGTGCGGATGGAACGCCGCGTGCCGGATCTGGACTACGTTACCGAGTGCGACAACCGGGTATGGGGCTGCAGCAGCAAGGAAAACGTGATCTATGCCTGCCGCTTAGGCGACCCCACCAACTGGTTTTCCTACCGGGGCATTGCGGCAGACAGCTACGCAGTGACGGTGGGCAGCGATGGTGCGTTTACCGGTGCCGCCACATGCATGGGCTATGCGCTGTTCTTTAAGGAGAACACACTGCACAAGCTCTATGGCTCCAAGCCTTCGGATTTTCAGCTCACCTCGCTGCGCTGCCGGGGCGTTGCCAAAAACGCGGCGCGCAGCCTGTGTGTGCTGAACGAGACGCTCTATTATCTTTCGCCGGACGGTGTGATGGCATGGGACGGCAGCATTCCAACAAAAGTGTCCGGCGCATTGGATTCGGGCCGACTGGCCAATGTGCAGAGCGCGGTGGGCAGTGCGCTGGATGGCCGCTATTACCTGCATGTGGCCCGCACGGCGGCAGGCGAAAATACGGCAAGGCTGCTGGTGTACGATACCGAGCGCGCGCTCTGGAGCGAAGAAAACGTGTGCTCCTACGAGATGACCAGCACCGGCGGACAGCTTTATCTGTGGGACGGGCAGGCACTGTGGGCCGCAGATCCCAGCCGCGAAGCGGACTGGCAGGCCACCGACGGTGTGGAGGAAAAGCTGAACTTTGAGCTGACCACTGGTGACATTGGGCTGGACGGGGCCGAGGACCGGTATCTTTCCCGACTGACGCTGCGGCTGGATGCCGAGTGCAGCAGTACGGTGGAGGTGGCCGCCAGCTATGACGGCGGCCCATGGGAGACGGTGGCAAGCCTGACAGCACAGGACAAGCGGCGCAGCTTTGATCTGCCGTTCGTGCCCCGGAGGCACGGCACCCTGCGGCTGCGCCTGAAGGGCAGGGGACAGATCACCCTGCGCAGCATTGCAAAAACAATGGCCGCTGCCAAGGGCGGCATTGCAGGCGGGGAGGTGTGACGAATGGCAAGCGTGATGGGCATTAACAAGATCGGCCTGCCCAAGCTCAGCGAGAACATGGACCCGGAGGATGCCCGCGCCCTGCGCAGCTACCTGTACCAGATGCAGGAACAGCTGCAGTATGTGCTGAGCAATCTGGACGTTGAGAACATGTCCGACGAGATGCGCACGAAACTGCAGAATTTATAAGGAAAGGATCATATATGGCAAACAGAAAGAAAAAGGACGAAGCGCTTGCCGCTGTGCAGGCGCAGACGGAGGGCAGCGGCCAGCCTGCCGTGCAGAGCGGCTATTCGGCAGCGGGACTGGACAGCCGCTCGGAGGTGGAAAACGCGCTGGCAAATTCCAGCTACAAGCCCAGCCAGACCGTGACGGATGCTGCAAATGCGCTGAAGGAGTGGCAGGCAAACCGCCCGGGCGATTATCAGAGCAGCTATCAGGAGCGGATCGATCAGCTTTTGAACCAGCTGCTGCAGCGTGAGAGCTTCCAGTACAGCTACACCAAGGATCCGCTCTACCGCCAGTACGAGCAGAACTATTTGCAGAACGCCCACAACGCCAGCGCAGATGCTGCGGCGCAGGCTGCAGCCCTGACCGGCGGTTATGGCTCCAGCTATGCCACGAGCGCCGCCCAGCAGGCGTATCAGCAGCAGATCGGTGCGCTGAGCAGCGCCATCCCCACGCTGTACAGTCTGGCACTGGATACGTATACCAGCGGCGGCAACGAGCTGGTGAGCCAGCTGGATCAGCTGAACAACAGCGAACAGGATGCCCAGCAGCAGTACAACAACAAGCTCTCGGACTACTACACTCAGCTGCAGCAGAAGGGCGAAGCATACAACAACGCCTATGCGCAGGACTACAGCGCGTATCAGGATTATCTGAGCCAGCTGGGCACCCTGCACGATTATTACTCCGCGCAGGAACAGCAGCAGGCAGCACGCCGCCAGCAGGTGTTCAGCAATGTGATGACCGTGCTGGGTGTGCTGGGCGATGCGGTGCAGATCGTTCTCAGCGGCACCACGGGCGTTGGCTCCATGCTGAGCGGCCTGCTGAATACCGGCTACAACATCTACTCCGGCAACCGTCAGTACGAGGCAAACCGTGCGGACACTCAGTGGAACCAGCAGCTGCAGGAGCGTCAGTATCAGGACAGCCTGAACCAGCAGCGCTACGAGAACGAGACGAGCGAGCGGGAGTATCAGGACAAACTCAACCAGCAGAAATTCAACAACGATGTCACAAGCCAGAAGCTGAACATCGCACTGGGCGAGTGGAACCTGAAAAAGTCCAATGCAGCGCAGAAAGCAAGCCGCGCTGGCAGCACGGCGGCAGGCAGTAAGACTGGCGGCACTGGCACGGGCAGTACGTCCTCCGGTACAGCCAACCGCAGCACGGGCACTGCCACCCGTCTGGGCAGTGACACCTCCCGGAATGTGACGGTGCCCTACATGGCCATGCTGATGCGCAGCCAGGGCAAGAGCGATACCAGCATCAGCACCGCACTGCGGCAGGATGGCTATTCCAGCGCAGAGATCGCACAGATCCTGCAGCAGATGAGGCGCTGACCGTTCGGGTGGATACCAAACAATAAAAAGCATGTGCAGAGCACACAGGAGCCGTTCCGGCCAGAGGTGTTCTGCACATGCTTTTTTAGCAGAAAATAATGGCGTGCTGTTCGAGTCCCACTGGGATACCCCACCAAATAAAAAAATCCGCCGATGCAAAGCATCAGCACAGCATTTGTCTTGGTAGACATTCCTACTGATTGGAACCCGCAGGCTAACCAACAGCCCACTGGGCTGTTGGTTGCTCTGCCGCTGATGCGTCAGAGCCGCCTTGTTCGAGCCCCACTGGGATACCCCACCAAATAAAAAAATCCGCCGATGCAAAGCATCAGCGGATTTTTGGTGGGGTGCCCAGTGGGACTCGAACCCACGGTCTCCAGATCCACAATCTGGCGCGTTAACCGACTACGCTATGGGCACCACATAGATGCGCCCGAAGGGACTCGAACCCCCGGCCCACTGCTTAGAAGGCAGTTGCTCTATCCACCTGAGCTACGGGCGCACGTTGTAATCCCATGGGTTCCATTATGGCGGCAGCTGTGTGTCGGCACACGCTGCGAGAAGTATAATACCATACAGGCCCCATTCTGTCAAGCAAAAAATGCAAAAATCTTTTTTCTTTTTTCAAAGCCCGCAAAGCACTGCTTTACAGCAGCCACATGCCCGCAAAGCCCAAAGCAAAGCCAAGCGCGGCTCCGCCCACGACATCGCGGATATGGTGCACGCCGGTCAGCACACGGCCAACACAGATGAGCACCGTGATGCCCACCATCACCCAGCCCGCCTTCGGGTAGAAATACATCCATACCATGGCCAGCACGGAAGCGCTCAGCGCGTGGCGGGATGGGAAGGAGTGTCCCCGGGTCTCCTTGTGCCGCAGCGGTTCAAAGCCGGGCTGTTCATAGGGACGCGGCAGGTTCAGCCTGTCCCGCAGGATGGTGCCGCCCCAGAAGGTAAGCCCCGGCACGAACACCGTCCGCGCAATGACGGCGGTGAGGTCCAGCGCGGCCTGACGCTGACTGCCCAGCAGCCGAAACAGCCGGACGTTCAGCAGGCAGAGCAGCACCGGATAACATACAAAAGGGATGAGCGGCAGCCAGCGGTCCAGTGCCACCACACAGCGCTTGGCTGTGGGGTGGGCATCCATCCAGCTGTGCAGGGCGTGATAATGTTCTGCGGTCAAAAAAGATCCCTCCGCATCGGGCACCTGAAAAATTAAAAGCAGGTGTCCAGATAATTTTCCACATCAAAGGGTTCCGGGGTGGAATCCTTGCGCAGGTACAGCGGGTGGTGGGGGTGGCCCTTTTTGCTGCGCCTGCCAAAGGTGACCCACGGGATCTCCCGCTCCCGCGTCAGGGCCACCATCTCCCGCATCAGGCCGGGCAGATAGTCCCGCTTTTCGATCAGCGTGCCCCACGCTGCCCACATGGTGGGTTCGGTCTGGGCCAGAACGGCTTTGAGCCAGCGCAGGTTTTCGTCACACAGGGCGCGGTCCGGCACACGGTCCATATCGTTAGGGTCGGTGGCGCGCTGGGGATACACGTTGAACATGATCCAGCTGTCAAAGCCGTTGGCGGCGGCAAGGCGCTCCACGCTTTTCAGGGTGGGGTCCAGTGCGCCGGGCTGGGCGGTGCTGGGGTTGATGCCAATGCATACCAGCGGGTGGGTGCCAACGCGGCCCAGTACGTAACGGTAAGGCTGATATGTATGCGGCTCGTAATACCAGATGCCGCCGGGATATTCGTCGGCCTTGAGTACGGGGATCTGTTCGGTCTGCATGGAAAGAATGCTCCTATCATTGTTTGCTTTCTATTATCGTACCTGAAACTGCAGGATAAATCAACTCTTTTGTGCGGAAAATCCTCCCATAAAATCAAATTTCATGGTATACTAAAGAAGGACGCTGCGGCAGCTGGCTGCAGCGCATTGCAGCTGAGAAAAAGGAGCAACTATGCTGGAAGATTACAAGAACGCACTGAAGAGCGGCCAGCGTGCTTACCGTGCCTGTGTGGCGCGCGGCCAGTCGCCGTATCTTGCGGTGCTGGACGATATTCTGGTCAATGTGAACATCGTGGCGCAGGAGCCGCTGGGCCTTGTGGAGATCCCGGCGGAAAGCATCGTCGGCACAAAGACCAGCGGCCGTCACACCGCCTTTGCACCGAACTTTATGCCCCTGCTGGAGCCGGACACCGAGTTTGCAGGCAAGTGGTCAAACCTCTGCGATGCACATCTGGAAGAGGGCATCCACACCCCCATCATCGCCTACGAGTTCCTGAACAAATTCTATGTGCAGGAAGGCAACAAGCGGGTATCGGTGCTCAAGTATTTTGATGCGGTCAGGATCGCGGGCACGGTCACGCGGCTCGTCCCGGAACGGAACGACAGTCTGGAAAACCGTATCTACTACGAATTTCTGGATTTTTACAAGCTCTCCAAGGTCAACGATGTGCATTTCTCCCGTCTGGGGGGTTACGCAAAATTGCAGACGCTGGTGTGCAAGGCCAGCGGTGAAAGCTGGACGGATGATGACCGGCTGAGCTTTTCCTCCTTCTATACCATGTTCCGCCAGCAGTTTCTGGCTCTGGGCGGCGGCGGACTGAATTTGACTGCCGGCGATGCCATGCTGGTGTATCTGTCGGTCTACCGTTACGCGGATGCCTGCGAGAGTACGCCCAGCCAGATGAAGCAGAATCTGGAAAAGCTGTGGGATGAGGTGAAGGTGCTCACCGAGCCGCAGGCCGTGGCCCTTTCGCTGGAGCCGAAGCAGGGCCCAGGCGAACCGCTGCTGGCAAAGCTGAACATCTTTACAAAGCCCAGCGAGCTGAAGGTGGTGTTCCTGCACGAGCACAATGCCGAGAGCAGCGCATGGGTGCGTGCCCACGACAAGGGCATCGAAGCGCTGCAGCAGGCGTTCCCGGACCGGGTATTCATCACCCGCAAAGAGAACATCGAGCCTGAGGTGGACGCGGAGCAGGTGCTGGAGGATGTGGCCCACGACAATGCCGACGTGGTGTTCACCTCAAGTGCCCGGATGCATACCGCCTGCCTGAAGGTGGCGGCCCAGCACCCCAAGACCCGCATCCTGAACTGTTCGCTCAACGCGCCGCACCCGCTGGTGCGCACCTACTATCCCCGCACGTATGAAGTGACCTATCTGCTGGGAATGCTGGCCGGCGTGATGGCAAGGACCGACCGCGTGGGCTATGTGGCGGCAAACCCGGTGTATGGCATCCCGGCGGCAGTAAACGCCTATGCGCAGGGCCTGAAGACCGTGCGCCCGGACGCAAAGGTGGTGCTGCGCTGGGCCTGCCTGCCGGACCCGGCACACCCGCTGGATTTCTCCGACCGGCCGGATGTGGAGATCTTCTATGCCCGGGATAACCGCGAGCCGGAAGGCACCCACCGGGATTACGGCCTTGTGCGCCGCATGCCGGACGGCAGTTTGCAGCCGCTGGGCCTGCCCGTGTGGCGGTGGGATACGTTTTATATCGAGATTGTGCGTTCCATTTTTGACGGTGCATGGGACAGCGATGCAGCGGGAGCCAGAGCCGTGAATTACTGGTGGGGCATGCGCAGCGGCGCAGAGGAAATCGATTACAGCAAAGACCTGCCTGCAGGCACTTTACAGCTGCTGGACCTGATGGAAAAGATGCTGCACGAGGATGACCTGCGCATCTTCCCGGAAGACCTGTACGCGCAGGGGCATGTGCTGCACTCGCCGGAGGCCGTGGTCTACAGTCCCAAGGAATTGATGGAGATGGACTGGCTGGACGAATGCGTGGAAGGTGCGCTGCCGCACTACGATGAACTGGATGTAAAAACGCATGTGCTTATGGCAATCAACGGCCTCAATACCCTGAAAGGGTTTGTGAAATAAGCGGCCCTCAGGCCGAGAGAGAACGGAGCAAACCGATGTGAAAATTCTTGCAATTTCGGATGTGCCCTCTAAAGCACTGTGGGACTACGGTACCCGCGAACATCTGGAAGGCATCGACCTGATCCTTTCCTGCGGGGATCTGCCGCAGAAGTATCTGGAATATCTTACGAACTTTACGGCTGCGCCCATCTTGTATGTCCACGGCAACCACGACGGCAGTTACAGGGAAAATGAACCTGGCGGATGCATTTGTGTGGACGACAGCGTGTATGTGTGGAAGGGCCTGCGCATTATGGGACTGGGCGGCAGCATCCGCTACAATAACCGGGAGGACAGCTTCCAGTATACGGAAAGGGAAATGCGCCGCCGTGTGCGCAAACTCTGGCGCAAGGCCCATCATGTGGGCGGCATCGACCTGCTGCTCACCCACTCCCCGGCGGCTGGCCTGAACGACAGCACGGATCGTGCTCACAAGGGCTTTGCGTGCTTCAATGATCTGATGGATGAATACGAGCCGCAGTGGTTCGTGCACGGCCATGTGCACCTGAACTATGATGCAAAGCTGCCGCGCGTGTGCACCCGCGGCAAGACCACCGTGATCAACGCTACCGAGCGCTATGTGTTCGAGATCCCGGACCCGGACCCCGTGATCCAGCATTATCCGTTCTGGAAAAGATGGTTTGATGTAAAATGAAAAGCTGCCTTGCATTTTTGGATGCAGGGCAGCTTTTTTACGGTTTAAAATGGAGCCTTGTGTGGGAACGGACAACCTGCCGCAAAACAGGTGCGGAGTGCTTTGCAGCAGGAGAAAAGAAGACAGGAAAAGTTACAGCTCCAGCTTGCCGGAGACTTTGTTGATCACGTAATAGGCGGCGTCTTCCTCGGGCTTGACGTATACCTTGCAGGACTGCACGCCAACCTTGTGGGTAGCGCGGTAATCGGCCTTGGCGCGGTCAATGATATCGGTCACGTTATACTGCTTGCCGCTGAACTCCACATACAGCTCCGGTGCAAGCGGGGGACGGCCGCGGCGTGCAGGGGCCTTGGCAGATTTACGGGTCTTAGACTCCTTGGCCTCAGCGGCAGGAGCTTCCACAGCAGGAGCAGCCGCTGCGGTCTTTTTCTTTTCGGGCATAGATAAACCCCTCCTTGATCGTATTTGGATGCTGCACAATGGGCTGCGCAGCATTGGCTCCATGAAATATATTACTTATATAATAAGTTTTTAGAAATGGTTTGTAAAGTCTTTTTTGCAAAAAACTTTCGGAAAAAGGCAGGAAATCGGGTGTGAAACTCACTGGAATGCATTTTGATGCAACAGTATTACGGAACTGCCACAAAAACACGCAAAAAAGGCGGACCTTTCTGGTTTGCGCCGGGAACGCTCCCGCTACAAACCCGGCGGGTAAAAGCGGCGGCTTTCCGGCCCGGATTTACTCCCGGCAAAGCTCCTTGGCGCGTTGCACAACAGGGGCAAGAAGCTCCTCGTCCCAGTCCTCGGCAAGGGTGAACAGAAGCTGATAAACGGCGGCCTGCGCCTGACCCTGCGGGCGCTTTTGGGCCAGCGCAAACGCGGCAGAAAGCATTTGCAGCTTGAGGGTGCGGATACTCTCGGGCGCAGCCCACAGGCGGACAAAATCGTAATCGTTCGTGTTGCCGCAGGGCATGGCACAGGTGGCGCAGCCCGGGGCAACGCGGTGCTTTTCAGTCTGGACGATGGCAAGCATCCGCTGCAGCCTTTCCTCCGGTGCATCCGGCTGCGCGGCAAGGCGCAGACCGGCGTTCAGCACCTCGTCGGTGTCGTCCGTTTTGGGCTCGTTGGTGGTGGCCCTTGCAAGGCCTACAAGGGCACCCAAAAGGGTATCTCTTGCCTGCTGAGCAGGGGTGACAGGCGCTTTTAAAAGTTCAGGCATGGCACAGTTCCTTTCAATGGTTCTTTCTGCGGAAAGTATAGCCGATTCTGCTATGTTTTACAAGATGAACAAAACGGAAATTAAAAATAAAATATAGGCTGCTTGTGAGTTTGATGCCGTTTGTGGTTATGACCCTATTTCGTGAAAAAAAGTTCTCAAAAAGCCCGCAGGCTTTTTGAGAACCCAATAAAAATAATAATTCCGCTAAAGATGCTCAGAGCGGAGCTTTTAAAATCGTGCTCTGCTCAGATCAGGCCCGGTACTTCTTTTGCCAGCAGCTCCGCCAGCTGTGCGTGGCCCTTGCGGGTCAGGTGCATGAAATCCACCTTGTTGAACTCGCAGTCCTTTGCATCGAGGAAGTGCACGCCCTGCCGCTCGCAGATGATGCGGAGCTGCCCGGCTACACCGGCAGATTTTTCCACACAGCCATCGCCCATCACAGCGTCGTGGAAGCCTGCGCCGATGGGAGGAGGTGCCACCACCAGAATGTTGGGCTGCTTGGTGCCCCAGCAGTCCACGCTCTTGGCTTTGAGGATCAGCCGCTCCATGCCCGCAGCAATGCAGGCGGCATTGGCACCAAAGCGCTCCTTCACATCGTTCGTGCCCAGCATGATGATGAGCAGGTCGATGACCTCATGGCTCTTGAGCAGGGCATAGATAACGCTGAGGGCATCCATGGATTCGTGGATGGGGTCCACAAATACGGTGGTGCGGCCGGAAAGTCCCTCTTCGGTCACAAGGTATTCGTCGCCCAGCGCCTTCTGCAGGCGGCAGGTCCAGCGCTCCTCTTCATTGAAGCGGATGCCGTGGTCGGCGCAGTCGTTCGGGTCGGCACAGTAGCCGTGGGTGTTGGAATCGCCCAGACAGAGGATATGTGTTTTCATATATGATTACTCCTTTTCCATGGTCTGCCGGAAGTAGTACACTGCGCCCACCATACCGGCATCGTTGTGCAGCTGAGCGGCGCGCACTTCCAGTCCCTCTGCAAAGGCGGGCATGACCGATGCTTTCACCTTTGCGGCAATGGGTTCGATCAGCAGTTTCTGCTGCGCGCTCACGCCGCCGCCGATCAGAATGAGCTGCGGGTTGAAGATGTGCACCATGCCTGCAAGGCCCTGTGCGATCTCGTCCGTCCAGTGGTCCAGCAGGGCAAGAACTGTCTCGTTGCCTGCTTCGGCTGCGGCAAAGATGGCGCGGCCATCCTTCCAATCGGGGCTCTTTTCCTGTGCGGCGCGCACCAGCGCGGTGGTGGCAGCGTAGCGTTCCCAGCAGCCCTTTGCGCCGCAGGTACAGTCCACACCGTCCAGTGCATGGGTGCGGTAGTGGCCCAGCTCACCGCCAAGGCCCCGCGCGCCCTCTAACAAATGGCCTCCGGTCAGGATGCCGCCGCCCACGCCGGTGCCAAGGGTCACACCGATCACGTCCGTATAGCCCTGTGCAGCGCCGACCCACACTTCACCCAGTGTCATGCAGTTGGCGTCGTTGGCCACTGTGACTGGCAGGCCGAAGTCCTCTTCCAGCGCAGACTTGATAGGGCTGCCGATGTAATTGGGGAAGTTGCCGCAGGTACCGGCTACGATGCCCTTGCGGCTGTCGATCTGACCGGTGGCCGAAACGCCGATGCCCGCAAGACTTTCCACCGGGATGGAATTTGCGGTCAAAAACTCCTTTGCGGCCCTGCGCACGGTGGTGAGAACAGGCGTCTGGTAGCCGTCAAAGCTGACGCTCTCTTCGCCCTTGAGCAGCACCCTGCCGGTCTCATCCACGATGCCCAGCTTGACGGCTGTGCCGCCGATATCAATGCCAAAATACTGTTTCATCCGGCACACTCCATTTTACTTTTTTGCGGCGTTGATGGCACCGGTAAAGCGGGCCGTGATCTCTGCCGGGCGGGTGATGGCACCGCCCACCACCAGTGCGAATGCACCAGCTTCCAGCGCCTTGACCGCCTGCTCCGGGTAGTGGATGTGGCCCTCGGCAATGACCTTTGCCGGGCACTCTGCGGCCAGCTTATGGACAAAATCAAAGTCGATATCGTCAATGCCCTTGGTCTCCGGGGTGTAGCCGCGCATGGTGGTGCCCACAAAGTCGGCACCGGCTTCGGCGCAGGCCATGGCGTTCTCAAAGTTGTCGCAGTCGGCCATCACCAGCTGGTCGGGATACTTTGCCTTGATGGTGCGGATGAACTGGGCGGAGGTGGAGCCGTCCGGGCGAAGGGCACCGGTGCCCTGCACGGCAAGAATGTCCACGCCGCACTCCACCAGCTCGTCCACTTCCTTCATGGTAACGGTGATGTACATGGGCGTGCCGGGGTAGTCCTTTTTGATGATGCCGATGACCGGCAGATCCACCACCTGCTTGATCTGGGTAATGTCGCGCACGGTGTTGGCACGGATGCCCACAGCACCGCTCATGGCGGCGGCTTTTGCCATCAGCGGCATCACGCCGCCTTCTTTCGTGTACAGGGGCTCCGTCTCCAGTGCCTGACAGGAGACGATCAGACCACCCTTGATCTGAGCAAACAGCTTTTCCTTATCCATCGTTCAATCCTCCATCCGAATCTTTACAACAGCCTTGCGCACGCCCACGCAGCCGTGCTGTACAAGGCCGGGTTTGTGCAGCTCCGTGGGGAAGAACAGCACAAAGCGTCCTTCGCCCAGTGTGCCGGTCACGACACTGGCGCTGTCCTGAAAACCGCAGTCGCCGGTAAAATCGCCGATCTCCCTGCCGGGATTTGTGGTAAAGCCCCAGCCCTCGCTGCCGGTGATGTCGAGCTGCAGGTCGGCGTACTTTTTGTGATATTCCGGGTGGTAGCCATCGTCCGAATGGAGCGTGGCATCCATCGTGTTGATGAATACTTCCTCGCCATCCACCTCGGTGCGGCCCAGAGGCAGGCTGGCAGGGTCGTGGGTCAGCAGGTAATCAATGGCCGTGTCGAGATTTTTGCAAAGGCCCTTGTAGCGCGTCAGGTGCTGCAGGGTATCACAGATCATAAAACGTCCCTCCAAAAACAAGCGCCCGCTCTCCCCTCTGAAAAGAGACGGAGAGGGACGCTGCTTCAATTTTACAGCTTTGCGATGGCAGCTTCGATCATGGCCTGTGCTTCGGCCACGATGGCTTCATCTTCCGGAATCAGGCCGGGCATCGGCTCACGCACGCCGCCCAGCTCCAGACCGTACATCCGGCGCAGGATCTCCTTCTGCACGGCGTACAGGTTGCCGTGGGCTTCGCACATCTTGTAGATGATGCGGTCGGCATCGTACTGGATGGCGCGGGCGGCTTCGATCTCGCCCTTGTTGATGTGGTCGTTCATGGCCAGATACAGCTCGGGCATGACGGCGTAGGTGCCGCCGATGCCGCCGTCTGCGCCGATGACGCGGCCGGAAACGAACTGCTCATCGGGGCCGTTGAACACCACAAAATTCCCCTCGCCGCGGGCGGCGATACCGGCATCCTTGAACATCTGGATGTCCTGCGTGGGCATGGAGCTGTTCTTCACAGCCACTACATTGGGGTTCTTGAGCATTTCCTTCAGCAGGCTCATGGTCAGGCCGGTGCCTGCCAGCTGCGGGATGTTGTAGATGACGAACTCGGTGTTGGGAGCAGCAGCGGACATATCGTTCCAGTACTTTGCAATGGCGTACTCCGGCAGGTGGAAGTAGATGGGAGGAATGGATGCAATGGCATCCACGCCCACGCTCTCGGCATGGCGGGCCAGCTCCACGCTGTCGGCGGTATTGTTGCAGCCGACATGCGCAATGACGGTCAGCTTGCCCTTGGCTTCGCTCATCACGGCTTCCAGAACGGCCTTGCGCTCATCCACGTGCTGGTAGATGCACTCGCCGGAGGAGCCGCCTACATACACGCCCTTGACGCCTTTGGCGATCAGATGGCGGGTAAGGGCCTTGACACCCTCGGTGGAAATATTGCCCTCTGCGTCGTAGCAGGCGTAAAAGGCGGGGATGACACCCTGATATTTTTTGATATCTTTCATGTTCCAAACCCTTCTTTAAAAATAGTAATAAATACAGATGAAATGGTTTTGCATCAAGCTCGTACGCTTTCTGTTCCGGGCAGCGGCATCAGCGCCCTCTTGCGGTGCCCTGCATCCGCTTCGGCCCTTGGGCGGGCCTTGCGTCTTGCAGACCGCTGCGCCAAAAATCCCTCCCTGCATGCCCCTTTTTGTCGCTGCGCGACATCTTCCCCCGGCCGGGGGAAGTCTTTGCCCGCAGGCGGCGGTCGGGATTTTAGCCCTTAACAGCACCCATTGCGATGCCCTTGGTAAAGTACTTCTGGAAAATGAGGAAGATGATGATGATAGGCACAGCAGCCAGTGCGGCACCTGCCATGATCAGGCCAAAGTCGGTGCTGTTCTCAGCCTGCAGCTTTGCAATGCCCAGCGAGATGGTCAGGTTGCTGGTGCTGGACAGCATGATCAACTGCATGAAGTAGTCGTTCCAGCTGTTGATGAAGGTAAAAATGGCCAGTGCACCGATGCCCGGCTTGACCATGGGCAGCACGATGTCAATAAAGGTCTTGGCCTCGCTTGCACCGTCGATGCGGGCCGCTTCCAGCATCTCAGTGGGGATGCCCTCACTGAACTGCTTCATCAGGAACACACCAAAGGGCCAGCCCACGATGGGGAAGATGACGGCCCAGATGGTGTTGTACAGGTTCAGGCTGCTCATTTCGCGCAGCAGGGGAATCAGAATGACCTGCTTGGGCAGAGCCATTGCACACACGATGAGGGTGAACAGCAGCTTGCGGCCTACAAAGCGCTTTTTTGCCAGTGCATAGCCGGCCATGGCGGCTGTGATGCAGGTGAGGATCATGGACATGACGGCCATGAACACGGTGTTGATCATCCAGCGGATGGCAGCGGGAGCGGTGGGGCCTACCGAGAAGTAGATGGGCTCGCCGTTAGCGCTGAACTTGGAGCCAAAGGGCACAGCCAGCTGCCACAGCGGGGCGCTCTTGCCGGAAAACAGCTTCTGATAGTTTGTCAGCACCCACTGGCTGGGCCACCATTCGGGGGTGGTGGCGTTGATGGCGGCACCGGTCTTGAAGGAACCGGTGATGATCCAGTACAGAGGGAAGGCGAACAGCACCGCAACGATGCTGATGAGGATCAGCGTCAGGATCATGTAGGCGCTCATTCTCTTGAGCTTGCTGGGGTGACGCTTCAACGGTTTTTGCTTTTTTGCAGCGGCATTTGCACTCATTGTCCGGCACCTCCTTTAATTATCCTGGTTGCCCAGCTTGAACTGAACAGCCGACAGAATGGCGATGATGACTGCCAGCACAACACCCATTGCGTTGCCGTAGCCGTAGCGGTACAGCTTGAAGGCGGTGTAGTAGATGTAGTACATGATGGTATCGGTGCTGTGGTTGGGGCCGCCGGAAGTCAGCAGCTGGATCAGCGCAAAGCACTGGAAGGAGTTGATGGTGGTAATGACCAGAATGTACAGGGTGGTGGGCATGATGGCGGGCCACTTGATCTTCCAGAAACACTGGAAATCGGTGGCACCATCCACTTCTGCGGCTTCCACGATGGACTGGTCCACATTGCCCAGAGCGGAAACGTACAGCACGATGGGCTGGCCCACAGAGGTGGTGAGCAGGATCAGGATGATGCAGCCCAGAGCAAAGCGCTCATCGCCCAGCCAGTTGATGTTCTTGTCAATGAGGCCCAGAGTCTTGCCCAGATAGTTGAAGATGCCGTAGTAGTTGTTGTACATCCACTTCCACACCACGGTAACAGCCACGGAGCCGGTGACCACGGGCAGGTAGAACACGCAACGGAAAAGGCTGGTAGCCCACTCGGGCAGGTCTACGATGGCAGAGGAGACCCACAGCGAGAAGGCGCAGGTGACGGGCACAGACACCACCACGATGATGAAGGTGTTCTTTAAGGCACCCAGAAAGATGGGGTCTGTGAACAGTTCCTTATAGTTTGCAAGCCCCACAAAGATGTCGGCACGGTTCATGGTGGAATCGAAGAAGCTGGTCACCACGCACAGCACCATGGGGTAAATGACGAAGCCCAGGAAGAAGATCAGGCTGGGCAGCAGGAAGCAATAGGAAGCGAAGGTCTCGCGCCGTACCAGCGCACTGCTGCGCTTAGGCTCTTTGATCGCCGTTTTTGCAGCCAAGAGAATCACCGTTCCTTTCGGTTATGATTTTTTTTTTACAAATAAAGCCCCTCCCTCGTCGGGATCTTCGAGGAAGGGGCGAAGCGTCAATAATTATCTGCCCCCGGCAGAGTGGATGGGCTTATGCCTGTGCGGCAGCGTTTGCGTTGTCCACAAAGGTCTTGACGGCAGTCTCGACATCCTCACCGGAGCCGACGCGCTGCAGCATGTTCCACCACTCGGTACGTGCGGTTGCCCAGCCCGGAGTGATCTGGTAGTAGTCGCCCAGATAAGCCATGAACTTGCTGTACTCGCTCATGATCTCGTTGTCGGCGTAGATATCGCCCACGCTGGTGCGGACCGGGAAGTAGGTGGAAGCCAGCACACTGTCCTTGACCTGATCGGGGTCGGCAGCGATGAAGTCGATGAAGGTCCTGGCTGCTTCGATCTTGGCCTCGTCGCCGTTATCAAAGATGCCGAAGCCCCAGATGCCGCCGCACAGCTTCGGGTCGCCGCTGTCGGTGGGGAAGGCCATGGGGAAGATCTCGTCGCCATCGTTGGTCAGACCGGCGGCATTGTTGTCGCTGTTGGCCTGCTGTGCAATGTTCCAGCAGAATGCCATCTGCAGGGTGCCGTTGCGGAACAGGGTGATCTCGTCGCCGCCTGCGATGGAAGCGTCAAAGTTGATGCCCTTGGTGTCGTGCAGGGTCTGGATCGCCTTGATGTTCTCGGCGGAGTCGGCAGTGTACTTGGTGTGGGCTGCATCGGTAAAGGTGCCGCCGTACATGTTGTTGATGATGGCGCGGGTGCCCTGGTCGCCGCCCTGACCTGCGCAGTAGATGGCTGCAACGTTCTCGTAACCGCCGTTGTACAGGGCATCAACGGTCTTCAGGAAGCCGTCGGTGCTCCAGGTATGCTTGTCGGTATCAATGTACTGGTCAGCGCCCACTTCCTTGACTTTGGTCATGTTCACGGCCATGCAGTGTGCGGTCATGCACAGGGGATACTCGTAGTAGTTGCCGGCAGTGTCCTTGCAGGCGGACTCAACGGACTCGTAAATGTCCTTCTTGGCATCGTCGGTCCACAGGTCGTTCAGCGGAGCCATAACGCCCTTTGCGCCCCAGTTTGCAACCAGACGCTCGGGACCTTCCATGATCAGATCAGGTGCGCTGCCACCCTCGATGGCGGTGTTCACCTGATCGTCGCCGTTGGTGTAGTCCAGATACTCCACAGTGACCTTGATGTCAGGATACTTTGCGTTGAAGCTGGAAACCAGACCCTGAACGGTCTCGTCATTGCCCCAGCCGCCGATGGGGTATGTCCACAGCTTGATGCTGGTGGAAGAAGCAGCTGCGCTTGCAGCAGTAGAACCTGCGGTGGAAGCAGCAGTGCTGGTGCTTGCAGAAGAGCCGCCGCATGCGGCCAGAGCGCCGGCTGCGCCCAGAATGCCAGCGGCCTTCAGGAACGAACGGCGGGAAATGCAGTTTTTCATAGTAGTTTCTCCTTCGCATTCAAGATGCTTCACGTTGTTGGCGGCCTGCCGTGCCAGCGGCCGCTCTTGATGGCTCCATTATAGAAAAATATTTTCATTTTGTCCATTCATGGTTTTCATAAATTTTCAGAATGACAGTGTGCATTGTGCACAAAAGTGTGGGATATATGTTGAAATGCAAAGAAAATCTTGCTTTACTCTTCTGAAACTATTACAAAATGGTACAAACCCACCAAAACGATAGTGAAAATGTTTTTCTAAACAAAAATGCAAAATTGAAAGATATTTTCACAAAATGGCCGGTTTTTCCGCCAAAACTGTGTGCTCTGCACAGAACTGCGGGCCAAAATGTGGGCAATGCGTCTCTTGCGAAGCGGGGACGATTCTTTTATACTTTTTACAAAGGTGAATGAAACGGTCGGCAGCTGATCCGGGTCGGTAGACTGCTGCGCCGGAAAAGAGGAAAAAGAAAAATGGCAACGAATTTTTGGGAGCTGCTGCAGCAGCATCAGGGTGACCTGACAAAATCGGGCCGCACCGTGGCGGACTATCTTGTGCAGCACGCGGCAGAGGCACAGTATCTGTCCATCTCCTCGCTGGCAAAGGAGTGCTGTGTGGCAGAGGCAACGGTGTTCCGCTTCTGCCGGGCGCTGGGGTTTGAGGGCTATCATGAAATGCGCATTGCGCTGGCGCAGGCCAACGCCACCGGTGCACTGGTCAACCAGCATGTGCCGGAGCCGGATGCCGACACGGCAACTTTGTGCGAGCACGCCAGCGCCCTGCTGATGACTACTATCAACGGCACCCAGAACAATCTTTCGCCGGAGGCGGTGGACAAGGCTTCGGAGCTGATGCACAAGGCCCGGCAGGTGTACTGCCTTGGTCAGGGCGGCAGCATGTATATTGCAAATGATATCTGCGCCCGCTTTGCCTGCATCTCCACCAAGTTCCGCACGGCAGGTGACAGCCATATGCAGCTGATCACGGCCAGCCTGATGACCCCGGAGGATGTGGTGCTGTTCGTTTCCTATTCCGGCGCTACCCGCGATATGCTGGAAACGCTGCGTGCGGCCAAGGCGGCGGGCGCAAAGATCATTCTGCTCACCCATTATGAGGATTCGCCCGGCGCAAAGCTGGCGGATATCGTGCTGCTGTGTGGTGCGCAGGAAAGCCCGCTGGACTCCGGCAACATCCCGGTCAAGGTGGCGCTGCTGTATGTGGCTGAAGTGCTGGTGCTGCGCTACACCATGGACGACCCCGAAAATGCCAACGCCGCACAGGATCGCACCAGTGAAGCACTGGCGGTCAAAATGCTGTAAAAATATTGCCCGCAAGGCCCCTGCAGAGCCCGTGTTCTGTGGGGGCCTTGGCATATCCGGCAAAGGGTGCGCAAAATTTGTTTCTGATCTTTTTCAAAAAAAATAGACCTCATCTTTTCGATGAAGTCTATTTTTCTTTAGCCTCTTAACTTAACGGCATTGGGCGAATGCCTGATGGGCTTTTATGTCGGTGGTGGGGGTCGAACCAACACGTGTTATTAGCACAAGGGATTTTGAGTTTTTATCCGCATCTTCCATCTGGTGTCATCCAGTGATATCTAGTGATATCTGGTTCCCACTCTGCAAAGGCAAAATTCACGCCTCAACGAACAATAATTTGAAATATCCACGATTTTTCGATGCGTTTTTCCTCTACTCTGTTTTTTCGGTTTGGACCGCCCAAATGGAAATTGGAGGGATGTTCAGGAGGGATGCAGGGCAAAACGCTCCTCTGCTTAGGCACAAAACGAAAGGAAAGTCAAGGATAATGAATCAAAATCAAGCAAAAGAGTATTATAAAAAATTATTTGTGAACTATCCTGATGTGCTGTCTGTCGAAGAAGCAACAACTTTACTCGGTTTCAAAAGCCAGACTGCCATCATCAGAAGAATCCATCAACATAGAATTCGCTGCCTGAAAGTCGGACGATCTTTCATGATTCCGAAAGAATATCTCATCGACTATCTTTTGGATAGCTAAATTATATAGCCATTATATTACATAGCGCACCACTTTTCAATAAGAAAAGAGTGCGCTTTTTATTTTCAAACGAAAGGCGGTTGATTTTTTGAACACAAGCTGGAGCAAAACGTTGAAAAAGCCACATGACCCTTGACTACTTTTACGGACAAGCCGGAGAACTGTTTTCGTTCTACCGCATTCCCAAGGCTCTTTTTCAGGAGCCACGGTTCCAGAGTCTGTCCACCGATGCAAAAACCCTGTACGGCATCCTGCTGGACCGCATGAGCCTGTCTGTGAAAAACGGCTGGCTGGACGAGCAGAACCGGGTGTTCATTATCTTCACGATAGAGGATGTCAAGAGGGCGTTGTGTTGCGCAGACAACAAAGCGACCAAGCTGCTCCGGGAACTCGAAAAGTTTGGTCTGATTGAACGAAAACGCAGAGGTCTGGGAAAGCCAAGTTTGGTGTATGTGAAGAACTTTTCGGCAGAATCGTCAAAATCAATATTCCAGAATCGTGATTTTCACGATTCTGGAGGCTTCAAAAACGCAAGTCAAGACCCTTCAAAATCACGATGTAATAAGACTAAAGAGAATGATACTGAAATGAGTGAGACTGATCCATTCTATTCTGAAGAAGCGGATGGGATGAGCAAACGCACCCAACTGGAAGAATATTTTTCTCAGTCTTTGGAGATAGACCTTTTGCTCCGGCTCTGCCCGGATGACGAGGACATTATCTACCAGATCGTAGACTTGCTGGTGGACACCTGCGCTACCAACCGTAAGCTGCTGCACATTGCTGGGGACGATAAGCCCGCCGAGGTGGTACGCAGTCGGTTTATGAAGCTGAACGCTGACCACATCAAATTTGTGTTGAAGTGCCTTGCAGAGAACAGCAGCCCAATCAGGAACATGAAGCAATACCTGCTCGCTTCTCTGTACAACGCAACGACCACCATGCAGCTTTACTATCAGAATCAGACCAACCACGATTTAGCGAAACGGGGGTGATAAAAATTTCCAAAAAAGCAACCACGATTGCCATTGTCAACCAAAAGGGAGGCACTGGCAAAACAACAACCTGTGAAAACTTGGGTGTCGGTCTTGCCGCCGAGGGTAAGAAGGTCCTACTTGTAGACGCTGACCCGCAGGGTTCACTCACCATTAGTATGGGCTGGCAGAAGCCGGACGAACTGCCCGTTACTCTTTCTACCCTGATGCAGAAAGCCATGAACGACCAGTGCATTCCGCCCGGTGAAGGTGTGCTGCACCATGCAGAGGGTGTAGACCTCATCCCGGCCAACATTGAGCTGGCAGGGCTGGAAGTTGCCCTTGTCAATACCATGAGCCGGGAAAAAATGCTGAAGCAAGTCTTGGACAGTGCAAAGCAGGACTATGACTATATTCTGTTGGACTGCACTCCCTCCCTTGGGATGCTGACCATTAACGCGCTGGCGGCGGCAGACACTGCTTTGATACCCGTACAGGCTCAATATCTTTCTGCCAAAGGTCTGGAGCAGCTTTTGCAGACAATCTGTAAGGTACACCGGCAGAAAATCAATCCGAAGCTGAAAATCGAGGGCATCCTGCTCACCATGACGGACAGCCGCACCAACTATGGAAAGCAGATCGACACTTTGATTCGTCAGGCATCCCCATGCAGCGAATGTTTGAGGATGGTACCTGTCGGGTGAAGCCCAACTACTACACCCGTACCATCCAGTATCAGGACATCAATTATCAGCTCGCCCAGCAGGAGGACAAGACCGCCATTTTTGAAGAATGGTGCAGTTTTCTGAATTTCTTCGATAGCTCCATCAAATTTGAGCTGTCCTTTGTGAATATGGCGACTGACAGCACCGAGTTTGAAAAGAGCATCCGCATTCCGTTCCAGAAGGACGGCTTTGACGATGTTCGTGCGGAGTATTCCCAGATGCTGCGCCAGCAGCTTGCCAAGGGCAATAATGGTCTGACCAAGACCAAGTTCATCACCTTCGGTGTGGAGGGCGAAAGCATGGCGCAGGTCAAGCCCCGGCTCGACCACATTCAGAATGACCTGCTGAACAATTTCCATCGGCTGGGTGTGCAGGCAAAGCCCCTGAATGGTGTCCAGCGGCTGAAACTTATGCACGATATGTTCAACATGGACGGTGCCAGCAAATTTCATTTTGACTGGAAAGACCTTGTGAAAAGCGGCCTTTCGGTAAAGGATGCCATTGCGCCCACCGCCTTTGCCTTCAAAAACTCCCGGACGTTCCAGATGGGCGGCATCTATTGCGCCGCCAGCTTTCTGAGCATCACGGCTTCCGACATCAGCGACCAGCTTTTGAAGGATTTTCTGGACATGGATTCCAGCCAGATCGTCACCATGCACATCCAGTCCGTTGACCAGAACCGTGCCATCAAAACGGTCAAGCGCACCATCACGGAACTTGATAGATCAAAGATCGAGGAGCAGAAGAAAGCCATCCGCGCCGGATATGATATCGACATCATTCCGTCGGATTTGGCAACCTATGGCAGAGATGCAAAAGCCCTGCTGAAAGAATTGCAGAGCCAGAACGAGCGGATGTTCCTCGTCACCTTTCTGGTTCTGAACACCGGCAGGACTGAACAGGAACTGGAAAACAATGTTTTTCAGGCATCCAGCATCGCCCAGAAGCACAACTGCAATCTCTGTCGGCTGGATTTCCAGCAGGAGCAGGGCTTGATGAGCAGCCTGCCGCTGGCGGATTGCCAGATCGAGATTCAGCGGGGACTGACCACCAGCAGCACTGCCATCTTCATCCCCTTTACCACGCAGGAATTGTACCAGAGCGGAAAAGAATCGCTGTACTACGGCTTGAATGCCTTGTCCAATAACCTTATCATGGTTGACCGCAAGAAGCTGAAAAATCCCAATGGGCTTATCCTCGGCACTCCCGGTTCTGGCAAGTCCTTCAGCGCAAAGCGTGAGATCTGCAATGCGTTTCTGGTGACAGATGATGATATTATCATCTGCGACCCGGAAGCGGAGTACGCTCCGCTGGTGGAGCGTCTGCATGGGCAGGTCATCCACATCAGCCCTGCCAGTACCCAGTATATCAACCCCATGGACATCAACAGCAACTACTCGGAAGAGGATAACCCTCTGGCTTTGAAAGCTGACTTTGTGCTGTCCCTGTGCGAACTGGTGGTCGGCGGCAAAGAGGGCTTGCAGCCGGTGGAAAAGACGGTCATTGACCGCTGCGTCCATGTGATCTACCGCAAGTATTTCGAGAATCCCCTCCCGGAAAATATGCCCTTGCTGGAAGATCTGTACAACGCACTGCTGACGCAGGATGAACCGGAAGCCCGCCATGTGGCGGCTGCGCTGGAAATCTACGTCAAGGGCAGTTTGAACATTTTCAACCACCACACCAACGTGGATATCCACAACCGTATCGTCTGTTTTGACATCAAACAGCTTGGCAAGCAGCTCAAAAAGCTGGGGATGCTCATCGTGCAGGATGCCGTGTGGGGGCGCGTGACCGCCAACCGTGAAGCCGGAAAATCCACCCGGTATTTTGTCGATGAGTTTCACCTCTTGCTGAAAGAGGAACAGACTGCGGCGTATTCCGTGGAGATCTGGAAGCGTTTCCGCAAATGGGGCGGCATCCCCACCGGCCTGACCCAGAATTGCAAAGATTTGCTGTCCAGCCCCGAAGTGTCGAACATTTTTGAAAATTCGGATATGATTATCATGCTGAATCAGGCCAATGGTGACCGACAGATTCTTGCCAAGCAGCTGAACATCTCGCCCCACCAGTTGTCCTACGTTACGCACAGCGGTTCCGGTGAAGGTCTGCTGTTCTACGGCAACACAATTCTGCCCTTTGTTGACCACTTCCCGCATGATCTGGAACTGTATAAGATCATGACCACCAAATTGTCCGAGGTAACGGGGGCGGAAAAGCATGAGTGAGAATCAGCCGAAGCTGAAATTTGAGGAGGATAAGGAGCGCACGGCCACGCGCTCCCCGCCGAAAAAATCCAAGGTGGAGCAGTCGGTGCCCAAAAAGAAAAAGCTGAAACTGGATGCAGACAAAGCAGTGGAAAAATCCCAGCACCTGCGTTTCGGCAAGGCCGAAATCACCCCCGATGAAGCATCCCGCATGACCAAACAGCAGAAACGTGCCATGTATGCCGCTGCTGCCGCCCAATCTGCGGTGCATCGGGAGGTTGACCAGTACGAGGACGATAATGTGGGCACGCAGGCTTTAAGCGAGGGCGAAAAGGCAGCAGGAAATGTCCGGGATATTTCCAAGAGCATCTATGCCCGGAAGCTGAAAAAGAAAGCCAAAATGCAGGGCAAGAAGGGGGCCAAAACCGCAAAATCTTCCCCGCAGAAGCCGACTGCAGCACAAGATGCAGGCGCATCCGGCACCGGCGAGGGCAGTTCCAACTGGCTTTCCCGGTGGCGGCAGAAGCAGGACATCCGGCAAAGCTACTATGCCGCCGCCCATTCGGGTACAGCGGCACAGACCGCAGGCGGTAAAACGGTATCCAATGGCACCACCGCTGCAAAGTCCGGTATGGAGCAGATCATCGACAAAGGAAGATCGGTGGTCAGTACCGCAGTCAACGGGATTGCCAATTTTGCAAAGAGCAACGCACACGTTCTGGTGATCGTGGGCGTTTTTCTTTTACTCCTGCTACTGGTCATGTCGGCATTTTCGTCCTGTTCCATCCTGTTCAGTGGTACCACGCAGGTCAGCGGCCAGACCATCTATACCGCCGAAGACCGGGACATTAAAGGTGCAGAAACGGACTACAAAAAGTTAGAGAAAGATCTTGATAAAAAGATCAAGCGCACTCCCACCGACCATCCCGGATATGACGAGTATCAATATCATCTGGATGAGATTACTCATGACCCGTGGCAGCTCACTTCGTTCCTGACCACTTTGTACGATGACTACACCCGCAGCGAGGTGCAGGGCAAGTTGAAGGAGACCTTCAAAAAGCAGTACAAGCTGACCACATGGGTGGAAGTCCAGACCCGGTACCGCACGGTAGTGATGATTGATATTTTTACAGGTATACCCTACACCACACAGGTGCCTTACCAGTATAAGATCTTCCACACCAAATTAGAGAATCGAGGGCTGGAAGTTGTTATCCGGGAAGAGTTGACGGAAGATCAGTGGAAGCGGTATGAGATTTTTCAAGATACCAAAGGTGGCAGACCGTACCTGTTCAAAGGTGGTCTGCCTGCTGGCGGTTCCGATGGCTCTGGCACACCCGGAATCGACTATACCGTTCCTGCAGAAGCCCTGACTGATGAGGAGTTCGCCGCCATCTACAAGGAAGCCCAAAAGTATGTGGGCACGCCTTACGTCTGGGGCGGCTCTACCCCGGAAACCGGGTTCGATTGCAGCGGCTATGTCTGTTGGGTCTACAACCAGAACGGTTACAATGTGGGGCGCACCACCGCCAATGGCCTGTGGAATAAGAGCCAGCACATTTCCGAAGCCGAAGCAAAACCCGGTGATCTTGTTTTCTTTGAAGGAACGTATGATACGCCGGGGAAAAGTCATGTGGGAATCTACCTCGGCAACGGCATGATGGTGTCCGCTGGCGACCCCATAAAGTATGCCGATATTCATTCGTCCTACTGGCAGAAATATCTGTCCGGTTTTGGGCGGCTCTCAAAATGATTGGAGGAAAGTATGAGCGAAAAACTCGATAAGCTGCGTGCTTCTCTGGAAAAAGAGAAGGAGCGGCGCATCAAGATCAACAACCGCATCGAAAGCCTTGAGCGGCGGATTCAGGAAGCGGAAGCCGCCGAAGTGAACGAGATGGTTCGGACGGCAAAGGTCACGCCGGAACAGCTGGCTGCGCTGCTGCGGCAGTCTACAAACACTACCCCGAACCCGGCTGCGCTGTCCGCAGTCGGTGCTACCATTGATAAGGAGGACCCCGATAATGAAGATGATGAATAAGGTTTGTGCGCTGGTGCTGTCGGTGGCACTGTGCGCTGGCATGGCAGCTCCTGCTTTTGCCTATGGCGGTGAGCCTGTGGAGGAAGTGGAGCAGCCTGTCCTGACTGCCACTCCTGATGAGTCGGATGCCGTTACCGTGACCGACGAGGAATCCGGTGCCCTGACGCCGGAGGGCAACCTGACGCTGGTGGATGATTACCACACTAACTATTCCGATGGCAGTGGTCAGCAGTTTATCACGTTAGTCAGCAAATCGGGCAACACCTTCTACTTGGTCATCGACCGCAACGCCAAGGGGCAGCAGACCGTCCACTTTATGAATCTGGTGGACGAGGCCGACCTGCTGGCACTGATGGAGGAAGAAGATGCCGATGTCTACACTGCTGAAAAAGAAGCGGCGGCGCAGGCAGAGCAGGACAGGCTGAAAGCTGAGGAAGAAGCCAAGAAAGCCGCAGAAGAAGCGGCGGCATCCGGCACGGAACAGCCCAAGGAAAACAAGGTCACAAAGATCGCGTCCGGCTTTCTGGGCGTGGTCGTGCTGATCGCACTGGCGGCAGGCGGCGGCTTCTATTTCTATGTCCAGCAGAAAAACAAGAAACATGCAGAAAAAGAAGCCCTCGACCCCGATGCAGGTTATACCGAGGACAAGGGCGATTTTGAGATTCCCACCGAGGACGAGCCGGAGGAGACAGGCGAAGAAGATACCGAACCTATCTGATTTTAAGGCGGCGGTCTGCCGCCTTACATATTGCAATCCGAAACAGAATGGAGGGATATTTATCGCAAAATTGATCGTAGCAGAAAAACCGTCCGTTGCCATGGCTTACGCTAAAGTCCTCGGTGCCACCAGCCGTCAGGACGGCTATCTTGAGGGCAACGGCTATCTCGTCTGTTGGTGTATCGGTCATCTGGTAGAGTTGGCCCCGCCCAATGTTTACGATGCCAAATACGTCAAGTGGAGCATTGCAGATTTGCCCATCCTGCCGGAAAGGTGGCAGTATCTGGTGTCTGCGTCTACCCAAAAACAGTTTGGCATCCTGCAAAAGCTCATGCACCGCCCGGATGTGGGCAGCATCGTGAACAGTTGCGATGCAGGGTAGTGCGGTTAGGTGACTCAAGAGAAAGAAAAAAGAGACCTCATCTCGTCAAAAATCAAATTTCAAAATCATTAAAGGAGCTATTCAAATGAAACGAAATCAGAATTTCGACCATAATCACTCTCAAAAACTGCTTTCCTTCCGCTACAACATAGACACCAACCGAGTGGAAGCCCGGTTCACGGATGGCTCTGCCGTCGCCAACAGGATGCCCAACTGCCTCAGAACATCCTCAACCCGCTACTTTACAGTGGGGTTGACACGGAGGATTGAGTGTCATCGTTTTTTCATGGCTACCGCCGAAAATCATTGTAACGTATTTTGTGTTACAAATTGGTCAAGCGAATGATTATGATTAAAATTCTCTTACTCGCACAATAAGTCATTTGATAAACTGGTTAAAATGCCAAATAATTTCAAATCATAGTCCAACACACAACAAATGTGGTATAATAACAATATATTTAATGCTTTAACTGTGTTTGCAAAAAGGAAAAGAAGATAAGTATGGAGATTACATGGTTGAAAAATGAAGATAATGCCATTCAATACGTCTATGCCTCTGCTGTTCCCCAAAAAATACCATTAGACATTTTTAAAGAAATTGTTCAGAGCAGTAAAGAAAACTGTCTACCTGAATTTTATGTGATATCTGAACAGGGAAAGTATATCGGATATATTTTATTATTGGCCGATAAAAAAGAAGACATCCCTAAACCTTTTACATTTCTTGCATGTCATAATGGCGATACTCTGCCAAAAGAAACTCACAAAAAAATATTGGAATTTATCGGCAAACGGTGTCGTGTAAACAACTGGAATAAACTCGCTTGGTTGGCCGAACAAGAAATCCAGCAATTGTGATATCATCGTTTTTTAAGCTATCTCTCTATAAAAACTCCTTAAAGACATAAAGGCAAACTTGAATAAATAAATTTATCTAAAAGCCCCACCTACAATAGATATTCCAAATCGAAGAATCTACTGCAGGTGGGGCTTGTTCTATGTGATAAGCTATTTTGTAAAAATCAAATACGTAGATTATATGGCAGAATCATTTGGTGACACTGAAAGCTAATGTTGCGCCATCAACGACACTATACATATCGCCGTTAGCCGCAGTAGCAATTCCAGTAAACTCAACCTCCCATTTTCCTTTAGAGAGTCCATATTTTACATCTTCCGTACCGATTGTGCCGTATGCAGAAATGGCATGATCAAAGGTTCCAAAGGGTGTACCAAGTTTATTGAAATGCAGGTTACCTTCAAAGGAAACAATTACTGCACCCGGAACGGTAATCGTCCATTGGATATACCCTTCAGACAGATAATCAAGTGTACATGAACCAGCATCGCCCCAGAAGGTTTCGCGAGAAATTGGGACAAGTTTGAATGTTGCAGAGTTTACAGTTGTTCCTTTATCAATTTCGATACTAGATTTTTTGGAAGAAAGTGCTACAACGCCTGGTTCAACTGCAACAGCAGCAGGCATCAAAACTGTGTTGAAAACAACCAACGCAGCACTCGTTCCAGCCATTTTAAGGAATTCATTTCGGGTCATCTTTTTCATGTCGATTTGCTCCTTATGCAGATGATCCGGAAGCAGGCTGGCAGACTGCGGACGAGTATCTTTCCGGCAATGTGCGGAATAAACTGCGCATGGCTCAGCTTGCCGCTGAAAGCCACCCGGAGTTCAAGATCAATGTGGAGGCTTTGACCAAAGCGCAGCCGAAGGACCTTGAAGCATCAGAAATCGACATCCGACTGGGTGCCACATGGCTGAATCCCGCCATTGTGCAGCAGTTTATGATGGAGACTTTTCAGCCGCCCTACCGCATCCGCTATAACAACCTGATCCAAGTCCGCTACTCTCCATTTACGTCCGAATGGCGCATCGGCAACAAATCTGCCGCCGGAATGTATGATATCATGTCCACCGAAACCTACGGCACCCATCGGGCCAACGCCTACAAGATTTTGGAGGACACCTTGAATTTGCGGGACTGCCGCATTTATGATACCATTGAGGAGGATGGTAAAGAGCGGCGTGTCCTGAACCAGAAGGAGACGATGCTTGCCCAGCAGAAGCAGCAGGCCATCAAGGATACCTTTGCAGGCTGGGTTTGGCAAGACCCGCAGCGGCGGAATCTGCTGGTGAAGCAGTATAACGAGTTGTTCAATAGTACCCGGCCCCGCGAGTATGACGGAAGCCATATCCATTTTGTCGGTATGAACCCGGAGATCAATCTGCGGGAACATCAGCGCAATGCAGTTGCTCATGTGCTTTATGGTGGGAACACCCTGCTCGCCCACGAGGTGGGTGCCGGCAAAAGTTTTGAGATGGCAGCTTCGGCAATGGAATCTAAGCGTTTGGGCCTGTGTCAGAAAAGCCTGTTCGTGGTGCCCAACCATCTGACCGAGCAGTGGGCCAGCGAGTTCCTGCGGCTATACCCCAATGCAAAGCTGCTCGTTACCAGCAAGAAAGACTTTGAACCCGCCAATCGAAAGCGTTTTTGCGCCCGCATCGCAACCGGCGACTACGATGCCGTCATTATCGGCCACTCGCAGTTTGAGAAAATCCCTCTTTCTGCGGAACGGCAGGCACGGATCATCGAAGATCAGATCGAGGAAATCGAAAATGCCATTGCAGAGGCCAAAGAACAGTCCGGTGAGCATTTTACCGTGAAACAGATGGAAAAGACACGGAAAACACTGGAGGTGAAACTGAAAAAGCTACAGTCCACCGACCGCAAGGATGATGTGGTCACATTTGAACAATTAGGCGTAGATAGGTTATTTGTGGACGAGAGCCAGAACTACAAGAACCTATATCTTTACACCAAGATGCGCAATGTTGCTGGCCTTTCTACCTCCGAAGCACAGAAGTCCAGCGATATGTTCGGCAAGTGTCGTTATCTGGATGAAGTGACTGGCGGGCGCGGCGTGATTTTCGCAACGGGAACGCCCATCAGCAACTCCATGACGGAAATGTACACCCTGATGCGCTATTTGCAGTACAGCACTCTCCAGCAGAAACAACTGACCCACTTTGATGCATGGGCTTCTACGTTTGGCGAGACCACCACGGCCATTGAGCTTGCGCCGGAAGGAACCGGCTACCGTGCGCGCACACGTTTTGCCAAGTTCTTTAACCTGCCGGAGCTGATGAATATGTTCAAGGAGGCAGCGGACATCAAGACTTCCGACCAGTTGCATCTGCCTGTTCCGGAAGCCAAGTTTGAAACTGTCGTGGTCAAACCCTCGGAAATCCAGCAGGACATGGTGAAATCCCTGAGCGAACGTGCTGCTGAGGTGCATAGCGGTGCGGTTGACCCCTCGGTGGACAATATGCTGAAGATCACCTCGGACGGACGTAAAATCGGCCTTGACCAGCGGCTGATGAATCCGCTCACCCCGGATGACCCGGACAGCAAGCTGAATGCCTGCGTCGACAATGTTCTGCGTATCTGGAACGAAACCAAAGAGGATAATCTGACGCAGCTGATTTTCTGCGATATGTCCACGCCCAAGGGAGACGGCTCGTTCAATGTCTACGATGATATTCGCACAAAGCTGCTTGCCGCCGGGGTGCCGGAATCGGAGGTCGAGTTCATCCACAACGCTGATACTGAAGGTAAGAAAGCGGATTTGTTCTCCAAAGTCCGCAGCGGCAAGGTGCGTGTCCTGCTGGGCAGCACTGCAAAGATGGGCGCAGGCACCAATGTCCAGACCCTGCTGGTGGCCGTGCATCATCTGGATGTAGGCTGGCGACCGTCCGATATGACCCAACGCAACGGCCGAATCATCCGTCAGGGCAACAAAAACAAACAAGTTTACGTCTATAATTACGTCACGGAGGGGACATTCGATGCCTACCTCTGGCAAACGCTGGAAAACAAGCAGAAGTTTATTTCGCAGATCATGACGAGCAAATCTCCGATGCGCTCCTGTGATGATGTGGATGAGCAGGCTCTTTCGTATGCCGAGGTCAAGGCCCTATGCGCAGGCGACCCGCGCATCCGGGAAAAGATGGATCTGGATGTGCAGGTAGCAAAGCTCAAGGTGCTGCGCTCGGATTACCAGAACCAGAAATATCGTCTGGAAGATAAGCTGCTCAAGCATTACCCGGAGGAAATTCAGAAAGCGAAGAACCGTATTGCGGCTCTGAAAAACGATGCCCAAATCGCAGACGCACACCCGCAGGATAAGGAGAACTTCTGCGGCATGACGATCAAGGGCATGGTGTTCGATGAGAAAAAAGCAGCTGGTGAGCGGCTGATGCTCGCCTGCAAGGAGATGCCGAATGCGGATATGATGCTGCTGGGCACCTATCGCGGCTTTGAGCTGAACATTCGCTTTGACAGTTTCAAGAATGAGCATCAAATCGTTCTCCGCGGCGAGCTGAGTTATCCGGTACCGCTGGGCGATGACCCTCGCGGCAACATCGTCCGTCTGGACAATGCCATCGGCAATTTTGCCGACCGCATTGCCGATGCTGATGCCGCACTGGATTCTCTGGAACAGCAGAAGCAGGCCGCAGAGGTTGAAATCGCCAAGCCGTTTGCGCAGGAGGAAGAACTGCAAACCAAATCTGCCCGCCTTGCAGAATTGGATGCGCTGTTGAACATGGAGCATCAGTCCAGCCGGACAGAACCCGAAGCGGAAGAAAAGCCGGATGCCCGCCCCTCTGTGCTGGCAGCTCTGGAAGAAAAGGCTGATAAAGTGGAGCCTGTCCGACCATTCAAATCTTACTTGGATAAGGATGGTGATGCCCGGTGACGGAGCACCGTGACCAGCAGATCCATTTTCGTGTCAGCAAAGTCGAACTGGAACGCATTCGTCAGAAGATGGAAAGTTGCGGTATTTTGAGCATTGGCTCTTATCTGCGAAAAATGGCTCTGGATGGTTACTGCCTGAATCTTGATTTACCACAGCTGCGTCGGATGGCGTACCTTCTTCAGAATTGCAGCAACAACCTGAATCAGGTGGCGAAACGGGCCAATGAAAGCGGGCAGCTCTATGCCGCCGATTTAGAGGACTTGCGTAGTCGGTTGGATGAGCTGATAGCTATCGGCAAGCAACTTCTCGCCAAACTTTCGGAACTCTAAAAAAATCCCGCAGCAGGAGGACTGCGGGCTTACATAACGGTTGACATCCTTGCAAGGCAGTAGCCGATACCTTTATAATTGGGGCGGAAAAAGGAAGGATGGTGTTCGATATGAGGTTTCTGTTCAAAATGGTGCTTGCCCCGGTCTCTCTGTTTGTGGCTTTTCTGGCTCTGATGGCAAAGTGGCTGCTCACTCTGTCCAGCTATGTTGTCGCGCCGTTGATGCTGTATATCTTTGGCTGCGGCATCTACACCGTCTACCGCCAGACTTGGGATCAGTTTTTGATTCTGCTGGTTGCTGAATTTCTCTGCTTTGTTCTTTTTGTCAGCGCAACTGCGATGGTGGCGGGCGTTGAACGATTCAGCGGTTGGCTCCGGGACGTGATTTGATTTTGAATCTTTTGCCGCCTTCGGGCGGCTTTTTCATTTAGGGGGTGATTTGCTCTGGCTGCTACTCGTCTGATTGCACTGCATCAGCACAAAGGAAAATCTATCGCCGCCTGCCTGAAAGACCGCACTGATTATGCGCAGAATCCCGACAAGACTGAAAGGGGCGAACTTGTCAGCAGCTATCAATGCAGCCCGCTTACCGTGGATGAGGAGTTCATGCTCACAAAAAAGCTATACGAGCAAGCCACCGGGCGCAGCCAGAAAAGCAATGTCATCGCCTATCAGATACGGCAATCCTTCCGACCCGGCGAAATCACAGCAGAGGAAGCAAATCAAGTTGGCTACGAATTGGCCTCCCGCTTTCTGAAAGGCAAACACGCTTTTATCGTTGCCACTCATACCGACCGGGAGCATATCCACAATCACATTATCTTTAATTCGACCGCTTTGGATGGTACCCGGAAATTTCGGGATTTTTTCTTTTCCGGGCTGGCAGTGCAGCGGTTAAGCGACCTGATTTGTCTGGAGCATCAGCTTTCCGTAATTGAAAAGAAGCCTTATCGGGAGCGGCAGAAGCGTATCACTTACCCGCCAAGGGAAAGCAACCGCGACCGACTGTGCGGTGTCATCGACGAAATTTTGCAGCAGAAGCCCACCGACTACGAAGATTTTCTGCAAAAGCTGGAACAGCAGGGCTATGAAATCAAACGCGGCAAATACACTTCCGTTAAAGGCGCACGGCAGAAACGCTTTATCCGGTTAAAGACACTGGGTGCCGGGTACAGCGAGGATGAAATCAAAGCAGTCATTGCCGGAAAAGCCGAACACCGCCCACATCAGAAGCAACCTCCCAAAGAGCAGCCGTTCCAGTTGCTGGTTGACATTCAAGCAAAACTTGCCGAGGGCAAAGGTGGCGGCTACGAACGCTGGGCGAAAAAGCACAATCTGAAGGAAATGTCCAAGACGTTGCTTTTTTTGCAGGAACAGAAAATCAGCAGTGCGGATGAGCTGAAGGAACTTGCAGATGCTGCACTTTCACACTATCACGAACTGGGCGATTCTATCAAGGCCGCAGAGCAACGTATGACCGAGATTGCAGTCCTCCGTGCGCACATCGTCAACTACGCCAAGACCCGGCCAGTGTACGATGCCTACCGCAAATCCGGGTATAGTTCCAAATTTCTGGAAGCACACCGGGAGGAAATCACGCTGCATAAGACGGCGAAAGCCGCTTTCAATGAATCCGGCCTGAAAAAGCTGCCCAAAGTGAAAGACCTGAATGCAGAGTATTCTGCGTTGCTCACCATGAAAAAAGCACTCTACCCGGAGTACCGAAAGGCACGGGATGAGATGCAGGAAATCGTAAAAGCACAGAAAAATGTGGAACTGTTCTTTGCGGAGGAAAAGGACTCCAAGCAAGTCGAGCAGATCCGATAAAACAATACGGCCCTGAGAACTTTGCCGCTTATCCGGCAGGGTTCTCAGGGCTTTTTTGCTTATTACTCAGTCTGTACTCAGAGCAGCGGTGATTTCAATTTGTTTAGCAATCATGCTTTCCAGTTCCTGCGTGATCGTTGCACAATTTGCAACACGATAATTCCAGAAGTAAGAAACGCCTTCACACTCCTCAACGGACAAATCACTGTTGACCAAAAGCAGTCGGTCGGAGGTTACTTTCAGCTTTTCGCATAGAGAAGCGTATTTTCCATAATCAATACTTCGGCTGGACGATTTGGCTTCCACCCAGAAGAATTTTCCGTTGATGGAGAATACGACATCCAGTTCATGCGTGCTCCCTGCGGATGCCGCTTCTGAAAGAATCACATTGGAGCAAACCGAAACTTCTGCACCCTGCTCCTCCTGATAGCGATTCAAAATCTGCTGAACCTGATGCTCCACAAAAAGTTCCAGCCACTTCCCGCTCAGGAAATGCCGGACAGTCTCATTTTGCGCAAGCTCATAGACGATATTCTGCGGATAGATCACAATGGATGCAAAAAGTCCCATTTTATCCCACGTCTGAGCGATTTCCGAAAGTGTGGCAAACGAATTCTTGGAAGTACCCTTTGGGATACGAAACGAAAAAGAGCCGTCACTCTGCATATGTGTCCGAATAAACTGCAAGAAATCCACCACTACCGGGTCGCAAAGAGCTTCGCCTGTTTTCCATGCCATCCGCTGAACGGCAATCGGCGGAAGTTTTTTCGGTACGACCTGCTGAACGATTCTATACCCACAGCGTTCCAGATGCTCCAATGCGGTCAAAGGCTTCGGAGGGATTTTTTCTTTAACTTCGGACTTTTCTGCACCGGATGTATTCTCAGTCAGATAGTTAAACTTCCATCCGTATTCCCAAGCAGGCGAACGGGTCAACACACCAACTGCATGAAATCCGCTGTCCGGTTCCTCCATCGGAAATGTGATTTTGTTCTTTTGGATATTGATTTGGAGCGTTTTATTTTTCAGCGCTATCTGATAAGCGTCAAGAAGGAATTCCTTTCCCTTATATGTCAGCTCACTGGAACTATTTGCAGAAAGGCCAGCATTTTTTGCCAAAGAGAGAAGCAGACAGGTCGCTTTGGGCAGCTCAAGGATATGCTCCATCTGCGCAGCGTCCGGAATCACTTCCGCATTTGCGTTATCGGGCTGCGGCAATTCGTCTGCCGGAGTCTCCTTTGCTGGTGCAGAAACTTCGGGTGTCATTTTTGAAGCAGCCTCAGATTTTCCAGACTTGGGCAAAGGTTTCGGCTCCGTATAGACCTCAGCAATAAATAATTCATAGGAATCGATGCACGAAAGTTTTCCTGCCGCTGCAAGTCCCACATAAATCGCAGCCGCCCGTGAGGAATCGCCATAATACTTTTTAGAATCCGCTGCGGCAGCAATATCAGAAAAAGCATTATATCTGCTCAGCGGCTCCGCCTTTTCCGGGAACTGCTTCAACGCACGGCAGTAGAGCCACTCAAAGAACGAATCCATGTACGGCTCTGTCGGATACTCGTTTCCTTCCAGAGAGTAACGTAGCAGCTCTCCACTGGTTCGCAGCCGAGTGTCCTTATGGACTTTGGGTGGCTCACAGGTCAGAAGGTCAGCGAATGGCCCACCATGTTCAAACACTTTGGTGGCTTCAAAAACCGTGCTGATGGGTACATCCTGCGCAACAGAATCCAGATGCAGCAAAAGCCGCAGAGAAGAAACAGCTTCACCCTCCGGCTGAACGGATGCAGAGCTGACTTCCAGAATCGAAACATCAGGGTCTGTTGTATGGACGGCATCATGGACGGCACGGATATTCTGCCGCTTGCTGCCTTTTATCCATGTGAATGTCACCGGCTGTTCTCTGCAATAGGGATAGCCGGATATGGGAAAACAAATGGTTCGTGTTGCCATGAACACCTCCAACTTTTTAGGACAAACAAGTTTATGTAAATCAAGTATAGCACAATCCCGGATGTGCTGCATAGCACTATTTTCTGCTTCCGGGAATCCATCTGTGCAAAAAGTGCCGATACCACAGGCATCGGCACTCAGATTAAAAAGCATTTTTCAAAAATGTGCAGCCTGCATCCACTGGATGCAGAACACAAGGGGTTTGGGCACAGCCCAACAAGCATTTTGAATTTGATTTTTAGAAATCGGATTCAAAAATTGCAAGTTGGTACCAGCTTGCACTGCTTGCCACAACAATGCGTCCTTTTTGTCCGCAATTTGTAATTTTCAGATTGGAGAAAAACGCCATGGCAAAGACGAAGGCTGAAGAAAAAGCTCTCAACCTTGATTAGATTTTGTTTAACTGCCGGGATTATCTGCGCGCTGCGCGCAACTCCGGCTCGTTCTTTGAAAAGCGTGATATCCCCCGCAGTACAGCCCCGAAGTTCTCAAAAAGGTCATGGAACAGGTAGAGAACTTTGAGGAGAACAATTAAGCATTTTCTCGTTTTAACGTGGGATTAGATTGCTGTAGACCTTAATACAAAAAGATAGATAATGAAAATCTGGTGTCTGCTGGTACCAAAAAGCAGTTTGGCATCCTGAAAGACCTGATGAACCGCTCCGACGTGGATATCATCGTCAATGCCTGTGAAGCCCACCTCCACATTCCCATGGCCGATTTCGTAGTCTATGTAGTTGTAGCGGCTCCGGTCAAACCAGATCTGATAGGTCAGCCCGTTTTTCATTTTCTTTTTGAAGTCGCCCTTTTTCAGACGCTTCCAGCCCTTTTCCTCCAGGCCCAGGCCGTTCCACAGGTAGTCCAGAAGTTCCTGAATTATATCTGCCGGCCGTTTTTGTTCCACGGTCTCCACCCCCTGACGAATTCTCTTTAATAGTCAAGCAGGATAGGCACCTGCTGCTCCTCGGCAAACCGCATGGCCCGCCAGAACACGGAGAAGGCAAACTTGGCCAAGGATTGGGTGTCATACTGGGTGTGTTCCGGGATGTCTGCCTTGCTGTACTGTCCATCTGAGTCTACGGTTCCGTCTACCGGGTATCCCTCCGTGTCTGCCCAACCAAGGATAGTGTCCTCATCGGCCTGCCATGCCAGCTGGTTCAGCTTTTCCAGCTCCTTCCGCAGTCCGCCCAAGGTGGCGATCATCGTCTGATCATCGGTGGGCAGAGGGCCTTGGAACAGAAAGCTGTCGGTAAGGGAAAGCCACCAAGTCACGCCCCGAAACAGGGACCACACCCGATCCTCGTCCGATGCAAGGCGGGCAATCAGGGGATGCTCCCCGAAGATCCAGTCCTTCTCCACGGTGGGAGGCACCGGTTCCTCGTATGTACGACAGGCAGCTACCAGCAGCATAGCGCCGAAGGCATCCCAATCCGGCTTGTCGGTGTAATAGGGGCGCTCGTTGTCCTCCGGCCATGGAGTGTAGGGCGGCTGGTTCGGCTGGGAAATGGCGGTTAAGATCTGATCTCGCCAGTCCTCCACTGCCGCCTGAACCTCGGCCGGGGACAGCTCCTCCTCGTTGTCAGCAGGTTCTCCATCCGGCGTAATCCGGTTGAAGGTATATCCATTTTCCTCTGCCCACTGCTGAACAACAGTTTTCCAGTTGTGAGAATAGTACCGGGTCAGCGTCCCGGCATAAATGTCAAGTCCCATAAGTTTTTCTCCTTTTTGTCTATATCATTTCATACAGCAGGGCAGCGTCGCCCTGCACCAGCTCCAGGTGGGAGCGCAGCGTTTCAAGTCCGCTTTGCACCGCCTCGGCGGGCAGATCCCAGTCAGGGGCAATTTCAGCGGCCAGCTTCGGGAGGTCCTGCTCCCGAAGGGCTGCCAGCGCATTAGATGCCAGCTCTCCCTCCAGCAAAGCGTAGTCCAGGGTGTCCTCCGTCTGGGGAGCAGGAAAACGAACATCCAGATCCAGCTCGTACTCACACCAGTCCCAGATAGCCATGTATACCGCGCCGGAGTAGTCGCCGTTGGACAGTTCCTGCCGCTGGCCGTCTTTGAGAAGATAAAAGAATGCGATCTGTGACATGGTGATTCCTCCTCACCGAAATTATGTTTCCTCTAACGAATCGATTATTTCCTGTAATTCAAAAAGAGCATCTTCTGCCTGGCGTCCTGTTTCCTCGCTCCAATACCGATTTCCACCAGCCAGCTGGTCAATCAGATTGAACATAGCAACTGCATCGGGAATAGGGATCGCTCCTGCTGCCTTCCATGCTGGTTGATTTTCAAGAAGATAAGCTTTTATTTTTCCAAACAACTGCACCTGAAATGTGTTATTACAACGCAGTTCTACCAAAAAACCGTCTTCACCTTGGACAATATCCGAAAAATTCATGCTGCACAATTCTCCTAACCCTCGTTATTCTCTGTCCATCAGCCCTTCTGCCTGCATCCGGGTCACATAGAAGGCCCGCACCCAGTCCAGCTCCTGCTCCATGGATTCCTCCAAAGCCAGCAGGCGGCGCTTTCCCAGCCTTCGATCCAGGAGAGCAAAGATGCGGACAAGAGGATTCTCGCTGACAAGGCTTTTCTCAATGCTCTGGTTGTCAAAGATACCAAACGCCTCATAGAACACCTTTTGGTCAAAGGTGCCCTGCTCCAGTGCATGAGCATGAGAAAGGTTGATTGCCTCCTTTGTGGAGTCACAGTCTTTCATGGTTGTTGACCTGAGCTGCGTGAATTTCGTCCACACATTCTCAAAATAGGTGTAGTAGTTGCTCCGCAGCACTTCCACGCCGTCCACACGAATGGCTGCCCGGCCCTCGTGGTCGGCGCTTTTGCTGTAACTGGTGGCAAAATACTGGATGTGGCCCCGGAGCGCCGGACACAGGTAGTCACTTTCCAGTTTGTTTCGAATTCCGCTCCAAGTTGACATGGCGACCGCCTCCTTTCTGAACTTGCTTCGGAATTTCATATCGGCGGGCGAAAGATTTCCAATCCCATAGCCCTCAATTTCTTTATTTTAGCAATCCATCTGTTTTTTATCACGAATTGGCGGAATAGTAAAGAAACTATCATCTATCTTTATTTGGGCATAAAGCATTCCGTTTGTATAACAATATCTCTTGAATGATGGGTATCCATCCAAACTCTTTAATATCTCATCTGGTAAACATCTAAAATCATAATCTCTTAATGCTCCTGCACCAAGCAGTCTTTCTGTTCTGTAAGCGTTAATTTCCTTTGCATATTTTTGACAAAATTCATCTGGACTTTCTTCATAGAGCGCTATATCTTCCTCATCTATAGCATAATACCGGTCATATCCCACAACCCACGAAATATGAACGCAAAGTAAATACCGCTGTATTTCTGGGCAAAACCCTACCGAAAAAAATTTCTCTCTGTTGATTTTTTCATTTTCTATGCTTATTTCCTTTATGGACAGATCCATCATCATTTCACCTTTACTATCTGATTCCTTTTATCTGTGGCGGGGTTGAGAAAGTTTTTTTCAATCATGGTTTTGATTGATTCTCCTTTCGGATCAGGATGCTTTTCCCTTCGGCGTTGATGCCATACAGGTCATCCAAATGGATATGAAATCCATCCTCACGAATGGTTTCCGCCATACCAAGAGCGGCTTTCGCCAATAGAAGCAGCCCCGCCCGGTTTCCTGTTAACTCCAATTCATTTCCGTCGGCATGAGTGGTAAAGGAGAGGTGAGCTTCTGGTTCCACTGGGAGGATGGGCAGTTGTTCATCATTCAGTTGAATGGTCAGCGTTTTAGTTTTCATTGCTTGTATCCTACCTTTTGAAAACTCCTCAATCAAAATCCATCCAGACCAGGTGCTTTCCGCAATGAAGGCACTGGAACAGATAGCATTGCAGATGCCCGCCATTGACGGATTCCTGAATCATTTCCTTCTGCTCATCGTCCCACATGGGATCGTCCAGCACCTCCTCCAGCACATCCAGTGCCCGCAGTTCTCTGGCTCCCACATTACCCAAATAGGTGCAATAGTCACCACAATGGGCGCGCCAGTATTCCTGCTGCCAGCCGGAGTAGCCGGGGGTGCGGTGGATCAGCTCGTCCAGCTTCTCCGGATCGTCTACACCATCGTCCACAGAGAAATCATCTTGAAAACTACCGTCATATTTCCGGGCTGCTTCGCCGTTGGCGATGCACTCTGGGCACAGATATGCAATATCCTCCACAGCGTAAAAGGGGGCTGTATAGAAAATATGGGTCGTCTTGCCGCAGCAGTCGCAGACAACGCCGTCTGCGGATTCCTCAAAAGCCCCAGTTTCCAGAGGGTTTGGGTGATACCGGAAGGCGGGCAGGCCCAGCTGGGCCTGCTGTTTCTTCTCTTTCTGCTTTTCCTCCGGCGTTTTGGGCTTGGGGAGAGCATAATGATTGCCCCAGTTTTCCGCATAGTCCTTCAGCGTGCCCAGCCGCTTGAGGGTCTTTTTATCGGAACGATTTCCGATTTGGCAGAGCAGTTCATAGGCATCCTTCTTGAAGTCCAGTAGATCATACACATCCACCAGCACTTCCTTGGCCTGCTGATCCTCACTCTGCTCAAGTTCTTCCTTGAAGGTATATAGAGCGCGGACACTGTCCGGACCTTCATTGGTCGCAACAAACTGTTTTTTTAGTTCGATATAGGTTTTCTGATATTCTGTCATTGGTCGCACCTCCCATCAATCCCACCAGAAATACCAGACGGTGGACTGCCACAGGACATCTGCCAAGGAGCCAATGCTTCCATCCTCATTCTGATCCAGATCTGGGCAGAAACCATATTGCTCCACAGCCACCTCCATAGCTCTTTCCTTGGAGATCGGAGTTGGAAGTTCAAACTCCAATTCATCGTGGCTCATGGCGGCAGGGATGGCACCATGTTGCTCGAACCAGTATTTCGCCACTGCCATCAGGTCCGGCGTGTCGGGGCACTCATTCCAATTTCCAAAGGGCAGGTAGGTGAAGATCTCCCAGGGGTTCTTTACCGGAATTTTAGCCAGAATGAGCGGATATGTCATTCCGGTATCATCGTTCCAATAGTTTGCGAAGCGGTCGTTGGGTTCTCCGCCCTCCATCTCGCCCAGGACTTCCTCCTCCCAGTCCAGATCATCGTCCTCGGCTTCTTCCTTACGCTGGCCGGTCAATTCCTCCAAAACCGCCTTTCCATCTTTGACGGGAGCGGAGAGCATCTTCTTCCGATACTCCGTTACCGTTTTGAGGTCAAATTCATAGAAGTCCGCATCATGCTCCGGATCGGCGTTCATTACCAGACACTCCAACAGCGTTTCATCATCCGCCTGGATAAGCACGGGAACAAAGCCTTCCCGTACCCCCAGCCGCTGGGCGTAGCTGTATGCTGACATGATGGGGTCATCATCTGCCATGGACGGGAAATAGGTACACTCGCAGTCCAGATACTCCATGATGGCATGAGCCACCTCGGAAGGCTCCAGCGTGTCCTCGTCGAAGTCCTGTCCCTGCCAGTTTTCAAAGCGTTCTTCGATCACCTCTGCCATAGCCTGATAGTATTTCTCATCAAATGGGATGAATAAGTATGCCTCCTGTTGAAATTCATTGGAGTGGTATCGGGACGGACCAAAATATTTCAGGGCATAGTCATCAATGTCGGCAGGATAGTAGGGACTGTCGCCCTCTCCGTAGTAATAGCCTGCAAAGGCACGGCCTTGCTGATTGAACAGCACAGAGAACAGACAGCCGTCCAGCTCATCCCGGATAAACTCCCGCAGATCCACGCTGGCAGGGTCGGCTTTGACCTGTTTGGCCACTTCGCTGTATTCTTTCAGGAAGTCCTCGCCCATCAGGTCGTGCTCCATGCACCAGCGCAAGTAGATGGCCATGTGGTTATAAGCATTGATGGGGTCAATAGGCAGTTCCTTCTCCTCAATGCTCTCAAGGTGATAGGAAGCGTCGTCCATCTCACCGTCAAAATTATCATTGGAAAGGGTGCCACGGGTGATCGAATTCTGACGAGTGGGGTTTACAACAAAACTGATCCCCCTCATCTTGTTCAGCAGAGCGTCTACATCATGTTCCAGTTTATAGTCCAACTCGTCCTCATAAAGCGGAATGACCTGATAGAAGTTGACCTCCTCGCCGCCCGGCAGAGTGCAGACCTCGCTGCCGTCCTTCGTACCCTGGGGGCCGGTCAGAATGGCGGCGCACAGCTTCGTGTTTTCTGCAAAGTCCTCCTCATTGTCCATGGTATGACCGAAGCCCAGCCAGGTATCACTGGCAATGGGCAGACGAGCCAAGGATTTCAGCAGGCGGATGGGCCAGTACCACTTTTCGTCTTTCATGGACTCCTGATCCAGCTTCCAGTCCGCAGGCAGGGCAATGGCCAGCTCTGCCCGCTCCAGCTTGTACTCCGCCAGTTCCTTTGGCACATTCATCCGGTGGGCGCCCATGCCCATGGTGACCAAGGTGTAATAGTCCCGCTCCTCAGTGGGCGGCACCATGCAGATGTCCACATGGATGTCCGGGGAAACGATCTCGTGGAATACATTCTCAAACTTGCCGAAATACTGCTGGATGTGTCCCTCGACGGCCTCCATCTCCTCCTCGGTGTAGACTTCGGGATTACTGAATTCTTCCTCATCCTGCGTGTCCTCATTGTCTGAGTGGTCGCAACTGTCATCCTCCGGATCTCCCTTTATAGGCTCGTAACCGATCTTCAGGGTCATCTGTTCTTCTGGCAGAGAGACGCCGGGGCTGCGGGTGATCGTGTGCTTATCGTCCGCAGAAAAGCCGATAGTCTCGCCGTCTTGCAGCGTCACATCACACGCCAGCACATAGGAGGCAAGGCTTGCCAAAAAGTCTCGCAGTTCCTCCGGCTCGGCGTCGGTGTTCAGCACTTCCATTTCCTCCTTGCCAAACACATCCATGCCGTAGGTGTAGCCGTTCAGGCCACCCTCGCTCCGGTACAGGCCGAACCAGATCCAGTTGAAGATGGGCAGTTCGTCCTCTTTTATCATATATGCAAGGCCCTCATAGAAACGAGGCTCAAATACCACACCGCTGGTATAGACACCGGTGGCGTATTTCTGCTTGCAGCACACTGCCATCGCCTTGGTGAACAGCTTACCTCGTTCCAGCAGTTTTTCCTCCTCGCCTAACACAGCCACCATGATATGGGCCTTGTGTGCTTTGGCCACTTCTACGGCCTCTGGCCACATATAGTTGTTTTCGGCGTTGATCTCCGCTTCATTGTCCGGGATGTGACCGTGGAAGAGTGTCACGATCAGCATCATATTGCCGACCCGCATTACCACAGCGTCATCGCTGTTCTCAACATCTTCGTCGCCCTCATCCGGCTCCTCATCTACGATGCCCCATTCTTCCCGCAGATCTCGGATCAACTGCTCCTTGTCCCACTCTGCTTTGGAGAGGAGCACAGATCCGGCAAAGGAACCCTTATGGTCGGTTTCCTCCTCGTCGGCGTCATCCTCAAGATCCTCTACGTCTTCATCCGGATCATACAAGGATTCATGCTCCAGTCCGCGGATGAACTCCTCAAAGCTGTCTGCCAGATGGGTGATCTTATAGTCGTTTTCCTGATCCACATGGACTACCGCAGGCTCTCCCTGGGGACCGCAATCCCGGTAGTCCAGGAAAATCATATCGTGTCCGGCGCTTGGACAGTCACAGATGGCCACACCGATGGCAGGATACTCCCACTCATCGATCATAAACTGACTGCCCAGCTCTCCACAGAGGGAGCAGCTCTTTTCTCGTCCGATGCCGAAAATGCCGGTGATGGCCACATGGTCCTCTGCCCAACAGGTGGGCTCATCACAGGGATAGCAGGTGTTCACCGGAATGCCGCCGTTGTGCTGCTTCATCAGCCAGATGTAGGCAGCGGGCAGCTTGTAGCCCAGTTCCTCCTCCACGCTGGCAATCAGCTCATCGGAAGGCGGATCACTGACATATTCTTTCAGTGCATACCAATTATCATCCCAGAAGTTGGTGAGGTCAAAGCCCTCAAAGGGGGTATCACCGGGCACGAATTTGGCCTTCTTCTTCCGGCTGCGCTGGCGTTTCCGGATCTCCGCCTTACACTCCCGAATTACCGCCGGGGCATCTTCGTCCTCCGGGTCCAGTTCCGCCCACCGCTGAGCGTAGGGAATGGCCTTTGCCTCCTGCTCATAGAGATACTGATAGCCGTAGGCCATCCGCATATTCCACTCTGCCTTGTCCTGGCCTTCCTCCCGGACGGACTCCAGCACCTCAATGGCCCTCAGGAGGGCTTTGTCTCCCTTGGATTTCAAAGTGCCTTCGTCATGGTCCCCGATGATGGCGTAGTTCTCCAGTGCACGGGCCAGGGCGTAGGCGGTGCGGTAGTTTCGCCAATCCTCCGGGATGGCATTGAGTGCCTGGATACAGCGGGTGTACTCGTCTTCGTCGTTCCACTGCTCCAGCTGAGCGAAGAATGCTTCGGCGTTCTGTTGGGTATAAGGAATATAGTCCATGCCTGTCAGCGTCTCGTTCAACTCGTCATCCTGATTCTCAGTTTCTGGCCCATCATCTTGTTGCTTTAGGGGTACAGAACCTGCTTCACGGCGGAAGGTGTGGAAGATGGCCCATGGGATGTCGCTGCCCTCGAAGAACTCCTTTGCCATCTGGAGCGCCGTGCGGATGTCCCAAGCGATGAAGTCCACATAGCCGCAGTAGAGGCCGGTTGCCCCGCCGGTGAGAGTGAGCACTTCCGATCCTTCATCAGTGGCAAACACTTCTTCCAGCTTGTCCCGGAAGTCGAAGATTTTCTGACTGCCTTCCTCCTCCCGCAGGGTATTCAGGGGATAGCAGAAGAAGCCCGCCACCGCGCCGTCGGCATGGAGATCGTCCATAAAATCATTGTCGGCATTCAGATAGCCGTTGATGAGCGGCACACAGCAGGTGGAACCGGCCATTACATCCAGCCGCCAATCGGCGTCCGGGTCCTGTTTGGGTTCCATTTTGTAACCAAGGTAGCTCTCCAGATAGGCTTCCGGGTCGGTGGAGAGCTCCAGGCCCTGCTCCCGCAGTTTGTCGGGCAGCTGGGACAGGAGGAAGGACGGCTCTGCCTTGGGTTCCTCCAGCACATCAAAGCTGTCTATGTATCTCATGTGGGGGATCTCGCCCAGCACTTGGTCGGTGAAGGTGGTGAGCATCCACCAGGCCCGGCCTTCCTCATCCCGGAGCATAGGCAGCAGCTTTTCACAGTAGGCGGAGATGGCGAAGCTGTTTTCACCCTGCTCCTCCAGCCAGATCTGCACATCATCCCCGGAAATCTCCCAGCCATCATTGGTTCGCAGACCGATGTTTTGAAAAGGTTGACGGCCCACCAGGATGTTCCAGTGCTCCAGCACCTCCTTGGGAGCGTGCTTCTGGAAGTAGACCAGCTCAAACAGCTTGACCTTGTCACCCTCCGGAGTGAGGATCAGCTCGTACTTCTCGCCGTTGAAGCCCATCTCGAAGGAAATCTCGTCAAAAACCAAATTCAGGGTTTCCTCCATTTGGGCCACGATCTCCGCACCGCGGGTGTGATCTTTGTCCTCGTCCATCATCTGGCGCAGCTCTGCTTCCATCTCGGCAAAGGTTTCCCACCAGTTCTCTGTCCGTTCCCGGAAGCACTCCCAGAACTGCGGCAGAGAAATACCCTTTTTGCACGAGTCAATTAGTTCCTCCATGTCCTGTCGGGTGTTGAGCTTAGGATCATCACCGGGATGCAGTTCCAGAGCTTTTTCAAAATGCCGCAGAGCGCGGCCCTCCTGATCCAGATAATAATAGGCATACCCCATACGGAAATTCCAGGAATAAGTATCTCCCAGTTCCTCCTCATGGGACTGCATCAGTTCCAGTGCCTGGTGAAGCAGCTTCCTTCCCTCCGGCTCGCTGGAGTCCGCCAGATTGTTGTAGGCGCGGGCCAGCTCCATATCCATTTCCGGGGTACGCTCCTCGGCAGAGATTGCCTCCAGTGCGTCAACGATTTTCTGGTGTTTGTCCTCCTCATGCCACTTCTGGCACTGCTTCAAAATATCCATATCAGGGTCCTCCTCGTCCTCATCTGGTTTCCAGTCTTTGATCTGCTGGAACACACCGTTCTCATCCCGCTCAAAGGCGCAGGGAGCGGGGGTGTTCAGCAAAGGGATGATGTCGGGATCGTCATTGCAGATCGTGTTCAGCTTGTAGATCCCGGCGTTGTTAGGGTCGTCCATGTACTCGTCGCTCTCATCACCGGCGGTAAAGCGCCAGCCACTGTCCCAGCCGCCGTCCGGCTTCTCCCGGTAACAGTAGCCAACCTTGTAGCCCTCCACCGTGATACGGTTGGTGGCAATGCAGCCATCGGCACCCTTCCAGTCAGAGAGTAGAGGTTTCACATCCGCCGCTTTCACATGGTAGTCCCGGTTGCGGCCAGAGGCTTCGTACAGCTCCTTCCGCAGCATCTCCACCTGAGAAGCCATATCTGTGATCTCATCCTCACCCATCATCTCGCTGATGTCGTATTCCAGCGGGTTCTGGGCAAAATCCGCCAGGGACTTGTTCATTGCGTCATGCTCCTCTGGCGTAGCAGTGATGCGGATACGGCAGACGGGGGTGTTGTACTCGTCCAGATCCTGAAGGTTTACACTGCCACTGACGCTGCACTCCAGCAGGATGGCGGCCAGGTCGGTGACCACATCAATGGCGAAGTGAAAGTCCATCTCAACACCATCGGAATGTGTAAACTCCAGATACTCCACGGTCTGGCGGAAGTCCCAGCTCTGCTTGTCCAGACCGATCTTGGCGAAAATCTCGCTGAGGGGGATCTCCTCCTTTTTCTGATCTACTAAAAAGGCCACAAGGTTCAGGCTGTCGTCCGAGCCTCCGATAAAGTTGCCCCAGTATTTTTTGATATACATTTGTCGTGCCTCCTGTTCTGAATCCAGTCGATCAATGAGCTGATTCAAGTGTTCCAACCACGCAGGAGCGATCTCACCGCTGTCCTCGTTCTTCCAAAGATCCACAATCTCACGGATGCCGTCCTCGTCCGGCACCTCGTTTTTGATGTCGGTGAGCTGCCGCAGCAGGAAAGCAAGGGCTTCTTTGGATGCTGTGAAACCGGTGACTTTATCCCATATAGCTTCTTCATGATCGTAGTCCAGTTTGCTGTTATCCTTCCATTGGAAATACAGCTCCGCCAGAGCCATCGCAGTATTGTCAAAGAGGAAGTCGATTTGTGAGAAGTCAGCTCCCAGCATGACTTCCTCTTTCATCAGTTCGATCATCTCGCCCAGATCCATTACCGGATGCTCCGGTACATATTCATTTTTGAGGATGTCCAGTACATCCAACCCTTCGTCACGCTCTAATGCTTTTATGCCCCATGCTCCCATGTCGGCACCTCTCTTTCTTTATTTCGTATCAAGCTTCTATTGTCAATCATAGTTCTCCAACCGAATGATAGGCCGATAAAAGTCATAATCTCCGTTTAGTTCATTGTCCTCCTGCACTTCTGGCTTACAGTGGGGCGAACAGGGTAGGAAACCGAGAAATGGGCCCAGCCCACCGCAGATATTGCATCCGCCGTCACCGCCGCAGGTGGTAAGCCTATCAGCCTGCACCACTTCCCGCATATAGGGATCGTAGGCGATGGACAGGCCGAAGAAGTTGGGCTCCTCCATGTCATAGGGCCGGTTCTCATCCTCATCCATGTTCTCAAACCAGTGCAGACGCATGGAGTAGTCTAACCCATCTCCCCATGGAAACAGGGTCCGACACCCGCCGCCACACAGGTAGGCCCACTCGTCCGCCGTGGGCAGGGAGAAGCCCCTGTTTTCCAGCATGGCAAGAAGCGCATCGTAGTCTGTGTGGTTATAGATACAGATCTGAAAGCCCTTTTCCGTCCGCTCAATGCGGGCCGACTGGTGCAAGGTAAGACTGCTGCTGTCACTCCAGGCAAAATCACGGAATTCCTTCAGCCAGTCAGGGTGGACAGTCAGTCTGGGATCATCCATTTTGACTGGCTCCCAGTTAATTTCCTCCAGCTCCCGGCCCACCAGCATGGGTCCAATGGCCGCTTGCCGGACGGGAGCCATGCTTTCCCGGATCATCTCCTCCGGGTTCTGCGGTTCCATTTCCCATTCCCGGAACAGATACTCCAATTCCTCCCGGCTCTCCTGATTCAATCCCACGGCAAACTGCTCCCAGCCCAGGGTGACGGTATCGCCGGGGACAAAGACGAACTCCCGACCATCTTTCTTGAAGATGCCGGTGGTGCAGCTCTGGCCCCAGCGGTCAAAAGTATGTAGATCAAGAAAGGTCATATTATAACGAGCAGCCAGGCTTTCCATCAGTGTCTGCTTCTCGGTGGTGCCCATTTGATTGAATTGGGGACGGGACAGTTTTTCGTTCATAGTAAGTTCTCCTACAGCCTATCCAGGTTTTCCTGTAAATCGCCCTGCATCAAGTGCTGGGCAATGGCTTGGTTCAGTGGCTTATGGGGGTGATAGGCTGCCTGCTCTACATCGTGGAGGCACTCCTCCATCAATGCCTCCGGAGAAATGCCTTCCCGTTTGCCATAAAGATGGCCGAAGGCATAGCACACGGACTTGAGAAAGTCGAAAATATAGTCGTGATTTCCACGCATACTGGGCAGGTCGTTGAACGAGCCCATACCTCCGTATGCCCGAAGATGGTGGGCAACCTCCCGCCGCTGGTTCCAGTCCTGAATGTCCCGCTCCAACCAGTCGATCCAGTTTTGGAACTCTGGATGGTCTGCCAGAAGGATGGAGCGCAGACAGGTCAGAGCCTCGGTATAAATATCAGACTGTTTCATTGGCCATCGCTCCCCCAAATACCTCCATAGAGCACACCATCTTTTCCAAGGAACAACATCCGGCTGCGAAGCAGGCTGCACTGCTCCACAGCGACCTTGTTTCCGTCACAGGTGGGAATAGCCTCCTGTTTTTTCCCAAGGTGATCACCATGAGCGGTAAGGAAGTAGAATTTATCCCGTTGCTGGTATCCGCCTTGAAACAGGAAGGTATTGCCGGACGGGGCAACAGAAAAAGCTCCGCTTCCTTCGATTGGCAGTTCAAATACAAAGTCCTCTTTGAAGTTCGTCCGCACCAGCCGGAATTCATCGTAATAATAAAACCACAGGTTTTCTTCTTCGTCCAGGCTGATGGCGTAGCAGTCATAGATGGAATAGTTCTCATTCTTCCAGAGAGGAGTTCCCTCCGATGTCCATGCAATCAGGCCGCAAGCGCCCAGAGGTTCATCCCAACCGTAATTACCAAATACACCTTCGTCAAAGTAGCTGGTAATGATGGTGCCATCTTTTTTTACCACACAGTCTTGAATGCCATCCCCCAGGCAGAAACGGGACAGCACAGCTCCGTCCCGGCTGACGATCCAGGCGTTCTGGTCGGGGCCGTTTTCCCGATAGGCGCATCTTGCCCCCAGCAGGAGGAAGTGGTCACCTGCGGGCCGCAAATAATGGAACTGGAACTTCAAGAGGCCAAGAGGAAACAGCGTCGTTTCCAGCACCCGCTGTTCCGCCCAATCCAGCTGGATTTCCACTGCGGTATAGGTGGAAGGAGTGCTGAGCCAGTCCTTACCCTGTGTTTCGGACGGCTGTTCCATGAGAAGATAGACTTTTCCATCCCTTTCCGTGAAAAAGTCTGTCACTTCTGTGCCCTCCAGATGGTTTTCCCGGCGCAGCTGGTCCAGGTCAATGATGGAGAACAACGGCAGATTTTTGGCTTTTATAGGTTTGTTCATAGTGTCTCCTCCTGGCTACTTTAACGCTCCATCATAGGTGTGAGTTTCCCAGATGGCCTCAAATTCCGCCTGCTCTATGATGCAGGCGTGGAATTCCTCGCCCCAGACATGGGCGTTCAATTCCTCCACGGTGGGGATCGGCGTGATCTCGATGGCGCCGTCGTAAAGGGCAGGGATGTTGCGGGTGCGGCCATCCGCAAAGATGTCAATGGAGCGGAGGGCCAACCGCTCATTTTCGGTATCCACTTCATAGAGGATGACCGATGGTTCACCCTCCGGTGCGCCCTCCCAAAAGAGCTTGATATACTCGATCATTCCATTTCCCTCATTTGAACCAATGCCACCCCGTCATGGTGCCGGTTACCTCATCTATCTGTATTGCAATATCATAATTGCCGCGACAGCCCAGCAAGGCCGCAAGATGATCATTTTCCATAATCAAATCATAAAACTCAACCGCTATACCTTGGAATTCCTCTGGGATCTCCAGCACAGAAAAGAAATCCACTGACTGAGCATTTTGGAAAAATTCAATGGCCGTTTTACTGCATTTTACTACTATCCCTGTTTGAGTAGTTAACTCTCTCATGCTTCCGCTGCCTCGCTCATGTTCAGATACATCCGCATCGTTTTTTCATCGGCACAGGCCGCCCGGATCATTTTGGCCAGCATCATCAGGTCGTCGATGTATTGGGAATAGACGCAGAACACATCCTCGTCGGAGTCAAAGTGAAACAGATCCTCACCACTATTGCTTTCCTCAAACTCCCGGATCACGCCCCGGACCAGCCGTTCCCAGTCTCCGCTGCTGCCGGTCAGTCCCAGCCGGCAGAATTCTTCTGTCCGGAACCCGTCACTGATCTTTAGCAGAAGGGAGATGGCATAGGGGTGGTGGGGAATGAGAAAGAATGGCGCGATCTGCTCCGGCTTCACCCAGATTTTGAAGGGCGGGCGCGGATCAGGTATCCAGGGCAAGATTTCCCATTCGTCCTCCGGCCGGTTTCCGTATTGGCAAAGGTCTTTCATAGTGTTCTCCTCATTCGATGTCGCTTAGTTCTTCTTTCACATCCAGTGGAGCGCCGTCCAGAGATGTGATCTGTGCCAGTTCTGTTTCCGTCAGATTTTTCAGGAAAATGCAGTATTCGTCCGGGTGGCCTCCCACAAACTCCATTTTGGGCATCTCGATCTGCTGTGGGTCGGTGATCCACAGGCAAGGTTCTCCTGTTGCCCAAAACCGAGTCAGAGTAAGAATTTGGCCGTTGTAAATTACTTTCTGTTCCATCCTCATTTCTCCTGCATTTGCCTCAGCAGCTTCACGATCCGCTCCCGGTTCTTTGCGGTTTTCATAAAGGTGGGGAGATGGTCGGCCTGGGTCATTTTCGCTCTTCCCGGCGGCTTTTCCCGCAGTCCGGCGCTGAGATAGCCGATCAGATAGGCAAGATGTTCTCGGTTGAGTGCCCATACAGGTTTTCCCTGAAATGAAGTCAAAAACCATAGTTCCAACCCGAAATAAGGTTCTCGTCCATCTCTGATTTCGCCAATATATGAAAACGCCTCCGCTGTTTTATGAACTTCTCCCGACATGGTTGTTCCGCAATAGGGGCAGGTCACATGGAGGACGGGAAAATGCTGCTTTGCCGTATCTTCAATATCCACTCGGTAGTACCTGCCGCAGTTTTTGCACTGGTTATGGACATCATAACGGTAGATCGTCCGATCCTGCGTCATCCGGTGGCCGCAGCTCAGGCACCGGAAATAGGCGTTGTCATCATCCGCTGTCACCACACCTGCGCCATGGCACTTGGGGCATTTCACCTGAATGCCAGAGGTCAGGGCGTTGTATGCACTGTATGTAAAGTAGGGTTCATCAACAATTCGGCTCATGCGCCCACACTCCTTTCAGGAAATTGCTTTCACAGCCGAAACCGGAACGGTTTCAAATCTTTTGTTTTGATTGTCAGATCCGAAACGCTCTCTTGCAGGACATTTACCTGTTCCAAATACTCCGCAGGTGCGTGGATCTGCTCCAGATAGCCTGCATAGCGGATAATCTGATCCAGCGCCCGTTTCCTGTATTTTGCGATTTCCCCCAAATGGGAATAACTGCGGCCTGACACATAGCTTGGAACATCGATAGACCGAATTGTTTCTATATCAAGCGTCCCATGCTCCTCTTTCTCAGATTTAATGGTGGCCAGCATATCTTCCGCAGAAAAACGGATGCCGCGTTCGCAGAGAAACCGCAGTTCATCAAACAGGTGGTTCGCCACAAAATGTTCAGCCAAGGGCTCAAAAATTACATCATCCTGATACCAGCCTCCGTGGGCGCAGGAAATTAGTTCACGGTAACGCTTTTCTGTGATCCACTGGCGCAGTATCTCTTTGCTCCCGTGCATCCATGCGTCCAGTCGGGCCTTTGTTTCTTCGGGGCTATCGTTGGCTGTCCCATAGCAGGGCAGACCATTGTCTTTCAGCCACTTGGTCACTTCTTTGCTGAATTTTGTGTAGCTCAATGTGACACCCCTTTCAAAAATCCCTCAACTGCTCAAACTTCTCCATCAGGGCATCTTTCTGGAGCGTGCCATCCGGCAGGACATCCAGGATACCCCGCAGGGCCATGTAGATTTCATCCCGTTTCTCGGTTTCGATGAAGCCCATCTTGTTGAAGGTCTGGGTGTAGGCGGCCACCGCGTCCAGCGCTTGGGCCTGGGCATCCTCGCCCGGTTCGGCGGCCAGCTTCATCAGCAGGGAGCGGGTCTTGCGGTATTGATTGGCTGCCTTTTTCGCGGCGGCGGCAGGGATATGTTCTGCGCCGTCCCAGCCCCGGAAGGGATTGTCCAGATTTTGCGCCAGCCACTCCGGTTTCCGGGGTTTGGTGATCCGCAGATCCATTCCCGGCTTGCTTTTCCAGAGCTGCTTTGCCACTTTTGCCGCCGTCTCCGGCAGGCTGGTCATCCAGAACCAGCGAAGCTCCGGCATCTGCTCCGGGGTGGGGATGTCATCCGCGCCGAAGCCAAACAGGTCGAAGGTGGATAGGTTCGTCAGTTCCCGGAACCCTCCCACGGCGGAGAAGCTCCCCAGGTTTCCCGGCGCACCCCAGAGCCTCAGTTCCTTCAGGTGGGGATGAACAGCAGCCAGTCCGGTCAAATCAAAGTCCTTCAGCTCGATGCCATGCAGCCCCCGTAGGTTCGGCAGTTCCGTGTGCGGGCGGTATTCCCCGATAAATTGGAGGGTCAAACCGCTGCCATCTTCGGGGGCATGGATGGCACAGGCGTCCGGCCCCTTGTTCTGGAACAGGAGCAGCTCCGTTCCCTCACACAGCCACAGCTCCTCCAGCCCGGTCATGTCCAGCATCAGCTTTCTGATGCTGGTGCCTCGCAGATCAAGTGTCCTCTGACCGTGGTTCAGCAAAGTCACTTCATCAACAAAGGGGGTTTCCCGCAAAAACTCCAGCAGATCCGGGTGCCACCGCTCGCAAATGAGGTCGGAGAGACAGGGCAGCGCCCTTAGTTCCAGCGCCGAGTCGAATGGCTCGTGCTGGTCCATGATCCGATGGCTGCTGACCTTCACCGGGATACCGCCGATTTCCGTCACCCCGTCGCTCTCCGCGGCCTCCTTGAAGGCCCGCCGCCGCTCCTCCGGGATGGCCTGCCACCGGATCTGGAGGTACACATCATAGCCGTCACTCCAGCCTCCATAGGAGCGGCAGGGCTGGTCGGTGAAGGACGGAAGTGTGCCCACCAGCTTATACTGGGGCGGGACCTCCAACGGTACCCGCAGCAGATGGAGGTCGCGGGACCAGTACATGAAGTCCTTGTAGAGTGGGCGGAGATGAGGCAGTTCCTCCGCAGTCAGAGGGGCGTCGCCCACCCAATCCAGAGAGAGGATCACCGCCCAGGGCTGCTTACTCACCGAGTCCGGCGGCGCAATATATGCCACCTGGCAGGCGGTGTAGCGTTTCAGATATTGGTTGTAGACGGTATAGACCTCTCCGGCGGTGGCTTTCATGGCGCTCTCCTTTGTTCTGTCACATTTTTAATCCTGCTCTCGATAACTGGCTTCAATGTCAATGAACCGCACATACACGGCGCAGATTTTGCCCTTGGCGTCATACCCGAAGTAGACAGGATAGTAACCATCCCCCCAGCCGGAGGCAAAGATGGGCAGGTTGCAGTCCGTGCCCGGCACTGTCCAGTTGAGCCAGTCGCCGCAGTCCCCCTGATATTTGGGGTAGGCTTTGGCGTTTTCTTCCAGAAGATCGCAGAACAGGTCGTTGTAGGGGTCGATGTCCGGGTCTTCTTCTAAACGCTTGGCCCAGTATGCCTTGAAGGCCGCCTGGGTCTGGATGTCCGCGACACAACCCATCCCGGCGTCTACGCCAAAGCCAAAATACTCGTCCTCTCCCAGTTCCTCGTCCAGATCCTCGTTGCCCACCATGCCCAGCTCATAGCGGACAGGCTTTTCCTGAGAAACCTCCACCTTGACGCAGGCATAGCGGTCGCCGTATTGTTCGCTGGGCACCACGCAGATTTTTACGGGATAAGTTCCGGCGGGGATCGTTTGAAGGAACGGCAGAGTGTCCTCCAGTTCCACCAGCGGATCACAGGCGAAAATCTGCCCGGTGGGGAAATGGACGGTGCCGATGTCCAGCACATCCACCGCCATGTTCCCAATCACTTTCTCTGTGAAATGGGCCTCCAAGTCATCTTTACAGGTCAATTTATCCTTGATTGCTTCGTATTTGTTCAGCCATTCAGTTGTAGGCATATCAGTTTCCTCCTGTTGATTCTGTTTCTTGATGTACACACTCTTTGAGCCGTCCCAATAGCAGTTCACACACCGGCCATCCTGAAAATGATGGTCACAATTCGGGTAGCCATAGAGAACATGGGCACATTCTGGCACAGCCCCATCATCTGTGAGGAGCCTTTGAAAAACAGGCTTCCGCACTCATCACAAAGGGCCAGTTCTTTTTCTGCCATAGGGTTCACCAGTCCCGTTCCCGGATGGCCTCCTCGGTGTCAATGGGGATGCCAAACCACTCCAGAATGTAGGCCACGGTTGCCGCAATACATTCCCGCGCCACCGTTTCGATCTCGCTGTCGTTCTCGTCAAACTCCTCCTGGAGATCATTGATGCCGCAGACCGCCTCGTCCAGCGTTTCCTGCACCACTTCGGTGTCGGTTTCGCCACTCTCCAGCAGGGCGATGACCTTCTGAAGCTCGTCCTTTACCTTGTCCACCAGAAAAGCAGGATAGTAATCGTCCTGATACATCTCGTCCAGCAGCTTGTAATTGGGGTCAAATGCTTTCATAGGGATTGCTCCTTTCCTCGTGTATGTCAGTCACGCTCAGCTCTCATGTGTGATACAGAAAATCTCCTTGTTCAAATCAAAGTAGATTACCATCAGTTCGTCGGTAATCTCCGGGTTAAAGGACAGATCCAGAATGAAAACTTGCTGGTTCATCTCGCTATCCACCAGACTGCCGAACCGCTTGAGCTTCAAAAAGTCAACCATCTCAGCAAAGGACAGTTTGGCTGGGTCGGTTCCCGGAAAAAGTTCCGCCACAATATCCGGGCCTACATCGTCCCGATGGAACTCCATGAAAAATGTCACAACGCTATGGTAGCGGCTGTCCTCGTCTGCCAGCGCCGCTTTGATGGCGGCTTTGGCCTTCTCCGCCAATTTCTCCGCCTCATCCAGCATTTCTCCCACCGCATCCATGACAGCAGGATCGCCGGTCAGTTCTTCCTCTACATCGAAGATAAAGGGTAGTCCCGATTCCTCGGGAAAGTTGAAGATTTCCTCACCGGGTGTATATGTAAAATCAATGCGTTTACAGCTCAGTTTCATAATGTTATCCTCCTTACCCCTCAATGTTGGCAGTTTTGAGGCCCTTTTTCAAGGAGCCGTAGACCGTCACCGCATGGTCGGTGAACATCTCGTCGCAGTCAAACCAGGCAGTGAAGCTGCCGCCGGAGGTGACGGATAGACTCGTCAGGCTGATTCGCCGGGCAAGTTCGTCCTCTGTGATGGGGTCGGTTTCCGGATTGCGGGGGTTTTCCTCATCTTGGGAGAGCCAGTTGTTGGCCAGCTCGGTCAGGTTCTTGGCTGCAAGCTCCCGCATGGCCTTATCCCAGGTGTCACAGTCGGCCAGCAGCTTTTTGGCGGCGCTACGGGCGCGGGTCCAGGAGGGCTTGCTTTCGGCATTGACCTCCAGAGAAAGGCTCACATCCTTTCCGCACCACTGGATTTCGCCCTCGAAGGTATCATAGTCCTTGTCCAGTGTCAGTTCTCCCAGCACCTGGTCCTGGATCACCACTGGCTTGTGGTACTCGTCCAGAACGGCCTGGAGTTCCGGGCAGTCCTCGTGGGCCTTGACCACCTGGGAGATACACCAGGGCTGCACCACCAGATCCTTTGCCCATTCTTCTTTCATCCGGCGAATCTTCAGGCGGCAGATCTGCTCGTTTTGAAAGCGTCCCCAGCCCTTGTCACTGTGACGCTCCTCGTCGGTGACCGGCCAATCCAGTCGCTCCTCTTTGGTGCTGACCTTGCCGGTGTCACAGGACACTATGCCCAGCGTCACAACGGTCATTTCCCAAAAGTTACCTTTCCAGTTAAATCCGCCCCCAATGCAGCGATTGATCAAAGCGACCACTTCCTGCTCCTCGGACTCGTACATCTCATAAAATTCTTCAAACATAGATCATTCTCCTCATCCCTCTATATGATTGCGGTATTCCTTTTCAAGCTGGGTGTACCACCGTTTCAGCATGGTTTCCAGACTGGTCTTTCCGTTGCGATCTGTAAAAACAAGAAACTTCTGCATCAGTCTGGGGAACAGATATTTGCCCGCTTTTGTCAGATCCTGATTGAGATAGACCATCCGCAGGATACGGCCCTGCCGGTCCAGAGGGTCCTTTTTCAGCAGTTCCTTTTCAAAGCAGAAGCGCAGGAATACCACATTCTCGTCGTAGAAGTCCTCCACCACAGCCGCGCCGATGCTGGTGTAGGTGATGTCGTACACCAAACGGCTCCAATCAAATTTCTCGGCATAGAGAAGTTTCAGCGCCTTCGCCCAATGTTCCTCCGGGATCACCAGCATCCTGTGCTGGGCGGTGCTGGAGTAGCCGTGGTAGACGGGTTCCGGCTGCCCCAGCAGTTCACTCACACTGTCGGCGTAGACGAAGCACAACTCCTCGTCGAACAGACCACCGATAAAGTTACCATTGCAGTACAGCATATAATTCTTGGACTTGGCCGGAGAATAAGAGAGGTTATATTCCTGGGAGTCCAGGCTTTTATGTACCTTGTTCAGAAAGTCTATGGATGTCATGGTCTTGCTCCTTATTCCTCAAACTCACCCTCGATCATCCCGTTCAGATATCGTCCGGGATCTGCGATGAAGTCATCCCATTTGGCCAGAGGGTGGAATTCCTCATGCTCGATGTCCAGATACCACAGTTTTTTGTCCCTGGGGCTCCACAGCAGCAGATAGTCGCTGTAGTTGTCCATCTGCACCATCAGGGAGAGCAGCTTCTTCCGTTTCCAGGTCATCTCCTGCACATCCATGAAGGAGTAGAGCTCCGCCCACTTCACCCATTCCTGATCCGGGAACTCCAGCCGCAGGGGGCCGGTCTTCAAGTATTCCACCAGCTTGGCAGGCAGCTTGTAGGGCATAAGCTGCCGGATCTTTTCCTGCTTGTTGTGCCATTCCTCCGGCTCCAGGGCTTTCAGGTAGTCGGCCATCTCCTGATTCTTGTTTTGAACTGCCACACTGTAGGGACGGTCACCGTATTTGTCAACAAGGGTGATATTCGCTCCCTGTTCCACCAGCCAGCGCACCATGGAGAAATTGTTGGAGCGGGCGGCCTCGGTGACAGGGGTGGAGGCGTAAGGGAACACCATGTCCGGCTTGTGGTAATTGATGTCTGCCCCTTTTTCCAGAAGCAGCCGGGCAAGTTTGGTGTTGCCCTCGGACACAGCGCCCCGGAATGCCTCGCCGCCAAACTTGTCTACTGCGATCCCAGCTTGCTCCAGCACCTGGATATTCTCCGGGCGCTTGCCCCAGCGTACTTCCTGGAAGGCCCGCTCTTTCTGCTTTAGGCTGAGTTTTGCAGCCTGTCCAGCAAAGAGGGTGACCACCTCCGGCCCACAACAGCGGGCAGCGGTGAGCAGCAGGGGCTGTTCCTCTGCCAGACCGGGATCAGCTCCATGCTCCAGCAGGAAGTGAATCATAGGCACATCGTTCCGAAAAACCGCGATTTCCAATGGCATCAGCTTGATGTATTCGCTGAGCTGAATGGGGTCATCTAAATCCAGACCGCCCTGGAGCAGTACCTCCAGCTTGGAAGTGTCATAGTCACAAATGGCGGCAGCCGTTTCCGGGAGGGTCTCCCAGCGGCCAATATATGCAATTTGGTACATAAGGCACCTACTTTCGTTGTTGTTTCACTTTATAGGGAACGGTTCGGCCCAGCACCCGGCCCTTGCCAACGGCATTGGCTCCCTCATAGATCAAAAATTCCGCATTGTTTTCCAGCGGGGCATAGTCAATGGTATCTGGATATAGGGGTTGGGCATTTCCCAAAGCTGGTGTATCAAATGTACACTCGGTTCCGTCCAGAAAGCATACACCCAAATATTCTGTAGTTCCTGTGACCACAAAATGGGGACAATACTTTCCGCTGACCAGGCTGGGTGGTATTTTTCGTTTGCCGCTCCAGAAGATGACCTCCACATGGAGCACCGCCCGGTTTTCATCTGTCCCGATCACGCTGTCGCCCTCCTTTATCCCGTCATCTGGCTGCGGTATACTCAGGCCAGCTCTGCGTCCAGGATCTGGACTGGTTTTCCTTTCTCGTTCACATAGTAAAGGGCGATATAGTCGATGCCGTCCCGCTTGGCCTGCTCCCACGGCATCCGTTCACCGTTGATCAGTTCCACGGTATCCGCCTCATCCGGTTCAAAGTTCTCTTTTTCGTCCTCATAGTCAATGCTGTACCCCAGCTCCAGCACCAACTTGGAGGCGGGGATCTCATACCGCTTGAGGGGGCGGTGCTCCAGCTCGGATGGATCATGTTCATCGCAGAACATATTGTCGTAGCCATGCCGTCCACCGTCAAAGATGACGAACTCCTCGCCGCTCTCCGGGTCACGGGCTGTCACCAGTCCGGGGGCCTCGTCGCTATCTATGATATAGGATTGGGGTTCTCCTTTCACCGTGAGCAGATCTCCGTAATACCAAACCTCCAGCAGTTCATTGCCGGTGGTGGAACAAAGTATCACGGTGGGCAAACGCTTCTCCGCCCATTCTTTCACATGGCCGATGAGCCAGGTGGGATATTTCTCAGTCATCATAGTCTTTCTCCTCCTATTTCAATTTCAGCACAAATCCCCAGATACTCACCACAATCAGGAGAACACCCAACAGAAAGAACACCACCCGCCGGTATCCTCTGCTGTGGCGGTGGGCATCCCGCGTACCAGTGGGGTCGCAGAGCCAGTTCCAGTTGCGGGTCGCTCCAATTAAAATCACGGCCCCGATGAGCACCGAGGCAATATACCAATGCTCTTGCAAAAATACTGTGATCTGTTCGCTGTTCATTTACATATAACCCCCTTTTCATCATCGGGAGTTTCCCGCCGAATAAATTCCTCCCGTTCTTTCAAATCTATTTCCAAGGCTTTTTCCTCCTCCAGATATTCCTCGCAGTCCCGAACCAGCTTTTGGGCGGCTGGGTCATCCGGGGCCAGGGCCAGCCAGCATTTTGCGTATTCATAGGCGGTGGCTGCGGAGCGGTACGCCATCAGGCAGGAATAGCCCATCCGGGAGTTCCAGTAAGGGTCGTTTTCTCCCTGGGTGCGAACGGACTCCAGCAGTCGGATGGCGTACTGGATGAGATTTCCGTCCACTTCACTGTCGGTTCCGTGCTCTCCATGATCTCCCAGGACCGCCAAATTGCTGTAAGCCCGACTCAGCTTGACGGTCAGCAGATAGCCCCGCTCCTGTTCCAGGATGGCTTCAATGGCCCGGATACACCGGGAATACTCGTCCTTCTTATTCCATTGCTCAAGCTGCTCCAGCAGCTTTGCTTCTTCTGCCTGATTCATCATTTCACCGCCTTTTCCGTGTCATCCTTTGCCTTTCTTTTTTGAAGTGTCCACTGCCTCGCAAGGTGTTGACCACACAGGTGAAGATCTGGCCGCAGTGCTTGCACCTAATCATGTGAGCCATAATTTCGTCCGCCCAGCCATCCTCTGTCTTTACCTTCTCCAGTGGGCAGGTGGATTCCTCTTGCATCAGTTCAAATTCCCCCTCCGACACCAACTGCTGAATGTAAGCAATACAGGCCAGATAGTCCTTTGGGGCGTCAAATTTTCTCCATGTTTGAATGTTTCGGCAGTGCTCGCACATAGTGGACGCCTCCTTACGCAAATACCTGCTGGTATTTCTCTTTTCATACTGTGCGACTTTTTTAGGTCTGCTGGTGCTGCATGGACACGATATGGCAGTCCGGGCAGAATTCCACATAGAGCATGCCCTCCGCACAGTCAAACACCGTATCCCACTGAATCTGGGCCAGATATTTCATAGGTTTCCCGCAGTGGGGGCAGGTCGTATATTCCGCGTCCTGTACCCAGTTGGCAAAGCCACCCACCGTGTTCACATCCTGGCAGGCCGCACCGTAAAACAGGGGCACGGGCGCTTCGCCCAGCACAAAGGGATTTTCCGTGAGGGCCTTGTAGTCCTCGGGACTGACATAGCAATCCGTTTTCTCCGCCCCGTCAAAGAGCTCAGAGGGAAAGACCTCCACGCCGCCATCCAGAGCGAACCGGTTGAAGGCGGGGCCTTTGAGGAATCCCACGCAGCTGGGGCAGCAGGTGGCAGTCAGAATACCATCCAACCCCAGAAATTTCAGCCGCTCATCCCGGCCATCCAGCACCAGCATGTCCACCATGCGTCCGCCACAGTGGGGGCATGTGTCCTCCCGTGCCCGGCCAATGCGGACGGGAGATTTCTCGCTGGTGGTTCCTTTGACCATAGGATAGCAGGTATCGAAGTTGAGCTGGATTTTCTGGCCCTCCTTGTCGAAGGTCCAGCCTCCGATCTGCGCATAGCTGGATGGGTCTACATAGAGGCCCTTGCGCCAGGGCCGGGGATTTCGCTCCAGCTCCAGCAGAGTCTCCATTGCCTTGTCATCTCCTTGCATAGCAAGGCAACTCATCAGGTTGGAGGCCGCGCTGGAATATTCCGCGGACAACAGCGCATGGATCAGACCATCCCGCACATCGGCGGGAGCATGATAATAGATCTCACAGGGCCAGAACACCTCTGCGGCCAGTGCCACTCGCTGAATCTCCGGGGTGATGGCATCATGGTAGCTAAGCAGCTGCCAGAAGTCGGTGAACTCCGGGTCCTCCATATCAGCCAGCCTCTGGATGTTCTGTATCAAGTTTCTTTGTTTTTCGACAATTTGTTCCGGCATCCAGGCCAGAGCAGCTTGCCGTTCTTGCTCGCACTTACATTTCCAACACAATCCCTCATAACCCAATGGGGTTCCACAGCTGGGGCAGGTATATTTCAGACTCATGTTCTCATACTCCTTTCAGGCAATAAAAAAGCCCCACGCCGCACTGTCATAAAGACAGGCTGACGCAGGACATGAAGAAGCCGCGTTGAAGGAGCCGCATCCACCAGCAGATGTAGTTTCTTCAACAACCAAAATATTTTTTTCGTATCTTAAAGCAGCAAATTGCTGTCCAATATATTTGTTCATAGCGGCACCATTTGTTCTGAGCGTAGTTTTATATCTTATTATATCACAGCACCCCTTCAATGAAAATATTTTGTTGGAAATGCTAATGAAAAAATTTTGTGAATTTGTTAAGGCGCAGGGGCTGTTATCTCCATAGTGTCTGGATGGATCAGAGTGATTACCTTTCCCTGATGCAAGGCATAGTTGACTGTCTGTGCTGTACCTGAGCGCAGCTTTTTCTGATTATCAAACACACCGATGATGTACTCTGCATGATCGACCATATAATAATTTCTTTTTTTATAACTGGAAACATCCGCAGAATGTGAAATAACAATAGAATCGTTTGCGTTTTGGATCAGCTTTTTCAATCTATGTTTACTCTGATCCGGCCATTTAGAGTCATAGCCGATGAAGGGAACTACAACGATAATTTTAATATAAAAGTCAATATGCTTCATCCGGTTCGGTAGGTGCTGCGGTAATATCGCGGTAGAAAGTAGCCCATGCAGCTTCCTCATAGGGGTGTACAAAAAAGAAGCCAATGCTCAATGGAATTGTCAGCAGAAGAACAAGAGAAATCGCCAGAGCCTCTGAACCGGTGAAATATTTGAGAACCAGAAAACCCTCGGCATACAGTGGCACCGAACAGAGCAGCTCCCAGCCAATGAAGCTGAAATCCAGACAGAACAGCCGCCATTTGTTGCCATTCATGATCCGCCGGGATTCTGTGATCGCTTCATTTGCGGTCAGCGAAGGATGCTCGGACATGATGTAAGGTGTCATCGCATAGCTGTATGTTTTCACGATTCCCGGAATCACCAACAGCAGCGACCAGAGGGCGATGTACAGACCCTGCAGGAATTTCATGCAGAAGCCATCCCACAGACGGTCTTTCTGAGAGAACAAGTCCGAGATGGCAGCATCATTTCCATCTACAAGGTTCAGATTAAAATGAGCATATCCCAGTTGAACTGCACCGCCCACGATCAGTTGGAGGACTGCCCACAGAACAATGCCGGCAAGCAGAACAGCAAGCAGCCGACCGCCGTTGGGCTGGGAGAACAGTTCAAAATGGATGTCCTTTGCCTGATTGGAATTGGATACGGCACTGTTGGAACTGCTCACAATGGTAGCACCGAGCGCACTGGCGGCAATACCTGTCAAAACAGCAGTTTTCCATTTTCCGCGCAGGGCATCGAGAGCGAGCATACGATAGTCGGCAGATACTTTCATAAAAGCAACCTCCTGTCTGAAAACGGCAAGGATTTGTGAAATAGGAAGATGATATGCCACTTTAATTTAGATACGTTTGAAAAGCTGAAAAAATTGCAGCATGAATGAAAAAGAGGCTGTTACACCGGTTTTATCCTTGTGCAACAGCCCCTTCCTTTACTTCAGCAGCTTGTCCAGTTCATCATATTGCATTACTGGAGCTTTGCAAGGATTTCTTCAGCCGTCATACCGCTGGCAAGCAGCTTCTTCAGCACATCTTCTGCTTCGCCCTTCTTTGCTTCTTCTGCTGCTTTTGCTTCGGCGGCAGCTTTTTTGTTTTCGGCTTTGGCAAGTTCCTTGGTGGCGGCTTTCAATTCTGCTTTCTTGGCTTTCAGCTGCGTCTTCAGATCATCGAGATTTGCAGTCAACGTAGCAACCTCAGATTCGATTTTCTCTTTTTTTGCGGCCTTTTCTGCAATGACTGCTACATAATCAACGCTGGCCTTTACAGTACGAGCCTTATTCTTGCTTCCCTTGGGTCTTGCCATAATAATTTCCTCCCATAAAGTGAAATAATTTGATACTTACAAGTATATTTCCAAATAGTCAGAATTGCAATAGGTAACATGAGCCGTCTTCAACTGCCAATGCAAATCTTATTCGGTATGCCCGAAGATCGTCGCAAATGTATTCCTTCAATGGTAACAATCATGGAGATTAGTGTTTATCTGGAGATTACCAAAGGATAAATAGAAGCAGTATTAAAGCCGTTCACCACGCAGATTTTCCAGCGTGGCGAACGGCTTTTTTGCTGCCCCTATATTTACAGGTAGGAGGAATCGAAGAAGTCTTTTAATGTAATTCCTAAACCCTGACAAATTCTTTCAATCGTCTCTACGCTTAACTGCCCTCCCCGACGGGCGGTGGTTTGAATCGTGGAGTACGATATTCCGCATTTCTTTGCCAATACACATAGATTCATATCACGCACTTGCATCAAATCCTGAACACGCTTGATCGTATCCACAAAAACTCCTCCCATCTTTTTAGTTCAAAACTTTTCCAACAACCTCGAATCTTTGCTCTGGAGATATAAGGATCGGCGAATATTTGGTGTTAAGAGAAACCAAAACCGGTTGGTTATGCACCACGCCATAGCTGTCGGTAAGGAACTCTGCTTGGGACTTGTCTGGGGTATGTTCATCGTATTTTTTCAGATATCCACAGTCATCATATACGAATATCCCGATATCCCCGCATTCAAGTTCTTCGCAGCGCTTCACCCATACAATCTGTCCGTTATGATAGCGTGGCTCCATACTATCACCGCTAACATATATCCCGAACTCGGCACCAGCCGGAACGCTACTGGCAGGCACTTGTATCTGCTGGAACATTTCACCCTCAAGAAAAGCTCCTAGACCTGCCGATACTGGCAACTCTGATACAGGCATCATTATGTAGTCGATTTCCGCGGGCTCTTCTGCGTCTGGCTGGTAGCGCCGGGATGCAATCAAGTCCATTTCGTACTCAGCGACTTTTTTTTGCCCGATGTCATTTAGAAGGGCGGGTTTCTGGAAGTTCTTTGTAAAGTAGGAAGGACCCTCCTTGATGTTCAATGCGTAGCAGATTGCAACTAGTTGGTAGATGCTAGGAGTGGTATAGCCTTTTTCCCATTTGCTGATTCCTTTATCACTGACATCGACGCCATAGTGACGGAGAAGTTCAGAGAAAGTTACAAGTGAATAGCCATTCCTTTTTCGTGTGCCTGCGAGAATCTGACCAACCTCATTGCTATCCCTCGCAGCGACTGCATCATAGCGCACTGTGGATGGGGCTATGTGCATTTTGGTGAGCGTGGTTTTCTTTTTCATAACAAGAACACTCCTTTGTGATCCGGTAGCTCTATTATAGTATAGAAAATATAAGAAATCAACAGGAAATCTCTAAAATGGCGACAAATGCGTAATTGACATCTCCATAAAGTGGGTGTATAATCAAACCAAATCCACAAATAACAGCCTTTTGGTGTTATTTTCGTATGGGATTGTGTTTGTTTGGCGTTTTTTTTTTGCGAGGTGATACTATGAGAAAAGAAAATGTAAGATGTCCAATGTGCGGAACCATGAATTATGATGTGGATCTTGATGAAACCGGTGGCTGGACAAAATGCCGTCTGTGCAAAGCAGTGACCTGCTCTATGGATGAGTGGAAAAAACATACAGTGTCCGTTCCGCTGTTGAACGAAAAACAGCTCGTGGCACGCAGTATGATTCGCAAGTAATGCACGCCGTGTTTTGATAAATCCGCAAAAAGGAGGAATTCTGATGTGTGGTGATTACAACCTTCGCCGTGAGAAAAGATACGTCGAAGTGGACGTTCGTTTTACTCCTGACGGTAAGATCCGCCCTCTTGCCATAAACTATGACAAGGCTCACACTTATGGAATTGATCGTGTCTTGGCAGTCAAACATGGGACATCACGCCTAGGCGGAAAAGGTCACTGCTTCACCTGCCTGATCTGCGGTCAGAAGCGGAATCTTTGGCTTGAACGGGGCAAGTGGTTCGTGGAAGCCTACTGCTCCGTGCCGGAAAGCTGTGCTTCGTAATGGCAAGATACTTATCCCGCGCAGATCTTTCGCACATAGCGGGTAAGTATATCGACCAGTACTATACCCGTTTCGGGATCAGTAAAGATGACCCAGAACCCATTGACCCTGAACGGCTCGCAAGTTCTGTTCTTGGGCTGAATGTGAAAATGCTGCCGCTATGCAGCGATGGAAGTATTCTAGGACTGACTGTTTTCCAGAAATGCGGTTTTACCGTAACCTTGGGGGACGGGACAAAGCTTGTGGAGGTGTTCATGCCGAAGGACGTTGTAATCGATTCCGCCCTTGCGTCAGACAGCTGCACCGGATGCCGGAATTTCACGATAGCGCATGAAGCGGCACACCATATTCTGGCTGACCAGTTTCCGAACGACTACGGAAAAGCAGTCAAGTGCCGTGGGCACATTGCCTATCGGGAACGAAACGGACAGCCCTCATGGGAAGAATGGCAGGCGAACACCCTTGCAGCGGAGCTGCTGATGCCAACATTTCTGGTCAACGCCGAAATAGAACGTGCAGCGCTGTGCCTGCCAAATGGAATCCTGTACAAATCCGCATCGGATCCGAACTATGAAAAAATTCTGGAGATGGCTGCACGGATGGGAGTATCGTGGTCTGCGATTAGGATCAGATTACAGCAGATGCAGGTCATCAACGGAAAACCCATCCACTGCCATCCATTGGACGTCATTCGATTTGGAGAATAATATGACTTGGTCAAATAATCGCTCTTTTAAGAGTAAACCGCTGAACAATATACAGCAGGCACAATTCAGCATTGGCTGGAGGTTTTGTCCGGTTTGCGGACACAAGCTCTACCAAAAAACCGAGAGCTGTTCAGGCTCTATCAGCATAAAGTGCCTCAGGTGCGGTAACGTAGCAGCAGTTGACTTAGCCTACCGCAGGCGCTGACTTTTTTAGACAAACCACAATTTCAAAAATTGGGTGCATTGCACCCTGAATATGGACTGTTCGTCACCGAGCAACGGGCCATTGCCGTAAGGCAATGTATGAAACGCGCACCAAATAGCCGGGCAACAGCTGATAGAGTGATTCTGCTTTAGAACCGCTCTGTTAGTTGGTTGTCCGGCTATTTTTTTAGCCTTCAGGTAGCCTGCTCCCGTAAAAAGGAGCAGGCTTTATGTTTGTCCGTTTTTCGTGGATGCCCCAAGCGGCGAAATATCCGTAGCCTTCCAAATTTTTGACTTTTTACGTTTTATCGAAAATTTGGAGGTTTACGATGTCTTTTAATAAAGGCTATGAGTTGAAGAAGTTTGAAGCACACTGGGAAAAGTTGCGCATCGAGTACGCAGCTGCGGGAATGACAGAAGAGGCCATCCAGAAGATGTACGATTATGACCGTCAGCAATTCAATTCGGAGCGTACCTTTATCGAGCGGACGCAGGAATTCACCGCTCCTGCGTATGAAAGCTCTGAGGAAGAAGCGTCGCCTTTGATGCTACGCTATCAGGATGCGATTACCGTGACAGATACTTACCACGAAACTAAAAGCCGTTTTGCATGGATTGGTGAGATTGAGAACGAGCAGTTGCTTACTGCACTCGAAACTTTGAAAACCGAAGATTTGGAAATCATCACCATGTACGCTTACGAGGGATACGACATCACTGAAATTTCTAAAGTCTACGGCGTATCTCGGCCCACTATTAGTATCAAAATCAAGAGAATTACTAAATTTTTGAAAAACTTCAATTTCAATGCTACGAATTGACCTTTCTCGTCGGCTACCAAGTGAGAGGACAATTTCCCAAGCGGCACCTGCCGCAGGGCGAAACGTCCGACCTCAGGGACCTTGAAAACTGAATAGTTCCGTCATCTGGTACTCCGATAATGATACTTCCGTAATTCGCGGCCCGGTCACAAAGCAGACGGGGTGGCTGAAATGCCAATGAAGCGGTACAAGTCCGCTGCCAGATGTTCATGCCCCACTCGCAGGGAGCCGAGGGCGAATATGCGAGACCTTTAATCATATTGATCCGGGAACTGTCGGGTACGTTCCACGCATCCGGCAGTTCCCGTTTTTTTACGTACTCTTATTTATTCTTTATCCGAATATTCACTTTTGATACATAGGAGGACACTTTTATGGACGAGTTGAACCCCACGGTGCGCGAGCAGGAGATCTACGAGGAGATGGAGCTGACCCCTGAGATGGTCAAGTCCATCCGAACTCTCTGCGGTACCTGTCTGCGGCACTTTGTGGATGCAAAGGCTTTCAAAATCGCGCTTGTACCCAGCCCAGACCGGAGCATGGACACATGCACCGTCTGCCAGATGCGGCGCGGCTATGATTATGTGGTCATGCACCGCTGACCCAACCATACCACCATACCTTGAACGAAGCTCGTTGCGGAACATCCGGCAGCGGGCTTTGCACATAACAACATGGAGGTACAATTTTGCAGCAAAACTGGAAATTCCAACGCGGAGACATCTTCTTCACCCATTTCGGGGCGAGCACCGGCTCGGAACAGCACGGTGACCGCCCGGCGGTCATTCTTCAGAATGACGTGGGCAATTATCACTCTCCGACCCTGATCGTTGCGACCATGACAAGCAAGGCGGAAAAGAAAGTAAACCAGCCGACCCACTGCCTGTTGGAAAACGCAGGGTTGAATATGCCGTCCGTTGTGCAGGCAGAGCAGATCTTCACCATCGACAAAAGCCGGGCACTGAAGTATCTGGGGCATCTGACCCCAGAGGAGATGCGCCGGGTGGATGATGCGGTTCGCATCAGCCTTGCGCTGAACCCTATGGGCAGCATCCAGCAGATAGAGCCTATCCGGCGCTCTACGGCGGTTTATGCGCCGCCTGAGGTGGTGGATGGCAAACCGCCTGTCTACCCCTATACGCCCATCCGGTCGTCCTTTGAGAACGCCGGAAGCATCGAGGAAATGATGCTGTACACCGAACTGCAATCCGCGGTTCATGCCATGATCCAGCGGCTCGAATATAGCTTCACCTTCAATCCCAGCCTGCTCACCAGCCCGAAGCGGAAGCAGCAGGTGACTGAGATCTTAGAGGAAGCCGAGAAGTACATTTGGAGAATCAAGGAGGAAATGCGATGCGCCTGAACGACAACAATACTTTCATTGGTATCAACCCGCCGTACCAGCTTTCGGTCATCCACAGCAGCAAGCTGATCTATCCCCGCGAGATCTACCAGCGGGGCGTAGAGCGCAAGAGGGTGGAGCTGATTGCAAGGGACTTCAACGAGTACATCGTTAACGAGCCGAAGGTCAGCTTCCGCAACGGCAGGTACTATGTAATGGATGGGCAGCACACCATCGAGGGCTGCATCCTCCTCAACGGCGGCGAGGACCGCCCGATCCTCTGCAAGGTCTACACCGGTCTGACGATGGAGCAGGAAGCCCTGCTCTTTGCCGAGCAGAACGGTCACGCCGCACCCCTGTCGGCGGGCATCAAGCTGCGCGCCAAGGTGGTGGGCGGCGATGCGCCTTCCAAGGCGTTTGTCGCAGCCACTAACCGGGCGGGGCTTTCCCTCAACTACGACAGTATGCAGCTGAGCGACTACCGCATCGGCTGCGTGGGCACGGCGCTGAAGCTGTACGACCAGCTGGGCGAAGAGATCTACTGCGAAGCTCTGCGGCACATCGTGGAAGCGTGGGAGGGCAAACCGGATTCCTTCCGGGCGGCTGTCCTGCGGGGCGTGATGTACTTTGTGCAGCTGTATCATGGGCAGTACAGCGAGGAGCGGCTTGTCCGTGCGCTGAGCGGCGTCCATCCCATGGAGCTCTACCGTGTCAGCCGGGATAACCCCGCCAAGCTTCCGGGCTGGCGGCGGTACGTTTACCCCATCTACACCACCTACAACGGCAAGTGCAGGAAAGACGCACTGCCGATGAAGTTCTAAGCTCAAATATCTCCTTTGGCAAGTGAGATGGTCCCCGAAAAAGACCATCACACTTTACATATAGTATTTTTTGCTGAATAATCGACATATTGAACTAGAAAGAGAGGACAGGAATGAGCGAGATCGCAGCCTGCACTTTGATTCAGGAAGAGCCTGACCGAAAGACGGAGAGGTATCTGACGATGTTCAAGGACTACCCGGATGTGGTGACGGTGGAGCATCTTCAGGAAATGCTTGGCATCTGCCGGAAGAATGCGTATCTGTTGGTCAAGCAGAATAAGATCCACTCGGCGCGTGTAGGACGCAGCTATAAGATACCAAAACTCTGCGTGGTAGAGTACCTGCTCGATCAGGATCGGCAACTTGGAGGGATGCACCTTTCAAACTCCCTTGTGCCATCCTTGCAAAACACTCCAGAATCTTCTAAACTTATGATGCCTAAGCAAAGGACGTTTGGCTGCGAACAGAAAGGAGCATAACTATGACAAATGTGGCCGGACATTTAAGAGAACAAAACGGTATGTATCAGATGATTCTGAGCTGGAAAGACACAGATGGAAAGCGCAGAACCAAATCCATCAGCACAGGACTTCCTGTTAAAGGAAACAAAAAAAGAGCTGAATCTCTGTTGCGTAAAACACAAAAAGAGTTTAACCCTGAAACGATGCAGCAGGTTTCCGACCTGCCGGTATCGGAATATCTGAACCGCTGGCTTCGGGAAAGCGTGATGAACCTTCCGCCCGAAACCTATGGCAGATATGCTTATGATCTGGGAAGAGTAGTTGTCCCATACTTTGAAAAGAAGCGGCTGTCTTTGAAAGCACTCTCTCCGCGCGATCTGGAAACGTTCTTCCGCTATGAGCGTCAGCAGGAGGAGGCCAGTGTACAGCAGCTTCTGGATTGGCACAAGGAGTTGACCGATGCCCTACAATATGCCGTTGACAATAATTGGCTGAAGGTCAGCCCCATCAAAGAAGTTGACCCCTGCCTTGATAACTCCCCGGTACTTTTCACCGACTTCATCACGGACTGGTTGAAAATGATGAAGTCACGAGTGGAAATCACAACCTATACCAGCTATGAAAGAGCAATCGTTCACAAGATCGTCCCATATTTTGAACCGCTCCACTATACATTGCAGGATATGGAACAGCATCCCAAATACATCCAAGACTTCTACCAGCATGAGTTGGATCGTGGCCTTACGGCAAACACCGTCATTCACTATCACGCCAACATCCGCAAATGCTTGCAGTACGCTTTTCAAATCGGCATGATCCGTTCCAACCCGGCAGATCGCGTTGAACGTCCTCGTAAGGAAAAGTTCAAGTCGGAGATTTACAGCGGTGAAGAACTGGAGCAGCTTTTCAAAGCGATTCAAGGTGACCCTTCGGAGTTTGGCGTTATCATGGCTGCATTCTACGGCCTGCGGCGCAGTGAAGTTGTTGGCTTGAAATGGGATGCCATTGACTTTGAAAACAAGAAAATCAGCATTCAGCATACGGTTGTGACCGCAAAGGTCAACGGAACGCTAACAGAAATCGCACGAGATAAGACAAAAACAAAGTCGAGCTGCCGGACACTTCCCCTAATCCCTGCCTGTGAGCAGATGCTCAATAAAATGAAAAAGGAGCAGGAGCAGAATCGGAAGGTCTGCGGCAAAAGCTATTGCACCGATTATCTTGACTATATCTATGTAGACCCGATGGGAAAACGGATTCGGCCCGATTTCCTGAGCCAACATTTCCCGGATTTTCTGGTCGCACACCAGATGAAGCGTATCCGCTTTCACGATCTGCGCCATAGCTGCGCCAGTCTGCTCTATGCCAATGGCGTGAGCCTGAAGGAGATTCAGGAGTGGCTGGGGCACAGCGACATCAGCACGACAAGCAACATTTATACACATCTGGATTTCTCCAGTAAGGTATCTTCGGCGAATGCAATCGTCAATATCTTCCCAGAAAACGCCAAAGTATAAAAAATGGGCAAAAAAGAAAAACAGCCTAAAATCTTTCGATCCTAAGCCGTTTTATGATGAAGTGCCGATGGTGGGACTCGAACCCACATGGTTTCCCGAACGATTTTGAGTCGTTTGCGTCTGCCATTCCGCCACATCGGCTGATATTCAATTTTGAGACATTCGTACCGGTTTCTGAAGATTGGAGGGATGTTCAGGAGGGATGTAAGAAATCCTGCTTCGACAAACCTTCAAAATTCAACGCACACTCGTGAATTTCTCGTACAGACAAGAAAAATCACGAAGCGGATTTTGAGTCCCCCTCGTCTGCCATTCCGACACACCGGCTGATATGCAATTCAAAAGAACGTTACTATTATAGCGGATTCTGCGCACAAAATCAAGACTGAGTTTCCGGCGGAAACACGTGGACTGTTCCCGGGCAGAGCGGGCAGCAGACGGCCGGAAAACTGCACTCCCCAATTTGCGTCACTTTGTGCGGCACAGTACGGTGTCTGATGAGGAAATTTGGCAAAAATAAAGAGCTTACGTTGATTTTACAGAATCAAAACGACACATTCCGCACCGCAGGCTGCAAGGGGTGAAGATTGACGTATTCTGGTAAAAAATAGTATAATGTTATTCGTGAAGGAATGCCGTGCGGCCCAAAACGCGCGGTTTTGCAGCGGGGGATATGCGATGATGAGCAAAAAAGACAGAACACGCCAGCAGATGGAAGAGGAAATGCGCCAGCTCCGCAAGGTGTTCATGACAGTGCGCCTGATGAAGGCGGACGAGGTGCAGGGCGGCAAAAAGGGCAGCGCGCCCTGCTATGCCCAGTGGCGGCGCAGCCGTCCGTGTGAAAACTGCGTGGCAAGGCAGGCGCTGGAAAAGAACACCCGGAAAACAAGGCTGGAATACTTTGGGCAGGAGCTGTACGAGATCACGGCCAGCTGTGTGCAGGTGGATGGCCAACTCTGTGTGCTGGAGCTGACCCGCAAGATCGACCGCAGTGTTCTGCTGGACCCGGAAAACGGTGAGCGGCTGCTCAACAGTATTACCGACGAGCGGGAAAAGCGCTACCGCGACCCGCTGACCGGTGCCTACAACCGCACCTATTATGATGAGAACTACCGCTACCGCAGCATTACCGCCGGTGTGGCGATGCTGGATATGGACGATCTGAAGTTCTCCAACGATGTTTACGGCTCCGGTGCAGGCAATAGCGTGCTGGAAACGGCGGTAAGCACCATCCGGCGCGGCCTTTCGGAAAAAGACCGCCTGATCCGCTACGACGGCGGCAGGCTGCTTTTGCTGCTGCCGGACATCCGGCAGGAACAGCTCAGCCCGCGTCTGGAACAAATCCGTCTGCAGCTGCAGGCGGCCAGCGTGCCGGGCTACTCCCGCATCCGCATGTCGGCCAGCATTGGCGGCGTGTGGATCGACGACGAAAATGTGGACGATGCGGTGCAGCACGCGGAACGGCTGATGCACTATGCACGCATCCAGAAAAACACCGTGATCACCGAGCGTCAGCCGGAGCCGCACGCCCTGCAGCCCACCCACAGCCGCCAGAGTGTGCTCATCGTGGACGACTCGGCCATGAACCGGATGCTGCTCAGCCAGATGCTGAACAGCCAGTTCGACACTGCCGAAGCGGCTTCCGGCGAGGACTGCCTGCGCCTGCTGGAACAGAACCCCACCGGCATTTCCGTTGTGCTGCTGGATGTCCACATGACCGGCATTGACGGCTTTACCGTGCTGGAAGCCATGAGCCAGCGCGGAATGCTGGAAGAGATCCCGGTCATCATGATCTCCAGTGAGGACAATGTGGACACGGTGCGCCGCGCCTTTGATCTGGGTGCGTCCGATTATATCAGCCGCCCCTTTGATGCAAGGGTGGTGTATCAGCGCATTACCAACACCATCCGCATGTATGCAAAGCAGCGCCGCCTGAGCGCCATGGTGGCGGATCAGGTGTCGCAAAAGGAAAAGCGCAGCCAAATGATGATCGGCATTCTGAGCCGGGTGGTGGAGCGACGCAACGGCGAGAGCCGCACCCATGTGCAGCACATCAGCACCCTGACCGGAATGCTGCTGGACCATCTGGTGCAAAAGACCGAGACTTACCCCCTGACGCAGGAGATGCGCCGTACCATCAGCATGGCCTCGGTGCTGCACGACATTGGCAAAATGGAGATCGGGGAGCAGATCCTGAACAGCCCGGAGCCGCGCACGCCGGAGGATGAAGAAACCATGCGCCAGCATACCCTGCTGGGTGCACGGATGCTGGAAGAGCTGGATGCCTACCGCGACGAAGATTTTGTGCGGGTAGCCTATCAGATCTGCCGCTGGCACCACGAGCGGTACGACGGCAGCGGCTACCCGGACCAGCTGGTTGGCGAACAGATCCCCATTGCGGCACAGGTGGTCGGCCTTGCGGATGCCTACGAAACGCTGACCACTGGCAGCGGAAGCCAGCCGCCGGTACCCTGCGCGGCTGCAGTGCAGATGCTTTGCACCGGCGAGGCCGGGGCGTTCAATCCGGTGCTGCTGGACTGCCTGCGGGAGATCGAGAACGAGATCGACGATGCCATGCGTCGTCGGCCGGAGACCTTATAAATCAGACCGGAGAGCTGCCCGAACGGGAAAGGCCCTCCGGTTTCTTCTTTGTCCAGATGTGAAAACGAAAGTCCAGTCCTTGCCCGCAGGCGCAGGCTGTGTTACACTGTAAAAAATACAGTCAGAAATCTGCAAAAAACAGGAGGAGATCACTTTTGAAACATCTGCATCGGTTTGTGCGCCGCGCGGCGGCGTTTGTGCTGGCAGCAGCGCTGTGCGTTTGCGTGCTGGCCCCGGCGGCTTCGGCAGCCACCACTATGGGCGGCGCGGACACGACCCTGATCCCTGCCGAGGAGGAAAACTGCCTTGCATGGCTCTTTGGCACCAGTGATACCATCACCATGCCTTACCTCAACATCAAGGGAAAAGGCCTGCAGCGCAATGTTACGCTGAACCTTGTGGACTGCCTTGTGGGCATTACCTACACGGAGCTTGGCTCCATTGGCAGCTATGTCAGCGCCAGCGCCGCCCAGCAGGCGTGGAAGGCACAGGCGGTGGCCATCCATTCCTATCTGGAATACCACAAGCAGTACGGCTCCTCTTCCAATGCGCTCATCTACACTCCGGTGGATCAGATCCCGTCCTCGGCACGGGAAGCCATCCGCAGGGCGGTGGAGCCGGTGAAGAACGAGGTGCTCACCTATAACGGCAGCGTCTGCGACGCCGTGTGGTCGGCCAGTGCGGGCTATAACACCCAGACCGGCGTGTACGGCACCTGCTCCAGCCGGGACGCATGGGGCACCGATGTGCCGTATCTGCAGAGCGTGGAGAGCCCCTACGAGGAGCAGTACCACAACAAGCTGCGCCGGGTCATCGGAAAAGACTATACCTATAAAGAGTATAACGACAGCCGCACCGGCGAGCCCTACGTCAGCGCCGACACCACCCACAAGGATCTGGGCGGCTTTGTGCAGTACAACACCTTTGTTTCCAATGGCCGCAGCTACCGCTATATCGGCCAGTTCGTTTCCTCCCGCTACTGCTTCGACTTTGGCGCGGACGAAAGCGGCACCCCCTGCATGACCTATTACGGCTTTGGCCATGGCGTGGGCATGAGCCAGTGCGGTGCTGTGGGTTACGCACAGGAGCAGGGCATGGGCTACCGGGAAATCCTGAGCCACTACTACACGGGTGTGAGCATTTCCACTTCCGGCAGCTCCGGCGGTGGGTTCTTTGGCTGGCTGCACAGCCTGTTCCACTGGTAAGCAGTGGAAAACTGCAAAGAAATGCGCGCAAAACCTTCTCAAATCATGCCGGATTTGGTATACTATAAATCGTGTGATTTTTTGAGAGATCATTTTAAGATAAAAAAGTTCCATAGGAGCGGAGATCGGAATGGATCAGGAAAAAGAAACCAAACGACAGGCCGAGCGCTGCCGTGCACTGGCGCAGCGCATCGTGCGGGAGCTGACCCCTGCCAGCATTCAGGTGCTGGGCGGAAGCGGCGCACTGGCCGAAGCACTGGAAAAGGCCGGCGCACAGCTGCTGCCGGAGAATGCAGAGCAGGGCACCGCTGCCCTGCTGGTGGTGGAGGACCCGGAATGGGTGGATCTGCCCGCACTGCAGTGTGCACAGGTGCTGCTGGTATGCACCGATGCATCGGCCATGGCTGACTGTGCAAAGCAGCTGGCCGCACAGGGTCTGTACCGGGATTTTGAGTGGAAGAACCGCGGCAAAGCCCAGCAGACCGCGCTGTTCTGCCGCAGCGCCGCTGTGCAGGATGCACAGCAGCTGCTGGCAGGCTACGAGATGACGCTGGACGATCTGCGAGAGCGGATGCAGCAGGCCGAGCGCACCGGCGAAGAGCAGACGGCTCAGCTGGAACGCCTGCGCAGCGATCTTTCGCTGAGCCGCAGCCATGAGCAGGATCTGGAAAAGACGCTGAACAATGTGACCAGCTCCACCTTCTGGAAGATGAGCTGGCCGCTGCGCTACTTTGTCAGCAAGGGCCGTCAGCTGGCACACACCTTCCCGCCGTTCGTCTTTCTGGGCCAGCTGCGCCGGGTGGGCATTTCCGGCGTGCGTGCGCAGGCAAAGGCCAAAAAGGAATATGCGAAGCTGTTCCCGGGCAGGACCATGCGCGCCGACCGCTTTGCCAGCGCAGAGCTGCTGGTAAGGCAGGCGGCCGACCAGCCCGCCGCGCCGCGCATCAGCATTGTGGTGCCGCTGTACAATACGCCGCAGCAGTTTCTGGTGGAGCTGCTGGACTCGGTGCAGAACCAGACCTATCAGAACTGGGAGCTGTGCCTTGTGGATGCCGGTCAGGACGAGACGGTGGGCCAGACCGTAGCAGCCCGTGCTGCGGAAGACCCCCGCATCCGTTACCAGAAGCTGGAAAAGAACGAGGGCATTGCGGGCAACACCAATCAGGGCTTTGCGCTGGCAACGGGCGAGTTCATCGCCCTGCTGGACCACGATGATATCCTGCACCCCTGTGCTCTGTGGTACGTGGCACAGGCCATTGCCGAACAGGGCGCAGACTTTGTGTATACGGATGAAGTGACCTTTGAGGGCGACATCGACCATCTGACCGTTTACCATTTCAAGCCGGATTATATGCTGGATAATCTGCGCTCCAACAACTATATCTGCCACCTGAGCGTGTTCAGCGCAAAGCTGCTGGCCGCTGTGGGTGGCGATGAGCGTGCAGCCTACAACGGCAGTCAGGACTATGACCTCTACCTGCGCCTGACCGAAAAGGCACACAAGATCGTGCATATCCCGCACCTGCTGTACTACTGGCGCTCCGGCCCCACCAGCGTGGCAAGCAACATTTCGGCCAAGACCTACTGTCTGGAAGCTGCGGTCAAGGCCCTGTATGCCCACTACGAGCGTGTGGGTGTGCCGGTGGATGAAGTTTCCATGATCCCGGGTACGCCGGGCTTCTATAAGACGGACTATACCATTACAAAGCCGGGCCGGGTCAGCATCCTGATCCCCAGCTGCGACCATTCTTCCGACCTGCGCACCTGCGTGGAGTCCATCTACCGCAGGAGCACCTATGAGGATCTTGAGATCATCGTCATCGAGAACAACAGCAGGGAGCCTGCCACCTTCCGCTGCTATGAAAAGCTGCAGAAGGAGCACAAGAACCTGAAGGTGATCACATGGCAGGGCACCGGCTTCAACTACAGCGCCCTGAACAACTTTGGCGCAAAGGAAGCCACCGGCGAATACCTGCTGCTGCTCAACAACGATACCGAGGTCATTTCTCCGCGCTGGATCGAAGAAATGCTCATGTACGCCCAGCAGGACCGTGTGGGCTGCGTGGGCGCAAAGCTGCTTTATCCGGACAACACCATCCAGCACGCGGGCATCGGCTTCGGCTTTTTGACCCTTGCGGCCCACATGCACAAGAACTTCCCGGTGGGCCACCCCGGCTATATGGGACGTCTGGTCTATGCACAGGATGTGTATGCGGTCACTGCCGCCTGCCTGATGGTGCGCAGGAGCGTCTACGAGCAGGTGAATGGTCTGGACGAGAGCTTTGCTGTGGCCTTCAACGACGTGGACTTCTGCGTGCGCGTGCGCGAAGCGGGCTATACCAACGTGTTCACCCCGTTTGCACAGCTGTACCACTACGAGAGCAAGAGCCGTGGTCTGGACGAGAACCCGGTCAAGCGCAAGCGCTTTATCTCGGAGGTGGAGCGCTTCCAGAAGCGGTGGGCAAAGCAGCTGGCCGCAGGCGACCCCTGCATGAACCCGAACTTTGACCTGATGAAAGAGGACTTCAGCTTTGACATCAAACCGCTGGAGTGAACGACATGGAACTTTCTGCTTGTATTGTAGTTTATAACGGCGCGGATGAAGCGCTCAGGGCGGCACAGACCGTGCTGGACTGCACCCGCCGCCACCCGCTGACGCTGTATCTGGTGGACAACGCCAGCCCGGACGGCAGCGGCCAGTGCCTTGCCAAGGCCGCAAAGGACGGCACCCTGCACATCCGCAAGGACCAGAAGGTGGAGGTGCTCTGCCGCATGGAAAACGGCGGCTTTGGCACCGGCCACAACACGGTGCTCAGCCTGCTGCAAAGCCGGGTACACTTTATCCTGAACCCGGATATCCAGCTCACTGCAGATACGCTGAGTGACCTTGCAGACTGGATGGCACAGCACCCCGGCGTGGTGATGGCGCGGCCCGCGCTCACCTTCCCGGACGGGCGGCCCCAGCGCCTGCCGCTGCGCCGGTGCAGTGTGCGGGCCATGGTGTACCGCCAGCTGCCCTGCCTGAAATTCTGGGCAAAGTACAACGAGCGCTATCTCATGGCGGACAAAGACCTGACAAAACCCACCGAGATCGAGTTCTGCACCGGCAGCTTCTCGGCGGTGGACACTGCGGTGTTCAAGGCTGTGGGCGGCTTTGATGAGGACTACTTCATGTATGTGGAGGACGCCGATCTCACCCAGAAGATGCGCACCCGGGGCAAGGCGTATCTGGTGCCCCAGTACACCGCCATCCATGCATGGCACCGCGCGGCGCACCGCAGCCTGAAGCCCTTTTTGTGGCAGCTGCGCAGCCTGCTGCGCTATTTCTCCAAGTGGGGCTTTGCGTGGTAACTCCCCCAGTTAATGCCTGCGGCATTGCCAGCCCCCTCGGAGAGGGGGCCTTTTGGGCGGAACAAATGCGAGACTGAAGGAGTTTCAGAACGGCTTTTCCGGAAAATTTTTCGGGAAAGCCGTTCTTTCTTGCTTTTTGTGTGATTTGATAGTAAAATAAAGTGAACTGTTATTCCCATTTTGCCATTTTGGGCAGGGGGAGCGGCTCCTGAATTTGTTTACAGCGGACGCAGCTCCGCTTTGAATCCATACGTCATCCGGGCGGTCTCCCGTCTGGGCGGCGTACAGCTGCACAACTTTTCAATCTATTTTAAAGGAGTGCACAAATATGAAAGGTATCATTCTTGCCGGCGGTGCCGGCACCCGGCTTTACCCGCTGACTATGGTCACCAGCAAGCAGCTGCTGCCGGTCTACGACAAGCCGATGATCTATTACCCCCTGTCCACGCTGATGCTGGCAGGCATTCAGGACATCCTGATCATCTCCACCCCGACCGATACGCCTCGCTTTGAGGCGCTGCTGGGTGATGGCAGCCAGTACGGCATCCATCTGCAGTATAAAGTTCAGCCCTCTCCGGACGGTCTGGCACAGGCCTTTATTCTGGGCGAAGAGTTCATTGGCGACGACTGCTGCGCCATGATCCTGGGCGATAACATCTTCTACGGTAACGGCTTCTCCAAGATCCTCAAGACCGCCGCCGCCAATGCGGAAAACAAAGGCCGCTGCACCGTGTTCGGCTACTATGTGCAGGACCCGGAACGCTTTGGCATCGTGGAGTTCGACAAGGACGGCAAGGTGCTCAGCGTGGAGGAAAAGCCTCAGCATCCCAAGTCCAACTATGCCATCACCGGCCTGTACTTCTATAACAAAGAGGTCGTGAAGATGGCAAAGCAGGTCAAGCCCTCTGCCCGCGGCGAGCTGGAGATCACCACCCTGAACGACATGTATCTGAAGAAGGACGAGCTGGATGTTCAGCTGCTGGGCCGCGGTTTTGCATGGCTGGACACCGGCACCATGGACAGTCTGGTGGAAGCAGCCGATTTTGTGCGCATGATCGAGAAGCGCCAGGGCATCAAGATCAGTGCGCCGGAAGAGATCGCCTTCAAGTACGGCTGGATCGACCGCGACACCCTGCTGGAAAGCGCTGAGCGCTACGGCAAGAGTCCTTACGGCCAGCACCTGAAGAACGTTGCAGACGGCAAGCTGCGCTATTAAGCAAAAGAGAGGCATACCCATATGAAAATCATTGTTACCGGCTGCAAGGGTCAGCTGGGCACCGAGATCCTCAAGCAGCTGCGCGAAGGCCGCAGCGAGATCGGCCCCATCCCCGAAAAGCTGCTCAATGCCACGGTGATCGCCGTGGACCTGCCGGATCTGGATATCTCCAACTACAAAATGGTGGACGAGTTCATCCGCCGCAACCGCCCGGATGTCATCATCAACTGCGCTGCCTACACCAATGTGGATGGCTGCGAGGTGAACCATGACGCCGCCTTCAAGGCAAACGCCCTCGGCCCCCGCAATCTGGCACAGGCAGCGGAAAAGACCGGTGCACGACTGGTACACGTCTCCACCGATTATGTGTTCTCCGGCCGTGAAAACGGCGGCGTTGCACAGGACGAAGCCACCATTCCCGGCCCCATCAGCGCCTACGGCTCCACCAAGCTCATGGGCGAAAAGTACGTGGAACAGTTCTGCCACCGTCACTTCATCGTGCGCACCGCATGGCTCTACAGCTACTACGGCAAGAACTTCGTCAAGACCATCGTGAACGCAGGCAAGAAGTTTGGCAAGCTGGAAGTGGTCAATGACCAGTGCGGCAACCCCACCAACGCGGTGGATCTGGCCCACGAGATCCTGCAGCTGTGCGTGACCCACGAGTACGGCCTGTATCACTGCACCGGCGAGGGCATCTGCTCGTGGTATGATTTTGCGTCCGAGATCATCCGCCTGTCCGGCGTGGATGCCGCTGTGGCACCCTGCACCAGCGAGGAATACAAGGCAAAGCACCCGGAAAGCGCCGACCGCCCCAAGTGGAGCGCACTGGACAACCGGATGCTGCGCTGCACCGTGGGCAACGATGTGCGCGACTGGAAGGACGCTCTGGCCTGCTTCTTCGCCCACTGGGACGGCGACAACGGGATGAAAGACTGAAAAGAGGAAATTGAACCTATGAAAACCTATCTGATCACCGGCTGCGCCGGTTTTATTGGCTCCAACTTTGTGCATTATATGCTCAAGAAATACCCGGAGATCCTGCTGGTCAATCTGGATAAGCTGACCTACGCCGGCAATCTGGAAAACCTGAAGGATGTGGAGGGCGACCCCCGCCATGTGTTCGTGCAGGGCGATATCTGCGACAAGGAGCTGGTGGAAGGCCTGTTCCAGAAGTACGATTTCGATTACGTCATCAACTTTGCCGCCGAGAGCCACGTGGACCGCTCCATCAAGAACCCCGAAATTTTTGTGCAGAGCAACGTGATGGGCACCGTCAACCTGCTGCAGCGCGCCAAGGAAGCATGGTATGATGCCGATGCCAAGACTTGGAAAGAGGGCAAGAAGTACCTGCAGGTGTCCACCGATGAGGTGTACGGCGCACTGGGTGCGGACGGCTACTTTATGGAGACCACCCCCCTGTGCCCCCACAGCCCCTATTCTTCCTCCAAGGCCAGCGCCGATATGTTCGTTATGGCATTCCACGATACCTACGGCATGCCCGTGAACATCACCCGCTGCTCCAACAACTACGGCCCCTACCAGTTCCCGGAGAAGCTGATCCCCCTGATGATCAATAACGTCAAGCACCACAAGCAGCTGCCCATCTACGGCGACGGTATGCAAATCCGCGACTGGCTGTATGTGGAAGATCACTGCAAGGCCATCGACATGGTAGCCAACGGCGGCAAGATCGGTGAGGTGTACAACGTGGGCGGCCACAACGAGCGCCCCAACATCTTCATCGTCAAGACCATCATCAACCAGCTCCACGACCGCCTGCAGGACGAGGGCATCAGCGAGGACCTCATCAAGCACGTCGCCGACCGTCTGGGCCACGACCGCCGCTATGGCATCGACCCCACCAAGATCAAGAACGATCTGGGCTGGTACCCCGAGACCCCCTTTGAAAAGGGCATCGTGCTGACCATTGACTGGTACCTGAACCATCAGGAGTGGATGGACCATGTCACCAGCGGTGATTACCAGAACTACTATCAGGATATGTACAAGAATAAGTAACAGCCTGTAAACCAAGCAAAACCAAAAGCCGGACAGCCCGCAAGCTGTCCGGCTTTGTTTGGTTCAAGGGGTGTTCTTCCGCTTTGCTATATGGCACCTTGGTCTTGCCGGCGGCGCGGAAGCCATTTCAAATCGTCCCGCCTTGGGTGGTGTCTACCACAAAATCCGCCGTCTCCGCAATGTGGTACTGGGCAAAATAGCCCTCCTCCAGCGGCACCCACCGGGCGGCAAAATTGGCATATCGCTCCCCCTCCCGCGCCTGCAGGCGGCGGGTCTGCTCTTCTTTTGCGCAGGTCAGGAACACCCGCAGCGTTTCGTAACCGGTCAGCAGCGGGTGGTGGCTGTAGCTGCCCTCCAAAATCACCAGCGGCTGCGCAGCCAGCTCCCGCGCGGGCAGGTACGCACCCTCGCGGCAGGAATAGGCACGGTACTGCACCGGCTGGCCCTCGTAGGCTGGGCGCAGGGCTTCGTCCCGCAGGCGGGCAAGGTCCATATTGGCGCAGGGCGTTTTCTCCCAGCCGCGGATGCGCTGTGCAGGCGGCAGGTAAAAATCATCGGTGTGCAGGGTGATGCTGGCCGGGAACTGCCGGGCCAGCGTATTTGCAAGGGTGGTCTTGCCGCTGCCGCAGCGGCCATCCAGCGCCAGCACCAGCGGCTTTGTGGGCTGCTGTGCCAGTGCGGCGGCAAGAAGGGAGATCAGGCCCGGCGGTGCAATGTTCTGTGGCATGGATGCGTGCTCCTTTTATAAGATAGAACCCTCTCAGTCATTGCTGCGCAATGCCAGCTCTCCCGAAGGGGAGAGCTTTTGAATGCGCTGACTCTATAAAGAGCTCCCCCCTGAGTGGAACGACTTCCCCCGCGCCGGGGGAAGATGGCGAAGCCAGAAAGGGGAACGGCTGGCGCGTTAGCGCCTGAGAGGGTTTTCCTTATTATACCATACCGTGCCTCAAAACGGTAGGATGCGAAAAAAACAGACCAAAGCAAATGAGGGTTTGTCACGAATAACTTTTTTCAAGAAAAGTGTTGACAACGGCCCACCGCTGTGGTAAGATACAGTCACGTTAGAAATAACTAACCGCAAGAAACAGATCGGCAGGCCGAAGCCTTGAATGCTCCGCGCAAAGCTGCTTCTTTTTTGGAATCGGGGTTAGAAATATCTAACTTATAAACACGGCGCATCCGGGGAACAATAGCCCGGAGAAACAAGGCGGGAGGGCGCAGACATGGAGCGTAATTTTGAAACGGTCATGATCGAACAGTGTGCCCCGGTGCTGGCAAGCCTGAAACCGGCAGGCCTGTTCCGCTATGAGACCCGCGACTGCGCCGACCTTGCGCGCCGGGTGAAAAACTGGAACACTCAGCTGAACCCCAAGGGCCTGCGTGTGCGGGTGCTCAAGGGCTGCGTGCTCAACCACCGGTATCTTGTGTATGTCTACCGCGAAAGCAAGCTGGCTGCCGTGCTGGCAGATAAAAAGGTGCAGAGCTTTCTGCGGCAGGAGGGCTACCGCCTGCCGGAAGCGGGCGAAGCACCGGATGTGGGCAATATGCTCACTCAGCTTTCCCGCAAGCTGTGCTGTTCGGCAGAATTTCCGCATGAGATCGGGGTGTTCCTTGGCTATCCGCTGGGCGATGTTGTGGGCTTTATCGAGAACCGTGGCAAGAACTTTACCTGCTGCGGCTGCTGGAAGTCCTATGGCGACCCGGATGCAGCGCAGAAGCACTTTGACCAGCTGAGCAAGTGCACAGCAGTCTATCTGCGGCTGTTCCACAGCGGAACGCCCATTCTCCGCCTTGCCGTGGCGGCTTAAAAATTGTCATTCTCTTTTCAAATACTCTCTTTTTATCCTGGCACCTGCTGGTGTCCACGCACTGGCAGGAAAGAAATCCTCCTTTTGACACGCGGCCGCGCGGTGCAGACTGACCACTGTACCACGCGGCTGTGTCATTTGCAGCAAAAGAGCACAGCAGAGCAGAGAAAAAGCTTTGTGATAGTTTACAAGATGCCGCCAAAAAAGAACAAGAAAATGTAAACAATGGCTAACTTTGATTCAATAATTTGAGTTAGTTGTTGTTGATTGTGGTGAAAAAACGGAAAAAATCGGGCAGAAAAATTGTTTGTTCATATGAACTAACTTTTAATTATGAAAAAACTATTGACATAAAAGGTTAGTGAGCGTAAACTATCCACGTTGATAGTTGCGGCTGACTAACCGCAGCGATATCCCAGATTCAAACAGGAAGGGAAGCGGAAGTATGATGCCTTTGACAATGGCAAAAGCAGGGGAGACCGTCACCATCAAAAAGATCACCGGCAAGGATGAGATCCGGCTGCATCTGGCAGAGCTGGGTTTTGTGGTGGACAGTGAGGTAACGGTCGTCAACGAGATCGCAGGCAACCTGATCATTCAGGTCAAGGAGAGCCGCATCGCGCTGGACAAGACCATGGCAAACCGTATCATGATTGGCTGAACAGTGCCCAGGCGCTGTTTGGGAGCTGCTCCGAAACTGGAATAGTCTCTCTATAAAGACAAGCAGAGGAGGATGGTTAAGTATGAAAACTCTGAAAGACGTAAAGGTCGGCGAGACCGCTACTGTGGCAAAGCTGCACGGTGAAGGCCCGGTCAAGCGCCGCATCATGGACATGGGCATCACCAAGGGTGTTGAGATCTATGTCCGTAAGGTGGCACCTCTGGGTGACCCCATGGAGCTGACCGTGCGCAACTACGAGCTGAGCGTGCGCAAGGCCGATGCTGAAATGATCGAAGTAGTCTGATCCCAAAGGGAGGAAGGATTAAGCAATGAGCATTAAAATTGCACTTGCCGGCAACCCGAACTGCGGTAAAACGACCCTGTTCAACAATCTGACCGGCTCCAACCAGTATGTCGGCAACTGGCCCGGCGTTACGGTGGAAAAGAAGGAAGGCAAGCTGAAGGGCGATAAGGATGTTATCATTCAGGACCTGCCCGGTATCTACTCGCTGTCTCCGTACACGCTGGAAGAAGTGGTTTCCCGTACTTATCTGGTCAAGGAGAAGCCCGATGCCATCCTGAACATCATCGATGGTACCAACATTGAGCGTAACCTGTACCTGACCACCCAGCTGATCGAGCTGGGCATCCCGGTGGTCATGGCTGTGAACATGATCGATCTGGTGCGCAAGAACGGTGATAAGATCGACCTGAAGAAGCTGAGCGCAGAGCTGGGCTGTCAGGCGGTGGAGATCAGCGCACTGAAGGGCGAGGGCACCGAGGCTGCTGCAAAGGCTGCTGTGGCTGCTGCAAAGGCTACCAAGGCTGCTGAGCTGCCCCATGTGTTCACCGGCAGCGTGGAGCACGCCATTGCCCACATCGAAGAGTCCATTCAGGGCAAGGTGGATGACCGCTTCCTGCGCTGGTATGCCGTCAAGCTGTTCGAGCGCGACGAGAAGGTCATGGACGAGCTGAAGCTCGACAAGAGCCTGACCGACCACATCGACCAGCACATCAAGGACTGCGAAGCTGAGATGGACGATGACGCTGAGAGCATCATCACCAACCAGCGCTATGCATATATCAACACCGTCGTGGGCAAAGCTGTTAAGAAAAAGGCCCGCGTGGAGCACCTGACCGTTTCCGATAAGATCGACCAGATCGTGACCAACCGTATTCTGGCTCTGCCCATCTTCGCACTGGTCATGTTCCTGATGTACTCCCTGTCCATGGGCACCTCCATTGCAGACGGCGGCTGGGCCATTGGTACCTTTGCCACCGACTGGACCAACGATGTCCTGTTCGGTGAAATCGTTCCCAATGCTCTGGGCGGCTTGCTGGAGAGCATCGGCGTGGCAGGCTGGCTGTACGGCCTGATCATGGACGGCATCGTTGCCGGTGTCGGCGCAGTTCTGGGCTTCGTTCCCCAGATGCTGGTGCTGTTTTTCCTGCTGTCCATTCTGGAGGATGTGGGCTATATGTCCCGTGTCGCCTTCATCATGGACCGTATCTTCCGCAAGTTCGGCCTGTCTGGTAAAAGCTTCATCCCCGTGCTGGTCGGTACCGGCTGCGGCGTGCCCGGTGTTATGGCTTCCCGTACCATCGAGAACGAGCGCGACCGCCGCATGACCATCATGACCACCTGCTTCATCCCCTGCGGCGCAAAGATGCCCATCATCGGCCTCATCGCAGGTGCGATGTTCGGCGGTTCTTCTCTGGTGGCTGTCTCTGCTTACTTCATTGGCATGGCTGCCATCATCTGCTCCGGCGTGATCCTGAAGAAGACCAAGCTCTTCGCAGGTGATCCCGCTCCCTTCGTGATGGAGCTGCCCGCATACCATGTGCCTGCATGGGGCAACGTGTTCCGTGCAACCTGGGAGCGCGGCTGGTCCTTCATCAAGCGCGCAGGCTCCGTCATTCTGGCCGCTACCGTTGTGCTGTGGTTCCTGCAGGGCTTCGGCTTCGAGAACGGTGTCTTCGGCATGGTCGAGGATCAGGACAACTCCGTGCTGGCTGCGATCGCTACCAAGGTCGCATGGATCTTTGCACCTCTGGGCTTCGGCAACTGGCGTGCAACTGTCGCTTCCGTCTCCGGCCTGATCGCAAAGGAGAACGTGGTTGGTACCTTCGGTGTTCTGTATCACTTCGGCGGCGAGCTGTCTGAGAACGGCGATGAGATCTGGGCTGCTGTTGCGCAGGACTACACCGCTCTGTCGGCTTACGCCTTCATGATCTTCAACCTGCTGTGCGCTCCCTGCTTCGCTGCTATGGGCGCCATCAAGCGCGAGATGAACAACGGCAAGTGGACCGCCATCGCCATTGGTTATATGTGCGCTCTGGCTTACTGCGCCGCTCTGGTGGTGTACCAGCTGGGCGGCCTGATCACCGGTGAGATTGGCTTCAACTTCTTCACCATCGTGGCTGCTGTTGTTCTGGTTGGCTTCATCTACCTGCTGGTCCGTCCCAACAAGTATGTTGGCGACAACGAGGTCAAAATCGACGTGACCAAGATCTGATCGAACCGCATGACATTGTGAAAGGGTGTGTTTTGTATGATGGAATTCCTCGCTGCAAATTTTAATCTGCCCACGATCATTGTGGCAGTCATCGTGTTTGGCGGTGTGGGCTGGATCACATGGCACTCCCACAAGCATGGCGGCGGCTGCAGTGGGTGCAGCGGCTGCGGCGAAGGCGGCTGCAATGGCAGCTGCAGCGGTTGCAGCGGCTGTCACTGAGCATTGAAATGATCCGCAAAGGGCGCGGGCTGGAAGTTTCGGCTCGCGCCCTTTTTTCAAAAGAAAAAAGTTAGCCTTGAGTAACATCAAAACGAAAGAGAGTGATCGGGATGGAACTTACGTCGGCGCATCTGCGCTATCTGCTGGCGATCTACGAAGTCTCACAGACCCATCTGGATATCAGCTCCCGCAGCATTGCCGAAAAGCTTGGCGTGACCAAGCCCTCGGTGGTGCGTATCATGAATCTGCTCATGGAGCGCGGCATGATCGTAAAGGAGCACTACGGCAAGATCTATATGACAGACCGGGGCATCTGGGTGGCAAAACAGGTGGATCGGGAGCTGAAAACGATCCTGACCCATTTCCCACCGGTCAGTGAGCCGCTGAGCGAAGAAGAGCGCTTTACCGCTGCCCTTGCCATGACCAGTGCACTGCCGGAGCGCATCTTTACCGGCGAATATGAGCGTCTGTTTGGCAGTGATGCAGAAAAAGCAGAAACGGAGAAAGCCCAGTGATCAACAAAAAATTGCTGTCCTTTGACCGCGGTGCGCTGCGGTATGTGGGAGCCAATGTGGCTTTCCAATGGCTGGGGATGCTGTGCAACGTGATCTTTGTGCGGGCCATTGCCCGGCTGGTGGGCGAAGCCTTTGCGGGCAGCCTGACCAGTGCACAGCTGTGGCAGAACCTTGTGCTCTGCCTTGCCACGGTGCCCATGCGCTTTGCCTTTACCATGCTGGCATCGGCCATGAGCGATCAGGCTTCCAAGGATGTCAAGCGCACCCTGCGCAGCAGCATCTACGCAAAGCTTGCCCGCCTTGGCCCCAACTACACCGAGACGGCGGCCACCAGCGAGGTGGTGATGCTGGCCAGCGAAGGTGTGGAGCAGATCGACACCTACTTTGCAAAATACCTGCCGCAGCTGTTTTACAGCCTGCTGGCACCCGTTACCCTGTTTGTGCTGCTGGTGGGTGTGCACGCACGGTCGGCCATCATCCTGCTGTGCTGCGTGCCGCTGATCCCCATGTCCATTGTGGCAGTGCAGAAGTTTGCCAAAAAGCTGCTGGCAAACTACTGGGGCGAATACACCACCCTTGGCGACAGCTTCCTTGAGAACATTCAGGGCCTGACCACCCTGAAAATTTATCAGGCCGACGGCTGGAAGCACGAGCAGATGAACGCGCAGGCTGAGCGCTTCCGCAGGATCACCATGAAGGTGCTCACCATGCAGCTGAACTCGGTGACACTGATGGACCTGATGGCTTACGGCGGTGCGGGCCTTGGCATCATCAGCGCGGTGGCTGCATTTGCGGCAGGCCGGCTGACCCTGACCGCCACATTGACCATCGTGCTGCTGGCGGCGGACTTTTTCCTGCCGCTGCGGCTGCTGGGCAGCTACTTCCACATTGCCATGAACGGTGCCGCTTCGGCAGAGAAGATCTTCAAGCTTCTGGCAGCGGAAGAGCCTGCCGATGGTGACCGCGTGCCCGGAGAGAATACGACTCTGAAGCTTGAGCATGTCACCTTTGGCTACGAGAAGGACCGCACCATCCTGAACGATGTCTCCTTTACCATTCCGCAGGGGAGCTTTGTCTCGCTGGTGGGTGAGAGCGGCTGCGGCAAAAGCACCATTGCGGCGCTGCTGTCCGGCAGCCGCACCGGCTATACCGGCAGCGTGACGCTGGGCGGCGTGCCGGTGCAGGAGCTGCAGCAGGAACAGCGTCTGCGCACCCTGACGCTGGTGCCCCACAACGCCGCCATCTTCAAGGGTACGGTGGAGAGCAACCTGCGCATGGCAAAGCCGGACGCGGACGAGGCACAGCTCTGGGCGGCATTGGAACAGGTGAATCTGGCCGATTTCTGCCGCAGCCAGAACGGCCTGCAGACCGCTCTGCATGAGGGCGGCAGCAATCTTTCCGGCGGTCAGCGCCAGCGCCTTGCCATGGCGCGGGCCCTGCTGCATGATACGCCCATCTACCTGTTTGACGAAGCCACTTCCAATGTGGATGCCGAGAGCGAGAACGATATCATGCAGGCCATCCACAGTCTGGCCGGAAAAAAGACGATCATCCTGATCTCCCACCGTCTGGCAAACGTGGTGCACAGCGACTGCATCTATGCAATGAGCAATGGCCGTGTGATCGAGCAGGGCACACACGCCGAGCTGCTGGCAAAGCAGGGGGCTTACAGCCGCCTGTATCTGGCACAGCGGCAGCTGGAAACACTGGAAGAGGAGGATGCCTGAGCATGAACAAGAGCAATCATCGCAGCCCCTTTGCCATTGTGAGACGGCTGATCGTGCTGGTAAAGCCCATGCTGCCCGTTATGCTGGCAGCGATCGTGATGGGGGTGGCAGGCCATTTCTGCGCCACCTTCATTACCATCTTCGGCGGTTTTGGCATCCTGCGTGCGCTGGGCCTTGCCAGTCCGCTCAAAACCGTGAGCACAGCCTTTGCATGTATTCTGGTGTTTGCCCTGCTGCGCGGCGTTCTGCGTTACGCAGAGCAGGCGTCCAATCACTATATCGCCTTCAAGCTGCTGGCCCTGATCCGCGATAAGGTGTTCGGTGCCTTGCGCCGTCTGACCCCGGCAAAGCTGGAAGGCCGTGACCGCGGTGACCTGATCTCGCTCATCACGGCCGATATCGAAGCGCTGGAGGTGTTCTATGCCCACACCATTTCGCCCATCTGCATCGCGTGCATCTGCGTCATCGGCATGACGGGCTTTGTGGGCAGCTGGCACATCCTGCCTGCGCTGGTGCTGCTGGCGGGCTATCTGCTGGTGGGCGTGGCCCTGCCGGTGTGGAGCGCAAAGCGCGGCGACCGTGCCGCCCGGGAGTACCGTCAGGCACTGGCCGATACCAACAGCTATGTGCTGGAAAGCCTGCGCGGCCTGAAGGACACCCTGCAGTATCAGGACACCGCAGCCCGCGCCGAGGGCATCACGGCCCACAGTGAGATGCTGGGCGAAAAGCAGAAGGCGATGAAATACCGCGAGGGCCTGACCGTGGCCATCACGAACACCTTGATCCTGCTCACGGTGCTGGCCGTGCTGGGTGTGAGCCTGAACCTTTACCAGAACGGTAAAATGGACGTGGAGGGCGTACTGGTGTGCACCCTTTCAGCCCTCAGCTCCTTTGGCCCGGTGGTGGCGCTGGCAAACCTTGGTGCCAGCCTGACGCAGGTGTTCGCCAGCGCAGACCGCGTGCTGGACCTGCTGGACGAACAGCCCGTCACCGCCGATGTGACCGACGGCACAGACACCGCATTTGCAGGTGCTGCGGCAGAGCATGTGAACTTTGCCTATGCCAATGAGGAGGTGCTGCATGACCTGAGCCTGACCATTCCGGAAAAGAAGGTCGTGGGCATCACCGGCCGCTCCGGCAGCGGAAAGTCTACCTTCCTGCGGCTGCTGATGCGCTTCTGGGATGTATCCAGCGGCAGCATCCGCTTTGGCGCAGAGGATATCCGCCGCGTGAACACCGCCGCCCTGCGCGAACAGGAAAGCCTTGTGACGCAGGAGACCGAGCTGTTCGACGATACCATTGAGAACAACATCCGCATTGCAAAGCGGGATGCCACCCGGGAAGAGGTGGAAGCAGCCTGCAAAAAGGCTGCGCTGGACGGCTTTATCCACAGCCTGCCCAAGGGCTATGATACCCTGGTGGGTGAGCTGGGCGGTGCACTTTCCGGCGGCGAGCGCCAGCGCATCGGCGTGACGCGTGCCTTCCTGCATGATGCACCCTTCCTGCTGCTGGACGAGCCTACCTCCAATCTGGACAGCCTGAATGAGGGCGTGATCCTCAAGGCCGTCCGGGACGAGTGCAAAGACAAAACGGTGCTGTTGATCTCCCACCGCAAGTCTACCATGGCTGCGGCAGATATCAGCTTTTCGGTGGAAAGCGGCCGGCTGAGCTGAAAACAGAACAGCGCAAAAAAAGCCTGTCTCGTAAAATGAGACAGGCTTTTTTGATGGAAAGCTCACTTCAGAGCATTCAAAATCTGGTTTGCAATGTACTGGTGGCCCTTAACGGTGGGGTGGCCGTCGGCAGCGGTCTGCGCACGGGGAATGGCAACATAGGTCAGGCCTTCCTGTGCGGCAAGGTCTTTGGCAAAGCGGTTCAATTTGCTGAAATAGCGGTTCCATGCGGGCAGCAGCGGCACGGGATTGGTGTAGCCCAGCAGCACGATCTTTGCGTCCGGGTTCAGTGCGCGGATACTGGCCACGATCTGCGGCAGGCTGGCGGTCACATTGGTATAGGCCTGATCGCAGATCTCATCCATGCCGCGGAACAGCAGGCGGTTGGTGGCGCGGCTTTCGTCAAAGGTAAGGGTCATACGGTTCAGCGCTTCGAGGAAGAGCCCCAGCTTCTGGAAGTTGAAATCACGCAGGGCACCGCTGACCATCAGTGCGGCAAGCTGCTCGCTCTTCCAGTTGGTGGCCTCGCCCAGACCTACGATGCAGGGCACCAGCGCGTCGTTGGAGCCGATCTGGATGGAAATGATATCGGCCTTGCGCAGATACTCCTGATATTCCGGGTAGACGTAATATGCGCCGGAAGCCTGATTCATCTTGGGCATGGCGCTGTTCTGCACCATATCCAGCATGTCAGGGCTCATCAGGCCGGGCAGGCCCAGATTGATGGCGTGCTGGCGGTCCAGCCCAAGGCCCTTGCCCACAAGGGCGGTGTAGCATTGGGAAGGGTAGCCCTCAAAGTTCGGCTGCAGATCGTAGCCGATCTGGGCGATGTTGTATTTCATATCGGCAAGGCCGACACCGGAGGTGATGCTGTCGCCCAGCGCCACATAGGTGAGCTGCTGCTCCGGTTCGCCGGCTGTCTGGGCATCGGCGGGCAGGGCGGTCTCCTGCTCGGCAGGCGCTGCGGTCTGCTCCTGCTGCACCTCTGCTGCTTCGGCGGCAGGCAGCTCCGTCTGTTCGTCGGCAGCAAATGCAGGCATGGCCAGCAGCACAAGCGCTGCCGCTGCGGCCAGAAAGCTGGCAAACTTTTTGTTTTTCATTGTAATTCCTTCTTTCTGGAATGACTGCACCTGTGCGGCACAGCTGTTGTCTCTATGATAAAATGGAAAGTAAAAATTGTCAACTGACAAAATTCAAAAAATTGCGGCCATCGCTGTGTCCGTATTCTGCGATTTCTTCCATACAAAAAAGCTCTCCCTTTCGGGAGAGCTCAGTGTCTGAAAAATTACAGGGTGAAGTTCAGGATCAGTAATCGCGGGGAGTGATCTCTTCTTCCAGCTTGCGGTAGTCCACCTTGCCAACAGGGGTAAAGGGCATTTCAGAGATGAACTTGTAGCCCACCGGCTGCACATACTCCGGCAGCTCTTCATTGCACAGCTGGCGCAGTTCCCGCACGATCTGGCGCTTTTTCTTGTCGCCTTCCGGGTCCAGCACCACGTAGACGAAGGGCAGGCGGCCCTGCACATGGTCCTTATCGGTGCAGCCCACCACCGAGCACTGATGCACGGCCGGGTGGCGGCTGATGACGTTCTCGATCATGGACGGGAACACCTTGAAACCGTCGTGACGGATGATCATGCGCTTGATGCGGGAATCCAGATACACAAAGCCGTCCTCGTCCATGTAGCCGACATCGCCGGTGTGTGCCCAGATCTGGCCGTCTGCATGGCGGCGCAGGATCATGTCGGTCTCCTCGGGCTTATTGTAGTAGCCCTTCATGACGGTGGGGGTGCAGATGCAGATCTCGCCGCGCTCACCGATGGGCAGTTCGGTCTCGGTGCCAGGCTCAAAAATGGACACCACCGTGTTCAGCATGGGAATGCCCACGCTGCCGGGCTTGGTCACGTTGCCGGCGGCAACGGTAGCGGCAGAGGCGACCTCGGTCATGCCGTAGCCCTTGGCCAACGGATATTCCACGTTGTGCGCCTTCAGGAACTCGTTCACAGTCAGCTCAGCGCCCAGCGGCAGCGAGTCGCCGCCGGCGGCATAGTTGCGGATGAAGGAGAGATCCTTCTTCTTCTTGAGCAGCGGAGAAGCTGCCATCTGCTGGTAGTGGGCCGGAACGCCGAACATGTGCTCGGGCTTGTGCTTCCAGATCAGTGCGCCCAGCTTGTCGGGGTCCAGATTGGGGATGATGACGACGTGCAGGCCCATGACCAGCGGCATGTGCACGCCGCAGGCATAGCCGTAGGCAATGAACGGAGGCATGACGTTCATCAGCTTCTGGCCGCGGCAGAACAGGTTGCTCTGGGCGATGAATTCGTGGGCCAGAGAGTTAAAGCAGTCGTCGGTCAGCATAACGCCCTTGGGTGAACCGGTGGTGCCGCCGGTGTGCACCACCACGCAGGCGTGCTGCGGGTCGTAGGGTTCGGCGTTCATGCTCTGATCCTTGCCCTGTGCAATAAAGTCCTTCCAGTGGATCACATTGGACTTGTAGCGGTTCTTATCGGGGTTGGTCAGCTTGTAGCCGACGGCCAGATGCAGCGGCAGAGAGTCCGCGGGGCTGATGACCAGAACGCGCTCCACATTGGTGCGCTTTTCTGCCTTGTGGCAGCGCTCATAGGTCACATTCAGGCAGATCAGCAGGCGGGAATCTACCTCTTCGATGTACTCGTGGATACCCTCAACGCTGTAGCGTGGGTCCACCAGATTCAGCGTTGCGCCGATCATATCGACAGCGTAGAAGGCATAGATCACCTCGGGGGTCATCACGCTGACAACGGTGATGATGTCGCCCTTTTTCACGCCGAGAGCACGGAAGGCGGCAGCGGTTTTCTTGACATTCACAAAGAGGTCTGCAAAGGTGAATTTGCGGCCATAATACTCCAGAGCGGTCTCGCTCAGATGGTTCTTGTTCTGATGGCAGAGATACTCAAAGGCGCTGCACTTGGGCAGGGGCATGTCGATGTATTTCTGGTCATAGTACTTCAGCCAGGGCTTCGCAGTGGACGCATAGAGCGGTTCACGCTGTTCAGTAGTCATAGAATAAAGTCCTCTTTTCTTTCTTCTTCTTTTCATTGCCAAAAGCCGACAACTTTGCAAAGAAGATGAAAGCCGCCGGTCAGAACACGCTAATAACTCAAAAATCAGAATCAATGATGCAGATTCTATTGTAGTGGAGCTGCCGGAGAATGTCAAGAAATAAACTTTGAATGTTGCGTAAAAGAGCCGTAAAACAACGATTCAGCCCGAAATGTTGGGGGTCAGCGCGGCAGCCACTGCTCGGCTTCGGCAGCGCTGCACAGTACAAAATGCTCAGGCCGCAGTTCGCGCCACTGGGGGGCCTCTCTGGAGTAGTCGTGCATGGCGGGGTCGTACACCAGCAGCTTTTTCTGCCGCTCCCGGCGGGGGTCCGGCATGGGAATGGCGGAAAGCAGGCTGCGGGTATAGGGGTGGATGGCGTGGGCTGTCAACTCTTCGGCCCCGGCCAGCTCCACGATGCGGCCCTTGTGGATGACGGCGATGCGGTCGGAGATGTAGCGCATCACGGAAAGATCGTGGGCGATGAACAGGTAGGTGATGCCGCGTTCCTTCTGCAGGCGGCGCAGCAGGTTCAGCACCTGTGCACGGATGGACATATCCAGTGCGCTGATGGGCTCATCGGCAACGATGAACTCCGGCTCCACGATCAGGGCCCGGGCAATGCCGATGCGCTGGCGCTGTCCGCCGGAAAATTCGTGCGGGAAGCGGGAGGCAAATTCCGGCAGCAGACCCACGTCCAGCAGAGCCTGACGCACCTTTTCCTCCTGCTGGGCGGTGGAAAGATCAGGCCGGACGTTCTGCAGGCCTTCGCCCACGATGTAGCTCACCTTGGCGCGCTCGTTCAGCGAGGACTGCGGGTCCTGAAAGATCATCTGGATCTCTTTGATGATCTGCCTGTCCAGCTGGCGGGAAATTCTGCCGTTGATCTTCTGGCCCTTATAAAGAATCTCGCCGCCCGAGGTGGGCAGAATGCGCAGGATGGCCCGGCCAATGGTAGTTTTGCCGCTGCCGCTTTCGCCTACAAGGCCGAAGGTCTCGCCCTTATAAATTTTAAAGTTGGCATCCTGCACAGCTTCATATGCTTTTTTGCCGGAGCCGTAGGTTACGTTCAGGTGGTTCACTTCCAAAAGAACTTCGCGTTCATTTTCCATCTTACAGCCCCTCCTCTCGCAGCATTTTTACCGCAGCAGGCGGCTCGATCTTGGGTGCCCGGGGGTCCAGCAGCCATGTTTTGGCCTTGTGGGTGGGCGTTACCTCAAAGTAAGGCGGGCGCTTGACAAAATCGATCTTCAGCGCCTGCGGGTTGCGGGGCGCAAAAGCATCGCCGCGAATTTCCGCAAACAGGTTTGGCGGTGTGCCCACGATGTTGAACAGGTCCTCGCCCTTCACGCCCATCTGCGGCATACTGGAAAGCAGCGCCCATGTGTAGGGGTGGCGGGGATCGTAATAAATTTCGTCAGCAGTGCCGATTTCCACAATGTCGCCTGCGTACATCACAGCTACGCGGTCTGCAATGTTTGCCACAACGCCCAGATCGTGGGTGATCATGACGATGGTCAGATCGTACTTGAACCGCATTTCCTTCAAAAGCTGCAAAATCTGGGCTTGAATGGTCACGTCCAGTGCGGTGGTAGGCTCGTCGCAGATCAGGATCTTGGGGCTGCAGGCCACCGCAATGGCAATGACCACACGCTGGCGCATGCCGCCGGAGAACTCGTGCGGGTACTGCTTAAAGCGCTTTTCCGGGTCAGAGATGCCCACATCCCGCAGGTATTCCAGCGTTTTTTCCTTGGCGGCAGCACCCTTTAAGCCCTGATGCAGGGCAACGGCTTCCATGATCTGTGCCCCGATGGTCTTCAGCGGGTTCAGGCTGGTCATGGGGTCCTGCATGACCATGGCGATCTCGCGGCCACGTACCCGCAGCCAGTCCTTTTCGGTTCTGAGGTCAGAAAGGCGCAGCGGCTTGCCGTCCGCCATGCCGTAGTAATCAATGGTGCCGCTGGTAATGGAGCCGTTGGCATCCAGCAGGCCCATGAAGCTCTTGGTAAAAACGCTCTTGCCGGAGCCGCTCTCGCCTACGATGGCAAGCACCTCGCCCTGATAGAGGTCAAGATCGATGCCACGGATGGCGTGCAGCACTTTTCCACGCAGGTTGAACTGGATGTTGACATCTTTTGCGGAGAGAATGAGCTGGTTGTGTTCCATGATATCCCCTCCTTATTGTAGATGGTTCTTCGGATCGGCAGCATCCGAGAAGGCGTTGCCGATCAGATAGAACGCAATGGTAACAAAGCTCAGGATGAGGGTGGGGTACAGCAGCTGGTAGCGCAGCCCGGCTTGCATCATCACCTTGCGGCCGTCGTTGACCAGGTTGCCCAGCGAGGGGGTCTCCACGGACAGGCCCAGACCGATGTAGGTGATGAACACCTCGTTGCCAATGGCTTCCGGGATGGTGAGGGCCATGCGAAGCATGATGACCGAGACGAGGTAGGGCAGCAGGTTGCGCAGCACGATGCGGGTGGTGGGCGTGCCGATGCAGCGGGAAGCCACATTATAATCCCGGTCGCGGATGATGAGGATCTGGTTGCGGATGAAGCGTGCCATTTCGATCCAGCCCTTGATGGCCATGCCAAGGACCATGGTCCAGATGCTGGGGGTGGCTACATAGGAAATGAGGATCAGCACGATGGCGGTGGGAATGTTATCGAAGATGTTGTACAGCTCGGTGAACACAAAGTCCAGCCCGCGCACATAGCCCCACAGCACACCGGCGGTAATGCCCACCACAGCTTCGATGAGGGCCACGAAGAAGGCGATAGTCAGACTGGTGCGTGCACCGGCCCAGATGCGTGCCCACAGGTCCTGACCAATGGAGTTGGAACCCCAGATAAAGCCGTCCTGCCCGGGGGCGATGTTGCGGTACTGGATGCCGGTCACAGGGTCCACGGCGCACAGGTTCGGGTCTGCCTGACCGGGCAGGTGGGGCTGGATGAAGGCAAAGGCAACCACGACCACCAGCGCGATCAGCAGGGCCACGGCGAACTTGTTCTTGAAAAAGGCACGGAAGGTGCTGCCCCAGTAGCTGTAGTTGGAGCTGGCGGTGGCTTCGGCCTGTTCCTCACTGAACCCGGCGGGGGTGAACAGCTCATCCTCCGGCAGATTTTCCCAGCCGGTGCGGCGCTGTGCCTGAGCAGCATTCAGCTGATCCTCCAGCTGCTTCGATTTTTCGCGTTTCAGAAAAGAGAGCATCAGCGTCCACCTTCTTTCTTGCCAAAGTTGATGCGGGGGTCAATGAGCACCATGAGCACATCGCCCAAAATCAAGCCGATGATGCCCACGCAGGCGTACAGCAGCACGATGCCCTGCACCATGGTATTGTCGTGGCGCTGCACACAGGTGACCAGCAGGCCGCCCATGCCCGGGATGCTGTACAGGCTTTCGATGTAGATGGAGCCGACGACGGTGTTCAGGAATGCGGAGGGAATGTACTGCACCAGCGGCACCATGGCGTTGCGGAATACGTGGTGCAGGGCGATATTGTTCTCGCTCACGCCCTTGGCGCGGGCCAGCTTGACGTAGTCCTTGTTGCTCTCGTCCACCATATAGCGGCGCAGCCACATGGCGTAGAACGCAAGGTTTGCAAGGCTCATGCTGCACACCGGCAGCACCCAATAGCGCCAGTTGGCGGCATCGAACAGCAGGCCCACGCCCATGGCGGTGGTGCCGTACATCTGGATATACAAAAAGTACACTGCCGCAGGCACCGCCTGAATGAGCACGATGAATGCCGTGCCCAGCTTATCCGGCCAGCGGCCCTTATAACGGCCCATGACAAGGCCCAGCGGGATGCCCAGCACAAGGCTCAGCAGCATGGCCAGCACACCCATTTCGATGGAAATGGGCAGCTTCTGGGCAAGGATCCTGGTCACGGGAGCGTTGAGCTTATAAATGTGGCTCACGCCCAGATCACCGTGCAGCGCATCCCGCCAGAAATGGCCGATCTGCACCGGCAGCGGGTCCAGCAGGCCCATGGACTGCAGCCCGGCCTGAATCTGTGCCTCGGTCATTTTTTCGTAGTTTGCAAAGTAGCCTTCCACCGGCATGAGCCGCAGCAGGCAGAACACCAGCGTCACAATGACGAACAGGGTCAGAATGGAGCGCCCGATGCGTTTTGCGAGATATTGCACCATAGCCGTGCACCTCTCTTTTCTTTATAAATACAGATAAGTATAGAATAACGCAAAATCTTACGTTTGGAAAGTGATTTGTGAGTTTTTGCGGGAAAAATGAGGAGCAAACAAAAACTCCCTCAGCCTTTGCTGCGCAAAGCCAGCTCCCTCGGGGAGGGAGCCCTTGGCATGACGGGAAAGTTTCCGGTTTCGCCAGAGGCCCCATCCCAGAGGGGGCTGTCTGCGCAGCAGACTGGGGGAGTTTCCGATTCAGTTTTTACCGCGCATCCCGGTTGGCGTTATACTCCTCCATGGAAACGTAATGGTCGAGGATGTGCACGCCCTTCAGACGGTTGGTGGAAAGGCCTGTGGGCGCGTACTGGCCCTCCCACAGGTTCAGACGGGTGGCAATGTAGGGCGGCACCGGCATCCCCAGCGGGATGACCAGTGCATTCTCGATCAGAAAAGCTTCGGCATCCGCAAAGGCTTCGTACCGGGCGTCCAGATCCTCGGTGATGGTCTTGGCGTTCTCCACCATGGACATGTACTGCATCACGAGGTCAGCGGTCTCGCCGGTCACGATGCCGTCCTCCACGCCGGTGCGCAGGAAGCTGTAGCAGGTGCCGCGGTCGCCGGCTTCCTGATAGAAGGGGTACACCTCGGTCTCGGGGTCGGAGTAATCGGCACCCCAGTAGTAGGACATCAGCTGGTAGGCACCCACCCGGCGCACCGCGTTCAGGAAATTGTCGGACGGACCCTGCGTGATGATGATGCTGATGAAGTCAAAGCCGTCGTTCAGCACGGCTTCCACCTGCTGCTTGAACACCTGACACTGCTTGTCCCAGTCCACCACAGCGGGGTTGTACGGATACTGGATCTTGATGGGGAAGGTGACACCGGCGGCAGTCAGCTCTTCCACGGCGGCATCACGGTACTCTTTGGCCTTGGCTTCGTCAAAGAAGTCGGAGAGGTTTGCAAGGCCGCCGCATTCAGTATAATCCACGCCTTTGCTGTTGGCACAGAAGGACGGCGGAGTGATGGTGTGCAGCTTGTAGTTATCGTAGCCTTCCGGCGCGGTGACGGCCAGCGTCACAGACGGATTGATGGCATACAGGAAAGCCCTGCGGAAGTTGGTGGAGTTGATGGCCTTGGCCCAATTGTCCGGCTCGTACTGGGCATCCACGCCGGTCACGGTCCAGTTGGAAAATTCGTGGCGGTAGGGCAGGAAGTTGAAGATGTAGAAGTAGCTCTTGCCGGTTTCCGGGCGCTCCATGGAAACCATGTCCTTGGTGGTGTCGTCGGCCAGCCAGCTGTCCAGAATGTCGGAGCTGATAGTAGCCTGATCGATCTCGCCGCGCTTGACCATCTCCGGGCCGCTGATCAGCTCTTCCTGATTGTAGATGTAGCGCACCGTGTCGATGTAAACGCTGTCGGCATCGTAGTTTTCGGGGTTCTTCTTCATCACCCAGTTTTCCAGCGGGGTGTACTCGGCCAGATAGAACGCGCCGCAGCTGCAGGCGGTCTCGGCACTGGTGCAGAACTGGTCGGCAAACTCCTCCAGCAGCGGGCCGTAGGCAGGCTCGTAGGGAGCATAGCTCACCAGGCTGAGGAAGCCGGGAAAGTCGAAGTTCAACGTGTAGGTCAGGGTGTGGTCGTCCACAGCCTTCACGCCCACAGTGGAAAAATCCACAGCCGGGTATTCGGTGGTGGTGCCGTCGGCGGCAGCAGCGGTCACGGTGCCGTTGGCATCAATGGCGTAGGTGGTGCCGTCCTCGGCCACGGTGCCGTTATTGGCGTTGTTGCGGTAAACGCAGTAGTTATAGTAGTCGTCCGCACCGGCCACATAGGGGGTGACAAGGCTTGCAGTGGAGGAAGCGTAGTCCGGGTTCAGCACATAGGCCAGCGCATCCACAAAGTCCTGTGCGGTCACAGGGCCAAGCACCTCGCCGTTGCAGTCCACCCAGTTCTCATCCCGCAGGTGGAACGTCCAGGTCAGGCTGTCGGCATCCCACTCCCAAGCAGTGGCAAGGCCCTCCCGGATCTTGCCGCGGTTGTCGTACTCCACCAGCGTGTCGATGCACTGAGTGCCGTGGTAAAGGTCCGGGTCAGCTGAGCAGACCAGATAGTTCAGGGTGGCGGGCTGACGGGAATACAGCACGGTGTAGGTGGAGCTGCTGCCGGCAGCGCCGGTGCTGCCGCCATTGGAAGCGGAGGAGCCGCCGCAGCTGCTCAGCAGACCAGCCGCTGCCACAGAAAGGGCGGCTGCGCCGCTGCCTTGCAGGAACTGGCGGCGGGAGATGGAATGAGCCATAGTAAAATCCTTCTTTCGTAAGATCTTGGCAAAAGCTTGCTTCGTGCTTTGGGATAAGAAAGGGGTAACGGAAATAGCTCCGTTACCCCTTTGTAACAGTCGGTGGCCACGGTGCGTGGTCTTATGGTCAGTATAGCATTGAATCTGTGCGCCGTCAATCGTTTTTCGGTGTGTCGGGCACATCCTTTTCTGCGGTGTTTTCCGGTGCGGCAGCAGGGGTTTCGTCCAGCGCGGCGGGGGCTGCTTTTTCCGGGGTCAGTGCTGTGATCACGGAACCGGCCGCAGCAGGCACGGCAGCGGCCGCAGCGGTTTCTGCGGGGGCGGCAGCCGTCTGTACAGCTGTCTCAGCAGCGTCGGCACCGGCTTCGGCTGCTGCCTTGGCGGCTTCCTCTGCAGCCTTTTTGGCTTCGCGTTCCTCACGCAGCTGCTTTGCCTTGGCAGCGGCTTCTTCCTGCCGCTTTTTGGTGCGGGCCTTGATGCGGCACACGGTGCACACACCATCCACACTGCCCGGCGCAATGGGCTTGCCGCATTCCTTGCACAGGGTCTTGGTGCATTTGTGTACACTTACCGGGCCAAGGGTGGTGAGCTGGCGCAGCTTCATGCCGTCGATGCCATGGTTGGAGCAGGAGGCCACGCACACCTCGCACTCGCTGCACTTCCACGGCGTGATGACGATGCGGGTCTGGCCGTCGGGCAGGTCCTCCAGCTTCAGCGCACCGGCGCGGCAGGCCTTTTCGCACTTGCCGCAGCCAAAGCATTTATCGGTAAAGTTGGGCAGGTAGTAGCCGTACTTCAGCGGCGTTTCCATGGATGCCTTCAGCTGCTTTGTGCGCTGGTGCAGCAAAAGGCGGAAATCCACACCGCCGTCGTCCTCGCTGTGCAGGCCGGGCAGCATCTGCAGCAACTTTTTGGTGCCACTTTTGGAGCCGTGGCTCACCTGCTCAAACATTTCGCGGCGGCTTAGCTCCTTTACGTGGTAGAGCGCTTCGTCCGGCTCGTAGGCCAGAGTGAACCGTGCCTCGAACATGGGCTGGCCAAAGAAATCCACAAGCCTTGTCAGCTCCTTGCGCAGCTGGGCGGCGCACAGGTCGTTCTCACATTCACCGCAGGGGGTCAGGTCCAGCACGATCTTTTTGTTCAGGGCAAGGTAGGCCAGTGTCTCCCATGTGAGGGCAGAGATGCAGGTGCGCACCATGGAATTTTTGCGGGTGGACTTTTCGCAGCCGATCCAGATGGTGTCATTGTCGGTATCGGCGGCAGAGGTGTCCCGCTGCACCTGCTCCGGCGAAGGGATGATGCAGCCGCTGCGGCAGGCAGAGACACACAGGCCGCACTCGGTACAGGGGTCCCAGTCCTTCACAAGGTTCGGGCGGGTAAAGATCTGTTCGCCATAGGGGCAGATATCCTTGCACTCGGTGCAGGGCTTGCGATGGGGATGCAGGTTCCAGCACTGGCGGCGGTTGATCTCGGGATGGGTAGTTTTCATCAGCATATCCATCGCGGTGCGTGTAAAAAAGCCCATAGTTTACTCCTTTTCCACAACCGAAGTGATGTTTGCGTGGTCGATCAGGAAACGCTGCACCTTCTGAGTGGTCACGGCAGAGGCCACAGCGTCCCGGCTGAGCACATTGCGGATCTCGGCTTCCGGGGTATCGTGCAGCTTGGAAAGGCGGACGTACTCGGCATCCACCTCTGCGTTGGACACGGTAATCTGTTCGGCCTTGGCGATGGCCTGCACCGCAAGGATGCTGCGCATCTTGCGCTCGGCATCCCGGCGGAAGGCGGCGCGCACCTCGTCCGGTGTGGTCTGGCCTGCCTTGCAGTACAGCTCCATGGTCATTTTGCTGCGGCGCAGCCGTTCGCGCAGGGCGTTCATGTCATGGTCGGCATTCTGGTCCAGAATGGCGTTATCCAGCTCCGCCGTCAGGTTGGCACCGGCCATGCCCAGCAGGGCGGCTCCGGCAATTCGGTCGGCGTTGGCCTCGTGGGAGCGGCGCTTTTTCTCGCGGATGCTCTCCTTCAGGGCATCCACCGTATCAAAGCCCAGTGTCTTGGCAAAGGCATCGTCCAGCGGTACAGGCTGCTTTTGCTCCACGGTGTGCAGGGTGATGGCGAATTGCGCCGTCTTGCCGGAAAGCTCCGGCACCCGGAACTCGGCGGGATAGGTAAAATCGAATCGGAAGCTCTCGCCTGCTTTGTGGCCGTACACAGCATCCTCGGCGGCGGGCATCAGCTGACCGGTGCCCAGCACCACGGTCACATTTTCCATTTTGCTTTCCGGGATGGGTGCGCCGTCCATGAAGCCCTCAAAATCCAGCGTGACGCGCATCCCGCGCGCGGCGGACTTTTCCACCGGTGCAAAGGGGGCGTGGGTGCGGGTGAGGTTCGCCGCCTCCAGCTCCACGGCCTTTTCCGATACCGGGCGCACCCGGCGGGTGAATTCCAGCCCCTTGTATTGGCCCAGCGTGACCTTGGGCAGGGCGTTTGCATTCTGTTCCATGGGAAATACTCCTTTTATATCCAAAGCGTTTGCAATTCAAAGTCCATGTCCGGCAAGCCAGGCTTCCGCCACCTGCGAGAACATTTCGGGGTAGAGGGCATCCTCCTGCGCGAAGGCATCCAGATAATATTCCACCTCAGCCCGGTCGGCAGGCTCGGTGCGCTCCCACACGGTGAACACGGTGCCGTTGCCCATGTCAAAGCTGGCGGCCTGCGTAAAGTGCTCATCCCGCGCGGCGCAGAAGAGGGCATTCCACCGGCCGGAAAGCTCACCGCCGCTGACAAAGGTCTGGGGGAGCGGCTCTGCGGTGAGCACGTACTTTGCCTCGAAGAACCGCACCGGGAACTCGTGGGTGCCCGGGATGGAGATGCCGGCGGCCAGCTTGCCCTGCAGCTGGATGTCCGGCAGGGCGGCGTACTGGAACATGTCTGAGTTGTACAGCATATCGTGGGGGATCATGTAGGCGAACTCGCCCTTTTCCGCATCGCAGTGGGCATCGATCCAGTCGTCCACGCGCTGGATCTGGGCGGCATCGGTGCGGTCGTAGGTGAGCTTGTCCAGCCGGACGAATTCCGACACGGCCTTGAGGGGAAAATGATCCACCACAAAGCCCGGCAGAGCAACGGTGGTCAGCGGCGAGCAGCGCACGGACACCGCAAACACCATGGTAAAGCCCCAGTAGCAGAGCTTGACGGCGGTGTGCTTTTTCAGGCCGTCGGCCAGTGCGGCGGAACCAACGAGGAACAGCAGCAGCCACCCAGGCACGAACAGCAGCATCTGGTGGGAGCCGGTGTTCTGTACCCGGGTAAACAGCACAAGGCTCACCAGCAGCTCTGTCCCTGCAAGGCAGGGCAGGGCAGGCAGACGGCGTTTTGCGGCAAACCACAGCCCTATTCCGATGAGGATGAAGTTCAGCAAACCGATGCGCAGCGTCTGTGCGGCCAGCTCCAGCGTGATGCCGCCGAAGTTGTAGTAAGAGTAGCGCCCGGCGTAGTCAAAGCTTAAAATTTTGCGCACCATGGGCAGAAGCAGCAGCACCATGGCCCCGGCCGCACACAGGCCGAACGCCACCAGCCGTACCATGCGGTGCACAGCGCGGCTGGGTTGGCCATCTTTTGCCAGCCGGATGCTGGAAACTGCCAGCATCAGCACGTAGGCAAAGCAGTAGCCCACCACAAAATATAAGTACCAGCGCCGGGTGAGGATGATGCCCGCCGTGGCGGCAAAGATCAGAAGATAGCGGGGCAGGTCGATGCCGTCAAAGCGGTAGTCCAGTGTGAGCAGCATGAGCATGAAGGCAAAGATCAGCCCGAACCAGTCCGGCTGGCCCAGCACCGCCGACATGCGCACGAACGGGAAGGTAGCGCACCACGAAAAGCCGATGAGGAAATACCAGAACCGGTTCTTTACCCGTAGCATCCGGCCCACCTTGACCGTCAGGCCCGCCAGCAGCACCAGCAGGCTGGGCAGTACGCTGAATACCTGACAGAATGCGTAGTCGTCGCCGGTCTTGCCGCTCAGGCAGAACGGGAACTCGGTGAACAGGGTGATGAAATTCGTATAGTCCTCGGTGATGGAATCGAGGAGAAACCGGAAGCCTGCGCCTGTGCTCTGGGCAAAGGCGGCTTCGGCATGATACTGCTTTAGAATGTAGTTTACGTAGTCCCAGTGGTAGAGGAAGGTGCGGCTGCCGAGGGTCCAGTAAAAGTAAAGCACGGCCGCTGCCCACAGGCCCACCAGCACCGCCTTGTGGAACAGGTCCAGCTCTATACCGGCCCGGCGCAGCACCAGCAGCGCCAGTGCAAACAGTGCTGCATTGCACCACAGGCTCACCAGCGGGAAAAACAGGCTGCTGCCCGGTGCGGCAAGGCCGAATACAATAAGCGCCAGTGCCCCGGCAGCAAGGCCCAGCCAGACCTTGCCAAGGACAGACAGACGGGAAACGATTCCACTCATCCCAAAAACCTCTCAGCTGCAGAATATCACAGCTACAGTATAGCAAGCAAAATCTGCACTGTCCAGCCGCTGTGCACGGAAAACAACAAAATGTCCCGCCGCTTTAAACGCAGGCGGGACATTTTAAAACGAATATTACTTGTTGGAATTGGCTGCGGCCTTTGTGCTGCGGGCAGCGCGGCGCTTTGCGTTCAGGGCTTTGTTGGCGCTGATGCGGGCCGCATCGGGGTTCGGGGCCTCCGGCGCAAGGCGCAGCAGGCAGCTGCCCATGGCAGGCAGGTCTACTGTAAGGGTATAGTCCCGACCAAACACACCGCCATCGGTGGTGTGAAGCTTTGTCTTGCGGCGGCCCTTCAGTGCACCGCCCCACTCGGGGGATTCGGTGTTCAGCACCTCCTCGGCACTGCAGGGAAAGCGCAGATACAGCGGGAATTTTTTGTGGGCATGGTCCTGCGTGTTCATGATGCACAGCAGGCTCTGGCCCTGTCCCTTGCGCAGCCATGCGTACACACCCTCGCTGCGGCTCTCGCAGGCCACCCACTCAAAGCAGTCGGGGTTGTACTCGCCATCGTAGAGGGCGGGCTCGGTGGAGTAGACCCGGCTCAGGTGGGCAAAGTATTTCTGGAAGGCATCGTGGAAGGGATATTTCAGCAGATCCCAGTCCAGCTCCCGCTTTTCGTCCCACTCCCGGAAGTGTCCCATCTCGTTGCCCATGAAGTTCAGCTTCTTGCCCGGGTGCATGTACATATAAAAATAGAGGGTGCGCAGCTGGGCGCATTTTTCCGCATAGGTGCCCCACAGCTTATCAATGATGGTCTTTTTGCCGTGCACCACCTCGTCGTGGCTCAAGGCCAGCAGATACAGCTCGTTGTAGAAGTAATGCATGCTGAAAACGATCTTGCCGTAGGCATTCGGCCGCTCACCGAAGGGGGTAGCAAAATAGTCCAGCGTATCATGCATCCAGCCCATATCCCACTTGTAGTCGAAGCCCACGCCGTCGTAGCGGGTGGGAGCTGTCACCTTGAGGAAGTTGGTGGAGTCCTCGGCGGTGTAGATGCCGGTGGGCCAGCGCTCGTTCAGGCCGTGGTTCAGGCTGCGCAGAAAGTTCACAGCCCCTTCGTTCACGCCGCGGTTCGGGTCTCCCTGCCAGTACAGCGCGCGGGAAATGGCGTCCATGCGGATGCCGTCGCAGTGGTACACGTCCATCCACAGAGCAGCGGCACTGTTCAAAAAGCTGCACACCTCCCGGCGATAGTAATTGAAGTTGCAGGTGCCCCACTCGCTGTGGCCCACATCGCTGTCGTACTCGTAGAGGTAGGTGCCGTCAAACTTTGCCAGAGCGTCGGCGTTGGCGGCAAAGTGCACCGGCACAAAGTCCATGATGACGCCGATGCCCATGCGGTGGCAGGCGTTGACGAAACCGGCAAACTGGGCGGGGGTGCCGTAGCGGCTGGTGACGGAAAAATAGCCGGTGGTCTGGTAGCCCCAGCTGCCGTCAAAGGGATGCTCTGCCAGCGGCAGCAGCTCCACATGGGTAAAGTGATGGTCCAGCAGCCAGGGAATCAGCTCCTTGGCCAGCTCCTCATAGTTGTACCAGCCGTCTGAGCCGTCCTCCTGCTTGCTGCCGGGCTTGTGCCGCCAGCTGCCAACGTGCATCTCGTAGATGTTCAGCGGGCGGTTGCGGCATTTGTCGCGGCGCTCCATCCATGCGCTGTCGTCAAAGTGGAAGTCCAGCTTTGCAAGGCGGCTGGCCGTGCCCGGCCGCAGCTCGGTGGAAAATGCGTAGGGGTCGCTGCGCATCACCACACTGCCGTCGGCACCATGCACCCGGTATTTATAAAGGTCGCCCTCTGCAAGGCCGGGGACGAATGCGCTCCACACGCCGGTATCGGCTTTTTCCATGGGCACGCCTGCCTCCCAGCCGTCGAAGCCGCCGCAGACTTCCACTGCCGTGGCACCGGGGGCCCACACCGCAAAGCGCCACCCTTCGGTGCCGTTGTCAGAGCAGGGATGCGCACCAAGGATGCGGTAGGCATCAAAGCAGTCTCCATTGAAGAATTCACGGGGAATGGCGGGGTAATTCATGCAAAGATCTCCTTACATTCTATGATAGGCAGCGCCCGGCGGCACTGCATGTGACACAGGTGTTTGGGCAATATATCCAATAAAAACAAGACGAAATGGGACATAGTGGCTGATATTCTTGTAGATTATTGACAAAAATCAGCAAAAATTAACATGTTTTACAGATTCTGTGCTATACTATTCCTGCCGCCGCAGTGGGCGGAGGCTGATTTTTTTGTATGGGAGCGGTATGAACAATGGCTTGGTATGACAACGCGGTATTTTATCACATCTATCCTCTGGGGCTGTGCGGCTGCGCACACGAGAACGATGGGCAGGCGGTGCCCGGCGCGTTTAATAAACTGAACGCATGGGCTGAGCACGCAGCGGACATCGGCTGCACGGCCATTTATATCGGCCCGCTGTTCGAGAGCGGTTCCCATGGCTACGACACCATCGATTACCGGCTGGTAGACCGCCGCCTTGGCACGAACGCAGAGTTCAAGGACTTTGTGGCCCGGTGCCATGCCCGGGGCCAGAAGGTGATCGTGGACGGCGTGTTCAACCATGTGGGCCGCGATTTCTTTGCGTTTCAGGACCTGAAGGCAAACCGCGAGAACGCCCGCTATAAGGACTGGTTCTGCGATGTGAATTTCTGGGGCAACAACGAGTACAACGACGGCTTTTCCTACGGAAACTGGGGCGGCTTCAATCTGCTGGTCAAGCTGAACCAGCGCAACCCGGAGGTGCAGAACTACCACTACGATACCATCCGCTTCTGGGTGGATGAATTTGACATTGACGGCATCCGTCTGGACGCAGCCGATGTGCTGGACTTTGACTTTATGCGCGGTCTGCGCCGCCTTGCCAACGAGGTAAAGCCAGAGTTCTGGCTCATGGGCGAGGTGATCCACGGCGATTACAGCCGCTGGGCAAACCCGGAGATGCTGCACTCGGTCACGAACTACGAGCTGCACAAGGGCCTGTGGAGCGGCCACAACGACCACAACTATTTCGAGATCGCCCACACCATGCGCCGTCTGCAGGGCCTGTGCCACGATACCCGGCTGTATCTGTTCTCGGACAACCACGATGTGGAGCGCCTGCCCAACAAGCTGCGCAACCGGGAGCACATCCGCCACATTGCAATTCTAGTATATACGCTTTGGGGCATTCCGTCCATCTATTATGGCTCAGAATTTGGCATTGAAGGCAAAAAAGAGTGGGGAAGCGACTGGCCGCTGCGTCCCTGCCTGGAACTTTCCGACTTCAAGGATGCTGAGATCACCAACCCTGTCACCAGCGTGTATGCCGCACTGGGCAGACTGAAGGCGGAGCTGCCGGAGCTGACCGACGGCGAGGTGAAAGAGCTGCAGCTCACCACCCAGTGCTATGCCTTTGCCCGGGTGCTGGATGGAAAGGCCTGCGTCGTGGTGCTGAACAACGGCGACAGCCCCGCACAGCTGGAATTCCAGCTGCCGGTGGAGGCATCCTCTGCAAAGGACCTGTTGGCCGACACGGTGGGCGCACAGCCCGTTCTGACCAGCATGGAGTGGGGCCGCATGAAAGTGCAGCTGCCCTCCAATTATGCTACCATCCTGCAGCTGGAAAAGTAAACGCATTCTTGCATGATCCGCCGTCTTTTGCTACAATAAGAGCATAATACCGTAAAGCGGAAAGGAAGCTTTGAAAACCATGAATGCAGCGCAGCGCAGAGAATCCATTCTGAAACGGCTCAGCGGGGCCGAAGCGCCGGTCAGTGCCAGCGCACTGGCGGCTTTGCTGGGGGTCTCGCGCCAGATCGTGGTGGGGGATGTGGCTCTGCTGCGGGCAGGCGGTGCGCAGATCGATGCAACGCCCCGGGGCTATCAGCTGCACCCGGCGGAAAAAGGCTATACCGCCATTCTGGCCTGCGTGCACAGCACCGAGGACGAGATGCGCACCGAGCTGTACACCGTGGTGGATCAGGGCGGCATCGTGGTGGATGTGGCCGTGGAGAACAGCCTGTATGGCGAGCTGCGCGGCAACCTGAACCTTGCCAGCCGCTACGATGTGGACAACTTCATCCAGCAGGCCAAGGACACGCCGGAAGCGCTTTTGAGCCGCATGACCGGCGGCGTGCATCTGCACACCCTGCACTGCCCGGATGCCGGGAGCTTTGAGCGCATCAAAAAAGAGCTGGAAGAAAAAGGCATCCTGTACCGCAAGGAGTGATGCGGATGGGGATAAACCCAGTATAAAAAAGGCTGAGGGCCTTGTCTATCCGCAAAACAGGAAAATGGTTGGATAATCAACGAAAAAGCAAAAGAGGTGGGTTTTCTGGATATTCGCATTGAAAAAACGGAGCGTGCCATCAAGCAGGCATTCATGGAGCTGCGGGCGCAGAAACCGCTGGAAAAGATCAAGGTCAAGGAACTGTGCGATCTGGCCTGCATCAATAAGTCCACCTTTTATGCGCATTATCAGGATATCTATGCGCTGGCCAACGCCATGGAGGACGAAATGGTGGAGGTGGTGGTGGAAAGCCTGCCGCAGCTGACCGCCCGTGATGTAAGCGAGCGCACCGAGTGGCTGACTCGGGAAATGTTCCGGGCGTTTACCCGGAATCAGACCGAGATCGGCATTCTGTTTTCCGGCTCCCGTCAGGGACTGTTCATCAACCGCGTGGAAGCTGCAATGAGCAAATGCATCTCGGAGAGCGACCCCTCGTTTGATGCCGATGTGGTGCGTAAGATCGTGCTTTCCTTCTGCGTGCAGGGCTGCTACTACACCTTCACCAGCTACTGCGGCCAGATGGACGAAAAGCGGCTGGTGGCTCTGCTTGCGTCCATTGCCCGGGCGGCACAAAAAATCAGGATGTAACACAACAATTTAGAATGCCCGCCGCGTGCGCTTTGGGCATGAATAGCGGAAAAATAGTTTTAATAGAGCAATGCCGGGCGGTCTGCGGACCGCCCGGCATTGCATTTTCACAGATGGAGATTGGACGGCAAGGAGCGGATGCCGCGCCTGCTTCCTATGGAAGCGGCGGCGCAGCGGGGGAAGAGCTAGCCCTCTCAGCCTCGCTTCGCTCGGCAGCTCTCCCAAAGGGAGAGCCCTTGGCATGGCGGCAAGGTTTCCAGTTTCGCCAGAGCCTCTCCCTTTGGGAGAGGTGTCACCGCAGGTGACGGAGAGGGTTCCCTCTCGTGAAAAAGTAGATCGGGAAAATCCGCAGATTTTCCCGATCTACAAATTATAGAATATTCTTTCCGCTATTCATGCGCAAAGCAAAGCAAAGCGCATTCAAAATGGTCTGGCGTTACACGCCGGAAGCACCATAGTTTGCCAGCACACGGGCCGAAGGGTCGTTGACGTTGCAGTTCGGCCATGCCTTGTTGGGCATCCAGAAGCCCACGATGGTGCGGCTCTGGTCGTGGTAGTACTTCTCGAAAATTTCGCGGTAAAACAGGCTTTCCTTGGTGAACGGCATGCAGTGGGCCGAATAGTTTGCCCGGCGCAGCTGGAACTCCTCGTCGGTGTAAAGGCTTTCGGCATACTCTTTGATGTCGTCCACCATGCTGTGGCCTACAGCATCCGAGAAGGCGGCCTTTTCGCGCCACAGGATCTCCGGCGGCAGCCAATCGCCCTCAAAGGCCTTGCGCAGCAGATACTTGCCCTTGCCGTAGCTGTTCAGCTTCTTTTCCGGGTCAATGGCCATGACGTAACGCACAAAATCCAGATCACCAAAGGGCACGCGGGCCTCGATGCTGTTGGAGGAGATGCAGCGGTCGGCGCGCAGCACATCGTACATGTACAGCTCGCGGATGCGCTTCTGGCTCTCCTGCTGGAAGGCATCGGCGGTGGGGGCGTAGTCGGTGTACTTGTAGCCGAACAGCTCATCGGAAATCTCGCCGGTCAGCAGCACGCGGACATCGGTTTGCTCGTGGATGGCCTTGCACAGCAGGTACATGCCCATGCTGGCGCGGATGGTGGTGATGTCCCAGGTGCCCAGCAGGCGGATGACCTCTTCCAGACTGTTGATGACCATATCCCGGTTGATGATGATCTCGTGGTGCTCACTGCCCAGATATTCTGCGGTCTGGCGCGCATATTTCAGATCAATGGCATCGGTGTCCATGCCAATGGCAAAGGTGCGGATGGGCTTGCCAAGCTTCTTGGTGGCAATGGAGCACACCAGCGAGGAATCCAGACCGCCGGAGAGCAGGAAGCCCACAGGGGCATCTGCGTCCAGACGCTTCTCTACGCCTGCGATCAGCTTTTCGCGGATGTTCCGCAGCACAGTGTCCATGTCGTCCTGCATGGGGGCGGGCACATCGGCAATGTCCTCATAGCGGACGAAGCGGCCATCGCAGTAGTAGCTGCCAATGGGGAAGGGCCGGATGTCGTCGCACCAGCCAATGAGGTTCTGCATCTCGGAGGCGAATGCGATCTGGTGGCTGGACTTGGAGTAGCCGTAGAACAGCGGACGGATGCCGATGGGGTCGCGGGCGGCGATGAGCCGGTCCTTGCGGGAATCGTACATGATAAGCGCGAACTCGGAGTCCATGTGGCGGAACATATCCAGACCGTACTCATAGTACAGCGGCAGCAGGATCTCGCAGTCGCAGTCCGACTGGAACTTGTAGCCGCGGCGCTTGAGGATCTCTTTCTCAAAGCGGAAGCCGTACAGCTCGCCGTTGCACACCACACAGTCGGCACCGCGGTAGAACGGCTGCATGCCTTCCGGCGTCAGGCCCATGATGGCAAGGCGGCCAAAGCCCATCAGACCAAAAGGCCCTTCCACCACACGTTGGTCGTCCGGGCCGCGCATGACCGTGCGCAGCAGGTATTCCTTGAATTTGGCGGCACTCAGATCGTGCCCGGTATAGCCCATAACACAACACATATTTCTTACCCCTCTTTTTAAATAAAAAATACGGCAGCTCATTCATCCCAATCGCTAGGACGAATATGCTGCCGTATCCGTGGTGCCACCTAAATTACCGGCATAAAACCATGCCAGTCACTTTTGTGCGCTCTCCCCGTTGAAAGCACTGCCGCGATAACGAGCGGCGCACGTCGGCCCCTACTGCTGCACAAACAGGTTTAGGGGGAAGCTCACGGGTGTTCGTTCGGGTTTCGCTCTCTGCGCGGCTTCCACCTACCCGCACTCTCTGAAAGAGGACATTGAAACCTTACTTTTCCCGGTCAACGCTTTTTTCTTGCATGCATTGTATCACGGCTTTTTGCCCGTGTCAACACAGCAGGCGCATTTTTGTGCGGTTTGACCATCAGAGTCGGACTGTTCCTCTTTTTGGGCGCAGTGGCGGCACAAACCATACAGAACGCTGCCCTCGCACTGCAGGGTAAAGCCATGCTCTGCCATCAGGTGGGCGCGCACCTCGTCCATGAAGTGGCAGTCCAGATGATAGATGCGCCCGCACTGCACGCATTTGAGGTGCAGATGCTCCCGGCAGTGGCGGCCCTCGTCCACGTACTGGAATACGGCTTTTTCGCCCTTGTCGGCAACGTATTTCATGATGCGCTGCTCCCCGGCCAGCTTGTCCAGATAGCGGTACACCGTGGTGGGGTTGGGGCTTGCGCCCTGCTCTTCCAGATGCTCCAGAATGTTGGAAGCACTCACCGCGTGCTGCCGGTTGTTGATGAGATAATCTAAAATCAGTTGACGGGTCTTGGTATTGTAGCCGTCGCTTCGTGCCATAAGAGAGATCCACACCCTTTTCAATATTTTTTACATTGTAGCATATTTTTGCATTGGATGCAAAAGAACCGGGCCAAAAGAAGCGGCATTGGCTACAAGCACAAAAAAACTTGTTAATTTTGGCAAAAATGAGACATAAAAATTAGATAAAACATAAAACGCGCTAAAGTTCACAAAAAAGTATTGTAATAATTGCCCTATTATGAAATAATAGAACTGGAATACTACTTGGATTGCAGCAAGAATACAAGATGCTTTGAAGTTAGAAAGCATGCGCCCCAGAGTATTATAGGAGAAGAACCTTTTTCTTTGCAAGGGAAAAGGGAATAGGAGTTGTGCAGAACATGAAAGAAATGGAGTCGCAGACCAAAACGAGCCTGAAGCTGCAGGCATACCAGTACCTTAAGACCAAGATCCTGAACTGCGAGTACCGGCCCAACGAGTTTTTGAACGAGCAGAAGCTTTGTGCCGAGATGGGCAACATCAGCCGCACCCCCATGCGGGATGCTCTTGGCCGCTTGGAGCAGGAAGGCCTGATCACCATTCTGCCCAAGAAGGGCCTGATGGTTTCCGGCATCACCGAGGAGGACGTGCACAGCATGTTCGAGATGCGCCTGCTGGTGGAGCCTTACGCCCTGCGTACTTATGGCAGCGGCATCCCGCGGGAACAGCTGGAGACATTTGCCGAGTTGATGCATCACCCGGACAGCATCACCGACTTCTGCGAGTCGGACGATGAGTTCCACGAACTGCTCATGAGCACTTTGCCCAACAAGTACCTGCGTTCGGCGTATGACCGCATCACCGGTCTGAACACCCGCTTCCGCATCATGACCGGCAAGGTGAGCATGATCAATCAGGAGCAGACCTGTGACGAACATCTGGAAATTCTGGATGCCGCTCTGGCCGACAACTGGGACAGTGCTGCAGATTCCCTGCAGCACCATCTGGAGCTGGCCCGCGATAAGGCTGAAAGTGTGATCAAGGTCATCCGGCTGTGGTAAGAACTGCATAAAAAAGACCGTTGCACGAAAAACGTGTGACGGTCTTTTTTGTTATGAAACTCCCCCAGCCGCCTGCGGCGACAGCCCCCTCAGAGATGGGGCCTTAAAGCCTCCCTCTTTGAGGGAGGTGGCATCGCGCAGCGATGACGGAAGGAGTTACAGTGCGTCCAGCTCCTTTTGCAGTTGTGCCAGAGAATCGCGGATGGGCAGCTTCTGCGGGCAGACGGCTTCGCACTTACCACAGCGCACACAGTGCAGGGCCTTTTCGCTGTCCGGGAAGCAGGTGGTCCACTGGGCTTTGATGGCATCCTTCTGGCCGAACATGCCCAGCTTGTTCCAGATGCTGAAATTGTCCGGGATGTCCACCCCCATGGGGCAGGGCATACAGTACCGGCAGCCGGTGCAGCCAATCTTGATGCGGCGGTGCAGCTCTTTGGCTACGCTTTCCACAGCGGCATTCTCGGCGGGGGAAAGCGGTTCAAAATGGCCAAAGGTGGCAAGGTTGTCGGTCAGCTGATCCTCAGCACTCATGCCGGAGAGGATCACATGCACGTTTTTGTGGCTGCCCACCCAGCGCAGCGCCCAGGAGGCATCGGTGGCATCCGGACGCAGGGCGTGCAGCGGTGCGGCGGCATCTGCAGGCAGGGATGCCAGCGTGCCGCCCTTGATGGGCTCCATGATGATAAGCGGCACGCCGCATTCTTCGGTCAGCTGATAGCCCCGGTCACCGCTGATCTCCTCGGCACGGTCGTCCCGGTCCAGATAATTGTATTGCAGCTGGCAGAAATCCCACGGTTGGTCGCGCAGAATATACTCAAATCCGGCAGAGTTGTCATGGCAGGAAAACCCAAAGTTCCGGATGCGTCCTGCGGCCTTCTGCTGCCACAGCCAGTCCACAAGGCCCATGGCTTTTGCCTTTTCGTACCGGGCCTTGTGCAGGGAGTGCAGCAGGTAGAAGTCGATGTAGTCCACGCCCAGCCGCTGCAGTTGCTCTTCAAAAATGCGCTTGGCATCGTCCAGGCTTTTGCATTTCCACAGCGGCATTTTGGTGGCAAGATAAAAGCTGCTGCGGTCCCATTTGGCGATCACGCGGCCCACAAACGGCTCACTCTGGCCGTTGTGATAGGGATAGGCAGTATCGAAGTAGTTGACACCGGCGGCCTTAGCGGTGTTCAGCAAAGCTTCGGCGCGCTCTTCGTCAATGGTGCCGTCGGCTTTGGTGGGAAAACGCATACAGCCGTAACCCAAAAGGGAAGTGCGGATGTTGTTTTTGTTCCAGTTGCGGTGTTCCATAAACTCTCTTTTTGCGGCAGAGGGGACAAAGGCTCTGCCGTTCCTCCTGTTGAGGATAGTATAGCATAGTTTTTGAATGCAGAAAAGGCGAATTGCATTTGGATCACGGGCTCGCCATCTTAGCCTCACTTTGTTCGGCAGCTCTCCCGCACACTTTGCACTTGAGCCGGAAACTTTGCCGCCATGCCAAGGCCTCTCTCTTTGGGAGAGGTGGCATTGCGTCAGCAATGACGGAGAGGGCGAGGCTGCTAATAATTTTGCACAACAAAAAAAGATGCCCGCACCTTTCGGTACGGGCACCTCATTGTTCAAGAATGAACGACTCTCAGAAGAGGTTCAATTACTTGACCTCGACCTTAGCGCCAGCCTCGGTCAGCTTCTTCTGGATGTCCTCAGCCTCAGCCTTGGAGACCTTCTCCTTGACAGCCTTGGGAGCGCCATCGACGATAGCCTTAGCTTCCTTCAGGCCCAGACCGGTGATCTCCTTCACCAGCTTGATGACCTGCATCTTGGTAGCGCCAGCCTCAGCCAGGATGACGTCGAACTCGGTCTTCTCTTCCTCAGCGGCAGCAGCAGCGCCAGCAGCAGCGGGAGCAGCAGCAGCAACAGCGGAAACACCGAACTCTTCGCAGTAAGCGTCGATCAGTTCCTTCAGCTCCAGAACGGACAGCTCCTTAACGGAGTCGATGATGGCAGTAATCTTCTCAGAAGCCATAGTAGTAACCCTCCAATATCAATGGTTTTGTTTGTTAGTTTCTTGTTTTGTTTAAGCAGCGGTCATGCAGCAATCAGGCTGCAGGCTCCTCCTGCTTGTCGGCATAAGCCTGCATTGCAACGGCCAGACCAGACAGAGTGCTGGTGAGGGCGCCTGCGAACATGGACAGCATGCCTTCGCGGTTGGGCAGCTTTGCGATTGCGTTGGTCTCGGCAGCGTCCATGACCTTGCCTTCCATGAAGCCAGCCTTCACGACGAACTTCTTGGACTTATCGCCATCCTGATACTTGCACAGGATGCGGGCAGCGGACATGGGATCCGCTTCGTGAGCAAAAGCGATAGCGGTATCGCCCTTGAACTGCTCAGCCAGGCCCTCCAGAGAGGTACCCTTGACAGCCAGACGCAGCATGGTGTTCTTCACGACCATGTAATCGACGCCTGCCTCACGCAGCTCCTTACGGAGCTTGGTGTCGTTCTCGACGTTAATGCCGCCGTAAGCGACGACGCAGCCGGAAACCGCACTCTCAAACTTTGCCTTCAGATCAGCGACATAAGCCTGCTTTTCAGAAAGAATCTTTGCACTGGGCATTCGGTTTCACCTCGTTTCAAAAACTTGTATCGAAAACCGGAGCAAGTATGAAAAAAGCCTCTTTCCCGCACTTGGCCGAGAAAGAGGCATAAAACAACTTTACGCACGTTTCTCGGCAGGCGGCATAGCCTTACACTGGACTCCAGTACCTGCTGTCTCAAAAACAGCATGATTATTCTACCGCAAACGTGCGGAGTTGTCAAGTCTTTTTTGAAATTTTCTGACAAAATTTTTCTGCCGCCCATACGAACGGCAGAAAAACGATCAGAACTTCAAATCAGACACCGTACTTCAGGGTGTTCAGACGGATGCCAGGGCCCATGGTGGTGGCGATGGTAGCGCTCTTGAAGTAGGTACCCTTTGCTGCAGCGGGCTTTGCCTTGGCAATAGCCTCCATCACAGTGTCCAGGTTGGTGTACAGCTTCTCTGCACCGAAAGAAGCCTTGCCCACGGGCACATGGATGATGTTCTGCTTGTCCAGACGGTACTCGATCTTACCAGCCTTGGCCTCGGAAACAGCCTTGCCCAGGTCGGGAGCAACGGTGCCGGCCTTGGGGTTCGGCATCAGGCCGCGGGGGCCCAGGACCTTACCGAGACGGCCAACGCGGCCCATCATATCGGGAGTGGTCACGACAACGTCGAAATCCATGAAGCCGCCGGCGATCTTTGCGATCAGCTCGTCATCACCGACGATATCAGCGCCAGCAGCCTCAGCAGCGGCAGCTGCGGGACCCTTGGCGATTGCGCAGACGCGGACGGTCTTGCCGGTGCCGTTGGGCAGAACGACAGCGCCGCGGACCTGCTGGTCAGCGTGACGGCCGTCAACGCCCAGACGGACGTGCAGCTCAACGGTCTCGTCGAACTTGGCAGAAGCGGTCTTGCAAGCCAGCTCCAGAGCCTCGTTCACATCATATGCCTTAGTAGAATCGACCAGCTTTGCAGCGTCGACATAGTGCTTGCCATGTTTCATTGTATATCCTCCTGTGTGGTCATGCGGGCAGTTTTATGCCCTCCCACTGTTTATGTCTCAGCCCTCGACGGTGACACCCATGGAACGGCAGGTGCCGCGAACCATGCTGCATGCAGCTTCCAGAGAAGCAGCGTTCAGGTCGGGCATCTTGGTCTTGGCAATCTCTTCCACCTGAGCGGCGGTCAGAGAAGCAACCTTTTCCTTGTTGGGCTTGCCGGAAGCGGTGTTGATGCCAGCTGCCTTCTTGATCAGAACGGCTGCCGGAGGAGTCTTGGTGATGAAGCTGAAGGAGCGGTCAGCATACACAGTGATGACGACGGGGATCACATAACCCATCTGGTTCTTGGTACGCTCGTTGAACTCCTTGGTGAATGCCATGATGTTGACACCCTTCTGACCCAGAGCAGGGCCAACAGGGGGAGCCGGAGTTGCCTTGCCGGCCTCGATCTGCAGCTTAATGTAGCCAGTAACTTTCTGTGCCATAATAAATGCACCTCCAAAAATCTGTGGTGAGTTGCGGCACGGTGTCTCCGTGCCTCCCACGAGCATGTGCACAGTGCACACGCTCTATAAGAACCGCACTGCGGTCTTACCTTGGTAAACGATTTGTGCCGGTTGGTTACGGCAGCTCGACCTGACCGATCTCCACCTCTGCGGGGGTCTCGCGGCCGAACATGTTGACCTTGAGCTTCACTTTGAAGTTCTCGGTATCGATCTCCTCCACAAGGCCCATAAAGCCTTCCAGAGGACCGGCGGTGATCTGCACGGTGTCGCCGACGTTGAAGTCGACTGCCAGAGGTGCAGCCTTTTCCACGCCCATCTTCTCTACTTCTTCAGCAGAGAGGGGAACGGGCTTGGATGCGGGGCCGACGAAGCCGGTGCAGCCGCGCGTATTGCGCACCACGTACCAGGTATCGTCGTTCATCACCATTTTGACCAGAACGTAGCCGGGGAAGAGCTTGTGCTCCACCATCTTCTGCTTGCCGTTCTTGTCAATTTCGGGAACCATCTCGACGGGAACTTTGATATCGCAGATCAGATCCTGCAGATGACGGTTCTCCACCATGGTCTGCAGGTCGTTCGCGACCTTGTTCTCATAGCCGGAATAGGTATGCACTACATACCAAAGTGCCTCATTGGATTGTTCTTCCATTTTGGTCTGCCCTCCGTTTCAAGATGATTCTCAGGCGCCGATGATCAAGCCCAGGATGCCGCCGAAGATGGCATCCAGCAGGATCATCACGACCGCTGCGATGGCGACGGTCACGAGCACGACGACGGTGTTGGTCTTAACGTCCTCTTTGGACGGCCACACCACCTTCTTCAGCTCGCTCTTGGTGTCGCGGAAGAACTTGGCACACTTGCCAAAGAAGTTCTTCACAGCGGCCTTTGCTCTGGCCACAAAGCCCGGCTTGTTCTCGGTTTTGTCTGCCATGATGCGTCCGCCTTTCTTACTTGGTTTCGCGATGAACGGTGTGCTTCTTGCAGAAACGGCAATACTTCTTCATCTCGAGACGATCGGGGTTGTTCTTCTTGTTCTTCGTGGTGTTGTAGTTGCGCTGCTTGCACTCGGTGCAGGCCAGAGTGATTTTAACGGTCATTTGTTGACACCTCCATTATAACGGTTGTTTTGAACCTCCCTCGGGTTGCGGGTGGTACCTGTAAAACAGGCGCACTTAATAACCCCGCAAAAGAGGTGATATCATTGTACCACGCACTTTTCCATCCGTCAAGCGGAAATCTTCGATTTTTGGAAAGTTTTTTTGAAAAATATCTCTTTTACCCACCGGCAGCTTTTTGGCATTCTGCTTGCATCGCGCGCATAGATATTGTATAATAAGCCAGAACGGCATTTTTACCGGTTATATCCCACCCAGGTCTTGGGCTTTATAAATAGGAGAGAGTTATCATGCAGTCTGAAAAAATGTGCGTTGTGCTGCTGTTCGGCGGTATGTCCAGTGAGCACGAGGTCAGCCGCGTTTCTGTGGGCAACTTCGTCAACAACATTGACCGTGAAAAATATGAGGTGCTCACTGTGGGCATCACCAAGGAGGGCCGCTGGCTGTACACCGAGGCCACGGCCGCCCAGATGGCCGATGGCAGCTGGGAAGAGCTGGCAGGCAACATGGCCTGCGTCATCAGTCCGGACCGCGCCGATCACGGCATGATCCTGTTCACCCCGGAAGGCCATGTGGAAAAAGTGCATGTGGATGTGGTCATCCCGGTGCTCCATGGCCTGTGGGGCGAGGATGGCACGGTGCAGGGCCTGCTGGAGCTGGCCGGCATCCCCTACGTGGGCTGCGGCGTGCTGGCAAGCGCGGTGTGCATGGACAAAGCCGTGGCCAATGCTCTGTTCGAGGCCAACGGTGTGCCCCACACCAGATGGCTGGCTGCCGACCGCTGGGAGATCGAGTCCGATCTGGAAGGCGTGTGCGAGGGCGTGGAAAAGAAGCTGGGCTGGCCCGTGTTCGTCAAGCCCGCAAACGCCGGTTCCAGCGTGGGCATCTCCAAGGTGTCCAGCCGTGACGAGCTGAAAAAGGCCATCGACCTTGCACTGGAAAACGACCGCAAGGTGGTGTTTGAAGCCTTTGTGGACGGACAGGAAGTGGAGTGCGCCGTGATCGGCTCCGACCCCGCCGTGGCTACCCGTCCGGGCGAGATCCTTGCCGGTGCCGAGTTCTATACCTACGACGACAAGTACAAGAACGGCGTGAGCCAGACCGTCATCCCGGCTCACCTGCCGGAAGCAAAGCTGGACGAGGTGAAGACCTACGCCGCCATGGCCTACACTGCCCTGAACTGCGAGGGCCTTGCCCGCTGCGATTTCTTTGTGGAAAAGGGTACTGGCCGGGTGCTGATCAACGAGATCAACACCTTCCCGGGCTTCACGTCCATCAGCATGTACCCCAAGCTGATGGAGCACGAGGGCCTGCCGGTGCCGCAGCTCATCGACCGGCTGATCGCGCTGGCGCTGGAAAGGAAGGAAAAGCAGCATGGATAACCGCCCGATCGGCGTATTCGACAGCGGCCTTGGCGGCCTGACCGGTGTGCGGGAGCTGCGCAAGCGCCTGCCCCACGAGGAGATCATCTATTTTGGCGATACCGGCCGCGTGCCCTATGGCAGCCGCAGCCCGGAGACCATCCTGCAGTATGCCCGTCAGGACGTGGCATTCCTGCTTTCTAAAAATGTAAAGTGCATCATGGCGGCCTGCGGCACCGTGTCCAGCACCTACCCGGCTGCAGAAGCGGCAAAGCTGCCGGTGCCCTATCTGGGCGTGGTGGATGCTGCCGCCCGGGAAGCAGCCTTTGCTACCCGCAACCGCCGCATCGGTGTGATCGGCACCGCTGCCACCATCCGCTCCCGCAGCTACGAAAAGCTGCTGCGTCAGCTGGTGCCGGGGGTGGAGATCACCGCGCAGGCCTGCCCGCTGTTCGTGCCGCTGGTGGAGGCCGGTTACGTGGACCACAGCGAGGAGAGCCGACAGCAGGTGACGAAGCTGGTGATCGCTCAGTACCTGACCGAGGTGCGTGAGGCCGGTGTGGACACCCTGATTTTGGGCTGCACCCACTACCCGCTGCTCAAGACCATGATCGGCGAGTTCATGGGCCAGAGCGTGACGCTGGTGGATCCGGCCAAGACCGCTGCCCACCATCTGGAACAGATGCTCTCCGAGCGCGGCCTGCGCGCTGCACAGGAACACGAGGGTCAGGCGCACTTCTACGTGAGCGATGTGCCGGACAGCTTTGTGCAGACGGCAGACCTGTTCCTGGGCGAGTACAAGGGCGGCCCGGTGGATCAGATCGCCATTGATAAATATTGATAAGGACAGAAAAACGTGAGCAAACCGCTGAAGGAAGATTATATCATCCGCATCAAGAGCCGCATTGAGCAGCATGTGAAAGAGCCTGTGGAGCAGGAAGAAAAGGAAGAGTTTGTGGAGCTGATGACCCGCGGCCAGTTCGTGCAGAAGGGCGGCAGCTACTACATTACCTATAAAGAGACCGAGACCACCGGCTACGAGGGCTGCACCACCACCCTGAAAATTGCCGCCGACGGCAGCCGCGTGGCGATGCTGCGGTTTGGCAAGGGCGGCGGGGCCGGCACCCAGCTGCTGATCGAAAAAGGCAAGCGCAACCTCTGCCACTACGAGACAGGCTACGGCTCCATGACGCTGGGCGTGACCGCCGACGAGATCGAGTGCGGCCTGACCGAGAAGGGCGGCACCGCAAAGTTCGGCTACCTGCTGGATGCCAACAGCGCCGAGCTTGTGAGCCGCAACCGCCTTGAAGTGACCGTGACCCACGTAAACTGAGATATTTCCCAGACTGTGAAAGGAACCAGACCAATGACTGAATTTGAAAAGATCTACCAGAACTATAACCCCCGTCAGGCTGCGCTGGACGAGGCACGCACTCTGCTGACCGCTGCCGCCAAGGCCGCCATGGCCGATGGTGCTCTGCCGGAAGCTGAGCTGCCCGCCTTCATCGTGGAGATCCCCGCCGATACCAAGAACGGCGATATCGCCTCCAACATCGCCATGGCCGGTGCACGCAGCTGGCGCAAGGCTCCCAAGATGATCGCGGATGCGCTGCTGGCACATCTGCCCTCCATCGAGAACAGTGTGTTTGCCAAGGTGGAAGTGGCTGGCCCCGGCTTCATCAACCTGTTTTTGGCTCCGTCCTTCTGGGCCAGTGTGGTGCTGGGTGCCTGCTCCAACAAGGAGTATGGCCGCACCGATCACGGCAAGGGTGCCAAGTACAATGTGGAATTCGTTTCCGCCAACCCCACCGGCCCTATGCACATGGGCAACGCCCGCGGCGGTGCTCTGGGCGACTGTCTGTCCGCTGTGCTGGACTGGTCCGGCTATGATGTGACCCGCGAGTTCTATATCAACGATGCCGGCAACCAGATCCAGAAGTTCGGCAAGAGCCTTGCCGTGCGCTACCTGCAGAAGTACTGCGGCGAGGAAGCCTATCCGCTGCCCGCCGAGTGCTATCAGGGCGGCGACATCAAGGTGCTGGCCGGTGAGTTTGCCGAGCTGAACGGCGACAAGTACGTTGCCGCTTGCAAGGGGATGGACGAGGAGACTCTGTTCGAGAGCGAGGCCTTTGCCGCCCTGAAGGACGCACTGGTGGCCTACGCTCTGCCCAAGAACATTGCTGCCCTCAAGCGCGATCTGGGCAAGTACCGCATCGACTACGATGTGTGGTTCCATGAGAGCACCCTGCATGAGTCCGGCGCGGTGAAGGCCGTGGTGGATAAGCTGCTGGAGCTGGGCGCATGCTATAAGGCAGAGGACGGTGCCATCATGTACCGCAGCGCCCAGTACGCTGCCAAGTACGGCACGGTGAACAAGAAAAAGACCGAGGACGGAACCGAGGAGGAAGCCAAGGACGAAGTGCTCGTCCGTGCCAACGGCATCCCCACCTACTTTGCCGCCGATATCGCCTACCACTACAACAAGCTGGCCACCCGTGGCTTTGCCAAGGCCATCGATGTCTGGGGTGCAGACCATCACGGCCATGTGGCCCGCATGAAGGGTGCCATGGATGCCATCGGCCTGAACGGCGAAGATCTGGATGTTGTGCTGATGCAGATGGTCAACCTGATGCGCGACGGCCAGCCTGTGCGGATGTCCAAGCGCACCGGCAATGCCATCACTCTGACCGACCTGCTGGAAGAGGTGCCCATCGACAGCGCACGCTTCCTGTTCAATATGCACGACGCAGGCAGCGGCATCGATTTTGACCTCGATCAGGCTGTCAAGACCGACAACGATAACCCGGTGTACTATGTGCAGTATGCCCATGCCCGCATCTGCTCCATCCTGAAAAAGATGGAGAGCGAGGGCGTGCAGTTTGCCGGTGCCGAGAAGGTGGATGCCACCCTGCTCACCGAGCCTTCCGAGATGGATCTGATCCGGATGCTGGCAGCCTTCCCGCAGGAGATCGTCATGGCGGCAGAAAAGTACGACCCCAGCCGCATCAACCGCTTTGTCATTGATCTGGCCAGCGCTTTCCACCGCTTCTACGGCAGCTGCCGCATTCAGGGCGCAGACCCCGCTGTGCAGCAGGCACGTCTGGCCCTGTGCATCGGCGTGAAGAATGCCATCTTCAACGTGCTGACCATGTTCAAGATCAACGTGCCGGAGAAGATGTAACATGCAAAAACCCTCTCAGTCAAAACCTTACGGTTTTGCCAGCTCTCCCGAAGGGCGAGCTTTATGCGCTATGAAGATAAACGATTTCTTCACCCGCAAGAAGCCTGTTTCGGGCAGATGAAAAGGCTCCCCCTTTCGGGGGAGCTGGCACGGCGCAAGCCGTGACTGAGAGGGTTCGTACCCCAAAAATCTGGCTCCCCTGCGGGGGAGCTTTTTTCGATAACAGCGAGGAACAACCAATGGAACCTTTGAAAATCGGCAATATCATCCTGCCGCACCGGGCGGTGTTCGGCCCGATGGCGGGCTTTACGGATGCACCCTGCCGCCGCCTGATGGCCCAGCACGGTGCAGGCTTTACTGTGAGCGAAATGGTGTCCAGCCGGGCGCTGGTGTACGGCGACCACAAGACGGTGAGCCTGCTCAAGGCCGAACCCAACGGTGCACCCTATGGCGTGCAGATCTTTGGTGAAGTGCCCGAGATCATGGGCGAAGCCACCGCCGCCATCGAACAGTACGAGTTCGACTTTGTGGATATCAACATGGGCTGCCCGGCCCCCAAGATCGTTTCCGGCGGCGCAGGCAGCAAGCTGATGCTGGACCCGGACCGCTGCGGGCGCATCGTGGAGCAGGTTGTGGCAAATACAAAACGGCCTGTCACCGTGAAAATGCGCAAGGGCTGGGATGCCGACCACATCACTGCAGTGGAGTGTGCCAAGGCCTGTGAGCAGGCCGGCGCAGCCCTCATTGCGGTGCACGCCCGTACCCGGGAGCAGATGTACACCCCCGGCATCGACCCGGAGATCATTGCCCGGGTGAAGGATGCCGTCAGAGTGCCGGTGCTGGGCAACGGCGACATCCACTCGGCAGAGGATGCGGTGGAGATGATGCAGGCCACCGGCTGTGACGGCGTGATGATCGCCCGGGGCGCGCTGGGCGACCCGTGGCTCTTTGAGCGGGTGAACGCCGCCATTGAAGGCCTGCCCGCACCCAAGGCACCCAACCTGCAGGCCCGCATGAATGCGCTGCGCCGTCAGGTGGAGGAGATGGTGGAGCAGAAGGGCGAGTTCGTCGCCATGCCGCAGGCCCGCTCTCAGACCATGCACTATATGAAGGGGCTGAAAGGTGCGGCCAATCTGCGCCGCTACTGCTGCACCCTGACCCATCTGGAAGATCTGGACGAGCTGATCGATGCTGTTTTTGAAGAACAGCGCAAAGCGGGCATCGACCCGGACGACGTGCGCGAGGTGCCGTTTCCGTAAGGGGAATATTACTGCTGCCGGGTCAGCTCATCCAGATTCTGGGTGTAACAGGGCAGACAGTGCTCTATGAACCAGTCGGCTTCCGGGCAGTGCATGGCCTGCAGGGCCGCTTTCTGCTGGGCCAGCGCCGCGTCAAACTCGTGGTTGCCGCTGCGCTGCTCCTCCGTGCATTTGATGAGGGCGCTCAGCCGGTCGGCGGCCTTCAGCAGGCGCTTTTCCTCGGCGGTGAGCAGTTCCCCGGAGATGAACGGGGACAGCTCTTCGCTCAACTCGTCCGGCAGAAGGCCGGTCATGCAGCGCACGCTCTCGGTTTCCAACGCCTTGTAGGCATCCCGCAGGGTGGGGCTGCTGTACTTGACCGGTGTGGGCATGTCGCCGGTAATGATCTCCGGCGCGTCGTGGTACAGCGCCGCCACTGCTACCGTTTTGGGGCGGCAGGGCGTGCCGGTGTACCGCCGTGCGATCAGGCAAAGCATGTGGGCCAGCAGGGCGGTATCGCAGGTGTGCTCGCTGAGAGATTCGGCCCGGGTGGAGTGCATCAGGCTCCAGCGGGTAATGTATTTCATGCGCGCCAGCAGGGCACTGAACGGGTACAGCATGGCAGCTTCCTCCTTTTTTCTCCAACATACCTGTCCGGCAGAGCGTTGTCAAGCCCTTTTTTCTGTGCAGTGTTCGTGCTATACTAAAATAAACCAACTTTCTGCCGCTTTGGCAGAGAAAAGAGGAAACCATGGAGTGGTCTGGTACTGCCCGGCAGCCGCAGCTGCTGGGACAAAAAAAGGATAAATTCTGGCTGACGGTGGGCCTGTGTGCCCTCACGGCGGCCCTGTTCTTTCTGCCGTTTTATATCATCGACGGCGGATTTTTCCACTATGCAGGCGATTTCAACAGTCAGCAGATCAGCTTTTACCGCTATATGAACGGCTTTATCAAGGGCGCAGGCTACCCGGACAGTGCGTTCACCTCGGTGCACAATACCTTCTCATGGGCTACCGACCTTGGCAGCGGCGTGATGAACGCCTATTCGTTCTACCTGTACGGCTCGCCGTTCTTCTGGTTCTCGCTGCTCTTCCCGCAGGGGTGGCTGCCCTACCTCATGGTACCGCTGCTGGTGCTCAAGTTTGCCGTGGCGGGCGGCGGTGCGTACCTGTATCTGCGCCGCTACGTCAAAAATATCGACTACGCCGTGCTGGGAGCCTGTCTGTATACCTTCTCCGGCTTTACGGTATACAATGTGTTCTTCAACCACTTTGTAGATGTGGTGGCGCTGTTCCCGTATCTGCTGTGGTCGCTGGACGAGGCCCTTTACAACGACCGTCGCAGCTGGTTTGCGTTCTGGGTGGCGGTGAACCTTGTCAACAACTACTTCTTCTTCATCGGTCAGGTGGTGTTTCTGGCCATCTACTTCATCTGCAAGCTCAGCACAAGGGACTTCCGTCTCACTGCAAAAAAGTTCGGGCTGCTGGCTTTTGAAAGCGTTCTGGGCGCTGCCATGGGCAGCATCCTGCTGGTGCCTGCGGTGCTCTCCATTTTGCAGAACCCGCGCACCATCGACCTTTCCTCCGGATGGGGCTTTCTGACCTACAGCAAGGTGCAGCAGTATCTTGCGATTCTCGTCAGCTGGATCATGCCGCCGGATTCTCCTTACCTCACATCCATCTGGTCGGAGGGCGTGATCAAGTGGACCAGCATGTCGGCCTATCTGCCGCTGTGCAGTCTGGCCGGTGCCGTGGCCTACTGGAAAGCAAAGTGCGGCGACAGTAAAAAGCGCATCGTGGGCACCTGCGCCGTGTTCGCACTGGTGCCCATCCTGAACAGTGCGTTCTACGCCCTCAATTCCAGCTACTATGCGCGCTGGTACTATATGCCGGTGCTGGTGCTGGCCGCAATGACCGTGAACGCGCTGGAAGACCACAACACCGATCTGGACAGCCCGGCCCGCGGCATCAGCTGGCTGATGATCGCCACGGTGGCCTTTGCGGTGGTGCCGGTGCAGGACAGCGACACCGGCAGCTGGTCGTTCGGCGTGCTCAAGAACCCCGGTCAGTACTGTGCGGTGCTGGGCTTTGGCCTGCTGGGCCTGCTGTTGTACCGCTATCTCTGCCAGAAGTGGCGGGGCGACAGCCGCTTTGCCCAGCGCCTGACGGCGGCAGTGCTGGCGTTTGCCTTCCTGTTCAGCGTGGTGCACATCGGCATTGGCAAGTTCGGCCAGTGGTATACCGACAGCGACCTTGTGAAGCAGGACACCAACGCCCTGCTGTTGAAAAACGACCTGCCCGAAGGCGATTACCGCGTGGATACGTACAAGATCCACGACAACATCGGCATGTGGCTGGATAAGAGCTGCCTGCAGTATTTTGGCAGCACGGCAGCCCCCAGCATCCTCAGCTTCTACCCGGCGCTGGGGGTCAAGCGGGATGTGCGCAGTGAGCCGGAGCTTTCCAATTATGCACTGCGGGGCCTTTTGAGTGTGGAGTACCTTATCACCACGCCGGAAAAGCAGACTGACTTTGAAAACGAAGCCGACGACGGCTGGGAATATGCCTTTGCAAAGGACGGCTATGCGGTCTACCGCAACACGAACTACGTGCCCATGGGCTTTGCCTATGACTATTACCTCACCCAGACCGAGTACGAGGAGACAGCCAAGGCCACCCGCGCAAACCTCCTGATACGTGCACTGGTGCTTACCGACGAGGATGCTGCAGTCTACGGCAAGTACCTCACCCATCTGCCGGAAGGCAGACGGGAGGAGCTGTACTATGAGTCCTACGTGCAGGACTGCCGCGAGCGCCGCGCCACGGCTGCCAGTGTGTTCCAGATGAACAATTCGGGCTTCCACGCCGAGATCACGCTGGAAAAAGAGAACCTCGTGTTCTTCTCCGTGCCTTACGATGACGGCTTTACGGCCTATGTCAACGGGCAGGAGGCCGACATTGTGGAGGTGGACGAGGGATTGATGGCTGTGCTGTGCCCGGCAGGTGAAAACAGCATCGATTTTGTCTACCAGCCCGACGGCATCCGGCTGAGCCGTGCGCTGACTTTGGGCGGCATTGTGGTATGGCTGGCGTACACGGCGTACTTCGTCTGGCGCAAGCGCCGCACAAAGCGGGCCTGATGCACGGAAGAATGACTTTGTGCTGTAGAAAAAAGAAATTTTTGAAATTTCCCCTTGACTTTATGCCAATAAAGTGTATAATGCAATCAAACCGATGAGGCGGAAGAGAACCTGCACAGCGCATCTTCAGTGAGCCCGGACAGTGAAAACGGGCGAGAGCGGGGCAGAGCTTCGTGGGCCGCCGAGGGCCGGGCAAATGGGCAGCAAGCCTTAGTAGCTTTGGACGGAAGTCTCCGTTACAGGACAGGGGAGTGTTGGCTCTCCGTGAGAGGCTCTGCATTTTGCAAAGCAGGGCAAGCAAGGTGGCACCGCAGAATCGAACTTTACCGATCCTGTCCTTGTGGATAACACACAGGGACAGGGTCGTTTTTATTTGTAAGACCCGTCCCGCAAAGGGAGCGGGTCTTTTACTTTTGCCGCCCGCTCCGGGAAAGGAGTTTACTGTTATGAAAAACGTTACCATGATCTCCCGCCGCAGCTTCCTCAAGGCCGCTATGGCTGCTTCCGCCGTTTCTGCACTGGCATTCACCGGCTGCGGCGGCTCCGCTTCCAGCACCGTGGCTGCATCTTCCACCGCTTCTTCCGCTGCCGCTTCCGCAGCAGCCGAGGGCGGCCAGACCTTCAAGGTGGGCATCGTCAACTATGTGGATCATGCTTCCCTCAACCAGATCGTGGAATCTGTGGAGAGCCGTCTGGATGAGCTGGGGGCAGAGAAGGACGTTACCTTCGACTACGCCGACTACTACGCAAATGCACAGGCTGACCAGTCCAACCTGAACCAGATCGGTGCCGACCTCGTAGGGGACGGCGTGGATGTGATCGTGGCTGTGGCTACCCCCACCGCCGCAACCATGCTGGCCGCTGTGGAGGATACCGATATCCCCGTTGTCTACTCTGCTGTCACCGACCCCGCCGCTGCAGGCTTTGACGGCGAGGAGAACATCACCGGCACCTCCGACGCACTGAACACCGAGGCCATCATGAACCTGATCACCGCTGTCAACCCGGACATTGACACCATTGGCCTGCTGTACGACCTGAGTCAGGATGCCTCTACGCAGGCCATTGCAGATGCCAAGGCTTTCTGTGATGCCAACGGCATCAAGTACATTGAGAAGAACGGCACCACCACCGCTGAGGTGCAGATGGCGGCTGAGGCTCTGATCGCCGCCGGTGTCAAGGCCGTGTTTACCCCCACCGACAACACCGTGATGACCGCAGAGCTGTCCATCTACGAGACCTTTACCGAGGCAGGCGTGCAGCACTACACCGGTGCCGACAGCTTTGCACTGAACGGGGCCTTTGTGGGCTACGGCGTGGATTACGTCCAGCTGGGCGAAGCCACTGCCGATATGGTGGCAGAGCTGCTGTGCGAGGGCAAGACTACCGCAGACCTGCCCTACCAGACCTTTGATAACGGTATCGTCACCATCAACACCGAGACCTGCGAAGCGCTGGGCCTTGACCTTGACACCGTGAAGAAAGCCTTCAAGCCCTACTGCACCGAGATCGTGGAAGTGACCACCGCAGAGAACTTCTCTTAAAAAAGTACCCTCCCAGTCAAAACCTGACGGTTTTGCCAGCTCCCCCGAAGGGGGAGCTTTTGGCGGTTCTGAGGAAGTGTTTTGCTGCCCACAGTGCACCGCATCACAAGAAGCTAAATTAAATAAGTCCGGTATCTTCGTGGTTAGCAGGCTCGCCCTCTCAGTCAAATCCTACGGATTTGCCAGCTCCCCCAAAGTGGGAGCCTTTGGCAGTCCACGTAAAGTTCATCTTTCTGCCAAGGCCTCTCCCTTTGGGAGAGGTGTCACCGTAGGTGACGGAGAGGGCGAGCCCGCTTTCCGTCACGACCCTACTCGTGAAAAGGGGATTCAGAAAAGCCCGCAGGCTTTTCTGAATCCCGAATAAAAACCCAATTCCGCTGAATATGGCCAGAGCAAAAGCGGAGGCCATTTTAAATCGTCCAATCAAAAAGAAACATAAAAGGAGCACACACATGCTGGCGAGTATCTTTTCGCTCAACGTCCTACAGACGGCGCTGGAACTGGGCTGTATCTATGCCCTGGTGGCGCTGGCACTGTTCCTGAGCTATTCCATCCTGAACATCGCAGACCTTTCCACTGACGGCTGCTTCACGCTGGGCTGCGCCGTGGCCTGTCAGGTAGCACTGACCGGCCACCCCATTCTGGCCCTGTTCGCAGCCATGGCGGCAGGCGTGTGCTCCGGCTTTGTTACGGCTTTTCTGCAGACCCGCCTTGGCGTGGAGAGCATCATGGCAGGCATCATCGTCAACACCGGCCTTTACACCATCAATCTGGCCGTGATGGGCTTTTCCTCCACCATGTCACTGGTCAAGACCGACACTGTTTTCTCGCTGGCAAAGGGCTCACTGAGCTTCCTTGGCGGCTGGTATAAGCTGGCCATCGCGCTGGCCATGATCCTGCTTGCCGGTGCGGCGATGCTGGGCTTCCTCGGCACCCGGCTGGGCCTGTCCATCCGCGCCACCGGTGACAACGCTGCCATGGTGCGTGCTTCCAGCATTAACCCGGCTTTCACCATCACGGTGGGCCTGTGCATTTCCGGCGCATTGTGCGCCCTCTCCGGCGGCCTGCTGGCACAGTATCAGAAGAGCTGCGATATCAATGTGGGCACCGGCATGGTGACCATCGCGCTGGCCTCCCTCATCATCGGCGAGACTCTGCTCGGCAAGCGCACCATGCCGCGCCGGATCATCGGCGTGGTGTTCGGCAGCTGCCTGTACCGTTTTATCGTGGCTGTGGCCCTGCGCTTCAATGTGCCTGCCGCCGCCATGAAGCTGGTGTCCGCCATCATCGTGGCCATCGCCATTTCGATGCCGGCCATCAAGGAAAAAATCGCCTTTGAGCAGCGCAAGCATGGGGCCTGCCGCCGCTGCGTGACTACCGGCAAGGAGGGAAAGTAAGATGGAAATGCTTCAGCTGAACGATCTGCACAAGACTTTCAACCCCGGCACGGTCAATGAAAAAGTGGCCCTGAACGGTGTCAGCCTGCACATGGAAGCCGGGGACTTTGCCACCATCGTGGGCTCCAACGGCGCGGGCAAATCCACCCTGTTCAACGCCATCACCGGCGGCTTCATCGCCGACGAGGGCAGCATCCTGCTGGGCGGACAGGATATCACCTTTGCGCCGGAGCACCAGCGCAGCAAGGTCATCGGCCACCTGTTTCAGGACCCGCTCAAGGGCACGGCACCCAACATGACCATTGAGGAAAACCTTGCACTGGCCTATCTGCGTGCCGGCACCGCGCCCCACGCCATCTTCTCCCGCATCTCCCGCAAGGACAAGGAAGTGTTCCACGAAAAGCTGGCGCTGCTGGATATGGGCCTTGAGGACCGCATGAAGCAGCCGGTGGGACTGCTTTCCGGCGGTCAGCGGCAGGCGCTGACCCTGCTCATGGCCACCCTCGTCACCCCCAAGCTGCTGCTGCTGGACGAGCACACCGCCGCACTGGACCCCGCCACCGCCGAAAAGGTACTGGAGCTGACCAAGAGCATCGTGGCTGAAAAGAAGATCACCTGCCTGATGGTCACCCACAACATGCATCAGGCACTGGAGCTGGGCAACCGCACCCTGATGATGGATTCCGGCCGCATCGTCTTTGACGTGAAGGGCGAGAAACGAAACCGGATGACCGTGGACGACCTGCTTGAAAAGTTCCGCGAGAACGCCGGCAAGAATCTGGATAACGACCGCATCCTGCTGAGTAAAGTGGAAAAGTGACCCGGACAGAAAAGCACAGCCCCGACAGACCATGCAGTCTGCCGGGGCTGTATTTTTGCGGGGAAGTGCACCGTAGGGAAAGGCGGTTCCCCTTGAAACAACAAATCCCCCCTGCGCAGATGCACAGAGGGGATTTTAAATATCAGAAATTACTGAACGTATTCGACAGTATACTCGAAGCCGTACTCTTCCTGCAGCTTCTTCACCTCGGCCTCGCAGTCCTCGATGAAGGTGGGGGCGTAGACGGAAGCGCCATTGTGGGCCTTCTTGTAGTCCTCAACGATCTGCTGCAGCTTTGCCCAGCCCTCGTTGGCCTTGTTCTGGTCGATGCTGTCGGGGAAGTTGATGATGAACTCGCGGTGCTTAGGAATACGTGCTTTCATGGTAGGTTCTCCTTATAACAGTTTGGATTTTGATTGTTGATTTATACAGAAGCACAGAGAAAAACCTGTGCAACTTGCGAAAAACGGATTACAGCCCGTATACACGGCGGGCATTTTCGGCTGTGGTGCGGAACACCTCTTCGGCAGAGATGCCCCGCAGCTGGGCTATATACTCGCCCACATAGCGGATGAGGGAGCTGTCACAGCGGGTGCCGCGCACCGGCTCCGGTGCCATGTAGGGGCAGTCGGTCTCCAGCACGATGCTTTCCAGCGGCAGGGCGCTGATGGCTTTTGCCGCCCGCTTGGCACCCTTGAAGGTACACGCCCCGCCAAAACCGATGAACAGTCCCTGCTTTGCCAGCCACACCGCGTCATCGGCACTGCCGGAATAGCAGTGGACGATGCCCTTGGGCTGGTATTTTTTCAGCAGGGCGTAAACGTCGGCGTGGGCGTTGCGGTCGTGCACGATGATGGGCTTGTCCAGTTCCAGCGCCAGCCGGATGTGCGCCTCAAACATGGCCAGCTGGGCATCCTTGGGCACAGGCCAGTGGTAGTCCAGCCCGCACTCACCCACAGCTACCACCTTGGGGTCCTCGTAATACGGGGCCAGAGCGCGCATCTCTGCGGCCCAGTCCCCGCCGTACACCGAGACCGTAGGAGCCGGGCCTTCCTCGCCGCAGTCGGCGGCGGGCAGCAGGCTTTCCGGATGGATGCCAACGGCAGCCACCACCCACGGGTAGCGGTGCGCCAGCTCCAGCACCCGGGGTGCATCCCCGGAGTGGGTGGCCTGTTCACACACGCCTACCACGCCTTTACCGGGCAGGCTGTCCAGCAGGGGATAGCGGTCGGCGTCAAAGGCGCGGGCGCTGTAGTGCGCGTGGGTGTCAAAAATGGGGCCGGTCATTTGCCCTCCTTTTTGGCGGGGGCCTTGTTCACCAGCCAGATGCCCACACACACGAACACCAGCGCCGCCAGATACTGCCAGCGGAACAGGGGTTCGCCGTTGAGCACGGCGCTCAGCAGTACGTTGACCACCGGGTTCACGAAGCCAAAGATGGCAATGCGGCTGACCGGGTTGTTCTTCATCAGCAGAGCCCACAGCACATAGCCTGCCCCGCAGATGAAGGCCAGATACAGCATGACCACCATCGCCAGTGCGCTCTGCACATGGAGACTGCCGCCCAGCACAGTGCCCAGCACAAACAGTGCCAGACCGCCCACGAATAGGTTGATGAAGCAGACGGCAAAGCTGTCTGCTTTTTTGGTCACGGATTTGTTCCACGGGCCGGACAGGGTAAAGATGATGGTAGCGGCCATCATGCAGAACACGCCCCAGCCGCTGCCGCCGCCGTGGTTGCCCAGCGTGCCGATGAGCACGCCCGCAAAGCCAACGGCGCAGCCCAGCGTTTTGGCAGGGGTCATGCGGTCGGCGTTGCCGTAGATGAAATGGGCAAAGATCACGCCCAGAAAGCTCTGGGTGCTGTTCAGGATGCCGCCAAAGGCACCCGTGAGCATGGCAACAGCGATGTAATAGAATGCGTACTGGGTCGTGGTCTGCCACAGGCCCAGAGCACAGCACTCCGCTGCCACTTTGCCGCGGGGGAACTTGGGCAGGCGGCTCTGCAGCAGAACACTGCCCAGCAGGACCAGAAAGCTGCCCAGCATGAACCGCACACCGGCAAAGCAGAAAATGGACGCGGTGTTGCTGGTCTCAATGGAGAACAGCCGGTAGCCCAGCTTGATGAAGGGGAAGGCCGAGCCCCACAGCACATTGCAGAAGATGGCCAGCAGCACGGCAAACACCGGCGTGCCGAAAATTTTATCCAGCCATTCCGCGCGGGAAAGCGTTTTGTTTTCCTGCATGGCGGCTCAGTGGATGCGGCTGCCTACGGGGGTGTCGTCGCCGTAGAAAGCGATGGAGCAGCCGCCGTCGGCGGTATCAGCAGCAAAGATCATGCCCTCGCTGACATATTTGCCCTTCATCATGGGGCGAGGTGCCAGATTGCACACAATGCCGATCTTCTTACCGATCAGGTCTTCCGGCTTGAACCACTTTGCAATGCCGGAAAGGATGCAACGCTCCCGCTCGCCGTCAAACACGGTCAGGTGCAGCAGCTTCTTACTTTCCTTCAGGTTCTCGCAGGCGCGCACTTCGGCCACGCGCAGTTCCACCTTGCAGAAGGTGTCAAAGTCGATCTCTTCCTCGTGGGTAAAGTCCACGGTGCTCTCCTCGGCGGGGGCGGCAGCCTTCTTCTCCGCTTCAGCCTTGGCCTTGTTGGCAGCTTCGGCAGCGGCCTTGCGCTTCTCGTCCTCTTCCTTCAGGTGGGCAATTTCCTTTGCCACATCGATGCGGGGGAACAGTGCCTCGCCCTTGTGCACGGTGTAGGTCTCCTGTGCGCCGTAGGTGGTCTTGCTCAGATCCAGAGCGGATGCGTCCAGACCCAGCTGCTCCATCATCTTGGGGGCAGTGGTGGGCAGGTAGGCGTTCAGCAGGATGCCGCACACGCGCAGTGCCTCGCACAGGTGGTACAGCACGCTCTCCAGACGGGCCTTGTTGGCCTCGTCCTTGGCCAGCGCCCAGGGAGCGGTCTCGTCGATGTACTTGTTGGCGCGCTGGATGACCGCAAAGATCTCCATCAGGGCCTGCGGGATGGTCAGGCTGTCCATGTCGGCCGTGACCTTGGCGGTCAGCTCGTTGACCATGGTCTCCAGCTCGGTGTCAATGGCTTCGGTACCGGCCACATTGTGCACGGTGCCGCCGAAGTACTTCTCGCACATGGCGACGGTGCGGCTGAGCAGGTTGCCCAGATCGTTCGCCAGATCGCTGTTGATGCGGTTGATCAGAGCTTCGTTGGTGAACATGCCATCGTTGCCGAAGGGAATCTCACGCAGCAGGAAGTAGCGGATGGCATCCACGCCGTAGCGGTCGCACAGGATCACGGGGTCCACCACATTGCCCACGGACTTGGACATCTTGCCGCCGTTCATCAGCAGCCAGCCGTGGCCGAACACCCGTTTGGGCAGGGGCAGATCCAGAGCCATCAGCATGGCGGGCCACAGAATGGTGTGGAAACGCAGGATCTCCTTGCCCACCATGTGAAGGTCGGCAGGCCAGAACTTGTCGTAGTCGTGATATTTTTCGTTACCGTAGCCCAGAGCGGAGATATAGTTGCTCAGGGCATCCACCCACACATACATGGTGTGCTTGGGGTCGAAGGGCACGGGGATGCCCCACTTCACGGAGGTGCGGGACACGCAGGTGTCCTGCAGGCCCTGCTTGATGAAGGCGATCATCTCGTTCTTGCGGCTCTCAGGCTGGATGAACTGGGGGTTCTCCTCGTAGAGCTTCAGCAGGCGGTCGGCATACTTGCTGGTCTTGAAGAAGTAGGCTTCCTCGTGTGCGTCGTACACTTCGCGGCCGCAGTCCGGGCACTTGCCGTCCACCAGCTGGCTGTCGGTCCAGAAGCTCTCGCAGGGCTTGCAGTAGTGGCCGATGTACTCGCCCTTGTAGATGTCGCCCTGCTCATACAGCTTGGTGAAAATTTTCTGGCAGGACTCCATGTGGTAGTCGTCGGTGGTGCGGATGAAGCGGTCGTAGCTGACGTCCAGCAGCTTCCACAGATCCTTGACGGTGGCTACGATCTTGTCCACATACTCCTTGGGGGTCACACCGGCATCGGCAGCCTTGTCCTGAATTTTCTGGCCGTGCTCATCGGTGCCGGTCAGGAACATGACGTCATAGCCCTGCATCCGCTTGAAGCGTGCCAGTGCGTCGCAGGCGACAGTGGTATAGCTGTGGCCGATGTGCAGCTTGTCGCTGGGGTAGTAGATGGGAGTGGTGATGTAGAATGTCTTGTGCTCACTCATAGGTTGATACTCTTCCTTTCCTGATTTGGCGGGGGACGAAAAAAGCCCTCATCCTGCCGGACTGAGCCGGACAAGGACGAGAGCCTGAAACTTTCGTGGTACCACCTTGCTTCGCCGCACCCTTGCGGGCGCAGCCTTTTGCCGGGCCAAAAAGCACGGCGCAGCGCGGTAACGGGCGCACCCGTCGCAGGCTCAATTTTCACCTGCGCAGCTCCGAGACCATCTTCGGCATCGCGCGGCCTGCCCGGTTCCATCCTTCGGGCTTTCTGTCAGGCGCAGACGGTGCGTACTCTTCTCTTCACAGCCAATTTACATTGTTATGTCTATAATACGCAAAAACGGTGGGTTTGTCAACATTAAATCTCGTAATCCAGACAGAACCGTGCCTTGGTGTAGGGACGCACCTTGCCGTCGGCCACAGCCACATGGGCGGGATGGACGGAATAGCCCTTGAGGGCCTCGGCGCTTTCAAAGGTGGTGTCCAGCATCAGGTCAGCGGTGGAAGAGGGGAGACCGTTGATGTTGACATGCACTTCCACAAGGCCCGGAATTTTGCCTGCCAGACCTTCCAGCCCTTCCTTGATGCCTGCCTTGACGGCGGCTTTTTCGGCGTCGGACAGCTCGTCCTTCAGCTGCCACAGGATCACATGCTTGACCATAATAAAAAAACCTCCTGCGTTTTTTCTCATTGTAGCAGGGTGAGAAAAAATCCGCAAGAGGAAAGCTGCAAAGTATTATTGGGGTGCGAACAGCAGCACCACCAGAAGTACGGCACAGAGCACCGAAAGTCCGATGCCCTCCAGCCGGGTCAATTTAATGTACGCTTCCGTTGGTTCGGTCTGTGTATACCGTCCACGGTCATGCAGGGCAATGGCATCCTCCGGCTGCAGCGCCATAAAAATGCCGAACCCGATGCCGAAAAGTGCGGCTAAGATCGCACAGATGACTTCCATAGCAACCCCTCACTTTTTGTTTTTGTCGTCCCTGCTCAGGGCATAGCACAGATACGAGATCAGCAGGGCAACGCACAACACGAGCGCTGCCACCATCAAAATGGAGTGCAGCGGCTCGACCTTTGGCAGAAAAATGTTGACCAGCAAGAACGCGCCGCCGATGGTCGAAGCAATGCCGTAAAATTTGCGGAAGTGTTTCTTTTCGTCCTCGGTGCTCCAACCGGTGCCGGTGCCATTGTACAGATCCCGGATGCCGCGGTACAAAAACAGCACACCCAGCGCGGCGTTCAGCCAATCCCAGCCCGAAAGATTCAAATTCATAGTGGCCCCTTTCCGGCTGTCAATCCGCACTATGGTTCCAGCTTTCGTAAGCGACAAGATAAAGAAGGTCTCCCACAATGGCGATGCCGAAGATGATACGGTAGAGCAGCGATGTAACAGGTGTGAAGGCTAAGATCAGAAAGGCGATGCTGTTGAGCATGTAAAACACGCCGTTCTTTTTCTGCCAGAAGGCGCGGTACTCCGGGTCACGATTATACTGGTTGAACGGCAGATTGATGAACGGGTCTTTGCCTTGAAGATCCCGAATGCCGGAGATGAACCAGATAACGGTCAGCACAAGGTTGAACAGAGTGGAAACCGAAACGAACGACTCCATGAAATGAACCTCCCATCTTTTTCCACAGTATACCACAGAAAAGTGCAAAAACACAAGGACGGTATTCAACCGCGCAGCATAAAATTTGCACAAATCGGGCGTTGACTGTTGGTGAAAACAGCACAAAATAAAACCAGCCGGACGAGGCGGTTGCAAGCCCTCGTCCGGCTGGATACTTACTTCTTCGGAGTCATAAGCCTCTTCTCCTTGTGGTTCCTCATTTTCGGAGTAAACGTTTCATAGGGTGACTCTCCTTAGAAACTACTGGAAACTGAGAATCTATTTCAAGGGGACTGATTACTTAGTACATTGGATTGACCCTTCTCTTAACTGATGGAGTGCGGCACCGAGATTCGGAAGATGAATTTCATATTACCACATTCTTTCGAGTTAGATTCGCCAGGGGCAAACTACTTAGTACATTGGTAGAACTCCTTTTTTGCTATTCAAATAATGTTCTCCGTACAAAAGATACCTTCATAGGAATCATCTCCGGCGGATCTATTTGAATCGCTGGGGGTTAAGTTTATCGACAGGTTGTCGTGTAATCGCATTTTTGATGCTCAAGACTGGCTCATTTTTGTTGTGTTTTTATACGGGGGAAACATCCCGTCTGTGGTGAGCCTCTATTTTGCTTCTCAGCGAATCCCGACAGCCTGTCCCTGCTGTGCGGGTTCCATATCGACCATCGGTCTCGCTCCTTTCTGCTTCAAGTCAGCGGGATTAGCTCTCTCTTGAGCTTCTGCTGTACTTCTCTGGTTTCTGGCTTTATTATACATATTCCTGATTGATTTGTCTATTCGCAGAGTGCACAAGGATATAAATATAAAATTGTGCAGTTCTTGAAAAACAGCAGATGGAACGTGCAAAATGCCGCTTTCTGTGCGGTGTGCCCGGGCAATCGGGCCCTTTGGGGAGGAACTCTGTGCCCTGCAGGGAGGGCTGACGAGGAAGTCAACAGCAAAGCTGCCCAGAAGTTCCGGGCCGTTTGTGGAGGATTTTGCGCAAAACGGGAGAAAGTGTCCACAGGGTATTATGCGTCAGATCGATTTGTGCTAAAATAGCGTCAATGAATGGTAGTCGCCGCCGCCCCGCGAGATGAAAGTTTCGCGGGGCGGCTTTTTTGCGGCAAAAATTTAGACACAAAAGAAACGGAGAATCAAAATGTCTAAAACTTTACCGGAACGTATCTTCTTTACCATTGTCATGGCTGCAATTATGGTCTATGGCATGATCGTTTACAATGTGGCGCTGAACACAGGCGGTGTCACCAATGCCAACTTTGTTATGGCTCTGCACGAGATGCCGATCATGGTTCCCATTGCCTGCGTGCTGGAATTTTTCGTGGTGGAGAAACTGGCCACCGGATTGGCGTTTATGTTCATGCGGCCCACAGATCGTCCGCAGTTCATCACCTATGCCATCTCGCTGATGATCGTGTGCATCATGTGCCCGGTGATGAGCCTGATCGCAACGGTGCTGTTTAAAGAACCCGGCTTTGGCACCTGGGTGCATACCTGGGGCTGCAATATGCCCATGGCCCTGTGCTGGCAGATGCTGTACTGCGGGCCGCTTGCCCGTGCCATCTTCCGGCTGGTGTTCCGCCGCGGCGCAAAACAGGCGGACTGACAGATTTTAGATATGCAGTTATAATAAATATGTATAGGAGCGGGTGTAATACCGGACAAGACGCCTATACGAATTTTATATATCGGGCATATAAAGTATGTACAATGGGGCATTTTTGATGGAAATATTCCCCGGAATGCCCTGAAAAAGCCATTGAAACCTAAGAATTGGCTAAGAAATTTGTGGAAAAAGTACATGCGAAGAACGTTTTATTGGACAAGATGCACAACTTTTTTTGTATATCAATGCAGTAGAACCACCTAAAATGTAGAATGTGCACAAAGCCACTTGCCAATTTTCGTCAATCGTACTATCATACACAACGAAAAAAGACGAAGTGACCTGTGCAGGAGGGAGGGTGTGACCGGACAGAGCCGAACACCTTCCTTACTTTTTTCACAAAGCTGCGCCTTTTCTTCGAGCGATAAGAAGGACGCTGCGCCGCCGGGGCGGTGCGGCGGTCTTACCCCCGGAACCCTATTCTTCAGGAAGGAGGAAAAACAATTGAATAATCTGACCAAAGCATTGATGGAAGAGCTGACCGTTGAATACGTCAAGGTCGGCCCGCTGCAGATCCCGGAATCCGTGGTCATCAGCTGGGTGATCCTGGCCATCGTCACCATCGGCTCGATCCTGCTTACCAGAAACCTGAAGGTGGACCATATCAGCAAGCGTCAGGCCGTGCTGGAAATGGCCTACCTCGCAGGCACTAATTTCTTTGAAGGTCTGCTGGGCGAAAAGGGCAGGCGCTATGTGCCTTACCTGATGACCGTGGCCATCTACATCGCCTTCAGCAACCTGATCGGCGTGTTCGGTGTCAAGCCCCCCACGAAGGATCTGGACGTGACCGCAGCGCTGGCGCTGATGAGCATTGTGCTGATCGAGGGTGCAGGCATCCGTGCACGCGGCGGTGTGGGCTTCCTCAAGAGTCTGTCTGCCCCCACTCCGGTCATGACCCCTATGAACATCCTCGAGATCGCCATCCGCCCGACCAGCCTCTGCATGCGACTGTTCGGCAATGTGCTGGGCGCATTCGTCATCATGGAGCTGATCAAGCTCGTGGTGCCCGTGTTCGTCCCGGCGGTGTTCAGCCTGTATTTTGACCTGTTCGACGGTCTGATCCAGACCTACGTGTTCGTGTTCCTGACTTCGCTGTTCATGAAAGAAACCATGGGCGGAGAAGACTGATCCATTGATATTTACTGAATTTAAAAGGAGATTATTACTATGAATGGTTTGATTGCTCTGGGCGCTGGCATTGCAGCGCTGACCGGCATTGGCGGCGGTATCGGCATCGGCATCGCAACGGGTAAGGCAACGGAGGCAATCTCCCGTCAGCCCGAGGCATCCGGCAAGATCCAGACCAACCTGCTGCTGGGCGCTGCTCTGGCAGAAGGTACTGCAATTTTCGGCTTCGTCGTTGCACTGCTGATCATCCTGTTCCTGGGTCAGTAACGGAGGCGCAGACGAATGCTGAAGTTGGATATTAACCTGCTGTGGACCGTCGTGAACGTCCTCGTCATGTATGCGGTGCTGCGCAAGTTCCTGTTCAAGCCTGTTCAGGACGTGATCGCAAAGCGCCAGCAGATGGTGGACGCAAACCTGGCCGATGCGGAGACCTCCAAGAAGGAAGCCGCAGAGACCATGAACGCCGCACAGGAAAAACTGCGCAATGTGGACAATGAGGCCGCTGCCCGCCGCGAAGCCTACGAAAAGCAGGCTGAGGTCGAAAAGCAGCAGCTGCTGGCAGATGCCCGCAAGCAGGCAGACGCCATCGTGGCAGCCGGCAAGGCAAGCGCCGAGGCCGAACGCCAGAGCAAGCTGCGGGAAGCCGATGCCCAGACCACGGCACTGGCCCGTGCGATGTGCGAGAAGCTGCTGGCCCGCAATCTGACCGCCCAGGACGACGCACGTCTGCTGGACGATCTGCTGGAGAAAGCAGGTGCAGGCAATGGCAACTGAATTCAGTCGTGAATTTTTTGCGGACAACCGCATCGTCAAGGCCGAGCTGCGCAGCGCCCGCAAGCCCCGGGAAGAGGAGCTGAACCGGATCCGCGACGAGGTACGCAAGCTGTATGATGCCACCGAGGTCATCCTGAACGTGACGGTGGACGAGAGCCTGCTGTCCGGCTATGTCCTGCAGGTGGGCGACCGTGTGTTCGATAACTCCGGCCGTCATCAGCTGGACAAGATGATGGAGGGCAAGCCCTCGCTGGCTACCCTCAAGACCCGCATTGAGGACTACAAGCCCGCCGAGACCTCTGCCGAGGGCGGTGTGGTCATCTCCTCTGCCGACGGCATCGTGCACGTCGAGGGCATGAACCGCGCCGTGTATGGCGAGATCGTCACCTTCGACAACGGTGCCAAGGGCATGGTGGAGAGCGTGGACCCCGAACAGCTGGGCATCATGCTGTTCGACGGAGCTGAGACCGTCGGTGTGGGCACCATGGTGACCCGCAGCGGCAAGCGTGCCGGCATCCCGGTGGGCGATGCCTTCCTGGGCCGTGTCATCAGCCCGCTGGGCGAGCCCATCGACGGCAAAGGCCCTATCGAAGCTGTGGGCTACAACCCCATCGAAAAGCAGGCCCCCGGCATTCTGGAGCGTCAGAGCGTGGATACCCCGCTCCACACCGGCATCCTCGCTATCGATTCCATGTTCCCCATCGGCCGCGGCCAGCGTGAACTGATCATCGGCGACCGCCAGACCGGCAAGACCTCCATCGCCACGGACGCCATCCTGAACCAGAAGAACACCGGTGTGCTGTGCATTTATGTGGCCATCGGCCAGAAGGCTTCTTCCATTGCCCGCGTGGCAGGCGATCTGCAGAAGCACGGTGCCATGAGCTACACCACCATCGTGGCGGCTACTGCTTCGGATTCCGCTCCCCTGCAGTACATCGCACCCTATGCCGGCACCGCACTGGCCGAGTACTTCATGAGTCAGGGCAAGAGCGTGCTGATCGTTTACGACGATCTGTCCAAGCATGCAGTGGCCTACCGTGCCATTTCTCTGCTGCTGCGCCGCTCTCCGGGCCGTGAGGCTTACCCCGGCGATGTGTTCTATCTGCACTCCCGTCTGCTGGAGCGCTCCTGCCGGATGCGCGACGATCTGGGCGGCGGTTCCATCACCGCACTGCCTATCGTAGAGACGCAGGCAGGCGACGTTTCGGCCTACATCCCCACCAATGTCATTTCCATCACCGATGGTCAGATCTTCCTCGAGAGCGCCCTGTTCAATGCAGGCAACCGCCCGGCCGTCAATGTGGGTCTGTCGGTGTCCCGTGTGGGCGGCGCTGCCCAGACCAAGGCCATGAAAAAGGCCAACGCCAACCTGCGTATCGAGCTGGCACAGTACAAGGATATGGAGTCCTTTGCACAGTTCAGCTCGGATCTGGACGCGGAGACCCGCCGCCAGCTGGATCACGGCAAGGCTCTGATGGAAATGCTCAAGCAGCCGCTGTATCAGCCCAAGTCCGACGCCGAGCAGGTGGTCACGCTGGTGCTGGCTTCCCACGGCGTGCTGGACGAACTGCCCACTGCCGAGCTGCGCGCCAAAACTTCCGCATTTGTGCGTCAGTTCCGCGCGGATGTGTCCGGTACGATGGATAAGATCACCGCCACGGGCAAGCTCGAACCGGAAATGGTCGATGCCATCCTGAACGCCTGGAAAGCTTATGCGGGAGGCGACAGCCATGCCGTCCAGTAAGCTGCTGAAGGAGCGCATCGAGAGCATTCAGGACACCATGAAGATCACGAACGCCATGTACCTGATCTCCTCGTCCAAGCTGCGCAAGGCACGTAAGAACTACCAGAATGTATCGCCCTACTTCAACCGTATGCGCGATACCATTTCCCGCGTGGTGCCCCACCTGCCGGAAGAGCCGGTGCATCCGTTCTTCCACGAACGCAACACCGCAAACCCCAAGCGCGCTTACATCGTGCTGACGGCAGATAAGGGCATGGCAGGCGCTTACAACCAGAACATCATCAAATTCCTCAAGGAAAATGCGGATGAGAACGACCGGTTCTATGTGATCGGCCAGACCGGCTACCGCGCCCTGTACCACAAGGACCCGCGGCTGGTGGAGGATTTCCACTACGGTGCCACGGAGCCTACGCTGCAGCGTGCCCGCGATATCACGATGGACGCCATCGATGATTTCAAGACCGGCAAGCTGGATGAGATCTATCTCATCTATACCCGCATCGAGAATGCATTGACCAGCGAGCCCACCATGGTGCGTCTGCTTCCGCTGGACCGCGCCCATCTGCAGCCTGCCCCCAAGGGTCTGGGCGATCCGAAGGGCGATGTGGAGATGTTCCCGTCTGCATGGACGGTGTTTGAACAAATCGCGCCCATTTATATGCACGGCATGATCTTTGGTGCCATGACCGAGAGCTTCTGCGCAGAGCAGAGCGCCCGCATGACCGCCATGGATTCCGCCACCAAGAACGCCAACGATATGATCCGGGAGCTGCAGCTGGAATACAACCGCACCCGTCAGGGCTCCATTACACAGGAGATCACCGAGATCATCGGCGGTGCGGCTGCCGTGCAGGACCGGGCGGAATAAAACGTATTTACAAATTAGTATAGAGGCAATCGTATGATACAGGGAACTATTATTCGCGTAGCCGGCCCTGTGGTGGACGTGCAGTTCACCGCAGGCAAGCTGCCTGCCCTGCAGGAAGCGCTTACCGTGACCGCCGAGGGCACCGAGCGCACGATGGAAGTGACACAGCATGTCAACGAGACCACTGTGCGCTGCATCATGCTTTCCGCCAGCGAGGGTCTGGGCAAGGGCATGACCGTGACCGCTACCGGCCACGGCCTGACCGCACCGGTGGGCGAAGCCACGCTGGGCCGCATGTTCGACCCGCTGGGCAGACCCATCGACGGCAAGGGCTCTGTGGATGATGTGCCGCATTGGCCCATCCACCGCAAGGCCCCCAGCTTTGCAGAGCAGAAGCCCGCGACCGAGATCCTGGAGACCGGCATCAAGGTCATCGACCTGCTGGCCCCCTATGCAAAGGGCGGCAAGATCGGTCTGTTCGGCGGCGCAGGCGTCGGCAAGACCGTGCTGATCCAGGAACTGATCCATAACGTGGCCACCGAGCACGGCGGTTACTCCATCTTCACCGGCGTGGGCGAGCGCTCCCGCGAGGGCTGCGACCTTTGGGGCGAGATGAACGAGTCCGGTGTTCTGAATAAGACCGCACTGGTCTTTGGTCAGATGAACGAGCCCCCAGGAGCACGTATGCGTGTTGCTGAGACCGGCCTGACCATGGCAGAGTACTTCCGTGAGGAGACCCACAAGGACGTGCTGCTGTTCATTGATAACATCTTCCGCTTCGTGCAGGCAGGCTCCGAGGTGTCCGCTCTGATGGGCCGTATGCCTTCTGCTGTGGGCTACCAGCCCACTCTGGCCAACGAGCTGGGCGCTCTGCAGGAGCGCATCACCTCCACCAAGGAAGGTTCCATTACCTCGGTGCAGGCCGTCTACGTCCCCGCCGACGACCTGACCGACCCGGCCCCCGCCACCACCTTTGCACATCTGGATGCCACTACCGTGCTGTCCCGTAAGATCGTGGAGCAGGGCATTTACCCGGCCGTGGACCCGCTGGCATCCACCTCCCGCATTCTGGAAGCGGATATCGTGGGCGAGGAGCACTATCGCGTGGCCCGCAAGGTGCAGTCCATTCTGCAGCGCTATCAGGAACTGCAGGACATCATCGCCATTCTGGGCATGGACGAGCTGGACGAGAACGACAAGCTCACCGTTGCCCGCGCCCGCAAGCTGCAGAAGTTCCTGTCCCAGCCCTTTGCTGTGGCCGAGAACTTTACCGGCCTGAAGGGCAAGTATGTGCCGCTGCAGGATACCGTGCGCGGCTTTGCCGCCATTGTGGACGGCGAGGCCGATGATCTGCCGGAGTGGGCTTTCTTCAACGTTGGTACGCTGGAAGATGCCCGCCAGAAGGCAGCGGAAAAGCTGGCTGAGGAAAAGGGCGGTGCCGTCTGATGAACAAGTTCATGCTGAACATCACTGCGTCCAGCGGTGAGTACTATCAGGGCGATTGCGAAGACCTTGTGCTGCCCATCAGCGATGGCGTGTACGGCATACAGGCCGGACACAGCCCGGTGCTGGTGGCCATCCACATGGGCATCCTGCACTTTGAGGTGAACGGTGAAAGCCAGGACATCCTGGTAGGCGATGGCATTGCCGAGGTGACGCCTGCCTACGTGATGGTGCTGGTGGACAGCGCCGAGCGTCCGGAGGATATCGACAAGAACCGTGCCGAGGCTGCCCGCATCCGTGCCGAGGAGCGTTTGCAGCATCAGCAGAGCATGCATGAATATTATCAGAGCAAGATCGCGCTCGACCGTGCGATGCAGCGCCTGCAGGCCGCTGCAAAGTACCGGCGCTGAGAATGAGCCGCATCTGCCAGGACCAGATCTGAAAAAAGAGCATCATTTGTATCCGGTGAGGGTGCAAAGTGATGCTCTTTTTTGTTTCAGGCTGTTCCATGGAACGCAGCTTTCGTGTATAATAAAGTCAATGCAACCCCGCGTGTTGTGCGGGAAAGGAGGAGGTTTTCCATGATCCAATTCGGCCTGCGTCTGCATGACGCGGAAAAGCTGCCCGTTGAACAGGTGCTGCCGCTGGTGCGCCAGAAAGGCTTTACCTGCGCCCATGTGGCTCTGAGCAAATCCTTCAAGGAGCTGCCCTGCACCCCCAGCGCCCTGACCCCCGGCTATGCGCTGTATCTGCGGCATCTGTTTGAGAAAAACGGCATCGACATTGCCGTGCTGGGCAACTACCTGAACCTTGCCCACCCGGATGCGGATGCCCTGCACGCCATTCAGGAAAAATACTATGCCCATATCCGCTTTGCAAGTCTTCTGGGCTGCGGCATGGTGGGCACCGAGACCGGTGCGCCCAACGCGGAGTACAAATTCTGTCCGGAGTGCCGCAGCGATGCCGCACTTTCCACCTTTATCAAGAACTTCAAGCCGGTGGTGCGCTGTGCCGAGCAGTACGGCGTGACCATTGCCATTGAGCCGGTGGTCAAGCACATCGTGTACGATGCCAGACGCGCCCGCACCGTGCTGGATGAGATCGGCAGCCCGAACCTGCAGATCCTGTTCGACCCCGTCAACCTGCTGAACATGGAAAATGTGGACCGCCGCGAGGAAGTGTTCGCCGAGGCCATCGAGCTTCTGGGCAAGGACATCGCCATGATCCACTTCAAGGATTTCCTGCGCAAGGATGCGGGCGGCCAGCTGGCTGCTACGGGTGCAGGGCAGGGCGGTATGGAGGACTACCGCACCATCCTGCGGTTTGCAAAGCAGGAAAAGCCCTATATCTTTGCAACGCTGGAGAATACCACCCCGGAAAACGCGGTGGAATGCCTGAACTACCTGAAAAAGCAGTACGACGAGTGCTGAACACTTTATAACAAGAAAAACATCTGCAAGCTTTGCCCGGAATGGGGCAGCTTGCAGATGTTTTTTGTATCAGATGAAGTTTATGGTTCGGCCTTTTACAAATTGCAATTAAGAAGTAGTTTCGCTGAAAATGCCCAGAACGAAAGCGGAGGACATGAAGATCATTCCAGATTCAGCTTATGCTCCATCAGCCAGCGGGTCAGCAGAAAGTATCCTGCGGCAAAGGCGATGCTGACCGCCAGCCCGAACAGGGTGGTGAACGCACTGGGCGCAGCAATGGAAACATCTACACCGCCAAGGGTGGGATCGGAAACAGCCTGCAGCATGTCGGCACTGCTGACACCGGAACTCAGCCAGTTCTGCAGGAAGGACAGCAGGAAAAATGACAGAATACCGGCCGGGACCATGTGCTTTTTGAACTGGTGGCCGATCATGCATGCGGCATAGATGCACAGGATGCTGGACACCAGTGCCACCAGCCCATTCAGCGTTTCAAAGATCAGCCAGAGCCACCCGGAGCTGCCGGTCATGCGGAAGATCTCTCGGAAGATCTCTACCACTTTCTGCCACAGCTCCGGCAGCTGCTGCAGGGCCGCGCTGTTCAGAGACAGAGCCAGCAGCATCGCCGCAAAGGAGAAAATACCCACGATGCTGCTGCAAAGCATCCACACCACGCTGGAGATCAGCTTGGAAAGGATGAGCTGGCTTTCCGTCACCGGCAGGGTGTGCATCAGGTAGCCCTCGCGGCCCAGCAGATTGCGGGTGAAGCGGGTCACAATGGTCATCACAGACACCACTGCCACCGCGACGGCTACGACCATGTAGGCGAACAGCAGCAGAGATGCAAAGTCGTCCTTGGAAGAGCTGCGCAGGGAAAAGCCGCTCAGCACTGCCAGCGCAACAAGGGCCAGATACAGCCCGCCGTAGGTGCGGCCGGTGGCCTTGAATTCATATTTTAACAGCTGTTTCAGCATTTGAATACCTCCCGGAAATATGCATCCACGCTCATGCCCTCGGTCTCGCGCAGCTCTTCGGCATTGCGGTGGGCGAACACCCGGCCATCCTTCAAAAAGACGGCTTCGTCCAGAATTGGCTCGATATCGCCGATGAGGTGGGTGGATAGAATGACGGTCGCATCCCGGCTGTAGTTGTTCAGGATGGTGCTCAGGATATAGTCCCGGGCGGCAGGGTCCACGCCGCCAATAGGCTCATCCAGCAGGTAGAGCTTTGCGGCGCGGCTCATGGCAAGGATCAGCTGTACCTTTTCCTTGCTGCCCTTGGAGAGGGTCTTGAGCCGCGCCTTCGGTTCCAGTTCCAGCCGGGCCAGCATTTCGTTTGCCTTAGCGGGGTCAAAATCGGCATAAAATTCGTGGAACATTTCCACCAGCTGCTCCACACGCATCCAGTCCGGCAGCCAGTCGGCGTCCGGCAGATAGGACACGATGGCTTTGGTGTCCGGCCCGGGGGTCATGCCGGCGATCCGGATGCTGCCTGCACTGGGCTGCAGCAGACCGTTCGCCAGCTTGATGAGGGTGGTCTTGCCGCTGCCGTTGGGGCCAAGCAGCCCCACGATGCGGCCAAAGCCGATGTGCAGGTCTACATTTTCCAGTGCGGTCTTATCCTTCTGGTAGCACTTGGTCAGTGCTTCACAGCTCAAAAGCTCACTCATTGCGATCCTCCTTTGCGTCCCAGTGTTCCAAAAGCGCGGCCGCCTGTGCGGGACTGTAGCCGATGCCGCGCATCTTTTCCAGAAAATCCGACGCCAGCGTCCGGGCGGTGTCGGCGCGAAGCTGTTCGATCAATGCAGTATCCTCCGTAACATAGCGGCCTGCGGTGCGTTCGGTGCGCACCAGCCCTTCCGTCTCCAGCTGGGCAAGGGCCCGCTGCATCGTGTTTGGGTTCACCCCGGCGGCTGCGGCCAGATCACGTACTGAATCCAGATGCCCGCCCGGCGGGTAGGTGCCGGCCAGGATCCGGGCCTTCAGCCGTTCCACAAGCTGGGCATAGATCGGGCGGCTGGCATCAAACTGTTCGCCCATGGTATCATCTCCTTGTCTTGCTGTATTAAGCGCTTGATACAATAATACACGATTTGCTTTGTTTGTCAAGGGGAAAAAGAAAAAACACCATAAAACTGTGGGAAGTTGGGAAAAGTGCCTATAAAACACTGCACATTGATAAAAATTTACAATAAATTCAAACAATTTCACATTGCAAAGCTTTTAACAATGTGCTATGCTGAAAAACAGAGAGCTCCGCCCGGAAAGTGGCGGAAAAGAGATTTGGAGGAAAAATAACTATGGCTGATCGCATCGTTCTGAATACCATCTCCTACCATGGCCACGGTGCCATTGAGAACATCGTTCCCGAACTGACCGCCCGCGGCTACAAGAAGGCATTCGTCTGCTCCGACCCCGACCTGATCAAGTTCGGTGTCACCAAGAAGGTCACCGATCTGCTGGATGCTGCAAACTTTGCCTATGCTGTTTACAGCGAGATCAAGCCCAACCCCACCATCGCCAACGTGCAGGACGGCGTGGCCGCTTTCAAGGCTGCTGAGGCTGACTGCATCGTGACCATCGGCGGCGGCTCCTCCATGGATACCGCAAAGGCCATCGGCATCATCATCAACAACCCCGAGTTTGCGGATGTCCGCTCTCTGGAAGGTGTTGCTCCTACCAAGAAGCACGCTGTGTTCACCATCGCTGTTCCCACCACCGCCGGCACTGCTGCCGAGGTCACCATCAACTACGTCATCACCGATGTGGAGAAGAAGCGCAAGTTCGTCTGCGTGGATACCAACGATATCCCTGAGATCGCTGTGGTCGATCCCGATATGATGTCCTCCATGCCCAAGGGCCTGACCGCTGCCACCGGCATGGACGCTCTGACCCACGCTATCGAGGGCTACATTACCAAGGGGCACTGCGTCATCTCCGATATGTTCCATCTGGAAGCCATCAAGCTCATCAGCCAGAGCCTGCGCGGCGCAGTGCAGAACACCCCGGAAGGCCGCGAGGGCATGGCTCTGGGCCAGTACATCGCCGGCATGGGCTTCTCCAACGTGGGTCTGGGCATCGTCCACTCCATGGCACATGGCCTGTCCGCTCTGTATGACACCCCGCACGGTGTGGCCTGCGCCATCCTGCTGCCGGTGGGTCTGGAGTACAACAAGAGCGTTGCCGGTGAGCGCTACCGCGCCGTGGGCAAGGCCATGGGCGTTGTGGGCATCGATGAGATGAACGATGTGGAAGCCGCCGATGCCACCATCGCCGCCGTCAAGCAGCTGAGCGCAGACGTGGGCATCCCCACAAATCTGCACGGCATCCTGAAGGAAGAGGATATCCAGTTCCTCGCCGAGTCCGCATTTGCAGACGCCTGCCGTCCCGGCAATCCCCGCGACACCAGCGTGGAAGAGATCGTGGAACTGTATAAGAGCCAGCTGTGATTCCGCTCTGTAAATTCAAGCTGTAATTTTGAGCCCTGCTGTCCTTCGGGATGGCAGGGCCTTTTTCTAAGATGTATCTGAAAACAAAGCAACAGACTGGATCTTCGTCTTTTCAGAGATGCCCGGAGAGCCTGCCGCGTCGCAGAGTGACAAAATTTCTGCACGGCTCTTGTACACAGCGCCCAAAACGGGTACAATCAATGCAGTAAGAAAAAACTGGAAGCGAAAGGAACATTATGACGCTGAACTTCTATACTCTGGGTGTTATTTATCTAGTATATTCCTTTCTGGGCTGGGTGGCTGAGACGGTAGTCGCGACCATCCGGGGCGGAAGGTTTGCCAACCGCGGTGCGGCGGCAGGCCCGTTCTGCTTTATCTACGGTACCACCGGCGTGCTGCTGGCCGTGAGTTTCGGCGACCTGCGCACCGAGCCGGTCTACCTGTTCTTTGCCTGTATGATGGCGGCAACGGTGATGGAATGGATCACCGCCAAGCTGCTGGAACGCCTGCACCGCCGCAAGTGGTGGGACTATTCCGGAAAAAAATTCAATCTGAACGGCTATGTGTGCCTGCAGTATTCGCTGCTGTGGGGTGCGCTGGGCACGGCAAGTGTGCTGTGGGGCAATGATGTGCTGCTGCGGCTGTGTGCGCAGATCCCTGTCTGGCTGCTGCGCCCGGCAGTATGGGTCTCGCTGACGGTGGCGGTGCTGGACCAGATCGGTTCGGCGGTGCTGGTGCAGCAGTATGCGGCCCGGCACCCGGTGCTGGAGCAGCTCAACCAGAGACTGGGGGAGCGGTCGGACACGCTGCGCCGCAGGATCGCGCTTTACATTGAAAAACGCATCCAGTATGCTTACCCGGCTGCGGCCCGGCAGGAGCAGACTGCGCTCCGGAAGGGGGAAAAGAACTTCCTCAGCGTGTCCGACCTGCTGTGGCTGTTCGTGATCGGCGCGTTTCTGGGCGACATGGTGGAGACGGTGTTCTGCCGCGTGACCGCCGGGGTCTGGATGAGCCGCTCCAGTCTGGTCTGGGGGCCGTTCAGCGTGGTGTGGGGTCTGGCGCTGGTGCTGGCAACGGTGCTGCTGCGTCAGGAAAAGGACCGGAGCGACCGCTACCTGTTCGCCTTCGGCACCGTCATGGGCGGTGTGTACGAATACGTGTGCAGCGCCGTCACCGAGCTGCTGTTCGGTACCGTGTTCTGGGACTACAGCAAGTTCAAGTTCAATCTGGGCGGGCGCATCAACCTGCTGTACTGCTTTTTCTGGGGCATTGCGGCGGTGGTATGGATGCGCTACGGCTATCCGCTGGTGCTCAGAGGCATGAAGAAGGTGCGCAGCCGCGTCCGCCCATGGATGACCGTCCTGCTGGCCGTATTCATGGCGGTGAACATGCTCACCAGTGCGCTGGCGCTGGCCCGGTACGATGCCCGCACCAGCGGTGAAGCGCCCAAGAACAGCATCGATATGCTGCTGGATGCGTATTTTGACGATGCCCGCATGGAGCGTATTTATCCCAACGCGAAGAAAGTGACCAAGGCCGGATGAAATTTCAACGCTCCTCTTGCACTTTGGTGCAAAAACCGGTATAATATTTTTCGGATAAAAGGGAGTAAAGGGCGCTCGTTTTGCAAAAACGGTGCGCTGTGGCGCAGCGACATCCCGGCAGAAATGCCCGCTGTGTCACCGGAAGCTTGAGACTTTTATTACACTTTCCCGTTTTTGGGCAGGATGTAATAAAGGTCTCTTTTTTATTGCTGCTCTGCCAAAAACAAAAGGAGAAAACTATGCTCATTCCTGTTTTGCTGTTCATCGTGGGCCTGCTGTGCCTCATCAAGGGCGGTGACTGGTTCGTGGATGGTGCCACGGGCATTGCCCGCCGCTTCCATGTGCCGGAGCTGCTCATCGGTGCCACCGTGGTGTCCATCGGCACCACCCTGCCGGAGGTGATGGTCTCCACCACCTCGGCTCTCACCGGCCACGGCGAGATCGCCTACGGCAACGCCATCGGTTCGATCATCTGCAATGCATCGCTCATTGCGGCCCTCACCATTGCGGTAAAGCCGGGCAAGGTAGACCCCAAGAGCCTGCGCACGCCGGTGCTGTTCTTCTTTGTGGCAGCGGCCTTCTATGCCGGTGTGGCCTACACCACCGGCTACTTCTCCCGCCCGGTGGGCCTGATCCTTCTGGCCATGTTCGCAGCGTATATCATCTGCAACGTGATGGCCATGAAGAACGCCCCCGCCCCGGAAGAAGAGGAAGAACCGGAAGAAAATGCATCCTTTGCCAAGGAGCTGGGTCTGCTGGCCGTGGGCGCTGTGCTCATTGCCGTGGGTGCCAACCTGCTGGTGGACAACGGCACCCTGATCGCACAGGCACTGGGCGTGCCGGAGTCGGTGATCGCGCTCACCTTTGTGGCACTGGGCACCTCGCTGCCGGAGCTGGTAACGGCCATCACCTCGCTGGCAAAGGGCCACGGTGCACTTTCGCTGGGCAATGTCATTGGTGCAAACGTGTTCAATCTGGTGCTGGTGAGCGGTGTTTCCGCAGTGGTGGCACCCTTTAGCATTCCGCAGAACTCCCTGCTCTTCGGCCACAATGCATCGCTGGTGCTGGAGTTCCCGGTCATGTTCGCCGTGATGCTGCTGCTCACCCTGCCCGCTCTCTTCAAGGGCAGGCTGAGCCGCCCGCAGGGCATTGCGCTGCTGTGCATCTACGCGGCATTCTGTGTGGTGCAGTTCACCATCTGATAAAACAGCAAAAGGCCGACGCAGCACTGCGTCGGCCTTTTGCCGTTTTAAGGGTTATTTTTTCAAATGGGAATCCCAGCCGGAAGAGGTGATGACCTGCTGATCCGGTGTGCACCACATGGCTTCCACGCCGTCCAGACTTTCCACGATCTTCATCCCGTCCTCCAGCGGCTGGCAGAACAGGCCGGTGGTCAGGCAGTCGGCAAGGCCGGAGTCGCTGCACAGCACGGTCACGCCGTTAAAGTAGGCGGCGGGGAACAGGGTGTCCGGGTCGATCAGGTGGTGGTAGCGCTTGCCGTCCACCACGTAGTAGCGCTGGTAGTCGCCGCTGGTCACAAGGGCCATATCGCTCATGTTGATGGCACCGTCCAGCATGGAATCCGAAGTGTATACATCCGAAGAACTCCACGGGTTTTCCACGCCGCCGGTCCACTGGCTGCCGTCCGGTTTTACACCAATGGCGCGCAGATTGCCGCCCACGCTCACCAGAGCGCTGGTCAGGCCGCGGGCCTCGGCAGCCTGACACACCATTTCCACGGCGTAGCCCTTGCCCACGCTGCCCACATCCAGCAGCATTTCCGGGTCGGCCAGATAAACGGTCTTGGCATCCGCGTCGATGATCACGTTGTTGATATCACAGTGCTGGGCGGCTGCTTCCAGCTCTTCCATGGTGGGCAGCTTGTTGTCGGCATCCGTCTCGGCGGCTTCGGCAGCTTCGCGGTAATTGTGCCAGATATTCAGCACGCTGCCCATGGCAATGTTCAGCTTGCCGTTGGTGGTCTGGTACATCTGGTCGGCCAGCTCCAGCATGGAGAGGATGCGGTCGTCCACCTCCACCGGAGCGCTGCCGGCATTGTCGTTGATGGTCTTGACGTTGGTCACGCCGGGGTAATCGTTGTAGATATCATACAGCTGGTTATAGGTAATAAGGTCTGCGTGCAGGGCATCCATCTGGGTGTTGAATTCTTCCTCGCTCTCGCAGTAGGCGATCACCTGCGTTACAGTATCGAACACATCATAAAAAACGGTGGAATAGCGGGTAAGCTCTTTCTTTTTGGAGGCACAGCCTGCCAGCAGGCTCAGGCAGAGCACCCCGGCCAGCAGGGCGCTGACGAAACGTTTTGCGCGGGTCTTCATACGGTGTGGTTCTCCTTTGCGGCGGTAAAGGCGGCGTGCTCCTCCTGCAGGTGGGCCAGCAGATCGCCGAACACCCAGCTGCGGTTGGAGGAAGTCACAACGGCCTTGAGCGGAATGGTGACCTGTGCCTGCTTCATCAGATCCAGCAGGGTGTCCACATCCTTCTCCTTGAAGTTGGCCAGAACCACTGCCGGCGGGTAGGCACCCGGCTCCAGCACCAGCGTGCGGGCGGCCTTGGTCTCCACCTCGCCCAGCAGCTGTGCCACGGTCTTGCCCGCATCGGCAGGGGAGACGAGCAGCACCTTCATGCCAAAAGCAGGAGCCATGCCTTCCAGCTTGCCGCGGTCGGCGGGGGAAAGGTTCCAGCCCAGAACCAGCGGGACACCGGCGTTCTGGTTGCGTGCGATATGTGCTTTCATAAAAAAACCTCATTTCAGGGTGGATTGCAAATACACTATAGTATAACACAAATACGCAAAAAATGGAATGCGGGGGGGGGCCGGTACTACCGGGAAAAGTTTCAGAGAATTTCGAGCAAAGGCAACAAAAATTAGAAGAAATTACAAGGCAAATTTCAGTGCAGGTGAAGATTGTATGCAGAAAATAGAGGTGCTATACTAAAAATGCGAGACATAAGTCTCAGAAATTTAACAGAAAGCAGAGGTTTTGAGGATGAAAAAACAGAAGATGCGGTTCATCAGTGCAGTGCTTGCGGCATGCATGATGACATCTGTCCTTCCGGTCAATGCACTTGCTCTGGGGGGGGGGTACGCCTGAAAATGGCGTAACTGCGCTGGAAGATACCGCAGTCGAAACGATCCCGTTTGAAGGCACGACCATCACCAAAGGCGGCAATTACGAGATCCAGGCGGGGCCTTATACTGGTAAAATCGTGATCAATACGACACAGCCGGTGAATATTGCCATTAAAGGTAATGTTACATTCAGTAATTCTGATCCTTTTATCGATGTGGAAAATGCAGGAATCGTAAATATTAAGAGTGAAGCCGATTATGTAGTTGACTGTGCAACGTATGCAAAACACTTCATAAAGGTAGCTTCTCCGTCAGCACAGGTGACAATTGAAAAAGGTAAATACACATCGAGAACCTTTAATGTAGGCATGGTTCCTGCAGGTACACTTACGGTAAATGATGCAGAAATGGAATCGAATGCTTACTGTCTGACAGCTTCAGGTTCTGGAAGGGTGATTATTAACGGGGGTACGTATATACATGATAAAAACCCGGCAGAAGAAAGAGCTGTTTTTTGGATTTTTAATGGCGGCCACATGACGTTGAACGATGTTACAGCGACCTCCGAGGAACCTGTTATCCTTAACAGTACCGGCACGGTGAACGTCAATGGCGGCAACTTCAAAACCACCGGCACAAAAAGCTGCTTTGTCAACAACTCTGCAAACCTGACCATTGACAAGGGCATCACAACAGTCGGAACCTTTGTGTCTGAGGGTGCCAGCTGCATCAACAACAGCTGGGGTCAGGTACGGATCAACGGCGGCAGCTTTACTACGGACGCCGGGATTGCTGTCAAAAACTGCGGAGGTCTGCGCCTTAATGGCGGCACGGTCGAAGCGCCGAAGGGCACCGCCATTGACATTTCGGGCGAAAGCGGCGATGTGCAGCTGAACAGCGGCACCATCCGCAACAGCGTCACCGGTGTCCGTGTGGCCGATGCAGGCGATTCGGAGATCGACCTGAAGGCTGTGACCTTTGAGAATAATACTGATGATGATATTAGTCTGGGCAAAGACCAGCAGATCAACATCAAAAAAAGCTTTGTCGGTACGGCAAAGATCCGGGTGGATGACCCTGCGCGGGGCCGTCAGATCACAACGGACAACGAGGATCTCAGCTATCAGAACAAGCTGAAACTTTTCAGCAAGAATTCCGGCTACATCATCGGCTATAAGCGCGGCGATGATGGCGTGGAATACCGCTATCTGGCAGATGCCAACGGCAACATCGTCAACGCTGTAAATGCGAAGGCAACCGCTGACCTCGGTGCCGGGGAGCAGGAGCTGGATACTGCCACCGTTGTGCCGGAACACACCACCGTGACCGTGACGGCAAACCTCCCGGAGGGCGCAGAGTTCCTCGGCTGGAGCGCCGTGCGTGCTGACGGCATTGCGCTGAAGCTGGGCGATGATCAGACCGCACACTTTGAGATGCCCGGTTGCAACGTGACCGTCGAAGCGCTGTATCAGGGTGGAAATGTTGACATCGACAACCCGAGCGGCAGCGGCAGCAGCGATGTGGTGGCCGGCATTGCGGCTGTTGCGCTGACCGGTGCAGCCGCGTGGGGCATTTACGAAGCCGGAACCGGCATCTATCGCGTGCTGAATATGCCCGGCGTCCCCATGCCCTCCAACCGCGCCGGTCTGGCGACCCTGATCTGGGAAAAGGCCGGCTGCCCGGAACCGCAGACGGTGAAGAGCTTCAGCGACATCGATGACGCCGACCTTCATCTGCGGCAGGCTGCCAGCTGGATGGAAGAGCAGGGTCTGATGGACGATGTGAAGGAAAACGAGTTCCGCCCCTATCGCTATGTGACCAAGCTCCAAACCTGCCTTGTCTGGGATAAGGCCAAGGAAAAGAGCCTGATCTCCTGAAAAGTAGATCATTCTTGTAACAACCCCGGGGTGACCGCAAGCGCCCCGGGGTTGTTTTTTTCACAGGAAAAGGGGCAGAACCGGAAGATGCAGTGTGAAAAAGCAACGAGGAAGATCCCGCAGGATCTTCCTCGTTGCAAACACAAAATAATAATTCCGCAGAGGATAGTTCAAATCATCAGTTCAGCTTTTTGCCGAAGAACTCCACCTCTTTGCCGATGAACTGCATCAGCTCGTCGAACTGGTCGGGGGTCAGGCTCTGGGCACCATCGCACTTTGCCTTGGCGGGGTTGTTGTGCACCTCGATCATCAGGCCGTCGGCACCGGCAGCAACAGCGGCCTTTGCCAGATCCGGCACCATCCATGCGTGGCCGCAGGCATGGCTGGGGTCCACAATAACGGGCAGGTGGGTCATCTTGTGCAGCATCACCACACCGGCAAGGTCGAGGGTGTTGCGCATGCTGGTCTCAAAGGTGCGGATGCCGCGCTCGCAGAGGATGACGTTCTCGTTGCCCTCAGCCATGATGTACTCGGCGCTCATCACGAACTCTTCCAGCGTATTGGCAAGGCCGCGCTTGAGCAGCACCGGCTTCTTCTGACGGCCGACGGCCTTGAGCAGCTCAAAGTTCTGCATGTTGCGGGCACCCACCTGAATAAGGTCTACATTCTCGAACAGGGGCAGGTGCTCGGTGTTCATGATCTCGGTCACGATGGGAGCACCGGTGGCGCGGCGTGCCAGCTTGAGCAGGTCGAGGCCCTCGCTGCGCATACCCTGAAAGGAGTAGGGCGAGGTGCGGGGCTTGAATGCGCCGCCGCGCAGCAGGGAAGCACCCGCAGCCTTCACGCGCTGTGCGCAGTAGGTGATCTGCTGCTCGCTCTCGATGCTGCAGGGGCCTGCAATGACCGCAAAGTTTCCGCCGCCGATCTTTACGCCGTCCACATCGATCACGCTGTCGTCCGGGTGGAACTTGCGGTTGGCCTTCTTATAAGGCTCGGTCACGCGGCGGCAGGTCTCCACCACCGGGTTTGCCAGCACCCAGCTCTCGGCCACGGCCTTGGTGTCGCCGATCAGGCCCAGAATGTGGCTCTCACTGCCCTTGGAATCGTTGATCTGCAGGCCCATATCCTGCAGTTCGTGGCAGAACTCGCGTACCTGTACCTCAGGTGCGTTCTGTTTGAGTACGATGATCATAGTGTTTTGTCTCCTTTGCCTTATCGTGTGAAACGGCGAGGGAGACCGGCTCCTTTGCCGCAGCTTGCAGTGTCAAACTTCAGGGTTCTGAAGTGTGTGACGCTATGATATCACTTCAGGAAACTGAAGTCAAGAGAATTTTGAATTTTTTTGAAGAAAGTGGTAGAATAGAAAAGAACCCTCTCAATCATTGCTGCGCAATGACAGCTCTCCCGAAGGGCGAGCTTTTTACTGCTTTCTATGGGGCATTACTTCACGGTGAAAGAGAATCAGCCAGTTACCGCGCATAAGCTCCCCCTTTTGGGGGAGCTGGACGCGAAGCGGCCTGAGAGGGTTCAATACAAGCAAAGGGGATATCAGAGATGGGAAAAGAAGCAAAAACCAATGCCATGCGCATTCTGGAGCGCGAGAAGGTGCCCTACACCGCCCACGAGTACGCTCATGAAGAGGGTGTTGCCGTGGCAGGTGTGGATGTGGCAGGCAGCATGGGCGAAGACCCTGCCTGCGTGTATAAGACGCTGGTGACGCAGGGCAATAGCAAAAACTATTTTGTGTTCGTCATTCCGGTGGCGGCAGAGCTGGATCTGAAAGCCGCTGCCCGCAGTGTGGGCGAAAAAAGCGTTGCCATGATCCATGTGGCCGATATCAACAAGGTCACCGGCTATGTGCGCGGTGGTTGCAGCCCGGTAGGCATGAAAAAGCAGTATAAGACTGTGTTCGATGAGAGCGTGCTGACGCAGGAGAAGGTCTATGTCTCCGGCGGGCGCATCGGCACGCAGGTGTGCTGTGCCCCGGCGGACCTCATCCGCGCTGCACGGGCAATTACAGCAAAAATTATTTTTTAAAAAAGTCCGTCTATTGTACAAAAAGTTAACGCATCCTATTTACATAAAATATACTTAAACTATAAGTCATACTTAAAAAGAAAAACAATGTCGAAACTGCACAAAACTTTTGAAAGTTTTTTGACGGCATGAAAACACAAGGTAGAATTTGTGGGAACACTCTTTTCAAAGATGTTTTTTTGCCGTAAACTGTATGTAGTACAGGGACGGCGGCCCGCAGAAAGGGCTTTTCCGCCGCCTGAAAACGCAAGCACAAGGAACTGCGGAGGAGAACTTCAATGATGAAGATGCTGCCGGGTCTCATGGGTCGAAACAACATTCGGGCATGTCAGGGGCATCGTGCAACTTTGTGCAAAGCGTCGGGAGAGCATACGCAGAATTAAAGGCCGTGGTACGGGTGTACCGCAGCCTTTTTTGTTTGTCGGTTGAGAAAGAGAGGTTTGGATATGGTTCGTAAAGTGGCTGTGATCATGGGTTCTGACAGCGATTGGCCGGTGGTAAAGGGCGCATGTGCCCAGCTGAAAGCGCTGGACATCCCTTTTGAGGCGCACATCCTTTCGGCACACCGCACCCCTGCCGGGGCAGCGGAGTTTGCCAAAAGCGCCCGTGCCAACGGCTTCGGCGTGATCCTGTGCGCAGCAGGCATGGCAGCACATCTGGCGGGTGCCTTTGCTGCCAACACCACCCTGCCGGTGATCGGCATTCCCATGAAGGGCGGTGCCATGGACGGCATGGATGCCCTGCTTGCCACGGTGCAGATGCCCAGCGGCATCCCGGTGGCAACGGTGGCTCTGAACGGTGCCAAGAACGCCGCATGGCTGGCTGCGGAAATTCTGGCTTTGAGCGACGACGCTCTGGCCGAAAAGCTGGCAGCAGAGCGCATCGCCATGGCCGCACAGATCGCTGCCAAAGAGGAAAAATTGCAGAACGAACTGAACGAGCTGTAAGACGCGGACCCTCTCCGTCACGCCTGCGGCGTGCCACCTCTCCCGAAGGGCGAGGTCTTACGCCATCTGACGGGAAAGCGGTATAAAAGCTCCCCCCCTCGGGGGAGCTGGCATTGCGGAGCAATGACTGAGAGGGTTTCAGAGCGAAAAAGGAGAACCAATGTCTGATTTTGCATATCCGCTGCACGAAGAATGCGGCGTTTTCGGCATTTACGACCGTGCCGGTACCGAGGATGTGGCCGCTGCGGCCTACTCGGCTCTGTATGCCCTGCAGCACCGTGGTCAGGAGAGCTGCGGCATCGCCGTGAACGATGATGGCGTGATCAACGGCCACCGCGACCTCGGCCTTGTGAACGAGGTGTTCACCCCGGCGGTGCTGGCAAGTCTGGCAAACCCCAATGCGCACATGGCTACCGGTCACGTGCGCTACGCTACGGCAGGCAGCCGCGTGCGGGCCAACGCACAGCCCATGATCGTGCGCCATGGCCGCGGCACCATGGCACTGTGCCACAACGGCAACCTGACCAACGCCATCGAGCTGCGCCGCCAGCTGGAAAATGAAGGTGCCATCTTCCACGGCTCCTCCGATACCGAGGTGATCTGCTACCTGATCACCCGCAACCGCCTGCGCATGGGCAGCATCGAGACCGCCATCAGCAAGACGATGGACGTGCTGGAAGGCGCCTACAGTCTGGTGATCATGTCGGCCACCAAGCTCATTGCAGTGCGTGATCCCCGCGGCTACCGGCCCCTGTGCATCGGCACGCTGCCCGGCGGCGGCTACGTATTTGCCAGCGAGAGCTGTGCACTGGATGCCGCCGGTGCCACCCTGCTGCGGGATGTGGAGCCCGGCGAGATCGTGGTGGCAGACGCAAAAACCGGTGAGCTGCGCAGCATCAAGGATCACTGCGGTCGGCCGGACACCCAGATGTGCGTGTTCGAGTTCATCTATTTCTCCCGCCCGGACAGCATCATCGAGGGCAGCTCGGTGCACGAGGCCCGCAAGCAGGCCGGCCGGTTCCTTGCACAGGAACACCCCGTGGAAGCGGACGTGGTCATCGGCGTGCCGGATTCCGGTCTGGATGCAGCGCTCGGCTACTCACAGGAGAGCGGCATCCCCTATGGCATCGGCTTTATTAAGAATAAGTACATCGGCCGCACCTTCATTCAGGGCAGCCAGAAGCAGCGCGAGAACAGCGTGCGCATCAAGCTGAACGTCGTTTCCAGCACGGTCAAGGGCAAGCGCGTGGTGCTGGTGGATGACTCCATCGTGCGCGGCACCACATCTGCCCGCATCATCAAGCTGCTGCGGGACGCAGGTGCCACCGAGGTGCACTTTATGGTGTCGGCACCGCCGTTCAAGTACCCCTGCTACTTCGGCACTGACATCCCGGATCAGAAGCTGCTGGTGGCCACCGGCCGCACGGTCGAGCAGATCAATGAAGTGATCGGGGCTGATACGCTGGGCTACCTTTCCACTGAGCATGTTGTCCAGCTTACAAAGAACGCAAAATGCGGATTCTGCACCGCCTGCTTTACCGGCGAATATGCCGTGAAGCCGGACGAGGTGCTTTCCACCGATATTCACGAACGCCACCTGAACGACCGTCCCAAGGACGAGAAAAAGTTAGGAGAGTAAGACCATGGAAAAAAGCTATTCTGAAAGCTATGCAGCCGCCGGTGTGGATATCACCGCCGGTTATCGCTCTGTTGAACTGATGAAGCAGTATGTGGCCCGCACCATGAACGAGCACTGCATTGGCGGTCTGGGCGGCTTTGGTGGCCTGTTTGAGCTGGACTGCACCGGCTACAAGCACCCGGTGCTGATCTCCGGCACCGACGGCGTGGGCACCAAGCTGAAAATTGCCATGATCATGGACAAGCACGATACCATCGGCATCGACTGCGTGGCTATGTGCGTGAATGATGTCATCTGCGCCGGTGCAAAGCCGCTGGTGTTCCTGGATTACATCGCCTGCGGCCGCAACATTCCCGAGAAGATCGCAGAGATCGTCAAGGGTGTGGCTGAGGGCTGCGTGCAGGCCGACTGCTCTCTGGTGGGCGGCGAGACTGCCGAGCACCCGGGCATGATGCCGGAGGAGGAGTACGATCTGGCCGGTTTCACCGTGGGTGTCGTGGATAAGGAAAAGATCCTGAGCAACGAGACCATGGCAGCCGGTGATGTGATCCTTGCCCTGCCTTCCACCGGTGTGCACTCCAACGGTTTCTCGCTGGTGCGCAAGATCTTTGACATTGACGCAAACCCCGATGTGCTGCACACTGCCCCTGCAGAGCTGGGCGGCAAGACGCTGGGCGAGGCCCTGCTGGCTCCCACCAAGATCTACGTAAAGCCTGTGCTCAAGGTGCTGGAAGAGGTGGATGTGAAGGGCATTTCCCACATCACCGGCGGCGGCTTCTACGAGAACATTCCCCGCAGCCTGAAAAAGGGCTGCTGCGCACGCATCAACAAGGCAGATGTCCGCACCCCGGCTCTGTTCCAGCTGATGCAGAAGACCGGCAATATCTCCGAGCACGATATGTTCAACACCTTCAACATGGGCGTTGGCATGGTGCTCACCGTCCCCGCAGAGCAGGCCGACAAGGCGCTGGACATCCTGCACGCAAACGGTGAGCCGGAAGCTTACCGTCTGGGTGTTATTGCAGAAGGTGAGGGCGTGGAGCTGTGCTGAACATTGCAGTTTTAGTCTCCGGCGGCGGCACCAACCTGCAGGCTCTGCTGGACAGCGAAGCCCGGGGCGAGAACCCCAACGGCAGGATCACCCTCGTGGTGGCCTCCAAGCCCGGTGTCTATGCGCTGGAACGGGCCGCAAAGGCCGGTGTGGAAGGCTGCGTGGTGCGCCGCAAGGATTACGCCAGTAGTGAGGATTTTGACGCAGCTCTGCTGAAAACGTTGAAAGACCACAATATCGATCTGGTGGTGCTGGCAGGCTTTCTGTCCGTGCTGGGGCCCAGTGTCATTGAAGCGTATCCCCGCCGCATCCTGAATGTGCACCCGGCACTCATCCCGTCTTTCTGCGGGCCCGGCATGTACGGCCTGCGTCCGCACGAAGCGGCTCTGGCCCGGGGCTGCAAGGTGACCGGTGCCACCGTCCACTTCGTGAACGAAGAGTGCGACGGCGGGCCCATCCTGCTGCAGAAGGCCGTGGACATCCTGCCCGGCGACACCCCCGAGGTGCTGCAGAAGCGTGTGATGGAGCAGGCCGAGTGGAAGCTGCTGCCCAAGGCTGTGGCTATGGTGTGCAGCGGAGAAATTGAGTGAAAACTCCTTCCGTCACGCCTGACGGCGTGCCACCTCCCTCAAGGAGGGAGGCAAGGCTCCCTCTCCGAGGGGGCTGTCGCCGCAGGCGACTGGGGGAGTTCCGTAATAGGAGAATTTGACATGGAAAAGATCAACCTGAACGAGTATCTGGCATCCAACGAGTATCCCGGCCGCGGCATTGCTGTGGCAATGGCTCCGGATGGCCGCCAGATGTTCATTGGCTACTTTATCATGGGCCGCAGCGAGAACAGCCGCAACCGCGTGTTTGACCCCGTGCCCGAGCGCGGCGGCATCTGCACCATCGCAGCGGACCCCGCAAAGCTGGAGGACCCCAGCCTCATTATTTACAATCCGGTGCTGACGCTGGGCAAGACCCATATCGTGACCAACGGCGACCAGACCGATACCATTTATGACCTGATGAGCCAGGGCAAGAGCTTTGCCGATGCCCTGCGCACCCGCACCTTTGAGCCGGACGGCCCCAACTACACCCCCCGCATCTCCGCTGTGGTGTACGCCGACGGCAGCTATCAGATGAGCATTCTCAAGTCTGCGGACGGCAATGGCGACAGCGTGCAGCGCTATTTCTTTGATTACCCGCAGCCCGTTGCAGGCGAGGGCCATTTCATCAGCACCTACAAGCACAACGGAAATCCCATCCCCAGCTTTGAGGGTGAGCCGCTGCGCTTTGCCTGCCCCCGCACCATCGGCGATTTTGCACAGGGTCTGTGGAGCAGCCTGAACCCGGACAACAAGGTGAGCCTGTTTGCCCGGGTCATTGATCTGGACTCCGGCGAGACCGGCGACATGATCTTTAACAAGTACGATGCTGTGTGCAGCGATCTGGACGACCCCGAGGAGCCGGAGCTGCTGCCCGAAGAGCTGGAACTGCTCAAAAAGCTTGACGCAGAGGAAAAACAGGACTAAAACAATAGAGAAATAAGGAGGATGCACCAATGAACGAACTGGCACTGAAGTACGGCTGCAACCCCAACCAGAAGCCCAGCCGCATTTATATGGAAGATGGCTCTGACCTGCCGGTCACTGTGCTGAACGGCAAGCCCGGCTACATCAATTTTCTGGACGCGCTCAACTCCATCCAGCTGGTCAAGGAGCTGAAAGCTGCCTGTGGTCTGCCCGCAGCAGCTTCCTTCAAGCACGTTTCCCCGGCAGGCGCAGCTCTGGGCCTGCCGCTCACCGATGTGGAACGCAAGATGTACCACATTGCCCCGGATATGGAGCTGTCGCCGCTGGCAAATGCCTATGCCCGTGCACGCGGTGCGGACCGCATGTCCTCCTTTGGCGACTGGATCGCCCTTTCGGACATCTGCGATGTGCCCACCGCAAAGCTGATCCAGCACGAGGTGTCCGACGGCATCATCGCCCCGGGCTACGAGCCGGAGGCACTGACTATCCTGTCCGGCAAGAAAAAGGGCAACTACAATGTGGTCGCCATCGACCCGGCCTACAAGCCCGCTCCCATCGAGCACAAGCAGGTGTACGGCATCACCTTTGAGCAGGGCCGCAACGAGCTGGTCATCAACGCCGACACCATGCTGAACAACTGGGTCACCGAGAACAAGGACGTGACCGAGGAGCAGAAGCGTGATCTGGTCATTGCACTCATCACCCTGAAGTATACTCAGTCCAACAGCGTGTGCTACACCTACCACGGCCAGACCATCGGCGTGGGCGCAGGCCAACAGAGCCGCATCCACTGCACCCGTCTGGCAGGCCAGAAGGCCGACAACTGGCAGCTGCGCCACATGGATAAGGTGCTCAACCTGCCCTTCCGCGACGATGTGGCAAAGCCCAACCGCGACAACGCCATTGATGTTTACATCGGCGATACGCCCGAGGATGTGATTGGCGACGATGTGTGGGCCGAGACCTTTACCGAGCAGCCCGCCCCGCTGACCGCTGAGGAAAAGAAGGAATATCTGAGCAAAGTGACCGGCGTGTGCCTTGGCTCGGATGCTTTCTTCCCCTTCGGCGACAACATCGAGCGTGCCCGCCGCTCCGGCGTGACCGCCATCGTGCAGCCCGGCGGCTCCATCCGCGACCAGCAGGTCATTGACACCTGCAACAAGTACGGCATCGCAATGGCCTTCTGCGGCCTGCGGCTGTTCCATCACTAAGGGAAAAGAACGAACCCTCTCAGTCGCCTGACGGCGACAGCTCCCCCGAGGGGGGAGCTTTATGCGAGAAAACGGACAGAAACAAGCATTCCGTTGAATGCAGCTCCTGCCGTCAGCAGAAAAAAGCTCCCCCCTTCGGGGGAGCTGGCATTGCGCAGCAATGACTGAGAGGGACATTCAAAAACGGGAAGGTGAATGATATGGCTGAAAAAATTCTGGTAGTGGGCGGCGGCGGCCGCGAGCACGCCATCATCAAGGCACTGAAAAAGAGCCCTGACTGCGGCGAGATCTGGTGCGCACCCGGCAACGGCGGCATCAGCTATGACGCAAAGTGCAAAAACATCAAGTCTACCGATGTGGACACCATGGTGGGCTTTGCCGTAGAAGAAAAGTTCGATTACGTTGTGGTGGCGCAGGACGATCCGCTGGCTCTGGGCATGGTGGATGCGCTGGCAGCAGTGGGCATCCCGGCCTTTGGCCCGGATAAGGCCGCTGCCCGCATCGAGGCCTCCAAGGTGTTCTCCAAGGACCTGATGAAGAAATACGGCATCCCCACCGCAAAGTACGAGACCTTTGACGACCCCGCCAAGGTCATGGAGTACATCAAGGCCGAGGGCAAGTACCCGGTGGTCATCAAGGCCGACGGTCTGGCACTGGGCAAGGGCGTGCTCATCTGCGAGAACGAGCAGCAGGCTGCGGACGGCGTGAAGGAGATCATGCTGGATAAGAAATTCGGCGCATCCGGCAACCATGTGGTGGTGGAGGAATTCCTCACCGGCCCCGAGGTCAGTGTGCTGAGCTTTACGGATGGCAAGGTGGTCAAGCCCATGGTGTCCAGCATGGACCACAAGCGTGCAAACGACCACGACACCGGCCTGAACACCGGCGGCATGGGCACCATTGCTCCCAACCCCTACTACACCCCGGAAGTGGCCGCTGAGTGCATGGAGAAAATTTTCCTGCCCACCATCAAGGCCATGAACGCCGAGGGCTGCCCCTTCAAGGGCTGCCTCTACTTCGGCCTGATGCTCACCCCGGACGGCCCGAAGGTCATCGAGTACAACTGCCGCTTTGGTGACCCCGAAACGCAGGTGGTGCTGCCCCTGCTGGAAGGCGACCTGCTGCACATCATGCAGGCCTGCACCAACGGCACGCTGGAAAACGAGAAGGTCAAGTTCTCGGACGGTGCTGCCGCCTGCGTCATTCTGGCTTCCGGCGGCTACCCGGTGGCTTACGAGAAGGGCAAGCCCATCACAGGCCTTGTGGACGGCCAGCTGCCCGGCGAGGAAAATGTGACGGTCTACCACTCCGGCACCGCCATCACCGAGGACGGCACCCTTGTCACGGCCGGCGGCCGTGTGCTGGGTGTCACCGCCACCGGCCCGCGGCTGACCAATGCGCTGAGCCATGCCTATGAGGCGGCAGAGAAGATCAGTTTTGAAAAGCTGCACAAGCGCAGCGATATCGGCCTGCGCGCCCTGAAGGCACTGGCAGAGAAGCAGTAAGAAAGAAAACCCTCTCAGTCGCCTGGCGGCGACAGCTCCCCCGAAGGGGGAGCTTTATGCGGGAAAATGGGCAAGCCTAGGTTTGCCATCGAACGCGGTACTTTCCGCCAGCAGAAAAAGCTCCCCCTTTCGGGGGAGCTGGCACGGCGTAAGCCGTGACTGAGAGGGTCGGTTCAAAGAATACAAAGGGGGAACCTACCCAATGGTCTATCGTATTTATGTGGAAAAAAAGCCCGGCTTCGATGTGGAAGCCACGGGCCTGAAAAATGAGCTCACCAGCCTGCTGGGCATCCAGTCGCTTACCGGTCTGCGTCTGCTGAACCGCTACGATGTGGAAGGCATCGACGAAGAACTGTTCAACCAGTGTGCAAACACCGTGTTCAGTGAGCCGCCGGTGGATAACACCTATGCCGAGCTGCCCGCCAGCGACGGCGTGTCCTTTGCAGTGGAGTATCTGCCCGGCCAGTTCGACCAGCGCGCCGACTCCGCTGCTGAGTGCATCCAGCTCATCAGTCAGGGCGAGCGCCCGCTGGTGCGCTCTGCCCGCGTCTATCTGCTGGAAGGCACCCTGACCGACGAGCAGGTGGCCGAGATCAAGAAATACGTCATCAACCCGGTGGAGGCCCGCGAGGCTTCGCTGGACACCAAGCAGACCCTGAAAATGGAGTACCCCGTGCCCGCCCCGGTCAAGGTGCTGGAGGGCTTCAACCAGCTGGACGAAGAGCAGCTGAAAAAGTTCATTGCGGACAACGGCCTTGCCATGGATCTTGGCGATATCGAGTTCTGCCAGAAGTATTTCCGCTCGGAGCACCGCGACCCCACCATCACCGAGATCAAGATGATCGACACCTACTGGTCCGATCACTGCCGCCACACCACCTTCGGCACCATTCTGGACGATGTGCAGATCGATGATGCCGTGGTGCAGAAGGCCTTTGACCGCTACATGGCCATGCGCGCCGATCTGGGCCGCGAGAACAAGCCCCGCTGCATGATGGACCTTGCCACCATCGGTGCCAAGGAGCTGAAGAAGCAGGGCATCCTGAAAAATCTGGACGAGTCCGACGAGATCAACGCCTGCACCGTCAAGATCAAGTGCGATGTGAACGGCAAGGACGAGGACTGGCTGTTCCTGTTCAAGAACGAGACCCACAACCACCCCACCGAGATCGAGCCCTTCGGCGGTGCAGCTACCTGCATCGGCGGTGCTATCCGTGACCCGCTGTCCGGCCGCAGCTACGTCTATCAGGCCATGCGCGTTACCGGCGCAGGCAATCCGCTCAAGCCGGTCAGTGAGACGTTGCCCGGCAAGCTGCCCCAGCGCAAGCTGGTGACCACTGCTGCCGCAGGCTATTCCTCCTACGGCAACCAGATCGGTCTTGCTACCGGTCAGGTGGACGAGATCTACCACCCCGGCTATGTGGCAAAGCGCATGGAGATCGGCGCCGTTGTAGGCGCTACTCCCGCTTCCCACGTCCGCCGCGAGTGCCCCGCCCCCGGCGATGTCATCGTGCTGCTGGGCGGCCGCACCGGCCGTGATGGTGTGGGCGGTGCTACCGGTTCTTCCAAGGCCCACAAGCTGGACAGCCTTGAGCACTGCGGTGCCGAGGTGCAGAAGGGCAACGCTCCCATCGAGCGCAAGCTGCAGCGCCTGTTCCGCCGCGAGGATGCCTGCAGGATGATCAAGCGCTGCAACGACTTTGGTGCAGGCGGTGTGTCCGTTGCCATCGGTGAGCTGGCCGACGGCCTGTACATCGACCTGAACAAGGTCACCAAGAAGTACGAGGGTCTGGACGGCACCGAGCTGGCCATCAGCGAGAGCCAGGAGCGCATGGCTGTGGCGCTGGCCCCCGAGGACGTGGACAAGTTCATTGCTCTCGCCAACGAAGAGAACCTTGAGGCCACTCCGGTGGCAAAGGTGACGGCTGAGCCCCGCCTGAACATGGTGTGGAACGGCATGTCCATCGTGAACATCAGCCGCGAGTTCCTGAACTCCAACGGTGCCGAGAAGCACCAGAAGGTCCATGTGGAAAAGGCCACGGTCTGGCAGCCCCAGTGGGAAGGCCTGACCTTCAGCCAGAAGATGAAGAACATGGTGGGCGATCTGAACATCTGCAGCAAGAAGGGCCTGTCTGAGCGGTTCGACTCCACCATTGGTGCCGCCACCGTGCTCATGCCCTTTGGCGGTGCTTATCAGCTGACCCCGCAGAACGCCATGGTGGCAAAGCTGCCGGTGGACGGCGAGACCAGCACCTGCTCCGGCATGGCATGGGGCTTCAACCCCTTCCTGATGAGCGCAGACCAGTACAAGGGCGCTCAGATGGCTGTCATCGAGAGCGTTACCAAGCTGGTGGCCTCCGGCTTCCGCTATGAGGATGCTTACCTCACCTTCCAGGAATATTTCGAGCGTCTGGGCACCGCCCCGGAGCGCTGGGGCAAGCCGCTGGCCGCTCTGCTGGGTGCATTGGATGCTCAGATGGGTCTGGGCATTGCATCCATCGGCGGCAAGGACAGTATGTCCGGCTCCTTTGAAAAGCTGGATGTGCCTCCCACGCTGGTCTCCTTTGCCACTGCCATCGGCAAGGCAAACAAGGTGGTGTCCACCGAATTCAAGAAGCCGGAGAGCACGGTGGTGCTCATCCGGCCCATCATCGACCCCGAGACCGGCTGCCCCAACTTCTTCTCCCTGAAGGCCAACTACAAGATCGTGGAGGACATGGTCGAAGAGGGCATGGTGGCATCCGCCTGCTCTGTGGGCTACGGCGGCATTGCCGAGGCTCTGTTCAAGATGGGCCTTGGCAACCACATTGGCTTCAAGATGCGTGCGGATAAGACCACCCATGAGATGTTCCAGCCCATGTACGGCTCCATCGTTCTGGAAATGGTGTCGGATTCTCCCGCCGGTGAGATCCTGGGCGAGACCACCAAGGAATACGTCTTTGAAGCCTGCGGCGAAAAGCTGGATATGGCCCAGCTGCAGGAGATCTGGGAAGGCAAGCTGGAGCCGGTGTACCCCTACCGCAAGGCAGGCCCCACCGTGGAAAAGATCAACGGCAAGCTGACTGCACCCGCCGCACCCAAGATCGGTGTGGCAAAGCCCAAGGTCATCATTCCGGTGTTCCCAGGCACCAACTGCGAGTACGACACCGCCAAGGCCTTTGCCCGCGCCGGTGCCGACCCGGAGATCCTGGTCATCCGCAACCTGACCCCCGCCGACGTGGCCGAGAGCTGCAAGGCACTGGTCAAGGCCATCGATAACAGCCAGATCGTCATGCTGCCCGGCGGCTTCTCCGGCGGCGACGAGCCGGACGGCAGTGCAAAGTTCATTGCATCCTTCTTCCGCAACCCGGAAGTCACCGAGGCGGTGCGCCGTCTGCTGCAGCAGCGCGATGGCCTGATGCTGGGCATCTGCAACGGCTTCCAGGCCCTCATCAAGCTGGGTCTGGTCCCCTACGGCGATATCCGCCCCATCACTCCCTATGACCCCACCCTGACCTTCAACACCATTGGCCGCCACCAGAGCATGCTGGTGCGCACCCGCATTGCATCCACCGGCAGCCCGTGGCTCTCCAAGTGCGAGGTGGGCGAACAGTTCACCGTTGCCATCAGCCATGGCGAGGGCCGTTTCGTGGCTCCGCAGGAGGTGCTGGACACCCTCATGAAGAATGGTCAGATCGCCACCCAGTATGTGGACATCGAGGGCAACCCCACCATGGATCAGAGCTATAACCCCAACGGCTCTGTGCTGGCGATCGAAGGCATCACCAGCCCGGATGGTCGTGTGTTCGGCAAGATGGGCCACTCGGAGCGCAGCGGCGAGTACCTGTACAAGAACGTTACCGGTGACAAATATCAGCCGATCTTTGAGGGCGGCGTGGACTATTTCAAGATTTGATGGTAGAATAGAGAAAAACCCTCTCCGTCACGCCTGCGGCGTGCCACCTCCCCCGAAAAAGGGGGAGGCTTTCTGGTGCTGACCGGCAGAGCGCAAAAAGCTCCCCCCTCGGGGGAGCTGGCGAGCAAAGCGAGACTGAGAGGGTTATTTTCAGGAGGAAACAATCAATGTCTCAGCATGATCGTTATATCAGCCCCTTTTCCACCCGCTATTCCTCGGACGAGATGCAGTATATCTTCTCGGACGATAACAAGTTCCGCACATGGCGCCGCCTGTGGGTGGCGCTGGCCCGGGCCGAAATGGAGCAGGGCCTGACCAACATCACCCCCGATATGGTGGCTGAGCTGGAAGCCCATGTGGACGATATCAACTATGAAGTGGCCATCGAGCGCGAAAAGCTGGTGCGCCACGACGTGATGAGCCATGTGTACGCCTACGGCCAGCAGTGCCCCAAGGCTGCCGGCATCATCCATCTGGGTGCCACCAGCTGCTATGTGGGCGACAACACCGACATCATCGTGATGCGTCAGGGTCTGGAACTGGTGCGCAAAAAGCTGATTGGTGTGTTGGCAAAGCTGGGCCGCTTCGCCGAGGAATACAAGGACATGCCCTGCATGGCCTACACTCACTGCCAGCCCGCTCAGCCCACCACCGTGGGCAAGCGCGCCACCCTGTGGGCCAACGAGCTGGTGATGGACCTGCAGGAGATCGACCACCGTCTTGCTGTTCTGCAGCTGCGCGGTGTCAAGGGTACCACCGGCACGCAGGCTTCCTTTATGGAGCTGTTCAAGGGCGATGCCGATAAGATCCGCGCCGTGGATGCTTCCATCGCCAAGGAGATGGGCTTTGACCCCAAGGCCGTCATTCCGGTGTCCGGCCAGACCTACAGCCGCAAGGTGGATGCCTTCATCCTGAACGCCCTTGCCGGCATTGGCCAGAGCTGCATGAAGTTTGCCACCGACCTGCGTCTGCTGGCTAACTTCAAGGAGATGGAAGAGCCGTTTGAAAAGAACCAGATCGGTTCCTCCGCCATGCCTTACAAGCGCAACCCCATGCGCTGCGAGCGTATCTGCGCGCTGAGCCGCTACCTGATGGTAGATGTGCTGAACCCCAGCTTCACCACCGGCACCCAGTGGTTTGAGCGCACGCTGGACGACAGCGCCAACAAGCGTGTCGCCATGGCTGAGGGCTTCCTTGCCACCGACGCTATCCTGAACATCATGCTCAACGTCACCGACGGCATCGTGGTGTATCCCAAGGTGGTGCGCAGCCGTCTGATGGCAGAGCTGCCCTTCATGGCCAGCGAGAACATCATGATGCAGGCTGTGGAAAAGGGCGGCAACCGTCAGGAGCTGCACGAGCGTCTGCGCCAGCACGCCATCGCCGCCGGCAAGCAGGTCAAGGAAGAGGGCCTGCCCAACGATATGGTGGACCGTATTGCTGCCGACCCTGCCTTTGGCCTGACCCGCGAGGAGATCGTGGCGGGCCTTGTGCCGGAGAACTTTGTGGGCCGTGCACCGCAGCAGGTGGAGGAGTTCATCGCCAATGTGCTCAAGCCCATCTTCGATGCTAACCCCGATGCCGTGGAGCAGCACGCATCTTTGAGTGTTTGATTTTAAATGCTCTCCGCTTACGCTCTGAGCATAAACAGCGGAAGTTACAGTTTGTTTTGCAAGAAGGAGAAGCCTGTGGGCTTCTCCTTCTTGCTTTTTCACGAAAAGGGCCGGAAAGAAAAACTCCTTCAGCTGAACTTCGTGCGTCAGCCGTTCCCCTTTTTGTCACCTTTCGGTGACAAAAAGGGGAACAGTGGCATTGCGCAGCGATGACGGAAGGAGTTCTCTTGCGCAAATCATTTTATCATGTTACACTAAAACTCCAAACCTATGTAAAAGGAGAACCGCGTATGCGATTGGATAAATACTTAGCCGAGACGGCCCAGTGCACCCGCAGCGAAGCTAAGGCGATGCTTTCAAAGGGCCGCGTGCAGGTGAACGGTGCTGTCTGCAAAAAAGGGGACACCCAGCTCAAAGAAAGTGACACTGTGGCTGTGGATGGCAGGGCGCTCAGCTATCAGCAGTTCGTGTACATCATGCTCAACAAGCCCGAGGGCGTGGTGAGCGCTTCCACGGACAAGCGTGACACCACCGTGGTCGATCTGGTGGGGGATGCCTACCCGCGGCGGCAGCTGTTCCCGGCGGGAAGGCTGGACAAGACCAGCACCGGCTTTGTGCTGCTGACCGATGACGGCACCTTTGCCCACGACATCCTTGCTCCAAAGCGCCACGTCTCCAAGACCTACACCGTGGTGCTGGACACGCCGCTGACCGAGCAGATGCGCACCGGCTTTGCGGCGGGCGTGACCCTTGCCGACGGCACAGCACTTTCGCCTGCGGAGGTCACAGCCCTTTCGGCCGATGGCTGCACTGTGCGGGTGGTGCTCAAGCAGGGCGTATACCACCAGATCAAGCGGATGTTCGGCGTGTACGGCGCAGGTGTGAACGGCCTGCACCGGGATGCCATCGGCGGCCTTGCACTCGACCCGGCCCTTGCACCGGGCCAGTGGCGGGAGCTTTCTGCCGAAGAAGTGTCAAAAATTTCCAGCTGACAGGGTCGGCTTTTCACCCGAATTTCAAAAAAGCAACACATTTTTCCGGTAGAATAGGGGGCAGAACCACGCAAAAAGGCACTTTTTTGGTTCAGAATGGCCCCTAAAGATAATATTCACAAGAAAAAACTATCTTTTTTGTTGAAATATGTTGCAAAAGTAAATTCTTTTGTGTAAAATATAAAATGTAATGCAGCTAAATTGTTAAAAATCACGACCGGCTGCCGCTGCGGTTTGCACAAACGAGGAAAAGGGGTATCCATTATGGCCAATAGAGTATTTCAAAGCGTGATCTACCAGATGAAAGACGCGATCAACCGGGTGGTCGGCGTGGTGGATGAGACCGGCGCTGTTATTTCCTGCTCGGAACTGAACCTGATCGGCGAGGTGCGCGAGGGTTTCATGGCGGAGCGTCTGACCGCAGGCGACCGCTTTGTGCGCGATGGCTACACCTATCAGCAGTTCTCCAGCGCCAAGCATAATGATTATGCAGTATTCGTGGAAGGCGTGGACGAGACGGCTGGTCAGTTTGCCGCCATGCTGTCCATCAGCCTGCAGAGCATCAAGCAGTACCACGACGAAAAGTTTGATAAGTCCAACTTTATCAAGAATGTGGTGCTGGATAACATCCTGCCCGGCGATATCTATGCCAAGGCCCGTGAGCTGCACTTTGCCACCGATGTTTCCCGCGTGGTGTTCATCGTGCGTGTTACCAGCGGCGGCGATATCTCCGCCTACGATGTGGTCAGCAGCCTGTTCCCCGACAAGCAGAAGGACTTTGTGTTCAATATCAGCGAGACGGATACCGTACTGGTCAAGGAGATCCGCAAGGGCATCGACCGCACCGATATGGAAAAGCTGGCTGCCAGCATCGTGGATACCCTGTCCGGCGAGCATTACATCAAGGCTGTGGTGGGCATCGGCACCCCCATCTCCAACGTGAAGGATCTGGCTACCTCCTTTAAGGAAGCACAGATCGCCATGGAAGTGAGCAAGGTGTTCGACACCGAAAAGCAGATCATCCGCTACGATAATCTGGGCATTGCACGCCTGATCTATCAGCTGCCCACCACCGTGTGCGAGATGTTCCTGCGCGAGGTGTTCAAGCAGGGCAGCATCGAAAGCTTGGATCAGGAGACCCTGTTCACCATCCAGCGCTTCTTCGAGAATAACCTGAATGTGTCTGAAACCAGCCGCGGCCTGTTTGTGCACCGCAACACGCTGGTGTATCGTCTGGAAAAGATCAAAAAGCTGACTGGCCTGGATTTGCGTGAGTTCGACGATGCTATCGTCTTTAAGGTAGCACTGATGGTCAAGAAGTACCTGTCCAACAATCCGGCCAAATACTAATAAGCTGCAGGCTCTGCCTGCAGTGCAGAACCGGCCGCTCGAAACCGATGCTGGCCGGTTCTTTTTGCTGTGAAAACAGATTTTAATGTCAGGAGCTAATATTACCCTATGATCGATTTAGAACACGTTTCCAAGGAATATAAACGGGGCGGACCGCTGGCACTGGACGATATCAATCTCCATGTGGACGACGGCGAGTTCGTGTTTTTGCTGGGCCATTCCGGCGCAGGCAAATCCACCCTGCTCAAGCTGCTGCTGCGCGAAGAGCTGCCCAGTGAGGGCAAGGTGACCGTGCTGGGCAAGGATGTTGCCAGCCTGCACCGCCATCAGGTGCCGTATCTGCGCCGTCAGATGGGCATTATCTTTCAGGATTTCCGGCTGATCCCCACCATGACTGTGTACGAGAACATCGCCTTTGCCATGCATGTGACCAACGTCAAGAGCCGGGAGATCAGCGACCGTGTGGAGTACATGCTGGAGCTGGTGCATCTGGAGGATAAGGCCAAGGCCTATCCGGACACCCTTTCCGGCGGTGAACAGCAGCGCGTGGCTGTGGCCCGCGCCCTTGCCCACGGCCCCAAGCTGGTCATTGCGGACGAGCCCACCGGCAACATCGACCCGGAATTGAGCCTGGAAATGATGGAGCTGCTGGAGCGGGTGAGCGAAACGGGCATCACCGTGGTGGTCGTTACCCATGAGCACGAGCTGGTGCGCCAGTTCCACCAGCGCGTCGTCACCCTGAAAAAGGGCCGCATCATTTCGGATGTGCCTGCCGACAAGGAAGCCATCCGCGCACGCGCAGAGCGCAAAGAACGCCTGTTCGAGACCGAGCTGGAACCCGCTGACACCGCAGAAAAGGAGGCGGCCACCGTATGATGAGACCTTCTACCTTCTTTTTTCTGATCCGGCGCGGCATCCGCAATCTGGGCAAGCACTGGGCCATGACCTTTGTGTGCATCCTGTCCCTCAGTGTCTGTATGACCCTGAACACCTTTGCAAGCCTTGCCGAGGTGAACGTGGACAGCATGGTGAACTATCTGGGCAGCCAGAACGAGACCGTGGTCTATCTGGACCCGGAGTGTGATGATGCCACTGCGCAGGCCGTGGGCGAAAAGCTGGCGGCAATGCCCGGCGTGACCAATGTGCAGTTCGTCTCCAAGCAGGATGTGCTGAACACCTACCGCAATTACATGGAAGATTACTCCTCCCTGTGGGATGAGTTTGAAAATGACAACCCCTTCAAGGCCAACTACCGCGTTTCCATCGCGGATCTGAGCCAGATGGAGAGCATGAGCAAGCAGATGCAGGCCATTCAGGGCGTGTACAGCGTTACCGCCCCGGTGGAAATGACCAACGTCTTTGTGCAGGTGCAGCGCTCTGTTACCAAAGTGGGCCGCGGTATCGTGCTGGTGCTGATGGTCGTCAGCATCATCACGGTGGGCAGCACCATCCGCCTGAGCGTGTTTGCGCGCCGCCGCGAAATTGAGATCATGAAGTACGTGGGCGCCACCAACGGTCTGGTCACTCTGCCCTTCGTTGTGGAAGGTCTGGCCATGGGCCTGATCTCCGGCGTGCTCACTGCAGCGATCAGTCTGGGCGGCTACTCCTACATGGTGCAGGCCTCCGACGGTCTGGGCGGCGTGTGGGAAATGATCATGGGTCAGGCACTGGTGCCGGTGAGCGCCGTCTGGTCCACTATCATCCCGTACAGCCTCATCGGCGGTGCCGTTGTGGGTGGTCTGGGCAGTATGTTCTCCATCCGCAAGCACCTGAACGTGTGATCGAAAGGAGCTGCACATGAAAAAAGCACTTCATGCAAAGCCCTTCCGGCTGCAGATGCCCGGCCATACGCCGCGCCATGCACGGCCGGAGCCTGCCCGCAGCAAGCTGCTGCGCGGCGTGAGTCTGTGCCTGGCGGCGGTATGCCTTGCGGCAAGCGTCAGCTTCCAGCCGGCCACGGCAGCCACCAGCATGGCCAGCCTGCAGAACAAGCTGAACAGCCTTTCCAAATCCATCGACCAGCACAAGAAGGAGCTTTCGGACGCAAAGAAAAAGGAAGCTGCTGCAAAAGCGCTGGAAAGTGAGCTGAAGGAGCGCGTGGGCGTCATTCAGTCTCAGATCAGTGTGCTGAGCACCCAGATCGCTGCTGTGCAGAATAACATTGGCCAGACCGAGCAGAAGATCACCGCTAAGGAAGGCGAGATCACCCAGAAGCAGGCCGAGATCGACAGCCAGTGGGGCGATTTTAAAAAGCACATGGCTGCCATGCAGGAGCTGCGCGACGGCGGCAGCGTGGCCATGCTGAGCGCAGTGAACGACCTGTATGAGCTGCTCACCTTCAACGAGGTCATGCAGGATATCTCCATCAAAGATACCGAGATCATGGACAACATGAAGGCGGCCAAGTCCGAACTGGAAGCGGACAAGGTGGAGCTGGAGGCCCAGCGCAAGGAACTGCAGAGCCAGAAGGCGGAGCTGGATACCCAGAACTACCAGATGAAGGCAAAGCAGAGCGAGCTGAACAGCAGCATTTCTGCGGCGCAGCTTTCTGCACAGGATGCCCAGAAGGCCCAGCAGACGGCACAGGCCGCTATTGAATCGGACGAGCTGAACTATGAGGCCGTCAAGAAAGAGATCCAGAAGCTGATCGCGGCCGCTGCATCCAGCAAGCCGCAGCTGAGCTTTACCGGCTTTGCCTGCCCGCTGAAGAGCTATACCCGCGTTTCCAGCGAGTACGGCTGGCGTAAGAATCCGGTGTCCGGCGTCAACAGGCTGCATGCCGGCATCGATCTGGCTGCGCCGGGCGGTACCCCCATCTACGCAGCCGCCAGTGGCTATGTGCAGGTGGCAGGCTGGTCCAGCGGCGGCTATGGCAACTACGTCATCATCTATCACGGCAGCATGTCGGACGGCAATGCCTACAGCACCCTGTACGGCCACATGAGGTCGGTCGCCACCAGCGCAGGCAAGTATGTCAAGCAGGGCGAGTTGATCGGCTACGTTGGCTCTACCGGCAACTCTACCGGCAACCACCTGCATCTGGAGGTCTGGAAGGGCGGCAAAAAGGCCAATGCGGTCAATCCGCGCGGTTATATCCCGTTCCCGCACAACTGAGTGTGTTTATAAGGAGTCTGGTATTCTATGAACGAACAAAAACACAAGCGCTGGCTGCGTATCGGCTGCCTTGTTCTGGCAGGCGTGTTTGCACTCTCGCTGCTGAGCAGTGTGATCATGATGCTGCTGTATTAACAGGGAGGGGCAAGCATGAACCGTAAAATCTCTGTGGGCATGGCTGTCACCATTGTGATCCTTGCCATGACCGTGACCTTTTCCATTACCATGCTCATTGCCATGCGTCTGTTTGACAGCACGGTGAGCAGCGTGAAGGAAAAGGAAAGCATGTACAACAAAGTGGCCGAGGTGGACCGCTATGTGCGCAGCAACGACTACTACACCATTGATGAAACGATGCTGTACGACCGCCTGACCGCAGGCTATCTGCTGGGTACCGGCGACAAGTACGCCCGTTACTACACCGCCAACGCCTACACCGAGCTGATGAACCAGCAGAGCGGCAAGGTGATGGGCATTGGCGTGGAACTTGGCATGGACCAGACCGGCTATGCCAGAGTGACCAGGGTATATGAGGACTCGCCTGCGCAGGAAGCCGGTATCGTGGTGGGCGATTACATCACTGCTATTGACGGCACCGATGTGAAGAGCCTTTCCGGGGTGGATGCCGTGCAGTCCCGCCTGCAGGGCGAAGCCGGTACCATCGTCAATGTTACATGGCTCGACAGCAAGGCTGCTTCCCGGACGACGGATCTGACCCACTCCGGCTACACCAGCACCACCGTGGACTACCAGATGCTGGACAGCGTGGGTTACATCAAGATCCGCCAGTTCGACGGCAGCACGCCCAGCGAGCTGGACTATGCCATCCGGTCTCTCACTACCAGCGGTGCCCAGAGCCTTGTGTTCGACCTGCGCGATAACGGCGGCGGCGTGTTGGATGATGCCATCAGCTGCATCGACCTGATCGCCCCGGAAGGCACTGTGGCCTATGCCGAGGATAAGAACGGAAACCGCACCATCATTGGCAGCAGCGACGATGAGAGCAAGGTGGAGCTGCCCATCGTCTGTCTGGTCAACGGCAACACTGCCAGCGCAGCAGAGCTGTTTGCTGCCAGCCTGCGCACCATGAACGGCGCACGTCTGGTGGGCACCACCACCATGGGCAAGGGAACCATCCAGAGCAGCCCGCAGCGCCTTTCGGATGGCAGCGCCGTGAGCATCACGGTGGCAAAGCTCATCTGCGGCGACGGCTCCTGCTTTGATGGCACCGGACTGAGCGTGGATGTGGAGCGTGCCCTCAGTGCCGAAGAGACCACGAATTTCTACGATTATACCCCCGAGGATGACCCGCAGATCCAGCGTGCGGTCAGCGCAGCACAGCAGCTGAGCGGTACCACGACTCTGGGCGGTGTCAACGAAGCAGCTTCTTCGGCTGCTGCTTCCGAAGAAGCCGACAGCGCTGCCACTGAGCCGGAGAACGCTTCCTCTGAGGAAACGGCTTCCTCCACCGAAGCAGAAGCCGGCGGTGAAGCAGCATCCAGCGCAGAATAAAGGGTAAAACCGGTAGAAATGCTGCATGGGCTTCTTCTTGTAAAAAGGAACCCGGTTTATTGCGGTGCTGTTTACCGTACCGACCCCTTCTCGTGAAAATGCAACCCAGCCAGACCCGCAGGTCTGGCTGGGTTGCCATATTATAATAATATTTCCGTTGAATATGCCCAAAGCGACGCGGAGGGCATTCAAATCGTACTATGAAAAAGGATGGAATCTATGCCCGAACTGACCGACCTCTCGGTGATCCGCGCCCTGTGTGAAAAATACGATTTTGCACTCTCCAAGGGTTTTGGACAGAACTTTATCATCAACCCGGGTCTGCCGCCCAAGATCGTGGATGCCAGCGGCGTGGATAAGCGCTATGGTGTCATTGAGATCGGCCCCGGCATCGGTGTGCTGACCCGGGAACTGGCAAAGCGCGCCGCCAAGGTGGTGTCCATTGAAGTGGACGAACGCCTGCCGCCGCTGCTGGCCGAAACGATGGCCGGAGTGGACAATTTTAAACTGGTATTACAGGATGTACTGAAAGTTGACCTGAAGGCTCTTATTGCGGAAGAGTTCCCCGGTATGCCGGTGGCTGTGTGCGCCAACCTGCCCTACTACATCACCAGTCCCATCGTCATGAAGCTGCTGGGCGACCGCCTGCCCATTGAAAGCCTGACCGTCATGGTACAGAAGGAAGCTGCCGACCGTCTGGCTGCTGCGCCCGGCACCCGTGCATCCAGCGCCATCAGCTGCGCGGTGAGCTACTATGCCACCTCCAAAATGATGTTCACCGCTGCGCCCGGCAGTTTTTACCCGGCCCCCAAGGTGACCAGCGCCGTGGTGCGCATGGAGATCCGTCCGCAGCCCGCTGTGCAGGTGGAGGACGAAGAAGGCTATTTTGCGCTGGTGCGTGCCGCCTTTGGACAGCGCCGCAAAACGGCTGCAAACGCCATTGCCAGCGGTCTGGGGATGCCCAAGGACGCGGTGACAGCCGCCATTGAAGCCGCCGGTTTTGATGCCCGCATCCGCCCGGAAGCCCTCACACTGGAGGATTTTGCAAAGATCCAGCAGGCCCTTGCCCGCTGAAGCAGCCCGCTGCTCAAAAAAGAATACAACAGACTTTGAACCCCACAGGAGCCGTCCGCGCTTCCTGTGGGGTTTTTATGATAATAGAATCGAATGGTTCGATTTTATTATCGATATATTGCGTTGAAAATTACGGGTATCAAAACGTGATGCAACAGAAAAGAATGCTAAAAGCAGACGAAAGCATGAACTGATGGCAATGACACCTCATTTGTTAAACGGTATAGTATACTGCTTGGGGAATGGGTTGTTTTTTTGCGCGCCAAGAAGATATTGACAAGCCGCGCGTTTTTTGGTATTCTATCAAAAGACCGCTTGGTCCATGCTGGTGTGGCGCAATGGCAGCGCAACTGATTTGTAATCAGTGGGTTGCAGGTTCAACTCCTGTCACCAGCTCCAAAAAGCCGCTCAGGAACGTTGATTTCTGGGCGGCTTTTGCTTTTGTGTTTTTGCTTTCGGCACAAAAATCCAAAAATTCGCTGAATTTGTAAAATAAACGCAAGAGAAAACGCAAGAGAAATCTTAGCGGATTCTCTTGCGTTATTTTTTTGCGCATTTTTCAGGAAAGCGAGGGAACAGGAATGGCAAAACACATGACGCAGGATGACCGCAAGGTGCTGGAAGCCCGGTACAATGCCGGACAGAGTGTTGCCGGAATCGCCAGAGCGATGAGCTTCAACTATTCCACCATCTACAAGGAACTGAAGCGCGGCGACACTGGAAAGATGGATACCAATGGTCGCGCAGGATATAGTGCAGAGCTTGGGCAGCAACGCTTATACAACGCAAAGCAGCGGTTCAGGTATCGGGCGGATTGCCCGGCGGAGTAAGACATGGGAGAAGTGTTTAAGCTGAACCATTGCTACAATGTGGACTGCCTGCCAGCGATGGAACTGTTCCCGGATAATTATTTTGATCTGGCGGTTGTGGATCCGCCGTATTTCTCTGGCCCGGAACGCAGAGGCTTTTACGGATCCAAAGTCAGCAAAATAGGCGTACACCGTGACTACCCCGTCTCTCCTGCTTGGAGTAAACCAGAGCCGGAGTATTTCAGGGAGCTGTTTCGAGTGTGCCGCCACTATATTGTATGGGGCTGCAACTATTTTGACTACCAGTTTGCTACCGGACGGATCGTGTGGGACAAGTGCAATGGAAACTCTAGCTTTTCAGATTGCGAGATTGCGGCGACAGATTTATTTTCTTCAGTGAGAATGTTCCGGTATATGTGGTCCGGCATGATGCAGGGCAAGAGCATTGCAGAGGGCGGCACCATGCAGGGAAACAAATCCTTGAACGAGAAGCGCATTCACCCAACGCAGAAACCAGTTGTCCTGTATGACTGGATCTTCAAGAACTATGCAGAGCCGGGGCAGAAGATCCTTGACACCCACCTCGGAAGCGGAAGCAGCCGCATAGCAGCATATGAGGCCGGGCTTGATTTTATAGGCTTTGAAATTGACCCGTTCTATTTCCAGCTGGAAGAAGAACGGTTTGCAGAGTACACAAGTCAAACTAGCCTGTTTCACATGGAGAGAGGCAGAACGCAAAATGAAAATTGAAATTACCGGGGAGGCAAAAGAAATTGCGGTCCTTGCACTGGAACTGCAAAGACCGCAACCATTCAACGTCCCCAATAAGGAAGCGTTGTCAGAAGAGCAGATGCGAGAATTTACTCGCTATCTGGAGAACTGTCATCCTCAAAACGCAGAACCCCACTTTGTTTGAGGATATCGGAAACCATGTGAGCAACGGTGTCGGGAATCGAAGTTGAGAGATAGGCAAGGGCGGAATTTTGACCGCCGGATTGGTATGCTTCCTTTACACCTTTGTTCAATTCGGATTCTGTCTTTTCGACAATAGCAAGGACAATCTGGTTATATTCAGAACGCTTCAAAGAAATCACCTCCTTTCCGTGCTCATTGTACTACAGGAAAGGCTAAATGCAAAGAGAGGACAAAATGGTGCTTGAAAAACTTCACAGAGCAATTAACAACTTCAACAAGGCGTTCAACTGGCGGCGCTTCCGCCGCGATGCGTTGCACCTGGGGGAGAGCCTGCTTGTGTTCGGTGTGCTGTATGGCATTTTTTCAACCCTGATTTGGGGCGTATGCTGGCTGTTCAAAATCAATTACGACCCAGATCTCATTGCCGTTGCATGGGCAGTGCCGGTGCTGCTGGACACATTGGTCAACAAGGCTTACGACTGGAACAACGAAGTCCGGGATTGGGATTGAAAGGCAGGAACAACCTATGGATGAAGCAACAAGAATCTCGCTGAAAGATCAGTTCAACAGCCTTTTAGTTCATGCTATCGAGGGCAGGCGCGGTGGTATGGCGCTGATGCGGGTGCTGGAAGAACTGGACTTTTACAATTCTCCGGCCAGCGCGAAGCACCACCTGAATGTCCCCGGCGGTCTGGTGCTGCATTCGCTCAATGTCGCAAGAACCGCCTTGGAATTATGCGACAAGATGCCGCAGTTTGCAAAATGCAATAGGGGCGCAGTCTTGACCGCCGCGTTACTCCATGACGTTTGCAAGGCTGGACAGTACATCAAAAGGCCGGATGGCAGTTACCGTTATGAAGATAGTCACTTGATGGGACACGGTGAAGCATCTGTCAGCATTATCAAAGACTGGATTTTCTTGACCGACACGGAAGCCCTGGCAATCAGGTGGCACATGGGAGCATATAGCGGAGAGCAGGACTGGGGAACGCTCAGCAAAGTATACGACCGCTGCCCGGAAGCCATGTGCCTGCACATGGCTGACATGATCGCAACGCACATCATGGAGGTAGAAGAGTGAGCAGAGGCATCGCCTACTATGATCTTCCGAATGGTGAGCGAATAGAACTGCCGACAACCATGCCGGATGTTGAGGAAGTGCCGGGACCCCTATGTGATGGAAAATTTGAATTGCCAGAAGCCGTAAAAGAAATGTTCAAGTGGATGGATGAAACATTCGGAACATGGGAAAGCGACTTCAGCAGTTTCAAAATCTGGATGAAATTGCGGAAAAACTTCAATCCACCGGAGCGCCGGGAAGCGGTGCAGGACAAGCGTCGCAACCCAATGCCTTTGGGCCGAAACACCTATTTATATAAAGCAAGGAAGATCAAGAGCTTGGCAAGAAGTACACATACCAGAGTATCCCTGCACAAGGGAAAACAAAAGGGTACTGAAGAACAGTGCAAGCACACATTCAAGATAACCGCTGCCCGGTGCGCGCCTTGCAGTGGTTACAACGTGGAGTGCGAGCACTACGAGAAAAACAATGCTGCTGATACAAAGCATGGTTCTTCTCAAACGTGAAATAAGCAGCCCTGCACCGCAGAAGCGGGGCTGCTTTTATATGGCGCATGGCGCTTTTTCTAGGCATTGAGCGCTGCAAGCAGGGCCGGACCTTGTATGCGCCGAGTTGAGTTTTCCATGGAAGCCGGTACGGTCAGGAAATCAGCCGACCGGCATAGCGGAATGGTGCTGTACAGCAGCGTCCTCCTTTCCGTTAAAGCCCGGTGCAAAACCGGGCTGCCATTTCCGCAAAAGCCGCACCCGCATGGAATCGACGGGAACGGGTGCGCCGCAGCATGAGCGTAGAAATGCCCTGTTCAATAGCAGTAGGCCATTGCCGTGGCCGCCCCGTCCGGCGCTCTCTTGCCGGGCGGGTCTGATATGCGGACGCATAGAGGATGATCCTGCTTCTGACTATCCCCCATGAGCAGGTGAGCCAGTTCGATGCTGGCCGTCCGTACAAGAAAGAAATGAGGAAAAATGAATGGAACTGGAATGCTTAACGCCGGAGTTTCCGCAAGGAGCGAGAATTTACAGCGTGGACGGGGTGGCACCGTCGCTGCTCAATAGCGCTTCGGCCATGAGATCGCAAGGCTTTTTGGTCTGCGGGGGGGCAGCATGAAAATATGCGAAAGTAAGCCGGTGATTTGCAGAGCGTCAGGGCAGGCATCGGCTGATACGCTGGATAACACCTGCCCTTGTCTGACGTGTGACCATGAAGCACCTATTGTTGCCGGATCATACTGCTTGGCGGGGAATATGATAGACCGCAACACCGGGATGAACGGCACGGGAGTAGACGAGAATGTGACATTCACGCTGAACACCGTTGACCGTCACGCGGTAGCCTATGACGCAAGGCACCATTGCCTGAACGGCAATGTGAGCGGGACATTGCAGGCTAAAGGGGAAGGCGGATGGAGCCTAAACTACATAAATCCGGTAATTCAACCGTTGCCGGAAGCAACCGGAGCGGATACCTATAATGGAACTGTTACCGGAGAGGTGGCGGCAACGCTTACAAAAGTGAATGGCGTAGCAACGAGTGGGCCAAAAGTGATTCAAGCCGGCGAAAAGGGTTCACCGGACTGGATTGTCCGCCGTCTTATCCCATTGGAATGCGGCCGATTGCAGGGCTTCCCTGATGGGTGGGCAGAAATCGCACCGCTGACCTCTCCACAAGAGTTTCCATTCTGGCGTGAAGTATATGCCAGGGATTGCGAAATCAAAAGGAAAAGACCGAGCAGAAAAATTATGCAGGGCGGCAGCACTGAAAGCGACAAGGCATTGATGCGCTGGCATGACGGCCTGCATAGCATGGCAGCAGAGTATGCCATGTGGGGCAATGGTATGGCGTTGCCGAACGCACTGTTCTTTGTCAAAAATGCTTTCCGGGAACTGGGCAAACCAGCCGAGGACGTGAAGTTGGGAAGCCTGTTTGACGGCAGCGGAACGATGCCGCTGTGCGCGGTAATGTGCGGTGGACGGGCAGTATGGGCAAGTGAGGTGGAGCCGTACCCTATTGCCGTCACGAGAACGCACCTGCCGCATATGAAGCACCTAGGAAGCGTGAAGGATGTCCGGGGAGACAAAATCGAGCCAGTAGATATTATTACGTTCGGATCTCCTTGCCAGGACTTGAGCATTGCTGGAAAACGCGCCGGCCTGGGTGGCGGAAGATCTGGGCTATTCTGGGAAGCAATCAGAATCATCATAGAAATGCTGGTTGCAACAAATGGCAAATATCCGCGCTTTGTGATCTGGGAAAATGTGCCCGGTGCACTTTCGTCAAATGGAGGGAAGGACTTTGAAACGGTCATCAATGAACTACTTCGTATCAGAGGATTTGCCGGAGGTAGAGCAGATAAGCCTATTCTCCAACATGGCAAGTGGGGGGGCTTCGCAAACTACGGAGCTGTTGCCTATCGAATCGTCAATGTCTAAGCAGATTTCTACCAAGACCACCATCCGCAACCTGACCGCTGAAATCAAGAAGACCTTCGTTAAGAAGGACGCCTTTACCCCTGTGCAGACCGCAGCCAACGCTGCTATCAAGTCTCTTGGCGTTGACGGCAATACCGTGAACTTCTACACCTCTACCGACAAGAGCGGCACTGCTGCTTTCTCCGTTGACTTCCCCTCTGAGCTGTTCCTCGACCAGACCAAGACCACCTTCGTGGCCAAGTTCAAGTTCGATGCTGCGACCTACCCCGGCGCTACCGACCCCAAGCTGGACGGCAAGCCCGTCATGGTGCTGGCCGTCAAGGGTGAGAATCCTGACTCCTGCACCTACTCTTTCCTGAGCATGGCTGCGCTGGTGGATACCTACAAGGCTAAGGCCGTCGGCAAGGATGCTTCCACCACCGTTACCATCGCTGGCTATGAGGTGGATGTCAAGGTCAATGTTTCCGCTGCTGCGGGCAACGCTCTGACCCTGAAGGACGACGGTCTGTATGTCCCCACCCCGGAGGAAGTGGACATTTCCGGCAAGGCCGATAAGGTCACTGGCGCTACCACCGGCAACCTCGCTGCGCTGGACGGCGAGGGCAATCTGACCGACAGCGGCAAGAAGCCTGCCGACTTCGTAGCCGCCGAGGCTGGCAAGCGTCTGATGACCGATACCGAGGGCGAAAAGCTGAAGGGCATCTCCGAGGGCGCAACCAAGACCGCCGCCAGCTCCACCAACGGCAATTCTGAAAGTTTTTCTGATGGCATTCCCTGAATGGCTGGCCTGTATCTTCATGGTGGTCGGCCTTGTGGTCACGGCGCTAGCGGCGGTACGTCTGGGCTACGGCCTTGTGGTCGCAAAGACTGTGTACAAGTGGATCGTCAACGCAGAGGAAAAGTTCGGCAGTGGCGCGGGTGCAGAAAAGAAAGCCCATGTCATTGCCGTACTGCGTGGGTACACCCCGGACTGGCTGGACTGGGCAATCAATGAGCGGACGCTGGATTGGATCGTGCAGCTTGTGTTCGACTTTACCAAGAAGAAGCTCGAAGATTACATGGCAAAGAAATCCGCAGAAACCACTACTGTGGCCCATTTCGGTAACGTGGGGGAGAACAAGCGTAATGACTGACGAGGAACTGGAACATCGCCTGACAGCGGTCGAAAACCGTGCACAGAGCAACACCCACCGGCTGGACGAGCTGGGGAAGCTGACCGATGCAGTAAACGGCATGAACACCAATATCAAGTTGACCATCCAGCAACTCGAAACCACAAACCGGAGCCTTGAAGTTGTGACGGCACAGAACAAGAAGCAGGACGACCGCTTGACCGCGCTGGAAAAAGCCCCCGGAGTATTTGGAAACAAACTCTGGTGGGCAGTCATTGCGGCAGTGATCGCAGGCTTTGTTGCATCTGAATTGGCAAGGTATCTCCACTAAGTAAAGCAATGCCCCGCTGGCATCCTGACGGATTGCTGGCGGGGCATTTTTTGTTTGTCTGGGAGTTTTGCACAAAGGAAATGTGCAAAGTGTGGAAAGTTTGCGAATTGACAACGGTACACCGTATAATTTACGCTTAAAACGAAAATAAACGCCATAGTCGGAAGGAGGAAAACGGCGTGCGAGTGTTCAAACAGCTTACGCTTACAGACCGAATCCGTATCGAAAAGTGGTTGAAAGATGGGCTGAGAGTAAAGGAAATCGCAGACAGGTTACGAGTGGACCCGTCCACGGTGTACCGGGAACTGAAGCGCGGCAGCTATGACAAGCTGGACGGTAAGACGTGGAAGCTGATCCCTACATACAGCCCGGACATTGCAGAGCAAAGGTATCAGGCACATCTTCGGGAAAAGGGACCAAACCTTAAAATCGGCAAGGATCATGAACTTGCAAGCTATATCGAGCAGACCATAATAGATAAGGACTGCTCACCGGCTGCTGTGTACGGTTATGCCCTGGAAGAAGGACGGACATTCAAAACGCATATATCGGTGCCTACCATATATAGCTACATCAAAAAGGGCGTGTTCCTGAATCTGACACAAAAGGCGCTGCCCAGACATGGTGTGCATAAGGGTGACTATAAAAAGGTCAAAACAAAGAATCCTGCCCGTGCGCCGGCTGGTGAGAGTATTGAAAAGCGCCCGGCGGAAGTAAAAGACCGTGAAGAATTTGGACACTGGGAAATGGACACAGTGTATTCAGGCAAGAAGAAAAGCACGGTTGCACTGCTGGTGCTGACCGAGCGCAAAACCCGGAACGAAAATATTATAATGGTGCCAGATCGCCGTGCAGAGACGACCGTGCAGGCAATCAATGCGCTGGAACGGAAGTTGGGCGCAGAGAAGTTCGGCATCATTTATAAGAGCATTACGGTGGATAACGGCAGTGAGTTTGCATTGGCCGACCAGCTGGAACAGTCCTGCATCACCGGGGATAAGCGGACGAAGGTATATTACTGCCACCCGTATTCTTCCTGGGAACGTGGGAGCAATGAGAATGTGAACGGCATGATCCGCCGCCGGCATCCGAAAGGCACGGACTTCTCAAAACTCACGGCGGAAGAAATCGCAGCCACGGAGAACTGGATTAACAGCTATCCTAGAAAAATTTTCGGCTATAAGAGCGCCGGCACAATGTTCCGCGAATGCCTGCGGGAGCTTGGTTTGACAGCATAAAGCACATAGAAAGCAGAAAATCACTGGTAAAAATGAACAATAAGGGATAACCGCAAGCGGGGTGCGCTTGGCGACTTGTTTGCTTTACGCTAAAATCCACAAAAACAGAGCCGAAAATTTGTTGCATTTAATGCTTTACTTTTCAAAAATCCAAAAATTCCGCAAAAGATGTTGACAAACTACCATCCGGGTGGTAATATATACAGGCAATCCATGGACTGCAAAAACTGAATATGGGCGTGTTCCCGAGTGGCCAATGGGGACAGACTGTAAATCTGCTGCTTTCAGCTTCGGTGGTTCGAATCCACCCGCGCCCACCAAACAAGAAAAATCCGAACCTGTTTCCGATTGGAGAAGGGTTCGGATTTTTCGTTTTCTTCGGGTACAACGATGAAGGCTCCCGTGGACGGTGCAAAACTCCGATACCTTGTCATAGACCGTAAGCCGATAACAAGAATTGGAGGATGCGATTATGAAGTACGATGAAAGAGCCTGCAAGTTTAACATGGATACCGGGTGTGTAGAGTTGACTCTCCAAGATGGGAGAAAAATTTCCATTGACTGCACCGGGGTTGAGGATGCACTGGATGTGACTATGGCACAAAGGGCAGAGTTGGACTATCTCGTCTATAATGACCCGCTGGGCTATGCCGATTTGATTCTGAATGGCGATCCGAAGGAATATTTGAAGAATATGGCTGGGAGCTATGGGCTAGAAGATTAAGGACAAAAAAATAAGAGGTGTGCCCAACTGGACACACCTCGGTAAGATACATCTATATAAGGCAGGGCGTTCCCTTTACTGGGAGCGTCCTGCTGTTTTTATGCTGCAACAGGCAAGGCTTGTAGAGCTTCCTGCTCTTTCAGCCATTCCTCATATTCACGCTGGCCTTCCTCGCTGTTGAAAAACTCAACCATGGAGGGATAAAAGCAACGTGCAAGGGTCTTGATTGCTTCATCCGGGTAGCCGGATTTGTTTGACTTCTTCTTTTTGTTCAAATGGTATCCTCCGAAAATCAAAGTTCCATATCCTGCCCACGCTTGCGGTTTCGCTGCGGCACATTCATGGTGTGCTCCTGCTTGGGGGCAAGAATCTTTTCCAGAAAGCCACGCACCAGTTCGGGCGCACGGTGGAGAGCATCCAGATAGGGTTTCACGTCGTACCACAGGTCGTGGTACTTGTTGCTCCAACGAACGGCCTCTTTCTTGGCGGTGGAAAGTTCTTCTTTCAGGCGGCGGTTCTCCACATCCATCATATAGCCGTGGTCGGCTTGCTTTTTCAGCTTGGAAAACTCTTCTTCGGTCAGCGAATAGTTGCCGAGAAAGGTGCGCTTACCAATATAATCCAGATCGCGCGCATGAATGAGGGCTTCTTTTGTGAGCGTGACCTTTTTCTGCACAGCGGCAAGTTCCTTTTCGGTCTTGGAGAGGGTTTTGTTGGTTTGGGTGAGGTGCTGCTCTTTCTGGTCAATCTGGGCGGTCAGGGCGTCCAGCCGTTCCTGCTCCCGCTGGACTTTGAACTGGGTGACGGCCAGGTGTTCTTCGGTGCTGCCGCGCTCGCCGCGCTCTACATCGGTGTACCCGGCATTGTGCATATAGTTGAAGAAATCGTCTTGCAGGATGCTGTACGACTTCTTCAGGACTGGCTTGCCGCTCTTTTGCAGGACAGGCTTTCCAGCATCGTCCAGCAGGGGCTTGGAAGCCCACTTCTTGCTTCGGCTGACCTGCATGACGGTCTCCTTGACGGTGCCGACCAGTGCCTTGTCCTTGCAGCGTTTCGACCAGAGGATCTGCTTTTCCACCACAGGTACATAGACCACGTGGAGATGGTAGTGGTAGACCTCCCGGCCTAGTGCTTCGGTCATGGCACGGTTGATCTCATCGGCGTGCATGACTGCCGAGAGGATATACTGCTCACCACCCACGATCTGAACGGCTGCTTTGTAGGCATCCGCATAGAACTGCTTGGCGAACTCGTAGCCACCGTGATTGTCAAAATAGGCCGAGTTGACATCAAAGACAAGCTCGCAATAATGGGTGGCATCCGGCTTCAAGCCGCGCGTTGAAATCGTACCAGCGGTTTCCAGTTGGGCGAACAGGTCAGTGTAGCTGGCGGTTGGCTTTTTGAAGTGGACGTTCCATGCAGCGCGCTGGGGGATAATATCGGGGTTCCGATAGCTGTCCTTTTCACGCTCATTGTGCTGCTGAGTGTTGCCAACGGCCTTGTCCGAAACGGCGAGATTCCGGACGCTTGTGCGGTCGATGCCATCGTTTCTTGCCAGAGGGCATCCCTCCTTTCAGGGTTCAGAGGAAGGTGACGGGGGACGGAGGTGCACTTCTTCGGAAGTGTAATAACCCACTATGACACTTTCATCCCTGCGGTCTGCAAAGTGTAGTGGGCTCTCCGAGGGGGAACGTCTCCTGCGGGAGAGTTACAATCAAGTTCGCACAATGCGAATTTGATTGCTTCGTACGCATCTGAAAAAATCGCGTACGGAGTTCAAATAACCTGTACGGTTCGTACGACGTACGGATGAACAAAATACAAACGATAACACGTCTTAATTTGCTTCGATTTGCCGTACAGGTGCGTACAAGTACAGACCGTACAGGTTGTACGAACTTCTTCCGTGAAAAAAATGCACTTTTTACGGACAGGGGTGGACAAGCGGCTCGATGCCTACAAAACCCCGCACCCTGCGGCCACCGGGCAGGTAGATGTTGTTGGTGGCTTCAAGGTTGTAGCGACGGTCATTCTGGCGCAGCTCTGCGCTGAAACGAATCGCCGATACGCTGTGGCAGGCGTTGTCCTCACACCACTGCTTATAAATGTCGTAGAACTCCTTGGAGCTGATGGAGTAGTCCGCCTTGAAGCGGAAGTAGCCCTCGGACTCCATGAAGTCGATGACATTGTTGCTGCTGCGCTTGATGGTGTCCACGTTGGCGGCGGCTCGTTCGCTGACGGTAAAGCGGAAATCGTTCTGCACCAGCCGGTGCAGTCCTTCCAGACACCACAGCAGGATGCCCTCCAACTCGGCGCACATCTTCTCCACAAGGAAAGGGTCATCCGTGCGGTCAGCAGGCTTGTCCTTGGTGGTCAGGATAAGCTGGCGGCGGAAGAAACCGTCCGAATGGTCGTACAGCGAGGTCAACGCGCCGTTGCCGAAGCAGAGGAACCGGGCGTAGATGTCCCGCTGGTAGCTCTGGACACCCTTGCGCTCCAAGTCCAGCTTGGCTTCGGCAGTCACGATGGTCTTAATATAATTCGTCTTGGGCAGGGCGTTCATGTCCATGTCGTCGTCGATCATCAGCAGGCGGCGTTCCAGATCGGCGCGGGCAAAACGGTTATTCTCTACTTTCTGGACGCTGCCATTGCTGGCGGCATCTCCCATGAGCCGCTTCAGCACCAGCCCGATGCGGGATTTGCCCTCGCCGCCCTTGCCAACGATGAGCATCATCTTCTGTCCCTTGGTGCTGGGGATCAGGCAGTAGCCCAGATACTCCTGCAAGGTGGAGATGTCGGCATCGTCCAGCAGCTCGTGCAGAAAGGTCAGCCAGCGGTCAGGGCTGGCGGCTTTGGGGTCATATCTCACAGGTAAGCGGTTCTGACAGAACAGGCGGCTCTCCTGAAAAGAGCCGTCCGGCAGATGGTACACGCCGTTCTGGAGGTGGATGCAGTCCTGCTCGATGGGGAACGGGTCGGAAAAGGCCAGCAGCTTGATGGTCTCCAGAATGTTGGTGACCTTTTTGGACAGGCCGGAGGTGACGTATTCCTCGATGTTCTCCAAGATGCGCTGCTTGATCTCGCTCTCGTCCTCTACCGGGCCGTCCAGCGTGTACAGCGTTCCATTGACGCATTTCAGCGGCCACTGTTCCAGAAAGGCACGTCCAAACTGGACTTCGTCAATTTTCTTGCCGTTGTACCAGTCCGGCCATAAAGGGTTGCGGGAAATGTTTTTCTTCATGTGGTAGTTCTCCTTTAAAAAAGTAAAGTGGTGATTATCATAATGATAAGCACCACTTTAGGTGAATGAATTGTCAGGCGCACTTTGCCAGAGCAAGGCGGTCGGTGTGCTCCTCCAGCATCAGCAGGAACGACCCGGACAGCAGCTGTGCGGCGGCAGCGGCCTTCTGCTGGGGCGTTCCAAAAGCAACGCAGTCCGTCAGGTGCTCGATGGTCTCGGTCGTGTGGAGGGCTTCCACGAACCGCTCGTCCAGCGGTTCTTCCGGGCTGGCGGGCTTGTAACGCTCTCGCCAGCCGTGCAGCAGGTCGAGATAATCGGTCAGCACCCGCAGGCAGTAGGCGATGTCTGCCCACTGCTCGTCCGTCAGGCCACGCTTGGGCGGCGGCAGGGCGATGGCATTGGCGGGCGGCTTATCCGGGTCAAGCCCGAAGTCACTTGCGAGCTTCTCGGCGGCTTGCCGGGGGTTCAGGTCGAACAGCTTGGCGGTGAGGTCGATGGCATCTCCATTGGCCCCGCAAGCGAAACAGTAATAGTAGGATTCGTTCAGCATCATACTGGGGTGGTTGTCGGAATGGAACGGACAGCACACCATGCCATGGCGGTCGGGCTCCATGCCGTACATCTCTCCCACCTGCCGAACGGTGATGGCGGACTTGACAGTTTGATACAGGCTCAAGGGCATTTCTCCTTTGTTTCGTGTGTTGCACCAGAGTACCCAGCGTGGGAACTCTGGTGTTTTTTGCTTCCTGCCTGAATATACGGAGAATTTTGCAGAAAGGGTGAAAAAGCGGCAGAACTGCAACGGAAAAAGAAAAAAGCCCTTACTGGTTGCAGGGCTGCAACAGCAAGGGCGGAGAGGTAACCGTATATTGAACAAAACGGCAGAGCGTATTATAATGAGAAAAAAGTTCAAAAAGGAGGGCCGACTTTATGGCACAGGAATATCTGCCTGCACCGTCCAACGTCCGTCTTGCGGACTTGATGAAAGAGCACGACATCAGCCAACCGGAGCTTGCCAAGGAAATCGGCTGCTCCAAGAGCACCATCAACCGTTTTATCAGTGGCGCAAAAGGAACTCTGACCCATGAGCAGGTGCTGAAGATCGCAAGGCTGTTCAACGTGTCCACGGATTTTTTGCTTGGAGAAACCAATATCCCCGACCGCAAGAATTACGACATTGCCGAACTGGGCTTGTCCGTAGAAGCTGCAAAGAACCTCTACACAGGACGTGTCAATACAGAGGTGATCAACCTGCTGTTGGAAAACGCCCGCTTTGCAGAGCTTACTTACCGCATAGCGCAGTATTTTGATGATACCTTTGCATCCGGTATCGCGGCACAGAACGCCATGCTCACGACACTGAGCACCCTGCTGCGCACAAGGGTCAAGACCCCGGAGGCAGCCAAAGCCGCAAAGGACATCAGCCTTCGGAGAAAGCCGGTGTATCAAGGTGATCTTGATGATATCGAGATGTACTTCATGGCGGCGGTCAAGGAAATCAAAAAGGGCATCGGGAGCCATTACGCCGAACAGGAAGCCATGAGCAAGAAAGTGGCCGAGAAGATGTTCACCGAATTGACCAAAGGGCAGGATGTGCAGCACCCAACGATCACGGCAGAGCAGCTGACAGACGCAATGTTGGGTAGCGTTTCGGGCATGGAGGGAGCCACGCCGGAAACACTGGAACAGCTGCGAAGCGGGCTGCTGGGAATCTTGCAGTCTGCCGCAGAACAGGAAAACGCCCATGAAGCAGACGAATGAACGGCTTTGTGCGCTGGCACAGAAAGGCGATGCAGCTGCGCTGGACAGCCTGATCGACAACAACAAGTCCTTTATCGGCAAGGCGGCAAATGATCTCTTCCGCAGTATGAATCTGGCACAGGCTGGCCTGAACCTTGACACGGACGATTTGAAACAGGCAGGCAATCTGGGCTTGTGGAAGGCCGTGCCAAAGTTCGATGCAGCGCGCGGCATGAAGTTCCTGACCTACGCGGCTCCTGCCATCCGCAACGCCATGATGGATATGGTTCGGGATGCCTTTGCCGCTTTTGAGCAGCGGATGGTGACGGAGGACAAGGACGGTATCTGTTACCAGCGTGTTTCGCTGGATGATGTTCTGCCGGGAGAGGAACAACTGCGGCGCATTGAAGCCATAGCCGACCCTTACGCCATGCAGCCGCAGAACATTATGGAAGAACAGGAATCGCGCCGGGAACTGTACGATGGCCTGAAACGGCTGACCCAACGGGAGCAGACCTATCTGCTGTACCGCTATGGCTTCACCGATGGCGAGGAACATCCGCTGATCGGCACGGCGATATACTTTCACCTGACAAAAGGCCGCGCAAAAAAGACGGAGGAACAGGCCATGGATAATCTGTGGCTGGAACTGCCGTGGTGGTTTATCTGAATGGGCAGAGAGGAATTGTGTCAAATTGACATAATTCCTCCCGATAAGAGGGATGTGAGCGAAAATGCTGGCAATGTATCTGGCAGTTCTGGATGACCAGAGCGGTGAAGAACAATTTGTAGATGTATACAATACCTACAAGCGGCTGGTCTACCATACTGCTTACAAAATTATGGGCGATTCGTATCTGGCAGAAGATGTACTGCAAGAGGTGTTTTTGTACGTTGCCAAAAATTTTTCTAAAATTCATCGAGAAAACTGTCACGAACTCGCTGCTTATCTCGTTAGTTGTAGTAGAAGCCGTGCTTACGATATGCTTCGCAAGCAGCGAGAAGAACCGCTGGAAGAAGTCCCGGACGCACCAGATGATGCCCCGGTGCCGGATGATGCAGCAGTCAGCACCGATAACATCCAACACCTGACAGAACTGATCGGACAGATGAAGCCGATGTATCGTGATCCGCTGCGCCTTTTGGCAATGGGCTGCACCAACAGGGAGATTGCCGAATCGCTTGGACTGACGGATGAAGTGGTTCGGATGCGGCTTTTCCGTGGAAGAAAACTATTGTGGAAGGAGTTGAACAGCCATGAGTGAGCGGACAGAAGTTTCTTTTGATGCAGCGTTGATGATGGCACTCCGTGCAGATGCACAAAGAGAACTGGACGAGCTGCCAACTCCGGCACAGCTTAAAGAACGCTACCCGGACACGTTCCGATGGGATGCTCGCCTGAAAGCGGCATTGCATAAACGCCGTCCGGTGCTGAAACGAGTGCTTGTTGCAGCCATGACGCTGGTAATTTTAACTCTCGGCGCACTTGCAGTAAGCGCAGACTTCCGCAAGGCAGTCTACACGATGATTCAGAAGTTCCTGCCCATTGAGATGCAGCTGACGTATCAAGTGGACGGCGAACCGTTGGAACGATTACCGGATGGATACAGCGATCATTATGTGCCGGACGGCTTTGAAATGGACGATGCGCAGAAATTTGAACGAGCAGAAAACTTTTTACATGTTTACTCGTCAAAAGAAACAGAGGAAAGCTACACTGTCCGTTGTTCAATTATCCAGCCGGGGCAGCAGTCCCTATTTGATAATGAGCATACAGTGTACGAAACCGTAAAGGTCGGAGAAGCAGATGCAACTTTGGGAACGAGTGCAAGCGAAAACGGAGACACCGTTTATATTTTAAGCTGGGAGCAAGGAGGCGTTTCAAACACGATTATGGGAAACATTTCACGAGATGAGATTATGAAAATTGCTGAAAACGTATTTTAATATGAAACTCCATGTTATTTGTTAGAATCAACAAATAACATGGAGTTTCTTTGTATAAGCGTACAAACTTAACGAAAAGCAGAGATTTTTTCAAAAAAGCTGTCACAAACATAAGGCGAGCTACGTTGACTAAGCAAAAGCTCCTATTAGGAGCAAAAGATTGGAGGTGTATTGTCTATTTATGATGAGAAAAAAAGAAAAAGTAATCACAATGACTGTGACCTTGATTTTGGTGGTCATACTGATTTGTATAAAAGTCACTCACTTTGTGATAATAGAACGTCCATTGAAACAATGCAGGATAGTATCAGCATACCATCTTACAGTAGACACTAATGGTGCTCAAATTGACCAGTCTTGGCTATTTGAAAAGGATGACCTGACATATATAGATATTGCCAAAACTTTTGAGCAGACATATTTTGTCACTGATTATGCTGGTGGTTCTGGTGATAGCGGTGCACTCAATGAACTCACGATAGCTTTTGGTGAAACAATGGACGGAATGCCAGATATTCGCATAACGGTTTCTGAAAATGGCTACATTCAAATCAATGGTAAAAGAGCATATCCGCTTTCTCTTAAATATGCAGGCAAGAGGCTTTACGTACATCTTTTGGGGTGCTTACAGGATGGAGCCGATCTGCAGCAATAAGAATGACTAAGCAGAAGTTCCTGTGGAAGGTAAATGCATAAAAGTTTGCATGGAGGTGATTCCGATGCAGGATAAAAGTGAATCTTAAAAATAAATAGCTATTATGATGGATGATGGACGGAGCGAAACCATTACTGGAAACACCAGCAGATAATGTAAGGAGATTCTTTTATGAAAAATATTACTAGAAAAACTTTTTTGAAATCGGAAATAATCCTACCATTACATTTGCTCTAAATAAATGAGGCCGTCAATGAAAGCAAGGATTGTTCGTTATAGTTTTATAGGTGTCGTTGCAGTGCTTATAATTCTATGTGGAATGAAATTTAGCAATATGTACAAAGATTACCAAAAGCTTCAATTCAACCAAGAACAGATCGATACACAAGTATCTGTTTTGATGTCCATGCTTTTTTCAGACTTGTACTATTCCGACCCCATTGATTTGGGCGAGACCAAAGAGCATGCAGATGAACTTAGCGTTTTGCTTCAAGTAACATCCTATGATGAAATTTCTCATTTTAACGATATTGCCAACAAATTGATTGAAATATCGAAGAATGTTGAGTCACGTCCGGCATTTAGTGAACAGACAATTGAACTGTTTCAAAGTTTTATTTACAATCTTGGAAAACCTCTTTCCGATGATATAGATACGTTGAGTACATCTCTATATGAATCGATAATGTCAGAGAGCGTTGAAGGATAGGACTATTTTTACATAGTTTGAATTTATTATGCGTGGAACTAAAAAATATAAGATTGTTAAATGTTTCAGACATTTCGGTGCTATTATAATATTGCTATGGCTAATTTCTATCGTAAGATTTCCGTATTCTTTTGATAAATTGCAAGTGTTATCAAATAAAAATTTTGAAAGCGTTTCAAATTCTGTGTTAACTCTTGTTGATTGTAAATCGACCGAATCGAAGTCTTCAATTGATTTTTTACTAACTGATGGAAAGCAATATTACATTATAACGGCAAAACGTTTCTTTATAGGGAATCGATATGATTTATCCCAGCTGATGCCTTTCTCAGAAGGAACAAGTTATAGCTATACAGACTGTTTCACCAAGGTGAATGTTATTCAATCAGGCAATAAATTGTGTTTAGATGAGGAAAGATATGTTCAACCTTATATCTTATCGTTTCTCTTTTTGTGCGTTGTGTTAATGCTCAATATTTTGGGAGATAAATCCACTCCAGAGGAATAGAGATAATGACGTGCATTTATAAAGCCCTTGAAATATGGTGGAAAAAGTGTGAATAGCAATTTGATTTCCCTTCCAAAAGCAACTCACGCTCAATTTACTACATGGTGGGCGCAATATTAAAAAAAGGGTAGCCTGGAATGAATGGTTTAGATAAAGTTATAGAGCATCTGAATCATGCGCATTTAGATGCTCTATTAAATCCACCAACCAATGATATGATATTGGAACACTTAAAAAAAGAAATGGGACATATTCCAGCTGATTATATTGAATTTCTGAAGCAATGTAATGGACTGACTCTCTATCATAGCGGAGACTATTGTTTATTTGATGCTCAAGAAATTCTTTCGTTCCATTTTAGTAATGATAATTTATTATGTAGGTCGGCATGGAAAATTGGATATTGGATGGGATATGATATTGTCATTAACGTGGATGACATAGAAAAAGAGTATCTTTATGCGGGGGACTGTTGCTCAACAGATGAATTTATATGTGTTGGAAATATACTGAATTTCATTGAAGAAATTGTTAAAAATGGAGGTGATCCTTACTGGACAATCAACGAAAATCAGTACAGAGATTTTTCAAAAAAATAATTTCAAAGCCAAATACCTTCGCCAATTGATCCGCTACCGGATGAAAGATGGTATTGCCCAGACTGTGGGAACTTAAATGATTCTTCCGAACGGTTTTGCAAAAGCTGTGGAAAAGTCCGATAACTATCGTTTAGCATTAAAAACTACGGAAGCTTTACGCTGAAAGCTGTAACTTTAAGCAGACCGGAAAGCTTATAATGAGGGTAGAACAGAAATATGACCAACGAAGATACCACTGATTTTGACGAGCACTTCGCTAAAATTTCGTCCTATATTGTGGACACATTGCACGGCGTTCCACTTGAGATGACCGAGGATGAAAAAGAACAATTTCGCATAAAAGCCACGATTCTTTAGAGTCGAAAGAAAAGAATCGTGGCTTTGTACGTTTGAATTATGGAGCAAGCCAAATGAATAAGAAATTGGAATTTTTTAGCAGTATGGCGGTTGCCTTTATAGTTTTGATATTGGTCTTTCTTTGCATTCGTTTTTCAGGTCAGGGAAAATTTGCTACACATGGAGGAACCAATCCGTCTGATGTAAAATGTATTTATACTTCAGTTTGGCCGGATAATGAATACACTAGGCTTATTTGTGAGCCGGAAAGTGGAACGATAGAATATATATTGGATGGTTCTAATGCTGGGTATTATGCAATCTTTTATAATAATATCTCTGAAGAAGAAATACAAAAATATATTGACCAATTGAAAACCTTAGGATACGCTGAAGAGGCATCGGCTTCAGAAAGCGTTTCGACAGGCGTTTTGCTAAGAAAAGATGAAACATGGATAAGCATTGCATACTCAGAGGGAGGATTTGGAATCCGGATTTCAGTAGAAAAATCCTGAATAAAAGAGATGCTGGGGAATTCCGGTTATCCCTATGATGCAGTGGAAAGAAAATGGATTGCTCAATATGCGAGCCTCCATGACTTGATTTTGATGTTCGGTCACTCAAACCAATGCCGTCAAGCCGGTGGGGGATATGGATAACCTGTGGCTGGAACTGCCGTGGTGGTTTATCTGAGTGAAAAGAAAAATTGTGATTGTGCTACAAGTTTTCTGGAAATTTATGTGCAGCTATACGATTTTGAAAAGAATTGTGGACAGATGAAATAAAGCAGGCTTAAAATTCGTTATTCAAACAGAGAAGCCAATAATCATGATACCATTGATGTGATTCTTATAGCTGCAATCGTTCGGAAAAAATGTGACGTTCAGAAAATTCAAATGGAGCTATGATGAAGAGGTGCTTAAAATGACGAAATCAAGTAAGAAATTGACTGCTTTTGGTATAGCTTTGGCCCTAGCAATTCTTATAGGCGGTTTCCTGTTGCATCCGTGGGAGAGGACAAAATCGGAACTTACTGTAACAAAGGTGGATTTAAGCGATAATTCTATCTATGCAACCGCTCCCAATCAACTGTACGGTACAAATGATTACTATCTCATTCAGGGAGCTTCGGAATACTTAAAAGGAAATATTCAGCTATCGCAAATTGAAGAAGGCGAAAATATTGTGGTAGTTTCCAATGGAAAGGTTTTGTTATCTGACCCCTATCAGTTTGATACGATATACAGTATTCGATTGCAGTAATCCTATTTTCATTAAAGGTCAATCTTCTAGTCTGCCATGGTCGCAGCCAAGAGAGATAATATTCAAACTTACTACTCAGCAAAAGCTAGGCACACTCCAAGAATTTATTATAGAGGGTGAATATCCCGCGCTTTGAACAATTTAACGATGAATATATTGTGCGATATGGAGAATTTCATTTGCGCGTTCACCTCGAATTGACTTGCAACGCAAAATGCGTTACAATGAGACTGAGGTGATAACCATGGAAAAAACGATGACACTGAATCTTCGTGTCAACCCTACTGTCAAGCAGCAAGCCGAGGATGTACTGAAGCAGCTCGGTATCCCGATGGCAACTGCCATTGATATGTACCTGCGCCAGATCACCCTGACGGGCGGCATCCCCTTCTCGCTGTCCCTGCCGAAAGCTCCTGCGGCGCTGAACGCCGATACCATGACCGATGACCAGCTCCATGCAGCCTTGCAGGTGGGCATTAAGGAAATCCAGAACGGTGATACCGTGGATGCTGCAAGCGCATTCGCACAGTTCAGGGAACAGCACAGATGAAGCAGTATGACGTAAAAATTTCCCATGCAGCCCTCAGTGATATGGAGCAGATTTACAGCTACATTGCTGACCGTCTGCTGGAACCTGATACGGCCATGGGGCAGTATAACCGCATTGCTGAAGCCATCCAGTCGTTGAACATCCTGCCGGAACGCTGCGCGCTGGTGGAAAGCGAACCAGAGCGCACCCAAGGGCTGCGGCAGATGCTGGTGGACAACTACTCGGTGTTCTACATTGTGGGCGAGGATACCGTGTCGGTGGCTCGTGTGCTGTATAGTGCATCCGACCTTGTGCGCCGCCTGCGGAGAATGAAGTGAAAGGGGTGTTTGCATGACCGCCGTGATCTATGCTCGCTATTCCAGCGATAACCAGCGTGAAGAATCCATCGAAGGTCAGATTCGCGAGTGTACGGCCTACGCCGAAAAGAACGGCATTACCGTGGTCAAGCACTACATTGACCGCGCCCTTTCCGCCAAAACCGACAACCGCCCGGATTTCCAGCAGATGATCAAGGACAGCGAGAAGCGGTTGTTTGATATTGTGCTGGTCTGGAAGCTCGACCGCTTTGCCCGGAACCGCTACGATTCAGCGCACTATGAGTATCAGTTGGAACGAAATCATGTCAAGCTGGTATCTGCCACGGAGCCTATCTCTGACAGCCCTGCGGGTATCATGGTCAAGAGTATGCTCACCGGCATGGCTGAATACTACTCGGCAGAACTTTCTGAAAAGGTCGTGCGCGGCATGACTGAGAATGTTCTGAAGGGGAAGTACAACGGCGGCACGATTCCCATTGGTTTTAAGGTGGATGAGGAGAAGTTCTTTCAAGTCGACCCGCTGAAAGCTCCCTTTGTGGTAGAAGCCTTTCAGCGGTACAACGATGGCGCAACTATGAAGGAACTGATGAACTGGCTGAACGACAGTGGCGTGACCACCAACCGCAACCAGAAGTTCACCTACAACAGTGTTCAGAAGCTGCTGACGAATAAGCGGTACATCGGAGAAAACCACTTCAAGGACATTGTGATGCCCGACAGCATCCCGGCCATCGTGGACAAGGACTTGTTTGAAGAAGTACAGCAAAAAATCAAGAAGAACAGCCGCGCTCCTGCCCGTCACAAGGCCGAGGACGATTATCTGCTCACCACCAAGCTGTTCTGCGGAATGTGCGGCGCGATGATGTTCGGCGAGTGCGGTACGGGTAGAAACAAGGTCGTTCATCATTATTATAAGTGCGCCACCGCGAAGCGTTTCAAGACCTGCAAGAAAAAGACCGTCCGTAAGGAATGGCTGGAAGATTTGGTCGTAGCTGAAACCATGAAGCTGATTCAAGACGATGCCGTGATTGATGCCATCGTTGCGGAAGTGATGGAGTTGCAGGATCAGGAAAACACCACACTCCCTTTGCTGGAAAAGCAGATGCGCGAGGTGGAGAACGGCATTGAGAATATGCTGAACGCTATCCAGGCGGGTGTGCTGACCAACTCCACCAAATTACGTTTGGAAAAGCTGGAAGCCCAGCAGAAAGAACTTGAAGTTCGGATCGCCGAAGAAAAAATCGCTCGGCCTCGGTTGAGTGAAAATCAGGTTCGGTTCTGGCTGACCCGGTTCCGCAAGCTCGACCCGAACGTGAAAAGCCACCGGGAAACGCTTATCAATACATTCGTGAATGCTGTTTATCTCTATGATGAAAAAGTTTTGATTACATTCAACTACAAAGACGGCACAAAAACCATCACTTTCGATGAAATCGCCGCCAAAGATGCCCCAGAGGGCAATGGTTCGGATTTAGGTTGCTTCGCTCCACCAAAAGAACCAGCGTAGAAATTACGCTGGTTTTTGTTTTGCCCGGCATCTTAAGTCTCACTCTCGAGGGTGGATTCGAACAGCTGCGGCGACATCGCTGAAGATGGCGCAAAAACAGCCCGGTGGGCTGTTTTTAGCAGCGCGGCTCGCGACATCCACCCGCGCCCACCAAAAAACCTCAACGTATGAAAGTACGCTGAGGTTTTTGTTTTGCGACAGGGCTAAACTCACTGGGCAGGTGGATTCGAACAGCTGCGGCGATGTCGTTGAAGACGGCGCAAAAACAGCCCCGATGGACCGTCAGGCTCACCGGGGCTGCTGCTATACCATAATTTTGTTGACGTTAACATTTTCGTGATGCCGCGAAAACATCACATGTAGGATATCTGTTTGTGCCGCCGTTACTCTTCCGCTGCAGCTTTGGATTCGTTCACAAAGGCGGCGATCTTATCCACCTGAATTTCGGCAACGGCACGGCCGGTCTCGTAGACGCGGCGCAGCTGGACCGGATCGCGCTCCATGGAGCCGATCTCCAGCGGGATGGGCGGGCGGATGACGAACGCCTTGCCGGTCTGCTCCAGCATGGCAATGTGATCCAGCGTTTCGTTGTAGCGCTCGTGACGGTCGGCAACGGCTTCCACGAAAGCGGGGTAGCGCATGTAGCGTGCCCGGATGACGGGCAGCATCTTGTTCTTCTTTTTCACAAAGCCCTTGGGCTGGGTCAGCACAATGAGGTTGCGTTTGTAGCCGATGGACTCGAAGAACCGCACGGGGATGGAATCGGCAATGCCGCCGTCCAGCAGCTGATAATGGCCGATCTTTACGATCTTGGCCGCCAGCGGCATGGAAGCGGATGCCTGCATCCACTGGATATCCTCGGCATCGCCGGTGCGGCATTTGTGATAGATGGGGTCGCCGGTACGCACATCGGTGCACACCACAAAAAAGTCCATGGGGTTCTCTGCAAATGCCTTTGCGTCGAACACGTCCAGCTTTTCCGGCACGGTGTGGTAGCAGAACTGCTCACTGTACAGGTTGCCGGTGCGCAGCAGGTTGCCGAAGCTTGCGTAGCGCTTATCGTTGCAATACTGGGTGTTGTAGCGGATCACACGGCCGATCTGATGGGACTTGTAGTTGCAGCCGAACACCGCACCGGCCGAAACGCCAATGGCACCATCCAGCACGATGCCATGCTCCATCAAGACATCCAGAACACCGGCGGTAAACATGCCGCGCATGGCACCGCCTTCCAGCACAAGACCCGTTTTCATATATGCTCTCCCCTCCTGTGTGCCGGTGCACAGATGCCGGACACACCTTATATTAACTACAGTATACTCGAATCTGTAAAAAGTACAAGAGCGGAAAACCTATAAATTTATCAAGAAAACCTCTTGCCAAAGGAAAGAGCATCCGGTATACTAAGTGAAATAAAAAGAGAAATATGCGCTGCAAACGCATGGGCATGGAAAAGATCAGGTTGGAGGAACTGCTGCACTATGAAGATGCTGGAAGATCGTATTCGCAAAGATGGTATCGTACGCGAGGGCAATGTGCTCAAGGTGGATAGCTTTATCAACCACCAGATGGACATTCCGCTGTTCCGGGAGATGGCAAAGGAGTGGAAGCGCCTGTTTGCAGGCAAGCCCATCAACAAGGTGCTCACCATCGAGGCCAGCGGCATTGGCATTGCAGCCATCGTGGCCAGCGAGTTCAACGTGCCGGTTGTATTTGCCAAAAAGTCCATGAGCATCAATCTGGACTACAACAACTACGAGACCAAGATCCAGTCCTTCACCCACAAAAAGATCTACAATGTGATCGTCTCCAAAAAGTTCCTCACCCCGGAAGACCATGTGCTGATCATTGACGATTTCCTTGCCAACGGCTGTGCCCTGATGGGCCTGCTGGATCTGGCCCAGGAGGCCGGTGCCACAGTGGAGGGCATCGGCATTGCTGTGGAAAAGGGCTTCCAGCAGGGCGGCGAGCTGATCCGCAGCAAGGGCATCCAGCTGGAGAGCCTTGCCATTGTGGAGTCCATGAACAGCGAGACCGGCGAGATCGTCTTCCGCGAGCAGCCGCAGCAGAATTAAACAAAAAAACATTGCAGCCCCGGGAAAGTCGGAAGACCTTTCCGGGGCCGTTTTTTGCTTACGCCCCGTCAAAGCTGTCACCGTCGGCGGGCAGGTCGGCAGCGGTCTGGGCGGGATCGGTATCGGTTTCCGGTTCCACGGCGCGGGGCACGCCCTTGTACACCAGCGTCTGTTCCAGAACCTCGGCGCACACCGGGGCTGAAAGGCTGCCGCCGGCAGTCGTCCAGCTGTGGGGTTCGTCCAAGCACACCAGACACAAAAACTGCGGGTCGTCGATGGGAGCCACGGCCACAAAGCTGGCAATACGGGCTTTTTCGTCGGCGCTGTCCAGCTTCTGGCTGGTGCCGCTCTTGCCGCCCACCCGGTAGCCTTGGATGCGGGCATTGCGCCCGCCGCCGTAGAGCACCACGGCTTCCATCATCTCACGCATGGTTTCAGAAGTTTCCGGTTTGATCACCTGCCGCCTGCACACCGGCTCTGTGTGCTGCAGAATGCTGCCGTCCGGGTTCAGGATATCGCTGACAAGATAAGGCTGCATCAGCCTGCCGCCGTTCACCACAGCGCACACGGCTGCGGCCATTTCCATATAGGAGATCTTGCTGCTCTGGCCGAAGGCGCAGGAGGCCAGCTCCACCGGCCCCATGCGGTCGGCGGTGTAGTACAGACTCTTTTTGGGTTCGGCGGGCAGATCGACCCCGGTTGGCTCCCGCAGGCCGAAAGCGGCAAAGTAATCGCAGAAGGCTTCCTTGCCCAGCCGCGCGCCGATCTGGATAAAGCTCTGGTTGCAGGAATTTTCCAGCGCCTGGGTCACGGTCTGGCTGCCGTGGCGCTTGTGGTTGGCGCAGTGGAACCGTGTGCCCGCCACCGAGATGGACTCGCCGCAGTAAAAGGTGGAGTTTTTGCTCACAGCCCCGGCATCCAGCGCGGCGGCGCAGGTGATGAGCTTGAACACGCTGCCCGGCTCGTACAGGTCGCTGACGGCCTTGTTGCGCCACTGGGTCTGCTGGGCCAGCTGCAGGGCGGCAGCGCGCTCGCTGCCGGTAAGGGCATCCACGGCCTTGCGGGCGGCTGCATCGTAGATCACGCGCGGCTGGTTCGGGTCGTAGGCAGGCGTGGTGGACATGGCCAGCACGGCCCCGGTGTTCACGTCCATCACGATGCCCACGGCGCGCGCCGCCACATGATGCTCCTTGACCGCATAATCCAGCGCGTTTTCAAGGTAATGCTGGATGTTGGCATCGACAGTCAGCCGCAGGCCGCTGCCTTCCAAGGGCACTTTTTCGGTCTCGTAGCTCTGCTCCAGTGTGTAGCCCCAAGCGTTGACGGCGGTGAGCACCACACCATTCTGCCCGGTGAGCACATCGTTATATTTCAGCTCCAGCCCGCTCACACCGGCGTTGTCTACATTGGTAAAGCCCAGCACGCTGGCCAGAAATTCCCCCTCCGGGTACCAGCGCTTGGAGTCCTGATTGATGCGGATGCCGGTGATGCCGTTCTCTTCACAAAAATCCCGCACGCGGTCGGCGGTGTCGCGCTCCACGCGGTAGCGCAAAAGGCAGTCGTTGGAGGTGCGGTCACTGAATTTTTCCAGCAGCTTCGCTTCGTCCAGCTCCAATATTTCCGCAAGGCCTTGCGCGGCAAGGCTGAGCTTTTCCTCCGGCATCTCGCGCGGGGAGGCCCGCAATGTCCAGCAGCTGCTGTTGGCGGCAAGCAGTACACCGTCGGCGCTGTAGATACGGCCCCGGTCGGCAGGCACCACAGTATCGCGCAATTGCTGGCCGAGGGCACGGCTCGCATACCAGTCGCCTGAAAACAGCTGCAGATACGCCAGCCGCGCGGCAAGCCCCGCAAAGCAGACGCAGCACATCAACGCGGCCACCAGCCGTGCCCGGGCATGGAATGCCCGTTCCGGCAGGGTGCGCAAGGGGCGCGGCTCCGGTTTTGGCATGGCAGGCACCTCCTTCTCTGGGCAAGTGTATGCGCCGGTGCGCCGGGTCTATGACTAACCGGCACCGCCGCCGCGTACAATAAAGGAACGGAGGTGATACGGATGCACAAAGCTGCTGCCCATGCAAAGCGCGGCCTGCCGCTGCGGCATCTGCCGGCCATGGACCTGCCGTTTCTGGTGCTGGTGCTCACGCTGGTGGGCTTTGGCCTTGTAATGCTGGGCAGTGCCAGCAGTGCAGTGGCGCTGTACCGGCGGGGCGATGCTTTTGCCTACCTGCGGCCGCAGCTGCTGTATGCTGCGCTGGGCATCGGGGCCATGTGGGTGGCAAGCCGGGTGGACTACCATATTTACCACAAGCTGGCATGGCCGCTGCTGGCGCTTTCAATGGTACTGCTGACGGCGGTGCTGTTCATGCCGGAGTACAACGGCTGCAAGCGCTGGCTGGTGCTGCCGGGCCTGGGCACACTGCAGCCCAGCGAGATCGCCAAATTTGCGGTGGTGCTGGTGTTTGCGCATATCATTGCGCTCAACCACGACCGCATGGGCAGCTTTGCGGTGGGGGTGCTGCCCTTTGCACTGGTGCTGGGAGCGGTGGCGGTGCTCATGCTGCTGGAACCGCACCTCTCCGGCACCGTGCTTATTTTGGGCATCGGCGCGGTGCTCATGTTCGTGGGCGGCACCGGCCTCAAGTGGTTCGTGCTGGCCGGGGCGGGCGGTGCAGCGGCCATTGGAGCTGCCATCATCATTATGCCGGACCTTGTGCCCTACGCGGCCAGCCGTCTCAGCTCATGGCTGGACCCCTTTGCCGACCCGCTGGGCGACGGCCACCAGACCATCCAGAGCCTGTATGCCATCGGCTCCGGGGGTGCGGCGGGCCTTGGCCTTGGCAGCAGCCGCCAGAAGCACCTGTTCGTGCCCGAACCGCAGAACGACTTCATCTTTTCCATCCTGTGCGAGGAGCTTGGCTTTGTGGGAGCCTGCGCGGTGATCCTGCTGTTTGCACTGCTGCTGTGGCGGGGCATCACGCTGGCGGCGCATGCACCGGATCGGTTCGGTGCGCTGCTGGTAGTGGGCTTTGTGGTGCAGGTGGCCCTGCAGGCAGTGCTGAATATGGCGGTAGTCACCAACACCATCCCCAATACCGGCATCAGCCTGCCGTTTTTTTCCTCCGGCGGCACCAGTCTGATGATGCTGCTGGGCGAAATGGGCATCGTGCTGTCGGTGTCCCGCGGGGAGACATAAAACCGGGCGTTCCCTGCCATAAAACGACAGCATCCGCTGCCGACGCAGCTACAAATAACCGGACAAACAAATGACACAACTGCAGACAAAATAAACAAAAAGCCTTCGCGCCGCATAGCATGAGGTATCTTTTGCGGAACGGGGGCTTTTTGCATGGGCGGAGATCTTATCATCACAGGCGGCATGCCGCTGAACGGCACAGTACACATCCCGGCAGCCAAAAACAGCGTGCTGCCGCTGCTGGCAGCGGCCCTTTTGTGCAATGGCACGGTGCGTTTTCTGCAGGTGCCGCATCTTGCGGATGTGGACACCAGCGTGGAGCTTTTGCAGGGTGCGGGCTGCACGGCCCGCTGGCAGGGCAGCGACATCACGGTGCAGGGCGTGCCTTCCACCTGCCGCCTTGCGCCGGAAGCCGCCGCGCGGATGCGGGCATCCATTTTGTTCTGCGCACCGCTTCTGGCGCGGCTTGGCCGGGTGGAAACGGTGCTGCCCGGCGGGTGCCGCATTGGTGCAAGGCCGGTGGACCTGCACCTTTCCGGCCTTGCGCAGATGGGCGTGCACTGCCGGGAGGAGGGGGCAAGGCTGATCCTGACAGCGCCTGCCGGACTGCACGGTGCGGACATCACACTTGGGTTCCCCAGCGTGGGTGCTACCGAGACCCTGCTTCTGGCAGCAGCTGCGGCGCAGGGCGAGACGGTCCTGCGCGGGGCCGCACGAGAACCGGAGATCAGCGATCTGGCAGCATTCCTGAACCGCTGCGGCGGCTGTGTACAGGGCGCGGGCACCAGCACCATCCGGGTGCAGGGCAGACGAATGCTGTATAGCTGCAGCTTTGCGCCCATGGCCGACCGCATCGTGGCATCCACCCTTGCCTGTGCCTGCGCGGCGGCAGGAGGTCGGGTGGAACTGACCGGCTGCAGGCCGGAGACCTATGCACCGCTGCTGGAAATTCTGGCACAAATGGGCTGCAGGATAGAAACAGGGCCGGAAAGTGCGGTCATTACCCGGCTGGGCGCGCTGCACGGCGCGGGCAGAGTGTTTACCGGGGTATACCCGGCACTGGCAACAGACGCAGCGCCGCTGCTTGCTGCTGCCATGCTTGCCGCCGACAGCGCCAGCAGCATCGAGGATGTGGTGTTTGAGCGGAGATTCGGCTGTGCAGAGGGTTTTGCGGCTTTTGGAGCCGCTGTGCAGGTGCAGGGACGCACACTGGACATCCGGCCGGTGCGGCAGCTGCAGGGCGCGTGTGCACGGGCTGCGGACCTGCGCGGAGGCGCGGCACTGGTGGTGGCCGCGCTGGCGGCAAGGGGACGGAGCCGCATTACCGACACCGGTTACATCGACCGCGGATATGCCGGTTTTGCACAGATGCTGGCGGAACTTGGTGCCCAAATTGAGCGGGAAATGCCGCGGGAAAGCGCCAGCGAGAAAAAAACACCTTCAAAAAAGCAAAATTGACTTGCATTCAGGGCAAAAAGATGATACGATACAGTTATATAAGTGTAAGCAGATAATTTCTGTGCGCTATGCGCAGTTTTACGATAAAATCCGATGGAGGACAAAGTTATGGCACTCATGCTCGATGAAGAAATGGACGAAAACGTTACGACGATCAAGGTGATCGGCGTGGGCGGCGGCGGCGGCAACGCTGTCAACCGCATGGTCAGCGACGGCCTGCAGGGCGTCGAATTTATCGCAATGAACACCGACCAGCAGGCTCTGGCCAAGAACCACGCTGCCACCAAGGTGCAGCTGGGTTCCAAGCTGACCAAGGGCCGCGGTGCCGGTGCAGACCCCGAGATCGGCCAGCGCGCCGCTGAAGAGAGCAAGGACGAGATCGCAAATGCGCTCAAGGGTTCCCAGATGGTGTTTATCACTGCCGGTATGGGCGGCGGAACCGGCACCGGTGCAGCACCCGTTGTGGCCGAGGTGGCACATGATCTGGGCATCCTGACCGTTGGCATCGTCACCAAGCCCTTCTCCTTTGAGGGCAAGCGCAAGATGGGTCTGGCAGAGCAGGGCATTGCAAACCTGCTCATGCATGTGGACAGTCTGATCGTCATTCCCAATGAGCGCCTGAAGATGATCAGCCAGGAAAAGATCACCCTGATGAATGCCTTCCAGGCAGCCGATAACGTGCTGCGTCAGGGCGTTGAGTCCATTTCCGCTCTGATCAATGTGCCTGCCTTCATCAACCTGGACTTCGCCGACGTGCGCTCCATCATGAAGGATGCCGGCTACGCACACATGGGCGTGGGCAGCGCCAAGGGCGCAGGCAAGGCCGAGAACGCCGCAAAGGCTGCTATTTCTTCTCCGCTGCTGGAGACCAGCATTGCCGGTGCACACGGCGTGATCATCAACATCACTTCCAGCCCGGACATCGGTCTGGAGGATGTGGAGACCGCAGCAGGTCTCATTACCCAGAGCGCACATCCCGATGCAAACATCATCTGGGGTACTGCGTTCGACGAGAACCTCTCGGACGAGATGCGTGTGACCGTGGTTGCTACCGGTTTTGACAACAAGAGCGCAAGCGACCTGCGCAGCAGCATCAGCAATGCAATGGGCGGCGCACAGTCCACTCCGTCTGCTGTGTTCAGCAGCGAGACTGCAAGCCCGGCAGCTTCTGCCGCAGGCGGCGCTGCACCGGCACCCACTGCTGAAAAGCCCGTGGAAGAGGACAACAGCGATAATGGCTATTACGACCAGCTGATGGCCATGCTGAACAAGCGCAGATAAAAGGCTGGCCGTCATAAGCGGATCAGGCGTATCGGATGGATCGGAGGGACACCATGGCGCAGGGCAGGCAGCAGAACAATGGTTCGCGGCAGCGCTGTGCCCAGTCTGCCGCGGCAAAGGCTCCGGCAGAGCCGCCCAAGGCGGTGTGTGCCCAGCTGGAGCAGATGAACCGAAAGCTGGCAGCGGCCAGTGCGGAAATTTTGCGCTATCAGACCCGTCTGTTTGCCTGTGAACGGCAGATGGCCGCGCTGCGGCAGGAAAATGCCCAGCTGGAAGCGGCCTGTGAGCAGGCGCGGCAGGAGGCTGAGTGCGCGGGCGCTCATGCAGAGCAGCTGCGTCAGGAGCTGGCCCGCCATGCGGAAGCTGTGCGGCCTGTGCCGGTTGCGGCGCATACGCCCCCGCAGCCGGAACCATCGGCAGCGCAGAGTCCGCGGCCGGAGCCGGAGGCCGAACAGCCCGGGCCGGAGGCTCCGCAGCCTGCTCAGCCGGACTGGAAGCCCCAGACCAGATTGGAGCACCTCTCGGTGGAGCTGATGAACTGGTTCGACGATATGATGGGCGCATGACGGAAAGCTGGATGACCTGCAAAAAAAGCAGATATGAGTGAAATGAAAAGCTGCTGCAAAGCGCAAAGCTGTTGCAGCAGCTTTTTTTGTGGTCCGGTAGGAAACGGAAGACCCTGCGGCCGGAAGTACAGGAGCGAGGAGCGGTTGAGATGGAACCAAAACAGAAAATACTGATCGTGGATGACTCGGAGATCAACCGCGCCATGCTCAAGGAGATTCTGGGCGAGGGCTACGAATATCTGGAAGCCGAGAACGGCCTGCGCGCGATCGAAATTCTGCGCAGACGCACCGATATCGCGCTGGTGCTGCTGGACCTGATCATGCCGGAAATGGACGGCTTTGATGTGCTGCGGGTGATGCAGTGCTATGCATGGCAGGAGGAGATCCCGGTCATTGTGATCAGCGCGGCAGAGGACACCCGAAGCGTCGAGCGCGCCTATGATATGGGCGTGGCCGATTACATCCGCCGCCCGTTCGAGCGGGTCATGGTGCTGCGCCGGGTGAAGAATGCGCTCATGCTTTACGCAAAGCAGAAGCGCCTTACCCGCCTTGTGACCGATCAGGTATACGAAAAAGAGCACAACGGTGTGCTGATGATCAACATTCTGAGCCATGTGGTGGAGTTCCGCAACAGCGAGAGCGGCCAGCATGTGCTGCACATCCGCACCCTGACCGGCCTGCTCCTGCATCAGCTGGCGCAGAAGACGGACCGCTACCAGCTGGATGAGAGTGATATCTCGCTGATCAGCACAGCATCGGCGCTGCACGATATCGGCAAAATCATGATCCCGGAAGAAATCCTGAACAAGCCCGGCCGCCTGACCGAGGAAGAGTACGCCACCATCAAGACCCACACCACCGAGGGTGCCAGGATCCTGAAGGGGCTTGCCATCGGGCAGGACGAACCGCTGGTAAAGGTGGCACACGCTATCTGCCGCTGGCACCACGAGCGGTGGGACGGCGGCGGCTACCCGGACAGGCTCAAGGGCGACGAGATCCCCATTGCAGCACAGGTGGTGGCACTGGCCGATGTGTACGACGCACTGACCAGCGAGCGCTGTTATAAGCAGTCCTACAGCCACGAAAAGGCCGTTGACATGATCCTGCACGGCGAGTGCGGCAGCTTCAATCCGCTGCTGATGGAATGCCTGAAAGAATCCTCGGAGTTGTTGCGCACAGAGCTGCAGCGCTCGGAGTATGACCGCGGTTTCCGCCACGAGACCCGTCGCCTTTCGGAGGAGATCCTGCACCGCGAAGCTCTGCCCCGTGAGGATCGTGCCCAGCGCCTGCTGGATCTGGAACGGGAGCGCACCGCTTTTTATGCCGAGCAGCGCGGCGGTATTCAGTTCGATTACGATATACTCAGCGGCAGCGTGACTGTGGTGAACCGCTACGAGGACCCGGTCAACCGAACCCAGAAGCTGGACTTTGATAAGGGCATGGGCCTGACATTTCTCTCCGGCAAGGACCGCCGCAAGCTGCTGGATGCCATTGCAGCCGCAACGCCGGAAGAGCCGGATGCCGCATTCTTGGTGCTGATCGCGGTGGATCAGGAATACCGGCTGCACCGGCTGGTGATGCACACCATGTGGAGCCGCGCCGGTGTGCGCCACTGCGTAAGCGTGGTGGGCCAGATCACAGATGACCATGCCCGCCTGCAGGAGCTGATGCTGGGCGATGTGAACAGCGACCAGCCGGAAGCACTGCTGGAACGCCTGAAGGGCATTTTTGACATCGTGCGTCTGGTGGACCCGGAAAGCACCAAGGTGCTGAGCCTGGGCAAGGATGGCCGGCTGACCGAGATGCCCGGCACCTGCCACATGGTGTGGAACAAATCGGGCCGGTGCGAAAACTGCATTTCCAGTAAGGCCCTTGCCCGCAAGGAATCCCTGAACAAGATCGAGTTCAAGGACGATCAGGCTTATTTTGTCATGGCAAAGTATGTGGAAGTGGGCGGACGCGGCTGCGTGCTGGAAATGGTGTCCAAGCTTTCGGACGGACGCTGGCTGGATATGGGCGGCCGCCGGATGCTGCTGGACCGCGGCTCCAACTTTGACCGCAGTGCCTTTGTGGATTCGCTGACCGGGGCATACTCCCGCCAGTACTTCGAGTGCTTCCTTGCGGAGAGCGAACAGGTGGAAGGCGTAGTGATGATCGACGTGGATCGCTTCAAGGAGGTCAACGACCGGTTCGGCCATCTGGTGGGCGATAAGGCCCTGCAGAGCGTGGCACAGTCCATCCTGAGCAACCTGCGCCAGACCGATGTGCTGGTGCGCTATGGCGGCGATGAATTCCTGCTGCTGGTGCCGCACATCCGGCCCGGGGAACATGTGATACAGCGCGTGCGGGAGGCTGCGGCCAGTGCCAGAGTGGAAGGCTACCCGGAGCTGGAGCTTTCGGCCAGTGTTGGCGGTGTGTGCGGTGTGCATCCACTCACCGAGGCCATCCGTCAGGCAGATGAAAAAATGTACCAGAATAAGGCCGAGCGCAAAAATTAAACAAAACAAAGCCCGGACAGGCTGCAGTATCGCACTGCTGTGCCTGTCCGGGTATTTTGTTTTTTCAGCGCACAGCGCTGGTGCGGTGCTCCATCAGATAGGTGGCTTCCAGATCAGCGATGTGCAGCTTGACGGCAAGGGGATACTTGTCGTAGGCTTCCGAGATGGCAAAGCAGCCGCCCCGGGCCGCATCGTCAAAGCCGCCCATGTGCCAGCGGATGGCAACGGCCTCCTCGACCCGCAGCTTCATGAACCGCTCGATGAGGAACACGCTCTTTTCGCCGTGACCGTAGGGGAACAGATCCTCCACGCTGTAGCTGGGCACCTTTTCCCACTGGCCGGTCGCTTCGTTTTTCACGTTGCGGGTGCCGGGCTTGTAGTAGTTGGCCTTGCACAGATCGTGCAGCAGTGCACAGATGGCAAAGGTCTCCTCGCTGTCGCCCTCGGTAAAAAAGGTGTCGTGCAGCGCATGGTAGACGTTCAGGCTGTGCATACACAGCCCGCCCTCACACGCACCGTGGAACCGGGTGGAGGCCGGTGCCGTAAAGAAATCGGTCTTATGGTCCAGCCAGTCCAGCAGCTTTTCGCTGCCGGGGCGGGTGATGTGCTGCTGCCAGATCTGCAAAAACTCTTCGCGGCCGCCCATGCTTACAGCTCCAGCTCGTCCAGAAGGCCCTTGAGGATGGCCATTTCGTCGTGGCTCAGGGAAATGCCCTTGCCCATGCGGGTGCCGTCCGGGGACCAGTCGCGGATGTCGTACTTGGGTTCGCCGTCGTTCCAGCTGATGAGGTTCAGCTGACGCTCCCAGCCGCGGGGACGCTCCGAGAGAACTGCAATGCGCTGAACAACTTCATATTTGATCTCTGCCATGATGCAAAACCTGCCTTTATCTTTGTTTGCTACCATAATAAGGGAAGCGGACGCAGATTTCAACAGGTAGAGCAAAAATAATTTGAAAAATTTTTGTTAGCCGTAAGGTGCATCCTCGCGCCAGTCCACAAGGCTCAGCACCTGAGAAGCATCCTCGTCCGGGGCCGGATGGCAGGAATGGGTGTGCTGGTCTGTGCTGAACAGTCCGGGTGCATAGTGGGCCATCACGCTGGTCTGCACATCCCCGGCCAAAAATTCCCGGGCGTTCTTCTGGTAACAGGCGGCCGGGGTGCCGTTGGTCATGGGCACACCCTGCGGGGCGCTGTTTGTGTCCGGGTGCGGGGTCTGGCCCGGTGTTTCGATCTGCGGCGGCACCTGTGTGCCGGGGGCAGCGGGGTCGCCGGGCAACAGGGGATCCGGCTCCCTGCCTAGCGGCGGGCTGCAGCGGGTGCAGCTGTTTTCCGGTGCGGCGGCAATGCCGGGCTGGTGTTCCAGCTCATGGCGGATAAAGGGCGTCAAGCTCATTAGAAAATCACCTCCGCCCATAGGATGCCCCGGAAAGATGTAACTTATAAAGAGGCCTGCGGTGTTTCACACGATCAATTCTACGGTAGAGCCGCCGGTGCGGGCTTTGCGCACCACCACCTGTCGGTCGATGCGGTCTTTCAGAGCACCTACGTGGGAGATGATGCCCACCAGCCGGTCGCCCTCGGTCAGCCCTGCAAGTACGCGCATGGCCTGTTCCAGCGATTCGTCATCCAGACTGCCGAAGCCCTCGTCGAGGAAGAGCGTGTCCAGACGGATGCCGCCTGCCGCGCTCTGTACTTCGTCCGAAAGGCCCAGTGCCAGCGCCAGCGATGCCTTGAAGCTTTCGCCGCCGGAAAGGGTCTTGACGCTGCGGCGGGTGCCGTTGTAGTGGTCGATGATGCCAAGGTCCAAGCCGGACTGGCTGCGCTGGTTCTCGGCACCAATGCGCTCCAGCTCGTACTGCCCGGCGGTCATCTGCATCAGGCGGGTGTTGGCGTGGCGCAGGATGCGGTCCAGATAGTTCATCTGGATGTAGGCTTCCAATTTGATCTTCTGTTTGCTGGTCAAGGTGCCGCCCGCCGTGGCGGCAAGGGCACTCACCCACTGCCAGCGCTGTTCCAGCTGGGTGCGGGCGGCAGCGGCTGCGCGGTATTTTTCTGCCGCAGCGCAGTTGGGCAGCAGCTGTGCTGCCAGCTGCTGGGCCTGCTCCCGCAGGGCAGTGCGGGCGGCGGCAAGGCGGGCCTGTTCTGCCTGTAAAAATTCCAGCGGCTGGGCAGGCCCGGTGGTTTCGGCAGTGGCTTGCTGGGTCTGCAGGGCATCCACAGCGGCTTTGGCAGCGGCATAGGCCTGCTCTGCCTGTTTGAGGGAATGCTGAGCCTGCTCCATGCCGGTGCGCAGGGCGGTGCGGCTGGCTTCCAATGCATCCAGCGCGGCCTGTGCCTCGGCCCGCTGCGGGTAGGGCAGGGCTGCACGAGCGGCAGCGGCCTGCTGTTCCAGCGCATCGGCGCTGGCATTCTGCGCGGCGGCGGTGCTGTCAGCTTCAGCGGTGGCCTGTTCCAGTGCCGGGCGCTGGCAGCTTTTTGCCTGACGGTCGGCCTCCAATGCGGTGCGGCGGGCGCAGTCTGCTTCGGCCTGCCGAAGCGCGGCGACACACTCGGCCTGTGCTGCGTGCAGGGCACAGGCTTCTTCCGTCAGGACAGCGGTCATCCCCTTGAAGGTCAGCTGTACCGTCCCATCCGGGGAAGTGAAGCGCTCTGGCAATAGGCTCTCGGCATCCCGGCGCAGGGAGCGGCGGGCTTCGTCGGCTGCGGCAAGGGCGCTCTGTGCGGCAGTGCTGGCAGTCTGGGCCAGTGCATCGGCCTTTTCGGCTTCCTGCTTGGCGGCATCCACCTGCGCCTGCGTGGGGGCTGTGTGGGGCAGTTGGGCCTTTGCCGGGTGGTGGACGCTGCCGCACACGGGGCAGGGCGCACCCTCGGCCAGCGCCTGCGCCAGCAGTCCGGCCTGTGCGTCCAGAAAGGCTTTGTCCAGCGCATCCCGCCGGGCATGGGCCTGCTCCTTGGCTTCGGCGGCAGTGCGGTAGGCATCCTGCGCACGGTGGGCCTTTTGTGCCTGCTGCTGGCAGGCGGCAAGCCGCTGGTTCAGGGTGGTAAGGGCGGTGCTGCGCTGGGCCAGCTCCTTTTCCCGGTTCTGCAAGGCCAGCAGCCGGGTGGGAGCATCTTCCAGCGCGGTCAGCTCCTTTTCAGCAGCGGCCAGCGCTGTGTCCAGTGCGGCCAGCTGGGTGCGTTTCGCTTTTGCCTTGGCAGCGGCCAGCTGGGCAGCATCCCGCGCGGCCTGCTGCTGATGGCACAGGGCATCCAGCTCATTGTAGGCGGCAAGGGCCGTCTGCGCCTGCGTCACCTGTCCGGCAAGAACATCCAGCTGGGCGGCATCGCCTGCGTGGCGGGCGCTCTCGGCACGGGCAGCTTCCAGCACAGGCAGGGCAGCGGTAAGCTCTGCCTGCTTTGCGGCCAGCTGTGCGGCCAGCTGTCGGGCCTGCTGGGCAGCACCCAGCTGACGTTGTACTTCGTCCAGCTTGGCTTCGGTGTCCTTGAGGGCAGCAGCAACGGTCTCCTGCGCGGCCTGCTGGCGGGCCAGCAGACCTTCCAGCAGGGCAAGGGCCGTCTCCGGCTCGGTCTGGGCGTTCAGTGCGGCAAGGGCATCGGCATCCGGGTCGTCGGGAGAAAACCGGATGCCGGAGAGCAGACTGTCCAGCTTTGCATTCTGGGTGGTGCGCTGCTGGCTGAGGGCGGCGCTTTCGGCCTGCAGGCGCTCCTGCAGCCGGGCATAGCGCTGGGTGCGGAACAGCTTGCGGAAAATGCGGCTGCGCTCCTCGGTGGAAGCGTTGAGCAGCTTTGTGAACTGACCCTGCGCGATCATGGCGATCTGGCAGAACTGGCTGTAGTCCAGCCCGATGATCTCCTGCACGGCGGCAGTCACATCCTTGGCTTTGGTCACCGGCGGACGGCCATCGGAATAGGTGAGGGTGGCATCCGCTTTCTCGGTGGTCATGCCCTCGCCGCGGTTTTTGGGGCGCTGGTACTCCGGGTTGCGGCGCACGGTATAGCGCTGGCCGTTCACCTCAAATTCCAGCTCCACAAAGGTGGGCGTTTTAAGATCAGCATATTTGCAGCGCAGCATGGCGCCCTCGCGCACGCCGCCGCTGGAATGATCGTACAGCGCATATGTAATGGCATCGAACAGGGTGGTCTTGCCTGCTCCGGTGTCGCCGGTGACAAGGTATAAGCCGCCCCTGCCCAGCTTTGCCAGTTCCAGAACCGTTTCGGCGGCATAGGGGCCAAAGGCCGAAAGAGTGAGCTTCAGCGGTCTCATGCGTCCTCGCCCTCCTTCCAGATCTCCTCAATGAGCTGCTGGCAGAATGCCGCCTGCTCCGCCGTCAGCGGCTGATTGTTCTGCAGCTGGTAGAACGCCGAGAAGTGCTCCAGCGGGGTGATGCTCTCGGCGCGCTCCGGTGCGGTGATCTCCTGATCTTCCCGGGTGCGGAGATTATCGTAGTCCAACCGCATCAGGTTCGGGTAGATCACCCGCAGGCGGGCCAGTGCGTCCGGCACGTCCTGCTCATCGGTCAGGGTAATGTGCAGGTAGTCGTCCACCGCAGTGCCGTCGTAATTGCGGCGGTCGGTCAGCTCCATGTAGCTGCCGCGCACTTCCCGCAGGTCGTGCTTCGGGGTAAGCGGCGCGGTGGTGATGGAAACTTCGCCCTTGAGACCGAACTCCACAAAGGTGGCGCTCTTGTGCTGGCCTGCTTCCGAAAAGGAGTATTTCAGCGGGGTGCCGCAATAGCGCACGGCATCGCGGCCCACCTTCTGGGGGCTGTGCAGGTGGCCCAGCGCCACGTAGTCAAAGGCATCGAACAGGCTGGCATCCACGCTGTCCACACCGCCCACCGAGACTTCCTCGCTCTCACAGCAGGCGGCACCGGCCACGAACTGATGGGCCACCAGCACGCTGCGGTGGGCCGGGTCCGGCGGGCAGTGGCGCAGCACGCAGGCAAGGGCATCGTTGTAGCTGTCCACAGGCTCGTCCGGCCAGACATGCCGCACCATGGCGGGCTTGAGGAAGGGCAGAAGGTACACGTCCAGCGTGCCGTACTCGTCGGTGAGAGGGATGGGCACCGGCGCACCGGAGAACACCGGGCTGACGTACACCCGGCTGTTTTGCAGCAGGGCAGAGCCAAAGGCGATGCGGTCGGCGGAGTCGTGATTGCCGCTGATGGCGAACACCGGCAGCCTGCGTTCGGCCAGCTGGGTGAGGAACCAGTCCAGCAGGCGCACGGCTTCGGCAGGGGGAACGGGCTTATCGTAGAGGTCGCCCGCCAGCAGCACACCGTCCACGGGCGTTTTATCCAGCAGGGAAAGGATCTGTTCCAGAATGTACCGCTGGTCGTCCAGCATGGAGAACTCGCACACCCGCTTGCCCAGATGCAGGTCGGAAAGATGCAGAAAACGCAAACGGAAACACCGCCTTTTCAGAGTTTTCTTTATTATACAGCAGGGCGGGGGTGGGGGCAAGGAAAACTCCCCCAGTCATCGCTGCGCGATGCCAGCCCCCTCGGGGATGGGGCCTTTGGCAGTGCGGAAAAGCTTCCGGTTTTGCCAGAGGCTCCCTTTTTGAGGGAGCTGGCACGGCGCAAGCCGTGACTGAAGGAGTTCGCTTCCCTTAAATCAGAACATCTTCTCCCACGTTTCTTCGCCGACCGCGCCGTCGGCGGTAAGGCCGTTGCGGCGCTGGAACCGCTGCACAGCCGCTGCCGTTGCCGCGCCGAACCTACCGTCGGCGTTCAGCCGTTCACCCAGCGAATTGAGCTTCTGCTGCACCAGACGCACCGTGCCGCCGGAAGAGCCGCTGCGCAGGGCAATGCCGGGGTAGGGCACATGCAGGCCGTGCTTGGCCGTGTAGCGGGTGTAGAGCACGTTCCATGTGTTCGCGCCTACCTTGCCGTCCACATTCATCTTGTTTTTCAGCTGGAACTCCTTCACGGCGTTCTCGGTGGAAATGCCGAATTTTCCATCGGCCTTCAGCTCGCCGTACCATGTGCAGGCATCGCGCACACCGTTGAGCCAGGTCTGCACAAGAGCTACGTCCGGCCCGGAGGAGCCGCGCTGGAGCAGGGAATAATAAGCAGGGATCGCCATAATGATCACACGCTCCTTTCGCCCTATGCTATGCGGCGAAAGCGCCGGGCGTTACCCAAGCAGCACCACGTCCTCCCGGCGGGCGGTGCGCTGCTGCACCCACTCCACCACTTTGAAGCGCAGGATGTACTCCCCGCACACAAGGTCGTTTTCGGCAGGCTGGGCATAGCTGCCGCAGGCAGAGCGGCACAGGCCCGGGTAGAGCACGCACCACCAGTTGCGGCCTTTTCCGGCACCGAGATCGATGCGCAAAGCGTCGTACCGCCCGGCGGGAAGAGTGCCGGAACCATAGCACCGGGTGGCAAAGTACATATTTACCAGCTGCACCCGCACCGGCGTACGGATGTTCAGCTCTGCCAGCGCGTGCCGGGCCGTGAGCTGCAGCTCAAATAGATGCTGCGCCGCCCAGGCGATCGCTTCCGGTTTGCTCCGTGCCGGGCAGGCGGTGTCCAGATAGGCAAGCACGGCATCCCGCACATGGAGCTTTGCGCTCTGGCTGGCAATGGAATCGCTCTCAGCCCGGATGTGCAGGCGCAGGGTGTCGGCGCACACCAGCGCCCCGGTGTCCAGCTGGGTGCGGCCCCATGCAAATGCCTGCCATGCGCCACACAGAGCAAGGGCGAGAAACAGGCCAAGGCAGAGCAGAGCCATTTGAGAACGTGTAAGCATTCTGGATAACATAAAAACAGACCCTTCTTCTGGAAATGTTATCCAGAGGATGGGCCTGTTGAAAAGAATTTATTCAGGAAAGAACGAACCCTCTCAGGCATTGCTGCGCAATGCCAGCTCCCCCGAGGGGGGAGCTTTTGTGCATATACCGGGAAAGTGCAGCTTCAAAGGCGAGATTGAATCGTCTGATGGATTTTTTCACAGACTGCTTCAAACTGAAGATCCACTTCATAATTAGAAAAACGAAGAACATCCAAGCCGTACTGCGAAAAGATGCTGCTCCGTTCACGGTCATACAGAAGCCCTTGTTCGGTGGTGTGTTGTGCTCCATCCAATTCGATGACCAGTTGTGCGCGAGAACAGTAAAAATCAGCAATAAAAGATTCAATGATGCGCTGCTTATAAATTTTTACCGGGTAGCGGCGCAAAAACTGATACCATAGCTTTCTTTCCTGCGGCGTCATTTCGCGGCGCAGCTCGCGTGCACGAGGCAGCATATCGCCATTTTTGGGAACGATGTTCGGTTTCATAGGAAACACCTGCTTTCGGTTTGAAAAAAGCTCCCCCTTTCGGGGGAGCTGGCATCGAGCGTATGCGAGATGACTGAGAGGGTCCTTTAGTTCTTCAGCGACTGCATGGGGGCAGGCAGGCGGCCGCCGCGGTTGATGAACACGGACGGGTCGTGCTGGTTCACGGCCATGATGGGGCCATAGCCCAGCAGACCGCCAAAGTCCAGCACCTCGCCGGCCTTGCGGCCAATGGCGGGAATGACGCGCACGGCGGTGGTCTTGCTGTTCACCATGCCGATGGCGGCTTCGTCAGCGATCAGGGCGCTGATGACAGCCGGGGTGGTGTCGCCCGGGATGATGACCATATCGATGCCCACCGAGCAGACGGCGGTCATGGCTTCCAGCTTTTCAATGGTCAGGCATCCGGTCTCGGCGGCGTGGATCATGCCGGCATCCTCGCTGACCGGGATGAAGGCACCGGACAGACCGCCTACATGGTTGGAGGCCATCACGCCGCCCTTTTTCACGGCATCGTTCAGCAGGGCCAGACAGGCGGTGGTGCCGCAGCAACCGCAAGTCTCAAGGCCCATCTCTTCCAGAATGTTGGCCACACTGTCGCCAATGGCGGGGGTAGGTGCCAGCGAAAGATCAATGATGCCGGCGGGCACACCCAGTGCCTGAGAAGCCAGATTGGCCACCAGCTGGCCCACGCGAGTGATCTTGAAGGCGGTGCGCTTGACCAGCTCTGCCACCTCGTCGATGGGGGCATCCTTGGGCAGGCGGGCCAGTGCAGCGCGCACAGCGCCGGGACCGGAAACGCCCACGTGGATCTCACAGTCCGGCTCGCCGGGGCCGTGGAATGCACCGGCCATGAAGGGGTTGTCCTCCGGTGCGTTGCAGAACACCACCAGCTTTGCGGCACCGATGCACTGACGATCAGCCGTCAGCTCACTGGCCTTCTTGACGGCCTCGCCCATGAGCTTGACGGCGTCCATGTTCAGGCCTGCCTTGGTGGCGCCGATGTTCACCGAGCTGCACACGATGTCGGTCTCGGCCAGTGCGCGGGGAATGGACTCGATCAGGCGGCGGTCACCGGCAGAAAAGCCCTTGTGCACCAGAGCACTGTAGCCGCCCACAAAGTTTACACCCACCTTTTTACCGGCGGCATCCAGAGTTTTTGCAAACTCCACAGGGTCGGCATCCGGGCAGGCACCCAGCAGCATGGCGATGGGTGTGACACTGATGCGTTTGTTGATGATGGGAATACCGTACTCGGCACTGATATGCTCCACCGTGGGCACAAGGTTTGCGGCCTTGGTGGTGATCTTGTTATAGATGTTCTCGCACGCCTTCTTCGGGTCTGGGTCGATGCAGTCCAGCAGGCTGATGCCCATGGTGACGGTGCGCACGTCCAGATTGTCCTGAGTGAACATCTCGATGGTCTCGAGAATGTCACCGGTATTAAACATACTCATAGCTGTGTACTCCCTCCATCAGATGGTGTGCATGGCATCAAAAACTTCCTGACGGGTAACATTGATCTGCATGCCCATCTCGGCAGCCAGCGCGTCGGTGCGCTTGTGCAGCTCTTCGTGGCTCACATTGCAGTTGCTGATATCCACCAGCATGATCATGGCGAACATGCCCTGCAGGATGCTCTGGGTCACGTCCTCGATATTGATGTTCAGTTCGGTGCACAGACCAGCGACCTTGGCAACAACGCCCACGGTATCGTGACCAATGACGGTAATGAATGCTTTCATCGTTTCCACCCTCGTTTTCCTTTTGATGAACGGTGCCGCAAGCGTTCCGGCACACTCTTACTCTTCCAGTATAGCAGATTTGGCAAAATTTGAACACACTTTTTGTAAAAAAGAACAGACACGAGGGGAAAAAGACATTCTATCCCAAAAATCGGGTGCAATCTTTTACAGCTTGTGCTATACTTATAGATAATTTATTTCCCGATTACGGGCTGAGAAGGAGCAAAATACTATGGAACAGCTTTTGAAGATCCTGGAAGACAATGCGCGGCTGCCCATTGAGGATATCGCCACGATGCTGAATAAATCCCCCGCCGAGGTGGCGGCAATGATCGATCTGGCCCGGGCGCAGGGCATCATCAAGGGCTATAAGACCCTTGTGGACTGGGAAAAGGCCGGTGTGAACCGTGTGGAGGCCGTCATCGAGCTGAACGTCAGCCCCAAGAAGAGCCGCGGCTTTGACGAGATCGCAGCCACCATTGCCGCCTTTGACGAGGTGGAGAGCGTGCTGCTGATGAGCGGCGGCTACGACCTGCAGCTGGTGATCAAGGGCCAGACCTTCCAGGAGATCGCTCTGTTCGTGGCAAAGCGCCTTTCTCCGCTGGACGATGTGCTGTCCACCGCCACCCATTTTGTGCTGCGCACCTATAAAAAGGAGGGCCGCCTGTATCAGGACGAAGAAATCGATGAAAGAGAGTGCACGGTGCTGTGATGGACTACGATAAACTGATCGCGCCTGCCGCTGAGGCCATGCGCCCCTCCGGCATCCGCAAATTTTTCGATCTGGCTGCCGAAATGCCCGAGTGCATCAGTCTGGGCGTGGGCGAGCCGGACTTCAAAACGCCATGGGCCGTGCGCGAAGCCGGCATCGAGAGTCTGGAGCATGGCCGCACCCGCTACACCTCCAACGCAGGCCTGAAGGAGCTGCGCGCCGAGGTGGCAAAGTATCTGGAGCGCCGCATGGGCCTGCACTACGACCCGCTGCACGAGGTGCTCATCACGGTGGGCGGCAGCGAAGCCATTGATATGTGCATCCGCACGCTGGTGCAGCCCGGGGACGAGGTCATCATCCCGGAGCCCTGCTTTGTGTGCTACGAGCCCATCACCACCCTGTCCGGCGGTGTGCCGGTGCATGTGGCCTGCCGTCAGGAGGACGAGTTCCGCCTGCGTGCCGATGCGCTGAAAGCAGCCATCACCCCCAAGACAAAGCTGCTCATCATGCCGTTTCCCAACAACCCCACCGGTGCGGTGATGGAGCGCGAGGATCTGGAAGCCGTTGCTGAGGTGCTGCGCGGCACCAACATCATGGTGCTCTCGGATGAGATCTACGCCGAGCTGAACTACGGCCTGCGGCCTCATGTGTCCATTGCCACCCTGCCCGGCATGGCCGAGCGCACCATCGTGGTGAACGGCTTCTCCAAGACTTACGCCATGACCGGCTGGCGTCTGGGCTATGCCTGCGGCCCGGCACCCATCATCCGGATCATGACCAAGATCCACCAGAGTGCTATCATGAGTGCCCCCACCACCAGCCAGTACGCCGCCATCACCGCCCTGAAGGAGTGCGACGGCGAGATCGACCGCATGCGCGACGAGTACAATATGCGCCGCCGCCTTGTGGTGAAGTCCTTTAACGATATGGGCCTGACCTGCTTTGAGCCGCGCGGTGCGTTCTACGCCTTCCCCTGCATCAAGAGCACGGGCATGAGCAGTCAGGATTTCTGCACGAAGCTGCTGGAACAGAAGCATGTGGCCATCATCCCCGGCGACGCCTTTGGCGCTTCCGGCGAAGGCTACGCCCGCATTTCCTACGCCTACAGCGTGGAGCATCTGAAGGAAGCGCTCCGGCGCATCCGGGAATTCCTGCAGGAAAACGGCATCTATCACGGTATCTGAGGAGGAACAAATGGCAAGGCTGAACTGCGTGACCGTTCTGGCCCCCGCAAAGCTCAATCTGGCGCTGGACGTTGTGGGCCTTCTGCCGGGCGGCTACCATGATCTGGACATGACCATGCAGGCCATTACCCTGTACGAGCGGGTGGTGCTGCGCCGCAGCCCCTACCTGAACCTGCGTCTGCCGGGCAGTCTGGTGGCCCCCAATAACAAAAACACTGCCATCAAGGCAGCGCTGGCCTTTTTTGACTACACCGGCCTTCTGGCGGGCGTGGACATCACCATCTATAAAAATACCCCGGTGCGGGCGGGCATGGCGGGCGGCAGTGCCGATGCTGCCGCTGTTCTGGTGGGCATGAACGAGCTGTACGGTGCGCACCTTTCCATGAGTGAGCTGTGCGCACTGGGCGCAAAGATCGGTGCGGATGTGCCCTTTGCCCTGATGGGCGGCACCTGCCGGGTGCAGGGTGTGGGCGATTTTCTCAAGGCGCTGCCGCCGGTGCCGGAGTGCTGGTTCACGGTGGTGATGCCGGACTACGGCGTTTCCACCCCGGAGGCCTTTGCGGCCTATGACCGGGTGGGCAGCAGCATTCACCCGGACTGCGGAGCGCAGGAAGCCGCTATCCGTGCCGGAGATCTGGATGCCCTTTGTGCCGCCGCCGGCAATGCGCTGGAAGAGTGCAGCGGAGCAAAGGATACCGGGGCCATCAAGGCCCTGCTGCGGGAGCATGGCGCTGTCACCGCCCTGATGACCGGCAGCGGTGCGGCGGTGTTCGGCGTATTCCGGGACGAAGGGGCCGCACGGGCTGCTGCACAGGCCGCAAAGCGGCGCTGGAAGCAGGTGTACGTGGCGCAGCCTGACCGCGGCGGCGCACGGGTGAGCCGATAAAAATGCATAGACCTCCTTCCCACGGGGCATACTGCCCGCAAAGGAAGGAGGTCTTTTTTGTGCAGACCTTTTATAAAATCTGTCTGATCTTAATGATCGTGGGCGGCATCAACTGGGGCCTTGTGGGGCTGTTCCAGTTCGATTTTGTGGGCTGGCTGCTGGGCGGCAGCGCATCCATCTGGTCGCGCATCGTGTTCACGCTGGTGGGCATTGCAGCCCTGTGCGGCATCCCGGGGCTGTTTTCGGATGAAACGGATGAATGACCCTCTCAGTCAATGCCTACGGCATTGCCAGCTCCCCCGAAAGGGGGAGCTTTATTGTGCCTGTCCTCCAGAAGTAAAAAAGCTCTCCCTTCGGGAGAGCTGGCGCGTCAGCGCCTGAGAGGGTCAATGACAGGTGCTTTTGCTGGTTTGAGTCAATGGCTGCTTCCGTCAAGATCATCCCAGCCTACCAGATCCGGCAGGGTGAGCGTTTCGTCGGAGCAGTGGGGGTGTGCACGCCGCTGGTCCTCGGCCATGGTGCGCACCACCTCGCGGGTAATCTCGCGGATGGCGGCGCAGTCCTCCGGCAGGTCGGTCTGGCTGCGGCCGGAGTGGGTAAACAGGATCTTACCCATGTGGCCCACCACCAGCGTCAGCGGCAGCTGCTGTGGAGCATTGCTGTTGTAGCGGTAGCCCTGCTCTTTGGCCGCTTTGTAGATGCGCTGGGCCGCAAAGCTCCAGCTCAGGATGCCGCGGGCCTGTTCTACGCCAAGGTAGCCGTACAGCACCCCCGGCGCGTCGCAGATGAGGGTGAAGGGAAACTCGGCCCCCTGCGTGGCTTTTGCCACCATGCGGGGAGAGGAACGCACCACGCAGGCTAGCCGCACGCCGCGCAGTCTGGGCAGGGTCTGCAGGTAGCGGGTCAGGTATTCCCGCGTGACAGGGTGGTCAAAGGCAGGCAGGAAGATCATGACAAGAGGGTGCTCCCCTTCGCACAGCTTGTAAAAATCATTGCCCGGTGTGGTGGGGGTATCAAAGGTAAAACGGGGGATAGAGGTGCCCACCAGATGTTCTGACTTCATGCCGCAATGCACATCCTTTCAAGATAATAAAAAAATCCACACACTGCATCTCTGCAGAAAGTGCAGAGGACAGAGGTGGATGGATTGCTATAAAAAGATCCCGCCCGGTCGTCTGCGGTCAATCAAACCTACCCTTACGGACAGGTGGGTGCCCTGTCTCCGGGTTCGCGCTTCCTCATCGAGCCTTCATGGTCGCCCCATGACGGGGAGGTCTGCAATCCACCGGGGAACTCCAAGCTCCCGTTGAATGATTAGTAGGATCATATAAACCGCAACAAATCGAGCCGGGCAGGAAGTTTTGCCGGGTAATTTGTCTGGAATTATTCTTCGATGTCGTACTCGTCGCTCAGGCGCTCTTCAAACAGCTTGCCCAGCTCCAGCAGCAGCTCGTCGTCGTCCACGACATCCAGATACTCGCCTTCATCGTCTTCGCCGACGCTCAGGATGACCAGCTGAGCGTTCTCAGCCTCTTCCTCGGTCTCAGCGTATTCCACAGCAGCCAGATAATGCACGCCCTTGTAGTCCAGTGCATCGATCACCTCAAATGTGATCTCGTTGCCGTCCTCATCCTCCAGGGTCATCAGGTCGGGCTGATCTTCTTCGGTATTAGGGTTCTTGATTTCGTCAGACATAGATATTGTCTCCTGTATCGTGTCATAAAACGGGCTGTTTGTGCGCCGCCCGCTTGGCCTGCATATAGTGTAGCGTTTTTTTGCCTGCTCGTCAAGATGCTTTTTCGCACAGAAATTGTGCGGCAAATTTTCACGCATTTGCTCTCGCACTCTGCGGCAGAATATGATATACTATCCTCTGAATCTTCTGTGCACGGTGTGTCGTGCAGGTTACTATAGAGTATGGAGCGTGGGCGGAAATGATGCATAAAAAAAGATGGGCGGCGTTTGTGCTGGCAGCGGCGCTGGCGCTGACGGGCTGCAGTGCCGGGAGCTTTCTGCACTTTGGCAAAGGCAGCGGCGGCAGTACAGTCCAGAAGATCGACCGCCCGGCAGTGGAATCGGCAGAGCTGCAGTTTGCCCACCCTGCGGCGGGGGACACCATTGCGGTGTTCGATACCTCGGCAGGTGTGTTCAAGGCGGTGCTTTTCCCGGACAAGGCCCCGCAGGCCTATGATAACTTTGCAGGCCTTGTGCAGGCAGGCTACTACAACGGCCTGACCTTCTCCCGCGTGGAGAGCGGCTTTGTGGTGGAAGCCGGGCAGGGGGCCGACGGCAGGGGCAGTACCATCTGGAACGGCAGCCGCTACCCGGCTGAGACCACCGACAGTCTGCACCACTACTCTGGCGCGCTGTGTATGGGCACCGATGCTTCCGGCGAGTGCGCCAGCGTTTTTTACGTGATGCAGACGCTGCCGGGAGACCAGTCGGTGACGCAGGAGCTTGTGGACCAGATGAACAGCGCAGGCTACCGCGCGGAGGTGGCTTCGGCCTATCAGACCGCCGGCGGCGCGCCTTATCTTGACTACACCGATACCGTGCTGGGGCAGGTGTACGAGGGCATGGACGTGGTGGATGCCATCGGCCAGACCGCCGTGGACGAAAACCAGAAGCCCCGTGAGGACATCACCATCAACAGCGTGAGCATCGAGACATATCAGTGAACCAAAAGGCACCCGCAGCGTTCAAAACTGCGGGTGCCTTTTTTATAACTCCTTCAGTCGCCTGCGGCGACAGCTCCCTCAAAGAGGGAGCCCTTGGCAGTGCGGCAAAGTTTTCCTTTTCGCCAGAGCCTCCCTCAATGAGAAAGACTTCCCCCGGCCGGGGGAAGATGTCACGCAAGTGACAAAAAGGGGAGCAGTGGCATCGCGCCAGCGATGACGGAAGGAGTTGAATCAAATCTCCCCCGGGTGCTCCTTCCGCCACGCCAGATAGTCATCCAGAATGACCGTGGCGCTCACAGAGTCCAGAATTTCCTTGCGCTTTGTGCCAAAGGTGCCGCTTTCGTCCAGAATGTCGGCGGCGGCGCAGGTGGTCTGCCGCTCGTCCCACATGCGTACAGGCAGGCCGCTCCAGATCTCGACCGTCTTTGCCAGCTTGCGGCTCTTGATGGCGCGTTCGCCCTCGGTACCATCCATGTTCAGCGGCAGGCCGATCACAATCAGCTCGGCTCCGATCTCCTTGGCCACTTCGCACACCCGTGCCGCCACCTTGTTGCGGGCTTTCAGGGTGATCTGCGGGGTGATGGCCGTTGTAAGGAACTCGGTGCGGTCACAGGTGGCAAGGCCGGTGCGGCTGTCGCCGTAGTCAACAGCTAAAATTTTCATACAGGCTTCCTCTCTTGTGTGGAAAAGTTTGTCGGTTCAAGTGTACCACAGCTGCAGGCTAAAAGGTAGAGAATCACACTTTTTTTGAGAGGATTTTCGTGTTACAATAAACACAGATCGTTTTTCAAGGAGGAAGTGCCCCATGCTCAAACTGGTTTTAGGCGGCTCCGGCAGCGGCAAAACGACGCTGCTCTATTCCCGCATCAAGGCCCGGGCCGAACAGGGTCGGCGCAGCATCCTTCTGGTGCCGGAACAGTTCACTTCCAGCACGGAGGGCCGCATCTACCGGGAACTGGGCGATGCTCTTTCCGGCATGGTGGAAAGCTTTTCCTTCACGAGCCTTGCAGAGCGCATCCTCTCTGCCGAGGGCGGCGCGGCGGTGCAGACCCTTTCGGACGCGGGCCGCGCCGTGCTGGTGCGCCGCGCGCTGGAAGAGCTGCAGGATCATGTGCATTACTACTACCGCCACCGCCGCAGTGCGGCCTTCTGCCAGATGGCGGCCCAGACCATCGACGAGCTGAAAAGTGCCGGCCTTTCCGGCGCACAGCTGGCAGAGCTTGCGCCGGACTGCGGGCCGGAAAGCGGCAAGCTGAGCGAGCTGGCACTGATCTTTCAGGGGTACGAAACGCTGCTGGCGGGCACCGGCATGGACCCCGCCGACCGGCTGGAGCTGGCGGCTGACCGGCTGGAAGCCGCTCTTGCCCGGGGCGAACTGCCGGACTTTCTGCGGGAGCGGGAAGTGTTCATTGACGAGTTCGATACCTTCAACGCACCCAAAAAGCGGCTGATGGGCGCGATGCTGGCGGCGCTGCCCACCGTCACGGTGGCCCTGTGCGACGACGGTGCGCCCATGGTGCCGGGGGATATGGGGCTTTTTTCCGGCGCAAAGCAGGTGGCCGCACAGCTGCGGCAGCTGGCCCGCAAAAACGGTGCTGATGCGGCAGTGCCGGAGCTGCTGCGCCGCGACCTGCGCCATAAGGATGCGCCCGGCCTTGCGGCTGTGACAGAGCTTTTGGAGACTGGCACCTGTGAGGTGCCGCCCGCTGCGCCGGAGGTGCGGCTGTTTGCCGCTGCCAGCCGGGAAGAGGAAGCCCGCTGCACCGCTGCGGCCATCCGCCGCCTGATGCGGCAGGGCGTGCGCTGCGGCAAAATGGCCGTGGTCTGCCGCAATATCCCGGATTACCGTGCGGCCATCCGGTACGAGTTCCGCATGGCAGATATCCCGCTTTACTGCGATGAACCCACCACCCCGGAGTTCAGCGCCCCGGCTACGGCGGTGCGTGCACTGCTGGCACTGCTGCGCGGTGCGGATATGACCGAAAACCTGACCATTCTTGCCAAGACCGGCCTGTGCGCTCTGACCGAGCCGCAGGTCTGCGCGCTGGAAAACTATGCCTATACCTGGTCACCCAATGCGGCGGCATGGCGCACAAAATTTGAGAAAAGCCCCAAGGGCTTCGGCGAAAATGAACTGTCCGATGAGGATGCAAAAACGCTGGAGGATGCCGAGACTGCCCGCCAGCTGCTGGTAACAGCCGTGGACGAACTGCGCAGCAAGGTGCGGGGCGGCAGCGCCGAACAGATCAGCCGGGAACTGTATTTCTGCCTGAAAAAGCTGGGTGCAGAAGAGCAGCAGGCAGCGCTGGTGGAAGCCGTCCGCACTGCCCGGGGCATCCCGGCGGCAGAGGAAGCGGCCCGCGAGTGGAACGTGGTGATGCAGCTGCTCAACGAGATGGCCCACTTGCTGGGCGGGCAGGGTGTGACCTTTGCAGAATATGAGGACCTGTTCAGCCTGCTGCTGCGCTCTTCGGACCTTGGGCACATCCCGCAGACGCTGGATGCCGTGGTGCTGGCAAGCGCGGGCAAAATGCGTCTGGACGCGCCGGACTATGTGTTCGTGCTGGGCCTTGCAGAGGGCGAATTTCCCTGTGCACCGTCCGAGACGGGCCTTCTGACCCACGCCGACCGCGATGTTCTGATGGCAAAGCAGATCGATCTGCCGGACTGCTTTGAGAACCGCGTGGTGCGCGAGCAGGTGTGCGTTTACAAAGCCCTCACCGCACCGGCAAAGGGGTTGTGGCTCAGCTGGCCCAAGGGGCAGGGCAAGACCCTGTGCGCAGCGCTGGAACCCATCGTGGAGGCTCTGCACCCGGCGGCACCGGAGCTGGAGCTTCCCGACCTTGCAGCCACCCCCGCCGATGCGCTGGATACGCTGGGCGGCTGGCCGCTGACCGACACGGAACGCGCCAGCCTGACTGAGGCGCTGCGTCTGCCGCAGACGGATGCGCCCCGGGGCCTTGCTCTGCTGCAGCGCATGGAGGAGAACCCGCCCCGGCAGGTGAACGATCTGTCCGCGCTGAGCGGCCTGCTGGGGCAGCGGCTGCGCATTTCGCCCAGCCAGCTGGAAAAATACTATACCTGCCGTTACGGCTATTTCTTACAGTATGTGCTGGGACTGAAGCCCCGCAGACGGGCCGAGCTTTCTGCCGACCAGAGCGGCACCCTGATGCACTGGGTGCTGCAGATGGCGCTGGACCCGCACCCGGACGCGGATAATCCCTGCGCCGGGCTGGCCCCATTTCTGGAGCTGGACGACGAAGCCATGGCAGGCCTTGCCGGCCTGCTGGTGGATAAATATGCAAAGCGTTATCTGCCGGAGGATACAGCCCGGTTCGCCTATCTGCTCTCGCGGCTCAAAAAAAGCATGACAAGCCTTTTGTGCTACCTGCGGGACGAACAGAAACAGTCCTGCTTCCACCCGGCAGCCTGTGAGCTGCGCATCGGCTCCGGGGAGGACGCCGTGCCAGGGCAGGTGTATCATCTCTCGGACGGGCGCACCGTGCAGCTGGTGGGCACGGTGGACCGCGCCGACGAGTGGGTGGAGGAAAACGGCACCCGCTGGGTGCGGGTGGTGGACTATAAGACCGGCACCAAAAAGCTGAACCTGAAAGAGGTATACTGCGGGCTGGACTGCCAGATGCTTTTGTATCTGTTCAGCCTGACGCGGGATAAGAGCGGCCGCTTTACCGGTGCGGAACCGGCAGGCGTGCTGTATCTGCTGGCAGACCCGGCCCCCAAGACCACCAACCGCCAGCAGGCACAGCAGGACGTGCAGTACGAGCTGGACGGCCTTGTGAGGGACGAGCAGAAGGTGTTTGATGCCATGGATGCGGATGAGACGGGCCGCTACCTGCCCTTTGGCTACCGCAACGGTGTACCCAGCCCCAGCCAGAAGGATAAGCGTGCCGATATTGCAAAGCTCAACCGCATCCAGCTACATCTGGATGACCTTGTAACGCAGATGGGCAGCCAGCTCTACAGCGGCCGCATCGAAGCGGAACCGCTGGTGGCCGGGGCGGGCAGGAACCCCTGCGTCTGGTGCGACTACAGCTTTATCTGCTGCCACGAGACCGGCATCGGCGAGCGTGCGCTGGAGGCTCCGGCCAAGCCCTTTGAGCCGGAAGAGACCGAGAACGAGAAGGAGGGTGAGCAGGCATGAGCGAACCCAAATGGACCCCGGCCCAGCGCGCTGCTATTGAGGACCGGGGTGGTGCGCTGCTGGTGAGCGCAGCGGCGGGCAGCGGAAAAACAGCCGTGCTGACCGAACGCGCCGTGCGGCTCATCACCGATCCGGACCACCCGGTGGATGCGGACAAAATGCTCATCGTCACCTTTACCAATGCGGCGGCGGCAGAGCTGCGGGCACGCATCGGGCAGGCACTGCTGCGGCTCAGCCAGCAGCAGCCCCACAACACGAGCCTGCGCCGCCAGCGGATGCTTTTGCAGCGAGCACCCATCTGCACCATTGACGCGTTCTGTCTGGACTTGCTGCACAAGCACTTTCAGGCACTGGACATCCCGCCGGATTTTGCCCCGGCAGATCCCGGCAGCGTGGAGGTGCTGCGGGCTTCGGCGCTGGCCGAAACGCTGGAAAATGCCTACCGCGACCCGGATTTCTGTGCCTTTGCAGACCTTTACGGAAAGGGCCGCACCGATCAGGCCGCAGGCAATACCATCCTGCATGTGTACGATTTTCTGCGCGCTCTGCCGGACTATGACCGCAGGCTGGACGAATATCTGACACCATGGCAGCGGGAAAACGGCTTTGCTTTTACCTGCTGGCATGACCTGCTGCTGGCGGAAGCGGCCCGCTGCGCAAAGGCCGCGCGGGAACTGCTGACGGCAGCACTGGCAGACTGTAAGGAAGATTTTGTCCTTGCACAGGCACAGGCCGAGGAAAAAGGCAAGACCGCTGCTTCCAAGGCAAAGGCCGTGGCTGGTGTCAACGATAAATTTGCAGAGCCGCTCTCCCGGCTGGAAAGCGCCGCCGCCCTGCTGGGCGAGGTGGAACGGCTGGCTGCGGCAGGGCAGTGGACACCGCTGTACGATAAGCTGACACCCTATGTGCTGGGCATGGAGGAGATACCCGGCTTCAAGGGCATGAAAAAACGGCTGACCGGCGATCATAAGGCGGCGGTCAGGACCCGCGCAGACGAAGCTTCCAAGCTGTTTGAGCACATTACGGAGCTTGTCTCCTGCAGCGAGGAGGAAGCCGAAGCGGACCGCAGAGCGGCCCTGCCCCGGCTGCGGGCGCTGTTTGCCGCCGTGCGGGATTTTGATGCCCGCTTCTCGGCAAGGAAAAAGGAGCGCAAGCTGCTGGAATTCAGCGATTTTGAGCATCAGGCCCTGCGGCTGCTGCGCACACCGGATGGCGTGTGCACCCCGCTGTGCCAGAGCATCCGGCAGAGCTATGCCGCCGTGATGGTGGACGAATATCAGGACACGAACGCTTTGCAGGATGCCATTTACCGCTGCCTTGCTTCCCCGGCGGGGGATGACCTGTTCCTTGTGGGCGACCTGAAGCAGAGCATCTACCGCTTCCGTCAGGCCGACCCAAGCATCTTCCGGGCTAAGCTGAACGCATGGGCACCGTTGCCCAGCGGCACTGCCCGCCCCCGCCCGGAGGGGGGTACGGCAGGCGGAAACGCTCTGCTGGCGCTGGATGCGAACTTCCGCTCCGCCCCGCAGGTGGTGGCAGGCATCAACTTTATCTTTGAACAGCTCATGACCCCCCAGCTGGGCGATACGGCTTACGGCGACGGCCAGCGGCTGGTGTGCGGTGCACCCGGCGAATACGCCGGCAGTGTGGAAGCGCACTTCCTGCCCGACGACACCGCTGAGACCGACGCGGCGTGGATCGCCCAGCGCGTTGAAGAACTGGTGAAAAACGGCGAACCAGTGCGGGACGGCAGCTCCACCCGCCCGGTGCAGTACGAGGATTGCTGCATCCTGCTGGCGGCGCGCGGCGACTTCCTCGCTTATGAGGAAGCGCTCACGGCCCGGGGCATCCCGGTGTATGCGGATGCGCGCGAAAACCTGATGGAAGCAGCGCACATCCGGCCGCTGATCTCGCTTTTGAAGGTCATCGACAACCCGGCGCAGGATATCTACCTTGCCGCCGCCATGCTGGGGCCGATGTTCGGCTTTACGGACGACGACCTTGTACGCCTGCGTGCCCAGAGCGCCGCAATGCAGAAAAAGGCGCAGGAGGAACAGGGCGCGAAGGAAACGGGCAAAAGGGCTTCCCGCATGAGTCTGTACGGCGCAGTGCTGCAGGTGGTGCAGAATGGTGATGAAACTCCGTTCACCCAAAAGGTGAAAGACTTTTATGACCGACTCACCGCACTGCGGCGCATGGCCCGCAGTGCCCCGGCAGAACAGCTGCTGGAAGAGATCTTTGTCTCCACCGGCTATCTTGCTGCGCTGGGCGTACTGGAAAACGGTGCGCACCGCCGGGAAGATGCCCGGCGCTTTGCGGCTTTCTGCGCACAGACCGGTGCAAACGGCATCTCGGCGCTGGTGCGTGCCATCGACGCGGCGGCGCAGGCCGGTTCTACCGGGCAGGACACTGTGCCCGGCGGTGCGCGGCCTGGCTGTGTGACCATTATGACCATCCACCGCTCTAAAGGCCTGCAGTTCCCGGTGGTGTTCGTGGGCGACACGGCCCGGCACTTCAACCTGAGCGACACTTACCAGCCGGTGCTGCTGCACCGGGAATACGGCGCGGGCCTGCGCCTGCGCCCGGAACAGGGCGAGAGCATGTACAAGACTGCAGCCTACGCAGCCCTTGCCAGCGTCCATGCGCAGGAAACGCGCAGCGAGCAGATGCGCCTTTTATATGTGGCGCTCACCCGTGCACAGGATAAGCTGATCCTCACGGTGCCGCTGGGCATGACCAAGACCGGCAATCCCTTTGCCAAGGCGGCAGCATTCCTTGCTGCGGGCGCGGGAGAAACGCTGAACCAGCAGGCGGGCAGCTTTGCCGACTGGCTGCGTGCAGCGCTGCTGGTGCATCCCTTCGGCGGACCGCTGCGGCGGCTGGCAGGAGATCTGGAACTGCCCTTTGTGTTTACGGAAAGTGAGATCATGGTCACGGTGCAGGAAGCTCAGCCGGAGCCGGAAACACCGGAACAGGAACCGGAAGCGGCAGAGCCTGTCCCGGCAGACCCGGCATTGGTGGCTCAGCTGCAGGAGGGCTTTGCATGGCGGTATCCGGCGGCAAAACTGGCTGCGGTGCCCGCCAAGGTCAGCGTGACCAGCATCGTGCACAAGGCCGAGCAGACCACGCTGGAACGCCCTGCTTTCCTCTCCAAAGACGGCCTGACTGCCGCCGAGATGGGCACGGCTCTGCACGCTTTTCTGGAACATGCAGACTTTGCCTCCCTTGCTGCTGCCAAAGCGGCGGGCACGCTGGAGGAAGCCATCCTTGCAGAGCGCCAGCGGCAGGTGGACACCCGGCTGGTGGCCCCGGAAATTGCGGAAAAACTCAATGCAGGCCGCATCCGCCGCTTTGCCGAGAGCGAAGCCTTTGCAAAGATCTGCGCAGCCGAAAAGGTGCTGCGGGAGCTGGCCTTCATCACGGCGCTGCCCGCGTCGGCCGTGCTGACGGCACAGGGAGCTTCCGCGCAGGAAGCCGCCGCCGTGCAGGATGAGCAGGTGCTGGTGCAGGGCATTGCAGACCTTGTGCTGGTGTTCCCGGATCATCTGGAACTGCTGGATTACAAGACCGACCGCCGCAAGACCGAAGCGGACTTCCTGAGCGCCTACCGCCCGCAGCTGAACCTCTATGCCCTTGCCATCGATAAGCGCTTTGCGCCGAAGAAGGTAACGTATAAGGGCATCTACTCGCTGGAGCTGGGGAGGCTGATCGAGGTGTAAACTCCTTCCGTCATCGCTGCGCGATGTCACTGCTCCCCTTTTTGTCACTTGCGTGACATCTTCCCCCGGCCGGGGGAAGTCTTTCCTCAAAGGGGGGAGCCCTTGGCAAAACCGCAAACTTTGTATGGACTGCCAAAGCCTCTCACTTTGGGAGAGGTGGCATTGCGTAAGCAATGACGGAGAGGGCGAGGACGCTATCGGAAACTTACTTCTTTTTCAAAAGTCATATTTTTCCCGCAAAACGCATAAAAAGTGCTTGACAGCGTTTTCTGCCTGTGGTAAAATAGCCGGGTAAAGAAAGCAGCTACGGCCTGTGCCGCGCTCGCCTTGCGAGGGAAAGATCCCCCGGGCTATACCTGAAGGCAGTTCATTATGAGTGGACTGTGGCTTTGAGTGAATTTTTGCGCGGCTGTCCTGAAAATGGGCGGCCGCGTTTTCTATGCCAAATATTGCAACAAAATGGATTTTGTTTGGAGGTGCATTCATTATCGCTACCGCTGGAAAGTCGAAGGAACTGGAGATCAACGGTCAGATCCGTGACCGTGAGGTCCGTCTGATCGGTGCAGACGGCGAGCAGAAGGGCGTTGTGTCCATTCAGGTGGCCATGCGCGCTGCTGAAGATGCTGGTCTGGATCTGGTCAAGATCGCACCGCAGGCTGTTCCGCCTGTGTGCAAGGTGCTGGATTACGGCAAGTACCGTTTTGAACAGCAGAAGAAGGAGAAGGAAGCCAAGAAGAACCAGAAGGTGGTCGAAGTTAAAGAGACCCGCCTTTCGCTCAACATTGACACCAACGACTTCAATACCAAGCTGAACCAGACTGCCAAGTTCCTGGCAGCTGGCCACAAGGTTAAGGTTTCGATCCGCTTCCGCGGCCGTGAAATGGCGCACAGTGCTCTGGGCGCAGACGTGCTGAAACGTTTTGCCGAGGCTCTGCCTCAGGCATCCACCGATAAGCCGCCGGTGCTCGAGGGCCGCACGATGTCCATTCTGCTGATCCCGAAACCCAATAAGGACTAATTTTAGGAGGAAACTAAAATGGCTAAGATGAAACTGAAGACGCACTCCGGCGCTAAGAAGCGCTTTAAGCTGACCAAGAACGGCAAGATCAAGCGCGGCCACGCATTCCGCAGCCACATCCTGACCAAGAAGACCACCAAGCTGACCCGTGGCTACCGTCAGCCCAGCTACGTTGATAAGACCAACGCAGCTACCATCAAGAGCATGCTGCCCTACGCCTAAGAGCGAGCCGCAGGCAAACACATTCTATTGAGACAACTAAAGGAGATATAAAAAATGGCACGTATCAAGGGCGCAACCATGACTCACAAACGTCGTAAGAAGATGCTGAAGCTGGCCAAGGGCTTCTACGGCTGCAAGAGCAAGCACTTTAAGATGGCCAAGCAGCAGGTCATGAAGAGCGGCAACTACGCTCTGGCTGGCCGCCGCATGAAGAAGCGTCAGTTCCGCAACCTGTGGATCTGCCGCATCAACAACGCAGTTCGTCCTCTGGGCATGAACTACTCCACCTTCATGGCTGGTCTGAAGAAGGCTGGCATCGAGCTGAACCGCAAGATGCTGTCTGAGATGGCTATTAACGATCCCAAGAGCTTTGCAGCTCTGGTCGAGACCGTCAAGAACGCCTGATTAGGAACTTGAATCGTGACGCCCGCGCGTATACGCGGGCGTCCGTTTTGTATCCGGGGTTCTTACGGCAGGGGAACATGTTTTTCAGGGCAGCGCCCTGCCGCAGGAACACTTTGTGGCAGACGCTGCCCTTTTTGCATTTTTTGAACAAGACGGCAGACTACTTTTTGAACGACAGTACAGCGAAAGGTTGAATACACACGATGGACGAAAAAATCACCAGCCGGGAAAACGCAAAGATCAAATACGCCTGCCGCCTTTCTTCCAGCGCGGCATTCCGCCGCAGCGAGGGCCGCTTTCTGGCCGAGGGCCGCAAGCTCTGCCCGGAACTTGCCCGCGGTGCGCAGCTGGAGACCTTATTTTATACGGAGAGCGCTATGGCAAAGTGCCCGGAGCTTGCTGGTCTGCCCGGTGAACACTACCTTGTGGAAGACCATGTGGCCGATAAGCTGGCCGATGTGGGCACCCATCAGGGAGTGTTCGGCGTGTTCCGCACCCCGGTGCACACACTGGACGAAGTGAAGGCGGGCGGGCGGTATCTGGCGCTGGAACGGGTGCAGGACCCCGGCAATGTGGGCACCCTGCTGCGCTCTGCTGCGGCCTTTGGCTTTGACGGTGTGATCCTGAGCGACGGCTGTGCCAGTGTGTATGCCCCCAAGACCCTGCGCGCTTCCATGGGAGCCGCCGTGCGCATCCCGGTGATCGAAGCCGGTGCCATGCCCGATGCCATCACCCAGCTGCGCGCAAAGGGTATCACCTGCCTTGCTGCCGCGCTGTACAAGTCCCAGCCGCTGAGCGCGGCGCAGGCAAGCTGCCCCGGCGGCGTCTGCGTCGTCATCGGCAGCGAGGGTCAGGGCCTGACCGATGAGACCATTGCTGCCTGCAGCAGCACGGTGCGCATCCCCATGACCGACCGGGTGGAAAGCCTGAACGCCGGCATTGCGGGCAGCATCCTGCTGTGGCATTTCCGGGAGGAAAGCCTATGAGCGGCCTTGCAGGGCAGACCAGTCTTTTCCCGCCGGAGCCTGCCCCGGATCCGCTGCTGTGCTGGCTGTGGCTGGCCCATGTGCTTGGCCCAGCCAGCGTTCACGCGGGCCGTATGCTGGATGCCTTTGGCGGTGCACAGGAAGCATGGGAAGCCCGCGATACGGCAGAATTTCGTCTTGCAGCGGGAGAGGCAGCAGCTCTGCGGGCGCAGCAGCTGGCCCCGGAACAGTACCACCCGCTGGTGATGCGGTGCGATGATCTGGGTGTGCGCATCCTGCCGTTTGACGACCCGGACTATCCGCTGGCGTTTTCCCGCATCCCGGATATGCCGCTGGTGCTCTACTGCACCGGCGATCCGCTCTGGCTCAACGAGCCGGGCTCGGTGGGCATCGTGGGCAGCCGCAAGCCTACCGAATACGGCCTGAACGCAGCGGCGGACATTGGCGGGGAACTGGCCCAAAGCGGCGCTTTGATCGTCAGCGGCCTTGCGGACGGGCTGGACAGCGCCGGGCACCGCGCTGCTGTCAAAAACAACTGCCCTACCATTGCTGTGATGGGCGTGCCCATCGACCGCACCTATCCTGCGGCCAATGTGGTGCTGCGGCACAAGATCGAGCAGAAGGGCTGCGTGATCAGTGAGTACCCGCCCCGCAGTGAGGGCGTTGGCCCAAATGGATTTTTGCAGCGCAACCGGCTCATTGCGGCGCTCAGCTCTGCATTGCTGGTGGTGGAAGCGCAGGAAAAAAGCGGCACCATGTCCACTGTGTCTCACGCCGAACGCTATGGCAAGCCGGTGTTCGCGGTGCCGGGCAGCATCTACTCGCCCAATTCCGCAGGTACAAACGGCCTTTTGCGGGACGGCAGAGCGCGTGCAGTGTGTTCTGCTGCTGACCTGCTTGGCCCGCTGGGCCTGCGCCGGCAGAGCGCAGCGGCGGTGACGGCAAAGCAACCGGAGCCTCTGAGCGAGAACGAGCGGAAGGTGCTTTCCTGCATTGGGCCGCAGCCCCTTGGCATTGAGGAGCTTTGCGTGCGCAGCGGCCTGCCCACAGCGGTGCTGCTGGGCACCCTGATGAAGCTGGAGCTTTCCGGCCGGGTGCTGTGCATGCCGGGCAAGCGGTATGTGATAAAATAGTATAATTTCTGCTGGCGCAGCACACAACAGCTGTGGTATGATATAAAAATAGAGAATCCCGTACTGTGCAGTTGCACGGTGCGTTCCTGATAGAGAAGAAAGAAAATTTGAAATGGGAGTAAACTCGAATGGCGAAACTGGTTATCGTGGAGTCGCCTGCTAAGGCGAAAACCATTGGCAAGTATCTGGGCGATGATTACGAGGTCACCGCAAGCATGGGCCATATCCGTGACCTGCCCGCTTCCCAGCTGGGCATCGATGTGGAGCACGGCTATGCCCCACAGTACATCAGCATCAAAGGCAAGGAAAAGCTCATCAAGGAATTGAAGAGCAAGGCCAAACACGCAGACGGCGTGCTGCTGGCAACCGACCCGGACCGTGAGGGCGAAGCCATCAGCTGGCATCTGGCAAACATTCTGGGGCTGGACCCCCACGAGCCGAACCGCGTGACCTTTGACGAGATCACCAAAAAGGGCGTGAAGGAGGGCATGGCCCATCCCCGCGCCATCGACGAAGATCTGTTCAACGCACAGCAGGCCCGCCGTGTGCTGGACCGTCTGGTGGGCTACAAGCTCAGCCCGTTCCTCTGGCGCAAGGTGCGCCGGGGCCTTTCCGCAGGCCGCGTGCAGAGCGTGGCCGTGCGCCTGATCGATGACCGCGAAAAGGAGATCGAGAGCTTCAAGCCCGACGAATACTGGAACGTGGATGCCACCCTCGGCGCAGGCCACAAGAGTTTTACCGCCCGGCTGGCCACCGATGCCAGCGGCAAAAAGCTGCTGCCCAAAAGCGAAGCCGAGGCCCGCGCCATTGAAAAGGGTCTGGAAGGGGCCGAGTACGTGGTGGCAGAGCTGAAAAAGGGCAAGCGGGCAAAGCAGCCCACTCCGGCTTTTATCACCAGTACCCTGCAGCAGGAGGCATCCCGCCGCTTGGGCTTTACGGCCACCCGCACCATGCGCGCTGCCCAGACCCTGTACGAAGGCGTGGACATTGCGGGCCACGGCACCATGGGTCTGATCACCTACATGCGTACCGACAGCCTGCGCATCTCGGATGAAGCCGTTGCCGCCGCAAAGGAATATATCGCAGGGGCCTACGGTGAAGCCTATATCTGCCCCTACAAGCGCACATGGAAGACCAAGAGCGCCACTGCCGCACAGGATGCCCACGAGGCCATCCGTCCCTCGGTGCCGTCCCTGACACCGGACGAGGTGGACAAGAGCATCAGCGGCGACACAGCAAAGCTCTACCGCATGATCTGGAGCCGCTTCATGGCCAGCCAGATGGCAGACTGCCAGCAGGACACCGTGTCCGTCACGGTCAGCGCGGCGGACTACCGTTTCAAGGCCAGCGGCTATACCGTTACCTTTGACGGCTTCACCGTCCTGTACGAGGAAGCCACCGACGAAAAGGAAAAGAAGGAGACCGCCCTGCCTCCGCTGGAGCAGGGTCAGGTGCTGAAGCTGCGCGACCTGAAGAGCGAGCAGAAGTTCACCCAGCCGCCCGCCCGCTACACCGAAGCGACCCTCATCAAGGCACTGGAAGAAAACGGCATCGGTCGTCCTTCCACCTACGCACCCATTATCACCACCATCATCGACCGCGGCTATGTGGAGCGCGACCAGAAAAAGCTCAAGCCCACCCTGCTGGGCCGGGCGGTGGATGGCCTGATGCTGGAGCAGTTCCCCCACATCGTGGATGTGGACTTCTCCGCCCAGATGGAAAAGAATCTGGATAAGATCGAGAGCGGCAAGGCCGACTGGCACAAGACGGTGGATGACTTCTACCAGGGCTTTGCGGCAAGCCTCGAGCAGGCCGAAAAGAACATGGAAGGCAAGAAGGTCAAGGTGCCGGATGAGCCTTCCAGTGAGGTATGCGACCTGTGCGGCCGGCCCATGGTCATCAAGGTGGGCAAGTACGGCAAGTTCCTGGCCTGCAGCGGCTTCCCGGAGTGCCGGGGCACAAAGCGGCTGGTCAAGGATACCGGCGGCATCTGCCCCAAGTGCGGCAAGGGCCGTATGCTGGAGCGCAAGAGCTCCAAGGGCCGCATCTATTATGGCTGCGAGCGCTACCCGGACTGCGACTTTATGACATGGGACATGCCGGTGCCCACCAAGTGCCCCAAGTGCGGCAGCACCATGTTCCGCAAAGGCTCCAAGCTGTATTGCGCAAAGGAAGGCTGCGGCTACGAGATGCCGGTGCCGAAAAAGGACTAAAAGGATAAAACTATGAACTATCAAGTAACCGTGCTGGGCGCTGGTCTTGCGGGCTGTGAAGCCGCCCTCTGGCTGGCTGGCAAGGGCGTGCAGGTAGACCTGTACGAACAGAAGCCCGTGCATTTTTCGCCCGCACACAAAAGCGCAGGCTTTGCAGAGCTGATCTGCTCCAATAGCCTGAAAGCTGAACGGCTGGACTCTGCTTCCGGCCTGCTGAAGGAAGAGATGCGCCGGATGGGCAGCCAGCTGCTGAACGCCGCCGAGACGGCCCGCGTGGCCGCTGGCGGTGCGCTGGCGGTGGACCGCGATGCATTCAGCGCCGAAGTGACCCGCATGGTGGAAAGCTGTGAGAATATCACCGTCCACCGGGAGCAGGTGGAGCACATTGACGAGACTGCCCCCGTTCTGGTGGCCACCGGTCCCCTGACCGACGGCGCACTGGCCGATGAGATCGGGACCTTGACCGGTGACGAGCGGTTGCACTTCTACGATGCTGTGGCCCCCATCGTCACCGCTGAAAGTCTGGACTACAACAAGGTGTTTGCCGCCTCCCGCTATGACCGGGGCGAGGCCGACTACCTGAACTGCCCTTTCAACAAGGAAGAGTACGAGAAATTCCACGCGGCTCTCGCTTCGGCAGAGCGCGCACCGCTGCACGACTTTGACACCGGGGCCGAGCAGTCTGCTCAGCCCGACCCGGATGCCCACGGCAAAAAGGCCGATACCGTCACTGTGTATGAGGGCTGTATGCCCATCGAGATCATGGCTGCCCGGGGTGCCGACACCATGCGGTTCGGTCCCCTGCGCCCGGTGGGCCTTGTGAATCCCAACACCGGACACCGTCCATGGGCCAATGTCCAGCTGCGGGCCGAAAATAAGGAACGCACCCTGTATAACATCGTGGGCTTCCAGACCAACCTCAAGTGGGGCGAACAGAAGCGGGTGTTCAGCATGATCCCCGGGCTGGAAAATGCCGAGTTCGTGCGGTATGGCGTCATGCACCGCAACACCTTCCTCGATGCGCCCCGGGTGCTCAGCGCCCAGCTGTGCCTGAAAGAGCACCCCAATGTGTTTTTTGCGGGCCAGATCACCGGCTTTGAGGGCTATATGGAAAGCGCTGCCTGCGGCCTGCTGGCGGCCCGCAGCCTGTATGCCCGTCTGGAAGGAAAGGAGCTGCCCGCCCCGCCTGTGGATACCATGTGCGGTGCGCTGGTGCAGTACCTGACCACCGAGAACAAGCACTTCCAGCCCATGGGCGCGAATATGGGCATCCTTCCTCCGCTGCCGGAGGAGAGCCGCCCGCGGGACAAGCGCCTGCGTTACATGGCACAGGCCGAGCGTGCCATTGCCAGCTTCCAGCACTGGCTGGATGAAACTTCTCTTTAAGAAGGGAGAAAAACTATGAAGATTATCGTGGACATGATGGGCGGCGACAACGCCCCTCTGGCTGTGCTGGAGGGTGCCGCACAGGCCGTGAAAGAGTACGGCATCACCGTCGTAGGTGTGGGCGACGAAGCGCTGGTGCGCAGGACCGCACAGGAAAACAGCATCCCGCTGGATGGCATTGAGCTGGTGAACTGCACCGAGGTCATCGACATGTGCGATGAGCCTGCCCGCGCCATCCGCCAGAAGAAGGACTCCTCCATCGTGGTGGGCTTGAACATGCTGAAAGACGGCAAGGGCGATGCCTTTGTTTCCGCCGGCAGCACCGGTGCGCTGCATGTGGGCGCAAGCCTGATCGTGCGCACCCTCAAGGGCATCAAGCGTCCGGCTCTGGCCACCATGGTGCCCGCCAAAAAGCAGGCTTATCTGCTGCTGGACTGCGGTGCCAATGTGGAGTGCCGCCCCGAGATGCTGGCAGCCTTTGCCGTGATGGGCAGCTGCTATGTGAACAGGGTGGAAGGCCGCTGCAGCCCCAGCGTGGCGCTGGCCAACAACGGTGCGGAGGAGAGCAAGGGCACCCCCATGCTCAAGGAAGCACACCAGCTGCTGAAAACCACCCCCGGCATCCGCTTTGTGGGCAACATCGAGCCCCGCGATGTGCCGGGTGGCGAAGTGGACGTGGTGGTGTGCGATGGCTTCACCGGCAATGTGATCCTCAAGCTGACCGAGGGCGTGGCAAAAATGCTGCTGGGCATGCTGAAACAAATGTTCCTCGCAAACCTCGGCGGCAAGCTGGCTTACCTGCTTCTCAAGGGCAGTGTGGCAGACCTGAAGCACCAGATGGACAGCGAGGAGTACGGCGGCGCACCTTTCCTGGGGGCCAAGCAGCCGGTCATCAAGGCCCACGGCTCTTCCAAGGCCAAGGGAATCAAGAACGCCATCCGTCAGGCAAAGATCTGCGTGGAGAACGATCTGTGCGGCACCATGCAGTCTGCGCTGGACGAGCTGGCTGCGGCACAGAAAACTGAGGAATAAAAGGGAGTAAAAACGACCATGAGCCATCAGTTGGAAACAATTATTGGTTATAAGTTCAAAAACCCGGAGCTGCTGGAGATCGCGCTCACCCATACCAGCTATGCCAACGAGAGCCGCACCCCAGTCAAGCACAACGAGCGGCTGGAGTTTCTGGGCGACAGCGTGCTGCAGATCGTCTCGGCAGATTATCTGTTCCACGCCTATGCCGACCGGCCGGAGGGCGATCTGACCCGCATCCGCGCCAGCCTTGTCAGCGAGGGTGCGCTGTTCCAGTTCGCGCAGGAGATCGATCTGGGCGAGTATCTGCGCCTTGGCCGCGGCGAGGAGCGCTGCGGCGGACGCAGCCGCCCCAGCGTTGTGTCCGATGCGTTTGAAGCGCTGATCGCGGCTTTGTATCTGGATGGCGGCATGGATGTGGCCCGCAGCTTCATCCTGCCCTTTATCACCGAGGGCAAGCACGCCGAGGCCGACTACAAGACCCGCCTGCAGGAGATCGTGCAGCAGAACCCGGAAGAGCGGTTGAGCTATGTAGTAGAAAGCGAGTCCGGCCCGGATCACGACAAGCATTTCGTGGTGGCGGTGCGGTTCAACTCTGACCGCGTGGCCCGTGGCGAAGGCCGCAGCAAAAAGGCCGCTGAGCAGTGCGCCGCCAAAGAAGCGCTCAAGCTGCTGGGCGTGATAAAGGAAAAGTAAATGGTATTCAAGGAACTGGAGATCCAGGGCTTCAAGAGCTTTCCCGATAAAGTCAAAATTCGGTTCGACGCAGGCGTTACCGGCGTGGTGGGTCCCAACGGCTCCGGCAAGTCGAACCTTTCGGACGCAGTGCGCTGGGTGCTGGGCGAGACCAGCTCCCGCCAGCTGCGCGCGGCAGGCAAGATGGAGGACGTGATCTTCGGCGGCACCCGGCGGCGCGGAGCCATGGGCTTTGCGCAGGTGCGGCTGACGCTGGATAACGCAGACCACACCTTTGATGTGGATGCGGACGAAGTGACCATTGGCCGCAAATATTACCGCTCCGGCGACAGCGAGTATACCATCAACGGGCAGGTGTGCCGGTTGAAGGATGTGTACGAACTTTTGCTGGATACCGGCATTGGCCGCGACGGCTACTCGGTGATCGGGCAGGGCCGCATTGCGGAGATCGTGGCCGCAAAAAGCAGTGAGCGCCGCGAGATCTTTGAGGAAGCCTGCGGCATTGCCAAGTACCGCTACCGCAAGACCGAGGCGGAACGCCGCCTTGCTGCGGCGGGCGAAAATCTTGAACGCCTGCGGGACATCCTTGGCGAGCTGGAAAGCCGGGTAGGCCCGCTGGAAAAAGAGAGCGCCAAGGCAGAAAAGTTCCTCGAGCTGGCCGCACAGCGCAAAACGCTGGAAGTGACCCTGTGGACCGACGGTGTGCACCGTGCGCGCGAAGCCGTGCGCCAGCAGGTGCGGGACTACGAGACAGCACAGGCCGACTACGAGCGCTTTGACCGGGAGACGAAAGCCGCCGAGCAGGAGGCTGAGGAGATCCGGATGCAGGCACAGCAGCTGACGGTTGCTGTTGAGCGCCTGAATGGGGATATCCGCAGCATCACCGAGCAGATCAGCGGGTCGGAGAGCCGCATCGCTGTGCTGGAAAACGACATCCTCCGCAACGAGGAGAGCGCCGCATCCCTGAAGGAAGAGATCAGCGCCGGGGAACAGGACAGCACCGAGGCACAGGCCGCCTTGCAGCGTCACCGGGCCGTGGCAAAGACCATGGAAGCGGAGGGCGAAAAGCTGACGGCAGAGATCGAGGCACTGAACGCGGAGATCGCACGTCTGACCGATGCCAGCAGTGCCAGCGGTGCCCGCAAGGATACCCTGAAAGCAGAACTTGCCGGCCTGACAGCCCGGCGCACCGAAGCGCAGGTGGCGCAGGCCGCTGCCGAAGCTGCCGGGGAAACAGCCCGCCAGCGCCTGCCTGCCCTTGAGCAGAGCGTGCAGGAAAGCACCGCCCAGCGGGACGAAGCAAAGCAGGATCTGGACGACACCATCAAGTATCGCCGGATGCTGGAAGAAAACGAGAAGCAGCTGGCAAATGTCCGTTCCGGCGTGGAACTCAAGCTGAAAGGCCGCAAGGCTGCGCTGGACGATGCCGACGCAGCAGAGCAGCGCCTTGGCCGTGAACTGGATGCGGCCCGCCAGCGCCTTTCCGTGCTGCGGGAACTGGAAAAGAACATGGACGGCTACCAAAACTCGGTCAAGGCCGTCATGCGTGCTGCCGGTGCACGCCGCCTGCGGGGCATCGTCGGGCCGGTGTCCGCCATCTTAAAGGTGGAGCCGGGCTGTGAAGTGGCTGTGGAAACGGCTCTGGGCGGTGCGCTGCAGAACATCGTGGTAGAGAACGAAGCCGCTGCCAAAGCGGCCATTGCCCTGCTGCGCAATGACAATGCAGGCCGCGCCACCTTCCTGCCGCTGGATACCGTCCAGCCCGGCGTGTTCCGTGGCCGACTCTCCGGCACGGCGCGTCTGGCATCCAGCCTTGTACAGGCCGACCGCCGGTACGACAACATCGTGTCAAATCTGCTGGGCCGCATCATCGTGGTGGACGACATCAACGAAGCTTCTCGCGTGGCGCGGGACAACGGCTTTCGCAGCAAGGTCGTGACCATGGATGGTCAGGTGATCAATGCAGGCGGCAGCTTTACCGGCGGCAGCGTCCAGCGCAGCGCAGGCCTGTTCACCCGCAAGCAGGAGATGGAAGAGCTGCGGGTGAAAGCGGCCAGGTTACAAAAAGACTGCCTTGCTGCACAGGAAAAGACCGACCGCTGCAAAGAGCAGGTAGATGCCCTTCAGGCAGAGCTGACCGCCACGGCCAGTGAACAGATCACCGCCGCCAACGACAAAGTGCGTGCCGAGGCAGAGCAGAAGCGGCTGGAAGCTGCCGTACAGCAGCAGGAGAGCACCCTTGCCGCCCGGCAGCAGGAGATCGATGCCCTGAAAGCGTCCCTTTCCGAGAGCCAGAGCAGGGCCGAGGGCGCTGCTGCTCTGCAGGCAGAGCTCACAGCAAAGGTCGATCTGCTGACGGCTGAAATGAACCGCATCGCCGAGGGAGACGACAGCTTTGTGGCGCAGCAGACCGAACTGAGCCAAAAGCTCAGCGCAAAGCGGCTGGAACAGGTGACCCGCCAGAAGGATGCAGAACTGGCCTACAGCCAGATCGCAGCGCTGCAACAGCGGGCACAGGATGCCGCTGCCCGCCGCGCCACGCTGGAAGAAAGCCTTGCGGCACTGGCACAGCGCAGCGAGAGCTGCCGGGCAGAAATTGCAGCCATCCGGCAGGCAAAGTCCGACAGCCAGACCGAGATCGCCCAAAAAGAAAAGGCAATCCGGGAAGCCACGGAACAGCGGCTGGAACGCCAGCAGGCTGAAACAGCGGCACTGAGCCGGGCGCGCACATCCTCCGACAGCCGCGAGGAAATGGGGCGCGAGATGGCTCGCCTTGCAGAGCGCAAGGCCGCTGCCGAGACCGAGTACGACCAGACCGTGGCAAAGCTGTGGGATGAATACCAGATCTCAGTCAGTCAGGCAGAGAACCTTTGCGTGGAGTTTGAAAGCCTGACGGCCCTGCGCGCACAGGTGGCCGACCTGCGCGGCAAAATTCGCGCCCTTGGCAGCGTGAATGTGAGCGCCATCGAGGAATACAAGGAGGTCAAGGCCCGCTACGATGCCCTGATGCATCAGGTGACCGATGTGGAGGAAAGCCGCAATGAGCTGACCCGCATGATCTCCAGGCTTTCGACACAGATGCGGGAGATCTTCTCCGACAGCTTCCGCGCCATCAACGAAAACTTTGGCCGCGTATTTACCGAGCTGTTCGGCGGCGGCGAAGCCAGCCTTGTGCTGGAGGATGAAAGCGATGTGCTGTCCTGCGGCATCGGCATCCGGGTGGCACCGCCGGGCAAGGTGATCAAGAATCTGGAAGCGCTTTCCGGCGGCGAGCAGGCGCTGGTAGCCATCAGCATCTACTTTGCCATTCTGGCGGTCAACCCGGCCCCGTTCTGTATTCTGGACGAGATCGAAGCCGCTCTGGACGATGCCAATGTGGTGCGGTTTGCCCAGTACTTACGCCGGGTGAGCGACAAGACCCAGTTCATCGTCATCACCCACCGCCGCGGCACAATGGAAGCCGCGAATGTGCTTTACGGCGTTACCATGCAGGAGGACGGCGTGTCCAAGCTGCTCAAGCTTGATCTGGAACAGGTTGACGCAACGCTGGTTTCCTGATATATATTAAAGAAAAAGATAGGAGGACACCATGGGGTTCTTCGGATTTGGCAAGAAAAACAAAGAAAAAGAACAGGAAAAAATGAAAACGGGTCTGGAAAAGACCCGCACCGGTTTCTGGGGCAATATCCTCAACACCCTCACCGGCAGCGTCATCGACGATGATATGTACGATGATCTGGAAGAGCAGCTCATCCTTGCAGATGTGGGCGGCGAGGTGGCCGTGCGTCTGGTGGACAAGCTGCGCGACCGTGTGCACGAAAAGGGCCTGAAGACCGGCGAAGAGGCGGCGGATGCCCTGCGCGACATCATTGCCGAGGAAATGACACCGGATGCCGAGATGGATCTTTCCGGCAAGCCGGCCGTCATTCTGGTCATTGGCGTGAACGGCGTGGGCAAGACCACCAGCATTGCCAAGCTGGCCGATCACTACACCCGCGAGGGCAAAAAGGTGATGCTGGCCGCAGGCGATACTTTCCGTGCCGCAGCCAGCGAACAGCTGGAGATCTGGGCCGACCGCGCCGGTGTGCCCATTGTGAGCGCAGGCGAGGGCGCAGACCCGGCGGCTGTCATTTTCGACACCGTAAAGTCTGCCACCGCACGCGGTTATGACATGGTCATTGCCGACACCGCAGGCCGTCTGCACAACAAGGCAAACCTGATGGCAGAGCTTTCCAAGATCAGCCGCAGCGTCAAGAAGGCCAGCCCGGAAGCCAGCCTTGAAACGCTGCTGGTGCTGGATGCCATCACCGGTCAGAACGCCATCAGTCAGGCCAAGGAATTCTGCAAGGCTGCAGATGCTACAGGCATCATCCTGACCAAGCTGGACGGCACCGCCAAGGGCGGCTGCGTGGTGGCGGTCAAGCAGCGTCTGGGCCTGCCGGTGCGCTTCATCGGCGTGGGCGAGGGCATCGACGACCTGCTGCCCTTTACCCCGGAGGGCTTTGTGGAAGAGCTGCTCCCGCGCCAGTGGAAGCACTAAGGAGGGTCGCAGCATGAAAATTTGTGCAGCCACCGGCAACGCCGGAAAGCTCCGCGAACTGCGCCGCATTCTGGAAGCGCAGGGCCACGAGGTGGTCAGCCAGAAGCAGCTGGGCATCACCATCGAGCCGGAGGAGACCGGCACCACCTTTGCCGAGAACGCCCTCATCAAGGCTGAAACCATCTGCAAGGCATGCGGTCTGCCCACCATCGCTGATGACTCCGGCCTGTGCGTGGATGCGCTGGGCGGTGCGCCCGGCGTCTACAGTGCCCGCTACTGCGGCCGCCACGGCGACGACGAAGCCAACAACGACAAGCTTCTGGACGCCATGCAGGCTGTGCCTGCCGGGCAGCGGGGTGCAAAGTTTGTGTCCGCGGTGTGCTTCATCCTGCCGGATGGGCGGCATCTGATCTGCATGGGCGAGTGCCCGGGCAGCATCGCCTTTGAGCGGCTGTGCGGGGACTACGGCTTTGGCTACGATCCGCTGTTCATCCCCACCGACTGCGGCGTGGGAAAGCACGATAAGCGCCCCAACACCGAGGGCCGCAGCTACGCCCAGCTGACCCCGGATGAAAAGGATGCCATCAGCCACCGCGGCAATGCGCTGGCGGTGCTGGAACAGCAGCTGCCGGGATTTCTGGCAGAATGAACTCCCCCAGTCTGCTTCGCAGACAGATTCCCCTTTTTGTCACCTACGGTGACATCTTCCCCCGGCCGGGGGAAGTCGTCCTCGGAGATGGGGCCTTTGGCAGTCCGGCAAGCGTTTCGTTTCTGCCAAAGGCTCCCTCTTTGAGGGAGCTGGCAAAGCCGTAAGGCTTTGACTGAAGGAGTTTCTCACCACAAGCGGAGACAATTCTAAATCGTTTCTTTATCGAAAGATCAACCTCAAAATAAAGGAGAAAACTATGCTGACAAGCAAACAGCGCGCCATTCTGCGCGGCAAGGCAAACACCATGGACCCCGTTTTCATCGTGGGTAAGGGCGAGATCGACGAGACCATGATCCAGGGCGTGAAGGACTGCCTGGATGCCCGTGAGCTCATCAAGCTCAAGGTGCTGGAAAACAGCATGTATAATGCCCGTGAAGCTTCGGTCAAGCTGGCTGAGGCCACCGGTGCCGACTGCGTACAGGTGATCGGCTCCAAGTTCGTGCTGTATCTGCAGAAAAAAAAGGACAGCGCCTACGCTGATCTGCTGAAGTAAAAATGAAAGTTCTTCTCTACGGCGGTACATTTGACCCGCCCCATAACGGCCACCTGAACAATCTGCGCGCTGCCGCTGCCCGCGTGCAGCCGGATAAGGTGGTGGTGATGCCTGCCGGGCTTTCGCCCTTCAAGCAGAAGACCTCTGCGCCGGGCGCACTGCGGCTGGAAATGTGCAGCTGCTTCCATGCACTGGAAGAGGATGCGGACACGATCCCGCAGCTGGAAGTCAGCGGCTGGGAGATCGAGCAGGCCGCTGCCGGAAACCGCAACTATACGGTGCTCACGGTGGAAAAACTGGCCCGGGACTACCCCGGGGCACAGCTGTACCTTGCCATTGGCAGCGATATGCTGCTGAGCTTTGACGGCTGGCACCGCTGGCAGGATATCCTGCGCCTTGCCCATCTGGTGGTCACCAGCCGCCGTGTGGGCGACGACCCCGAGCTGCACGCAAAGGCTCTCCGGCTGGACCCCACCGGGGCACGCATCCTGTTTGCACCGGTACAGGCGCTGCCCATGGCCAGCAGCGACATCCGCACCCGTCTGACTGCAGGCGAAGGGTGTGAAGCAGAGCTGCCGCAGACCGTGCGGGCGGTCATCCGCCGGGAGAAACTCTACAAAAAGGAAGTATCAGCCAATGAACCTCAAACAGGCAAAGGAGCTTGTGCGCGGCCGCTTGAGCGATAAGCGCTATGAGCATACCTTGAATGTGAAAAAAATGGCCGTCAAGCTGGCAAAGATCTACGGTGAGGATGAGGAGCGCGCCGCGCTGGCAGCCCTGCTGCACGACTCGGCCAAGGAGATCAGCAAGGATGAGATGCGCGAGATCCTGCGCGCTTACCCCCAGTATGCCGAGGGCGGCGAAGAGCGCCCGGCCCCGGTGTGGCACGGCGTGTGCGCCGCCATTCTGGCTCGCACCCAGTGGGGCGTGACCGACGAAGCGGTGCTTAGCGCTATTGCCTGCCACACGGCGGGCAAACCCGGCATGACCCGGCTTGACAAAATTTTGTATCTGGCCGATATGACCAGCGCGGAGCGGGACTGGCCCGGCGTGGAAAAGCTGCGCAAGCTGGAAAAAAAGAATCTGGATGCCGCTATGCTGGCCGCGCTGAAGCAGACCAACGATTTTGTGCTCTCGCAGGGCAAGCCCCTTGACCCGATGTCCAAGGCTGCCTATGAGGATATCCTTGCCCGCAGCGGGAAGAATGAACGGTGAGAGCACAGCTGCTCTGAAACAAGCGGAAACAGAAAACGGATTGCAGATTTCGTCGGATAATGCTATACTTAAGAGCATGACAGGTCTGCAGGAACATTTTTTTGCAGGACCGCGAAAATCTGGAGGATACAAAAAAGCATGAGCCAGACGCCACGCCATATCAATACTTCGCGTTCTCTGAACCGGCCGGATCCGGCAGCAGCCGCACCGCGCCACGCTGCGTCCAGCACGGATGCAAAGCAGAGCGCAGGCGGTGCACACAATGAGCCGCCGCGCCGCCCGGCACAGGGAGCAGGGCAGAAGCCGCCGCGCCGCCGCAAAAAGAAAAAGAAAATGCCCCTCTGGCTGCCTTTTGCAGTGGTCATGGCCATCATCGCGGTGATCTCCGGTGTGGTGGTGTACGGAGTCAGCCTTGTAAACAAGGTGGAGGACAGCATCCGCCCGGACGACAGCACCCCTACCATTGAGGAAGAGGTGAAGACAGCCGAGGAATACAAGGGCGATGTGGTGAACATTCTGGTCTGCGGCATCGACTATGAAGAGGGCCGCAATTATTCCAACGACCCCACTTCCAACGACGGCATGACCGACATGATCCTGTACGTGCAGTTCGACATCAAGAACGGTGCACTGCGGATGCTGCAGATCCCCCGCAACAGCCTTGTCACCACCAAGAACAAAAAGATCACCCTTTCCAATGGCAAGACCTACGCCGCCACGAATTATCAGATCAACTCGGTGGCAATCTCCAACGGCGGCAGCATCGCCGCTCTGGCCGATGTCATCTACGATCAGTTCCGACTGCCCATCGATTACTATGTGACGGTGGATATGCAGGCACTGGTGGATATGGTGGATAACTTTGGCGGCATCGAGGTGTATATCCCCCACGATATGTCCTACGGCGGCAGCAAGCTGCTCAAGGGCTACCGCAATCTGAACGGCGCATCGGCAGAGTTCTTTGTGCGCTGCCGCCACGGCGACGGCTACGCCAATTCCGATATCGACCGCCTGAACATGCAGCGCTATTTCTATGCCGGCCTGTTCAAGCGTGCCCGCGCCATGGGCGTTACCGATATCCTGAACCAGCTGCCGCTGGTATTCAAGAACTATATCAAGACGGATATGGACATTTCCACCATTGCAAAGCTGGTGGTGTCCTTCCTCAAGCTCGACAGCTCCAACATCATTCTGGCGCAGACACCGGTGTTCATGGGCGTGCCCAACGTGGGCAAGACCGACACCTTTGCCGGTTACTCCTGCGTGGTGCCGGATGCGGGTTCCATTGCAAACCTGCTCAACCAGTATTTCTGCACCTACACCGGCCCCATTGATGTGAGCGAAATGAACCTTGTCACCGACGAGTGGCCCCACGGCAGTGCATCCACCGATGCCAACGTGCAGTATATGGGCCGCATCGATAAGGAGTCGGACGATGCCATCCTGAACGGCGATACAGACCTTGATGGCGCTGTTACCACCGACGGTCAGGCCGCAGGCTCCGCAAACTGAAACTGACAGAAAGGAAAAACATATGGAGAACTTCAACGACAGCAAGGCGCTTGCCATTGAGATCGCAAAGATCCTGGATAAGAAAAAGGCCCACGATGTGCGCGTGCTCAAGGTGGAAAGCCTGACCGTGCTCACCGATTACTTTGTCATTGCCTCCGGCACTTCCACCACGCAGGTGGCGTCTCTGGCCGACGAGGTGGAATTTGAGCTTTCCCAGAAGGGTCTGGAGCCCTACAGCACCGAGGGCTACGATTCCAAGAACTGGGTGCTGCTGGATTATTCCAACGTCATCGTGCACGTATTCGTGCCCAACACCCGCACCTATTACGATCTGGAGCACCTGTGGGCAGATGGTGAGCCCATTGATATCTCTGAGTACCTCACCCCTGACAGCACCCTTGAATGAATCAGGCAAACAGCTGTCTACCTGAAAAAAAGAACCCTCTCAGTCAGGGCGTCCGCCCTGACAGCTCCCCCGAAAGGGGGAGCTTGCGCAAAAGAGGGAAGGCTGCGGTCTGCACAAAACCTCTCCCCTTCGGGAGAGGTGGCATCGCGCAGCGATGACGGAGAGGGTTTTCTGGCAAAGGCAGATGGCTTGAAAGCATACGCCCCCAAGCAACGGTATTTTGGATAAAGTCTGGAGCTGATTAACAACATGAAGTACGATTACAAGGCAGTTGAAGCCAAGTGGCAGAAGGTGTGGGAGGACGAAAAGACCTTCCATGTCGAGATCGACCACAAAAAACCCAAGTTCTATGCACTGGTCGAGTTCCCGTATCCGTCGGGTGCCGGCCTGCATGTAGGCCATCCCCGCAGCTACACCGCGCTGGACGTGGTCAGCCGCAAGCGCCGTCAGAACGGCTACAATGTGCTGTATCCCATGGGCTGGGACGCTTTTGGCCTGCCCACTGAGAACTTTGCCATGAAGAACCACATCCACCCGGCCATTGTCACCAAGAACAATGTGGACCACTTCCGCAGTCAGCTGAAGGCTTTGGGCTTCTCCTTTGACTGGGATCGTGAGATCAATACCACCGACCCCGAGTACTACAAGTGGACCCAGTGGATCTTCCTGCAGCTGTATAAGCATGGTCTGGCTTACAAGAAGGAAATGAACGTCAACTGGTGCACCGGCTGCAAGTGCGTGCTGGCCAACGAGGAAGTTGTCAACGGCGTGTGCGAGCGCTGCGGCAGCGAGGTCGTTCACCGCGTCAAGAGCCAGTGGATGCTCAAGATCACCGCTTATGCCGATAAGCTGATCGATGGTCTGGACGGTCTGGATTACATTGAGCGCGTTGCCACCCAGCAGAAGAACTGGATCGGCCGCAGCCACGGCGCAGAGGTCAACTTCGGCACCACCGCAGGCGATACCCTGACCGTGTACACCACCCGCTGCGACACCCTGTTTGGTGCCACCTACATGGTCGTTTCTCCGGAGCACGCCATGGTCAAGGAGTGGCTGGACAAGGGTATCCTCAAGAATGCCGATGCCGTCAAGGCCTATCAGGCCGAGGCAGCCCGCAAAAGCGACTTTGAGCGCAGCGAGCTGAACAAGGAAAAGACCGGTGTCAAGCTGGAAGGCGTCATGGGCATCAACCCGGTCAACGATACCGAGATCCCCATTTTCATCTCCGACTACGTTCTGTCCACCTACGGCACCGGTGCCATCATGGCTGTGCCCGCCCACGATACCCGCGACTGGGAGTTTGCCAAGAAGTTCGGCCTGCCTATCATCGAGGTGGTCAAGGGCAATACCCCCTCCAATCTGGACGAAGCCGCCTTCACCGATGTGGCCACCGGCACGCTGGTCAACTCCGGCTTCCTGAACGGCCTGTCCGTCACCGATGCAAAGAAAAAGATGATCGACTGGCTGGAGGCAAACGGCAAGGGCTGCGATAAGGTCAACTACAAGCTGCGCGACTGGGTGTTCAGCCGTCAGCGCTACTGGGGCGAGCCCATCCCCATGGTCAAGTGTGAAAAGTGCGGCTGGCAGCCCCTGCCCGAGAGCAGCCTGCCTCTGACCCTGCCGGACATCACCGATTTTGAGCCGGGTCCGGACGGAGAATCTCCGCTGGCCCGCCACAAGGACTGGGTCAAGACTACCTGCCCCTGCTGCGGCGGCCCCGCTACCCGCGAGACTGACACCATGCCCCAGTGGGCCGGTTCTTCCTGGTACTTCCTGCGCTACATGGACCCCCACTGCAAGGATGCCATTGCTTCCAAGGAAGCTCTGGAATACTGGTCTCCGGTGGACTGGTACAACGGCGGCATGGAGCACACCACCCTGCATCTGCTGTACAGCCGCTTCTGGCATAAGTTCCTGTATGATATCGGCGCTGTGCCTTCTCCGGAACCCTACCAGAAGCGCACCGCTCACGGCATGATCCTGGGCCTGAACCCCCACAGCTTTGTCAACCTGCCCGCTGAGGAGCAGGAAAAGCTGCTGAAGGAGTACGGCAGCCAGAAGGCCGCTGAAAAGGCTCTGGAAGAAAAGTACGGCGAAATGGCACGCCACCCCATCGTGAAGATGTCCAAGTCTCTGAGCAACGTCATCAACCCGGACGAGGTGGTGGACCAGTACGGTGCTGACACCATGCGTCTGTACGAGATGTTCATGGGCGACTTTGAACAGGCTGCACCGTGGCAGACCTCTGCCATTGCAGGCTGCAACCGCTTCCTGGACCGCGTGTGGACGCTGAGCGACAAGCTGGTGGAGGGCGAGGGCTATCGCCCGCAGGTCGAGACCCTGATGCACCAGACCATCAAGAAGGTGGGCGCTGACATCGAGACCCTGAAGATGAACACCGCCATTGCCCAGCTCATGACGCTGGTGAACGCCCTGTACGACAACGGCGGCGCGACCAAGGCCGAGCTGGAGACCGTGGTTCAGCTGCTGAACCCGTTTGCTCCCCACATGACCGAAGAGCTGTGGGAGAAGCTGGGCCACAGCCACGACGAGCAGCTGGCTTACTACCCCTGGCCCAAGTACGAAGAGGCCAAGTGCGTGGAAAGCACAGTGGAGATCGCTGTGCAGGTGAACGGCAAGGTGAAGGCCCGCCTGAAGGTGGCTGCCGACATTGACGCTGCTGCCGCCATTGCTGCCGCCAAGGCTGACCCCGCTGTTGCTGCCGCTCTGGAAGGCAAGCAGCTGGTCAAGGAGATCTACGTCAAGGGCCGTCTGGTCAATCTGGCTGTCAAGGGCTAAACCAACCGATACCCTGCCGAAAGGCTGGATATACAACTACCCGCAGAGGCGGACTGGCGCATAAAACACCCGGGAACGTTTATTCAAAATCTTTTCAAAGATTTTGCGCAAAAAACTTTCAAAAAAAGGTTGACGAACCGGAGAAAATGCGCTATACTGTCTACTGTTAGTTACCATGTAACAACGAAATTCCTGCCTCACGGTCCAAGGGAGGGAATAAGATGTCGGAAATTCGTGTTAAAGAGGGCGAGTCGCTGGAAAGCGCACTGCGTCGCTTCAAGCGCAGCACCGCTCGCAGCGGTGTGCTCGCAGAGGTCCGTAAGCGCGAGGCTTACGAGAAGCCGTCTGTCAAGCGCAAGAAGAAGTCCGAAGCAGCCCGCAAGCGCAAGTTCAAGTAATTGATCACTTGAAGTCGCTGTTGCTTTAGATTTCATACGCGTTGCTAACGCCGATGTAGGGGAGCCTGTATTGCAGGCTCCCCTATTTTCATTGCAGGGAGAAATACTATGCTCATCACCCCCGAATACGTTTTCAAGGATGTCACCCACATCACGCCGGAATGGCTGGCGGAAAAAGGCATCACTGCGCTGGTGCTGGATATCGATAACACCCTCACCGCCGACCGCAGTCAGGAGCTGCCGGAAGATGTGGCCGTGTGGCTGGACACTATGCGCAGGGCGGGTGTCAGGCTCACCATCGTGTCCAACGGTGCGGAAAAGCGGGTGCGGCCCTTTGCCCAGAAGCTGGGCCTTGCGTACCTGTACCGCTCCGCAAAGCCGCTGCCCTTTGCTCTGATGGCGGCGCAGCACCGCATGGGCGTGAAGCGCCGTCAGATGGCGATGGTGGGCGACCAGCTCTATGCCGACCGCATGGCGGCAGCGCTGTACGGCATTCCGGGCCTGATGGTGGTGCCCCGCGGCCCGGATCTCGGTGCGCAGGTCATCCTCAAGCGTAAGTGGGAGAAAAAACACTGGCAGAAATACTATGACCGGGGAGGCAAGACTCTGTGAGCGATTGGAAGATCCGGTTCGGCACCGCAGGCACCAGCGACAGCTTTGCCGCCCAAGGCTACAAAAGCAGCTTGGATGTGCCGGAGTACACCGCAAAGATGGGACTGAACGCCTTCGAGTACCAGTGCGGGCGCGGCGTGCGTCTGGGGCTGGACAAGGCTGCAAAAATGGCCGCACTGGCCGGGCCAAAGGATATCCTGTTCAGCGTGCATGCGCCGTATTATATCAGCATGTCCAGTCTGGAAGAGGAAAAGCGGCTCAACAGCATCCAGTATCTGCTGCAAAGTGCGGCGGTGTGCAAAGCGCTGGGCGGCAGACGCATCATCTTCCACTCCGGCAGCTGCGGCAAGCAGAGCCGGGAAGCGGCCCTTGAAAAAGCGCTGGATACCATGCGCCGTGCCGTGGAAGCGCTGGACGAAGCAGGCTTTGCCGATATGACTCTCTGCCCGGAAACCATGGGCAAGATCGGCCAGCTGGGCACACTGGACGAGGTGCTGGCGCTGTGCAGCGTGGATAAGCGCATTACGCCCTGCATCGACTTCGGCCACCTGAATGCCCGCACTCTGGGCGGCATCCGCTCGAAAGAGGACTACGCTGCCATCCTTGACCGCATGGCGGAAAAGCTGGGGGACCAACGGGCAGAACGGTTCCATGTGCATTTTTCCCGCATCGAGTATTCGGCGGGCGGCGAAAAGCGCCACTGGACCTTTGCCGAGACCCAGTTCGGCCCGGAGCCGCAGCCGCTGATGGAACTGCTGGCTGAGCGGAAGCTGCAGCCGGTTATCATCTGTGAGAGCACAGGCACGCAGGCTGAGGATGCCGGGACTATGCAGCAGATGTACCATGCAGCGTGCAAAACGTAAAAAATTTTGTGTTTTTATCGTCTTTTTTGCCGAAACCCCTTGCCAAATGCAAACGGATTGGGTAAAATAAATAGAGATATGCGTTAAGCATTTGAGATTAAACTAATGGAGGAATTCCTATGATTTCTGCAGGCGAGTTTCGCAATGGCGTGACCTTTGAGCAGGACGGCCAGGTTCTTCAGGTCGTTGAGTTCCAGCACGTGAAGCCCGGCAAGGGCGCTGCCTTTGTCCGTACCAAGACCAAGAACGTGATTACCGGCTCTGTGGTTGAGACCAGCTACAACCCGACCGCAAAGTTCCCGCAGGCTTTCATCGAGCGCAAGGACGTGACCTATAGCTACGAGGATGGCGATCTGTACCACTTCATGGACAACGAGACCTACGATGACATCCCCGTCAACGCAGCCGATGTGCCCGATAACTTCAAGTTCTGCAAGGAGAACGAGCTGTGCAAGCTGCTGAGCTACAAGGGCAAGGTGTTCAGCGTCGAGATCCCCAACTTCATCGAGCTGGAAGTTACCCAGACCGAGCCGGGTGTCAAGGGCAACACTGCCACCAACACCCTGAAGCCCGCTACCGTCGAGACCGGTGCTGAGATTCGTGTGCCTCTGTTCATCAACGAGGGCGACCACATCCGCATCGATACCCGCACCGGCGAGTATATGGAGCGCGTCTGATCCCTTTAACGCCAAACCGGGCTGCGGGCAACCGTCTGCCCGGTTTTTTAAAACTCCGATTTTTTCATTTTAAGGAGGGCATTCGTATGGAACTGAACAAAAAGGCAGCTTATCTGCAGGGCCTGGTCGATGGTCTGGGCATTGATGATACCACCAAAGAGGGCAAGATCATCAAAGCCATGAGCGCACTGCTGGGTGAAATGGCTGAGGTCATCGAGAGCGTGGACGAAGATCTTTCCCGCGCCTACGACCAGATCAACGACCTGAGCGATGAGCTGGAAGATCTGGAAGCAGATCTGTACGAGGAGGAGGACGAAGACGGCGAAAGCGAGGACGCTGAGGACGAGGACACCGATGGCGACGACGATGCCAAGGATGATGACATCGCCAGCGAGCCGTTCTATGAAGTGGCCTGCCCCAACTGCGGCGAGACCGTTTACGTCAGCGAGGATGATCTGGATGCAGGCGAAGCCAACTGCGCGCACTGCGGCGTGACCTTTGAGGTCGCTCTGGAAGGGGACGGCGAAGAGGATGCCGAGGATGGCCCCGTGCAGTACGAAGTGACCTGCCCGGACTGCGGCACCACCGCCGTGTTTGAGGAAGACGAACTGCTGGACGGCGCACCCAAGTGCCCGAACTGCGGCAAGCCCCTCGACTTTGAGGTGACCGAAGAATAAGCAAAAAAGACCGCTGCACTCCGGTGCAGCGGTCTTTTTTGTTTACTGTGCGTTTGCCTTCTGCAGCCAGATGCTGCCGATGTCCAAAGCGTTGTACAGGCCGATCTTGGTGGTCTGACGCATCACGCGCTCCTGCGGAGCCTTGGTGGTGTCGGTAGAGAGCAGCATCAGGTGGACCTTGTCTGCAACCTGCTGGTCGCCCACAGGCTTGGTGGTCGTGATCTGCAGATAGAGCACATATGGGTCGGTCATATTGCCGTAGTACAGCTCATTGTCCTTGCGGACGAGGGGCTTGCCTTTATAAGTCAGTTTTGGAGTAAATGCCATCGTGAAAGCCTCCCTATCAATAGTAGTTCAGTTCAGTATAACACATCTATGGTACAGGATGCAAGCTTTTGACCCGATAGAAGGCGGGCTTTTTGCACACAATGGCATGCCTGCGTGCAAAAGAATCTGCAATTTTAGGCACTCTGGCAGAAAACGGGTCTTGCCGGAATGCACAGATATGGTATACTAAGAACGAGAAAGCCCGCAGCATAGCCCGGGCAGAAAAGTGAGGGAGACAGCATGGCAGACTATCAGGAATACCGGCGGCGCGTGTTGCGCAAACGCTGGCGCAGGCGGTTCATGGCGACAGCTTTGCTGCTGCTGCTTTTGCTGGTGGGAGCCATCGGGATGTTGTGGAAGAGCCTGCACCGGGAACAGCGGCCCTCCGGCGTTGGGCAGAACACCATCCTGCAGGAGGTAACACAGGATAATACTTGGAACACGGCCTCCTACGCGGTGGCGCGGCAGCTCACGGTGCAGACGCTTGCAGACAGCGCGGCCACTGCGCTGGATTTCCGTATGGCGGCGCTGCCAAAGAGCAGCACGGCTGTGGGCAAGGAATGGTTCAATGACGTGAGCTTTGTGGGCGACAGCCTGACGCAGGGTATGCAGCTGTACGAGGAGGGAATGCAGAACGCCATGTTCTGTGCGTACAAGGGTGTTGGGCCGAACGTGATCGTCAACGGCACCACCTGCAAGCGCACCGACGGCGTGGCTGAGGTGCCGCTGGAAGCGTTGACCGCCCAGCAGCCCAGAGCTATTTATGTTCTGCTGGGCACCAACGTGCTGGGCCGCGATACCGATTATAGCAGCTTTTTGACCTATTACCGGCTGATGCTGGACATGCTGAGCCAGACACTGCCAAATGCAAAGATCTATGTGCAGTCCATCACGCCGGTGCGGCCGGAAGTATGCCAGAAGTCCGGCCATGAGGGCCTGAACCGCGACCGCCTGTGCCAGATCAACAATGAGCTGGCAGCCATTGCGCTGGAAAAGAACTGCTATTTTCTCAACCTGTGGGAAGTGCTGGCAGATGAAAACGGCGACCTGATCGAAAGCTACGCCCAGCCGGACGGCTACCATCTGAGACCCGCCGGGTATGCCGCATGGACGGATTATCTGTGCAGCCACACAGAAGGATAAAAAATAAGAGGTTCGTTCACTGAGCGAACCTCTTATTTTTTACTTGAAACTTAGAACAGGCCGGTGATCTTGCCGTTGGCATCCACATCGATGCCCACAGCGGCGGGCTTCTTGGGCAGGCCCGGCATGGTCATGATATTACCGCAGATGACCACCACAAAGCCTGCACCGGCAGCAAGGCGCACCTCGCGCACCTCCATGGTAAAGCCGGTGGGGGCACCGATGAGCTTTGCGTTGTCGCTGAAGCTGTACTGGGTCTTGGCGATGCACACGGGCAGGTTCCCGTAACCCATCTCAGTCAGCTCGGCCAGTGTCTTGCTGGCGGCGGCGCTGTAGTTCACACCGTCGGCCCGGTAAATTTTGGTGGCGATGGCGTTGATCTTGTCCTTCAGGGGCATTTCCAACGGGTAGGTGTACTGGATGGGACGATCCTCCAGCACCTCCAGCACCTTCTCGGCCAGAGCTTTGCCGCCCTCGCCGCCCTTGGCGAACACCTCGCTCAGCACGCAGGGAACACCCTGCTCGGCGCACACCTGCTCCACGTAGGCCTGCTCTTCGGCGGTATCGGTGGGGAAGGCATTGATGGCGACCACCACAGGCAGGCCGAAGCCATTTTTCAGGTTGTCGATGTGGCGGATGAGGTTGGATGCACCGGCCTTGACGGCTTCGAGGTTGGGCTGGCTCAGGTCGGCCTTTGCCACGCCGCCGTGGCTCTTGAGGGCACGCACGGTGGCCACCAGCACGCAGGCAGAGGGAGCGATACCGGCGTAGCGGCACTTGATATCCAAAAACTTCTCTGCGCCCAGATCAGCACCAAAGCCTGCTTCGGTGATGGTATAGTCGGCCAGAGAAAGGCTCAGCTTGGTAGCCAGCACGCTGTTGCAGCCGTGGGCGATGTTGGCAAAGGGACCGCCGTGGATGATGGCGGGGTTGTTTTCCAGCGTCTGTACAAGGTTCGGGTCCAGCGCGTCCTTCAGCAGGGCGGTCATGGCACCGGCAGCACCGATCTCACCGGCAGTGACGGGCTTGCCGTCGTAGGTGTAGGCGCATACGATCTTGGAAAGACGCTCCTTCAGATCAGAAATGCTGGTGGCAAGGCAGAAAATTGCCATCACCTCGCTGGCAACGGTGATATCAAAGCCGTCCTCGCGGGGGGTGCCGTTCACCTTGCCGCCCAGACCGTCCACGATGAACCGCAGCTGGCGGTCGTTCATGTCCATGCAGCGCTTCCATGTGATGCGGCGGGGATCGATGTTCAGCGGGTTGCCCTGCTGGATGCTGTTATCGATCATGGCAGCCAGCAGGTTGTTGGCTGTGCCGATGGCGTGCAGATCGCCGGTAAAGTGCAGGTTGATATCCTCCATGGGCACCACCTGTGCGTAGCCGCCGCCGGCTGCGCCGCCCTTGACACCGAACACCGGGCCAAGGCTGGGCTCACGCAGGCAGAGCATGGTCTTTTTGCCCAGAGCGTTCATGGCATCGGCCAGACCCACGCTGGTGGTGGTTTTGCCCTCGCCCGCCGGGGTGGGGCTGATGGCGGTGACGAGGATCAGCTTGCCCTGCTTTTTGGCATCGTGGATCAGGCGGTGGTCGATCTTGGCCTTGTAGCGGCCATAGGGGATCACGTGCTCATCGGAAAGGCCCAGCTGGGCGGCGATCTCGGTGATGGGTTTCATTTTGGCTTCCTGTGCGATCTCGATATCGGTTTTCATCAGACATCCTCCTTTGAAAGTCGTTTTTACAAGCATTGCACGCCGCCTGAACGGCCTTTTTGCTCGCATCCTGCGTTGCTTTCCCTTGCAATCCGTCAGGATTGCTGCGGAAAATCGCCTTGTCTGCGGGCAAAAAATCCCGCCATTCAACGCATCCTGCTTATAAAAACAACTTCCGACAACAAAAAAGGCAGCTTTGCGCAGCAATTGCGCAAGGCTGCCCAGACGGTCGGCATTGACTCTCCCGCCATCCCTGCACTGTGGTGCTCCACAAGGTTCCGTCAGCAGAGATACGGTCTCTATGCAGTAAAGATAGCACAATGCCGGGGTGTTTGTCAAGGAAAAACATATACGAACTTGTCGGGGCGAGGCCCCTCCATCTTGCTGCGCAAGACCGTTCTGTCGCTTAAAAGCCCCACTGGGGCTTTCATTGCTGCGCTGCGCTCGCAAACGCGAATATTTTGCGTTCTACAGCTTTCTGTGCTATAATTAAACTGGATTATTATAAAAACAGAAAGCAGGAATCCCTTTTATGCTGCAAAACCCTGAATTGCATTATCTGGATAACGCCGCTACCACCATGGTGGCTCCCGAGGTGGCGGATGTCATCGACAAGGCCATGCGGGAACACTGGGCCAACCCGTCCAGCCTGTACGGCCCCGGTGCCCGCAGCGAGGAAACGCTGAACGCCGCCCGTGCCGCTGTGGCCCGTACACTGGGCTGCAAGCCAAAGGAGCTGTACTTTACCTCCTGCGGCAGCGAGAGCAACAATCTGGCCCTGCTGGGCGCGGTGCGCACCCGCACTTTCGGCAAGGGCATCGTGGTGTCCGGCTTTGAGCACCCCAGCGTCCAGCGCCCGCTGGAAGAGCTGGCGAAGCAGGGCTACAACGTCACGGTGGTCAAGCCCCGCCCGGACGGCACATTGGATATCAACGAAATGCTGGAGCATGTGGACAAGAACACCATCCTCGTGGCCTGCATGATGGTGAACAACGAGGTGGGCACCCGCAACGATGTGGAACGCCTTGCCGCCGAGGTCAAGCGCCGCAACAGCCGCACCATTGTCCATGTGGACGCAGTGCAGGCGTGGATGCGTGTGCCCATCAAGCTGACGAACATCGATACTCTGTCGGTGAGCGGCCACAAGATCCACGCTCCCAAGGGCATTGGCGCGCTGTATCTTTCCGACCGTCTGGTGCAGGCGTTCCGGCCGCCGTACCTCGGCGGTGAGCAGGAGCGCGGCCTGCGCCCGGGCACCGAGAACCTGCCCTATGCCATGGGTCTTGCCGCAGCGGCTACCCGCCTTGCAAAGACCATGAAGAGCCGTGACACCGCTATGAAGGCCCTGAATCAGCGTCTGCGGGACGGCCTGAAGGCCTTTCCGGAGGTGGAGCTCAACAGCCCGGAAAACGCGGTGCCCGAGGTGCTGAACTTCAGTGAGATGTGCATCAAGAGCGAGACCATGCTGGCATGGCTGGCCGAAGCACAGGTGTATGTTTCCTCGGCAAGTGCCTGCGGCCGCGGCCAGCCCAGCCACACGCTGGCAGCCATGGGCAAAGACCCGCTTGCCATCGACACGGCCATCCGCGTGTCCTTCTGCGGCGACAACACCCCCGAGGATGTGGATGCTTTCCTCAACCGCTTTGAGGACGGAATGAAGAGCTTGCAGAGGATCCGGAAGTGAGACTCCTTCAGTCACGGCTACGCCGTGCCAGCTCCCTCAAGGAGGGAGCCTTTGGGATATAGCGGACAACTTTTCCGTTATGCCAAAGGCCCCATCTCAGAGGACGACTTCCCCCGGCCGGGGGAATCTGTCACCGAAGGTGACTGGGGGTGTTCCCTCAAAAGTTATCTATTACAAATCCTACGATCAGGAGATACAACATTTATGCATGAAATTATCATGGGCTATCAGGGTGAAATGTCCCTGAAAGGCCTCAACCGCAACCAGTTCGAGTCGGCGATGATGAAAATTCTGCGCTACCGGCTCAAGACCGTGGGCAAGTTCAAGGTCTACTGCACCCAGTCCACCTTTTACATGGAGCCTGAGGAAGAGGACGTGGATATGGACCTCGCCTTTGACCGGGTGAGCAAGGTGTTCGGCCTTGCGGCGCTCAGCCGCGCCGTGGTCTGCGACAAGGACTTTGACACCATCTGCCAGACCGCTGAGGATTACCTCGGTGCCAGCCTGCACGGCATCCGTACCTTCAAGGTGGAAGCCCGCCGCTCCGACAAGACCTACCCCATGACCAGCCCTGAATTGATGCGGGAGCTGGGTGCCTATCTGCTGGGCAAACACAACTACCTCAAGGTGGATGTGCATAACCCGGATTTTAAGGTGATCGTAGAAATTCGGGATTACGGTGCCTACATCCACGGCCCCAAGGTGCCCGGCGAGGGCGGTCTGCCCGTGGGCACCAGCGGCCGTGCATTGAACATGCTGTCTGGCGGCATCGACAGTCCCGTGGCAGCTTACCGCATGGCAAAGCGCGGTCTGGCACTGGACCACATCCACTTTGCGTCTCCGCCGTACACTTCGGAGCGCGCAAAGCTCAAGGTAAAAGCTCTGGCGCAGCTCACCAGCATCTATACGGGCAGCTCCAATCTGTTCGTCGTGCCATACACCAAGCCGCAGGAGTACATCCGGGATAATGCTCCGGATGTGCTGTTCACGGTGCTGATGCGCCGCAGCATGATGCGCATTGCCAACGTTATTGCCAAGAAGCAGGGCTGCGAAGCCCTTGTTACCGGCGAGAGTCTGGCTCAGGTAGCCAGCCAGACCGTCAAGGCCCTGCAGTGCACCGATGCTGCGCAGGATCTGCCCATCCTGCGCCCGCTCATTGGCATGGACAAGACCGAGATCGTGGAGACGGCCCGCCACATCAACACCTTTGAGACCAGCATCCTGCCCTACGAGGACTGCTGCACCATCTTCACCCCGCCGCACCCGAAGATCCGCCCGGAGCTGGCCGAAATTCTGGAAGCCGAAGCCGCCATGCCCGGCCTTGCCGCGCTGGAAGCCGAAGCAGCAGAGAGCGCCGAGCGCATCCGCATCCGTATCACCGATCAGGTCGAATTTGAGGGGTGAAAGCCATGACAGCAGAGATCATCAGTGTGGGCACCGAGCTGCTGCTCGGCAACATTCTCAACACCAACGCCCAGTACCTCAGCCGGGAGCTGGCGGCTCTGGGCATCACCGTCCAGCGCGAGAGCACCATTGGCGACAACCACGGCCGTTTGGCGGATTTCGTCAACGAGGCAAAGCAGCGGTGCGACCTGCTGGTGTTCACCGGCGGCCTTGGCCCCACGGCGGACGACCTGACCAAGGAGACGGTTGCTGGATGCTACGGTGATACGCTGGCTTTTGACCCGGAAGAATGGCAGAAGATCGTGGATTTCTTCACTCGTACCGGGCGCAAGACGACCCCAAACAACCGCAAGCAGGCCATGGTGCCGGTGAACGGCCACAAGATCATCAATAACCACGGCACTGCCCCCGGGGCATGGTTCGAGCAGGATGGCCACTGTGCTGTGCTGATGCCCGGCGTGCCTCACGAAATGAAGGCCATGTGGGAGGAGAGTGTGCGCCCGCTGCTGCTGGCCCGCCAGAACTGCACCCTGCATTCCATCACGCTGCGGGTGCTGGGCGGCGAAAGCGATATCGAATACCGTGTGCGGCATCTGCTGGAAAACGCAAATCCCACCGCCGCCATCTACTGCAAGACCGGCGAGTGCGAGATCCGCATTACTGCCCGGGCAGAAACCGACAGTTCAGCCGAAAAAATGTGCCGCGCATACGCCACAAAGTTCTATGATCTGCTGGGTGATGCGGTGTATGATGAGGATGTGACCGGTCTGGAAGAGACTCTGGTGCACACCCTGAAGAAAAAGGGGCTCACCATTGCCACGGCAGAAAGCTGCACAGGCGGCATGATCGCCCAGCGGCTGACCAATGTGTCCGGTGCAAGTGAGGTGTTCGGCTTCGGCTTTGTTACCTACTGGGAGCAGGCCAAGGCAAAGATGATCGGCGTAGACCCGGCGGCGATCGCAAAGTACAATGTGGTGTCCGCACCGGTGGCAGCACAGATGGCACTGGGCGCAGCCGAAGCTGCCGGGGCCGATATCGCTGTCAGCGTCACCGGTCTGGCCGGCCCCAACGGCGGCGATGCCGTCCGCCCGGTGGGCACGGTGTATCTGGGTGCGGCCTGCGGTGAGACCGTCTATGTAAAAAAGCTCTTCGTCTCCCGCCCCGACCGTGCGCTGGTGCGTGCCCGCGCGGCACAGGCGGCACTGGAACTGGCGCTGCGTCTGGCTCAGGGCAAAGTTCCTGCAGATACACAGGCACTGGCAAAAAGCGCCCGGCATGATGCTGCGGCTCTGACGGCACTGGACAGCACCTTCCTCAAGGGTTAATACGAGCGGCCCCGGGCCGCGGGGGTGAAGCAGTTGATACACGAAGAAAAAACGCAGACCACCTGTGTGCTGCGGTTGTTTGGCGCACCGCTGTGGACAGTACAACAGGCAGTGCAGCAGACAGGACTTGCTGCCCAGTGCCGCAGCCGCGGTGCAGAAACACTGGCTGCGCTGCAGACAGAAACGCCCGCAGCATTGAGCAAGGCGCGGAAAGCGCTGGCAGACCGCTTTGCGGCAGAGCTGTACGGAGAAGGGGAGATGACCCTTGTTCATGCAGCGGTGCAGGCGCTGGAAACGCACCACAGGCTGCTGGTATGCTGTGATGCGGATGCAGGCACTCTGCTGGAAGCCCGGATGGAAACGGTGGCCGGCGCAGAAAAAGTGTTTGATTTTGGAGCCATGAGCTATGCCGATGCAAAGGTGCGGGAAAAGCTGAGCGCAAAGGTCTGCCGGGTCAAGGGCGGGCCGGTGCCGGCAAAGCTTACCCGTGTGCGGGCAGCGCAGCGCCTTGTGGGTGCAGACTTTGCAGCCGGGTGTCTGGAGCGCGCCGAGGACACGGTGCTGTTTCTGGGCAGCCGGAAAGGCTGCTGGGTGCGCACGGTGGCCAATGCAGATACGCCTGCTTTGTGGCTGCTGGATATGATCCGCCGGGCGGCTTCCGGCCTGCCGCAGGCGGCGGGAACGATCTGGCAGAAGTATGGCAGGGCCATCCCGGCAGATGCCCTGACGGCGCAGCGCCTGCCGGACAAGCCGGAGCCGGATGCACCGACAGCAGCGCCGCGCAAACGGCACAGGGTGCGGAATGCCCTGATTTTTCTGCTGATTCTGGCACTGGCCGCGTTTGCCGCTGCGTGGTATTACACCGGCGGCGACCTCGCCGCCCTGCCGCAGCAGCTGCAAAGCCATGGGGCCGACAGCCTGCCCCATGCGGGGGCAAAGCTGATATAAAAAAGATCCCGGAGGGTGTGAACCTTCCGGGATTTTTTTGTTTATAAAGGCGATTTTTAAGAGATGCAGCGTGCTGCTCCGAACCCATCCGTGAAAAAGAACCACCGGAAAATCCGCGGATTTTTCGGAGGTTCAAATAAATAATAAATTTTCCGCTGAAGATAGCCAGAATGAAATGGCGGCTATTCTAAATGGTTATGCCTTGTGGTCGCTCAGCCAGCGCAGGCCCATATAGGCATAGGCCGCTGCGCCCTCGTACAGCACGCTGTCGTCAAAGCGTACCTTGGGGTGGTGCTGGCCGTAAACATAGCCCTCCTTGGCGTTGCCTGCGGAGAGAAACATGCTTACGGTGGGCACTTCGTGGCTGACAAAGGCAAAGTCCTCGCTGCCGCCGCCGGGCTTGCCGCCGGTGAGGACGGTCATATCCATGGCACCACGGCCCAGCAGTTCGGTCATATAGGTCAGGGCATTCTTGGCAAGAGGCGTATCCACCACCATGCAGGGGCAGTGGTCGCTGAACTCCACATCAGCAGTGCAGCGATAGGCTGCCGCCACGCCCTGCGCAATCTCGGTCATGCGCTGGTGGATCTGCTCGCTCACGGCACCTTCGGGGTCCACCGTGCGGATAGTGCCCCACATATCGGCAGAATCCGGGATGACGTTGGATGCCTTGCCAGCTTCAAACCGGCCCGTGGTGAACACGCCAAACTTGGCGGGGTCCAGCTCACGGCTGTTGATCTCCTGCAGGGCAATGTGGATGTGGGCCGCTGCGGTGATGGGGTCGATGCAGGCGTTGGGCATGGAGCCATGGCCGCCCTTGCCGTGTACGGTGATGTGGTACTGCTCACAGCTTGCCATGGTGATGCCGCCGCCCGGCACCAGCACGGTGCCCACGGGCAGGGGAATCCCGGCCAGAACATGGAACATGACCGCGGCATCCACCTTCGGGTTTTCCAGCAGGCCGTTTTTCAGCATGTCCAGCGAACCCTGAAAGATCTCCTCTGCAGGCTGGAATTCCAGCTTGATGGTGCCCTCGATCTCGTCCTCGTGTTCTTTGAGCAGCTTTGCCGCACCCAGCATCATGGCGGTGTGCATATCGTGGCCGCAGCCGTGCATCTTGCCCGGCACCTCGGAAGCAAATTCTTCGCCGGATTCCTCCTGAAGGGGCAGGGCATCCATGTCGCCGCGCAGCAGGATGGTCTTGCCGGGGCGCTTGCCGCCCGCTAGCGCGAGTACGCCGCACTTGCCGCAGTCCTGCGGGGTGTAGCCCATCTCGGTCAGGGCTTTTTTGACCAGCGCTTTTGTCTCGGGCAGGTCAAAGCCTACCTCCGGGTGGCGGTGCAGGGTGCGCCGCCATGTGCGCAGCTGGGTTTCCAGCTCCTTTGCGGATTCGAGCAGTTTTTCTGGTGTGATCATTCCAAAATCAACTCCCTCTATTTTATCAAAAACCTCCCAGACCCTGCCTTATGGCAGAGCCTGAGAGGTTTTTTACTTAGTTTTCGTTCGTCGATGTGCCTTCCGGGTGGTACTTGGCGCAGGTGCACTTTTTCCACTTCAGGCCGCTGCCGCAGGGGCAGGGGTCGTTGCGGCCAATTTTGATGACACGCACAGGCTGGCCGTGGGGTGCACCCTTGGCACCGGGTGCACCGTTGCCGGGCACAAAGCCTTCGCCGGTGGGCTTTGCCACCTGCTCACGCTTGGGGGCAGCACCGGCCTGACGGATCTCGATGGTCAGCAGCATCTTCACACTGGACTCACGGATGGAATCCACCATCTGGTCGAACATGTCAAAGCCCTCGATGCGGTACTCCACAACGGGGTCCTTCTGGCCGTAGCCGCGCAGCGCAATGCCCTGACGCAGCTGGTCCATGTTGTCGATGTGGTCCATCCACATGCGGTCCACGCACTTGAGCAGGCAGATGCGCTCCAGCTCACGCATGATGGGAGTACCGTAGCGCTGCTCCTTGTCGGCGAGGATCTTCATGCCGCGGTCATACAGCATATCGGCAATGCTCTGACGGGAGATATCCTCAAAGTCGGCCACATCATAGTGCAGGTCGGTGTCGGTGGTCAGCCAGCCCAGATAGTGGCGGCGCAGGGCACCAAAGTCCCAGTCGTCCTTCACATCACCGGCCAGGAACTGGGCGCAGCTGGAATCGATGTTCTCCCGCAGCATCTTGTGCATCTCGGTGCTGATGTCCTCGCCGTCCAGCACCTTGCGGCGCTGGCCATAGATGATCTCGCGCTGCTGGTTCATCACGTCGTCGTACTTCAGCACGTTCTTGCGGATCTCGAAGTTGCGGCCTTCCAGCTTTTTCTGGGCGCTTTCCAGCGTGTTGGTGATCATGCGGTTCTCGATGGGAGTGTCCTCATCGATTTTGAGGGTATCCATCAGGCTGGAGACGCGGTCGCCGCCGAACAGGCGCATCAGGTCATCTTCCAGGCTCAGGTAGAAGCGGGAAGCACCCGGGTCGCCCTGACGGCCGGCACGGCCGCGCAGCTGGTTGTCGATGCGGCGGCTCTCGTGGCGTTCGGTACCGATGATGAACAGGCCGCCTGCAGCGCGCACCTGCTCAGCTTCGGCATCGATCTGGGGCTTGCACTGGGCGTACAGATCATCGAAGCGCTTGCGGGCAGCAAGGATGTTGGCATCCTCGGTATCGCCGTGGCCGTTGGCTTCGGTCAGCAGCATTTCCACTGCAGCCGGGTCGGCATCCTCGGGCTTTTCCGGGTTCAGCAGGTTTTCGCAGAAGTGTTCCTTGCGCATCTGGGCCTTGGCCATGAACTCGGCGTTGCCGCCCAGCATGATATCGGTACCACGGCCTGCCATGTTGGTGGCAATGGTAATGGCACCCTTTTTGCCGGCCTGCGCCACGATCTCGGCTTCACGCTCGTGGTTCTTTGCGTTCAGCACGTTGAAGTCGCGGGTGTATTTCTGCAGCATCTTGGCAAGGGTCTCACTCTTTTCCACGCTGACCGTACCCACCAGCACGGGCTGGCCCTTCTGGTGGCATTCCAGCACCTGCTGGATAACGGCATTGTATTTGCCGTTGACCGTCTTGTAGATGGCATCTGGATAATCGATGCGCTGACGGGGGCGGTTGGTGGGCACCGTAACGATGTTCAGGCCGTAGATCTCGGTGAACTCGGTGGCTTCTGTCTTGGCGGTACCGGTCATACCGGACAGCTTTTTGTACATGCGGAAGTAGTTCTGGAAGGTGATGGTAGCCAGCGTTTTGCTCTCGGCGGCAATCTTCACGCCCTCCTTGGCTTCGATGGCCTGATGCAGGCCTTCGTTGTAGCGGCGGCCGATCATCAGACGGCCGGTGAACTCGTCCACGATGATGACCTGACCATCCTTGACCACGTAATCGATGTCCCGCTGCATCACGCCGTAAGCCTTGATGGCCTGATCGATGTGATGGGCAAGGGTCATGTTCTCGGCGGCGGCAAGGTTTTCGACCTTGAAGTAGGCTTCCGCTTTCTTGATGCCGCTGGCAGTCAGGGTACAGGTCTTGTGCTTTTCGTCCACGACGTAATCACCGTCGGTCTGCTCGTCGGTAGAGACTTTATCCTCCAGCTCTACCACCACGCTCTTGCGCAGGGTGCGCACAAAGCGGTCCACCTGTGTGTACAGGCTGGAAGAATCCTCGCCGCGGCCGGAAATGATCAGGGGCGTGCGGGCTTCATCGATCAGGATGGAGTCCACTTCATCGACGATGGCATAGGCGTGGCCGCGCTGCACCATGTTGGCCTTATAGGTCACCATGTTGTCGCGCAGGTAGTCGAAGCCGAACTCGTTGTTGGTACCGTAGGTGATGTCGGCAGCATAGGCGGCGCGGCGTGCATCGCCGTCCATGCCCTGTGCGATCAGGCCGACAGAAAGGCCCAGCCAGCGGTAGAGCTTGCCCATCCACTCGCTGTCGCGCTTGGCAAGGTAATCGTTGACGGTGACAACATGCACGCCCTCACCGGTGAGGGCATTCAGGTAGGCGGGCAGGGTAGCCACAAGAGTCTTGCCTTCACCGGTCTGCATCTCGGAAATATCACCGCGGTGCAGGGCAATGCCACCGATGACCTGCACAGGGAAGTGCTTCATGCCCAGCACGCGCCATGCGGCCTCGCGGCAGACGGCAAAGGCATCGGGCAGGATATCATCGGTGGTCTTGCCGTCGGCCAGCTGCTGCTTGAACACAGCGGTCTGTGCCTGCAGGTCGGCATCCGGCATGGCGGCATATTTTTCTTCCAGAGCCAGCACCTGCTTGGCAATGGGGTTGATCTTTTTCAGCTCCCGGTCCGAGAAGCTGCCAAAGAGTTTTTCAACAAGGGACATTGGTAACACCTCATAGATCAAATTCGGGAAAATGCTTCCCGGAGATAGACATAAATACACACATATATGATACACCAAAGCGGCAGACGCGTCAAACCTGCAAGGTTATTTTAGCCGGTTTTTGAATGAATTTTCTGTAAATTTGCGCTGGCGGGGGGCATAAAAGGAAAAGATATGTGGTGGAGGCGAACAGCCTCGCCCTCTCCGTCTGCTCCCGCTGGTCGCATCCACCTCCCCCAAAGTGGGAGGCCTTGGCAATCCACGCAAAGTTTCCGGTTTCGCCAGAGGCTCCCCCTTTGGGGGAGCTGGTGAGCCAGCTAAAACAAAAACCACCTCTGATTTTTGCAAATCAGAAGTGGTCAGGTGTACATTATAAGGTTTCCAGCAGCTGCGGCAGCTGTGCCAGATCGTCGATGACATTCGGGCACACAGCCTCGAGCCGCGCGCGGGACTGGTGGCCGCCGGTGTAGAGCACGCATTTTGTGCCAAGGGCCTTTGCAACTTCGGCATCGTGCTGGGTGTCGCCCACCATCACGCAGGCAGCAGGGGCGATGCCGCTTTGTGCAAGCCACTGTTTGCCCACCTGCACTTTGCTTACGCCATAGATGTCTGCAAGGCCGAGCAACTCAGTAAAATAGCCCTGCAGGCCCCGTGCGGCTACCTGCTCGATCAGGTAGTCCCGGCGGGAGGCGGAAAGCACGCTCTGCCGCCAGCCCCGGCGCGAAAGCTCGGCCAGCGTTTCGGCAGCGTGTGCAGAGGGGGGACAGGCATCCACACCTGCGTTATAATGTTCCATAAAGCACTCGGCCAGCTCCGGATAGGGATGTCTGGCAAAGTCGAAGCCGGCGCGGATGTAGTATTCCTCAATGGGAAAACCGAAAATTTCCCGGTAAGCGGCAAGATCGTACCGCTGCGGATAACCGTGGGTCTCCAGCATCCAGTTGAGACAGCTGTGGGTGAAATCAACATCATCCATCAAAGTGCCGTTCCAGTCCCAGAAGATCATTCCGTTTGCCTGCATGGAAACCTCCTTGCGGTCATTAAGCTGCAAAAATTTTGCGCAGGGCCTTGCTGCTCTCGATGATCTTCACCAGCAGCACACCCAGAACGGTGCAGCTGATGAGCTCGCCGATACCTACGGAGATGCCGTTGGTGATGCAGGCCAGCCAGATGGGAGCGCTGGAGGTGGGGTCCGGGAACATGACGGCGATCTCAATGCCGATGATCACGGCATTGAACAGCACCGGCGGCAGGGAAGCCGCCACAGCCAGACCCTTGATGCGGATGTTCCGCAGCTTGTAGGTGACAAGGCAGGCCAGCAGGGTGGCAAGGGTGCCAAAGATGACATCCACGATGGTGGAGCCCAGCAGGTTTGCCAAAAAGCAGCCCAGTACCACACCGGCAATGTACTCGGCACCGAACACCGGCAGCAGGCAGAGCGCCTCAGCCACACGCACCTGTACCGCACCATAGGAGAGCGGCTGCAGAGCCATGCAGAGAACAACATAAATGGCTGCGACCACGCCGCAGCGCACCAGTTTACGGACGGAAGGATTCTGATTCATGATAATACTCCAGCGGGATGATTTTGACCGCACAGGGCCGCCAGCCCCTGTGGGTTTGGCCCGGCATGGTTCGAGACACGCCGGGGAGCCTAAAATCCTAAGTTGCTCTGAAAGGATGCCGCACAAAAAGCACAGCAAAAGGCAGTATAGCATAATTTTTGGCAGATTGCAACGAATTTTCGCAGAATCAGGTACAGATGCAGTTTTTGGTTTGGACCCTTCCGGTGAAAAAGAGGTTCCGAAAAGCCCGCAGGCTTTTCGGAACCTCAAAATAAAAATAAAATTACCGCTGAAATAGCCAGAGCGAAAGCGGAGGCTATTAAAATCGTGTGTTACCCTCTGGGGTGTCCGGTGTATACCAGAGCCACTGTGTCGGGGCCGGTGTTGGCGGAAACGACGCCGCCCAGCTCAAACACCAGCAGCGGCGGCTTGCCAAAGGCCTTGCGGCAGGCCTTTTCCAGATCGGCGGTCTGCGGGATGTTGGTGTGGCCAATCATATAATCAAAGTTCTCCACGCCTTCGCTGCGCTGTTTGCACAGCTCCACCATGGCGGGCACCACCTTGTCATCGCCGCGTACCTTGGCTTCCACCTTGGTCTTGCCGTCGATCAGGGTGATGATGGGACGAATGCCCATCAGCTCGCCCATAACAGCAGCAGCGGCAGAGATGCGTCCGCTCTTTTTCATCTGCTTCAGGCTGTAGGGGCCCAGAACGATCTCCATGCAGTCCATCTGCTTTTCAAACTCCCGGATCACATGGCTGATCTCTGCACCGTTCTTCAGCTTGCGGGCCATTTCGCACAGATACCAGCCGAACACCATGGAATAGGTGTGGGGGTCCAGCAGATGGATCTTCAAGTGGTGCTCCGGGCGCTCTTCCCGCAGCATCCCCTGTGCCATGAGGGCGTTATTGTAGGTGGAAGAGCCGGATTTGTTGATGGGTACATGAATGACATCCGTATAGCCCTCGTCCACGTACTGGCAGTATTTTTCGCAGAACTGGATGGGGGTGATGGCGGCAGTGGAGGGCACGCCCTTAGCGGCACGCATCTTATCGTAAAATTCGGTGTTGGTGCAGCTTTCACGCTCCACGTAGTCCACATTGTCCAGCAGGATGTGGAAGCTCATGATGTCGATGCCGTATTTTTCGGCCATCTCCTGCGGGATATCGCAGGAGGAATCGGTCAGGATCGCAATCTTGCTCATAATGTCCCTCATTTCCATTCATAGTCTCGTAAGTGTCCGTGGTCCAAAAGCTCCGGAAAGTCCCACTGGCGCAGCACTTCATACACGCCCACGGCCACGCTGTTGGAAAGGTTCAGGCTGCGGCAGGTGTCGCGCATGGGCATTCGGATGCAGTGCTCCTGATTGGCGGCAAGCAAGGCTTCGGGCAGGCCGGCATCCTCGCGTCCGAACACGAGGTATGCACCGTCCGGGTAGCTCACATCGGTGTAGCGCTGCGGTGCCTTGGTGGTAAAATAGTAATAGGGGCCGCTGTTTTTGGCAAAGAACTCGTCCAGACTGTCGTAATAGCTGATGTCGAGGTAGTGCCAGTAATCCAGACCCGCATGCTTGAGCTTTTTATCATCGATGGCAAAGCCCATGGGGCCTACCAGATGCAGCCGACAGGCAGTGCAGGCACAGGTGCGGGCCACATTGCCGGTGTTCTGCGGGATGCGCGGTTCCACCAGAACGATGTTCAAGGTTGGCTTTTCGTTCATCGGTGTACCTCCCCTTATTCTGCCGAGCTTGCCGGGCACAGGCGCGGCAGAAGCGGCTCGAACCAGACCCCGTAGCGGGTATCCTGCGCGGCGGGCGTGCTCTGGATGGAAAGCGCCACGAACTCGGCAGCGTTGTCGGCGGCGGCACTCAGGGCGTTGCCCTGCAGCAGCGAGCCGATGAGCACCGCACCGTACAGGTCGCCGGTGCCGGGAAAGCTGCGGCTGATGTGCAGCTTTTTGATGAGGAAGCGGTCTTTTCCGCTGCCTGCACAGCCGATGTATTTGCCCAGTGGCAGGCCGGTGACGACAGCCCCGGGGGCCAGAGCGGTCAGCTCATCAGCCAGAGCCTGTGCAGCTTCATCGGTGAGCAGCTCGGTCTGCGGCTGGCGCTGCAGCAGGATCTGTGCCTCGGTGTAGTTGGGCAGGATCAGATCGGCAGCACCGCACAGTGCACGGATGCGGTCGATCAAAGCAGGCGTTACGGTGGAGTAAGCCTTGCCGTTGTCGCCCATGACCGGGTCAACGATCTTTTTGGCTGCGGGCCAGAGGGCAAAGGCTTTTTCGGCCAGTGCCACCTGATCCTCACCGCCCAGATAGCCGGTATAGATGCAGTCAAACTCCACGCCGAGCGCATGGTAATGCTCCAGCGCCTGTTCGCCGTAGGCGCAGCCGTCCAGCCGTGCAGGTGTGCCAAGCCCGCCTGTGTGGGTGGAAAGCACCACCGTGGGCAGGGCTACCGGCTGCACGCCCATGACCGACAGCACCGGCAGGATCACTGCAAGGCTGCAGCGGCCCATGCCGGAAAGATCGTGGATGCAAAGGACTTTTTTGGGTTCAACAGGGTGTATCAAATAAGGAACCTCCTTACCAGTATGCGGAATGAGCAGTGCGCTTTTTAGCCGGGCACACCCGCCCATTAAAACATCGTAGAACAGTATACCACAAATTTCTGCATAAAAAAAGCGGATACCAGATAGTTTACAGGAAATAATAACGCCGGAGACCGGATCTTTTTCACCGAAAGGAGTTTTACTATGAAACATGAATCCACCAGTTCTTCCGGGATGCTGCTTGGCATGGCCGCGGGGGCGGCACTGGGTGCCGTGGGCGTGATGGCCGCCACCCAGAACCAGCGCCAGCTGCGCCGCACCACCCGCAAGGTGATGAAGGGTGCCGAGAACGCTGTGCTGCAGCTGGACAAAATGGTTGGCGACTTTGTGGAAAAGCACATGGAGTGATAAAAGCAAAGAACGGCGTTCCGGTGGGGAACGCCGTTCTTTGCTTGAAAAAGCTTACTTGTTCCAGATGCACATGCGGGCCGCGGTGTTGATCTCGCCCAGCACGCTCAGATCCATCTGAATGTTGCAGGTAACGGTGAGTGCCTTGTTCACATCACTGCCGGTCAGCACCGAGGCGGGCATGTTCTTGATGGTGAGCACGCCGGTGCCCTTGGCAACATCGCCGGAGACGGTGCCGGTGTAGGTCACATCACCAATGGTCAGGCCGGACAGATAGCCGGTGACACCCATCTTGCTTACCTGCTGGATGGGCAGGGTGAGCGTGTAGGTGCCGTTGGACTGGCGGGTGAGGGTGACATCACGGCTGGCATCGATGCCGGTGTTGGCCATGGATTCCTTATCGGATCTTTCTTTCCAGAATTTAATGCCTACGTTCAGGCTGGAAGCAGCGCTTGCACCAAAGGTGAACATGCACAGCAGCAGCACCGAAAGCAGGGCGGCGCTTACGCGCTTATAAGTGTTCGTCATGAATAATCTGCCTTTCCTGCCACAGAGGCGGCGTTGAACAATTGCGGTAATACCGGTTTGTCAATGCTAAAATAGCATGGCTGTGCAAAATTGTCAATCCGCTTCGTGAAGCTTTCACAGAAATGTTGCACATTGATAAAATATGGTGGGCAAAGATGACGAAGAACCGCCCCTCCGGCAGGAGAAGCGGTTCTTGAAAAATCAGCGCTTAAAGTTCAAAGTCGGGGTCGTCCTTCAGCACATGGATCTCGCTCATAAAGGGGCTCTGCTCCGGGTCGGCGAAGGGAGCTTCCTTGACGTACTTGTTCAGCTGGATGGCCGTGCGTGCAGGGTCGGCAATGGTGCCTGCGCCGCCGATGCAGCCGCCCGGGCAGCCCATGCCTTCCAGCAGGTAGCCGTTGTACTTGCCGGCCTTGGCCAGCATGAGCAGCTTCTTGCATTCGGCAAGGCCCTGTGCGGATGCGATCTTGACATCCATATCCGGGTGCCATTCCTTGATCTTATCGGCAACAGCCTTGGCAACGCCGCCGGACTGTGCAAAGCCGCGGCCTGCTGCGGATGCAGCGTGCAGAGCTTCGGCCTCGTCCACTTCCAGCAGGCTGGTGTCCACATCCTTGGCCTCGATGATACCGGCCAGCTCTTCAAAGGTGAGCACGAAGTCCACATCGGAGCGGACGGTGCGGCGGGAAGCTTCCAGCTTCTTTGCGGCGCAGGGTCCAATGAAGCACATACGGGCCTCGGGGTCCTTCTGCTTCATCATGCGGGCGGTGAACACCATGGGGGTCATGGTCATGGAGATATTCTTGGCAAGATCCGGGAAAGCGGTCTTTGCCATCATGCTCCATGCCGGGCAGCAGGAAGTTGCCATGAAGTTGAGCTTCCCGGGCACTTCCTCCAGGAAGTCGTGTGCTTCGTCCACGGTGCACAGGTCGGCACCAATGGCAACCTCCACCACATCGTAGAAGCCGACGGCCTTCAGGGCGGCCTTGAGCTTGCCGGTGGAAGCCAGACCCGGGAACTGGTTGATGAAAGCGGGAGCCACCAGCGCGTAGATGCGGTCGCCGCGGTTGAAGCCCTGGATCAGCTGATAGATCTGGCCCTTGTCGGCAATGGCACCGAAGGGGCAGTTGACCAGACACTGGCCGCAGGAAACGCACTTGCTGTAATCGATCTCGGCACGGCCCAGCTCATCGGAGTGGATGGCACCCATGCCGCAGGCTGCAGCGCAGGGACGCTCGGTCTTGACGATGGCGTTGTAGGGGCACACGCCGACGCAACGGCCGCACTTGATGCACTTGTCCTGATCGATGATGGAACGGCCGCTCTCCCATGTGATGGCCTTCTTGGGGCACACTTCCATACAGGGGTGGGCAAGGCAGCCCTGACACAGGTCGGAGACCTTGACCAGCTTTTCCGGGCAGCGGTTGCAGGCAAACTTGATCACGTTCACCAGCGGGGGATCATAATACTTATCGGCGATGGATGCATCCTCCAGACCGGAGACGACGCTGTTGTGCTCGTCCATGCGGCGGGTGGGCAGACCCATGGCCAGACGCACACGCTCCTCAACGATGGCGCGCTCCAGGAAGATGTCCTTGCGCAGCTTGCCTTCCTCGCCGGGGATGATGGTGTAGGGGATCTTGCGCATCAGGTGGTTGGCCTGCTCGCCCTTGACGTTGGCGTAAGCCATGCGTGCCACCTCGGTGAACACCTGACGGCGGATCTGGATGACCGTGGTATTGATTCCTCTGAAACTCATTCCAATTCTCTCCTTGCTTTGCTAAAAACAAACGGGCTGCACCCGGCTGCCGACAGCGTTCTGCCGCGCAGGGCGGGCGCGTTACAGGGCACATTGGTAACGCACTGCTGCAAACAGCGCTGTGCCCGGGATGATCCACTTTCATTTTAGCATAAAGCGTGCCGGATGAAAAGGGATAAAACGCAAAATTTGTTAAAAATTTGTTGTATTCGTCCTCGTGTACAGAATCAACAGTTTTAAGCGCGTAAACTCAGCAAAGTGCTGCACGCACACGCTCGCCGTCGTACTCGCCAAGCGTTACGTGCACGATCTGACCGCTTTCGTGGCCGGGGGCGGACACCACCACCGGAATGTACAGCCGGGTGTAGCCGGTGAACAGCGTGCCGGAAAGCGGGGTCTCCAGCAGCACATCGTCCTCGGTGCCCACATAGGCGGTCAGCACTTCGCGGCGTACCTCCTCGGCAATGCCGTTCATCACGCGGCTGCGCTCCTGCTTTTCCCGCTCGTGCACCTGCTCCGGAAAATCGTAGGCCGGGGTGCCGCTGCGGCGGGAGTAGGGGAACACATGTACCTTGAGAAAGCCGATCTTTTTCAAAAATTCGCAGCTCTCTTCAAAATCGGCCTGCGTCTCGCCGGGAAAGCCGCAGATGCAGTCGGTGGTAAAGCTGACCGGGCGCTCCCCGTAGGCGGCGCGCAGCTGGTCCACCACCTGTGCATACTGCTCGGCAGTGTAAACGCGGCGCATCCGGCGCAGGGTGGCAGTGCAGCCGCTCTGCAGGCTCAGGTGGAACTGCGGGCAGAGCTTTTCCACGGCGGCAAGGCGGGTGATGAACTCCGGCGTGAGCATATCCGGGTCCAGACTGCCCAGACGGATGCGCTGGATGCCTTCCACTTGAGCGCAGTGCTCCACCAGCTCCACAAGGTTGGTGCCGGTATCCAGACCATAGCTGGGCAGGGAGATGGCACTGAGCACCACCTCGCGGTAGCCGGAAGCCGCCAGCTGGCGCAGCTCGGCAAGGATGCTGGCTTCGTCGCGGCTGCGCACCGGGCCGCGGGCCCGGGGGATGACACAGTAGGCGCACTGACGGTTGCAGCCGTCCTCTACCTTGATAAAGGCACGGGTGTGGGTCTCGAACCGCTCCACGGGCAGCTCTTCAAATTTTTCGCCGCGCTGGTGGGGCGTGATGGCCACAATGCGCTCATGGCCGTCCAGCAGCTTGAGAACGTTATCTAAAATGGCCTTGCGGTCGCCGTTGCCGCACACAAGGTCGGCCTCGGTGAACTGGGCGGCTTCCTCCGGGAAAGCCTGCGGGTAGCAGCCGGTAAGCACCGTGACCGCGCCGGGGTTCTCGCGCTTTTTGCGGCGCAGCCACTTGCGGCTTTTCTGGTCGCCAAAGTTGGTCACGGTGCAGCTGTTCACCACAAAAACATCCGCAGGCTCGTTCTCCTGCGCAATGGTAAAGCCGTTGGCGCGGAACATCTGTTCCAGCGCGCCGGTCTCATTCAGGTTGACCTTGCAGCCAAGGGTATAAAAACAAACTCGCATGAGGGGGTATCCTTTCGACAAAAAACGGGGTGGTGTTTGCATTGCTCTTTATTATATATCACAGCGGCGGTGCGGCGCAAGACCGGATGCACAGCAGCAGGCACTTTTTTGCTGGAAAGCGGGCAAAACAAAAAGAGACGGGCAAACGCCCGTCTCTCAAAGAGAACTTTGGTGGGATTAGTGCTGGGTCTTGGCTTTGACAGTGATCTCCACGTGAGCGGCAGCCTCCTCAGTGGCTTCCTTGTACTCAACGGTGTCAAACTCAATGCCGCTGATGTCGATGTGATAGTAGGTGGTCATCTGGGTAGCAACATTCTTCTTACACTTATCGGCATTCTTGTAAGCGTCGCCGGGCCACAGCAGGACGTTCAGATCCTTGGTTGCATTGATGAAAGTGGTGGTAACTTCTGCCGGATCACCAGCAACGAACTTGACGGGGGTGAAGGTGGTCAGACCGCAGCCGGTGAACATGGAAGCACCTGCAGCAGCAACAACGGTCAGACCAGCCATCTTCAGGAAAGAACGACGAGACAGAATCATAATAGTATCCTCCTAAAAAATAATTCCACAAATGAAGCAATACAGCCTTTTTGGGCCATCTCCAATTTACACTATAAGGTGGGCAAAAGTCAAGCCCTTTTGTAGAAAAAGACAAAATAAAAAATGCAGGCTGCGGTGCGGGCGCAGGATATTCTAAACAAAAAGGCCCCTGCATACTCTCTCAGCAAGAGACATTGCGCAGGGAGGGACCGAAATGGAGCGGAAAAACTTGGCGCTTTTGTGTGCAGGGGTGGTGTGCTTCTGGCTGTTTGCACTGGCCTTTGGCACGGCGCAGGGCAATGGGCTGCGGCAGCAAAGCCCGGCGGTGCAGGCGGCTGCAGACCAGACCCAGCCGGTGCAGCCCGCGGCGGCACAGCCTGCCTTGGAGCTGCCCTGCCGCGCCGCCTGCCTGATCGACCAGCAGACGGGCACCATATTATATGAAAAGAACGCCGACCAGCAGATGCCCATTGCATCCATTACCAAGGTAATGACCCTGCTGCTCACCTTTGAAGCCGTGCACGACGGCCGCATTGCCATGGACACGCTGGTGCCGGTAAGTGAACACGCCTACCACATGGGCGGCAGTCAGATCTGGCTGGAGCCGGGGGAGCAGTTCACGCTGGACGAGATGATCAAAGCCATTTGTGTGTCCTCTGCCAATGATGCCGCTGTGGCTGTGGCAGAGCTGGTGGGAGGCAGCGAGCCGGGCTTTGTGCAGATGATGAACGCCCGCGCAGCAGAACTGGGCATGGTGAACACCACCTTCCACAATGCCTGCGGGCTGGACACCGAAGGGCATCTTTCCACCGCCCACGATGTTGCCATCATGAGCCGCGAGATTTTGAACACCTGCCCGGAGGTGCTGCACTATACCGGCATCTGGACGGACACCCTGCGCGGCGGTGCCACCCAGCTGGTGAACACCAACAAGCTGCTCAAGCGCTACAACGGCATCACCGGCCTGAAAACCGGCACCACCAGCGGCGCGGGCGTGTGCATCAGCGCCAGCGCCACCCGCGACGGGCTGGACCTGATCGCCGTGGTGCTGGGGTCGCTCTCCAGCTCGGAGCGGTTCACAGCGGCCACCACCCTGCTGGACTATGGCTTTGCGGCCTACGCCGCCGTGCCGCTGCCCGCCATGGAGGATCGGCCTCTTCTTATAAAAGTAAAGGGCAGTGCAGAGGAAAGCGTACCGCTGGACTACACCGCTCTGCCCGAAACGCTGCTGATGCCCAAGGAAAACGCCGCCGCCCTCACCGCGCAGCTGGATCTGCCGCAGGAGCTGGAAGCACCGGTGCAGCTGGGCCAGACCGTTGGCACGGTGCGCATCCTGAGCAGGGAGACCCAACTGGGCGAGTACGAGGTGCGCGCCGCTGCCGATGCTGAAAAAATGGACTTTGGCACCGCATTCGGCCTGTTGTGGGACGCTTTGACCGGCTGCGAAAGCTGAATGCACGCTTCAGCGTACAAAAGCGCGCTGCGGTAAGCTGCGTGGAACTGTCTGTGTGAACAATTCTGGATGAAGAAACAAAAAAACACTATTAAAATTGTATGAAATCCAAGGATTTTGACCTTGACTTTGCCCGGAGGGAACGGTACACTTATACCAAGATATTTCCTCGCAGGGCAAAGGCCCGGCAAATCGTTTGGAGGTTATAATAAAATGAGCGTCGCACTGAACACAAAACACCTCTCCAGCTTTATCAGCGAAGAGGAATATGCAGCCATCTATCCGCAGGTGGAAGCTGCCCATAACCAGCTGGAAGCAAAGTCCGGCCCGGGCAATGATTTCCTCGGCTGGATGTATCTGCCCCGTGATTATGATAAGGAAGAGTTCGCCCGCATCAAGGAAGCCGCCGCAAAGATCCGCGAGGATTCCGATGTGCTGGTGGTGGCCGGCATTGGCGGCAGCTATCTGGGCGCACGCGCTGTCATCGAGGCCGTCAAGGGCCAGTTCCACAACGAGCTGGAAAATGGCCCCAAGATCTACTTCTGTGGCAACAGCATCAGCCCCACCTACCTGAACAACATCATCAGCCTGTGCAAGGGCAAGCGCTTCTCCATCAACGTCATTTCCAAGTCCGGCACTACCACCGAGACTTCTCTGGCATTCCGCGTGCTGCGTGAACTGCTGGAAAAGGAGATGGGCGTGGAAGAAGCCAACAAGCGCATCTACGCCACCACCGACCGTGCCAAGGGCACCCTGAAGCAGCTGGCCGACGCACAGGGCTGGCCCACCTTCGTGGTCCCCGACGACGTGGGCGGCCGCTACTCCGTGCTGAGCGCTGTGGGCCTGCTGCCCATTGCTGCTGCCGGTATCAGCATCGACGACCTGATGAAGGGCGCTGCCGATTCCATGGAGCGCTTCTCCGTTCTGAGCAAGGACAATGACGCTTACAAGTATGCTGCCATCCGCAACATCCTGTACCGCAAGGGCAAGAGCGTTGAAATTCTGGAGTGCTACGAGCCGGACTTCGCCCTGATGAACGAGTGGTACAAGCAGCTGTTCGGCGAGAGCGAGGGCAAGGACAACAAGGGCCTGTTCCCCGCAAGCTGCATCTTCTCCACCGATCTGCACTCCATGGGTCAGTTCATTCAGGAAGGCTCCCGCACCATGTTCGAGACCATCGTGGACGTGAAGAAGCCTGCACAGGATCTGTTCATCGACCCGCTGGAAGGCAACTTTGACGGCCTGAACTTCCTGGCAAACCAGAATATGAGCGTTGTCAACCGCAAGGCCATGGAGGGTACCATCCTCGCCCACACCGACGGCGGCGTGCCCGAGGTGCTGATCGAGATGGACGACCTGACCGCTTACAATGTGGGCTACCTGATCTACTTCTTCTGGCGTGCATGTGCCTGCAGCGGTTATCTGCTCAGCGTCAATCCCTTCAATCAGCCGGGCGTTGAGAGCTATAAAAAGAATATGTTTGCTCTGCTGGGCAAGCCGGGCTACGAAGGCCTGACCGCCGAGCTGGAAGCAAAGCTGAAGTAAATAAAAATGATCTCCCGCCGCAAGGCGTGGAAAATACAGGAGGACTGAACTATGATTAAACTGATTGTTGGTACCAAGGGCTCCGGCAAGACCAAGGCTATGATCGACCAGATCAATGATGCGGTCAAGACCTCCAAGGGCAACGTGGTCGTCGTTGAAAAGGGCATGAAGCTCACCTACGACATCGCTCCTGCTGCACGTCTGATCGACCTGGACGAGTACAAGATCTCCGGCGGCGAAATGCTGTACGGCTTTGTTGCCGGCCTGATGGCAAGCAACTACGATATCACCGACCTGTACATTGACGGCATCCTGAAGGTGCTGGATCATGACATCAACCGTCTGGGTGTTGTGCTGGACGAGATGGCAGCCATTGCAGGCGACAGCGTGAAGGTGACTGTTACCGTCAGCGCTGACGAGGCTGCACTGCCCCACGATGTGAAGAAGTACCTGTAATTCCGGAAAATCGGGATCTGAACCACTTTGAACAGGCAGAGAACCGGGAAATTTAAATTTTTTCGGTTTTCTGCCTGTTTTGGTGTTGACAAAGGGCTGCGTTGGCGCTATACTAACAAAGCAGCCTTTTAGAGGTGTACTATGCAATTTGACCTGAGAAAGTTTATCGCCACCGGCAGACAACCCTATCATGCAGAGTTTCAGTGTGATTTATCTGCACATGATTATGCCGGGGCAAGGATCCCGCAGCCGGTCACCGCTGTTTTTGAAGCGGAGACAGACGGCGACGAGATCCGGATGACACTGCGGGCAAACGCATCGGTGCACGGAGAGTGCGCCCGCTGTCTGGACCCGGTCATTCGGGAGGAGACGGTCGATACGGAGTGGACGGTAAAGGAACGGGATCTGGATGACCCGGATTTTGACCTTCCGCTGGACGAAAAAGGACATCTGGATGTAGATGAATGGCTCAATCAGGAGTTTATGTTCCAGATCCCCACGGTGCTGCTTTGCAGTGCCGACTGCGCCGGGCTTTGCCCCGTGTGCGGCAAAAAGAAGGCGGAATGCACCTGCCAGCCGGCAGAGCATGCCGAAGCTCCCGTAGACACAAGGCTCGCAATCCTTAAATCACTGCTGAACTGATAAACCCATCAAGGAGGTGCAAAAATATGGCAGTACCTAAGAGACATCTTTCCAAGGCCCGCCGCGACAAGCGTCGCAGCAATGTTTGGAAGCTGGAGGCCCCCGCACTGGTCAAGTGCAGCAACTGCGGCTCTCTGAAGCTCCCCCACCAGGCATGTGGCAACTGCGGTTACTACAAGGGCGAGGAAGTCATCAAGAAGGCCTAATTTGCGCGTAATTGGTGGCATAATGGTGTTATGTACAGAAGGGGAGGGCGCATGCCTTCCCCTTCTTGTTCTGTCTGAAAGGAGGTGGATGCGGTGGCAATGAAGATCGCACGGGTGGAACCCGGCAGCGAAGCGGAAGTGCTGGGCCTTGGCCCGGGTGACGAGCTTTTGAGCGTGGACGAAAACGAGCTGAACGACAGTCTGGACTACGATTTCTACACCGACAGCAAAAGCTTCCACCTGAAAGCAAGGGTGGCAGACGGCATCCGCGAGTGGGATGTGCAGCGCACGGAGCGCGGTCCCTTTGGCTGCGATTTCCAGACCTATCTGGGCGATCAGAAGCACTCCTGCTCCAACCACTGCATGTTCTGCTTCATCGACCAGCTGCCCCCCGGTATGCGCGAGAGCCTTTACTTCAAGGACGATGACGAGCGGCTTTCCTTTTTGTTCGGCAACTATATCACCATGACGAACATGCAGGACCACGAGATCGACCGCATCATCAAGATGCACATTTCGCCCATCAACATTTCAGTGCACACCACGAACCCGCAGCTCCGTGTGCGGATGCTGGCCAACAAGCGCGGCGGCGAGGTGCTCAAGTATCTGCCCCGTCTGGTGGAGGGCGGCATCGCCGTCAACTGTCAGCTGGTGCTGTGCCGCGGCATCAACGACGGCGACGAGCTGCGCCGTACCCTCTCCGACCTTTTGGAGCTGACCCCTATGGTGCAGAGCATCGCTGCGGTGCCCTGCGGTGTGACGGACTACCGCGAGAAGCTGTTCAAGCAGACACCGTATGATGCAAAGACCAGCGCCGAAGTCATCGACATCATGGAAGAATTCGGCGATGAGTGCAAGCGCCGCCACGGCAAGCGCATCATTTATCCCAGTGATGAATGGTACCTCAAGGCAGGCAGGCCCATCCCGCCGGAAGAGTTCTACGAGGACTTCGACCAGCTGGAAAACGGCGTGGGCATGATGCGCCTGTATGCCTCGGAATTTCTGGCGGAGCTGGAAAAGCCCCACCGCATCTACGGCACCAAAAAGATGGACGTGGTCACGGGCGAAATGGCTTCGCCGCTCATCCAACAGATGATGGCTGAGCTGCACCGCCAGTACCCCATGGTCGAGGTGACGGTGCACACCATCAAGAACAAATTCTTCGGCGGCAATGTGGGTGTGGCCGGGCTTGTAACGGCGACCGATATCATTGCCCAGTGCGAGGGCAAGCTGACCAGCGGCACGCTGGGCGTGCCCGCCGTGATGCTGCGGGAGGAAAAAGACACCTTTCTGGACGACATCACCACTGACCAGCTGGCCCAGCGCCTTGGCGTGAAGGTGGAGGTGCTGCCGACCTCTGGCGGCGACGAAGCCCGCGCCCTGCTGCGCAGCGGCCTGCACATTGCAAGGAGAAGAAAAGCATAAAAGAAAACCCTCTCCGTCATCGCTGCGCGATGCCACCTCTCCCGAAGGGCGAGGTTTTATGCATCTTTCGGCAGAAGTGATAAAAGCTCCCCCTTTCGGGGGAGCTGGCGCGGCGTAAGCCGTGCCTGAGAGGGTTGTAAGAAAGGAGGAACCCCTATGAGCAAACCGATCGTAGCAGTGGTGGGCCGCCCCAACGTGGGCAAATCCACCCTGTTCAACAAGCTGTGCGGTCAGCGCCTTGCCATTGTGGAGGACACGCCGGGCATTACCCGTGACCGCATTTTTGCCAACTGCGAGTGGAACGGCCATGACTTCCTGCTGGTGGACACCGGCGGTATTGAGCCCAAGGCTACCGAGGGCATTCTGGCCCACATGCGGGAGCAGGCCCAGATCGCCATTGACACTGCAGACTGCATCATCATGGTGGTGGACGTGCGCGACGGCCTGACCGCCGCAGACGAGGATGTGGCCCACATGCTGCGCCGCAGCCACAAGCCCATCATTCTGGCCGTGAACAAGTGCGATAAGGTGGGCGATGCCCCCATGGAGATGTACGAGTTCTACAACCTCGGCTTTGACGAGGTGATGCCCATTTCGTCCGTGCACGGCCACGGCACCGGCGACCTGCTGGACGCTGTGTGCGCCCATCTGGACTTCAGCGAGACGGTGGTGGAAGAGGACCGTATCCCGGTTGCCATCATCGGCCGCCCGAATGTGGGCAAGTCCAGCCTGACCAACCGCATTCTGGGCGAGAACCGCATGATCGTGGCAAACGAGGCGGGCACCACCCGTGATGCCATTGACACCCCGGTGGACAACGCTTATGGCAAGTTCATCTTTACCGATACCGCCGGTCTGCGCAAGCGCAGCAACATCACCGACGGTCTGGAGCGTTATATGGTAGTGCGCGCACTGGCCGCTGTGGAGCGCAGCCGCGTGGCGCTGATCCTTGTGGATGCCACCGTCGGTTTTACCGAGCAGGACAGCAAGGTGGCCGGTTATGCCCACGATCAGGGCAAGGCGTGCATCATCGTCGTCAACAAGTGGGACGCGGTGGAAGGCAAGGAGACCAACACCATGGAGCTGCAGCGCCGCGATTATGCCGAGTGCTTCAGCTTTATGGGCTATGCTCCTATCATCTTCATCTCGGCTCAGACCGGCTACAACGTGAACAAGCTCATGCAGCTGATCCGCGATGTGGACAGCCAGAACGGTGCCCGCGTGCCCACCGGCGTGCTGAACGAGATGTTGGCCCGCGCCACAGCCCGGATGCAGCCGCCCAGCGACAAGGGCCGCCGCCTGAAGATCTTCTATCTGACTCAGGCATCCACCCGCCCGCCCACGTTCGTGGCCTTTGTGAATTCGAAGCAGCTGTTCCATTTCAGCTACCAGCGGTATCTGATCAACCAGATCCGCGAGAACTTTGGTCTGGAACACACTCCCATCCGTCTGGTGATCCGCGAGCGCGGCTCCGGCGAAGTGGGCGCAAAGGACGTGTAAGCGCCCGCAAAGGAGGCATCCGTTTCTATGATGAAAGCGATCCTGATCGCCACAGCCACCATCCTGCAGGCGTACCTGCTGGGCAGTGTGGATACCGGCATCCTCGTCAGCAAATTCGTATATCATGACGACGTGCGCAGTCATGGCAGCGGTGCAGCCGGCATGACCAACATGCTGCGCACCTTTGGCAAGAAAGCTGCCGCCATGACCGCGACAGGCGATGTGCTCAAGGGCGTGCTGGCCGTGTGCATCGGCCGGTGGCTGTTCCACATGCTGCCCGCCGATGCCGGCATGTCGCCGTATCTGGGTGTCTATCTGGCCGCTATCTTTGCAGTGCTGGGCCATCTGTACCCGCTGTACTTCGGGTTCAAAGGCGGCAAGGGCGTACTGGTGGCAGCTGGTGCCATTCTGGCCATCCAGCCGGTGCTGCTGCCGTTTCTGGCCATTATCTTTCTGGTGTGCCTGATCCCCACCGGCATGGTGTCGCTGGGCAGTGTGGCCATGGCAGCACTCTACCCGGTGCTGACCATCATTTACGGATCCCTGCAGGGCTATGCCGCCGGTGATATGCTGGTGTGTGCCATTGGCTCCGGCTTTATGTCCGGCATGGTGATCTATATGCACCGCGCCAATATCCAGCGCATCCGTGAGGGCAAAGAGTACCGCTTCGGAAAGCACAATAAAAAATAAAAGCATTATAAAATGCCCCGCAGCCTGCTGGTTTTCCGGCAGTGCTGCGGGGCATTTTTGTTTATGTTATTTTGGTTCCGGGGCGGCCTGCTCAAAATCGTACTCGTCAAAAGTCTCTTCTTCGGAAGGAATGGCCTCGGCCGCCTCGGCCTTGGCGCGCTCCTTCAGGCGGGAGAAAAACGCATCGGCGGGGATGCCGCTCTGGCGAGGTGAAAGATCCGGTGCCGGATGGCCGTCCGGCAGGTGGGCACCAAAGGCCGGCACAAAGAAGAACTTGCGCACAATGAAGATCAGTGCGATGGCTCCCACGCTGAGCAGGTTTTCTACTGCCGAGTCATGGCCCACTACCAGATGACGGGCAATGGCGTAGAGCAGCACTTCCAGACTGCTGCCGGGGCTGTGCTTGGCCAGCATTTTGATGAACTCGATGCCGATCACGATGTCAAGGCTCCGCTCCAGAAAAATGCGGATCTCCACTTCGTTACCGTCAAACAGCAGGCCAGGCATCCACTTGATGAGCGGCACAGCGCTGAGCAGCAGGCCGATGAGCACAAGGCCGGAGAGCAAAATTTCCAGCAGACTGGACGCCTGAATGATGCGGTTGCGCAGCTGGGTGCGCCAGCAGCTTTCCACATGGGAGGAGGAATTGTCCATATTGAGCCTTCCTTTGCAAAAAAAGTTTCAACATTCATGTGTAATATTGTAACAGAAATGCAGAAAGCTGTCAATTGCTGGAAGATTAGACGGCACTGTTTGCTGCAGTGGTGGGGGCCACCGCTACATAGCCGGATTTTTTGATGCAGTCCTGTCCGGCGGCGGTATCCAGCCAGTCGTAAAGCTGGCGTTCCGGGCTGTCGGCGGCAGCGTCCGCATGGAGAACGGCATAGAACTCGTTGCACAGCGGGTAGCTTTCGCTGGCGATGGTGTCGTTGGAAGGGGTCACGCCGTCCACGGCCAGCAGACGCAGGCCGGGCTGGGAGTACATCTGGTCGATGTAGTAGTAGACCGAGAAGCCGATGGCATTGGCGCTGTTGTTGTAGGCGGCGATGCTGTCCACCAGCTCACCCATGGCAGCGGGAGCCAGCTCGGTGGGCGGGTCCATCAGTTCGCCGCCCTGAATGAGCAGCTTGCGGAACAGGGTCTGGCTGCCGGAGTCTTCGCCCCGCTGGAAGGGCACGATGGCAAGATCCTCGCCGCCCACTTCCTTCCAGTTGGTGATCTTACCGGCATAGATATCCTTCAGCTGCTGCCGGGTCAGGCTCTTGACCGGATTGTTCTCGTTCACGATGAACACCAGTGCGTCCCGGCCAATGGGTTTCTGTTCCAGCTGGGCGTTTGCTTCTTTCAGCTCTTCCTTTACGTAGTCCGGCGCTTCGTAGACCACCAGCATCCTGGCAGTGTACTCCTCATCCGGGTACAGGCCGAAGTTTTCCCACGCATAGGCCGTGGTGCTGACCGAAATGCCGCTCTGGGCTACTTCCAGATCGATGCCGGTGGTATCGGCCATCATCTGGGCCATCAGCGGGATGCAGGCAGTGCTGCCATCCAGCTTGGGAAAATCTTCCACGGTAAACAGCCCGATGGGTTCAAGCTCGCTCACGGAAGAAGCGGGTGCTTCCGGCGAGGTGGAAGCGCTGCTGGCGGGGGTGTCATCCCCCTTGCAGGCAGTGAGAATGCCTGCGGCAGAGCAGGCGGCAAGGCCAAGCAGAAAGCTGCGGCGGGAAATTTTAGCATTTTTCATAAGGCGTTCCTCCTATTGGGTCAGTAGCCCATTTCATCGTCGGCGTTGATGGAAGAGAAGATGCTTTGGCAGTAAAGCCATTTGCCGTTCGTGTCCATCCAGCCGTAGTAAAAGCCGCGTTTTGCAACGAACACGTGTTCTGGCAGCTGGTTCAGGCTGTTGTCGTAGTAGCTGTAGCAGCTGCCAAGGCCATAGAACACAATGTTGCCGTTTTCATCCAGCACGTCACACATTGAGCCGTTGCTGCTGGGCGCATTGGCGTTGCCACAGTACAGCGGCCTGCCCTCCGGTGTGGTGATGAGATAGTTCAGGGCATAATACTTGTCCTGCAGATGGGTCAGGTCGGAGACAAGGCCCTCGGGGCCGTACACGCGGGTGGCGGTGGTCTCAAAGTTATCGTTATCCCGCAGCTCCAGCCAGACGTAGCCGTCACCCTTGTTATCCATCATCACGCTTTGCTGGCCCTTCACTGGCTCCACGGTGGTATCAGTGATCAAATCGCCGGTTTCGGTGTTGAACACCTTCAACCGTCCGTCCTCATAGTAAAGGGCGATGGTGTCGCTCATGACGCTGGAAGCGTACAGCGGTGTCACCTCACCGGTAACAAGGTCGTGCAGATCATAGCCGAAGTCGCCGCTCGTGCGCCATGTGACCACATAGCCCGGGAAATAGCTGCTGGGCTGGTCGTCGAAGGTGCCAATGAGGGTGCGGTCCACGGTGGCGAGATCCCGCAGCTCGTAGCGGCCATCGCTGGTCTCGAAGCAGGCGGTGCCGCTGCCGCATACCTGTCGGAAGCCGGTGAAGCCTTCGCCGGTGGCGGGGTTATAGAGCGTTTCGTCCGTTGGCTCGCCGCTGGCGTGGCAGGTGTCCAGCTCCACCCAGTCGGTCAGAACGTCCGGTGCATAGGAAAGGCTCAGGGCAGTAGTGGCATCTGCGCCGTAAGTCTGTGTACCGTCCTTCGTCTGTATAATGACCCAGCTGTGCAGGGCGGGTTCATCGTCCCATGCGTCCTCGGCAAGGTCTGCTGGGCGGGCATAGCAGGTGAACACCAGCCTGTCCCCGCACACGATGCAGCGGTATGCGCCATCCGGCACGGGCAGACGTTCGCCGGTGGAAAGGTCGATCACCTGACAGGTGCCGTAATCGTCGTAGCCGTTTTCGTAGCTGCCGTTCACGGCGTGGGCTTCCTGCAGCACCAGCAGACCGTTCTGCATGGAGGCGTTCTGCTCCCCCTCAAAGGTCATGACTTCATTGCCGTCTTTGTCAAACAGGCCGCTGCGCCGTCCGCAATAAGCGTCCGGGTCGGCCCAGGTGCGGAACCAGTAGTTGGTCTCACCGGTCACGGTGTCCTGCAGAAGGTTCACGTTCTCGCTGCGGAAGGACTGGTACAGCACCTTGCTGCCGCACAGAACGGTGCAGGCACCGCCGGAATTGTCGTAACCGTAAAGTATCCGCAGCTTTCCGTCGTCCAGCCGGGAGCTGTCGTAAAGCGGATCCCCGTGTGCATCGGTGGGCAATGAGGAAGCAGGAGCAGCAGGCTTGCCGGAAGCGGGCGGCAGCACGCTGCAGCTGCAGCCAAGGGTAAGGCACAGGGCAGCGCATACAGCAGCGCTGCCTATGCGGCAAACGTTACGCTTCATAAAGATCACTCCTTACAGTATGGAAAGGAACAAAGTTTAAAAGAAAGCCGGAAAGGTTTTCCAGTTCAATTATAATACGAAACAGCCGCGCATTCCATTGCAGGAAAACGCGGCTGTTGATTACAGTTTTATGACAGACTTTCAGGACTGTGCTTTGGCTTTTTCAGCATCATCCATCCGGTCCAGCTGCTTGAGGAAGGCCAGCAGGAACGGCAGGGAAACAATAAAGGTGAGCGCATCCGCAATGGGCTGGCAGATCTCTACGCCTACAAGGCCGAAAGTGCGGGGCAGAATGAGGATGAGCGGAATGAAGAACACGCCCTGACGGCAACAGGCCAGAAAGGTGGCGCGCCCGGCTTTGCCCACGCTCTGGAAGGTCATGTTTGCCACCACAATGACCGGCTGCAGCAGAATGGCAAGGCACTGATAGTGGAAGGCGGGCAGCGCCACGGCGGTAACTTCCGGGTCGTCGCGGAACAGGCGGATGAGGGCATCGCTGTTGACCCAGCACAGGCTCACCAGCACCACCAGCATACAAAAGGCTGCACCTATGGTAAAAACTGCGGCTTTTTGCACCCGGCGGAATTTGCGCGCACCGTAGTTGAACGCGGCCACCGGCTGCAGACCCTGCCCAACGCCAATGGCTACCGAGATGATGAACATGAAAATGCGGGAAATGATGCTCATACCGGCAACGGCTGCGTCGCCATAGCTGCGGGCGGCGATATTCAGCAGCATGCCGCCGATGCTCTGCAGGCCCTGACGGCCAAAGCTGGGAGCACCGCCCACCAGGATCATGCCGAACTCCCGCGCTTCACGGGTGACGGCAGCAATACGGAACTGACTGACGGTTTTGCCCCGCAGGAACATGGACAGCAGGATGCAGAAGCTGATGCTTTGGCTGAGAGCCGTAGCAATGCCTGCACCGGCGGTGCCAAGGCCCAAGCCGAACATAAAGATGGGGTCCAGCACAATGTTCAGCACGCCGCCGGTCACAAGGCCGATCATGGCAAAGTTCGCCTTGCCCTCATAGCGCAGGATGTTGTTCATCACAAGGCTGGAGATCATAAGCGGGGCTGCAATGAGGATGGGCCGTGCATAAGCGCAGGCGTGGGGCAGAATGGTCTCGGTGCTGCCCAGCAGCATCATGAAGCTGGGCAGAGTGGCAAGGCCCACAACGGCCAGCACCACGCCAGCGGCCAGAGCAGTAAAAAAGCTGGTGGAAGCAAAGCGGGTGGCGGCATCGGTGTTCCGGCTGCCGAGGCTGCGGCTGATGATGGTGCCGGAGCCGTGGCCCAGTGTAAAGCCAAGCGCCTGAATAATGGCCATCAGGCTGGAAACAATGCCCACCGCACCGGAAGCGCTGGTGGAGATCTGGCCCACAAAAAAGGTATCGGCCAAGTTGTAGATGCTGGTGATGAGCATACTTAAAATGGTAGGGGCGGCAAGACCGAGGATCAGCTTTGGAATGGGTGTCTCGGTCATTTTTTGGTATTGCTGAATGTTGAGCTCGTCTGCTGACATGAAAGAACCTCCTTTTATCATAAGGAATAGGTCAAGAAAAGCCGCCCAGCAGCAGAGCGGCGGATAATTTGAATGTGTGCACGGGGTGCACGTTCCATAGTATAACGCAGCTGCGGCAAAAAGTCGAGAGCCGAACCGGTACAGAATGGTGCCTGAAATGCCCATGGAGCGGGAGAAAAACGGATGGAAAGCTTGACTGTTTTTGTCTGTTTTGCTAAAGGCTGGTCGAATTGCTTGTAGAAAATCACGATATGTGGTATCATTTACCATAAGGGAAACAAAAGAGCCTGTGCATCTGTACAGGCTGCATACAAAATACAAGTGGCAGCCGCGGGCAGAGCCGGGCGGCTGCGATCCATAGGAGGAACAAACCATGAAAACCGTTGCACAGACCGTGATCGAAGCCGATCACTTTTACACCATTGCCGCGCACACCGGCAACGTCATTCAGGCCGTGGAGGGCACCAAGGAAGCCGGTACCGTCCGTCTGGGCAAGTACGAGCATAAGCCTGAGCAGGAGTGGAGCTTTATCCGTGTGGGTGACGGCGTTTACCGCATCCGCAACCGCGCATCCGGCAAGCTGCTGGACCTGACCATGACCGGCACCGCCAACGGCACCTGGCTGCACCTGTGGGAGGATGTGGGCGGCACCTCTCAGATGTGGACCGTTCAGCCCACCCCGGAAGGAACTGTGCGCCTGCGCTCTTCCTGGGCCGGCGGCAAGTGCGTGGACACCGTTGGCATGGGCGCTGCGGTTGGCACCGTGCTGCAGATCTGGCAGGAGGTGTCCGGCGCAGATGACCAGCTGTGGACCATTGCCGAGGTGAAGGAGCGCGCAAAGCGTGCCGCAAAGAAGGCCGAGGCACCTGCTGTGGAGGCTGCCGCTGAAGCTGCGCCCGCTGCAGAAAAGGCACCGGCCAAGAAGACTGCGGCCCGCAAGCCCCGCACCACCAAAAAGGCGGCTGCCGCCAAGGCAGAAGCTGCAGAAGAGGGGAAGGCAGAGACCGCAGCACCGGCAGAAAAGCCCGCAAAGCTTGCCCGTAAGACCGCCGCAAAAAAGGCCGCCGCCAAGGCTGCCGAAAAAGCAGAGCCTGCAAAGGCAGAAGTACCTACAGAGGAAAAGCCTGCTGCGGAGAAGCCCAAGCGCAAGTGCGCACCCCGCAAGAAGAAGGAGACGGTCTGATCTCGTTCTGTTGATTTGTTAAAATGAAAGCGCCCGCCGGAGGTCTAGCCCTGCCCGGCGGGCGCTTTTGGTTATTCTGGAAGCTGCTTTAAAACAAAGCGGTTTTTATCAAATTCCAGCAAACCTTCGTCCCGCATTTTGCACAGCTCTTTGGAGAGAGCGCTGCGGTCCAGATTGAGGTAGTCGGCCATCTGCTGGCGGTTGAAGGGCACCTCGAACGCCATCCTGCCGCAGCGTGCTGCCTGTGCGGAAAAATAGGTCAGCAGCCGTCCGCGCACAGTCTTGGGCGTTGTGCAGAAGATGCGCTGCGAAAGGCTGAAGTTCTTGCGCATGGACACCGCCAGCAGGCGGCGCAGCAGCTTGTCTTTCAGCGCTGGCTCGATCCGCGCATCGGTAAGGGCGGCAGTGTGCAGGAACAGTATTTCGCAATGTTCGGCCGCAACAGCATCCACCATCAAGGCCTCGCCGCAAAAGGCGTAGGTCTCGGCAAAGGCCTGCCCGGCACCTACGCTGCTCAGGATGCTTTTGGTGCCCCAGAGATCCAGATTTTCAATGTGCACGGAACCACGCAGCACAATGCCGATCTCCCGCACGCAGCTTCCGGCGTGGAAGATGACCTCGTGCTTTGCAAACTGCCGGGTGCGCAGGTGCCCGGCAGCAGCAAGGGTATCCAGCTCGGCTTCTGAAAGATCCTGAAACAGGGGCGACGCGATCTTTTTCATAAAAATCCTCTTTCTGTGGTTATAACAACCGAAAGCATGGTCTGATTATAGTATACTCAGAACATCAAAGCAAGGAGGATTTTTCCATGATCCGCAAAATCATTCATATAGACGAAGAAAAATGCAACGGCTGCGGTGCCTGCGTCACCGCCTGCCACGAGGGTGCCATCGGCCTTGTAAACGGCAAGGCCAAGCTGATGCGGGACGACTACTGCGACGGCTTTGGCGACTGCCTGCCCGGATGCCCCACCGGTGCCATCACCTTTACCGAGCGCGAAGCCGCCGCTTATGACGAGCAGGCTGTGCTGGAAAACAAGCAGAAAAAGGCCGCTGCCGCCCAGCAGCAGGCACAGCCCGCCGCACCGGCGTTCCATGGCTGCCCGGGCAGCATGATGAAACAGTTCCACCGTGAGCAGACCGCACCTGCCGCAGCCGCAGTGCCCATGCAGTCCCAGCTGGCACAGTGGCCTTGCCAGATCAAGCTGGTGCCGGTGAACGCGCCCTACTTTGACGGTGCCAAGCTGCTGATCGCCGCCGACTGCACCGCCTATGCCTACGCCAATATCCACGAGGAGTTCATGAGGGGCCATGTGACCATCATCGGCTGCCCGAAGCTGGATGCTGTGGATTACAGCGAAAAGCTGACCGAGATCATCCGCAGCAATGATATCAAGAGCGTGACCGTGCTGCGCATGGAGGTGCCCTGCTGCGGCGGGCTGGAGCACGCTGCCATCACTGCTCTGAAGAACAGCGGCAAGTTCATCCCGTGGAATGTAGTCACCTTCTCCACCGATGGCCGCATCCTCGACCGGTAAAATGACAGAACGAAAGCCAGAAACGACTGCTGCCGTTTCTGGCTTTTGATGTTTGCGGAAAGATCAGCCCGCGTTCTGTACGCTGTTGGCAGCGGTCTGCACGAACTGCAGCACGCTCTGGATGGTATCGCGGATCTGCACCAGCGTCTGGATGTCTTCGTCCTTCATGCGGGATGTGGGCGCAGTGAGCACCACGGTCTGGGCACTCACGGTGCCAGTGAGCTGGATGCTGACCCCGTGTTCCGGGATGGTGAGCAGGATGTGCACCGGGATGGCATCCGCAAAGAACCTGCTCTTTTCCAGCCCGATAACAAGTACCGGTGCATTGGCGCGGGCATCACCGGTATCCAGCTGAAAATAAAGGTAGCCGTCCTTTGCGTTTTCCGGCTGTACGCGCTGCAGCTTTTTCTGCGGCAGCTCAAACTCGGTCATGTCCTGCAGGCTGGTGGCTGTGGTGTCCACACCCAGCAGGCTTGCCAGCTGGGCCTGCGAGATATAACTGCCAAGGCTCCAGTCCGGCAGCAGAAGGCTCGCCAGCGGGTAGCTGCCGGTGATGGAAGAGCGGATATTTTTGTACAGCTGCCCGACATCGTATAAGGTCTCGCTGCTGCTGATATACACCCGGGTGAGCGGGCCTGCCGGGATAACGGCATCCGGGGCCGAGATGCTCAGCTGCAGTGCGTCCGGCGCATACAGGCCGTTGACGGTGCCCTTGGTGGAGCCTGTCTTTTGCAGGATGGTGTAAAGGGCAGGGGAATCGGCTGTGGATGTGATCTCATAATCAAAGGTAAAGGCCGCGCCTGCCTGCAGCGCTTTCACCCGGCGGGCTACCAGACTGTACCCGGTTACAGCGGCCACGACTGCAAGCAGTACAAGGATGAGCACTGCGATCAGGATCACATAGCCCGCGCCGTGCTTTTTTCGTTTGGAAGATGCCATAAAAAATCCTCCCTCAGATGTTTTATTCAGCATAGCGGAACAGCGGACAAAAGTCAAGGCGGAACAGAGAAGCGCTGGAAAAACAAAAAATCCGAAACTGTAAGGTTTCGGATTTCTGGCGGAAAGATGGGGATTCGAACCCCAGAACGCTTTTGACACGTTACACGATTTCCAGTCGTGCGCCTTAGACCAACTCAGCCATCTTTCCATATTCGGTTCTGCGTTTTGGGCCGTGGCCCTCAGCGCTCCACTATAATACCTGAAAGAAGCACTTTTGTCAAGGATTTTTTTGAAAAAAATTGTATTTTTTCAAAAAGCACGTGCCTGCGTTTCTGGCCTCCGAACTTTGCACTGAAAACTGTGCAAAACCCTTGACGACGGCTGAAAACCGGGCTATGATGGGGGCAGAGAGTACTGCGGAGAGAGTTTGCCCTGCAGAAAAGGAATAAAAGGAGGATATTTTATTATGACTTATCCTGAAGTGCTGGCTAATGCGCGCGAGTGCATCGGAAAATACTGCAAGGCCTGCCCGGTGTGCAACGGCGTGGCCTGCAAAAACCAGATCCCCGGCCCCGGTGCCAAGGGCGTGGGCGATACGGCCATCCGCAATTATAATAAGTGGGCCGAGATCCGCGTGAACATGGACACCCTGTGCGAGGGAGGCACCCCGGACACCCATATTGAGCTGTTTGGCAAGAGCTTCAAGTACCCGTTCTTTGCAGGCCCGGTGGGTGCTGTGAACCTGCACTACTCCGAAGCCTATACCGATATGACCTATAATGATGTGTTGGTGCGCGCCTGTGCAGAGAACGGCATCGCTGCCTTTACCGGCGACGGCACCAACCCCACCGTTATGGAGATGGCCACCAAGGCCATTGGCGCAGCAAACGGCTGCGGTGTGCCCACCATCAAGCCCTGGAACATTGATACCATTAAGGAAAAGATGGCCGAGGCCAAGGCCAGTGGCTGCTTTGCCGTGGCCATGGATGTGGATGCAGCCGGTCTGCCCTTCCTGAAGAACATGACTCCGCCCGCAGGCAGCAAGAGCGTGGCAGAGCTTGCCGAGATCGTCAAGCTGGCCGAGCGCCCCTTCATCGTCAAGGGCGTTATGACCGTTAAGGGCGCACTGAAGGCAAAGGAAGCCGGCGCGGCTGCTATCGTGGTGTCCAACCACGGAGGCCGCGTGCTGGATCAGTGCCCGGCCACTGCCGAGGTGCTGCCGGAGATCGCAGCAGCCCTCAAGGGCACCGGCGTGAAGATCCTGGTGGACGGCGGCATCCGCACCGGTGTGGATGTGTTCAAAGCACTGGCACTGGGTGCAGACGGCGTGCTGATCTGCCGCCCGTTCGTCACGGCTGTGTATGGCGGCGGCGAGGAAGGCGTGAAGTGCTACATTGATAAGCTGGCCGGTGAGCTGGCCGACACCATGCAGATGTGCGGTGCGCATTCTCTGGCCGAAATCACCCCGGATATGGTGCGGGTATAAGAAAAAGAGTGAATAGAAAAGCGGTCTGTGCCTTTACGGTGCGGGCCGCTTTTTCATCCTTGCAGCTGCGTGCCGGGGTAGTAGTGTGCCAGAATATCGGCATAGCTTTTGCCCTGCTCCGCCATGGCCTTTGTGCCCCACTGGCTCAGGCCCACGCCGTGGCCGTAACCCCGGGTGGTAAAGCTGAAATTCCCGCTCTGGTACTGTACCGTAAAGCTTGTGCTGCGCAGGCCCAGCGCCCGGCGCAGGGTCGTGCCGGAAACGGTCTGCCCGCAGACCGTGACGGTTTTTGTGTATCCGGCGCTGGTCAGCGCTGCCGGGCCGAACCAGCCTTCCGGCGCGGCGAGGTCGGCAGAAATGCCAAAGCCTGCAAGGGCCTGCTGTACCTGCTCTGCGGAAAAGGTGACGGTGTATTCGTAGTTGTCAGCGGAACGGTCGGTGCTGCTGTCCACTGAAATGAGGTAGGGCAGGGCGGAACCCCATACATTTTCACTGGCCTCGGTCTGCCCATTGGAAATGGCAAAGTAGCTGGCGCAGGCGGGAGCATTCTCGTAATAAAGTATCTCATCCAAGACCTCGTCCATAAGGGCGGAGAGGCGGGCGTAATTCTGCTCGTAGGCTGTGCCCCAGTAGCTGCGCAGCACTGGCTCGGTCAGGCAGCCCTGCCGCCGGGCTGGGTCGGCAGTGAGCCAAGCGCCGCTTTGCAGGGTGGTGTGGTCCCGGCAGTAGAGCGCATAGCTGTGGGCGGCAACGGCCTGTGCCTTGAGCGCTTCGTCCGGCCAGCTCACCGGCATCTCGGCGGCGACAGCACCCAGAACGTATTCCTGACGGGAAAGCTCCAGCACCTGTCCGGTGGCCTGATCCTCCACCAGAAAGGTCTCGGCATCCGCAGAAGGCACGGCATTTGGCGGCTGCGCAGATGCTGCAGGCGAAGATACGGCAGAAGATGCGGGCTCTGCCCCGCTGAGCACGGCGCGTGTGACCCGGTAGGCAGCCAGCGGCAGAATGCTGCCCAGCACCAGCAGGACCGCAAAGATTGGCAGAAAAAACTTTTTCATAGTCCCAAACCCTCCGACAGCGGTGTTTTTTTAATCAGAATACCGGATATACCCTGAAAAAAGATGCGAAACAGGGAAAAAGCCTTTTGTGGTGCAAGCGCAAAAAAGCACCAAACCGGCTTTTTGTGCGCTGAACGGTGAAGTTAATGCTTGAATTTACTCGTCAAAAGCGATAATATAGAATTATACCCATCATTGAGGGTGGGCGAGAAAGTATATAAATAGGATGAAAGGAGAATTCCCCTTATGAATTTTGCACATTCGGAGGTGGCAACGCTGGACCCGAACACGATGCGGACTTTGTGTGAGGAATATGTTGCCAACAACTACATCGATCCGGAGACGAGCGAACGTCTTGGGGTCAAGCGCGGCCTGCGCAACCCGGATGGCACCGGTGTGCTGGCCGGCCTGACCAACGTCTGCGACGTTGTGGGCTATAAAAAGGATCAGGAAGGCCATGTGATCCCCACTCCCGGCAAGCTGATCTACCGCGGTGTGAACATCAACGAGATCGTGGACGAGGCCTACCGCAATGACCGCTTTGTGTTTGAAGAGGTGATCTGGCTGCTGCTGTTCGGCAGTCTGCCCAACCGGGAGCAGCTGGACGATTTCTGTGAGATCCTGGCAGAGCACCGCGCCCTGCCGGAAGGCTTCATGGACACCATGAACGCCCCCTCGCCCAATATCATGAATAAGCTGCAGCGCTGCGTGCTGGGCCTTTACTCTTATGATGAGCACGCCGAGGATCTGAGTCTGGAGAACATCCTGAGCCAGAGTATCAATCTGATCGCCAGCATGCCCACCATGATGGTGAACGCTTACCAGATGAAGCGCCGCTACTACGATAAGCAGAGCATGTTCTTCCACCTGCCCAAGCCCGGCCAGAGCACGGCAGAGCACATCCTCAGCACCTACCGTCCGGACCAGAAGTTCACCCACGAGGAAGCAAAGCTGCTGGATATGTGCCTGCTGGTGCACGCCGACCACGGCGGCGGCAACTGCTCCACCTTTACCACCCGTGTGCTGTCCTCCTCCGGCACCGATACCTACTCCGCAATCGCGGCGGCCATCGGTGCACTGAAGGGCCCCAAGCACGGCGGTGCCAACCTGATGGTGAACCGTCAGCTGAAGGATATCCTCAAGCATGTGGAAAACCCCGAGGACGACGATGAGGTGCGCGAGTATCTGCGCCGCATCCTGCGCAAGCAGGCGGGCGATGGCTCCGGCCTGATCTACGGCATGGGCCACGCGGTGTACACCATCAGCGACCCTCGTGAGGTGATCCTGAAGCAGCGCGCCCGCCATCTGGCCTACGACAAAGGCTTTGAGGAAGAGTATAATATGCTGTGCAGCATCGAACGGCTGGCCCCCGGCATCTTTGCCGAGGAAAAGGGCAGCACCAAGCCGGTGTGCGCCAACGTGGACCTGTTCAGCGGCCTGATCTACAACATGCTGGGCATCTCTGAGGATATCTACACCCCGCTGTTCGCCATTGCCCGTGTGCCCGGCTGGTGTGCACACCGCGTGGAAGAGGTGGTATTCGCTAACCGTATCATTCGTCCCGCTTACAAGTATCTGGGCGTGCGCCAGAAATATAAGCCGATCGAGGAACGCTGATGAATCCTTCTGTTTTGTTCGTTTTTATCCTGAGCATTCTGCTGGGCGTGCTGCGCGCGGCAGACCTTGCCTTTGGCACCGATGCCGTCACCGGTCTGTGCGTGGTCGGCTCGGTGTGGTGGCGCTATCTGGCACTGGGTATCGTGGTGCTGGCTGCAGTGCTTGTGGGCCGTACACAGCCTTCCCGCTCGGAAGCGGTGCGTAGCCGCAGGCCGCTGGCCGGTATTCTGGCTTTTGTCGGTGCAGTATGTTTTCTGGCCGCAGCGGGTGCACAGATCGCGCTGGGCGCAGCTTCCGGTCTGGGCGGCTTTGTGCGGTGCATTCTGGAATGCCTGTGCTCCGCGTGGCTCAGCACCATGGGCCGCTGCTGGCTCAGCCCCAACGAGTGGAAAAAGCCCTTTGGCGGGCTGTATCTGGCCGTGGCGGGCAGTCTGCTGTTCTACTGGAACGTGCTGCTGCGCTTTATGGAGAACAGCTCCAGCTGGCACCGCGTGACCCCTACAGCGGCGGTGTGGCAGGCGCTTGCGGCACTGGTGTTTTTGGCAGCGTTGGCCCGGGCGCTGCATGTCCCGCAGCCGGGCAATGGCAAAACACTGTGCGCAGCCGGGCTTGCCGCATTTGCACTTTGCCTGTGCTGGCAGCTGCCCTATGTACTGGTTTTGATGAGCGGCCTGAGCTGGGCCGCACCGGCTGTCTGGCCGGAGATCTTTGCCGGACTGGGCCTTTGCTGCGTGGGCGGCATTGGCGGAGCGTGCGTTACAGCCTGCTTGAACGGGGAGAGCTGACAAAAATGTTGGCACTCTGTTGGCGCAATTGCCGAAAAGCAGGGAATGAAAGGAATTAAAATCGTACAAAAGCAAAAAATGCAGTGAATGTCTTGTTAATTTTTTGGCAGACACTTGAAACTTTCTGCGTTTTGGTCTAAAATAAAGATACCGTGATTTATCCGATTATGGGTAAAATAATTAGGAGGTACTATTAACATGGCTGTTAGAGTTGCTATCAATGGTTTCGGTCGTATTGGTCGTCTGGCTTTCCGTCAGATGTTTGATGCTGAGGGTTACGAGGTCGTCGCAATCAACGACCTGACCAGCCCCAAGATGCTGGCTCACCTGCTGAAGTACGATACTGCTCAGGGTTCTTTCTGCGGCAAGATCGGCGAGGGCAAGCACACCGTCGAGGCTACCGAGGACTCCATCATTGTTGACGGCAAGGAGATCAAGATCTACGCTGTTAAGGACGCAAAGGACGCTCCCTGGGGCGAACTGAACGTTGATGTCGTTCTGGAGTGCACCGGCTTCTACACCAGCAAGGAGAAGAGCATGGCTCACATTCAGGCTGGCGCAAAGAAGGTCGTTATCTCTGCTCCCGCAGGCAACGATCTGAAGACCATTGTCTTCTCCGTCAACGAGAAGACCCTGACCGCTGAGGATCAGGTCATTTCTGCTGCTTCCTGCACCACCAACTGCCTGGCTCCCATGGCTAACACCCTGAACAAGACCTACCCCATCGTCTCCGGCATCATGACCACTGTTCATGCTTACACCGGCGACCAGATGATCCTGGATGGTCCTCAGCGCAAGGGCGATCTGCGCCGTGCTCGTGCTGGCGCACAGAACATCGTTCCCAACACCACCGGCGCTGCTAAGGCTATCGGCCTGGTCATCCCCGAGCTGAACGGCAAGCTGATCGGTTCTGCTCAGCGTGTGCCTGTTCCCACCGGCTCTACCACCATTCTGGTTGCTGTCGTCAAGGGCAAGGACGTCACCAAGGAGTCCATCAATGCTGCTATGAAGGCTGCTACTTCTGAGTCCTTCGGCTACAACGAGGATCAGATCGTTTCTTCCGATGTCATCGGCATGCGTTACGGCTCTCTGTTCGATGCTACCCAGACCATGGTCGCTAAGATCGACGACGACACCTATCAGGTTCAGGTCGTGTCTTGGTACGACAACGAGAACTCCTACACCTCTCAGATGGTCCGTACCATTAAGTACTTCGCTGAGAACTGCTAATCACAGCTCTACGCTCAAAAGTGCTTGAGGTGCCGTGCTGAATGACAACTAGTATTGGCTTTGCTGATACGAACATGCTGTGATTGGTACGACAACAGGATAACGAGTTCAACACCCTTCCTTTTGCGGGTTTCCGTGAGAGTAAGGGTGTTTTTTTGCTGCAAAAAAGCAATGGAACGAGTTCCTTTCTAAAATGAATATGTTGCAACAAAAAGACGGAATAAAGTACGGAAATCTTAGCCATGATGCAGGCAATGATACAGCTGCAAAGTATTGTACCCCAGAGGAAAAAATGGTAAAATATTTTTAGTGTCAATAAATACATTTACGAAATTGATATTGATGATTCTGGAAATAAAATGTCAATGAATTGCGGCGTAAATCAGTCAAAAACCTGGGCGTAAATGCGTCCGGGCTTTTTCTGGTGTAAAGGAAACCGGGCCGGAGTTTGGCACGGTATGGGGATGAGATCCCTAAATGGGGAAAGCGACAGGAAAGGGAAAATGAAAGAGAAATTGAGGCTTGCTGTTTTTGGCCACAAAAGGTGGTCGAGAGAGGGCGGCGTGGAGATCGTGGTAAAAGAGCTGTGCACACGGATGGCGCAGCAGGGCTGTCAGGTGACATGCTACAACAGAGCAGGCCATCATGTGAGCGGTGCGGAATATGATGATGCTGGTAAAACGGAGTACGAGGGAATCCGTCAGAAGTCTGTTCCGACTATTGAACGGCGCGGGGCTAGAGATATAATACGCGGCTGTCATAATAGGGACAAGGGGACGGCAGAGAATGAAAGGCTCCGCAACCCGAAGTTCATATTTTCTTACCCGAAGAATGAACGACTGATCTTTTTGGGTGGCAGCAATGCCAACCAGAAAGAAATCTCGACCATGAGGGTGGGGTAACAGCCAGCGGACAGGTGTACGAGCCTATCCGCTCTTTGTGTTAGCCGAGATATTGATGAAGAAATTGAGTGGGATTGTGGGAAAGATTTATGAGTAAGAAACTTGCGATTGCGATGTTCGGACAGAAGCGATTATCAAGAGAAGGCGGAGTAGAGATCGTTGTCAAAGAGCTCTGCACTCGAATGGCACAGAATGGTTGTGACGTGACCTGTTACAATAGAGCAGGCCATCATGTGAGTGGTGCAGAATATGACGATGCTGGTAAAACGGAGTACGAGGGAATCCGTCAGAAGTCTGTTCCGACTATTGAACGGCGTGGGGCTAGAGATATAATACGCGGCTGTCATAATAGGGACAAGGGGACGGCAGAGAACGAAAGGCTCCGCGACCCGAAGTTCATATTTTCTTACCCGAAGAATGAACGACTGATCTTTTTGGGTGGCAGCAATGCCATCCAGAAGGAAATCTCGACCATGAGGGTGGGGTGACAGCCAGCGGACAGGTGTACGAGCCTATCCGCTCTTTGTGTTGGCCGAGATATTGATGAAGAAATCGAGTGGGATTGTGGGAAAGATTTATGAGTAAAAAACTTGCGATTGCAATGTTCGGACAGAAGCGATTATCGAGAGAAGGCGGAGTAGAAATCGTTGTCAAAGAGCTCTGCACCCGAATGGCACAGAATGGCTGTGACGTGACCTGCTACAACAGAGCAGGCCATCATGTGAGTGGTGCAGAATATGACGATGCTGGTAAAACGGAGTACGAGGGAATCCGTCAGAAGTCTGTTCCGACTATTGAACGGCGTGGACTTGCTGCAGTCAGCTCCTCCGCATTTGCGGCACTTTATAGTGCATTTGGAAAATACGATGTGGTGCACATCCATGCCGAAGGGCCGGCGTTCTTTGCATGGCTGCCGAAGATGTTTGGAAAAAGAGTTGTTGTTACCGTCCATGGAACCTGTGAAATAATGTTAGTAACCAGAAAAAATCCTGATTTCATGCGGGTTTGCGCGGCTTGACCTTTTTTACCTTAACTTGTTTCTGTTTACCATGGTGCGTTGCGTTCCGGCGTGATTTCGGGGGTTAGTGGCTTCTGGTTGCGCTCTATACTTAACCCACCACAGCGAAAGCTGATAGAGCAGAAAACAGAATAAGGAGGTACGAGGATGAGCCTGCGTATAGATTGTTACTGCAATCTGTATACAGGCTTGTTGTTGTGCTGTGAGGTAGGAAAGGTGAGTAGTGAAAGATGAGCATGACAATTTAAGGAAAAGAACTGCTGGGATTGTGTATAAGCCTAGGACAAGAATAGAGACTATGGAATGACGGTTGGAGAGAAGTAATGGAAGAAAAAATCAGACTTGCGGTTTTCGGGCAGAAACGTCTTTCGCGTGAAGGCGGGATAGAGATTGTTGTAAAAGAGTTATGCACCCGAATGGCACAGAATGGTTGTGATATAACTTGCTACAATAGAGCAGGCCATCATGTAAGCGGTGCAGAGTATGACAAAACAATTGAATATGATGGCATCCGTCAAAAGGTTGTTCCGACCATTGAGAAGAAGGGACTTGCAGCGGTAAGCTCTTCCTTTTTCGCAGCACTTTGTAGTGCATTTGGAAGATACGATGTGGTGCATATCCATGCAGAAGATCCTGCCTTTTTCTGTTGGATACCAAAACTTTTTGGCAAGCGTGTAATCTGCACTATCCACGGTTTGGACTGGGATCGCGAGAAGTGGCGCGGAAGCGTTGCATCCAAGTTCATTCGTGGCGGCGAAAAGAATGCTGTGAAATATGCGGACGAGATCATTGTTCTAAGCAAAGACGTGCAGAAGTATTTCTTGGAGACCTACGGAAGGGAGACACATTTTATCCCTAATGGTGTCAATCGGCCAGAGGTTCGGGAAGCAAAGCTGATCACGGATCATTTTGGATTGGAGAAAGATTCCTACATATTGTTCCTCGGTCGTCTGGTGCCAGAAAAGGGGATTCGATATCTGGTTGAGGCCTTCAAGAATGTCAAGACGGATAAAAAGCTGGTTATCGCAGGCGGCTCTAGTGATACGGATTCCTTTATGGAGGAATTGAAAGAACTGGCGAAGGGTGACGATCGGATTCTCTTTACTGGGTTTGTGCAGGGAGCAATGCTGGATGAACTATACAGCAACGCTTACATCTACACGCTGCCGTCTGATTTGGAAGGAATGCCGCTAAGTCTACTGGAAGCAATGAGCTACGGCAACTGCTGTTTGGTATCCGACATTCCAGAGTGCGCAGAGGTTGTGGAAGATAAGGCATTGATTTTCAAAAAGTCGGATGTAGAGGACTTGCGAGAAAAACTGCAAGAGGCCTGTGACCATCCTGAAATGGTTATGAAAATGAAGAATCAGGCAGCTGACTTTATCTGCGAGAAATATAACTGGGATGAAGTTGTAAAGGAAACGATGAAACTGTACAGGAGAAAATAATAGATGAGAGTATTGATAATAAATAAATTTCTATATCCAAACGGTGGATCAGAAACCTACATATTTAAGCTGGGTGAGGCGCTAGAGCAGCACGGACATGAGGTTCAGTACTTCGGTATGGAGCATGAAGGCCGCTGCGTGGGCAACCGGGTCAATGCTTATACATCTGGTATGGACTTCCACGGCGGCAGCAAACTGAGCAAGCTGACCTACCCGATCAAGACCATCTACAGCAAGGAAGCACGGGTGCAGCTGAGAAAAGTTCTGGACGACTTCAAGCCGGATGTCTGTCACCTGAATAATTTTAACTACCAGCTGACACCTTCCATCATTCTGGAAATCGTGAAGTGGCGCAAGGAGACCGGAAGGGATTGCAAGATCATCTTCACGGCACATGACTACCAGCTGGTCTGCCCGAACCACATGCTGAATAATCCGAATACTCACCAGAACTGTGAGAAGTGCCTCGGCGGCCATTTCGTGAACTGCATGAAAGGCAAGTGCATCCACGGTTCCACGGCGAAATCTGCCATCGGCATGATGGAGGCTGAGTTCTGGAAGTGGAAGGGCACCTACAAGTACATTGATACCATGATCTGCTGCTCGGAGTTCATGAAGAGCAAAATGGACAGCAATCCGCTGTTTGCAACGAAGACCGTGGCAATGCACAACTTCATCGACAAGGTGGAGTGGAAAGAGACGGAGAAGAAGGATTACGTCCTCTACTTCGGCCGCTTCTCTGAGGAGAAGGGTATCGGCACGCTCATCAAGGTCTGTAAAGAACTGCCGGATGTGCAGTTCATCTTCGCCGGTACTGGCCCGCTGGAAGAGACAGTAAATGGTATTAAGAACATCAAGAACGTTGGTTTCCAGAAAGGCGAAGCACTGGAGAAGCTGATCCGTGAGGCACGGTTCTCCATTTATCCTTCTGAGTGGTATGAGAACTGCCCGTTCTCCGTAATGGAATCCCAGATGTATGGCACACCGGTGCTGGGAGCGAACATCGGCGGCATCCCGGAACTGATTCAGGTTGGTAAGACCGGTGAACTGTTTGAGAGCGGTAACGGGAAAGATTTGAAAGAAAAGGTCCAGAAGCTCTGGGGGGATAAGACGCTGTGTGCAGAGTACAGTGCGAACTGCAAGGACATCAGCTTCGATACCATTGATGAGTATTACGAGAAAATTATGAAGGTGTACCAGTAAGACTGGTATGTGAGGAGAGAATTTGTGGCTACAAAAGCGGATCGATATGAGGGAATAGATGGATTGAAGGCATATGCCATTATTGGCATTGCACTGATGCACGTCCTCGCAAATGGAGAATATGGGATAGGAGGATTTGTGTTTGAACGACTAATACCATCTTTCACAAACCTCGTTTTCCTTTTTATGATGGTCAGCGGTTTTGGCATGTGCTGCGGCTATTACCAGAAAATTATTGACCAGAAGATCAGCATAGAGGATTTCTACAAGAAACGGTACATCAAGATCTGGCCGTACTTTGCACTGCTTTGTGCGTTAGACTTTGTGATTTCACCAAGCAAGGAATCCTTGTTTGAGGTTTTCGCAAACTTGACTTTATGTCAGAGACTTCTGCCAAATGCGAAGATTTCGGTTATTGGTGTGAGCTGGACACTGGCAGTCATTTTTGTGTTCTACATGCTGTTCCCGTTCTTCTGCTTCCTGATTGGAAATAAGAAGAGAGCATGGGGCGTGGCAGTTGTAGCACTGGTGTTTAACTGCCTGTGCGGAGTTTATTTCTTTGATGGAAACCACATCGTAGATGCACTTAGTGTTGGCTTTACTCCTAGATTAAATATCGTCTACGATGCGATTTACTTTATTGCAGGTGGCCTGATCTTCCTCTATCGGAAAGAGCTGGCTGAGTTCGCATCGAAGTACAAGGTCTTCGCTGGAGCGATTTTGTTGATTGCCGCAGTTGCTTATTTTGCATTAGGCGGCAATACGCTCACGATGCAGTTCTTCTGTGTGGCAGCACTGGTCTATACCCTCGGATGCAAGCGGGGGGGGGTACTGGTCAATCCAGTTGCCAAGTTCCTCGGTGGTATCAGCTTCGAGATTTATCTGTGCCACATGGTAATTTATCGTGTGCTTGAGAAGCTACACCTTGTTCATCTATTTGAAAATGGGCTGCTGGCATATATCTTCACAGCTGTTGCAGTAATCTGCGGTTCGGTTGTGTTCTCAGTATGTGCCAAGTGGTTCTTAAATAAAATCGAAACATTCTTAAAGAGAGAGTAAACAATAGGAGAGTTAATCATGTCTGAAGAAAAGAAGTTAAATGGTACTGTCATCGTTACTTACCGCTGCAATGCTCGTTGCTCCATGTGCAACCGTTATAAGGCACCTTCCAAGCCGGAAGAGGAAATCAGCATCGAGACCATTAAGAAGCTGCCGAAGATGTATTTTACCAACATCACCGGCGGTGAGCCGTTCATCCGCACCGACCTGAAAGATATCGTGCGTGAACTGTACAAGAAGTCTGATCGTATCGTTATTTCCACGAACGGTTTCTTCACCGATCGTATCGTTGATCTGTGCAAGGAGTTCCCGCAGATCGGTATCCGTATCTCTATCGAGGGTCTAGAGCAGACCAACAATGAAATTCGTGGCCTGCAGAACGGCTACCAGCGTGGGTATGGCACGCTGAAGAAGCTGCGTGAGATGGGCATGAAGGATGTCGGCTTCGGCATGACTGTTCAGGACAAAAATGCTCCTGATCTGGTTCCTCTGTACAAAATCTCCAACGAAATGGGCATGGAGTTCGCAACGGCTTCTCTGCACAACAGCTTCTACTTCGTTGAGGCCAAAAACATCATCCATGACCGTCCGATGGTAGCCAAGAACTTTGAGAATCTGGTCAACGAACTGCTCCGCAGCAACAGCCCGAAGAAGTGGTTCCGTGCTTACTTTAACCACGGTCTGATCAATTACATCTACGGCCAGAAGCGTCTGCTGCCTTGCGATATGAGCTTCGATACCTTCTTCATCGATCCGTATGGCGATGTTATGCCTTGCAATGGTACCAAGGATAAAGAGGTCATGGGCAACCTGAACAATCAGACTTGGGACGAGCTGTGGAACAGCCCGGAGGCAGAGAAGGTTCGTGCAAAGGTTCGCTGCTGTGACCGTGACTGCTGGATGATTGGTTCTGTTTCTCCGGCGATGCATAAGTACATCTGGAAGCCTGCTACCTGGGTTCTGATTCACAAGTTTAAGGCTCTCTTCACTAAGCATCCGTATAGCATGTACGAACTGAAGATTTGCCGTGACTACCGTGATGGCAAAGTTACCAAAGAGGATCTGGACAAGTGCAGCACCTGCGATATGAACTGCGTGATCAACAACGGTCTGAGTGAAGCTTCTAAGGAGCAGCTGAAGCATAAGACCGGCGAGGAAATCGTGGATGCTGATATCGCACAGCAGATGGAGAATAAATAAGGAAAACAATAACTATGATGATAACAGTTTTAACACCCACTTTTAATCGTGAAGGGGTATTACGAAGCCTCTGGGATTCGCTGCAAAAGCAAACTGTAAAAGATTTTGAGTGGCTTGTAGTTGATGACGGAAGTACTGATGGTACGAAAAATCTAATTACTCAGTTACAAGAAAAAAGTGATTTTCCAATACGATATATCTATAAAAGTAATGGTGGAAAACATACTGCTTTAAATGTAGGAATACAGACCATTTGCAGCGAACTTACCTTTATAGTTGATTCAGATGACTGTGTGACAGATGATGCAGTTGAGTCGATACTGAAGATTCACAAGAAATACAGGTCACAGAATAATATCTGTGGATATGCGTTTCTTAGAGCATTCCCTGATGGTAAAGTCAATGGCAAGAAGTTTGATGTAGATGAAAAAATAGGTTCTTATATTGACGTGCGTGTAAACGGTGATGACACCGGCGCAGATAAAGCAGAGGTGTTCAAAACACATTGTTTAAAGGAATTCCCTTTTCCCGAATATCCGAATGAGAAATTCCTTGGGGAGGATCTTGTTTGGGTTAGAATGGCTAGAAAATATGAGATGGTACATATTAATAAAGCCATTTACGTCGGAAATTATCTTGAAGATGGATTAACCAATAATCGGCGTAAGCATAATATTGCATCGCCAGTTGGGTGTATGCATCGAGCCGAGGAATTCATGGAGTCCGACTTAAAGACAAGATATAGAATCAAGGGTGGACTACAGTATATTGTATATGGGAGATTTGCGGGAGTCAAGGTTGTCAATCTGATTCGCAAATCAAGACATAAAATTCTTGCAACGGTGTGCATACCGGGTGGATTGCTCTTATATGCCCGATGGAATAAAGCACAGTAATTCGATTGGTTAAGTGAATGGGTGTCAATTTGTTAGAACAATTTTAGAGAGAGAAAGGTTTGACGATGGAAAAAAGAAAAAAACAATACTTTAATGAAATAAATATAATGCGTGGAATGGCTGTGCTCTGCGTTGTCATTGGTCACTCGTTTAATGCGACGGAGACACCTACTATTTTGGGCTTTATGAAAAGTTTTGTTTATTGTTTTCATATGCCAGCCTTTTTCTTTATTAGTGGATTTCTTGAGGGCGAGAAAAGACGTAGCTTTAGTGAAAAGAAACAAGCGATTGTAAATAAAGCTAAGCGGCTCATGGTGCCCTATTTCTTTTTAACAGTAGTCACTGCAGTGCTTAAGCTATTATTTGGAGCATTTGCAAGGAATCCACTTAATTATTCTACTCTTGCAGTAGATGTTTTAATTGGAAGAAACAATCCGAATGGTGGTCTTTGGTTTCTGTATGCTTTGTTTGTTATTTCTATTTTTGGAATCCTATTTGATGGTGTGAGTCGTACAGTTTTAGCGAGTGTTATGTTTGTGGTATATGTGTTAAACACAGTTGTCTTCAAACAATTCGGCTATATTGTGGGATTTTTCTTCAGCTATGCCTGGATTTATTTTGCAGGAAGTATTGCGAGAAAATATCTTTATAAAAAAATAAAGAATTCCGAACTACTGATGTCAGCAAAAGGAATAGTGGTAATAGCGGTTGTTTCCGTAGGATATATGATGCTTGCATTTGTTAAAATCTACGAGTCTCAGTCTTGGTTCTTAGCGACTGTAGTAACTATCATTGGTGTGTTTCTGCTTTTTACCATTGCCATATGGGTCGAGCATTGCCATTGTGGAGAAAAGCTGTGGATGGTGCTAGGTGATTATGGAATGGATATATATATGATTGGGTATTATGTGCAGCAAGCGATTTTTGTTGTATGTGGAAAAATCTTAGGATTTGATTATTTAGTATATGCTTGGATGATGCTGATTTTTGGATTGGTAGCTCCGATAATTCTGTCGAAATACATCGTTAGAAATAATCGAATTCTTTCAACGTTGATTCTTGGGAGGTGAAATGATGAATTATCTTATTTCTGCATATAGTGTGAATCCTTATAAGGGATCAGAGGATAGCATTGGCTGGAATTGGGTTTTACAGTATGAGAAAAACTATAAAGAAGGCGATAGAATAATCCTTCTTACCAAGAAATTCAATGAGAAGGACACAAGAAAAGGACTTAAAGAATTTAATATACAGCATGTCGAATTGGCTATTGTTGATGTCCCTAATGCACTTAACTGGTTCAGAGAAAAGCATTCCGCTTTTCATCATATGTATTATATTTTATGGCAGCATTGGGCATGGCTTTGGGTTAAACATTCAGGAATCCGTTTTGATGTAATTCATCATGTTACTATGAATGATTACAGAATCCCAAGTGAGTTATATAAAGCTAAAGGTGCAAAGGTGATTTGGGGGCCAATGGGAGGTGCTCAGGTAACACCTAAGCCATTGAAGGTCTATGAAAAAAATCAACTTGCTGCTGCATTTAGAGAATTTGTTAATAAAAGCTGCTCATGGAATCCATTTTATAAGAAAGCACTGCGCTCATATTATAAGATATATTGCATAAATAATGAAACTCAAAAACAAATTTCTCGCATCGTAGGAAAAGATGTGCCATTAATGCCAGAGTTGGCATTAAGAGATGAATACAAAAATCTTCCTATTCAGAAAAGAAAAAACGATATTCTCAAAATTGTTTTTGTAGGACGATTGATTGGAAAAAAAGGAATAGCTTTTCTTGTTGACGCTCTTTCTCTGATGCCTGCCGATATGGATTGGGAACTCTTGATTTTTGGTGATGGTGATGATCGTGCATTAATTGAAAAACAAATAGCAGATAGTGGTATTGGAAAAAATGTAAAATTAATGGGTAATCGCCCGCTGAATCAAATTGCTGAAGCATATCAGCAGGCTGATGTTTTTGTTTTGCCGAGTCTTAGAGAAACAAGTGGAAATGTGTTGCTCGAGGCAATGGCATATGCAGTGCCAATAGTTGCATTTGATACAAGTTTCTGTAGGCTGCTAAAAGAAGTTGACTGCGGTGTATTTGTAAATACAGAACAGGCACTTGACAAAATCAAGGAAGACTATTGCAAAGCAATTGTAACACTGGGACAAGACAAAGAACTAGCAAAGCAGATGGGCCTGAATGGTTATAAATATGTGAACAGTAAGCTAACATGGGATGAAAAGTATAGAGTTATTGTTAATGATATGTAATTGTAGTACTGCTATATGAAAAATACAGTTTAGCGCATCTATGAGGAGAATATGATGAATCAAATAGAAGAAAAAATTAAATTTAGTGTTGTACTGCCAATTTATAATGTGGAAAAATATCTGAATAGATGCCTTGATAGTGTCATGAATCAGACCTACAAAAAGCTTGAAATTATTCTTGTTGATGATGGCTCTCCGGATAGCTGCCCACAAATGTGTGATAATTGGGCAAGAGTTGATGATCGTATTAAGGTTGTACATAAAAAAAATGCTGGTCTGGGTGAGGCGAGAAATTCTGGCTTAGATGTTGCTACTGGAGATTATATTGCTTTTTTTGATAGCGATGACTATATTGATACAAGACTGTTTGAAGAATTATATACGGTCATAATTTCCGATAATCCTGATTTGATTGAATTTGGACATCATGACGTTGATAGACAGGGAAATATCACCAGAACATTTATTCCAAAAACACCGTTGGAAAAGTATGAAGGTAAAGAAGTTTTATCACAATTCTTACCAGAGCTGATTTGTACAGATCCTAAAACGGGAACAGCCAGTGACCTGTTAATGAGCGCGTGGAGTTGCTTATATAGAAGACAACTATTGGTAGAATGTAACTTCCATTTTGTCTCTGAACGAGAGTATATTAGTGAAGATGTGTATTCGCTAATGAAACTCATGCCGAATGTACATTGTGTTAATGTTGTACAGAAGGCATATTATTATTATTGCGAAAATGACCAGTCGCTCACACATGTATATAAGCCGGATCGCTTTGAAAAGCTTGTCGCATTTCAACTGCATTTAGAAGAATTATGCGCAGCAGATGTTTATAGCGATGAAGTAAGATATAGGATTAAAAGACCTTTTTTGGATAACTTGCTTGCTTGTATGAAAAGCGAAGTCAATTGCGTAAAAGAAATTGGTGTTAAGGAAATCCGTCGTTCGATTTCCCAAATGTGTGCAAATAAGATGGTTCAAGAAATTGTACGGATGGTACCAGATGCTAGTTTTTCAAGAGCAAGAAGAATGATTCATTTTTGTATTAAACATAAGATGAGTTTCGGTACTATCGTGTTGATAAGGGTTCAACAATATCTAGGGAGATAAAAGCATGCGAAGAGAGAAGAGAATTGTTTATAGTTACACCAAAGAAGTGCATATTTTGGATACTATACGCATGCATTGTGTTCTCTGCAGCGTATAGTTTGTTTGGTATTAGTCTTTCAACATTTTATTTGTGTGATGTTTTGAATTTGATGTTACTTTACTTTGAAGCAAAGTATATTAAGGAGATTAAAAATCGATGCGCCCCTCTTCTCTATATTTTAATTGCACTTTTTCTGATTTTAATGGTTGGCGCTGGAATAAATTTTGTAAAACCGTTGCTCGTTTTTTGGGGAATAAGAAATCTCTGCCGTTATTATATATTATTTTTTGGAGTAATTCTTTTTTTTTTTACACTTGATGATGTCGAAAAAGTGATTCGATTCTATTTTGCAACGCAAATATTTAATACGCTTGTTGGTATATATAAGTATTTTGTCCTTGGGCTTTTTAGCGATGATTTTGGAGGAGGAATTTTTTGGGGAGGCGGTGGCTTAAATCTATTCTGTTTGTTGCTTTTATGCTTCTACTCAAGTCTTTATTTTGCTAAAAAGACTACATTCAAAAAGTTTGCGTTTATTATTGCGGCTACATTTATGCTAGGTGCAATGGCTGAGGAAAAGATGATGTTAATGCTGGCGGTGTTATGCATTATTTTGTCAGCACTGATTAATCAATATGTTGAAAAAGGTTTTACAGTTAGAAAACTAGCTATTCTAGTTGGTTTATTACTGGGCTTTGTGATTGTTGTCAATTTGGTTGATCGTTTGGCACCGGATATGTTGAATATTCTTTTTAATAAAAAGAATTTTATGGATTATGCAACTGCAACTTTTGATGAGGGGTATAGAATTCCACGTGTCGGATCATTTCAAGTAATTAATAATTTATTCCTGAGAACTCCGATTAAAGAGTGGTTTGGGTATTGGTAATTGTGACACATCTGCATTTTCGTTTTTTCAGAGTGACTTTTACAGAGCTTATGGAGATTATAATTATCGGTGGTTTACAAATCAATGGACGTATTTGGAATGCGAAATTGGCGGTTTTGGATTGTACGTGTTTTTCTTTGTTACATTGATTATTACATTATTGGCAAAATTGAAAAGGTATTCTAATGCGAGTCGGCCGTATATGATAACAAGTGCTATTTTCACGGTTGCTATGATTTTTTTGATGTGGCACAGCTCAGCGATTCGAGTGGATACAGCTTATATAATTTATTTTGGAATGGCAATTGGTTTTGTAGCAATGCAGTATGATAGCAACGAAATTAAGGAGGATTGCTAAAGTGAATATCAAAAGCATTTTGAGAAAGGCCGCTTATGGGTATAAGGCAGAATCATCATCTTATATTGAACACTTAAGATCAATAGGAATGAAAATTGGAAGCGATTGCATTATATATGTCCCGACAAAGACGCTAATTGATGAGCAGTACCCGTGGATGATAACGATTGGAGATCATGTGCGAATTACTGAAGGCGTGAAAATATTAACTCATGATTATGCATGGTCAGTTTTAAAAACAGAAAAAGGAGCAATATTAGGAGCAAGTGGAACGGTGAAAATTGGGGATAATGTGTTTATCGGGATGAACACTGTTATAACCAGAAATGTTGAAATTGGTAACAATGTAATTATTGGTGCAGGGAGCGTTGTCACTTCTAATTGTGATCACAATTGCGTGTATGCAGGTGTGCCGGCAAAACGAATTATGTCAATAGATGAATATTATGAAAAAAGAGAACGGGCACAATTCAATGAAGCCAAAAAACTTGCTGTTGAGTATTTTGATAGATATGGAAAAAGACCCGGGAAAGAAGTGTTCCATGAGTACTTTATGCTATTTGAAACGGCTGAAGAGGCACAAAAAAATGATGTATTTAGAAATAAAATCGCATTATGCCAAAATGAATTGGATACTGTTAAATACATGAGTGCACATAAAGCAATGTTTTCTTCCTATGATGAGTTTATAGAAAAATGTTTTGAGAAATGTACTAATTGCGTAAAGGAACAAAGCAAATGAAGATTAAAATTTCAACAATACATGCTGTATTAGTATATTTACTTGTCTTTTTTTCAACAACATATATTTCATACAATCCCATAAAGTATTTCCTCCTTGTTGTAGTAGCAATGATGATAGCATCAAATATTAAGATTTTGTCTAGGAATACTTATCGAGGACTGAATGTCGGCATAGCCCTTTTTTGTATAGCGACACTGATCGTATCGTATATTAATAGGAATGGCAACACGGATAGGAATCCGTTTTTGGCAGCTATTGTCTTTACGGCAACATTAGTGGAATTTGTGTTAACTGTGGAAATGTTTTGTCAACGAGAGGAAATGCAGAATCTAATTAAGGTTTTTTATCGAATGACCCTATTAGTTGTGATAGCTACCGATTTTTTGATACTGTTTACAACTATTCATCTACAATATGGAGGAAATGTGTTTCTTGTAGGAACAAAATTTCAAGTGGTTTATATGCATTTTTATCTTATTTCATTTTTCATTGCTGATAAAAATGTTAGACTGCGAACAGTTAGAGAAAGTTCACTTAATAATGCAATTCTAGTTTTATTTTTTATAATGACAATGACAATGTCTATAGAATTGGGGGCGGCTACTGGTATAGTGGGTACTGTTGCATTGCTGCTGTTTTTATGGCTGAATGAAAAAAATATTGGTCTCTTTTTAAGCGGTAAGATTTTTTTTGTCGCTTTGATGGCAAGTCTGCTTTTTGTAGTTTTTGTTGAGGTGATTCTTTCTAACAGTGTGGTTACATATGTCATAACACAATTACTAGGTAAAGATGTTACATTAACATTTAGAACTGTGATCTATTCAATGCTTCCTAATATCATGAAGGGTCACTGGCTTTGGGGATTTGGATATGGTACGGGGTATGAGGTGTTAATGAGGTATGGAATAGTAGATGCACAGAATGGTGTATTCGAGTGGATACAGCAAATAGGAATTTTTGGAACGGTGTTGCTAGTTATGTGGTTATGCATTGCAATGAAACGACCGAAGAATGATTATAAGATAAACTACAGCGACGTCAGATCGCTAACGGCGCTGATATATGTGTTTGTCTCGCTGGCGACAGTTGAAATAACATTTTCATCGGACTTTCTGGCAACAGTTGTATTGCTTTACGGAATTAAAATGCAAAGAATTCAGGAAGGGGAAATACTCAAATGACATGGAAAAAAAAGATAAAAAAATTATTACCTGATAAGGTAGTGTATGGTTATGAAGTGATAAGAACTGTTCCGGAATACTTAAAAGCATTAAATGTTAAGTCTCAAATTCCGGATATTAAATTCTATTCGGACGAAGAAACAGTGTCATTAATTGTCAAGGAGCGGAAATCACTTAGCCGATTTGGTGATGGAGAGTTTATGTGGATGTCAGGTGAGAGTATGGTTTCCTTTCAAGACTATTCAGCTGAGTTTGCGAGCGATTTAACTTTGGCATTTAAAAGCGATAATAAAAACTTATTAGTTGGAATTCCTCACGGAGTGTTTGATTCATCCAAATGCAATCTTTATGCGAAAATGCATTGGAGAATTATTCGTGCCAATTTTCTTTCCCGACTAGTGAAATTTATGGATGTAAACAGGGTGTATAGTGATGCGAGCATAACAAGACCATATATTGATTATAGAGATAGAAATTATAGTGCCAAGATCTTCGATTTGTTGAAGAGAATATGGGATAAAAGAGATGTAGTTATCGTCGAAGGCGAAAAAACAAAATTGGGGATGGGCAACGACTTGTTTGATAATGCAACTTCTATAAAGCGGATTATTTGTCCGGCCGAAAATGCATATAGCAAGCTAGAAGCTATAAAATCTTCAATAAGATTGAATGTGGAAAAGGATACGTTGATTTTAGGTGCATTAGGACCTACAGCTTCTATTCTAGCGTCGCAGTTGTGTGATGAGGGATATCAATTTGTCGATATTGGACATGTTGATGTTGAATATATGTGGTATCTAAGACATGCAATTTTAAGGGAAACCATTGAAGGAAAGTATGTTAATGAGAGTGGCGTGAAAACTTGTTCAGATGTTTATGATAATGATAGCACATATATCAATTCCATCATTGATAGAGTCTTATCGTGATTAAAAAGTAATCTTTATGTGAAAGGGGGTAATCGTCAATGGGAAAATCAGTTTCAAGAAATTCGGCTTTTAGCATGATTAATAAAGGGTTATCCGTCGTTTTTCCTCTAGTGACGGTTTCTTATATATCACGAGTTTTAGGAGCGGCAGGAATTGGAGAAATTTCCTCAGCACAAAACTTGGCGACTTATTTTAGCATGGCAGCTGCGCTAGGAATCCCTTCTTATGGTGTAAGAGCAATTGCTCAATCAAAAAGAGATGAAAATAGTTGTAACAAAACTTTTTCGGAACTTTTTGCGATTAATTTAATATCCTCCATTATAGCAACCGTTGTATATCTGATCACCGTATTCTGTTTTAAGATTAATAATTCGAATACGGCACTGGCATTGATTTTCTCTAGTATTATCGTATTTAATGTCATCAATATTGAATGGGTTTATCAAGGCTATGAAGAATATGAATATATTATGATTCGTAGCTTTGTTATAAAAATAGTATCCCTTTTGTTGCTTTTTATTTTTGTCAGAAGAAAAAGTGATTTAGTTGCATATGCTTTGATTATTTGTTTCGGTAGCATTGGAAATTATGTTTTGAATTTTATCAATCTAAAAAGGTATGTGAAATTAAGCTTTTGCAATATCTCCTTGAAAAAACACATTAGACCTATTATGACGTTTTTCGTTTCTGTTATCGCCATTGAGATATATTCTTTACTTGATGTGTCAATGCTTACAGTGATGTCTAATGCTACAAGCGTAGGATACTATTCTAATTCTACGAAAATTGTTAAAGCTGCTGCAAATACGTTAACAGGTATTTCCGCTGTTTTGATGCCTAGATTTAGTTATCTTTTTAGCGAGGATAATAAAAGTGAGATAAAAAAGTTGTCAAGACAGTTTCTCAACGTAACTTTTTTAATATCTGTACCGTGTTGTTGTGGAATAATATTGGTCGCAGACCAAATTGTGGAAGTGCTTTTTGGCGTTGAGTTTTTGCCGGCTATTAGTACGATTAGAATTTTATCAATTCTTATTGTATTGATGCCATTGTCTGGTGGGGTTTTTTGTCAGCTGTTGCTCACCGCTGGTAAAGAAAAAAGTTATTTAGCTTGTGTCTTAATTGGAACAGTCGTCAATACAGTATTAAATTACCTGCTAATTCCTACTTTTACGCAAAACGGAGCTGCGATTGCCTCCGTCGTAGCTGAATTTACTGTATCCATAAGCATGATTGTAGCAACAAGAAGAACGATTAAAGTCAATATGTGTTGTAGAGATGTTTTTTCAATATTAACATCAGCGTTCGTCATGTCGCTCACGCTTGTTTTATGCCATAAACTATTTTTTGGACAAGCTGTATGGATGAGACTGCTTGTTGAGATTGTAATAGCTGTTTTGGTGTATTTTGTGTGTGTGTTTATGCTGAAAAACAGTGCTTCCAGTAAAATTATCAGAATGATAAAAAAATAAAACTGGTTTTTGATGGTGATTCTATGTGGAGGGATGCTAAAAATCGTGTCAATTTCGCTGCACATGGGAACAGATGTAGTGAGAGAAAACTTCTTATTGGTCATGGTAGTGGTAGCTATTACGATGGCAATATGCAGTATGGTATATGAGGCTGTTGTAAGAGTTGCGCCATGGATGGTGGGAAAGAAAAAAGTAAAGGAATAACGAAAAATGGGAAAGTATTTTGGAACGGACGGCTTCCGTGGTGAAGCCGGAATTACATTAACAGCGGATCACGCCTATAAGGTTGGTCGCTTCTTAGGCTGGTATTATAATGCTCTCCGTGAGCGCAATGGTGATACCGACCCTGCCCGTATCGTCATAGGCAAGGATACTCGTCGGAGTTCGTACATGTTCGAGTACAGCCTGGTCGCGGGCCTGACAGCCTCCGGGGCGGATGCCTACCTGCTGCATGTTACGACTACCCCGTCCGTGGCCTACATTGCTCGCGTGGATGATTTCGACTGTGGCATTATGATTTCCGCCAGCCACAACCCCTACTACGACAATGGAATCAAACTGATCGACTGCTACGGCGAGAAAATGCCGGAGGAGACCCTGCTGCTGGTGGAGGACTACATCGATGGCAAACTCCATGTCTTTGACAAGGACTGGCCGGAACTTCCTTTTGCTCATCGTGAGCATATCGGCTGCACTGTGGATTATGTGGCCGGACGCAATCGTTACATGGGTTATCTGATCTCTCTGGGTATCTATTCCTTCAAAGGTGTCAAGGTCGGCCTGGACTGCGCCAATGGTTCCAGCTGGAATATCGCTAAGAGCGTTTTCGATGCCCTGGGTGCTGATACCTATGTCATAAATAACAAACCGAACGGCACGAATATCAACAACAACGCAGGTTCTACCCACATTGAGGGTCTGCAGAAGTTCGTAGTGGAGAAGGGCTTGGATGTTGGCTTTGCCTACGATGGCGACGCTGACCGCTGCCTGTGTGTGGACGAGAAGGGCAATGTTATCACCGGTGACCACATTCTGTACATCTACGGCTGCTACATGAAGGAGCGTGGCAAACTGCTGACCAATACCGTCGTTACCACGGTTATGTCCAATTTTGGCCTGTATAAGGCTTTCGATGAGAAGGGCATCGGCTACGCCAAGACCGCTGTGGGCGACAAGTACGTCTATGAGTACATGGCTAAGAACGGCTGCCGCATTGGCGGCGAGCAGAGTGGTCATATCATCTTCTCCAAATATGCCAGCACCGGTGACGGCATCCTGACCAGTCTGAAGATGATGGAGGTCATGCTGGCGAAGAAGAAGCCTATGAGTGAGCTGGCCGCACCGCTTAAGATCTATCCGCAGGTGCTGGAGAATATCCGTGTAACTGATAAGAAGGCTGCTCAGAATGATCCGGCAGTGCAGGAAGCAGTGTCTAAAGTTGCTGAGGCTCTGGGCGATACCGGCCGTATTCTGGTGCGTGAGTCCGGCACTGAGCCGGTGGTTCGTGTTATGGTGGAAGCACCTGACCACGATACATGCCAGAAGTATGTTGATGAAGTGGTCAACGTGATTTGCGAAAAGGGATATAAGGCGTAAAGTCAATGACGACTCTGGCAATTATCCGGAGTCGTTTTGCGTAAAAGGGAAAGTATAATAGATTAAATAACGGGAGGGATAAACCTATGTGTGGAATCGTTGGTTTTACTGGAAATCGACAGGCAGCACCGATCCTGCTGGATGGTCTGTCAAAACTGGAATATAGAGGATATGACTCAGCCGGACTGGCTGTCCGTGACGGAGAAAATTTGGCACAAGTCGTGAAAGCGAAGGGACGCCTGTCCAATCTGATCGAGAAAACAGATGGCGGCAAGGCATTAAAAGGAACCTGTGGTATTGGCCATACTCGTTGGGCTACCCACGGTGAGCCGAGTCAAACCAATGCGCATCCGCATGTTTCAGGTAATTGCACCCGTTCTGGTTCAGGTACAGTAGAGTCTGAGGTTGTTGGCGTACATAACGGTATCATCGAGAACTATACTGAACTGAAAGAAAAGCTGTTGAAGCATGGCTATACGTTCTATAGTCAGACGGATACTGAAGTAGTCATCAAGCTGGTGGACTATTATTATAAAAAGTATAACCTCGGCCCAATCGATGCCATTGCAAAGACGATGGTTCGTGTTCGTGGCTCCTACGCTCTTGAGCTGATGTTCCGTGATTATCCAGGCGAAATCTGGGTGGCACGTAAGGACAGCCCGATGATCATTGGTGTTGCGGATGGCGAAACCTATGTAGCTTCGGATGTCCCTGCAATTCTGAAATACACTCGCAATGTGTACTACATCGGCAATCTTGAGTTCGCAAGGCTCGTTCCGGGTGAGGCTCACTTCTACGATTTGAACGGTGATGAAATCGAGAAGCAGACGACAGAGATTAAGTGGGACGCAGAGGCGGCGGAAAAGGGCGGCTTTGAGCATTTCATGATGAAAGAGATCCATGAACAGCCGAAAGCTGTCCAAGATACCTTGAACTCTGTCATCAAGGACGGTGCCATCGATCTGTCCAGCGTGGAGATCACTGAGGATGAGATCAAGAACTTCGAGCAGATCTATATTGTTGCCTGCGGTTCCGCATGGCATGTGGGCATGGCTGCTCAGTATGTACTGGAAGATATGGCAGACATCCCGGTGCGTGTGGAACTTGCATCTGAGTTCCGCTATCGTAAAATGCCACTCAATCAGAAGGCACTTGTGATCGTTGTCAGCCAGTCTGGTGAGACGGCAGATACACTGGCTGCACTGCGACTTGCAAAAGAGAAGGGCATTACCACAATGGCAATCGTCAACGTGGTCGGTAGTAGCATTGCCCGCGAAGCAGATAAAGTGCTCTACACCCTTGCAGGCCCGGAAATCTCTGTTGCAACGACTAAGGCATACAGTGCACAATTGGCGGCTATGTATTGTCTGGCGGTTCAGTTTGCGAAGGTTAGAGAAAAAATCACTGAAGAGCAGTACAGCTACTATATTTCTGAACTGTTGACTCTCCCGGAGAAGATGCAGAAAACTTTGGAAGATAAAGAGCGCATCCAGTGGTTCGCAGCAAAGTATGCCAATGCACATGATGTGTTCTTCGTAGGTCGTGGCATTGACTATGCTGTCTGCTTAGAGGGAAGTCTGAAGCTGAAAGAAATCAGCTACATCCACTCTGAGGCATACGCTGCTGGCGAACTGAAGCACGGAACCATTAGTCTGATTGAGCAGGGAACGCTGGTTATCGGCGTGCTGACTCAGAGCGAACTCTATGAAAAGACTATCAGCAATATGTTGGAGTGCAAGAGCCGTGGTGCTTATCTGATGGGGCTGACTACATATGGCAAGTATGAAATCGAAGATCAGGTAAACTTTACGGTCTATGTTCCGAAGGTGGACGAGCACTTTGTTGGTAGTCTGGCAGTGATTCCGTTGCAGCTGCTTGGCTATTATGTATCTGTTGCCAAGGGTCTGGATGTGGATAAGCCGAGAAACCTCGCCAAGAGTGTGACTGTGGAATAAAAGATAGTAAAAGATAGTAAGAGGAAAAAACGATGAACACAACATTACTTATCATGGCTGCTGGTATCGGTAGCCGCTTCGGAACGGGAATTAAGCAGTTGGAGCCGGTGGATGATGCTGGGCATATTATCATGGACTATTCAATCCATGATGCAATTGAGGCTGGATTCAATCATGTAGTATTTATCATCCGCAAGGATATCGAGAAAGAGTTCAAAGAGGTCATCGGTGATCGCATTGCCTCCATTTGCTCTTCTCATAATGTAACTATTGACTACGCTTTCCAGGATATCAACGACATCCCGGGAACTTTGCCGGAAGGCCGGACAAAGCCGTGGGGGACTGGTCAGGCCGTCCTTGCAGCGAAAAATGTGATTGATACTCCGTTCATTGTGATCAATGCAGATGATTACTATGGAAAGGAAGGCTTCAAGGCGGTTCATGAGTATCTGGTGAATGGCGGCAAGTCCTGCATGGCTGGTTTCGTTCTGAAGAACACGCTATCTGATAACGGCGGTGTGACTCGTGGTATCTGCAAGATGGATGAGCAGAATAATCTGACGGAAGTTGTGGAGACCAAGAACATCGTAAAGACTGCAGATGGAGCAGAGGCAGACGGTGTAGCTGTTGATGTGAATTCTCTGGTTTCTATGAACATGTGGGGCCTGACTCCAGATTTTCTGGATGTACTGGAAAAGGGCTTCAGAGAGTTCTTCGAGAAAGAAGTCCTGGGCAATCCTTTGAAAGCCGAGTATCTGATTCCGATCTTTATTGGAGAGTTGCTGAAGAAGGGCAAGATGTCCGTAAAGGTTTTGAAGACTAACGACACCTGGTACGGAATGACCTACCATGAGGATGTTGCAGCAGTAAAGGATAGCTTTAAAAAGATGCTGGAGAATGGCGTGTATAAGGCTGATTTGTTCAGCGATTTGTAAACGACGATGAAAGAAACGATTGATTTACTCGGAAAGATCATCACAAACATCCTGACTGCGCTATATGAGCCGTTTGGCTTTTCGCTTCTTCTTTCCTTTTTGGTTATGTTTTTCTATCTGTATGCGTATGAGCCTACCGCAGCTGGCAAAGGCTGGAAGAACGCCATAGTGACATGGTATCAGATGTTCAAAGAGAGCGTGTTCTTTAGAAAACTATTTTTCTTGGCCTTTGTGACCTCACTTGTTCTGTTCCGAACCCTGTTAAACCGTGATCTGTGGATGAATCCTTTATCCAATATTATGGGCGGTTGGGGAATCTGGGAAACTGTGAACGGTGAGCAAAAGCTGACCACCGAGTGCATCGAGAACGCGATCATGATGGTGCCGTTTAGTTCGGTAGTGATGTGGACATTTGGAGAGAAGATAGGAAACGGCTGGAAGAAGATACTGTGGCAAAGCGGAAAGATAGCGTTCATCTTCTCGATAAGCATTGAGCTGTTGCAATTATTGCTACGGCTAGGAACGTTCCAGCTATCAGACATCTTCTACAACACGGTAGGTGGAGTGCTCGGAGGATTGATGTATTGTGCGGTGATGAAGGCAAGAAAGCGTCTGTAAAACTGGATGAAATTGTGATATAATGGGGCAAATGAGACTGACTGTGTCTCTGGTGGTGCCCTGACTCTAGGGCCATGGAAAACCGTGGCTCTCGCTGCTCTAATAATCACACACCTCTACGCGGTGAGCAGCAGGCAACAATCTAAGGATTGGCTGAGATGTGAAAATCAAAGACATTGAAATTACAAGAATTATTCTTGGTTGAATATGGTGTGTAGGAGAAATTCTATGAAATACTCAGAGCAAACACTTCAAAATTGGACAGCTCCGCTATCTCAAACAGAGGAACAGAGAGCAGAGAATACCATTAAAATGATTAGAAGTGCCATCAATTCTTGCGATGAATTAAAAACGATGGATATTGATATCTTTATACAGGGATCCTATGCAAATAACACTAACGTTCGTTCGGAAAGCGATGTGGATGTTTGTGTTATGCTTAGAGATACATTTCACACAGACTATGCTCAAGGAAAAGGGAGAGAAGATTACGGGTTTAAAGCATCGGATTTTACTTTTCAAGAGTATCGTAACTTGGTGAAAAAAGCTCTCCAAGATAAATTTAGAACAGAGTATGTTTATGACGGAAACAAGTCTCTTAAAATAGATGAAAATACCTATCATGTAAAAGCAGATGTGGTTCCGTCTTTTCAATTAAGAAACTATTATTATGAGAATAGCCTGGATCCCAACAAGTACATAGAGGGTGTTTGGCTTCAAGCTAAGACAGGAGAGATAGTAAAAAACTACCCTAAAAGACATAAGGCAAATGGCATAGTCAAGAATAATAATACGAGTTATCAGTATAAGAAACTTGTTCGTATAATGAAGCATATCAAAAATGAGATGGTTGAGGACAAAAAAACAGATGGTGATAAGATAACATCGTTTTTAGTGGAGTGCCTTGTGTATCATGTGCCTAACAATGTGATAACTGGATATAGCACATGGACTGAAACGGTAAAGCAGGCAATAATATACTTGTATAATGAAATTAAAGATGGTCATCACACGGAATGGTGTGAAGTAAGTGACATGCTCTATCTATTCCGAAATAGAAAATGGACCGATGAAGATGCAAAACAATGGTTGGTTGCCGCTTGGAATTATCTTGGATATGGGGAATAGAGTATGAGCGATTCGGCAAAGAAATTTATGAGTATAAGCGTGTGGATAACGATTGTCTTATTTGTTATTCGCTGCTTAATAGATTCTAGTGGAATTGCTTTAGCAATAAATCAGCGAGAGTATCTTAATTGTAGTTATTCTATTTATGGATATGCCGGAGAAGCTATAGGTGTAACCGCGATTTTTATGGCAGTATTTAATAAATGGCTTTGGAAGAAAAAACCGTTTTATCTATTAACCGGAGAATTACCAGTTTTAGCAAAACATTATAAGGGAACAATTACTTTTGTTTGGGATGGTGTTGAACAAACAAGGAATTCAGAAATTTGGATTGATCAAACGTTTTTAAATGTATCTGTTAAACTTGGCACGAATGAAAGCACCAGTAATTCAATAACTGCGAGCATCGAAAAAGTTAATAGTGAACAGAAACTTATATACACGTATCTAAATACGCCAAGGGCTGAACTCCAAAATCGTAGTGCAATTCATTATGGAACAGCGATGCTTTGTGTAGATGATTCAAAGAAGGTAACTGGTAATTATTATACAAGCCGATTGACAAGAGGTTCTATGATGTTTCAAGCAGTCGAGTAAGGTTGATTATATTGCTAGCACTCCAACACAGTGCTATACTTAAACCATAATAAAAGGAAAGAGGCTATCACAATGCCCAGAACGAAAGGCAGCAAAAACCGTCTCAAAATCAATACCACCAACGACTACGCATCTCAGATCGCGGAGAAGCAGGAATCTATCACTTCCCTGACTGCTGAGATTGCATCCATCACTGCCAACATTGACACTTTAAAGGCTGATCTGAAAGCCAAAAAGACTGCTTTGAAGAAGGCCGAAAAAGAAGTGGCAATGCTAGAAGCGAAGAAGGCAAAGGCAGATGCTAAAGCAGCTGAAGAAGCTAAGAAGACCGAAGCGGAGGCTGTGCTGAAGAAGCTGCTGGCAAGCGGGATGAGTGCAGACGAGATTCTGGAAAAGCTGAAATAAACAAGAACCCAAAAATAAATGCCGTGTGGACAAACTGAATTCCAGAAGTTCACACGGCGTTTTTTGAAGGTTGCTGTATAGTTTGCAACGGAAATAAAAGAAATGGAGTGTGACACAAAATGAACTTATCTAAAATACACCACATTGCCATCATCGTATCTGACTACGAAGCTGCAAAGAATTTTTATGTGAACAAGCTGGGCTTCTCTGTTATCAGGGAAAACTATCGCCCGGAGCGTAAGGACTGGAAACTGGATCTGCGTGTCAATGAATACACAGAGCTGGAGATTTTCGCTGAGGAAAACCCGCCGAAGCGTGTGAACCGCCCGGAGGCCTGTGGGCTGCGTCACCTTGCATTCTGCGTAGACAGTGTGGAGCAGACGGTGAAAGAGTTGAGAGAATTAGGTATAGAATGTGAGGCGATTCGTGTGGATGATTATACTGGTAAGAAGATGACTTTCTTCCATGACCCGGATGGACTGCCGCTGGAACTGCACGAATAATTATGGGAGAGAAAAGAGCATATAAAGCCAGAAAGCCTGGCGGCGGCCGGAAAAAGTTAAAGCCGGAATACGATGCAGGGAAGAATCTGAAAGATCAGATGGATGCGGCTGTGGCGCTCTATGAGGAGGACTGCTCCCTCCAATCCATCGCCGATGTGCTAAACCTAAACCCAATCAAAGTGAGAAAGCTGCTCATCACAGCCGGTGTGTATGAATCAGAAGTGGCGGAGAAGGTACAGGACACGTTTGAGAGGTATCGAAAAACGCAGGACTATAAAACTTCCATTCTCTCAACGGCAACAGTCCTTGGCCTATCCAAAGCCTCCGTCACATCGTACCTGCCTTATGAAAAAGGCGTGTACTTTCCAAACACAGCAGATAAAGAGAAAATCAGCGTAGGAGCAGAGCGGCAGCGGAGATACAGAGCGGTAAGAAAACTGAGAACCGAGCCGACAGAAGAGCATCTGTGGGAGGTGGTTCTTCTTTATGCAGGTGTGCGTTTCAAAACGTACTCAGGTTTACCTTTTACCTATGAAATACGAAAGGGCCGGAATGGGCAATACACTAAGGAACTGTGGATCGATCGCAGAGAGAATAGTAAAAGCCTGGCGTGGAGTTCTGTGCTGCTGGCTCTGGGCAATATTAAAAAGGTAGAAGAAGTAGTTGAACGTCCTAAAGCACTGGGCGATATCCGGGGTGTGACCTATATATACGGAATGTTCTATCGGTTTGGACTGATCGACGTGCCGGATGAAGCAAAAGAAAAGATGAAGAAAGCGTTCAGCAAATCGTCCTGACACGGATGCCGCAGAGGGTGCGGAAAAGAAGCATCACCCAATGTTTGAGTCACTGCGTGAACTCCTGGAGATTATACAAAAAAGCGCCTGCGGAATGAACCACAGGCGGCTGAAATTACATTATAGCTTATTCAAAAAGTCTTCCAGAACACGGTTCCACTTTTCGGGGTACTCATAGAACATCAGGTGACCGCCCATGACGTAGGTGTCGTAACCGGGAAGCTGTGTTTCGACAAAGGGCTTTGCAATGTCCTGCCAGTGTTCAGCAACGAACATCAGGCTGGGCATCGTTGCACCGACATCTTTTGCGATTTCAAGATAGTTGGAGAACACAGCGTCGCAGAACAGTTGACGGCAGATCCAGTATGGTGTGCGGCCGGAAATATCCAGCAGATACTCCAGCTCATCAGGCTCCATCTTATGCTGGATCATGACGCCAGTCGCGTACTCGCTAAAGAACTCACGGCATCCTTCAGAAGAGGTCAGCACCTGCGTGGCAACCTGAGACAGCTCTTCAATCGTGCCCTCAGTCCACCACTTCGGGTCAGGGGAGAGCGGGAGCGGAGACATATCGATAGTCACAACGCCGCGCAGCTTGTCTTTGCCGAACTGCTGCACGTAGCTCCATGTGTCAAGGTTGCCCGTGCTCCAGCCGATCAGGACAATATCTTTGAGACCCAATGCATCAATCAGACCAGCTACATCGCGACCATGAGTCAGGTAGTCGTTGCCATCCACGGTTTTGGCAGAATAGCCTTGGCCGCGAGGATCGATAGCAATGACACGATATTCAGAGGAGAAATACTCCAGTTGGTTCTTGAAAATCTCACCAGAGAAGGTCAGGCCGGGAATGAAGACCAACGGTTTACCTTCGCCTTTTTCCAAGATATGTAACTCCACACCGGGGGCTACAGTGACATACTTGCTTTCAATACGATCTTTTGCCATGAGAAAACCTCCCAACAAAACCTATAAATCGAATTGGCTTGTCTGAATTATATATCTGGAAAAAGAGAAAAGCAATAGCTTGATAGAAACTGCACTGCTGTAATCTACAAAAATTTTCAGTGCATGAATATCAGTAACAGTTACACAATGTTAAAATAGCAATATGTCCACGATGAGCAGGCGCAACACCTGTCTGCCGCAGTATTTTTACTTTATAAGACATCTCTATGGATGACGGTAAGGTTCGATTTTGAACTTTGCCGTTTTTCTTTTTATTTTAAATTATAAATTTTTTCAGAACTGTATTCCAAAACGGCTCTGCGGATTCCTATTAGTGTAGGGGTTTTCAAAATCTTTTGTGAAACGGCTTTCCTCTAGTTTTATGAGTGGAAAATAAACAAAATCTATGTTCTAAAATTAGGTAGTTCAACAAAATTAAAAAAACTGGTTGCCATAAATCCATTTTAGATTGTTATAGGTAGAGGGGAACGTTGGAAAAATGAATTTTCTTTGAACTTTCAAAAGACCCGGTTTAAAAACACCCCTTAAAGTTTGTATAGGGTATAGGAAGTGTTTTCAAAAGTAAGCCAATTCACTACGGTATCACTGATGAAATTCCCCGATTCCTTACAAAGTCACATCGCACCTTGAAAATCGCATGAGCCACCCCAGCAGGATACCTCTGGTACTGAATGTGCATTCTGCGCGTCTTACCGGAAAATACGCCGGAGAAAATCGGGCAGGAACGGGCTGGGACAGAGTGGACGGTAGTTAAGAGCAAGATTCGCCTTTGTATACGAAACCGCTCCTACGGGCGGTTTCTCCACGCGGCATCTTGATGGGGATTGTGCTCCCCATACCCTCACATCGTGCAAAATCACATGATTTTGCCTGTTGGTGACCTGCAGAAGCAGGCCACAGCCGGAGTGCAGATGCACTGCCGGGAAAATCAAATTCTTGATTTTGGAAAGGAGACCCCATGCCACGAACAAAGAGAAAAGTGAAATCTATCGTAAAGACAAAAGTAATCTCCGCACGAGTTACAGAAACAGCATATGAACTTTTACACCGGCAGGCAGAAGATGCCGGAATGACCCTCTCTGAATTTACAGCGCAGATGCTGATGAAAGGCCGCGTGAATACCTCGTATGTGTTCTATGTCCACCCGGACGAAATTGAAGCCATCACACGGGAGTTTGCCGCCATTGGGAACAACCTGAACCAGATCGCAGCGTTCTTCAACAGCGGCGGTATCCAGTCGCGCGCTATGCTCGAAAACATCAACCATGCGATTTCCTGCATTTTTGAAATGCGGGAGCAGGTCGCAGAAATGGCAGGAAAGAACTATGGCAATCTTAAAGCACATCGTAAGTAAGAGTTCCAACTATGGCGCTGCGCTGGAATATCTGATTTTCAAGCATGACGAGATTCGGAAAGCTCCGATCCTTGACCAAAACGGAAATCGTATTATGCGGGATGAGTTTTATCTGGACGGCCTGAACTGTGAACCCTATTCTTTCGATGCGGCCTGCCAGCAGCTGAACCGCGAATATCAGAAGAACAAAAATAAGAATGAAATCAAAAGCCACCATTACATCATCAGCTTTGATCCACGGGACAACACAGAAAATTGTTTGACGGGGAAACGGGCGCAGGAGCTTGGACTGGAATACGCAAAAGTGAATTTTCCGGGGCATCAGGCTTTGGTCTGTACGCACATGGATGGTCACAACGGCAGTGGCAATATTCATGTACATATCGTAATCAACAGTTTGCGAAAACTGGATGTACCTAAGCAGCCCTTTATGGAGCGGCCCATTGACTGCAAGGCAGGGTACAAGCACCATGTGACGAACGAGTACCTGAAACACCTGCAGAAATCACTCATGGATTTGTGCCGCCGCGAATTTCTGCATCAGGTCGATTTACTGTCACCATCCAGAACGGGTGTGACCGAAGCGGAGTATTGGGCACAGCGGCGGCTGGATGAGAAAAAACAGAAAATCGAAACGGAAGGATTTACGCCCAATCCGACAAAGTTTCAAACACAGAAGCAGCTTATCCGGGATGCCGTTGCCGCTGCTCGTGAGAAAGCAATCTCGTATGAAGATTTTCAAGACATCCTGCAGGATGAATACAACATTTTCGTCAAAACCCAACGTGGACGTTACAGCTATCTGCCGCCGGAACGGAACAAGTTTATATCGGAGCGTTCCTTGGGGGACAGTTGCAAAAGAGAATGTCTGGAAGGATTCTTCATTCAGAACGCAGAGAGAAATCTACGGTACAAGGAAGAACCCATACTGATCTTTACGACCAGAACCAGACTGCGGCTCGTTGTGGACCTGCAGGAGAATGTCAAGGTACAGGAAAATCTGGCCTATGCACTAAAGGTCAAAATCAGTAATCTGCAGAAAATGGCTGAAACGCTGGTATGGGTGCAGGAAAACAACATCAACGACCTGACGGAACTGAACAATCTGTGTAAGACAGCACAGGCCAACACGCAGGCAGCGTATGAACGGCTGTCACAGGCGGAGGATGAACTGTATAAAACCAATGAACAGATTCATTATGCGGGGCAGTACCTTTCCACAAAAGAGGTCCAGCAGCAATTTACGAAAGCAATTTTCAAGAAAAAATTCCGCGCAGAGCATTCCAAGGAATTGGATGCCTATGCGGAATCCGTGAAATATTTCCGGGAAGAAAACGATGGAAAGCTGCCATCGCTGAAATCCTTGAAAAAACGGAAAGAAGAACTGACGAACGAAATCGCGGAGAGGAAAAAGGCGTATGCTCCTTTGAAAGAAGAATCCCGGCGTCTGGAAATTGCATCGGATAATGTGTACAGCATCTTCCGAAAAACCAATGAGATGAAATCTGACCTTGCATGGAAACGCGAGTGGGAGGCCAAAGTCCGCGAAAAGGCAAGGCAGGAGCAGGCTCGACAGGAACAGCGCGAGCGTCAACCGAAACGCAAGAAGCGCAGCTATGATATGAGCCTGTAATCAGCAGGGTCTTCCACCCCGCACCCCGGAACCCTGCCGGATGCGTAAGCCCGTGCAGGACTTTCCCATTCGGCAGGGACTTTTGAAAACGATTAGGAGGAAGTTTGAGTAAAGAGTACATCAAGGCACAAACCCCACTACCCGCTTATTTCCCTTATCCGAAATTTCTGCTGCAGATGAGCCTTTCCCATACGGCACGGCTGACCTATGTTCTGCTGCTGGACCGCATGACCCTTTCCCAGAAGAACAGCTGGGTGGATGCACAAGGCCGGGCATATGTGCTCTATCCGCTGGCAAGGTTGGCGGCAGATCTGCAGAGCAGTATTTCCAGTGTCACCCGCGCTCTGCGGGAGCTGGAAGCCGCACGGCTGATCGAACGGCGGTCCAATGGCTTTTCCAAGCCCAATCAGATATTTCTCGGCGTTCCTCAGACTGTGCAGAAATGCGCAATCGGGATGGTCAAAAATGAGCAGCCTGATTGCGCAAAAGTGAGCAATACGATTACGCAAAACTGCACACCTAACCAAATAAATAAGAACGACCTGAGATGGAACAAAATAAATAGAACCAAAGAAGCATATGGGCGGTATCAGAATGTTTTTCTGGAAAATTATTCGGAATTGAAAATCGAAATTGCAGAGTTGGATGTTCTGATTGAAGACCTTTCAGCCTATATGCGGTCTACAGGCAGGAAGTACGCAGACCATGCGGCGACCCTGCGTAGCTGGTCAGCACGGAAGAAAAGACAACAGAAACCGGGAACAGGCATCCCGGACTATACCTACAATGAGGAGGAAAGTTTATGACGGAAACGATTCAAACAGCGATGGATAGGCTTATGACGACCGCTGCAGAACCGCAGGATTACATTGCAGAAGATGGGCTGCTGTACTGCGGCAGCTGCAATACCCCCAAGGAAGCGTTCTTCCCAAACGGAAGAATGCTGTTTGGGCGTGACCGCCATCCGGCTGAATGCCAGTGCCGACAAGAAGCCAGGGAAAAGCAGGAGGAAGAAGAGCGGGCAAGGCTGCATCACGAGAACGTGCGGCGGTTGAAGCTGCAGGGCTTTACCGACTGGGCGATGCAGCACTGGACATTTGAAAACGATCATGGGCAGAACCCACAGATGCATCTGGCGCAGCGGTATGTGGACTATTGGCCGGAAATGCGGGGAAAGTGTGGGGAGACAGGATATTTGAGAAATGCGGGATAAGGCGGGATGAGGGGGGAGACGGCGGGAAAACCCTTGAAATACGCGGGAAACGGCGACTTTCGGCGCGGGACGGAGGCGCGAATTATCAACAATCTTGAGATGAGGATGCGTCGGCGGCGGTCGGCGCTTTTTTCGCGCCCACGAGGCCGCACAACGGCGGCGGCGCGGCGAGGCGCATACATACGCAAAATGCGAAGAAGCCCCGGAAACGCCCGTATAACGGCATTTCTGAGGCTTTTAGATGGCATGAGCCGCTCGGCCCCGTCCCGGAAGTCACAGCAGCAGACCAAGAGGACGAGAGCTTCGCGGCTCATGCTGCTATTGTAGCAGACGCGGCGGCGGATTGCAAGAGGGGCAAGCGTGCTAACGGAGCGTTAGAGCGTGCGAATTTTTGGGAAAACGGGGCTTTTCGGCGCGGATCGGTGGGGATTAGGGCGTGCGCTGGCCGTGCGAGGCGTGCGCGGCGGGGCGGCGAACCGGGCCAAAACAGGCGGCGAGCAATTCTACATTTCGGTCAAAACTGCGAAAAGCTGTAGAATTGCCCTGTTTTCAATGGTTTCGGGCGTTTTGCGAGTGCGGCGCGGGCGTTTTTCAATTCTACAGAAAACAGATTTACAACTAAATCAAAACAGCGCAAAAAATCAAGCGGTTCCACCTTGGGCTTCAGCGTCCTCGGCGGTGCCGCTTTTTGTTGCGGAGCTGCCGTTGTGATACGTCCAGTAAATAGACTCTTTTTTCCGTTCGACGTGCTTTCGATATTTGAGATGAACGAGGTCAAAAATGTCCTCCTGTTGCTCCTCCGGCAAGAGGCGATACATGGCGATCAGATCGGCCTCCTCGTCCTCCAACGGCGAACCGTCGCAGGTCAGACCTTGTTCTTGCTTGAGGTGCTCGAAAGCCGCATTGCGGTCATTCTCCTGTGCAGTCTCCGAACAGCTACGCCCAAAGACGAGATAGTCCAGAGAGATTTGTAGATATTCGGAGACAAGGACGAGCTTGTCGAGGCGGGGGCTCTGTTCACCCCACCGCTTTATAGTACCATTTCCGAGACCACACTCACGCTCGACGCGCTTGAAATTACTGCCCTTTTCCTTTATGGCCTGTTCAATTCTATCAACTAATTCGGACATAAAATGCCTCCCGTCAAAAAGTAGATTTTCAGAGACTTTCCGCTTGACAAGTAGCCAAACGGAGACTATAATAGGGGTGTAACCTGATTTAAGTATAAAGCAAGTAAATCATAGCACACCCCGACCGAAAATGAAATAGCAAATCGGCGAACGGTAGAGTAAAAGCGAGCGGCGAGGGTCTTCCCCCCTTACTTCAATTCATTCCCGGCGTTACAAATTGGGCAAAGCACCACACGGCGGACGCCTCGCCGCCGTATGGGAGTACCGCAAGAGCAGCACCGATGCTTCGAAAGTTTACAAACCGAAGCATAGCGAAAGAAGTCGAGAGAGCTTGCGCGGTTGGAATCGGCAGGTGTTGGCGCACCGCAGATCCTTTTAGAGGAAGTCGTTCTGATTCTCATTTCTCAGCGACCCTCGCCGTTCACTTTTACTCTACCACAAACGCCGAGAAAAGGAAAGGAGGCAGATCATGAGACGCGGCAAGAAGCCCACCCGCAAGCAGAAGATCCGGCTCGGGCAAGCGGGCCTCGCCCCGGAGAACTGGCTGGTCGTGAAGCAGAAAGCAAACGGCGAGCTAATCATTTTGAACAAGTACCACGACACGATCCGCGTCATCCCGCCACTGGCCGGATGAGCTTTGCAGGAAGGAGCAGCAGCATGAAGGAGCAACCGCACATCTGCCCGCTGTGTGGGCGAGCATACGACGAGCCGCCCGCGCTGTCGCGAGTGGACAACCAGACAGACATCTGCCCGAGTTGCGGCATGATGGAGGCACTGGCGGCCATGCCGAGGCGGGAAACGCCACAGGATCGGACGCGGCGGGCCGTGTACGCCACGGGCAACCGCTGGGCGATTGAGAACTTTGAAGCGACCCACCACTAAGCCGAAACGCCCGGAAGGGCGTCACCGGGAACTGCCCCACCCGGTCTGAAGATGGCAGGGCAGAAAGGAATGACGGCAGCATGAGAAAGATCAAGAAGATCAACGGCTTCCTCGTGGTCAAGTTCAACGACCGCGAGAAGCGCGAGTACGAGGGCACGGCCCTCGGAGAGTACGGCGTGATCGACGCGGAGGTCTACACGGGCAATCTGGACATCGACCGGGGCGCGATGGAGTACGACGACGCGGACACGCTGGAGGTGGCCGTGGAGCTGGCACGGGGGCTGGAGTCCGAGGAGGACATCACGGACGAGCCGCCCACCTACACCGCCGCCGTGGAAACGAATGAGAGCTATACCGAGGAGGCGGTGGAGCCCGCCGCCCTGATTGAGGGCTGGACGCGCCGCCTTGCTACGCAGGTCAAGAGCAAGCACTACCCCGACACCGACCCGCGCACCGCCGCGCACGAGCTTTACGGCTTCAAGATGGCGCTGCATCAGATCGGCTTCCTGCCGGAGAGCGAGGTCATCACCGACCCGGACACCTTCGGCGCAGGACGGCTGGACGGCCCCATGCCGCGCAACCCCGAAGAGCTGCTGGCGTTCGTGTGCGACGAACGGTGCAAGAACCGGGCCGGACACACGCAGGAGGAGCTGGACGCCATTTGCGCGAAGTGCCCGCTGGGACAGCTCTACGAGGACGCGGAGGCACAAGACCTGCGCATCCGGGAACGGAGCGAGCGAGCGCTGCGGGAGCACATCGAGGGCGTGAGGCACGCTGAGGACACCGTGACCGCCATGCTTGGCGGGCATGAGGCGCTGGCCTACCTTGCGGCGCTGCGGGACGGACAGATCCTGCAGGAGAACGAGTGCGAGCACTATGCGGCGCAGATCGCCGAGGCGGGCGCAGCGTGGGAGACGGTGCTGGAGGGCGTGAGCTTTGAAGACCTCTCCCGGCTGCGGCACCTGCTGCGGGAGGTGGACGAATACACCAAGTACGGCGGCGAGCTGTTCAACGGCTTCCAGCACGAGACAGAGCGCATCCCGGCGCATCGGCTGGAGGAGCTCCACCAGCTCGGGACGGCGCTTCTCGGCGAGTGCCCGGAGAACGACTGCACGATCTACCGCAACGTGTTCCGCATGGCGGTCGACGTCGACGGGCAGATGGGCAAGCTGACGGGCCACGCGAGGGAGACGATGCAGCGGGAGTATGAGCGGCTGCTCCGGGAGCTGAACCACCTCTACACCATGAACCACGCGGTGAAGAAATACCGGGAGGCGCAGCATGACAGGACTTGAACTGCTCAAGGCCCCGGAGGCCACGGCGGGCGAGATCGCGGACATCATCTCCGCACCGTGCCCGCCCACCATCCCCGCCCACTGCGACGGCGTGAGCTGCTGCGCGTGCTGGCTGGCATGGCTGACGGGCGAGCCGCCCGAAGAGAAAGGGCCGTCCGATGAACAGACGGCCCCGTGCGGAGGGTGCCCCTTACAGGGCAAAAAGCGCGAGCTTATTCAGCTCGGCAGACTTCTCAAAGAGGTCGGGGAATACGTCAACTCCTCTCCTTCTCGTACTTCGCAATCGCGGTAGCTGCAACTACCGCGATCAGCGAGAGAAGGCTCGAGGCGATCTCGGCATCCTCGGAAAACCGCTCCGGGAACCGAGCCTTCACTTCATCGACAACCTCTTTAGAGAATTTCTGCACATCAATCACAGACAACACCCCCTCCCCGGGCAGTGGCCCAGCTCCATTATACACGATCGGGAGGGCAAAGGAAAGGAGCAGCAGAATGTTCAGCACAGAAGACCTCAAGACCGCGATCGGCGCGACCGTCATCGCACGGCGAAACGCGGCGGCGCGGCTGCGGGAGGCGGGCAACCCCCGCGACCCGTTCCGGGCGCTGCCGGGGATGGAGCAGCAATTCTTTGAAGCGGCGCAGAGCGTGCGCAGCTACGACCTCGTTCTCAACTTACTTGAGAGAGAAGTGAGGCGGGAGGCGCGAAAGCGTGCGGGGCGCACGGCGCAAAGCGCGGCGGCGTTCCTCATCACAGCGGGACTCATCATCCTCGCGACGCTGGGCTTCGCGGCGGCGCTGCTGCTGATGCGCTGCCCCGTCCCCGCCGTGAGCGTCACCGCGTTCATAGGCGTGGCGGTCTCGCTGGGCTGGGCGGTCATTCGGAAGTAAGTCTAAGAACGATGGGAAAGGAGGGCAAGCGATGAGAGGCCCGAAGAAACGGCTGACGCCGTTCGGGAAGATGGTGGTGAAGGCGCTGGCTGACCGGGACATGAGTCGGGCGGAGCTGGCGGCCACGGTGGGCACAAGCCCGCAGTATATGAGTTACATCCTGAACGGGACACGCTCCGGCGAGAAGTACCTCCCAGCGATCATCGCCACCCTCGCGCTCGACCCGAAGAAGGCGGAGCGGGCGATCGCGGCATGACGCACGGAAGGGAGGGAACGGAGTGCCGGACGTATTCATCACGCTGGAGGAGGCAGCGGCTTTTGAAAGCGTCAGCTACAAGACTTTGACGCAACGCATCTATCGCAATCCTCAGCAGTACAAAACGAAGTCACAGGCCCGGGAGGGCGGCGGCAAGGATCAGGTGTTGATCTCGACAAGCTCCCTCTCGGCAAAGGCGCGGAAGGCATGGCGAGCCGCGCAGAAGGTGGAAGGGAGTGAGGTCATCATAGACAAGAGAGCACAGGAGGCCGTGCCGTGGTACGTCACCGCCGACCTGAACCAGTACACGGAGGCGAACAAGAAGCGCTTCTATGAGGCGGTAGAGCTGGCGGCGCGGGTGCAGGACTTCATCGACTATGACGGCCCTGACCGCACGGGCTACGCCGAGCGGTACGCGCTGGGGCTGGGAATCAGCCCGCAGAGCCTGTACCGCTACATGAAGAACGTGCTGGAGGCGAACGCATGGGCGCTGAAGCTGGAGAAGGAAGACGGCAAGAGCCGGGACTACTTCCGAGCGCTGGCGCTGTGCCGGAAGCCAAAGGAGACGGGTACGTTCCCGAGCTTGACGGACGAGCAGAAGGCGATCATTGAGAACATCTGGTTCGACAAGCGGTTCGCGGCGAACCTCGGCACGATCGAGATGCTCTATGAACGGTTTGAGCTGGAGGCGGAGCGGCGGGAGTGGGAGGAGTATCCCTCCATCAAGACGGTGGCCCGGTACATCAAGTTCCTCATGGGACAGCGGGGTGCGGAGTCTGCCCGGTTCCTCGCCGCCAATGGGACGCGGGAGTGGAAGAACAAGCGGATGATGAAGGGCAAGCGCGACGCGACGAGCCTTCAAGTCATGGAGTATGTTGTTGGCGACGAGCACACCTTCGACTTTTGGGTGCAGTGGACGGCCCCGAACGGCAAGATCAAGGCCGTGCGCCCGAAGCTGGTTGCGTGGCTGGATATGCGCTCCCGCGCTATCATCGGCGATGTAGCGTGCGTCAACGCCAATTCGCAGACGCTGAAGGAGTCGCTGGTCAAAATGATCTACAGCAATCCGGGCGGCGTTCCCCACATCCTGCACGTCGACAACGGCAAGGATTATACTGCCAAGGCCATGACCGGACAGAACCGCAAGCACCGCAAAATCGACCTTGACTTCGCGTTTGACTCGGAAACGGTCGGCTTCTATCAGAGCATCGGCATCCAAGAGGTCGGACGCTCGCTGCCGTATCAGCCTTGGGACAAACCGATCGAACGCTTCTTCTCCACGGTCTGCTCGAAATTCTCCAAGTGGTTTGAGAGCTACACGGGCACGCTGACAGGCTCGAAGACCTACGCCAAGCGGCAGAAGGACATCGACCAGATGCTGGAGCGCGGGGAGCTGCTGACGATGGAGGAGTTCTTCGAAGTCTGGACGGAGTGGAAGAACACCAAGTATCACACCCGCAAGCATCGCGGCCTGAGCGACGCGGGCGAGAAATGGGTTACGCCGATCGAGATGTTCGAGAACGGCCCACGCTATGAAAAGGCAGCTCCACCCCGAGAGTACGCGGCGATGCTGCTGATGAAGGCGGCGACCGCCCGCGTCACAAACCAAGGCATCAACAAGTTCGGCACACTCTACACGGACACGGAGCTCGCCTACTACGTCAATCAGAAAGTCAACATCAAGTGGGACATCGACGATGTCACCAAGCTCTATGTGTACGACATGGACGGCAAGAAGATCTGTGAGGCGGTGTCCGCCGAGCTGCTCGCCTTCGGCCCGCATTGTTCTCAGGCGGCGCTGGAGAAGCATCTGCGAGATCAGAAACGAAACGAGCGAGAGGTCAGGGAGTATCTGGAGGAGCGAGTCCGCCCTTACGAGCTGCGGCTCGAGGACGGCGCAAGGCCCTCGGATGCAGTGGGCATGATCGACCTGACCATCAAGGCCACGCCGAGCCAGAAGCTGGTCTCCCTGCCCAAGGACAGAATGTTCCGATCGGAACAGGCAAGCAAGGCGAGCCGGAAGAAGGTCACGGACGACACCTTCCTCAACGCCAAAGGCGACAAGGCGCTCTCCCTTTTGAGAGCGATGAACGAATAATAACGGAGGTACATCATGGAAGTTACAGCAGCAGAGCGCACCACAATCTACACCAACATCAGCCCCCTCGCGCAGCGCGTGAACAACTACATCCAGACGCAGCACTCAAGCATCGCGGCGGTCGCCAAGGACATCGGCTACAGCCGCACCACCGTCTCCCGGTATCTCACGGGCAAATATGACAGCAACCCGAACGACCTTGAGAGCAAGCTGACGGACTTCCTCACCCGGCAGACGGGCGAGGCGGTCGACCTGACGACGCCGTTGGCGGAGTCGGAGGGCAAGACGTGGCAGACGCCCGTATTCTTTGAGAGCCGGGACGCGAAGGCCGTGCTCGGTGTATGCCAGAGCTGTCAGGAGTACATTGGCCTCGGCATCGTAGTCGCCCGCAGCGGCTACGGCAAGACCTACGCCCTGCGGCAGTACGCGAAGCTCTCCCGCGTGGCCTACATCGAGTGCGACGACACCATGAGCAGCCGCGACCTTGTGGAGGCGATTGAACGGAGCATCGGGCTCCCAAACGGCTACGGCACGATCTGGCGCAGGGTGAACGGCATCCGGGAGTTCTTCAACACGAACAAGGGATACCTGCTGATCATTGACGAGGCGGACAAGCTGGTGAGCAAGTACACACAGAAGAAAATGGAGATCCTGCGGGCGGTGTTCGATCAGAGCGACGTGGGTCTTGTGATCGCGGGCGAGCCGAAACTGGAGGCGCAGATCAAGACCTACCTCGTGCGTATGGCGAACCGGGTGGACTTCTACGCCTCGCTGCGGGGCCTCTCCCCCTCGGAGGTGGAGGGCTATCTCACGGACTTCCAGATCGAGCCGGAGGCGCTGGTGGAGTTGAAAGCGCGGGCGTGCAATATGCAGACCGGGTGCTTCCGACTGCTCGACCGCACGCTCTCTAACGTCCGACGCATCCTCAAGGAGACGGGCGAGGAGACGGTGACGGTGAAGACCATAGCACAGGCGTCGTCCATGATGATGCTTTGAGGAGGGACAGCGAATATGAGAATAGAACGCATCAGCGGAGCGATCCTCATCCTGCTCTCCGGCGTGCTGCTCCTGATGGCGGCCTATGGCGGGACGCCGGAGGATCGGGACGCGACAGCGATCCTCCTGACGCTGCCGATGGGTCTTGTGGCACTGTTCACCGAGATCCCGGAGCGCGGCAAGCGCACCAAGCGAGACTACCGGGCGTAAAGCCCGCAACATTAACAAATTGAAAGGAGCCGCAAACATGGCAAGGAAACGAGTAGTCGAGGCCCCGAGCCTCCATTCATGGGAGGACGTGAACGACGCCCTCCGTCAGATCGCCGAGGCGCAGATCGCGCTGGGCGAGATCCAGAGCGATATGCAGAAGCAAATCTTAGGGGCACAGAAGGTCGCCGAGGAGCAGAGCAAGCCGCTCAACGACAATGTGGCCAAGTTGGAGCGCGAGATCAAGAGCTTCGTCACCGACCACAGGGACGAGATGGGCAAGACGAAGTCGGTGGTGCTGACGTTCGGCGAGGTAGGCTTCCGGCTCTCCACATCCGTCTCGCTGCCCCGGGCGAAGGAGAAGCTGGAGGAGATCATCCGCCGTCTCAAGTCCCGCCAGATGACGGACTGCATCGTGGTGGAAGAGAAGGTCAGCAAGGAGGCTCTGAAGAAGTACGGCGAGGACACAGTGAACGCCGTGGGCGCAACGTGGAAACAGAGCGACGTGTTCGGCTATGAGGTGAACATCGCCAAGCTGGAGCAGATCAAGGCGGGCAACTGAGGAAGGGGGCTCACGGAATGACAGCAGCAAGGACTGGGCGCAAACAGCCCTCCATCCGCACGCTGTGGGCGATCGCGAAGTCGCCGGAGCTGCACCTCACGGACGAAGACCTGCACGCGGTTGTCTACCGCGAGACAGGCAAGGAGTCCATGAAGATGCTGACGCAGGGCGAGGTCAACACTGTTGCTCGCGTGCTGCAGAACATGAAGGACAGTGTGAGTCGGAGCGTGCGGGACAAGCGCACGGACACGGGCGGCGACATCCGCACCACCGCACAGCGCCGGAAGATCTACGCGCTGTGCGAGGCGCTGGGCTGGAATGACGACCCGCGCCGCATTCAAGGCTTCGTCAAGCGCGTGGCCCATGTCGACCGCATCGAATGGCTGAACATAGCGCAATGCGAGAAGGTCATCGAGGGCCTCAAGGCGATCCTTGCCAGAGAGCAGCGGAAGGGGGCCGGGCGGGATGGATAACGAGAACCAGCGGGAGCTCGATGTCCTGGCCGCGCTGGAAGGCATCCACCGGATGCAAGAGAGCATCCGGGACACGGAGCTGGACATAGTGGTGGAGACCGGGATCATCTTCCTCCGCTTGCACTATCAGCGGCTCCCGCCCGGAGTGGCCCGCCGTCTGACGGAGATCTCGCCCCGGGACGTGGCGGAGGTGTCGGAGGTCATCCGGGAGAATGGCGCGACGCCGGAGCAGCGGCGAAGCCTGGGCGACCGACTGGCGAGCGACGCAGCCGTCGCCCAGGTCATCCGGGCGGCGAATGTCTACCGGGATCGGCTGGGCTACGGCCCGATCGAGTCGGAGGTGGAGGCGTGAGCGGGCGGAAGGCTGGGGCGATGGGGCTCGTCGAGAGGCTCGCCGCCGTCCTGGCCGTGAACGAGATCGTCCGATCCCGGCGCTTCCTGGGAGAGAACACCAGCAAGGAAGACCGCGAGGAGCTGCTCAAGCTCACGACCTCCGAGCTCACCTCGACGGCCCAGGTGCTCGCCTCCGCCGTGCATCTCCGGCAGCAGGTGGAGACGGCGGAGTTCACGCGGGCCCTCATAGAGCAGCAGAAGGCCGCGCAGCAGCCCCCAGGCGGGCCGCTTGCGTGTTAAGGGGGGACGGTATGCCGACGAAGAAGAAACGCCTCACGCAGCGGGAGAAGGCCGAGCGTGCGGCGATCAAGAAGCAGCTCCAAGCGGACGGCGTTCTCCCACCTGATAAGCCCCGGCTCAACCGCAAGAAGTTCGCCCGGGAGGTGTGGAAGGATTTCAGCGAGATGGATGTCTACACCGCAGATTTCTACCTCCGCAAGGCGATCATGGCAACGGTGGGGCCGGAGCTGCACGAAGTGACATCGGAGCAGGTTGGCATCCTGAAGCTGATGAAGCTGGCGGTGGAGACCGATCGGTTCATGCAGCAACTCAAAAAAGAGGGGCGCGAGCAATACAGCATCGGGGAGTATGTCGAGAAGGTCTACAACCCGGTCATGAATTTATAGGAGGATTCACATCATGGCAAAATTGACACCAGACGCGACGAGGACGGAGCATGGCCTCGTCATCAACGAGAAGATCATCCCGTGGGGCGCGGTTTGGCCCAAGGACTCCGGCGCGTACAAGAAGGGCGCACAGTACAAGGCCGACCGTCTGCTCTCGGGCGGCACGGGCAAGGTCAAGGGCGTGACCATCCACAACACCAACGACCTGAAGAACGTGGAGGAGGACGCCGAGCAGTACACCCGTGCGACGTGGCCTAACGGCAACATGAACGACGCCCGCGTCCACTACTACGTCGACGACATCAACGCATGGCAGAACCTGAGAGAGGACGAGGTGGGCTGGCACGCGGGCGATGGCCGGAAGGCCACGGGCGGCAACGAGACGACGCTCTCCATCGAGATCATCATGGACGGCTCGGGCAGCAAGGAAGACCGCAAGGCAGAGGAGAACGGTGTGCTGCTGGCGGCACTGCTGCTGAAGAAGCACGGCTTGAGCGTGAACGAGCTGTACACGCACAACCACTGGATGGGCCACCCGGACTCCATCGTGCAGGGCGCGAGGAAGAACTGCCCGCTGTACATCCTGCCCCATTGGGCGCAGTTCAAACAGAAGGTCGCCGCAAAGCTCACGGAGCTGAACGGCGGCGCGACCACCACGGAGGCGGGCAAGACGGAGATCATGGGCAAGGCCAAGGCGAGCGCACAGCAGATGGCGCTGTTCGCCCGATCCAAGAACGCGGAGCCGCAGCTCCCGGCGTGCTCGCTGGAGCAGTTGGCGCAGTTCTTCCTCGAAGAGGGCGAGGCCGAGGGCGTGCGCGGCGACGTCGCCTTTGCGCAGAGCCTCCACGAGACGGGCTTTTTCAAGTACGGCGGCATCGTGCTCCCCACGCAGAACAACTACGCGGGCATCGGGGCGCTGAACGGCAACGCCAAAGGACAGGCGGCGACCTTCCCCGACCCGCGCACGGGTGTCCGGGCGCAGATCCAGCACCTGAAGGCATACGCCTCCAAGGAGGCGCTCGTGAACGGGTGCGTCGACCCGCGCTTCTCCCTCGTGACACGGGGCTCGGCGCAGTATGTGGAATGGCTGGGCGCAAGCGACAACCCCAACGGCAAGGGCTGGGCCGTACCGGGCAAGGGCTACGGCGGCAAGGTCGTCGCTCTGCTGGGGCAGATCATGGCGTTCGAGGTGCCCCAGCCGTCCGCACCGAGCGAGCCGGAGGAGCAGGAGCCGGAGTTCCCGGCGTATCAGCTGGAGGGGCTTGAAACGCTCACGGAGGCTGACGTCATCAACTCCCCCGAGTTCTGGCGGCAGAAGTTCGGCGAGCAGGTGACGGTCGGCGAGCTGTTCGGCATCTTGGGGAAGCTCTTCACGAAAGCGACCGAGTAAGGATGCGGAGGGCGGGACATGGAAGACCTCGTTAAGGAGCTGACGATCGACATGGTTCCTGACGGCGACAACCGCATCATCGCGGAGACGATCGGCGTCGAGAACTACTACAAGCTGTGCTCGGTCGTCGGCGGCTCGACCATCTACCTCCAGAAGCCGGAGAGTGTCCTTCGCCCTGTCCGAGACGCTCACATCAAAGCGGAGTTCAACGGCTACAACCACCCCGAGCTCGCCCGCAAGTACGGCGTGACGGAGCGGTGGGTGCGGCAGCTCTGCGGCGAGGGGAAGCTGGAGGGACAGATGAGCCTTCTCGACTACGGCGACGAGCCGGAAAACACTACGTTCTAAGACAACGTTTCTAAGAAGCAGTACATATATAAGGTTCCTGAAAGGGACGGTAAAATAAGACTATGAGCATAGCTCATAGTCTTATTTTTATATCCAAAGGAGGACACCAAACATGAGCATGGAGATCATCCAGAGCGCAGCGACCGAGCTGCTGGTCAACGTTGCGCTCGCTGTGCTGGCCCTCGCCGGGGCCTACGCGGTCTACTACATCCGGCTCGGCACATCCAAGCTGAAGGCGCAGACCGCGCAGATCGAGGACGCATCCACCCGCAAGGTGCTGGACGACGCCTTGGAGGACGTTGCGAACCTCGCCACGCTGTCGGTGGGCGCAATGGAGCAGACCACGGCAAAGGCGCTGCGCGAGGCGGTCAAGGGCGGCAAGGCAAAACGCGAGGAGCTGGTCGCGCTGGGCAAACAGGTCTTTGACGAGGTCAAGGCGTCGATCGCGCCGGAGGCGCAGCGGGTCATCACGAAGAACCTCGGCAGCTTCGACGAGTATTTGACGAAGTGCATCGAGGCCGCTGTGCTGGAGATCAAGCAGAACGAGCCGTACATCACCCTCCCGGAGAGTGCGCTCATCGAAGGCGAAGCGGAACGGTAAGGAGGGCGGCACATGGACGTCTCTCAGATCACCGCCCTCATCGGCGCGGCGGCGTCGCTGCTGTGCACCGTCGTCGTCGGGGCGCTCACCTTCTTTATGAAGAAGACGCTCGCCAGTCTTGAAGAGGCGGACAAGCGGAACGCCGAGGACATCAAGACGCTGGACAAGAACCTCAACGACCTGAAGGCAGACCTCCCCCTGATCTATGTGACGCGGGAGGACTACATTCGGGTCATGAACAGGGTCGAGGACAAGCTCGACCAAATCCTCTACGGAGGCAAAGCCAAAGGAAAGGAGGAGTGACCTCATGGCAATCCTTGACGAGCTGACCGAGCAGGAGGTCAGCAAGAACAAAGCAATCCGGGGCTACATCGTCCGAGCCCTCGCAAAAGGCAGTCAGAACGCCTTGCTCGTCCGTCAGATCACAAACGCCCTCGTCGCTGACGGCCTGATCTACTCGCCGGACATTTCAAAGCCGATCGAGTATCTGCAGGAGGCGGGTTATGTGACCTTCACCGACCGATCGGTGAACGCCTACAACGCCTACCGCAAGGACTCCATCATCAAGCTCACCCGCAAGGGCGTCGATCTCGTCGAGGGCACGATCAACGACCCGGGCATCGATGTCTAAGGCGGAGCGACGGAGGACGCGGGTCAGCTCGACGATCGACAAGCTCCCGGACGATATTAAGGGGCAACTCGACGTCCGGCTTGCGGACACCTCCAACACCTATGAAGAACTGGCGGCATGGCTCAAGGCTGAAGGCTACGAGATCAGTAAGTCAGCGATCGGGCGCTATGCGATCCGCACCACACAGGCGGCGCAGCGCGTAGCGCAGACCATCCAGCGCACTCAGGCGATCGCTCAAGCGGTGGAGGCCCACCCCGACCTCGACTACACGAAGGCGGCGTCGATGGTGCTCATGGACGGGCTCATGCAGCGAGTCAGCACCGCTGAGGACGACTTTCAGGAAATGCCGCTGGATAAGGCGGGGCGACTCATCGCAAGCCTCGCCCGGAACGCCACCTACGAAAAGCGCGTCCGGCAGGACATGAAGAAAAAAGCTGAGCTTGCCTTCGAGCAGATGGAGACGGAGCTCATGGCAGCAATCAAGCAGCACCCTGAGCTTGCTGGCGAGCTTCACGACGTGCTGGAGCGTGCAAGAGAGAAGGTGCTGGCAGATGGCGAAGATTGACCTGAACGACTACCTCGAAAAGCTCACAGAGCCGGAAGACCGGGAAACGGTCGCAAACCGTGCGTATCAGCGGGAGCTGTTCGAGCAGTACGTCACAAAGGACGGCAACTTTCCCGAGCAGCGGGCGCAGCTCCTTGAGGACTTCAGGGTCGGAAAGGAACTGACCGGGCCGAAGGGACTGCGCCGGAAGCTCGGAGCCTTCGATCTTGAATACTTCGGGCGGGCCTATCTCGCGCACTACTTCGTCCGCCCGTCGCCCAAGTTCCACGGCGAGCTGGACAGGATATGGCGGGAGGGCGTGCTGAAGGGGATGAACCCGGAGGTGGACGCCAAGCAGATCAGCCGCGCGGATGGGTGCCGCCGTGCGATCGAAGCGCCTCGTGGCCACGCCAAGAGCACGACCTTCACCTTCAAGGACGACCTGCACGCCGCCGTCTACGGCTACAAGCACTACATCATCATCCTCTCTGACAGCTCGGAACAGGCCGAGGGCTTCCTCGTCGACATCAAGACGGAGCTGGAGGAGAACGCTGCCTTGAAGGAAGACTTCGGCGAGCTGGAAGGCAAGGTCTGGAAGTCCTCTGTCATCCTGCTGGCCAACGGCGTCAAGATTGAGGCAATCGGCTCGGGCAAGAAGATCCGTGGTCGACGTCACAAGCAGTGGCGTCCCGACCTTATCGTCTGCGACGATCTGGAGAACGACGAGAACGTCAACACGCCGGAGCAACGCAAGAAGCTCCGCGACTGGTTCTATAAGGCGGTCTCCAAGGCGGGCGACACCTACACCGACATCGTTTACATCGGCACGCTGCTCCACTTCGATGCGCTGCTGGCCAACGTAGCGAAGAACCCGAGCTATAAGTCGGTACGCTATCAAGGCGTCATCAGCTTCGCCACCAACGGCGAGCTGTGGGACGCATGGGAGTCCATCTTCACCGATCTCTCCAACGACAACCGACAGGAGGATGCACTGGAGTTCTTCCAAGCGAACCGCGAGGCGATGCTGGAGGGCACGGCGGTCTTATGGGAGGAGAAGCTCTCCTACTACGACCTCATGGTCATCCGCATCTCCGAGGGTGAGGCGTCCTTCAACAGCGAGATCCAGAATGACCCCATCGACCCGGAGAACTGCACCTTCCAAGAAGAGTGGTTTGACTTTTGGGACGACGAGGGCAAGGCGCAGCCAGACTTCTCCGACCCGAAGTTTCTCTTCGTCGGCGCGAACGACCCGTCGCTGGGCAAGAACAAGAAGTCGGACACCAGCTCCATCATCGCACTGGCGAAGGACACGCAGACGGGCTACCTCTATGTCGTGATCGCGGACATTGCCAAGCGCAAGCCGGATCAGATCATTGAGGACGCCCTCGACGCGAGCCGACGCCTCCAGCGGGAGTACAAGCGGCCCTACTACAAGTTCGGCGTGGAGACGGTGCAGTTCCAGTATTACTTCGCCGAGATCATGCGGCAGCGTGCGGCAGCGGTCGGCGAGTATCTCCCTATCGAGGAGATCAACAGCACGCAGAACAAGGATGCACGCATCCAGTCCCTGCAGCCGTTCGTGAAGAATGGCTACATCAAATTCAGCAAGAAACACAAGACACTGCTAAAGCAGATGACCGAGTACCCGATGGGCAAGAACGACGATGCGCCGGACGGCCTCCAGATGGCGGTCAAGCTGGCGCTTGACGTCAAGATCGGGCGCAGGGTCGACTACAGAAGCGTCATCGCCCGCGCCCTCGACTTCCGGCGCGGAGCCTACTAAGGAGGTGAGGCGCATGATTATCCAAGAGAATACAATCATCCACGGCGACAGCCTCACCGTGCTCCGTCAGATGGAGCCGGAGAGTGTCGACGCAATCATCACAGACCCGCCCTACGGCATCAACTATGTCTCTCAGACGGGGGCGTCCATCAAGAACGACAAGAGCCCCTTCATCTGGTTCCTCTACGACGCCTTCCGCGTACTCAAGTCCGGCGAGGCTGGACGCGGCGGCCTGATCTGCTTCACCCGTTGGGATGTGGAGCAGACCTTCATCGACGCGATGAAGATCGCGGGCTTCAACGTCAAGAGTGAGGTCATTTGGGATAAGGTCTACCACGGCATGGGTGACACCAAGGCAGCGTTTGCACCGTCGCATGAGAACATTGTCTTCGCGGTTAAGGGCAAATACAGTTTCCCCGGTAGCCGCCCAAAAGACCTCGTCACATTCCCGAAGATCAACAGCTCCAAGATGGTGCACCCCACCGAGAAGCCTGTTGGTCTGCTGGCTAATCTCATCTCCTCGGTCACGAAACCGGGCGACCTCATCCTCGACCCGTTCGCCGGAAGCGGCTCCACGCTGGTCGCGGCGAAGAAGACGGGGCGTCGTTTCATTGGCATCGAGCTGGATGACGATTACTTCGTCACGGCCCAGCGGCGCATCGAGGAGGTGCGGGAATGAGCCGACTCAAGCAGCTCGTTACCCGGCTTAGACGCCCGGATATGCGGGAGGTCGCCGTGGCGCAGGTCTCCGACAAGTACAGCGAGTATCCCAGCAATGGCCTGACGCCTGTCAAGCTGGCTGAGATCCTCCGAGAGGCCGACGCGGGCGATGTTCTTCGGCAGATGGAGCTCTTTGAGGAAATGGAGGAGAAAGACCCTCACCTATTCAGTCAGCTCCAGACGCGCAAGAACGCCGTCACGGGCCTTGACTTCGAGGTGATTCCCTTCGGCGACGAACCGCTGGACAAGGAGATCGCCGACTTCATCGAAGAGCAGCTCAACGGCATCGAGAGCTTCGAGGATGTGGAGAATGACCTGCTCGACGCAATCGGCAAGGGCTTCGCCGTATCCGAGATCCTGTGGGGCTATGACGAAGGGCACGTCGTGGTGCAGGACATCAAGACGCGACACCAGAAACGCTTCTTTTGGGACACGCTGGACGATTCGTTCAAGGTGCGAACGAAGGACGTGCCGGAGGGCATCCTGCTCCCGGCGAACAAGTTCATCGTTCACAGGTACAAGGCTCGCAGCGGTCACACCTCTCGGGCTGGCATCCTCCGAGTTGTGGCGTGGATGTACCTCTTCAAGAACTACGACCTGAAGGACTGGGTCAGCTTCGCTGAGATCTACGGTCTGCCGCTCCGGCTGGGCAAGTACGCGCCGGGAGCGAGCGACAGCGACAAGGCGGCGCTCATGCGAGCCCTCATCCAGATTGGCTCCGACGCGGCGGGCATCATCCCGGATGGCACGAGCATCGACTTCATTACCACGGAGAAGACCTCCAGCTCCGACCTCTATGAACGGCTGGCTCGTTACTGCGATGAACAGATCTCCAAGGCGATCCTCGGCCAGACGCTGACTTCCGACTCGGGCGGCGGCAGTTACGCACAGAGCAAGACGCACAACGATGTCCGGCACGATCTCACCGTCGCCGACTGCAAGGCGCTGGCGTCCACCCTCCGGCGCGACCTCATCCGCCCGCTGTGCATCTTCAACTTCGGTGAGGACAAGCGCATCCCCTACATCCGCTTCGACTGCGAAGAGTCCGAGGACTTGACACAGACGGCGACAATCCTCGGCACGCTCATCGAAAAGGTCGGGCTTCGGATACCCACGAGCTTCGTCTATAAGAAGTTCTCCATCCCCGAGCCGGAGGAAGGTGATGAGATTGCAAAGCCCGCCTACGGAGGCGGCATGGGCGGCGTGCTGCCGTTCAAAAGCGATGCGCTACTCTCCCTCAAGGCGGGAGCTGACGCGCCGATCGGCACGCAGCAGCACATTGACAGGCTCGCCGCCGCCGCACTCCACAAGGGCGTGGGCAGCTTCAAGCGCGCGTTCGAGCCGGTTCTCAAAATGATTGAGAACGCAGACAGTCTCGAACAGCTCCGCGAGCTGATGGAGGATGACACAGCCGTCGCCGAACTCTACGCCGCGATGGATGTCTCTGAGGTCGAAGAGCTGCTGCAGAAGGTTATGCTCTACGCCGATCTTGAGGGGCGGGTGGTTGAGGATGGATGAGTTCACCGCACTTTTCAGCCGCAAGGACATGACCTTTGAAGAGGCGGTCGCGTACTTCAAAGAGCGCGTCCCTGTAACCGCCTCGCGGTTCTATCAGATCGCCGCCGAGTACCGCGCCCTCGCCTTTACGGTCAGCGGCTACACGAAGGCGCAGGTGCTCAAGAAGTTCTACGACGAGCTGCTGGCCGCACTGGAGGATGGTAACAGCCTTGCGGAGTTTCGCGAGAATATGAACGACTTCCTCGAAGCAGAGGGCTACGAGGGCATCACGCCTTACCAAGCCGAGAACATCTTCCGCACCAACATCCAGACGGCCTACAATGTGGGCCACTACAAGCGGATGACCGAACCGGGCGTCAAGGCGCTGCGGCCCTACTGGCAGTATGACGCCGTCAACGACTCAAAGACCCGCCCGAGCCACCTTGCGATGGATGGGCGCGTGTTCATGGCGGACGATCCCATTTGGGACACATGGTTCCCGCCCAACGGCTTCAAGTGCCGCTGCACGGTCAAGACGCTCTCCAAGCGCCAGATGGAGCAGCGGGGGCTGACGGTGGAGACCGAAGCACCGAGGGCGGCGCGGCTGGAGGATGGGCGCTTCGTCAACATCCTGCCCGACCCGCAGTTCGATACCAACCCCGCCAAGGTACGCTATCAGCCAGACCTCACAGGCTACCCCGAGCCACTCAAAAAGGCGTACCAAGAGCGCGAAAAGGGGAACACTCCGCCATAAGGCCACAGAGCCCCGCTGTGCGCGTTTTGCTCTCGGCAGGGTAATTTGACAGGTGCGGCAAATAAGGGGCGTGCGCACGCGCTCTAACGCCGTTTCCGGGCGGTTCGCGGCGACACCAAAGGAGGACAGATGCAAATGGATGGTTTTTTGACCCTGAAAGGCGGCAATGTGGAGCTCGTGGGAGCGCCGGAGACGATCTTCGTCCTCCCCATCGGCCACGTTGTCAGCTCGAAGGGCGAGTTTGATGTAGACGATGAGAGTTACAAGGCGATGAAGGCGCAGATCGCCAAGCGCGGCGTGGATCTCGTCGTTGACTACGAGCATCAGACGCTCAAAGGGTGCGAGGCACCCGCAGCCGGATGGGTGAAGGAGCTGAAGCTGGAGGACGGGCAAATCAAGGCCGTCGTCGAGTGGACGCCCCGAGGGGCGCGGTACCTTGAGAACAAGGAGTACCGCTACCTCTCCCCGGTCGTGAATGTCCGCAAGGCGGACAACAAGGCGGTCGGGCTCCACTCGCTGGCACTTACCAACACTCCGGCGATCGAGGGGATGAACCCTATCGTCAATTCAGACAATTTTGAAGGAGGACAACATTCTATGGACATCAAGAAGCTGGCGGAACTGCTCGGTTTGAGCGAGGACGCCACGGAGGAGCAGGTCGTGGAGGCGCTCAAGGTTTGCCTCGCCGAGAACCGCAGCCTCAAGGAAACGGAGAAGCAGCCGCCCGAGAACGTCGTGGCGAACAAGGCGGTCTGCGAGCTGCTGGGTCTGAAGGCGGGCGCTGCCGCCGAGGACGTGACCGCAAAGATCATGGAGCTCAAGAGCGGCACGGTCGACGGCGTCAACCTCGCCGAGGAGCTGAAGGCGCTCAAGCAGCAGAATGCGGAGCGCGAGGCCAACGACGCTGTCACCCTCGCCCTGAAGGCGGGCAAGATCACCCCGGCGCAGAAAGAATGGGCTAAGAGCTACGCCCTGAGCGACCCGAAGGGCTTCGGCTCCTTTGTGGAGAAGGCCCCGCAAATCGTGCCGATGGACAAGATTGAGCTGGACGACGTCAAGGCCCTCAAGAGCGACGCGCTGGACGCCGACACGCTGCTGGTCTGCAAGCAGCTCGGAATCTCGCCCGACGACGTCAAGAAGTACGGTATGAAGGAGGACTAAGATCATGGCAAAACTGACTGATGTGAGAGATACCCCTGAGATCGCCAACGGCGCAAAGGTTATCGCGGTGCCTGTGAAGGGCGGTACCACCATTTATCAGGGTGCACTTGTCGCTCTGGACGCGAGCGGCTACGCAATCCCCGGCAAGAAGGCCGAGAGCCTGACCGCTGTGGGCCGCGCCGAGGAGACGGTGACAAATACGGGCGCAGACGGCGAGTTGGTCATCCGCGTCGCTCGCGGCGTATTCGTCTTTGACAACACCGCTACCGCTGCGAATAAGATCACCGCCGCCCATGTTCTCAAGCCCTGCTACATGGAAGACGACCACACCGTCACGGCGCTCGCCACGGGCGCGTCTGTGGCTGGCACCGTCATCCGCGTGGATGACGAGGGCGTCGCCGTCGAGTGCGGAGGCTACATTCCCGCTGCTGCCGCCGCAGGTGTGGGCGGCTAATCGAGTAAGGAGGTACATCCATTATGATCATCACCCCGCAGGCCCTTAGAGGCATCTATACCGCCTTCAACACGGTCTTTAACAAGGCGTTTGAAGGGCAGCATCCCACCTATGAAAAGGTCGCGACCGTCGTGCCCAGCACCAGCGAATCCGAGACCTACGCATGGCTCGGTGACATCCCCGGCATGAGGGAGTGGATCGGTGAGCGCGAGATCCAGAACCTCTCCGGCTCCGCCTACACCATCAAGAACAAGGACTTCGAGCTGACTGTCGGCGTAGACCGCAACGCGGTCGAGGACGACAAGATCGGCCTCTACAATCCTTCCATTCAGATGCTCGGCGAGTCCGCCGCGCTGCATCCCGACGAGCTGGTCTACGGTCTGCTGGCCAACGGCTTCACCGAGAAGTGCTACGACGGCAAGGCGTTCTTCGCTACCGACCACCCTGTCGGCAAGGACAAGGCAAGCAACAAGGGCACCGCGAAGCTGAGCATGGACGCCTACAAGACGGCGCGTACATCCATGATGAGCCTGAAGAACAGCAAGGGCCGCCCTCTGGCGCTGGTTCCCGATCTGCTGGTCGTGCCGCCCGCACTGGAAGCGGACGCCCGCGACATCCTCGTCGCCGACTTCATCAACGGCACGAAGAACACCATGCAGGGCACGGCGGAGATCCATGTGGAGCCTCGCCTCGCAAGCGACTCCGCTTGGTTCCTGCTCTGCACCAAGCGTCCCGTCAAGCCGCTGATCTACCAGCAGCGCAAGAAGGCGAAGTTCGTCTCCAAGACCAACGAGACCGACGACAACGTCTTCATGAGCAAGAAGTTCATCTACGGCGCAGACTCTCGCGGCAACGCGGGCTTCGGCTTCTGGCAGATGGCCTACGGCTCTGACGGCACCACCACCTAAACCGCCCGGGGCAGAAAGGAGGGCACGGCATGAGCTACAGCACACGCGCTGAAGTACGGGACATGGTCAAGGATGACGCGCTCAACGCGATCATCGGCGACACCTTCATTGAAGACCCCGCCGAGCGTGAAGAGCTGGTCTCCCCGATCATCGATGCGGCGATCGCCGACGCGGACGCAGAGATCGACGGCTACCTCGCCAAGAGGTACGCCGTCCCTCTGGCCCCGGCCCCGAGGGTCATCAACAAGTTCTCCAAGGATATCGCGGTCTACAATCTGTTCTCCCGCATCGGCATCGACGAGGGGACGGATCAGAAGACCTACCTGAACCGCTACAACGCGGCGATCAAGTTCCTCACGCTGGTCGCGGAGGGCACGGTGTCCATCGGCACGGAGACGGAAGACCCGGCGAGCGCAGCGGCGGGTGGTTTTAAGGTCAAGTCCAACAGCCGCCTGTTTACCCGCGAGAAGATGAGGGGGATGTAACGCATGGCCATGTACAGCATACGGCTCGACGGCGACACGCGGGCGATGCTCCGCAGGATCAGGAGCTTCTCGGAGATCGACAAGCAGGGCATCAATGCGGCGCTGGCTGAGGGCGCGCGCGAGTCGACGCTGGAACGGTTCAAGCAGAGCAAAGGCCCGGACGGGCGCAGATGGAAGACCTCCATCCGCGCCGCACAGGAGGGCGGCAAGACGCTCATCCAGTCCGCGCAGCTCCGCAACTCCATCCACGCCAAGTCGGACACCTCCGGCTTCGCGGTCGGCACGAACGTCAAGTATGCGGCGACGCATCAGTTCGGAGAACCGGGCCGCACCATCCGGGCGCGGAAGAAGAAAGCCCTCCGTTTTCAGGTGGGCGGCAAGTGGGTCACGAAGAAGCAAGTCCGCATCACCATCCCGGCCCGTCCCTTCCTCGGTCTCTCAGAGGACGATATGCAGGAGATGAAGGCGACGGTCGAGGAGTTCATCCAGAAGGAGGATTGATCTCTTGCTCTACACGGAAAGCAAGCAATATCTCGTCGACAAGCTGAAAGCGGCGGGCATCAAGTCCAAGCCATTTACCACAGAGAAGGCTCTGGAGAAGAGCCAGGAGTCCCACATCGGCGCGGTCTTGTTCGAACGTGAGACTTTCACCCGAAACGGTTCCAAAAAGAGATACAGAGACGAAGAGGGAACGCTGCACAAAAGGCGGAAGATCATGGAACGGGCGACCACGTTCGGCGTGATCATCGGCGGCTACACCGATGATGAAGTCGAGGAGATATTCGACCGCTTTGTGGCGAGTCTTGACCGTGGCATCTACATCGACGGCAACTTCGTCCCCATTGAGATTGAGGGAGCGGATTGGGTCGACAAGGACGACTCACTCCTGAAAGCACAGGTCGCCGTGCAGGTGATGATCACCTTCAACGGCGGCGTTTACCGCGACACGGGCTTCGCACCTCTGACCGATGTCAGAGTGACGTCCGTGGAGAAGATCACATGAAAGGAGCCTACAGATGGCGACTAAAACACAGAAGCCGGAAGGCGCTGCCGCACCGGAGCTTGTGCCGATCGACAAGCTCCGTGAGCAGCACAAGGTCGGGCGTGCCACCTACGCGGGCGTATGCGCCGCGAATGGCTGGCGGCCCGGTAAGGCGATGACGGAGGACGAGTTCCTCGCCGCCGTCGCCAAGTTCAACAACAGCCCGATGAACGGGCGTAAGAGCAAGGAGGCGAGGAAGTAATGCTTAGAGATGTACGCAGCAACGTCACGGACGGACTGCTCGGCTTCGCCACGGCAACGGGCGACGGTCTGCACATCAAGATCGGCGTCTCCCCCTCTGTCACCGAAAAGCCCATCACCATCCTCGGCAGCATGGGCGCAAGCACCATCAAGTCCAAGCTGGGCCTGTCCCCGCTGGCCGATGCGGTCATGGACGCGGTGCAGGGCGGCGCGGCCCGCGTGTTCTGCATCCCCGTCGCCGCGAGCACCGCTGGCACGATCGGCGAGGTCACGAAGACGGGCGACGGCGGCGGCAGCGTGACCGTGCAGGGCTCGCCCAACAACGCCTACGCGCTCACCGTGCGCTTCACCGCGCAGGGCGGGCTCAACACCGCAGCCTTCGTCTACTCCATCGACGGCGACAACTTCTCGGATGAGATCACCGTCCCCGTCACTGGCAGCTACGAGATCGAGGGCACGGGCCTGACGATCAAGTTCACCGAGGCGAGCTCGCCGGATCAGAAGCCCAGTTCCTTCCTCGTGCGCGACACCTACACCCTCAAGACCACTGCACCGAGCATGACGAACGGCGATGTGCTGGGCGCGATTGAGAAGATCAAGACCTTCAGCGAGGAGTTCGAGTTCGTCCACATAGTCGGCGGGAGCACGGTGGAGCTGTGGGAGGCGGTCAGTGAAGCGCAGAAGGAGCTGATGACGGTCTGCCACAAGCCCTGCTTCTTCCTCATGGAGGCCGCCTATCCCGCCGACGAGGCGGATGGTGACCTGAGCGATTGGGCGCTGCAGATGGAGGCAGACCGTAAGCGGATCAAGAACTCCGACATTCAGGTCTGCGCCGCATGGGGTCGCCTTGTGCGGCTGGACGGCACCACGCAGATTGTCAACCTCGCGGGCCTCGCCTCCGGGCGCTACGCCATGACGAAGGTGAGCGTGTCCATCGGCAAGACCAAGGACGAGGACGCGCTGGGCTTCCCCAAGACGAAGCTGCTGGAGCTGGTTCCCATCGGCTACGACAGCACCGTCATTGAACTGCTGGACGTCGCGGGCTACATGACCTTCCGCGAGTACGACGGCCTTGACGACATCTTTGTCTATCACACGAAGATGATGTGCAAGGACGGCAGCGACTTCCGCTATGCCGAGGATGTGCGTGTGAAGAACAAGATCATCCGCGAGACACGCAAGAAGGCGCTGCAGTTCAAGAACGACGACATCGACCTTGAGGACATTCAGGGCGAGCTGGACGCGCGGGCGAAGTTCATCAGCGTGCCGCTTGACCGCATGGTGGAGGACAAGGAGATCAGCTCCTATGAGACCACCGTGGACGAGAGCTGCTACGATACCTTCCTCGAAGATGAGACCATGAGCGTCATCATCCGCTACCTCTCCAGAGGCTATATCCGCGAGGTCGTTATCGACATCGGGCGCTCGGCTCTGAGCAGCAACTAAGGGAGGAGGACAGGCAATGCTGAAGGTAAACGGAAAAGCCTATGATTGGGGCGACGTGGATCTGAAAATCCCCGGCCTGAACATTCAGGTGCAGGAGATCAGCTATGACGACGAGCTGGAGATAGAGGAAGTCTACGGCTCCGGCTCCAAGCCGCGCGGCTACGGCACAGGCAACTATAAGGCGTCCGGCAAGCTCTCCATGCTCCGCGACGACTACGACGATCTGCTGGCCTACTGCAAGCAGAAGGGCGTTCCCTTCTACAAGATGGAGCTGCCCTCCATCATCGTCTCCTACGCCAACGAGGGCGCACGCACGAAGATCGACGAGCTGAAGAAGGTCAAGTTCTCCAAGCGCAGCAATAAGGCAGCGCAGGGCGACAAGAGCCTCACCGTCGACGTCGACATGATGATCGTCGGCGGCGTGTATCAGGACGGCGTCGCACCCGTCTAAGGACAACATTTTTGAGAATAACAAGGAGGAAGTCACACTATGGAAAGCGCCAACAACCAGACCCCCGCCCGCAGCAGCGAGGAACAGCTCAAGGCCAAGTACGGCGGCAAGCTCTACCGCGTCGGCATCACCGTCCCTGTGGACGATGAGAGCGAGAAAGAGTTCTCCTACTACTTCAAGCGCCCCACCGTCCCCAGCTATGACCGCTACATCAAGACCGCTGCACAGGGCATCACCAAGGCGAGCAAGACGTTCATGCTGGACGCGGTCATCGACGAGGACGCCGAGCGTCTGACGAAGGACATGGAGGAGAACCCCGGCATCGCAATCTCCATCGGCAATAAGCTGACGGAGATCCTCGGCCTGACGGGTACGGCAAATTTGAAGAAGCTCTAAGAGAACGGGTCGCGGAGGTACGGGAGAGCTTCGTGGAGCGCGGGCTCCTTGAGATCTATCGTTTTGTGCCTCCGCCTCTCTTAGAGACCTTTGACCCCGAAACGATTGACGACGTCGACGAGTTCCTCGGATGGGTCGCAAAGGCCCGCTTCATGCAGGAGCTTGAGGAGGGCATCGTCGCCCGGGCGATCGTGCGAGCGTTCCCCGAGTGACGGCCTCCCGTCGCCGATCGTTTTCCGCCTCTATCTCAAACTGGAGGTGAAAGCAGAAAATGAGTTTAGAGTCCGTATTTAAGCTGTCGCTCATTATGAACATGATCGACAACCTCTCCGGGCCGATGGCGGGCGTGGCGTCCAAGGTCGGCGCAAACGTCTCCAAGCTGGACGCCGCAAGCCAGACCTTCGGAAACATGGCAAAGGCGGGTGCGGTGATGCAGGAGACGGGCTCGCAGATCGTAAACGCTGTGCTCGCCCCGGTAGAGGCGACCTTTGAAACGCGGCGTGCGCTGGGCGAGTTGGCCTCGCTGGGTGTCCAAGACCTCAAAGCGGTCGAGAACGCCGCACGCAGCTTCTCTGATCAGTGGGCGGGCACGTCGAAGGCGGACTTCATCAGCGCGGCCTACGACATCAAGAGCGGCATCGCCTCCCTCTCTGATGAGGGCGTCGCAGAGTTCACAAGCCTCGCGGCCCTGACCGCAAAGGCGACGAAGTCCACGGCGGGCGAGATGACCTCGCTGTTTGCCACAGGCTACGGCATTTATAAAGACTACTACAGCGACCTGAGCGACATGGAGTTCGGCGAGATGTTCTCGGCTGGCATCTCCGACGCCGTCCGAGCGTTCAAGACCTCCGGCTCCGGCATGGCACAGGCAATCCAGAACCTCGGCGCATCGGCGACCACGGCGCAGGTGCCGCTGGAAGAGCAGCTCTCCGTCTTGGGTATGCTGCAAGCAACGATGGGCGGCGCGGAAGCGGGCACGAAATACAAAGCCTTCCTCCGCAGCGCCACCAAGGGCGGCGAGGCGCTGGGGCTCAAGTTCACAGACGCCAACAACCAGCTCCTGAGTATGCCGGAGATCCTCGACATCCTGCGGGGCAAGTTCGGCGAGACAATGGACGCCGCCGAAAAGATGGAGCTGCAGAAAGCCTTCGGCGACACCGAGGCCGTAGCGCTCATCGACCTGATGTATAACAAGGTCGGCGACCTGCAGGACAACATCGTCAATATGTACGGCTCGCTCGGAAAGGGCGTGTCGGTCACGGAGCAGATGGCCTCCGCCATTCAGGAGACGGAGCCGGAACGCTTCGAGCGACTCAAGCAGCGCATCCACAACGTCACTGAGAGCATCGGAAACTCCCTGCTCCCCACGGTCAACGACCTGATGAGCAAGGGCGAGGGCGTGCTGACGAAGGTCGGCTCGTGGATCGAGAAGAACCAGGAGCTCGTCAAGGTCATCATGCTCATCGTTCTTGCGGTGGGCGGTTTCCTCGCTGTAGGCGGCACGCTGATCGCCCTGATCTCCGGCGTCGGCCTCGTCGTGACAAAAACGGTCAGCGCGTTCAAGATACTCAAGGGCGGCTTCGCACTGGCGCGAGGGGCGCTCACACCACTCATATCCTCGGTGTGGAGCTTCACGGCGGCGCTGCTGGCCAACCCCGTCACATGGGTCGTCATTGGCATTGTGGCCCTCATTGCGGCGCTGGTGCTACTCTACAACAAGTGTGAGTGGTTCCGCAATGCGGTCAACTCCGTCATCAACTTCTTCAAGGAAACGCTGACGGCGGTGGGCTCGGTCGCGAAGTCGGTGTTTGAGGGCATCGGGAACGTGATCGGCTCCGTCATGGACGCGGCAAAGGCGACCGTGTCCGAGAAGCTGTCCAACATCAAGACGGCCTACGAGGAACACGGCGGCGGCATTTCCGGCGTCGCAGCGGCGGCGATGGAGGCGGTCAAGGGCTGGTACACAGCGGGCTACACCTTCATCGACAACCTCACGGGCGGCAAGCTCTCGGAGATCCGTGGGAAGTTCTCGACGGCCATGAGCAACATCGTCCAAGGCATCTCACAGAAGTTCACCGACGCACGCACCGCCTTCTCCAACGGCCTGAACAACATCAAGAACGCCGTCTCCGGCGCGGTCACGTGGTTCTTCGAGTCCGGCAAACGGATCGTGTCCACCTTTGCAAACGGCATCAAGTCCGCCTTCAGCAGCGCGGTCGAGGCCGTAAAGGGCGGCTTGCAGAAGATCCGCAACCTCCTCCCGTTCTCTGACGCGAAGGAGGGGCCGCTGTCCACGCTGACCCTGTCCGGCCAACGCACCATGACTACCTACGCTCACGGCCTGACGCTTGCGGGCGACGCCCCGGCAGAGGCGATGAACAAGAGCCTCCAGCAGGTGCAGGGCGCTCTTGACCGCAAGCCGGAGAAGAAGGTCGACCTCGGCGGCGGGAAGAAGGACAAGGACGAGAGCAGCGATGAGGGCAGCTCCGGTAAGGGCAAGCAGGTCATCATCCACAAGCTGCTCGTCCCGGTCGACCTCAAGAAGATCAAAGACCTGCAGCAGCTCCTCGCTCTTTTGCAGGAGGTCGAGGACTACGCAGCGGCCAACGAGGACGGCGAACCCGGCGACGACGAGGACGCCGTCCCGGCCCCGGCATAAGGAAGGAGGACGCTATGATCTATGTAGAAGACGAGCTGATCAAGCTCAACGGCGTCGTCCTCCCCGGTCTCGTCAAAAGCATCGAGGTCATTGAGACCGCGAAGGTGGACGAGCAGGAGGTCGAGGGCAGCGCCACCAAGCCGAAACAGGCAACGGGCTACGAGGACGCCAAGGTCAACATCGAGCTGATCATCGACGATACGCCCTCGCAGACCAAGTACCAGCGATACGCAACGCTCCGGGCGATCTTCCGATCGCCCGGGCAGAGCGTGCCGCAGCCCATCCCCATCATCAGCGAGGACACCGCCGCCCACGGCGTGGAGAAGGTCATCTTCAAGAAGCTGTCCCACAAGGGCGAAAACAAGCGCGGGCAGCTCACGGCTACGCTGGAGCTGTGGGAGTACATCCCGCAGACCATCACGGCAAAGTCCGGCTCCAGTTCCGGCTCCGGCAAGTCCGGCGGCGGCGCGGCGAGCAATCTGAAAGCGGACTACAAGAGCTACCTGAGCAACGACCGGGGCGAATCCCCCGCACGAGATGACGCGGACACCACGGCGGCGATGAACAAAGTGACCGCCATGCCGTACTAAGGAGGCCACAGTGGAAACGAAAGAACTGTACTACCCGCAGATCTCGGCACAGGCCGGTTCCTACACCTTCGAGGAAGGCGTGGAGCTTGAGATCTATTCCTCGAAGTCCTCGTATTATGATTGGGCGAAGATCCGCTTCACGAGCCAGTTCCGCCCGAAGCTCTCGCTCAAGAAGAAAGACCCCGCCACCATCCAGCTCGGCTATGACGGCACGCTGGAGGACGTGTTCACAGGCTTCGTCTCCGGCAACTACGACGGCGGGACGTATGCCAACGAGGTCGCGCTGAAGGATGAGATGCTGCTCATGGAGGAGACGATCATCAACGACACCTTCCTCGACACCACGCCGCAGGAGCTGATCTCGTACTTCCTTGCACAGGCGGGCCTGTCCAAGATGAAGCTCTCCAGCAAGACCTACCCGACGCGCAAAATGCTCCCCATTCGGAGGCAGACCGCCGTCCAAGCGATCAACACCGTCAATGCGGCGTGGGGGCTTCGTGTTCCGTTCTTCTTCTCGGGCGGCGTCTTCTATTGGGACGAGAAGCCGGAACAGAAGAAGGTCTACACCTTCGAGCGCGGCGTGAACATCCTAAACCTGCGCCGCGCGGGCGGCGTGTGGGAGCTGGAGACGGTCTCCGCGCCATTCATCAAGCACTCCCACAAAATAAACCTCATCCATCCGCAGGTGAGCGGTGAGGTCGAGGTCTCCAAGGTGGTCAGCAAGACCAACGACTCCGGCTTCATCCGCACCTACATCTATTTCTGACCCCGAAAGGAGGAAACCGACGTGCTCGAAGAAATGGTCGCGTCCGTTATGAAGAAGACGCTGGCGCAGGACTTCCCGCATTTGAAGCTCCCCGCCGCCGTATTCGCCACCATCGACTCGGCGGCAAAGAGCGACGCCTTTGACATTGAGGAACTGATCGTCCACAACGAAGTGACGGGCGAGGTGTTCAAGGCGCACATCACCTCCTACTGGTACGAGTACAAACTCACCGTCATCGACCGCTTCGGCAACCCTGACGCCAACTATCCCGTGCTTCCGGGAATTAAGTCTAAGAAACAGTTCAAGGCCGGGGCGGTCGTGGCCGTCGCGCTTCCCTACGGCGACCTCACCCCGGCGATCATCGGGGAGGTGGAGCTATGACGGGCCTGAACGATACGGACATCCGGCTCAACAGCGAGTGGCAGCTCACACAGGCCACAGACGGCGACGCGCCGCTCTGCTCGGGGCTGGAGTGCCTGTATCAGAACATCGTCCTCGAGGCGCTCACGCAGCCGGGAGATGTCTTCTACGACGCCGAGTTCGGCTGGGGCCTGTACGACTTCATCCAGTCCGAGGACACGGAGCTGACCCGTCTGGAGATCACCCAGCGGGTGCGGCTCAAGCTGCAGAAGCGGGAGGTCATCCTCCCGGAAAGCATTGAGATCAGTATTGCGTTCGAGGATGACGCGGTCGTGCTGCACTGCTCCTTCCGCTTCGCGGAGGAGGACGAGCGGCGCGAGCTGGACGTCATCATCGGCGCGGTGAGCGTGGAGGTGGTATCAGAATGATCGACAAGGAAATACTGGACGCCGTGCTCCCTCTGCCTACGCTGGACGAGCTGAAGGAGCAGAAGGTCGAGGAACTGAAAGACGAGGGCTTCGTCATCAGCAACTTCCATTCGGGCGGCGTGTTCTACACGATGCTCATGATCGTGCTGCGCATCAAGGTCGAGGTCATTGAATTGCTCCGCGCCGTGCTGAACAATATGTTCGTCTCCCACGCGGGTGGCGCGTGGCTCGACCTGAAGATGGCGGACTACTCCAAAAAGCGCAAGAAGGCGCAGAAGACGCAGGGCTTCGTCACCGTCAGACGCACCGACATGACGGGCGAGGCGGTCAAGATCCCCAAGGGCCACGTCTTCAAGAGCATCCTCGACATCAACGGCGAGGAGCTGCGCTTCTTCGTACTGGAGGCGGCGACGCTGCAAAAGGGCGCGTCCTCTGTGGACGTGCTGGTGGAGGCCGAGACAGAGGGCAGCCGCTACAACGTCCCCGCAGGGCAGATCGTGCGCACGCTGACCTACCTCGGCGACGTCACATTCAGCAACGCCGAGGACTGGATCGTGCGGGAAGGTAGCGACACCGAGGACGACGAGAGCGCGAGGGCGCGGACACTCCGCTCGTGGTCGGAGCTGGCGCAGCGGGCGACGGAGGACACCTTCGTTGACGCGGCGGAGTCCGTCCCCGGCGTACTGTTCGCACAGGCCGACTGCAACCACCCGCGCGGGCAGGGCACGGTGGACGTCATCGTAACAGGCACGGCGGGCGAGGCAACGGAGGGACTGCTTGCGGCAGTAAGAGAAGCCGTTGACAAGATCGCTGGCCCGTATGATAATATTCTCGTGAAGTCCTCTGTGACCGTATCGCAGAATATCTCCGTCACAGTCACGACCGACACGGCGGACACGGACGAGGCGGTGGAGAACCGGGTCAAGGCGATCCTCACCGAACTGCTGGCCGTGCGCCGCAGCCGCAAGCTCAACGAGCTGACCCTGTCCGACATCAACCACGCGATCCGCAGCGGCTACAGTGGGGCCACCAACGCGGCGGTCTCCGAGCCGGAGGCGGATGTGAAGCTGGGTAAGGACAAGGTCATCACCCTCGGCGACGTCTCCGTGACGGTCGAAAGGGAGTGAGCGGATGAAGCAGTTTGAAACCTTCGGGGAATATATGTTTGATCTGCTCTTCGCTCCCTTGAAGAAGGGCCGGAAGACGGTCAACCAGCTCCGCATCTTCTTCAAGGTCATGGGGCGCGAGTTCGACGACCTGAAGGCGGCGATCTTCCGCGTGCGCAGCGAGGCGAACGTAGTAAGCTGCTCAGAGGTCATGCTCCCCGTGCATGGGCAAGACCGGGATATGCCGCGACTGGAGGGCGAGGACGCTGAAGCCTATCGGACGCGCCTGTCCATGAAGGGGATCATCTCACAGTGGAGCGGCACGCGGCGCGGCGTTCTCTACGCGCTGACCGCGCTCGGCTACGACCGCAGCCGGATTGAACTGTTCGCCGATCAGGATGCGGAGCGCTGGGCTGAGTTCATCATCTTCCTGAACAGTTCCAAGCCCAGCGGCGTCACAAATCTCTCGGTCATCGACGGGCAAGTCCGCAAGGTCAAGGAGGGCAGCAGTAAGCCCGCCTACGGTATGGAGACCATCGGCGGGCTCATTATTCAATCCCAGCTTCAGACAGGCTTCTCACGCTATCCAAGGTGCGGAGAGATCGTGTGCGGCGTGTGGCCGCATATCGTCAGTGAAGGACATCTCGTGGCCTCGACGGTCATGGCGCAAGGCGGCGCATCGGGCGGCGGCAATCCCTTCCCGAGAGCCGGCACATTTGCAGCCTCCGAGGAGTTCTATCACTTCGGCGCGTACACCATTTATCAGGGCTTCGCCTCGGACATTGAGGTGGGCTCGAAGGCGGCGCAGGGTGCAAAGGTCTACCTGAGATGCTCCACCTCTACGCGCTGCTCTACCAACGCGAAAGGAGGCGCAGCAGAATGAAAACATTGACTTCTATCGGTATCCAGAAGATCGGGCAGCGGTTCGTTGACTCGGTCGATCATGCGGACTACACGCTCAACGGTGTGCCACAGACAGCGGAGCCATTCCGCCGCTTCGTGCAGGGCGCAAGCGCAAGGGTCTACATTTACTTCGACGATACCGTGATCGGTGACGTCGCCGAGGTGCAGCTCGTGGACAAAGACGGCGACATCATCGCGTCAGCGGGCGAACGGGTCTTCACAAAAACACCGGGCAAGGGGCTTTATATAGCCTTCAAATATAATATCTTAGAAGTGGAGGTCGAAAGCAGCAATGAAAGCCTATGAAAAAATCGGGTGGCTCGATCACGTCCAAGACATTGAGACGGGAGAGGTCATTCAGGAAGGAACGCCTGTGAGTCAGGTGAATATGAACCACATGGACGAAGGCATTTTCGCAAACCGTGAAGCGGTCATTCTCCATGAGGCTCAGATTGCCGACGCGCAGAAAGAGATTAAGGTGTTGAAGGATGCGACGCTGAACAACATGGTCAACAATGTCTTTCTCATCAACTTCAACACCGTGACCTCGGTCGCGATCACGTCAGGGATTTATGACTCTGTGGCGCGAAAAATCTATGTATAAGGTCGCTTGCAGCCGCAAGGAAGCAAGCTGCATCATCGGGAGCTTGCTCGTGGAGCTGGCCCCGGTATGCGAGAAGTGCGGCGGGTTGCCGGATGGCGTGCTGAACCTGCAGACGGAGGCGGGGCTGTCCCTCACAGGGGACGCCGACGTCCTCATCACAGGGCACAGCATCATCAGCGGCAAGCCTGTCAGGATCAAACTCACGGACTACGGCTTCGAATATTATGGTGATCACGCCGAGCTTGCCCGCGTTCGGGAAAAGAGGTGTGTGTATCATGGCAGAGCCGTCAGTCCTACAAAAGAAAACTGAGATATTTCTCGAAAGGGATATATACCCCTTGCTGAAAAACTTCCCCGCCTCCGAGAAGTTCTCCTTGTGCCAAGAGATCAAGCAATCCTGCTACAAGCTCATCCGAGCGGCTGTTATGGCCAACAACCTCACGAACGTCAACAGACGGCTCATGTGGCTGGATGAGGCGGACGCAGAGAAGACACTGCTGCTCGTGCTTTTAGGTGTCGCCAAGAACCAGAAGTACATCACGCAGAAGAAACTCTTGGAACTGCAAGGAAAGCTCGAGGAGATCGGGCGCATCATTGGAGGACTGCAAAAGTTCTTCATCAACAACCGAAAATAGACCATCAGAAAAAGTACAGCACCTACTCAGGGTTATCTCTGTCTGGCGTCGAACCGTGCGATTCGCGGGTACAATTCGGCCCGCAACTGGAACAACAACAATGCTACGAACTCCAACCCGAACCTCGGTTTCCGCCCCGCCTTGTAGGTTATTACGTCATCTGCGGCCACGGCTTCAGGTGCGTGTCCTTGTTATACTTCAAGGGAGAGGTAATCCTTCGCCATGTTGTGAAACGGCGTAAAAACAGTGACTGAGCTTCGCCCGCCCTCTCGTATTGGGAGGCGGAGGGAGGTCTACAATGTGGGTAGCAACCCGCGTCATGGGTGCCAAGCCGTTCTAAAAGGAAAGGATGCCACGAATGACGAAATTCCCCATTATGCTCTACAACACGAAGAGCACCAAGAAAGCCCTCGTGCCGCCGATCCCTCCACCCTCCAGCTATGAGGACGCCGTGGGCTGGTCAGCGATCGAGGCGGGCTACAAGACCGCCTTGCGAGGCAGCCGCAAGTTCACGCGGGAGGCCGTGCTCTACGACCTCTATTCCGAGGTGAACAACGTGCGCCTGTGGCGCGATCTCAAGAAAATTGAGAAAACAAGACAGGCGGGCGTTAGTGAGTACACGCCGGGAAAGTATCGGCACAGGATCATCGTGGAGCCGAAGGAGCGCAGTCTTCACATCCCGCCGCTGCGGGACAAGATCGTGCAGCTCGTCATCCATCAGGAGCTGCAGACGATCTTCCGCCCGGTATTCGTCAACCGTTCATTTGCGTGTATGTACGGAAAAGGCCCCATCCGAGCTGCCTTCAACGTACAGCATGACATGAGGGTCGCCCGCATGAAGTGGGGCGACGAGGCGACGGTCATCAAGATCGACGTCCGCAAGTTTTTCTACAGCATCGACCGCAGCGTGCTCAAGCAGATCATCGCGAAGCGGTTCAAGAAGCTCAAGAAGAAGTACCCCGAGAAATACGAGGACTTCCTCCGTTTTTACAGGCTTCTTTGCAAAGTGATCGACAGCTCGCCGGAGGGCGAGAGAGGGATTCCGCTGGGAAATGTGAGTTCTCAGGACTTTGCCAACATCTACCTCAACGAGCTCGATCAATTCTGCATCCGCTTCCTCGGTGCGACGCTCTACACGCGCTACATGGACGATGTCGTCGTCATAGCGCCAAACAAGGAAATCGCCCGGGAGTGGTTAGCAAAGATCAAGGTGTTCCTCCAAGAGAGACTGCACCTTGAGACCAACCAGAAGACCAAGATTTTCTATGTGCGGCAGGGTGTGAACGCCTACGGCTTCAAAATCAAAGCGACGCATCTGCTTCTCCGTACCGAGTCGAAACGACGGGAGAAGCGGCGCATCAAGCGGATGATGGAGAAGCTGCAGGAGGGCACGATCACGAAGGCGGCGATCGTCCAATCGGTCAATTCGTGGCTCGGCTTCGCCCGATGGGCTTGCGCCTACAATCTGGCGAAGAAGATCTTCGCTCCCTACCGCTTCATCAAAACGGAAGGAGAGCTACCTTATGGCGCAATATCTCGGAACCGTCAAGCTCGGCGGATTCTACAACAACGGCGCGGCGCTGGCAAGACCCACAAAGCCGTGGCGTAACGACAGTGAACCATATTCGGGCGCGGGTAGGGGCAATATCCCCTCAATGTCCGGAGGCATTTCAAACTACAGCTTCGGCAATACACCCTCGGACGACGCAAAGAAGCTCCAGTGGGTGAAGATCAAGGATGGTGACAAGACGCTGCTCATCTGTGACCGTGTCATCCTTGTCAATGTCACTTGGAACGACCTGAACAGCGCGGGCTGGATCTTCGGCAAGGAAGTCAACATTGACGGCGCGAAGTACAAGCTCCGCTCCCTGACGGGTGGCACAGGCCCCAGATCGACAAATGACTGGTACTCCGGCGGCACGCCCGCCAACAATGAGTGGGACAGGTTTGTCACCCGCGAGGAGGTCATCACGGGTCTTCCGGCTCCTGTGTCCTCCGATCTCGACGGCAGCCTCAATTCAACCGATCTCAGCAGTGCACATAATCAGCTTTGGAACTGGATGGGCGTCTATACTTGGTGCCAAGAGACGTATTCCTCGAATACGTCGTGCCGTGCGGTTCGCGGGTACAATTCGGCCCGCTACTGGAGCAACGACAATGCTACGTTCTCCAACCCGAACCTCGGTTTCCGCCCCGTCCTTGAAATCCTGAACACTGACCCTCTGATCTCTGACAGTGACAGAGACCTCGGAGATAAGAACAGCAATTTCACGATCACCTACACGGTCGATGACGCCGACTCCGGCGACGTCTTGACGGCGACGGAGTCGCTCGATGGGCAAACGACGAAGTCGTTTGCCCCGACGCGAAATTTGGTAAACACCATCTCTGTCGATGTCGACTCCCTGAGTCTCGGTAAACACACCGTCAAGGTCGTCGTCAGCGATGGACAGGGCGGCACAGCGACCCGGACGTGGACGTTCACCCGCACAAACTCCGCACCGACCATTTCCGGCAGCGACGGCAACCTCGGAGATAAGAACCTCGGCTTCACCTATGCCTACACCATTGACGATGCGGACGGCGACACACTGACCGTCGTGGAGGAACTCAACGACGAGACGATTCGCACGATCAACAATGCGCCCAAGGGCGAGGAGCTGACCGTGACAATCACCTCCGAGAAGCTCTATGCGCTGGGGCTTAATTCGGTCAACACCCTCAAGATCACCGTCACGGACGGCAAGGGCGGTACGGCCTACCGTCGCGTCACCTTCAAACGCACAAACTCCGCACCGACGATCTCCGGGCAGGACAAGGCCCTCGGTCTGAAGAACGGGAGTTTCGCAGAGAATTACACCGTGAGCGACGTTGAGGGCGACAATGTGGTCGTCACCGAGTTCGTGGATGACGTGCAGATCCGCAGCTATCAAGCAACGCTGGGACAGCAGGAAACGATCGAGCTGACCCGAGAGAAGTGGCTCTCGCTTACCAATGGACAACACCAGCTCCGCATCGAGGCGGTCGACGGCAACTTCGCCACCAGCGTCCGTGTATTCTCCTTCAGCAAGAAAGAGACAGTCATCAAGTTCGAGCTGGTCGCGCCGGAGGAGACCGATGCAGCGGCGACTAAGGTGCTCGTGACGCCGACGTGGAAGATCGAGGGCGCGGTCGCCAAGGTGGAGGCGTGCAACAACGGTTTTGACGCCGTTCCCACATGGGAGGACATCACGGCGATGGTGCAGATCAACCGTGTCTACAACTTCACCAACAAGACCAAGACCGCGAGCAAGTGGGGCGTGAATATCCGTTTCACCATCACAAAGAATGAGGGCTTCGAGGGTGAAGTCTCCATCTCGGGTTTCGGAGGTGCGTATGAATAAAGCTATGAAGTATTTGACTCCGAAAAAACCTATCTCCAAGATCGCCCGTGACCGGGCAGAGGAGATGGAAGAACGGAATGTCGACCTCTACGAGGCGATCGCTGGACTCTTTGAAGAGCTGGCTGCGCTGGAACAGTCCAACGCGGAGCTGAAAGCCCGTGTTGAAACGCTTGAAAAAGGAGGTAAGCAGAAATGAAGGTTAAGACCTATATGATCGCCGTCTATGCCGTTCTCGTCAAGAACGGCAAGCGCGAGATCGAGGAGCTTCCCGAAGCCTATATCATTCCTGTTGCTGAGTATTTGGCTACTCAGGAAGAAGCTACCAACGAATGAGATAAGCGGTGAAGCAAAAACCCCGAGGTAAAGGCAGTTTACATCTTTCCCGGGCAACCACAAAGGCTCGTCCCGCAGTACACGCAGACCACCTTGAAGGGGGCCGCGTTTGCTGTGGGACGAGCCTAAGATTTTCTTCTTAGAACGGCGCTATTTTTTCTCAATTATCCTGTCCGAATTTCTCAAAAATCGTGTCGCGCTACAGAAAGAATGTGGGCCTGCTGCTCTGGGGCGGCGTTGGTACAGGCAAAAGTTTCATGGCGGGCTGTATTGCCAATGCCCTGATGGAGCAGGAAGTGGCGGTCTGTATGACGAATTTTGCCCGGATCATGAATGAACTGAACAACGCCTTTGCCGGACGAAATGAAGTTGTGGACAGGCTCTGCGGCTATCCGCTGCTTGTCATTGACGATTTCGGCATGGAGCGCGGTACGGAATATGCGCTGGAGCAGATTTACAACATCATCGACAGCCGTTACCGCAGCAGGAAACCACTGATCGTTACCACGAACCTGACCCTGACGGAGTTGAAGAATCCGCAGGATACCGCTCACGCCCGTATCTATGACCGTCTGCTGGAACTGTGTACCCCGATTGCCTGCACAGGCCCCAGCATGAGAAAGGATATAGGACAGGCAAAATTGAACTTGCTGAAAACACTTCTGGCTTGAATGGGAGGAACGCGATTGCAAGAAAACGGTAGAATGAATTGGCTGGAGCAGATCCACCAGATGAAGAACCGGGACATCCGCACGATTGAGCAGTCTGAACTGCAGGAACTGCAGCAGGATGCAGTGGAACACGGACTGCCGCAGGAGGAAAGGCTGAAAAATCTGCTGGATAAGGTCCGAAATCCTTATTACTATCTGGACAACGGAATTATTGTGAAGCTGAATTTCGCACCGAGAGGGAGCAGCACACTGTCTGAGCGAATTGGAAGGTGTTTTCAATCGGCCAGCTGAAAAGGCAGAGAATATTTCGGCAAGCTGCTGAAAAATCACACAGAAAAGTTTTGCACTTTAATGTGATAAAGCACTGGACAAAGGGTGACAATTCTGGTAAGCTGTTTGTGGGTAAGAAAATAGGAATGTGCCAGCTGAGTAAAGTTTGCTCGGCAGGCTTGTTCTACATAGAAAAATGTGGAGCCTTTCGCTTCTCTGACGAACAGTATTGCCGATTCGTTAAGGAGGTGGAAGGCTTTTGTTATACCCTGATATGAATTTGCAGAAGAGAACACAGCAAAGTACAACCCGATACCGTACAGCCTTGTACTTACGCTTATCTCGTGAGGATGGCGATAAGACAGAGAGCGACAGTATTGCAAACCAGCGCACCCTGCTGGAAGCCTATGCCGCAGACCACCCGGAACTGTGTATTGTGGATGAGTTTGTGGACGATGGTTACTCCGGCTCGAACTTTGAACGGCCTGCGTTCCAAAACCTGTTCAGGGAACTGGAACAAGGGACTATCAACTGCATTCTGGTGAAAGATTTGTCCCGCTTTGGACGGAATTACATTGAAGTGGGACGTTATCTGGAACGCATTTTTCCCGTCATGCGGGTCCGGCTGATTGCAGTGACGGACAACTATGACAGTCAATCTGCGTGGAAGACCAGCGATTCCATCATGGTCCCAATGCGGAACCTGCTCAACGATGCCTACTGCCGGGATATTTCCGTCAAAATCAAGAGCCAGCTTGCGGTCAAGCGGAAACGCGGTGATTTTGTGGGAAGTTTTGCAACCTATGGATACCAGAAAGACCCTGATAATCACACCAAGCTGATTGTAGATGAACTGGCAGCGGAAACGGTGCAGAACATTTTTCGCTGGAAAATCAACGGCGTGAGTAATCAGGGCATCGCAGATCGTTTGAATGCAGAGAAAGTGCCGTCCCCCGCTGCGCGAAAGCTGCAGAGCGGTGCAAAGCTGAGTCTGCATTTCCGCAAGAGCGATGAGCCGCCGTGGTCCGCCAAGGCAGTGGACCGCATCCTGCACAATGAGGTCTATACCGGGAAACTGGTACAGGGAAAGACACGGCGGCTGGATTATCGTTCCAAAAAGAAAATGAATGTGCCGATGCGGGACTGGACAATCGTGGACAATACCCATGAAGCAATCGTTCCAGCAGAACAGTTTGAACTGGTGCAGAGGATTCTGGAAACCGAAACACGCAGGCCGAACGATGCCGAAACGGTGGCCCTGTTTGCAGGCTTTCTCTACTGTGGGGACTGCGGCAGCCGGCTGGTGCGCAGGTCGGCCAGCTATAAAGGAAAGCGGTACATCTATTATCAGTGCTCCGGCAGCAAACAGAACAAAGGCAGTTGCACGAGCCATAATCTGCGGGATGAAAAACTCCATAACATTGTGCGGAATGCGCTCCAGATGCAGATCCAGATCGTGATGGAGGAAGCAGAGTTTGTAGAAAGCATCCGGCAGGCCCAACAGGAACCCTACCGTGTGCGGCGCATCGAACGGCAGATTCGGCAGCTGACTGCAGAAAAGGCCCATACACAGGGCATTAAGGAAAAATTGTATGGGGATTACGCAGAGGAAATCCTCACACGGGAGGATTTCCTGAACTACAACGAACTGTACAGCAAGCGGATAGAAGAGTATGAGCGAAAAATCACCGAACTGGAAGCGGAACAGCAAAATCTACAGACTGCTCCAAACGCTTATCCGTTTCTGGATGTGTACCGTAAGTATCGAAAATTGGAAGAAATCACCCGTCCGATGGTCGTTGAACTGATTGAGAAAATCGAAGTGTATGAGGGCAATCGGGTAGAAATTACGTTCCGATTCCACGATGAAATTGCGGACCTGCTGGAAGAACTGCATCAAAAGCAGATGGGGCAGCGTGAAGTATCAGCTTAAAAGGAGGCTGTGACTTATGGCAAGAGTAAGCAAAAAGGTAAGTGCGGCGCAGCGGGAAGCGGAAAACGCACCGCACCGTATCTGGAAAACCGCAATTTACGCACGACTGTCCGATTTTGATGATGTACTTCGGGATACGGAATCGCTGGAAGTACAGATTTCTTACATCAAAGAGTATATCAACCACCGGGATGATCTGATGCTGCTGGATGTGTTTGCGGACAAGCGGTGCACAGGGATGAACTTTGACCGCCCGGAATTTGAACGGCTGTTGAAAGCACTGCAGGAGCGGAAAGTCAACTGCATTGTGGTAAAGGACTTCTCCCGACTGGGTCGTAATTTCGTGGAAACAGGTCAGTATCTGGAGCAAGTGTTTCCACTGTTTGGCGTAAGATTTATAGCCATCAATGATAATTATGACAGCCTGAACAGACAGAGCCGGGACGGGATGCTGGTGCCGATCAAGAGCATGATCAATGAAATGTACTCGAAAGACCTGTCCAAGAAGATTCAGTCGTGCTTTCGTTCCAAGGAAGCACGAGGAGAAATTTATACGCCTGTTCCGCTCGGTTACAAGAGAAATCAGCAGAATCATTTAATTCTGGACGAGGAAGTCAGCGATGTGGTAGTTCGGATTTTTCTCTGGAAGAAATCCGGCATGAAAGAGCGCGAGATTGCAAAGAAGCTGTCTGCGCAGGGAATCCCAACACCTTTTACACGCCGCTGTCAGCTGGGATACCTGAAAAACACCTTGCGGGTAAAGGACCCAGCATGGCAGACCGTGTTCGTGACAAAGGTGCTGGAAAATCCAATCTACACAGGAACAATGGTCTATAACCGCATCGCCTACGATGAAACGAATCGGAAAATCGGGCAGAATCCACGGGAAAGCTGGCGGATGGTGCCGGACAGCCATCCGGCGATTATCAGCTGGGAATTGTTTGATGAAGTTTCTGCATTACGGGAAGCCGAGCAAGCAGTCAAGGAAGAGCGAAAAAAGTGGTGCAGACAGCGCAGAAAGAACAATCCGAACATTTTCAAAGGCAGAATCTTTTGCAAAAAGTGCGGAGAAAAAATGGTTTGTCATTGGCAAAGTGATGGTACGCTGTATTTTTACTGTGCATCTTGCCATGTTTCCATCTCAGAGAAAGACCTCTGGAACGGCATTAACAAGGAGTTGCACCAGCGGATGGAAGAACACCGTGATTTGCAGAAGCTGGTACGGAAAAGCTCTGGAAAAAGCAAACTCCAATCAAAAGAAATAGCTACAAAACGTGAAATTGAACAGGCGTCAGGCAATATCGTTCGACTGGAATCACAGAAGCGCAGCGGCTACGAGCAGTATGTCCTTGGAAAAATTTCAAAAGAAAAGTTCTTGGAATTGAAGCAGGATGTAGAGAATGAAATTGAGGCATTCAGACAGACAAAAACTGAGAACGAGAAAGAACTGGTCGTTGTTCAAGAAGAATTGCAGCAGAAAAAGCAAAACGCAGGCAACACAGAGGTTCTTTTAACGGCAGATAATCTGCAGCAGTATGTAAAGAAAATTGAAGTGGATCACAAGAAAAATACTTACACGGAATTTGTGTTCTAACGAAAAAGGAGGACAGACAATGAAAGAAAAAATCTATGATGCCCGGACAGGAATGGAATATGTTTTGGTGGGTGATTATTATCTGCCAGCCTTGAAACTGCCACGGACCCGTCCGATTGGCCGCTGGGGGATGCTGCACAAGGCGTACCTGAAACTGCGAAAACCGGCCTATTACCAGAGCTTGCTGCTGAGCGGAAAACTGGATACTATTTTAGCAAATGTGGAAGAGCAGGCAGTGGAACGATATGAGGTTTTGATCGAGCAGCTGAGCCAGCGGGAGGGCGTATCGGAAAAACTGAAAGAAGAAAATCAGATGGAGTGGGTACGCCGTATGAGAAATCTGGAAAATCGTGCAGCAGAAATCGTAAAGGCAGAATTGATCTACACGTTTGAAAGGCGGTGAGCAGCAGATGATCGGAACCTATTACCGGCTTTCTCTTGCGGACGAGGATGTGGGTGCTGATAAGGCTGAGAGCAACAGCATTCAGGGCCAGCGCGGACTGGTAGAGGGGTATATCATGGCCCGCCCCGAACTGGCAACAGAGTCGCGTCAGGAGTACGTGGACGATGGCTACTCCGGCACCTCCACGAGCCGCCCGGCGTTCCAGCGGCTGATTCAGGACGCGCAGGATGGCAAGGTGAAAACGATTATCGTAAAGGACTTTTCCCGGTTCGCCCGTGACTATATTGAAGCAGGCGATTATATGGAGCGCATTTTTCCATTGCTGGGCGTTCGATTCATCTCTGTCAACGATGGGTATGACAGTGGAATGCAGGCCGGGAACGATGTACGCGGACTGGAAGTAGCCATTAAGAACATCATCAACGCATCCTACAGCCGGGATCTTTCTGCCAAAATCGCGGCAGCAGACCATGTGATGCAGAAAAAAGGAATGTATCTCGGAGGATACCGCCCGTTTGGATTCCTGTCGGACCCGAACGACTGTCATAAGTTGATCCTCGACCCGGTAGCCAGTCGATATGTGCGGTTGATTTCTGAACTGGCATTGCAGGGCAACAGAACAGGCACCATCGCAAAAATCCTGAATGAAAAGCAGATCCCGACCCCGGCAGCGTATCATGTGGCGGAAAACCATGTGTACAGTGAGCAGAAAGCATGGGATCTGCAGCGCAGCCATTGGACAAGTGGAACGGTTTACCATGTTCTGAAAAATGAGAAGTATAAGGAAACTTATGTGGGCGCGAAATTCATTATGCCGGTTCCCTGTAAGCATCGGGTGCTACGCGCCCCTTTGGAACAGCAGGTACGTATTGAGGACAGCCATGCCGCCATTGTGACCCCGGAGGAATTTGAACAGGCACAAATGGTCATCATGCTGCAGCATGGAAAACACCAGGCCGGGAACTACACAAAGCACCAGTATCCCTTGAAAGGCAAGGTCTACTGCGGCTACTGCCAGAAACTGATGAAATATCGTGTTCTCAAGAAGCTTGGCCCCTCGTTTAACTGCAGATTCTCAGCCACAGCGGTGGACAATCCCTGCAAGCGAATCCCGATCTCTGAGGAATTGCTGGAAGAGATTGTCCGAAACGCACTGACAGTGCAGATAAAGCAGGCGGAGCATGTACTGGAAATCCTGCACGAACGGGAACGCAAAGCGTTGATTTGCTTTTCCGCACTGGAACGGCAGGAAGAAAAGCTGAGTGCAGAAAAGGCAGAGCTCGTAAAACTTCGTGTTGCACTGTATGAGCAGTATGCCGACGGGAATATGAGTAAGGAAGAGTTCATCCGGCAGAGAGATGCCTACAGAGTGCAGGAAGATGATAAGATGGAGCAGATTCAAAGGCTGCGTACCGAGAAAAATCAAATTTTCCAGCCTGTGAAGAAGGATACGGATAATTTGCAAGCCGTGATGAATACGGTGGGAGAAGCTGGCGATGTGATGCACCTGTCGCAGAATGTGGTGGAAACCTTTATTGACCGCATTGAGGTTTTCAACGATGAGTGCGTGAAAATTCGTTTTACATTTGAAGATGTACTGAAAAGTTACGAAGCAGAGTGAGAAATGATATTTGCGTTTTTGAAAAGTTCATGCTACAATAACTATAGAAGGGAGTGTGGAGGAAATGGTTCTCCAGTACTATGTGGTAGAAAACGAGACCGGGAAACAAATTGAGATTGATATTGAATCGGCAACCAACGAAGACCTGACCTCTACAAAGGAAAAGTGGCAATCTGATTGGACGAGTGAATTTATCCGCGATCCAAAGCTGGAAAAGTATGCGGCGAAAACAGATGCTGGCGAAATTGTAGCATTGGGTGCATATCGAGAAGATGATCACGGAATATCTGTTTTTATTGCTAATATTGAAGCGCATCCTGAGAGTAATCCGACAATTAGCACAGTGCGGAAATACGCAGGCATTGGCCGAATGATGATTGCCTATGGTATTCAATTGTCAATTGATAGTGGGCATGGCGGCATTGTTACCTTTGAAGCAAAAACAGATGAACTGTATGATCACTACATCAAAGATTTTCATGCAGTTCCGATTTTTCAGCCACATTCGGGAGGCCCAAAGCTGCTTATGCTGGCTGATGAAGGCGCACAAGAAATTTTCAGTACCTACTTATCTTAAAGATTGGAGGGTTCAGTATGAAAGATCAAGAACTTGAGCTGCAGGTTGCTCCTATGAGCAATGATACAATGGAATATTTGAATGTTTTATTTGGCGTATGCAAACGCTTTAAAACAGATTATTACCATGCAACACCGAAGCAGCGTGAATTTATTGATGCAGTGGCTACGCACGAGTACCAGCTGATGAAAGCCCATGAGAAAGGACTGAGCCGTGCTTCTGTTCCTCCTTTTATGGGAATGAAGCGGAGTGAACGTAGTAACAATATGCCTGCTTGATAGTAAGAGAATAAGCTAACATAATAACTGCTCGCATAAACCACAGACAGCACCCAAGATGATTCGAGGGTGCGTCTGCGGCTTATGCGGGCCTTTTTATTTTGTGATTTTAGTACGGATGGATGTTAAATTCCAAGGCTGACGAGAGTGGCCTTTAACTCCTTCGCCGTGCGGATAATGATTTCCTGTTCAGTTTCGTTGCAGTCCAATAACAGACGATGCAATTCGGTGTTGGAAGTTGAAACGGAATAGTGAAGACTGTCTATCAACAAATCATCAATGGAAATGCAGAGGGCGTCGGCAATATCGACCAGAGTGGCAACGCTGGGGTGTTCTGTGCCTTTTTCAATTTTGGCCAGAAATTCACGACTGCGATTGATTTTAGAGGCTAAGGCTTCCTGGGTGATATTACCACACTGCATTCTGAAATAACCAATACGTTTTCCCAAAGCAACATAATTGACGGACATAAGTAAATCTTCCTTTCGAATGCCCGCATAAGAGTACTTTTATTATCTGGCCTATGGAAAAACGAATCAAGAAGAACGAAAAGAGCAGCCAACATAGAAGTCAGAATTTTCGTTTTTCACCTCTAGCGGAGATGGCTTCTGAGGCCAAAATGTGACCCAGTAGGTCACATTTTAAGGAACAAGTGACCTGCTGGGTCACAGAAAAATTATCTGACAGGTGTATAATAAAACCATAAAATTGAACAGCACGATAATGTGAGCGAGAACGAAGTGAAAAAGTTACTGACGCTGTACAGCGGGGTTCAGTTAACGGATGTACTTTCATTTGTATAGAGAAAATGATGAAAATGTGGCTCAGAATTTGGCGGGGCCACCCCTAGCGGTCGTGTGTTCTGAGGCAATTTTGTGAAGTGTTACATCACAATTTGCTGCACATGTGAAGTGCCACTTCACAGAAAAAATCATCTGATAAGAGTATAATAAAAGCATGAAATCAAGCTGCGAAAATAAAGTGGGGAAAACGAAATGGAACGGCTGCTGACACTGTATAGCGAAGTTCAGTCAACGGATGTACGGTGGCTGTGGTATCCCTTTATTGCAATCGGGAAAATCACACTTCTGCAGGGTGATCCCGGCGATGGAAAATCTACCATGATGATGAATCTGATTGCGGAACTTTCAACAGGAGGTAAGACCCCGGACGGATGCAAAATTGGTACGCCGCAAAAAGTGATTTATCAGTGCTCAGAGGATGGCGTTTCAGACACGATTAAGCCCCGCTTGGAACGCTGCGGAGCAGACTGCAGGAAGATTGCTTTCATCAACGAAGAAGTTTATAACGGCCTTACATTGGACGATGAGCGCATCCGTCAGGCAATCATTGAATTTCGGCCTCGATTGGTGGTGATCGATCCGATTCAGGCTTATCTTGGCAGCGATTCGGATTTGCAAATTGCAGGCAGAGCGCGGAAACTCATGCGCCGCCTTGGAATGTGGGCTGCTGGTTACGACTGCGCTATCGTTCTGATTGGACACCTCAACAAAAAAGAAGGCTCCAAAGGGCTGTACCGCAGCCTTGGCAGTATTGATGTTGTGGCAGCAGCACGAAGCGTCCTGCAGGTGGAGCGAGATACCGAGAATCCTGATATAAGAATCGTACATCAAATCAAAAACAGTCTTGCGCCTACGGCAGAAGACATCCGCTTTTCCATTTCTGCCGACAAGGGCTTTCGATGGCTGGAATGCAGGCCACAGCTTTTTGAAAAACAACAGCCGGACGTCGAACCTGAATTTGATACAGAGCAACAGAAAGCTGCCTACTGGATCAAGCATTTCCTTGAAAAAGGCGATATGAGTGCAAATGAAATTTATTGCCGTCTGGACAATGAGGGGGTCAGCAAACGAGTGGCGCGGATGGTAAAAACAGAAATGGGAATTCACTGCTACCAGAAAAAGCGAAAATGGTATTGGAGTGTTCAGCCGGAAGAAGGTGTTATGAATGGACCGCAAGTATAAAGTAGGCGGCTATGTGAAACTTGCAAAACTGTGGGAACGCTCTAAGGATGCAGCAGTAGCCTATCACAGTTCCTACTATGCTGAAAAGTTTAGGGATGATGCGGATAAAAGGCTGGTTGGTGTCTATATTGACATCACAGGGAATAAGGAAATTTATAAACGCCCGGAAATGGTGCATCTGCTCAAAGATTGCAAAAAGGGTGCCGTCAATCTGATTTTTTCACAGACAAGGGCCTACCTTGCAGCGAATACCTGTGATTTCTGTTTTCTGCTGAAATATCTGTTTGATTTGCCGATGCGGGTGGACATTGTTACAGATGATGACGACCAGAGAATTGACACGATTCTTGATGTTGAGAATCAGCGTCAGAACTTGAAAGAATTGGCCGAAAAATACACATCAATCCGAAGGAAAGATTATCTTGAGTGGAGAATTCGACTGGAAGATGAAATGACAAAGGCTGAAGAAAAATGAACGTAGAACATATCCCAGCAGAAGATGTGGACATGCTGCCGTGTGGAGCAGACTGGCAGAGTAGGCATTTGGAGTCCGAAAAGAGAAAAGCTGAAATTCGGGACAGAATCCATAAGCAGGCAGAACAGGGCCAGAAAACGGCAAAAGACTACTTTCGTCCGGCGAAACCGACACCGTCGATTTACGACAGTGACCTGAAGCGTGTAGCGGTTTATGCCCGTGTCAGCACCTCTAGCGAAGAACAGATTTCTTCCATTGAAAACCAGACTCTATATTACACCAAAAAGATTGCAGAAACGGAAAACTGGAATTTGCAGGACATTTACAGCGATGAAGGAAAATCCGGCACATCGCTGCGGAAACGTGATGCGTTTAAACGCATGATGCGAGATGCCAAAGACCAGAAGATGGATTTGATTATCTGTGCCAGCATTTCACGTTTTGCTCGGAATTTTTCAGATTGCATGACGCAGATCGCGGCCCTGAAAACCATGCACCCGGCACATCCCATTGGCGTGTACTTTGAAACGGAAAACATCTACACGCTGAATCCAAGCAGTCAATACAGTCTTGACATTCAGGCTCTTTTGGCAGACTGGGAATCGGGCAACAAGAGCCGCCGGATGATCCTTTCGTATGATCAGCGCATTATGACAGGTCAGTACCCGGTGGCTGACCTGATGGGGTATCGGCATACCAAAGATGGACAGTTGGTAATTGAGCCGGAAGAAGCAAAGACGGTGCGGTTTATCTTTCTGGCATTTATTCAAGGGTATAACTACGATCAGATTGCAATGATCCTGACGCAGAAAAAGCGCAGCACCCTGCGCGGCAGGCAGGAGTGGAACGGTGTGATGGTGGCAAACATCATGAAGAATGAACGCCGTTGGGGTGATCTGGAAGCCCGGAAGAGCATCGTGGTGGACTACAAGCTGGGCAAGGTTACAAAGAATAATGGGAATCGCTGCTCTGCCTATGTCCCGGAGCATCACGAAGCGATTGTTTCGCCGGAGATTGCACGGGCTGCACATCTTGTGGCATCCAGCAGCAAAAAGTGCGGTGTGCAGGATATTGTGGTAATCCGGCAGGGAGCATTGAAAGGCTTTGTGGGTATCCATCCGAACTGGAACGGTATCAATGCCGAAAGCATCCGCAGCCTTTGCCTGAGCACCTATCTGCCGGAAGAGGTGGCGAAACTGAACAAGATGGCAGAAATGCGGTCTGGAAAGAAGTTGGATATGGCATTGCCATCTGATTATTTGACGGTATCTGGCATATGTTTTATCAATCAAAGCAGCCCGGTCATGACAATCTCAAAAAATGGAATCCGTTTCAGCAAGGCATGCCACACCCGGCTGGACAACTACGAATATGTGGAACTGCTCTATCATCCGATTCTGCAGGTCGTGATTTTGCGAAAGAGCGATCAGGGCTCTTCAACGGCGATGCACTGGCAAGATGACAATGACGTTCATAGTGCCTTTTCAGCCAGAGCGTTTTCTGGCCTAATTCTTCAAACGTTGAACTGGAAAATGAATTGCCGTTACCAGTGCCGTGGTATCTGCCGGGGTCAGGGAAATGCAAAATTTCTGATTTTTGAATTAGATGAGTCCCGGATTTTGACTGGGAAAAATCAGTATGAACAAGAAAATTGTTCGATGAATCTGAAATGCCGGTTATATCGGAGTAAATGGGTTCAGAGCATTACAGTTAGTGATGTGATGGAATCTGGCCAAGTCGTAGAAAATCCCATGATTGGTGCAATTCCAAGCAGAAATGAAGTTCAACGTGAACTGGATGATCTTTTGATGTCGATGTAGGAGGAACTTATAGAATGGAAGAAAAAAGCAGGGCGCAGGAACTGAGCGTTCGGGAAATCTCCTTGATTCGTGAACTTGCACAGATACGGAAAGAACATAAAAGAGAACTGGAGTACGAAAAGTTCGATGGCTATGAACTTCCGCCGCGCACCCAGTTTTCCATGCTGAATAAACCTGCAGTGAGCATAAAATATGGTGTTATGAAATTTAATATGGCGTGCATTCGGCTTTTTGAAGGAATCAAGTATGTCCTTCCGATTTTGCACCCCAATAAGAAGCGGCTTGCGTTGATTATGTGCCCGGAAGAGGACAGCGCGTCTGTTGAATGGGCACGACAGAACGACGAAAATTGGGTGAATAAGGATATTACATCATTGGAATTTGTGGAAAATATCTTCAGGCTCATGAACTGGAATCGGGAATGCCGTTATAAAGTGCTTGGACGGGTGGCTAATTCAGATCAGGGTCTTTGTATGTTGTTTGATTTGGAAGAAGCAATCATGTTCACCCCGAAGCCACAGGAATATACGGATCCGCTTACTGGTGAAATGAAGAAAAAGCAGATGAAATTCTTCCCGGATGCCTATAAGAACCGTATCGGAAAATCTTATAATGACTATATTGCAGACCATCAGATGAACATGTTTGAAGACTTCATTGGGTATCAGGGCTCTGCGGTATTGGATGAGCCTGTGCAGGAAGAGAATACAGCGCCGAAGCCACCAATGAGACAGAAAAGCGAACCACCGGAAAATACAGTGCTACCCCATTTGCCGGAACAATCTGTGAATATGCAGCAATCGAGTTATGAGTCTGACGGGAGAGGAATGCCGACATGAATTCTGGACGAGTTATGCACCTGCGAGTGACAATTCCGGCGGAAAGCCGGAGAATGAATGTTGGGAAAGATGTTATCCGTATTCTTGGAAGTCCGGCCTATATCTGCGTTTTGCAGAGGAAAGATCGGAAGTCTATTGCAATCACGCCGTGTGCTGCGGAGCATCCCATGTCCTTTAAGGTCCCGGACAGGCTGCTGACCGATGGGCAGTGTCGGATGATGATTAACGGAATACAGTTCATTCAGGTGTTGCTGGAAGCAAATGGTCTGGCGGCAGGAAAAGACCATCAGTTTAAAGGACGGTATGATGCCGAGAAAAATGCAGTTATCATTTCGCTTGAAAAAGATGAACAAAGTGCCCTCTCGCCTCAAAAGTGTACAACTTGACATCACGTCCACTTGGTCGTATAATACGTCCAAATGGACGTGATGAAGGGAACCAATATTATGAGTGGTGGAATTTTAGATAGTTTTCAAACGATAATTCCAACAGCAGCGGCTGTCTTATCGGAAAGACGACAAATGTTAAGGATGACGCAACAAGAGGTTGCTGATCGAGCCAATATAACTTTACGTCAATATCAAAGGCTGGAATCTGGGGAAAGAAATATTTTGACTTCCTCTTTTGGCTTGGCCTGTCGGGTAGTTGAAGCTCTTGATATGGATGTTTCTAAATTCTATCATGGTGACTATTACCTTGAAGAATTGAAAACTATTGAAGGCAAATGATTTGGTGACAGGGGAAAACATCAATTTAAATGACGGCATGATGCCGAAAAAAGAGCAATATAAAAAGAATTATCCCGTGGAAACAGGGAAGATAATGCGTGAAAAGTATGAAAATGGATTGATTCGGAATGAACATGAATTTAAGGAGGTGCTGAATAATGTGCTATTTAGTAGCAAAAGATCGTAATGCACATGGTTGTTTTGCTCTAAAAACGACGCATGGGAAGCATCTGGTGGAATTAAAAAGAGAATTGAACAAAGAGGTTGGATATAAGGGAGTACAGCTTGTAACAATCAGCAGGCCAACAGCGTATGGTGAGTATGCGCCTTACCACTTTGTGGATACAGAACAGGAATTTCAGACTCTTGTGAAGGGCCTTCGTCCATAAAAATGCTGTACGTGGAAGCAGTGTATTTCAGTTCAGGCGATTGGTGTGTGCTGGAATAATACCATCTGTAGTCAGGTTAAGCCCCCGAATTATGAATAAGAAGATAAGCCCTACAAGGCTCAAATTGGTGTAAGAACCGATTGAAAGCCTTGTAGGGCTTTTTTTTTTACAAAAATTTTTGTTCCTTACTTGACAACCGCATAGGGTCAACCAAGAAAACCTACGATAACTAAAGGGTTTTGACGGCTTGAGTTGTCCTTCAAATGTTTTATTTGTTGAAAAACTGCAAGAAGCGGAAAATCCTTGGGGTTATATGTAGGAGGCTTTTGGAAGCTCTGTTTTGACCCACAAAAAGGAGCAGCAAATAAAGATTGAAGGAGAGTTCAAGCCTACGGTGGATTGCCTTTGTGCGACCCGCCGTGGGTTTGTTTGCTTTTGTCCATAAGAAAATAGATATTTGTGTTTTGCAGAGGAAAGATCGGAAGTCTATTGCGATTACTCCGTGCACCGCTGAACATCCCATGTCATTTAAGGTTCCAGACAGGCTGTTGACCGATGGGCAGTGCCGGATGATGATTAACGGAATACAGTTCATTCAGGCGCTACTGGAGGCAAATGGACTAGCCGCAGGAAAGGATCATCAGTTTAAAGGAAGATATGAAGCTGAGAAAAACGCAGTTATCATTTCACTTGAAAACGATGAACGGGAATGTTAGTCAAGGCGGGAAGGATCTTGAATATAGGTGTTGCTCTATTGAAATATTATGCTGAATTGAATTTAAACCAGAGTGGGCAATATGGACAAATCTATGCTGAAAAGTTTACATCTGTCAGCTTGATATGCAAAGTGTTTTATGGTAAGATGAAAGCACAATAGGGGAAGTATACTCTCCTCTTGAATCTGCTGTAAGGAAGTGAATGCCGATGGAAAATCAGCTTGCTCATGCGATAACGCAGACGGAATATGATTCGAGTTATGATAAGGCTGCCAAGAAGCTGCTTGCCAACAAACAGATTCTGGCACAGATTATGAAGAACTGTGTGAATGAGTACAGTGCCTGTTCCGTAGACGAAATTGCAGAGAAGTATATCGAAGGAACGCCGGAAGTGGGCACGGTTGGCGTTCATGTTGATGATACAAACAGACCCCAAAAAACTTCTGACGTAATTGTCGGAAGCAATAATGAGGATTCTACGTTGACGGAAGGAACCGTCAATTATGATGTCCGGTTCGATGCAATTGCACCGGCGTTAGAAGGTTCTACTGCACGGAAAGATGTGATACGTCTTATTATCAATGTGGAAGCGCAGACGGCTTTTAATCCGGGATACCCGTTGACAAAGCGAGCAATCTATTATTGCAGCAGGATGATCTCCGCACAGCATGGTCCGATATTCACGAACTCGGAGTATGGGAAAATCCGAAAAGTGTACTCTATCTGGGTTTGTACACACCCAACCAAGGAGTTCCAAAACACTCTGATTCGTTATTCTATCCGACCAGAGCAGTTGATTGGAAACGCTGTTGAAAAATCGGAAAACTACGATTTAATGAGTGTTGTAACGATTTGTCTGGGAGAACCGGGTACGGAAAACTATACAGGTATTGTGAAATTTATGGATGTGTTGCTCTCTTCTTCCAGAGCAGCTACTGAGAAAAAGAAAATTCTTGAAGAAGAATTTGGCGTTGCAATGAACGAAGAACTGGAAAGGGAGGTGCTTGTTATGTGCAACCTTAGTCAGGGCGTAAAGGCCGAAGGCAGAGAAGAAGGCATCAACATTGGTGAGATGCGGATGCTGGTTAAACAGGTAAGAAAAGGCCGTGTGACGATTGAAGAAGCAGCGGAAGATGCTGGAATGACAGTAGAGGAATTTAAGAAAGTGATGGAAAATACCCCGCTGCAGGCGGTCTAAGATAAAAAGCATATAGAGTAAACTGTAAAGCCCTACAAGGCTCAGATCGGTTCGATACTGACTGAAAACCTTGTAGGGCTTATTTTTTTTTTGCTTTTTTCAAATTTATTTGTGAAAAATGTTGTCCAAGACTTGACATCGGCCGGCATTGATTGGCAGCGCGAGAAATGGCAATCAGGACTTGGTTCTAAGTTTATCCACCAAGGCGAAAAAAATGCTGCGAAATATGCGGACGAGGTCATTGTTCTGAGCAAAGGAGTGCAGGACTATCTTCACAGGTGCCGGATATATGGTGGATTCCAATAAGGAACATCTGGCCTATGAAAAAACGAATCAAGAAGAACGAAAAGAGCAGCCAACATAGAAGTCAGAATTTTCTTTTTTCCCCTTTAGCAGAGATGGCTTCTGAGGCCAAAATGTGACCCAGTAGGTCACATTTTAAGGAACAAGTGACCTGCTGGGTCACAGAAAAATTATCTGATATCCATGAATATGTGGGGGGGTTGACTCCGGATTTTCTGGATGTATTGGAGGAAGGCTTCAAAGAATTCTTTGAAAAAGAAGTGTCGAATAATCCTCTGAAAGCAGAATATTTTCAGGAAGTATAAGGCGAGCAGCTATGCTGGTGTGGAAGCAATTTTTGAGCGGGATCAGCGGAACCAGAAGTTCATATGGGGAATGTATGACCGCATTTGCGGAATGTTCTGCCGGAAAACACGGTAAGGCTGCGGCTTTCGGTCAAAATACACACATTTCCGTGCATCAGCGGCAAATGTTTGTTAAACTATTATCTATCTTGTGACCTTGCAATGTGCACGGTTTTTGTTTATAATAGTAGAGTAACGGGGCAAGATCCCCCGAATGCGAGCGAAACTCTAGTTCAGAAATTAAAACTTGAGAGGAGTTTATTACCATGGGTTTAGGTAAGAAGACGATCGACGATCAGAACTACTGCGGCAAGAAGGTGCTTGTCCGTTGCGATTTCAACGTCCCGATGAAGGACGGCGTGATCACCAACGAGAACCGCATCAACGCAGCTCTGCCCACCATCCAGAAGCTGGTCAACGATGGCGCAAAGGTCATCCTATGCAGCCATCTGGGCAAGCCCAAGAACGGCCCTGAGGCAAAGTTCAGCCTGGCACCCGTTGCTGTGGCTCTGAGCGCAAAGCTGGGCAAGACCGTTGTGTTTGCTGACGACGACAACGTTGTGGGCGAGAACGCAAAGGCTGCTGTTGCTGCCATGAACAACGGCGATGTCGTTCTGCTGCAGAACACCCGTTTCCGCAAGGAAGAGACCAAGAACATGCCTGAGTTCAGCGAAGAGCTGGCTTCTCTGGCTGATGCATATGTTGACGATGCATTCGGCAGCTGCCACCGTGCACACTGCTCCACTGCAGGCGTCACCGACTTCATCAAGGATACCGCTGTCGGCTACCTGATGGAGAAGGAGATCAAGTATCTGGGCAACGCTGTGAACGATCCCGTTCGTCCCTTCACCGCTATTCTGGGCGGCGCAAAGGTCGCAGACAAGCTGAATGTTATCTCCAACCTGCTGGAGAAGGTCGATACCCTGATCATCGGCGGCGGCATGGCTTACACCTTCGTCAAGGCTCAGGGCTACGAGGTCGGCAAGAGCCTGTGCGACGATTCCAAGCTGGATTACTGCAAGGAGATGATGGCCAAGGCTCAGGAGAAGGGCGTGAAGCTGCTGCTGCCCGTTGATGCTGTCTGCATCAAGGACTTCCCCGATCCCATCGACGCTCCTGTTGAGACCACGGTTGTTCCTGTCACCGCGATCCCGGCTGACATGGAAGGCTGCGACATCGGCCCCGAGACCATGAAGCTGTTTGCCGATGCTGTCAAGGCATCCAAGACCGTTGTGTGGAACGGCCCCATGGGCGTGTTCGAGAACCCCACTCTGGCAGCTGGCACTCTGGCAGTTGCCAAGGCTATGGCTGAGAGCGATGCTACCACCGTGATCGGCGGCGGCGACAGCGCAGCAGCTGTGCAGCAGATGGGTCTGGGCGACAAGATGACCCACATCTCCACCGGCGGCGGCGCTTCTCTGGAGTATCTGGAGGGCAAGGAGCTGCCCGGCATCGCAGTTATTCAGAACGCATAATCTGATCCCGGCATCATAATGGGTGCGGCGGCTTTAGCGCCGCCGCATCTTTTTGTTTGTGCAGAGCTTTCTGCACGATAGAAGGTAAATAAAGGAGATAGAGTATCATGGATAAGGCAAAGCGTAAGGCTATCATTGCAGGCAACTGGAAGATGAACAAGACTGCCTCCGAGGCTGCTGTTCTGGTGGATGAGCTGGTCCCCGCCGTGCAGGACGCAGGCTGCGAGGTGGTTATCTGCACCCCGTATACCGATCTGGTCACCGCTGTGGAAAAGACCAAGGGCACCAACATCCATGTGGGTGCTGAGAATGTTCACTTCGAGAAGTCCGGCGCTTTCACCGGCGAGATCAGCGCTGACATGCTGGTAGATCTGGGCGTGGAGTACGTCATTGTGGGCCACTCTGAGCGCCGCCAGTACTTCGCCGAGACCGACCAGACCGTGAACAAGCGCGCTCGGGCTGCTCTGAACGCCGGTCTGAAGGTCATCATCTGCGTGGGCGAGAGCCTGCAGCAGCGCGAAGAGGGCGTGACCGAAGAGCTGGTGCGTATGCAGACCAAGATCGCTCTGCGTGATGTGACCGCTGAGCAGATGGCAAATGTCGTGATCGCTTACGAGCCCATCTGGGCCATCGGCACCGGCAAGACCGCTACCGCCGATCAGGCTGAGGAAGTCTGCGGCCAGATCCGCAAGGTCATCGGCGAGGTGTACGGTGAGGCTGTGGCTGAGGCTACCACTGTCCAGTACGGCGGCAGCATGAACGCCAAGAACTGCGAAGAGCTGCTGAGCAAGAAGGACGTGGACGGCGGCCTGATCGGCGGCGCATCCCTGAAGGCTCCTGACTTTGCAGTCATCGTCAACGCAGCCACCAAGGGCTGATCGACGGTTTAAATCAGCTGTTTCAGCGCCCGGCTGCGCCGCATTTCCAGCGCTGTGCCGGGCGCTGATTTGTTAAATTCAAAGGAGATTCAATTTTATGGCAAAGAAACCTGTTCTTCTGTGCATCATGGATGGCTTCGGCTGGGTGCCGGGCGAGACCTACGGCAACGCCGTGGTGGCCGCCAAGACCCCCCATCTGGATGCTCTGATGGAAAAGTACCCCATGACCACCATCGAGGCTTCCGGCATGGCAGTCGGCCTGCCCGACGGCCAGATGGGCAACTCCGAGGTTGGCCACACCAACATGGGCGCTGGCCGCATCGTGTACCAGCAGCTGACCCTGATCACCAAGTCCATCAAGGACGGTGAGATGCTCAAGAACCCAGTTCTGGTCAAGAACATGAAGGCTGCCATCGATGCCGGCAAGGCCATCCATCTGATGGGTCTGGTGGGCACCGGCGGTGTGCACAGCCACGCAGACCACTGGTTCGGCGTGTTGGAAATGGCAAAACATCTGGGTGCAAAGAACGTTTACCTGCACTGCATCACCGATGGCCGTGATACCGACCCGCACTCTGGCAAGGGCTTCCTGGCCGACCTGCAGGCCAAGCTGGACGAGTTGGGCATCGGCAAGATCGCCAGTGTCTCCGGCCGTTACTACGCCATGGATCGCGATAACAACTGGGATCGTGAAGAGAAGGCATACGCTGCCTTTGTCTACGGCGAGGGCAATCATGCCGCCAACGCTGCCGAGGCCATCGAGGCATCCTATGCAGCAGACAAGACCGATGAGTTCGTTCTGCCCTGCGTCACCTGTGAGGGCGGCCGCGTGCAGGATGGCGACACCGTCATCTTCATGAACTTCCGCCCCGACCGTGCCCGCCAGATGACCCGTATCTTCTGCGACGATGCTTTCACCGGCTTTGAGCGCCGCGGCGGCCGCAAGCAGGTGAACTATGTCTGCATGGCCGAATATGATGCCACCATGCCCAACTGCGAGGTCGCCTATCCGCCTGTGGAGCTGAAGAACGTTCTGGGCCAGTACCTGTCCGAGAATGGCAAGACTCAGCTGCGCATTGCCGAGACCGAGAAGTACGCTCATGTCACCTTCTTCTTCAACGGCGGCGTGGAGGCTCCCTACGAGGGCGAGGACCGCTGCGTGATCCCCAGCCCGAAGGTCGCCACCTATGACCTGAAGCCCGAGATGAGCGCCCCCGAGGTTGCTGCCGAGTGCGTCAAGCGCATCGAGAGCGGCAAGTACGATGTGGTGATCCTGAACTTCGCAAACTGCGATATGGTGGGCCACACCGGCGTGTTCGATGCTGCGGTCAAGGCCGTTGAGGCTGTGGATACCGCTGTGGATCAGGTGGTGTCCGCTGTGCTGAAGGCCGGCGGTTGCGCCTTCATCACCGCCGACCACGGCAACGCCGAGAAGATGATGAACCCGGACGGCACCCCCTTCACCGCACACACCACCAACGTGGTGCCCTTTGTGGCTGTTGGCTGCGGCGATGTGAAGCTGCGCGAGGGCGGCTGCCTGGCAGATATCGCTCCCACCATGCTGCCGTATATCGGTCTGCCCGTGCCTGCTGAAATGACCGGCAAGAGCATCATTGTGGAGTAATTGACCGTTAAAATGGCCGACGCGTTCGCTTTGGCTATGAATAGCGGAATTGTTATTCTTATATTTACAGCTCTGGAAAATCTGCGGATTTTCCAGAGCTGTTTTTTCACGCGAAAAGCCGATAAGATAAATTGCGTTTTTGGGCTTCGACCCCATTCTAAATCAAAAACTTTTCTTTTTTCCCCATCCGTGCTACAATAAAAATGAATTTTTGATTGTAGGAGAAGCGGATGGAAACAACGCATAAACAAATCGTTCTGGGCATCCTTGCCCATGTGGACTCCGGCAAGACCACCCTTTCGGAAGCCATGCTCTACCGCTCCGGCGCGATCCGCAAGCTGGGCCGTGTGGATCACAAGGATGCCTTTCTGGATACCGACACGCTTGAAAAAGCGCGCGGCATCACCATCTTTTCCAAGCAGGCCCTGTTGACGGCGGGCAATACGGATATCACATTGCTGGACACCCCCGGACATGTGGATTTTTCCACCGAGACAGAGCGCACCCTGCAGGTGCTGGACTATGCTGTGCTGGTGGTAAGCGGCACCGACGGTGTGCAGAGCCACACCGAGACGCTCTGGCGGCTGCTGCGGCGCTACCATGTGCCCACCTTTGTGTTCGTGAACAAGATGGATCTGCCCGGCAAGAGCAGGGAAGAGCTGCTCGCCCAGCTGAACCACCGTCTGGGCGAGGGCTTTGTGGCCTTTGATGTGCCGCAGGCCGACCGGGACGAAGCACTGGCCCTGTGTGACGAAAACCTGATGGATCGGATGCTGGATGCCGGGCAGTTGACCGATGCGGACCTCATCCCGGCCGTTGCACGCCGGCATGTGTTCCCGTGCTGGTTCGGTTCGGCGCTGCGGCGTACCGAAAACAATGTACTGGAAAGCGTGGATGCTCTGCTGGACGGCATCGACCGCTATACCCGTCCGGCTCCCGCGCTGGATGCCTTTGGTGCCAAGGTGTTTAAGGTGTCGCAGGATGAGCAGGGCACGCGCCTGACATGGCTGCGCGTGACTGGCGGCGAACTGAAGGTAAAGGCCCAGCTCTCCGGCGAAGCAGATGGTGAGCCGTGGGAGGAAAAGGCAAACCAGCTGCGGCTGTACTCCGGCGTAAAGTATACGCTGGCGGAAGCCATCGGCCCGGGGCAGGTGTGCGCCGTCACCGGCCTGACCAAAGCGCGCCCGGGCGAGGGCCTTGGCGCGGAACGCGACAGCGATGTGCCGGTTCTGGAACCGGTGCTGAGCTATCAGGTGCTGCTGCCGCAGGGGGCTGATGTGCACGCGGCACTGGGCAAGCTGCACCGGCTGGAAGAAGAGGAGCCGCAGCTCCATGTGGTATGGAACGAGACTTTGGGCGAGATCCATGTGCAGCTCATGGGTGAGGTGCAGCTGGAAGTGCTGCGCAGTTTGCTGGCAGAGCGCTTTGGCCTGAACGTGGAGTTCGGCCCCGGCGGCATTCTGTACAAGGAGACCATCACGGAGCCTATGGAGGGCGTGGGCCACTACGAGCCGCTGCGCCATTATGCGGAGGTGCATGTCAAGCTGGAACCCCTGCCCCGCGGCAGCGGGATGCAGTTTGCCGCCGACTGCCGGGAAGAAGTGCTGGACAAGAACTGGCAGCGCCTTGTGCTGACCCATCTGGAAGAAAAGCAGCACCTTGGCGTGCTGACCGGTGCGCCGCTGACGGACGTGAAGATCACCCTCATTGCGGGCCGCGCCCATCTTAAACATACGGAGGGCGGAGATTTCCGGCAGGCCACCTATCGCGCGGTGCGGCAGGGCCTGATGCTGGCCAAAAGCCAGCTGCTGGAGCCATGGTATGCCTTTCGGCTGGAAGTGCCGGTGGAGAACCTTGGCCGTGCCATGACCGATATCCAGCGCATGGAGGGCAGCTTTGACCCGCCAGAAAGCGGGGAAGAGGCTGCTGTGCTCACCGGTTTTGCACCGGTGGCCACCATGCGCAGCTACCCCATGGAGGTGGTGGGCTATACCCGGGGCCGGGGACACCTGACCCTGACGCTGGACGGCTACCGGCCTTGCCACAATGCGGTGGAGATCATTGAAGCTGTGGGCTACGAGCCGGAGCACGACCTTGACAACCCGGCAGATTCGGTGTTCTGTGCCCATGGCACGGGCTTTGTGGTGCCTTGGGATCAGGTGCGCAGCCACATGCATGTGGACAGCGGCTGGGGAAAAAGCAAAAGCCCGGAGCAGGAGACGCAGGCCGTGCCCCAGCGCCGGACAGCGGCTTACCGCGCAACACTGGAAGAGGATGCCGAGCTGCTCAAAATCTTCGAGCGCACCTATGGCCCCATCAAACGGGACCCGCTGGCGGCATTCCGCCCGGTGCAAAAGCGGGAACGCCCGGATTTTGATGCCCAACAGTGGGAAATTCTGCCCGAATATCTGCTGGTGGACGGCTACAATATTATCTTTGCGTGGGATGAGCTGAACGCCCTTGCAAAGGACAGTCTGGAAGCGGCCCGCCACAAGCTGATGGATATTCTGTGCAACTATCAGGGCTACCAGAAGTGCAATCTTATTCTTGTATTCGATGCCTATCGTGTGCCGGGCAGCCCCGGCAGCATTGAGCAGTACCATAACATCCATGTGGTCTACACCAAGGAAGCCGAAACCGCCGATATGTTCATGTAAAAAGTAATAAACAGATCGTTACACTTATTATAACAAGCGGCGGCGCGGTGCGCAAGATGTGCGGCCGGCATCAGTGCAGGCGGTGAAAGGAGTATACGAGCACACACCGACAGCTATGTGAAAAAACAAATGAATGTGCGAACTTCATAATTTTTTAAGATTTATTTTGTGAAAAAGTCATATTGAAAAACGAAAAGATGATTGATATACTAATACCACAATATCCAGTTGGACATGTTACTGGTAATGCAGGCAGGATCTGATGGAATGACGAATACCTTTTCTTTTGGGTGAATTGTAGCCAGATACTATGATTCCGGGAGAAATTGTACACGGGGTCATTCTGTTGGGTCTTTTTTCTTTTGTCCGCTTCGGCCGGGCGGCAGGGAAATGCCACCACACACAAGATAAAGGAGAACAAAATGAAGAACTACAAGCAGACTGCCTCCGACGTGCTGCGTCTGGTTGGCGGCGAGAAGAACGTTGTGCAGGTCGAGCACTGCTCCACCCGCCTGCGCTTCACTCTGGCAGACACCTCCAAGGCGGATGCTGCAGCCCTGAAAAAGACTGCCGGTGTTATGGGTGTTATTTCCAGCGGCCCGCAGTGTCAGGTGGTCATCGGCAACGATGTCATCGAAGTGTACGATGAGCTGCTCAAGCTGGGCACCTTCAACGCAGGTCAGGCTGCAGCTCCCGCTGCCCCCAAGGGCAAAAAAGAGATCGGCGGCATTATTCTGGACTACATGGTCGGCATCTTCCAGCCGCTGGTCCCCGCCATTGCAGGTGCAGGCGTTCTGAAGGCTCTGATGGTGCTGCTGAGCACTCTGGGCCTGATGAGCAGCGGAGATATCGCCTATAAGGTGTTCGTCGGCGTGGCAGATGCAGCTCTGTACTACCTGCCCGTCATGGTCGCCTTCACCACTGCAACCAAGTTCAACTGCAACAAGCTGGTGTCTGTGGCTCTGGCTGCTGCCATGATCCACCCCAGCGTTTCCGCTCTGCTGGCTACCGAGGGTGGTGCTTACTTCCTCGGCATCAAGCTGCAGAACATCGCTTACGGCGGCCAGGTATTCCCGGCCATCCTGACCGTCATTTTCATGTCCTTTATTGAAAAGTGGGCCAACAAATGGTGCCCCAAGGCCATCCGCGTGTTCTTTGTGCCCATGCTGTGCTTTGGCATCGGCTTCCCTGTGGCACTGGTCGTCCTCGGACCTCTGGGCTACAACATCGGTGCCCTGCTGACCACTGTGATCCTGGCTCTGTACAACACGCTGGGCTGGCTGGCCGTTGCTCTGCTGGCTGCCGTGCTGCCCTTTATGATCTCCATGGGCATGCACAAGGCTCTGGTCCCCTACGCAGTTGCTTCTATTTCTGACCCCGGCTTTGAAATGCTGTACATGCCTGCTTCTCTGGCACACAACATTTCCGAGGGCGGTGCCTGCCTGGGCGTTGCACTGAAGACCAAGGACGAGAACCTGCGCGCTACCGCAATTTCCGCTGGCATCTCCGGCCTGTTCGGCATCACCGAGCCTGCTCTGTACGGTGTTACCCTGCAGCACAAGAAGGTCATGATGTCCGTTGTGGCCTCCAGCTTCATCGGCGGTCTGTTCGTTGGCCTGATGAAGGTCAAGGCATTCGTTGCCATGGGCCCCGGTCTGGCTGGCATGGCCATGTTCGTTGACCCGGATAACGGCAAGAACATCCTGTGGGCTGCAGTTGGTCTGGTGATCTCCGTTGTTGTTTCCTTCGCACTGTCCTTCTTCCTGTATAAGGACGAGACCCCCGCAGAGGATGAGACCGCTGCACCCGCTCCCGAGACTGCTGCAGACGCAGCAGCTGCGGATTCCACCATCAGCAGCCCCCTGCAGGGCAAGGCCATTGCTCTGGAAGAGGTCAAGGATGAAGTTTTCTCCCAGAAGATCCTGGGCGACGGCATTGCCGTGGTGCCCGAGAAGGGTGAGCTGTACGCTCCCGCTGACGGCGTGATCGAGTCCGTGTTCGGCACCAAGCACGCCATCTCCATGAAGACCAATGCCGGTGCTGAACTGCTCATGCACATCGGCATGGACACCGTCAAGCGCGATGGCAAGGGCTTTGACCCGCAGGTCAAGGACGGCGAGACTGTCAAGAAGGGCCAGCTGCTGATGAAGTTTGACCTTGACGGAATCAAAGCAGACGGTTATGATGTAACTACCCCCATCGTCGTGACCAACGCCGATGAGTTCACCATCAAGACTGTGGCCGAGGGCGCTGTGGTGCCCGGTGCCGCACTGCTGAAACTGGAGGCAAATAAATGAGTTTCCCCAAAGGCTTTTTCTGGGGCGGCGCTGTTGCCGCGAACCAGGTAGAGGGCGCATGGAACGTGGATGGCAAAGGCCCCAGCGTGGCCGATGTTGCCACCTACAAGCCCAACACCGACGTGAAGGATTACAAGTCCCATGTTGCCATGGACGACGCACACATTGCTGCCGCCATGGCCGACCCGGATGATACCTATTATCCCAAGCGCCGCGGCATCGACTTCTACCATCATTACAAAGAAGACCTGAAGCTGTTTGCCGAGATGGGCTTTACCATGCTGCGCGTTTCCATTGCATGGACCCGCATCTTCCCCACCGGCGAGGAAGCAGAGCCGAACGAAAAGGGCCTGCAGTTCTACAGCGACCTGTTCGCTGAGATGCACAAGAACGGCATCGAGCCGCTGGTCACGCTGAGCCACTACGAAATGCCGCTGGCACTGGCCACCAAGTACAATGGCTGGGTGGATCGCCGCGTAATCGACTGCTTTGCAAAGTTCTGCCATGCGTGCTTTGAGCGCTACAAGGATCAGGTCAAGTACTGGCTCACCTTCAACGAGGTGGACAGCGTGATCCGTCACCCGTTCACCACCGCCGGCATCATCCCCAGCCGCGTGCCCGAGGATAAGATGCTGGAGACCTGCTATCAGGCCCTGCACCACCAGCTGGTGGCCAGCGCTATGGTAGTAAAGGACTGCCACGAGATCATCCCCGGCAGCAAGGTGGGCTGCATGCTGACCAAGCTCACCACCTATGCCCGCACCTGCGCACCCGATGATGAACTGGCTACTCAGGCAAAGAATCTGGAAAATCTGTTCTATGCCGATGTGCATGTCTGGGGCGAGTACCCCCGCCTGATCCTCAAGATGTTCGAGCGCAAGGGCATCCATGTGGAAATGCTGCCCGAGGATGCCGCCACCCTGAAGGCAGGCTGTGTGGACTTTGTTTCCTGCAGCTACTATATGACCATGACCGAGTCTGTGGACCCGAACGCAGAGCGTACCCCCGGCAACACCGTGCTGGGTGTCAAGAACCCGTATCTGCCCTCCACCGACTGGGGCTGGCAGATCGACCCCAAGGGCCTGCGCTACAGCCTGATCGAGCTGTACGACCGTTACCGCAAGCCGCTGATGGTGGTGGAGAACGGCATGGGTGCCAAGGACGTGGTGGAGGCCGACGGCTCCATCCACGACCCCTACCGTGTAGAGTACTTCCGCCAGCACATCAGCGAAATGGGCAAGGCCATCGATGAGGGTGTTGAGATGTGGGGCTACACCACATGGGCACCCATCGACCTGATCTCTGCATCCACCAACCAGATGTCCAAACGCTATGGCTTTATCTATGTGGATCAGGATGATATGGGCAACGGTACTCTGGCCCGCAGCCGTAAGGACAGCTTCTACTGGTACAAGAAGGTCATTGCTTCCAACGGCGAAGATCTGGACTAAGCGGCAGTCTTAAGGTTTCAACGGAAGGAGGAGGGACCGATGCACATTCAGAAGGTGCTGAACAGCAGTGTTGTGCTGGTGCAGGATGACAGCGGCGAGGAATCCATCCTGCTGGGCAAGGGCATCGGCTATGGCCGCAAGGCGGGCGAGCCCATTGAACGGCAGCCCTCAGACCGCGTGTTCCTTCCATTGTCCAACCCGGACGCACAGCCTATGCTGGAGCTGTTTTCCAGCATTCCGGCATCCTATCTGGAACTGACGCAGGACATTGTGGACGACGCAGAGCAGTCGCTGGGAGTCAAACTTTCGGCGCACATCTATCTGCTGCTGACCGATCACCTGCATTTTGCAGTGGAGCGCCAGCAAAAGGGTCTTGTGGTGACCAACCGCATCTTCTGGGAAATCAAGCATTTTTATCCCAAGGAGTACGCGGTGGGCCAGCGCGGCCTGCAGAAGGTAAAGGCAAAGCTTGGCATTGAGCTGCCGGACGAAGAGGCAGGCAACATTGCCTTCCATATCGTCAACGCCCGGCAGGACCCGCAGGCCGGCTACGATGCCATGCGGGCAGCGCAGCTGATCGGTGAGCTGTCCAACATTGTCACCTACAGTATGCACTGCCCGGTGAGCACCGAGAGCATCCACTATGCGCGGTTCGTGAGCCACCTGCAGTATTTTGCCGAACGGTTCTTCTCCGGCAAACTGATGGACAGCGAAGACGACTTTTTGTTCCAGCAGATGCAGCAGAATTATCCGGCAGCGGTGACCTGCGCGGAAAAAATACGCACCTTTGTGCTGCGCAAGTACGGCGTGTTTTTGCCCAACGAGGAAACCGCCTATCTGGCGCTGCATGTGGCGCGGCTGACGAGCGGCAAATAAAATCAGAAAAAGGGGAGAGCTGCCTTGCGGAAGGCGGCTCTCCCTTTGGGTTTTGAAAAAGGGAAGGGGAAAGGAAAAAACAATGGAGATAAGTCTGTTATTGATGCAGCAGATCGCACAGCTGTTCCTCATTCTGATCATGGGCTATGCTGTGGTCAAGGTAGGGCTGCTGAAGGCCAGCGACAGCCGGGTGCTCTCAGTGGTCATGGTGTATCTGGTCACGCCCTGCGTGATCATCAACGCATTCCAGATCGACGATACGCCGGAGATCCGCAAGGGCCTTTTGTACTCCATGGCGATTGCTGCGGCTATCCATGTAGTGCTGCTGGTGCTCAGCGCCCTGTTGAGCCGCCCGCTCAAGCTGGATGCCGTGGAACAGGTGAATGTGATCTACAGCAACGCCGCTGCACTGGTGATCCCGTTGGTCAAGGCTCTGATGGGCGATGCGTATGTCATTTACTCCTGCGCATTCATCATTGTGCAGCTGGTGCTGCTGTGGACCCACGCCAGTTCCCTTTTGCAGGGCAGCAGTGCGCTGGACTGGAAAAAGGTGCTCACCAATATCAACATGATCGCCATTGCAGCCGGTGCACTGCTGTACTGGTTCCGTGTGGTGCTGCCTGCACCGCTGCAGAATACCATGAGCACAGTGGGCAACATGATGGGACCGATGGGCATGCTGCTGGCCGGTATGGCCATTGCAGAAAAGCCGCTGTGGGAGGTGTTCTGCACCCGCCGCAACTATCTGCCCACAGTGCTGCGTCTGGTGGTATGCCCGCTGGTGGTTCTGGTGCTGCTGTGGGTCTGCCATGCATCCAGCTGGGTGGCCGACGGCAAGAACATCCTGATGACGGTCTACCTTGCCGCCATCACCCCTGCCTGTGCTACTGTTACCTCCATGGCTCAGCTCTATGACCGCGATGCGGCGCATTCCAGCGCGCTGTATGTGCTGACCACTCTGCTTTCCATTGTGTCTATGCCGGTAATGATCGGCCTGTTCGATCTGCTGCTGTGATGAGCTGCGCTTATTCCCTCTGCCAAAATACAATAGAAAGGAACCAACCTCAATGAATCAACCCAGAGACAAGGGCCTGAACGGCAACGAAAAGATCGAGCAGGCGGTAGCCGCCCTGCAGCAGGAGCCCACACAGGAACAGCTGGCCCACACCCTTACCGTGATCCGGCGGCGCATAAAGGAGCATGGCCAGCTTGTCGTGGCGGTGGAGCCCAATTTGGGCAGTGAACAGATGCAGCTGCGGGCCATCCGGACGGCCGACGGCGCAAGCTGGTGGTATGCATTCACCAGCTTTGACGAGGAAATGAAGGGGGCCGAGCCGGTGCAGTCCACCTTTCTTGTGGATATGGAAAAGCTGTTTGATGCAGCGCTTGCCGTGCCGGAGATCAGCGGCATCATCCTGAACCCGTGGAACCGCACCATCCAGCTGGATAAGACCCTCATCCGCATTATCAAGGGTGCATGAGTGCGCACCGCAAACCTGCGATACATGGAGGAAACAAAAATGTTCAGACCCATGAGAAGAGCCAGCCGCGCCATCCCGGAAGAAGCTGCAAAGCACCTGCTGCAGCAGTCCCGGCGGGGCGTGCTGGCAGTGAACGGCGACAACGGCTATCCCTTTGCGATCCCGGTAAATTATTACTACGATCAGGAGCACGACAAAATCTACTTCCACGGTGCAAAGTCCGGCCAGAAGGTGGACGCGCTGAAACAGAATGATAAGGTATGCTTTACCGTTTACGGCAACGAACACTTTGAGCCGGGCGACTGGGCACCTTATGTGCAGAGCACCGTGGTGTTTGGCCGCTGCCATCTGATCGACGATGCCGCTGCTACCGAGGCCCGCGTGCGGGAGCTTGGCATGAAGTATTACCCCGGCAAGGAAGAGGTGGAAAAGGAAATTGCGCTGGACATCAAGGCTGTGCAGCTTTACGAGATCACCATTGAACACCTCACCGGCAAACAGATCCAGGAAAAGTAAAAATAAAACAGGGGACTGTTGCAAAATAAAAATGCGATAGCAACTTGCACAAAGAAATAGCACAAAATCAAAAACCCGGAGCCTTTTTTAAGCCGTTTTGGCTGTGAAAAGGTTCCGGGTTTTGTGCATTGTTTTTTCAGAGAGCTATTTTGCAACAGTCCCGTATAGATCAGTTTGCAGGGAAAGGCCCGGCGGTTATCTGTGTTCCGGGCGTTTGGGGGCCGCCTTGGTCAGCATCTGCTGGAACTTGCGGGCTGCCGTGTTCAGCGGGCGGTGATGGTCGTACACAAGGCAGATGGAGCGCTGAGGGATGATCTCCTGCAGATGCAGCTGCACGATCTCACCGCGGGCCAGTGCATCCTGTGCCATGGACTGGGGCAGGAACGCAATGCCCAGCTCACTTTTGACAAGGGTCAGCATCTGGTCGGTGGTGGCAGCCTCGGTATCCGGCTTCAGCACCGCACCGTGATCCAGAAAGAACTGCCGGTAAAAGGCGCGGGTCATGCTTTCGTCGCTCAGGGAGATCAGCGGATAATTGTTCAGCTCCTTCAGCGAAAGGTTCTGGCTGGCAAGGGCAGTAAAGGTCCTGCCGCCCACAAGCACCTCATAAAAGGGCTTCAGCTCCACCATTTTCAGGCCACTTTCCACCTCGGCAGGGGTGGTGATGACGGCAAAATCCACCTCGCCGTTTTTCACGGCCTGCAAAGCCTGCGGCGTGGAGTGGTTGGAGATGCGCAGGCGGATGCCGGGGTAGTCCGTGTGGAAGGCACGCAGCTTTTCTGCAAGGTAGATGTTCAGCGCAGTTTCGGTAGCGCTGATGCTGATCGCACCGTGTTCCAGCGTGGCGCTGGCGCTCAGCTCTTCTTCTGCATCCTGGATCTGCACCGCCGCAGATGCAATGCGGGAGTAAAGCAGTTCACCCTCCGGGGTAAGGGTAACGCCGCGGTTGGAGCGGATGAACAGTACGCAATTCAGCTGGCTTTCCAGCCGGTTCATCGAGTGGGTGATGTTGGGCTGGTTGTTGCCCAGCACCCGCGCGGCTTTGGTGAAATTCTGATATTTCGCGACATAATAAAAGATTTTGTAATATTCCCAGTCCACATACATGGCGGCATGCCCTCTTTCATGTCAATTTCGTATCGTGATCATGTGCAGGATACTTTTTACACATTCTCTGCTTGCTAGTATAATAACACCGCAATCAAAAATTGCAAGAGGGAATTCAAAAGTATAAAGTGGTTTGAACGGAGGCGGTTCTTATGTCTGAGATCAAAAAGGTCGTGCTGGCCTATTCCGGCGGTCTGGATACTTCCATTATCATCCCATGGCTGAAAGAGCATTACAACAACTGCGAGGTCATTGCAGTGTGCGGCAATGTGGGCCAGAAGGGCGAGCTGGAAGGTCTGGAAGAGCGCGCCAAGGCAAGCGGTGCTTCCAAGCTGTACGTAGAAGATCTGACCGATGAATTTGTGGAGGATTACGTCATCCCCACCATGCAGGCCGGGGCCGATTACGAGGGCTATCTGCTGGGCACCAGCTTTGCACGACCCATTCTGGCAAAGCGTGTGGTGGAGATCGCCCGTGCCGAGGGTGCAGATGCCGTGTGCCACGGCAGCACCGGCAAGGGCAACGATCAGGTGCGCTTTGAACTGGCCATCATGCACTTTGCACCGGACCTGAAGATCATCACTCCGTGGCGTGAGTGGGATATCCAGAGCCGTGACGAAGAGATCGACTATGCCGAGGCACATCACATCCCGCTGAAGATCAACCGCGAGACCAACTACTCCAAGGATAAGAACCTGTGGCACCTGAGCCATGAGGGCCTTGACCTTGAGGACCCGGGCAACGAGCCGCAGTACGATAAGCCGGGCTTTTTGGAGCTGGGTGTCAGCCCCAAGACCGCACCGGACAAGTCCGAGTTCGTGGAGCTGGCATTTGAAAAGGGCGTGCCGGTGAGCCTGAACGGCGAAAAGATGAAGCCCGCCGTCCTCATTGCCAAGCTGAATGAGATCGGCGGCCGCAATGGCATCGGCCTGTACGATGTGGTGGAGAACCGTCTGGTGGGCATGAAGAGCCGCGGTGTGTACGAGACGCCCGGCGGTACCATCCTCTATAAGGCTCATGAGGTGCTGGAAACTCTGACTCTGGATAAGCTCACTGCCCACAAAAAGCGCGAGCTGGCCATCACATTTGGTGAGCTGGTCTATGACGGCCAGTGGTTCAGCCCCCTGCGCAAAGCTCTGAGCGCCTTCGTCACCTCCACGCAGGAAAACGTTACCGGTAAGGTGCGTCTGGAGTTGTACAAGGGTAACATGATCAATGCCGGTGTCTGGTCTCCGTATTCCCTCTACCGTGAGGACATTGCAACTTTTGCCGCCGGCGGCGACTACAAGCAGAGTGATGCTACCGGTTTTATCAGCATCTATGGTCTGCCCACCAAGGTACAGGCTATTGTAAATAACGAAAAAGAAGGTAAATAAGAAGTTATGCTTACCGCAGTTACTGGTATCAATTGGGGCGATGAGGGCAAGGGCCGCGTCATCGATCTGTTAGCCGAACATGCCGATGTTGTTGCCCGCTATCAGGGCGGCAACAATGCCGGCCACACCGTTGTAACGGAGCAGGGCAAGTTCATCCTGAACCTGCTGCCCTCCGGCATCCTGCACCCGGATGTTGTCTGTGTGCTGGGTGCGGGCATGGTGATCGACCTCGACCATCTGGCCGGAGAAATGGATGCCATTGAGGAGCGCGGCGTAAAGGTAGGCTCAGAAAACCTGAAACTTTCAGATAAGGCCACCATCTCCATGCCGTGGCACAAGGTGCAGGACGGCTTGGAAGAGGACCGCCTTGCCCAGAAGGGTGCGGCCTTTGGTTCTACCCGCCGCGGCATTGCCTACGCCTACAGCGACAAATACCGCAAAAAGACCCTGCGTCTGGGCGATCTGCTGCATCTGGACGAAAAGCGCGTGCAGGACCGCCTGCACATGATCCTGGAATCCAAGAATCTGGAGCTGGGTGGCTGCTATCATCAGGAACCCATGAGCTACGATGCTCTGCTGGAATGGTGCCGGATGCAGGCCGGACAGTTTGCACCGTATATCTGTGATGTGGGTGCATTTTTGAAGCAGGCTCACGACAGCGGCAAGCGCATCGTGCTGGAAGCCCAGCTGGGTGCCATGCGCGATATCGATTACGGTATCTTCCCGTTCACTTCCAGCTCCAACACGCTGGCAGCCTATGCGCCGCTGGGCGCAGGCATTCCGAACTGCCGTCTTGACCATGTGGTGGGCGTGCTGAAAGCCTACTCCACCTGCGTGGGTGCAGGCCCCTTTGCCGCCGAGAACGCCATGAGCGAGGACTGGAATGAACAGCTGCGCAAGGCAGGCGGCGAGTATGGTGCGGCCACCGGCCGTCCGCGCCGTGTCGGCCCCTTCGACTGTGTGGCCAGCCGCTACGGCCTTACCTGTCAGGGCGCAGACAAGATCGCCCTGACGAAGCTGGATGTGCTCAGCAGCATGAAAGAGATCCCGGTGATCACCGGTTACACATTGGATGGCGTGCAAGTCCCCAGCTTCGACCCGCTGTCCGACCTTGACCGTGTAGAGCCGGTGGTCACTATGCTGCCAGGCTGGAACAAGGATATCTCCGGCTGCAAGAGCTGGGATGAGCTGCCCAAAGAGGCCAAGGCTTACGTGGAATTTCTGGAAAAGCAGCTGGGCCATGAGATCCAGTTCGTCTCTACCGGAGCCGAGCGCGAGAAGTTCGTGCTGAAAGGAGAATGGCTGTGAGACACTTTATTGAGCCCAACAGCTTTTCTCTGGAAGAGCAGCTGGCCCTTCTGGATCTTGCCGACCGGATGGAGGCCGACCCGGCACCCTATGCCCACCTGTGCGATGGGCGCATTCTGGCAACGCTGTTCTACGAGCCTTCCACCCGCACCCGTCTTTCGTTTGAATCGGCCATGCTGCGGCTGGGCGGAAAGACACTGGGCTTTGCAGGGGCACAGCTTTCTTCCGCCAGCAAGGGCGAGACGGTGGAGGACACCGCCCGCGTGGTGAGCAACTACGCCGATGTGATCGCCATGCGCCACCCCAAAGAGGGCGCACCGCTGCGGGCATCCCTTTCTGCACGTGTGCCGGTGATCAATGCAGGCGACGGTGGGCACGCGCATCCCAGCCAGACCATGATCGACCTCATGACGATCCGCCAGCGCAAGGGGCGGCTGGATCATTTGACTATCGGCTTCTGCGGCGACCTCAAGTTTGGCCGCACGGTCCACTCCCTGACCGCTGCGCTGAGCCAGTTTGAGGGCAACCGGTTCGTGTTCATCTCGCCGGAAGATCTGCGCCTGCCGCAGTATGTGAAGAATGAATCGCTGGAGCCGACCCATCAGATCTATAAGGAAACGGCTGACCTTGAAGCCGAGCTGCCGCATCTGGATGTGCTGTACATGACTCGTATCCAGCAAGAGCGCTTTTTCAACGAGGAAGAATACCTGCGCCTGAAAGGCTGCTACCAGCTGGACGAAGCGCTGCTGCAGAAGGCACCGCAGGATATGCCGGTGCTGCATCCGCTGCCCCGCATCGACGAGATCAAAAAGGATGTGGATGACGACCCGCGTGCCGCCTACTTTGATCAAGTGCACAATGGCGTGTATATCCGCATGGCCATCATTTTGGCGTTGCTTGATATCCCTGATCCAGTTACCGGCAAAAAGGTGCTGGAAGCATGATATAAACCTCTTCCCCGAATCCTAAAAAGAAAGCCGGGCAGACTGCAGTCTGCCCGGCTTTCTGATATTACTTTAATCCACCACCGGAATGTTCAGCCCGAATTCCAGCGGGCGGAAGCGGGGGCAGACGTTCTCGGTGATGCAGATGACCGAGGCGGCCAGTCGGCTGCCGATTTCGCAGGACTCGGCCAGCGTTTTGCCGTAGGTCAGGCCGATGGTGGTGCCGGCAAAGAAGGCATCGCCTGCGCCGGTGGTGTCGATCACATCCACCTTCTTGGCAGGCACCACGCCGCACTCGCCGTTGGCGCGGGCATATACGGCACCCTGACCGCCCATGGTGATCACCATACTGGGAATGTTGGCGCTGTGCACATTGGCGGCCAGAACCCTGCACATCTCGTCCGGAGTCAGATGGCCGTAATCATCGGAGTACAGCAGCCCGGCTTCCTGCTGGTTGCACACAAAGCAATCGATCTGCTGCAGGAAATCCCGGCGCTCCATGGCAATACTCATGTTGGAAATGGCCGCAAAAACCTTTTTGTTGTACTTTTTGGCGTAGTGCAGCACCTGTTTTACAGTATCTTTTTCCAGATCCAGCTCCAGCGCAATGGCATCGCAGTCGGCAAAGATCTCGTCGCCCTTTTCCTTTAAAAGGCCGGTGAGGGGAGTGGTGTCCGGCCGCTTGGAAATGGCTGCATGCACATCGCCGTCGTTGTCAAAGATGGCCAGCCAGGTGCCCATGCCGTCCGGCACGCGCTGGATGTACTTGGTGTTCACCTTGTGGTTCTCCAGCTTGTTGATCACATCCTGTCCCATGCCGGTGTCGTCCACCAGACTGACAAAGGTAGGGCGCAGCTCTACATTGGCGATATCCTCCACCACGTTGCGGCTCACTCCGCCGTGTACCTGCTCAATGCGGCCGGCATTGCGCCCGCCCGGAATATAGGCGGAAAGGGGATAGCCTTTGATATCCACAAAAACAGCACCGAGCACAACGATTCCCATAGCAAAAAACCTTTCTGAACAAGAAATATTTACGTCTATTATACCGTATTCTGACACAATGCGCCATCCCTTTTGCGCAAAAACTCCGCAAAGGTCAGGCAAGGGCTGTCTGCGCTGTGCGCACCAGATATTCCATGGCCTGCATCGGGTACTGTCCGGCAGCAGTCTCACCGGTCAGCATCACGCTGGCCGCGCCGTCCAGCACGGCGTTGTAAATATCACTCACCTCGGCACGGGTGGGCACGGCGCGTGTGCACATGCTGTCCAGCATCTGGGTCACTACCATAAAGGGCACGCCTGCAGCCCGGCAGGCGGCGGAAAGCTGCTTCTGGCAGCGGGGCAGCTCCCACAGCGGCATGGCATTGCCAAGGTCTCCGCGGGCGATCACCACCTCATCCACAAGGTGGATGAATTCCGGCAGGGCACGCACACCGGTCATGTTTTCAATTTTGGCAAAGATACGGATATCCGCAGCCCCGGCTTCTTCCAGCGCATGGCGCAGGGCCAGAATATCTGCTTTGCCGCGCACAAAAGGCAGCATCACACCGGTAACACCGCACTGCTTTGCAATTTTCAGGTTCTGCAGATCTTCCTCCGTCAGGGTAGGCGAGGGCACCGCAAGGCCCGGTGCAGCAATGCTTTTGCGGCTCTGCAGGGTGCCGCCGCGCACCACGGTGCACAAAAGGGCTTCCGGCAATGCCTGTGTGACCTGCACCAGAAGCTTGCCGTCGTCCAGCAGAAGCTGCTGCCCGGGCGCAGCCGCCTGTACCAGAGCTGCCGGGCAAGGTACGCCGTCTGCGCCAAGGCGTACAGAGCTGCCCTCAACCAGAGCAACAGGCTCTGCCAGCGTGCCGATGCGCAGTTCCGGCCCCTGCAGGTCGATCAGCAGCTGACGGATGCCGGCTGCGCGGATCATGGCCAGCCAGTCGGTGTGCGCCGCCAGCGGCCCGTGGGAAAGGTTCATGCGAATGCCGGTCATGCCGGCTTCCACCATGTGCTGCAAGATCGCCGGCTGTGCGCAGGCCGGGCCGATGGTACCATAAAAATCCAAGGTTCATTCCCTCGATTCATTTTTTATTTCTAATGTATATTGTAACATGAACTGTCCGGGTTGAAAAGAGCCGGACGCGGGCAGAATAAGGGGATTGAAAAAATGCGGTAGCAGCCTGCGCAGGAAAATTGCGAAGAATCAAAGACCCGGAACCTTTTTGGAGCCGTTTTGGCCCTGAAAAAGTTCCGGGTTTCGTACAATGTTTTTGGAGAGCTGTCTTGCAACAGCTTTTTCGCATGTTCGGATGCTTTTATCGGCAAAGGCCGAGACGCTTTTTGAAGCCCTCCCACAGGCGCACCACCCGCTCACGCGGCAGGAAATACCCGCAAGGACGGCGATTGCTGGGTGCACTGTGTGGCGCGGGTACCGGTACACCTGCCCGAATAACAAAAGAGGCTGCTGCACATCGTTTTAGCCGAAAGTGCAGCAGCCTCTTTTTGTTGTGGGCAATCAGCCCTCCGATGCAAAAAATTCTTTGGTCAGCCTGACCACTGTGCCGGAAAGCAGCAGCAACGCGAGCAGGTTCGGAATGCTCATCAGGCCGTTGAAGGTATCGGCGATGCTCCACAGCAGGCCCAGATCCATCGTTGCGCCCAGAATGGACACAAAGGAGTAGACCAGAAAGAAGGGCTTTGCCACCTTATCGCTGCGGCACAGGAACACCAGGAACCGGGAACCATACAGGCCCCAGCCGATGATGGTGGAAAAAGCAAAGCAGCACAGGGCCACGGCGGTAAAGATGGAAGCCCAGCCGCCGTAGGTGGTGGTAAAGCCGCTGATGGTCAGCTCTGCACCGGCAGCGGTGCCGTAGTTCACGGTGGTGCCGCTGCACAGAATGACCATGGCAGTCAGGGTGCAGATGACGATGGTATCGGCAAACACTTCAAAGATGCCGAACATGCCCTGCTTGACCGGCTTTTTGGTGTCGGCGCAGGCGTGGGCAATGGAGCCGGTGCCAAGGCCGGCCTCGTTGGAGAAAATGCCGCGGGACACACCCTTCTGCATACTGACGAACAGGCTGCCGATGGTGCCGCCGGTGAACGCTGCCGGGTTGAACGCGCCCGCAATGATGGACTCGAACACATAGGGCAGGCGCTCAAAGTTCAGCACCATAACGCCCACGGACAGCACGATGTAGAACAGAGCCATAAAGGGCACCAGCTTTTCGCTCACGCTGCCAATGCGCTTGATGCCGCCCAGCAGCACCATGGCCACCAGCATGGCCACTGCGATGCCAACCACGAGGTTCAGGATAGAAAGCGCACCGCCGCCCACCACGCCGTACTCCAGCAGAGCGGTATCGATAGCGGCAACGATGGTATTTACCTGTGTGGCATTGCCGGTGCCAAACACGGTCAGCACGCCAAACAGGGAATACAGCACAGCAAGAAACTGCCAATGCTTGCTCAGGCCGTTTTTAATGTAGTACATGGGGCCGCCTACCCATTCGCCCGCCTCGCTGCGCTCACGGTAGTGCACCGCCAGCGTGACCTCGGCAAACTTGGTGCACATGCCAAGCAGGGCAGAACACCACATCCAGAACACGGCACCCGGTCCGCCGATGGCGATCGCGCCTGCCACACCGGCAATGTTGCCGGTGCCCACGGTGCCGGCCAGCGCGGTGCACACTGCCTGAAAGGGAGTCATGGCGCCATCGGAAGCGTCTTTTTTGCGGAACATGCGTCCAATGGTGATCTTGATGGCGTAGGGAAATTTGCGGATCTGCAAAAAGCCCGTGCGAACGCTCAGGAGCAGGCCTACGCCGATGATGCACACCATGGCGGGCACGCCCCAGATGAATTGGTTGACCGCCTGATTGACGGCCGTGATCGTCTCGATCATATTTTTCCCACATCCTCTGTTAAATTGCGCTTTTCCAGCCGAAATGCCGGAAAACAAACACCTTATTTTACCGCAGTTTTTGCGTACTGTCAAATAAAATGCACAAAAAAGAGGGAGGATTTTTGGCAAACTCTCCCTCAACTGCTTGAAACTATTTTATTTTACTTGTCCTTCGCCGTCCAGCGCTTTCAAGAAGGCTCAGCACTTTCCAACTGCCTTGCGGTACACCGGGTAAGCCACGATGGCGGACAGCACTTCGGTGATCCAGAATGCATGCCACACGCCGTTGGCACCAAGGAAATGGCACAGCACAGCGGCCAGCGGCATGATGAATACGATGTAGCGGCACAGCGAGATGACCAGCGATTCTGCGCCCTTGCCAAGGCCTTCCAGTGCACCGGAAGAGGTGGTGGATACGGCAGAAACCACAAAGCCCAGACAGATGATGCGCAGGGCAGTCTGGCCGATGGCGACGGTTTCGGGGTTGGAAGTGAACAGCTGCATCAGCGGGCGGGAAGCGAACAGGCAGATGACCGTGCCCGCAGCCATGATGGCAGCACTCATGATGAGGGTGAGTTCGTAGAGCTTTTTCACGCGGGCGTGCTGTTTGGCACCGTAATTGTAGCCAATGAGCGGGCGCATACCCTGCACGATGCCATTGGCGGGCAGATACAGGAAGGTCTGCAGCTTGTAGTAAATGCCCAGCACCACCACGTAGCTCTGGGAAAAGCCCGCCAGCAGGCCGTTCAGGAAGGTAACCAGCAGAGAGGGCAGGGCCAGATTGAGGATGGCCGGCACGCCGATGGCATACAGTTTGCCGTCCAGTGCAGCATCCGGGCGCAGGCAGCTGCGGCGCAGTCGGATAGGCAGCTCAGTACGGACGTAAACGAAAAGGTAAACGCACAGGCTCAGCAGCTGGCCGATGCCGGTGGCAAGGGCCGCACCCGCAATGCCCATGGCAGGCACCGGGCCAAGGCCGAAGATCAGGATGGGGTCCAGAAGGATATTGCACACACAGCCAAAGATCAGCGCCGCCATAGTCACCTTCATGCGGCCCACGGCCTGAAACATCTTTTCAAAGGCCAGTGCCGCCATGTTGATGGTGGCAAACAGGAATACGATGGTGGAGTAGGTGATGCCGGATGCGATCAGGCCTGCGTCGCTGGTGAACCGGCGCAAAAAGCCCGGCATGATGACAATGCTGACAATGGTGATGAGAATGCCGTGCATCAGGCTCAGCGCCATACCGTGGGTGGCGGCAGTCTCGGCCTTTTTGTGGTCGCCCGCGCCAAGGTACAGTGCGATCATGGCATTGATGCCGATACCGAAGCCGATGGCGATGGCGTTGGCAAAATTCTGGATCGGGAACACCAGCGACAACGCAGTCATGGCGTCTTCGCTGATGCGGGCCACGAACAGGCTGTCCACGATGTTGTACAGACTGTTCACCAGCATGGAAATAACATTGGGCAGCGCCATGGATACCAACAGCGGCAGCACCGGTTTTTCTTTCATAAAGGTCTCGTTCATAGTGTTTGCATTGCTCCTGTAGAGAAAAGGAATGAATTACTGCAGCCGCGGAATCGTCAGGGCGAGACTGCTCGAAGATAAAAGCAGACGCAAAAAAGCCACACAATGGCTTTTTTGAAGTCATTGTGTGGCGAAAAGTAGCATACTGCTGTAAAAATCCACACGAATTTTATTAACTGTAGGATAACACGGCTTCCGGCAGATGTCAAGAGGTCAAACAGATAAAGTATGACTTTTATAGACTTGACCATTTTTCACCGGGAGGCTAAAATAAAAATAGATACTTTATAAAATAAGGAGAATCCTGCCATGAAATGGATGATCGCATCCGACCTGCACGGGTCGGCGTTTTATTGCAAAAAAATGATCAAAGCGTTTGAGCGGGAGAGAGCAGACCGGCTGCTTTTGCTGGGGGATCTTTTGTATCACGGCCCCCGCAACGACCTGCCGGAGGGCTATGCCCCGAAGGAGGTCATCCCGCTCCTGAACGGGCTGAAGCCGGCGCTTTTGTGCGTGCGGGGCAACTGTGACGCTGAGGTGGATCAGATGGTGCTGGATTTTCCCATTCTGGCCGACTATGCGGTGCTGCCGGTGGGCAGGCGGCTCGTTTACGCTACCCACGGTCATGTGCACAACCTGAAAAACCTGCCGCCGCTGGCTCCGGGGGATGTCCTGCTGCATGGCCACACCCATATTCCGGCGTGGACAGAGTTCGGCGAAGGCAATCTCTACCTGAACCCCGGTTCTGTGAGCATCCCGAAGGAGGGGAGTGCACATAGCTATATGACACTGGAAGGGGAGACTTTCCTTTGGAAAACGCTGGAAGGCGAAGTGTACCGGGAGCTGGAGCTGTGATGGGGGCAATGGAGCTGGAAGAGAACACGGTTCAGATCCGGGATGATTTCGACCCGGACAAAATTCTGGAAAGCGGCCAGTGCTTTCGCCCCCGGAAGCAGGCGGAGGGCTGGTATCGGTTTGTTTCCGGGAGACAGCTGCTTTACCTCAGACCACTGCGCAGCGGAACCTACACGGTGCGGTGTGAGCCGGGCGCATGGGAAACCTTCTGGCACGGTTACTTCGACCTTGGCCGCAGCTATGCCGCCATGCGCGGAAAGCTGGACAGCCGGGACGACTTTCTGCAGCGTGCCATGGAATATGGCCGGGGCATCCGGGTGCTGCGTCAGGATGAGTGGGAAATGCTGGTCAGCTTCATCATCTCGCAGCGAAAGAGCATCCCGGCTATCCGCAGGGCGGTAGAGCTGCTTTCGGAGCGGTTTGGCGAGCGGCTGGGCAGCGATAGCGAAGGGCCGGTGTATGCGTTCCCGACAGCAGAAGCGCTCTGCTGTGCCGGGGAGCAGGCGCTGCAGGAGTGCGGTCTTGGCTACCGCACCCGCTACGTGCTACATGCGGCGCAGCAGGCGGCAGAGGGCACACTGGACCTGAAGAAGCTGGCTTCCCTGCCCGATGAAGCACTTTTTGCCCGTTTGATGGAACTGGACGGTGTGGGCAAAAAGGTGGCAAACTGCGTGTGTCTGTTCGGCTATGGCCGTGTGGGCCGTGTGCCGGTGGATGTCTGGATCGAACGGCTCATCCGGGACGAGTTTGCCGGGCAGGACCCGTTCCCGCAGTTCGGGCTGGAAGCAGGCATCGTGCAGCAGTACCTGTTCTTTTATAAAAGAAGCGTGGGATAAGAACCGCGGAGCCGCAGGCAGGAGCGTAGGATTATCCGCTAAGCAAAAAAGGCAACGGCTTCCTCTGTTTGAGGAAAACCGCTGCCTTTTGATCATTTTACTGCCTGCTTTAACCGTTCCAGATCTTCTGCATCCGGGTGAGAAAGGGCGTTGTCAAAATTCTCGATCAGCGCATCCAGATTGGGCAGATGGATCGGCTGCTTTTTCATGCCCTCATACCGCTGGCGTACCGAAAGCGGCATCTTGCCCTGACACATATAACGGCCGAAGACCGTGTTGCTCCTGTCCAGTGAACGCTCCACCTTTTTCAGGATCTTGTTGAAATACTCCTCACTGCCGCCAAAGCCGGCGGTGCCAAAAAGGAAGATATTTTTGCCGTGCAGCTGCTTCAAAAAGTCCAAAGTGCTTTCGTCAGCGTTTCCCTTGTCTGTCCAGAAGCCCACATAGAGGTCGTCCGCTTCCATGGCAGCAGGGTCCGGGGTGCCAAAATAGCAGCAGTTTTCCTGTGGCAGACAGGCGTGCAGCGTGTCTGCCAATAATTTTGTGTTGCCTGTTTTACTGCTGAATACGATCGCGTAGCTCATAGTTTCTCCTTTGGTCGGTAACAACAAAAAACACCACACGTTTCCGTGCGGTGCTTTTCCTTCTGGTGGAGAATACCGGGATCGAACCGGTGACCTCTTGCATGCCATGCAAGCGCTCTCCCGAACGGTATCGAAACACACCCCCACACGAAAGTGCGGGGACAGGCTTAATATCTCGTTGATACGTTATATCCACCCAAAAGGTTCACAGTTGCATCCTGCTTCCAGGAATCATGCTCCGCCTACAAGGCAATTTTACCACCCAATTTTCAAGTGTGTCAATGGGTTTTGCTCAGAGAGAAGGTCATTTACGAGAAAAGTTTTTTTCTGACAGCTTACTTAGCGCAATTTTGATTTCACACATCAAAGTTGCGCTTTTTATTTTCCCCAAAAGTATTGACAAGGAGGTTTTCTCAACTATGCCGATATATTATCGCTGTTTTTTATCTGTGAACCAACCGCATGACCCTTGACTACTTCTACGGACAGACTGGAGAGCTTTTCTCCTTCTACCGCATTCCAAAGGCTCTTTTTCAGGAGCAGCGGTTCCAGAGCCTGTCCACAGATGCCAAAACACTCTACGGCATCCTGCTCGATCGCATGAGCCTGTCGGCCAAGAATGGCTGGCTGGACGAGCAAGGTCGGGTGTTCATCATCTTCACGATTGAGGATGTCAAGAGGTCATTGTGTTGCGCAGACAACAAAGCGACGAAGTTGCTACGGGAGCTTGAAGAATTTGGTTTGATTGAACGAAAACGCAGAGGTTTAGGAAGGCCAAGTTTGGTGTATGTGAAAAACTTTTCGGCAGATTCTTCAAAAGCACGATTCCAGAATCGTGAAAATCACGAATCTGGAGGCTTCAAAAGCACAAGTCAAGACCCCGCAAAACCACGATGTAATAAGACTGATAAGAATAATACTGAGATGAATGAGACTTATGAAGAACAGGAAGAAGGCGTGTCCGGTCACAAAGTCCGCGCCGCCGCCCGCGACAAGCTGCAAATCATCAAGGACTATGCACGGAAGGGCAAGTTCGACATTCTGCTGGTGTTCATGTTCGACCGTATCGGTCGTATCGCAGATGAAACTCCCTTTGTTGTGGAATGGTTTGTACGGAACGGCATCCGGGTATGGAGTACCCAAGAGGGTGAGCAGCGTTTCGACAACCACACCGACAAACTGCTGAACTACATCCGCTTCTGGCAGGCAGACGGCGAGAGCGAAAAAACTTCCGTCCGAACCCGCACCAGTCTGCGCCAGCTTGTGGAAGAAGGTCACTTCAAGGGCGGAAATGCGCCTTATGGCTATGACCTTGTACGGAGTGGGCGTATCAACAAGCGCAAACACGAACTCTACGAACTGCACATCAACGAACAGGAAGCTGCCGTAGTGCGGATCGTCTTTGACAAGTATGTGTATGAGGGCTATGGTCCGCAGCACATCGCCACCTATCTGAACAATTCTGGCTATCGTGCAAGGTCTGGTAAATGCTGGCACCCGTCAAGTATTCGGGGGATGGTACAAAACCTGACCTACACCGGCGTTCTCCGTTGTGGGGATGCACGGTCAGAATTGATGCCGGATTTGCAGATTGTCCCGCAGGAACAGTTTGAAAACGCACAGCGCATTCGGAATGAACGTTCTGTACGCTCAACTGCGGAAGCCGAAAATCGCCTTCCTTTGAACATCCATGGGAAGTCGCTGCTTGCCGGCAACGCTTACTGCGGACACTGCGGTGCAAAGCTGGAACTGACCAGCAGCCGTAAATGGCGAAAAATGGCAGATGGTTCGTTAGACGATACGCTGCGTATTCGCTATACCTGTTACGGAAAGCTCCGCAAGCAGACCAACTGCACCGGGCAGACGGGATATACCGTCCACATTCTGGATGAGATCATTGATAAGGCGGTGCGCCAGATTTTTTCCAAAATGAGGGGTATCCCGAAAGAGCAGATCGTTACAAAACGCTACGAAAAAGAAACTACGGAGCGTAAAAACCATCTGCAAGACCTGCAAACGCAGCGAGACAAGGCCGAGAAAGACCTGCTTTCTCTGAAAGCCGAAATTTTAGCCTGCATCAAAGGCGAAAGTGTGTTGCCGAGAGAAACCCTTGCCGAAATGATTACAGAGCAAGAAGAGAAACTCAAGGAACTGGAAGACCTTTGTGAATCTGCCAGTGAGGAACTGGAGAGAACAGCAGAGCTGATGGATAAAGTGTCGAGGCTCTATGATGAGCTGATTTCCTATGCTGACCTGTACGACAGTGCCAACTTTGAAGCGAAGAAGATGGTTGTCAACCAGCTGATCCGCAGGGTAGACGTTTATCGTGGCTATCAGATCAACATCTCGTTTAACTTCGATCTCACTCCTTACATTGAGGGGGAGTGATACGTCCGCCTGCAAAACAGTCGGGCATCGAACAAGCATTTTCAGAAACAACGAAACAGCAAGAATTGGGGGTTGCCGTCCATGTGCCTGCAAAATCAGGCATTTGGATGATTTTCAGTGCGACCTCCAAGAAAGCAAAAAGAAAAGCACCGTACTTCAAACGAAGTACAGTGCTTTTTTGGTGGAGAATAGCGGGATCGAACCGCTGACCTCTTGCATGCCATGCAAGCGCTCTCCCAGCTGAGCTAATCCCCCATAAAATCCAAGAAGCGAACCTCTTGGATGGAGTTTTTTGTTGGGAATTTGATTGTCGCAGGACTATCTGACTGGGGGTGTGTTTTGATACCAACCGGGCTCCCAGCTGAGCTAATCCCCCATAAAATCCAAGAAGCGAACCTCTTGGATGGAGTTTTTTGTTGGGAATTTGATTGTCGCAGGACTATCTGACTGGGGGTGTGTTTTGATACCAACCGGGCTCCCAGCTGAGCTAATCCCCCAGATGTTCGTGCCGTGCCTGACGACGTGATTTATTATATCAGCACATCCGGGAGTTGTCAACTGTTTTTTGAAAAATTCTGCAGCAGTTTGTCTGCCATCGGGAAATTGTTTTTGAATGGGTTATTCTCATTCCATCCCTGCGCCGTTTTCCCACAACCTGCTAAGTTTTTATGCAAACAAAAACCCCGCACAAAACAATTGCTTGTCTTGTGCGGGGTCCCTAGCTCTTTTTATCTGACACAGCAAGCGCTATGTCAAATCAAACCATCTGTCCTATTCAGGAAAGATTAGTTATTAGAGAGTGGGCAGAGTGCCTTTCTTAGTTTCCAGACCGATGGAGCCGCTGCCCAGGGTGTAGATAGCGGACAGGCCGCCCAGGATCTGCATGCCAGCGTTCAGAGCGCCAACAGCAAAGCCCCAGTTGCCGCCGAAGGTGTTGTAGCCCTTGTTGTAAGCCTTATCCAGATTCTTAACAGAGAAGCCGATCACATCGCCGGGAACGTAGTTGCCATCGAACAGCTGGCCCAGAATGGAGCTGGTGTACGCATCCAGGAAAGAGTTGCCAACGATCTTGATCACGTTAGCGGAAACGTTCTGCCAGTTCTCAGTGGTCATGACAGGAGCCAGGACATCAACCAGGCTACCACCAACAACGTAGGTCATCTCGTTTTCTGCAACAGCAGAGAAGTTTGCAGGCATCATCATAATGAATTTCTCCCTTCAAATTTAGAAAGATATTTGCAAGCCATTTGTTTGGCTTACGTCCCTTACTAGGATGGCAATAATATACCACACTTTCCAGAAATGTTCAAGTACTTTTTTGAAAAAAATGTGAAAAATGTGATAGACTGTGAAAATCCGGTCTCAAAATTCTTACAGAAGCCGCTTTTTTGCACACAGCGACATGGTTTTTTGCGGAATTGGAAGATACTGGAATTTGAAAGGGATCGTGTATGAAAACCGTGATCTATCTGGACGAACTGCTGCTGACGAACTTTCTGGCCGCAGCAGCGCTGCTTTTGGGCGCAGGGCTTTTGTGTGCGCGGCAGTGCAGCGGCCTGCGGCTGATGGCGGGCAGTGCGGCAGCGGCAGCAGCTTCGCTGGGCATTCTGCTGCCGGAGCTGCCCGGCCCTGCAGCTTTCCTTTATAAGGTGTTCACCTGCTGTGCTGCTGTAGCTGCGGCTTACGGCGTGCCGGGCCTGCGCAATTTTGTGCAGCTGTGTGTGTGGTATCTGCTGCTGAACCTGCTGCTGTGCGGAGCCGTGCTGCTGCCCGGAGTGCAAAGCGCAAATCTCTGCGTCTATCTGCCGCTGTCTCCGGGCCGGCTGCTGCTGTGCTGCGGTGCAGTGCTTGCCGTGCTGCGCGGCGTACTGTTCTGCTTTGGCCGTGCAGGCACCCGCTGCATTGCCGCTGTGCTGGAGCTGGAAGGTGCAGTCCTCTCCGTACAGGCTTTCTGCGACACTGGCTTCTCAGTGCAGGACCCGCTGACCGGGCAGGCAGTGGTTCTGGTCTATTATCCTGCCGTGCGCAGCGCCCTGCCGCAGGAGCTGCGCACATTCCTGGACCGTTATTTTGCCTGTGGCACGGCACCGCCGCCGGAGCTGCGGGTGCGGCTGGTGCCCTGCACCACCATTGCCGGGCACTGTGTGCTGCCTGCCGTTCCGGCCAAGGCCCTGCGCACCAGCAAAGGCAGTGCAGCGGGCATTCTGGCCGCATTCTGCCGCCCGGAAACGCAGCAGCCATGGACAGCTCTGCTGGGCAGCGAACTGGCCGTACAGCTGGGCATCCGCTGAGAAGCGTTTGATGCGATCGATATCTATAGATGTACAGGAGGGGTATTCATGTTTCATGTTCTGCACCGGTTCTGGCGTTGGCTCCTTGCACGGCTGGGCTATTGCGGCGGCGCACATTTTCTGGCGGGCGCGCCCAGCCTGCCCCCGCCCCTGACCCCGGAACAGGAAAAAGTCCTGCTCTCCCGTATGGCTGCAGGCGATGCCGCTGCCCGGGACGACCTGATCACCCACAACCTGCGGCTGGTGGTGTACCTTGCCAAAAAGTACGAAAGCAGCGGTGTGCCTGCCGAGGACATGATCAGCATTGGCACCATCGGGCTGATCAAGGCGGTGAACACCTTCACGCCGGAGCGCAGCATCAAGCTGGCCACCTACGCCAGCCGCTGCATCGGCAATGAAATTCTGATGTACTTACGCAAAAGCTCCAACCGCCGTCAGGAAGCCAGCATCGACGAACCGCTGAACGTGGATGGCGACGGCAACGAGCTGCTGCTTTCTGATATTCTGGGCAGTGATGAGAACCAGATCAGCCAGCGGCTGGAGCAGGATGCGGAGCGCGCTGTGCTTCGCCGGGCCGTGGACAGCCTGTCCCCGCGGGAACGGCAGATCATGGAGCTGCGCTTTGGTCTGGCGGACGGCATTGAGCGCACCCAGAAGGAGGCCGCCGACGCACTGGGCATCAGCCAAAGCTACATTTCCCGGCTGGAAAAACGGATCATCCATACCTTAAAAGTACAATTGGAAAACGAGTGAGGTGAAAAAACGCGGACTGCCGCCCGCTGGGCTTGACAATCCACGCTGATTTGCGTATAATAAAACTACAAAAGGCGCTGGCCCTGCAAACGGCTAGTTCCTTACCGGATTAGTCAAGAAAAGATGACCGCTCGGATTGGGACTCGAGGCGGTCATTTTTTCTTTTTGTCATCACTGTGAGAAACAGTCCATGTAATTTCAAACGTAACGTAGATTGCTCCGCCGAGAAGCGTGAGCAGAAGCACGACCTGTTCAAACGTCATGGTGCATCCCCCCTTTCCGCCCTTGGGCATCCGGGGAGAACGAGATCTTCAAGAAAAAATCGTCTTTAGCCGGCACCCAAGTACCGGTAAGGACTAGCCGCCTGCGTTTGTGGGCACAGCGCCTGATGGCGGCGTTGCCGCCGCAAATACAGCATATCATAAATCTGCACGAAAAACAATATTTTGCCGCGCTTTCCTGTCAAACGGGAAAGCGCACAGTTTTTTCCACGCATACAATGCCGCTGCGCATCCCATACTCCCGGTGAAGATCAAAACAGACCGGGGGCGTTTGGATGTACAACAAAGTGGAGCTGTGCGGCATGAACACTGCAAAGCTGCCTGTGCTGACCGAAGCCGAAAAGCGGGAACTGCTGGCCCGCGCCCACGCCGGTGATGCAGCAGCCCGGGAACAAATGGTGGAAGGCAACCTGCGGCTGGTGCTCAGCGTGGTGCAGCGGTTCGCCCAGCGCGGCGAAAATCTGGACGACCTGTTTCAGGTGGGGTGCATCGGGCTGATCAAGGCCATCGATCATTTTGACCCCGCCCAGCCGGTGCGCTTTTCCACCTACGGTGTACCCATGATCATTGGCGAGATCCGGCGTTTTCTGCGGGACAACAATGCCCTGCGGGTGAGCCGCAGCCTGCGGGATACCGCCTACCGGGCCATGCAGAGCCGTGAAGCGCTGGAAAAGCAGCTTGGCCGCGAGCCGACCATGGACGAGATCGCGCAGGCGGCGGGCCTTGCCCGGCGCGAAGTGACCGCCGCGCTGGAATCGGTGGTGGAGCCGATCAGTCTGGAAGAGCCGGTGTACACCGATGGCGGCGATGCGATGTATGTGATCGATCAGGTGCGGGACCCGGACGGCGAGGACAGCTGGATCAGCGGGCTGCAGTTCCGGCAGACCGTGGCCGGGCTGACCCCGCGGGAAAAGCGGATCATGGAGCTGCGCTACCTGCAGGGCAAGACCCAGATGGAGGTGGCGCAGGAGATCGGCATCAGTCAGGCACAGGTCAGCCGGTTGGAAAAAGGCGCACTGAGCCAGTTCCGCACCCGGGACTGAACCTAAAAAAGACGGCACAGCTTCCGTTTTGTTCGGAAGTGTGCCGTCTTTTATCTGCGGCTGTATTTGCGCCGGGTGGCCGCACCGCCGCGCAGATGCCGCTCTGCCTTATTGCAGGCCAGAACCGCCCGCACCTGCCGGAACAGCTCCGGCTGCAGCGTCCGCAGCCGCACCGCAACATCCTTGTGCACGGTGGACTTGCTGCACCCGAACACCGCTGCCGCCGCACGCACTGTGGCCCGGTTGGCCGCGATATATTCGCCCAGCTGTACCGCCCTCTGTTCGGGGTCTCCCTTCATATCCAGACTCCTCCCATTGTGAACTTATGGTACAGCCTATGCACAGGCCGGGGCAGATATGTTCCGCCGGGGCTTGACTTTTGCGCCGGACGCGCTATACTTTTGCATGGACATAAAAACAGGGGTGCCGAAAGGCTGAGATCCGCGTTTTGCGGAGTACCCTTTTACCTGACCGGACAATGCCGGCGTGGGAGTTTGCAGAACTGTCCGTTCTTTTACAAACCCCATGCGCCTGCTGGAAAGCGGGCGCATTTTGTTTTTGTGTACTATCGTTCTGAGAAGAGGAATCCCTATGACCAAAACCTATTCCAAAACCCGCATTCTGGTGGAGGGTGCGCTGATGATCGCCCTGTCCACCGTTTTGAGCATGATCCAGATCCCGCTCATGCCCCACGGCGGTTCCATCACCCTGTTCAGCATGGTGCCCATTCTGGTAATGAGCTACCGCCACGGCGCAAAGTGGGGCATCATGACCGCTTTCGTCAACAGCCTGATCCAGCTTGTGCAGGGCCTTGGCAATCTGGCATACTGCCAGACCCTCACGGCACAGGTGGGCTGCGTGCTGCTGGACTACCTTCTGGCCTTCACGGTGCTGGGCTTTGCCTGCCTGATCGCAAAGCCTTTCCGCAACCGCACCGTGGGTGTCGGTGTCAGCGCCTTTGTGGTGTGCCTGCTGCGCTTTTTGTGCAGCTTTCTGTCCGGTTACATCGTCTGGAAGGACTACGACTACGCTTTCAGCTGGATGACCGAGATCGGCTTTCCCGGCATCTCCAACATGAGCGTGGACGGTCTGTGCTGGCTGTACAGCGCCGTGTACAACGCCACCTACATGCTGCCCGAAGCCATTCTGACCACGGTCCTTGTGGTGATCCTGATCCGTGTCGCACCGCAGATCTTCGACCCGCAGAACGCAAGAGCGTAAGTTTTTTCGCAGTCATTTTTCCCGCCGGGAAGGGCATTTCCCCGGCGGGAATTTTTTTTGCAGAAAATCCCAAAAAAGCTGTTGACAATCTGGCAAAGCGCTGGTATAATTACACCTGTCGTCAGGCACGGCACAAACATCTGGGGGATTAGCTCAGCTGGGAGCCCGGTTGGTATCAAAACACACCCCCAGTCAGATAGTCCTGCGACAATCAAATTCCCAACAAAAAACTCCATCCAAGAGGTTCGCTTCTTGGATTTTATGGGGGATTAGCTCAGCTGGGAGCCCAAGCAGTGCGCTCACGCACCCCCACGACTGAACTTCATAAAACGTTTCTTGTTTGAGCATCTCTTTTCCAGAGGTTTCCACTTCTGGAAAATTATGGGGGATTAGCTCAGCTGGGAGAGCGCTTGCATGGCATGCAAGAGGTCACCGGTTCGATCCCGGTATTCTCCACCATTGGCTCAAATAAGAGTTACAAACACCGTTGATTTCAAATCGAAGTCAACGGTGTTTTTGTGTTTGTCAGCAAGCAAGTTCATCGCTATTCTCCAAATACTGTGCAAGATCAAAGTTGAAGTCCACATGGATTTGGTATCCGCGATAAACGTCTACCCTGCGGATAAGCTGGCTGACGATCATCTTTTTTGCTTCAAAGCTGGCACTATCGTACAGGTCTGCATAAGAAATCAATTCTTCGTACAGCTGCGATACGTTTGCCATCAATTCAGCGTTTCGCTCCAGTTCTGCACTGGCTTCTTCACACAGAGTTTCCAACTCCGTGTGCTTCTTTTCCTGTGCTGCAATCATCTCGGCAAGAGTATCTTTCGGAAAAGCACTCTCCCCTTTGATTACAGCCAGAATCTCAGCTTTTAAGGCGAGCAGGTCTTTTTCAGCCTTGTCGCGTTCTGCTTGAAGGGCTTGCAGATGATTCTTGCGTTCCGCAGTTTCCTTCGCATAGCGGCTGATGATAAGCTGCTCTTTTGGGATCAAGTAAAGAAAAATCAATTACTGATGTATCAATTACCGATCCCATTCCTATCCTTTCCCGACCCTCTCCTTTGGAGGACGAGGCGGCACAGCCGCCGGAACGGAAAGGAACGGAAGCGAAATCACAGAGCGCCATAGAGATTTATCGTCAAATCATCATGGACAACATTGAGTACGAACACCTTTGCCAGCACGTCAAGGGCATTGACCGGGAAACGCTGGACGAGATTGTGGACTTGCTGGTGGAAACCGTATGCAGCGCCCGCAAGACCATCCGCATTGCCGGGGACGATTACCCGGCAGAGCTGGTGAAATCCAAGTTTATGAAGCTGGACAGCTCTCACATCGAGTTTGTCTTTGACTGTTTGAGCAAGAACACTTCGGAAATCCGCAACATCAAGAAATACCTGCTGGCTATGCTGTTCAATGCGCCCAGCACGATCAACGGTTACTATGCCGCGCTGGTGGCCCATGACATGAACACCGGCAAAATCTGAAAGGAGGACGGCCCTATGAAACAGGGTGCATTGATTTTCGACGAGCGCAGCGACCGTTACGACATTCGCTTTGATCTGGCGGACTACTACGGCGGCCTGCACTGTGGGGAAACCTTTGATGTGATGGTGGGCGGCAGGTGGAAGCCCACCCGCATTGAGTACGGGGCCAACTGGTATCTGGTTGGCATCCGTGCCGACGATCTTTCCGGCCTGCGGGTGAGGATTTAATCGGGGACAACCGGCGCAAGCGGCTGTCCCTTTTCTGTTTCCTGCGGCGGCTGACGGTGCCACCTTAACCGTCCCGCCGCACTTCTGCGAAAGGAGGGATAGCGATTGCAGGAGGAAGTAACCCAAAAGACAATAGCCTTTTCCATCAAATCGGCCAAGCTGACAATCCAAGTGCTGCAAGCGGCGGCCCGCAAGTTTCTGGAAACCCAAAACAAGGGCAAGACCAAGCTGCACCACGGCCAGCAGAGCCTAAAGCAGCTCAAAAAGCACGGGGCGGCCCTGTCCAATATCGAGATCACCGACGCCAACATTGGACTGTTTAAGCCCTGCGCCAAGAAATACGGCGTGGACTTCACGCTGCGGAAAGACGCCACTACCCAGCCCCCGCACTACATCGTGATTTTCAAGGCCAAGGACGCCGACAACATGGAACAGGCGTTCAAGGAGTTCACGGCCAAGAAGTTGCAGCGGGAGGAACGGCCCTCGATCCGCAAGGACATTGCCGCAAGCAAGGAAAAGGCAGCAGCCCGCAACGCTGACCGGGCCAAGGAAAAATTCAAAGAAAGGGGGCTGTCACGATGAAGCCGGAAATGAAAAAACTGATAATCGCCAATCTGCCCTATCTGCTGTTTGTCTATCTGTTCGGCAAGCTGGGGCAGGCGTACCGGCTGGCGGAGGGCATCGACCTTTCCCAAAAGCTCCTGCACTTTGCGGATGGCTGCGCGGCGGCCTTTGAAAGTGCCGCCCCCAGCTTCCACCCCACTGACCTGCTGATCGGCGTCGCTGGTGCTGCGGCGCTGCGGCTTATGGTGTACTGCAAAGGCAAGAACGCCAAGAAATACCGCAAAGGCGTGGAATATGGCAGCGCCCGATGGGGCGGCCCCAAGGATATAGCCCCCTATATCGACCCCAATTTTGACAACAACATTCTGCTGACACAGACGGAACGGATCACCATGAACAACAGGCCGAAAGACCCCAAAACCGCAAGAAATAAAAATGTTCTGGTGATCGGCGGTTCCGGCTCCGGCAAGACCCGGTTCTTTGTAAAACCAAACCTGATGCAATGTGTGTCCAAGGACTATCCGACCTCATTTGTGATAACCGATCCCAAGGGCAGCTTGATCGGTGAAGTGGGCCAGCTCCTTATCCGCAGCAGCTACCGCGTGAAAGTGCTGAACACCATCAATTTTTCCAAGAGCATGAAATACAACCCGTTTCGGTATCTGCACTCGGAAAAAGACGTGTTGAAGCTTGCTGGGTATCCGTAAAACAGTTTTCGAAAAATGACACGGCAACTGCCTGTCAGGATTGGTTACGGAGTACCCGGCTAGGCCGAGGAAGCATCAAGTCCCATGTCCGCACCGTTAAGGTGTTGGGTATGGGGCTTTTTGCATTTCAGGAACGTATACACCTCTGGAAAGGTGTAACACACTAGACTTTGTACCAAAGTCGTGTGCCAAGGGTGCTGCGCCCCTTTGGAATCCCTGCTTACATCGCCTGTGGGCGATGTAGATTCGCCGCACAGAAAGCTCTCACAAAAGGCACACCCGGCTGTCTGCGGCGAGGAGAAGGCACTTCTGCGGAAGTGTAATAACCCACTATGACACTTTCATCCCTGTGGTCTGCAAAGTGTAGTGGGCTCTCCGAGGGGGAAACGGCTATATAGGGTGCGCTTCGGGCAAATCGCTGCGTACGTGCGTACCAATCTCTCGTACGCACGTACGCAGTAAAACGGCTAAAATCTCCTATATAGGGGTGTTCTTCTGGAAATCAATATGATATACTCAACTTAACCAACCATCAACTAATAGGAGGCGGTAATATTATGGGAAAAACTTTTGTGTGTAGCTTATATTCTTTATAAACAACACGCAGTTCTTCTGCATTTTGGGTAAGAGAGTCAATTTCCTCTTTTGCGATATCTTTGTATGATTCCGCATTTCTTCCCTTTGGCACGAAGACCACGATATCCTCTTTTTCATCATCTTCAGTAAGCATATCAGAAAACCCTTGTAGCATATCTCTGGCATTATGATTTACAAAAATATAATTATCCGTATCGCTTATCCGGCTGCCTATGCAGACCACCGGATTTATAGTGTTGTATTCATTTTCGTAAAGGTCATTCCAAAATTTGCTCTCTTTGGATTCCTCCTCATTTTCTTCAAAAGGAGGTTCAATCTGCATAACTCCAAAATAATAATCATTATAATGATTTTCTAAAAGAGTAGTGTTTGTAAGTAAATTACCTTGAATGCTACTGAGATTTGTAGTTATTGTAAAAATTGTCATAGCAGTAGCAAATACTTTAAGACCGTTCAGAAGATAAAACATACCTTTTTTATCTGAAGCATTGGCAAAGGCTTTTTTTACATCAAAGCGGACAAAAGCAGCATAAGGAATTACGGAAAGAACTGCTCCGGCACAATACACTGCCAAAATGAGATGATCTTCATACGCTCCCGATATAAATTGAGAAACAAGCAACTTTGCTAAGACGAATAATGCAGCATATGAAATCATATCAGCCACTACAGCTTTTAGAGCAATCACAGCAGCATTTTCGCCCAGAGAAGCTCGTACAACTACTTCCTTTTGTCTGCGTATCACCTCAATCATATTAAGTACAATCATCAATATGGCAACCAGGCCCCAAACAATGAACATCATATCAGTTTCGGTTGATTGCCAAAACTCTGGCTGCGATATAGAATATTCTTTTGCCAAATCTTGATATGTGGCAATAATGTCATCATCGTCACCGATATAGCTGACCATTATTTCCTGTCCATTGCCTGTGTTTTTTGCTTCTCTAAAATCTTCAAATTCTATTACGGTGATTCCGCCTATCAAAGCCGTATATGTTTTTTCCTCAATATCCATTGTGCTTTTAAGACTATCCCGAACAACGGTATCATCACCATAAATATAAAGTCTTGTCTGATAATTAGAAACTCTCTGATTAAAAGTCGAAAAAATATGAACACCATGCTTCTCAGCTGTATCTTCTGCATTGGCTAAAAATGAATCCATATCGTCATTAGTAGTTGTGTATCTGGACGATAAATAATAAGCACCATTAAAGTTCCAGAGCATATTTTGATATACTTCAGCTTGCATAACAAAAGCAAAAATAATCGTAATCAACAGCAATATATTTCTTATATGTTTCATTTGAAATTCTTAAACCTCCTTTGAATAGGTAACAGACACACGATTGCCCAAAATACTAATATGGATTTTTCATACAACCACATTCTCTTGTTAGATTCTAATTTTCCGTTTTCTTTATTCGCATAAATTGTACCATAAAACTCGTGAACAATTCTACCGCAACTTTGGACTACATGAGAAAAGTCCGAACAGTTTTCTGCCCGGACTTCCTCGCTCAATCATAAATCAATTCCGCTTTCACAATCTCCTCTGCCTGTGCCTTGCAAGCGTTCATCTGCCGCACCCATTCCATTTGGTTTTTGGCTTTTAGTTGCTCGGTCACGCCGTTTTGCTCTGCCAGTGACCGCACGATCAGCTCCATGCGGTTTCGTGCCGCTTCGTCAATCTCGGCGCAATGCTCAAAGAGCTTGTCGGATAGCACCAGCTCATTGAACAGTATCGGACGGTGCATTTCCAGATACGCCTTGCGAAGTCTGCCGTAGTGTCCGAGGGGCTTGGTCTTGCGGATAACGATGTTCGGGATAAGATAATCGCCGTTCTGTGTATAAGTGATATTCATGCTGTTTGTACTCCTTTCATCGGCTCTCTCTGCGGTAAACTGCTGACAGGGACGAACACTCCCTTTGCAATATCCTCCGCACGAATAGCGGCTTTCTTGGCTTCGATTTCTGCCTTTTTTCTCCCCTTGATTTTGTCCTCGTATCGCTTCTGCGCTCCGCTGGCTTTCCGCTTCAAGTAGTTCTGATGAAGCCTGTCCTTGCGTTCCTCACGCTTGCGGATTTCCTCTAATTCCTCCGGAGTAAGCTCCACTTCTCCAAACGCTGGGGGAACGAAACGCCCGACAAAATTGAAGTAAATCTCGACCTCCTGTGTGGTCTGTATACTGCCTTTGCGGTCACGCTCATGCACAAGGATTTTCTCGATAAACTCGTTGAGCATAGCAATGGTCAGCTTGTCGAAGTTCTCGTACTTGTCAATCAGAGCGATAAAACGGTCAGCGTCCTTTTCGTGCTTCTCATAGCTCTTGACAGCCTTTTCCAGAACAGAGATTTCGGCGGTAAGCTCGGTCTGCTCCTTTTCATATTGAGCGTCCAGAGTGGCGTATCTGCTGTCGGACAGCTTTCCTAAAATGTTGTCCTCGTAGATTTTGCAGAGCAGGACTTCCAGCTCGGAAACTCTCTGCTTTGCTGTGGCAAGGCGTGTCCGCTGTTTCCTGACCTCTGTGGTCTGCTGGCTGGACTGCGCTTCCTGCACCACACGGACAAACTCGGCTCTGTCATGCTTCGCATACTCGGCAATGGATTTCAGCATTTCAGAGACAAGGGACAGTACCACATCTTCATTGATACGGTGCTGGGTCTTGCAGAGCGTTCCGCAAGGAACTTTGGTGTACTGTGAGCAGGTGTATTGAGAAATGCGCTTGCCGTTGTTGGTGCGGTGGACATACATCTTGCCGCCGCAATCGGCGCAATAGAGTAAGCCCGTGAGGGGAGCTGCTTCGCCCCAGCCGTCCGGGTAGCGTCTGACATTCCCACGGATTTTCTGCACAAGGTCAAAGGTCTGCTGGTCAATAATGGCTTCGTGCGTATTCTCAAAAATCGTCCATTCGTCCTCCGGGACATAATGGCTTTTCTTGTCCTTGAAGTGCTTTCGGGTCTTGAAATTGATGGTGTGTCCCAGATATTCACGCTTTTCAAGAATGTTGCAGATGGTGGAAGAACCCCAGCCGTACACATCTTTGAAAGTCTTGTTTTTGTTCACGCCCTCGCCGTGCTGGGCAAGGTAAGCGGACGGAATAAGCACCTTTTCCGATTTCAGTTTGCTGGCGATCTGATACGGACCGTAGCCTTCAATCGTCATGGCAAAGATACGCTTGACCACCTCTGCGGCTTCGGGGTCAACCAACCATTGGTCTCTTGCTTCGTTCCAGAGATAGCCGTAAATGACCGTGCCTGTGAGGTGCTTGCCGGACTTGCCTTTGGACTGGAAAGTGGAACGGATTTTTCGGCTGGTGTCTCTGGCGTAATACTCGTTCATAATGTTGCGGAAAGGGGTAAAATCATCGTCACCTCTGGCACTATCCACGCCGTCATTGATGGCGATAAGTCGCACGCCACGCTGACGCAGGATTTCCATAATCTGACCGACTTTCAGATAGTCACGACCCATGCGGCTCATGTCCTTGATACACAGGTACTCCACATTCCCGGCTTCCACTTCTTTCATCATTGCCAAAAATCCGGGACGATCAAAGCAAGTGCCGCTAATACCATCATCCGTGAAATGGACAATGTTCGTAAAGCCCTGCCGTGCGGCGAACTCCTCCAACATAGCCTTTTGATTGGAAATGGAATTGCTCTCACGCTGTTGGTCATCGTCTTTGCCGAAGTCATCACGGCTCAATCGTTCGTACAGAGCTGTGATTTTCTCGTTTTTTCTCATAACTTGCGCTCCTTTCTTCGGTTTTAGGTTGTGTGTTCTAAGAGACTTCCCAACTGCTTGATTAAGAAGTCTTTTAGAGCATACAACACCGTCAGCCAGAAAGAGAATGCAAAGCCGTATATGTACTATATCATGGCTGTTGTTGCATTCGTAGCAACGGGCATCATGATCTATTTGGGGATGAAGTGAATTGCCCCAACAAGAACTTTGGTGGCGGAACGGTTATTTTTTTGAATGTCATTTTGAATTTTTTCTAAATAAAGGCAAGGAATGCTATGTTACAAATCAAGAACTTATCCAAAAGCTACGGTGCGAAAAAGGCTGTAAGCAACCTTAGTTTTGTCGTGGAAGATGGCGACATAATGGGCTTCATCGGAAAGAATGGAGCTGGCAAAACCACAACATTGAAAGCCTGTTTAGGTATCATCGGCATCGACGAGGGAGAAATCCTTTTGGATGGAACTTCTGTCCTCAAAGAACCGATGGCTTGTAAGCGGAAGATGGCGTATGTGCCAGATAATCCCCAGCTTGACGAGTATATGACTGGATTGCAGTATCTCAACTTTATCTGTGATATTTACGAAGTACCGTCCAAGATGCGGAAACAAAACTTCGAGAAATTGGCCTCAGCTTTTCAGATGGGGCCGCATTTGAATAACTTGATTTCCTCTTACTCCCACGGCATGAAACAGAAACTTGCGCTGATTGCCGCCTTTTCGCACACGCCTAAACTGCTGATATTGGATGAACCTTTCGTTGGATTAGACCCGGAAGCATTTGTGATCCTGAAAGAGCAGATGAAAGAACTCTGTGCAAGTGGAAATTCCGTTCTGTTTTCAAGCCATATTCTTGATGTGGTAGAAAAGGTGTGCAATAAAGTGTCCGTTATTAAGCATGGACAATTACTGTATTCCGGCAGGACGACAGAAATCGTTGGGACAAAGGGTTTGGAAGAAGTATTTATGGAGATGAATGGCGATGAAATTTCTGTTACCCCTACTAAGGAATAATCTTTTGCAGCTATCTCATGCCAATCAGCTTCGATATGCAGATACAAAGAACCGCACAAAAACGATCACTTTGTATATGCTTATAGCCATGATCCTAATGGGATTGCTTGCATACCTGATTTACTCCTTGAAAATCATTTATTCTATTGCGTGGTCGTTGGAGGAAGTAGTGACAGAACTTGTTGTTCCTATGGTTCTGATCTGCGTGATCCTTAATATTGCGATTAGTATTTTTTGGGGAAGTGGTCTGCTCCTTAGTGATACTAATATTGACAGTGTGCTTGCACTTCCAATTCCGCTGCGTACATTGATACTCTCCAAATTGACTGTCCTGTTTATGGTAGAAGTCGCTCTTACTGTGGCGCTGCTGCTTCCTATGATGGTGCTGTTTGGCCTAACCGCAGGTATGGGATTTCCGTTTTATCTAATTGTGCTTGGAATAACAATTCTCTTTCCTGTCATTCCCGGCCTTTTGGGAACAATGTTCGGAACACAGATTTACCGCATCTTGAAAAATTCCTCTGCTCGTATTGCCCGACTAAAGGCAGCGGCGGCTATCCTGATTTTGTTTGCGTTTATGATCTTCATGTTCTGCAAATTCCCAGATATAGCTGCTGGAAATTTTGGGGATGTTATTTCTACCTCGACTTTTACACTTTATGCAGGCCAGTATATTCACCGATTGCTTAACGGGGACTATCTGTTGATAGGCATATACTTCGGTGGGGTATTCCTGATAGGCGTTACTCTGCTCTATGGTCTAATCAAAATATTTCGTAACTGGTATAGCAATGACGCGATACAAGGCTCAAAAAGTCAGCCCGTCGATTGGAACAAACAAACCACGAAACAGCACAGCCCGGTATCTGCTCTTTTAGAAAGAGAGCGCACACGTTATTTTTCGCTTCCAGTATATCTAACCAATACTGCCTGCGGATTGCTTTTTGCTGCGGTCTTTGTTCTGCTGGTTGTTTTAATGTCGGATAAGATCACGCCATACATTTATCAGTTGGCCGAATATTTTCAGGTGCCTTTTGCTGATTATGATGTGCTGTTCATATATGCTTTTTCTATCTTGACAACAATATCCTGCACAACCTATGTCAGCATTTCCATCGAGGGAAAACAGATTGAAATACTGAAATCCTTACCCATTGCGGCAAAGTGCCTCTTTCGAGTAAAGCTGCTACACCATCTCTCAATGTCTGTACCGACCATTTTTGTTTTGAATACCATTATGGCATTGTATTTGCAATGGTCTTTCCCTAAAGCTATGCTGGGGTATGCTTTTCCTTTGCTATGTTCGGTGCTGATCGGAATGATAGGCTACATCTTAAATCTCATTTTCCCAAATTTTGAATGGGAGAATGTCACCCATATTATCAAGCAAAGTCTACCAGCAATTTTGACGGCCTTGATCGGAGTTGTAGTTACCTGTGGAACGGCATATCTGCTGTTGAGATTTTTCCCAAGCGCCTTGTTTATGGGGAGTTGGCTTGCCTGTGCAATTATTCTATTGCTGCTTTTAACAATGGTGGCGTGGGTGGACAAAAAAGGTCAGCACTTATATCAAGAATTATAGAACGCTATTTATTCATTGCAAAAAGGTGCAAAGTAATGATACAGAAATGGATATTGTGTCCAGTCTGCGGCTCTAAAACAAGGGTACGAATACGAGAAGATACAGTTCTTGAAAACTTCCCATTGTACTGTCCCAAATGCAAGCATGAAACATTGATCTCCGCACGACAACTGAATATATCTGTTATCAAAGAGCCAGACGCACAGACGCAGAGCCAATAACACACAAGGTCTGATCCCCTTGTGGTTATCGGCTCCTTTTTTATCTCAATAAGCGACAACAGCCTGCCCCGCCCAACGGGGAAAGAAAAAAACCGTTGCCGGGCAGGTTACTTTCGTGCGCTCACTTTACAAATCCCAGCGGCGGTTTTGAGAAATCAAGGCCGCCGCTTTCCTTTGCCCGGCGCAGGATCGGCGGCCCACGGAGGGAGCCGCCATGCTGATATGTCCTGTTTTTCAAAAGCATAGCTTATTAAAAAAAGCCTGTACCCAACAGGGGTCAGCTCCGGCCAGCAGTATGAACTATACTATGTAAGAAAACATCATAACACTTTCATATTCGCCCGGTGGGTCTACGACCTGCCGGGCGAATTTTGTCGATTCCTGCGGTTTTTCGGTGCGGGCCGAAGCTGCCGCAGCAACATAGACACAGGGGGCGACGCAACCGGCCCCGGCTTCTCATTCTCCCGCAGATCGGGGGTGAGAAGATGAAGTACACTCCTGATGGTTATGGAGAACGCTGCCGGTTTGACGCTTTCTGCAAAACTGTTCTCCGCAACGAGGCCAGAACCCACCTGCGGGATTTGGGCCGCCAGCGGAACCGGGAAACCGAGTTCAGCGCCTTATCGCAGCAAGAAATGGACAAGCTCTGCACAGTGGACGGATACCCAAGCGACAGCTTCCTATTCACGGCCTATGGCTATACCTTGCATATCCGGGACGAACTGGTGGCCGCTGCCTTTGCCAGTCTGCCGGAACAGGAGCAAGGCATTTTGATCCTACATTGCGTGTTGGAACTGGCAGACGGCGAGATCGGCAGTCTTGTGGGAATGTCCCGCAGCGCCGTCCAGCGGCACCGCACCAAGGCCCTGAACGAATTGCGGAAACGATTGGAGGATGAAAGGAGGAAACCGAAATGAAGCAGCCGACTTTCTGTGGGCGGGAGCTGTTGCCCCTGTCTGTGATCGAGGCGGCCCGCGCCGGTGATCCTCTGGCCGTGGAGCGTGTCTTACGGTACTATGAGGGCTACATGGACAAGCTCTGTACCCGGACGCTCTACGATCTGGATGGTACGCCCCATGTGCGGGTGGACGAGTACATGAAGCGCCGATTGCAAAGCAGACTAATCCGGGCCATCCTGAACAGCCCATAAGAAAGCGCCGGACGCGGCGGCCTGCTGGCCCTGCGCCCGGCGTTTTCCTATGGGTTTATTCTACGCATTTCAAAGCCTGTTCCGGCAAGTGTTTGATAAATCATTTTGTCCCCCCACCGACCACCGCCAGAAAGCCTTGATTTTCGTGAGCTTTTTGTACCCTAAATGCGTAGACAGGAGGGGCTTTTCAGCTCTCGTGTTCAGCATATCGTTTGTGACACCTCTACACTCTATAATTCATATTCTGTTCCTTGTATTCTTCGAGTAAATGAAATATAATGGAATAGATTGTCGGAGGTGTGAACATGGATTACATGACGCTCAAAGAGGCAAGCGAAAAATGGGGCGTTTCGTCCCGACAGATAAATTATTACTGCACCGACGGACGCATCCCCGGTGCTGTCAAAATGGCTGGTGTTTGGCTGATCCCCAAAACTGCGGAGAAGCCGATTGATGGTCGGACAAAACAAGGGAGAGAACTACGCTATGAATAAAATTTTGATTATAGATGATGACAGAGAACTGTGTGCTTTGATTAAGCGCAGCGTACAATCGGAAAATATAGAAGCCGATTTTTGTACTGCCGGAAAAGAGGGCTTGCAGAAATTAAAAGAGCAGGAGTATCAGCTTGTGGTGCTGGATGTGATGATGCCCGGTATGGATGGCTTTGAAACGCTGGAAGAAATCCGTAAAGAGAATAGCTTGCCGATTTTGATGTTCACATCCAAAAATGACAGTATTTCTAAAGTGCGGGGCTTACGGGCTGGGGCGGACGATTATCTGACAAAACCGTTTGATATGGATGAACTAATTGCTCGTATTGTTTCCCTCATTCGCCGCTACACTCGTTTTAATCAGCAAGCCGGAACCACACAAAAACTGGATTTTGACGGATTGCAGATTGACCTTGAAAATCGTTCTGTTACGACGGCAAATGGCACTTTTGAACTTCCGCCAAAGGAATTTGATCTGCTCCTATACTGTGCAAAACATCAAGGGAAAATTTTGACCAAACAGCAGATTTATGAGGAAGTATGGGGCGAAGAATATTTCTATGATGATAGCAACATTATGGCGATCATCAGCCGACTTCGTAAAAAGTTGGAAGTCAATCCTTCCAGTCCAAAGTATATCCAGACGGTCAAAGGGATTGGCTACCGCTTTAATAAGGAGGTTTAGCCAGTATGGAGATCATCATTTTCTTTTCCATTTTAATTGCTGTTTTGGCTGTGCTGACTTCCATCATCCTCGTTCGGCGCATAAAAAAGCAAATAGCAGAAATGACCGATGCTCTGATGGATGTAAAAAATGGAAATGGTAATCGGCGCATCTTGTCTGCAACAAATGAACTGGTAGCCCCTCTTGCCTATCAAATCAATGAGATTGTTGTGGCCTATGAAAGCAGACTTTCGACTGTACGGCAGGCAGAAGAAACCAACCGCCAGCTTATGACGAGCCTTTCCCACGATGTTCGGACGCCCCTTACCACTCTGATCGGGTATCTGGATGCTGCACATAAGGGGATTGTCACAGGAAAAGACCGGGATGATTATATCGAAACCGCCCGCCGGAAAGCCCACGATCTGAAAGAATACATTGATGTGCTTTTTGACTGGTTCAAGTTAAATTCCAACGAGTTCGCTTTGGAAATCCAGAGCGTTGAGGTCGCGGAGCTGACAAGAAATATCCTGATTGACTGGATACCTATTTTTGAGGATAAACAGGTTGATTATGATATTGATATTCCTGAACAGCCAGTTCGGGTAAGATTGGATATGGACAGCTATATGAGGATCATCAATAACCTCATTCAAAATGTAATCGCTCACAGCCATGCGGACAAAATCAAAATCGCCCTATCAATGAAGGGAAATAACATGGAACTGCTGCTGGCGGATAATGGCGTGGGAATTGAGAAAGAAGATTTGAAGCACATATTTGAACGGCTTTATAAGTGTGATAAAGGCCGGTCTGAAAAAGGCAGCGGTCTTGGTCTTTCTATTGTCCATCAGCTTGTAGAAAAGATGGGTGGAAGCATAACGGTTGAAAGTTTTCCGGGAAAAGGAACTACATTTATGTTGCATTTTCCTTTGGAGATTTAAGCGGGTTCCCGTCTTTATGGCGGGAACCTTTGTCATTTTGCCGGGTTCAAATTGCATGGTTAATGCAAGGTTGCGGCAAGGTTAATGCAAGGTTGGAGTGATAGAATACTTTACAGAACAGGAGGTTTTGAATATGGATACAAATTATATCATTGAAACAAAAAATCTGACGAAGCAATACGGCTCACAAAAGAGTGTGGCTGACTTAAATATCCATGTGAAGCGCGGGAGAATTTATGGCCTGCTGGGTCGCAACGGAGCCGGAAAAACCACTACCATGAAAATGCTGTTGGGATTAACGAAGCCGACTTCCGGGGAGGTCAAAATCTGGGGGAAATCTTTGCAGGGGAACGAAAAGAAGTTGTTGCCCCGTATCGGCAGCCTAATTGAGTCCCCCGGTTTTTATCCCAATCTGACCGGCACAGAGAACCTGCGTATCTTTGCTACCCTGCGGGGCGTGCCAAACAATCATGCCATCAAAGACGCTCTGGATTTGGTGGGACTGCCCTACAAAGATAAAAAGCTCTTTTCACAGTATTCTCTTGGTATGAAGCAGCGGCTTGCCATCGCCCTTGCTGTTATGCACGATCCGGAACTTTTGATTTTGGATGAGCCGATCAACGGTCTTGATCCTATCGGTATTGCAGAAGTACGCTCCTTCATTCGGGAACTTTGCGACGCAAGAGGAAAAACCATTTTGATTTCCAGTCACATTCTTTCGGAGATTTCCTTGCTGGCTGACGATATTGGAATTATCGACCACGGCGCATTGCTGGAAGAAGAAAGCCTTGCTGAGTTGGAGCAAAAAAGCAGTAAGCATATCCGGTTTACGCTCTCTGATACTGCACAGGCAGCAAGAATTTTGGAACGTACTTTCCATGAAAACCATTTTTCCATACAGGACGACCACAATCTGCGCCTGCACAACCTTGATCTGCCTGTGGGGAAAATTGTAACTGCCTTTGTAGAAAACGGATTGGAGGTATCGGAGGCGCATACCTGTGAAGAAAGTCTTGAAGATTACTTCAAGCGTGTGACAGGGGGCGAAGGAATTGCTTAAACTAATCAAATGCGAATTTTTGAAATTGAAACGGAAGAAATTTATTCCGCTGATTATTTTGGCTGCGTTCCTGTTTCCAATCCCGCTGACTTATCTGATGACAACGCCCTCTATGATGGAGCGATATACGGATCGGGCAGATGCTTTCGATGGACTATTTAACATGGTGTTGGGATATGGTATCCAGTTTTTACTGCCCTGCATTATCGGAGTGATTGCCGCTATTCTGTTTTTTATGGAACGCGACAACGATACATTCAAAAATCTGCGTACAATTCCCGTAACCAGCACGCAAATGGTACTTGCAAAGATTATTGTCCTGTTTCTCTTTGGAATTGTTTTTTGTGTTGCTTCTACCGTTGTAACAATTATCTGCGGATTCGGAACATTGGAAGTTTATGGAATAGGCTATAAGTTGTTTTTAGCGGTTGAAACAGGAATTTTCATTACGGCGGGAACACTCCCGTTGATTGTTCTTGTTGTCTTTTTTAGTAAGACCTATGTTTTTTCCATTTTGCTGTGCGTCTTTTATAGCGTTCTGAACATGAGTGCTACGGCATTGTTTGACACACTGCCTAAAACCATATTATGGCTTCTGCCCACGCCATTGACTACATTTTGGAGTGCGGGAGATATGGCGGCCCATGGTATAAAAATGGACTTGGAGCAAATGACTGGGCTAATTCCTTCAACATTTCAAGTTGTACTCATTCTTGGGGTCATGGCAATCGTTTCGTTCTTACTGATTGACAGACTATATAAGCAAAGGGGGGAATAAACATGGTTCGCATTGTAAAAACAGAATTTTATAAATTGAAAAGGTATCATATCCTTTGGGCGGGCGTTGCGCTCATGCTCCTATCCGTCCTGCTGACCTTGTTTACCTCTATGGCGAATGATGGTTCTGTTTGGGATTTCGCCTATCTTACAGAACAGGTCATCAAAAATAATATGTCCATGATTTTTCCAATGTGTATCAGCCTGATTGCCGGATATATGATTTCTCGTGAGCAGACGGATGACACATTGAAAAATATTCTGACTGTGCCAATCTCTTTTAAGAAACTGCTGATCGGAAAACTGATTGTGTGCGGCGTATTGTCTGTTATTTTTGGGCTGATATGCAGTCTGTTTACAATCATAGCGGAAATAATTGTAGGATTTCCCGGCTTTGAGATTTCCTTGGCACTAAAAGCAACCTTGCAGATTACCGCAGTTAATTTCTTTTTATATCTTGCGGTTCTGCCAATTATCGCTCTTACTTGTCGGAGAGCAGGCAGCTTTTTAGTCGGTGTAATCATTGCTTTTGTTTACGGATACGGAGGGATGTTTGCCGCAGGAAATATGACATTAGCAAACTTCTATCCAATTACCGCAAGTCTTGGAATGGTAGGCTACCGCAGCTATGATGCCGCAGTCAACTGGAATATCGGAACCTGTTCTTGCAGTCTTGTGCTTGCCGTCGTTATTTCTGCCATCTTGATTTTGTGCATGAACGAGCGAGAAGCAACCCAAACAAAGAAAAAGACTAAAAAGGCAGCACCAAAGAAAGGTTGGTGATAATTTTATGAAGAAAATAGTTTTAGCATTAGCACTTATTCTTGTGGGAAGTTTTATGCTGTCTGGCTGTTCAAAAGATGAAATTCTCGATCATTATAATAACATCATTCAGTCGGCTGGGGCCATAGAGCTTACAGGAAAGTTATCTTTGGAGGGAACAAAAGAAAAAGGGATTGATGATTACACGGGAACTTATACGGCTGATTATGAGAATTTTTCAGATACAGAGTATTTGTTCGGAGGAACTTCCATAAAGAGAGAAGCCGGTAAGGAGCTGTCTATTGATTGCACTTTGGAGGTTACGGAAGGTACTGCAAAAGTATTTTGGACTTCTGGATCGGATGAAGCGGTCACTTTGATTGAAACAACCGGAACTTATAGTGACACAATTACACTTCCTGATGGTGGAAATTATATCGGCATTGCGTGTGAGGACTTTACTGGAAACATCGAACTGAATATTGAATAACAATCTGCCGGACGACGGCAAAAAGAAAAAAAGCCGTCGTACAGCAGCCCTTTTGACACGCCTATAAAACCAGCGGCGGCTTTGAGAAATCAAGGCCGCCGCTTTTCTTTGCCCGGCACAGGATCGGCGGCCCACGGAGGAAGCCGCCATGCTGATATGTCCTGTTTTTCAAAAGCATAACTTCTTAAAAAAAGCCTGTACCCAACAGGGGGCAGCTCCGGCCAGCAGTATGAACTATACTATGTAAGGAAACTTCATATCAATTTAATTTTCGCCCGGTGGGTCTACGACCTGCCGGGCGAATTTTGTCGTTTCCTGCGGTTTCATATTTGCTCTGGAAGTTTTTCCAAAAAAAGTCCAAAAAGGAGGCGTTCAGCGGGCAGCAAAGGGTATCGCAGGATTAGTAGTAGCGGAAAGGGAGAGAACCACCCAATCCCCCAACAGAAAGGGGGTGAAAATGATGGAAGCTATCCCCCGCGACTATGGACAAGGCCAGTTCGATGCCTTTTGCAAAAAAGTGTTGAAGAATGAGGCACGGGCTTATCTGCGGAATATGAAGCGTCAAAGAGATCGTGAAACGATGTTCAGCGACCTGCCGCAGCATGAGTTGGACAAGCTCTGCACCGTAGACCGCTATCCCAGCGACAGCTTTGTGTTTAGCTCTCATGGGTACGATTTACATATCGACAACGAGCTTGTGGCCGACGCTTTTGCCAACCTGCCGCAACAGGAACAAAGTATTTTGATCCTGTACTGCGTACTGGATATGGCAGATGGCGAGATCGCCAGCCTCACAGGGATGTCCCGCAGCGCCGTCCAGCGCCACAGGACAAAGACACTGAAAGAGTTGCGTGTAAAATTGATGGCGCTCATGCCGGAAGGAGGTTGACGCGGATGAAAGAACCTGCCTACAAAGGCAAAGAGCCTTTGCCCCTTTCAGTGTATGTGTCCGCCCGTGCAGGCGATCCCCAAGCCGTAGAACGGTTGCTTCGGTACTATGACAATTACATGAATTGTCTGTGTACCCGGACGCTCTATGACGAGGACGGCTATCCTCATTTGTGCGTGGACGAGTACATGAAACGGTGCTTAGAAATCAGGTTGATCCAAGCTATCGTTAAGGTTTAACGATAATCGCCCGGCTGGATGCAGCGGCTTACCCTTTCCCCGCCAGCAAAAGGTCTGTGGCGTCACAGTTCTTTGAAAAATATGCCCGTATATAGCGGCGCATCATAGGGCAAACGGACACATTCTGTCTGTGCCGAGCCGTGCGGCAGGTGCGCCATGAGGCTTTTCCATAGGAAAAAGCGGAGCGATCAAACTGGGCTGTAAAACAAGTGTGGCAACTTGTGGGCGACGACGTACAGGCAGGACAATGATACTCCCGCGTTGAACGCCCTCAAAGCATTGCGCGGCGCACCCATCAGCATGGGCCGGGGTGAGATTCCCGTGGAGCTGTGCCAGCAGCCGTCCGTACTGCCCATTTCGTTTTACACCAATGTAAGCGAAAGGGGGATTACTGTATGAGTACAGTAACAAGTCAGAACCAGACCGCCCCCGTTGTACGTCAGTACGAGATCGGAGGCGTTCGATATATTGTGAAAGCGACCGTCAAAGACGGCGCGAAAGAAACCGCAGTCAAGAAAATCCGTCGGCTGCTCCAAAACGATTTGAGCAAGGCAGCCACTTAAAAATTAAAGATTTTTTCATTTCCTACAAGCAGACGGATGGGACATGATATGGTATAATATACTTGTATCATGCCTCGTTTTCCGGCTGCGGAATAGGAGGAACTTATGAGCAAACAGCCGGAAATGGTGATTGCACGGAACCCCCGTGCGACACGGAATAACGATACTACTTTGAACCTTGACAATCAAATGTACCAACAGCCAGTCACTTCCTTTCAGCGCGTATCCAATGACGCGCCGTTGAGCGAGGAAACCAAGACGGCTATCCAAAACACGGTGCTGCAATTCTATGTCCACAGCCAGCCGCAGGAGGAAGCCGAGGGCATTACCGCCTGCTATGAGCGTCTTTCCCAAGAAGATAAGCTGGACGGCGAGAGCAACAGTATCAGCAATCAGAAGCGGATTTTGGAAAAGTATTGCCGGGATCACGGCTATACCGCCATCCGCCACTACGACGAGGACGACGGATATTCGGGAACCAACTTCAACCGGCCCGGATTCCAGCGGATGCTTGCCGACATCAAGGCGGGCAAGATCAAGCGCGTTGTCGTTAAGGATATGAGCCGGTTCGGGCGTAACTATCTGCAAGTCGGAATGTATACGGAAATGCTGTTTCCAGAGTACGGCGTCCACTTTATTGCCGTCAATGACGGTGTGGACAGTGTGCGCGGGGACAGCGAGTTTACCGCCATCCGCAACGTATTCAATGAAATGTACGCCAAGGACACCAGCAAGAAAATCCGGGCAACGTGGCAATCCAAAGGACGCTCCGGCGAACACCTCACCACTATCCCGCCTTATGGGTACAAGAAAGACCCGGAGAACAAGAAGCGGTGGATCGTGGATGAAGAAGCTGCCGCCGTTGTCCAGAAGATTTTTGCACTGTGCATGGACGGCATGGGGCCGACGCAAATTGCAAAATGGCTCCAAGAAAATAAAGTTCTTTCGCCTGTTGCTTACTGCTACGAAAACGACTTGCCGACAACATCTAAACGGCCAACTGACCCTTATAAATGGGCAACAAAGACGGTAGTGCATATTTTGGAACGCCTTGACTATTTGGGCCATACGGTCAACTTCAAAACTTCTAAGCAATCGTTCAAGAGCAAGAAAGTATTGTGGAATGATCCGGCGGATTGGGTGATCTTTGAGAACACACAGGAACCTATTATTGAGGAAAGCGTGTTTCTGATCGTCCAGAAAATCCGACAAGGCCGCCGCCGTCCCACTAAGATGGGCGACATGGGTATGTTCTCCGGCCTGCTGTTCTGTGCGGATTGCGGCGGAAAGATGTACTTGTGCAGAGCCAATCACTTCAAACCTGAACAGGAATATTACCTTTGCTCAACTTACCGTAAAGACCGCACTTTATGTTCGACCCATTCTATCCGGCGCGTTGTCCTTGAAGAAATCGTGCTGCGAAACCTGCGAGAAGCCATTCAGTATGTGACGCAGTATGAGGACGACTTCGTGCAGCGGGCCGCAGATCAAAGCCTGCGGGAACGGGATAAGGAGCTGGCACAAAAGAAAGACTCTCTGGCGCAATCGCAAAAGCGGATTGCCGAGCTGGATGTTATCATCAAGCGACTGTATGAGGATAACATTTCCGGCAAGCTCTCCGACGAGCGTTTCATCAAACTGTCCCGTGACTATGAGCTGGAACAGACCAACCTTACAAATCTTGTCGAACATCTGCGGCAGGAAGTCAAGGAGCAGGAGAAGCAGAAAGTCAACGTCAGACAGTTCATTGCAGCGGTCAGAAAGTACACCGATATGCAGCAGCTTGACGCTTCCATTCTCCGGGAGTTTGTGGATAAAATTTATGTCTCCGAGGTTTACACGCCGGACGAGAACGAGCCACGCATTAAGGTCAGAGAAATTGAGATCGTCTACAACTTCATTGGTGCATTTGATTTTGAGGAAGCAAGGGATCAATCCCAAGCAGCCCAAAAAGAAAAGAAAACCGGCGTAGCCTAAACTACGCCGATTCTCTCACATAAATGTTTTCTTACGGAACCACGCCTTTGTGTGGTGCCTTTTTTGTTGTTGCCAAACGAGTGAGGGCTTAGCTCACCCAGGGGAGCGCCGTGCATGGACTGCAAGAGGGTCACCGTGATCAGAATTGGCCCGGTATTCTCCACCCAAAAAGCACTGTACTTCGTAGGAAGTATGGTGCTTTTCTTTTTATACAGACGCAGAAAAAGGCGGGAGCTTCCCACAAAAGGGAAAGCCACCGCCTTTGTTGATCATCGGATGAGCCAGCCGTAATCCTGTCTGCAATCTACCACATGATCTGCATAAACCGTATGATCTACGATCTGGAAGATAAGCAGATAGCGTTTTTCAAACAAGATAAATCGGTAAGCATTTTTAGGAATGTATTCGCCTTTGAGCCATGGGCAGCGCTGCGGCATCTGCTCCAGAGATTTTGCAGCCTTTTCAAATTCCACTGTAAGCCGCTCTGCTGCTGCAGGGTTGACCTGTGCCAGAAATGCGGCGTGGGACACCAGCATCTGAGCAGCCCGTGCTGACACGATCACACGGTATTTATTTTGCTGCTCCATGTCCGGCGGCCTCCTTGATCGCACTGCGCATCATGGAAGTGACCTCGTCAATCGAATAGCCCTCGCTTCCACGCATCCGGTCCTCTTCCACGGAAAGCAGCTCTTCGCGGAGCTTCAGCATTTTTTCACGGCGGTTGTAGGTTTCGATGTCCATGACGACCAAGTCACCCTCGCCGTTTTTGGTGAGAAAAATCGGCTCAGCGGTTTCTCTGCACAGATCGGCGATCTCGTTGTAGTTCTGACGAATCGCTGCAGATGGACGGATATTCATAAAAGCACCTCCTGCTCCTGAACGATCTATAATAGTAAAATTCTGATTATATTATATCCATATTGTGCAATGAAGTCAATGCGAACAGCTGTCACTTCGTTCTCCGGTTCGATCCCGGTATTCTCCACCAGATCAGAAAGGCATCACACATTGTGTGGTGCCTTTTTTGTTTTGCATTGCAGCAGGAAAACACAAAAAAATTTCTGCCCACTGCCGCAACCTGCGTGAAACGGGCTGTTTTGTGCGCGAATGGCAGACCACGGAAGGCAGAACTTGTGCTATAATATAAAAAAACAGGGAAGCAGAAGGAACAGGGGGTGCAGCTATGAACCTGCGGACGGCGATCGTAGAAGACAGCAAGCCGGATGCCGAACGGTTGAAACAGCTGCTGAAAAAGGCATTTGAAAATGAGAACATATCCTGCAGCTGTTTTGCCAGCGGAGATGAATTTTTGCGGGCCGGCTGGCGCGAAGGGTATCAGGTGGTGTTTCTGGACATCTGCATGGAGGGCACCAATGGCATTGAGACGGCGCAGCGGCTGCGTGCGGCCGACCCGGACCTGCTGATCGTGTTTGTGACATCCTCGCCGGAGTACGTGTGGGATGCCTTTCCGGTACATCCATTCGATTATCTGCTCAAGCCTTATAAGGAAGAAAAGTTTGAGCAGCTGGCAGGGGAGCTGCGGCGGGTGCTGTGCCGCCAGCAGCCGGAGCTGGAGGTGCGCATTGCCCGGCAGATCGTGCGGCTGCCGCTGACCAAGATCTACTATGCTACGGCACAGAACCATTATGTGCGTGTGGTCACGGATGACGGCGAGTGCCGGGCCACGGCAAATTTTGCACAGGTGCAGGAACAGCTTCAGACTCAGCCGGAATTTCTGGTGTGCAACCGCGGCGTGATCATCAACATGTCCAAGGTGCTGCGGTTTGAGGGCGACTGCATTGAAATGCTGGATGGGACTCATCTGCCGGTGCGGCAGAAGGACAAAAACAGTCTGCTTGCCCAATTTACGCAGTACCAGTTCCGTGGTATGCAGCGGGAATTCTGACCCGGAAAGGAGAGCGCTTGTGAATTTTGCATTGTTTGGACGTTTTTTTCTGGAATTTGCAATGATGTATCCGGCAGAATACCTCTGCCTTGCCTCGCTGCAGGAGCACTTGCGTGCACCGCGTAAAACCTATGCCATCGGTGCGTCGGCGATCACACTGATGGGTCTGGCTGGCGCAGCGGTGTGCTGCATGCTGGACATAGAAACGAACTTCCTGCTCATCCCGCTGCTCATCATCAGCTTCTGGCTGCTGCGCTGGCGCACCGACCGGGAAGTATCGATCAGCCAGACCATGTTTCTGTTCTCCGTGTCGGCAGTGATGATGTCTGTGTGCACCCTGCTTGCCATTGTGCTGAACGCGGAAGCTGAGCTGGACAATGCACAGCCGGTGTTTCTGCCCAGCACCTCGGTCATCTGCCTGACCCTCTCGGTGATACTCAGCGCCATCTTCCGTTTTACGGCAGTGCGCTGGAGCCGGTGGCTGCTGCAGGAGTACCACGGCGAAGCCTTCTGGGAGTCGGCATGGCCGCTGCCGGCACTGTACGCGGCGTTTCTGGTGTTCTGTATGCCGAAGGAGATCGGCGTCATCCTGATGAACCGCATCCGCATCATCGCGGTGCTGGCAGTGAGCATCTCGCTGCTGGGCATCTTTCTGCTGCTGTACGAGATGTACCGCGTGGCAAAGGAGTATGCCCGCAGCTCCCAGCTGGACCGCGAAAACCAGCTGTTGGCCGTGGAGTCCCGCCGCTATATGGAGCTGCGCAGCTATCTGGAACAGACCCGCCACCTGCGGCACGATTTCCGCCAGCACCTGCATGTGATCTCCGGCCTGACCGAGGCCGGGCGGCTGGATGAACTGAAAAGCTACCTGAGCCAGTACGAGAGCGAACTCAGCGATGCCAGACCCACCCTGTGCGTCAACGCTGCGGTGGATGCGCTTGCCGGCCACTACGACTACGAGGCCCGGAAACAGGGCATCCAGATCGAATGGAAGCTGGAACTGCCCAAGCTCCTGCCCCTGCCGGAGGCCGACCTGTGCACCATTCTTGGCAACCTGCTGGAAAATGCGCTCCATGCCAGCCAGAAGCTGCCGCCGGAAGAACGGCAGGTCAAGGTGCTGGCCCGGATGCTCAGCCCGGCCATGATGGGCCTGATGGTGGAGAACCGCTACGATGGCGTGCTGAAAAAGCAGGGCGGCGTTCTGCACTCCACCAAGCATGACGGACAGGGCATCGGCCTTGTTTCCGTCGAAACTGCCGTGCACAGGTATCACGGCAATCTGACGGTGGAAACGAGCGGCAACGTTTTCCGGGCTAATGTGCTGCTGAACCTGTAAAATATTCCTGCCCCAAGGCACCGGCTTTTTTGCACAAGCCGGTGCCTTTTGATTGCACTTTTCCCGGGAGATCATGATACTTATTTACAAAAGAAAAGGCAGGAGGGGAGCATATGGCAGCAGAAAGCAAAACCGGCTGTTTCTTAAACTTTCCTAAAAAATCTTTATCCGGCCCGGCCCTCCCCCGACGGGAGGGCTTTTTGCTGTCCGCACGACGCATACGGTCAAGTTGAAAAATGAATAAAATTTACACATAGAATGAGATGATTTTAGGCTGAATGAGCAAAGAATCGAAAGAAGTCCCATAATCATATTGACATAATGGGTAATAGGGTGTAAACTACGTGCATCGGGTCGAGCAAATCCGAAAATTGAGATCATTCAGGGAGGAAACGGCTATGATGTGTTGTTGCGCAATGTGTTGTTGTACCGCAAACGCTTCCCGGACCGGCCGCCCTGCAGTATGGTATGCCGTGTGAGCATATCTGCATATTCTGTGTGGGAACACGCAGAAGGATCTGTCGCTGACCGCCTGGGAGCTTACTTGAAGAGGGAGCTTCCGGGCGTTTTGTTTTGACCCGCAAATCAGGATACAAGGGAGGAATCCGGCAATGGACTGGAATGCGATCCAGCAATATTTGCCGCTCTACCAGAAGGCCGCTGTACTTACCGTGCGGCTGGGCGTTGCAGGTATCATTTTTGCCATCATCATTGGCCTTGCCTGCGCAGTGATCCAGTATGACAAGGTGCCCGTTCTGCGGCAGATCGTGGGTGTTTACATCCAGCTGTCCCGCAACACACCGCTGCTGGTGCAGCTGTTCTTCATTTATTATGGCCTGCCCAAGGTGGGCATCCGCACCAATGCCGAGATCTGCGGCATTGCCGGTCTGGCGTTTCTGGGCGGCAGCTACATGGCCGAAGCGTTCCGCAGCGGTCTGGAAGCCATTGAGCCCATCCAGACCGAGAGTGCCTACAGCCTTGGCATGAACCGCTGGCAGACCATGCGCTACATCATTCTGCCGCAGGCCATGTCCACCAGTATGCCGGCTTTCATGGCAAATGTGATCTTCCTGCTCAAGGAGACCAGCGTGTTCAGCGCCATCAGCCTGATGGACCTGATGTTCACGGCAAAGGATCTGATCGGCATGTACTCCAAAACCATCGAATGTCTGTTCCTGCTGGTGGTGTTTTACCTTATCATTCTGCTGCCGGTGTCCATTGTGGGCAGCCTGATCGAAAGGAGGCTGCGCTATGCTGGATTTGGGTCTTGATGTCCTGTTCAAGGGCAAAAACATGGCCCGCCTGCTGGGCGGCCTTGGCGTTGCACTCAAAATCAGTGCCGTCTCGGTGATCATCAGCCTGCCGCTGGGTATCCTGCTGGGCGTGCTCATGACCTCCCGCAACCCCGTTATCAAGGCGGTCCTGCGGCTTTATCTGGAGTTCGTCCGCATCATGCCGCAGATGGTGCTGCTGTTCCTCGTTTACTTCGGCACCACCCGTGCCTTTGGGTGGAACCTTTCCGGCGAGACGGCATCCATCATCGTGTTTGTGCTGTGGGGCACCGCAGAAATGAGCGACCTTGTGCGCGGTGCGCTGATCGCCATTCCGAAGCACCAGTATGAGAGCGCCGAGGCCCTTGGCATGAGCCGTGCGCAGACCTACTGGTACATCATCATTCCGCAGACGGTGCGCCGCCTGATCCCGCTGTCCATCAACCTGATCACCCGCATGATCAAGACCACCAGCCTTGTGCTGATGATCGGTGTGGTGGAAGTGATCAAGGTAGCACAGCAGATCATCGAGGCCAACCGCACCGCCAGCCCCAACGCAGCGTTTGGCATTTATCTCACGGTTTTCGTGTTATATTTCTTCGTATGCTGGCCCATCAGTCTGCTGGCATCCTATCTCGAAAAGAAATGGAAGTGACCGTACATGGCAGAACCTATTTTGACTGTTGAACATCTGATCAAGGCCTATGGCGAGACCCCCGTGCTGGATGATATCAGCTTTGCTGTCAAGCCCGGCGAGGTCATCGTGGTGGTCGGCCCTTCGGGCTGCGGCAAAAGCACCCTGCTGCGCTGTCTGAATGGTCTGGAGCCCACCCAGAGCGGCCGGGTGCGGCTGGGCAATGAGACCGTTGCCTACGGCGGTAAAAATCTGACTCAGCTGCGCCAGCGCATCGGCATGGTGTTCCAGAGCTACGAGCTGTTCCCGCACATGACGGTGCTGGACAATGTGCTTCTGGCACCCACTAAGGTGCAGAAGCGCCCCAAAGCGGAAGTGCAGCAGGAGGCCGAAGCTCTGCTGGACCGTGTGGGCCTGCTTGCCAAGAAAAACAGCTACCCGCGGGAGCTTTCCGGCGGCCAGAAGCAGCGCGTTGCCATCGTGCGCGCACTGTGTATGCACCCGGAGATCCTTCTGTTTGACGAAGTGACCGCTGCCCTTGATCCGGAAATGGTGCGCGAGGTGCTGGACGTTATGCTGGATCTTGCCAAGCAGGGCAAGACCATGATCATCGTCACCCACGAAATGCAGTTTGCCCGCGCCATTGCCAACCGCGTCATCTTTCTGGATGGCGGCAAGATCGTGGAAGAAGCTGCACCGGCCGAGTTCTTTGACCGGCCCAAGACCGAGCGCGCGCAACGCTTCCTGCGCACCTTCACGTTTGATGCTGTGAAATGAGTCACAGATCAAGATAAAGGCTGCGGGTGTTCCGCAGCCAAATGGGAAAGATTTTGTAAAGGAGTAATCATTATGAAACAGTCTAAGATCTCTCGTCGTTCCTTCCTGCTGGGTCTGGGTGCAGTTTCCGCTGCCGCTGTTCTGACCGCATGCGGCGGCTCTTCTTCTGCTTCCACTGCAGCATCCGGCAGCGCAGCATCCGGCAGCAGCGTGGTCTACCGCACTCTGGATCAGATCAAGGAGTCCGGCACCATCAACATCGGCGTGTTCTCCGATAAGAACCCGTTCGGCTATGTGGACGAGAACGGCGAATATCAGGGCTATGATGTCTACTTTGCCCGCCGTTTGGGCGAGGATCTGGGCGTAGAGATCAACTTCGTTTCCACCGAGGCTGCAAACCGCATCGAGTACCTGCAGACCGGCAAGGCGGATGTGATCCTGGCAAACTTCACCGTGACCCCGGAGCGTGCAGAGGAAGTGGACTTTGCTCTGCCTTACATGAACGTGGCTCTGGGTGTCATTTCTCCGGACAGCAACGTTATCACCACTCTGGACAATTGGAACGCTGACGACCAGATGATCGTCATTTCCGGCACCACCGCCGAGACCTACCTGACCAAGGAGTACCCCGACATTCCGCTGCAGAAGTACGATTCCTATGCAACGGCCAAGAATGCACTGGAGAACGGCAACGGCGTGGCATGGGCCAACGATAACACCGAGGTCATTGCATTTGCAAAGCAGAACACCGGCTACACGGTCGGCATTCCCTCTCTGGGCAGTCAGGACACCATTGCTCCCGCTGTGAGCCAGGGCAACACCACCGTTCTGGATTGGCTGAACGAGGAGATCAAGGCTCTGGGCGAGGAGAACTTCTTCCACAAGGACTATGAGGAGACTCTGGTGGATACCTACGGCCTTGACTATGAGGATGAGCTGGTCGTTGAGGGCGGCGTGACCGGCGGCGCAGATGCCGCATCCAGCGAAGCTGCTTCTTCGGAAGCCGCATCTTCTGAGGCTGCTGCTTCCGAAGTGGCTTCCAGCGCAGCCGCACAGTAAATAAAAACACCGAGCGGGCAGGAGAGGGCTGAACCTTTCCTGCCCGTTTTTGCATTGCACCATCTGCCGGAACATGCTATACTGGAACAAAACAACTCCTGTCCGAAAAAACCTGAAAAAGAGAGGATGTTCCCAATGAAACGTGCCTATACGAACGGGATCCTGCTGGATGGCACCGAGCAGATGCAGCCGGAAGCGCACAAGATCCTGCTGACCGAGGATGATAAAATCATTGCCATTGTCGATGAGGGCGTGGATCTGGACGGTTATGAGGTGATCGATCTGCACGGAGGCTATCTGTGCCCGGGCCTGATCAACCTGCATGTGCATCTGGCAGGCAACGGCAAGCCCAGCGCAAAGCCGCGGGACAATGCTGCGCTGGTGCGCAAAATTCTGAGCAATGGCCTGACCCGTGCGGTGGCCTACAGGCTGGTATGCAGCTACGCGAAGCTGGAACTGCTGGGTGGCGTGACTACCATCCGCACCGTGGGCGGCATTGCAGATTTTGACACCCGCTGCCGTGATGATGCTGCAGCTGGCAAGCTGCTGGCACCGCGCATCCTTGCTGCCAACGAGGGCATTTCGGTGCCGGGCGGACATATGGCAGGCTCGGTGGCAGTTGCGGCCCATAACAATGCCGAAGCATTGGCTCAGCTCAAAAAGGCCAGCGGACAGAAGGTGGATCTTGTCAAGCTGATGATCACCGGCGGCGTGCTGGATGCCACCGAAAAGGGAACCCCCGGCGAGCTGAAGATGAAGCCGGAAATGGTCAAAGCCGTCTGCGACGAGGCCCACAAGCTGGGCTATACCGTGGCGGCACACACCGAGTCGCCAGAAGGTGTAAAGGTGGCGCTGGAAAACGGTGTGGATTCCATTGAGCACGGAGCAAAGATGGATGATGAGACCATCCGGCTTTACAAGGAGCGGGGAGCCTTTGTGTGCACCACTATCTCCCCGGCGCTGCCCTATGCGCTGTTCGATACAGCGGTTTCCGGCGCTTCGGAAAAGGACCAGTATAACGGCAAGATCGTGTTTGACGGTGTGGTGGAAAGCGCAAAGACCGCCCTTGCTAACGGCATCCCGGTGGCCTTGGGCAACGATGTAGGCTGCCCGTACATCACCCAGTACGATTTCTGGCGGGAGCTGTGCTACTTCCACAAATACTGCGGTGTAAGCAACCAGTTCGCCCTGTACACGGCCACCCTGCGCAATGCTCAGCTGGCCGGAGTAGGAGACGTGACCGGTTCCATTGAGCCAGGCAAGAGCGCAGATTTTATTGTGACAAAGCACAATCCACTGGAAGACCTGCGTGCGCTGCAGCATCTGGAACTGGTGGTCTGCCGCGGCTATGTGATCAAAAAGCCGAATCCCAAGCGGAACAAAACGGTGGATGCCCTGCTGGACCCGTACCTCGAATAATACTGAAAAAGCAAGGAGAGACGATCGGTCTTTCCTTGCTTTTTCGTTCACATGCCTGCCATCACGGCCATGATGCTTTGCCAGCTCTTGTTGCGGGCAGCGGGCACAGTGGTGCGGCGGCGTGCGGGTGCAGAGCCGGAAGAGACCGTATTCATGGCGGTCATCGGCACCGACGGATGGAAGAATACGGCTGTATCACCGGCCAGCCACTGGGCGGCAAGGCGGGCTGCCTGCGGGTCGGCCTGCAGGGTGCGGCGCTCGGCACCGGCCAGATGATCCGCCAGCCAGTAGAGGATGGCACCCAGCGGCAGGCTGGGCAGAACATCCTGACTCCAGTAGGTCCAGCGAGCACCGGCCCCTACAAAACTCTCCACGGTAATAACGGCACCGGTGCGGGCGTTCTGCGGGATGCTGCCCTGATAATTGATACCGGCGCACTGGCGAAGCTCGGCGGTGATGCGCTGGGTGCGGGCCATATCCAGCCGGTCCTCACGGCAGTAGGCGCGGAAATCGGTCTCGTCGATCAGGCCGTCGGCGCTGGAAGGGAAGCGGCCCACCAGCTGCCCATCGGCGTTGTGGCACAGCTGCCAGCCCTTGCGGAACAGCTGGAAGTTCAGGCAGCGGCGACCCATGGTGGAGTAGCACAGAATGGAGGTGCTCTCACCGGGCAGCTGCTTCAGCTCCAGGCAGGCATCGTTGCCGCAGGTGTCCTGCAGCTTTACCGTTAAAAGCAGCTGCGCACCGGGGTGCTGAGCTGACATAGCGTTGTGCATGGCATCAAAATAACGGTTGGCATCCATGATCGGTTCCCTCCTGAAACTATAACACAGCAGTTCGTTGTATAACGGATGGGCACTGCGCCAAACGACCCGGTGCACAGCAGGCGGCTTACGCAGGAATGTTTTATTGACTGAACATAGTATAGCATACTTCGCAACAAAAAACAACTATAAGTTTGCTGAAAAACAAAATATTTCCGCGCATCCTGCAACAGTGACCCGAAACATGGTTGTTGCAAGAGTGAATCAGTTGTGTTCTGTATCAAAAACAGCCCACAGACGGCAAGGCCAAAGCCTCCCATCTGTGGGCTGTTCTGGTAAAATATGGTTCAATCGCCCAGTTCACGGATCTCGTTCTGGATCAGCCGCCCGGCCGCGCGGGCCAGTTGGTCCATGCCGCGGATACGGGCCATGTTTTTGCCGTAGATCTGTGCAGCGGCACCGGCAGAGCTGTCCTCACCCATGAACACAGCCGACACCCGGATGCCCATGCGCTGCAGCGCACGCACCTGCGCGGCAGTGTCAGCCACACCGGCAGCGTCCTCGTAACCGCAGCCCAGCGGGTTTTCTGCACTGGGCGGGATGCGGCGGCTGTCGTTGGGCGAAGCGTCCGTCAGCACGATGAGCAGATGCCGCGGCGCAGGACCGGGCGCATACTGCAAAAGGTCGCCTGCGGCCCGCAGAGCAAGGCCGTCACGGTTCCAGCCGGAAGCAAAATATCGGTTGATGTTTTGCAGGTTTTTGTCTGCAAAGCCTTTGAGCACCCGCAGTACGGTGTAGCCCCGCAGGCTGCTGAAGCTGGACACCCGCACCGGGATCCCGCAGGCCGCAAGGCTCTGGGCCAAAATGGATCCTTGAGCCGCGATCACTTCCTGACAGTGCAGGCGGGAAGCGGATGCGTCCAATAAAAGGTCTACCGTAAAAGAGGGCTGGTTCTCTTCCTCGGCACACAAAAACACCCGGTCATCGTTCAAAAGTGGTGCGCGCCAGATGCGCCCAGCGTTCAGGTTGCCGCTGCGGGCAACACGGGCGTTGGGCTGCTGGTGCACAAGGATGCAGTTGCGGATCTGCTCGGTAAGCCGCAGCACCACACTGCGGTGCAGTTCCCGATTTTTGGCGTAATAAGCGCGGTTGCGGTCGGCCTGCAGCTCAGCCTGTTCAGCCAGATGCTTTGCTTCCGGTGTGGGAGCCTGCTCCGGGCTGGGCACACCGGCACTGAACCACAAATGGCACCCCAGATGGTCGCCCACGCAAAGCTCCTGCTCAGCCTTGCGCAGCCGTTCCGGCGGGTAGAGAGAGCGGCCGAAGCAACTTTCGATGTAGGCTCTGTCCTGCGCGGCATTCTGCTTCAGGGCGATGTGGGCCCGGCGCTTGTCCACCGCCAGCCCGCCGCCCACAGCATCCACGGAGCTTGAGTGTTCCACGGTCACGCGGTCCGTTTTGATCATCTGGGTGGGCATGGCTTTGGTGGCAAGCTTTGCCAGCAGGCCGTCCAGATGCAGATGCAAAGCTGCTCTCTGGTGCACAGTGCCGTCGAACAGGTTGAATTTTGCGTAGATCGATAAAATTTCGGCTTTCAGCTGTTCCGGCTCCGGCACATGCTCCGGGGCCAGCGCGGCGGCAAGGCCGGACTCGTAAGGGGTCATCACCGGGTCGGCACGGCCCAGCACACGCCGCCAGCGTGCAGCCTGCATGGTGTACACCAGCTGATTTTTTGCCATCCACTCCTGACGGGAGAGCTTGTATTGAATCGCAAAAAAGTAATCTGCATGGGCATGGCGCAGCGCTTCCAGCACCGGGCGGCGGGGCAGCTCCAGCCGATAGGCTGCATTTTCCAGATACAGCCATGTCATGTCGTCCAGCATGGTCTGCCGCAGATCACCGTCCCATGCATCAAAGATGCTGCGAATCAGCGCGTCACCGTAATATTTGTGGATGAGGCCCACGACCGTGTTCATGTAAAAATCGGTGGTGCCGTCGGTATAGCGGGCCAGAAACAGCGGCTCAAAGCCATAGGCTCCTGCAGCAGCCCAGACCTGATTGGCCGCACGCCGCTCCTGCGCGGTGTAACTCTGGGCGTCCATCAGCCAAAGAGCTTGGCGGCATCCAGCTTGGCCGGAATGCGCGCTGCGATCACATCACGGATCAGGCCCTGCTCGTAGGAGTCAAAGGCCTTGTTGGTGATGCCCATATCCAGTGCCGCGCCTGCCGGGATGCCGCGCCGGATCAGCCGCAGGGCATCCAGCATACCGCGCAGATCCAGCGCCTTGGTGGAAATTTCCGCACTGTCGCACTTTTTCTGCAGGTCAAGGAACAGCAGTGCAAACTGGCGCACATACTTGGAAGCAAGATCGGGGAACTGCGTCCGCAGCAGCTTTTCCAGATCGTCCTGCGTAATGGTGGGCATCTGGATGACCACGAAACGGGAGGTGAGTGCCTCGTTCAGCTCACGGGTGCCGGCATAACCGTAGTTCATGGTGGCAATAAAGCGGGTCTCCTCCGCCAGCGGGATGCGGTCGTAGCCGGGCACATCGATGGCGCGGCGGAAATCCAGCACCGCGTGCAGCACGGCCAACGCTTCGTTTTTGGCCATGTTGATCTCATCCAGCACACCAAAGCCGCCGCACTGGGCGCAGCGGTATACCGGGCCGGGCCGGAACACCACCTGACCGTCCGCAAAAGTGTCCATGCCAATGAGGGACGCCGCATCCATGTTCACATGGAAGGAGATGTCCCACGCAGGACGGCCAAAGGCGGCGGCAAGGTTCTCGGCCAGCACGTTTTTGCCGGTGGCTTTTCCGCCTGCCAGCAGCAGGTTTTCACCGCAGAGCAGCGCCGCCAGCGCCTGCTCCCACACCTGTTTGCCGTAGTAGGTAAAGGCAGGGGAAGGGATGCGCGGGCGCAGTGCGTCCGGCAGGGCATGGGCAGTGCGGTACTGTTGGACTGCTTCCAGCAGAGCGGGGTCTACCCCTTCCTGCTGCAGAGTTTCAAGGAGATCAGACATTTGTACAAACACCTCGATTTTGCCGGTTGTCTGGCACAAACCGGCTGTTCAGCTTTATCATAGCACAATCGTGGGGATTTGTGTAGGGGGCACGTGGCGAAAAAATAGCAAAGAGAGGCGGCCCCAAACAGGGACCGCCTCTCTTCATGAAGAAAGAAGAAATGGAAAAACGCTTAAGTTGTGCCGGAAAACCGCGCTGGGTCAGGCGTTATCCAGACCCGCCATCTGCTTGACGGCCTTCATGGCGAAGGTCAGGGTGCGGCCCATGGCCACACCAGCCATCAGGCAGGGGTAGTTGTTGGCAAAGAAGCTGCCGGACATATCACCGGTGATATACAGGCCCTCCATGGGCTGGTTGTTGTTGTCCAGCGCCTGACCCTTTTCGTTGATGGCAATGCCCTGCTCGGTGGTCAGCAGAGAGGCACCCAGCCAGCAGCCATAGAAGGGCGCAGTGCGGATGGCACTCAGGCGGTAAGCGGGCTTGCCGAAATCCTCATCGTTCTGCTTGTCGTACAGCTCATTGTAGCGCTCCACGGTAGCAAGGAAGGTGTCCTTGGCAGCACCGGTAAAGCCCATCTTGTCAGCCAGCTCGTCCAGCGTATCGCACTTGAACAATGCACCGGCCTCAATAGCCTCGTCCATCTTACCCTGAATGTACTTCTCGCCGCCGTTGCGGGTCTGGGCAGAGCAGCCGATGGTGTGGAAACGCTTTGCGTCCTCCAGAATGTTGGCATCGCAGATCTGTGCGTAGACGCGGCCCGGCTGGTGGGCGGCAGCGTAGACGATATCGTTGTAGGGGCAGCTCTCGTTGGCAAAGCGCTCGCCGTTGCGGTTCACCTTCAGGAAGGGCTGGGTACCGGGGTTGTACTGGCGGATCTTGCCGGGGAAGGCCTTGCCGCCAAAGGCAGTGTCGCTGTCCACATAGCCGCCATCCACGCCGGGGGCAACAACGCCGCGGTCAAACAGCATGGGAGCGGCTTCCTTGTCCAGATTGGCACCGGCCCACACAGCAGCGCGGATGCCGTAGCCCTTGTCGGCGGGGGAGTAGGAGCAGGCGGTGGTCACGCTGGTGCCCAGCGGGTCCAGCTGCTCCATCATGTAGGGGTTGCCGGGGAAACCGCCGCAGGCCAGCAGCACGCCCTTGTTGGCGTTGTAGCGGATAAAGTGGTCATCTTCGGTGCTCTGGGCGATGATGCCGGTAATGCGGCCCTCGCTGTTCTTTTCCAGCTTGGCCAGACTGGTCTTGAAGTCCACATCGTAGCCCAGCTCCTGAATGTACTGCAGCAGCAGCTCATTACGGGGCAGGCCGGATGCGCTCTCGCTGGCCATGTAGTTGTGCTCCTGCACAGGGTAGAGGTAGTCGGTGTTGTGCTCGGCATTCTCTGCAGGCCATGCAGCCTCGCTGCCGGAGGTGAAATCGCATACCCAGCCGTACTTATCTTCCAGAATGCTGCGCATGAAGTCGTGCATGGCGGCAGACTCGTTGATCCAGGTCTTGACAACGCGCTGATCGCACTTGCCGGAGGCGTAGCGGGAGATCTCGCTCAGCAGTTTTGCCTTATCGGTGGCGGGTTCGCCAGCCTCCTTAGCGGCAGCAGAATCAACAGCGCCGTACCAGTGACGGGTGTCCTGCACGTTGGCGTTCTGCTCGATAACACGGAAGTTCAGGCCGTTGGCAGCAGCATAGGCGGCAGCGAACATACCGCCGTTGCCTGCACCCACAATGAGAATGTCGGTGTCCACGGTCTCAGTGATGGCAGCCTCGTCGATATCAGGCTCTTTGCCCAGCCAGTCGTTTGCGTCGCCTGTGGGCAGCTGCACGCTGGACACCACGGCCTCACCCTTTGCCTGTGCGTAGCAGCTCTTGGCAGCCTTCATCACGGCATCGGAGGTGATGGTAGAGCCGGAAACGCCGTCGATCTCGGCAGAACCGGCAGCCATCAGCTGCTCACGCAGCTCATCGGCAGCGGCAGCGCCGAAAGAAGCGGTCTCGCCGGAGGTGTCCACCACCACGTCGGTAACAGCGCTGTCAGAGAAGGTCATGGTGACCTTGACGGTGGAGGAGATGCCCTCGGCGGTGCCCTCGTAGGTGCCGGGGATGTACTGACCGGCAGCACCGGAGGCAGTGGAGCTGGAGGCGGAATTGCAGGCAGCCAGTGCGCCGGCAGTGACACCGCTCATGGCGGCGGCAGCGGCGATCTTCAGAAAGCCCTTGCGGGAGATCTTGTTCATAGGTACGCTCTCTTTCTCTTTTCTCTTCTTATCGTGCAGCAGGGTAAAAACCACTTTGCTGAATCTTTAACAATTGTAGCGTAGAGTGACGCACTTTACAATTCAATTATGTTATATTATAATTTAGAAAATCCTAATGTAAGAAAGCGAGGACGCGCAAATGAACCAGAGTGCACTGGATGGATTTGTGAAGATCGTAGAGATGGACAGTTTTTCGGCAGCAGCAGAGGCACTGTATCTTTCGCAGTCGGCGCTTTCGCAGCAGATCCGCACGCTGGAAGGGCAACTGCAGTTTGAACTGTTCCAGCATGTACCGCGCCGGGTGATCCTGACCCCGGCAGGCCGGGACTTTTACCCCAAGGCAAAGCAGCTGACGGCCTTGTATCAGGAGGCAGTGCGCCATGCCCGCGCAGTGCAACAGCAGGAAAATCCGCCGGAACGGCATCTGGTCATTGCATGGAGCCATGAGGCGATGCGGATGTTCGGGTACGACCTGTTTTCTCTGACGAACGAGCTGTGTCTGCAATACACGTCTATTATGATGCAGTGCGCCAGTCGCAGCGAGGTCTGGCGCAGCCTGAAAAAAGGGGACGCGGACCTTTCTTTCCAGTTGGAAAGTGCGGAATTTTACGCGCAGGGGTTCACTTTCATCCCGCTGCTTTATGTGCCGGAGCTGTGCATTCCCATCCACCCGCCCGCCGATATGCCGGTGGGCAGGCTGAGTCTGGAGCAGGCGCTGCAATACCGCTGGCTGCCCGTCAAAGAGATGTACCAGACCGTCTACGAGACCAGCCTGCTGCAGGAGGGGCTGGAGCGCGGAGTGAACTTTACGCCGGTGGGCGGCATCCGCAGCGCATCCTATGGGGATCCTGCGCTCAAGATGGTTCCTGCGGTCTATTACCGCAGGCCGGACCTCAGTTTTGTGCGGGTACTGGACTGGGGCAGGGGACACCGGTTCGGCATCGTGCTGGGACAAAAGCGCGAGGACCCGGTGGTAATGGCCTATGTCCGCGCGTTGCAGCAGCTGCTGCCGTCCCTCTCGGAAAAGCTGTTCGGCCTGAAGCTGGAACCGGTGGAGGAATAAAGAAAAAAGAAAACCCTCTCAGGCGCATTCGCGCTAGCTCTCCCGAAGGGAGAGCTCTATTGCAGCTGACCGGTAACTGCTGAAAAGCTCCCCCTCTCGGGGGAGCTGGCATCGCGTAGCGATGACTGAGAGGGTAAACAAATAGCACCTGCTGCCCTCGGAAAGGAAGGCGGCAGGTGCTATTTTTGTGCTTATACTGCGATGGCGGCTGCTTTACTCCACCACGTCCTCGAACTGGCTGTTGTACAGGTCGGCGTAGAAGCCGCCTGCTTCGATCAGCTGGTCGTGGGTGCCCTGCTCCACAATATCGCCATCTCGCATTACAAGGATGAGGTCGGCATCCCGGATGGTGGAAAGACGGTGTGCGATCACAAAGCTGGTGCGGCCCTCCATCAGGCGGTCCATGGCGGTCTGGATGCGCTGCTCGGTACGGGTATCCACGCTGCTGGTGGCCTCGTCCAAAATCAGGATGCGGTTATCTGCCAGAATGGTGCGGGCGATGGTGAGCAGCTGCTTCTGGCCCTGACTCACGTTGGAAGCGTCTTCGTTCAGCTCCATCTGGTAGCCGCCGGGCAGGGTGCGGATGAAGTGGTCAGCGTTGGCAGCCTTGGCGGCGGCGATCACTTCTTCGTCGGTAGCATCCAGTCGGCCATAGCGGATGTTCTCCATGATGGTGCCCTTGAACAGCCATGTGTCCTGCAGCACCATGCCGAAGCCCTCGCGCAGAGCGCTGCGGTCAAAGTCACGCACATCGTGGCCATTCAGGGTGATGGAACCGGAATCCACATCATAGAAGCGCATGAGCAGCTTGACCATGGTAGTTTTGCCCGCGCCGGTAGGGCCGACGATAGCCACCTTCTGGCCGGGCTTGACCTCACAGCTGAAATCGCGGATGACGGTCTTGTCCGGGGTGTAGCCGAAGCGGACATGACTGAATGTCACCTGACCGTTGATGCAGCCGGGGTCGGCCCGGCGGGCCGGGTCTGCCTGCTGATCCTCTTCCGGCTCGTTCAGAAACTCGAACACCCGCTCAGCGGCAGCGGCCATGCTCTGCAGCATGTTGGACACCTGAGAAAGCTGCTGGATGGGCTGGGTGAAGTTCTTGACGTACTGGATGAAGGCCTGAATGTCACCGATGGTAATGGTGCCGTTTGCCGCAAAAATGCTGCCCACGATGGCCACTGCCACGTAGCCCAGATTGCCCACAAAGTTCATAATGGGCATCATCAGGCCGGAGAGGAACTGGCTCTTCCATGCGGATTCGTACAGCTTATCGTTGGCGGCGTTGAAGTCGTTCAGCACCACGGCCTCGCGGTTGAAGGCTTTGACCACGTTGTGGCCGGAGTAGACTTCTTCCACCTGACCGTTCACAACGCCCAGAATGGCCTGCTGTGCCTTGAAGTATTTCTGGCTGAACTTGACCACGATGAGCACCAGCACCAGCGAGACCGGCAGGATCAGCAGGGCGATCAGGGTCATCTTCGGGCTGATGGACAGCATCATGACCAGCACGCCGATCATGGTGGTCACACTGGTGATGAGCTGGGTGATGCTCTGGTTCAGGCTCTGGCCCAGCGTGTCCACATCGTTGGTGATGCGGGACAGCACCTCGCCCACGGTGCGCTTTTCAAAGTAGGCAAGGGGCAGGCGGTTGATCTTTTCGCTGATCTGCTTGCGGAAGTCGTAGCAGACTTTCTGGGAAAGGCCGGTCATGAGCCAGCCCTGAATAAAGCTGAAGGCGCTGCTCAGCAGGTACATGCCCAGCAAAAACAGCAGGATGCGGCCGATATACACAAAGTCGATGCTGCCGGTGCCGCGCAGCTTGGCGATCCAGCCGGTGGCAAGAGCCGTGGTGGCCTTTGCCAGCACCTTGGGACCTGCAATGTTGAAGATGGTAGAAAGAATGGCAAATACAATGGCGGTAACGAGCGAAAGGCGGTAGCGGCCAAGGTTGCGCACAAGCTGCAGCAGGGTGCCCTTGAAGTCCTTGGCGCGTTCGGTCGTCATGCGTCCGGGTCTTGGCATATCACTCACCCTCCTTTTCGGTATTCAGAGATTTGAGGTCCAGCTCCTTCTGGCTCAGCTGGCTGCGGGCGATCTCCTGATACTCCGGGCAGGAAGCCATCAGCTGGGCATGGGTGCCCTTGCCCACCAGGCGGCCTTCGTCCAGCACCAGGATCTGGTTTGCGTGCAGCACAGTGGAGATGCGCTGTGCCACAATGATAACGGTAGCGTTATCGGTCTGGGCTTTCAGTGCACGGCGCAGGGCAACATCGGTCTTAAAGTCGAGGGCAGAAAAGCTGTCGTCGAACAGATAAATTTTGGGGTCCTTGGCAATGGCGCGTGCAATGGAAAGGCGCTGCTTCTGGCCGCCGGACACATTGGAGCCGCCCTGTGCAATGGGGCTTTGGTAGCCCTGCGGTTTTGCGTCGATGAACTCGGTGGCCTGCGCAATGGCAGCGGCCTTTTTCACATCGGCATCGGTGATGTGCTCCCCGCCGAACTTCAGGTTCGAGTCGATGGTGCCGCTGAACAGCACGCCCTTCTGGGGTACATAGCCCAGCAGGTCGTGCAGCTGTGCCTGCGGCATATTGCGCACATCGATGCCGTCCACGGTCACGCTGCCGCCGGTGACATCATAAAAGCGGGGGATGAGGTTGAGCAGGGTGGATTTGCCGCAGCCGGTAGAGCCGATGATGGCGGTGGTCTCGCCGGGCTTTGCGGTAAAGCTGATGTGCTCCAGCGCATCGCTGTCCGCACCCGGGAAGCGGAAGCTCACATCGTGGAACTCTACCTCACCCTGCCAGTTTTCGTGCTCCTGCGCGGGCTTTGCAGCAGCTTCGTCCGGGTCGTTGATGGTGGCCCTGGTGCGGATCACCTCGTCGATGCGCTCCGCAGCCACACCGGCGCGGGGCAGCATGACGGCCACCATGGCCAGCATCAGGAAGGACATGACGATCTGCATGGTGTAGGTGATGAATGCGATCATCTCGCCCACCTGCATGGTGCCGTTGTCCATGGCCTTGCCGCCGAACCAGACGATCAGCAGGCTGGTGCCGTTCATGATGAGGGTCATAAAGGGCATCATGGCAACCATGGCATGGTTGGTGAACAGCTGGGTGCTCATCAGGTCTTTGTTGGCCTTGTCGAAGCGCTCCTCCTCAAACTTTTCACGGCTGAAGGCACGCACCGGCATGATGCCGGTCAGAATCTCGCGGCTGACGAGGTTCAACCGGTCCACCAGCTTCTGCATGATCTTGAACTTGGGCATGGCCACACTCATCAGGAAGAGGATGAGCAGCAGCAGAACGGCCACATCCAGCACGATGATCCAGGAAAGGCCGGTGCTGCTGTTCAGCACATGCAGCACGCCGCCAATGCCCAGAATGGGCGCATAGGCCACCATGCGCAGCAGCATGACGCAGACGAACTGCACCTGCTGGATGTCGTTGGTGGTGCGGGTGATGAGAGATGCGGTGGAAAAATTCTCGATCTCTGCATTGGAGAACCCGATGACGCTGGCAAAGGTCTCACGGCGCAGGTCGCGGCCAATGGCAGCGGACACACGAGAGGCGAGGAAGCCCACCGCAATGGACACAGCCACCATCAGCAAAGTCAGGCCCAGCATCTGGCCGCCTACGCGGTAAAGGTAGCGCATCTGCACATCGTGGGCAATGCCCTGTGCCTCGTATTCCAGCTGCACCAGCAGCATGGACTGGCTTTTGAGGTTCTCCATCAGGGTATCATCCAGACTGGCAAAAGCACCGGCCAGCTGCTGCTGGACAGCTTCGCGGGTGAAGCCGGGCATCTGGCTCATAGCGGCAAACTGGGCGCATACGGTGTCCAGATCTTCGGCAGTGGGGGTGACGGTCTCGCTATCCGTGGTGGTGCTCTCAGAGGATGCCGCCTGCATGTCAGCAAGGCCGGTCATGCCCATGGTGTCCTGCCCGGCGGGGGCGTTCGCTGCCTGCGCGGCGGCCATATACAGCACGATGTCCGGCGTGGTGACGGCATCCTCCAGCGCGGTGCGCTCGTCATCGGTCAGGTCGGTGCGCAGCTTCAGCACGCCGTCGTCCTGAAGATAATACCCGTAGGCGTTCTGGAGCGCATCGGCGTCCTCTTCGCTCATCAAAAGCGTGAGGGCATCCAGCGTGCTCTGGCGTATCGTTTCCGGCAGGGGGCTTTCAATGCCGCCCTGCTGGATGCCGGTGTCCACGATCCTGCTGGTGTAGTCCGGCAGCGAAAGATCGCAGTACGCCTGCACGAACAGCAGCGAGAACACCACAAGACAGACGGCCCAGTGCCGGGCCAGCTGCTTGAAAATTTTCGTCATAGTTCGGTTCTCCCTTCGTTGTTTTTTGCTTCACGGGAAGCGTTTTCCGCAAGAATGGCATCCATCAGTGCGCCGCGCAAAGTATTCATCTGCTGCACCTGCTCCGGTGTCAGCCGGGCCATCACGCAGGCAAAATAATCGCTGAGGGCATCTTCACACCGGGCACAGGCGGCATAGCCCTCCGGCGTGATGCGCACCAGCGTTTTGCGCCGGTCAGCCGGGTCCGCTTCGCGCAGAACAAGGCCGTCCTGTTCCAGCTGGCGCAGGCTGCGGCTGATGGCCGGCAGCGGCTGGTGTGCCTCCCGGGCAAAATCGGAAACATACACCGCTCCGTTCTGCCCGCGGGTACTGATCGTGTGAGCCAGACCCTCCAGCATGGGAAAGTGGCACTTGGGACAGCCCCGCAGAGCCGCCTTCATGCCGGCCCGAGATGCCTTGCTCAGCCGTCCGAAAAAATGGCACAGGCCGTGAAAGCTCGCGGCGGCTTCGGTCTCGTTCAACATTCTATCCCTCCTCATTGCAAAATGCTTAACAGCTGTTAACTATTAACGCCTGACAATAATATTCCTCCGGCACCCAGAATGCAAGGGCAGTTTAGGATAATTTTAAAAAAGTTCACAAAAAGGGGAGAACGGCAGAAAGCCTGAACCGCCCGGCAGCTGCATAAATAGAATAAGAAACGTTTCTGCGGGAGGGGCGGCGGCAGTGGAACAGAACCTGACAAGAATTTTTACACTTTTTGGCGGCTTGGCACTGTTTTTATACGGCATGGATGCGCTCAGCCACAGTCTGGAAACAGCGGCAGGCAGCCGCCTGAAAAGCCTGCTGGCCGCTGTGACCGGCAGCCCGGTGCGGGGCGTGCTGGCGGGGGCTGCGGTCACGGCGGTACTGCAAAGCAGCTCGGCAGTCACGGTGATGGTGCTGGGCTTTGTAAGTGCGGGTCTGCTGACCCTGCGGCAGGCGGTCCCGGTGATCTTTGGCTGCAACATCGGAACCACCATTACCGCACAGCTGCTGGCCTTCCGGCTGGAAGATGTGCGCGGCCTTGTGCTGCTGGCCGGGCTGCTGCTCTGCTTTGCCTGTGCGGGGCGGAAGGGCCGGGCTATTGGCCGGGCGGTGTTCGCCTTTGGCCTGCTGTTCGAGGGCATTGCCGATATGGGCACTGCTATGGAACCGCTGGCGCAAAGCCCGGTGTTCGTGCACTGGCTGGGTCGGGTGCGGCAGCACCCATGGCTGGGGCTGCTGGCGGGGCTTGGCATGACCCTGACAGTGCAGAGCAGCTCGGCTACCATTGCCCTGCTGCAGAACTTTGCAGCCCGCCCCGGGCTGGACGGCAGCAGTCTGTTGGGTCTTGCGGGTGCGCTGCCGGTGCTGCTGGGCGATAACATCGGCACCACCATCACGGCAGTGCTGGCATCCTTGAGCGCAAACCGGGACGCAAAGCGGGTGGCTGCGGCCCATGCAGTGTTCAATCTGACCGGCGCGGCGGTATTCTGCGCCGGTCTGCCGTTGTATGTGCGGCTGACGGCTGCACTTTCGCCCAAAGGGCCGGAGCTTGCCGTGATCGCCCGGCAGATCGCGAATGCGCACACCTTGTTCAATGTGGTGTGCACGCTGGTGTGGCTGCCGCTGACCCCGCTGATGGTGCGGTTTGTGTGCCGCCTTGTGCCGGACCGGGCAGTGCGGTAAGCTTTTACTGGACAAACATACCAATTGCGCATATACTGAAAGGGTTGAAACCTACCGCGGAACAAAAAGGAAACATTGCTATGCGACAGAAAATCGGAAGAGTGTGTATGCTGCTGGGCGCGCTGCTGATCCTTGCGGCAGCAGCCCTGCTGGCCTATAACAAGTGGGATGCATCCCGTGCAGACAAGGCCTCGCAGGAGGTGCTGGGCGAGCTGGAGCAGACCCTGAACGCTGCCATTGAGGAAAAGGCAAAATCGGATACCGTGGCGCTGCAGCCGGAGCTGGACCCCACGCAGGAAATGACCGTGACCGAACTGAACGGCGGGGATTACATCGGCTATCTGTCCATTCCGTCCATCGGGCTGGAACTGCCGGTGATGAGCCAGTGGAGCTATGCGGGTCTGAAAATCGCACCGGGCCGTTACTCCGGTTCCACCTATGCGGATAACATGGTGGTCTGCGCCCACAACTATGCAAAGCATTTCAGCCCCATCAAGTGGCTGACCGAGGGCGCGCAGGTCTATTTTACGGATATGGACGGTATGCGCTGGACCTACGAGGTCTCCTATGTGGAAAACCTGCAGCCCACGCAAATTGAGGAAATGACCGAAAAGACGGAGGAGTCCGATGAATGGGATCTGACCCTCTTTACCTGCACCACCGGCGGCAGCGCCCGGTGCGCTGTGCGGTGCGTGCGGACGGGCTACCCGGCGCTCACAACGGAGACCGCAGAATAAGATGCAAAAAATCCCCTGTGCGCTGGCACAGGGGATTTTTCATATCCGGTATTCAGTGGGCGGTGCCCACCTTCACAGGGGATTACTTGCTCTGAATGTACTCGTCAATGGCCTTTGCAGCAGCCTTGCCTGCGCCCATGGCCTTGATGACGGTGGCTGCGCCGGTCACGGCATCGCCGCCGGCGTACACACCATCGCGGCTGGTCTTGCCGTCGTCGCCGTCGGTAACGATGCAGCCGTGCTTGTTGGTCTCCAGACCCGGGGTGGTGGAGCGGATCAGCGGGTTGGGGCTGGTGCCAAGACTCATAATGACCGTGTCCACATCCAGCTCGAACTCGCTGCCCTTCTTTTCGATGGGGCGGCGGCGGCCGGAAGCATCCGGCTCGCCCAGCTCCATCTCAATGCAGGTGATGGACTTGACAAAGCCCTCGTCGTTGGCGTGGATCTCCACAGGGTTGCACAGGGTCTTGAAGATGATGCCCTCTTCCTCGGCGTGCTCCACCTCTTCCTTACGGGCGGGCAGCTCAGCCATGCCGCGGCGGTAGACGATGTACACGGTCTCGGCACCCAGACGCAGGGCGCTGCGGGCAGCGTCCATAGCCACGTTGCCGCCGCCCACAACGGCGACCTTTTTGCCGGTGCGGATGGGGGTCTTGCTGGTGGGCAGATAAGCCTTCATCAGGTTGGAGCGGGTCAGGAACTCGTTGGCAGAGTAGACGCCCTTCAGGCTCTCGCCGGGGATGCCCATGAAGCGGGGCAGACCGGCACCGGAGCCTACGAACACGGCCTCGTAGCCGTACTCGTCCATCAGCTCGTCGATGGTGAGCACCTTGCCAATGACCATATTGCACTCAAAATCAACGCCCATCTTCTTCAGGCCGTCGATCTCCTGCTGCACGATGGCCTTGGGCAGACGGAACTCAGGGATGCCGTACATCAGCACGCCGCCGGCCACATGCAGGGCCTCGTAAACGGTGACCTTGTAGCCAAGCTTTGCCAGATCGCCTGCGGCGGTCAGGCCGGCAGGGCCTGCGCCGATGATGGCCACCTTGTGGCCGTTCCATTCGGGCACGATGGGGGCGGTGTGCACATTCTCACGGTGCCAGTCGGCAACAAAGCGCTCCAGGCGGCCGATGCCCACCGGCTCGTTCTTGATGCCGCGGGTGCACTTGCCCTCGCACTGACTCTCCTGCGGGCATACACGGCCGCAGACAGCGGGCAGGGAAGAGGAACGGTTAATCACCTGATAAGCGGCTTCAAAGTCGCCCTCGGCCACATGGCCGATGAACTCGGGGATATCGATGCCCACAGGGCAGCCGGTCTGGCAGGGTTTGTTCTTGCAGTGCACGCAGCGCTTTGCTTCGTTCACGGCCATTTCTTCGGTGTAGCCAAGTGCAACTTCCTTAAAGTTCTTGTTGCGCACATTGGGGTCCTGCGTGGGCATGGGGCACTTCTTCGGGTCCATATTGAAAGCCATCTTATTTTACCTCCTGATTGAGCAGATTGCATGCCGCTTCACGGGCGTGTGCCTCAAACGGGCGGTACATGGTGCCGCGGGCCATTGCCTCATCAAAATCCACCAGATCGCCGTCAAAGTCGGGGCCGTCCACGCAGGCGAACTTGGTCTCGCCGCCAACGGTCAGGCGGCAGCCGCCGCACATGCCGGTGCCGTCGATCATGATGGGGTTCATGGAAACGATGCTCTTCAGGCCATGCTTCTGGCAGGTCTTGACCACGAACTTCATCATGATCAGCGGGCCAATGGTGATGACCAGATCGTACTGGTTGCCGGCGGCCACCAGCTCGTCCAGTGCAGCGGTAACAACACCCTTGGTGCCATAGCTGCCATCGTCGGTCATAATGCGCAGCTCGTCGCTGCAGGCTTTGAACTCGTCCTCAAGGATCAGCAGGTCCTTATTGCGGAAGCCCACTACGCTGTGCACCACACAGCCCTGCTCGTGCAGCTCACGGGCAATGGGCAGAGCGATGGCGCAGCCTACGCCGCCGCCCACGACACATACCTTCTTCAGGCCTTCCACCTCGGTGGCGCGGCCCAGCGGGCCTACAAAGTCGTGGACACTCTGGCCCACCTGCAGGCTGTTCAGCTCCATCGTGGTACCGCCCACGATCTGAAAAATGATATCCACAGTGCCCTTTTCGCGGTCGTAACCGGCCACGGTCAGGGGGATGCGCTCGCTGTCCTCAAACGGGCGCACAATGATAAACTGGCCCGGCTTTGCCTTTTTGGCGATCAGCGGGGCTTCAATGACCATCTTCGTCACGGTGGGATTCAGCGCGACTTTTTCAGTGATCTTATACATTGTGTTTGCTCCTTTATGCTGGCTTTTCCTATTTCTGCGCACGAAAACGCGCCTGTATGCCCTCAGCGGCATAACAGACGCAGCTCTTACAGGCGACAAAATGACACTCTCCATTATAATAGTTTACAAAAGGGAAAGCAAATCAATTTTCTTCGTGTATGTCGTGACAAACTTGAATGATGACACAGGTAAAGCCCACAAAAGTGAAGTCTTTTGAATACAAACAGGCGGGTTTCCAACTTTTTTGCAGAAAATGCAAATTTGTGGTTGACAATTTCCGGGCGGTACGGTATAATAATCAGCGTCGCCGGTAAACAGTCCGGCACAAACACATGGAATGTGCGGCCGTAGCTCATCTGGTAGAGCGCCACCTTGCCAAGGTGGAGGTAGCGAGTTCGAGCCTCGTCGGCCGCTCCATTTTGTGGAAGTTTAGCTCAGCTGGGAGAGCATCTGCCTTACAAGCAGAGGGTCAGCGGTTCGAGCCCGTTAACTTCCACCATTTGGCCCGGTAGCTCAGTTGGTTAGAGCACCAGCCTGTCACGCTGGGGGTCGTCGGTTCGAGCCCGATCCGGGTCGCTTCGTCGAAAGTCCTGCAGTTCATCGGGCGGTCTTGCAAGCAAGACTGCCGTGATGAACGCCAGACTTTCTCCTCTTCCCCACAAAACTTTGCTTCGCAAATTTTTGCGGGGGCCCCGCTTGAAATACGAGTGGGAGGGTGCAGGGATAATTGCACCGCTTATGCCTCTGTAGCTCAGTCGGTAGAGCAGGGGACTGAAAATCCCCGTGTCATTGGTTCGATTCCGATCGGAGGCACCAGCTAAGGAAATCCAGCAGGGTTTCCAATATGCGGCCGTAGCTCATCTGGTAGAGCGCCACCTTGCCAAGGTGGAGGTAGCGAGTTCGAGCCTCGTCGGCCGCTCCAATACGAAGCCATCGTTGATGCAGAAATGCAAAAACGATGGCTTTTTTGTTGTTCCCCGTTACGGCTCCTTCCTGTGAAAAAAGAAAAGCCGGAAAATCCGCAGATTTTTCGGCTTTTGCAAATATGAAAATAATGATTCCGCTGATATTGTCGGAGCGCGATCCGTGCGCGGAGACAATTTTAAATCGTTTCTTACAGGATCACATTTTTAATGAGCAGCGAAATGCTGCCGTCGTCGCTGTGCAGAAATTCCACCTCGTTGTCCGAGTTGAGCAGTTCGGTGGGAATCTTCACCTCAATGCCGTTGGCGGTGTGGATGCTGCGGCTCTCCATGCGGCGGATGCGCGCAGGGGTCACGGTCACGGGCTGCTCAGGCGCTTCCAGCACATCACTCTTTTCCACATAATCATCAAAGGGCACGGCGGCAAGGGGATATTCCTCTTCCAACTGCTGACGCACCTGCTGGATGGATACCTGATTGTCGTTGTCTGCGGCCTGATTGGCGATCAGCATCGCGACCTGAGCCTCTACGTGGGGCTGATCTGCGTAGTTTTCCTGCACGGCTTGCACGGCGGCTTCCTGAATGGCCTGCAGTTTTTTCTTTTCCGGCTGGGCGGTGGTGTACTGGAACACTACCGTGGAAAGGTAAAAATCCTTGTGGCCGTCGATGTCGAACTTTTTTTCCAGCAGCTTCATGGAGTAGTCGGTCAGATTGACAAGGGCACCTTCCTCCACCTTGCCGCTCTGGCTGGGCAGGCAGGCCCGCTGCTGGATGATGGAGTTCACCGGGGCACCCTCCACATTCTCGGTGTAGTGGGTGTAGCCGTTTTTGTAGTTCAGCTTCAGGATGCCCAGCCACGGCTCGCCATCGCGGGTAAAATCCACCACGGCAAGGTCTGCCCCCGGAATGGTGGTGTGCGCGTGCATGTAGTCGAACAGAACGCCTGCGATGCGGCAGGAGAGGTCCACAAAATCGTGGTTGTGCTCCAGCTCGTTTTTAAAGGCGGAATCCGGCAGCGGGCGGCACTGGCGGATATCGTCGCTGGCAAGCAGCTTTTCGATGTGGTACTGGAAATAGGCGGTCTTTTCGGCGGTCATTTCCATGCCGCTGCCGCTGAGTACAGGCGCATCCATGGTGGTGTCCAGCACGTGCAGAATGGCCTGATGAATGATGATCTCCATGGGAGTTACCTCGTTTTTATAAGAATCTCTTTGGCATACAGTATAGCACAGCCCGGCCCAAAAGGCGAGAGCACATCTTGTAAACCGCCTGCAGGAATGCTACAATAAGGGCAGAAAACCACGCAGGAAAGGGGGAAAAAAAACATGGAATTCCGTGATAAGCCAATGGAAAACCTCATCCGCCTTCAGGAAAAGGACATCTGCAAAAATGCCCGCGTGCTGCTGCTGGACGGTGAGAGTATCGTGGGCGCCTACAAGACGGTGCGCGATCAGGTGATCTTTACCACCCACCGCATCATCATGGTGGATATGCAGGGCGTTACCGGAACCCGGCAGCAGATCTTTGTGCTGCCGTACCGCAAGGTGCTGCACTTCGGGATCCAGACGGCAGGCTTTGGCGACCCGATGCAGGCATCGCAGCTGACCGTCTGCTTTGCGGACGCACACGAGGCAAAGTTCGGCTTTATCGGCCAGCAGGAACTGTTTGCGGTCGCCAACGCCATCAGCCGGTGCATCCTGTAAATAACTCCTTTAAAACAGCAGGCTCCCCGCCCGAGACCGGACAGGGAGCCTTTTGCTGTATATAAAATAGGAGAATGACAGAATTAGCAGCGGCTTGTTTTGCGCACCAGCTGTTCGTGCATGAATACCATGAGCACCAGCAGTGCCAGCAGGTAAAAAGGGAACAGTGCCGGAGTGATGTTGTTTGCCAGCAGGCCGAACAGCGGCGGCATGGCCAGATTGCCCAAATAGGCGCTTGCCATCTGGATGCCGATGACCGCCTGCGATCTGTCCGCGCCGAAGTGTTCCGGCGTGGAGTGGATGATACTGGGATAGATGGGCGCACAGCCCAGCCCCACCAGAACAAGACCGCTCAGGGCAAGGATCTGCGGCCCGGGCAGCAGCAGAGCCAGCACCCCTGCGGCCAGAATGCACTGACCCATGCGGATCATCTGCGTATCGTTGAATTTCAGGGTCAAAAAGCCGCAGGCGGCGCGCCCGGCAGTGATGCCGATGTAGAACAGGCTGGCAAAGCTGGCGGCAGTGCCGGCGGCAACGCCTTTCGTCAGTGTGAGGTAGCTGCTGGCCCATAGACCGGCCGTGGTCTCCAATGCACAGTAGCAGAAGAAGCACAGCATCACCTCTCTGGCACCCGGCAGACGGAATACCTGTCCAAGGCTCAACGCCTGCGTCGAAGCAGTTTCGGTGTCGGTGCCTGCAGTACGGCTCTGCCATAGCGGCAAACTGAAAAAGAGCACTGCGCTCAGCAGGATCTGGAACAGGGCAATGTACCGGTAGCCGGATGTCCACGGCCCGCCGCCTGCCAGCACCCGGCCCATGACCATGGGGCTGATCATGGTGCCGATGCCCCACATGCAGTGCAGCCAGCTCATGTGGCGGCTTTTATAATGTAAGGCAACATAGTTGTTCAGGGCCGCGTCCACGCTGCCTGCACCCAGCCCATAGGGCACGGCCCACAGGCACAGCATCCAGAACTGTGTGGAGACCGAAAAGCCGAACAGCGCGGCAGCTGTCATGGCCACACTGAGGGCGGTCACTTTTCCGGTGCCCAGCGCACGGGTGAGCCGGTCGCTGTTCAGGCTGGAAACAATGGTGCCAAAGGAGATGATCATGGAGATCAGCCCCGCATAGGACACCGGCACACCGAGCGCCGGATACATGGAGGGCCACGCCGACCCCAGCAGGGAATCCGGCAGGCCCAGACTGATGAACGAGATGTAAATGATCGGAAGCAGAAGCTGTACCATAAATCTTGAGTTCCTCCGGGAAGCGTGTTATACTTGCAATGCATCTTGTACTTTGCTGATGTAATAATATCACACATCGGAGCGGAATATTAGGATAAAAACGCCCGATTGATACAACAAAACCGGCGCGGATGCGGATGTGCACCTTGACGGAAAGGAGATGGCTGATCGTGGCATTTCAGACCAGCTGTGCAGCAGCGGGCGGGCTCAACTGCCTGCCGGATGTTGTGGCGGATGACGAGGGCAGGGAACTGGTGCAGCACGGCAGCGCACTGTTTCCTATTGCCTGCTATGAAGAGGACCTCAAAAGCTACTCGGTAGCATGGCATTGGCATGAAGAGTTTGAATACATCCTTGCCGTAAAAGGCCCGCTGGCGGTGGACGTGAGCAAAGCCCGGCTGGTTTTGCAGACTGGGCAGGGCGTGTTTGTCAATTCCGGAGTGTTCCATGCGGTGGAGCAGGCTGAGACCGGGGATGCCCTGCTGCATTCCGGGGTATTCCATCCGCGCCTGATCGGCGGTATGGATACCATCTTTTGGCAAAAGCTCGTACACCCGCTGCTTCAGCCGGGAGCACCGGCGTTCTTTCTGCTGGACGAGGCAGACGACGGGCAGAAGGCCGTGCTCTGCCATTTGCGGGAAGTCTGGGACGCAGTGGCCCAAGAGGTCTTTGACTATGAGAATCAGGCGCGGTACCATCTTTCGGCGGCGGTGCATCTGCTGGGAATGCAGTGCGAGGGTGGAAAAACAAAGGTCTCTCAGCAGGAGCAGATCGCGGCCCAGCGCATGAAACAGATGCTGCGTTTTGTGGAAGAGCATTATGCTGAGGAACTGAACGTGGAGCGCATTTCCGACTGCGTGGCCCTGAGTGAGAGCGCCTGCCTGCGCAGCTTCCGGCAGCTGCTGGGGATCACACCCATCCAGTATGTCAAGCAGTACCGCATTGAAAAGGCCGCCGAGCTGCTGCTTTCCACCAGCATGAAGATCGGCGAGATCGGTGCCGACTGCGGCTTTTCGGATACCAGCTACTTTACAAAGACCTTCCGGGAGATCAAGCACTGCACGCCCAGAGAGTACCGTCAGAAGTTTGCAGGAAGAGAGCAGTCTCTTTCAAGGCGGGACGGCGGCAGAGCCAGTGCACCGGCTGAAACAGCGTTATAAAAAGGAGAATCGGAAACAATGCAGCGTAGTTTGACCAAAGGCCCCATCACCGGCAGCATTTTGCTGTTTGCTCTGCCGCTGATGCTGGCCTATCTGCTTTCGGCCACGCCGCTGGGCGTTATTGGCATCTGGCTCAGCGTGCCCATCGGCTGGGCGCTGGCAGATGCCATTGGCATTGGATACTATTTAAAAAAGAAGCAGTGACGGCAGGGGGGAGAGAAGATGGTCGACCATATCAGGATCCGCGGCGCGCGGGTGCACAACCTGAAAAACGTGAATGTGGATGTGCCGCTGGGCAAAATCGTGGGTGTGGCGGGTGTGTCCGGTTCGGGCAAGTCCAGCCTTGCGCTGGGCGTGCTTTACGCCGAAGGCTCCCGCCGGTATCTGGACGCACTTTCCACCTATACGCGCCGCCGCATGACGCAGGCGGCAAAGGCATCGGTGGACGAAGTGCTGTATGTTCCGGCTGCACTGGCACTGCATCAGCGGCCCGCTGTGCCGGGCATCCGCAGCACCTTTGGTACCGGCACGGAACTGCTGAACAGTCTGCGCCTGATGTTCTCCCGTCTTTCCAGCTATCCCTGCCCGCAGTGCGGCCACTGGCTGGAACCCAGCCTTGCCGTGGCGGCAGAAAAGCCGCTGCTCTGCCCGCAGTGCGGTGCCAGCGTGCGCGCGCTTTCCGCTGAAGAATTTGCCTTCAACAGTCAGGGTGCCTGCCGCACCTGCAGCGGTACCGGCATGGTGATGACCGTGGACGAGAGCACCCTTGTGCCGGACGATTCTCTTACGATCGACGAAGGTGCCGTGGCCCCGTGGAAGAGCCTGATGTGGTCGCTGATGGTGGATATCTGCCGGGAGATGGGCGTGCGCACCGATGTGCCCTTCCGCGACCTGACCGACCGGGAAAAGGATATCGTTTTCCATGGCCCGGCGGAGAAAAAGCACATTTTTTATCATAACAAAAATTCCAATCAGGCCGGGGAGCTGGATTTTACCTATTTCAATGCCACCTATACCGTGGAGAACGCCCTCTCCAAGGTCAAGGATGAAAAGGGCATGAAGCGGGTGGAAAAGTTCCTGCGGCAAGGCATCTGCCCGGACTGCGGCGGCACCCGGTTGTGTAATGCGGCTCGTACCCCAAAGCTGCGGGGCATCACGCTGGACAAGGCTTGTCAGATGACTCTTGTGCAGCTTACCGATTGGGTGGCGGGTGTGCCGGACGGTCTGCCGGAAGAGATGCGGCCCATGGCCCGCAATATCTGCGAATCCTTCCAGACGGCAGCGGCACGGCTGCTTTCACTGGGCCTTGGCTACCTGACGCTGGACCGCTCCGCTTCCACTCTTTCCACCGGTGAGCGCCAGCGGATGCAGCTGGCCCGTGCGGTGCGCAACCGTACCACCGGTGTGCTCTATGTGCTGGACGAGCCGTCCATCGGCCTGCATCCTTCTAACATTGAAGGCCTGACCGATGTGATGCACGACCTTGTGGCCGACGGCAACTCGGTGGTGCTGGTGGATCACGATACCCAAATTTTAAAGGAAGCTGACTGGCTGATCGAGATGGGGCCGGAAGCCGGTGCAAAGGGTGGACATGTGATCGCGCAGGGCAGCATTCCGAAAATTGAACAGAACGCGGCTTCTCAGATCGGCCCGTTTCTTGCAGGCAGGGCGGGGGTGAACGCCCGGCCTCATGTGCCGGAAAATGAACTGTTTGCACAGGGCCGCATCCATCTGGCAACCTCGGCCATCCATACTGTGAAGCCGCTGGAACTGGAACTGCCTAAGGGGCGGCTGACCGTGGTTACGGGTGTGTCCGGCAGCGGCAAGACCACCCTGATTTTGGAAAGCCTGGTCCCGGCCTTGCAGGCAAAGGTGAACGGCACAGCCCTGCCAGCGCATGTGAAAAGCGTGGAGGCCGAGGAAATCGCGCAGGTGAAGCTGATCGATGCAACGCCCATCGGCATCAATGTGCGCTCCACCGTGGCCACCTATGCCAATGTGCACGATGAGCTGCGCAAGCTGTTTGCCAAAACGCAGGATGCCAAAGACCACGGCTATAAGGCGGGCGATTTCTCCTACAACACCGGTAAGCTGCGGTGCCCCACCTGTGACGGCACCGGCGTCATCAGTTTGGATGTGCAGTTTTTGCCGGATGTAGAAGTGCCCTGCCCGGACTGCGGCGGTTCGCGTTACAGTCGGGAAGCGGCGGCAGTGAAGCTGCCCACGGCGAACGGCGAACCAGCCTCCATGGCCGACCTGATGGACATGGATGTGTCCACTGCATTGGAAGCCTGTGCGGACTGCAAGCTTGTGCGCCAGCGCCTGCAGGTACTGAAAGAATTGGGCCTTGGCTACCTGACCCTTGGCGAGGAGACACCCAGCCTTTCCGGCGGCGAAGCCCAGCGGCTGAAGCTTGCCAGCGAGATGGGCAAGGGGCAGGCAGACAGTGTGTTCGTGTTCGATGAACCCACCATCGGCCTGCATCCGCTGGATGTACAGACCCTGCTGGGCGTGTTCCAGAAGCTGATCGGGAACGGTGCCACCGTGGTGGTCATTGAGCATGATCTGGATGTGATCCGCAATGCGGATTACCTTGTGGATATGGGGCCGGGCGGCGGCGATGCCGGCGGACGCATCGTGGCGGCAGGTACGCCGGAACAGGTAAGACAGAACCCGGAGAGCATCACCGGGCGGTATATCTGATAGAAAAAGCAACGCCCGCCGGGGAGACCCGGCGGGCGTTCTCTGTACGGCGATAAAACTTACCGCTTGATATCGTAGTTCATGTTCATCAGGTTGCGGATAGTGCTCACATCATCGGTGATGTTGGCATCGCCGTGGATGGTGTGCTTGATGGCACTGCTTGCCACCGCAAAGTTGATCATATCCATGGCTCTGTAGTTGTGCAGCATGGCGTAGATCAGGCCGCTGGCAAAGGCATCGCCGCCGCCCACGCGGTCAAGGATATTAAAGGTGAACAGCTTGCTCTCGAAGGTGTGGCCGTCGTACCACATGAAGGCCTTCAGGCTGTTCTCGCTGCCGCTGTGCGCATAACGCACATGGCGGGCAATGCACTTGAGGTTGGGATACCGCTCGATGAAGTGCTGGAAAATCTCGTCCTGCTGCTCATAGCTGGGCTGCAGAGGAACGCCGTCCTTCCAGTCGCCCTTGGAGTGGTCGCTCTCATCCTTCCACAGGTGGTACGGCTCAATGCCAAGCAGCACATCCACATAGGGCAGGCACTCGGTGCAGAAATCGCGGGCTTCTTCCCAGCTCCACAGGGTGGAGCGGAAATTGCCGTCGAAGCTGACGGTCAGGCCCTTGTTTTTGGCGACCTTGAGCATATCCAGAATGAGGGTGCGGCAGTTGGGTGCCAGTGCCGGGGTGATGCCGCTCAGGTGCAGCCAGTCGTAGCCGTCCAGCAAAGCATCCAGATCCACCTGCGAGAAATCGTACTCGGTAATGGCACTGTGCTTGCGGTCATAGATGACCTTGGACGGGCGGATGCCGTAGCCGGTCTCCAGATAATAAGTACCCAGACGGTTGGAAGGAGTCTCGTTCGGCTCGGTCAGGATCATAGGGGTGCAGTGCACGTCGTTGGAACGCAGCCAGCGCACGGCGCTCTTGCCCAGACTGTTGTTGGGCACCACGCTGAAGAAGGTGCTGTCAACACCAAGGTTCGCCAGTGCCAGTGCAATGTTGGCCTCGCTGCCGCCGTAGCTGGCCTCAAAGCCGGATGCCATACGGATCTTCTCGTAGTTCGGCGGGGTCAGGCGCAGCATGATCTCGCCGCAGGTGATGAATTTCTGGCCGGTGGTATCGTTGCCAAGGATCGGGTTGAAATGTTCCATAACGCTCCTCCTGATATTTACAGCTCATCAGAGTTCTGTTAACACATCGTTGTATCCATTATAATCCGGCTCGGATGGGATTGCAAGCATTTCCGCGGGGATGCAAGAGAAAATAATCAGCCTTTTTTGGGAGATTTGACGAATTCATACCCCTGTCAAATCGAAAGAAGGCGTATACTCTTCCTTTGCGCTGCTCTTCTGCTGCATGTAGCCCTGCGCCAGTCCCTTGTCCATGGCATAGTTGACCACCCGGCGGTATTCATAGGTGGTAATGCGCCGTCCGATGCCGTGCTCTGCGGCTTTGTAAAACGGTGTGTACTGGCTCATGACGCTGGGGATGAAGCATCCGGGGTCTGCATCGTTCCACGCGGCCATCTGGTCAAGCACCGCAAAGCTGTCGTCAACATGGCCGGGCAGGGCAAGGTGCCGCAGAATGACCCCCTTTTGCAGGATGCCCTCTGCATTGAACACCGGGTGCCCGGCCTGTGCCATCATGGCTTCAATGGCGGGCTTTGCCTGCGCAAAATAGTCCGGTGCAGAGGAAAGCTCTGCCGAGAGGGCGGAGGAGACGTATTTCAGGTCGGCCAGCCAGATGTCGATGTATCCGCGCCATGCTTCCACGCTTTCCACCGTTTCGTAGCCGCCGGTGTTGCATACGATGGGCAGATGCAGGCCCTTAGCCCGGGCAATATCCAGCGCGGCAATGATCCAGGGCCGCCACTGGCCGGGTGTGACCAGATTGATGTTGTTGGCACCCTGCTCCTGCAGATTCAGGAAAATCTCTGCCAGATGTTCCACGCTGATCTCCTTGCCAAGGCCCTCGGCGCTGATGGGATAGTTCTGGCAGAAGCAGCATTTGAGGGTGCAGCCGGAAAAGAACACCGTGCCGCTGCCCTTTGTGCCGCTGATGCATGGCTCCTCCCAGTAGTGCAGGGCAGCGCGGGCTGCTTTTAAGGTGTCGCCCGCGCCGCAGAAACCGGTGCGCCCGGCAGCACGGTCGGCCCCGCACCGGCGCGGGCAGAGGGTGCAGGAAGAGGGAACGGAGACGAAATCGCTTTTCGGCATAATATCCAAAGTCCTTTGCTGAAAGTTTGTCAGCCCCAGTATACCACTTTTCGCCCCGGACGTGCTATACTATAAGATAAGGAAAAAATAATACATATGGAAAGCAACATCTTTGCAAGGTCCGTGTGGCGGACTGCGGCGGAGAGAACGTTGTGATGGAGGAGACCATGCGCACCGAAACCGATGAGATCCGCGATAATCTCAAGTACCTGACCCTGCTCTCGCGGGATTATCCTTCGCAGGCGGCGGCAGCCAGCGAGATCATCAGCACGCAGGCACTGCTCAAGCTGCCCAAGGGTACCGAGCACTTCATGAGCGACCTGCACGGCGAGAATGAAGCTTTTGTGCATATTCTGAATTCCGCTTCCGGTGTCATTCGCGAAAAAGTAGATCAGGTGCTGGGCGATACCGTGCCGAAGCATACCCGCGCCGAGCTGGCAACGCTGATCTATTACCCAAACGAAAAGCTGCCCCAGCTCAAGGCACGCTGTACCAGCGAGGAAGCGCTGGATCAGTGGTACACCGAAACGCTGCTGAGTCTCATTGATATCTGCCGCCTGGTGTCCTCTAAGCATACCCGCGACCATGTGCGCAGATGCCTGCCTGCCAGCTGCGGCTACATTCTGGACGAGCTGCTCCACGCCCATTTTGAGGATCACGACAAGGATCTGTACTACGGCCAGATCGTAGGCAGCATCATTGAAAATGGCCGCGCCGACCACTTTATCGTGCGGCTGTGCGAGCTGATCAAGCATCTGGCAGTGGACAAGCTGCACATCGTGGGCGACCTGTTCGACCGCGGCCCACGCCCGGATATCATCCTCGATCTGCTCATGCGCCACCACAATGTGGATATCCAGTGGGGCAACCACGATGTAGTATGGATGGGTGCCGCTGCGGGCAGCCCCATCTGCATCTGCACGGTGCTCAAGACCACGCTGGCTTATCATAACCACGGAATGCTGGAGGACTGCTACGGCATCAACCTGCGCCATCTGCAGCGCATGGCCGAGCAGTTCTACGGCAATGATGATCTTTCCATCTGGATGCCTCATACCGATGCGGCCCGCGGCCCCTACACCAGGGGAATGCTGCACCGCTGTGCCGTGATGCACAAGGCCATCAGCATTCTGATGTTCAAGCTGGAGTGCCATGTCATCGACCGCAACCCGGACTTCCAGATGCAGGAGCGAGATTATCTGCGCCGCATCGACTGGGAAAAGCACACGGTAAAGATCGGCGAAAAGGAGTATCCGCTGCGGGATACCTCGTTCCCAACGGTGGACCCCGCCGACCCGGCCGCACTGCACCCGGATGAACAGCTGGTGCTGCGCAAGCTGGTGCAGTCCTTCCGCCAGAGCGAAAAACTGCAGCAGCATGTTGAATTTCTCTATGCAAAGGGCAGCGTGTACCACATTGAGAACGGCAACCTGCTCTACCATGGCGCTGTGCCCATGACCAGCCGCGGCACCTTTGCCATGGAGCGCTTTGAGGGCCGCTACTACTCCGGCCGTGCACTGATGGACTACTGTGATGCCCGCGCCCGCCGGGGCTACTATGCACCGGAAGGCAGCGCTGCCCGCCAGAGCGGACAGGATTTTTTGTGGTATCTGTGGTGCGGCAAGCTTTCGCCGCTGTTTGGCCGCAGTGCCATGACCACATTTGAGCGGCTCTATGTAGAGGACGCTTCCACCCACACCGAGGTGAAGGACCCCTATTATACATGGTATAACGATGAGGCCGTCTGCCGCCGCATTCTGGCCGAGTTTGGCCTGCCCGGTGCCAGCCACATCGTCAACGGCCACGTGCCGGTGCGGGAAAAGAACGGCGAAAGCCCCATCAAGGGCGGCGGACGGCTGGTGGTGATCGACGGCGGTTTCTGCCGTGCCTACCACGAAAAGACCGGCATTGCGGGCTATACGCTGGTGTATTCCAGCCGCACCATGTCCCTGCGCACCCATCAGCCCTTTGAAAGTGCCGAGAAAGCGGTGAAGGATAATCTGGATATCATTTCCCAGAAAAACATTTTGGAAACCGAAAATCATCGCATTCTCGTGGAGGACACCGACGAGGGCGAGGTGCTGCGGGAGCGTGTGCACGACCTCAAGCAGCTGGTGGCTGCCTACCAGCTGGGCTGGATCACTGAGACTCGGTGCGAAGACCACATCTGGTAAAGAAAGCGCAACAGCAATGTATCTGGTTTTTGTAAAATACCTGAAAAAGAAATCAAAATTTTGGAATATCCTGCGCGAAAATGGGCAAAACAGAAAATAATAAAACAACACCAAACGGGACTTTGCTTTTTTGTGAAAGTTGTGTATAATAAGATAGCTGTACGTGTACGGCCTTATGGCCCATGCACATCAGGCAGCTTTTATGGAAAATGCTTTCAGGAACCTTAACAGGCCTGCGGCTGCGGGCCTCCGACAAGGAGATCATAAAATTGGAGAAATTTGTTATTACGGGCGGCAAGCCCCTGCACGGCGAAGTTACCATTTCGGGTGCCAAAAATGCGGCGGTGGGCGTCCTGCCTGCAACCATTCTGGCAGCGGATGTCTGTGTGATCGAGAATCTGCCGGATATCAGTGATGTGGCGGTGAGCCTGAAGATCCTCAGCGTTCTGGGCGCACAGATCAAAATGATCAACCGCAACACCTACGAGATCGACACCACCCATCTGACCGGCACCAACGTCCCGGACGACCTGTCCCGCCAGATGCGCGCCAGCTACTACTTTCTGGGCGCACTGCTGTCCCGTTTTGGCAAGGCTCAGGTGGCCATGCCCGGCGGCTGCAACCTCGGCCCCCGCCCCATTGACCAGCACCTGAAGGTGTTCAGTGCTCTGGGCGCAGAGGACAGCGTGGACTACGGCATGATCACCGTGCGCGCCAAGGAGATGAACGGTGCACACATCTTCTTTGATAAGGTCAGCGTGGGCGCTACCATGAACGGTATGCTCTCCGCTGTAATGGCCAAGGGCCAGACCATTCTGGAAAACTGTGCCAAGGAACCCCATGTGGTGGATCTGGCAAACTTCCTGAATATGTGCGGTGCGAACATCCGCGGCGCAGGCACCGATGTGATCAAGGTGCGCGGCGTGGAAAAGATGCACGGCTGCACCTACAGCATCATCCCGGATCAGATCGAGGCTGGCAGCTACATGGTGGCTGCTGCTGCCACCGGCGGCGATGTTCTGGTGAAGAACGTTACCCCCAAGCATCTGGAACCCATTACCGAAAAGCTGCGCCGTGCAGGCGTGGAGGTGGAAGAATTTGACGATGCTGTGCGTGTGCGCCGCACCGGTGATATTCTGCCGCTGAAGATCAACACTATGCCGCATCCCGGCTTTCCCACCGACATGCAGCCCTTGATGGGCGTGCTGCTGAGCGTGGCCAAGGGCACCAGCACCGTGACCGAGAGCGTGTGGGATAACCGCTTCCGCTATGTGGACGAGCTGCGCAAGATGGGTGCCAACGTGCAGGTGGACGGTCAGGTGGCTGTGTTTGAGGGCGTGGATAAGCTCACCCCTGCACCGCTGCGCGCACTGGATCTGCGTGCAGGCGCTGCCATGGTGGTGGCTGCGCTGATGGCAGACGGCACCAGTGAGATCGAGGAAATCGGCCACATCGAGCGCGGCTACGAGAATATCGTGGAAAAGCTGCGCGGTCTGGGTGCAGACATCAGCAAGGTGGAGCGTATGCCCGCTGCACTGGATCAGGCACTGTAACTTATAAAAAGCAAACAGCCTGCTGCATATGCGGCGGGCTGTTTTTGAGTGTATCAGAGGTTTTTCATGGCAGAATTCATCTCGTTATATTCGGGTTCCTCCGGCAACAGCAGTGTGGTGCGCTGCGGGCAGCGGTATCTCATTGTGGATATGGGCAAGGGCGTGCGCACTACCTCGGCGGCGCTCAAGGCGCTGGGCCTTGCCGCCAGTGACTGCGACGGCATCCTTGTCACCCACGAGCACAGCGACCATGTGAAGGGGCTTTCCACCTTCCTCAAAAAGAACACGCTGCCGGTGTACGGTGCAGCGGCAACGCTGGATTTTCTGGACAGCAACGGCATCGTACCGGCCAGCTGTGAGCTGCACGAGCTGGAAGGCAGGGAAGAGGACGTGGGCGCGTTTGGCGTGCAGAGCTTTCCCACCAGCCACGATGTGCCCTGTGTGGGCTACCGCATCCACACCCCGGACGGCAAGACCATGACCATTGCAACCGACCTTGGCGTGCTCACGCCGCCGGTGCACGAGGCGCTTTCCGGCTGCGACCTTGTGGCACTGGAGAGCAACTACGACCTGCACATGCTGCGCAGCGGGCCATACCCCTATTACTTACGGGCACGCATTGAAAGCACCCGGGGCCACCTTTCCAACGACGAGTGCTCGGCAAAGCTGCTGGAGCTCATTCAGGAAGGGTGCAAAAAGTTTGCGCTGTGCCATCTTTCGCAGGAGAATAACACGCCTGCGCTTGCCCTGCAGACCGTGTTCAACACGCTGGGCGCGGCGGGCGTTGTGCCGGAGAAGGACTGCATCGTGCAGGCACAGCGCCGCAACGAAATGAGTCCGGTATTAGAGTTTTAAATAAAACAAACGGCAATGCAAATGCATTGCCGTTTGTTTTATTCAGCTGCTTTCTGTGTGCGGATGTCATCGCCTGCAAAAAGGCAGGGGACAAAGGCAGAAAGGCGGCTGGAAATTTTTTCGGTATACAGCTTTTCCAGCAGAGCACCGTCAGTGATGTTGGTGGTGACGATGGTGGGCAGCTTTGCACCCAGCCGGTTGTTGAGCAGACTGTACAGGCTGCTGATGAGGAAGGCGGAGTTGAACTCCGAGCCAAGATCATCCAGAATGAGCAGGTCGGCCCCGGCAGCGGTCTGCATCAGCGTTTCCTCCTCGCCTGCCGGGTCTGCACCAAAGTGCAGCCCTTCCAGCTTGGAGAAAAAGTCCGGGCTGGAAACATAGATCACATCGTAGCCCTTTTCCAGCACGATGCCCGCAATGGCAAGGGCCGCATGGGTCTTGCCAAGGCCCGCATTGCCAAACAGCATCAGGCTCTCGCTGTGGTGGTCAAACTCTTCCGCGTAGCTGCGCAGGTCTGCCAGCATATCGGCCATGTAAGGGCGGATGGCGCCGCCCACCTTTTCATCGGCACGGTTCGGGTAATAGCGCAGCTCCATGGTGTCAAAGCTTGCAATGGACAGGCTGGACAGCGCCTCGATCTCCTTGCGGCGCAGCTGCTGCATCACCTTGTGCACGCACTCACAGGTGCGGCCATTCACGCTGCCGGTGTCCTGACATTTGGGGCAGACAAAGCGCGGCTCCAGCGCATCAGCGGGCCGTCCGCTTTGTGCCAGCAGGGCGGTCAGCTTCTGCTTTGCATCGGCAAGGGCGGCGGCAGCCTCGGTGCGGTCCTTGCCCGCAGCACCGGCCAGTGCGCAGCGGATGCCCCGCACCCGCACCTCTTCTTCTGCATGGCGCAGGGCGGGAATGGCGGCTTCGGCTTCGGCGCGGGCATCCTCGGCTCTGGCTCTGGCCATCTGCCGCCGGGCGGCCACGGTGCGCATGGCTTCCTGATACAGTTCGTTTTTGGTACGCATGGCTCCTCCTTATTCCGGCTTCTTTTTCAACGGACGGCGGCGGGCAGCGTTCTTGAGGAAATCGTTGCCGCTGGGGGCTTCGCGGTCTACCCGGAGGTTCCGGCTTGCGCCTGCAGCAGCCACCGGGCTGCGCACATCGTGCACGGTGCGCAGGCCCTTGGCGTTCCATGTTTTGAGGATACTGTTCCAGTACCACAGGTCGCGCTTGGCCCCGGCCTGCACGGCAGCTTCCTGCACCATGGCATCGTCGTAGCCGTAAACCTCGTACCAGCGTGCAATGGCCTTGCGCCCGCCAAGGGTCAGCTCGCTTTCCGGGATGTTCAGAAGGCCGCTGACATACTGCTCGCGGCTCTGGCGCAGTGCCAGCAGTTTGAGGTGGGCATCGGCCTGCTCACCGGTCTCCACGCCCTCGGTGCGCCACACCTTCAGCTCATGCGCTACGGCGGCCATGGTGCTGTGGCCGGTGCTGGCAACATAGGCGGTGCACAGCATCACGGTCTCCGGCGCAAAGCCCTCCTGCATATAAAGGTTGACCAGCTTTTCCATCTCCCTGTGGGTCAGCGGACGGGCAAAGCCGGTCTGTGCGCAGTCGATCAGGCTGGAGATCATGGGGTCGGTGCGGCTGGCCGCAGCGATCTCGGCCCAGGTCATGGGTGCGGGGGCGCTGGGTTCCTCGCCCGGTGCGGCGTTCTCTTCGTACCGCTCCAGCAGGCCAGCGCCTGCCCAGAAGGAGAGGGCGCTCTCGGCGCTGATGCGGCTGCGCAGCTTGAGGTCGGCACAGATCTTGTCCGGGTCGGTGATGCCGGTCGCCAGCACATACAGAGCCACGCGCACATTGTATTCTTCGGCGATGCCCAGTTTGGAAAACACCAGCTGCGGCACTGCAATGGTATCGCCCTTGAGTTCTTTTAAACGATAGATCATGTTTTATTCCTTCGGCTTGTCCGGCTCGGCTTCGGCAGCAGGCGGCTCCCACGGGTCGCTGTCCATCATGCTGGGGCAGTTTTTCCAGCGGTCAGGATCGGCATTGAACGCGTCCTGCAAAAAAGCGGCTGTGGCCTCCCGGCCCTCGTCGGTGAGCGGAAACACCTTCTGCACCCGCAGGGCAGGGTCGGTCTTTTCAATGGTCCAGGGATCCGGCCAGTAGTCCACGGTGAGGATGCTTTCCTCCTTTGCGGCACCCTCGCCGCCGTCCGGGTCCGGCACGGTGCGCTTGCCGGGGATCATCCGGTATCGCAGGCCGTATTCGTTGCCGCTGTAGGAATTTTTGCATTTGAAGTAATGCAGCAGGGGAACAAAGATCATGGCAGAGTCCTTTCGTATTTTGCAGGGAGCGGCTGTAAGCAAAAACGGCAAACCGATATTCCACGGTTTGCCGTTTGTTTTTGGAGCAGGGTACGGGACCCGAACCCGCCGCCTGCTGCTTGGGAAGCAGCCGCTCTACCGGATGAGCTAACCCTGCAAGTTGCTCATTTATTGTAGCAAAGAGGGACGGGATTGTCAAGGGCCGGAGAATGTCAGTTTTTCTGGGCATCGGTCAGGTCCAGCACCGGCGTGAAGGGGTCGAACACAAGGCCGGTGATGCCGTCCGCCACCAGCAGACGCCTGTTCTGGCCCAGCAGCGGCACCACGGCGCAGCCTTCCAGCAGCTGGCGCTCACAATCGGCCAGCAGGGCACAGCGGGCGTTGCCGGTCTGCTGGGCACTCTCGGCCAGACGCTGAGAATAGATGGGGTCGGACCAGCCGGTCAGGCCGCCGCCCTCGGCCGTGAACTGCTGCAGCATCTGGTATACGCTGCCGCCTTCGGCGCGGATGGGAGCCAGCGCAATGGTGTAGCTGCCCGCTGCAAGGCGTTTGTCGAACTCCTCCTGCGGAACCTCTTCCACTGAGAAGAAAAGGGAGCAGTCCTTCTGCCATGCGCCGTTGATCTGCTCGGCCAGTTCGGTCAGGCCGGCTTCCTTCGGCAGCAGGATGGTCACGCCGGAAAAATCCGAGCTGGCCATGCCCTGCCGTGCATTCAGGTACAATGTACGGGGGTCGGTGATGGTGGGCAGCGGGTTCCTGGCAGACTTGCGGTAATCGATGCCGTCCACGGAAAGGCCGGTGGGCACAAGACCCTCGGCAGCGGCGTACAGACCGGAAGAGGGCACATCCACATTCTCCCGGGCGATGCCGGCAAGCGCCTGCCGCAGTTCCTGATCGGCAAACACAGAATCTTCGGCGCTGTTGAACAGCAGTGCCCAGGTGGTGTCGGAGTAATCCACCGACTGCAGCGAGGTATCCTCGCCGGTGTCGTCCAGCGCGGCGGAGCATTTTTCGTCTGCAATGAGCTGGGCGGCGCTCTTGCCGGTGCTGCCGGTGTTCTGCACCAGACGCAGGCTGCCGATCATGGGGGAAGAGACATCCCGGCGCAGGAACAGGCCGCTGGCCGTCCAGTTGTAAAGATAGAAGCTGCCGCTGGAAAGGGTGGTCTTGGCGGTCAGACCGTAGGTGCCGCGGGTGCTCTCAAAAAATGCTTCATCGCAGGGCATGGCACCGGGTAGGGTGAGCTTGGCAAGGAAGTTGTCGTCCTTTTCACTCAGGCGGAACACCAGCGTCAGCGGGCCGGCGGCCGAAACGCCCAGCGTGCTGGCATCGGCTGTGCCAGCCAGCACGGCAGCACTGTTCTCAAGGGCGGCAAACTCCACGGCATAAGGGGAATTTGTCTGCGGCTGGAATATGCGCCGGAATGCAAACACAAAGTCCTCGGCAGTGATGGTGTGATCCGTGGAAGCGCCCTTGACGGCCTTGTAGGTCAGGCCGTCCTTGATCTGGAAGGTGTAGGTCTTGCCATCGGAGGAGATCGTCCAGCTCTCGGACAGATCGGGCACGATCTCGCCATCCGCTTTTTTGCGGACAAGCCCGCTGTAAAGGTTCTCGCAGGCGATCACGTCCGGGGCAGCAGAAGCCACCTGCGGGTCAAGGTTTGCGGGAATGGTATCCACGAACCATGTAAAGCTTGGCGCACTGGAACTGCTGCCGCAGCCGGTGAGCGCAAGCAGGAACGCAGCAGCAAGCACTGCTGCGGTAATACGGAAGAACTGTTTCAAGGGGATGACCTCATTCTATGGTATTTGCGAAAAAAGGCTTCTTGTATACAAAAAGCACTCTACTTCGACAAGTGTAGCAGAAACAGCGGCAAAATACAATTGCAGAATTGTGAATTTACCTTACTTTTTAGGGCAAAAAGGGCGTTTTTCCGTTGCCAATTGCGGCTAAATGGACTATAATGGTACAGCGAAACATCTCTGCACCCGTTTTGAGGTGCGTTCTGAATACGATATTATGGAGGAGGAACTGTTTTTATGCAGAAGGATCAGCAGAAACTGATTGAACTCATCAAAGGCAAAAAAGTGGCCTTCATTGGTGCCGGTGTCAGCCACAAGACCCTGATCAAGGAGTTTGTGGAGCTGGGTGCCCATGTGACCCTGTGCGACCAGAAAAAGAGCGTGGAGGACTTTGGCGATTACGCTGCAACCATCAAGGAGCTGGGCATTGACCTGAGCCTGGGCGAAAACTATCTGGATGGCTTCAAGGGTCAGGATATCATCATGCGCACCCCGGGCTTTGTGGGCTACTTTGAAAAGCCCCTGCAGGATGCCATGGCCGCAGGCACCATGGTCACCAGTGAGGTGGAGTTGTTCTTCGACTTCTGCCCCTGCGAGATCGTAGCCGTGACCGGCTCCGACGGCAAGACCACCACCACTACCCTGATCTCCAAGTTCTACGAGGCCGCAGGCCGTAAGGTGCATCTGGGCGGCAACATCGGCGCAGCTCTGCTGCCCATGCTGCCCGAGGTGGCTCCCGAGGATGTGGCTGTGGTGGAGCTTTCCAGCTTCCAGCTCATCAGCATGCATTCCAGCCCCAACATTGCCGTGGTGACCAATGTCACCCCCAACCATCTGGACCACCACAAGGACATGCAGGAGTACATTGATGCCAAGCGCAACATCCTGCTGTACCAGAAGCAGCCCTGCCGCGCTGTGCTGGGCTATGAGAATGAGATCAGCCGTTCCATGCAGTCCGACTGCAAGGGCAAGCAGGTGTGGTTCACCCGCCTGCACGATACCGACAACGGTGCCTTCCTGCGCAAGGAGGACAACATGCTCTGCATGGCCGAGGATGGCGTTGTGACTCCCTTCCTGGCCCAGAAGGACGTGAAGCTGCGCGGCCTGCACAACATTGAAAACCTGCTGGCTGCTGCCGCTGCCGTGTGGGGCGAGGTGCCCGTGGAAGCCATCCAGAAGGTGGGCAGCACCTTTACCGGTGTGGAGCACCGCATTGAGCCGGTGCGCACGCTGGACGGCGTGCTGTACTACAACGACTCCATCGGCACCAGCCCGACGCGCACCATTGCCGGTCTGCGCAGCTTTAACCAGAAGGTCATTCTGATCGCTGGCGGCTACGACAAGCACATTCCCTATGAGCCGCTGGCACCGGAAGTGGTGGCCCACGTGAAGAACCTTGTGCTGATGGGTGCCACCGGCCCCCGCATCGAAAAGGCTGTGCGCGAGGACCCGAACTTCAACGAAGCAGAGCTGCCCATCCAGCACGCCGACAACATGCAGCACGCTGTGGAGCTGGCCCGTGCCTGCGCAAAGCCCGGTGACATCATCATCCTGTCCCCGGCCAGCGCATCGTTTGACCTGTACCCCAACTTTGAGGTGCGCGGCCGCGAGTTCAAGAAGATCGTCAACGAGCTGAAGTGATCGCGCAGGTCAGCACAAAAGCCCACCGCGCCCGCTTTTTAAATGCCTGCCGGGGGAAATGGGTGCTGGGGGCGACCCTGCCGCTGGATCTTGCCCTTTTTAGCAAAAGCCAGCCGTGGCGATTCTACGCAGGACCTACACTGGCGCTGGAACTCAGCGGCAGTACCGCATGGGCAGCAGGGCACGCAAACCCGGAAGAGCTGGCCAGCTTTCTGGCTTTCTGCGGGTGTGAGAGCATCATTTTAGACGAAAACGAATGCCCACCGCCTGCCGGGTGGTGCAAAGCTGAAACGCTGACTGTATTCGGCCTTGCACCCGGCAAGGCTCTGCCGCTGCCCGCTGCAGACGAGACGCTCTGGGCCGGACTGACCCTTGACAGAGAACCCTCTGCCATGGATGTGGCACGGGCGCTCTACCCGGCGGATACGGCAAAGCAGGAGGACTTTTACTCCGAGCTTTGCACAAAGCGCACCCGCGGCAAAGCTCTTGTGTGGGCGCTGCGGCAGGGAAGTGAAACGATCTGCACGGTAGGGGCCTATGCCCTTGCGAACAGGCAGGCCTACATGGCCTGCGGGCAGACAGCCCAGCCTTTGCGGGGCAAGGGCATCGGCGGGCGGCTCATTGTGCAGATGGCGAACGAGCTTGCCGCCAAGGGGGAGCACCCGGTGTTTCTCTGCAGCCCGGAGCGGGTGCACTTTTATACCCGGCTTGGCTTTGAAAAGCTGGGGGAATATGCAAGATATGAACAAACTCCTTCAGTCAAAACCTGACGGTTTTGCCAGCTCCCTCAATGAGGGAGCCTTTGGCAGGACGGAAAAGCTTTCTGCATAAGTGAAACGTTCTGGTTTCGTCAGGAGCTCCCTCCCTGAGGGAGCTGGCGCACGAAGTGCGGCTGAAGGAGTCATTCCGACAGAAAGCCTGCGCTCTATAAAATCTATAAAATTAAGGAACCATTATAATGTCAATGCTGAACCACTTTTTCAATTACAAACCCGAAGTTCTGGCGCTGGACGAAAAGGCTATGGAGCTGTGCCAGCCCTACTTCCGCCATATGGAGGAGATCCGCGATTTTAACCAGCTCAAAATGCTGAAAGCCTTTGCGGATACCCAGATGTCCTCCACCGATATGCTGGGCACCACCGGCTACGGCCTGTGGGATACCGGCCGCGCAAAGCTGGAGCAGATCTTTGCCGAGGTGATGGGCGCAGAGGACGCCCTCGTGCGCAGCCAGTTCCAGAGCGGCACCCACACGCTGGCTGTGGCGCTGTTCGGCCTGCTGCGGGCAGGGGACACCCTGCTGGCTGCCACCGGCCGTCCCTACGATACGCTGGAAGGCGTGATCGGTCTGGACGGCAAGGGCAAGGGCACCGGCACCCTGATGGATTACGGCATCCGGTACGATGAAGCTCCGCTGAAAGCCGACTTCACCCCGGATTATGACCTGATCGCCCAAAAGGCCCCCGGTGCAAAGGTGTGCCACATCCAGCGCAGCCGCGGCTATCTGCAGCGCAATGCCTTTGATCTGGAAACGATCCGAAAAATTGCGGATACCGCCCGCGCCGCAAACCCGGACATCATTATTTTTGTGGATAACTGCTACGGCGAGTTCACCCAGACGCAGGAACCCTGTCAGATGGGCGCAGACCTTGTGGTGGGCAGCCTGATCAAGAACCCCGGCGGCGGCATCGCTCCCACCGGCGGCTACATTGCGGGCCGCAAAGACCTTGTGGAGCTGTGCGCTTACCGCCTGAATGCGCCCGGTCTCGGCAAGGATCTGGGCTGCACGCTGGAAACGCCCCGTGATATGTATCTGGGCTTCTACTACGCGCCCGGCGTGGTGTGCGAGGCCATCAAGACCGCCATTTACGCCCAGTGTATGCTGGAGCTGCTGGGCAAGAATCCAGTGCCGCGCTACTGCGACGACCACAACGATATCGTCACCTGCTTTGATGCAGGCACTGCGGATGCGCTCATCGGCTTCTGTCAGGGTATTCAGGCTGCAAGTCCCGTGGACAGCTATGCCGCCCCGGAACCTTCTCCGGAGCCGGGCTATACCGACGAGGTGGTCATGGCAAGCGGCAGCTTTACACAGGGCAGCACCATCGAGCTTTCCTGCGACGGCCCGCTGCGTGAGCCGTACACCTGCTACCTGCAGGGCGGTCTGAACTTTGCTGCCAGCCGTGCAGGCGTGCTGCTGGCCATCCAGAAGGCTTATTTTAAGGGCTGAAAAGGGGAGAGCGCATGCCTGTTTTAAGTGACCGTGTGGGTACCTTCACGGATTCTGTTATCCGCCGCATGACCCGCATCAACAATCAGTACGACTCCATCAACCTTTCGCAGGGCTTCCCGGATTTTGACCCGCCGAAGCAGTTGCTGGACGCTCTGGCCGAAACGGCTTACAAAGGCCCGCACCAGTACGCTGTGACCTTTGGCGCGCAAAACTTCCGCGAGGCGCTGGCAAAAAAGACCAGCCCTGCCCTGCACCACGAAGTAGACCCCAACACCGAGATCTGCGTGACCTGCGGCGGCACTGAGGCCATGATGGCCGCCATGATGACCATCTGCAACCCCGGCGACAAGGTGATGATCTTCTCACCGTTCTACGAGAACTACGGTGCCGATGCCATTCTTTCGGGCGCGGAACCCATCTATATCCCGCTGGTGCCGCCCACCTATGAGTTTGACATCAGCCTGATCGAAAAGGGCTTTGCCGAGGGTGCCAAGGCGCTGATCCTGTGCAACCCCTCCAATCCCTGCGGCAAGGTGTTCCGCCGCGACGAGCTGGAAGCCATTGCAAAGCTGGCCATCCAATACGATGCCTTTGTGGTGACGGATGAGGTGTACGAGCATATCATTTATGCGCCGGCAGAGCATATCTGCATGGCAAGCCTGCCCGGCATGTTTGAGCACACCATCACCTGCAACTCGCTCTCCAAGACTTACTCCATCACGGGCTGGCGTCTGGGCTATCTGATCGGACCCGCAGAGGTCATTGAGGGCGCGCGCAAGGTGCACGACTTCCTCACTGTGGGTGCGGCTGCACCCCTGCAGGAGGCCGCTGTGGCCGGTTTGGAGATGCCCGCCAGCTATTACGAAGAGCTGCAGGCCCTTTACACCGAAAAACGCGATCATTTTCTGGCCGGACTGGACCGTGTGGGGCTGAAGCACAATGTTCCGCAGGGCACCTATTTTGTGATGATCGATATTTCCGATTTTCTGGCGCTGCCCCAGTTCAAGGGCTGGACCGACCTGCAGTTCTGTGAGTGGATGATCCGGGAAGTGGGCGTGGCCGCTGTGCCTGGCTCCAGCTTCTTCCGGGAGCCGGTGAACCATCTGATCCGGATGCACTTTGCCCGCGGCACCGATGTGCTGGACGAAGCCGTCCGCCGGCTGGAAAAGCTGCAGGCTTTACTGAAATAAAAGCAAAACAAAAAACAACAGCGCCGCAGGAAGTTTCCTGCGGCGCTGTCTCTTTCCCGATACTCTATACACGATTCATCACACGGCGTGGCGCTGCACGGTGGGCATGGGCTCCACAAGAGCGGGATGCATCCCCTCGCGGTAGTCCAGGTCGCCCTGATCCATACCGCGCAGCAAGACCTCGGCGGTGGCAATGTTGGTGGCAATGGGTACGCTGTGCATATCGCACAGGCGGAGCAGATTCTGCTCGGTGATGCTGGCGGCATCCGCTTTCAGCGGGTCACGGAAGAACAACACCAGATCCACTTCGTCGCACGCAATGCGGGAAGTGATCTGCTGCACACCGCCCAAGCGCCCGGAGAGATAACAGTGCACGGGCAGGCCGGTAGTCTGCGCCAGCATCCGTCCGGTGGTGCCGGTAGCAATGACTGTGTTTTTGGACAAAATGGCGCTGTAAGCAGTGCAGAACTGCAGTGCAAGCTCTTTGCGGGAATCGTGTGCAAGAATGGCGATCGTCATATTGCTCTCTCCTTTGTTCCAAGTATAGTGTTGTGTGTGACGAACAACTTTCTCATTGGAAAGTGAAATGAAGTGAAATCGTTATCAAGTTTTCCAATATAATTTTACCGCATCGAAATAGGGGCTGTCAAGGGGGCTCTTGTACTTTTTACAAAACAAAATGGAGAAAGTAAGACTATATCTTTGTGAGAAGTGCAGAAAACTGGGATACAATCATCCATATCAGTGAGCGAACAGGAAAGGCAGATTGAAAACATAATTCAGCTTTTGTCTTTACTGAAAGAACATTTCATGGGAATAAAACAAAAATACAGGCTGGCGCAAATCGCACCAGCCTGTTTCGGAAAAAACTTTTCAGTTTCGTTTCTAAATTATGAATATTATGGAGAAAACGCTCACTCCCGATTTCCGCACTGGAAAGGTGGGTTCAGCGGGCTTTAGCGGATCTGACCATTGCCGTGGATGATATACTTGTAGCTGCACAGCTCGGCCAGTCCCATGGGGCCGCGGGCGTGGAGTTTCTGGGTGGAAATGCCCATTTCACATCCAAGGCCGAATTCACCGCCATCCGTAAAGCGGGTGGAACAGTTCACATACACGGCGGCGCTGTCCACTGCGGCAGTGAACAGATCGGCATGGGCCTGTGTCTGGGTCAGGATGGCCTCGCTGTGGCCGGTGGAGTGCTCAGCAATATGCTCGATGGCCTCCTCCACGCTGTCCACGACCTTGACCGCGAGGATGTAGTCCAGAAATTCGGTGTCAAAGTCCTTATCTCCGGCAGGGGTGCCGGAGATAATGGCGGCTGCGCGCTTATCCAGCCGCAGATCCACCGGGTGCAGACCCTTTGCAATACGGTCCGGGCCAAGCCGCTGGGCCAGACGGGGCAGGAACTGCCCGGCAATGGAAGAGTGCACAAGGCACACTTCCTCGGCGTTGCACACGCTGGGGCGGCTGGCCTTGGCGTTCTCGATGATGTCCAGAGCTTTGGAAAGGTCGGCAGTGTCGTCTACATAGATATGGCAGATGCCGGTGCCGGTCTGGATACAGGGCACCTTGGCGTTCTGAACGCAGGCACGGATCAGCCCGGCACCGCCGCGCGGGATCAGCAGATCCACATAGCCTACAGCGGTCATCAGAGCGTTGGCAGAAGCGTGGGTGGTGTCCTCGATCAGGCAGACCGCTGTCTCGGGCAGACCGGCCTTTTTCAGGCCCTGCCGCAGGGCTGTGACGATGGCATGAGCACTGCGCCATGCCTCCTTGCCGCAGCGCAGGATGCAGGCGTTGCCGCTTTTGATGGCAAGGGCAGCGGCATCGCTGGTCACGTTGGGACGGCTCTCGTAGATAATGGCGATCACACCCATGGGTACAGCCGTCTTTTCAATGACAAGCCCGTTGGGGCGCTCTACCCGATTCAGCACCCGGCCCACCGGGTCGGGCAGGGCGGCAACCTCGCGGATGCCCTGCGCCATGGCTTCGATGCGCGGAACGGTCAGGGCCAGACGATCCAGCATCACATCGCTGATGTGCCCTTTGGCAGCAGCCATGTCCTCGGCGTTGGCGGCAAGGATGGCAGACTGGTTCTGCGCATCGCATAAAGCGTCCGCCATGCCCAGCAGGGCCGCGTTGCGGGCGGTGTTATCGGCCAGCGCAAGGGCACTTTTGGCGCTGCGGGCGGCTTCCAGAATTTCCTGTGTGGTCATGTGTTCAGTCCTCCTTGCGGGCCGCAAAGCGGGTGCCTGCGGATCTGCCTGCGGCAATGTCGTACAAAAGCTCCGGGTGTGCGCCGTTGGCAATGACCATATCGGCACCGCTGCCCGTTACCATGCGGGCAGCGCGCAGTTTGGTGGCCATGCCGCCGGTGCCAAGGGCCGAACCGGCACCATCGGCCAGAGCCATCACCTCGGGGGTGATCTCCTCCACCAGCGGGATGAGCTTTGCATCCGTGTGGGTGTGGGGATTGGCGGTGTACAGGCCGTCGATGTCACTCAGCAGCACCAACATGTCAGCCTTGGCGCAGCAGGCCACGATGGCCGCCAGCGTGTCGTTGTCGCCAATGGAGGTGATCTCATCGGTGGCAACGGTGTCGTTTTCGTTGATGATGGGCAGGGCACCCAGCTCCAGCAGGCGGGACAGGGTGTTCTGAAAGTTCACGCGGCGTTCGGTGTGCTCCACGTCCACGCCGGTGAGCAGGATCTGCGCCACGGTGTGATTGTAGGCGTTGAACAGCCGGTCGTAGGTGTACATCAGCTCACACTGGCCCACAGCGGCGCAGGCCTGCTTGGTGGTGGTGTCCTTTGGGCGGGTTGGCAGTGAGAGCTTGCCCACGCCCATGCCAATGGCACCGGAGGACACCAGAATGACCTCATGGCCCTCGTTTTTCAGGTCGCTGAGCACCTTGACCAGCTGTTCCGTGTGGCGGATGTTCAGCCGTCCGGTGGCGTATGCCAGAGTAGAAGTGCCTACTTTTACAACGATGCGCATGATATCCTTAACCCTTTCCCATTTCCTTTGTCTTATTGTACGAGGCGATCACGGCATCCATCACCGCACCGCGCAGGCCGTGCTCTTCCAGCACGCGCACGCCCTGAATGGTGCTGCCGCCGGGGCTGCACACAGCATCCTTGAGTTCGCCGGGATGCTTTCCGCTTTCCAGCACCAGCTTTGCGCTGCCCAGAACCATCTGCGCGGCATATTCCTGCGCTTTGGCGCGGGGCAGGCCGCAGGCCACGCCGCCGTCGGCCAGAGCCTCAATAAACTGGTACACCCATGCCGGGCCGCAGCCGGAAACGCAGCTGGCGGCATCGATCAGACTTTCCGGCACGGCATCCAGACGGCCCGCAGGAGCCATGATCCTGAGGAAGGCTTCTTCTTCCTCAGCGGTGACATTGCTGGAACAGTACTGGATCATACCCTCGCCCACCGAAGCCGGGGTGTTGGGCATGATGCGGATCACAGGAAAGTCCTCACCGGCCATCTCCTGAATACGGGCGATCGAAAGGCCCGCTGCCATGCTGCACAGCACAAAACGGCTGGGGCGCTCGTCAAAGGTGAACTTGAGCGGCTGGAGCAGAGCTTCCATCATCTGGGGCTTTACCGCCAGAAAGATCAGGTCGCAGTCACCGGCCACCTCAGCATTGGTGGCTGTTTTGCAGCCCAGTTCTTTGGCCAGTGCCTGTGCCTTGGCCGCAGTGCGGTTTGCCAGAAAAACTTTCTTAGGGTCAACAGCTTTGCAAACGGCACGGGCGATAGCTCCACCCATGTTGCCGCAGCCCAGAAAACCAATGGTATCCATCATAGTTTGTACCCTCCCTCAAAACGGCACTTCAATCACAGCCGTCTGCTCCCATTCTAAGCGCAGAGGAATATAAAATCAAGGGCCTTTTCCGCTTTTTTGCCGGAAGAAGCCGCTTTTGCAGGCATTTCACACCGCCGGAAGGGGTTTGGGGGATGAGAAACGGCTCTTGAAGCGAGAAACTGCCGGAGTGAAAACGCAGGAAGGCATTCTTTGTTTACAAAATGGACAGAATCAATGCTTGCAATCGGAACGACTTTTGCGGTATTATAATGTACGAAGCTGCCAATCGCCGTACGCAGCGGGAAAAATTTCTACGGTTGGGAAAGGAAGGTTTTTGTGTCACAAACAACGAAGCGGGCACTGGAAGCATCGCTGAAAAAGCTGCTGCTGGAAAAGCCCCTCAATAAGATCACGATCAACGATATCACCGAGGACTGCGGCGTGAACCGCATGACCTTTTACTACCACTTCAAGGATATTTACGATCTGGTGGACTGGATCCTGATGGAAGATGCGGCCAAGACGATGGAAGGCCGCCAGAGCTTTGATACATGGACCGAAGCATTTCTGGACATCCTGCACCAGATCCGGGATAACAAAGCACTGGTACTGAACGTATACCGCTCTGTGGGTCGTGAACAGGTGGAGCAGTATCTGTACAAACTTCTGGACTCCATGCTGAAGGAATTTGCGGATCGCGAATGCCGCGACATCACCGTGCAGGACGATGACAAGCAGTTTGTGGTGGATTTTTACAAATATGCGCTGGTGGGCGTGGTGCTGGAATGGATCCGCCGGGATATGAAGACCGAGCCCGCTGTGATGGTAGAACGTATGGGACGGATGCTGCAGGGCGATCTGCGCCGCGCGTTATGCCGCCTTGCCAGCAATAAGATCCATCTGGAACAGGACGGTTGAACCGGAAGAACGACAAAATTTTATCATAATCCGCACCGTGATGGGTTTTCTATCACGGCGCTTTTTCTGTTTATGGAAACTTGTGGGATAGAATGGTAGAGTAATGGCATAGAAATAGAAAAAGAGATTTCCGAAAAATACCGTTTGGAGGAAAAGGATAATGAATACTTCTATTGAGAGCCTGACTCATAAAATGCAGCGTGCTGCCGTTGGTAAAATGGTGGACGTGGTGCTTTCTCATGCCGATAAAGACCGTCAGAAAACCGTGGGACAGCTGGTGGATGTTGCAAAGCAGTTCTATGGCAGTTCGTTCAGCGATGAAGCCTACGAACACGCCAGACAGACCCTGACCGACCCCGACAGCAAGTGGTCCAAGCTCATCAACTGTGTGCTGGATCAGACCGACCCCAACGTGGCCCGCACCATGGCGCTGAATCTGGGCTACGAGGCTTTCTTCCGCGGCACCAAGACCATCCGCGAGAACCGCGTGAAGTATCAGTGCAACATCCCCTGGCTGATCCTGTTCGACCCCACTTCCGCCTGCAATATGCACTGCGTGGGCTGCTGGGCCGGCGAATACGGTCACAAGAATAACCTCAGCTTTGAGGATATGGACAAAATCGTTACCGAGGGCAAGGAGCTGGGCGTGTACCTGTACATGCTGACCGGCGGCGAGCCGCTGGTGCGTAAGGCTGATATCCTGAAGCTGGCCGAGAAGCACAATGATGTGCAGTTTGCCATCTACACCAACTCCACCCTCATCGATGAGCCGTTCTGCAAAGAGGTGGTGCGTCTGGGCAACATTGCCTTCATGCTGTCCATCGAGGGCTCCCCGGAGACCAACGATGCCCGCCGCGGTGAGGGGCACTATGCCGCTGTCATGCATGCTATGGATCTGCTCAAGGAGCACGGCATCGTGTTCGGCACGTCCATCTGCTACACCCGCGATAACATCGAAGCTGTTACCAACGATGAGTTCATGCGTTTCCTGTGCGAGAAGGGTGCACACTTCGGCTTCTACTTCCACTACATGCCCGTTGGCAACGAGGCAGCACCGGAACTGATGCCCACCCCGGAGCAGCGCAAATATATGATCGACCGCATCCGCTATCTGCGCTCGGAAGAGTGCGATATCCCGTTCTACCCGATGGATTTCCAGAACGATGGCGAGTTCGTGGGCGGCTGCATTGCCGGCGGACGCAACTACTTCCACATCAACTCTGCCGGTGACGCAGAGCCGTGCGTGTTCATCCACTACTCCAATGCAAACATCCACGACCAGAGCATTCTGGAAATTCTGCACAGCCCGCTGTTCATGGCTTATCACAACGGCCAGCCCTTCAACAAGAACCATCTGCGTCCCTGCCCGATGCTGGAAAACCCCGAACTGCTGCAGAAGATGGTGCACGAGACCGGTGCCCACAGCACCGACCTGCAGTCGCCGGAGAGCGTGGAGCACCTGTGCGAGAAGTGCAAGAACTATGCGGCCAACTGGCAGCCCACGGCGGACGAGATCTGGTCCCACACCAAGATCCGCGAGAGCCGCTACGAGAACTACAAGGACTGGAAGCCCTCGCAGCCCATTGAAAAGTAACGAAGGCAGACATCATAATGCAAACAAAGCCCAGGCGTTCCATTGAAGTGCGCTCCGTCAGGTAGACAGAGAAATAATATAAGTTTTTGTTCGCCGTTTCCACAAGGAAACGGCGAATTTTTTGTGCAAAAGTGATTGTTCTTTCTTGATATAAAAATACCCCCAGAGTACGCAGAGTTTTTGTTTTACTCTGTCTACTCTAGGGGGAGCATATCACACTCAGAGAGGGTCTTACTGTTTCATGAAAGAGTGGTTTTGAAAATTACCAGAACCAGTAGCGCTTTTTCAGCACAACATATGCAATGCCGATCAGAACCACTACAACACCACCGGCAATGAAGAAGGTCCAGTTGATATTGGCAAATTTCAGGTTCTGGTTGGTCAGCAGATAACGGCCTGCAGTATCGGCAGTGATGATGCCGTCGGTGTAGCTGTTCAGGTACTGCCACTTGTTGGAGACGGCGTTGTACAGATACAGGCGGGTATAGGTGCTCACATCCAGATCGATGCGCACCGAGCAGGGAAGAGCCTTGCCTTTGTCCAGCTCAAACTCGATGCCCTGATCGGACTCAGTCAGGGTGAGCATGGTGTCCAGCTCACTGGTGGTGCTCTTGACACCGCTGCCTGCAATCTGCATGGTGTAGCCATCGCCCACCACGCACAGGGTCTTGCCGGTGGTGCGCAGCGCATTGAGGATATCACCGGTCACGGTAGGCACCTCAGCCTGTGTGAAAACGATCTCGTTGTCCTCACTGTCCTGAATGGCCTGCACAACGGGATCGATCTCGATAGGAGCATCGTTATCCGATTCGGTGGAGCTGCTGTCCGAAGAATTATCGGAAGAAGATGCAGCCGAACGGTTGACGATGACCGTGACCATGGCGGATGCAGTGCCGTTGGAAACGGTAATGGAAGTAGCGCCGGTGCCCACAGCCGTGATCACGCCGCTGGGGCTGACCGTGGCAATGTTGCTGTTGGCGGACTTATAGGTGAACTTCTGGGAAGCGGAAGAAGGCTTGACACTGGCGGTCAGGGTGCGGGTGGCACCGGGCTTGAGCACAACGTAGGAAGGATTCACCGTGACGACCTGACCGCTGTTGGAAGAACCAGTGCTGGCGGTGCCGGTGCTGGAGTTGGGAATACTCATGACCGTGACATTGGTGGTAGCAGTCACCGAACCGCAGGTAGCGGTAATGGTGGCGGTGCCGGGGGCAATGCCGGTAACACGGCCGAAATTGTTCACCGTGGCGACCTTCTCATTGGAAGAGGTCAGGGCGACGGTGGCATAGTTGGAAGCCGAAGTAGGCCGCACCTGCAGCTGTGCCGAGACCGAGTTGCCAACATAGATGGTGTTGGAGGAAAGGGAAAGGTCCATCTCGGTAACGATCATGGAAGAATCCATGGAGACAACGATGGTGTAGGCACAGATCTGGTTGCCTGCGGCAGCGGTGATGCGGGTGGTGCCTACGCCCACAGCCTGCACGACACCGGAGTTGCTCACAGTCAGAATGGAAGTATCGTCCGAGATAAAGACAACCGAGTCGGTAGAGTTGCGCGGACGCACCACAGGAGACAGCTGCTGAGAGGAACCCAGCAGCATGTTGGCGGTATAGCTGCCGGCCTCAATGCTTTCGGCAGGCACGTCCTGATCCCACGGCATGGCAACGCCGCTCAGGGCAAGGCCGGAGACAGGGCTTGCTGCGGCCGCAGACACAGCTGTGCCGCAGGCCAGCAGGCAGAGCGCTGCCGCACAGACGGCCAGTTTTTTTGCGGTTGATTTCATAGTAAGTGTACCTCTTTGGGTGATATAACGGCGGCTGGCAGTCAGCACAGCTCCGGTTTAGCGGAACAGAACGCCCAGGGCTTCCATTGCGTACTCGAAATAGGTGACCTGATCGTACTCCACGCGGGCAGTAACGCTCATGCCGTTGGAAAGATCCACCTTGTCGCCGCTGCGGCTCACCACATAAGTGGCATCGGGCTTAATGGTCATCTTATAGTAGGAAGCGTTGGAGCTGGCCGTCACGTCACTGTCAATGGCCGTTACAGTGCCGGTCAGGGTGCCATAGGAATACTCCGAAAGGCCGGTAATGGCGATCTTGCACGGGTCACCCACATGAAGCAGCGGGCGGTCATTCACGGTGACCATGGCAACGATCTCCAGATCGTCGTTCTCGCTGGCAACAGTGGCCAGCGGGGAGCCTGCGCTCAGCACCATGCCCTCTTTGTAAGGAGTATCCATGTGGATCACACCGGAGGTGGGGGCGTAGATGTAGTAATCGTTGGCACCGGTGTTCAAGGCATCGAGCTGAGCCTGAACGTTGTCCACGTTGCTCTGTGCGCTGGTAATGCTCTGGGAGATGGACTGCATGGTGGAGTAGTACAGAGCTTCTACTTCGCTCTGGCTCTGCTCCATCATGGTCTTGATCTGAGCATCGGAGTAACCGGCAGCCTGATAGGCCGTGGCATCAAAGGTCTTCTGAGAGACCTGGCTCTTGTAGGTCTCGTACTGATAGTAGTAGGGCTGATCTTCGGGGTTTGTCTCGCTGAAGTAGTTGGTATCATCCTGCACGCACTGCAGCAGCTTGTTGTACTGGTCCAGCTGGGTCTGGTAGATCTTGAGCTGGCTTTCCAGGTTATCCTGCTGCATGTCGATATCCGTGCTCTTGATGTGGGCCACGAGGTCGCCCTCGTTCACATAGCTGCCCTCCGAAATATACATCTCGGTAATGGAGCCGGAATAACTGGACATGATATAGGTTTTATTGCTGGCCTGCACGGTGCCTGCGTTCTGGCTGACATAAATGCGGTTGGTATGGGTGCTCCACACCACCAGAAACAGCATGAAGATGCCCACCAGAATGACAAAAGCGTAGCCATAAGGTGGCAGCTTTTTTTCCATCATGATGCGGCGGTCCTGCAGATCCGAAAGGTTCTGAACTTTAATCGTCATAATTACTTGGTCTCCATAAAGACATCGACCACGGCATCATCCTCATCCTGATTGACATAGATGGTATAGGAGGTGCCGGTCAGTTTCTGCTCATTCTCAAAAGCGTGGACCTGCAGCTTGTAGGAAGCCAGCTGGCTTTCGGGCATGGGGCCGGTGTAGTGGGCATACAGGCAGTTCTTCACGCGCAGAACAGCATCCATATGGTAGTCCTGCTCCATCTGGCCGATGAACTGGGTAGCCTGCTGCATCATGTACAGGTGCATCTGACGGTCCTCACCAACCACCATGGCCTGCACAATGGGGCCAATGGGCTGTGCGTTGTTGCTCTTGATAAAGTTGTGCATCTGGGTCAGCACCACGGGCAGACTGGCCATCTCTTCCGGATGGATCTCACGGGAGAGCACATTGGTGAGCTTCAGGGTCTTGTTCTCGGCTACTTTGATCTCTTTCATGTTGAATACCTCGGTTCCTTTTCAGATTTACCTCAGAAGAGGCAGTAATAGGCAATCGAGAAAGGGGAGAAAACCGCTGCAGAGAGCAGCTTCCTCTCCGCTCCCGATCGCCTACTACTTATAAAAGTAATAGGGATCTTGCAAATAAAATGTGCCCGGAGGCATTTTGCCTCCGGGCACACCATAGTGAGGCATAGTTACCTGAGCAGGCGGGGCCTGTTCGGGATAACACCATCTACTTCTACTAAACAGAAAGTCTTTCTAGCTCTTTTTTATCTGACACAGCAAAACTATGTCAAATCAAGCTATCCATCATGAATGACTCCCTTTCATATGTAACCGGGTATGCACCCGGCTGCAAACACATCAATAGGTGATCGACTCACCGTCGTCATCCTCTTCCACCACGGCCTGCATGACAGACTGCTTGGGCTCTGCCTTTTTGCTGCGGTAGATACCCTGCTGCATGTTCCACAGCTCGTAGTACTTGCCTTCCTTGGCAAGCAGCTCATCGTGCGTGCCGCGTTCCACGATCTTGCCGTGGTCCATCACAAGGATCAGATCACAGTCACGAACGGTGGACAGGCGGTGAGCTACGATCAGCATGGAACGATCTGCAAGCTGATCGTAGATCATGTTGAAGATCAGATTTTCCGTAGCAAAGTCCAGATTACTGGTGGATTCATCCAGAATGTAGAGGTTGGAATCTTTCAGGAAAGCGCGTGCCAGCGCAATGCGCTGTTTTTCACCGCCGGACAGACCGTTGCCTGCTTCTTCCAGATAGGTGTTATACTGCAGGGGCAGATGACGGATAAAGTCGTGAGCATCTGCCTTCTTGGCAGCTTCCTTGACTTCGTCCATCGTAGCGTCCATACGGGAAACGCGGATGTTATCATAAATGGTCTTGCTGAACAGCTCAACGTTCTGCGGCACATAAGAAATTGCGCGGCGGACAGAGTCATTGGTGTATTCAGCCAGATTCACACCGTTCAAGTCAATCTCGCCATCTTCCGGCTCATAATACTTAAGCAGAAGCTTGGTGATCGTGGATTTGCCGCTGCCGCTGCTGCCCACCAGCGCGACCTTTTTACCGGCCGGAATGGTAAAGCTGATGTGATCCAGTGCAGGAGCACGGTTGCCATAACGGAAAGTGACATCCTTGAACTCGATATCGCCCTCCACCTTGTCCAGATCGGTGCGGTCTTCGTCGCCGACCGTCTCGGAGGGATAATCCATGATCTCGCCCAGACGCTTCATGGAAATGCTGGCCTCCTGAATCTGCATCTGCAGACCGATCAGGTTGCTCAGCGGGGAAGTAAAGTAAGAGGACAGCGTGCTGAAGGCCATGAATCCGCCCAGTGTCATCTCCCCCTTCAGAACCTGACTGATACCCACATAGGTGGTCAGCATGCTGAAACCGGTGGAAATGAAGGAGGAAATCAGGCCCTGCGTGGTGCTGATCTTGCTGGAGCGCAGGCTGATCTTCAGGCTCTTGATGTACTCACGCTCGAGGTTCTCCATTTCGGTATCCTCGTTGGCGTTGCACTTGACCGTCTCAATGCCGCGCAGGCTTTCGATCATCTGGCTGTTCAGTGCAGCAGACTGCACCATGGTCTCTTCGTTGATCTTTTTGTAAGGCTGCTTGTAGATCAGCACCAGCAGAATGCTGACCAGAGCCATGAACAGCGAGATCGAGAAGAGCATCGCATTCATGCGGAACAGGATGATACCGGTGATAATGGCCATCGAGATATCCATGATCAGGCTCAGCGCAATGCTGGTAAAGATGGATTTGATGGTGTTTGCATCCGAATAACGGGTGGTGATATCACCAGTCTTGCGGGTGGCAAAGAACTTCATGGGCAGACGGAAGATATGCCCGAAGTAACCCAGCATCAGCGGAATATCGATCTTGATGGATAGGTGGATCAGAACCCACTGCCGGACAAAGCCCACCAGCGTATTGGTGATGCTGACCATGCTGAACACAAGGATCAGCGTGACCAGCAGATTGTCTAGGCCATATGGCAAGACCTCGTCCATCAGGATCTTGTTGAACATGGAGGAGGCAATGCCCAGGATCGTAACGATCAGAGAACTCAGGATCGCATAGGCAAAGAGCTTTTTCTGGGGCAGCAACAGGTCAACGTAACGCTTGAACATGCCGCCCTTTTCGATCTTACCGCCCTTGAACTCCGAGGTGGGGTTCATCAGCAGCAGAACACCGGTAAAGTTCTTGTAGAACTCATCCAGAGAGATCTTTTTCAGCTCGCTGCCGGGGTCGCCGATCACGACATAATCCTTGCACTTGTGTTTTTTGCCGTTCTTCTCATCTTCCTTGGCGGCTTCGGCTTCTTTCAGCATGTGCCGACGACGCTCACCGTCATCTTTGATGGTGGTCTTTTTAAAGACAACCACAAAGTGGGCCAGACCCTGATCGGTGATGACCTGCGCAATGCAGGGCAGCGAGAAATCGCTGAGGAAATTTTCACGGTCTACGCGAACCGCTGCAGTGGTGAAACCCAACTCATTAGCGGCTTTCTGCAAACCAACAAGGTTCGTGCCTTTCAGGTCGGTACCCATCATATCGCGCAGGCGGGTGATGGTAACTTCCTTTTTGTAATGGAGGCACACCATTGCGAGGCAGGCAGCCGCACAGTCAGTAGTGTCGTGCTGCCGGACATAGGTATAACGCATAGATGCTTCCTTTGATCATATACAAATTTATTCAAACAGCGGCAGGCGTTTTGAAGAAGCGGCCTGCCGCAGATCTGACAACGTGAAAAGAGCCGGAGCCTGAAACAACAGCACAGAGACCGGTGCTTTGTCCTGTCCTGCGGAGAACCATGACAAAACACCGGTCGGCTGCTATCAAAAGAAGGGAGCACCTACCCTTTGATCTGTGTGCCGGACTTTGGAAAAACAGATACAAATTCCCAAAGCTTATAAGCAGTATACCACAATGTGACATCTTCTTCAAGTAGTCAAATTTTAAGAAATCATTATGCTTGATGCTTTTTTCGCATGGATGCTGTGTTTTTGGGACAGAGAAGCCCAAAAAACAGAGGAGAAACACGACTGCATGGCTGTACAGAAAAAGGGTGTAGTATGGGACAAACAAAAAAGGCAATGTTCTGTGGAACATTGCCTTTTCTTCTGGCGCCTCTTGCCTGACTCGAACAGGCGACACCCTGATTAACAGTCAGGTGCTCTAACCGACTGAGCTAAAGAGGCAGATCACATTTGTGACTGCGAAAGATATTATACCGCATAAGAATGCCTTTTGCAAGCCTTTTTTTAAAAAATAAATCATTTTTGGCAAAATAAAACCGTCCTGCAGTGTTTTGAAACGCTGCAGGACGGTAAAGTACATATTATAAAAGAAGGAAAGGCTTATTTCAGCTTGCTCTTGGCCTTCATGCGCTGCTCGTGGTTCAGGATCTGCTTGCGGATGCGCAGATTTTCAGGAGTGACCTCCAGCAGCTCGTCCTGTGCCAAGAATTCCAGGCAGCCTTCCAGGCTGAGCTTGCTAATGGGGATCAGGCGCAGAGCATCATCGGAGCCGGATGCACGGGTGTTGGTCAGGTGCTTGGTCTTGCAGACGTTGACATCCACGTCCTCGCCGGAAGCGGTGTAGCCAATGACCATGCCCTCGTAGACCTTTTCACCAGCGCCCACCAGAAGGGTGCCACGCTGCTGAGCATTGAACAGACCGTAGGTGACAGCCTCGCCGGTCTCAAAGCTGACCAGAGAACCGGTGGAGCGGTTGGCAATCATGCCAGCCCAGACATCGTAACCGTCGAAGATCTGGTTGATGATGCCTTCGCCGTGGGTATCGGTCAGGAACTGGTTGCGGTAGCCGAACAGGCCGCGGCTGGGCATACGGAACTCCAGACGCACGCGGTCGGTGCCCAGAGATTCCATCTGCTGCAGGATAGCCTTGCGCTGGCCCAGACCGGTCATGACAGCGCCCTGATACTGGGTGGGCACATCGATGACGACATGCTCCATAGGCTCATAGGTCTTGCCGTCGATGACCTTGGTCAGAACGTGCGGGGGAGAGACCTGCAGCTCATAACCTTCACGGCGCATGGTCTCGATCAGGATGGACAGGTGCATCTCACCACGGCCCATAACGCGGAAGGAATCGGTGGTGGCGGAATCCTCCACCTTCAAAGCGACATCCTTCAGCAGCTCCTTCTGCAAACGGTCACGGATCTGGCGGCTGGTGACGTACTTGCCCTCGCGGCCGGCCAGCGGGCTGTCGTTGACGGAGAAGGTCATTTCAACGGTAGGATCGTTGATCTTCACGAAGGGCAGCGGCTCTACATTGGAGGGGCTGCACAGGGTATTGCCGATGGTCACGTCGGGCAGGCCGGAGAATGCCACGATATCGCCGGCGGTGATGTTATCGCACGGCTGACGGCCATTGGCCTGGAAGTCGTACAGCTTGGTCAGACGGCCGCGCATCTTCAGATCCTGATTGTGCCAGTCACAGACGACAACTTCCTCGCCCACCTTGGCAACGCCGTTCTGGATGCGGCCAATGCCGATGCGGCCCACAAAGTCGTTGTAGTCCACAGAGGACACCAGCATCTGGAAGGGAGCCTCGGGGTCGCCCTCAGGCGGCTTGATAGTGCTCAGCAGAGTATCGAACAGAGGGATCAGGTCGGTGCCGGGCACATCGGGGTCCAGACTTGCGGTGCCATCACGGCCGCAGCAGAACAGCATGGGGCAGTCCAGCTGCTCATCGGTAGCGCCCAGATCCATCAGCAGGTACAGAACTTCGTCGATGACTTCCTTGATGCGGGCATCGGGGCGGTCGATCTTGTTGATGGCCACCACCAGACTCAGGTTCTGCTGCAGAGCCTTCTGCAGCACAAAACGGGTCTGGGGCATGCAGCCCTCGGCAGCGTCCACCAGCAGCAGAACGCCGTTGACCATCTTCAGCACGCGCTCCACCTCGCCGCCAAAGTCGGCATGGCCCGGAGTATCGACAATATTGATCTTGACACCCTTGTAGGTGCAGGAGCAGTTCTTGGCCAAAATGGTAATGCCACGCTCACGCTCGATATCGCCGCTGTCCATGACGCGCTCAGCCACGACCTGATTATCGCGGAATGCGCCGCTCTGACGCAGCATTGCGTCCACCAGGGTGGTCTTGCCGTGGTCAACGTGAGCGATAATGGCAACGTTGCGCAAATCGTTACGAACCATAAAATTCAACCTCTCTATTATTAAAACTCATAAAATACGAACGAACGTCATACAAGTTTAAGTTTATAACAGAAAGGGGTGGTTTGTCAAGATTGTATAAAAAATTTTTCAACCTTTCGGCAAAATGCCTGAGAAAAGCCATGCGATTTGTGCGGCGTGTACCTTTAGAATATGCTATACTAAGGGTACAGAAGAAATAAAGCCGGAGGTGTTTTTATGAAGATCACATTTCTGGGCGCGAACCATGAGGTCACCGGCAGCTGCACTTTGATCGAAGCGGCTGGGCAGCGCTTTTTGATCGACTGCGGCATGGAGCAGGGCAAGGACGTATACGAGAACCAGCCCATCCCGGTGGCACCCGGCGAGATCGACTGGGTGCTGGCCACCCATGCACACATCGACCATACCGGTATGCTGCCGCTGCTGGTGCGCAACGGCTTCCGCGGCAAGATCTATGCCACGAACCCCACGGTGGAGCTGTGCGGCATCATGCTGCGGGACTCGGCCCATATTCAGGAATTTGAAGCGGAGTGGAAAAACCGCAAGGGCCAGCGCTCCGGCGCAGAACCGGTGGAACCGATGTATACTGTGCAGGATGCTGAAGCAGCCATGAAGCTGTTTGTGGGCAAGGCCTATGAGCAGCGCTTCCAGCTTGCACCGGGCATTGAAGCCCGCTTTGTGGATGTGGGCCATCTGCTTGGCTCGGCCAGCATAGAGCTTTGGATCACCGAGGGTGAGACCACGACCAAGCTGGTATTCTCCGGTGATATCGGCAATCTGGATCAGCCCATCATCAAGGATCCTGCTTACATCAAAGAGGCGGACTACGCCTTTATGGAATCTACCTACGGCGACCGCAGCCACGGCCCGAAGCCGGACTATGTGAGCGAACTGACGAAGATCCTGCAGCGCACCTTTGACCGGGGCGGCAATGTGGTCATTCCCAGCTTTGCGGTGGGCCGCACGCAGGAGATGCTCTACTTTATCCGTGAGATCAAGGAAAAGGGCCTTGTGAAGGGACACGGCAACTTCCCGGTGTACATTGACAGCCCGCTCGCCATCGAGGCGACCCGCATCTTTAAAGATACCGACCCGGACTGCTTTGATGCGGACACCCGCGCTCTGCTGGAAAAAGGCATTGATCCGATCACCTTCCCGGGGCTGCGCGTCACGGTGACCAGTGATGAATCCCGCATGATCAATGCAGACCGCGTGCCAAAGGTCATCCTCTCGGCCAGCGGTATGTGCGAGGCAGGCCGCATCCGCCACCACCTCAAGCACAATCTGTGGCGGCCGGAGTGCACCATTCTGTTCGTGGGCTATCAGGCGGTGGGCACGCTGGGCCGCACCCTGCTGGAAGGTGCCACGACGGTAAAACTGTTCGGTGAACCTATTGAGGTGCAGGCAGAACTGTGCCAGCTCACCGGCATGTCCGGCCATGCGGACAGAGAAGGTCTGCTGCGGTGGGTGAACTCCTTTGAGCAGAAACCAAAGCGTGTGTTCGTGATGCACGGCGAAGATGAGACCGAGGACCACTTTGTGCAGACCTTGACGGAACAGGGCTTCACTGCCTGCGCACCCTACAACGGCGCACAGTGGGCCATCGGAGCCGAGGGAGCCGTATGCCTGCAGGAGGGCATGCGCGTCCGCATTGAGCACAAGGCCAATGAAGGCCAGAGCCGTGCGGCCAGTGTGTTCCAGCGGCTGGTCAGCGCCGGCAAGCGCCTGCTGCGGGTCATCGAGCACAACGAGGGCGGCGCAAACAAAGACCTTGCCAAGTTTGCCGACCAGATCAATGCCCTGTGCGATAAGTGGGACCGATAAAGCAAAACAAAAGCACCGTGACCCAAAAGGCCACGGCGCTTTTTTGTATGGAGCGGGCAATGGGAATCGAACTAATAAACCACGTTCTAACGCTGTAAAACGTCAGATTTTATCCTCTTGCCAGCGCTATTTTTATCGTGAATCGTGTATCATTCTGTGCACTATACAAGAATGTTGGAAGCAACTGTGTGTTAAAAAGTGTGTTACAAATCAGCCGTTTTCCAGCAGCTTGAGGAAAGCAGCATTGACGGCCTGGGCGGTGTTTTCCGCGTCCCCGGTGAGAGCGTGGGAGTACTGGCCGAGGGTGTCCATGTTCTGGCTGTGGCCTACCAGCTCTTTGATTTCGCCCTCTGGCAGCGTCTTGACCACGCTGACAAAGGTGTGCCGCAGCTCATACACTGATATTCTGTCAATGCCGTTCGCCTTGCAATAGGCCTGCCAGCGCTTCCAGTAATACAGTTCGCTGCTGATTTCAAACACGCTTTCCCGTGTCCCTGTCACTGCCCGCTGCTGTTCCAGCACGGCACGGGCAAGGCCAGACAGCACGAAAGACCGGATTGCATTCTGGTTTTTGCCTTGTGTTTCCTCACCGTGGATGTTGATAGATCGGCGCACATTCACCGTGTTGCCCTGCACGTCTGCCCAGCGCAGCCCCAACAGCTCCCCGGGCCGCAAGCCTGTAAGCGTCTGGAAGCGGTAGGCATGTATAAAGTCATCATGCACCCGTTTGCCCCTGTAAAGCGTTGTATCAATGCTGAACAGCTTTACCAGATCGGCAGGCTGCAACACGCTCTTGCCCTTATAACGGGCGCTGGCGGGTATCTGTACATCCTCCGGCAGGAACGTGGAGAGCTTTGCTTTGCGGCAGTATTTGCAGAATGCCCGGAGATCGCTGGCAATCAGCTGCAAGGTTTTGCGGCTCTTCCCGGCGGCAGCGGCCTTGTTGATGATGGTTTGCAAGTCCCGGTCTGTAAGGGTGTTGACCTTCTTTTTGCCGATGATCGGCAGCACCCAGGTGCGCCACCGGCTTTCTACGGGCTTCCAGTTGCCTGTGCTGGTGGTAAGTTTGAGATCATCTATCCATAGCTGATAGACGTTCTCGACCCGTCCGGCCTTGACTGCAATATCATTTTCCAGCCAAGCATCAGCCTTTGCATTGGCTTCCCGCTGCCCTGTCCTGCCCTGCGTGGAGCTGTAAAACTGCTTGCGCACGCCGTCTTTCTGCACGGCTATGCGCCAGCGCTGGTATTTTTCTTCCCATTGCGCGGTGTTCGTTCTCTTGTTCATCTGGCTGCACCCCCCTTTCTATGTCAATGATTGCCCGTCAGTGGGTGTCCTCATTTTTGAGGAGACCCCTTGACAGCCGATTTTTCGGCCACCACCCGCCGCCTGCTGTGCTCTGTGCAGCGGGCTTTATTTTTTTGCATCAGGGGAACCGCCAAACCGTGTTAAATATTTCATATCTACAGGAGCAATAGGAGCATTTGGATTGAAAAATTTATCATTACTTACTAGCATATCGCCGTATTCAAGAAAGTTTTTTACTCCCTCATCGGTTAAGCAATCAATAATTGTATCGGCTCTACTTTTTGGACTTGCTAGATCCTCTAAAACTTCATTATATGCTATTAAATCATCTATTGGGCACCCAAGTGCATCCGCTATTTTTTTCAATGTTAATGTTTTAGGGGTTCGCTTGTCAGATTCATATTGTGCATAAGTGGCGCGCTTGACACCCATTTTTTCGGCAACTTGTTCTTGTGTAAGCCCGGCACTCTTTCGCTTTTTTTGCATAAGCTGACCAAAAGTTATCATTATATCACCTACCCAATTTATTTTACCATGTGGAAGAAGTGTTTACAATGTTTACGCAAACAAAAAGAAAAATGTTTACTATTGACATCACACAAAAAGTATGCTATGATTTATATGCAGTCAAACGTAAACAAAAAACCGGCTGTAAGGAGATGAACATAGTGCGATTCAATAAGCAAAAAGCGAAATGTGCACTCATCTGCACCGGCAAGACGCAGATTCAGCTTGCACAGGAAATGACGCTTTCCCGTCCGTGCCTTAGTAAAGCAATGAACGGCGGTAGCGTCAACGCCAACACGGCAAAGCGCATTGCTGCCGCGCTGGGCGTACCGCTGGAAGAACTGGTAGAAAGTGAGGGATGAACGATGTACCGCAAATTTCACAAACTGCGTGTGCGCTTCGCGGAGTGCGAGCTGACGCAGGCTGAAGCCGCCCGGCGGGCAGGCATCCCGCCCAGCACCCTGACAGCGCGAATGACGGGCAGGCTGCCTTTTACCGCGCGGGATATTTCCGGCCTGTGCAAGGCTCTGGACATCCCTACAAGCGAAATTGGCTTGTATTTTTTTGAGGACGAGCCAAAACCGAAGGCCGGGTGATCTGCTATCCGTACCTTGATTTTGATACCAAGACCCAGCGTTTTACTGTTGCCACCTGTGGCAATGGAAGGGGGTGAACACATGAACGACATCAACCGCACCGGCTACATTGCCGCTATTACCAAGCTGCTGGAAAAGGCTGATCTGCGCAAACTGCGCCTGATCTGGGTCTATGTGGAGCGCATGACCCGCACCAACTAAGCCGACCCGGCCTAAACTGGCCGTGTTCATAATAATTTTTGTTTCGCCAGTAGTGGCGAAGAAAGGACGAAACCATGAACGAAATGAAGCATTTTTTCAACACCACCAGCGTTGACACCATCGGCGAGTGCCTGAACGGCGAGAAGCTGCTGAATGCATCCCGCAATGAGAAGGGCAACACCCTGTTGACCTTTGAAAGTGCCTACGAGGGCTACTCCGACCTGCTGACCATTACCCCGGACGGCTCTGTGATCGGCACGTTCATCTGTGACGAAGAACAGCAGCCCCAGACCGTCAACGATACCCAGTGCGCTGCCAATGAGATCGTTAAGATGGACGATCTTATCCGCTATGAGAACAGTGCAGAGTTTCACCGTGCATACGCCGACTTCTTGGACGCAGCGGAACTGCTGGCAGTTGATGGGCAGGCGGTGGTTACTCTGGCAGAGCTGGCACGGAAGTGTGCAGACGCGGCGCAGCTGAATGCCTATCGTTTGGCTACGCGTTACCCTGTGATGGTGCGTGCAGCACTGGGACTGCCCGACATCAACTATACGCCCGGCTTTAACCCGGACGTTGATCTTGACACCGATTCTATTTCTTCGATGCTGCCCAACTACTTCGGCCTGCTGAAGCCGCTGCATGAAGAAGATGGGTGCGACCCTAGCGAGGGCGTTGTTCTGCTGTTCCATGACAAGCCTAACGCCAAAGAACCCAGCGCAGAGCTGAAGATTGTTCCGATGGTGAACGCTGAAGGCGTGCCGGTTCTGTCTGTCAGGGTGAGCGACCTGCCCCAGCAGTAAGCCCAAGACCGCCGACAAACAGAAAGCCGCCTTTCCCTGCGCCAACAGGGACGGGCGGCAAATGGCGGGACAACGCATTGCAGTAATGTTTCCCGCCCTCATTTTAGCAGAAAGAAGAGGGATTTTCAATGTTTGGTTACACCGCTTATCAATTTTCTTGTGTCGCCCCTGTGGCGCTGATGTTCTTCGTGGGTGCCGCTGTGATGTGGTTCAGCGGCATCCGGTAAGGGGGTGTGCAACATGACGAGAGAAGAATCTTTAGAAGCCCTGTGCGTGGCTTTTGAGAAGCTGGACGAGGACGAACAGCGAGGGATGATCCGGCTTATTGAGCAGATGAAGCGTGCCCATACTTTTGGTCTGGACGTCCGTTTTGACGAGCACACTTTCACTTTCTTTATCGCAGATGCAGTGACCAACACCGTTGTTGCCCCGCCGCCGATGAATATTCCCACCGTGGAAGCATGGCTGGACGACTACGAGAAAGAAGAAGCCAAAGAATGACATTGTAAGGTGATATTCTTGCGGTTAAGTCCGTTTTATGGTACAATAGCAGCGTGATACGAACGCTCTTTTAGACCATTACAATGCGTAAAATTTAACGGTGATGCGTGGAGTACGGAGCACCACCCCCACCCCTGAGAGCGTGTGACGGCCCAGCAAGCCGCTGTGCGCTCTTTTTATTTGCCGGAGGTCATTCGATACCATGAAGAAAAGGCTCAAGAAATGCCCTGTCTGTGGGGCTGTGATGTACCAGTTTGCACCGGGAATCCGCTGTCTTGACTGCGAGATGAAGCAAGCCCAGGATGAACGGGAGCGGAACCGCGTAAAAACTCTGGCATGGGCTGCATATCATCTGGAACACGGCGAACGGCTGTCACTGGGCGAAGTGGCCGCTATGGCTGACGCTATGGGCATGAGCTACGGCGCATACAGTTTACAGTTGTCCCAGCAGAAACACAATGTAGCAACAAATTGACATTTCATAGCATTATATTTGCATTTTACAACGCAATGTGGTATACTGAGCATAGCAGGCGGCTTATAGCGCCGTCCGGCTCCTGACTGCTCTTTGCTGCACGGTCTGGCTGTGGGTGTGCCATGACCCACGATCAGAGCGCCCAGCATTGCAGGAGCGGACATACCCCTTGCACCGGGCTTTTCCTTTCCCCGGTGCACCATGCGCGGCATAAGGTTTGCCGCCTGCTGCTTTTTACGTCTACTCATACGGAAAATGAGGTGCTATCAATGGAGAATCCCACCACTACCCCAAGCGCCGCCCAGCAGCCCGAAAATAACGGCTCTGAGCGGATGTTTACCCAATCCGAACTAAATACCATCGTTGCAGATCGGCTTGCCCGTGAGCGCTCCAAGAGTGCCGAGCGCGTGGGCGACCTTGACGCACGAGAAAAAGACCTGAAAGCCCGCGAGGAAGCGTTGGAAGCCAAGAGCCAGCGCTTCAACCAGTGGGAAGCCCGGGAAGCCTGCAAGCAGTATCTGACTGATAACCATATCAGCACGGCGCTGCTGGATAAGCTGGACACCAGCGACCCGGAAGCGTTCAAGACTGCTGTAAAGGCGGTGCAGAGCGTCACCGGCAACGGGTACACCGTCACCACCACGACCACCGGCGCAAAGGTGGACACCCCGCCGATGTGGCTTTCTCAGGGCAAAGACAAAGACGCTGAGTTAAAGCGGGCTTTCGGTCTGAACAACTGAAAGAGGATCTATAAATGGCTATTGAGTTAGCAACCCAGTTCCAGGCATATACAGACGAACAGTTTTACTCCGAGAGCAAGACCAGCCTTGTAACCAACAAGGATTTCAGCTTTGACGGTGCAAAGACCATCAAGCTGTATAAGGTCAAAACCACCGATATGGAGGACTTCAACCGCAACGGCCCCATTCTGGACGGCAACAAGTCCCAGTATGGCACGATCAGCACCCTGCAGGCCACCACCGAGACATTCACGATCAACAAAGATCGTTCTTTCACGTTCGAGGTGGACAAGATGGACACGGACGAAACCAAGATGCAGGTTGCAGCCGCCAGCGCTCTGGCACGGCAGCAGCGTGAGAAGGTGTTCCCGGAGATCGACTCCTATGTTTACAGCGTGATGGCAGCAAATGCAGGCATTAAGCCGGAAGCCGCAGCCCTGACCGCTGAAAACATCTATACCGAGATCATCACGGCAAATGCCCAGATGGATGATGCAGAAGTGCCCGCATCTGACCGCGTGCTTATTCTGACCCCCACCGCCTACACGCTCCTGAAGCAGTCCAAGGCCACCTTTGACAATCAGGACATTGGTGCAGAACTGCGCAAGAAGGGCGTTATCGCCCAGCTGGACGGCCTGAACGTGGTCAAGATCGCGTCTAACCGCCTGCCCGAGAAGTTCGGCTTCATGATCGCGCATCCCGTGGCTACCGTGGCCCCGGTCAAGCTGGCAGAGTACAAGATTCACCTTGACCCGCCTTTCCTGTCCGGCAGTCTGGTAGAGGGCCGTATTTACTACGACGCGTTTGTTCTGGAAAACAAGGCAAAGGCTATCTATTATCAGGCAATCGCCTGATATGGCATCATCTGGGCGCATGGGGCAACCTGTGCGCCCTTTTTGTATCGAGGTGAGTATATTTGAAGATCAAACTTTCAACTCCCGCAGAGGTACGCCGCACGCTGTCCAAGATCGCAAATATGCTGCTGAATAACCAGATCGACCCGCAGCGGGCAACAGCTATCACAAATTGCTGCAACAGCGTTCTAAACTGCATCCGCATTGACGAACAGCAGAAGAAGCTGGCAGAGCTGGAAAAGCTGCTGGACGAGGTGGAAGCGAATGGAGCTTGACCGACTGGAAAAGCGCATCCGGGCGCTACAGGCCCGGAAAGCGGCCAGAGCTGCCACGTTTGAGCGCGTGCAGGGCATCGACCCCACCGAGCACGAAGCGGCTGTATACCACGCTATCCACGCGGATATAGCAGCCGATGCACACACCTACTACAATCTTCCCGGTGGGCGTGGCTCCTGCAAATCGTCCTTTGTGTCGTTGGAGATCGTGGACGGCATCCAGAAAGACCCCACCGGCACCGGCTCTGCTGTGGTGTTCAGGCGGTGGGGCAGCACCTTGAGGGAATCCGTGTTTGCACAAATCCAATGGGCTATTGACGCACTGGGCGTGTCTGACCTGTGGAGCTGCACCGTGTCCCCTATGCGCTGCACCTACCTTCCCACCGGCGCGCAGATCATCTTCCGAGGGCTGGACGATAACAGCAAGATCAAGTCTATCAAGCCTGCAAAGGGCTTTTTCCGGTGGGTGTGGTTCGAGGAATTTTCCGAGCTGCCCGGAGAAAACTTTGTCCGCAGCGTGATGCAGTCCGTGGGCCGTGGCGGTAAGCCTGTGGTGTTCCGCAGCTTCAACCCGCCTGTGTCCCTGAATAACTGGGCAAATAAGTTTATCCAGCAGCCCAATGAGGAAGCATTGACCCTGCACACGGATTACACCCAGGTGCCGCCTGAATGGCTGGGAGAGGTGTTTCTGAACGAAGCCCAGCGCATCCAGAGCCTAAACCCGAAGGTGTACGAGCATGAGTATTTGGGCATTCCCACCGGCAGCGGCGGCGAGGTTTTCACCACGCTGGAAGTGCGAGAGATCGCGGACGAAGAGCTTGCAATGCAGTGTTACCGCTATGTGGGCTGTGATTTTGGCTTTGCGTCTGACCCTGCTGCCGTTGTGGCGCTGTACTATGACCGCAGCACCGAAACCATCTATTTTGCGGATGAGATTTACAAGCGCGGCCTGTCAAATGAAGCCCTTGCCGCCGAGATCCGGGCACACGGCCTTGACCATGTGGGAGAACCCCGGAAGAACCCCATCACAGGCGCAGAAACGGCCCCGGAACAGGTTATTTATTGCGACTGCGCCGAACCCAAGAGCATCATGGACTTGCGTACATACGGCTTGCAGGCGCGTCCCTGCACCAAGCACCCCGGCTGTGTAAACTACCGCATCAAGTGGCTGCAAAAGCGGACGCTTGTAGTTGACCCCCGGCGCACGCCCAACATCTACCGTGAGTTCTCGCAATACGAGTATGACACGGACAAGGACGGCAATTTTCTGCCCAGTGTGCCAGATAGGGACAATCACACCATAGACAGCGTTGCATACAGCCTTGACCGTCTTATTTTCAACAAGAACGAAGGAGCGTAAAACCATGCTGGAAATGCATCTGACCTGCCCGAACTGCAAAAAGACCTTTGTTGTCTATGACTGGCAGCTGTGGAGAGACAGCGAGGAAAACGAGAGCTTTCAATGCCCCTGCTGCCATACTGCCCCGGATGAAGAAGCCTGTTATCGGCTGAAGGATGGCTTTTTGGAGCTGTGCGACGTTGACCGGCATTGGAACCACGACAAAGAGAGCGCACCGCTGCCGCCTGAAAAACAGAGCTGGCATATCGAGGTAAAGCCGGGTTGATAACACACTAAAAATCAGAAGTGTGTTAAATAGTGTGTTATAGCAAAAGAAAAGAGCCTAGATTTCAACGAATCTAGGCTCTTTTTGATGGAGCGGGCAATGGGAATCGAACCCACCTCCTCAGCTTGGAAGGCTGATATACTAGCCGATGTACGATGCCCGCATTTACGAACGATATTATAGCATGTTCCGGCACAAATGTCCAGCCCAATTTTTGTATGTTCCTTAAAGCACCGGAAAAGAATGCCGGAACGGCCTTGCTTTTCCATACGGCTCTGCTACAATAGAAAAGAACGGAGGGAGAGAGGATGGAGCCGGAAGCAGAGATCATTCGTACGCAGCTGTTTGCCCTGCGGGATGAAACATACCGCACCTTTCACAGTGCGTTGATGCCCACCGTGCCGCCGGAAACGGTGATCGGCGTGCGCGTTCCGGCTCTGCGCAAGTTGGCAAAACAGCTCGCAGGCACAGCGCAGGCAGAAGTGTTTTTACAGGCCCTGCCGCATGGATACTACGAAGAGAACAACCTCCACGCGTTTCTGATCGAACTTATCCGGGACTACGACAGGGCGCTGGCTGAAACGGAAGCGTTCCTGCCCTACATCAACAACTGGGCCACCTGTGACTGCTTCTGCCCCAAAGTGTTTGCAAAGCACAAGAAGGAACTGCTGGTGCCCATTCGCCGCTGGCTGGATTCGGGCGAGGTGTACACCGTGCGCTATGGCATGGAGATGCTGATGCGCTATTATCTGGATGATGCATTCCGGCCGGAATATCTGGAATGGGTGGCCGATGTGCGCAGCACGGAATACTATATCAATATGATGCGGGCATGGTATTTTGCCACGGCACTGGCAAAGCAGCCGGATGCCGCGCTGCCGTGGCTCACAGAAAAGCGGCTGGATTTGTGGACCCACAACAAAGCCATCCAGAAAGCGGTGGAAAGCCGCCGCATTCCGCCCGGAATGAAGCAGCTGCTGCGCGGTCTGCGCAGCCGTTCATAAAAGCTTCCGGATTTCCGCGCAGATTTCCTGTTTACTTTATGAATGTTTTATTGTAAAATAAGCTATAGTAAAAAATGTCAGGGTATGCCTATGCCCTGACGGAAGATAAAAACAGGTGGTGTTTGGATTATGGCATTGAAATATCAGCGTATCCTTCTGAAGATCAGCGGCGAAGCACTGGGCGGCGAAAAGGGCATGGGTTTTGATGAACCCACCATGGACGCGATCTGCGGCGGCGTGAAGAAAGCACACGATCTCGGCGTGCAGATCGGCATTGTTGTGGGCGGCGGCAACTTCTGGCGCGGCCGTTCCAGCGGCAAGATGGAGCGCACACTGGCCGATAAGATCGGTATGCTGGCAACCGTGATGAACGCACTGGCTGTCTCCGACAAGCTGGAACAGCTGGGTGTGCCCACTGAGGTGTTCACCTCCATCACCATGCCGCAGGTGGCACAGCCCTTTACCCGCAAGGATGCTCTGCGCGCCATGGATGAGGGCAAGATCGCCGTGTTCGGCGGCGGCACCGGCAACCCGTTCTTCTCCACGGATACGGCAACCGCTCTGCGCGCTGTGGAAGTGAGCGCCGATGTGATGTTCAAGGCTACTATGGTGGATGGCGTTTACGATAAGGATCCCCACAAGTACGCCGACGCAAAGAAGTATGACACCCTCACCTTTACCAAGGTGCTGGAAGACCAGCTGGCTGTTATGGATGGCACTGCTGCCACTCTGTGCCGCGACAACAAGCTGCCCATCCTCGTGTTCGATCTGGCCGACCCGGACAACATTGCCCGTGCCGTGCAGGGCGAGAATGTGGGCACACTGGTTTACGAGGGCTGAAACGCCTGCAGCCGACATACATTATAGGGCAGACGCATTGCAGCGCAGCCCCAAGATAAAAAGGAACAGGAGACTACCGCAATGAGCAGCAACACCAAGGTTTACGAAGACAAGATGAAGAGTTCGGTCGAACATCTGGGCCGCGAACTGGGCGCTGTGCGCGCAGGCCGCGCAAATCCCGCTGTGCTGGATAAGGTCAGCGTGGATTATTATGGTGCCCCCACTCCCATCCAGCAGGTGGCATCCGTGGCTGTGGCCGAAGCACGCACCCTGACCATTACCCCGTGGGACCGTACTCTGCTGCGCCCCATCAGCAAGGCCATCATGGCCAGCGATGTGGGCATCACTCCCATTGATGACGGCTCTACCATCCGCCTGAACTTCCCGGCTCCCACCGAGGAGCGCCGCAAGCAGCTGGCAAAGGAAGTTTCCAAGCTGGGCGAGGAGGCTAAGGTGGCAGTGCGCAACATCCGCCGCGAGGCTATGGATAAGGCCAAGGCCATGAAGAAGGCCGGCGAGCTGACCGAGGACAGCCAGAAGACTATGGAAGAGGATGTCCAGAAGCTGACCGACAAGTATATCAAGAACATCGATGCTGCGGTGGAAGAAAAGCAGAAGGAGATCATGTCTGTCTGATCTGCGCAGATGCAATAAACTGGAGGTGCCGTGCGCTGAAGAAGAGTGCGCGGCACTTTTGTTGAAGGCGGCGTTGCTGCCGGGAGGAAACAATGGCGCATCCGAAAGAATTTGCCGAGGGCCTTTCCATCGGCATCATCATGGACGGTAACGGCCGCTGGGCAAAGAACCGCGGCCTGCCCCGCACTGCCGGGCACAAAAGAGGCGCAGAGGTGTTCAGCGATATCGCAGATTACTGCGATGAGCTGGGCGTTTCGTCGGTGTACTTCTATGCGTTTTCCACCGAGAACTGGAAGCGTCCGCTGGAAGAGGTCAACGCCATCATGCGGCTGTTCGGCGAATATCTGCTGAAGGGCTTTGACTACAAGAACCGCAATATCCGCATCAAGTTCATGGGCGACCGCACGGTGCTGGATGAAAAGCTGCAGCAGCTGATGAACAAGCTGGAAGCAGATTCTTCGGTCAAGACCGGCATGACCCTGAACATTGCCATCAACTACGGCGGCCGCCCGGAGATCGTGCGGGCGGCGCAGCAACTGGCGGCAAAGGCGGCGGCAGGGGAGATAAAGCCCGAAGAGATCACGGAACAGCTGCTCAGCGATGCCATGTATACCGCTGGCCAGAAGGACCCGGATTTTATCCTGCGCCCCAGCGGAGAAAAGCGGCTGTCCAACTTCATGCTCTGGCAGGCAGCTTACTCGGAGCTGGTAGAAATGGACGTTCTGTGGCCGGATTTCACCCGCAGCGATCTGGACGCTGCTATTGAGGAGTTCAATCATCGTTCCCGCCGGTTTGGCGGACTGTAAAACCCAAGACCTCCTGCACACGGTGCAGGGACCGGACGGCCCGGCGGCTTTGCCGGAGCCAAACTTAATCCAGAGGGGTGCGGCACCGACCGGTGAAAAGGAGATCCAATCTATGAAAACACGTGTTATTACTGCGATCGTGGGCATCATCGTACTGATCGGCGTGATGTTCACCTTCAACACTCTGATCTTTAATCTGGTCATCGCGGCCATTACGCTGATCGCCGTTCACGAGATCTACAGTGCCCTCGGCTTTGAAAAGAAGGACTGGCTGATGTATGCGGTTCTGGTGCCGTATACACTGCTGGTCATGACGAGCAACTATCAGGTCATGCGGCGTCTGGTGATGCCGATGTCCTTTCTGCTGGTCACCTTTTATGCCATCTATCTGGTGGTGCGCAATGGTACCATCAGCTATCAGAAGGCCAGCGGTCTGCTGATGTTCTCCGGTATCGTGATCTTCTGCTTCTATTCCTTTATCCGGCTCAAGGAGCTGCTGCCGGTGGAGCAGTACGGCTACGATGCGGTGTTCTTTATCTTGCTCATCCTCTGCTTTGCCTGGGGCGGCGATACCTGTGCCTACTTTGCAGGCCGTGCCTTTGGCAAGCACAAGCTCTGCCCGGTGGTTAGCCCCAAAAAGACCGTGGAAGGTGCCATTGGCGGTGTTCTGGGCACCATGGTGTTTGGTGTGATCATCACACTGGTGTACTCAGTGGCGGCAAACCGGATGGAAGCCTTCACCCGCACCAATATCGGCGTTTCCATGTACGTGATCATTGCGCTGCTGGGCTGCGTGGCGGCGGTGCTTGGCATTTATGGCGATCTGTTTGCCAGCGTGGTCAAGCGCCAGTGCGGCATCAAGGATTACGGCACCATCTTCCCGGGGCACGGCGGCATTCTGGACCGCTTTGACAGTGTGATGTTCATTGCGCCCTTTGTGACCATGGTCATTACGGCGGTGTTCTACTATTAAAAGGGGGAACGTGTGATGTCGAAAAAAATCACTCTGCTGGGTTCTACCGGTTCCATCGGCACCCAGAGTCTGGATGTGATCCGTGCACAGGGCTATGAGGTGTTCGGTCTTTCTGCCCACAGCCATGTAGACAAGATCCTGCAGCAGATCGAAGAGTTTCATCCGCGCTATGTCTGCATGACCGACCCGGATGCGGCCCGCAGGCTGGATGCGGAGCTTTCCGGTCGTGTAGATGCGCCCCGGCTGCTGGTAGGGCCAGAAGGGCTCAAGCAGCTGGCCGCACTGGACGGCACCGATGTGGTGCTGAACAGCGTGGTGGGCATTGCAGGCCTTGGTGCCAGCCTGTGCGCGATCGAAAGCGGGCATGATCTGGCCCTTGCCAACAAGGAGAGTCTTGTCACCGGCGGCCATCTGGTCACACAGGCCGTGGCAAAGCATGGTGTAAAGCTGCTGCCGGTGGACAGTGAACATTCGGCCATCTTCCAGTGCCTGCAGGATAAGGAGAGTGCCCCCAGCCTGACCAAGATCCTGCTCACGGCATCCGGCGGCCCCTTCTTCGGGATGAAGACCGAGGAGCTGCGCGGTAAGACCAAGGCGGATGCCCTCAAGCACCCCAACTGGAACATGGGCGCAAAGATCACCATTGACTCTGCCACCCTGATGAACAAGGGTCTGGAGCTGATCGAGGCAGTGTGGCTGTTCGGCCTGCCGCCGGAGAAGATCCAGATCGTTGTCCAGCGCCAGAGCATCGTGCATTCGGCGGTGCAGTTCAGCGATAATTCGGTCATTGCTCAGCTGGGTGTGCCGGATATGCGCATTCCCATCCAGTATGCGCTCACCTACCCAAAGCGCGTACCCGGCGTTGTGCCGGAGCTGGACTTTGCTGCACTCAAGGTGCTCACCTTCGATGTGGCAGACGACGAGACCTTCCGCTGCCTTGCCGCCTGCAAAAAGGCCATCAAAAAGGGCGGTCTCGGCCCATGTGCTGCCAACGGTGCCAATGAGGAAGCTGTCAAGCTCTTCCTTGAGGACAAAATTGGCTTCCTCGATATTGGCCGTCTGGTGGAAGCAGTCGTGGACAGCGACAGCTTTGGCGGCGAGTATACCCTCAGCGATGTGTACGAGTGCGACCGCATGGCACGGGAATTTGTAAGAGCGCACTTATAAAAACCCTCTCAGCCTCACTGCGTTCGGCAGCTCTCCCGAAGGGAGAGCTTTCAAAAAGCGTAAGGCCAGATGTGCAAAAGCTCCCCCTTCGGGGGAGCTGGCAGGGCGGCAGCCCTGACTGAGAGGGGTTCCGACTTTTCAGCTTTAGGAGACGCAATGTCAATTTTTATCACCCTGATCGCCGCATTGATCGTGTTCAGCGCCGTGATCGCCATTCATGAATTCGGACACTTTACCGTGGCAAAGCTCTGCGGCATTCAGGTCAACGAGTTTTCCATCGGCATGGGGCCGGCTTTGTGGAAGAAAATTTACAAGGGCACCCAGTACAGCCTGCGTGCATTGCCGGTAGGCGGCTATGTGGCGCTGGAGGGCGAGGAAAGCCCCGAGAGCCAGCAGGCCGAGGCGGCCCGCGACGAACGGGAAGCAGAGGACGAAAACCCTGTCCCGCCGGAGCAGCGCACCGGTATCCCTTTGAACGAGGCACCGGTATGGCAGCGTGTGCTTGTGATGGTGGCAGGTGCCTTCATGAATTTTGTGCTGGGCTTTGTGGTGCTGGTCATTCTTGTGGCAGCACAGGAGGGAGCCATCACCAGCAAGACCATCTATTCCATTGAGAACGATGCCCTCTGCGGCCAGACCGGCCTGCAGGCGGGGGACGAGATCGTTGCCGTGAACGGCAGGCGCTGCTTTGTGGCCAACGACATCCTTTATGAGCTGGTGCGCACCGAAGCCTATCGCGCCCGGTTCACCGTGAAGCGGGACGGCCAAAAGGTGGAACTGCCGGACGTGCAGTTCGACACTTGGCAGGACGAGGACGGCCAGACCCATATGACCCTTGGCTTTACGGTGTACGGCATCAAAAAAACACCGCTCAATGTGTTAAAAGAAGCATGGAACAGTACCCTGTACTACGGACGCATCGCGTTTATCTCGCTGGCAGACCTTGTGCGCGGACGTGAGAGCATCAACAATCTGTCCGGCCCGGTGGGTATCGTGACAGCGATCGGTCAGGCGGCAAGCTACGGCTGGCAGGATCTGCTGGAGCTGCTGGCCCTCATCACCATCAATCTGGGCGTGTTCAATCTGCTGCCCTTCCCGGCACTGGATGGCGGCAAGGTGGTATTTTTGATCATTGAGGGCGTTACCGGCCATGCAGTGCCGGAAAAGCTGCAGGGTACACTGACCATTGCGGCCTTTGCACTGCTGTTTGGCCTGATGCTCTTTGCAACCTATAATGATATCATCCGGCTTGTGACCGGTGTAATGTAAGCAAAAACAGAAAGGGAAGCTTTATGCGGCAGTTAAAACGGGAAGTGAAAATCGGCAATGTGACCATCGGCGGCAAGAATCCTGTTGCGGTGCAGACGATGCTCAACGTGCCGGTGGAGGATATTGAGGGCAATGTGGCGCAGGCAAAGCGGTGCGAAGCTGCTGGCTGTCAGATCCTGCGCGTGACCTGCCCCAGCCCGGCGGATGCAAAGTGCATCGAAGCCGTCAAGAATGCGGTGAACATCCCCATTGTGGCAGACATCCATTTTGACTATAAGGCGGCTCTGGCCTGCGCAGATGTAGGCGTGGATAAGATCCGCATCAACCCCGGCAACATCGGCGACGATGACCGGGTGAAGGCTGTGGTGGATGCCTGTCAGCGCAAGGACATTCCCATCCGCATCGGCGTGAATGGCGGCAGTCTGGAAAAGCACATCCTTGCAAAATACGGTGCCCCCACGCCGGAGGCCATGGTGGAGAGTGCACTGTACCATGTGCGCCTGCTGGAAAAATTCGATTTCAACAACATCGTCATTTCCATCAAGAACTCCAATGTGCCCCGCATGATGGAGGCCTACCGCCAGCTCAGCGCTGTCACGGATTACCCGCTCCATGTGGGTGTTACCGAGGCGGGTACCTACCAGATGGGTCTGCTGAAAAGCGGCATGGGCATCGGCGGAATGCTGCTGGAAGGCATTGGCGATACCATCCGCGTCTCGCTGGCCGCAGAGCCGGAAAAGGAAGTGGAAGCGGGCTACAACATCCTGCGCGCCGTGGGCTTCCCGGTAGCAGGCCCGGAGGTCATCACCTGCCCCACCTGCGGCCGTACCCAGTATCCCTGCACCGAGATCGCCAATGAGGTGGAAAAGCGGCTGCAGGGCTGCAAAAAATCCATCAAGGTGGCCGTGATGGGCTGCGTGGTCAACGGCCCCGGTGAAGCCCGCGAAGCAGACATCGGCATTGCCGGCGGCAAGGGCGAGGCGGTGCTGTTCATCCACGGCAAGCCCATCAAAAAGCTGACCGGAGACAACATCCTGGATCAGTTCATGGATGAGATCTATAAACTGTAATTTGGCTTTTTTCACAGCTGCCACACCTGCAAAAAAAACGGGTGCGGCAGTTTGTGCTGTATAAAAAGGAGTACCATTTGTGACACCACTCGTATCCAACCTGTGGCCGCAGTTCATGGTGGACCCGGCATTTGCGGCCTGCTTCGGGCAGGTCATTGTGGAGCATGCGCAGATGCTGCGGCAGGAACGGCAGGTCATCTTTACCCTGCGCAGCGGTGCGCCGCTGGACAAAAATCTCTGTGCCCGGCTGCTGGCATCCCTGCAGCCGGATTATGAGGGCTTTGAGCTGCGCATCCAGAACCTGTTTGGCTATGCCATGCTGGACGAAGCGGCCCTGCGCGATCTGATGGAAGAGATGAAGCGGGACGGCGTGCCCATCAACGGCTTTCTGGACCGGTGCAAGATCAACATCATCGGACAGAAGATCACCATCGGCGTATGCCATGGCACCAAGTTTTTGCAGGAGATGCACTTTGAAAAGCTGCTGGCAGAGCGCGTTGCGGCCCACACCGGGGTAACGCCGCAGGTAACGCTGCAAAGCGCTGTAAGCGAAGCCGAGCAGCACCAGATGGAAGAAAAGCTGGAGCGCAAGATCGCGCCACCGGTGGTCAAGTTTGAGAAAAAGAACACAGCACCGTCCATCAAGGTGGATGGTCTGGACCTGACCGATAAGCCCGTCACCATTTTCCACGGCAAGATGTTCACCCCCAAGAACCTCACCCCGCTGAAAGACCTTGGCGGCGAGGGCGGCAAGTGCACGATCTGGGGCGATGTGTTCTTCTCGGAGGTCAAGGGCAACTTCCGCAAAATTTATACCGTATCCATCACCGATTATCAGGGCTCCATCAACCTGAAGATCCGCGCGCAGGAAGGTGAGGACTGCTCCAAGTGGGAGAGCCTTGGCAAAGGCACCACCCTCATTGTGCGCGGCGACTGCTCCTACGACAAGTACGAACACGATTATATCGTCTACCCCTACGATGTGCTCATCGTGGAGCGCAAAAAGCGGGAGGATACCGCGCCGGTCAAGCGTGTGGAGCTGCATCTGCACACCAAGCTTTCCAGCATGGACGGCTTCTGTGACCCCGGCGGCATCGTCAAGCTGGCCCACCGCATGGGACATCCGGCCGTTGCCATCACTGACCACGGTGTGTGTCAGGGTTACCCGGAAGCCATGCTGGCAGCGGACGATATCCATAAATCAGACCCGGACTTCAAGCTGATCTACGGCTGTGAAGCCTACTTTGTGGACGACATGATCCCCTGTGTATACGGTGTGAAGGATCAGCCGCTGGACGGGGAGTTCTGCGTGTTTGATACCGAGACCACAGGCCTTGACCCCGGCGTGGAGTATATGACCGAGATCGGTGCCGTCATCGTGAAAAACGGCGAAGTGGTGGAGGAATTTGATACCTTTGTCAAGCCCGGCAAGCCCATCACCCCCAAGATCACCGAGCTGACCGGCATCACCAACGAAATGGTGGCGGATGCTCCCGGCGAAAAGGAAGCACTGGAAGCCTTCCTCAAATTTGCGGGAGACCGCATCCTTGTGGGCCACAACGTCCACGCCTTTGATATGCGTTTCCTGCGCGCCGCCGCCAAGCGCAGCGGCATCAAGCTGGAGCCGACCTATATCGACACCCTGACCATGGCGCAGGCCATGTACCCCGGCCTGCACAACTACAAGCAGGGCACCATCAACAAGCATCTGGAGCTGCCTGCCTACGAGGCCCACCGTGCCTGTGAGGATTCTGCCGCGCTGGGCCGCATCTTCGGGGTCATGCTGAACGACTTGAAAGAAAAACAGGTAGCAAAGGTCAGTGAGATCAACACCGGCCTTGGCGGCAACCGCGAGGTGCTGAAAAAGAAGTATTACCACCTCATCATTCTGGTCAAGAACCAAATGGGCCTGAAAAATCTGTACAAGATCGTCAGCGAAGCCCATGTGAACTACTTTTTCAAAAAGCCCCGGGTGCCTCGGAGTCTTTTGAACAAATACCGGGACGGCCTGCTGCTCACTTCCGCCTGCGAAGCCGGCGAGCTGTACCGGGCCATCGTGGATGGCACCAGCTATGAAGAACTGAAAAAGATCGCGTCCTACTACGATATTCTTGAGATCCAGCCGCTGGGCAACAACGCCTACATGGTGCGGGACGGCAAGGTGGACAGCGAAGAGGACATCAAAAACTTCAACCGCACGGTCATCAAGCTGGGCGAAGATCTGCACAAGCCGGTCATTGCCACCGGCGACGTGCACTTTACCGAGCCGGAGGATGCGGCTTACCGCGCTGTGCTGCAGGCGGGCAACGGCTTTAAAGATGCCGACAACCAGCCGCCGCTGTTCTTCCGCACCACGCAGGATATGCTGGCGCAGTTCTACTATCTGCCCAAGGAAAAAGCCTACGAGGTAGTGGTGAAGAACCCCCGCAAGATCGCGGCGATGATCGACAACAATGTTCGTGCCATCCCGCGCGGCACCTACCCGCCCAGCATCGAGGGTGCAGAGCAGCAGCTGCGCGATGCTACGTGGGAACACGCCAAGCGCGATTACGGTGACCCGCTGCCCGAAATTGTGGAAAAGCGGCTGCAGAAGGAGCTGGACTCCATCTGCGGCCATGGCTACGCCGTGCTGTACGTCATTGCGGTCAAACTGGTGGCCTATTCCAACGCGGGCGGCTATCAGGTGGGCAGCCGTGGTTCGGTCGGCTCATCGGCCGTGGCCCACTTCTCCGGCATCTCGGAGGTGAACAGCCTGCCGCCCCACTATCGCTGCCCCAAGTGCAAGCACAGCGAGTTCATCACCGACGGCAGCGTGGACGACGGCTTTGACCTGCCGGATAAAAACTGCCCCAACTGCGGCACCCGGATGCTGGTGGATGGCCACGATATTCCCTTCGAGACCTTCCTCGGCTTCTACGGCGATAAAGAGCCGGATATCGACCTGAACTTTTCCGGCGAATATCAGTCCAATGTGCACCGCTATACCGAGGAGCTGTTCGGCAAAGCCAACGTGTTCAAGGCGGGCACCGTGTCCGGTATTCAGGACAAGACCGCCTACGGCTATGTCAAAAAATATCTGGATGAGCGCGGCCGCACGGTGAACCATGCGGAGGAGAACCGCCTGACTCTGGGCTGCACCGGCGTCAAGCGCACCACGGGTCAGCACCCCGGCGGCATGGTCGTTGTGCCGGACACCTACGAGATCTACGATTTCTGTCCTATCCAGCACCCGGCGGACGATGTGGCAGGCGGCCTGCTGACCACCCACTTCGAGTTCAAGTACCTGCACGATACCCTGCTCAAGCTGGACGAACTGGGCCACGATATGCCCACCTTCTACAAGTATTTTGAGGAGTACACCGGAATCCCCATCGACAGCATCCCCATGAACGACCCCAAGGTGTACAGCCTGCTGACCAGCCCGGAAGCGCTGGGCGTGACCCCGGAACAGATCGACAGCCAGACCGGCACCTTCGGAATCCCGGAAATGGGTACCAACTTCGTGCGCGGTATGCTGGTGGAGGCACGGCCCAAGAACTTCTCTGAACTGATCCAGATCTCGGGCCTGTCCCACGGCACTGATGTGTGGACCGGCAACGCGGACGAGCTGATCCGCAGCGGCACCTGCACCATTGCGGAGGTCATTGGCTGCCGTGACAGCATCATGCTGTACCTGTTGCGCAAGGGTCTGGAACCCAAGATGGCCTTTGATATCATGGAGGCTGTGCGTAAGGGCAAGGTGGCCAAGGGCGGTTTCAAGGATGGCTGGGAGGAAGCCATGCGGGAGCACGAGGTGCCGGACTGGTACATTGAGAGCTGCCGCAAGATCAAGTATATGTTCCCCAAGGCCCATGCCGTGGCCTACCTGATGTCGGCCATTCGTCTGATGTGGTTCAAGATCTACCGTCCACCGGAGTTTTATGCGGTATACTTTACCGTACGCGGCGACGACATCGACTATGAGGCCGCTGTGGGCGGTGCGGCAGTGGCCCGCGCCCACATGGAAGAAGTCAAGCGCCGCCTGAAGGAAGAGAAGAACGCCAAGGACGAAGATGTGCTGGTCAGCCTGCAGCTCGTCAACGAGATGCTGGTGCGCGGCTACGAGTTTTTGCCCATTGAGCTGGGCAAGAGCCGCGGCTCCAAGTATGTGGTGGAGGACGGCAAGGTACGTCTGCCTTTCTCTTCGCTGAAGGGTCTTGGCGGTGCTGCCGCCGATGCACTGGAAAAGGTGACCATCCACGGCGAAGAATATATCTCGGTGGAAGAGTTGCAGCAGGCTTCCGGTGTCGGCAGCAGCATTCTGGACCGTTTGCGTCAGGTGGGCGCTCTGGGCGACCTGCCGGAGAGCAGTCAGGTAAGCTTCTTCTGAGGATTCTGAAAGCAAAAGTGCCTGCACGGCTTTAGCTGTGCAGGCACTTTTGCTTTAAAAAAGCACCCGCGGCAAAAATCGCAGGTGCTTAAAAATTCAGCAGAACGGGGGAGTGTTTACTCCACGCTGATCATATAATAGTAAACGGGCTGGCCGCCGCGGATGTGGCTGACCTCAACGTGGTTCGGGCACTTTGCCTTTACGATCTCGGTCACTTTCTCGGCATCCTCATCGCTCACGTCGCAGCCGGAAATGATGGTGACGAAGCTGGAATCCTTCTTGCACATGCCGCGTGCCAGACGGTAGGTAGCTTTGGTGATATCGTTGGAGGTGGAAACGATCTTGCCGTTCTCCAGAGCCATGATCTCACCCTTCCTGATGCGCTTGCCGTCGTACTCACTGTCGCGGGCAGCATAGGTGATCAGACCGGTGGACACCTTGTCGGCAGCAGCCATCATGTTGATGGTGTTGGTCTCGGCGTTCACGGAGGGATCAAAGTTCAGCATGGCGGTAATGCCCATGGGCACGGTGCGGGTGGGCAGAACGACCACCTGACGGTCGGCCAGCTTCTGGGCCTGCTCAGCAGCCATGATGATGTTTTTGTTGTTGGGCAGCACGAACACGGTCTTTGCGGGCACGCTCTGGATGGCGGCGAGGATATCCTCGGTGGCTGGGTTCATGGTCTGACCACCGGAGACCACTGCGTCTGCAGCCAGATCGGTGAACACGGCCTTCAGGCCTTCACCGGCGGCAACGGCAACAAAGCCATAGTCACGGCTGGGGTCCACAGCAGCGTAGACGAACTCGCTGGACTGAGAAGGGGCCTTCTCAGCAGAAGCCTGCTTTTCCAGGCTCTTGCCCTGCTTCTGACGGGCCAGGAACTGCTCGTGCATGTTCTCGATCTTGAAGTTGGTCAGGTAGCCATACTTGATGGCTTCGCTCAGGATCTTACCGGGGTCAGCGGTGTGCACATGCAGGTTGATCACATCGTCGTCCTCGATACACACCACGCTGTCGCCGTTGGATTCTGCAAAGGCACGCATCTTTGCGGCGCTTGCACCCTCATACTTGTTGATCAGGAACTGGGTGCAGTAGCCGTTCTTGATGTCCTCCACCTTCATCAGGTCGTCGGTGAACACGCCCTTGCCGGCGTTCTCGGTGGAGAGCTTTGCCTTGTTGGGAGCAGCCTCGCCGCCTGCCACGATGCCTTCGCCATGGAACACCTTGCCCATGCCCTCAAAGATAATCATGATGCCCTGACCGCCGGCATCCACAACGCCGGCCTTCTTCAGAACAGGCAGCAGGTTGGGGGTGTCCTCCAGAGCCTTCTGGCCGGCGGTCATCACCACATCCCACAGAGCGGGCACATCCTCGGCACCGCAGGCAGCAGCTTCCTCAGAGGCAATGCGTGCAACCGTGAGGATGGTGCCCTCGGTGGGCTTCATAACGGCCTTATAAGCGCCCTCGACACCCTTCTTCAGAGCCTCGACAATGTCGGCAGCGGTGGCTTCCTTCTTGCCTTCCAGCGCCTTGGAGAAGCCGCGGAACAGCAGGCTGGTGATAACACCGGAGTTGCCGCGTGCACCGCGCAGCATGGCGGAAGCAGCGGTCTTGGAAGCCTCACCCACGGTGCAGCTGTCGTCCAATGCTTCCAGCTCGCGCACAGAAGCACCCACGGTCATGCCCATGTTGGTGCCAGTGTCGCCATCAGGAACAGGGAAAACGTTCAGCTCGTCCACGCGGGAGCGCTGATTGTTGATGTTGTTGGCGCCAGAGATAATGGCGTCACGCAAAATCTTACCAGAAATCATTCTTTTTTACTCCTTGTACTTGCCGGAAAAGCCCGGCGCATTCGGATGAACCAACAAAAATCAGGCGATCACATCGTCTACCGAAACCACAACGCGGGCAACCTTCAGGCCGGTAGCCTGCTCCACCTCGTCCTTGACGCGGTGAGAGATGCTGCGTGCGGCGGTAGAAATGTTCAGGCCATAGCTCACTGCAATGTGCAGTTCGATCACCAGACGACCATCCTCCTGCGTGACACGGACACCCTTTTCCGGGTAATCAGAACCGTGCACCATGCTTCTGACGGCATCGGTCATATCACGGGGTGCCATTGCGGCAACACCGTAACACTGTTTGGCTGCTTCACCTACCAGAGTAGCAAAATACCCGGACGTAAAGCTGACATCCCCCAGAGGGAAACGGGAAGTGATCATAGTCGCTCTGCTCCTTTATGTTATTTTCATAAAACACATTCAAGGTCTGGTGCGCAGCGGCGGACAGATACACATACTGCGCCGAGAAACACCCACATTATTATACAACTTTGGGGCGCGCTTGTACAGCGCAAAATGCTGGTATATCAACTTTTTGCGCAGGTTTCTGCATTGGCGGCATGGTTCGGGCGGCTTCGCACCGGGAAGGTGATAGCATAACGGACGCTGGTTGCTTTTTATCAAAACCGAAAGTATGACGAAAGAAAGCAAACAATCTGTTAAAAAAATATAAAAGGTGGGTGATAACTCTTTATTCGACTATGAAAAAGTGCTAAAATAGAAACAAGGATAGGGACTGCGGCGCAGGGTCCCGCTTGTGCGGATGAACTGCGTTATTTTTTGCGCACGGCGCGTGGAACAATGTTTAGGAGCTGTTGTCATGAATATTCTGTTTTTCCTTTCACCCAAGCAGGATCTGATGTATGTTTACGACGATTTCACCCTTCGGCAGACGCTGGAAAAGTGGGAGAATAACCGCTACGCGTCCATTCCGGTGCTCAACCGGCAGGGAAAATATGTGGGCACCCTGACCGAGGGCGACATTCTCTGGGGGCTGAAAAAGTTCCATGGTCTGGATCTGGAAGCGGCTGAGGATGTCCCCATTTCGGCCTTCCCGCACAAGCGCGACTACAAGGCTGTCACCGTGACCACCAGCATGGATCAGCTGATCGAAGCGGCCATGAACCAGAACTTTGTGCCGGTTGTGGATGACCGCGGCATCTTCATTGGCATCGTGCGCAGGCAGGCGATCATCCGTTACTGCTATGAGAAGGCCCGCACAGAGCAGCAGGCCCATGAGCAGCGCATCCCGGAATATGCCGCTGTGCATTGAACGATATAAATAGGTGGCCAGCCGCCCGGTTCCGCATCTGAAGCCGGGCGGCTTTTTGTCTGCAAAATGCGTTGAAAATCCGATTTATAGTACCTGCTGTGTGCGATAATACAGCCATGGAACAAAAACGTTCTGAAAAGCTGCAAAAAACGAGATACAGGAGGGAACACGGATGAAAGATTTTGAACTGCGTTATGTCGGAAGCCATGTGGAAGTATACACCGGCAGCGGGGTGTTCCTGTTTTCGGCCGATACGGTGCGGGAAGCAATGGAAGAACTGGCAGAGTAAGCGACCGCAAACAGGCAGGGACTTCAGCGCAAATGTAAAATTGATGTAAAATAATTGAAAAGGAAAGAGCACGAATTCATTAAGAGACGGAAAAATGTGTAGAAAAAGTGATTTTCTTGTAAAATAAACCTTGTTGTGACAGGATAAAAAATGATATAATAGATTCAAGCGCGGTCATTGTGCGCCGTTCTGCGCAGCAGAGCGGCAGGCCGCAGCATCTGCCGGATCAAGCAGGCCCGATGTGCGGGCAGGGCAGATGTACAAGGATCAAAAGGAAGATCATTTTTAGGAGTATCGTTATGGATATCACACACATTACCTCTCTGTTGGGTGGAATTGCGCTGTTTCTGTACGGCATGTCCATTATGGGCGCTGGTCTGGAAAAACTGGCCGGCGGCAAAATGCAGGGCGTGCTGCAAAAGCTGACCTCCTCAACGCTCAAGGGCGTTATTTTTGGCACCCTCATCACGGGTGTCATCCAGTCCTCGGCCGGCACGGTCGTTATTTGTGTCGGTCTGGTAAACTCCGGCATCATGACCCTTACGCAGTCGGTAGGTGTCATTATGGGTGCAAACATTGGTACCACTGTTACCGGCCAGCTGATCCGCATGGCGGATATCTCCGGTGACAGTCTCTGGCTGACACTGATCCAGCCCAAGACCTTTGCGCCCGTGGTGGCATTTATTGGCTGCATTTTTTATGTGTTCCTGCGCAGCGCTAAAAGGAAGAACATCGGCCAGATCATGCTGGGCTTCGGCATCCTGTTTACCGGCATGAGCCTGATGGACACCGGTGTGGCTCCTCTGCGTGAGAGCGCCGTGTTCCAGAATCTGTTCGTTACCATGACGAATCCCGTTCTGGGCATTCTGGTGGGCGTGGTGGTCACGGTGATCATCCAGTCCTCCTCGGCATCGGTGGGTATCCTGCAGGCACTGTCCAGCACGGGTCTGGTCACCTTCAGCTCTGCCATCCCCATTATTCTGGGCGCACACATCGGCACGGCCTTTACGCCGCTGCTCACCATTGGCGGCTCCTCCAAGGACGGCAAGCGCGCTGCACTGATCCATCTGTACTTCAACATCATTGGCAGCGTGATCCTGCTGGCGCTGGTGTATGCGGTGCAGTTTACCGTTGGAATCCCCATGTGGAACGACGTGATGAACAAGAGCACCATCGCAAACATCCACACCCTTTCCAGCGTGTGCGCCATGCTGCTGTTCCTGCCGTGCAGCGGCGTGCTGTCCAAGCTGGCACTGCTCACTGTGCCGGACAGCGCCGAGGAAGCACAGGAGCTGAGCATGCCGGTGCTGGATGAACGTCTGTTCAAAAGCCCGGCTGTGGCCTTGCAGCAGGCTAAGAGCGCTGTGATCAAGATGTCCCGCCGTGCTGCCCGCAATGTGAATCTGGCTGCACCGCTGCTGCTGAAGATGGACGAGGATACCGTCAGCGCCATCCGGGTGCGTGAAAACCTGATCGACCGCATGGAGGTGGCAATCTCCAACTATCTGATCAAGATGACCGATCAGGAGCTGGGCGACGATGAGAGCCACACTGTGACCGAACTGCTGAATTTTGTTACCGAGTTCGAGCGCATCGGCGACTATGCGGTGAACATTATGGAAAAGGCAGAAGAACTGCAGGAAAAGGAAGCGTCCTTCAGTGAAAGCGCCACCAAGGAGCTGCAGCTGCTGGAGAATGCGCTGAACCGCATCCTGAATCTGACCAACGATGCCTTTGAAAACAGCGATATGCGTCTGGCGGCTCAGGTGGAACCGCTGGAGGAAGTGATCGATGTGATGGCAGAGCGCCTGCGCGACCAGCACATCCTGCGCTTGAAGGACGGCGTGTGCTCCATTGATACGGGTGTCGTGTTCCTGGATGTGCTGAACAATGCAGAGCGCATCTCGGATCACTGCTCCAACGTTGCTGCCCGCCTGATCGGCATGGATGCCGGCGAGGACTACGACTCCCACACCCTCAAGAGCATCATGCACCACAACCCCACCAAGGACTACATGCTGGAATACGAGGAGTGCCGCAAGACCTACCTTGCTCCGCTGGAAGAAATGGAAGCCTGAAACTAAGAAAAACCTCCGGGACGCTTTTCCCGGAGGTTTTTTGCGTTAAAAATCAGGCACTTTTGGGCAAAGAGACAATGACCCAGCGGTGCGGCCCGTGAAAGCCGTCCACCTTGGCGGCTTTGCTGCAGGTGCCGGGGCTGGGCGGGCCGAGGTGGATACCGCGGTCCAGCTGCTTGCCGCAAAGACGGCACTGGTAATGGAGGGTGATCTGTTCTGACATGAGGACGCACTTCCTTTTATGATCGCTGCAGGCGGTTAAGAAACTTTACATCTATTATCATTATATAATTTTTACATTGGGATGTCAATAAAAATAATCAGCAAAAGTAGATAAAAATTGAGCATTCTGCACTCAATCGCCCAGATCTTCCAGCAGCAGGTCCAGTTCCCGTTCGCTGTACACGGTCACACCGCGCTTGATGCGCACGGCATCGTTCTCCGGCAGAAGATTGGTGTAGATGCCGGTGACGGTGACAAGCACATCCGGCTGGCCATTGGTGCCGCAGCGGTAAACGGCCACGCGCCCGCCTTTGTCGCACAGGCGGTAGCTTTGGGCAGCAAGCTCCGGCATGGCCTGTGCGGCAAGGTCTGCTGCGGAGGAAGGCGGTGCTTCGCTGCCGGGGTCGGGCACCGGAAGGCTGAGCTTGGGCAGGGCCATCCAGAACAGGCTGAACACGATGGTGAATACGCACAGCCCGTAGAACAGGCAGGTGCACAGTTTGCGCATGGAGAAACACGCTCCTTTCCGGCTGAAGTATGCCCCAAAACAGGGGGGCGCAGTCAATTTTCACACGGGAATGCTGTACTTTGTCCGGCAGATTGTGTTATACTACAGATGATTAGACCTATCAGGGCCGAAGATTGGTTCTTGCCCGCGTTCTGTGCACGTGCTATAATATGGTATTGCGTGCAGTTCTGTGCGCTTTGATGGAAAAGTACCAGCGCATGGCGCTGAAAAAGCAGCCTGAATGTTAGGAGGCGATTTCTATCTCCGATATGAGAAAGATCAACCGTGCCGGTGAGGGGCATTCCCCGGCACCGGCGGGGCGGAAGGTAAATGTGAGCAACAGCCGCCGGGAGTCCCAGCCGGAACCCAAACACGGCCGGGAACCCAAAGAACCAAAGGAACCCCGTGAAAAGGGCAGACATCCCATTCTGCGCTTCATTGGCCGAACCATTGCTACACTGATTTGTCTGGGCATCATGGCAGGCAGTCTGGTGGCAGTGGGTGCTGTGTATTACGTGGTGCAGGCTACCGCCAACGACGGCGACCTGCTGGATCTGGACAACATTGAGCTGAGCCAGTCCAGTGTGGTGATGGCTACCGACCCGGACACCGGTGCACAGGTGGAGTATGCCACGCTGCGCTCTTCCAACAGCCACCGCGTGTGGGCGGATCTGGAGCAGATCCCCACGAACCTGCAGTATGCGTTCATCTGCACCGAGGATAAGGACTTTTACAACGAGCCCGGCGTCAACTTCAAGCGCACCATCGGCGCAATGGTCAACGAATACCTGCTGCCCATCTACAGCTCCAAGCAGGGTGCATCCACGCTGGAGCAGCAGCTGATCAAGAACCTGACCGACGACAAGAGCGCCAGCGGCATTGAAGGTGCACTGCGCAAGCTGCGCGAGATCTACCGCGCCCTCTGTCTGAGCCGCAGCTATTCCAAGGAGACCATTCTGGAAGCGTACCTGAACACCATCAGCTTTACCGGCACCATTCAGGGCGTGCAGACTGCGGCCAACGAATACTTTAATAAGGATGTCAGCCAGCTGACCCTGTGGGAGTGTGCGACCATTGCGTCCATCACCAAAAACCCCACCAACTATAACCCCTACACCAACCCCGAAAACCTGATCAACCGCCGTAACTTCCTCATGTACAACATGTGGCAGCAGGGTGTGATCAGCGAAGAGGACTACCGCAACGCAGCGGCCCAGCCGCTGGTACTGGCCGAGGAAGAGGATACTAAGAAGAATTCTTCCGTTACCTCTTACTTTACCGATGCACTGTTCACCGAGCTGGTGCAGGACATCATGGACAAGGAAAACATTTCGGAATCCGAGGCACAGAAGCTGCTGTACACCGGCGGCTTTACCGTTGAGTCGACTGTGAACACCAAGGTGCAGTCCGCCATGGAAAACCTGATGCTCAACACGGACGATGCCTACTTCCCGGCCGGCTGGCATGAGGAAGAGGTGACCTCTATCTCGGACGACGATGTACAGGTGATGAACGAGGACGGTACGCCCAAGACCCGCACCGGCGACGACGGTACCGTTTACTATTACCGCAATGTGCGTACTCAGGCAGCCATGGTCACGCTGGACTATGACGGCAATGTGATCGCCATTGTGGGTGGTCTGGGCGAAAAGAACAAGAGCCTCTCGCTGAACCGTGCCTACAGTGTCACTCGTCAGACGGGTTCTACCATCAAGCCTATCGGTGCGTATGCACTGGGTGTAGAGTATGGTCTGGTGAACTGGTCCACCATGCTCAACAACTCGCCCTTGTATCAGAAGCAGGATATGGTGATCCGCGATGAGGATTACTGCCGCAAGAACGGCCTGATGGGCCTTTCCGACAAGCAGCTGCGCGCTTATCCCAACGCATGGCGCAGCTGGCCCCGCAACTATGGCGGCAACTACGGCGACAACAGTGATGTGCCGCTGTGGAACGGTCTGGCCCGCTCGCTGAACACCATTGCGGTGCGTGTGGGTGATCTGGTGGGCGCAAGCAACATCTTCAATTTTGTGTACAACACCCTGCAGCTGAACACGCTGGACCCGGTAAACGATGTGGGTCTGGCGCAGATGGTCATGGGCAGTCAGACTCATGGCGTTACGCCCACGGCGCTGGCAGCTGCGTTCCAGATCTTCTACGATGGCCAGTACACCACCCCGCACCTGTATACCCGCGTGCTGGACCGTGACGGCAATATCTATCTGGAGAACAACTCCACCAGCTATCAGGCCCTGACCCCGGATACCGCTTATGTGATGAACCGCCTGCTGAAGAACGTTCTGTACTCCAGCGTGGGCACCGCCGGCGGCCGCTACCCCAACTCCAACGGCATGGAAGCCTTTGGCAAGACCGGTACCGCCAGCGACGAAAAGGATCTGTGGTTCGTGGGCGGCACGCCGTACTACGTTACCGCCGTGTGGTGGGGCTACGATGCACCCTATGATATGACCAAGACGCTGGGTAAGCAGCAGGCCAAGACCCGTACCTGTGTTATGGCGTGGAAGGCCCTGATGGAACAGGTGCAGGCAAACCTGCCGTATAAGGCATTCCCGACCTCTGCCGGTGTGGTGGAGCGCCGCTACTGCACCCAGAGCGGCCTGCTGGCAGGCGGCTCCTGCCCCAGCACCGCCGTGGGCTACTACCGCGCCGATGATCTGCCTGGTACCTGCAACTACTCCCATGCAGCAGCTCCTGCAGCGGCTGCACCTGCGGAGACTGCGGCACCGGAGCAGGCTGTCATTCCTGCGGATACAGGTAATCAGGATACAGACTGATCTGTAGCCATATGAAGGACAAAAGGCGTACTATCGGCACCGGCGCGGAGTGAATCCGGCAAGGAAATACCGCGCTTGCCGCAGCAAAACTGGATAATCTGACAAAAACGCATCCGACCTCTTGCATTGCAGGGGGCCGGATGCTATTATATTCACTGCAAGAACACTTGTGTTTGTGAGGTGAACAAGTTGGAACGCCGCTTTTATCTGGTAGATGCGCAGGTGCTGCCTGAGGTTTTTCTCAAGGTGGTGCGTGCCAAGGAACTTCTGGCCAGCGGGGAGGCACGCAGCATTTCCGCAGCCACCCGCGCAGTCGATCTTTCGCGCAGCGCTTTTTATAAGTATAAGGATTGCATTTTTGACTCCGAGAATGGCCGTGAGGTGATCACCGTCATGGCTACTCTGCGGGACGAGACCGGTGCACTGCAGAGCCTGCTGGCCGGCATCAGCGCCGCAGGTGCAAGCATTGTGACCATCAACCAGTCCACACCGGAAAACGGTGCCGCACTGGTGGCAGTCACCATCCGCACCGATACCATGCAGATGACCCCCGAAGAGCTGACCGAAAAACTTTCGCGTCAGCGTATGGTGGTAGGTGTGCACTGCGGGTACAATCTGTAAGCAGTCTTCAGAAAACGAGGGAGAACAACAATGGCTAAAATTGCAATTCTGGGCTTTGGCACGGTGGGCAGCGGCGTGTACGAGGTACTGTGCCGCAACGCTGCGGGTGTCTCCCGCCGTGCAGGTGAGCCGGTGGAGGTCAAGTACATCCTTGACCCGAAGGATTTTTCAAACCATCCGGATGCACACCTGTTTATAAAGAACTTCGATACCATTCTGGAAGACCCGGAGATCAAGGTGGTGGTGGAGACCATCGGCGGCACCCGCTTTGCGTATCCGTATGTAAAGGCCTGCCTTGAGAGCGGCCGCAGCGTATGCACTTCCAACAAGGAGATGGTGGCCACCTACGGCGCAGAGCTGCTGGGCCTTGCCAAAGAGCACGGCTGTGCCTTCCTGTTCGAGGCTTCTGTGGGCGGCGGTACGCCCATCATTACCCCGATGCACCAGTGTCTGGCGGCAAACGTCATCACCGAGGTGGAGGGCATCGTGAATGGCACCACCAACTTCATGCTCACCAAGATGGTGCGCGAAAATCTGGGCTTTGACGATGCGCTGAAGATCGCGCAAGAGCTGGGCTACGCCGAGACGAAGGACCCCAGCGACGATGTGGACGGCCGTGATGCCTGCCGCAAGATCGCCATTCTGTCCTCGCTGGTGTGCGGCCATCAGATCTACCCCCAGAACATTCCTACCCGCGGCATCCGTGCCATTACCACGGCAGATGTGGAAGCGGCGGAAAAGCTGGGCTGTGTGATCAAGCTGATCGCATGGATGAAGCGCGGCAAGGACGGCAGCGTGGCTGCCGGTGTGGAGCCGTGTCTGGTGCCCAAGGCAAACCAGCTGGCCAGCGTGGACGATGTGTTCAATGCAGTGCTGGTCAAGGGCGATATGCTGGGCGACGTGGTGTTCTACGGCAAGGGCGCAGGCAAGCTGCCCACCGCCAGCGCCGTGGTGGCCGACGTTGTGGATGCCCTGAAGCATGGCTCCAAGGTGCACGACAGCCTGTTCTGGCAGCCTGCTGAGCCGGTGGAGGGAATGCTCACCGACCCGGCTCCTGCTGCATATTATGTGCGTGTAGCAGGCATTGCTCCGGCGGTGGTGGAAGCCATCTACGGCTATGGCAGGGTGGTGGACGAACGCTACGAAGGCTGCGCTTACTTTGTGGAGCGAGCCGACGAAAAGGCACTGGCCGAAGCAGCCCGCAAGGTGGAAGCCGTGGGCGGCAGCGTGAAGCTGGTGCTTAAGCGTCTGCCGGAAGAAAACTGATAACGGAATAAGGAAAGGTGCGGCGGCTATGAAGATCAAGGTTTCTGTCCCGGCCACCAGTGCAAACATCGGCTCCGGCTTTGATGCGCTGGGTCTGGCGGTGACGCTGTATAATACGGTCACCTTTGAAGAGAGCGAAGTGCTGGATATCTCGTCTGCGGACGGTACCCGCATCCCGCGCGGTGAATCGAACCTCGTGTACCGTTCGGCAAAGGGGCTGTTTGAGAAGGTGGGCAAGCAGATCCCGCCCCTCAAGATCACCCAGACGAATCCCATCCCCATGGCGCGCGGCCTTGGTTCTTCTTCGGCCTGCATCATCGCGGGTCTGCTGGGTGCCAACCGGATGCTGGGCGATGTGCTCAACACGCAGGAGCTGCTCACGCTGGCCACCTCCATTGAGGGCCACCCGGATAACGTGGCCCCGGCTCTGCTGGGCGGTCTGACCAGCAGCGTGTTTGAGGAGGGCAAGGTGTACTCGGTCAAGCGCAATGTGGATGAAACGCTGTGCTTTGCCGCCATCGTGCCGGACTACAAGCTGCTGACGGAAGCCGCTCGTGCGGCCCTGCCCAAAGAGGTCTCCCACAAGGACGCAGTATATAACCTTTCGCGTGCTGCGCTGGTGCCCGCCGCCTTCTGCGAGGGCAGACATGACCTGCTGGCCATTGCCACCGAGGATAAGCTGCACCAGCCCTACCGTATGCCGCTGATGCCCGGCTCCAAGGAAGTGTTCGATATGGCACGCCTGTGCGGGGCAAAGGCTGTTTACGTTTCCGGTGCGGGCAGCACCGTGATGGCCGTAGCGGAAAAGGCGGAGGCCGAAAAGTTCTATTCCAAGCTGGAAAAGGGTCTGGAGCTGCTGGAAGGTCTGGACGGATGTGAAGCATTTACATTGCTGCGTTTGGATGCCGATAACACCGGCGCAACGGTGGAATGATAAATGGGTAAGGGAAGTGCAAGGCGCTGCTGACCGCTTCCGCCCGGTGTACCCCCTTTTGACAAAGGGACAAAAAGAGGAGAGTGACAAGATATGGCGTTGATCGTACAGAAGTTCGGCGGTTCTTCGGTGAAGGACCGTGACCGTATCTTCAACGTGGCACGCATTGTGGCAAACACCCACAACGCGGGCAATGACGTAGTAGTGGTGGTGTCCGCTCAGGGCGATACCACCGATGACCTGATCGCCAAGGCTGGGGAGATCACCCACAACCCTTCGGCCCGTGAAATGGATATGCTGCTGGCTAGCGGCGAGCAGATCAGCATTTCGCTGCTGGCCATGGCACTGAATGAGCTGGGCTGCCATGCCATCAGCCTGACCGGCTGGCAGGCTGGCTTCCGCACCGACCGCGCCTATACCAAGGCGCGCATCACCCGCTTGGAGACAGAGCGCATCTCTTCTGAGCTGGAGCGCAACCGTGTGGTCGTTGTGGCGGGCTTTCAGGGCCTGAACAAGATGGACGACATCACCACTCTGGGCCGCGGCGGCTCCGACACCAGCGCTGTTGCCATTGCAGCAGCCCTGCACGCAGACCGCTGCCAGATCTTTACCGATGTGGAAGGCGTTTACACGGCCGACCCGCGCAAGGTGCGCAACACCCGCAAGCTGGATGAGATCACCTTTGACGAGATGCTGGAGCTGGCATCTCTGGGCGCACAGGTGCTGAACAACCGCAGCGTGGAGCTGGCCAAAAAGTATAATGTGGAGCTGGAGGTGCTCTCCAGCCTGAATCCCGTGCCCGGTACGGTGGTCAAGGAGGTTACAAAAGACATGGAAGGTATGCTGATCAAGGGTGTCGCAAAAGACACTGATGTTGCTGTTATCACGATTCTGAACGTTCCCGATGAGCCGGGCATGAGCTTCAAGATCTTCGGTCTGCTGGCCCAGAAGAACATCAACGTGGACATCATCCTGCAGTCCACCGGCCGTGACGGCAAGAAGGATATCAGCTTTACCTGCTCTGAGGGCGAAGCCGATCTGGCCATGCGCGTGCTGAAGGAGAGCGCACACTTCAACGATGTGAGCGTAGACACCACCTGCGCCAAGGTCTCCATTGTGGGTGCCGGTATGCAGAGCCACAGCGGCGTTGCTTCCAAGATGTTTGAGGCACTGTCCAACAACAACATCAACATCAAGATGATCTCCACCAGCGAGATCAAGATCTCCTGCATCATCAACCGCGACGATGCCGACAAGGCTGTTTCTGCGATCCACGATATGCTGTTTGACTGATCTGTAAAAAATGAATTTTGTGCGCTGTACAGTTTCTTTTGGAGCCGTACGGCGCTCTTTTTGTTAACGGCCTCGCCCTCTCAGTCGCTTACGCGACAGCTCTCCCAAAGGGCGAGCCTCTGGCGAAGAGAAAAACTTTCTGGTTCTGCCAAGGCCTCTCACTTTGGGAGAGGTGGACGCGAACAGCGTGAGCGGACGGAGAGGGCAAGGCCGCTGACGAGGACGGTCATACTTATTTTACACTTCCGGCGTTTACACAAAATGCAAAGGGGTGTATAATATACACTGTATCTGTGCGGCGCAGTGCGCTGCAAATTCTGCAAAAGGAGCTGCAACGCACCATGGAACCGACTGATAGAAATGCTGCAAAGCCCCGCCTGACCCGCGCTCAGTGGAAGCGCCGCAAGCGGCTGCGTCTGGCCCGCAACTGGGCCGTTCTCATTCTCGTCTGCGCCGCCATTGTGGCGCTTATGACCAAAGGCATCCTCTGGCTGCTGCCAAAGGTGAACGCCATGCTTGAAGGGCCGCAGAGCTTTGATGCGGCCAGCTACGATGGCACCGGCTATAGCTTTGATGCTGACGATGAGCGTTTTGTGCTGGTGAACACCAATCTGCCTTTTGCCGAGGAACCCTCTCCGGCCCTTGCCGATGCCGATGAAGCCAGCGGTATCCAACTGGAAGCCGAAGCAGCTGCAGCCTACCAGAAAATGGCTGCGGCTGCGGCCGAGGACGGCGTTGCACTGGTGCTGACGGCAGGCTATCAGGACGCAGATGCCCGCAGCGCGGCCTATGAGACGCAGAAGCAGCAGTATCTGGAAAAGGGCAAAACCGAGGAAGAAGCCGCCAGCCTTGCGGCAGATATCCAGCCGCCTGCGGAATGCAACGATCACGGCACCGGCTATGCGGCGGATATCCTCAGTACGGACTACCCGACCCGTGATACCGGCTTTGATACGACCCGCGCCTACGAGTGGCTCACCGCCTACGCCGCCGAATACGGCTTTATCCTGCGCTATCCGCAGGACAGGCAGGCTGCTACCGGCGTGGTGTTTGAGCCGTGGCACTGGCGGTATGTGGGCGTTGAAAATGCCCTTGCCATCCGTGCCAGCGGCCTGAGTCTGGAAGAATTTCTTGCCTTGCAGAAGGCATCATAAAAATAAAAGCTCCCTGTGAAAGCAGGGCGGAGGAACAAATTGGAACGTACTCTCATTGCGCCGGGCGTGCATCTTTCCTGTGACCCGGCGGAAAAATTCAACCGCTGCCGCATCAGCGTCCACTTTGCCTTTCCGGCAAAGCGGGAAACGGCCACAGCACATGCGCTGCTGCCGCTGGTGCTGGAGCGCGGCTATGCCGACTGTCCGGATATGACCCGCCTGACCAAAAAGCTGGCCAAGCTCTACGGTGCAGACCTCACAGTGGATGCCCGGCCCATGGGCTGCAGCCACAACCTGTGTGTTAGTGTTACCGGCATCAAGGATCAGTTTGCGCTGGAAGGGGAGACCCTTACAAGGGAATATGCATCCATTGCACTGGGTGCGGCCTTTCACCCGTATTTTGTGGGCGGCACTTTTGATCCGGAAGCCGTGGGCATTGAAAAGCAGATGCTGAAAAAGGCGCTGGAAGATGAAATCAACGATAAGCGCCTTTACTGCCTGCATCAGGCCAACCGGGAATTCTTTGGCGACAGCCCGGCGGGTGTGCGGCAGGAGGGCTATCTGGAAGAGGTGGAAGGTCTGACACCGGAACAGCTTACCACAGCCTATTACGAGATGCTGCGCACCGCCAACATTGAACTGCTTGTGCTGGGCTGCACGGCAGAGCAGACCGCTGCGGTAAAGGATGCACTGCTGGCAGAGCTTGCGGCAATTGACCGCGCACCGCTGCCGCTGGCGGAAAACATTGCCATGCCCCGCCGGGAGCCGGTGCACAAAACCGAAACCTATGATATGGTGCAGGCGAAGCTCTGTATGCTGTTCACGCTGGGCGAACCCATGCGCACCGAACAGCTGGCTGCTGTGCGCCTTGCCATGGCGCTGTACGGCGGCAGTGTGACCAGCCGCCTGTTCCTGAATGTGCGCGAGCGTGACCATCTGTGCTACTACTGCTCGTCCTCGTTCCAGAGCTTTACCGGAAGCATGGCTGTGAACAGCGGCGTGGAGCACGCCGACGCAGCCCGGGCAGAGCAGGCCATCTTGAAGGAACTGGCCGACCTGTGCGATGGCCCCATCACCGACGATGAATTTGAGGACTGCCGTCGGGGTCTGCTGAGCGGGATGCAGGGGGTAGAGGATACCTTGGGCGGCATCGAGACATGGTATTACATTGAAGTGCTGCGCGGCGGCGACCCGGCCAAGGTGCAGACACCCGCCGAAGCCCGCGCCGCTCTGCAGGCCGTGACCAAGGACGACGTGCGCGCCATCCTGCGCAAACTGACCCTCTCGGTCAGCTATCTGCTCACAAAGGAGGTGGCCGCTCATGCCGCAGAATAACCAGACCCTGCTGGAAAAGACCGTGGCTGACCAGTGGCAGACCCTGCCCTCCGGACTGACCGTTATCGTGCGGCCCATGCCGGGTTATTCCAGCACCCATGTCATTTTTGCTACCCGCTTTGGCTCCATTGACCGGGATTTCCGGCTGGACGGCAAAGAGGTGCATCTGCCTGCAGGCGTGGCACACTTCCTCGAGCACAAGATGTTTGAAGATCAGGACGGCGATGCCTTTGCAAAGTATGCCAAGACCGGTGCCAATGCCAACGCATTTACCAGCTTTGACCGCACCTGCTACCTGTTCACTGCGACCCAGCAGCTGGACGAAAGCTTGGATGTGCTGCTGGGCATGGTGACTCATCCGTACTTTACCGAGCAGACCATCGCCAAGGAGCAGGGCATCATCGGGCAGGAGATCAAAATGTACGATGACAGCCCGGACTGGCGGCTCATCACCGGCCTGTTCGAGTGCTTGTACCACGAGCATCCCATCCGCAGCGATATCGCGGGCACGGTGGAGAGCATTGCTGAGATCACGCCGGAGATGCTTTACGACAGCTGCAAAGCCTTCTATGCACCGGGCAATATGGTGCTGGCGGCTGCCGGCAACACTACCATGGAGCAGATCCTGGCTGCCTGTGAGCGCCACGGCCTGATGAGACCGCGCAGCACCGAAAGGGTGCAGCGGCTGTGGAAGCCGGAACCCATGACGCTGGCGGCAGCCCATAAGACCCTGAAAATGCCGGTGTCCAAGCCCTGCTTCGGCGTGGGCTTCAAGGAGAAGCCGTTGCCCCCGAACGATCTGCGCACTGAAGCGCTGTATGATCTGGTCCTGAGCTGCATCACAGGCGGCATGTCGCCGCTGTACCGCCGCCTGTACGACGGGGGCCTTGTGAACCCCGGCTTTGGCGGGGAAGTGCTGCGGGTGGACGGCTGCTGCTGCATCCTGTTCACCGGCGAGAGCGATGCCCCCGATGCCGTGAAGCAGATGCTTCTGGACGAGATCGCCCGCATCCGCTCAGAAGGCGTGGACCGGGAGATCTTTACCCTGTGCAAGAACGAAAAGTACGGCCAGCTGATCGAAAATCTGGAAAATGTGGAGGACTCGGCCAGCCAGATGGCAGACTTTGCCCTCTCCGGCCAGACGGTGGCGCAGCAGATCACCATGCTGGCAGGGCTGACTGCCGAGGATGCGGACGCTGCGCTGCAGCACATCCTCAGCACCGACCGCATGGCTGTGATGGATATTTTGCCAGATGGCACTGCGCCGCTGGCCGAGAACGAGGAGGAAGCAGAATGACAAATCTGGTGCAGTTCCCGGGGCTGGGCCTGAGCTTTGAGATCAACCGCGTGGCCCTTTCCATTGGCGGGTTCAATATTTACTGGTATGGCGTGTGCATTGCCTTTGGCATCTGTCTGGCGCTGGTATTTGCGTTCCGCCACAGCATCGAGTTCGGCGTGGACCCGGACAGCATGGTGGACGTGATCTTGATCGGCATCGTGCTGGGCATTGTCAGCGCCCGCGCTTACTATGTGGCCATGGCACCCTTTAAATACGAAAGCATCTGGGAGATGATCGCCATTCGGGATGGCGGCCTTGCCATCTACGGTGGCATCATCGGCGGCTTTCTGTTCGGCGGCTTGGCCTGCAAACGGCGGGGCGTGCCGGTGCTGCCCATGTTCGACCTGACCGCTATGGGTTTTCTGCTGGGACAGGGCTGCGGCCGCTGGGGCAACTTCTTCAATCAGGAGGCCTTTGGTTGCAACACCACCCTGCCGTGGGGCATGTTCAGCGAAACGACCCGCGCTTACCTGATGGGCAGCACAGTCACGGCCCAGAGCGGCGTGACCATTGACCCGAATCTGCCGGTGCATCCCACCTTCCTGTACGAAAGCATCTGGTGCTTCGTGGGCTTTCTCCTGCTGTTCCGTTACATTAAAAAGCGCAAGTTCAACGGTGACATTGCCCTGCGGTATATGATCTGGTACGGCGCGGGCCGCTTCTGGATCGAAGCCCTGCGCACCGACAGTCTGATGTTGGTGCCCTCCATTGGTCTGCGGGTATCCCAGCTGGTGGCAGGTATCGCTGTGGTAGTCGGTGTGGCTGCGGAAATTTACTTCACCCACAAGTTCAAGGACAAGCCCCTGATGGTAAAGCTGGCAATGACGGCGGACAACAAAGCCGCAATCAATAAGCTGAGCAAAGAAAAAACTGTTATCGGTCTGATGACGGATACAGATACTGAACTGCTGGCCTCCAGCCCGCGCAAGCTCTTCGTGGAGCGCACCGAAGCGTATAATGCCGAAGTAAAACGCACCATCGCGGAAAGCGGGAAGACGGAAAAATAAAAAATCCTTCGGAAAGAGGAAAATTCCTCTTGCATTTCCATCGTTTTTTTGCTATAATATTCTAGCCGCATGGTGTGGGCGCCTGAAATGGCCCAGTGTAAGGGCCTGCCTTTACGACCAGCGAGTACAACGAAAAGGAATGAACAAAATGTACGCAATCATTGTTACCGGCGGTAAGCAGTACCGCGTGGAGCAGGGCGACATCGTCTACATCGAAAAGCTGGACGTTGAGGCCGACTCCGAAGTGAAGTTTGATCAGGTTCTCGCTATTGGCGAGGAGGGTTCTGTGAAGGTTGGCGCTCCCGTTGTTGAGGGTGCTACCGTTACTGCCAAGGTCATCAAGAATGGCAAGGGCAAGAAGCTGAACATCATCACCTATCGCGCAAAGAAGCACAGTGCTCGCCGTATGGGCCATCGTCAGCCCTTCACCAAGGTTGAGATCACTGCGATCAACGGCTAAGGAGGTAAATTACAATGGCACATAAAAAGGGCGTAGGCAGCACCAAGAACGGCCGCGATTCCGCAGCACAGCGTCTGGGCACCAAGCGTGCAGACGGTCAGTTCGTTCTGGCCGGCAACATCCTGGTTCGTCAGCGTGGCACCCACATCATGCCGGGTGAGAACGTTGGCAAGGGCAGCGATGACACCCTGTTTGCTCTGGTGGACGGTACCGTCCGTTTCGAGCGCGTGGGTAAAGACGGCAAGAAGTGCAGCGTCAAGCAGTAACTTCTTTCGGATAACTGCAAAACGTAGAGAGCCGGACCCTCGTGGCCCGGCTCTTTTTGATGAAGAATTCTCTTTTTGACTGTCTGGCAGAAACTCCCCCAGTCGCCTGTGGCGACAGCCCCCTCGGGGAGGGGGCCTTAAAGCCTCCCTCCTTGAGGGAGGTGGCATCGTGCAGCGATGCCGGAAGGAGTTCCCGACAAGGGAAGGGGAATAAACGAACATATAAAACTAAGGAGGGGCTGTATGGCAGCACAAACCAACTTTATCGACATCGCCACGATATGGCTCCACGCGGGCAAGGGCGGCGACGGTGCGGTGAGCTTTCACCGTGAAAAATTCGTGGCCGCTGGCGGCCCGGACGGCGGCGACGGCGGCCGCGGCGGCGATATCATCTTTGTGGTGGACGATCACCTGACCACCCTGATGGATTTCCGCTATAAGCGCAAGTATGTGGCCCCGGAGGGTGGCAAGGGCGGTGCAAGCCTGTGCCACGGCAAAAACGCGGAGAACCTTGTCATCAAGGTGCCGCTGGGCACCGTCATCAAGGACGCCGAGAGCGGCCTTGTCATTGCGGACCTGTCCGACCACACCCCAGTCACCATTGCAAAGGGTGGCCGCGGCGGCTACGGCAATGCGCATTTTGCCACTCCCACCCGACAGATCCCCAAGTTTGCAAAGCCCGGTATGCCCGGCGAAGACATTCAGGTGACGCTGGAGCTGAAGCTGATCGCCGATGTGGGTCTGATCGGCTTCCCCAATGTGGGTAAGTCCACCCTCATTTCCACCATCAGCGCAGCCAAGCCTAAGATCGCAAACTACCACTTCACCACGCTGGTGCCCACGCTGGGCGTTGTATCCGTGGCAGAGGGCGCAAGCTTTGTCTGCGCTGACATCCCCGGCCTGATCGAGGGTGCCAGCGAGGGCATCGGTCTGGGACATGACTTCCTGCGCCATGTGGAGCGTTGCCGCCTGCTGCTGCATGTGGTGGATGTTTCTGGCAGCGAGTGCCGTGAACCCATTGAGGATTTTGAAAAGATCAACGAGGAACTGGCAAAGTTCAGCCCTGTGCTGGCTGAGCGCCCGCAGATCGTCATTGGCAACAAGTGCGATCTGGCCACCGAGGAGCAGATCGAAGCTTTCCGCAAGTATGTGGAGGGCAAGGGCTTGACCTTTGTGCCCATCTCTGCCGCTACGATGCAGGGCGTGAAGGAACTGCCGGGCCTCGTGTATAACCGCCTGAAGGATATCCCGCCGGTGCCGGTGTTTGCTCCCGAGTACAAGAAGCCCGAACCCAAGGCCAACGACCGTGCGTTTGAGATCAAGCGCATGGAAGCCCATGTGTGGAGCGTGGAAGCCCCGTGGCTGGAATACATTCTGGCCGGCAGCAATGTGGACGACTACGAAAGCCTGCAGTTCTTCCAGCGTCAGCTGGGCGAGAGCGGCATTCTGGACGCTCTGGTGGCAAAGGGCGTGCAGGAGAACGACACCATTCTCATTGGCGATTACCAGTTCGATTATATCTTCTAAAGAAGAACCCTCTCCGTCAACGCTGCCGCGCTGCCACCTCTCCCGAAGGGCGAGGTTTCACGCATCTAAAAAGTACGTGCAATAAAAGCTCCCCCTTTCGGGGGAGCTGGCGAGCGGATGCGAGTCTGAGAGGGTTGGAGAATATTTATGAACGAACCTGAAAAGATCGACCCGCGGGAGCTTAGCCCCTTGGCGCTGGCCTTTGTGGGCGACAGCGTGCTGGAACTGCTGGTGCGACAGCGTCTGGTGGAGCATCACCGCCTGTCTGCCGGAAAGCTCAACGCAGAAAAGGTCAAATACGTCTCGGCCCGGGCACAGTTCCGGGAGGAACAGCTGCTGGAGCCGCTGTTCACTGAGGACGAACTGGCCGTGTTCAAGCGGGGCCGCAACGCCAGCAAGGCCAGCGTGGCAAAGCACGCTTCCCCGGAGGAATACCGTGCTTCCACCGGCTTCGAGTGCCTGCTGGGCTGGCTGTATCTGAACGGTCAGCTGGGCCGTGTGCACGAGCTGTTTGAAACACTGTGGCAGCAGTTCGACCCCAACGAGACCTGAGAAGTTGCTTTCATAATCATTGCACACCGCCTGAACGGTCTTTTTGCTGCCATACTGCGTTGCTCTTCCTTGCAATCCATCAGGATTGCTGCGGAAAACCGCCTTGTCTGGCGGCAAAAAGCCGCGCCCATTCGGCGCACCCTGACTATAAAAACAACTTCTGACGCGAAAGCCCGCTGCTTTCCGCACTGGAAAACAGTGCCGGAGGGCAGCGGGCTTTGCGATTTGAGAAAGATCAGAGGTTCGCGCCCGTGGTCCATCAGGCGCGAAGGGCAGCGTCAGCGGCTGTTTTTGGCGTTGCTGGAACGGCTGCTCGTGGAGTTCTTGGCGCTCTCATCGTCGGCACCCTTGGTGTACTGGTTGGGGTGCTTGTGCTCGTTGGTGGCGCTGTTGGTGGTCTGGTTGGACGTGCGGTTCGAGGTCTGATTCTTGCAGTTATTGCTGCGGTTTTCGGTTGCCATAGTGAATGATCTCCTTTCGGTTTTCCGTGCGGGGCGGTGTGCCCCTCACAAGACCTAGTTTGGCCGCGGACGGCGGCTTTATACATCCCACAGGAGGAATGCAGAATGCCCATGGAATATTTTGAACAGCGGGAGCGCGCTCTGCTGGGAGACCGGTTCGATGTCCTGTATGCAGCCCCGCAGGAAACGGCGGAGCGCGGCGTAACGGTGTCGGCCCTGCGCAGCTCACCGGAGCAGTTTGCCGCAAAAGCCGATTTCCCACTGGAAGCATCGCCCTTTTGCAAGGCGGCATTCGTGGTGCATCAGCCGGATGATTTGAAATTCCGGCCCGGGCGGCATCCGTACCACCATGCGGGCGTGTTCTACTCGCAGGAGCCGTCTGCGTCCTCGGCGGCACCCCTGCTGGGCGTGCAGCCCGGGATGCGTGTGCTGGACATGTGCGCCGCGCCCGGCGGCAAAAGCAGCCAGCTGGCGGCGGCGCTGCAGGGCCGGGGTGTGCTGGTGAGCAACGAATACGTTGCAGCTCGTGCGGATATCCTGAAAAGCAATCTGGAACGCATGGGCGTGCCCAATGCGGTGGTGCTGAACGAAGCACCTGCCCGCATTGCGGATGCGCTGCCGGAATTTTTTGACCGGGTGCTGGTGGACGCGCCCTGTTCCGGCGAGGGAATGTTCCGCAAGGAGCCGGTGGCCCGTCAGCAGCACTGTGAAGCGCTGGTGAAGCAGTGTGCTGAGCTGGGTGCAGAAATTCTGGACTGTGCAGCCGCTGTGCTGGCCCCGGGCGGGCAGCTGGTGTATTCCACCTGCACCTTTGCACCCGAGGAGGACGAGGGACAGGTGGCGGCGTTCCTGCAGCGCCACCCGGAGTTCACCCTTGCGGATGCGCTTGGCAATGTGGACTACACCTTTGGCAGTGAGGGCGAAGCCAACCGCACCGGCGGCCTGCCGCTGGATGTGAGCAAGGTGCGCCGTATCTGGCCCTGTCAGGGCGGCGAGGGCCACTTTATGGCCCGGCTCGTCAAAGCTGGCACTCCGCGCGTTCTGCCCGCAGAGGGCGAGTACACTGCCGAAGAACAGCTCTGGCTGGCAGCAGCGGAAGCTGCGGGCAAAAAGGCCAAGGGGAAGGGCGGCAAGCCTGCCAAGGCTGCGGATGCCCGCAGTGCCCGCCGCGAGAATGCCCGTGCCTGCCGGGAAGCGGTGCAGGGTGAAAAGCGCAGCCGCGAAGCACAGGCAGGGGAGACAAGTCCTGCCCAGAGCCTTGCAGCATGGCACGCGTTTGCCGGGCAGTATTTCCCGGCGCTGGTTGACCGCCCGGCTGTGGTGCACGGCGGCGGTGTGCTGCTGCCGGTGCCGTTCCCGCAGACGAACCTGCATGTGCTGCGGGCGGGCGTATTTGTGGGCAGCGTGCAGAAAGGCCGCTTTGTGCCGGAGCACCATCTGTTCACGGCATTTGGCGCACAGTGCGTAAACCGCGAAGAACTCACCCTTGATGACCCGCGCTGCGTGGAGTATCTTTCCGGCCGTGAGGTGGAAGCCCGCATCGCTGCTGACGGCTGGTGCTGCGTGACGGTGGACGGCTGGCCGCTGGGTGGCGGCAAGGTGTCCGGCGGGCGGGTGAAAAACCATTATCCCAAGGCGCTGCGGCTGCTGTGAACGGGCAGAAAAAGCGCATTTTTCCGCGCAGAATGCTGAAAACCGGGCGGATAAGGCTTGAACGCTCTGCCCGGTTGTGCTACAATAATAGAGTTAGATTTTGTGTGCTGCCACAATGCGGGCGACCACAGCCCGTCTGCCCGCAGGCGGAGATTTGAGAATATACAGGAGGCTCTTTCCCATGTCTGGACATAGCAAATGGAACAATATTAAGCGCAAGAAGGAAAAGACCGATGGCGCAAAGGCAAAGGTCTTTACCAAGATCGGCCGCGAGATCAGCGTTGCCGTGCGTACCGGCGGCCCGAACCCTGCTTCCAACAGCAAGCTGGCTGACCTGATCGCCAAGGCAAAGCGCATGAGCGTGCCCAACGATAACATCCAGCGCATCATCAAGAAGGCTGAGGGCGGCGATAAGACCGAGTATGAAGCAATCACCTACGAAGGCTACGGCCCCGGCGGCGTTGCTGTCATGGTGGAGACCCTGACCGACAACCGCAACCGTACCGCTGCCGACCTGCGCCACTACTTCGACAAGAACGGCGGCAATCTGGGTGCTATGGGCTGCGTGGGCTTCCTGTTCAGCCAGAAGGGTGTCATTGACATCTCTCTGGAAGATAAGGATGCCGACGAGGCTATGATGGATGCTCTGGATGCTGGTGCTGAGGACTTCGATGCCAGCGAGGATGCAGCCGAGATCACCACCGATCCCGAGAACTATTCTGCTGTGGTCAAGGCCATGGAGGAGAAGGGCTACGAGATCCTCTCCGACGATCTGGCCATGGTGCCCATGACCACCACCCGCCTGACCGACCCCGACCAGCTGAAGCTGATGGGCAAGCTGCTGGATGCGCTGGAAGACAATGATGATGTCCAGAACGTCTGGCACAGCCTGGAGAACGAAGAGGATCTGCCGGAATAACCTTCCGCAAGGCTCTTTGCTCCTGAAATAAGACGATAAAAAGCCGCTTTTTGTGCTAATTGGCACGAAAGGCGGCTTTTTTGTGCTGTGTTACGGGACTGAAAACGTCTTGGGACCTCCACTGAACAATAAAAATCCCCCGTCGGCAAGGCATACCGGCGGGGGAAAGGGGGAGAGCGTTTTTTAATAGATTATTGCACGCTTGCAAGGAACCGCACAAAGCCTGCGCGGCCAGCCTCGTCCATTTTATAGACACCGGCATCGGCCAATACCTGAGCGAACACATGGCCCACCTCGTCCTGCAGAATGAGGTGCACGGTGTCGCCGTTCAGTTCCGGGTGGCGGGCAAGAATATCCTCGGCCCACTCGGCGTGCTTCTGCAGTTCTTCCGGGTACTGGCTCACCGGGGTGCGGGCCACCAGTGCATCGGCCAGCTCAAACAGCTCCTTTTTCAAGCGGCTGGGCAGCACGGCAAGGCCCATGACCTCAATCAGGCCGATGTTTTCCTTTTTGATGTGATGCAGCTTTGCATGGGGATGGAACACGCCCAGCGGATGCTCCGGGGTGGTGATATTGTTGCGCAGCACCAGATCCAGCTGATACTTGCCGTCCCGCATCCGGGCAATGGGGGTGATGGTGTTATGTGGCTCGCCGTCGGTCTCGGCAAAGATGAAGCATTTTTCGTCCGAGTAGCCGCGCCATGCGGTCAGAATTTTATCGGCCAGCTCCACAAGACGGGCATCATCCTCGCTGGTCAGGCGGATGCAGCTCATGGGCCAGTGCACGATACCGGCATCCACATCCTCAAAACCGGGGAAGACCCACTTCTTCTCGACGGGAGCCTTTGCCATAGCGAATTCATAGTGGCCGCCCTGGAAATGGTCGTGGCTGAGAATGCTGCCGCCCACGATGGGCAGGTCGGCGTTGCTGCCCACGAAATAGTGGGGGAACAGGCCCACGAAATCCAGCAGCTTGCGGAAGGTAGCACGCTCGATCTTCATGGGAGTGTGCTGGTTGTTGAACACGATGCAGTGCTCGTTGTAGTAGACGTAGGGGCTGTACTGCAGGTTCCAAGCGCTGTCGTTGATGGTGAGAGGGATGATGCGGTGATTCTCGCGGGCAGGGTGGTTCATGCGGCCTGCATAGCCTTCGTTCTCGGCGCAGAGCTGGCACTTGGGGTAGGCGCTCTGGGGAGCCAGTTTGGCGGCGGCAATGGCCTTGGGGTCTTTTTCGGGCTTCGAGAGGTTGATGGTGATATCCAGATCGCCGTAGGGGGTCTTGGTGACCCATTTCAGGTCGCGTTTGATGCGGTAGCGGCGGATATAATCGGTGTCCTGACTGAATTTATAGAACCAGTCGGTGGCGGCCTGCGGGCCTTCGCTTTCGTAGCGTTCCTCGAAATTGGCGCGCACGATGCTGGGCCGCGGGGTCAATACGCCCATGAGCTTTGTGTCGAACAGGTCGCGGGCGGTGGAGTTGTCCTCGCACACACCGCGGGCAACGGCATCATCTACCAGCGTTTTGAGGATGCTTTCCAGATCGGTATAGCACACCTCGCCCTCCGGCGCGGTAAAGTCGTCCAGCTGCATGGTCATAAGCAGCTGGTTGCGGATGTAAATTTCATCATCGGGCAGGATAAGGCCGGTGTCCAGCCCGTAATTCACGAGCTGCTGGATGGCGGTAGAGATCACAGGACTGCGCCTCCTTCCGGGCGGATGCTCAGCACATGGCAGCGGCCCTCACCAAGGATGGCTTCCATGTGGGCCTTGAAGTCGGCCAGCATTTCCACCGGCACAAAGGCCTGAGCCGTACCGGCAAAGCCGCCGCCGTGCACGCGCACAGCGCCCTTGCCGTTCAGATAATGCTTGGCAGCTGCAATGGTCACGCCCATCTCCTGATGCTCCTTGTAACCGGCGGGGATCACGTTCTGCAGGTATTCCCAGCTGCTGTGGCCGGACTCGTTGACCAGACGCAGGAAAGTGCCAAAATCGCCCTCGCGCAGGGCAGCTACCTGTTTTGCCACGCGGTCGTTATCGGCATAGATATGGAAAGCGCGCAGCACGGCACGGTCGCCGCACTGCTTGCGACACTCCGGAAGCTTTGCAAGGAAAGTCTCAAACGGCACATCCCGCAGCACTTCGCCGCCGCACACAGCAGCCACAGCGCGGCACTCGGCGGGCACAGCGGCATATTCATCGGTCAGGTCGGCATGATCTGCGCAGGAATCCAGAATGCACAGGGCAAGACCTGCCTTGGAGAAATCCACGGCCACCGGCTCCACATCCGGGTGGGCAGGGTCCGCAAAATCAATGGTAATAATGTTGCCAACGCTGGAAGCCATCTGATCCATCAGGCCGCAGGGCTTGCCAAAGTAGACGTTCTCTGCCCACTGGCCGATCTGCGCGATCTCGATGGGGGAGACTTTATCGGTCATGAAGCAGTCATTCAGGATCACACCGATCAGCACTTCAAAGGCGGCGGAGGAAGAAACGCCGCTGCCCTTGGGCACGTTGGAGGAAATGTACACATCCAGACCGGCCAGCTTTGCGCCGCGCTGACGGAAGGCTTCGCATTCGCCGCGCAGCAGAGAGAGGGTAGTGTTTTCCTCTTCCTTGCGGGCAGCAAGGTCATCAAGGCCGATCACACACAGGTCGTAGCCTTCGCTCTGCACGCGCAGCTGGTTCAGGGTGTTGGGCGCGGCGGCAGCGATCATATCAATATTCACGCTGCCGGCCAGCACGCGGCCATGCTGGTGGTCGGTGTGGTTGCCGCCGATCTCGGTGCGGCCGGGGGCACTGTAAAGACCAGCTTCAGCATGGGGGCCAAAGGTGGCATCCAGACCATTCAGAACAGCTTCGTAGCGGGCAGCCTGTGCAGGAGTTTCGTCGGGCGCACAGCAGTAAAGTGCTGCCAGCCGGGCAGCGTGAGCGCCGCTGGAAAGCTCCTGCTTCCATGCGGAAACAGATTTCATCATAGGATAATCCTCCTTTTGAGCGGGTTGGAACTGCAGTGCAGGGCCGCATACAGGATGCTCTGCACACTTCTGTCCTTATCATATAAAATCCGGACAGAAAAAACCATGTGTTATTGTTGCATCTGGATGAAAAGATGCAAAAAGACTGAAATTGGCGCACAGAGTGGAATTTGACGGTTGAAATAAAATTAGATATAAAACGGAAAAACCATTGGCAAAAATGCCTGCAAATCCACGGCTTTGCGCGGGACGGACAAGAGCTGCACAACATGGAGATTTGCGCTTTGAAAAAACAGGGAAAAAGCTCATGGGCCTTTTCCCTGTTTCCCAAAATATTATTTTGTAAACTCGTTTCCGGTCAGGCCGTCCATGTTCAGCATCCCTTCCAGTGCGGCCACATCTGCCGAAACGTCCAGTGCGTCGGACTGGAACAGCTTGTCCAGCTGATTTTCAAAGGCGGTCACCAGCAGGTCCATGCTGCGCTCGATGTTCTTTTTGGCATCGGCGATGTTTTCCCCCTGCACATCCTGCGCAGGAAGGCTGGCGTAGGTGTTCAGCAGCTTGAGGGCGGTGGGCAGATAGTAGTCCATGAATTTCTGCAGCTGAGCCTTTTTGCCGGGGTCCTGCTTTGCCAGCTCAAAGATGCGGGCACTGACCGCTTCCAGACGGCTGATCTTGATGGTCATCACGGGGTCCGGGATGGCATCGTTGACCTGCCGCAGCTGTTGCAGAATTGCGGTATATTGGTCCGCTGGTGCAGGTTCTGGGGCGGGCGCAGGCTTCGGCTTCCGGGGCGGCTGGGGAGCCGCGCCGCGCACTACCAGAGTATTGGTGCGGTTATCAATGTAAGCATCTGCACCGAAGTAACCGTGGGAAATAGCACTTTCCACCACGGTGCGGCCCTTTGCGGCATCGATGCCCGCGGCAGCAAACAGCTCGTCCAGCGGAATATTGTCGCGGTCGCCTGCGATCTTGTCCAACAGGCGTTCCAGCTTGCGGGTACGATCCATGCGCAGGCCGGTTAGCAGAGCAGCGCCGCCGCCCAGCATCTGGGCAATGGCGGTAAACGCCTCCATCATGCTGTCAGCGCCATCCATGAACAGGGTGCTGAAGCCCGCGAACAGAAAGACAGCACCGCCGATGGTGCACAGGGTGGTAAGGAGTTTATGACGCTCCTTAGCGTCCTTCTGCTCTTTGGTGGGAACATCGTGGCCGTAGGCTGGCTCGTTTTCCTGCCGGGGGGCCGTCTGCGCAGGTACGGGGCCGAGGTCGGAACGATAGTCTGCCTGCGCCTGCGCAGCAGCCGTTTCCTCTTTTTCGGCGTTTTTATCGATGCTTTTTAAGATGAACAGCAGCACGCCCAGCGGTGCCGACATGGCAAACACAATAAAGATGGCAATGGTGGGGATGTGGGCAAAATAATGTTTTTTGGGCTGCATGAGCAAAAACCTCTCAATTTATCCTGACTGTCCGGCAAAAGAACAGAAAAAGACCGCGTTCCACTCTATTATAGCGGAGCACGGCCTTTTTGTTAAGGGGGAAATATTGATGTGCGTGGAAGCGGCAGGGGAGTAAGTCTGCTGCCTGCCGGAAAAAGTTACTTCATCAGGCTGCAGACGGCCTCGGCGTAGGCGGCGGGATCATCCACCGGCAGGCCTTCGATCAGCTGAGCCTGTGCGTACAGCAGAGCACTGTACTTCTTGAGCTTGTCGGTGTCACCGGCCTCCTGTGCGGCCTTGAGCACGGCAAACACGGGGTGGTTGACATTCAGTTCCAGAACCTTATCGCTCTTTACGCCTTCGCTGCCGGGCTGCTTGGACAGCACTTTTTCCATCTCAATGGACAGCGGGCCGTCAGCACTCAGGCACACAGGGTGATCCTTCAGGCGGGTAGAGACCTTGACCTCTTTCACCTTGCCGTCCAGTGCGTCCTTCATGGCATCGAACAGGCTCTTGTTCTCAGCGGTAGCGTCCTCGGCGGCCTTCTTCTCTTCCTCGGTCTCAAGGCCCAGATCACCGCTGTTGACATTCTTGAACTCCACGGTGCCGTCCTTGCCTTCGGCATCCTTGCGGGGATAGGTGCGCAGGATCTGCAGGCAGAACTCATCCACGTCTTCGGTCAGCAGCAGGACGTCATAGCCCTTATCCATGACCAGCTCAGCAGCGGGCAGCTTTGCCAGACGGTCGGTAGAATCACCGGCAGCAAAGTAGATATACTTCTGCTCAGCGGGCATCTTGTCCACATACTCCTGCAGAGTGACCATCTTCTGCTCCTTGGCAGACCAGAACAGCAGCAGGTCGCGCAGCAGCTCGGCGTGCATGCCGTAGTCGGAGTAAGCACCGAACTTGATCTGACGGCCGAACTCTTTCCAGAATTCCTCGTACTTCTCGCGGTCATTGGCCAGCATGGCGTGCAGCTCGTTCTTGATCTTTTTCTCCAGAGCGTTGTGGATCAGCTTGAGCTGGTTGTCCTTCTGCAGCATCTCGCGGCTGATGTTCAGGCTCAGATCCTGACTGTCCACAATGCCCTTGACGAAGCTGAAGTAATCGGGCAGCAGGTCGGCGCACTTCTCCATAATGAGCACGCCGGATGCGTACAGGGCCAGACCCTTTTCATAATCCTTGGTGTAGAAGTCGTAGGGACGGTGGCTGGGCACGAACAGCAGGGCATTATAATTTGCAGTGCCCTCGGTGCGGCTGACGATGACGCGGGCGGGGTCGGTATAATCACCAAACTTTTCCTTATAGAAGTTCGCGTACTCCTCGTCGGTCACTTCGCTCTTCTGCTTTTTCCAGATGGGCACCATGCTGTTCAGAGTTTCCAGCTCGGTGTAAGTCTCCCATTCGGGCTTATAATCCTCCGGCTTGGGATCGGGTTCCGGCTTCTGGCGCTCGTGCTGGCGCTCCATCTGGATGGGATAGCGCACATAGTCGCTGTACTTCTTCACGATGGCCACGATGCCGTACTCATCGAGGAAGTTGTCGTAGTGGTCCGTCTCAGTATCCGGCTTGATGTGCAGGATGATCTGGGTGCCTGCGGTGTCCTTCTGAGCGGGGGTCATTTCGTAGCCGTCCACACCGGAGGACTCCCACTGCCATGCTTCATCCGAGCCATAAGCCTTGGAAATGACGGTGACTTTATCGGCTACCATGAAGGAAGAGTAGAAGCCGACACCAAACTGACCGATGATATCGATGTTCTCGTCCTTGTTGTCCTTCTTGAAATCCAGAGAACCGGAGTGAGCAATGGTGCCCAGATTCTGCTCAAGTTCCTCTTTGGTCATGCCGATGCCGTTATCCTCAATGGTCAGGATGCGGTTCTCCTTATCGCGGGTGATGAGGATGCGGAAATCGCCCTTGTTCATGCCCACAGAAGGATCGGTCAGGCTCTTATAATAGAGCTTATCGATGGCATCCGATGCGTTGGAGATCAGCTCGCGCAGGAAAATTTCCTTATTGGTGTAGATGGAGTTGATCATCATATCCATCAGCTTTTTGCTTTCAGCCTGAAATTCTTTCTTAGCCATAATGCAAAACCTCTTTTTATCTGTATTCGGCACCAAGCACTCGGAATAGGATATTACTTTTGAATACTTAGCACTCGTAACTTTCGAGTGCTAATATACACCGACAAAAAGCAAAAATCAAGGGCTTTCATAAAAAGTTTAAAAAATGGTTCGTTTTGTGCTATAATGAACCGCAAAGGATGCTGTAAAAGGAGGAAATATCATGCAGCTGAAACAGCTGGAACTGGCCGGCGGTGGGACACTGACCGTTTATCTGCGTGATTGCTGTGAGCGGATGCCGAATGTGCTTGACCGGCCATTGGTGCTGGTGGTGCCCGGCGGCGGCTATACCCATGTGAGTGCCCGTGAGGGCGACCCGGTGGCGCTGCAGTTTGCGGCGGCGGGGTACCACACCGCTGTGCTGGACTACGCCATCTGCGAAAAGGCAAAGGACTACATGCCGCTGCGCCAGCTGGCCGAGGCTATTGGTCTTGTGCGGCAGCACGCGGCCCAGTGGCATATCCTGCCGGAAAAAATTGCCGTGTGCGGCTTTTCAGCGGGCGGCCACCTGGCCCTTTCCGGTGCTGTGCTGGACATTCCCGGCGAAGCGGCCCAGCCCCGGCCCAATGCAGTCATTCTGGGCTATCCGGTGGTCACGGCAGGGCAGTATGCCCACCGCGGCAGCTTTGTGCAGCTGGCGGGCAGCGCCGACCCAGCGGCACAGCAGGTGTTCGGGCTGGAGGATAAGATCACGCCGCAGACGCCGCCGGTGTTCGTATGGACCACCATGGAGGATGCCACCGTTCCGGTGGAGAACACCCTGATGCTGGTGAACGCTCTGCACCGGGCGGGCGTGCCCTGCGAGGCGCATCTGTTTGAAAAGGGGGTGCACGGTACCAGCATCAGCACGGCAGAGGTGGACCAGCCCAGCCGCCACCGGCATCACTGGGTGGAACTGGCAGTGGAATGGCTGGGAGACACTTTTGCCTTTTCCGTCTGTTAAGTCTGGATATATTTGAACGAACCTACAAAAAATTCACAATTAAACTGTTGACTTGCATAAGCCTTTGACGTATACTGGTCAGCAGGGACAAACTAAAGGAAGAAGGAAATACCTATGGTTATGGACCCGACCCTGCCGCGCATCTCTGTGCGCGACCTGATGATGCAGGCTTTTCTCACCGGATGGGAGCTTTCGGACAAGACGGTCTCGCAGGACGAATACCTGCAAAGCTCCATTCAGGTGATCGAAATGCTGCAGGTGGAACCGGAAAACCTTTATGCCGAAGAAGGCCTTGGACTGCCGGACGGCGAAGAAGTGGATCATCTGGACGACTGGCTGCGTGCCGACGGCCAGTGGCTGTACTACGGTGTAGAGGAAGAAAATTTCTTCCTGATCCAGTGGTACCCAGACGAAGCCGCCGCAAAGGCAAAACTGGCCCAGCTGGAAGAACTGGGCGACGGCAAGCAGTATCTGGTAGATTTTTCCCTCAAGCGGGAGAACCCTTCCAGTGCAGAGAACTTCGGCAATTCCAATCCGGTCCAGCTCCGCTCCTGAAAACATCACCTTAAAGCGAAAGGAAATTTTGCAGCATGCAGCTTTCTGAGATCGAGCGCGAACAGCTTTATGCCATCGTTGAAAAATACGATCATCACCCGGATGTGCAGCGGATGCGGGAGTACATCCAGCACGGCTCTGTCACCACCTACCAGCATTGCAAGAATGTGGCGCTGGTGAGCTTCTGGCTCAACCGCCGTCTGCATCTGCACGCTGACGAGACCTCGCTGGCAGTGGGTGCCCTGCTGCATGATTTTTATCTGTACGACTGGCACACCACCGGTACCTTTCACGGCCTGCGCCGCCTGTTTGAGATGCACGGCTTCTCCCATCCGGGTTATGCCTGCGTCAATGCAAAGCGGGTGTTCAGCATTACCAGAAAGGAACAGAGCATCATTGCAAGCCACATGTGGCCGCTGACCTTCCGTCATGTGCCCACCTGCCGCGAAGCAGTCATCGTCTGTCTGGCCGATAAGTACTGCGCCGTGGTGGAAAGCATGTTCCAGCGTTCCCGCGCCGGTGCCGTGGTGGACGGCAGCGTGGACATCGACGGCGAAGAGTGGTAAGCCTGTTTTTACCTTTATCATTTTATCAATGGACAAAAAAGAACTCCGCACCTCACAGGGCGCGGAGTTCTTTTGCATCTTACAGCTTTTTATAGCCTTCCGGTTCATTGGCGGCAGCGCGGTATTCCATTAAGAATGTGTCCAGCCAGCGGCCGTGACAGTCGCGGGCAATGCGTTCCCGGCGGCCCACTAAGCGAAAGCCGCATTTTGTGTGCAGGGCGCGGCTGGCAGCGTTGTCCTGCAGCACGGTGGACTGCAGTGTCCAGTAGCCGGCCTTTTCTGCCTGATGGCACAGCTCGGTCAGCAGGTGATAGCCAAGGCCATGGCCCCGGAACTGCTCACCCACGTAAATACTCACCTCGGCAACGCCGCGGTAGCACCAGCGCGGGTCCACCCGGCGCAACGCCGTCCACCCGGCGATCACGCCGTCGGCCAGCAGTACCAGTCGGCATTCTTTTGCGTGGGAAGCATCCCACGCAGAATACGGCGGACAGGTGGTCTGAAAAGTGGCATGTTCTGTAGCAATGCCCTCCAAATAAATTCTGGAAACAGCGCTCCAGTCTTCCGGCTCCATGGGCCGGATCTCGATTTTGCTCATATTTCGATCCCGGCGGAAAGTGCATAGCTTTCCGCGCCCTCAACTCTCAAAAATATCCGGCTCCAGTATAGCAGAATTTGCGGTGCGGTACAAGCGCCGTACTGCACAGAAATTTCTTTGACAAGCGGAAGGTTTGTGATACAATAAATCATAACAAAGAAAAGCACGGCAGGATACGCCGCTGCAGAATGGAGGATGTCCCAAAATGAAGTGGATCAGAACGATGGTGTGTGCGCTGGGAATGCTGGCGTGCGTATCGCTTTCGGCATTTGCTGCAGAGTACGGCGAGCCGAACATCACAACAAAGACGACCATGAAAGAGCTGCGGGAGAACCCCAGCATCAAAGGCTCCGGCTACTATACCTACTGCAACGAATGGATCGAGGGCAGCACGCAGTACGATGATACGCCCATTGAGGGCTATGTAAGCTACGCGGCTGCCGAGGATGCCGCCGAAGGCATGAACCTTGTGATCGAAAACTACAACAGGGGCGTACAGATCACATGGCAGGTGTATACCCCGGAAGAAATTGCGGAAAATCCTTCTCTGGGCATGGTGCAGTTGTATTATTTCCCGGCTAAAACAGCCAACGCAAAGTACGCCATCGTGGTGCCCGGCAACGGCGGCAACACTACCGCAGAGCTGAACGAGGGTGCATCCATTGCCAACCAGCTGCACGAGCTGGGCTATGCGGCTTTTGTGCTGCGGTACCGCTCTTTCCTGAATGCATCCGACAATGCGCCACTGTACGATATTGCCAATGCCGTAAAGTACCTGACCGAAAATGCAGATCAGTTTGGCGTTCAGCGCGAAAACTATGCGCTGATGGGCTTTTCTTCCGGCGGACACATCGTGGGCCTGATCGGCTCAGACAACGAAAAGTTCGGCTATAAGGCATTTGGCCTCCCACAGCCTGCAGCGCTGCTGCTGGGTTACCCCATCAACGATTTCTTTGAGGTGAAGCCGCTATATCAGCTGGCCATTGACCCGCTGGTGCTTGGCTGGCGTTACTACTGGACCGATATTTCGGATGTGGTGAACGAAAACTTTACCCCTACCTATTTCTTCTACGGCAAAAATGATCTTTATATGCAGCGCATGTGCTACTCCCAGCAGGGGCCGCTGCTGGAGCGCAAGCTCCGGGAGAGCGGGGCTGTTTATGAGTGCCATGTGTACGAGAACGCACCCCACGCCATTGGCCCGGGCCGCCACACCGATGCGGACGGCTGGATCCGGCAGGCAACGGCATTCTGGGAAAAACAGTGCAAATAAAGAGATAAACGGGGGATTGCTGTGAGAAATCGATTGCGCACGGTGATGTTTGGTATTGGCCTGATGATCCTGCTGGCACAGCCGGCGTTTGCGGAGGAGCTTGGTCAGGCCAACATCACACCGCGCACCAAAATGGCAGAGATCCGCTCCAACCCCAGCGTTGTGGGTGCGGGCATCTACACCTACTCGCTGGATCAGGACCGTGTGCTGGACCGGATGTACTGGGACGCGCAGCCGCTGAGCTGCCTTTCCAATCACTGGACGGCACAGGATGCGGCGGATGGACTGAACTATCTGATCCGCACCTATAACGCTGGGCAGCGGGTGACCTTCCCGCTTTATACGGCGGAGGAGATCGCGCAGGATACCAGCCGGGACGGTGTGGAACTGTATTATCTGCCGGCAGAAGGGGCGCAGGCAAACCAGAAATATGCGCTGGTGATCGGCGGTAATGCGATCGTGGTCAGTGCGGAGATCCGCGAGGGCATTTCCACTGCATGGAACCTGCACGAAATGGGCTACCCGGTGTTCGTGCTGCGCTACCGCATCGGCATGAAGGCTTCCAACAATGCGCCGCTGCAGGATGTGGTCCGCGCGGTGCAATACATCACGGAACATGCAGGACAGTTTGGCGTGCAGGCGGAGGATTATGCCATTGTAAGTTATTCCTCAGGCGGGCAGATCGCCGGACTGTTCGGCACCGACGCGGTGGGCTACAAAAATTACGGCCTGCCAAAGCCCGGTGCCATGCTGCTGGGCTACCCGGTAAACACCTTCCTGGAGTTCAAACCGGTCTATAATATCCTGCTGGACCCCGGCGTGTGCAAGCAGCGGTATTATAAAATGACATTGTCTGATTACATCACACCGGATTACCCGCCTACCTATCACTGGTACGGCAAAAACGACATGACCCTTATGACCATGTGCTGGTCGGCGCAGGGGCCTGTGCTGGAAAAGGCACTGGCCCGCAACCATGTGACGCATATCTACCATGTGTATGATGATGCTCCCCATGCAGTGGCCGCAGGCAAGGGCACCGATGCGGAGGGCTGGCTGAATGAAGCAGTTGCCTTCTGGGAGGAACAGGTCGGCTGAAAAGGAGATGTTGAGTTGAAACACAGGATATGCACCGCAGCAGCCTGTATCTGTCTGCTGCTGATGATGGCGCTGCCCGCATTTGCAGCAGAGTATGGCGAGCCGGATATCACGCCGCAGACCACCATGGGCGAGATCCGCTCGAACCCCAGCATCCTTGGCGCAGGCGTTTGGACCTATTCCAAGGAGCAGAACCTGCCCGGCACCGAGGACTGGTGCAATGACCAGACGCTGGAAAAATATGTGAGCAGCCATGTGGCACAGGATTGTGCCGATGGTCTGAACCTGCTCATCCGCAATTACAATGCGGGCGTGCAGATCACCTATAAGCTCTACTCGGAGCAGGAGATCGCCGAGGACAGCTCCCGCAACAATGCGGAGTTCTATTACTACCCGGCCAGCACGCCGGATGCAAAGTATGCGCTGGTGCTCTCCGGCAACATCCTAAACCGCACGGCAGAGTTAAAGGAGTGCATCTCCACAGCTTACCAGCTGCACCAGAAAGGCTATGCGGTGTTCGTGATGCGCTACCGCGCCTACCCGGATAACGACAACAACGGACCCATAGAGGACATTGCACGGGCGGTGAAGTACATCATCGGCCACGCACAGCAGTTCGGCGTGCAGACGGAAAGCTACGCCCTGATCGGCTATTCTTCCGGCGGACATCTGGCGGGCCTGTTTGCATCGGACGCTCTGGGCTATAAAAACTATGGCCTGCCCAAGCCCGGCGCAGTGATCCTGGCGTATCCCATCGTGCAGTTTTCCGAGATCACACCGATCTACCGTGTGGGCATCGACCCCTTTGTGTGCGGCCGGTTCTACTATGAATACAGCCTTGCCGACCTGATCACAGAGGACTATCCGCCGGTGTACTTCTGGTATGGCAGGGATGACCTGACCTTGAACCTGCTGTGCTGGCCGCTGCAGGGGCCGGCCCTCAGCAAGGCAATGGCCGCGCATGGCGTACCTTACAAAGAAGTGGTATATGACCACGCAGCCCATGGCATCGGCCTTGGCCGCGGCACGGCTGCGGATGGCTGGCTGGACGAAGCCGCTGCCTTCTGGGAAGAACAGACAAAATAATATAAAGTACGCAGATCCGGGCTTTGCAGCTGCACAGCCCGGATTTTGCAATAGGAGACATTATGGAATTTTTAGCGTTTCTTTACACGGTGCTTCTGGTGGCCATCTGCCTGATGATGGCCCTGCTGCTGTACCGCTCGGCAAAGCCTGCCGCAAACCGGGACGATGCAGAACGGAAGGAATGGCTGCGTCAGCAGCTGGAAGCGCAGAACCGCCAGATGGACGCGAAGCTGGCAGAGATGGCGCAGCAGAACCTTGCCGCTATGGGCCACATCAGTGAAACGCTGCAGGCTTCGGTGCAGAGTATGAGCACCGCCCTTGCCGCAGGGCAGGGCACCCAGCAGCAGACCATGGAGCAGCGCCTGCAGGGGCTGGAAGCCTCCAACGCCCGCAAGCTGGAAGAGATGCGCCGCACCCTTGCCGAGGGCATGACTGCCCTGCAGGCCCAGAACGCCCAGAAGCTGGACGAGATCCGCCATACGGTGGACGAACAGCTGCAGGATGCATTGCAGAAGCGGGTGACCGAAAGCTTCAAGGCGGTGAACGACCAGCTGGAACAGGTGTACAAGGGTCTTGGCGAAATGCAGAACCTTGCCGCTGATGTGGGCGGGCTGAAACAGGTGCTTTCCGGTGTGAAGACCCGCGGCATCCTGGGTGAGATCCAGCTGGGAGCCATTCTGGAAGAGATCCTTGCCCCGGAACAGTACGACACCAACGTGGCCACCATTCCGGGCAGCACCCAGCGGGTGGAGTACGCCATCCGGATGCCCGGCGCGGACGGCGGCACGGTGTGGCTGCCCATCGACTCCAAGTTCCCCGGCGACACCTATGCCCATTTACAGGATGCGCAGGCATCCGGCGACGCACAGGCCGTGGAGAACGCCCGCCACGCACTGGAGCTGGTGCTGCGGGCCGAGGCCAAGGACATCCGGGAAAAATATGTGGAGCCGCCCTACACCACGGCGTTCGGCATCCTGTTCCTGCCCTTCGAGGGTTTGTATGCCGAGGTGGTGAACGCGGGCCTGCTGGAAGTGCTGCAGCGGGACTATCAGGTGAACATTGCAGGCCCCAGCACCATGGCAGCGCTGCTCAACAGCCTGCAGATGGGCTTCAAGACCCTTGCCATCCAGAAGCGCTCCGGTGAGGTATGGCAGCTGCTGGGTGCGGTGAAGACCGAATTTGACAAGTTCGGGCAGGGGCTTTCCAAGATGCAGCAGCGCCTGCGTCAGACCGACGAAGAGCTGGATAATCTCATTGGCGTGCGCAGCCGTGCCATCAGCCGCAAGCTGCGCGCGGTGCAGACCATGGACGAAAGCGCTGCCGCCGCGCTGCTGGAGCTGGATGCTGAGCCGGGCAAACCGGTGGCGGCACGTCTGCCGGAGAATGGGGAAGAGCTCTGATGTGCAGAATATTCCCACGTTATCCCTTGCGATTTTTCTGACGATGTGGTATGATAGGAACTGTTCTCAGAAACAACCGCCGCAGAAACGCGGCACTGCATAAAAATATAAATAAGGAGACCGAGCATTATGAGCGTAAACAAGATCAGTGAAGCCATTTTGGGCGTTGGCGTGGATGATACCACCATCGACCTCTTCGAGAGCCAGTATCCGGTGCCCACCGGCGTGAGCTATAATTCCTATGTCATTCTGGACGAAAAGACCGCCGTTCTGGACACGGTGGATGCCCGCGCTACCGAGCCGTGGCTGGAAAACCTGACCGAAGCTCTGGCAGGCCGTAAGCCGGATTATCTGGTGGTCTCCCACATGGAGCCGGACCACGGTGCCAACATTGCAAAGCTGGCGGCACTCTATCCTGAGATGCAGGTGGTGGGCAACGCCAAGACTTTCCTGTATATGGATCAGTTCTTTGGTGCTGATGCTGTGGCAAAGGAGCGCCGCGTGGTGGTGAAGGACGGCGAGAGCCTGAGCCTTGGCACCCACACCCTGACCTTTGTGTTTGCCCCCATGGTGCACTGGCCGGAGGTCATGGTCAGCTATGAATCCACCGAAAAGGTGCTGTTCTCCGCGGATGGCTTCGGTCGCTTTGGCGCTGTGGCAAAGTTTGACGAAAAGGCCGACTGGGCCAGCGAAGCCCGCCGCTACTACCTGAACATCGTGGGGAAATACGGCCCGCAGGTGCAGGCGCTGCTGAAAAAGGCCGCGGCTCTGGACATCCAGACCATTTGCCCGCTGCACGGCCCGGTGCTGACCGGAGATCTGGGCAAGTACCTGAACTACTACGACATCTGGTCCAGCTACAAGCCCGAGGAGCCGGAAAAGATCCTTGTGGCAAGTGCTTCCATCCACGGCCACACCCGTGCAGCAGCCCACCTCATGGCAGAAAAGCTGCGTGCAAAGGGCGCAAAGGTCGTGGAGATGGACCTGACCCGCACGGATGTGTCCTATGCCGTCACCGAAGCCTTCCGCTGCGGAAAGATCGTGCTGGCCTGCGCCACCTACGACGGCTTCCTCTTCCCGCCGATGGAAAATCTGCTGACCCACCTCAAGACCAAGAACTTCCAGAACCGCACGGTGGGTCTGATGGAGAATGGCACATGGGCACCCATGGCCGCAAAGCTCATGCGCGCCGAGCTGGAAAGCATGAAGAACATCGCCGTCTGCGAGAATGTGGTCACCATCCGTTCTGCCGCCAATGCCGCTGCAGAAGCCCAGATGGATGCTCTGGCTGCAGAAATCGTGGCAAAATAAAGCACTCTGGAAAAATACGCAAGATCCTCTGCCGACTGCCCGGCAGGGGATTTTTTTATTGAACCATGTGGAAGAGTTTGATATACTGAAAAGCAGAAGTTTATGGATGGAGGAATATCATGTCTGTAAAAATAAAAGCGGATATCAGACACTGGCTGCGGGAGTTGGATAAGAAATATTTCTTTGTGATGCTGGGCTTTGCGGTGATGGTCTATTTTCCGCTGATCAGCTTGAAGCTGACGAACACAGTGGATGGTCTGTGGACAACGGCTGAGTACATGGCGGGAGCATGGGAGCTTTCCAATGGGCGATGGTTCTGGCTGGTGACCAGTTTTCTGCGTTTCAGTCTGCAGCTAGAACCCATCAATGCGGTGGTATGCTTGGTGCTGGTTTCTCTTGGAGTCACCAGGCTTCATATGCTCTTCAAACCGGCATGGATGAGAACATCCTGCATTGACTGGCTCGCAGGTTTATGCTATGTTTCCAATGTTGTGGTCGGGTGCTATCTTTCGTTTCACTTCATTGCACCGGAGTACGGATTTTCGTTTTTCTTTGCAATGCTGGCTACAGAGCACGTGATCCGGGGAAAATCAGCCGTAAGCAGCATTGTGCCGGCAGCGGTGCTTTTGGCACTGAGCCTTGGCCTGTACCAGACGAACCTTGCCTGTTTCTGTCTGGTGCTGCTGGCCTATTTTCTCCTACTACTTTTCCAGAATGGAGAAAAACAAAAGATTCGGGAATATATTTGCAAAAGCCTGGCAAGTGCTGCATCCGGCGCAGTGCTGTATCTGCTGATCTTAAAGATTACACTGTGGGCGACGGGAACGGCGATGGCCGATTACCAGGGTGGTGCAGATATTTCAGTGTCTGGAATTCTGAAAAATCTTCCTTCCAGCGTTGAAAAGTGCTATGAGCTTTTTTATCGGTATTTCTTTGGTACCCTTGTAAAACACAATATGCTGCAGGAAACTGCAGTTGTATTTGCTTTGATTTTTTGTGTGGTGGGTGCCGCGCTTGCGTGCAGACTGGTTCGGCTCATACGCCGGAAAGATTGGGAAAACACTTTCTATGGCACAGCAGCGCTGCTGGTGCTGCCCATGATGTGCACGGTATTTATGGTGGCAACCTCGCAGGCGTCGTTTTATATTCCCATGTCCGGAGGTCTGGCCTTGTTCCTGCCGGTCTGTTTCTGGCTATTGGACAGCAGCCGGGAGGGAAAAACAGCCTGTGATGCGTTCCGCAAATGCTGGAATAAAGCAGAAAAAGCACTGATCCTGCTTACGGCGGCTGCTGTCGTTTACGGGAGCGTATTCATGTCGGCGGTCGATCAGCAGGCGATGTATGAGGGACGCAAGGCAACAAAACAAATCGCGGACCTTGTGGCCGATGAGCTGGTGGCAGAGGGCTATTATGATTTGCCGGAAAAACTGCCAGTGATGCTGGTAGGCCGCCCCAGTGCAAGCCCACTGTTCCGGACACACATCATCTATTGGGATGCAAACGACTACGCACAGGTGGGCCTTTTCGAAAAAGAAAATGCCGCCACAATGCGCTACTCATGGAATGCGGTGTTTCGTGACCTCACACCGATGCAGCTGGAGCTGTGCAGTGATGAGGTATATGACGAACTGATCCGGACAGAAGAAATCAAACGAATGCCGACATTCCCTGAGAAAGGCTCCATGCAGGAAATGGACGGCGTATATGTGATCAAAATTTCAGAGGATTATCTGATCGATGAATAACAAATGAGCCTGAGAACATAAAACGGGACAGATGGAGAAAATAACGATGAAAGAAAAAATCGATGTACAGAAACCGGACGACCTTGGGCTGGATATATCGGATCTAAGATATTTTCTGGTGATGCTGCTGTTTTCGGCGGTAGTGTTTTTCCTGCTGATCAGCCAGCGGCTGACCAATACATTTGACGGATTGTGGAACAATACATGGTTCTTCGGCGGCTATTGGCAGGTAGTCACGGGCCGATGGCTCTGGCCGGTGATCGATGCGCTGCGGTTTGGCATCCAGACGGAACCTTTCAATTCATTGCTGATGCTTTCCATGTCGGCGCTGGCTGTTACCCTGCTTCGGAAGTTTTTTACAGAGAAGGATTCTGTCGTGACCTATCTGGCGGGTATGGCTGTTCTGGCCAGCACGGTCACTGGAATACAGCTGTCATATCGGTTTCAGTCGCCGGTGTTTGGCTGCTCATTTTTGTTTTCCGTTCTGGCGGCAGAGCGTGTGGTTCGTGCCGCAGATTTTAGAAAAGCGGTCGTACAGGGAGCACTGCTTCTGGTCATGAGCCTTGCGTGCTATCAGACGAGCCTTGATAACTTTTGTCTGCTCCTGCTGACATATCTTCTGCTGCTTCTGTTCCGCAATGTGGACAGAGAAAAGGTCCATGCCCACATTGGAAGAAGTCTTTGCAGCGCAGCTGCAGGAATGGTTTTGTATTTCCTGCTCACAAAGCTGATCGTATGGGCATGTGGATGGCAGATGGCAAGTTATAATGGAGGAGCGGATGTTTCGGTACTTTCTATACTGAAAAATCTGCCCAATGCCATTGCAGAGACCTACCAACTGTTTGGAGCTTACTTTTTTCAGAATTACTATCGGCATAACATTCTGCAGCCGGTGGGCTTTTTCGTTTTGGTATTTCTGGCGCTGAGCATCGGACTGCTGAACCGCTTCAGAAAAATGCTTCACCGGAAAAATTGGGAATATATCCTTCTGGGAGTGGCAGCGCTGATCGTTTTGCCCATCATGTGCAATGCCATCATGCTGATCACAAGCGAGGCGGTCTGGCTTTTGCAGATGGGCGAAGGATTGAATCTGTTCGTGCCGGTATGTCTGCTGCTGCTTGAAGGGACGCGCACAAATCAGCCTATGGTAAAAAAGTATGTACGTGCTGCCCGGACAGGGGCTGTAGTACTTGCGGTTTTGGTCGTCTATGGCAATGTCTGCTCTGCCGTGATCGATCAGGAAGCTATGTATGAGGGAAGAAAAACACTCAAGAGCATGTCGGATCACATCGCGGACGACCTGATGAGCAGCGGATATTTTGACGATAACGAGCAGCTGCCGGTGCTGTTTGTGGGCAGACCCAGCTCGAACTCCAGTTTTATGAAGAGGGAGTATTACCTCTATGCAAATCCGTATGCGCAGATGGGCCGCTTCTGGCTGAACGATTACTCGGCCAGAGCGTCTTGGAAAGCGGTTTTCAGGGATATTACTCCGGCAAAACTCAAGCATTGCTCGGTGGAACAGTATGGGGAACTGTACAGCAGAACAGAGCTGGAACAGATGCCAGTCTATCCGCAGGAAGGATATATCCAGCAGATCGACGGTGTGGTCGTGGTAAAAATTTCAGATGATTACAAAGTTGATAAAGAGTTTGCGCCACTAATCGACCTGAGAGAATTGTTTCAGCTCATAATGGATGACATAAACGATTCATAATGGCTGCGGCTTTGTGAAAAAACCTCCAACGAACGCGACTTTTGCGGAAAGTGACTGCACAGCCCTTGCAAACTGTCCCGAAATGTGGTAACATAGCTCTTGGTTATAAAACCTGAATACTCCCAAACGCAGCGACGGAGAGAGTAGGCATGGCGTACACGGCAAAGAGAGAAGCTTCACCGGCTGAGAGGGCTTCCGGGTGTATCTGTGCTGAAGTTCGCTCCTGAGCGGTCTGTGCGAAACAGCAGTAGTACAGAACGGCCACGCCCCGTTACGGCGTTCTGAGAGCCGCCCGGCATCTGTGCACGGGTGGAAACCGGGTGGTACCGCGGAGCTAAGAATCAACAGCTTCGTCCCTTTTGCCTGAGAAATCGGGCAGGGGACGGAGCTTTTTTGTTGCACTCCGCTCATCAACACGAAGAATAAAGGAGAGAACATCCATGCAAGCAATGATCGACGAGCTGGCAAAACAGGCCGCTGAAAGCCTTGGTCAGGTGTCCGGCAAGGAAACGCTGGCCTCCTTCTGGCAGGAGTACCTCAGCAAAAACGGCAAGATCCCTGCCCTGATGAAGAACCTGCGCACCGTTGCGCCGGAAGAGCGCCCCGCTATGGGCAAGATCATCAATGAACTCAAGGCAAAGGTTCAGGCAGATTACGACGCTGCTGCAGAACAGGTGAAGCAGGCAGAGCTTGCTGCCCGCAATGCTGCGGAGACGGTGGATATCACCCTGCCCGCCAAGACCCGCTCTGTGGGCGGTCTGCACCCGCTGACCCTGATCACCAACCAGATCATCGACGTGTTCTCCGGCATGGGCTTTTCGGTGGGTACCTTCCCGGAGATCGAGGACGATGACCACAACTTTACCCGCCTGAACGTGCCCAAAGATCACCCGGCACGCGACATGCAGGACACCTTCTACCTGTCGGAGGAGTTCCTGCTGCGTACCCAGACTTCCGGCGGCCAGATCCGCACCATGGACGTTCAGAAGCCGCCCATCAAGATCCTGATGCCCGGCCGTGTGTTCCGCTCCGACTCGGACGCTACCCACAGCCCCATGTTCCACCAGATGGAAGGTCTGGTCGTGGACAAGGGCATCACCCTGGGCGACCTGCAGGGCGCACTGAATACCTTCGTGCAGAAGCTGTTCGGCGCTGACACCCGCACCCGCCTGCGTCCCTCCTACTTCCCGTTCACCGAGCCCAGCGTGGAGGTGGACGTGAGCTGCTTCGAGTGCCACGGCAAGGGCTGCCCGCTGTGCAAGCACACCGGCTGGATCGAGGTGCTGGGCGGCGGCGTTGTCAACCGCAAGGTGCTGGAGAACTGCAATATCGACCCGGACGAGTATTCCGGTTTCGCCTTCGGCATTGGCATCGAGCGTATCGCTATGCTGAAGTATGGCATCAACAACATCGGCCTGATGTTCGAGAACAACCTGCAGTTCCTCAAGCAGTTCCACGAATAAGAGGGGAGAGAAGAGACAATGAAAGTACCTTTCAGCTGGTTAAAAGAATTTGTAGATATCGACGTTACTGCGCAGGAACTGGAGGAAAAGCTCTTCTCCTGCGGCTTTGAGGTCGAAGAGCTGATCCCGCTGGATGCCGGCATCAGCAAGGTGGTTGTCGGCAAGATCGTGGAGATGGAAAAGCAGGAGGGCACCCACCTGACCAAGTGTGTGGTGGACTGCGGCGACTACGGCCACGACATCCGCATCAGCACCGGTGCCGCCAACATGAAGCTGGGCGACTGCGTGCCCGCTGCTCTGGATGGCTCCACCCTGCCCGGCGGCATCAAGATCAAGGCCCGCAAGATGCAGGGCGTGGAGTCCAACGGTATGCTGTGCTCCGGCGAAGAGCTGGGCCTGAACGACGACCTGTTCCCGGGCTCTGAGGTCTACGGCCTGCTCATTCTGCCCGAGGATTCTGTCCCCGGCACCGACATTGCTCCCGTGGTGGGTCTGGATGACTATATCTTTGATATCTCCATCACCGCCAACCGCCCGGACTGCCAGTCCGTTCTGGGCATCGCCCGCGAGGTGGCTGCCGTTCTGGGCAAGCCCCTGCACATGCCCGCCATGGACTACAAGACTGTCTGCGAACCGGATGCGCCCATCACCGTCAAGGTGGAGGCTCCGGATCTGTGCCCCCGCTATATGGCACACTATGTGCGCAACATCCGCATGGGCGAGTCTCCCCGCTGGATGAAGCGCCATCTGGCTCTGTGCGGCCTGCGCTCCATCAGCAATGTGGTGGATATCACCAACCACACCCTGCTGGAAATGGGTCAGCCCATGCACGCCTTTGACCTGAACAAGGTCGCCGGCCGCACCATCGATGTGCGCCGCGCCCATGCGGGCGAAAAGATCGTCACGCTGGATGAGAAGGAGTTCACTCTGAACCCCAACAATCTGGTCATCTGCGATGCCGAAAAGCCGGTGGCACTTGCCGGCATCATGGGCGGCGCAAACTCCGGCATGGATGAGAACACCACCAGCCTGCTGTTTGAGTGTGCCACCTTCGCCCGCGACTGCGTGCGTAAGACCAGCCGCGCATTGGGCCAGAACAGCGACTCTTCTGCCCGCTACGAGAAGGGCGTGGACCGTCACTCTCCTGAACTGGGCCTTGCCCGTGCCCTGCACCTGATCCAGGAGCTGGACTGCGGCGACATCACCACACTGGAATATGACCTGACCGATGGCCGCCCGATGGAGCGCAAGCACATCGTTACCACTCCGGCTAAGATCTGCGGCGTGCTGGGTATCACCGTGCCGGATCAGACCATGATCGACATTCTGCAGCGTCTGGAGTTCACGGTGGATGTACAGGCCGATGGCAGCTGGGACGTGTCCGCACCCCTGTACCGCGAGGACGTGGAGAGCTTCCCGGATCTGGCCGAGGAGGTCATCCGTGAGTACGGCTACGACCACATTGTGCCCACCTTCCTGAACACTGCCTCCGTTACAAACGGCGGTCTGAACTATGACCAGAAGCAGCAGCTCAAGACCAAGCGCCTGCTGGCCGCACAGGGCTTCTATGAGGCCTCCACGCTGGCCTTCTACTCCAACGCAGAACTGGATATGCTGCACATCCCGGCGGATGATGAAGCCCGCAAGGCCATCCGCATCCTGAACCCCATCAGCGAGAATCTGTCCATCATGCGCACCCTGCTGGCTCCCTCCATGCTGAACGTCATCGTGGACAACCTCAAGAAGGGCAACACGGAGGGCCGTCTATTTGAGATGGCACCGGTGTATCTTGCCAAGGAACTGCCCATCAACGAGCATCCGCACGAGCGCCAGACCCTCTGCATTGGTGCATTCGGCCCCGAAGAAGATTTCTTCACGGTCAAGGGTGCACTGGAAGCACTGGCAGCCGGCTTTGGCCTGCGCTTTGATTATAAGCGCGAGACAACCCCGTGGCTGCACCCCGGCATCAGCGCCGCTGTTTACTGTGGTGACAAGCGTCTGGGCGTGTTCGGCAAGCTGTCCAACGAGATCAACGGCGAGCTGGAAATTGCAAAGGATCAGAAGGACAACCAGAATATCTATCTGGGTGAGCTGGACTACGAGGCTCTGATGTCCTGCGTGGACGGTGAGCTGCGCTATCAGCCGCTCAGTCCCTACGCTGCTGTCAAGCGTGATCTGGCATTGGTCTGCGACGAAAAGACCACCTGCGGCGAGATCGAGGAGACCATCAAGAAGGCCAGCCCTCTGGTGGGTGAGATCAAGCTGTTCGATATCTACCGCGGCGCAAATCTGGGCGAGGGTAAGAAGAGCATGGCGTTCACCCTGTCTCTGTCCGACCCGAAGAAGGAAGTCTCTGCGGAAGAAGTGGAGCGCGTGGTCAAGAAGATCCTCGGCAACCTGAAGTTCAAGCTGGGCATCGAGATCCGCTAACTCTATTATAGAAGTAATATAAGGCCGTCTGTGCAGGAATGTGCAGGCGGTTTTTTGCGTAAAAAGAGAACGTTGAATACAAGAAAATGAACGTTTTTCAGCAGCGCAAGAAAAAAGATGAAAAAAGTTGTCAAAAAGTGTTGACAAGGAGGCAGGGGTGTGGTATTATACTTGAGCGCCAAGCGCTGAGGCAAAAGAATGACTTCCGAAGTCTCAGCAGGAAGCCCTTGAAAAGAACCAATAGACGTCAAGAAAGACCGGTTTGTTCCGAGAAACTTCAAGACATCCAAGTTCAGAAAGTTCAAAAGCTTCTAAAAAATAAGACTTGACAAAAAACCACTTCGGTGGTAAAATGAACAGGTCGTCAGCCGCAAGGCTGAGGCGCTACAGGACCTTGAAAATTGAACAATATCGAAAAACTTGTAAGGAACCTTTTAAGTGTTTGGAAAAACACTAAAAACAATTCCAAAAGTAATTCACACAGGACGCAAGCGATTGCGTGCTGAGCGAATAAGATTTAACACTTTAAAAGTGATAAATATCATTTATAAAGAGTTTGATCCTGGCTCAGGACGAACGCTGGCGGCGCGCCTAACACATGCAAGTCGAACGAGCGAGAGAGAGCTTGCTTTCTCGAGCGAGTGGCGAACGGGTGAGTAACGCGTGAGGAATCTGCCTCAAAGAGGGGGACAACAGTTGGAAACGACTGCTAATACCGCATAAGCCCACGGTGCCGCATGGCACAGAGGGAAAAGGAGTAATCCGCTTTGAGATGGCCTCGCGTCCGATTAGCTAGTTGGTGAGGTAACGGCCCACCAAGGCGACGATCGGTAGCCGGACTGAGAGGTTGAACGGCCACATTGGGACTGAGACACGGCCCAGACTCCTACGGGAGGCAGCAGTGGGGAATATTGCACAATGGGGGAAACCCTGATGCAGCGACGCCGCGTGGAGGAAGAAGGTCTTCGGATTGTAAACTCCTGTTGTTGGGGAAGATAATGACGGTACCCAACAAGGAAGTGACGGCTAACTACGTGCCAGCAGCCGCGGTAAAACGTAGGTCACAAGCGTTGTCCGGAATTACTGGGTGTAAAGGGAGCGCAGGCGGGAAGACAAGTTGGAAGTGAAATCTATGGGCTCAACCCATAAACTGCTTTCAAAACTGTTTTTCTTGAGTAGTGCAGAGGTAGGCGGAATTCCCGGTGTAGCGGTGGAATGCGTAGATATCGGGAGGAACACCAGTGGCGAAGGCGGCCTACTGGGCACCAACTGACGCTGAGGCTCGAAAGTGTGGGTAGCAAACAGGATTAGATACCCTGGTAGTCCACACCGTAAACGATGATTACTAGGTGTTGGAGGATTGACCCCTTCAGTGCCGCAGTTAACACAATAAGTAATCCACCTGGGGAGTACGACCGCAAGGTTGAAACTCAAAGGAATTGACGGGGGCCCGCACAAGCAGTGGAGTATGTGGTTTAATTCGACGCAACGCGAAGAACCTTACCAAGTCTTGACATCCCTTGACAGACATAGAAATATGTAATCTCTTCGGAGCAAGGAGACAGGTGGTGCATGGTTGTCGTCAGCTCGTGTCGTGAGATGTTGGGTTAAGTCCCGCAACGAGCGCAACCCTTATGGTCAGTTACTACGCAAGAGGACTCTGGCCAGACTGCCGTTGACAAAACGGAGGAAGGTGGGGATGACGTCAAATCATCATGCCCTTTATGACTTGGGCTACACACGTACTACAATGGCGTTAAACAAAGAGAAGCAAGACCGCGAGGTGGAGCAAAACTCAGAAACAACGTCCCAGTTCGGACTGCAGGCTGCAACTCGCCTGCACGAAGTCGGAATTGCTAGTAATCGTGGATCAGCATGCCACGGTGAATACGTTCCCGGGCCTTGTACACACCGCCCGTCACACCATGAGAGCCGGGGGGACCCGAAGTCGGTAGTCTAACCGCAAGGAGGACGCCGCCGAAGGTAAAACTGGTGATTGGGGTGAAGTCGTAACAAGGTAGCCGTAGGAGAACCTGCGGCTGGATCACCTCCTTTCTAAGGAGTCAGGCGAAAGAGCGACATCGAAGATGGAGATCTTTCGGACAGGTAACAAACAAGCAGAGTAGATATTGTTCGATTTTGAGGGCCCTGAAAAGGGAACTCAAAGACGTACCTTGAAAACTGAATAATAACTGCGAAACAAAGATTATAGTAAGTTCTTTTTTAAGAAATATTACAATTTCAAAAGGAAGGGTAACAATAATCTTCGTTGGCAAGAGAGAATCAAGAGGATACCAAATGTTCCAAGAGAACGTTTGAAAGGTCAAGCGAACAAGGGCGCAGGGCGAATGCCTTGGCACTGGGAGCCGATGAAAGACGTGATAAGCTGCGATAAGCTTCGGGGAGCTGCAAATAAGCATTGATCCGGAGATTTCTGAATGAGGAAACTCACCTGGGTTCATACTCAGGTACGTTATACTGAACTTTAAAATAGGTATATCGAGGGAACCGCCTGAACTGAAACATCTAAGTAGGGCGAGGAAGAGACATCAAACGAGATTCCGTAAGTAGTGGCGAGCGAACGCGGAAGAGGGCAAACCGAGAGTAGAAATACTTTCGGGGTACGGAGCGCATTTAGGACTTAAGTTGTTAACCGAACGGCATGGGAAGGCCGGTCAGAGAGTGTGAGAACCACGTAGGTGAAAACGACAAGAGCCGAGCGAATTCCAGAGTACGGCCAGACACGTGAAACCTGGTCGGAATACGGGGGGACCACCCTCCAACCCTAAATACTACCCAGTGACCGATAGCGTATAGTACTGTGAAGGAAAGGTGAAAAGCACCCCGGGAGGGGAGTGAAAAAGAACCTGAAACCCTGTGCCTACAAGCACCTAGAGCGCGTCAAAGCGTGATAGGGTACTTTTTGTAGAACGGTCCGGCGAGCGATTGTATGCAGCAAGGTTAAGGACTTAAGGTCTGGAGCCGAAGCGAAAGCGAGTTTGAAAAGGGCGTTAAGTTGCATATAATGGGCCCGAAACCGGGTGACCTACCCATGGTCAGGTTGAAGTGGAAGTAAAATTCCATGGAGGACCGAACCGACCTCCGTTGAAAAGGCGGCGGATGAACTGTGGGTAGCGGAGAAATTCCAATCGAACCCGGAGATAGCTGGTTCTCCCCGAAATAGTTTTAGGACTAGCCTCAAGTTAGATACCTGGAGGTAAAGCACTGAATAGCCTAGCGGCCGAGAGGTTAGCGAAGCTTATCAAACTCAGAATGCCAGAGTATTGATGCTTGGGAGTCAGACAGTGTCAGATAAATGTCATTGTCAAAAGGGAAACAGCCCAGATCTACAGCTAAGGTCCCAAAGTCAGGTTAAGTGGAAAACGATGTGAAGATACGTAGACAACCAGGATGTTGGCTCAGAAGCAGCCACTCATTCAAAGAGTGCGTAATAGCTCACTGGTCGAGCGTCTTTGCGCGGAGAATTTAACGGGGCTAAACCTGACACCGAAGCTTAGGCAGCATGTTTACATGCTGGGTAGGGGAGCGTTGTATACGCGGTGAAACAGTAGCGCAAGCGGCTGTGGAGTGTATAGAAGTGAGAATGCCGGAATGAGTAGCGCGAATGCAGTGAGAATCTGCATGGCCGAAAGCCTCAGGTTTCTGGAGGAAGGTTCGTCCGCTCCAGGTTAGTCGGGAGCTAAGGTGAGGCCTAACGGCGTAGCCGATGCACAGACGGTAGAGATTCCGTCACCACCAAAAGAGTTAAACACAGGGACACATATGAAGTCTCGGAGCCGGGTGTTGGTTCCGGTAGCGATCGAGGGAAGTTAGTACCGAAGTCTGAGATGGAAGATGGCGAGAAAAGCTGTGTGAATTTCTGCGGTGCCCGTACCGCAAACCGACACAGGTAGGTAGGAAGAAGATTCTAAGGCCAACGGGAGAAGGGTTGTTAAGGAACTCGGCAAATTGACCCCGTAACTTCGGGAGAAGGGGTGCTGCAGCAATGCAGCCGCAGAGAATCGGCCCAAGCAACTGTTTACCAAAAACACAGGTTTGTGCTAAATCGAAAGATGACGTATACGAGCTGACGCCTGCCCGGTGCTGGAAGGTTAAGAGGAGATGTGCAAGCATTGAATCGAAGCCCCAGTGAACGGCGGCCGTAACTATAACGGTCCTAAGGTAGCGAAATTCCTTGTCAGGTAAGTTCTGACCCGCATGAAAGGCGTAATGATTTGGGCACTGTCTCAACAGCCCGCCCGGCGAAATTGTAGTACCGGTGAAGATGCCGGTTACCCGCGACAAGACGGAAAGACCCCATGGAGCTTTACTGTAGCCTAATATTGGGTTTCGATGTTGCATGCACAGGATAGATGGGACACTGGGAAGCAGGTGCTTTGGCGCTTGTGGAGTGGCCGTTGGGATACCATCCTTGCGATATTGGAATTCTAACCTGCGCCTTTGAATCAAGGCGGGGGACATTGTTAGGTGGGCAGTTTGACTGGGGCGGTCGCCTCCTAAAGAGTAACGGAGGCGTTCAAAGGTTCGCTCAGCTTGAACGGAAATCAAGCAAAAGAGTGCAAACGCAGAAGCGAGCCTAACTGCGAGACTGACGGGTCGAGCAGTAACGAAAGTTGGAGTTAGTGATCCGGTGGTATGTGAGTGGAAATGCCATCGCTCAACGGATAAAAGTTACCCTGGGGATAACAGGCTGATCTCCCCCAAGAGTCCACATCGACGGGGAGGTTTGGCACCTCGATGTCGGCTCATCGCATCCTGGGGCTGTATTCGGTCCCAAGGGTTTGGCTGTTCGCCAATTAAAGCGGTACGCGAGCTGGGTTCAGAACGTCGTGAGACAGTTCGGTCCCTATCTGTCGTGGGCGCAGGATATTTGATGGGAGCTGTTCCTAGTACGAGAGGACCGGAGCGGACGTACCTCTGGCGCACCAGTTGTTCTGCCAAGAGCATAGCTGGGCAACTATGTACGGATCGGATAAACGCTGAAAGCATCTAAGCGTGAAGCCGACCCAAAGATAAGATATCCCATTGTTTCAAACAAGTAAGACCCCTTGAAGACTACAAGGTTGATAGGCACGATGTGTAAGTGGAGCGATCCATTCAGCAAGCGTGTACTAATAGGTCGAGGGCTTGACCACAATTCGCTTGAGACTCTGAGAGTCAACGAAAAAATGTAAGCAGTGATTATTCAGTTTTGAAGGCACGTCCTTCTAAGAAATACTGGACAAAGTACAACAAACATGTTATACTGGTTCAGTCAGATCGGTCGGTGTCGATGACGGTGAGGTTCCACCTGTTCCCATTCCGAACACAGAAGTTAAGCTCACTTGTGCCGAAGATAGTTCGCTGGAAACGGCGTGTGAAAATAGGTAGTCGCCGACTTAAAAAAACGCTTCAGAAGAAATTCTGAGGCGTTTTTGTTTTGTCTTGAAACCGTTTTAGGAGAAAACAGAAAGGCAGGTATGCTTTGAAAATGATGTGAGCATTGAAGATGAAACAGACTGGAAGAGAAGGGCACAATTTCATGTAGAGTGAAGCGAAAAATTTTATGATGTGTTTGTGCCTTATCTATTGAACAAACAAAAACCTTAAATAAATCATGGTGGCTCGGCTGTGCTGACCTTTTGGCACGACCTGGCCGCTTTATTGTAATAAAACCTTGACTCTTCAGTCGTTGTAGGGTTTACTATCTATAACGGAAAGGAGCTGCCCGGTCTGGCAGTGTAAGCTCTGTACATTCGGCAGAGAAGAGGGAAGCCGGGCAGAAAACATTATGGAAAAAAATTTGACCAGCGGCAGTGTGCTGAAAAGCATTTTGTTTTTTTCACTGCCCTATCTGCTTTCGTACTTTTTGCAGACGCTGTACGGCATGGCGGATCTGTTCATCATCGGGCAGTTTGAAGGTGTGGCCAGCACAACGGCGGTGTCCATTGGCAGTCAGGTGATGCATATGATCACTGTGATGATCGTGGGCCTTGCCATGGGAGCAACGGTCACTATTGGCCGGGCCGTGGGCGCAGAGAACAAACCTCGTGCGGCGCGGCTCATTGGTAACACAGTCACGCTGTTTATGGCAGGATCTGTGGTACTGGCAGCTGTGCTGGTAGGGCTTGTGGATCCGATCGTACGCATTGTCTCCACACCGGAGCAGGCCGTGGCGGGCACTCGTACCTACCTGATCATCTGCTTTATCGGCGTTCCATGCATCACGGCGTATAATATCATGGCATCAATCTTCCGCGGGCTGGGCGATTCCAGAAGCCCGATGTACTTTATTGCGGCCGGTCTGTGCCTTGCCAGCCTTGCCGTGGTGAACGAAAAGGAGTACATTCTGGTCACGCTGGGGGCACCCGGAAACCACGCGACGGAGCAGACCAACATCATGGATGCTGTGCAGGTGTACCGCAGACTGGAAAAGAAAAAATGACTGTTTTGCGCCAATTCTACCGCCAGTCGGTTGCGCGGGAATGTCCGGTCCGGTACAATGGAGCCACAAACAGAACTGCTGGCTCACAAGGAGGACAAAACGATGTACGAACTGAACAAGATCGCTTTTGGGAGTTTTCTGGCACAGCTGCGCAGGGAAAAGGGCATGACCCAGAAGGAGCTTGCCGCCTGCCTGTATGTTTCGGATAAAGCCGTCAGCAAATGGGAGCGCGGAGTTTCCCATAGTTAAAGATACCACACCAAATATGATGAACCCACGCTTATACACTACCAGCTATAATAAACCGCAAGGACAGCAATTTGATGATACTGCTGTCCTTTCTTTTATAAAATTGCAGTACACATAAAAAAGCTGTAAAATGATAAATATATTTGTCCTTGTAACAATTCTCGGACATTTGCCTGTTATACTATCTGCAAAAAGCAAAGGAAGTGAGAATATGGAGCAGATTTTAATTGTCGAGGACGACAGTTTTTTGAATAAGATGTTAGACTATAACCTGACCGCAGACGGCTACGGCGTGACTTCTGCCCTAAATGCCAGAACCGCAGCCGACGCCATCCGCCAGCGGGAATTTGATTTAGTGCTGTTGGACATCAACCTGCCGGACGGCAACGGTTTTGAGCTGTGCAAACTGATAAAGCCCCAGCACCCGGACACCATCGTGATTTTCCTGACCGCCAACGATCAGGAGAGCGACCAGATACGGGGTTATGAGGTGGGCGCGGTGGACTACATCACAAAGCCCTTTGTGATCGGGGCCTTGCAGCGAAAAATCAAAGCTATGTTCGCCATGCTGGAACACCACAAACCGGCCAAGGACATTTACGACGACGGGCGGCTGTTTCTGGACTTCTCGGAGCAGACGGCTTCCTTAAACGGCAAGCCCCTGACCCTATCCCCGATGGAGTATAAAATGCTGAACCTGTTCCGCAAAAATCCCCGGCAAGTGCTGACCCGTGGGCAGCTTTTGGAAAAGCTGTGGGATATAGACGAAAGGTTTGTGGACGAACACACCCTGACAACCTCCATCAGCCGGATTCGCAGCAAGATTGAAGCCGACGGCGGCGCGCCCTACATCAAGACCGTTTACGGCATGGGCTATCAATGGACGGGGGGCGAGGCAAAATGAAGTTTCAAAACCTATCGGTAAAGCGGCTGTTTGGCCGGGTGGCAATAGGACTTGTCCTTTCCATGTCCGGGATCACCATAGCCCTGTTTCTTGTGACAAAACAGACGGCGGTGCTGCTGACAGGCGGGGCGCTGCTGCTGTGCGCTCTTGTGGGGATTTTTGTACTGACGCAGGCGTTTGGAAAGCGGCTGTCGCAGTTTACCGCTGACCTGTGCCAGACCTTAGACCACATGATAGCCGGAAATGAAGCGCCCCAGCGCCCGGAGGACAGCGAAACCCAGCTTGCCAGAATCGGACACCGGCTGGCAAGGCTTTACCAGATCATGCAGGAGAACCGCCGCCGGGTGGACGAGGAACGGCAGGAGTTACAGACCCTTGTATCAGATATTTCCCATCAGGTGAAAACGCCGGTAAGCAATCTGAAAATGGCGACGGACACCCTGCTGGAAAAGCCTATGACCGAGGCGGAGCGCACCGACTTTATCCGGGGAATCCGCAGCCAGACGGATAAGCTGGACTTTCTCTTTCAGGCCCTTGTGAAAACCTCCCGTCTGGAAACGGGCGTGATCCAGTTGGATAAGAAGCCGGGCCGCCTCTTTGATACCGTGGCGCAGGCCATGAGTGGGATCGTGTATGCAGCGGAGAAAAAGGAAACTGCCGTGTCCGTGGACTGCCCGGAGGATTTGACCGTTTCCCATGACAGCAAGTGGACATCCGAAGCCCTCTTTAACCTGCTGGACAATGCGGTAAAGTACACCCCGGCAGGCGGGAAAATCGCTGTGTTGGTGGTGCTGTGGGAAATGTATGTAGAGATCAAAGTGACCGACACCGGCAAGGGCATTTCCGAAAGCAATCAGGCCGCCATCTTCCGGCGATTTTATCGTGAGGAAGAAGTACACGAACAGCAGGGCGTGGGCATTGGCCTGTATCTGGCCCGCGAGATCGTAACGCGGCAGGGCGGCTATATCAAGGTGATTTCGGAGCCGGGCAAGGGTTCGGAATTTTCCATTATGCTGCCTACAAAATAGAACGCGGCGGACGGCCATTTCCGGCTGCCCGCCGTAAATTTTTTTGAAATGTCCGAGCATTGTAACATTTCCCCCCGATTTTCAATGAAATTTTTTGGCCGCTGTAACATTTCGCGGACATTTGGGTTTTACAATACCCTTATCAAATATGGAGGTGATACAACTATGACATGGCCTTTTGAGAACGATACCAGCGTCATTGTAAAGAAATTAGCAAAACGCAATGTATCTTCAAATCGTATTTTTTGCTTTTTTAATGTTTTGACCATTGCGCTGGCAATTAGTTTGATTGTGGGAATCTCCTTATTCCAACAAGGCAGCAAAATTAGTGAACAAAAGATTTTGAATCAAATGCAGCAAGCTACCATCGGGGGGCTTACAGCAGAACAGATAGAAGTTCTGAAAAAAGAACCTGATCTTGAAGATATTGTACCCTATAAGCATAGTGATAGTTTTCTGATGGATGGGATCAAATTTGAAGCGGTTTATATGCCGACTGGTTTTGGAATTATAAAATCCTATGAATTAGTCAGTGGAACCTGTCCAGAACAGTACAATGAAATTGTAATTGATAAAAATGTTCAATTAGAGCTGGGGTATCAGCTAAATATAGGAGATACCATCACTTTACCAACGGCGGGGAGTAAAACAGAGGATTTCATCATTACTGGTTTTACTGATAATGTGGAAACAGGAACATTTTACTTTTATGTCTCCCCAGCGTATGCAGAACAGGGTGTGTTATTATCTGATATTCCATATAGTGCCTTGATTCGTGTAAATGGTGCCACGGAAATGGGACTTATTGATTTTGAGAATACAGTATATCGTCTGGCTTTATCCCAAGACATAAGCAGGAACCAACTTTATTTTAATAGCAAATTCTGTTCCTCACTTATTAGTGGATCAGGAATGGGAGGTGTTCTTTTAGCTACTCTTTTTATTGCATTTTCAAGCGGAATTGTCATATACAGTGTGTTCTACCTTTCGGTATCAAATCAAGTGTCGCAGATTGGACAGCTCAAAACTATTGGCATGACAGAAAAACAGATTAAGCGGATGATTCGTAAAGAGGGGTATCGTTTCTGCCTGTTCGGAATACCTGCCGGTATTACAGTAGGTATCATATTTGCATATTTGTTAGAGCCGAATGGAATAACGATTATCAATGCCATAGCCACAAGTATTTTTGCAATAATATTAGGTATTATCATCGTACAAATTTCCGTATACAAGCCCGCACAAATAGCTTCAAATATTTCCCCTATTGAAGCAACAAAATATGTTGGAAACGATCCAGAACTAAAAGAAAGTAGAGTGTGCAACAGGAAAAATCATATTCGTCTCTCACCGTATTCTTTAGCCGTATTGAGCGAAAAGCAGAATCGAAAAAAACACAATCTGACGATTGCCTCGCTTGCAATCGGCGGGATTTTATTTATGGTTGGAGCCACTTTTATATCATCATGGAATCCAGATTCCTTTGCGAGAATGGGGAATTTGGAAGATGGAGAATATTATATTACGATTAACCACAATACATTAGTCAATCCGAAACCGTATGGTATTTCGGAGTATCAAGTTGATACGCCTTTTTCACAGGAACTCATGGAAGAATTGCAACAAATCCCGGAAGTTAAAGAGATTTATGCTACGGAGAGAACCGCAGCTATTATTGAGTATCACAATGAACAATTAGAAATTCCCATTATTCCGATTACGCCTGATAATCAGGAAGAAATTTTGAAAACGTTTCCTGTTGATTGGACATACGAAACATTGGTGGAACAAGACGCTATGGTTATATTGGGAACAAGCGTACAGAAAGAAGTCTATCATACTTGCCCGTCAATAGGAGAAAAAGTGACATTACGATGGTTTGATGGAACTGAACACAGCATAGATGTTTTGATTGCCGGTACTTCCGAAAAAAGTATGAATGAGGGCTTTTATCTTCCAAAAGAAACCATAGAAAAGTTGTGGGGCGATATGGATTTAACAGCTTCCTTAACTTTGTCCGTACCTGAATATGAAAAAGTGGGTAAATCAGTAGAAAGCAAATTAAATAAAATACTGTCCCGACACCCTGATTTGGTAATGGAAACCTTACAAGAGGTAAAAGCATCTTCGGCAAATACGATTCATAATACCAGCGTACAAGTTTATGGAGTATCTGCCTTTGTCATTATGTTTAGCATTTTTAATCTGACAAACACCTTGATTAGTCGTATCAGTACAAGGAGAAAAGAATTTGGAATATTAGAGTCTATCGGTATGACAAAAAAACAGATAAAGAAAATGCTGCTGCATGAAAGTGTCTTACTGATTATTCCATGCTTGATTATTACGGTTGTGGCAGGAACCTTGATGGGTTATTTGTTAGTACGGATATTGTCTGCGAATGGATTAACTTATTTTCAATATGCTTTTCCTTTTATTCCATTACTGATTTACGGTGTCTGCTTAATAATAACACCTATTATAATTTCTGCTATCTGTCTAAAAATTCAATGCAGAAATTCGTTGGTGGAACGGATCAAAATGGCAAACTGATTTTGAAATGTCCGAGCTTTGTAACATTTCACCCCGATTTTCAATGAAAATTTTTGGCCGCTGTAACATTTCGCGGACATTTGGGTTTTACAATACCCTTATCAACAAAAGTGAGGAGGCGACGCAATGGAACTGACCCCGACCTTGATTTTGAATCTGGCGCTGCTGATCGTCCCGCCCGTTGCCCTTGTGCTGGTGTTCCGGCAATGGCTGGCCCGGCACATCCGCTGGACGGTTGCCTTGACTGCTCTCTGTGATGTTCTCCTATTTTGGGATGAATTGTTCTACTATGAGAGCTTCGGTCTGTTCGCTGTGCTGATTCTGGTGCAGTTGGCGGCCACCGGCGCAGCAGCGTTCCACATTTACAACAAACAAAGAAAGGATTGAATTTTATGAGCATTTTACAGACTATCGACCTGAAAAAGTATTACGGCACAGAGCCGAACATCACCCGCGCCCTTGACGGCGTGAACTTCTCCGTAAATGACGGCGAGTTTGTGGCCGTTGTGGGAACCTCCGGCAGCGGCAAGTCTACCCTGCTTCACATGATGGGCGGGCTGGACACCCCTACTTCCGGCAATGTGATTGTCCGGGACAAAGAGCTGTCGAAAATGAACGACGAACAGCTTACCATCTTCCGCCGCCGCAACATCGGTTTTATCTTCCAGAACTATAACCTTGTTCCCATTCTGAATGTGTATGAGAACATTGTCCTGCCGGTGGAGCTGGACGGGGACACGGTGGATCAGAAGTTTTTGGACGAGATCGTTCACCTGCTGGGACTGGAAGATAAACTGAAAAATATGCCGAACAATCTTTCCGGCGGACAGCAGCAGCGTGTGGCGATTGCCCGCGCCCTGATTACCAAACCGGCTATTGTGCTGGCCGACGAGCCGACTGGCAACCTTGACAGCAAGACCAGCGCCGAGGTGCTGGGGCTTATCAAGCGTACCAGTGCGGAGTTCCGGCAAACTGTTGTGATGATTACCCACAACAACGACATTGCCCGCCTTGCAGATCGGATTGTCCGCATTGAGGATGGCAAGATTGTGGAATAAGGAGGTGGCAGGCTATGACATGGCCTTTTGAAAATGATACCAGCGCCATTACAAAGAAGCTGGCAAAGAAAAGTTTGCAAAGCGAGAAGCGCCGGAATCTGATGGTAGTGATCGCCGTTGCGCTGGCGGCATTTCTGATCTGCTTTACGGGAATTGTAGCTACTTCCCTGACACAAATGCAGCGCAATCAGGTTGTCGATACTTATGAGGCGGTCTGGCTGGGCGTAGAGGAAAACGACATTGAAACCCTGAAAGGACTGCCGGAGTTTGAGCGCGTAGGCGGCTACTATATGCTCGGTGAGGAACTTTCGGAACAGGGCTATCATGCCTCTTATGTATATAATGACGCAGAAATGATGGAGATTGGGCGCGACCAAATGAAGCTATTGGAGGGGAATCTGCCCCAAAAAGCAAATGAAGTTGTCGTAAGCGAATACTTTCTCTCCACCTATGGAAACAATGCCAAGATCGGGGACAGTGTGACCTTAGATACCGAGAGTTTTCATGGTGATTATGTCGTTACCGGCATTATGGACAGCGTAAATGAAAAAGAAGCGAATACCTGCGCTATCATTCTTTCCAAAGCTGCCCTGACAGAATGGAAAGGGTTTGATCCGGCTGGGTATCGCGCCTATGTCCATTTCAAAAACAGCGACCAGTTGGGCGAGGAACTGATAACCTCTTATTGCAGGGAGATTGCAGAGGAATATCAGCTTCCTAATCCCAGCATGAACAACAAGTATTTTGCTTATGCTTCTAAATCCTTTGATTTTTTACCGATTGTTGGTGTGATTGTTATTGTTCTGATCGGCGGCTATATTGTGATTCAGAGTATCTTCCGTATCTCCATCAATGACAAAATCAGGAGCTACGGACAGCTTCGGACGATTGGTGCAACGCCAAAGCAAATCAAGCGGATTGTAAAGCGGGAGGGACGCAAACTCGGCAGTATCGGAATTTTGGTTGGTACAGTGCTGGGCGTATGCTGCGGTTTTCTTCTGTTTTCCAAGGGATTTAACGCTGTTTCCTATGTCGTTATGGTTTCCCTGACACTCATAAGCAGTTGGATCATGGTGTCTATTTCCATCCGTAAGCCGGTGAAAATCGCGGCAGGGATTTCCCCCATTGAAGCCGTCCGTTTTACCCCGGTGCAAAAGGACATCCGCAGCCGGAAAAAGAATATCAAGCTCAATCCTGTTTCAATGGGAATTGCGAATTTTAAGCGTGACCGCAAAAAGACAATCTCTATTATAGCGTCTTTGAGTTTGGGCGGAATTATCCTGCTTGTGGTATCCTCCATGGTTTTGCTGCGCTCCCCAGAGGCACTTGCAAGGCAGATTTATCCGTATGGTGACTATAAAATTTATTTACATTCCGAGTTGGCAGTAGAAGAAGCTATGGCAGCGGGAAATCCATTGAATGAGAAATTGAAGCAGGAAATTTTGGCCATTGATGGTGTAACCGATGTGATTACAAAAAGGCAAAGCCTTCATATAAATTATCGTGCCAACGGAATTGATGAGGCTGGTTGGTGTGATATACTAACTGAACAAAATTATTCTGCGGTTGAAGCTGCATTGATAGAGGGAACTATGCCAGCGGATGCACACAGCATCATAATTGATTCGCATACAAGTAATCGTGATAATATAAGAGTGGGAGAAACGGTTGAAGTTACCTCTGGGAAATCAACTATTCCTGTTACTATATCAGGGGTGTTTGACAACGATAGCATACCAACTGATGGACATGGAACAGTCCCAGTTGACTCTCCACTTGAATTTGCAACGGAAGCATTATTCCATGAATTACATCCAGAAATAGCTTCGTTTGACTATTCATGGAACATTGCAAGTGATCCGAAAAAAGCGGACAATGTAGAGTCTGAATTGAAAAATATTGTAGCCACTCATACTGATATTGCGTTAGAAAATATTGACACTATAATTGAGTATGAAAAAAATATAAATTCTTTTGTATTTGGCAGTATGGAGGTACTTTCATGGCTGGTATTCCTCTTTGGCGTTATCAACCTGATTAACACGACCCTCTCTAATCAAATGTCCAGAAAACAGGAAAACAGTGTTTTGCGTTCCATCGGTCTGACCCAAAAGCAGCTATGTAAAATGAATATCTGCGAGGGGCTGTGCTATGCGTTCTTTGCAACATTGGCGACGCTGATCGTTGGGCTTCCGGCTTCCATCTTTGCTTGTAGCAAATTTAGTGTAGGCGCTTTTGCCGGAAAAGTAGTGCCTTACAAATTCCCGGTTTTGGAAATGGGTCTGTTCATTCTGGTATTGTTCGGAATGGAGCTGATCTTATCTGTATGGACAATCCGCAGACAGAAAAAACAATCCCTGATTGAGCAAATGCGGGCGATGGAATAACCCTTTGAGATCGGCGGGGCGGCGTGTGCTGCCCCGCTTTTTTCGCCATTTCTCAAAAAAATTTTTGAAATGTCCGAGCGTTGTAACAATTCAGCCTGTTTTTTTGTCGAAATCAAAGGCACCTCGGACATTTATAGTTCTTCCAAAAGTTTGATGATAATATTACCATTCATGGAAGAAGCAATCTGTTATTGCAATAATGCGAAATTGACGATAGAAAGTTTTTCATATCTCGGTCAGCTCAACAATTACATTACTCTGCTGATACAGCCAGTCCGTAAATTCTTTCGGGCTGGCCGTTCCTGTTTTTACAGCCTTTTTTCTCTGTAAGGCTTCTTTCTTAAAGTCGGAAAAGGAAGCCTGTATTTTTTCCAGACGGTCAGCCGGAAAGCCTGCGGTATTTTTTACCCGGTTTATTTTGTTGCGCCAGTTCTGGCATTCATTTTTATAAAGCAGGTCATAGTTATTTTCTCTTGACCTCTCGTCAAATTCCCGCTTGTTTTGAAGCGCCTGTGCTTTTCGGCACTTGTCGCTGCACAGCTCATACCGCTGGCTCTTTGCCAGAAAATATTTTCCACAGACCTTGCACCGCCGGAAGCAAAGCCCCCAGTCATTCAGCCTGTTCAGATAATAGGTAATCAACGGGTAGAGGGACGCATAGGCAGACACACATTCTTCTGTGCGCCGGTTGTCCGGGAACCAGAGGTCAAGCCGGGTATCTTCTGACGGTGCGCCTTTGAAATAAAGGCTGCCAGCTTGAAATTGTTTCGGTTTTCCTGTCTCCCTGTCAAAGCTCATGGTTTCGTTTTGGAATACCCCGGTCAGTCTGCTCATTTTATCCATGAAGCGGTCACAGGCAGCGTTACGGTCACGGGGTTCTCTGGCAAGCAGATAGCTGTTCCAGATACGGAACGCCACATACATTTTCAGAGGGTCGTTGCTAAGATATTTCTCCCAAAGAAATTCGCTTGCCGCCTGCTCCAGCTCCGGCTGTTTCCATCGGTTGGAGTGGAGAGCTTGCCGCAGCGGAGAAAGCCCGTATAAGTTCCAGTCTCTGTCCGTGTCACGCTCAAAGTTTATCAAAAAAGTTCCCAGTGGGCGTGTCATATCACAAAGCACCTCTGCGTTTTGGCTCCCGTTCAGACGGAAGCGGATCTGCTGTTCTTCCCCAATCAAAATCCGCTCTTTCATTTTCTTCCTGTCCAGCGTCAGGACAAACAAAATCCTCTCAAAACATGGCTCATGCCGTATAAACTGATTCTCCATCCCTATCCCCTGCCTTTGTTTATGGTAATTATATAATTCAGTTATATCCGTTACACTCATGGTATCGCAGAATCATTGTTTTGTCAAGGATAGTACGCTATGATGATTGCGGTTGGTAATTTCGTACCGCACAGTACCTTGACAAGTGAATGACCGTCCAAAAGGGATATGACCGGCAGGAGAAGTGACGCATTCGGCGCACCAATGCAGGGAAACACCGCAGGAATGGGGCAGGAAAACGGCTTTTGGGGAGAACGGCAACAGGAAGCATTTTAACCTATTTGATTTATGGGAGGAACAGAATGAACGATAAAAAGAGATTGAACAGCTACGAGGATTTACCGCTGGTTCTGGATGTGGCGGACATTCAGCGGATTATGGGAATTTCAAGAGCGAGCGCCTATGAGCTGGTACACACACCCGGCTTTCCAGCGTTCCGCAGGGGCAGACTTATCAAGGTCAGCAAAATTGCTTTCTTTGAATGGATGGCAAAAGGCTCCGAAACCGTACCGGGAAGCGACAAATAAGCGTGAGGTATCATTCCCTGACTTGCAATACTGCCGCACTTTCCAAAGGGGCATACAGAGGGAAAAAAACTTAAAAATGATACCGAGACGCTACATCAAAACAGCCTATCTGCGTACATCAGATAGAAACGGAGAAAGGAGCCGGTTATGGCAAGAATGAGTAACAAGCGGCGGTTGGAATGGTCTTTCTTCTTAAATGACCGCAGCCGTATCACTTACAACGAACTGTGCCGGAAATGCCAGCACGAATGTAAACAGAGCTTCCGGGCGGTTGTGGTTGACTGCCCGAAGTATCTTTCCAAGCGTTCCAAGAAAAAGGACAAGACTGCCGGAAACGGCAAAATCCCTTAGGAACTAAGGGCGCACTTCTATACATAGTCTAAAGACCATGTATCGTGCGTCCTGCGGAGCTTACCTCTGCCGCTGATAAAATCAGCAATCCGAGGTCTGCGTTCGCTTCGCTCCGACAAGGTGGCTACACCCCCTTGCGCCGCTAAAGCGGCTATCCCCTGTGTACCCGCCGCAAAGAGAAATCCGCTCTGCGGTTTTCCCTTTTCATCGGGTTTTATAGAAGCACTGACACACGGACTGTCTGCGGATGGTCTTTCTTTATCTTATCAGCAAAGGATGTGAGAACATGGAAAAATCTTTGGAACAGTTGAAGCAGGAATATGAAAAAACCACTGTCCTGCTGGAACAGGAAAAACGGAAAATGCAGCGTTTGAAAAACCGGCAGGCGTATCTGGAAAGCGGTTCCCGGAAACAGAGGACGCACCGGCTGATTACCCGTGGGGCAGCTATTGAGAGCATTGCACCACAGACAAAGGAGCTATCCGAAGCGGAATTTTATTCCCTCATGGAAAGCATTTTGAATCTGCCGCAGGCGGAGCATTTCATCCGGTCTGCCACAGAGAACCACGCCCGTATTTCCGGGCAGGAGAAAGGCGGTGACTAAGGATAGCACTTTATCATTTTTCAATCGCACAGATCAAGCGCAGCGCCGGTCAGAGCGCCATTGCCAGCACAGCCTACCGAGCCGGGGAGCGTCTTTACAGCAGCTACTATGGAGAAGTCAGCGACTACACCAAAAAGGGCGGCGTGATCGCTTCGGAAATCATGCTGCCGCCCCATGCGCCGGAAATATATCTTGACCGGGCGACCCTCTGGAATGCTGTGGAGAACTGCGAGAAACATCCAAAAGCACAGCTTGCCTATTCCTTTGATATTGCCATGCAGAATGAATTGACGCTGGAAGAAAACATGGAGCTGGCGAGGAAGTTCGTACAGGAGCAGTTTGTGACAAAAGGCATGATTGCCGACCTTGCTTTTCACAGCCCGGAGAAAGAGGACGGCGGCATCCCTAACCCGCATTTTCATGTGATGACAACCATGCGCCCTTTGAACCCGGATGGCACATGGGGACAAAAACAGCGTCGGGAATATCTTCTTGATGAAGATGGAAACCGAATCCGGGATAAAAACGGCGATTATATGTTTAACGCTGTCCATACAACAGACTGGCATGAGCCGGAAACGCTGGAACACTGGCGGGAGCAGTGGGCGGCTGCCGTTAATACAAAATTTGAGGAAAAAGGGCTGGATGTGCGTATCGACCACCGTTCCTATGTGCGGCAGGGGCTTGACCTGATACCTACTGTCCACGAGGGAGCTAATGTCCGGCAGATGGAAGCAAAGGGCATCCGCACCGAGAAAGGGGAACTGAACCGCTGGATTAAAGCCACCAACCGGCTCATGCAGGATGTGAGGAAGAAGATCAAAGCCCTGTTTGTCTGGATGGCAGAGGTAAAAGAAGAACTTTCCAAACCGCAGACACCGAGCCTTGCCGACCTGTTGATCGCTTATTACAACCAGCGCAACGCAGGGGCATGGAGCAATAAAGCCAGAACCGGAAACTTAAAGCAGTTTGCCGAAGCCGTCAATTATCTGACGGAAAACAAGCTGCTCACATTAGAGGATTTGCAGGAGCGTCTTTCCTCTGTCAACGAAGAATTTGAAGCGTTAAGCGACTCCATGAAAAAGAAATCTGCCCGGATAAAGGAATTGCAGGAATTGATACGGGAGGGCGAGAATTACCAGCGGCTAAAACCTGTTCATACGGAATTGAACAATATCAAGTTTAAGAAACAGAGGGAGAAATTTGAAACATCCCACGATGCGGAGTTACGGCTGTTTTATGCCGCCCGCCGTATTTTGAAAGAAAAACTGGACGGAAAACCCATTGCCCTGAAAGCATGGAAACAGGAATACGCACAGTTAAAAACAGAGTATGCCGAACTGTCTCCGCAGCACAAGCCACTCCGGGAGGAAGTCATACGGCTACGGCAGGTGCAGAACGCCGTAGATACCGCACTGCGCCGGAGGGAGCAGCCACAGGCAGTACAGAGAAAGAAACATGAGATGGAGCTATGATATAACCGGCAGCTTTACCGCTACCAGTATTTTTATGGAGGGAGCATTTGAATGTATTTGAAGCGGTGAAACAGTCTGTTACCACCCGGCAGGCTGCTTCATTCTATGGAATCCGGGTGGGGAGAAACGGCATGGTCTGCTGTCCATTCCACAATGACCGCACGCCCAGCATGAAAGTGGACAGCCGCTTTTACTGCTTCGGCTGCGGGGCTTCCGGGGATGTGATCGACTTTGCCGCTTTGCTGCATGGATTGGGGAAACGGGAAGCTGCGGTCAGGCTTGCGGAGGACTTCGGCGTTTCCTATGAGAAATCCGGCAATGCGCCGCCAGATAGGAAGCGTCACAACAGGTCACAGCCCCGACAAAAATCAGCGGAGCAGAGATTTCAGGAAACGGAACGGTATTGTTTCCGGGTGCTATGCGATTATCTGCGCCTGCTGGAGCATTGGAAAACAGCACACGCCCCACAGCCGCAGGATGCCATCTGGCATCCTCTTTTTGTGGAAGCGTTGCAGAGGATAAGCTACACAGAATACCTTTTGGATATTTTGTTATACGGAGAAATAGAAGAAAAAGCGGCATTGATCGCCGCACGGGGAAAGGAGGTGTTGCGGCTTGAACAGCGAATTTCAGAGCTTGCCGCCGGAAACGCAGGAAGCGGTCAAAAGGACGATGGACACAATGGAACCGGCGCAGACACCGGCAGAAATCCGGGAAACATTAGAGGGGACGCAGAAAGGCGGCGTGAAGAACAGCATCCGAAACTGCCTGACGGTGTTCCAGCGTGACCCTCTGTTTCGCGGGGCGCTGCGCCTGAACCTTTTGACGGAGCAGATTGACATTGTGAAGCCGCTGGGCTGGGAGCGCACCAGTACCACGCTGACCGACATGGACATGAACTACCTGCTTTTGTATCTGGAAGAAAATTACGGGCTTACCAGCGAGAAAAAGGTGCAGAGCGCCATCAAGATTGTTGCCAATGAAAACCGCTACCATCCAGTCAGGGATTACCTGAACAGCCTGCAATGGGACGGCACAGAGCGCATCCGTTACGCCCTGCATCACTTTCTGGGAGCCGATACGGACGAATACACCTATGAAGCCTTGAAACTGTTCCTGATGGGAGCCATCCGGCGGGTATTCAGACCGGGGAGCAAGTTTGAGGTCATGCTCTGTCTGGTTGGTGGTCAGGGAGCCGGGAAATCTACCTTTTTCCGGCTGCTGGCAGGCAGGGACGAATGGTTTTCAGACGATTTGAAAAAGCTGGACGATGAAAATGTGTACCGCAAGCTGCAAGGGCATTGGATTATCGAGATGTCGGAGATGATTGCCACAGCCAACGCCAAGAGTATTGAGGAAATCAAGTCATTCTTAAGCCGCCAGAAAGAAGCCTACAAAGTGCCGTATGAGACACATCCGGCAGACCGGCTGCGGCAATGTGTATTTGGAGGGACGACCAACCGGCAGGACTTTTTGCCCCGTGACCGCACCGGCAACCGGCGCTTTCTCCCCGTGACGGTGTACCCGGAACGGGCGGAGGTTCACATACTGGACGATGAAGCGGCGGCGAGGGCGTATATCGAACAGATGTGGGCGGAAGCCATGACGGTTTATCGCAGTGGGAAGTATAAGCTGTCATTCAGCATGGAAATGAACCGATACCTGAACGCCCACCAGCAGGACTTTATGCAGGAAGACACACAGGCCGGCATGATCTACGCCTATTTGGAGGACTACACCGGCGACAGGGTATGTTCCAAGCAGCTTTATGAGGAAGCGCTGGGGAACTTAAATTCCCCGGCAGACTGGGAGACACGGGCAATCTGCGAGATTATGAATACCGGCATTGCGGGCGGCATCATACAGGGCTGGGTAGCCTACAAAAGCCCGAAGCGGTATAAGAAATACGGTTCTCAAAAAGGCTGGGAGCGTGTCAACCAAGCTCCGCCGGAGGGGGACGGTTTTCAGGAAATCACGGAAGAAGAAGCCCGGCAAATGGAACTTCCATTCTGAAAAGCCACCGGTTGACAGTTTGGTTGACGCTTTGGTTGACAGCCGGTTGACGGGGAAAAGCCTGATATTTGGGGCATTTCTCTCCTTTGTCAACCATGTCAACCAAGAAATCAAAGAAAAAGTAAAAAGTAATAATAGAGCGCCTATGGATTGTTTTCAAAGTCTTTTCTGCCGGTTGACACGGTTTGGTTGACACGGAGACAGTCTGCGGCTGTACACCTGTCTGACATTCCCTTGTCGGGCATATTTCATTTATGGAGGTAACTGCCTATGGCAAAAAGCAAAAACGAGAGCAATAACAAAAACAGCGGCACCCTGCTTACCGAAAAAGACGGCACCCAGTATTTTGTCATGGGGAAAGTCCGTATCAAGGTATCGGAGCATTTCGCACAGGATGGGAAGCCGCTTGACAGCCTGCTGGAAGATGTGATCCAGCACGCTGCCGCCGCTTCCTGAAAAAATACGGAATAACGACTGTCAATCAGCCCACGCTTATGATATACTTGTACCAGCGAGTATTGTATAAGCGTGGGTTGTTTCTTTTAGAAGGAGGATTTTTAACCGTGAAACAACCATACAATACAACGATTTATAACACTGCACTATATTTGAGATTGAGCCGTGACGATGAATTACAGGGGGAAAGCGGCAGTATCCAGACCCAGCGCATGATGCTTAGACAGTATGCCGCAGAGCATGGGCTGACCGTTGTAGACGAGTACATTGACGACGGATGGAGTGGGACAAATTTCGAGCGTCCAAGTTTCCAAAGGATGATTGATGACATCGAAGACGGGAAAATCAACTGCGTTGTCACAAAGGACTTATCCCGTCTGGGAAGAAACTATATCCTGACCGGTCAGTACACGGAAATCTATTTCCCCAGCAAGGGAGTACGCTACATTGCCATCAATGACAATGTGGACACCATCAACGGAGAAAGCGAGCTTGCACCGTTCTTAAACATCCTGAATGAAATGCACGCCCGACAGACCAGCAAAAAGGTCAAGGCTGCCATGCACACAAGATTTGCCAATGGCGCACACTATGGAGCCTATGCACCGCTGGGCTATGTAAAAGACCCGGACAAAAAAGGTCATCTTCTGATCGACCCGGAAACACGCTGGATTGTAGAGAAGATTTTTGACCTTGCTGTACACGGGCGTGGAGCCGCCAGCATTACACGGATTCTGGTGGAGGAAAAAGTACCTACCCCCGGCTGGCTGAACTATGAAAGATACGGGACTTTCGCCAATATCTACGCCGGTGCGCCCGCAGAAAAAGCCTATGCGTGGACGATAGCACAGGTCAAGAGCATTTTGAAAGAGGAAACCTACATCGGTCACAGCATTCACAACAAGCAGAGCAACATTTCATTCAAGAACAAGAAAAAGGTGCGGAAGCCGCAGGAAGAATGGTATCGTGTGGAAAATACCCACGAAGCCATCATTTCTGAAGAAGTGTTCCAAAAAGTTCAGGAGCTGATTGCAAGCAGACGCAGGAAACGCAGAAACGGTACGACACAGATTTTCGCAGGATTGATAAAATGTGCAGACTGCGGATGGTCTTTAGCCTATGGGGAAAACAAGCAGAATAAGAACCCATACGGGTACTACCATTGCAGCAAGAACGGGCAGGGATTACGCCAGTGTTCCATGCACTATATCCGCTATGATGTACTGTATGCCTATGTGCTTGCAAGACTGCAATACTGGTCTATGCTGGCACAGAAAGACGAGGACAAGCTGCTGAAACGCCTGCTCAATGCCAACGACAGGGAAAGAAACTCTGCGAAGAAAAAGCAGGCTGCGGAGCTGAAAAAGGCAGAGAAGCGTAAAGCCGAGGTTGACGGGCTGTTTGCTAAAATGTATGAGGACTGGTCTGCCGGACGCATAACCGAGTATAACTTCAATATGCTGTCCGAGAAGTACCAGAACGAGCAAAAGGAGCTTGAAACAAAAATAAGACAGCTTCACGAAACGATGGAAGCCGCCGTACAGACCGCAGCGGATGCTGAAAAGTGGATTGCCCTGATGAAACAGTATGTCAACCCTGTGGAGCTGACCGCCGAACTTCTGAACACTCTAATTGAAAAAATAACCGTCCACGAAGCTGTCAAGGGCGAGGACGGAAGCCGTGAGCAGGAAGTAGAAATCTACTACCGCTTCATCGGCAAAATCGACTGACCTTTCTTTTTTACCCAACAATATCTTTAATTAAGGGAGACGGGCTTGAGCGTGCCGGATATCTCCCTGCTGGTGCCGCTGGCCGAACAGCTGAATGTGACCGTAGCCGAGCTGTTACAGGGCTGCCGCGTGGAGGAGGAGCAGCGCTTTACCCGCGAGGAAACAGAGGAACTGATCCGCAAGGCACTGATTTTTTCGGCAGAACCGACGGAACGCCGCCAGGCCCGCACGCAGAAGTTTCTGCCGCTGTATGGGGTCAGCGTGGTGCTTGGCCTTGTAGAGACCGCAGCTGTCTGGGCCGTGGGGCTGGCCGGGACCGAGGGCGCAATGATGCTGCTGATTATAAACGTGATCTTCGGTATCGTATATGGGGCCTACACCTTGTTCTGGATGCCGGAAACATTGCCGCGCTATTATGACGAAAACCATGTCTGCAATTTTGCACAGGGCGCGTTCCACATGCATATTCCGGGTGTGTACTACAACAACCGCAACTGGCTCCATGTGCTCAAAGCAATGCGGGTGTGGTGCGTGGTAAGTATGCTCCTGATACCGCTCTGCACGGCAGCGGCGGTCGTGTTTGAACAGGCCACCGGATGGCAGGTGTGGTGTGCAGTGCTTATCGGATACATTGCATCGCTGTTTGGCACAATCGTCATCCCGGCAAAGAAGTATCAATGACAGGATAGCGCAAGGGGAGCGGAAACGCTCCCTTTTGCTTTTGATGGCAATGTGATACAATAAAAATCAATATCATTCAGGAAGAAGGAAGATCATCCATGCGTGACGACCACATCGACCTGTGCGGCCAGATCGATTTTACCCGTACCGAGGCAATGCCCCTGCTGGCGCGGGATGCACATTTCAGCTTTGCGTGCAATGGCTGCGGCGACTGCTGCCGTGGCAGAGAGGACATTGTACTTTCAGGCTTTGACCTGTGGCGCATTGCAGCCCGGTTGCGCCTGCCGCCGCAGATCGTGGCGCGGGGATATTGCCGTGCCAGCATTGGCACGGTGAGCCATTTGCCGGTGCTGCGGCTGGCCCCGGTGAAGGAGAACCGGAACAACTGTCCCTTCCTTACGGGAGACCACTGCGCCATCCACGATGCCGAACCGCTGGTGTGTGCTCTGTACCCGCTGGCGCAGGAGATCAGCAGGAAAGGACAGGTGAGCTATTTTCTGCAGCCAACCGGCTGCGGCGGGCAGGTGATCGAGGCAAGGGTGGAGGACTATCTTGCTTGTTACGATGTCCCGGCCCGGGAACAGACCGATGTGCGCTGGGCGCAGACCTGCATGACACTGGAAGACACGGTGGAACAGCTGGGTGCGCAGCTCAGCCCGGTGCTGGTGCGCCGGATGCAGGACAAGCTCTGGCAGGCGCTGTATTTTGGCTACGACTATGCCGCACCGTTCTTGCCGCAGCTGGAGAAAAACCTGCACTGGCTGGATGCTGAATTTGCAAAACTGACAGAATATCAGCAAAAGCGGAATAACGCATCAAAATAATCGATCAATATATTTGATGCAATCGATAATAAAGGCCGTTTTAGGGCAAAAGTGAGTTGTTTTACCGTGAAATGTGTGATATACTTCACGAGTGTAAAGCGAGACTGTACGAGCCTTGCATACAAAACATAGCTTTTCGGTGCGGTACCTGTAGGCCGCACACGCAAAGAGATAGAGGAGAGAAACATTATGCGTAAAATCACTCGTCGTTCGTTTCTGGCTGCTGCCGCTGCCTGCGGCGCAGCTGCTGCCCTGACTGCCTGCGGCGGTTCTTCTGCATCTTCTGCAGCTGCTTCTTCCGCTGCGCCTGCATCCTCGGCTGCTGCTTCTGCTGCAGCCGATGGCCAGAAGTTCACGATCGGCATCTGCCAGTTGGTGCAGCATGCCGCTCTGGATGCCGCTACGCAGGGCTTTGAGGATGCTCTGACTGCTTCCTTCGGCGAGAACGTCACCTTCGATTTCCAGAATGCACAGGGCGATTCCGCTACCTGCGCTACCATCACCAACGGCTTCGTTTCCTCTGGTGTGGATCTGATCATGGCCAATGCTACGCCCGCTCTGCAGGCTGCACAGTCTGCTACCGACAGCATTCCGGTGCTGGGCACCTCTGTTACTGAGTACGGTGTGGCTCTGGGCCTGACCGATTTCGACGGCACCGTGGGCGGCAACATTTCCGGCACCTCTGATTTGGCCCCGCTGGATCAGCAGGCTGAGATGATCGTGGAGTGGATGCCGGAGGCCAAGAAGGTTGGCCTGCTGTACTGCTCTGCTGAGGCAAACAGCCAGTATCAGGTGGATGAGGTCCAGAAGTATCTGGAGGAAAAGGGTGTCACCGCTACCCAGTACGCTTTCTCTGATTCCAACGACCTGTCCTCTGTCTGCCAGAAGGCTGCCGACGAGAACGACGCACTGTATGTGCCCACCGATAACACTGTTGCTGCAAACACCGGCATTGTGGACGGCATCTGCCGCCCGGCCAAGAAGCCCGTGTTCGCTGGCGAAGAGGGCATCTGCGCCGGCTGCGGCGTGGCTACCCTTTCCATCAGCTACTACGATCTGGGCTACACCACTGGTGAGATGGCAGTGAAGATCCTGAACGGTGAGGCTGATATCTCCACCATGCCCATCGAGTACACCGATGTGACCAAGAAGTACAACAAGACTATCTGCGACGATCTGGGCCTGACCGTTCCCGACGGCTACGAGGAGATCGAGGGCTAAAATACTCCGGGAAACCAAACAGAAAATCAGCGGAGAAGGGTAAAAAGTGCTCTTCTCCGCTTTCCCGTATCAAACGGGAAGTAAAAAAGTGTAACGTTTAGGAGGAATTGTTTTGGAAATCATTGCAAGACTGGCAAACCTGCCGGGCGCTTTGCCGGGTGCCTGTGCACAGGGCCTTATCTGGGGTATCATGGCCATTGGCGTGTACCTGACCTACCGTATTCTGGATGTGGCCGATCTGACCGTGGACGGCTCCTTTGGCACCGGCGGTGCAGTGTGCGTCATGTGCCTGCTGTCCGGCCAGAACGTCTGGGTCTCCCTGCTCATGGCGCTGCTGGCAGGCCTGCTGTCCGGCTTCGTCACCGGTGTCCTGCACACATTTATGGGCATTCCGGCCATCCTTGCCGGCATCCTGACCCAGCTTTCGCTGTATTCCATTAACCTCAAAATCATGGGCAAGGCCAATCAGGCCATCAACGTGGACAAGTACAACCTGCTGATCTCCCTGCGCTGGGTCAAGGAGTTCGCTCTCCACAACCCTATCGTTATGATCATCATTGTCACAGCGGTGCTGATCGGCATTCTGTACTGGTTCTTCGGCACCGAGCTGGGCTGTGCCATCCGTGCCACCGGCTCTAACCCCGCCATGTCCCGTGCGCAGGGCATCAACACCAACTTCAATATCGTGCTGGGCCTGGCTGTGTCCAACGGTCTGGTGGCGCTGTCTGGCGCTCTGCTGAGCCAGTATCAGGGCTTTGCAGATGTCGGCATGGGCCGTGGCGCGATCGTCATTGGTCTGGCTGCTGTCATCATTGGCGAGGCTCTGTTCAGCCGCATCTTCCACAACTTTGCACTCAAGATGGTTTCTGTCTCTCTGGGTGCCATCATCTACTACATTGTCATTCAGCTGGTGCTGACTCTGGGTTTCGATGCCAACCTGCTCAAGCTGCTGAGCGCTTCTGTGGTGGCTGTTTTCCTTGCCGTGCCGTACTGGAAGGGCAAGTACTTCTCGAAGCCGGTGAAGAAGGCAAAGGAGGATGCAAAAAATGCTTGAGATCCAGAATGTTTCCAAGACCTTTAACGCTGGCACGGTCAACCAGAAAACTGCCCTGAACGGCCTGAACCTGAAGCTGAACGAGGGCGATTTCGTTACCGTGATCGGCGGCAACGGTGCAGGCAAATCCACCATGCTGAACGCAGTTGCTGGTGTGTGGCCGGTGGACGAAGGCAAGATCATTATTGACGGTGTGGATGTGACCCGCCTGAGCGAGCATCAGCGTGCCGCTTACATCGGCCGCGTGTTTCAGGACCCCATGACCGGCACTGCTGCCACCATGCAGATCGAAGAGAACCTTGCCCTGGCTGCACGCCGCGGCAAGCCCCGCACCCTGCGCATTGGCATTACCAAGGCAGAGCGCGAGCAGTACCGTGAACTGCTCAAGACGCTGGATCTGGGTCTGGAAGACCGCCTGACGGCCCGTGTGGGCCTGCTTTCCGGCGGCCAGCGTCAGGCACTGACCCTGCTGATGGCTACCATGAACAAGCCCAAGCTCCTGCTGCTGGACGAGCACACCGCTGCGCTGGACCCCAAGACCGCGCTCAAGGTGCTGACCCTCTCGGCCAAAATCGTGGAGGAAAACCATCTCACCACCATGATGATCACCCACAACATGAAGGATGCCATTAAGTATGGCAACCGCCTGATCATGATGTACGAAGGCCATATCATCTATGATGTTTCCGGTGAGGAAAAGAAGAACCTGCACGTCTCCGACCTGCTGGCAAAGTTCCAGATCGCCAGCGGCGGCGAGTTTGCAAATGACCGCATGATTCTGTCCTGATAAATTACAAGGTTAAAATGCAAAGCGCCTGTCCCGGAAAAAACCGGGACGGGCGCTTTTTATGTATGTTTACCAATTCAAGAGCAAGGCGGTTAACTGGAGTTTTTGAGAGATGATTTTCTTTACATCTTTTGAAGAATGCGGGGCACCGTCCTGAATCGCAAAGAGGAACAGCGAGTAAAGTTCATTATATTTTGGAATAGCCATTTTTTCAAACCTCACACCTTGGAAAGGCTCAGCACACATTCGCAATGCCGTGTTCTTGGAAACAGATCCACCGGCTGCACCTTCTCTGCGTGATATCCATTTTGTTCCAGCCATGCAGCATCTCTTGCGGCGGTGGCGGGGTTGCAACTGACGTAGACCACCCGGCGGGGAGACATGCGCACGACAGCGGAAAGGGTGGCTTCGTCGCAGCCCTTGCGGGGTGGGTCCAGCATTACGATGTCCGGGTGAAGGCCCTCAGCGGCAAGGCGGGTGGCGGCCTGACCGGCATCTGCGCAGAAAAATCGGCTCTTTGCGGCCACATCTGCACCCATGCGGGCAGCGTTAGCCTTGGCACTTTCAATGGCTTCCGGTACGATCTCCACACCGATCAGCTCACGGCAGTGCGCTGCCATGGAAAGACCAATGGTGCCCATGCCGCAGTAGAGGTCCAGCAGCAGGTCGTCCGGGGTAAGCTGAGCATACTGGGCGGCAATGCCGTAAAGCTGCTCGGCAGCAAGGGTATTGACCTGATAGAAGGAAAGCGGGCCAAGCTGCACCGGAACACCGCACAGGGTGTCTTCAATATACCCCGGGCCGTACAGAGTGTGGGTCTCGGTGCCAAGAATCACGTTGGTGTTTTTAGCATTTACATTCAGCAGGATCGTGGTGATCTCTGCAAATTGAGCTTTCAGCCGGGTGCAAAGCTCTTCAGCGGAGGGCAGCTTGGCACGGGTGCAGACAAGGCAGACCATGATCTGGCCACTGTGAGCGCCGCGCCGCAGAAAGATATGACGCACAAGGCCCCTGCCGGTCTCCTCGCTGTACGGCTGGATGCCCTTTTCTGCAAAAAAAGCGCACAATGCGTTGCCGATCTCATTCAGCACACCGGGCTGCAGGCGGCAGTCCGGGCAGGGGACGATACGATGGGTGCGCCCGGCGTAGAAGCCGATACAGGGCTTACCGCTTTTGTCCACGCCCACCGGGAACTGCACCTTATTGCGGTAGCGGTTCACTTCCGGCGAACCCACAATGGGCAGCACAGGCACATCCAATCCTCCGATGCGGGCAAAGGCATCTGCAACATTCTCCTGCTTGGCGCGCAGCTCGGCAGCATAGTCCAGATGCCGCAGGCTGCAGCCGCCGCAGGGGCCTGCCACGGCACAATCCACCGGGATACGGTCCGGCGAAGGAGTGAGCACCTCGTCCAGAATACCGAAGGCGTAGCGCTTGCAGTCCTTAACGATGCGCACCCGGGCTTCGTCGCCGGGGGCGGCACCGGGAATAAACACGGTCTCACCGTCGGGACTGTGTGCTACGCCGCTGCCATCGCTGGAAAGACGCTCTACGCGCAGGGTGAGAACCTGATTTTTCTGTAAGGGCATGAAGGGTCTCCTTTACTGGTGGTCGGGGCCGTCGGCGGGAGCATCAGCCTGCGCCGCAAAATACTTGCTGGGCGGCACGCCCTTGGCGCGCTTGAATACCCGCGAGAAATAGAACTGGTCAAAGAAGCCTACCGACACCGCGACCTCGGCAATGGAAAGGTTGCCTGCGCGCAGCAGCTTGCAGGCTTCGTTGATGCGGTATTCGGTAAGATAATCGATGGGGCTTTTGCCTACGTTCAGCATGAACACGCGGTACAGGTGACTGCGGGAGACACCTACGCTTTTTGCCACATCATCAATGGAAATATCGTGTGAATAATTGAACTGGATGTACTTGATGGCGTTGAGCACATACTGGCTGGAAGAGGAAGCCGTGTGCGGTTTGCCAGCGCTGGTCTCCTTCATCAGAGAAGCGATGAAGAGATAAAGGTAGCCCACCATGGCGGCTTCATCCTGCGGCTGCAGCCCGCGGGAGGAATAAATGTTGGCCAGAGCAGCACGCATCCCATCGGGGTCGTGGGTGTGATGCACCGGCGAGTCGTCGGTGAAGGGGAGCTGCGCGGCCAGTTTGTGGGCACACGCACCGTTGAAGCCTACCCAGCTGTACTCCCAAGGCTGCTGCTCATCGGCAGTATACCGGATCAGCTGGCTTGGCCGGGCAAAAAACAGCTGGCCCTGGCTCACTTCCCAGGTGCGTCCGCCCACCTCGAATACGCCCTTGCCGGAAAGTACCAGATGGATCAGGTAATGGTCGCGGATACCCGGCCCCCATGTTTGGCCCGGAGCACAGCGTTCGATGCCGCAATTGAAGATGGAAAGCTCAATATTATTGGTATAATTTTGTTTGAAGGATTGCTTATATACATCTGCCATAGCCGCGTTTCCTCCGCTCTGTCACGTTGCGGGCAGCTTTGTGCCCGATCTTTGGTATAGTATACCACACATCTGCCCGCAAATTCAACAAAAGTACATCTTATTCTTTGAACTGGGTGCCAAAATTCGCGTTTTTTCAGCGTTGGAAATTGAAAAAAGCGGTTGGATGCATTACAATAGACGTAACAAACCCATCTATCCCAAAGCAGCATATTGAGGGAGGAATCGTTATGGCAAACAGTGCGCAGCTCCGAAATGAGATCGCGGCGGGCAAATGGGACGATAAGCTCCGGGCACTGTATGGCGATGCGGCGCAGGAGATCTGTCGGCAGCGGGCACGCTACTGTGCTGCGCTGGAACAGTTTGAGCTGTACTTTGGGCCGGGCAGGCAGGTGCAGGTTTATTCGGCACCGGGCCGCGCAGAGCTGGGCGGCAACCACACCGATCACCAGCACGGTTATGGCCTTGCGGCGGCTGTCACGCTGGATCTTGTGGCCGTGGCTGCGCACAATACAGACGGCTACGTGCGGGTCAAATCCCGCGGGTTCAACAAGCTGGATGTGATCGACCTGACCGTGGAGGGGCCGCAGGAAGGGGAGAGCACCCACTCGGCCAGCCTGATCCGCGGCATTGCCGAGGGCTTCCGCGCGGCAGGCAAAGCGGTGGGCGGCTTTGATGCATACACGGCCAGTGATGTGCTGCGCGGCAGCGGCCTTTCCAGTTCTGCTGCCTTTGAAATGGGCATGGCTGCCATCTGGAACGGAGAATATGGCTGCGGTCTGGCCCCGGCGGAGCTGGCAAAGATCTGTCAGTATGCGGAGAATGCCTATTTTGGCAAGCCCAGCGGCCTGCTGGATCAGCTGACCAGCGCAGTGGGCGGCATTATCTTTGCGGATTTTGCAGACCCCCAGCAGCCGGTTCTGGAAAAGATCCACGCCGACGGCCTGCTGCCGCCGGGCATGAGCCTGTGCGTTACCGATACGCGCGGCAGCCACAGCGAATTGACCGGTGAGTTTGCAGCCATCCGGCAGGAGATGGAGCAGATCGCAGCGTTTCTTGGCAAAAAGGTGCTGGGACAGGTGACGGAGAGCGCATTCTGGGCAGCACTGCCTGCGCTGCGCAAAGCCTGCGGCGACCGCGCGGTGCTGCGCGCCATCCACTATTTTGAAGAGAACGCTCGCACCCTTGCCCAGAGGGACGCGCTGCAGGCCGGGCAGTTTGCTGTCTTTGCAGCGCTGGTGCTGGAAAGCGGACGCGCATCCTTTGCGCTATGCCAGAATGTCTACTGCAGCACCGATGTGCGGCATCAGGGGCTTTCGGTGGCACTGGCGCTGAGCCAGAGTATCCTGCAGGGCAGCACGGGAGCCTGGCGGATGCAGGGCGGCGGCTTTGCAGGCACCATTCAGGCGTATGTTCCCCAGAGCCTGCTGGAACGCTATCACAGCGAGATCGAGCGGATATTCGGCAAGGGCAGCTGCTACATTCTGCGTCTGCGGGAGCAGGGGGCAGTGAAAGTGATCTGAAAACAAAAACGCATCTGCAAGATTTTGCAGATGCGTTTTTTGCTATGCTTTATACTGCTGGGAAAGTTCAGAAAACCGGTTTCGGGCCGGGAGCGGACTGAGCCTGCTCTTTCTCTTCTTCCCGGCGCTGCTGATCCGAGATATACTGCACCATGTCCCGCTCCTCGTGGGAAAAATGGAACAGGTCTGCGATGGTATCGTAGGCGCTCACCACGAAGTTGAAGCCTGTCTTTACCACATTGAACAGCAGCATGGGCACAAAGGTGAAAGAAAGTGAGATCAATCCGCCGCTAAAGAAAAGATCGTCCAGACGCAGATTGCTGAAGAAAAGATCCAACGCATCGCCCAGCGGCCCGCCGCCGGAAATGCTGCGCAGCTCTTCTTCGGAAACAGAAATGTATGAATGCGGCATCTGAAGGTTTTTCATGGAGAAAGCTCCTTTCTGACAAGATCGTTCCGGGAATGGAATCAAACTCAGGCGGCAGCGGTTTCCTCGGCCTGAGCGGCATCAAAGCTCGGCATGGGGTTCACGATCTGATCGTAGATGCTTGTAACGGTACGAATGACGTTCATGACCTGCGAATAGACATAGACACCGGCCAGACCGGCAACGCCCACAGAAGCGATACGGCTCCAGGTGTTCATCTTATCCCAAGTGTGATAGAAGGTGCCGGACAGGCTCAGACCATTCGACAGACCGGACTGCACACGGCCTGCGATGTACCGGAAGGAATAGTTGGTCATCAGCACGAACAGGGTGATCGCTGCATTCTGGCAGAATGTAGCAAACTGATCGGTGTTGAAATAAATATCGTGATTAAAGGCTGAGCCAAGGTAGATGGACTGACCGCCATCCAGATAGGTCATTTCCTCTTCGGAAATAACGGCATAGGAAGCCGGTAAAAGCATGGTATTCTGATTGGGATGATCCATGGTGGAAGAACTCCTTTCCGTAGTGGAATCTGCACAAAGGCAGACAATAATACTATCTGAATTGTAACATAACTGTGTCCAAATAACAAGAGCAGAGATGTGCAAAATCATGATACATTTGTGAATAAACTGTTACGGAAAGACGGTAAAATCACGGATGTCAGCCCAAAAATGTGCAATATGTCCATAATCTGGTCCTGAAAAAATGTTCTGTAGAAAAAGCAAAAGCGCCTGCACATTCCGGGTGCAGACGCTTTTATGGGGAGAAAATGATCGGGGAATTACTGTGCCCGTTCGTAGAGCACGGTCAGCTGCGCAATGTGTCCGGCCAGTGCTTCCGGCAAGGGACAGGTGAGCCGCCACTGCCAGTTGGAGCCTTGGGTGCTGGGAGTGTTGATGCGGGCCTCACTGCCCAGATGCAGCCAGTCCGCCAGAGGGATCACAGCGGTATCCGATACACTGGCAAGGCAGGCACAGATCATGGCCTCGGTCAGCTCTTCCGGCTGGCAGCGCAGGTAGCGGCAGGCATAGGCCACATCCTCGGCACTGGCGTTGGTACGCCAGCCTTCGGTGGTCACATTGTCGTGGGTGCCGGTGTACACCACGCTGTTGCGGTGGTAGGTGTGGGGCAGATAATTGCCGGATTCCCGGCTGTCAAAGGCAAACTGCATGATCTTCATGCCCGGGTAGCCGCTGGCAGAAAGCATGGCCTTGACCTCCGGGGTCAGGTAGCCAAGATCCTCGGCAATGATGCCGCCCTCGCCAAGGTTTTCGTGCATGGCGTTGATAAAATCGCGGTCAGGGCCTTTTTCCCAGTGGCCGCCCGTCGCCGTTTTGTTCCCGGCGGGAATGGAGTAATAGCTCTCGAAGCCGCGGAAGTGGTCGATGCGCACCACATCGTAAATGGAGGTGGCGTGCTTCATGCGCTGCTTCCACCACGCAAAGCCGGTGGCTTTGTGCGTGGGCCAGTCATACAGGGGGTTGCCCCACAGCTGGCCGTCTGCTGCAAAGGCGTCCGGCGGGCATCCGGCCACCTGGGTCAGATGCATTTCTCCGTCGGTCTGGAACAGCTCCGGGTGGGTCCACAGATCGCTGGAATCCGGGCTGACATAGATGGGAATATCGCCCACCAGACGGACGCCCTTGCCGTTGGCGTAAGCCTTCAGGGCGTTCCACTGGGTGTAGAAGAAGAATTGCACCGCCTTGTAGTAATCCACCGCACCGGCGAGACGCTGTTTTGCGGCAGCAATGGCTTCCGGTTTGCGGCAGCGCAGGTCATCCGGCCAGTCGGCAAGGCCGGCCTGCCCCTGTTCGGCCTTGACAGCCATAAACAGGGCGTAATCCTCCAGCCAGAAGCTCTGCGCCTCGCAGAAGGCTTCATAAGCGGGGGAAGGGGAGGCCAGCAGACGATCCGCTGCTTTTTTCAGGACAACGGGCCGCTCGTTGTAGAGCGCGCCGTAATCGATGGGGCCTACAGGCCGTGCGGCGGGCACTTCATCGGCCGTCAGCAGACCGACGTCGGCCAGCAGGCGGTAGTCAATGAAGTAGGGGTTACCGGCAAAGGCGGAAAAGCTCTGATAAGGGCTGTCGCCGTAGCCGGTGGGGCCGATGGGCAGGATCTGCCAGTAGGTCTGCTTTGCATCGGCCAGAAAATCCACGAATGCAAAGGCCTCTTTTCCCAGCGTACCGATGCCAAAAGGCCCCGGCAGACTGAAAACGGGCATCAAAATGCCGCTTGCACGCATAGTGTGCGCACCTCCTTAGCCCTTGACAGCACCTGCCACAACGCCCTCAATGATGTACTTCTGGCAGGTCATGTACAGGATGATGATGGGGATAATGGCAATGATGATGCAGGCCATCATGGGAGCCAGCTCCACACGGCCGTAGCCGCCGCGGAAGTACTGGATGGCCATGGGAATGGTGCGGTATTTCTTGATGTCCAGCACCAGAGTGGGCAGCAGGTAGTCATTCCACACCCACATGGTCTCGAGGATGGCGGTGGAGATCATGGTAGGCTTGAGGATGGGGAATACGACCTTGAAGAAGATCTGAATGGGGTTGCAGCCGTCGATCATGGCCGCTTCCTCAATTTCCATGGGCACGCTCTTCATGAAGCCGGTGAACATGAACACGGCCAGACCGGCACCGAAGCCCAGATAGATGATGCAGATGTTCCACGGGGTGTTCAGATTGAGCTGGTCAGCGGTCTTGGACAGGGTGAACATGACCATCTGGAAGGGCACGACCATGGAGAACACGATCAGCAGGTTCATGAACTTGCTCAGCTTATTGTTCACGCGGGTGAGGTACCAACCGGTCATGGAGCAGCACAGCAGGATCAGCGCCACACTGGTAACGGTGATGACAAGGCTGTAGCCAAGGCTGGAAAGGAAGCCCATCTTGGTGACACCGTAAACGTAGTTGCTCAGGCCCGCAAAGGTCTCGGCGGTGGGCAGCTTGAACACGGTGGAGGTGGTAAAGCTGCCCTCGACCTTCAAGCTGTTCAGCAGGATCAGCACGATGGGGTAGATCCACAGCAGACTCAGCAGCGTCATGATGACGGTGAGGATGTTATCCCACATTTTTTTCTGTTTAGGCATTACTGCTGCACCTCCTTGGAACGGGTAAAGTGGAGCTGGATCAGAGAAATGACCACGACGATCAGGAAGAACACCACAGCCTTCGCCTGACCAATGCCCTTCCACTGGGCACCGGAACGGCCATAGAAGGTGTTGTAGATGTTCAGGGCCAGCATTTCACTGGCGTTGGCGGGTTCGCCTGCGGTCAGGGCAACGTTCTGGTCGAACAGCTTGAAGCTGTTGGTCAGGGTCAGGAAGGTGCAGATGGTCACGCTGGGCATGACCATGGGAATTTTGATCTTGAACAGGATCTCGCGGTCGTTGGCACCGTCGATCTTGGCGGCTTCGATCAGGTCGCCGGGCACGCTCTGCAGGCCGGCAACGTAAATGATCATCATGTAGCCGATCTGCTGCCAGCACATCAGGATGACCAGACCGACGAAACCGGCCTTGGCATCCAGCGCCAGCAGAGGTTTCTGCAGGTTGGCCAGCACACCGTTGAGCAGGATCTGCCAGATGTAGCCCAGCAGGATGCCGCCGATCAGGTTGGGCATGAAGTAGACGGTACGGAAGATGTTGGTGCCGCGGATGCCGCGGGTGAGCACCAGCGCAATGGCAAAGGCGCAGACGTTGATGAGCACGGTGGATACTACAGTGAACGCTGCGGTAAAGCCGAAGGCGTGCAGGAAGGTGGAATCCTGAAATACGTTGATGTAGTTCTGGATGCCCACAAAGGTGGTCTTGCTAACAGTAGTGAACCGCTGGAACGAAAGGTAAATGCCCCAGATGAAGGGCCAGATAAAGCCGATGATGAACGCGAGCAGCGTGGGCAGCACGAACACCGGCCAATATTTGCTGATGGCTTTTTGCATGATGTACCTCCTATATGCGGAGTGGTTAACAAAAAAGGGGAGGCGGGGCGAACTTCTTCGCCCGCCTCCCTGTTCAGTTCTTTTTTATAGACCGATCAGGAGCTTAGCCGTTTGCCAGCTTGTATTCCTTAGCCCAGCCATCGACGAAGGCGGTCACAACGCCGTCCCAGTCGCCGGTGCCTGCTGCGTAAGCGGTCAGAGCGCTGCCCAGGCCGTTCTTCCACTCCTCGGAAGGCATGGTGGAGAAGCACCAGTCAACACTGGTCTTGCCGTCGGCCACATACTGGTTTGCAATGCCGATCAGGGGGTTGGTGGAGTCCTTAGCCTTCTTGAAGGGGATGACGAAGCCCATCTTGTCAGCCATCGCGCTGGTGCCGGCCTCAGAGGTGACACACCAGTACAGGAAGTCCAGAGTAGCCTGAATGTCGGCATCAGAAGAGTTGTTGTTCACGCACCAGAAGTTCTCGGAACCGGTGCACAGGCCCTGATTCTCCTCGCCATCCACGCCGATGTAGATGGGCAGCATACCCAGGTTGTCGTCGCCCAGATCCTTCACGTCATTGTAAGCCCAAGTGCCGTTCTGGTAGAACACAGCCTTCTTGCCCACAAACTCAGCCACAGCGTCGTCGCCGGTCTTGGAAGCCAGCAGGGTAGGATCGCAGGTGGAATCGGTGATGTACAGATCCCAAATCTGCTTATAGTTGTCCAGATAGGTGCCCTTGATGGCATCGGTGGAGCCGATGCCGTCTGCCTTGTACTCGTAGTAGATGGGCAGGTTTGCCAGATGGGTCTTGAAGCGCCAGTCAGAAGAACCGTCCATGCCAGCGGAGGTGAAAGCACCGTCCACACCCAGCTCAGCCTTGCGTGCCTGAATATCGTCAGCAACCTTCTTCAGATCAGCAAAGCCCTTGATATCGTCCTGCGTGTAGCCGGCGGCGCTCAGCAGTTCCTTGTTATAGATGATGCCGTAGGTCTCGATGACATATGCGATGCTGGTAACAGCGTCGCCATCCTTCAGTGCGAAGGAATCGCTGGTCAGCTCACCGTACAGCTGGCTGCCGGACAGATCGTAGCAGTAATCCTTCCAGTTTGCCAGACCCACAGGGCCGTTCACCTGGAACAGGGTGGGAGCCTCGCTCTTCTCCATCTCGCTCATCAGGGTGGTCTCGTACTGGCCGGAAGCGGCGGTGACAACGGTCACAGGCACGCCGGTCTCCTTGGTGTACTCAGCGGCCAGATCCTGCCAATCCTGATCCTGCTCGGGCTTGAAGTTCAGGTAGTAGACCTTGCCGTCTGCCTTTGCAGCGGTGCTGGAAGCAGCGGTAGAACCGGCAGCAGAGGAAGCGGTGCTGCTGGAGGAGCCGCCGCAGGCAGCCAGACCCAGAGCAGCGGCGGAAACGCCAGCGGCCTTCAGGAAGTTACGACGAGTGATCATTTTCTTCATAATAAGTTCTCCTTCTTATTAAAAATAAACTATTTCAAAATCTCCGTCCCCTGACGGAGGGAAAACAAAATTTAAATCGCCCTTACGCTTTCGCCCTGCTGCAACTCCGGCTGCAAGGTGATGGTCTGGGCCGGTGCACCGTGCTCGATCTGCCGCACCAGCAACTCAATGCTCTGCAGCGAGATCTGTTCACTGGGCTGCACAACGGTAGTCAGAACAGGCACACAGTAACGGGACATCGTGATGCCGTCAAAGCCGATCACCGAAACATCCTCCGGCACCTGCAGCCCGGCGCTCGCCAGCGCGCGGATGGCACCTAAGGCAATCACATCGCTCATGGCGAACAGGGCGGTGAAGTCGGCCCGGCGGGCCAGCAGGCTGTTCACGGCGTGATAGGCAGACTCAAAATCGTAGTTGGACAGGCCGTACAGCTTGTCGCTGAACAGGATGCCCGCATCCTGCATCGCCTGCTGTGCACCCTCGCGGCGCATCACGCTGGGATAACTGGTGACCGGACCACCCAGCACTGCGATCTTACGATGCCCTTGCTGGATGAGGTAGTCCACAGCAGTGTAGGCTGCAGCGCGGTCATCCACGCCCACCATGGAAAGATTGGGAAAGTCCAGCTCGTCGGAGACCAGTGTGGTCAGCACCGAGGGGACTGTGATGTTGGCAAAGCCTTTTTTGAAGTTGGCTACGCTACCGCCCAGAAAGATCATACCTTTGGGCTTGATCTCCCGCAGGATCTTTTCGGCGGCATCGATCTCGTTGGCGTTTTCATCCAAATAGGAAACGATGCCATTGTAGCCATACAGGGTGGCGGCCCGCTGCAGCTGGACTAAGAAGTCCGAGAAGAAGAGATTGCGGGTGCCTTTGACCACGAACACCAGACTGCGGGACTGCTGGATCTTCAGCTGCCGTGCATTGGTGTTGGGCACGAACCCGGCCTCCCGCATTACCTTGAGTACATGCTCCTTGGTCTCGGGCCGGACATCGGGCCGGTCGTTGATGACACGAGAAATGGTGCTTACCGAGCAGCCGCTGATCCGGGCAATGTCCTTAATGGTCAGATTCGGCATTTTGTCGGAGTACCTCACTTTCGGTAATAGATTCGGGAACGTTGTCGGGAACGTTTTCAGTGACTATAGTATGGCATAATTTGTATAAAAAATCAATAACCCAAAAGTGTTTTCGTGAAAATTGCATAGCATTCTGAGCTGCTTTTGTGCAGATTGAATTGCGTACAAATCAAAATGTGCCGACAGTTCCGCAAATTCCCGGTACAAATCAGAAACAACCGGTAAAACCGTACCGATTTGTAACTTTTCAACATAGAGCAGTGGTTTTATAAAAGGAGAAAGAAAAAAAGCAATGCCCGGCAGATAACACAGCCTGCCGGGCATTGCATGGTTTTGAAATGGTTTATCCGCTTTTTCAAAAATACGGGTGCTGATAGGGTTCGGGTTCCGGGCCGCAGTACAGGCCAAACGCATCGCAGATCCAGTAGCCGCCGTCCTCCATGGGCACGCGGCACCACTGGTGGCTGTACTGGTTCTCGTTCACATGCTCATATGGGATGCCCAGAATGTCCAGACACAGAGCGGTGGCCCGGGCACACCCGGCACAGGATGCTGTGCGCAGTACAAAATAACCGTAGGGGTCGTTGTAATGGTTGGCTTCCATAGAGTAAGCCATGGAGCCATCATCCACCACCGCACGCAGGGCAGAGGCAATGCCGTAAAGCTGGTCTTCCCGGCTCATGAGCGCCAGCGGTGTGACCACCTTCAGCGCTTCCTGATATGCCTGCGCAAACTCCTCATCGGTGCACTTGCGCTTGAGAGACTTGTAGTGGGCCAGCTTGTTGATGGCCACCGGCGACCAGACGGAAGAAAACTGCGCTTCGGTCAAAGAAAGCTCGTCATCACCGGCAATGCCGTCCGCAGAAGGCTTGCGGCCTTCGTCAATGCCGTGATCCAGATAATGACGCAGCAGTGCACCCTCGTCATTGCCGCATACGGCCGCAACATCCGGATACTGTGCAGCGTAGTATGCTGCATCAAAGGTAGAAAGCGCAGCAGCGGAAAGACCGGTCTGTGCGGCCAGTAGCACACCGGCCGTCAGCGCCGCAAGTCTAAGATACCGTTTTTTCATGACAAAAACCTCCTCAAAAAAGAATAAAACGTCTCCTGAGCTCAGTATAGCACATCCGGGCCGGAGGGAAAAGACAAAAAAGCGCTCCCACCTTGTCATCGGTGAGAGCGCTTTGCTGATTGCTGATTATTTTGATTGAGTTGATTCTTTAAAGATTAGTCACTGACGTAGGGCATCAGAGCAACGTGACGAGCACGCTTGATGGCGATGGTCAGTGCGCGCTGATGATAAGCGCAGGTGCCGGTCACACGGCGGGGAATGATCTTTGCACGCTCAGAGACGTACTTACGCAGACGGGGCACGTCCTTGTAATCGATGGTGTCGATACGATCGACACAGAAGCTGCAAACCTTCTTGCGGCCGCGACGCATGGGGCGTGCGGGGCGAGAGCCTTCGGTTCTTTCAAAAGCCATTGCTTATTACCTCCTATTGGATTTTTAACGGATTGACCGTTTCGTGTCAGAACGGCAGGTCGTCGCTGTCGTCGATGACGGCGAAGTCGTCTGCATTGCCGGCAGAGTAGCTGGGAGCTGCCTCCACAGCGGCCGGGCGGGCAGGCGCTGCGTTCTGGTAGGCGGGAGCAGAATGATTCTGATAATTTGCTCCGCCGCCTGCATTGCTGTTTTTGGAGCCTGCAAAGTTGATATTGTTGGCTACCACTTCCACAGCGGTGCGGTTGTTGCCGTTCTTATCCTGATACTGGCGGGTCTGAAGACTGCCTTCAATGGCGATCAGACTGCCCTTTTGGAAATACTTGCAAACAAACTCGGCCTGCTGACGCCATGCAACGATATCGATGAAATCGGCCTGACGCTGCTCGCCCTGACGCGCAAAATTGCGGTCACAGGCAATGCGGAAGCTGCACACATTGGTACCCTGCTGGGTGGTGCGCAGTTCGGGATCCGCCACAAGACGGCCCATGATGGCAACAACATTCAACATTTTACGGTCTCCCTTTCTGTCACAGAAGAATTACTCCTCGTGAGCAATGATCAGGCTGCGCATAACACCTTCAGTGATCTTGTACACACGGTCCAGCTCAGCAGGGAAGCTGGGCTCGCTGGTGAAGTCGATCACGGTGTAAACGCCTTCCTCCTCGTCGTTGATGGGGTAGGCCAGACGGCGCTTGCCCCACTCGTCGATGGAATCGATCGTACCGTTAGCCTCGATCAGGGACTTGAACTTACCAACCAGAGCGGCGGTAGCCTCCTCGTCGAGAGCGGCGCTGGTAATCAGCATGGTTTCGTACTTTGCCATTTTGTAGCACCTCCTTTTGGACTTAAGGATCCTGCAATCACAGGACCAAGGGTACACACAAAACGCGGCATCGCGCCTTGTGTGCGGCGTGTCTGTTCAGACAGCAATTTATTATAGCAAGCTGTGTGGATTCTGTCAAGCTTTTTCCGAAAAAAGATATAATAAAAAATATTTTGATTTTTTTGTGAAAGAGGAATATAATATAGTGGCTTTCAGAGGATGAACGGCAGGGCAGCCGGGGAACGGCCGTCTCTCTGCTCTCTGTTATCCATCTTCGGAAGGAATGTATATATGGTTCTGGGAATTTTATAGTAAAGGAAGGATTCTTTGTGTATTCGGTTTTCCGTAACCTGGCAATCATCATCCTCAGCGCAAAGTTCTTTGGCCTGGTGGCCCGCAAGTGCAAGGCCCCGCAGGTGGTGGGTGAGATCCTTGCCGGTTTGATCATCGGCCCCTGTGTGCTGAATCTGGTGCAGACCAGTGATGCCATCTCCACCTTTGCGGAGATCGGCGTGGTCATGCTGATGTTCACCACGGGCCTTGGCACCAATCTGAAGGAACTGATCAAAGCCGGCCCCATCGCCACCCTGGTCGCCTGCGTGGGCGTAGCCGTTCCGCTGGTGGGCGGCACCCTGCTGTACAGTGCGTTCTACGGCTTCTCTGCCGTGGGCAGCCCTGAGTTCTACCGTGCCCTGTTCATCGGCACCATCATGACGGCCACCAGCGTGTCCATTACGGTGGCGACCCTGCAGGAGCTGGGCCACCTGAAGAGCTTTCTCGGCACCACCATCGTCAGTGCCGCCGTCATTGATGATGTCATCGGCATCGTAGTCCTCACCTGCGTACTGGGCGCAAGCTCCGGCACCGGCACGGGTCTGGGCAAGGTGCTCATTAATACGGTGCTGTTCTTTGCCACTGCCGTGGGCGTGGGCGTTGTGGCTCACTTTGCTATGACATGGCTGGACAAGCGCAATCCCCACACCCAGCGCATCACCATCGTGAGCATGGCGTTCTGCTTTGCCATGGCCTACATCGCCGAGGAATACTTCGGCATTGCAGATATCACCGGTGCCTATATCGCCGGTATCGTTCTGTGCACCATGGACGATGCCCCCTACGTGGAGCGCCGCGTGGATATCAGCAATTATATCATTTTTGCGCCCATCTTCTTTGCATCCATCGGCCTCAAGACCGACATCAGCGGCCTGACGCCGGAAATTTTCCTGTTCTGTGTCTGCTTCGTCATTGTGGCCCTCATTACCAAGATCATCGGCTGCGGCCTTGCGGCCAAGATCTGCCGCTTCAACTGGGGCGACTCCCTCAAGATCGGCGTTGGTATGATGACCCGCGGCGAGGTGGCGCTGATCGTGGCCCAGAAGGGCCTGGATGTCGGCGTGGTGGACTCGGTTTACTTTACCGCTGTGATCCTGCTGATCGTGGTGTCCAGTGTGGCAACTCCGCTGGTGCTGAAGGCACTCTTTACCAAGATGCCGCCGCAGAAGCACCCCAGTCAGGTAAATGGGTAAACAATAAAAAAGATCCTCCGACAGGTCTGCCGGAGGATCTTTTATTTTCAGGATAAGTTACAGTGTCTTGCAGAACTCCTTTAGGTAAGCGCGGAATTCTTCGCCGATCTCCGGATGCTGCAGGGCCAGCTCCACCTGAGCTTCCACCACCTTGAGCTTGTTGCCCATGTCGTAGTGCTTGCCGGTGAACTCTACGGCCGTCATGCCGCCGCGGGTGCGGGCATACTCGGCCATGGCATCGGTCAGCTGGATCTCGCCGCCTGCGCCGGGCTTGGTGTGGGCAAGGATATCGTAGATCTCCGGGGTCAGCAGCACGCGTCCCAGAATGGAGTAGTTGCTGAACTCCTGTCCCTTCTTGGGCTTCTCGATCATGTCGTCCACAAAGAAATAGTTGTCGTGGATGGGGGTGGTCTTCAAGCTGCAGTACCGGCTCACATCTTCCCATGGCACTGCGGAAACGCCTGCCGCCGGGCGGCCGAACTCCTCGTAGGCGCGGATCAGCTGAGCACAGACCGGGTCCTCGCCCCAGATCACGTCGTCGCCGTAGATGACAACAAAGGGATCATCGCCGGTGAAGGCCTTGGCGGTGTTCACAGCATGGCCCAGACCCAGCGTCTGCTTCTGGCGCACAAAGAGGATGTTTGCCATGTTGGCGATGCCAAGGCACTCTTCCAGCGCCTTTTCCTTGCCGGGCTTTGCCAGCTTTTCTTCCAGCTCAGGGCTGCGGTCAAAGTGATCCTCGATGATGCTCTGGTTGCGGCCCAGAATGATGAGGATATCGGTGATGCCGGAACGGACGGCCTCTTCCACCAGATACTGGATGGCGGGCTTGTCCACGATGGGCAGCATGCCCTTGGGCATGGCTTTGGTGGCGGGCAGCACGCGGGTGCCAAGACCGGCGGCAGGGATGACGGCTTTGGTGACTTTCTTCATCATGATCCATATTCTCCTATTACTATTTTGAAATCCGCAATGCCAGCCTTTGCAGGCGGCATTGCAGATCAGAGCATCCCGGCCAAAGCGTCCAGATTCGGACCCATCAGCACGGTAGCGCAGGCACCCAGCACCATCAGCAGTACAAAGGCACCGATCACACCGGCGATGCTCACGCCGCCCTGCGCAGACAGGACCGCACGGCGCTGGGCAGCGTCCGGGAACTCAGCACGGATGCGGCGGATGCGCTCGGCTGCGCTTTTGCGGTACAGCCACTTGGCGTACAGGGTGCGCAGCATCACCAGTGCAAAGCTGAACACTGTCATAATGCGGGAAAGCACGACGATGGCAGTGCTGCTGATGCCCGCAGTGAGCGGACTGCCGGTGGCCTGCATCATGCTCAGCAGGGTGGGCAGGGCCACCACCAGCTCTGCGGCCAGAAAACCAAAGGCCGGCTTCCACGCTTTGCGGTAGAAGAAATAGAACGGGCCGAACACCAGCGCCGAGAAGCACATGGAAATTTTGGTGTGCTGCAGCTGCATCCGGCTGTAATCGTTCAGGTAGACGGGCGCGGCCTTGCCAATATAATCGTTCCAGTCGCTGTAAGGGATGCCGTCGATCAGCTCTTCCTTGCCAAAGGCCGCCTGCACGTTACGGCGGGTGGGCTCCTCCACCGTCTGCTGATACTGGCGGTAAAGGTCGTTGTAATCAAAGCGTCCGTCTGCGTCGGTGCCGGGCTGGCTCTGGGTGGGCGGCTCCGGGCACTGGCTCTCCGGCGGAAGAACGGCACCGCAGCAGCGGCAGCGCTCTTCGGTGCGCAGGGTGCGCTCACCGCAGCTGGGGCAGGTGCGCAGAGCATCGTCTTTGTACGGGAACGTCCATTCATAGCCCGCGCCATGGGCGGGGGTGTGGATGCAGCGGCCAAGCTTTTCGTAGCACTCGCGGTGATAGGGTGCGCCGCAGTCCGGGCAGACCACGATATCATCGGTCAGCGCCAGCGGTCTGCCGCAGCCTTCACAGGGACAGCCATAATATTTCGGCATGATTTCCTCCTGTTGTATGGTTCATACTGGTATTATACTCCCCTGAAAGAGAAAAGAAAAGGTGAAAATCTTCAAAATTCCAGCAGGATAATCCATTTACCCCTTTACTTTAGCATAGATTCTCGGTATACTAATGAAGTATCTGTGTATAAACTGTGTCTTTTGGCAAGTACAAAGGACTTTATCTTATTTATCATTTCGAGAGGGATTTAGAGAATGATCACGATTGACGAACTGAAGGTGCAGCTTGCCGATTACGGCAAGGCGGTCAAGGACTTGGAAGAAGCCCTTGCCATTGATGCCTCCCGCAAGCGCGTGCAGGAGCTGGAGCACACCATGAGCCGCCCCGGCTTTTATGATGATGCAGACCTGAGCAAGAAGGTCTTTGACGAAGTGGGCGACCTGAAGGGCAAGCTGAGCCGCTTTGAAAAGCTGCAGGGCCTGTACGATGATGCCGAGACCATGCTGGAAATGCTGGATGAAGAATACGACCCCGCCATGATCCCCGAAGCAGAGGAGTCTGTGAACGCTGTGGGCAAGGCAGTGGATGAGCTGCAGCTGATGACCATGCTGAACGGTGAGTACGACCACAGCAACGCCATCCTGACCTTCCATGCCGGTACCGGCGGCACCGAGGCACAGGATTGGGCCGAAATGCTGTACCGCATGTACAACAAGTGGGCTTCCAACCACGGCATGACCGTGGAGGTTCTGGATTATCAGGACGGTGATGAAGCCGGCATGAAGAGCGCCTCCATGATGGTGAAGGGTGCCAACGCCTACGGCCTGCTCAAGAGCGAGAACGGTGTGCACCGTCTGGTGCGCGTGTCGCCCTTTGACGCCAACGCCCGCCGCCAGACCAGCTTTGCTTCGCTGGAAGTGATGCCCGAGCTGGATAACACCATTCAGGTGGATATCCGCCCCGAGGACATTGAGATGCAGGTGTACCGTTCCTCCGGTGCAGGCGGCCAGCACATCAACAAGACTTCTTCCGCTGTGCGTCTGATCCACAAGCCCACCGGCGTCGTGGTCAGCTGCCAGACTCAGCGCAGCCAGTTCCAGAACCGTGACTACGCCATGGAAATGCTGAAGGCAAAGCTGTATCAGATCGCAAAGCAGCAGCACATGGATAAGATCGACGACATCAAGGGCGTGCAGAACGAGATCGCATGGGGTCACCAGATCCGCAGCTATGTGTTCATGCCCTACACCATGGTCAAGGATCACCGCACCAACTACGAGACCGGCAATGTGGATGCCGTGATGGACGGCGATCTGGACGGTTTCATCTTCGCATACCTCAAGGCTGCAAGCCGCGGGGAACTGCAGGATACCTGATCTTGAACGTATAAAATGCAAAGGCCGTGCTTCCTTTTATGGAGGCACGGCCTTTTTTGTGCTCTTACGCCAGATCGGGCAGAATGGTGTCCCAGAGATTTTCCTCCTGCCGCAGGGCGTTGAAGCAGCAGTCCAAGTACATTTTGTTTGCCGCTGCAAGGATCGTGCTGCGCAGAAGCAGCTTTTCATCTGCGGCATCCACGGCAGGGTCGCGGATCTCCCTGGTGCAGCCGAATACGAACGGCAGGCAGTTTTCCATCTCGTCGCAGAAGTAGTCGTAAGCTGCCCCGGCGGAACAGTGCGCCCGCTGCATTTTGAACAGGGCATCGATATTTTCCATCGAAAGAACGGTCTTGGAGACTGCAATGTACATCAGGGATGCGATCTGATCGCGGGCGTACTTCTTGCGCACCGGGTGGGACAGAATGCCCTTTTTAACGTAGTTGCTGACCATGGAAGAGGTGAGCTCCACGCCGCAGAAGGTGCGGAAATAGCTGTTGACGTACTGCACGGTCTGGTCAAGATAAAGCCCCATCTGCGGGAGATCGGCGTACCGGGGCAGGGCAAACCCGGCGGCGCAGGCCGCAACGCGGCATTTGGTTTCAGTTTTCATATCGTAAGCAGTTTTCTAAGGTTGGTGCAGCAGGGCTGCGCGGGATACAGAAAATGGTTTTCTGGCGGTATTATAGCGCAAATCGGTTCTCTGGTCAACGGATTTTTAAAACTTTTGAAAGAATGTACAAAATCCCTTGACAGGTTTTTGAAAAACTGCTATGATGTCTGCAGTGAACCGAAAAACCATGCAGGCAGAAGTGCGTGTAAGGCACGGAAAATAAAAAATGACCTGCTATCACAAAATAGATTTGGAGCGTGCATTTTATGAAAACCAAGATCGTTGTGGATTCTTCGTCCAGCCTGTATGCCCTGCCGGGCGTGGATTTTGCCTGTGTGCCGTTGAAGATCGTCACGGATGAACAGGAATATCTGGATGACGGTACTCTGGATGCTGTGGACATGGCCCGGTCTCTGCGTACTTACAAGGGCAAGACCAGCACCTCCTGCCCCAATGTGGCAGACTGGCTGGCTGCTTATGAGGGTGCGGAGCAGATCTTTGTTGCCACCATCACGGGCACACTGTCCGGCAGCTACAATGCTGCACTGCTGGCAGCGGAAGAATACAAGGAAACGCACCCGGAGGCCCGTGTTTTTGTTCTGGACAGCCTGTCCGCCGGGCCGGAGCTGCGTCTGCTGGCAGAGCGTCTGCGGGATCTCGTCCGGATCGGGATGGAGTTTGACGAGATCTGCGAGGCGATCTTGGCTTACCACAAGCACACACATCTGCTGTTTTCGTTGGAATCGCTGGCCAATCTGGCCCGCAATGGCCGTGTGAAGCCTGCTGTTGCCGCTGTGGCACGGATGCTGGGCATCCGGGTCATTGGTCAGGCCAGTGAGAGCGGCGAGCTGGAGGTGCTGTGCAAGACCCGCGGCGAGCACGGTGCACTGGAGCGCATCGTGCTGGAATTGAAGGATCACGGCTTTACCGATGGTAAAGTGCACATTGCCCACTGTGATAACCCGGAAGCTGCCAAGCGCCTGAAGCTGATGATCCACGCGGTGTTTGCAGGGGCGCAGGTGGATGTGGCCGAGTGCGGCGGCCTGTGCAGCTACTACGCTGAGCAGGGCGGCCTGATGGTGGGCTATGAGGACGGAAAAACAGAGTAAAAGAGTTTTTGATATTGCAAGCAAGCCGGGCCTGCGGGTCTGGCTTGCTTTTTTTTGAACAGCGCAAAACTTGAAAAAGTTGTAAAACCGCGCTATACTTACACATAATTATAAATGGGAAAGGAGGGCAGGCCCATGCTTTTTCGTTCACCGGTCGTGCGCTTTTTCAGCCGCATTCTGAACCGCGTCACTATCACGGTTGCATTGGTGGCATTGCAGCTGCTGTGGCTGTGCTGGGTGGCGTTTGCCATCACCACCGGCACGGGCCGCGTGTGGGTGAACGGCCTGCTCAACGCACTGAGCCTGCTCATCGTCCTGTACCTTGTGCGCAAGGATGAGAACAGCGCCTACAAGGTGGGCTGGATCGCGCTGATCGGCATTCTTCCGCTGCTGGGCGGTGCGCTGTATCTGGCCTTTGGCAACAAACGCCCGGCCAAGCGTCTGCGCCTGAAAATGCAGGCGGTGGAGGATGCCCACAAAAAAGACCTTGTACAGGAGCCGGGTGTGCTGGAAGGTCTGGATGCCCGCGAGCAGGGGCAGAGCCGATATGTGGCAAAGTACGGCCCCTATCCGGCGTGGCAGAACACTCGCACGCAGTATTTTGCCTGCGGCGAAGCCATGTATCCGCAGCTGCTGGCCGATCTGGAAAAGGCTGAAAAGAGCATCTTTCTGGAATTTTTCATCGTGAGCCACGGCTGCATGTGGAACGGCATTGAAAAGATCCTGCGCCGCAAGGCTGCGCAGGGCGTGGATGTGCGCCTGATCTACGATGATTTTGGCAGTCTGCTGGGTCTGCCCGCCGATTTCATCGTGCGCATGGAGCGGGCGCACATCCGCTGCATCCCGTTCAACCCGGTGGTGCCGCTGCTCTCGCTGGTGATGAACCACCGCGACCACCGCAAGATCGTAGTCATTGACGGTACGGTGGCCTACACCGGCGGCGTGAATCTGGCAGATGAGTATATCAATGCGGAGCAGCGCTTTGGCTACTGGAAGGATGCAGCCCTGCGTGTGGAAGGCGATGCCGCGTGGAACTTTACGGTGATGTTCCTCAACTTCTGGAACGCCTTCCGCCCCAGCGAGACGGATTATGATGCATTTCGCCCCATGCCGCTGGTGCCGCCGGTATCGGACGGCATCGTGCAGCCCTACGCGGACAGCCCGCTGGACGAGGAACCGATGGCCGAGACGGTGTACCTGAACATCCTTGCGCAGGCACAGCGGTACGTTTATATCTACACGCCCTACCTTGCCGTGGGCGAGGAAATGCTGGACGCACTGAAAAACGCGGCCAAGCGCGGGGTGGACATCCGGCTGGTGCTGCCGGGCATCCCGGACAAAAAGCTGGTGTTCCGGCTGAGCCGGTCGTACTATCTGCCGCTTTTGAGGGCAGGTGTACGCATTTACGAATATACGCCCGGCTTTCTGCATGCCAAGTGCTGGGTAAGCGACGATGTAACTGCCGTAGTGGGCAGCATCAACATGGACTACCGCAGCCTGTTCCTACACTTTGAGTGCGGTGTACTGCTGCAAAAGAACAGTCAGGTGGCAGTTCTGCGGGACGATGTACGGGCCACGCTGCCGCAGTGCCGCGAGATACAGGTGACGGAATGCCGCACCAGCCTGCCCGGCACGGTGCTGGACAGTGTGCTGCGGCTGCTGAGCCCCTTGATGTAAAGAAACTCCCTCAGTCACCTCCGGTGACAGCTCCCTCGGAGAGGGAGCCTCTGGCGAAGAAGAAAAGCTTTCTGCACTGCCAAAGCCTCCCTCCGGGAGACAGACTTCCCCCGGCCGGGACAGATTCTCCCCGCGCCGGGGAGAAATGTCACCACAGGTGACAAAGAGAGGAACAGATGTCACGTAAGTGACAAAAAGGGGAACAGGTGGATGCGAACGAAGTGAGCAGACGGAAGGAGTTCCGTTTCATAAAACGTTCCTTTTCCGGGTAAACTAGCCCAAAAGCCCCTTTACGATGGGGGCAGGAAAGGGAGCGTTTTATTATAATGAAAAAGATACCTCGCATGATCCTGGGCTGCACGCTGGCGGCAGCTCTGGCCCTGACCGCCTGCAGCCGAAGCGATTCCGGTTCCTCCGGCAGCATGAGCACGAGCATGGGCGGCAGCTCATCGCAGACGGGGCAGGCGGGCCAGAACGCTGCATACCGCACCGGCCTTGGCATCCTGACCGAAGCGTCTGATCAGGAACGCGCGGGCAAGATCGATACCATCGCAGCTGCCGTTCTGCTGGATGCCGAGGGCAGGGTGGCAGATGTGATGCTGGACGAGGTGGAGATCTCGGTCACGGGGGACAGCACCGGCAAGGTGACGATGCCCACCGACAATCGCACCAAGCGCCAGAAGGGCGATGATTACCCGCTGGCGGCGGTGTCCTCGCTGAAAAAGGGCTGGGCAGAGCAGGCGGATGCCTTTGGCAATTATCTTACCGGCAAAACCCCGGATGAGGTGAAGAAGCTTGCCACCGACGATGACGGCAAGCCGAAGGATGCTGACCTGCTCTCCACCTGCACCATTGCGGTGGACGGCTATCGGGATGCTGTGGTGCGCGCCTGCGAGAATGCAAAGGCAGTCGGCTCGGCCCGCGGCGACCGCGCTGTGCTGGGCGTGTCAGTGCGCAATGACACCAAGGAACTGACCGCCGACGATGACCACGATGTGACCGCGCAGGTGGACATCACAGTGGCAGCCCTGACGCTGGATGCTGACGGCCGTGTGACCGGTGCAGTGGCGGATGTGGCAGAGCCTGCCCTTACCGTGGGCGCGGATGGTACGGTGTCGGCACCGGAGATGGTCAAAACCAAGGTGGAACTGGGCGACAGCTACGGGATGCGCGGGGCATCCAGTCTGGGCAAGGAATGGTACGAGCACAGCGAGGGCTGGTGCGATTACCTGAAGGGCAAGACCCGTACTGAGATCGCAGGCATCCCGGACGATGGTTCGGATGCCGACCTTGCGGCACTGTGCACCATCTCGGTGACGGAGCTGCAGAAGGCTGCGCTGGCAGCGTTTGCGGAAGAGTAAAGCGGAGAAAAGAGGAAAGGCGCAAAGCTTTTCCTCTTTTCTTTGTGCAACCAGACCAAAGAATTGGCACAGAAAAGCCTTGAAAAAGACGAACTGCACTAACTTTTGCATTTCCTCTTGCCAAATGGCTGCAAACGCGCTATTCTATAGTCACAGTTTAACACTTTAGCATGATAAAATGCTAAACCGAGAGGGAACACATTTGGGCAACAAAAAGGGGAGGAACCTTTTATGAAACGTCTTGTCTCTGCTTTTCTGGCTGGTGCCATGGCACTGAGCCTTGCCGCCTGCGGCGGTGCCGCATCCACTTCCACCGTGGCATCTTCTGCCTCTGCATCCGGGAGCGCAGCCGCCTCCGAGACCGCAGCCAGCGATCTGGACTACATCAAGGAAAAGGGCAAGATGGTCATTGGCTACACCGTCTATGAGCCGATGAACTACACCGATGCCGACGGCAACTTTACCGGTTTTGATACCGAGCTGGCAACTGCCGTGTGCGAAAAGCTGGGGGTCGAGCCGGAGTTCGTGGAGATCAACTGGGATACCAAGGTGGTGGAGCTGGATGCCAAGAGCATCGACTGCATCTGGAACGGTATGACCCTGACCGATGACATCATGGCCAACGCCGCAACCACCAAGGCCTACGCCAAGAACGCACAGGTCGTGGTCGTGAAGGACGGCACCGACTACAGCTCCACTGCGGATCTGGTGGGCAAGACCGTGGTTGCCGAGGCTGGCTCTGCCGGTGAAGCCGCCATTGAGGGCGACGAGAACCTTGCACAGGCCGATTACGTCTCCAAGGGCGTGCAGACCGACTGCCTGATGGAAGTTGCCGCAGGCACTGCTGATGCCGCTGTGCTGGATCTGACTCTGGCCAACGCCATGATCGGTGAGGGCACCGACTATGCAAGCCTGAAGATCGTGGACGAGCTGAACGCTGAAGAGTACGGCGTGGCCTTCCGCAAGGGCAGCGATGCCGCCGCAGCTGCGGATGCCGCCTTTGACGAGCTGAAGGCTGACGGCACCATGCAGGCTCTGGCCGACAAGTACGATCTGGCTCTGGCCGACTGAGTTCTATAAGAATGTAATTACTCCTTCCGTCATCGCTGCGCGATGCCACCTCCCTCGGTGAGGGAGGCTTTTTGTTGCCGACATGCGTGAGGCTCCCTCATTGAGGGAGCTGTCACCGAAGGTGACGGGAGGAGTTCAAAAAACGGATTGATGGGTGTGTTCTTGTGTCTGTGATTCTGAGTCGCCTTTCCGGCGCGTTTCTGCTCAACTGTGAGCTGTTCGCTCTGACCCTGCTGTTTGCGCTGCCGCTGGGTCTGGTGGTGGCTTTCGGCTCCATGAGCCGGTGTAAGCCGCTTTCCGGCGCGGTAAAGACCTTTGTGTGGGTCATCCGCGGCACGCCGCTGATGCTGCAGATCATCGTGATCTACCTTGGCCCCGGCCTGCTGGGCATGAATAACCCGTGGCCCTCCGGCTCCGGCGGACGCATGGTGGCGGCGGTGGTGGCCTTTGCCATCAATTACGCCTGCTACTTCTCCGAGATCTACCGCGGCGGCATCGAAGCCGTTCCCAAGGGCCAGACCGAGGCCGGTCAGGTGCTGGGCATGACCAAGACCCAGATCTTCTTCAAGGTGACGCTGCTGCAGGTGGTCAAGCGCATTCTGGCCCCCATGGGCAATGAGGTGATCACCCTCGTCAAGGATACCTCGCTGGCAAACACCATTGCCAACAAGGAGATCATCATGATGGCCAAGGAGTACAGCGCAAAGGGCTTGATCTGGCCGCTGTTCTCCACTGCCATCTTCTTCCTGGTGTTCGTGGGTGCACTCACCCTGCTGTTTGGCTGGGCCGAAAAAAAACTGGATTATTTCCGCTGATGAAAGGGAGAAAATTGGATCATGGCACTGCTTGAAGCCTCCGGCATCGGCAAAAACTTTGGCGAGACCAAGGTGCTCAAAGATATTTCGCTGAACCTTGAGCAGGGCGAAGCGCTGGCGATCATCGGCTCGTCCGGCTCCGGTAAGACCACCCTGCTGCGCTGCCTGAACTTTCTGGAACGGCCGGACACCGGCATCATCAAGGTGAACGGCGAGACCATGTGGGACGCTGCCGACCCCGCCACCCAGCGCGAGAGCGAGATCCGCAAAAAGCGGCTGCACTTTGGTTTGGTATTCCAGAACTTCAACCTCTTCCCGCAGTACACCGCCCTGCAGAACGTAATGCTGGCGGGTGAACTGCTGGCGAAGGAGCGCCCGGACTACAAGGCGAACAAAAAGGCCATCCATGCCGAGCTGGAACAGCAGGCACAGGAACTTCTGGCCCAGATGGGCCTATCTGCCCGGGCAGGCCACTACCCGCACCAGCTTTCCGGCGGTCAGCAGCAGCGCGTGGCCATTGCCCGCGCACTGGCTCTGCACCCGGACATTCTCTGCTTCGACGAGCCGACCTCGGCCCTCGACCCGGAGCTGACCGGCGAGGTGCTGCGCGTCCTGCGCGACCTTGCCGACCGCAAGACCACCATGATCATCGTCACCCACGAGATGCACTTTGCCCGTGACGTGGCCGACCGCATCATGTTCATGGATGGCGGCGTGGTGGTGGAGGAAGGCCCCGCCAAGCAGCTCATTGAGCACCCGCAGGAGGAGCGCACCAAACAGTTCCTTTCGCATTACGGAGAATAAGCAAAATCACCAATTCTTGCGGCAAAAATTTGGAAATGTTGATGCAATGCAAATCTTGTAAATCCTGCGTCACTCCACTATAATATCATTCATGAATGTACACGACGTCCTGCCCCTTTCCGGCAGGGCGTTTTTCACGGCAAAAATCACGACATCAAGCCGGTTCCCAGTGTGGCAGGAGGATTTTATACTATGACAAAGGATATGACCCAAGGCAGTCCGCTCAAGCTGATCCTTGCATTTGCGGTGCCGCTGATGCTGGGCAGCTTGTTCCAGCAGTTCTACAATCTGGCCGATACCATCATCGTGGGCCGCTTTGTGGGCGTGGAAGCGCTGGCCGCTGTGGGCAGCGTGGGCGGTTTGAACTATCTGGTGCTGGGCTTTGTGAACGGCATCGCCTGCGGCTTTTCCATCCCCATCTCGTGGACTTTCGGCGCAAAGGACTACAAGGAGATGCGCCGCTACACTGCCAACACCGTGTGGCTTTCCATCTTCTTTGCGGTGGTGCTGACCATTGTCACTGTGGCGCTGACCCGCTCGGTGCTGGTGTGGACGAACACCCCGGAAAACATCATCGACCTTGCGGATATCTATATCCGCACCATTTTTGCAGGCATCCCCTTCACCCTGCTTTATAATGTGACCAGCGCGCTGATGCGTGCGCTGGGCGACAGCAAGCGCCCGCTGTATTTCCTGCTGGTGGCAAGCTTTTTGAACATCGGGCTGGATCTGGTGTGCATCATCATGTTCCATATGGGGGCATTCGGTGCGGCATTTGCCACTGTGGTCAGTCAGGCTGTGGCGGGTCTGGGCAGTCTTTTGTACATCCTGCGCCACTACCCGGAGCTGCGCTGGAGCAGGGAAGAGGGCTGTTTCAGCCTGACCCACTGCGCAAAGCTGTGCAGTATGGGCATTCCCATGGGCCTGCAGTGCAGCATTACGGCCATTGGCAGCGTGGTGCTGCAGGGTGCGGTGAACGGTCTGGGCAGCGACATCGTGGCCGCGCAGACCGCCGGCGGCAAGGCGGCGCAGTTCCTGTGCGTGCCGCTGGAGAGTATCGGCACAGCGATGACCACCTATGCCAGCCAGAATATGGGCGCAAAGGACCTGGACCGTGTGGACCGGGGTGTGTACACCGCCCTCGGCATCGGCTGCGTGTACAGCATTGCGTCCTTCCTCATCCTGCGCGTGACGGATAAGCTGCTTATCGGCCTGTTCCTGGATGCCAGCGAGACCGCCATCATGGCCAATGCCCAGAGCTTTATCTTCTGGAACAGCGTATTCTACATCCCGCTGGCGGTGCTCATTATCTACCGCTACACCATTCAGGGTCTGGGCTTCTCCGGCCTTGCCATGTTTGCCGGTGTGGCCGAGATGATCGCCCGCGCCATGGTGGGCTTCTGGTTCGTGCCGCTGTGGGGCTACTTTGCGGCCTGCATCGCAAGCCCGGTGGCATGGTTCTTTGCCTGCTTCTTCCTCATTCCGGCCTACTTTGTGGTGCGCAAACGCCTGCAGAAGGAAAAGGACATCGAGAAGGAACACGATGCCCGCACCGCAAACGCTTAAAAAATGTTCGCAAGCTCTCCTGCAAAGGGGAGCTTTTTTGCTGTTTGGGCTGTAGAGTAGGCCGCGTGCTGGGAGCTTTCTCCGCGAACAGCCCGGAACCCACGGTTCCGCCCCTGTGCTTACGCACGGGGCCCCACTTCCCGGACATTCGCTGAAGAAACTCCCAGCCCTTGGTTTCAGGGAACTTTATCAGGTGCTACTGTGGGAGCGTTATCTGAGAAAGTTACTGATTTTGAACGATATGACGATTAAAAAGCAACTTTGTCAATGTGACAAGGTTGCTTTGTTCTGAGAAAGTTCCAACTTTGCCAAATGTCCGAACTTTGTCAAGTTGACAAACATCGAATTTATGACGTAGATGGGTTGTTAAATTGGAAGTTTGTCGGATATTTCTCCACGGTAGAGCTGCACTGCAGTCTGCCCGGATGATTTACAAATCCCGCCAAAAGCGTTATACTGCTTATGATTGTGTAATTTGGCAGGAGGTGAGCGCATGGCAGAGCAGCAGCTGGAACAGATCGAGGGCACCGTGGAGGACATCATCTACGAGAACACCGACAACGGCTATATGGTGTTCGAGGTGTCCGGCGGCGGTGTGGTCACAGTGGTGTGCGGCATTGTGGGTGAACTGCACGCGGGCGAAAGCGTGGTCTGCCGCGGCCGCTACGAGAACCACGCCACCTATGGCCGCCAGTTCCACGCACAGGAGTGCGAGACCGACATGCCCAAGGATCTGGAAGCGGTGTACGCCTTCCTTGCCAGCCGGTCACTGCCGTACATCGGGGCCAAGACGGCGGATAAGATCATCGACCTGTTCGGTGCCCAGGCGCTTGAGGTGATCGCCAACGACCCGGCCCGGCTCACGCAGGTGCCCGGCATCTCGGCGGACAAGGCCGACCGCATCCAGCAGGAGTTCAAGCGGATGTTTGGGATGCGGGAGCTGATCGCCTATCTGGCGCAGTTCGAGATCAGCCCGCGCCGCGCGATGGAGGTGTTCCGTACCTTCGGCCCCGGGGCCATGCAGGCCATTGCGGCAAATCCCTATCTGCTCTGCGGCGAACCGCTGCAGCTGGATTTCCGCCACGCGGACAGCATTGCCCAGTATTACCACATGGAAGGCGACTGCGCCCAGCGGCTGGAAGCGGCCCTGCTGCGCACCCTGCGCCACAACGCGGGCAACGGCCACACCTGCCTGCCGCGCACCCAGCTGCTGGAAACGGCATCCAATTTTATCCATCAGCCGCCGGAAAAGCTGGCTGCTGCGCTGGACGAGTGCATCCGCACCGAAGAACTGCGGGTGAAGCTGTTTGACGGCACACCGTATATTTATCTGCCCGACCTGCTGGAAGCCGAGGAGGACATTGCTGCCCGGCTTGCCATGCTGACAAAACGGGGCAAGAATACCGCCCACGGGCTGGATAAAAACATTCAAATTCTGGAACTGACGCAGGGCTTTGCCTATGCGCCCCTGCAGAAGGAAGCCATCCGCAAAGCCATGACCGAGAACTGCCTTGTGCTCACCGGCGGCCCCGGCACCGGCAAGACCACCACCGTTAACGCCATTCTGCAGCTGCTGGAAGATCAGGCGGAACGGGTGGCCCTGTGTGCGCCCACCGGCCGCGCGGCTAAACGGCTGAGTGAGCTGACCGGCCGCAAGGCCAGCACCATCCACCGTCTTTTGGAGGTGGACTACACCGGCGGCGTGGTCAGCTTTATCCACAACGACAAGAACCTGCTCAAGTGTGATGTGGTCATTCTGGACGAAATGAGCATGGTGGATGTGAAGCTGTTTCAGGCCCTGATCGCAGCGCTGCGCTACAGCTGCCGCATTATCATGGTAGGTGATGCCGACCAGCTGCCCAGCGTCGGCCCCGGCAATATTCTGGGCGAGATCATCCGCTCCGGGCTGGTGCCCACCGTGTGCCTGAACGAGATCTTCCGGCAGGCAAAGCGCAGCCTGATCGTGGAGAACGCCCACCACATCATCTCGGGTGAACCGCTGCAGAAGGGCGGTAAGACCGACGACTTCTTCTTTTTGGAATCGGACGGCGATGCGGCCCAGCGGTTGGTGTGTGATCTGGTCACCACCCGCCTGCCGCGCAGCTACGGCTTCGATCCGATCCGGGACATTCAGGTGCTGTGCCCCACCAAGCTTGGCCCTACCGGCACACAGGCACTGAATGTGGAACTGCAGAACCTGCTGAACCCGGAACAGACGGGCAAGCCCCAGCTGCAAAGCGCCGCCCGGGTGTTCCGCGTGGGCGATAAGGTGATGCAGGTGCGCAATAATTACGAGATCATCTGGAATCGCATTGGCGGGGAGCAGGGCGTGGGTGCCTACAATGGCGACATCGGCATTGTGGAGAGCATCAACACGCGGGATCGCTCCATGGTGGTGCGCATGGATGATAAGCGGCTGGTCTACCCGGCAGAGAACCTGGGCGAGCTGGAGATCGCCTATGCCATCACGGTACACAAAAGTCAGGGCAGCGAGTTCCCGGCGGTGATCCTGCCGGTGGCGCAGGTGCCGCCGCGGCTGTGCTACCGCAACCTGTTCTACACCGGCGTTACCCGTGCACGGAAGTTGTGCATTGTGGCGGGCCGCAGGGACGTTGTGAACCGCATGATGGGCAACATCCGCCAGAACCTGCGCTACAGCGGCCTTGCCTATCTTTTGCAGGCAGAGCTGCCGCCGGAACAGACGGAAACAGAATAACTCCTTCCGTCACCTTCGGTGACAGCTCCCTCGGAGAGGGAGCCTCTGGCGAAGAGGAAAAGCTTTCTGCACTGCCAAAGCCTCCCTCTGGGAGGGTGGTGGATGCGAACAAAGTGAGCAGACGGAAGGAGCTCAAAACCGGTATACTTTTTACGGAAACTATGCTATACTGTAAGTTGGTATGATTTCCGGCCTGCATCAACAGGCCGTTGTTTCGATAGAGGAACCAGAGAAAGGAAAAAAGAACTTATGGCACAGAACGATATCGGTATCGATCTTGGTACCACTACCATTATCATTGCGCAGGAGGGCAAGGGCGTTGTGCTCAACCAGCCCAGCGTTGTGGCAATGGATACCCGCAAGAAGACCGTGCTGGAAGCAGGCGATAAGGCCCTTGCTATGGTGGGCCGCACCCCGAACTATATTTCTGCCATCTTCCCGCTGAAGGACGGTGTGATCAGCGACCACACCATGACCCGTGAGCTGATCTGCCGTTTTGTCAAGCAGGTGTACAGCTCCCACATGGTCAAGCCCCGCGTGGCCGTCTGTGTGCCCGCCGCCATTACCGGCATTGAAAGCGATGCCGTGGTGGAGGCTGTGGTGGCCGCTGGTGCCCGTCAGGTGTACCTGATCGACGAACCCATTGCCGCTGCCCTTGGCTCCGGCATCGACATCACCCAGCCGGAGGGCCGCATGATCATTGATATCGGCGGCGGCACCACCGATATTGCAGTGCTTTCTCTGGGCGGCAAGGTCAAGGCCACCAGCGTGCGCGTGGCCGGCAACCACTACGACGAAGAGATCCTCAAGTTCGTGCGCAACAAGTACAGCGTTGCCATTGGCCAGCGCACCGCCGAAGAGCTGAAAAAGAACGTGGCCTGCTGCCCCCAGAAGACTGATTTCCACGAGACCATGGAGATCAAGGGCCGCAGCCTGCTCACCGGCCTGCCGGTGCGTGTGAATGTTTCCACTGACGACCTGTACGAACCGGTCATGATGCTCAGCGAGCAGATCGGCACCGCGGCCCATCAGGTGCTGGAAAAAACCCCTCCGGAACTGGCAGGAGATATCTTCCGCAATGGTGTCATGCTGACCGGCGGCGGTGCACAGCTGCACGGCCTTACCGAATACCTGAGCGAAGAGCTGAAGGTGGAGGTGACGGTTTCGCCCGATCCCGTCAACTGTGTGGCACTGGGCACTGCCATGAGCCTTGGCCTGAACGACAAGCTGGAAACCGGCTTTTTGGATGCAACGCCCCGCATTGGCCGCAGATAATCAAAGCTGCACCATTTATCCATGAATCTGAACAAAAGCGCCAAAAAGAAAAAATATCTATTTTTGTTGAAATAAATTGGAAAATAAGGTATAATGTACCCAAATTGATTTTCTGCTGACGATCTTGTATCGGACGCAGTATACAAGAAACAGGAGGAAAACCATGGATTTAGGTTTTGACGTGGTCGTTACCATTACCGGCATCGTACTGGTGTTCTTGATCCTTATCCTGCTGATGGCGATTATCACGCTGGAAGGCAAGATCTTCGATTCGATGAACGCAAAGAAGAAGGCTGCCAAGGAAGCCGCCAAGGCTCCCGCTGTACAGCCCGCTGCACCCGTGCAGCAGGCCGCAGCTGCTCCCGCTCCTCAGGTGGAAGAGGGCATTCCCGGTGATGTGATCGCCGCCATTATGGCAGCAATCCATGCAATGGGCAACGGCAAGTACACCCTCAAGGCTGTGCGCCGCAGCAAGAACGGCTGGGGCAATGCGGGTGTAAACGACACCACCGCACCGTTTTAACAGAGGAGGAAGAGCATGACACAGTTTATTGATACTCTGGTCGGTATTTTCCAAAGCTCCGGCTTTGCGAAGTTTGGCGAGCCGGGCGGCTACCTGTACGCAGTTATGATCTGCGTGGGCTGCTTTTTGCTGTACCTGGCCATCGTCAAAGAGTTTGAGCCGCTGATCCTGCTGCCCATGGCATTCGGCATGATCCTGGCAAACCTGCCCGGCAGCGGCGTTATCCACATGCAATATTTCGTCGGTGACGGTCTGGAACACCCCATGTGGGTGGAGATCCTGAACAACGGTGGTCTGGCCGATATGCTCTACATGGGCGTTAAGCTGGGCATCTACCCGCCGCTGATCTTCCTGGGCATCGGCACCATGACCGACTTCGCACCCCTGATCTCCAACCCCAAGAGCCTGCTGCTGGGCGCTGCCGCTCAGTTCGGCATCTTCGGTACTTACATGGGCGCTCGTCTGCTGACCGCTACCGGTCTGGTGGACTTCACCCAGAAGCAGTCCGCTGCTATCGCCATCATCGGCGGTGCAGACGGTCCTACCGCTATCTTCGTTACCTCCCGTCTGGCACCTGAGCTGCTGGGCTCCATCGCTGTGGCGGCCTACAGTTACATGGCGCTGGTGCCTGTTATCCAGCCGCCCATCATGAAGGCACTGACCACCAAGAAGGAACGTACCGTCGTGATGAAGCAGCTGCGCACCGTCTCCAAGACCGAGAGGGTCATCTTCCCCATCATGGTCACCATCATCGTTTCCCTGATCGTTCCGGATGCCGCTGTTCTGGTGGGTATGCTGATGCTGGGCAACCTGATGAAGGAGTGCGGCGTTGTGGATCGTATCCAGAAGACTGCCGGCAATGAGCTGATGAACATTATCACCATCTTCCTGGCACTGTCCGTTGGCTGCACCACCTCTGCAAACACCTTCCTGAACACCCGCACCCTGTTCATCATCGTGCTGGGCCTGATCGCATTCTCCTTCGGCACTGCCGCAGGTGTGCTGTTCGGCAAGCTGATGTATGTGCTGACCGGCGGTCAGGTGAACCCGCTGATCGGTTCCGCAGGCGTTTCCGCTGTGCCTATGGCCGCTCGCGTTTCCCAGAAGGTTGGCCAGAGCGAGAATCCCTCCAACTTCCTGCTGATGCACGCAATGGGCCCCAACGTGGCCGGTGTTATCGGTTCTGCCGTTGCTGCTGGTATCCTGATCAACATTTTCAGCTAAGCGCTTTCTGAAAAGCATTTTTTCCGCCCGTCGGTTCGCAAGAGCTGCCGGGCGGTTTTTGTTTTACGATTTGAAATGCCCGCCGCGTTTGCTTTGGGCATAAAATAAGGAAATTATATTATTTATTTCGTGTTTGTCGCAGCCTGCGGGCTGCTCCAAACACATTTTCACAAAAAGGCCGTAACGAAAAACGGCTGCTGTTTTATCAGATGCAATTTTTCTCTACGACCTCTTTCGTGAAAAAGTAACTCCGAAAAGACCGCAGGCTTTTCGGAGTTACAAATTATAAAAATATTTTTTCCGCTGAAAATAGCCAGAGCGAACGCGGCGGCTATTCTCAATCGTTTTGAAATGTGGTATACTGTATTTTGATAGTATAAACATAAAAGGAACAGGGGAAACCATGGCAACAGATCTCACACAGGAATTCTGCGCTCTGCGCGATACCTATATCGAAAAACAGTTTGGCCGCCTGAACGATATGCAGCGGCAGGCAGTGTTCACCACCGATGGCCCGCTGCTCATCCTTGCTGGTGCAGGCAGCGGCAAGACCACCGTGCTGGTAAACCGCATTGCAAACCTCATCCGGTTCGGCTCGGCCCACGGCTCCAAACAGACACCGCGCCCGGCCACGGAGGACGATATCAAGGCTCTGCGCAACGCCATCATGACCGGCACTGCCGCCCCCAGCTGGCTGGACGGGATGCTGCGCCAGAACGCTGTGCGCAGCTGGAACGTGATGGCCATTACCTTTACCAACAAGGCAGCAGGGGAGCTGAAGGAACGTCTGCGCCGGATGCTGGGCGGCGAGGAGGGCGATGAAGTGTTCGCTTCCACCTTCCACTCGGCCTGTGTACGCATCCTGCGCCGCTGGGCGGAGGAGATCGGCTACCCGCGCAGCTTTACCATCTACGATACCGATGATTCCCAGCGCGTGATGAAGGCTGTCTACAAAGACCTGAATGTGGACGATAAGTTCCTGCCCATCAAGGCTGCGATCAACCAGATGAGCCGATGGAAGGATCAGCTTGTCAGCCCGGAACAGGCCCTTGCCAGCCCCGCAAAAGATACCAAAGGCGCGCTGACGGCCCGCATCTACGCGGCCTACGAAAAGCGCCTGAAGGAAGCCGGAGCATTCGACTTTGACGACCTGATCTACCAGACTGTGCAGCTGCTGGCCGAGCACAAGGATGTGCGGGATTTCTACCAGAACAAATACCGCTATCTGCTGGTGGACGAGTATCAGGACACCAGTGTGGCGCAGTTCCGTCTGGTGAGCCTCCTCACCGGCCCGGAAAAGAACATCTGCGTGGTGGGCGATGATGACCAGAGCATCTACCGCTTCCGCGGCGCTACCATTGAGAACATCCTTAATTTCGAGCGCATTTACCCGGGCACCAAGACCATCCGTCTGGAACAAAACTACCGCTCTACGTCCAATATCCTGAACGCTGCGAACTGTGTCATTCAGCACAACACCGAGCGCAAGGGCAAGACCCTGTGGACCAGCAATGGCGAGGGCGACAAGGTGCAGGTGTACACCGCCGAGAACGAGCAGGACGAGGCCAGCCACATCGCGGATGTGATCGGCCAGCACCTGAAAGAGGGCGGACATCTGGCCGACCACGCCATCCTCTACCGCATGAACGCCCAATCGGCCCCCATCGAAAGCTACTTTACCCGTGCAGGCATCCCCCACAAGATCGTGGGCGGCCAGCGCTTCAACGACCGCAAAGAGGTCAAGGATATCCATTCCTACATGTCCATCGTGGCGAACCCCCGCGATGATGTGCGCCTGCGCCGCATCATCAACGAGCCTGCCCGCAAGATCGGTGCCACCACCGTGGAGGTGATTGCCGATCTGGCCGCGCAGGAGGGTGTGAGCATGCTGGACATCATCGGCCATGCCGACCAATATGCAAAGCTCAGCCGCGCCGTAATGCCGCTGCTCAAGTTCTGGCAGATCTATCAGCGCCTGCAGGATTCTTTGGAGATCCGCACGCTGGACGAGTTTGCAGCCGATGTGATCGAGCTGACCGGCTATAAGGCCATGCTGGAAGCCGATGCAGCCAAGGGCCACGAGGATGCGGCTGACCGCCTGCAGAACCTTGGTCAGCTGGTCAACAACGTCAAGAACTACTGCGACCAGCACGGCGAGGAAGCCACGCTGGAAGGCTATCTGGAAGATATCGCCCTCATCAGCGATATCGACAGCTATAACGAGAGCGCCGATCAGGTGGTGCTCATGACCATCCACTCCGCCAAGGGTCTGGAATTTCCGTATGTGTTCCTGATTGGCATGGAGGAGGGCGTGTTCCCCAGCGAGATGAGCAAGTATTCCGAGGCTGATCTGGAAGAGGAGCGCCGCCTTGCCTACGTGGGCATCACCCGCGCCAAGAAGGAGCTGTACATCTCCAACAGCGTTTCCCGGATGCTGTATGGCCGCACCCAGCGCAACGAGCCGAGCCGCTTTTTGCGGGAGATCGAGCCGGAGTATATCGAGGAGACCCGCAGCCCGGTACTGGAACAGCGCTCCCGCTTTGGCGGCTGGGGTGACAGCTATCGTGATACGGTGCCCGGTGGTGCGTCCGGTTACTCCGGGCCGTCCGGATGGGGCCGCAGCGCCAGTGGGTACGGTTCGGGCGGCTACGGAAGCGGCTATAGCAATCGCAGCGGCTACCTGAACCGCGAATACAACGCGGGCGAGGGCCGCGGCTTTGGCTCGGCCTATGCAAACCGGGGCCAGAGCCAGAGCGGATATGGTTCCGGCTATGGCCGCAGCGGCGCAGGTACGGGATATGGCTCTGGTTACAGTTCTGCATATTCTGACGGAACAGCGCAGAAAAAACCTGCAAAGCAAATCTCCTTTACAGGCACACCGGCAGCAAAAACCGCTGCAAAAGGCGCAAAACACTATGAGCCGGGCGATCTTGTGGAGCACAAGGTGTTCGGACGCGGTCAGGTAGTGGCTGTGAAGCCTGCCGCCGGAGATCAGATCGTGGAGATCAACTTTGAAAAGGTGGGCATCAAAAAGACCATGGCCAATTTTGCGCCCCTGACCAAAATCACTGCGGAGGAATAACACACTTATGATGACTGTTCGTTTGATCGCACATACCCCGGAGCCGGAAAAGGTGGTGGCTGCAGCGGCAAAGCTCTGCTATTCCGATGCGCACATCACCGACCTGCTGGACGGCCTGACCGAGGAAAAGACCGCGAAGTTCCTGACCATGCTCAGCGATCTGGGCCATGCCAGCCCCATTGAACATGCCAGCTTCACCTTTGGCATCGAGGGGGTCAGCCGCACTTTGCTGGCGCAGATCACCCGCCACCGTATTGCATCCTTCAGTGTGCAGAGCCAGCGCTATGTGCGGCTGGACGATTTCCGCTATGTGGTACCGCCCGAGATCGAAGCTATCCCGGAAGCAAAGGAAGCTTTCCTTGCCAGCATGGAAGAGGACGCAAAGCGCTACCTCGACCTTGCCCACAAGCTGGAAGAAGGCCACACCGCCCGCCTGATGGCTGAGGGAATGCCGGAAAAGCAGGCCCGCGCCAAGGCCAGCAAGCAGGCCAACGAGGATGCCCGCTTTGTACTGCCCAACGCCTGCGAGACCAAGATGGTGGTCACCATGAATGCCCGCAGCCTGCAGAACTTTTTCCACCTGCGCTGCTGCAGCCGCGCCCAGTGGGAGATCCGGGAGCTGGCCGAAAAAATGTTTGAGCTGGTGTACCCGGTGGCACCGCATATCTTTGCAAAGTCCGGCCCGGCCTGTGTGAGCGGCCCCTGCCCGGAGGGAAAAATGTGCTGCGGAAAAACCGCCGAGGTGCGTGCAAAATATGCCGCGATCAAAGAAGGTGCCGAAGCATGAGCAAGGGAAAACTGATCGTACTGGAAGGGCTGGACGGCAGCGGCAAGGCCACGCAGGCAAAGCTGCTGGAAGCACATTTAAAGGAGCAGGGCTTTTCTGTGCGGGAGATCACCTTCCCGAATTATGAGAGCGACTCCAGCGCCCTTGTAAAAATGTATCTGGCAGGGCAGTTCGGCCAGCACCCGGACGATGTAAACGCCTATGCAGCCTCCAGCTTTTATGCGGTGGACCGCTATGCCAGCTACAAAAAGGACTGGGGCAGTTTTTACGAGAATGGCGGCATCGTCATTGCCGACCGCTACACCACCTCCAACGCGGTGCACCAGTGCTCCAAGCTGCCGCCGGAGCAGTGGGAGAGTTTTCTCGGCTGGCTGTTTGATTTTGAATTCCATCTGCTGGGCCTGCCTGCGCCGGATGAGGTGATCTACTTACAGGTAGACCCCGCCGTGAGCCAGAAGCTTATGACCCAGCGTTACCACGGCGACGAGAGCAGGAAGGATGTGCACGAGAAGGATACCGAGTATCTTGCCCGCAGCCGCTGCGCCGCCGAGTATTGTGCCGCGCACCTTGGCTGGGCCGTCGTGCATTGCACCAGCGGGGACAACATGCGCAGCATCGAAGACATTCAGGCCGAAGTGCAGGAGATCGTGTTGAAGCAGCTGACATAATTTTCGATAAGAGGGGGCATCCTGACAGATGTATCGTTTGATGCAGCCGGAAGATAAACCGGCAGTGCTGGCTTTATGGCAGAGCCAGCGCAATGAATCAGAAGAATTTGCCAAAAAGGCCATTGAGCAGTTTGCAGGCGAGCAGAACGTCTATGTGGCCGAGGAAAATGACGAGATCGCCGCGGTGGCGCTGGCTGTGCCGGTCACGCTGCAGGGCCGCAGCGGCACCTACCTGTACGGTCTGTGCGGCGCGGGCAGCCTGATCCTGGCGGGCCTTGTAGACTATCTGTGTGCCCAGCAGAAGCTGCGCGGCGCAGGGTTTACAGTGGCGGTGCCCACCAGCCCGGAGCAGGCCGCACTGCTGCAGGATAAGGGCTTTGCATGGGCCTTCGCCCTGCGCTGTCTTCCCCGCGAGGTGGAACGCAACCTGTGGAGTCAGGCGGAGTTTGATTCCGTCACCGCCAAAAAGCTGTGTGAGCTGCGGGAGCGCTTCTGGCCCGATACCGTGCAGCTGACCCCGGAGCGCATGGCCGTGGTGCTGGGAGATCTGTACTCCTCCGGTGCCACCATCGTTTCCAGCGCCCACGGCTATGGTATTTATTTCCGCAAGGAGGATACGCTTTACTTTGTGGAGCTGCAGGCCGACAATGACCGCGCCGCCGAAGTACTGATGGAAGCCGCCCGCGAAAAGGAAGTCATCGTGGAAAAGGCGGTCATTACCGTGGGCGCATCCCAGCCGCTGTTCCTCGGCGAGGGCACCCGGCAGGACTACGGCATGATCCGCTTTGATGCCGAACCCTTTGATGTAGCCGAAAGCTACATGCGCCTGATGCTGGAAAACTAAGATAAAAGGAAGGTGCTTATGGCACACGAAAAAAACACCCGCAAAAAAGGCGGTGTAGGGAAGATCCTGCTGGTGCTGGTGGTACTGCTGGCGCTGGCCGTTGGCGGGGCGCTGCTGTTTGCGCACAACGAGATCAGCGGCAATGGCAGACCCGGCACGGAGGTAACGGTGAGCATCCCGCAGGGCAGCGGCGTTTCCGTCATTGCGCAAAAGCTCAAGGATGCGGGTGTGATCCGCTCGGCCTATCTGTTCCGCTGGTATGTGGGGCAAAAGGGTGCGGCATCAAAGCTGCAGTATGGCGATTTTACCCTGCAGAAGAGCGCCTGTTCTTACGATGCCATTATTGCGGTCCTGTCCACTTACGCCAAGGCCGAAACGGTGCGCGTGACCGTCCCAGAGGGAACCACGGCCATTGCCATTGCCCAGAAGATGGAAGCCGCCGGGCTGTGCAGCGCGGAGGACTTTTTGAAGGAAGCCAACGAGGGCGATTTCAGCGAATACACCTTCTGGCAGTACGTGCCGGACGATGCCGACGCGCCGGACCGCTTTATGAAGTGCGAGGGCTATCTCTTCCCGGAGACCTACGAATTCTTAAAGGACGACACCGTGCACAACTATGTGGCCACCTTCTATGCCCAGTTCGATGCACAGATCACCGATGAGATGTATGCAGAACTTAAAAAGCAGGATATGACCCTGCCCCAGCTGATCACACTGGCATCCTTTGTGCAGGAGGAAGCAGGCAACAGTCAGGACTCGAACGTGGCACAGGTGTTCCACAACCGTCTGGCTGCGGATTCGCCCTACCCGCGCCTGCAGAGCAACACCTCCAGCTATATCCAGAGCGACAGTGACAACAATTACCTCTGGAACTGGGTGGCACCCTACTATGGCGGCTGGGATAATATCCCGGAAAATATCGTGGCTGCGTATGATACCTACAGCTGCAAGGGCCTGCCTGCCGGGCCGATCTCGAACCCTGGCATTGCGGCCATCAAGGCAGCGCTGGCCCCCCAGCCCAATGAGGAGGCCAAGGATGCCTATTTCTTTGTGACCGACCTCAAGGGCAGCTATTATTATGCCCACACCCTGAGCGAACACAGCGCAAACTGCCAGAAGGCAGCACAAGTGAACAAAACTGTGAATACGGAAAAATGAGAGGAATTTGAACTATGCTGCAAATCCCGGAACTGCTGGCCCCGGCAGGCGATCTGGAACGCCTGCGCTATGCCATCAACTACGGTGCCGATGCCGTTTACTGCGGCCTGCCTGAATTTGGAATGCGGTCTGCTCCGGCCAACTTTACGCCGGAACAGTTGGCCGAGGGTGTCATCTACGCTCACGCCCGTGGCCGCAAGGTCTACCTGACCATGAACACCCTGCCCACCAACGAGGAAGCCGACCGCCTGCCCGAGGCCATCAAGGAAGCAGCCAAGGCCGGTGTGGATGCCTTTATCGTGGCAGACCTTGGTGTGCTGGATGCCTGCAAGACCTTTGCACCGGACATCGATGTGCACATGTCCACCCAGACAGGCATCACCAACTGGGCTGCGGCTCGCGCCGCCTACAACATGGGCGCAAAGCGCGTGGTGCTGGCCCGTGAGATGTCCCTGCAGGATATTGCGATCCTGCGCGATAAAACACCGCCGGAGCTGGAGATTGAAGCCTTTGTGCACGGTGCTATGTGCATGAGCGTTTCGGGCCGATGCCTGCTTTCCAACTACATGGCGGGCCGCGACGCGAACCGCGGCCAGTGTGCCCAGCCCTGCCGCTGGAAATACTATCTCAGCGAGGAGACCCGTCCGGGCCAGCTGTACGAGATCGGCGAGAACGAGAACGGCAGCTACATCCTCAACGCCAATGATATGTGCACCGCGCCTTTCCTTGACCTGATCTGCAAGGCAGGTGTGGACAGCCTGAAGATCGAGGGCCGTGCCAAGACCTTCTACTATGTGGCAAGCGTTACCGCCGCCTACCGCAGGGCGCTGGACGCTTATCTGGCCGACCCGCTCAACGACAACTTTGAGCTGCCTGCTGAAGTGTACGAGGAGCTTACCCGTACCAGCCACCGCCACTACTCGCCGGGCTTCTACTTTGGCCGCGAGCAGGCCAGACAGGCCACCGACAGCGCTACTTACATCCGCGAGTGGGAGTTTGTGGGCACGGTGGACGGCTGGGAGAACGGCGTTGCCTCCTGCCAGCAGCGCGGCAAGTGGAGCCTGGGCGACACTCTGGAAGCCCTCTGCCCGGATGGCCGCAGCATTCCGCTGAACCCTGAGTGGATCGAAAACGAAGCCGGTGAGCGGGTGGAGAGCACCCCGCATGCCATGGAAAAATACACCATTCCCACGCCGGAGCTGCCGCCCATGAGCCTGCTGCGGCGCAAAACGGTATAAGGAGACCACAATGGAAGCAACACGCCTGTGTCCATACTGCCTGCAGCCGCTGCCCGGAGCAGCACAAAGCTGCCCGCACTGCGGCAAAAGCTTTGCCGGGCGCAACCCCGGCGGCACCCTGCCGGTGGGCACCGTGCTGGCCGGGCGCTACACCGTAGGGGAAATGCTGAGCATCGACGGCGAGGGCATCCTCTACCGCGGCGCAGAGAATCTGGGCCGTTTCCGGGTGACCATCAAGGAATATCTGCCCATTACCCTCACGGCGGAGCGCACGGCAGAAAGCACCCTGCGGCCCAAGACCGGCAGTGAGGTGCTGTTCAAGACCACCCGCATGGATTTTGCGGACCTGTACCGCTCCATCCAGCGCATCACTCCGGCCAATGGTCTGGAAGCCGTGCTGGATGTGGTGGAAGCCAATAACAGCGTTTACGCCATTCTGGAAAATCTGGGCGGCACCCCGCTGGATCAGTGGCTGGAAAACCACCCCGGCACCATCCGCCCGGACGATGCCTGCACCATGCTGCAGCCGGTGTTTGAAGGTGTAGCCGCCATGCACAAGATCGGTCTGGTGCACCGCGGCATCTGCCCGGAGAACATCCGCGTGATGGAAAACGACCGCTGCCGTCTGGCGGGCTATGCCACGGTGGGCCTGCGCACGGCGGGCAGCGGCCTGCGCGAACAGCTGTACGAAGGCTATTCCGCCCCGGAGCAGTATTCCACCGCAGAGTTCGAGGGCCGCTATACCGATGAATACAGCCTTGCGGCCGTGTTCTACCGCATGGTGTGCGGGCAGGCCCCGGTGCCTGCAGCGCAGCGCATGGTGGCAGACTCCAACCCACGCGCAAAATCGGTGAACGGCAGCCTGCCGCTGTACGTCTCGCAGGTGCTGCAGCTGGGCCTGCGCCTGCGGCCCATGGAGCGCATCCAGACCGTGCCGCAGCTGTATCAGGCCCTTTCTTCCAAGGAATACACCGCCGAGCTGACCCGCACCATGAAGCCGGAGACTCCGGTGCGCACAGCCCAGCCGGAGCCGGAACGTAAGGAGCATCTGCTCAGCTTAAAAGCGCTGCTGGCGGGCATCGTGATCCTGCTGTCCATCCTCATTCTGCTCACGCTGTGGAGCGTGCTGAGCCAGCACATCCACCGGCCTGCCGCGTCGGCTGCGGAGTCGGAACCGGCCAGCAGCGAGGTGATGGTGCCGCAGAACCTTGTGCCGAACTTTATTGGCATGGACTACACGCAGGTGCAGAACAACCGGGAATATACCAGCATGTATCTGTTCTACGTCACCGAGGAATACAGCGATACCGCCCCGGCGGGCCAGATCATCCAGCAGGAGCCGAGCGCGGACACTGTGCTCAAGGCAGGGGAGACCATACAGCTGGTGGTGAGCAAAGGCCCGCAGATGGCCGAGATGCCCAATATCATCGGCTTTACGCAGGATGGCGCGGTAAAGGAACTGGAAGCGAGGGGCCTTGTGGCCAGCTGCTTTATGGTGGTGAACGATGGCTCCTATGCATCCGGCTGCGTGGTGCGTACCAGCGAGGAGCCGGGCACCAAGGTGAAAGTGGGCACGGTGATCACCGTGTATATTGCGGCAGACCCCAGTGTGCAGATCACTGTCACACCGGAGGAACCCGCCGCTACCGAACCCACCACGACAGAGCCGGCCCCTCCGGAAACAACAGATCCTACCCCCACGGAACCGGAATACAATACAGACTAAAAAACAAAAGCAGAAGCGGGAGCCTTGCAAAGGCCCCCGCTTCTGCTTGTTTAGGATAGGAAAGAGAATGGCTTAGTTAGAGGTTGGTGTAGCCCATCAGGTAGCGGTCTACCTCGGCGGCGCAGTCGCGGCCTTCGCGCAGGCCCCACACCACAAGGCTCTGGCCGCGGCGCATATCGCCGCAAACGAACACCTTTTCCACGTTGGTCTTGAAGCTGTGGTCTGCCACGTTGCCGCGGGCGGTCAGCTCCACACCAAATGCATCGGCCACGTAATTTTCGCAGCCGGTAAAGCCTGCGGCGATGAACGCCAGCTGGCAGTTGTAGGTAAATTCTTCACCGGTGGGCACCATGCTGGTACGGCCGGTCTCGGGATTTCGCTCCGGCTTCAGGTAGGAGATGATAGCACCGGTCAGATTGCCCGCATCATCCTTCAAAAACTCCTTCACGGTGGTCTGGTACACGCGCGGGTCCTTGCCAAACTTTGCAAGGCACTCGGTCTGGCCGTAGTCCACCTTCAGCACACGGGGCCACTCCGGCCACGGGTTGGAGGCTGCACGCTCCTTGGGCGGCTGCGGCATCATTTCCAGTGCCACCAGATCGGTGCAGCCCTGCCGCAGGGCTGTGCCCTGACAGTCGTTACCGGTATCACCGCCGCCGATCACCAGAACATTCTTGCCCTTGGCATCGATGGCCTTGCCGTCCGCGAACTGGCTGTCCAGCAGACTTCTGGTCACGCTGGTCAGGTAGTCCACGGCAAAGTGCACGCCGTTTGCATCGCGGCCGGGCACATTCAGGTCGCGGGCCTTCTTGGCACCGCAGCACAGCACCACGGCATCGTAGCCGTTCAGCAGCTCTTCGGCGGCAACAGCCCCGCCCACATCCATGTTGGTGCGGAACTCCACGCCCTCAGCCTGCATGATCTTGATGCGGCGCTCGATGACGGATTTGTCCAGCTTCATGTTGGGGATGCCGTACATCAGCAGGCCGCCCACGCGGTCGGCACGCTCGAACACAGTCACGGCGTGGCCGCGCTTGTTCAGGTATTCAGCCACCGAAAGGCCGGAGGGGCCGCTGCCCACCACGGCTACGCTCTTGCCGGTGCGGGAGGGCGGCGGTGCGGCGTGCAGCCAGCCCTTGGCGTAAGCCGTCTCAATAATGGCGTGCTCGTTCTCGCGCACGGTCACGCTGCTGCCGGTCACATCGCCGCAGGTGCAGGCCGCTTCACACAGGGCAGGGCACACCCGGCTGGTGAACTCCGGAAAGCGGTTGGTGGCCATCAGACGGTGCATGGCCAGCTCCCACTTGCCATGATAAACAAGGTCGTTCCACTCCGGGATGAGGTTATTCAGCGGGCAGCCGGAGGCCATGCCACCGATCATCATGCCGGCCTGACAGAAGGGAACACCGCAGTCCATGCAGCGTGCTGCCTGCGTCTGCTGCTCCTCGCGGGAGAGCCAGACGTGAAATTCGTTAAAGTTTTCAATGCGTTCCAGCGGCGGAACATCCGTGCTGGTTTTGCGCGTATAGTCGATAAATCCAGTTGTCTTACCCATAACGCTGCCCTCCTTACTTCTTCTTCTGCACCGTGTAGAATGCTTCGATCTGTGCCTGCTCGCCGTCCAGACCGCGCTCCTCAACGGATGCGATCACACGCAGCATACGGTCATAATCGTAGGGCAGAACTTTCTTGAACTTGGGCAGGAATTCGCTGAAGTTGTCAAGAATCTCTTTGCCGCGGGGAGAGCCGGTGGCCTCCACATGTTCGCGGATCAGCTCTTTCAGGGTGGCAACATCGTACTTGTGCTCCACAGGCTCCAGGCTGACGGTCTCCTTGTTCACGCGCTGGTAGAAGTCCCAGTTCTCGTCCAGCACGTAGGCGATGCCGCCGGTCATACCGGCTGCAAAGTTCTTGCCGGTCTGGCCCAGAACCACCACCGTGCCGCCGGTCATGTACTCGCAGCCGTGGTCGCCAACGCCCTCCACAACGGCGGTGGCACCGCTGTTGCGCACGGCGAAGCGCTCACCGGCCACGCCGGAAATAAACGCCTTGCCGCTGGTAGCACCGTACAGGGCCACGTTGCCGGTGATAATGTTCTCCTCGGGCTTGAACGTGATGCCCTTGGGCGGGCGCACGACGATCTTGCCGCCGGACAGGCCCTTGCCCATGTAGTCGTTGCAGTCGCCCACAAGGTCCAGCGTCAGGCCGTTGGGGATGAAGGCACCAAAGCTCTGGCCGCCTGCACCCACACAGTGGGCGGTGTAAATATCATCCGGCAGGCTGTTGCCGTATTTGCGGGTGATCTCGCTGCCAAAGATGGCACCAAAGGCGCGGTCGGTGTTGGAGACATCCAGCGTCACGCTCTGGGCATTCTTGCTGCTGAGCTTGAACTTCTTCATCAGCACCTTCATATCGAGGGTGTTTTCCAGATGGAAGTCGTAGGTGTCCTCCTTCACGAAGTGAACATTGCTGTTCTCGATGGCAGGGTTGTGCAGGATGCAGTCGAGATCCATCTTGGAAGCGCGGCTGCCGGGTGCGGCAGGCTTGACCTTGAGCAGGTCGGTGCGGCCCACCAGTTCATCGATGGTGCGCACGCCCAGCTTTGCCATGTACTCGCGCAGCTCCTCGGCCACAAAGGTGAGGTAGTTGATGATGTATTCCGGCTTGCCCTTGAAGTTCTTGCGCAGCTCCGGGTTCTGGGTGCAGATGCCCATGGGGCAGGTATCCAGATTGCACACACGCATCATCACGCAGCCCTCGGCCATCAGCAGGGTAGTGCCGAAGCCGAACTCCTCTGCGCCCAGCATACAGCTGATGGCAACATCGCGGCCGGAGAGCAGCTTGGAGTCGCTCTCGATGCGTACGCGGGTGCGCAGGCCGTTCAGGATCAGGGTCTGATGGGTCTCGGCGATGCCCAGCTCCCACGGCAGGCCAGCGTGCTTGATGGAAGTACGCGGTGCTGCACCGGTGCCGCCGTCGTAGCCGGACACCAGAATGACCTGTGCGCCGCCCTTGGCAACACCGGCCGCAATGGTGCCAACGCCGGCCTCACTGACCAGCTTGACATTGATGTTGGCGCTGCGGTTGGCGTTCTTCAGGTCGTAGATCAGCTCTGCAAGGTCCTCGATGGAGTAGATATCGTGGTGCGGCGGGGGAGAGATCAGGCCCACACCGGTGGTGCTGTGGCGGGTCTTTGCAATCCACGGATATACTTTGGCACCGGGCAGATTGCCGCCCTCACCGGGCTTTGCGCCCTGTGCCAGCTTGATCTGGATCTCTTCCGCAGAAACGAGGTATTTGCTCGTTACACCAAAGCGTGCGGAAGCCACCTGCTTGATCTTGGAATTGCTCTCGCTGTGGTAGCGCTCTTCGGGTTCGCCGCCCTCGCCGGTGTTGCTGCGGCCGCCCAGACGGTTCAGGGCGATGGCAATGGTCTCATGGGCTTCACTGCTCAGGGCACCATAGCTCATGGCTGCGCCCTTGAACCGCTTGACGATGGAGCTTACCGGCTCCACCTCTTCCAGCGGGATGCCGCCGTCAGGAGCATAGTTGAAGTCCAGCAGGCTGCGCAGATGCACGCCGTCAGCACCCATATTGTCCACGGTGCTGGTGAACTGCTTGAAAGCCGAGTAGTCGTTCGTCCAGCAGGCTTTCTGGAACAGATGGATGGTCTGGGGGTTGAACAGGTGTTCTTCCTTGCCGCTGCGGAACTTGTGTGCGCCGCTGTCGGCCAGCTCCATGTTGATGTCCAGACCCAGCGGGTCGAAGGCTGCGTTGTGCTGGGCTTCCACATCGGCCTGAATGTCCGAAAGGGTAATGCCGCCCACACGGCTCACCGTGCCGGTGAAGTATTTGTCGATGACATCCTTGGAGATGCCCACAGCCTCAAAGATCTGGCTGCTCTGGTAGCTCTGGATGGTGGAAATGCCCATCTTGGAGGCAATCTTCACAATGCCGCTGAGGATGGCGTTGTCGTAGTCCTCCACGGCTGCATAATAATCTTTGTCCAGCAGGCCTTCGTCGATGAGCTGGCCGATGGTCTCATGTGCCAGATAGGGATTGATGGCGCAGGCACCGTAGCCCAGCAGAGCGGCAAAGTGGTGCACCTCGCGCGGCTCTGCACTTTCCAGGATCAGGGCCAGTGCGGTGCTCTTCTTGGTGCGGATCAGGTACTGCGAAACCGCGGAAACTGCCAGCAGGCTGGGAATGGTCACGTGGTATTCATCCACATCGCGGTCAGAAAGGATGATGATGTTTGCACCATCCTTGTAGGCGCGGTCGACCTCCAGAAATACACGGTCGATGGCCTTTTCCAGACTGGTATTCTTATAGTAGTTGATGGACACCGTGGCTACCTTAAAGCCGGGCACGTTCATGTATTTGATCTTGAGCAGGTCGGTGCTGGTCAGGATGGGGTTGTGCACCTTGAGCACCTTGCAGTTCTCGGGCTTGTCTTCCAGCAGGTTGCCGTGTGCGCCAATATACACGCTGGTGGAAGTGACCACCTTTTCGCGGATGGCATCGATGGGCGGGTTGGTGACCTGCGCAAAGCGCTGCTTGAAGTAATTGAACAGCGGCGGATGCTGGTTGCTCAGCACAGCAAGCGGGGTGTCGGTGCCCATAGCGCCGGAAGGCTCTGCGCCTGCCCGTGCCATGGAGAGGATCATGGTGTTCACATCCTCATACTTGTAGCCGAACACCTTCTGCAGGCGGGTGAGCTGATCGCCGGTGTAGCTTTCCACCTTCACGTTGGGAATTTTCAGTCTGGCCAGCTCCACAAGGTTGCGGTCGATCCACTCGCCGTAAGGCTCACGGCTGGCGTAGAACTCCTTGAGCTTTTCGTCGTCCACCACTTCGCCCTTCACGGTGTCCACCAGCAGCATTTTGCCGGGGCGCAGACGATCCTTGACCAAAATATTATCCGGCTCGCATTCCAGCACACCCACCTCGGAGGACAGGATCATGCGGCCGTCCTTGGTGATGTAATAGCGGCTGGGGCGCAGACCGTTGCGGTCCAGCACAGCGCCCATCACGTCGCCGTCCGAGAAGAGGATGGCAGCGGGGCCATCCCAAGGCTCCAGCATGGTGGCATAATACTGGTAGAAATCGCGCTTTTTCTGGCTGATGTTCTTGTTGTTCTCCCACGGCTCGGGAATGGTGATCATCACGGCCAGCGGCAGATCCATGCCGTTCATCACCATGAATTCCAGCGCGTTATCCAGCATGGCGGAGTCGGAGCCGGAAGTGTTGATGATGGGCAGGATCTTGTTCATGTCGTCCTGCATGATGGAGCTGGAGATGCTCTCTTCACGGGCCAGCATGGCATCCGTGTTGCCCTTGATGGTGTTGATCTCGCCGTTGTGCAGGATGAAGCGGTTGGGGTGTGCGCGCATCCAGCTGGGGTTGGTGTTGGTGGAGAAGCGGCTGTGCACCATGCCGATGGCAGACTCGTAATCGGGGTCCTGCAGGTCGGTATAGAACAGGCGCAGGTCGTGCACAAGGAACATGCCCTTGTACACGATGGTGCGGCTGGACAGGCTGGGCACATAAGTGCCGTTGCTGGCCTGCTCGAACACGCGGCGCACAATGTACAGCTTACGGTCAAAATCGATGCCCTTGCTCACCTTGGCGGGCTTTTTGATGAAGCACTGCCAGATAGCAGGCATACAGTCGCGGGCTTTCTGGCCCACGGCATCCGGGTTCACGGGAACCTTGCGCCATGCCAGAAATTCGAGGCCTTCCTTGCGGGTGACCACCTCGAACAGCTTCATGGCCTGCGCACGCAGGTGTTCGCTCTGGGGGAAGAAGAACATGCCCACACCGTACTCGCGCTCGTTGCCAAGGTTGATGTTCAGTTCTTCGGCCACCTTGGAGAAGAACTTGTGGCTGATCTGCAGCAAAATGCCCACACCGTCGCCGGTCTTGCCCTCGGCATCCTTGCCGGCACGGTGCTCCAGCCGTTCCACAATGGCCAGTGCATCGTCCACGGTCTGGTGGCTTTTGCGGCCCTTGATATCCACCACAGCGCCAATGCCGCAGGCATCGTGCTCAAACTGTGGATCGTACAGACCAAGGGTGTTTTTCTGCTCTGTAAAGTTTTCCATAGACTTTCCCATCCTTATCTAAAATCCTCACCGGTGCGGCACCCTCCGCATTTTGACAAAAAAGAAAAGCGCCCCGCAAGGGCATACTTTACCCTTGCGGAACGCCTTTGTTCCGGTAACTATTATTATACTGAACGCTGAAAAAGATTCAAGTGACAGCTGCACCAAATATAACAGCGGCTTTCCACTGCTTCTTGTGCGAAACGCCGCGTATGGCGGTCAGTTGTAGCTATAGTGAGAACAGTGCAGGCTCAATGTCTGCCCAGAATGGCCTGCAGGTCATTTTCCGGCGTTGTTACGGCTTTTAAATCGTACTTTTGCTGCAGGGCAGCCACAACGACCGGCGAGAGGAACGGGGGCAGGGTAGGCCCCAGCCGGATGTTCCGGATGCCCAGCGCCAGCAGCGCGATGAGGATGCACACGGCCTTCTGCTCAAACCAGCACAGCACCAGCGAGAGGGGCAGGTCGTTGACGCCGCAGCCAAAGGCGTCGGCCAGCGCCAATGCGATGCGGATGGCGCTGTAGGCGTCGTTGCACTGGCCCACGTCCAGGATGCGGGGCAGGCCGGTGCCCGGCACGGTGCCAAGGGGCAGGTCGTTCAGGCGGAACTTGCCGCAGGCCAGGGTCAGCAGGATGGTGTCGGGCGGGGTAAGGCGGGCAAACTCGGTGTAGTAGCGGCGGCTGGGCCGGGTGCCGTCGCAGCCGCCCACCAGAAAGAAGTGCCGCAGCTTACCGTCCCGCACCGCCTGCACGATCTCGTCCGCGTGCTGCAGCACGGCGGTGCGGGCAAAACCGGTGGTCACCGTGGAGCCGCCGTTCAGGCCGGGCAGCAGGGTGTCCTGCGCGTAGCCGCCCAGCTCCAGCGCCTTTTCGATCACCGGGGAAAAGTCGCGCCCTTCGTCGATGTGGGGCACGCCGGGGTAAGCCACCACCGAGGTGGTGAACACCCGGTCGGCGTAGCTGGCGCGCAGGGGCATGATGCAGTTGGTGGTGAACAGGATGGGCGCGGGGATGTCCTCGAACTCCCGCTGCTGGTTCTGCCATGCGGTGCCAAAGTTGCCCTTGAGGTGGGGGTAGCGGCGCTTCAGCTCCGGGTAGCCGTGGGCGGGCAGCATCTCCGAGTGGGTGTAGACGTTGACGCCCCGGCCTGCGGTCTGTTCCAGCAGCTGCTGTGCGTCGTAGAGGTCGTGGCCGGAAATCACGATGAACGGCCCCTTTTCAATGGTCAGGGGCACCTGCACCGGTTCCGGATCGCCAAACGCGCCGGTGTTGGCCGCGTCCAGCAGCTCCATGCAGCGGTAGCTGGCTTCTCCTGTGGCCTGCACCAGCTGCCACAGTGCGTCGGTGGTCTGGCCGGGGTCGCCCACGGCCTGCAGGGCGGTACAGAAGAACCGGTCCAGCTCCGGGTCGATGCGGCCCAGCACCCGGGCGTGGTAGTTGTAGGCGGCCATGCCCCGCAGGCTGAACAGCACAAAGCATTTCAGGCTGCGCCGGTCGGCGTCCGGTTCCCGCCAGAGGGCCTGCATGTCGTAGTCCGAGCCGGTGCCGGGGCTGGCGTCGTGCACCCGGCGGGTCAGCGCGTCCACGGCGGCGGGGTCAAAGTTCACGTTGGTAATGGTGGTGAACAGCCCCTGCATCAGCAGCCGGGCCTGTTCCGGGGTCGGGCCGCGCCCCGCCGCGATGAGCTGCCCGGCAAACGCGATGAGCGCCCCGGTGAGCCGGTCCTGTGCGGCGGCTGTCTCGGCCGACTTGCCGCACACCCCCGCTGCGCCGGTGCAGGCGGTGCAGCCCGCCGCCTGCTCACACTGAAAACAAAACATCTGCTCGTCCATACAAAACTCCCTTTCTGCCATAAGATACTGCCAGTGTGGGCAGAGCGGGGCGGGGTTATACCAAAAAAGAGCCACACCCCTGCGGGCGCGGCTCTTAGACGACGCGGTATGACTTAGTAGGTGATGCCCTGTGCCATCATGGCAGTAGCGACCTTCAGGAAGCCGGCGCAGTTTGCACCGACCATCAGGTTGCCCTCGGAACCGGCAGCCACAGAGGCATCGTAGGAAGCATGGAAAATGCCTTCCATGATGCCCTTCAGCTTGGCATCGACCTCTTCAAAGGTCCAGCTCAGACGCTCAGAGTTCTGGCTCATCTCCAGACCGGAGGTGGCCACGCCGCCTGCGTTGGAAGCCTTTGCAGGTCCGTACAGGATGCCGTTGGACAGGTAGACCTCGATGGCCTCCGGGGTGCTGGGCATGTTGGCACCCTCGCACACGACGGTGCAGCCGCCCTTCACCAGAGCCTCAGCGGACTCCTTGTTGATCTCGTTCTGGGTTGCGCAGGGCAGGGCAATGTCGCAGGGGACAGTCCAGACCTTGGTGCAATCTGCAACATAGGTTACACCCTCGTGGGTCTCGGCGTACTCCTTGATACGGCCGCGGCGGACTTCCTTCAGATCCTTGACGTAGGCCAGATCGATGCCGTTGGGGTCGTAGACGTAGCCGTTGGAGTCGGACATGGTCACGACCTTAGCACCCAGCTGGGTGGCCTTCTCGCAGGCGTAGATGGCCACATTGCCGGAACCGGAGATGACCACGGTCTTGCCCTCAAAGCTGTCGTTGCGCATGCACTTCAGAGCCTCAGCGGTGAAGTAGCACAGGCCGTAGCCGGTAGCCTCGGTACGGGCCAGAGAACCGCCGAAGGTCAGACCCTTGCCGGTGAGCATACCGCCCTGGAAGCTGTTGGTCAGGCGCTTGTACTGGCCGAACATATAGCCGACCTCACGGCCGCCGACACCGATATCACCGGCGGGGCAGTCCACGAACTGGCCGATGTGGCGGTACAGCTCGGTCATGAAGCTCTGGCAGAAGCGCATCACTTCCATGTCGCTCTTGCCGTGGGGGTCGAAGTCAGAGCCGCCCTTGCCGCCGCCCATGGGCAGGGTGGTCAGGCTGTTTTTGAAGGTCTGCTCAAAGCCGAGGAACTTCAGGATGCCCTGATTGACAGAGGGATGGAAGCGCAGGCCGCCCTTGTAGGGGCCGATGGCGCTGTTGAACTGCACACGGTAGCCGCGGTTCACCTGAACCTTGCCCTGATCGTCAACCCAGGGCACACGGAAGGTGATGATGCGCTCCGGCTCGACCAGACGCTCGATCAGAGCGGCCTTCTCGTACTCAGGGTGCTTCTCCACAACGGGCTGGATGCTCTCCAGAACCTCGCGCACAGCCTGCAGGAACTCAGGCTCGTTGGCATTGCGCTTTTCCAGACCTTCGTAAACGCGCTTCAGGTATTCATTCGTCAGCATAGTAGAATACTCCTTTTCCCAATTACTCTATAAAATTTGAAAAAGACGAAACCGCCCGGCACACCGCACAGCGGACGCGCTGCTAAAACGCTTTGGGACGATCCCGGATTTCCGTTCTTACACACCGGCCTGCTTATGGCTGCAGACCGCTTTATTATTATAAAGCATTTCTGTGGGTTTGACAATAGCGAGAAAGCAGAAAATGCTTCAAAAAAACAGATGAAAAGTTGAAACCGCTTCACAAAACGAAAAATAAAAGAAAAAAACGGCACAGAACCTTGTTTTTTAAAGCGCTGGCAGAACAAAAAAATACGGAAAAGAACGTCTTTTCTCCATTTTGCTGCATTCTGCAGGCGCAGAAAGCTATATTTTCTGCAACCAAAAAGCCCTGCACCACGCAAACGGCACAGGGCAGAGAAACGATTTTTACTTCTTCAGCAGCTTTTCGCAGGCATCGGCGGCACCTTCCAGATATTCGCCGCCGTAGGTCTCGATCATACCGGCATCGGAAAGCGCAGCCAGCTGGGGATCGATGGGACACTTTGCCAGCACGGGCAGGCCGTGCTTTGCAGCCACCTCATCCACATGGCTCTCGCCGAACACATTGATGTGCTTGCCGCAGTCGGGGCAGACGATGTAGCTCATGTTCTCCACAATGCCCAGCATGGGCACCTTCATCATCTCAGCCATGTTCACGGCCTTGGCCACGATCATGCTCACCAGCTCCTGCGGGCTTGCCACCACAACAATGCCGTCCACCGGCAGGCTCTGGAACACGGTCAGGGGCACATCACCGGTTCCCGGGGGCATGTCCACGAACAGGAAGTCCACGTCCTTCCAGACCACATCGGTCCAGAACTGCTTGACAGCACCGGCGATCACCGGGCCGCGCCACACAACGGGGTCTTCCTCATTTTCCACCAGCAGGTTGATGCTCATGACATCGATGCCCATGCGGCTCTGGATGGGCCAGCAGCCCTTGTCGTCGGCCATGGCACGGCCATGGATGCCGAACAGCTTGGGAATGGACGGGCCGGTGATGTCAGCATCCAGAATGCCGCAGTGGTAGCCGCGGCGTGCCATGGCGCAGGCCAGCAGAGCGCTGGTCATGCTCTTGCCAACGCCGCCCTTGCCGGACACAACGCCGATGACCTTTTTGACGCTGCTGTTGGGGTTGGGTGCGTCATGCTTGGGCGCTGCATCGCGGGAAGAACATGCTGCTCCACAGCTGGAGCAGTCATGGGTACATTCTTCGCTCATTCTCTTTTTGCGCACGGCTGGCTCAGAGGCATTGGCCGTGTGCTTCCTCCTTAAACAGAATACGGCCATATAAAAGCCGCCCCTTTACTATACCATAAAAGCGCTCAGGAAACAACCCGCCGCGCCGCTCTGCTTTTGCATATCCTGTTCCGCCGCTTCATATGCTGGAACCGGAACATTCCGGCAGGAGGTGCGCCATGCGGCAGAGCTATTTGAAAAATGCGGCGCTGCTCACCGGTTCAGACGTGGTGCTGCGGCTGGCCGGTATGGGCCTGCGCATCTGGCTGGCAAACGAGCTGGGCGGCGAGGGGATGGGCCTTTACCAGCTGGTGCTGGCGGTGTATTCGCTGTTCATCACGCTGGCAACGGCGGGCGTTTCGGTGGCGGCTACCCGGCTCATGGCCGAGGAACTCAGCGGCCCGGCTTCCGCCCGTGGTGCAGCCCGCGGCATGCTGCGCCGTCTGCTGGCGGCAGGACTTGTGCTGGGGCTGTTTGCCGCTGCACTGCAGCTGGCGACAGCGGATCTTGCGGCCCGGTTGTGGCTTGGCGATGTCCGCGCCGTTGGTGCTTTACGCGTTTCAGCGCTGGGAATGCCATGGATGGCGGTCTCGGCGGTGCTGCGGGGCTTTTTCATCGCCCGGCGGCATGTAGCTCCCAATGTGTTCAGCCAGCTTACGGAGCAGACGGTGCGCATCGCGCTGGTGGCACTGGCGCTTACCCGTACCGAGGGCCTTGCGGTGGGCGTGCGCTGTATGCTGGTGCTGGGAGCTACCGCCGTCAGCGAAGCGGTGTCGGCGCTGTGCATGCTGGCCTTTTACCGGCGGGATGCCCGCAGTGCCTTTGCGGGGCAAAAAGCCGTCCGCCCGGCAGACCCGGCCCGCCGTCTGTGGGAGATCCTGTGGCCGGTGGAGGGCGGGCGGGTGCTGGCAAGCGCCCTGCACACGGCGGAGAATATGCTGGTGCCCGCCTGCCTTGCGGTCTATCTGATCAACGCGGGCGGGCGCACCGCCGCGCTGGAGCAGTACGGAGAACTGAAAGGCATGGCTCTGCCGCTGCTTACGTTCCCATTTGGCCTGCTGGGCAGTCTTTCGGTGCTGCTGATGCCGGAGATCACGCAGGCTCATATTCTGGGCCAAACCGAACGGCTCAACGCACTTTTGAACCGGATGCTGCGGCTTACCGGCTATTTTTCCGCGCTGGCAGGGGTGCTGTTCTGGGTGTGGGGACGGCCGCTGGCACAGCTTTTGTACCAAAGTGCGGATGCCGGGTTTTATCTGGAAACGCTGGCTCCTGCCATGCCGCTGATGTATCTGGAAAGCATGGTGGACGGTGCCATGAAAGGGGTAGGGGAGCAGAAGGCGGCCTTCCGCTACAGCGTGTGGGATTCCATCCTGCGCATTGGCGGGGTGGTGGCGCTGCTGCCGCGCTTTGGCATGAAGGGCTTTTTGGCAGTGATCCTGCTTTCCAGCCTGTACACCTGTGCGGCCAACACCGGGCATCTGCTGTTTTCCAGCGGCACGCAGCATGCATTCCGCCGCTGGCTGGGTGCACCGGCACTGGCAGCTGTGCTGGCTGCGGCGGCTGGCATGGTGCTGCGGAAGCTGCTTGCGGATGGGTTTGCGGCTCGGCTGCCTTTGCAGCTGGCCGCGTTGGGCGTAGGCGGCTGCGCTACCACAGGAGTGTTCCTGCTGGCGGCATGGCCGCTGGGCCTTGGAGAGGAAGCAGCCGCGCTCTGGGCTGCGCACCGGCCCGGCAGGCCGAAAAAATAGAGGGAGTTTGGCAGCGGATTCAAATTTTCTGGACATTCTGCAGTGTTCTGAGTATAATATAAAGATAGGGCTGTCCGGTGTGCCGGATGCTCTGTGAAACCGGAAGCTTTTCCGGCCAAAACTGCGGCTCTTGTGCCGTATGTAAAAGAGGACTTTTTTGTGAAAGATAAAAAGAACACACCGCAGGTGCTTGCGCGCCGGGCGCTGCTTGTGCTGCTGGATGCAGCCATTGTTGCATTCAGCTTTTATTTTGCGCTTCTGCTGCGGGCAGACGGAGCAGTGGAAGCTGCCTGGTGGCCGCATAACCGTGAGCTTCTGTACGAAAATCTGCCATGGATCGTGGCGGTGTACATTGCCAGCTTTCTGTTCAGCGGGCTGTACTCCGTACTGTGGAAGTATGCCGGTGAACGCGACCTGATGCGTCTGGCGGGAACGGTGGCTGTGCCTACCGTTGTCGTCTACTGTGTCAACCGTCTGTGCATCCACGGCGTGCTGTTCAACTCCGCCAACTGTATGGCGGCGGTGCTCATCTTCCTGCTGGTGGGCGGCAGCCGTCTGGCATGGCGGCTGTTCCTGAACCACCCGCTGGGCGAAAAGCTGCGCGGCGCTGCCAGCAAGGACCCCAACCGCCCGGTGATGATCGTAGGTGTAGGCGAAGCCGGTGCATGGGCCATCAACGTGTGCAAATCCAATAAGGAATATGGTCACGCGGTGGTGGCGGTGGACGATGATCCCACAAAACTCAACCAGACCATCCACGGGGTGCCGGTGAAGGGCACGCTGGAGGATATCCCGGACCTGTGCAAGCGCTACGGCATCCACAGCATCATCATCGCCATTCCTACCCTGAAGGGCAGCAAGCTGAACCATGTCATCGATCTGTGCGTCAGCACCCATTGTGCGGTGCAGCTGCTCAGTGACCCGCAGCTGGTGGGCAGCGGTACACCGCAGCAGGGAGCCTTCCGCGAGTTGAACCCGGCGGACTTCCTTTCCCGCGATGAGGTGACGCTGGATACCGATCAGATCTCCGGCTACCTCACCGGCAAGACCGTTCTGGTCACGGGCGGCGGCGGCTCCATCGGCAGCGAACTGTGCCGTCAGGTGATGCGCTTCAAGCCCGGCAAGCTGCTTATTTTTGATATCTACGAGAACTGCGCCTATGAGCTTTTGATGGAGCTGCAGCAGAAGTACGGCCGGGATATCCCGGTAACGGTGCTCATTGGCTCCATCCGCGATAAAAAGCGTCTGGATGAGGTTTTTGAAACATATCATCCCACTGTGGTGTTCCATGCGGCAGCACACAAGCATGTGCCGCTGATGGAGGTCAGCCCTGCAGAAGCGGTCAAGAACAATGTTCTGGGCACCAAAAATCTGCTGGTGAGCGCCAGCGAACACGACGTGGAGCGGTTCGTGCAGCTTTCCACCGATAAGGCTGTGAACCCCACCAGTGTGATGGGCTGTACCAAGCGCATCTGCGAAATGCTCATTCAGACCTTTGCGGGCAACACGGATATGAAGTGTGTGGCTGTGCGTTTTGGCAATGTGCTGGGCAGCCATGGCAGCGTCATTCCGCTGTTTGAGGCTCAGATCAAAAAAGGCGGGCCTGTCACCCTGACAGACCCCAACATTGAGCGCTACTTTATGACCATTCCGGAAGCGGCCCAGCTGGTGCTGCAGGCCGGTGCACTGGCCGAGAGCGGCAATATCTATGTGCTGGACATGGGCGAGCCGGTCAAGATCATGGATCTTGCCAAGCAGCTCATCCGCTTTTACGGCTATGAGCCGGGCGTGAATATGGAGATCAAGATCGTGGGTCTGCGCCCGGGCGAAAAGCTCTACGAAGAGCTGATGATGGACGAGGAGCAGGATAAGATGCGCCGCACCCAGCACAATAAAATTTTTGTGGCTTCGCCGCGCAGCATCGATCTGGCCGAGTTCTACGAGCAGCTGCAGGAGCTTGCCGCTGCGGCAGAGCACAACGACGAGGGTGTGGTGCAGCAGCTGGCAAAGATGATCCCGACCTTCACCCCCACCCGCCAGAATCTGAAGCTGTAAACTCCCCCAGTCTGCTGCGCAGACAGCCCCCTCAAAGAGGGAGCTTGTCCGTGCGGCAAAGCCTCCCTCTTTGAGAAAGACTTCCCCCCGGCCGGGACAGATTCTCCCTGCGCCGGGGAAAATGTCACCACAGGTAACAAAGAGAAAAACAGATGTCGCGCCAGCGACAAAAAGGGGAATGGGTGGCATCGCATCAGCGATGACGAAAGGAGTTTCTACTGATGTCACTGCGGCGATCGGCCGCGTGCATATAAAATGAGAGGGATGTTACTATGGAAAAGAAACCGTTTCTGACCGAGGCGATGGCACAGGAGATCATTCAGGATGTGCCCACGCCGTTCCATGTCTACGATGAGAAGGGCATCCGTGAAAATGCCCGCCGCATCAACAAGGCATTCAGCTGGAACAAAGGCTTCAAGGAGTATTTTGCCGTCAAGGCTCTGCCGAACCCTGTCATCCTGCAGATCCTCAAGGAGGAGGGCTGCGGCGTGGACTGCTCGTCCCTGACTGAGCTGATGCTCAGCGAGGTGTGCGGTTTCTCCGGCAGTGAAATCATGTTCTCCTCCAACCAGACTCCCGTAGAGGATATGAAGAAGGCCTACGAGCTGGGTGCCTATATCAATCTGGACGATGCCACCATGGTGGAATTTCTGGAGCGTGTCGCCGGTGTGCCGGAGAACATCTTCTGCCGCTATAACCCGGGCGGCACCTTCAGTCTGGGCGAGAGCGAAGAGGGCTTTCAGGTCATGGACAAGCCCGGCGATGCCAAGTACGGTATGACCGAGGAGCAGATGATCGAAAGCTACAAGAAGCTGGCCGCCAAGGGTGCCAAGAACTTCGGCATTCACGCTTTCCTTGCTTCCAATACCATTTCCGATGAGTATTACCCGGAGCTGGCAGGTATCCTGTTCCAGCTGGCTGTCCGGGTGCAGAAGGCCACCGGTGTGCACATCGGTTATATCAACCTGTCCGGCGGTGTGGGCATCCCGTACCGCCCGGAGCAGACCGAGAACGATATCATGGCCATCGGCGAGGGTGTGCGCAAGAAGTTTGAGGAAATTCTGGTGCCCGCAGGCATGGGCGATGTGGCCATCTTTACTGAGATGGGCCGCTTTACCACCGGCCCCTACGGCGCACTGGTGGCAACTGCCATCCACGAAAAGCACATCTATAAGGAATACATCGGTCTGGATGCCTGCGCTGCCAACCTGATGCGCCCGGCCATGTATGGTGCTTACCATCACATCACCGTGCTGGGTAAGGAAAATGAGCCTTGCGACCATATGTACGATGTGGTGGGCGGTCTGTGCGAGAACAACGACAAGTTTGCCATTGACCGGATGCTGCCCAAGATCGACATTGGCGACATCGTTTATATCCACGACACCGGTGCACACGGCTCTGCCATGGGCTACAACTACAACGGCAAGCTGCGCAGCGCCGAAGTGCTGCTGTGCGAGGATGGCACCCACCGTCTGATCCGCCGTGCCGAGACTCCGCGCGATTACTTTGCAACGCTGGATTTCCTGCCCCTGATGAAGCCGCTGTTTGAAGATTAAGAGGGATCATAAATGTTTTTTGGCTTTCAGCTCACCCTTGGCCTGATGATGGTATTCTACGGCTATTCGGTCATGAAAAATCCCCGTGTCTGGGGAGATCAGGGCCGCCGTGCCGTCAAAGCGGAGCACTTTGAGGAATACTGCCGCCAGAACGGCCTGTTCTTTTTGAAGGCAGGCTGCGTGGTGGCGGTGATCGGTGCGCTGGATGCGCTCATCACGCTGGATGCCCTGCTGTACGCTCTGCTGTACCTCTTCGGTCTGGCCTTCGCGTTCTATCCGCTGGTCAAATGGTGCCGCGAAAATGAGGGCTTCAGCTGGCCTTGGCCCCATGTCCAGAGCGAGAAAAAGCGCATCAAAGAGCTGCGTAAGGAGCAGAAAACTCACGCCTTGCAGGACGAAGATAAAAAATAACAGAAACAGAATGACACCCTGTATCGGAAAATTTTCGGTACAGGGTGTCATTTTTTACACGTCAGAAATGAGACGGTTTTCTATAAGAAAGTCTCTGGCGTGTTTATATGCGTAAGTACGCTTACTTCCACCGGACAAGGAGTATCCGAGTTCTTTAAAATATCTGGAACCGAAAAAGCGTAAATCAGAACCAGAATAGTTGTCATTAAGGGATTTTTGAAATTTAGTGTCCTCTTTCACCGATTCGGAAAAAGAATAGAAAAGTTCCTTATAAGGACAATCGTTTAAATTGCCAGTCATGCAATGATCGACATCCCGATACACACAAAAGATGAAAAAGGCTGTGCGGGTGAAAGAATCTAATTGTGCAAAAACAGTATCATACAGCATCCGCTTTCCAGTATAGTAGGAAACACTAATATGCATTTCATCAGCATATTGAAATAGTTCAGGGTTTGGAATGCTGTCACGATCAACATATCTGGAAATTAAGGCTGAAGCATCTGTAGAAGACAATGCGGAAGGAACAACCTCATCACGTTCCATAGCGAGATCAGAAAGATAATCCATCTGGGAATTACTGGGAGAAGTTGGAGTAAGGCGAGAATAGGAAATAGGATCTTCGTATCCTAAATCCATAATACGGGATAGCACATCCTCACCGGAAAAAACACGAATGCTACGTTTTGTACGCATCTTTCCGGTTTGGGTGAATTTACCAGAAAAAACATAATCGGAGTAGTTGAGATTGCAGTCAGATGAGTCAGAATAAAGTTGATCGTAATCACTGAAGTGGCCATTAAAAGAGCTGTTATTGGACTTGCCTGCGGGCAATGTGTTCTCTGAAGATGTGGACACATCAAAAAGGGAATGAAATAAAGAAGAAAAAAGCCCCATAACGTCAACCTCCGTTTCAGGTGAGAGAAACGATCGCCTTTTGCAGTTTCTGATAAAACTGCCCCAGATGATATCCGTCCACAAACCGGTGGTTCACTTCCACGCTCATGCCGAGGGTCTCACGGTCGTTCTGCAGGACATATTTGCCCCAGCAGATGCGGGGGATGGCATCGTCTTTGTCAAAATCCCGCTCGTTGGTGCAGCTGGTCAGATCAAACCACGGCGTGGTGGAAATGTAGATCAGCGCGTCCGTCTCGCAGTCCTGATCCAGAAAGCTCTGCTGTGCTGTGCTCTTAGCTTTTGCAGCGCAGCAGAACTCGTCCAGCGTGCCGGTCTTGGGCAGTGTGACGATGTGGAACTGCTCACTGCCGGGCTTCAGGTCGGTCAGGCTGGGGATGCGCTTATCCAGAAGCCAGACCTCGCCGTTCCGGATGGTATAGCGGAAATTCACCACGCTGTTCACGGCATCGGTCACGAGATAGCCGAGGGCATAATAAAAGGAAATGCCGCGGGCTTTGGTGTAGGCGTGGAGATTCGTCACGTCCACCCGGAAGGTGACACTGTAAAATGGCTGCGACACTCCGGAAAAGAACCGGAACAGCTCTGCCCGCGGCCACGTGTTCATGTCGATTTTATGCATGGTCGTTTTCTCCATCCGCCTTGCTCTTATCCAGCGCATCGAACTGCTTTATGATCTGCGGGTCCTTCAGCTTGACGACCTTGCCGGAGAGATAATGCAGGGTGTTTTCCTCGGGAATATCAAGGAAAGTGACCCGCACAGCGCACAGGGCCTGCGTTTTGGTGCCGGTGCGCTCGTTCATCTTGCGGTTGCCGTACTTGATGTCGCCCAGAACCGGACGGCCCAGATAGGCCAGATGTGCGCGGATCTGGTGGGTGCGGCCGGTGACAAGGCCGATCTTGCACAGGGCAAAGGGGCCTGCGGTGCGCAGCACGTCCACGTCCGTAATGATCTGCTTGCGGCGCTCGTCCTGCGACTGGTGTGCATGGATGCTCACCTTGTTGTTCTTCTCGTCGTGCTCCCACCATGCGGTGAACCGCCCGGACTGCGGGATACCCACCGTGATGGTGTAGTACTCCTTTTTGAGTAGGTCAGTGCGGATGATCTCGTTCATGTCCCGCAGGGCGGTGTAGCTCTTGGCGGCGATCACAAGGCCTTCGGTGCCGCGGTCCAGCCGGTTGCAAATGCCGGGCTTGAACCGGTTCTCGCCGTGGGGGTCGTACTCGCCTTTTTCGGCCAGATACTGGGTAAAAGCGTCCACAAGGTTTGCATCGCCGGTGCGGTCACTGTGGCACAAAAGGTGGGTGGGTTTGTACAGCACAGCAATGTTTTCGTCCTCATAAATGATATTGACCTTGGGCTGATTCTGCTTTTTTTTCGGCGCGGCCTTCTGCACGGTTTTTGCGCCTTCCGGCGGGAAAAACTCGTCGTTGATGTACAGCTCGATCAGGTCGCCTGCCTGAATGCGGTACTCCGGCACGGCCTTTTTTCCGTTTACCTTCACGCGCTTATTGCGGAAGCTCTTGTACAAAAGGCTGGTGGGAAAATCGCGGGTCACGCTCTGCACAAAGCGGGAAAGACGAACGCCGTCGTCGTTGGCGGTTGCGGTATATTGTTTCATAAATGTTCCTCAATTTTCAAGAGATACCTTTATAGTAATACAGCCTTGGCTGCAAGTCAACGCGGAAACGCCCCGGATCAAAACTATTTTACCGCAAAGCCTTGAGTTCCGGGCGCAAAATGGGTACTATTATAAGGAATGAATCAGAAGGAGAGTACCGCAATGGCAGAACACAAACGGCATCAGGGACACCGCCAGCGGATGCGCGAACGGGTGCAGAACTACGGTCTGGACAGTCTGGCCGAGCACGAAGCGCTGGAATATGTGCTGTACCTCACCAACGCCCAGAAGGACACCAACGGCATCGCTCACGACCTGATCGACCGCTTTGGCGATTTTGCCGCTGTGCTGGAAGCCAGCGAGGAAGAGCTGTGCACTGTGGAGGGCGTAGGCCCGGCCACAGCCCGGATGTTGCATCTGCTGCCGGAGATCAGCCGCTACTATGGCCGCAGCCGTACCAGCACCACCCGCTGCATCAGAACTACGGAGCAGATGGGCAGCTATCTGATGGCGAAGTTTGCGTGGTCGGATTACGAGCGTGCAATGCTGGTCAGTCTGGACAGCCGTAAGCGGGTGCGCGCGGCGGTCTGGCTGCGGGAAGGCACCACCGACCGGGTAAGTCTGGACATCAAGGATGTGGTGTCTGCGGCCATCAAGGGCGGCACCGACACGGTGGTGCTCAGCCACAACCACCCCAACGGTGCGGCCTTGCCCTCCATGGAGGATCTGGAGGCCACTGGCAATATTGCCCGGGCATTGGGCCTTGTGAACATCCATCTGCTGGATCACTTCATCCTGACCGATACGGAGTATTTCTCCATGCGGGACGCAAACCGCCTGCCGATCTATGACTTTAAAACAGGTACGCTTTTCTGGCCTTGATCCGTGAAACAACAAAAAAGTGTTTACATTATAAAACTGGTGTGCTATAATCAAACCGTAAAATACAACTGATTGTGGTTCTTTGCGCGAGGGCCGGAGAGGAGAGGGAAGATGGCAGACGAAAAATTTGAACTGGTATCCTCTTACCAGCCCACCGGCGACCAGCCGCAGGCCATTGAAACACTGGTGAAAGGCGTGGAGCGGGGCGACCGCTGCCAGACCCTGCTGGGTGTTACCGGCAGCGGCAAGACCTTTACCATGGCAAATGTTATTGCAAAATGCAACCGGCCCACGCTGGTTCTGGCCCACAACAAAACGCTGGCGGCCCAGCTGTGCACCGAGTTCCGGTCGTTTTTCCCCAACAACGCGGTGGAGTATTTCGTCTCCTACTACGATTACTACCAGCCGGAAGCCTATATCCCCAGCACGGACACCTATATTGAAAAGGACAGCGCCATCAATGACGAGATCGACCGTCTGCGCCACTCGGCCACGGCGGCACTTTCGGAGCGGCGGGACGTGATCATTGTAGCATCGGTTTCCTGCATCTACTCGCTGGGCGACCCCATCGACTACCGCAGCATGGTCATCAGCCTGCGCCCCGGCATGCAGATGGAGCGCGATGCGCTGTGTCAGAAGCTGGTCACTCTGCAGTATGAGCGCAACGACGTGAATTTTGTGCGCAATAAGTTCCGTGTGCACGGCGATATCGTGGACATCTACCTTGCCTATATGAGCGAGCTTGCCATCCGTGTGGAATTTTTTGGGGACGAGATCGACCGCATCACGGAGTTCAACCCTCTCACCGGGGCCAAACAGAATGTAGTCAAGCATGTAGCCATCTTCCCGGCCAGCCACTATATCGTCAGCGCCGAGAAGAAGGCCGCAGCACTGGAAAAGATCCGCGCCGAGTGCGACGCACAGGTGAAGCAGTTCACCGCCGAGGGCAAGCTGATCGAGGCGCAGCGCATTGCCCAGCGCACCAATTACGACATTGAGATGCTCAACGAGGTTGGCATGTGCAAAGGCATCGAGAACTATTCGGCGGTGCTTTCGGGCCGTGCGCCGGGCAGTATGCCCACCACTCTGCTGGATTATTTCCCGGATGATTTTCTGCTGTTTGTGGACGAGAGCCATGTTACCCTGCCGCAGGTGCGCGCCATGTACGGCGGCGACTATGCCCGCAAAAAAACGCTGGTGGAGTACGGCTTCCGCCTGCCGTCCGCTTTCGATAACCGCCCACTCAAGTTCGAGGAGGTGGAGTCCAAGCTGAACCAGATGATCTTCGTTTCGGCTACGCCCGGCGACTACGAGCGGCAGAACAGCACGCAGGTGGCGCAGCAGGTCATCCGGCCCACCGGCCTTTTGGACCCGCTCATTTCGGTGCGCCCGGTGGAAGGGCAGGTGGTGGATCTGTTGGGCGAGATCAATACCCGCATCCAGCGGCACGAGCGCGTTCTCGTGACCACCCTGACCAAGAAAATGGCCGAAGACCTGACCGACTACCTTACCGAACAGGGCATCAAGGTCAAGTATATGCACCACGAGGTGGACACCTTCGAGCGCATGGAGATCATCAAGGACCTGCGCCTTGGCTCCATTGATGTTGTGGTGGGCATCAACCTGCTGCGCGAGGGTCTTGACCTGCCCGAGGTGAGCCTTGTGGCCATTCTGGATGCCGACAAAGAGGGCTTTCTGCGCAGCGAGACCAGCCTGATCCAGACCATTGGCCGCGCGGCCCGCAATGCCGAGGGCCTTGTCATTATGTACGCGGATGTCGTCACCGACAGCATGGACCGCGCCATCACCGAGACCGAGCGCCGCCGCGCCATCCAGATGGCCTACAATAAAGAACATGGCATCGTGCCAAAAACCATCGTCAAGGCCATTGCAGACAGCATCGAGATCAGCGATAAAGCGGAGAACGCTAAGCTGAACACCCGCCGCATGGGCAGGATGGAGCGGGAGGCCGCCATCGAGCGCCTGACCCGTGAGATGAAGGAAGCGGCGAAGCTGCTGGAGTTTGAACACGCGGCCTTCCTGCGTGACCAGATCGACCGACTGCGCCGGGGCGAGAACCCGACGGTGGACTCTGCGGCAGAAACGGAGCGCAAACAGAATCATTCACAGACACAACGAAAAGGGAGAAAATACCTTGGCAAACGATAAAATCGTCATCAAAGGTGCCCGCGAGCACAACCTGAAAAATGTTAACCTGACCCTCCCGAGGGAAAAGCTGATCGTCATGACCGGCCTTTCCGGTTCGGGCAAGTCGAGCCTTGCGTTCGACACCATCTATGCCGACGGCCAGCGCCGCTATGTGGAAAGCCTTTCCAGCTACGCACGCATGTTTTTGGGCCGCATGGACAAGCCCGATGTGGATGAGATCACCGGTCTGTCACCGGCAATTTCCATCGACCAGAAAACCACCAGCCACAACCCGCGTTCCACCGTGGGCACCGTGACGGAGATCTACGATTATCTGCGACTTCTGTACGCCCGCGTGGGCGTGCCCCACTGCCCGGTGTGCGGGCGGGTGATCAGCCAGCAGACCGTGGACGAAATGGTGGACGCGGTGCTCAAACTGGACGAAGGTACGAAGTTTCAGGTGCTGGCTCCTGTGGTGCGCCAGCGCAAAGGCACCCAGCAGAAAGAGCTGGATGCTGCCCGCCGCGGTGGCTATGCTCGTGTGAAAATCGACGGCAACCTGTATGATCTTGACGAAGAGATCAAGCTGGAAAAGAACATCAAGCATACGGTGGAGATCGTGGTGGACCGCCTTGCCATGCGCAAGGGCATCCGGGGCCGTCTGGCAGATTCGCTGGAAACCGCGCTGGCGCTTACCGGCGGCATCGCCGAAGTGGACGTGATCGGCGGCGATTGTATGACCTTCAGCCAGAACTTTGCCTGCCCGGAGCACGGCATTTCCATCAGCGACCTGTCGCCGCGGCTCTTCTCCTTCAATAACCCGCTGGGAGCCTGCGAAAAGTGTACCGGCCTTGGCACTTTTATGCGGGTGGACGAGGAACGCATCCTGCCCAACCGGAACCTTTCCATCCGTGAGGGTGCCATCAAGGCCAGCGGCTGGTACTATGCCGAGGGGTCTGTATCCGAAATGTATTACCTTGGCCTTGGCAAAAAGTACGGATTTACGCTGGATACGCCCATCAAAGAGATGAGCACCGAAGCGGTCAATGCGTTGCTGTACGGAACCAATGGCGAAAAAATTGAGATGCACCGCACGAATGAGTTCGGCAGCGGTGTGTATTATAATACCTTCGAGGGCATCGTGGAGAACCTTGAGCGCCGCTTCCGCGAGACCAACAGCGAGTGGATGAAGGAAGAAATCGGCAGCTTCATGTCCGGCGTGGAGTGCCCGGACTGCCACGGCAAGCGCCTGAAACCCGTGGTGCTGGCTGTGACCATCGGGGATAAGAACATCAGTGATTTCTGCGAAATGTCCATCCGGGACGAGCTGAAATTCATTGCTGAGAACGAACCGAACCTGACCGAAAAGCAGAAGCAGATCGGCGGCCAGATCATGAAGGAGATCCGGAACCGCCTGCAGTTTTTGCAGAGCGTGGGTCTGGATTATCTCACGCTGGCCCGCTCAGCAGGCACTCTTTCCGGCGGCGAGAGCCAGCGCATCCGCCTGACCACTCAAATCGGCAGTGCGCTTTCCGGCGTGCTCTATGTGCTGGACGAGCCGTCCATCGGCTTGCATCAGCGCGATAACGACAAGCTCATTGCCACCCTGAAAAATCTCCGCGACCTCGGCAATACGGTGATCGTGGTAGAGCACGATGAAGATACCATGCGCAGCGCGGATTATATCGTGGATGTAGGCCCGGGCGCAGGCGTGCATGGCGGTGAGATCGTAGCCGCTGGCAGCGTGAAGGACATCTGCAAGGCAAAGCGCAGTATCACCGGCGATTATCTCTCCGGCCGCAAACGCATTGCCGTACCGCAGACCCGCCGCACCGGCAACGGCAATTACCTTACTGTACGGGGTGCACGGGAAAATAACCTGCGCAATATCGACGTGAAATTCCCGCTGGGAGAGTTTATCTGCGTTACCGGCATTTCCGGCTCCGGCAAGTCCAGCCTCATCAACGAAATTCTGTATAAGACGCTTGCCTGCGAGCTGAACGGTGCGCGTTCCCGCGCAGGCAAATGCGATGGGGTAGAAGGGCTGGAATTTGTGGATAAGGTCATCGGTATCGACCAGCAGCCCATTGGCCGTACGCCGCGCTCCAATCCGGCCACTTATACCGGTGTGTTCAATGATATCCGCACGGTATTCTCCCAGACACAGGATGCCAAAATGCGCGGCTACGGCCCGGGGCGTTTCAGTTTTAATGTCAAGGGCGGCCGCTGCGAAGCCTGTGAGGGCAACGGTATTCTGCAGATCGAGATGCACTTCCTGCCGGATGTGTACGTGCCCTGCGAGGTATGCAAGGGTGCGCGTTACAACCGCGAAACGCTGGAAGTGAAGTATAAGGAAAAGACCATCTCCGATGTGCTGAACATGACCGTGGAGGAAGCAGTGGTATTCTTTTCTAACCAGCCCAAGATCGCCCGCAAGCTGCAGACCCTGTTGGACGTGGGTCTTGGTTATGTAACACTGGGCCAGAGCGCCACTACCCTTTCCGGCGGCGAAGCACAGCGCGTGAAGCTGGCCAATGAGTTGGCCCGCCGTAGCACTGGCAAGACCGTGTATATTCTGGACGAGCCTACTACCGGCCTGCATATTGCAGATGTGCACCGCCTGATCGAGGTGCTGCAGAAGCTGGTAGATGCGGGCAACACGGTTATTGTCATCGAGCACAATCTGGATCTTATCAAGTGCGCCGACCATATCATTGACCTTGGCCCTGAAGGCGGCAGCGCAGGCGGCGAGATCGTGGCCGAAGGCACGCCGGAACAGGTGGCAGAGGTGCCGGGCAGCTTTACCGGCCAGTATCTGAAACCGCTTTTGGAAAAAGACAAGCTCCTGCAAGAAAAAGAGCAAAATAAATAAAGCGCGTACTTTCGCAAAAATCAGACTTTTTACGAAAAAAGCAAAGAAAATTGTAAAAATCTGTTGACAAAACTGCTGTATCTGAGTATAATATCTCATGTCGCCACGCTTCGGTAGGGAAGCGGCGGTCGATATCCGGGTGTAGCGCAGTTTTGGTAGCGCGCTTGAATGGGGTTCAAGAGGCCGTGAGTTCGATTCTCGCCACTCGGACCAAACAAAAATAATCCGAACTTGTTTCCAATAGGAGATGGGTTCGGATTATTTGTTTTCTTCGGAAAATTAGCGTTTGCGAAGCAATGAAAGCCCCAGTGGGGCTTTTAAGCGACGGAACGGTCTGCGTTAGCAGATGGAGGGGCTTTGCCCCGACAAGTTCCATGCAGGTGTCCGTGGAAGATGAAATCCGAAATCATAGATTGACCGACATAAGCCACAATATGATTTCAGGAGGACATGAACATGAAGTACGATGAAAGAGCTTGCAAATTCAACATGGACACCGGGTGCGTGGAACTGCTGCTCCGGGATGGAAGAAAAATTTCCATCGACTGCACCGGGGTCGAGGATGCGTTGAATGTGACCATGGCGCAGAGGTCGGAATTGGACTATCTCATCTATAATGACCCACTGGGCTATGCTGATTTGATTCTGAAGGGTGACCCGGAGGGATACTTGAAAAACGTAACCGGGAGCCATGGGTTAGAAGATTAAGAAAAATGCCGTTCCAAAAGCAACTGGAACGGCATTTCTTATTTTTCGCCATTCGGCATCTTCTGTCCCCGCAGCTCCTGTCGGATGGCACGGAACTGCTCCGGCACGTCCGCATCGGTCATCGCACCGGGGACATCCACTGTCCCAGCGGCTTTGGCGGCTTCATAGAACCAGCACTTGTATTCCACAGTTTCTAGTGTGTGCTGTAACTGCTGGATTTGCTGGGTGAGCACCTCGCGCTGATGCCGGAACATTTCCAGCCGGGTGTCAATGGTGTCGTCTCCCTGCATGGAAAGCTCAATATACTGCCGGATATCCTTGATGGACATTCCGGCTTTTTTCATGCAACGGATGACCTGCAGCCACTCGAAGTCGTTTTCCCGGAACATCCGAATGCCGCCGGAGGAACGCTCCACAAAGGGAAGTAACCCTTCTTTGTCGTAGTAGCGCAGGGTGGAGGCAGGTACGCCCAGCTTTTGTGCCATTTCACCTACGGTATAGATCATCTGAAACCTCCGTTTTTTCAAAAAGCCCTTGACTTAAAGTGCGCTTTAAGTTGTATGATAAAATCAAACTTTATCAACATCATAATGCGGATGCACTCTGCTGTCAAGGAGGTTCCTATGAGCAAGAAGGTATTGATTTTGTCTGGCAGTCCCCGGAAGGGCGGTAACTCTGATATTCTATGCGATGAATTTCTGCGTGGAGCACAGGATGCCGGGCACAAAGCAGAAAAGATCCGGATCGCTGAGAAAAAGGCGGCTCCCTGTTCCGGCTGCTACTACTGCAGCACCCACGGTGGAGCCTGCGTCCACAAGGATGATATGGCAGACATCCTGCAAAAGATGATCGATGCCGATGTCATTGTGCTGGCAAGCCCGGTATACTTCTACTCCATCAGTGCCCAGTTGAAGACAGTAATCGACCGTACCGTGGCACGGTGGCTTGAGGTCAAAGACAAGGAATTCTACTACATCACCACCATGGCAGACGAGGAAAAAGCCTCTGCGGACACTACGCTGACCTGCTTCCGGGGCTATGCAGACTGTGTGGAAGGTGCCGTGGAAAAAGGCGTCCTTGTAGCAGGTGGTGTTTACGAGCCGGGTGCAGTGTGCGGTACGCCTGCCATGGCACAGGCTTACGAGATGGGGAGGAGCGTATAATGGCAGTAAAACAGACCGCAGGGCGGGATGCTCTGGGCGAATTTGCGCCAAAATTTGCAGAACTTAACGATGAGGTACTATTCGGGCAGGTGTGGAGCCGAGAGGATAAACTCTCCCTCCGGGACCGCAGCCTTGTGACGGTGGTGGCACTGATGGCGCAGGGACTGACGGACTCCTCGTTTCGGTATCACCTGACGGCAGCGAAAAACAACGGTATTACCCGGACTGAGATTGCAGAGATCCTGACCCATGCGGCGTTTTATGTAGGTTGGCCCAAAGCGTGGGCGGCTTTCCGCATGGCCAAGGAAGTCTGGGCAGAGGACGCTGCAGAGGATGCCAAGGCAAAGCACCAGAGTGAAATGGTGTTCCCCATCGGTGCATCCAACGACGGTTTTGCACAATATTTCAGCGGAAAAAGCTATCTGGCCCCCCTGTCCACCGCACAGGTTGGCATTTACAATGTCACCTTTGAGCCGGGCTGCCGGAACAACTGGCACATCCACCATGCCGCAAAGGGCGGTGGGCAGATCCTTGTCTGCGTGGCAGGCCGGGGCTACTATCAGGAATGGGGCAAAGCTCCGCAGGAGCTGCATCCGGGCGATGTGGTGAACATTCCCCCGGAGGTCAAGCACTGGCACGGTGCTGCACCCGATTGCTGGTTCTCTCATCTGGCAGTGGAAGTGCCCGGCGAAGACACCTCTAACGAGTGGTGCGAGCCGGTGCCGGAAGAAACCTATAAGGAGTTGCGGTGATGCGTTTTGACGTACACCCAACCACGATGAAACAAAAACAGGGTGCGTCCACCAGCAGAGTTCCCATAAAACAGTATTTGCAAAAGTTCCCTAAATGGGGAAGATTTGGCGTGACTTCGGTCATGCCTTTTCTTTTGCTTCCAGTTCATCCAGAGGGATGTACCCCAGCCCATCGTACTTGATATGGATGTGCTGCACCCGCTTTCCGCTGGACTTATCCGGGGCATCCACATAGATAGCCGACACCAGTTCACGGAGAGCATAGGGGGTGAGTTCTTCAATATGGACGTACTTGTGCGCTTTCTGGACGAACTTTTCAATATTCTCAATTTGCTGTTCCTGTACTTCGATTTCCTGTTGGATAGAGAGGCCGTCCTCTTCCAGCTGCTTCTGCTCGGCATCGTAACTCTGGCTCATCATGTCGAAGCGGGCATCGCTCAGCTTTCCACTGGCGTTGTCCTCGTAGATTTTCATGAACAGCCGTTTGAGATCTGCGATTCGCTTCTCATTTCGGGCAAGCTGCTTCTTCAGGACAGTCAGCTTTTCGCTGCTTTCCACCCGAAGCTGTTCCTCCATGACCTTGCGGAAGTAGTCTTCATGGCAAAGGATGTAGTCTGTCACCTGCTGGATATGGTTCAGCACACGGCCTTCCAGAACCTTTACCCGGATGAAGTGTCCCTTGCACCTGCTCCCGTTCTTCTTGTGCAGAGAGCAATCAAAGAAGTCTTGACTGAAGTCCCTGTTATTGGACGAACCATATTGCATCTTGGAACCGCAGTCAGCACAGTAGACCATACCGGAGAAAATGCTGCTCTTGCCTGTCCGGGTCATGCGGTGACGCTGATTACGAATCTTCTGAACCTTTTCAAACACATCATCGTCGATAATGCGCTCATGTGTATCCGAGAAGATAGCCTGATTTTTCACAGGATTCAGATGTTTCTTTTTATCCCAGATAGAGTTAGTATAGGTCTTGAAGTTGACTGTGCAGCCAGTGTACTCCCGGCGTTCCAGAATCAAACTTACTGCTCTTTTATCCCAGCGATAAGGGTCTTCCGGGGCAGGTGCGTTTGTACTCCGGCCATGGCTCAACTTGTAGGCGGTAGGAGTCAGAACTTTGTCCACCCACAGTTGGTTTGCAATTTGGGTCGGGCCACGGCCTTCCATGCACATGGAGAAGATGCGCTTCACGACCGCAGCCGCTTCCGGATCAACAAGCCAATGTTTCGGGTTCTCCGGGTCTTTCACATAGCCGTACGGCACATTGACCGTCAGCGGTACTCCACGCTCTCCCTTGGCCTTCTGAACGGCCCGAATCTTGCGGCTGGTATCGCGGGCGTAAAACTCGTTGAACCAGTTCTTAATGCCTGCAAAATCGTTGTTTATGCTGTTCGGGTCAATGGTGTCATAGTTGTCGTTAATGGCAATGTAGCGAACGCCATACTGGGGAAAGGTAAAGTTGGTGTACAGACCAGTCAAGGCGGAATTGCGCCCCAGTCGGGACAAATCCTTTGTGATAACGATTCCTATATGTCCCGCTTCAATCTCGGTCAGCATACTCTGGAAGCCGGGACGGTCATAGTTCGTGCCGGAGTAGCCATCATCCACAAAGAACACCGGGTTCGGAAAGTGATTCTTCTTAGCGTATTCCAGAAGAATAGCCTTCTGGTTCTCAATGGACAGGCTTTCGCCGAGCCGTGCGTCCTCTTGCGACAGTCGGCAGTAAAGTGCGGTGATTTTATTCGTTGCTCCAGACATTGTTGTGTCCTCCTTACTCTGTGGAGCAACTGTCGGTACAGGATTGGTTACCGGGTCAAGTATAGCAGAATTGGACGCAGTTGTCATTCGTCTGCACCCTCATCTTCAAATTTTTGCTGGGCGTTCTTGGCAACAATGCGCTCCAGCTTCTTCAAAAAGGACTCCTTGCCCTCATAGCTGCCGGTCACGGTGTAGGTGGTGTGACCGACTTTCTCCGTGGTGGTCAGTTCTGGAATCCAGAAAGCGGACAGGTTCTTGACATGGAGGTTGCCGTTCTCGTCCACATAAGAGCTGTGTTTCTTCTGCTCTTCGGTCAAGGGCTTCCGCTTGAAATAGATTTCATTTTCGGAGATGTTCACAGTCTCGCTGGTCTGCTCTTTCGGGGCATCATCATACAGCTGTGCGAAAAATGCCAATGCATCTTCGGGTGGTTCTTCCTCCATGAGCTGCTCGAAAACTCGCTGTTCCTCTGCCGAGAGGTTATTCCATGCGGCTTCCAACTCCTGCTCGTTGGCTGCGTTGACGAAGGCTTCGATCTCTTTTTTCATGGTGCATCCTCCTTTGGCTGCGAAAAGCGGATTTTCAAAAAGTATGGGTTTTCGTGAGAGCAAGAATCGTCCCGTGGCCACAAATTTTCAATTCTTGAAAATTCTTGCCCTTTTGGGACAGCTTCTTGTTGGGGCGTGCCTGCCCCAAACCCTGCTTAGGAGTGAGTGCGATATACTAGGAATTTATTTATTGCTTGCATCGGTTTTGTCGTTTCCCTTTTTCTTACGAGACAAACCTAAACAAAGATGCGTCGAGCCAAGGCAAAGAAATGATGAACCAAGACACAACCATACAACAGCCATAGAATTATCATTTCCACTTATGAAGCTAATAAGTGAAGCCATATATAACAGAGCAGAAGCTGCATAGAATAAGATAGATTTCTTGGTTTCTTTTTTCATAAATAATCGCCTCCACAAATCGATTTGTTGAGTCAATTATACCACGTTCTTTATCGAAATTACACCCTCTACATGGGAGAACTTGGCCGATTTACTGCGTACGTGCGTACCCATCTTCCGTATACACGTATGCGGCGATTTGCCCGAAACGCACTCTATACAGCCGTTCCCCCTCGGAGAGCCCACTACACTTTGCAGACCACAGGGATGAAAGTGTCATAGTGGGTTATTACACTTCCGCAGAAGTGCCTTCTCCTCGCCGCAGACAGCCGGGTGTGCCTTTTGTGAGAGCTTTCTGTGCGGCGAATCTACATCGCCCACAGGCGATGTAAGCAGGGATTCCAAAGGGGCGCAGCACCCTTGGCACACGACTTTGGTACAAAGTCTAGTGTGTTACACCTTTCCAGAGGTGTATACGTTCCTGAAATGCAAAAAGTCCCATATCCAATACCTTGACGGTGCGGACATGGGACTTGATGCTTCCTCGGCCTAGCCGGGTACTCGTAACCAATCCTGACAGGCAGTTGCCGTGTCATTTCTCGAAAACTGTTTTACGAATACCCAGCACCCGGACGCACCCTGCCAAAAGCCACAGACGATAGCGATATGTACAACAGGGAGTTCCCCAATGGGAACTTCCTGTTTTTCGTTGTTTGCATGATGAGCCTGCTTTGCCCGCCATAGGCAAGCTCGCGTTTGCGCAGCGCAGCGGAGCAATGAAAGCCCAAGTGGGGCTTTTAAGCGACCGAACGGTCTTGCGTTAGCAAGATGGAGGAGCCTCCGCCCCGACAAGTGACCGCTGTCCTTCCTCGCTGTTCCAGCAGGCAAGGATGGCCGGGTAGAATGCCCGCGCCAGACGGTCAAAGACTTCATCGGGATAAGGGGAAGTATTTGTGGACTTTTTCTTTTTGTTCAAACGCACGCTCCTTTGATCGTCCCACCGTGGCAAAGTCGGGCGAGAAAATCAAAGTTCCAATTTTTATCAGGCGCAGGGGCGCGGATAGTTTCCGCCCTGCACTTGCGGCTGGTGGCTCATTGATGGCTTAAAGCAAAAAGCTCTAGGCTTAACCCCTCTTCTTTGCGGATCTTTCTGATCCGCTCTCCAACAAGGGATGCTAGTTCGGCTGGTTCAGATTCAGGCTGATCTTTCGCTTTTTTCACAGAGAACACATCATTTGCGGGCAATCATCAGATGCCACGGAACGTAAAGGTGAACTCCACAGGCTTGGTTACATCAGGAATATACTCCGGGTGGACATTGGCACCCCAGCTGTCATCGCCGCCAACGCCCATCTGCTCGCCCATAGCACGAATCACCGTGTAATGGACCGGGGGCAGCTCGTAGGGATGCTTGGCACTCTCCATTTCATGGGGAGTGTAGGGCAGCGCAGAGAAGAACATGGGCTTTGCGGCATCCGCGGTAAACAGCAGCCCGCGACCCTTGCGGTCCACTACCTTTGCCCAGCGCACAGCGGTCTTTGCACCGCACTCCTGCGGCACAAGGTACTGTGCCATGTTGTCTACGACCTTGTTCTGGTAAATGCCCAGCTTTGCACCATGCTGACGATCCCAGTAGGTCTCCGCAGGGCCGTTTCCGTACCACTCCACCGTGTCGTAGTCAGCGTCGATTTTGAACAGTACGCCGAACTCCGGCATTGCTGCAAGTCCTTCCACCGGGTCATAGTGCAGGGTGGTCTGGATGCGGCCATCACCGAACACACGGTACTGCAGGCTGCACTCTGCTGCGGGGCTGGTCTGGAGGTTATAGAGATAGGTCACGACCACGCTGTCGGCTTCCACCTCGCAGGTGGGGTTCTGGAGGATGGTACCGCCATGAACAGACGGAATCTCCTTGCCGATGCCCTTGGCGGTAGCGTACAGGCTTGCCAGCTTCCACTGACCGCGAACGCCGCCCATGTTGTTGCCGCAGTCGTTGTCGGTGGGAGCGCGCCAGAAGTTGGGACGGGGAATCTCCTGAATCATCTCTTTGCCGGCATAGCGGTAGGAAGTCAGGCCGCCGTTCAGATCGGAGAACAAAACATCGAAATTCTCACCCCGGACACCGATGTTGTGTGTACCGTGCGTAACGGTAAACGGCGTGACCTTCTTGCTGGGAATGGAACGGACCACAGCGATCACTCCCTGTCCAAAGGCGACTTCGTGACCCTTCTTTGCCCAGCTGGTGTCCTCCTTCAAACGGAAGCTGATGGTCACTGCATATTCACCGGGGAGCGCAGGAACCATAAACGGCAGCGGGAAGCTGGAACGCTCTTCGGGAGCAACATCAATATTGGTCAGTTTCTGCTGCTGATACAGCTTTCCATCACGGTGCAGCAGAGCAATGCAGTCGAAAGCATCCGTAGAGGTGAACAGGTTCTTATTCCAGACTTCGAAGCCAGAGTTGTCGATGGAAATGGCGATGTTCTGATAGCAGAACTTGACCTCCTGCATCTTGGGAGAAGGAGCACGGTCACCACCGTAGGCAATGCCGTTTCCGCTGAAATTATAGTCGGTAGGACGCTCACCGAAATCGCCGCCGTAGGCTTGGAACCACTTGCCGTAGCGGTCTTTTTTCCAGATGGACTGGTCGATGTAATCCCAGATAAAGCCGCCCTGATAGCCGCAGTCCTTCTGGTCGGCAAGTTCCGTGTACTTGTATAAAGCACCGTTGGAGTTGCCCATAGCATGAGAGTATTCGCACTCGATATAAGGCCGCTTATCGCCCTGTGCCAGATACTCTTTAATGTCCTTGACCGTGCTGTACATATGGCTCTCGATATCGGTGGTTTCGAGGAAGCGGGGATCGTTGACCACACCTTCGTAATGCACCAGACGGGTGTCATCAAAGCGGCGGACCATCTCGGCCATCTGGAGCAGGGTCTCACCGCCAAACGATTCGTTGCCCAGAGACCAGATCAGAACAGCAGGATGATTTTTGTCACGCTGGTAAGTGGAATTCATGCGGTCAAACAAGACAGCTTTCCACTCCGGCTTATCATTGGGCAAAACGCCCTCGATGCCGCGAATGCCCGCCTGATGGATGTCCCATGTGCCATGGGATTCCAGATTGTTCTCTGCGATCAGATACAGACCATACTCGTCGCACAGGTCGTACAGTGCATCCTGATTCTGGTAATGGCTGGTACGGATGGCATTGATGTTGTTCTGCTTCATGGTGATGATATCCCGAAGCAGTTCCTCATGGGTGTGTACGCCCACAGCACGACCCGTAATGGAGCTGAACTCATGACGGTTGGCACCCTTGAACACGATGCGCTTGCCGTTGAGCAGCATCCGATTGTTCTTCAACTCGAACTTGCGGAAACCGACTTTCTGCCCGGTCACCTCTACCAGATGGCCTGCATCGTCCAGCAGCTCGATTTCCAGTTCATACAGAGCCGGGTCCTCTGCACTCCACAGGTGGGGATTCTCCACCGCATGGCTGAACAATGCAGAGCCGCCGTTCAGTGCGATTTTTTCGGAGAACACTTCCAGCTCACTGCTTCGCAGGGTCAGACGGGCCGCGCCCTTACCCTCCACCTGCAATGCAACTTCCAGCGTGGAATGAGTAAAATCATCCCCGGCAAACAGCGTTTTGACGGATATATCTTCCAGATGCACGGTGGGGATGGCGTACAGCCACACGCTGCGGAAGATGCCGGAGAAGCGGAAGAAGTCCTGATCTTCGCACCAGCTGGAGGAAGTCCACTTGAACACCTGCACAGCAAGTTTGTTCACGCCCGGCTGGAGATAGGGAGTCAGGTCGAATGCGTGTGCGGAGAAGCTGTCCTCGGTGTAACCCACATAAGACCCGTTCAGCCAAAGAGCCATGCCGCTTTCCACACCCTCGAACTCGATGTGGACGGGCTTGCCCTGCATGGATTCCGGCAGCTCGAAGTATTTTACATAGCTTGCCACCGGATTGAACCGCTGCGGGATCTCACCCGGCTGTACTTCTTCACGGCCATCCCACGGATACTGAATATTCGCGTACTGGGGAATGTCGTAGCCCTCCATCTGGATGTGTGCCGGAACATGAATGTCATCCCAGCCGCTGCAATCGTAATCTGTCTTTTCAAAGCCGGGGATGGCACTGGTGTAGTTCTTTGCGTAGGCGAATTTCCAGATACCGTCCAGCTTCATCGCCAAAGAAGAGGAGCCTGTCCGATATTCTTCGCGGGAAGCGTAAGTACGGAAACTTGCATGAGCATTCAGCACGTTTTCCTTGAAAAAGGTGGGGTCTTTTACTTTTGCAAAATCAAATGCAGCCATAGTATTTCCTCATTTACCTTTTATAATTTTATAATATTTCTCCAGCCTCCCCGGAGGAATCGCTGGATTCCTCCGGGGAACAGCAGATGAAGGAGAAATGATAATGGCTTGTTATCAGACTGCTGCACGCAGCTTTTCACTTGCTTCTTCGACCTTCATACGAGAGAGAATGAAGGTGATGATGGCATCCAGAGCAAACGGAATCACCAGATACATGATCTTCAGCATATTGATGCAGGAATCCGGCTGAACGGTCAGAGCGCTGTCAAAATGGCTTGCTGCCAGCAGCCAGCCGGTGATGGCAGTACCCAGACCGCCGCCCAGCTTCACACCGAGAGAAGTGCAGGAGTACATCGTGCCATCCACGCGCTTATGCTTCGTCAGCCAAGTATATTCAGAGCAAGCAGCAATCACAGCGTTCATATCGCCCTGCCAAGGACCCTGACCAAGAGCTGCGATTGCAGTAAAGAGCAGCATCAAGGTCACATTGCCGCTGCCCATGTAACCAGCTACAGCAACCAGTGCACGAGAAATCGTTGCCAGAGTATAGCTCATTACATTCAGCTTATACATTCCATTCCACTTTGCAACCAAGGTCGGGGTGAACACCAGTGCGATGATCAGAGGAATGTTGATTGCCCAAGAGAATACACCGAACAGATTCTGGTTGCCAAGGATGTAGGTTGCATAGTAGGTGCCCATGCTGATCATGGCACCGTAGATCTGCTGCAAAATGTAGGTGACGCAAATCATCATATAATATTTGTTACCAGCAAGCAGCTTTGCAGCCTGAACCAGATTATACTTTTCGTCCTGCTCGATTTCCTTTTTGTCGGTGGTATCCACCAATTCGCCTTCCGGCAGTTCCTTCACAGAGAAAACGGAGAGGGTGTTGACAAGCAGACCGATGATGGCGTAGATGATTGCAACAGTGCGCCAACCGGCAGCACCACCGCCCAATGCCGTAACAGCACCCAGCGTGATGGACTGGATGAGCAGGCTGGTGGCAAAGGCGAACATGAAACGCCAAGAACCCATCTCGACCTGTTCGGCACTGTTCTTCGTGACGAGAGCAGTCAGTGCAGAGTAAGCAATGTTGTTGGCAGTGTAGAATACAGCGTTCAGCAGAGTATATGCGATCAGGAACCATGCGTACTGTGCAAACTGTCCCAGATTGGTCGGGATGGCGAAAATTGCCACCAGCGTAATGGCACAGCCAATGTAGCCGTACAGCATCCAAGGACGGGCTTTGCCCATCTTAGAATGCGTTTTGTCAATCAAAGAACCAAAGAAAATGTCCGTCACACCGTCCAGCAGTTTGGAAACTGCAATCAGAGTGCCGACAATACCGGGGTTCAGGCCAACGGTGTTGGTCAGATAGATCATGACGAAGGAGGACAGGAATGCATACACCACGTTGCCTGCAATATCGCCTGAACCATAGCCGACTTTATTATACCACTTTAGATAACGTTTCTCAGTCATTGTGCTTTCTCCCATCTTGCTTGTTTTGTGTGGGCGCGACCAATCTGCTGCGCACTTCAGACTGGAATTCTCATTACGCAAGTTGCCCAAATCTCTTGCGTTCCGTCTGAAAATATTATAGAATCTAATGGAACGAAAAGATATAGACAAGATGGAACAGAATATGCACAAAATCAAAGAGTTTGTAATTTTTTGATAGAACATTTCCCAAATCACTGTAAAATCTCTGAAGATGAGGAGGACGCAGGGATGTATTTCAACTCAGGATATTTGAACAACTCCCGTTTGGATTTCAAAGACTACTCAAAGCCGCTGGTCGTAGGCAGCTGCGGCACTTATCGCTTGAAAAAACGCCCTAAGCTACCTACTTTTTGGGCAAAGGGTCGCAGAGACTATCAAATCCTCTATGTGGCATCTGGTAAAGCACACTTCTGGTTCGATGGTGTTGAGGAAGTGGTGACTTCTGGACACATGGTGCTGTATCAGCCGAAAGAAATCCAGAAGTATGTCTACTATGTAGAAGATCATCCAGAGGTGTTCTGGATTCACTTTACAGGATACGATGTCAAAAACATCCTGAACTATCACGGAATACCCTTGGACAAGCACGTTTTTTACAGCGGCACACTGCCGGATTACAAAATGCTGTTCCGAAAGATCATCCGGGAACTGCAACAATGCGAATATGGCTATGAAGACTATATTGCTTCTCTCTTCAACATCATTCTGCTTTTAGTAAGCAGGCAACAGCAGGAAAGTGAGAAAACAACGACAAGCATCCCCGAAGAAATCGAAGCCGCCGTTGCCTACTTTAACGAGAATTATAATACAAAGGTCAGTGTGGACGATTACGCAGAATCGCTGCATATCAGTACGAACTGGTTTATCCGTAATTTTAAGCTGTACATGAAAATAAGCCCTGCACAATACATCCTGTCCCTTCGGATGGTAAATGCACAAAGCTTATTGGAGAACACCGAATACAATATTGGAGAAATTGCAGAGATCGTAGGGTATGATAACCCACTCTATTTTAGCCGGGTATTCAAGAAAGAGTATGGTGTCAGTCCGGCACAGTACCGAAAGAATCTGGAAGAATCCACTGAAAAATGAGAAAGATTCCTTGATTCAGACGTTCCTGCCTGTTGAGATGTACCTGACATATCAAGTTGACGGCGAACCGTTGGAACAGCTCCCGAATGGATACAGCGACCATTATGTGCCGGATGGCTTTGTACGAGATTAGAGTGTATACAAGGAGGTCTCTTTATGTTAGAGCATTTTTTCAAATCGCTAGTTGCAACAGTTTCTGACCCTTACCAATGCAATCGCATCACAGATGCGTTGGCGGCAGCTGGAATTAAATTCTATTGTAAATCCAAAGATGTCAATCGGCATAACACATTTGATCAAGCAAGAATTGGAACCCTCGGCATAAAACCGCAGTATGTCACAGAGGTGTTTGTGGACAAAGAAAATGCTGATATGGCTCTGCACATTATACATACCCTGTCATAAGCCCGGAGTTCCCCTGCGAACAAAACATTCCGATATAAAAAGGACGCTGCCGCCTCTGGGTAAGAGGTTGCAGCGTCTTTTTGGTATCAGAGGGCGAATGATCTGTCAGATTGGACGGCTTCCAACGAATAATATACTTTCGACTATTGTTTCATTTTCCAAGGGCAATTCTTTCACTTCTGTTCCATTCACCGGGACAGGGAAGTTGAAGATAATCTTCCTAATCCAGTTGCCATCCGGCTGCTTTTCCGGGAATAACTCAATCCGCTCAATAAACGCCCGCATGAACTCCTTCCGCTCCACTTCGGAGGCTGCTTCATAGACCTGATCGAATGCCAGCAACAGGCGGTAGATATTATCACCCGAAATCTTCTCCTGCCGGATACTCCGTATCTGGCTTTGCACATCGTCAATCTGGACTTCAATCTCATCTATTGCGCCATATTGCTCGTCATATCGGCGCTGCAAATCAGAAATTTTCCGGTCATAATACGGGTCATTCACATCTAAACCGTCCATCTGCCGTTCCAGTCGGGCCTTTGTGCCTAATGTCTGCCGAAGCTGCGCCTGTAATGCTTCCAGCTGCTTCTCCAAATCGTTCGTATCGACAGCGGAGCCGATTTTCGCCTTGATTGCATCCGCAAACCGTGGGTCACTGACCATAGCAGAGATGATTGACGCTACCATGCGGTTCATTTCCATCTGCTCAATATTCAGCCGGAAGGTACACTCGTGGCCTGTTGGCGTCACCGTATTCTTGCAGTAATAGTAATAGCGGGTCTTTTTGTCCTTGCTGTGGGCTTTCGCAATATTCCCGTACAGGCTTTTGCCGCAGCAGGGGCATTTCAGAATACCGGACAAGATATGTGCGTGGGTAGGGTCATTGACTTTCTCACGCCGGTAAGCATTGATTTTCCGTTTTTCCTGCGCGAGGTTCCAATCTTCTTCTGAAATGATAGCCTCATGCTTCCCCTCGTACACAGGGAACTCCGATTGCTCAACTACGTGCATCTCATTCCGTGTGCCGATCTTCTTCTCTGTCCGGCGTCTGCCATAGGCGATTTTTCCCATATATACCGGATTATCAATGATACTCTTCACAAAGCTGGCAGAAAAACCGGGAATGGTGCCGTTCTGCCTTAACTTCTTCACAAAGCCCTGCCGGTTCAGATATTTTGCCACGCCACTGACACCGTCGTTGGTGTGAATATAGCGGTCAAAGATGGTGCGGATCACGTCCACTTCATCCTCAGCAATCAACAGTTCGCCTTTTTCAAGGCGGTATCCATAAGGGGCAAAGCCACCGTTCCATTTTCCTTCACGGGCTTTCTGCTCCCGTCCGGCCATCGTCTGTGTCCGAATATTTTCACGCTCTATCTCTGCCACCGCAGAAAGGACAGAAATCATCAGCTTGCCGGAATCTTTGGAACTGTCAATGCCGTCTTCCACACAAATCAGATTGACACCGAAATCCTGCATCAGCTGCAAGGAATTCAGAACGTCAGCGGCATTCCTGCCAAACCGGGACAGCTTGAACACCAGCACATATTCCACACCGTCTTTGCAGTCCTGAATGTCTTGCAGCATCCGCTGAAATTCGTGCCTGCCCTGAATATTCTTGCCGGAAAAGCCTTCATCAGAATATTCACCAGCCACTACCATATCTTCGTATTCAGCGTATTTCCGCAGTTTGTCTCGCTGAGCATCCAGACTATATCCGTCCACCTGCATGGATGTAGATACCCGTGTGTAGAGATAACATTTTGTTTTAGTTTTCTTCATGCAGGCCGCCCCTTTCTTCCAGCTCTAAACATTCATCCGTTACTTTCTTCTTCGCCAGACCTTCATTCTGAATGTAGTACTCCAACAAACGGAGTACATATTCCGGCGCATGGCGGTTATCCAGTTCCCATTCTGTCACAGTCCGATAGGGAATCTGAAAATATTTACAAAATTCCTTGCGATTCATGCCAGTGCTTTCCCGCAATTCTTTTATTTTGGTTTTGCAGTCCATTTCATTTACCCCATAAAGCAAAAATACACGTTGCGTATTTATTATAGCATACGCCAAACAAATACGCAACGTGTAAATTTAATTTATATCAAGCGGCTTTGTCAAATTCCTGATACACAGGAACGGGTTGCTTTCCTGATGCCGCAGACTGTGTACGGCCATCCTTCTCAGTCTCCTGCATCTGCCCCAACAGCTGTGGCCCGTACTTCTGCAACAGCCGCGCCATCACATCAACACAGCGGTCAAATGCCGCATTATATTTCGGATCATCATAAACTTTGCTCAATAGGCCGCTCCTTTCCTCTATGGCTGCTCTGCGCATAGATGTTCAAAACTTCTGCCGGTATCTGTTCCAAAATCGCCACGGCACTGTCATAGTCGCGCCGCAGCTTGAGGTCTTCGATCTGCTTTAGGGTGCTGACCTTCTGCGCCGATGCAAGAGATTCTTCCAGTTCGGCATTTTTCGTTTTCAACTTTTTGTTTTCGGATGCTGTTTTCGTGAAGGCTACGCCATATTTCCGCAGCAGTGTGTCCATCTTCTCCACGCTGGGAATATAGGTATCCAGAATCTTGCAGATTTCCTCCGCCCGGCTTTTGGCGTTAAAGGGATTGATTCCAGTGAGCAGATCCTCCAGTTTGCTTTTCTGTTTGGTCAGTCTGGTCATCTCCTTAAATACGCGGGGCGGGATATGGTCGCGCCCGGTCAGGCTGGCGCTCTCGCCACGCTCCAAATCTGGAAACTTCTTGACCATGTGTTTCCAAAACTCATCCTGCCACCAGGTCAGCTTCTTTTTATTGCCCATGATGTCTTTGGCGCTGAGCCTGCCATCCTCCGTCAAAGGGACAAAACAAAGGTGCATATGGGGCGTTTTCTCGTCCATATGCACCACGGCGGATATAATTGTCTCTTTGGACTGATGCTGTTCCAAAAAGTGCAGAGCTTCCTCGAAAAATACCCGAATTTCCGCCCGTTTCTTTCCCTTAAAGAACTCCGGGCTGGCTGTGAACAGCGTCTCGATCATACGGATACTGTCTTTCCGGGTACGGCATCCGGCAGCGGCAATTTGCCTCTCTGACTCGGCCCGGTACTTGCCGGGCGGTTTGACCAGATGGAAGTTGTACTTGCTTCGGCTGGTATCCACATCGGGATTACTGGCGTACTTTTCCTTTGTGCGCTCGTTATGGGCCTCGATATTGCCGATTTCAGGCCCCTTATATTTGGCAAATCGCATAATCGCGTATTGTGCTTTTTCCATACTCAATCCCTCCGTTTCTGCCAGACAATGTCATATCCCAGCACGTCAGCCAACTCCACGGCCTCCCGATACCGCAGCGATTCCCGCTGCAATTTTCCGGAAAGATTGGATACGCTGTCGCTCCACCCATACTCATCGTGCAGCTGGTCAACGACTTCCTGCATGGTGTAACCGGCGCGGATGATCTGCGCCTTGATTTCGTTTCGGATACTTGACTTCATAAAATATATTCCTCCATTTTCGCAAGTGAAGCCCTTTGTCACTTGATAGATAAAACATGATTTTCGGTTGCGTCATAAAAAGAACCGGCTACGCTGGGGAGCGCACCGGCTTTGGTCAATGGTGAAATTTGTGCAAATGCTGTTTTGCGATAGAAATGATTCCCTGCGTATCGTTGGTCAACGGCGGAATATTCGACTTCACAGAAATGCGGGACTTTTCACTGTTCGGGCTGTATTGTCACAAAATGCTGCAATCTGTACGTCGTTCCGTGAGCCGCCATCCGGCGAACTGTATACGGATAAAAGAGAAACATTTCGCTGTTTTGAGATTGCTCTAAAATATGCCTGCAAAATCACCGCTTTTACTGACCGCTTCAGGTGTGGTCAAAATGACCACACCTACTTCACAGCACAAAAGCGCGAAGAATTTCACGGTTCTGGTGGTGGACAAAATATCCATAACCACTTTTACACATCAAAATAGGTGTACCCAAAATGGGCACGACCACTTTATCCAAATGAAGCGCCTCTACAATATATGAGGTAACAGGGTCAATCGCTGCGTACATACGTACCGGCGACCAGATCGGAAATCAATCCCGCCAGTCTTCCGGTACGTACGTACACTGTGAAGCGTCCGTAAACTCGTTTATATGCGGCCTTGCCACTGCCTCGATCCCCATAAAGCCCCATACCCGGCGTCCTGCCGAATTGGTAATCGTGTTGCAGTGTTCCAGATTGTACTTACCGCAGGCTGCCACCAGCGCATCGCTGAAGCTGCGGCGTTTGAGTGCAGTCAGGCTATTTTCCTCGCACCACATCCGGTAAATGTCGTAGCAATCCTTTGAACTGATGGACGCATCCGCTTTCAGCCGGATATAGCCCTCGGATTCCAGAAAATCAAACACGTTATTGTTGTCCCGCTTGACGGCCTCCCGGTTCTCTTTGGTGCGCTGGCTCTCGGTGAACTTGAAGTTGTTCGCTACCAACCGCTGCAATCCCGCAAAAGCCCACAGCAGAATGCCCTCCACCTCGGCCTTCATCTTCTCTGCCAGGTCGGGATCATCCACACGGTCGGCAGGTTTCTCTTTGGCGGTCAGCACCAACTGCCGCCGATAAAAGCCATCACTGCGGTCAAAGAGAGCCTGCAAGTCGCCATTGCTGAATGCCAGCAGCCGGGCGCACATCCATCCCTGATAGCTCTGCTTGCCTTTACGCTCCAAATCCATTTTACCCTGTGCGGTGACGATGGATTTGACATAGTTGGTCTGCCGCAGGGCCTCCATCCGCATATCATCATCGACACACAGCAGAATGTGTTCCAGATCAGCGCGGGCAAAACGGTTCTCGGAAATTTTGCCGATGCTGCCGTCCTTCATGTTGCTGCCGAACAGGGCGGACAGCACCGCGCCGATCTGGCTCTTACCCTCGCCGCCATTGCCCTTAATGACCATCATGCGCTGTCCCTTGTTGCTGGGGATCAGGCAGTAGCCGATATATTCCTGCAAAGTGGGAATGTCCTCCGGGTAAAGAAGCCCATCCAGAAAAGCCAGCCAGCGGGTCGGCGTGGGCGCATCGGGATTGTAGGCCACCGGCAGGCGGCAACACACGATGTCCGGTTTTCCCTCCGTAAAGGAGCCATCCAGAAACAACGTGCCGTTTGCCAGATGAATGCGGTCAGCCTCCGGCGGGAAATCCTCTACCAGCGCCGCCAGCTTCATCAGCTCCACGATATTGCTGATTTTGCGGGGGATATTGCTGACCGCACAGCATTTCAGTTCCTCAAAAATTTCTCCACGCAGTGGCAGCTCATCGGTCACGCGGCCATCAGGCGTGAAAAAAGCCCCGTTTGTGTAGATGATTTTGTGTCTGCCGAGAAAATCATCACAAAACAGGGCTTCATTGATACTCTTGCCGTCAAACCAGATGGGCTGGTTGGCCTCACGCGATTGCTCGTTCTTCGCCACGGTGCTGCACCTCCTTTTCCAGACGTCTGAGCCGCTGCTCCAGCGCGGTGATAGTGCCGTCCTTCAGCAGCATATCCACCGCTTTCACACGCTGCTTCAGTTCCGCAAACATGAGAACGTCCAACAAATCATTTACATACTCGATCATATGACAGGCTTCCACAAAGCGGTCATCCAGTTCATCCTCCGGCGATTGCGGGGCATATTCGACCTTCCAGCGTTCCAGCAGATGCAGATAATCGCAGAGCACCCGCTGGCAGTGTATCTCATCGTTGCGGAAAGCCCGCGCCAGCGGATAGGGCTTTTTCAAAGCCATCGCTGCCGGGGGCTTGTCCGGGTCGATGCCAAAGTCATAGGCCAGCTTCTTTGCGGCCTCGTAGCTGCTCAGGCCGAACAGCCGCGCCACAAAATCGATCACATCCCCGGTAGCCCCGCAGCCAAAGCAATAGAAATAATCCCTGTTCAGCTTCATGCTGGGATGCCGGTCATCGTGGAAGGGGCAGCAGATCATATCGCCCCGGTTGACCTTACAGCCGTAGCATTCGGCGGCCTGCTTCACGGTGACAGCGGATTTTACAGTTTCAAATAAATTCATAGGCTTTGTCCTCCATTATTTATTGACGGTATCTGCCCGTCTGCCTGAATATACGGGGAAAAAGCCTATAAACCGAAAAATCCGCTAAAAGTGCAAGAAATGAAAAAACGCCGCCCTGAAATCTTGCAAAAATGCAAGACCTCAGAGCGGCGAAGCCAGCGGAAAGCATTTGCCCGCGCTGGTTTTATCAGGTATAATGGATAAAGAGAGTTTTCAGAAGAGAGGTGCGTCACATGGAGGGAGCCTATCTGCCCGGCAATATCCGGCAGCGGATGCAGGAGCTTATGAAGGAACATAAAATTACCCAGGCACAGCTGGCGACCCGCATCGGCAGCACCGAGAGCGCCATCAGCCGGTTTGTCAGCGGTAAGACTGATAAGATCAGCACAGAACATTTGCTCCGCATTGCGAAAGTGTTTGAAGTCTCCACAGATTTCCTGCTGGGGGAAGTCAACACGCCCGACCGGACAAATTTTGATATTGAAGAACTGGGCCTGTCGGTGCAGGCGGCCAGAACTGTCAACCGGCAGAAAGTTCCCGTATATCAGGCAGACCTGACGATGATACAGAACACATTTATGGCGGCGCTGCGGGAAGTGAAGAAAGAGATCGGCAACGATTTCACAGCAGCGCAGTCCTTGACCAAGGGCATCACTCAGCAGATGTTTACCGAACTCACCAAAGGGGCGGATGTTCATACTCCGACCATCACGCCCGAAATGATTTCCGCCGCCGTCACCCAGAGCGCAGCGGGGATGGACGGTGTGCAAAAGGAAGCATTAGACAAGTTCGGTCAGGCGCTGACGGAATTTCTCCAATCCACCTTAGACCACGCGCAGGAGAAGCAAAATGCCGACCCGGAGCAATGAGCAGCTGTGCAGACTGGCACAGAAAGGGGATACGGCTGCCCGTGACATTCTGCTGGAAAAGAATCTGGGATTCATCCGAAAAATTGCGCTGGAGCAATACCGAAACATGGGGCTGGATGAAAATGATATTGGAATTGATTTGGATGATTTGATGCAGGAGGGAAGTATCGGCCTGCTGAACGCGATCCCTTTGTTTGATGCCGGACGGGGCATGAAATTTCTGACCTATGCAGCACCGGCGCTCCGCAACGCCATGACGGACTGCATCCGCGCCGCCCTCGGTTTATTTGAGCAACGGATGGTGGATAAGAAAGACGGCCCCGGCTTCCAGAGAGTATATCTGGATGACGTTCTCTCAGAGGATGAACGGATGCTGCGGATCGAAGCCATAGCCGACCCTCACACCCAAACGCCGGAGCAAATCTATATCCAAAAAGAGCAGCTGATAGAATTGTATGCGGCGCTGGACAAGCTGACAGCCAGAGAGCAGACCTATCTGCTGTACCGCTATGGCTTTACCGATGGAATCGAGCACCCGCTGATCGGCGCGGCACTCCATTTCCATCTCAGCGAGAGCTGGACAAAGAAGGTGGAGGGCGAGGCGATGGACAGCCTGCGCGGAAAGCTGCCGTGGTGGTTCTGATACGATGGGAAGCAGCGGCTGACGGGGGCTTTGATATACCTTTGTTCCGCAAATGACACGGCTGACAGACAGTGCTTGCCCGCACCGCCTGCCAGCCTTTTTCTGTCGCTTATGCTGCCCCGCAAGGGGCAACCTTTCCCGCCAGAACGCCGCAACTGTGGCCACACTTTTCAGGGTGTGCTACAATTCCGGCTGCCATCTGCTCCACAAAGGTATAACACACTAGACTTTCCTACGGAAAATCGTGTGCCACGAAACCGCCGGTTTCTTTGGATTCTTCCGGTCAAAGGGGAACACTATCCCCTCTGAACACCCCAGACAAAGGAGAACGCTGTTCCCTTTTGGAATCCCCTTGCCAATAGGGATGCTACCGCCCTATTGAATGATTTAGATAAAAAACAAAATAAAGCATAGTTCGCCAGCACACCGCTATTCTGTCATTACCTTACACAGACATCTTGTAACTTTTTCGTTAAGCCTATTGACTCTGATACTTCGGAAGAGATATAATATAGTTGCTACTTAGCGATCCTAAATAGCAAAGCTAAAGAGAGGCGACGATATGAATAACAAATATGTCCAGCAATTCAAAAAAGGCTCTCTGGAAATGATACTTTTATGCCTAATCGGACGCAAGGAGACTTATGGATATGAAATTATAACTGAATTGAACAATAGTGCGTCTGTTTTGGGATATGCGAAAGAGGGAACCATTTACCCCATTTTGTATCGTTTGCAGGAAGCAGAACTAATCAAATGCCGATTGGCTCCGGCTGCGGCAAATGGCGGCTCAAAAAAGTATTATTCTTTAACGGATAAAGGCAGGAATGTACTTGATGAACTAATCTTATTTTGGTCAAGCTATGAAAACTGCGTAAACGGCTTTATAGAAAGTTATCAACAAGCGAGGGTATCCAAATGAAAGAACAATATATCAAACAGGTTGAAAAGGAACTATCTTTACCACGCAAAATGAAAAAAGAGGTTGTACGTGACTTGAATGAAGTTTTTGCGTCTGCTATGGAGCATGGAGAAACAGAGCAGCAGATTATCCAGCGTTTGGGGACGCCAAAAGAATTTGCAGACAGCACCGCAGAACAGTTTGGCATTGATAACACCAAATCGAAAAAAAGGAACGGTATCATTTCTACTCTTGCTGCGCTTGTTATCGCGGCTGCTGCCTTTTCGGTATATGCTGTTACACAATCAGGAAAAGTACCAGAAGGAGCAATCGGACAAGCCGACGCGACAACAAATATACAGATTGAGGGCGCGTTTGCCTTTGATATTTCGCAAATCCTTTTGGCTATTGGGTTTGCAGCAACAGCTATTGCTCTTTTGTTAATTATCCGAACCATACACAAAAACAGGAGGTAACCAATGAAGAAATATATTTCTGTATTCACAATCATGATTATGATTTTTTTGGCTGCGTGTTCTAATCAAAATACCTCATCTACACCGACAAGCAATGAGAACAATACGCAATCTAATAGTGTTACAAAATTGGACGAGGGTGTTTGGCCTGAGAATGAGTACACAGAGGGGCTTCCTGTTGCGCCTGGTACGGTTGCATGGGCTACACTTGATACAGAACATGAGAATTGTAATATCAACCTTACCGGTATTAGCGAAAACGACTATAACGAGTATATGGAGCTTTTGAACCAAGAAGGCTTTTCCGTAATTGAAAATGTGTCAGAGGAAATCGAGGGAGAAAACTATGTTTCTATCGGGACACTTTTATCAAACGACGAAAAGTGGTTAAGTATCAGCTACATACCCAATAGTCTAACTATCTACATTTCCTTTGACAATAACTGAAAGAGATCACGGAATAGCAAAGCCAGCCGAGCCAGTCAACGGTCAAGATGAACGGCGCAAGCGCCGCCGTTGACAGCCCCGCCCGCCTTTGCAGATAGGCAATCAAGGGACGACAGCAAGGAGTGCTGCCGCCCACAGTATTATCAGAGAGGGAGAATTCTATGAGAAATCGGATTGTAAAAGTGACAGAAGTTGTAGTCAGAAGCGCTTTTTACATCATCTCAAACTATGTATTTGTTAGCATGGGACTATCATTTCATACTCAATGGATTTCAATTCTATTTTTGCTTTCAATGGTATGGTCTACTATTGATTACGGAAAGTCCATAAATGAAATAATCGAAAAAAAGGTAATTGCTGAAATACTATGTATATGTTGCATTGCACTGAGTATAGCGATGGCATATTTTGTGGGATATATTCAAGGAGCATTCGTTTCCCTCTGAAAAAACAGGGCCACAACTTTCCGCTTAATATATCAGTATGGAACAAGTTATCAAAAAGTCATGAATGCTCGTAGCTCACCGGCCCGGCCAGCAAAAGCAGTAAATCTGAAATTGATTTACTGCTTTTTTGCTCAATAGACTCTTAAATCATCTGAAAATATTTCAACGCATCCCTGATCGCCGCTTCCTTCTCCGGCGGACATTTTGGCACTTTGGCATCTTCCTTCTTTGACAGGTTATAATTTTGCCCCACATCCAGCCCGCACTTGCGCTTTATCTGTGAGATGTACAGGGAAGATACCTTCAAACCGGTATGCTCCAACACATACGCCTTGATCTGCTCATAAGTCGCGCCCTTCTGGAAGCCGGACATATCCATATCTTCCAGCGAGAACTCCACCCGCACCTTCTTTGAGTCGATTTCTCCCTTGGAAAGCAAAACAACCGTCTCAGCTTGCGTTTTCCTGTTCGTCAAGAATGCGCCAGCCGTCCATCAGGTCTGAATTTTCCATAATAAAGGTGTGGGCGGTATCCTGTCCCCACGAGTTGTCGTATTTCAGCATCAGATAATCGCTCAACTCGGTTCGATTTTTGAACTTCAGCAAGCGATACGGCTCCTGAAAAGCGACCTTTTCGACGAAATATACCGCATCCGATGTGGGAAGCATAACGCCGACATGACCGATCATAAGAGAATTGTCCGTTTCAGAGAACTGATCGTGCAGAACCACGGAGACGAGACGGATCTTATCATCTTCCACGAAGGAGAGACCGCGTTTCTTCCATTCCTGCTGAATCGTTTTCAAATGGGTAGGAATATCGGTCGTATTGGTGGTTTTAACCGGGGCGAACAGCGCATCAAACTTTTGCCGTTCGTCGCCGCAAAGGGATTCCGGGTCAGAATCCAGTGTTTCATAGTCCATAAACAGGGTGTCCTCGGCTGAGTCAAGGTCTGCCTTGCCCGTGACAGTGATAAAATCACCGAACAGCCCACAAGCGGTAATCCGACAGTTCCAGCCGGGGAAGGTATCGTATTTTTCCGTCCATGCGTCCTGCATGGAGTAAGGATCGTATTTCAGATCCAAAGGCTTGGCGTTTTCAAAACCTGTGGTGAGCCATGCCGGGTCCACAGCATTGTTGAACTTTTGCACATGATCAAAGAAGGTCTGTATCCGTAGGTCAGATACGCCGGCATCCTGCAAAAGCTTGGAAAGAAGAGCCTGTGTATCCGAATCTGCCAAATTGGAGTATTCGATCTGCTGAAGGACAGGCTGAGAAGTTTTTTGAGTGCAGCCCACTGCCAGAAACGCACTGCAAAAAAGTGCAGCGGTGCAGACAAGAAAAGTTCGACGTTTCAAAAATGGTCACCTCGTTGTGTTTTTCGGAAAGTTTCTTTGAGTTCCGGAGTCTCAACCATAAGCGAAGAGAGCAATGGTGGAGATTTCGTAACGAATGGTATCACAGATAAACAAAGAAAATCAATGACTTCTGTCGTATTTGACCATATATAATGTTGAAGTATCCATATCCCATACGGCTAACGCCCATTTGGGGAAAGACAATGCGGCAGTTTTCTGAACGATTTTCTTCATGTCGGACACAACAGGAGTATACCCAAGTTGAAATAAGAATTTTCCGTTTTTTCCGAATGGAAGGTTCAAATCGCTTTCCAGATAGACGGAGGATACCAACTTGCGAAGCGCGGCACGGCGATTTCGGCCAACCTCGTTTCCGCCGCCTTGATGGAATCGCCCATGGCATGATAGCGTTCTGTCGCCGCCGCTGCTCGTTCCCACAGTTCGTCGGCACTGCTGATCTTCTGCTCCTTGCCCTTCGCCGCCGTGTGCTTGCCACGCTTCACCTCGTAGCCCTGCTGTATCAGCTTTTGAAGAAAAACTTCAAAGTCCTTCGGCTGCTCTGCAAGGATGGTGTCGATGATTCCGCACAGGCGGTCACGGTTGCTTTCTCTCGGCGGGTAAACGATCGAGTTGCGCCGAGCACACAAAGTAATCTCTCCAACCCTACAGCTCAGTTTCCACCGCAAGCTGCTCCTGCTTTTCTTTTTCGTCAGCGATTTGGACATCAACATCTTCGCGCATCTTTTTCAGAAGTGCAAGGACTCGCTTGATTTGATCCTTGGTGTTTTCCACCCTGCTCTGTGCCTGATTGATGTGATCCAGAACCGCCCAGTCTGCAAAGAGGCCGTCAAAGAAGAAATCTGCAAATTTCAGAAAGCTGTCCACCGTAACCTGAAGGTCTGCGGTGATCTCAACATCGGCAAGCTCAGTTTTGAACCGCCGCAGTTCCACTTGGAGCTGTTCGATTTGTTCCTGTGCATCGTCCAGTTCCTCATACTTGGCAAGATCGGCCATCAAACCGCCGCCCATTACGTCCCATGTGCTCCAGCCCTCGGCATTGTCGAGGGTTTCCAGAACTTCATTGACCGTATGCAGGGCGGTCTTTCCGGCGTTGATAGCTTCCAGCAGCTCCCGCTTTTGAACTTTCAAAGCGGCAATACGGCTTTCGCTTTCCGCAACCTGCTGTGCGGCAGGGTGGGCAGATGCTTTGATGCTTTTGATTTTTTCGGAAAGAGCAGCTTGATACTGCCTTTCGCAATCGGACAGCCGTGCCAGTCTATTTTGAATCTGATCCAAGTCGGCATCAACGGAAGAAAGGTCATGGAGAGCAGCATCGTACTTAACACGGGCTGCATAGGCTTCCTGCCGTTCCTTGTCCAGCTTCTCATCCATCTTTCCGATGACCTGATAGAAAAATGCGGCAAGGCTGTGTCCCTCCAGACGGTTCACGTCAGCCTGTTCCGCCAGCTTGGATTTTTCCAGCTTTTTCAGGCGATCAGCAAGCGTATCTCTCTGGGCGGTCAGTTCTTTCTGTTTTGCTTCGCAGCTTTTCTTTTCAGCGACCTGCTGCCAAAGTTCTTTCAACGTAGAATCACTCATATGGAATGTCCTTTCCCGGCATTACGTTTCTTCGTTCAGAAGCTGGTTCAAAAAATGCTGCCGATTATTTACAAATGTTTTGGTGATAACGTAGCTGTCCGTATCTTCATACTGACAAGGATGAATCGTGCCATTGTCGAAGCTAAAAATCTCAGCATCAGGCATTCCGAGGAGAATGGGTGAATGTGATACGATAATGAATTGCGCCCCTTCTTGGGCACACCGATAAATGTTGATCAGTAACGTGAGCTGCCGCTGCGGGGATAAAGCGGCTTCCGGCTCGTCAAAAATATAGACTCCATCTGCACCCATGTAGTCCTGCGCAATGGCGAGGAAACTTTCACCGTGTGATTTTTGGTGATAGCCTTTGGAGGGATGATCGTCATCGGAATAGTCGATTTCCTTGGTGGCTACATTATAGAAACTCTCTGCTCGGAGAAAATACCCGAACTTTGGTCTGCGATACCCCTTGGAAATCGTCATAGCCTCACATAGTTCCGAATGGGAGTTGTATGTGGAAAATGAATAGTTCTTCGTTCCACCCTCTGCGTTGAAGCCGTAAGCAACAGCGATTGCTTCCAGAAGCGTAGATTTTCCACTTCCATTTTCGCCAACAAAGAACGTAATGGGCTTATGGAATGTAAAAGTGTCGATTCCACTGATGGCAGGAATCTGACGAACATAATTGTATGGGCGAACTCTGTTCCAGTCGATGGTCAGCCCTTGGATAAACAAATCGTTCATACAGCACTCCATACTATATAATGTAAGAAACACTTAGCTCCGCTCAAACCCAAGATAGCGGGTGCCCTGAAAACTCAGCTTTCCGATGTCGCCCTGCACGAGCAGACCATAATCGCTTCCGTCCACTTCAAATTCCATCCGGTCGCCGCTCTCCACCTGAAAAGTCACATAGTACGATGTAAATGTGCTAGTGTCGTATCCGTGCGCACCGGACATATCTCCGGCATTGGCACTGCTGGAATGCGAAACATCGGTGCGCTTTGCTACCACTGTTGCCGGAACGGTAAGCCGCGGCGAGTGGTTGTTTTTGTTCCATGTGCGGAGATTTGAAATTAGAGCAAAGAAAAACATTCCAATAAAAAGCAGGAACAGGATTGGGAAAATGAAGCTGAATATAGCGTCAAACCATCCAAAAAACATTTTACTCCTCCAAAATTTCTTCCAGCAGGTCTTTTACATCGTTCAGAAAAGATTCTTCTCCGAGGGTGTTCACCTTGAAGAACACCGCTTGACTGCCTCCTGCGGTGATGGCAGACAGCCGAACCGGACTGTCCGCATTCTGGAACATGGTCAGTGTCAGACTCAGGCGGTTGCCGCCCATCATGCTGTACCGTTCAAATACACGGACACTGCACCGGGCATCGCCCTCTTTGAAATCACTGCCTGCCTCTAAATCTGCCGACCAACTGCTGTCTGGGATTTCTTGTTCCAGCTTCCGAAGCAGTTTGTCAAAGTTTTTGTTTCGGATGGTCTTTTCAAAGATTGCCATAATGGTTCCTCCGTTCTGACAATTAAAAATCGGTCCCTTATTTTTGATACGAGCAGAGCCACAGGAAAATTGCGGAGAAATCGCTTGAAGAGAGGAATTTTGTCTAATTTGATTATAGCATATCTTTTGGAAGAACAAAATACTTTATGTACGCCGCCCGCAGGCGGCAATAATCAGTCCGGGGGAAATTCCAGCTCGGCAAACTCCGCATCAGTCAGCAGTTTCAGTTTTTCGATGACTTGTTTCGTGGATAAGCCCCAGCCGGGTGCCGGTGTTGTAGAACATGGAGATAATGCTCAGTCATCTCGGTGTCGGCATGGCCTACATTGCCTCCATGGGCTGGATCTTGTTTATGCAGAAAAAGGGCCTTTGGCAGCAGCTGATCCACGCAGCCGCCGGATGTGAAAAGCTCTTCTTCACACTGGGTGGTTTAGTGTTGATGATGAGCCTGCACATTTTTTCCATTCATGCTAACCATCTACGATTATTTCCTCAATGGGTCGTTTTGCATTTTATGCCATGCAAAAGGCAGAATCAGATATAAAAAGTTCTTTCGTATGTAAAAGTCTTCAAAAACAACTTGAAACACTTTTGTTGCAATGGTACAATAATAATGTTATTTTATGGAAGCTCGGCGCAAAGCCCATGCGGACAGGCTGCGGGTGTGTGGATTTCTATGGGATGTGTAAGAATAGCTAGGGCAGCACTGCGCTACTGCACTTTCCGATAATGTGAGGGAGGTATATTTATATGATGAAAAAGATCTCCCGCCGCTCTTTTTTGCAGGTCTGCGGCATTACGGCAGCCACGGCGGCGTTGACTGCCTGCGGCGGCGGTAAGACCGAAACGGCGAAAAAAGACGATGCGCACGAAGCCATTACCTTTATGGCACCTTATAAGGAGATAGAAGCCTTTATTGAGCAGGTACACAGCGTTTACCCGGAAGTGAACATCGAGGTCGTGCCCTACAGCGGCGATAACACCACCACCTGTTTGCAGAATATGTTTGCGGCGGGCGACCTGCCGGACGTCTGCACCTTGACCTACTACGACCCCCGGATCGATCTGGTCTCCGACAAACTGCTGGACCTTTCCGGCTACGATTTTACGGATAACTATGTGGAGTCCCGTCTGCAGGACGTGTTCGACAACGGTGCCATCTACCTGCTGCCCTCGACCTACAACTGCTACGGCATCACCTACAACAAGACCCTGCTGAAAAAATACGGCTGGGAGCTGCCCAATTCTTTCGCTGAGCTGGAAGAACTGGCTGCAAAGGCCAAGAAAGCAGAGGTCGATCTCTGTCTGCCGCAGATCCAGTATCCGGGCTATGGTTTCCAGTATCTGTGCAACATTGCGGACGCCGATTTCCTCGGCACACTGGACGGCAGGCTGTGGCAGCGGGATTATCTGTCCGGTAAGGCGAATGTCAGCAATACCCCCGGCATGATGCAGGCGATGGCCTATGTCCAGAAGTGGAAGGACATCGGGATGCTGAACGACACCGGCGACGCTCTTGACGACAATGTGACCCGGCAGAGGATGACCGAGGGCAACACCCTGTTTCTGATGGGCGGCACCAACGGCATCGTGGAGGCAGACGGCAACGCCGATAAATACGGGCTGATGCCGTTTCTCTCGGAGGACGGCACCCAGAACGTTTTTGTGCTGAATGTGAACCGCTTCTACGGTCTGAATAAAAAGCTGGAGCAGGACCCCCAGAAGCTGGAAGATGCGCTCAAGGTGATGCGTGTGCTTTCCACCGTTGCAGGCACCAGCGCTCTGCAGCCCGCAACGGCGCTGAAAAGCAGCCTGCTGCCCTTCAAGGACGCAAAAGCGGACGGCACCTACTATGCCGACATCGCCGATGCCCTGAATGCAGGCAACACCGCGCCCTTTATCTATTCCGGCTGGGAAAACACCATCGTGACCACTGGCCTTAAAATGCTGGACTTCATGAAGGGCAATGCCACCATGGAGGATGTGATCCGTCAGCTGGACGAGGATCAGGATAGTGTGGTGAACAACACCCCGGATACCATCACTACCGTTACGGAGGAGCTTTCGCAGGAGGACTGTGCCATGCTGGTAGGCCGCTGCTTTGCACAGGCTACCGGCAGCGACCTTGCGCTGGTGTCGCTGAGCACATGGATCCCCGGCAACCCCACCGATCAGAACCATCACGGCGTAGCGGCCAAGCTGTATGCCAAGGGCATTACGGATTACGACCTTTCGGTGATCCTGCCCACCGGCTGGAACCGCACCATCCAAACCGTTACCCTGACCGGGCAGCAGATCAACGACCTGCTGGCCACGGGCTACGATGCCTACGGCAACGGCAAGGGCTACCCCTATGTGCTGGTAAGCCCGGTGCAGCCGGATGCGGGCAAGACCTATCAGGTTGCCATCTGCGGTGTGAGCGACCAGTTGGCTGCGGAGACCACGGTCACAGACAGCGGCGTGGTGGGCATGGATGCTGCAAAAGCCTTCTTTGGTGCATACACCACCATCAGCCGGGCAGACACTGCATGGAGCTGAACAGAACGGACAGGAGATACCGGATGTGAACAACAAACTATATAAAAAGCTGCTTTGGGGCACCGGCTTTGTCATTGTTGCGGTCATCCTGACCCTTTTTATCATGAGCCAGACCTACATCCAGAACCTTGTCTACCATGAGCGGCTGAACCAGATGGAAGAGGTCACCCACCAGATGTTCCGCAGTCTGGAGGATGTGATCGACACCCACTGGGACGAGGTGAATGTACAATGCAATTATTTGTACTACACTCCGTTAAAGACCGATACCGAGTTCTATCGCTATCTGAAAAAGCTGTCGGAGCTTTCCAATTACCATGAAAGACAGATCGAACTGATTGCCGTGGACTCTGCCGGACATTACTATACCGAGAATGGCGGCATGGGGCTGCTAAGGGAAATGAACTATCTGGCAGACTCTCCGCAGTGGGTCAGCTATGTTTCCAACTCGCTGACCGTGGACGACTCCCGGATGGTGTTCCTGGAACAGCTCTCCACCCCCATCACACTGCAAAGCGGAGAAAAAGAGATCACCCTGCGCTACTTTGGCATTTCGCAGAGCATGACCCAGCTGAACGATTATTTCCGCTGTGATGCCTACGAAAATAACAACAGCGTCTATGTGCTGGATGACGATGGTTTCAAGCTGTTCAACGCCAACGATACCGAACTGCTGAAGGGACACAATGTATACACCGTGCTATCCTGGATGTCCTATCTGCACGGCTCTTCCTTTGCGGTGGCAAAGGAGCGGCTTGACCGCACAGGCTCCTGCTATTCCAACGCCGTGCTGGACGGGACCGAGTATTTCTACGCCCTGAAGCAGATGGAAAACGCTCAGTGGACACTGGCGTTCCTTGTTCCGGCAAAATATGTGGCCGTGAATACGCAGAAGCTGGTCAGCATCGTCATGATCATCATCATCGTCATTGCAATGGTGTTCTCGGTCATAACAGTTTTCGTCGGCTGGTTTCTCCTGCGGCAAAAGCAGCAGCAGGAGCTGCAGGCAGAAAAAGAAGCGAACCTCCGTCTGGAGCAATACAACATCCATCTGACGCAGGTAAACGATGAGCTGCGGCAGGCACAGGACATTGCCGCAGAGGCGTTACAGTCCGCCGAGCGCGCCAGCAAGGCTAAGACGGACTTCCTTGCCAACATGAGCCACGATATCCGCACCCCCATGAACGCCATCATCGGCATTACCACGCTGATGAAAAACGAGCTGCACCAGCCGGAAAAGCTGGCCGAACATCTGGACAAGCTGGAAAATTCCGGCCAGCTGCTGCTGGGCATCATAAACGATATTCTGGACATGAGCCGCATCGAGAGCGGCAAGACCACCCTGAATGTGGAAAAAATGAATCTGCCCCAGCAGATCAGCCAGCTGGACAGCATCATCCGCCAGCAGGCAGGCCAGCGCCGCCAGACCTTTACGGTAAACACCCATCTGCAGCACGAAAACGTGCTGGCAGACCCCAACCGTCTGAATCAGGTGCTGATGAATATTCTCTCCAACGCAGTCAAGTATACGCCCACCGGCGGGCATATCCGGTTTGAGGTGGACGAGCTGCCCCGAAACGAGCACTACGCCCGATACCGCTTTGTGGTGCAGGATGACGGCATTGGCATGAGCGAGGCCTACCAGAAGACCCTTTTTGACCCCTTTACCCGCGAGGAACGCTCCGGCACCAACAAGGTGCAGGGCACCGGCCTTGGTATGGCCATCACCAAGAACATCGTGGACCTGATGGGCGGCTCTATCAATGTGGAGAGTACCACCGGCAAGGGCACTCGCTTTGAGGTGGTGCTGGAATTTCCCGTTGATGCCGAAGCAGATACGGTGCCAGAGGCACAGGTGCTCCCGGAGGAAGAGGAAGAAACTTCTCCTCTGTCCGGCATGAAGTTCCTCTGCGCCGAGGATAACGCCATCAACGCCGAAATTCTGGAAATGCTGCTGGAAGCCAATGGCGCAAGCTGCACCATCTGCTCCAACGGTCAGGAAATCGTGGATGCCTTTGCCAGCGTAAAGCCCGGCGAGTACGACATGATCCTGATGGATGTGCAGATGCCTGTGATGGACGGCTTGGAAGCCACCCGCCGCATCCGCAGCGGTGAAAACCCGCTGGGCAGGATCATTCCCATCCTTGCCATGACCGCCAATGCCTTCCTTGAGGATATGCAGAAGAGCAGGGAAGCCGGCATGGACGAGCACCTGTCCAAACCTGTGGATATCGCTGCGCTGGAGCAGACGGTAAAACGCTTCCGTGTTATCCCCCCGAAAATAAATAGCGGACAAGCGCGTTTCTGCAGAGGAAGCACACAAACGATGTGAATGATGCAGGAGAAGATTAGAACGTGAATACACTTTCCGAGATCGAGGAATATTACAAAGCGCGTGAGCAGCAGCTTTTGGAAAAACTTCATCAACAGGAACCCGCTTCTGCTGCAATGCCTGACGGATATCCAAGCTGCCCTGAAAGAAGAATTACAGCAGCATAACTGAGCTGCGGATGCAATCAAAACAGGAGTATAAAAAGCCCGAATGAAACACAGAATCTCACGCCGTGCATTCCTGAACGGATGCACGCTGCTGGCGGCAGCTGCTGCCGTAAGCAGTCTGACTTCCTGCGGAGAAGAGGAAGCGAAAGACAGCGGTCTTGCACAAATCGTTGTGGGAAGCGACAGCTATCCACCTTATATCTATCTGAATAATGACGGTGTTCCCACCGGGATCGATGTGGAAATCGCCACCGAGGCGTTCCGCCGCATGGGGTATGCTGCCCGGTTTGAAACGATCAACTGGGAGCAGAAAACAAATCTTGTGGAAAGCGGCGCCATCGACTGCATCTGGGGCTGCTTTTCCATGGATGGACGCGAAGAGGTATACCGCTGGGCGGGGCCTTACATGGTGAGCCGTCAGGTGGTTGCGGTGGATGCCGACAGCAGCATCCGATCTCTCAGCGACCTTGCCGGCAAGACCGTCGCCGTGCAGAGCACCGGCAAGCCGGAGGAGATCTTTCTCAGCGGCTCCGACCCGCGCATCCCGCAGACGGTGGAGGTGCTCAGCATCGAAAACCGCAGTGTGCAGTACGCAATGCTGGCCTGCGGCTATGTGGACGGCATCGCCGCCCACGAGACAGGCATCCTGCAATATATGAAGGACAATGCCGTAGACTTCCGCATTTTGGAGGAACCGCTGCTGGTCACCGGGCTGGGCATCGCCTTTGCCAAGAACGACACCCGCGGGCTGGACAGCCAGCTGACCGATACCCTTGCGCAGATGCGCGCGGATGGCACGCTGGAGCGGATCATTGACCGATACCTTGAAAATGCTTCGCAGTATCTGGAGGTGGACACAATTGGCGCGTAAAAACAGAACCACCCCGGATAAAAGGATATGGACAGCCTATCTGATCATCGGCGTGCTCTTGATGGCCGGTGTTGCTTTTTTCTCCAGCTGGCGGGCAATGCGCACAGCAGAGGAACGCTTTTGCCAGACCCTTGAGTTTGTCAAATCCCAGTCCACCAGCTTTGAAAAGCACAACGATACCATCACGGCAAAGGCACTCCGCCGCACGGCGGTCGCAGTCCATCAGCTGGCAGAGAATCCTGCGCTTGACCTCTCCGACCCGCAGTGCCTGAACAGGCAGACAGAAAAGCTCTGGCTCACCGGCATTTCGGTTCTGGGACCGGATGGCACGCTCCGGTGCGAGTCCACGACCAACGGCATCGGCTATGACCGGTTTGGCGACCAGCTGAAAAATGACGCTGTTCTGGACGTTTTATCTTACCCGCGAAAGACCTATGTGAAGCGCGTCCTGCTGGAAGATGGCTCTGCTGTGGATGTTGCGGCGCACCGGGCAGAAAGCACAGAGCTGCTCCTGCTTGCCTACCGGTACACCCCGGCGGAATTTGTGGAGGAAACGGCGCTGTCCATCCAGAGCATACTGGATGGCTACCCGGCAGAAACCAGCGGCACGCTGTTCATCGTGCAGAACAATCAGGTCGTTGCCGCAAACCGCCCGGAGCTGATTGGGCAGGATGTTGCAGGCAGTCCGCTGGCGCAGGGGATCCGCAAAGCCGGGGCCGCAGAGAAGCTGACCCATACCCGGGACTGGAACGGCTCCGGCTGCTATTTCGGGATGTTCTGCCATGGCAGATCCTTCGATCTCTATGCGTACACGGATGAAAAAATAATCTTCCGGGAGGCGCTTTTGCTGATCCTGACGGTTCTGGTCGGCTACATCCTGCTTGTAATGATCCTTCAGCTGCTGCGCCGCCGCTCCGTGCAGGAGATGGAGCTGCAGAAAAAAGAGCAGGAGAGGAAGTATCAGACCCAGCTGGAGGAACAGAACCGCAAGCTGGAGATCGCGCTTCAGCACGAGGGGGCGGCAAACCGCGCCAAGCGGGAGTTCCTGTTCAATATGAGCCACGATATCCGCACCCCCATGAACGCCATCATCGGCTTCACTTCGCTGGCTGCGACCCATATCGACAATAGGGAACAGGTGCTGGACTACCTCAAAAAGATCTCCACCTCCAGCCAGCATCTGCTTTCCCTCATCAATGATGTGCTGGATATGAGCCGCATCGAGAGCGGAAAGGTAAAGATCGAGGAAAAAGCGGTGCATCTGCCGGACCTCGTCCACGATGTGCGCTCCATCATTCAGCCCAATGTTTCGGCAAAGCGGCTGTCGCTTTTTATTGATACCATAGATGTGGAGAACGAGGATATCATCACCGACCCGCTGCGGCTGAACCAGATCCTGCTGAACATTTTGTCCAATGCCATCAAGTTCACTCCCACAGGCGGCATGATCAGCATTCGCATTGCTGAGAAAAACGGTGCGCCTGCGGGCCGGGCCTGCTATGAATTCCGCATCAAGGACAACGGCATCGGCATGAGCGAGGAATTCCAGAAGCACATCTTTGAGGAGTTCGCCCGTGAGGAAAACTCCACCGTCAGCGGCATTCAGGGTACCGGCCTCGGCATGTCCATCACCAAGAACATTGTGGACCTGATGGGCGGCACCATCGCCATTGAGAGCGAGCCGGGCAAGGGCAGCGAGTTTATCGTGAATCTCTGCTTTGCGCTCAGCGGACAAAAGGTGGAGCTCAGGCAGCTCCCGCAGCTGGAAGGGCTGCGTGCACTGGTGGCGGACGACGATACCGACACCTGCCTGAGCGTCAGCACCATGCTGTCCAAGATCGGGATGCGGCCGGAGTGGACGATCTCCGGCAGGGAAGCGGTGATCCGCACCCGGTATGCCATGGAGCAGGGGGATGAATTCAGCGTTTACATCATCGACTGGCTGATCCCCGATATGAACGGCATCGAGATCGTGCGGCAGATCCGCAAGGTGATTGGAAAAAGCTGCCCCATCATCATCCTGACCGCCTACGACTGGGCCGATATTGAAGAGGAAGCCCGCGCTGCCGGTGTTACCGCCTTCTGCGAAAAGCCGCTGTTCCTCTCGGAGCTGCGCAGAGTGCTGGCAGAGCCGTTCGGTGCAGAGCCTGCCTGCAGGCCGGTGCAGCTGAACGCAGAGGCCTTCAAAGGGAAAAAGATCCTGCTGGTGGAGGACAACGAGCTGAACCGTGAGATCGCAGTGGAGATCCTGAAGGAAGCGGGCTTTGAGGTGGAATCTGCCGAGGATGGCGAGATCGCCGTCCGGAAGATGAAGCAGGCGGCAGACGGACAGTATGACCTGATCCTCATGGACATCCAGATGCCCAACATGGACGGCTACGAGGCAACGCGGCAGATTCGTGCGCTGCCGGATGCCGCAAAGGCTGGCATCCCCATCTTTGCAATGACGGCAAATGCCTTTGAGGAAGACCGTCAGAACGCACTGAAGGCCGGTATGAACGGCCATATTGCAAAGCCGCTGGATATTCCGCACCTGCTGCAGGTCCTTGCAGATGTACTGAAATAAATAGCGCCCAAAAGCAAAATCACCCACAGCAAGCGCCACAGAGGTTTTGAATCTCCGGAGAGCAAATTGCTGCGGGTGCTTTATTTTTTTATGCCTGAACGGCAGTTTCTGTGATGTTTGGTGTAGCAATTTAACTGTACCACAGAACGACTCATTCGTCTTTTTTCACTTTGTGACACATCTATTGTAATCCTACACAGCTTTTATGGTTCAATATATGAAATTTTATTGAAAATTTTTCATGGTAGTGGTAAAATATTTTTATGTCTCTGTCATTCTGTGCCCCTTCGCGGTAGAGGGAGAGCGCAAAACAGAAAAGACGCAAAAATTGCGGCATCCTTTCCGTGGGTGGGTTTTACAGCGCACACTCTTGCGGGCGGTGATGTATGATCAGTAAGCCAAAGCAGCCAACCGCAAAACGATAGCTGCCCAAGAAGTGTGAGGAGAAGGATCGGATGAAAACAAAAACATTGCGCCGCCTATTTTCCATGCTTGCGGCACTGGTGATGGGGCTATCCCTGTTCACCGGATGCAGCGAAAAAAATGCGGAACGAACACAGGAGCAGGAAGACGCTCAGACTATTCAGGTGTATCTGTGGAGCACCAGCCTGTACGAAAACTATGCCCCCTATGTCCAGTCCCAGCTGCCGGACGTGAACATTGAGTTCATCGTCGGCAACAACGATCTGGATTTTTACAAGTTTTTGCAGCAGAACGGCGGTCTGCCGGATATCATCACCTGCTGCCGCTTCTCGCTGCACGATGCGGCACCGTTGAAGGGCAGCCTGATGAACCTTGCCATGACCAATGAGGCGGGCGCTGTGTACAACACCTACCTCAACAGCTTCAAAAACGAGGATGGCAGTGTGAACTGGCTGCCGGTGTGCGCGGATGCCCACGGCTTTGTGGTCAACCGCAGCCTTTTTGAGCAGTACGATATTCCCCTGCCCACCGATTACGCAAGCTTTGCAGCTGCCTGTCAGGCTTTTGAAAAGGTAGGCATCCGCGGCTTTACCTCCGATTATACCTACGACTACACCTGCATGGAAACCCTGCAGGGGCTTTCCGCTGCCGAGCTTACCACCACCGCGGGGCGCAAGTGGCGCACTACCTACAGCGACCCCGCCAGCACCGCGCGGGTGGGTCTGGACGACACCGTATGGCCGGGGGCGTTTGAGCGGATGGAGCAGTTCATTCAGGATACCCACCTTACAGCAGATGATCTTGCATTGAATTACGACGATGTGACCGGGATGTTCCGGAACGGAGAAGTTGCCATGTACTTTGGCAGCTCTGCCGGCGTGAAGATGTTTCAGGATGAGGGCATCGACACGATCTTTCTGCCCTTCTTCAGCCAGAACGGCGAACCGTGGATCATGACCACCCCCTATTTCCAAGTTGCCCTGAACCGGGATCTGGAGCAGGACACCGCGCGCCGTGAAAAAGCCATGAAGGTGCTGAACGTCATGCTCTCCGAACAGGCGCAGAACCGCATCGTCTCGGAGGGGCAGGACGTACTGAGCTACAGCCAGAACGTTCCCCTGCGCCTGACCGAGTATCTGAAGGACGTCCGCAGCGTGGTGGAAGAAAACCACATGTATATCCGCATCGCCTCCAACGATTTCTTTGCCGTTTCCAAGGATGTGGTCTCCAAAATGATCGCAGGCGAGCTTACCGCTGAGCAGGCGTATCAGGCCTTCAATGCCCAGCTCCTTGCCGATGAGGAGCCTGCCGATAACGAGACCGTGCTGACCTCCGGGAAGGCCTATTCCAACGTATTCCACGCAAACGGCGGCAGCGCTGCCTTCTCCGTGATGGCAAACACGCTGCGCGGCGTGTATGGCACCGATGTGCTGCTTGCCACCGCAAACAGCTTTACCGGCAGTGTGCTGCAGGCGGATTATAACCAGAAAATGGCAGCTTCCATGATCATGCCGAACGGTCTGATGTCCCGCCAGCGCACCATGACCGGTGCGGAGCTGAAAGAGACCGTCCACGCCTTTGTGGAAGGCTGCGAGGGCGGGTTTGTGCCCTTCAACCGTGGTTCTCTGCCAGTGGTCAGCGGCATTGCTGTGGAGGTAAAAGAGAATAACGGCAGTTATACCCTGATCGGCATCACCCGGAACGGGCAGCCGCTGGGAGATAACGACACCGTTACCGTGACCTGCCTTGCAACGGAAAAGCAGATGGAAGCGCTGCTTGCGAGCGATAGCGGCACGTCTGTGGGCGAAGATACGTGGGTAAAGAACACATGGCGCGATTATATCTCCGGCGGCGCAGCGCTTGCAGAGCCGGAAAACTACATGACACTGAGGTGAGCGGAATGGCAGACGAAAAGCACGAATCCAAACGCAGCTGCTATTCCCGGCACAAGTGGCTGCCTGCCGCCGCTGCCATCCTTCTTTTGGTCTTTCTGGCAGCCGGTTTCAGCTTCCGGTACATCTCGTTTATGTCGCAGACCATCTATCAGGAAAGCACCTCGCATCTGGAAGAGGTGCTGTATAAATCCAATAGTATGCTGAAAGAGATGGTGCGCAAAAACCTGACCTATCTGCATCTGTGCAACGGCTTTCTGAAAAACACCTCGAATGAGGATGAAATTCAGGCCTATATCGAGGAAGCACAGCAGGCAGCCGGATTTGTTGACTTCTACTTTCTTTCCTATGACGGCAACTACATGACCGTGACCGGGGGAACCGGCTACCTTGGCCTGCAGACCAATCTGGACGAAAAGCTCTCCGATGGCGAGGATATCGTCGTAAATACGGCGCTGCCCGGCAAAGCCCCGATGCTTGCGTTCATCTGCCCCGAAACGCAGGGCAGCTACCGGGGCTTTGCCTACGATGCTGTTGCCATCACCTATTATAATGACGCTGTGCTGAGATTGCTGGACAGCTCTGCTTTTCAGGGCAATGCCAGCAACTATGTGATCTACCCGGATGGGCGGGTGGTGATTGACAATTCCGTAAACCGCAAGGAAATCATTTACAACTTCATTGCGATGCTGCGCGACCATTCCGACCTTTCCGAGGAACAGATTCTTGCCCTTTCGGATGATTTTGCGCAGGGCCGCAGCGGAAACCTGCGGGTCAAACTGGGCGACACCAGTTATTATCTGGTCTACGAGGATACCGCGGTCCAGAACTGGACGATGGTGGGGCTTGTGCCGGTCAGCATTGTCAATGCCAGTCTGGATAAGCTGTGGTTCCACACGGTGCAGATCGTGGCGGGCATCGCCTTTGGCCTTGCTGTGCTGATCATCCTGCTGATCCTGCGCAGAAGCCATACGACCCTGCGCCGGAAGGACACTGAGATCCTGTACCGGGACGAGCTGTTCCAAAAGCTTTCGCTGAACGTGGACGACGTTTTCCTGATGCTGGACGCAAAGACCTCCAAGGTGGATTATGTCAGCCCCAACGTCGAACGGCTGCTGGGCATCCCGTGGAAAGAAGTGCGGCAGGATGCCCGTGCTCTGGCAGCGCTGCACCCGAAGGATGACCCGGATCGCGACAAGAACTTTCTGGAAGGACTGCTCAGCGGGCAGCAACGCGAATGGGATTTCGAGTTTGAGCATCGGGAGACCAAAGAGCGGCGCTGGTTCCATAACATCGCCATGGGCAGCGAGGTAGAGGGCAGGACCAAGTATATCCTTGTCTTGTCCGACCGCACCGCCGACAGGCAGGTGAATCAGGCACTTTCGGATGCCGTTGCAGCGGCCGAGACTGCCAACCGCGCCAAAAGCACCTTCCTTTCCAATATGTCCCACGACATCCGCACCCCCATGAACGCCATCATCGGCTTTACCACGCTGGCACTCAGCAACATTGACGATAAAGACCGGGTGAAGGATTATCTTGCCAAGACCCTCGCTTCCAGCAATCATCTACTTTCCCTCATCAACGATGTGCTGGATATGAGCCGCATCGAAAGCGGAAAGATCCATCTGGAAGAAGTGGAAGTCAACCTTTCGGATGTGCTGCACGACTTAAAAACCATCGTCAGCGGGCAGATCTACGCAAAGCAGCTAGAGCTTTATATGGATGCCATGGATGTGACCGATGAGGACGTTTACTGCGATAAGACCCGGCTGAATCAGGTACTGCTGAACCTGCTGTCCAACGCCATCAAGTTCACCCCGGCGGGCGGCACGGTCTCGGTGCGGGTGCGGCAGCTTGCCGGAGCGGTGCGCGGCTGCGGGCAGTATGAGTTCCGCGTCAAGGACAACGGCATCGGCATGAGCCAAGAGTTCGCCAAAAAGATTTTTGAGCCGTTTGAGCGGGAGCGCACCTCCACGGTAAGCCGGATCCAGGGCACCGGCCTTGGCATGGCTATTACCAAAAACATCGTGGATATGATGGGCGGCACCATCGAGGTGCAGACGGCGCAGGGCAAGGGCAGCGAGTTTATCATTCGTGTGCCCATGCGTGCGCAGGCAGAGCACCGTCCGGTGGAAAAGATCACCGAACTGGAAGGCCTGAAGGCACTGGTGGTGGATGACGATTTCAACACCTGCGACAGCGTGACAAAGATGCTGGTCAAGGTGGGCATGCGTGCCGAGTGGACCCTTTCCGGCAAGGAAGCGGTGCTGCGTGCACGGCAGTCCATCGAAATGAGCGACGCCTACCACGCCTATATCATCGACTGGCGCTTGCCGGATATGAACGGCATCGAAGTCACCCGCCAGATCCGCAGCCTGAACGATGATACGCCCATCATCATCCTGACTGCCTACGACTGGTCCGACATTGAGGTGGAGGCAAAGGCTGCCGGTGTGACCGCCTTCTGCTCCAAGCCCATGTTCATGTCCGACCTGCGCGAGACCCTGATGAACGCCATCGGCCAGACACAGACGGATGAGGCGCAGGAGCTTCTGCCGAAAAAGAACACCAACTTCAAGGGCAGGCACATCCTGCTGGTAGAGGACAACGAGCTGAACCGCGAGATCGCGCAGGAGATCCTGTGCGAGTACGGCTTCCGGGTCGATACGGCGGAAAACGGTGCCGTGGCGGTGGAAAAGGTAAGCACTGCCGCACCGGGCAGCTATGATCTGGTGCTGATGGATGTGCAGATGCCGGTGATGGACGGCTATACCGCCACCCGGCAGATCCGCGCACTGGGCGACCCTGCACTGGCAAAGATCCCGATCCTTGCCATGACTGCCAACGCATTCGATGAAGACCGCCGCAATGCCTTGGAAAGCGGCATGACCGGCTTTTTGTCCAAACCCATCGTGATCGGCGACCTTGTGCAGGAGCTGCGCAAGATCCTGTGACCAACTCATCATTGACAAACCTACATTGTGAACTCAAGGAGCCTGTCCAAAAGAAAGCATAAAAATGCATATAACGCCCTATGAAATGGTGTCACGGGGCGTTTTATTTTGTCTTGTTTTGTGGGCGATGTTGCGGTTTATGTTGCGGTTTTGCGAAAACTTGCGAGACTAAATAAAAAAATCCCACGAAATTACGATTCTAAACGTAAATTCGTAGGATTTTTGGAGCTACTGACCTGATTCGAACAGGCGACCTGCTCATTACGAGTGAGCTGCTCTACCAGCTGAGCCACAGTAGCAGATAAAATTTTCTTGCATGTTCTGCAACGAGAAATATTCTATCATACTTCCTGTGCGCTGTCAAGATTTGATTTTGCGGCAGAACAGGTGCAAATAGTCTGTGACGCAAAAATATAACTGCCCTCCGAGAAAAACTCGAAGAGCAGCCTTGCACACAAGAATAATCAGTTGAACAACTTACGGCCGATCCAGATGCAGATGCAGGCACCCACAACGGAAACGAGGATCTCACCCACGATGCCGGTAGCACTCAGACCAATCAGGCCGAACACGATGCTGCCTACAAAACCGCCCAGAATGCCCAGCACGATATTGCGCACGGTGGAAGTTTCGCTGCCCATAATGCGGCCGGCGATGTAACCAGCCAGAGCGCCGATCAGCAGACTGAAAATAAAACCAAACATAATATTCTACCTCCTGAGTTTTAAAGCTCTGCGCTCTGCCCGGCGGTTTCCCGGGCAAAGCGGCAAATATCCTTCAAACAACATTTTTCGCATTCTGGTTTGCGCGCATTGCACACTGCCCGACCATGCATCACAAAGCGGTGGCACAGGTCGCTGCCTTCTTCCGGAGGAACGATCTTCCACAGGGCCATTTCCACCTTCTGCGGTTCCTTGATGCCGTCCACAAGGCCGATCTTGTTGCACAGCCGGATGCAGTGGGTGTCTGTTACGATAGCAGGCTTGCCAAACACATCGCCCATGATAAGGTTTGCGCTCTTGCGGCCTACGCCGGGCAGGGCGAGCAGCTCTTCAAAGGTGGTGGGCACCTGACAATCGTATTTATCGCGCAGCACCCGCATACAGGCGGAGATGTCCCGCGCTTTGGAGTGTCCCAACCCGCAGGGCTTGACGATGGCTTCAATGTCTTCGGGTTCCGCAGCAGCCAGCGCAGCAACATTGGGATATTTGGCAAACAGGTCTTCCACCACAATGTTCACGCGGGCATCGGTGCACTGGGCTGCCAGACGCACGCTGACCAGAAGCTGCCAGGCGTGGTCATAATCCAATGTACAGCCGGCATCTGGGTATTCTTTTTTTAACCGGTCAATCACTTCCAGCGCCAGCGCCTTTTTTGCAGTAAGGTCTTCTGGTGCTTTTTTGCGAACAGGCATTTCATCCACTCCTATCGACAAAAGCTGATACGATAATACCATGTTTTGCGTTTTTTGTAAACTGCGGGCAAAAATTATCTGAGAATGATTTTCAGATAAAACCTTGCTCTTACTGCCAAAATGCGATATACTATAGAAAAATGCTGGGGGAATCGCGCCTCGGTACGGGAGGAGGAAAACACGATGAACGAACCACTGGCACAGCGTCTGCGGCCCAAAACACTGGCAGATGTCTGCGGTCAGCAGCATCTGTTGGCACCGGGCAGGGTGTTCCGCCGTACCATCGAGAGCGGACGCATCCCGAACATGATCTTCTACGGCCCGTCCGGTACCGGAAAAACGACGGTGGCACGCATCATTGCAGAAAACAGCGGTATGACGCTGCATAAGCTCAATGGCACTTCCTGCGGCACCGGGGACATCAAGGCGGTGCTCAAGGATATCGGCACGCTGGCAGGTGCGGGAGGCATCCTGCTGTATCTGGACGAGATCCAGTACCTGAACAAAAAACAGCAGCAGAGCCTGCTGGAATGCATTGAGGACGGCTCGGTGACGCTCATTGCATCCACCACCGAAAATCCATACTTCTACATTTATAATGCGCTGCTGTCCCGCTGTACGGTGTTTGAGTTCAAATCACTTTCGGCAGCGGATGTGGAGCGTGGGGTGCACAATGCACTGAAAAAGCTTTCGGAAGGGGAGAGCACAAAGGTCTGCATGGACGAGGATGCCTGTGCCTACCTTGCCGAGAGCGCAGGCGGCGACCTGCGCAAGGCGCTGGGCTGTCTTGATTTTGCGGTGACGGCAGCTCCCATTGAGGATGGGGAAAAGCACATTACGCTGGAAATGATCCAGCAGGTCACCCGCCGCACTGCCATGCGGTATGACCGGGAGGGCGATGATCACTACGACATCGTGTCAGCCTATCAGAAGTCCATGCGCGGCTCCGACCCGGATGCGGCGCTGCATTATCTGGCCCGTCTGCTGGAAGCAGGAGATCTGCCCTCGGCCTGCCGTCGCCTGATGGTATGTGCCTGCGAGGATGTGGGCCTTGCCTATCCACAGATCATCCCCATTGTGAAGGCGGCAATTGATGCCGCCAACATGGTGGGCCTGCCGGAAGCACGGCTCCCGCTGGCAGATGCCGTCATTCTGGTGGCCACCAGTCCCAAGTCCAACAGTGCCCATGATGCCATCAATGCGGCCATTGCGGATGTGCAGGCGGGCCGTACCGGGCCGATCCCGCGCCAGCTGCAGAACAAGCACTACGACGGTGAGGATGCGCTGGTAAAGGGACAGAATTACAAATATGCCCACGATTACGCCCACCACTGGGTGGAGCAGCAGTACCTGCCAGATGCCATCAAGGACGTAAAATATTATACCTTTGGCGATAACAAAAATGAGCAGGCGTCCCGTGCCTACTGGGCAAAGATCAAGGGCGAAGAGAACGTCTGAGCCACGCCTTACACCCAAAATCCAAAAACAAAGAAAAAGGAGAACGATATGCGATATTCCAAACAGCGTGAGCTGGTCATGCAGACGGTGCAGAACCTGTGCGACCACCCCACCGCCGAGGAAATTTATGATGCTGCGGTCAAGGAATGCCCGGGCCTGAGCCTTGGCACCGTATACCGTAACCTGAATAGTCTGGTGGATGCGGGCCGGGTGCGCCGGGTGTCCATTCCAGGCAAGGCTGACCGCTTTGACCACACGCTGCCCTGGCACAGCCATCTGTACTGCACCGTGTGCGGCAGCGTGACCGATGCCGAGGTGGACGAAGAACAGGTGATGAAACTGGTGAGAAACCAGAAGGGCCATGTGCAGGACTGCGCTGTTGTGCTGATCGGCGTATGCGAGGCCTGCTGCGAGAAGCAGGCGCAGGAAAACGCCCACTGAACCATAAAATTTGCACGGAACCTCTTGCCCGAAGCGTATAAACAGGGTATACTATAGAGAAGGCTCTTTTCAGAAAGTGCAAGTAGATTTTCGCCGCACAGGGCACTTCGGCCCGGCGGAGAAGGATGGTTTGATTGGAATACATTAGTTTTGAACATAATAACATCGCCGCTGAGCTGGTAAAACAGGCCTATGATACGCCGCCGCTGGCCTTTGTGCACAGCTATGGCTGTCAGCAGAACGTGAACGACGGCGAGCGGATCAAGGGCGTGCTGATGGACATCGGCTATGGCCTGTGCGATAAGCCCGAGGATGCAGACCTGATCCTCTTCAACACCTGCGCCGTGCGTGAGCATGCCGAGCAGCGTGTGTTCGGCAACGTAGGTGCCCTGAAGGGACTCAAGGAAAAAAAGCATGATCTCATCATCGGCCTGTGCGGATGCATGGCCAACCAGAAGCACGTGGTAGAAAAGCTGCGCCAGAGCTATCCTTACGTTGACCTTGTGTTTGGCGTGGACGGCATCGACACCCTGCCGCAGCTCATTGCCCAGAAGCTGCAGAAGCATAAGCGTGTGCTGATGGAGCCCGCCCAGCGCCCGGTCATCGTGGAGAATATCCCCATCCGGCGTGAGAGCGAGTTCCGCGCATGGCTGCCCATCATGTACGGCTGCGACAACTTCTGCACCTACTGCATCGTGCCCTATGTGCGCGGTCGCGAGAAGAGCCGCAAGCCCGGCGATATCCTTGCCGAGTTCCGCGGTCTTGTGGAGGCAGGCTATAAGGAGATCACATTGCTGGGACAGAACGTCAACAGCTACGGCAAGGGTCTGGAAGAAAAGGTGGACTTTTCCGATCTGCTCAACCTGCTGTGCACGGTGCCCGGCGATTACCACATCCGCTTTATGACCAGCCACCCCAAGGATGCCAGCCACAAGCTGATCGACACCATTGCCGCCCAGCCGAAGCTGTGCAAGCACCTGCACCTGCCGGTGCAGTGCGGCTCCGATGAACTGCTGAAGAAGATGAACCGCCACTACACGGTGGAGCAGTATCTTGAGCTCATCGAATACGCCCGCAAAACGGTGCCCGGCATCACCTTTTCCAGCGACATCATCGTTGGCTTCCCCGGCGAGACCGAAGCAGACTTTGTAAAGACGCTGGAACTGGTGCAGAAGGTGGGCTATATGCAGCTGTTCACCTTTATCTATTCCAAGCGCACCGGCACCAAGGCCGCCGATATGCCGGACCCCACCCCCCGCAAGGAAAAGACCGACCGCATGACCCGCCTGCTCAAGGTTCAGGACGAGATCGCCATGGCACTGGTCAAGGCGCAGGTTGGTCAGACTGTGAAGGTACTGGTAGAGGGCTTTGGCCGCAATGAGGGCACCCTCTCCGGCCGTCTGGACAACAACCTGACGGTGGAGTTCACGGCAGACGCTTCCCTGATGGGCAGCTATGCCAACGTACATCTCACGGGCGCACGGGCGACTGTGCTGCTGGGTGAGCTTGCCTGAGTGATTCCGGGGCAGTGCCCCTGAACGTATAAATAAGAAGGAGACCTTTCAAATGGATTGCATTGATCTTTTCAAGCGCGCAGCCGTTGCGCTGCAGACCGATAGCCGCTACCTCGTTCTGGATCAGACCCGCAAGGCAAACGATAAGGACGAAGAGCTGCAGAACCTGATCGGCGAGTTCAACCTCGCCCGCATGGATCTGAACAATGAGATCGGCAAGAGCGAGCGCAACGATGCCCGCATCGCCGAACTGAACGAAAAGGTGAACAGCCTGTACGGCCAGATCATGGGCAACGAGGGCATGGTGGCTTACAACGAGGCCAAGCGTGACTGCGAGAACCTCGTGAACTATATCGATGCCATCATCAACACTGCCATGAATGGCGGCGACCCCATGACGGTACAGGAGCCTTCTACTTCCTGCACCGGCAGCTGCTCCACCTGCGGCGGCTGCCACTAAAACCGGCAAAAACAAAACGCGGCTGTGCAAAACAGACCGCGTTTTGTTTGCAAAAGCGGTTACAAGCCGCAAACTTGTGCACAGAACCATAGAACGGGAGAGAGGGTAAACCATGGCAGAGCTGTCGCCCATGATGCAGCAATATCTTGAGATCAAAAAACAACATAAGGACGAAATTCTGTTTTACCGCATCGGCGATTTTTATGAGATGTTCTTTGACGATGCCCTGACGGCATCCAAGGAACTGGATCTGACCCTGACCGGCAAGCAGTGCGGCATGGAAGAGCGGGCACCCATGTGCGGCGTGCCCTTCCACAGCTACGAGGGCTATGTGGCGCGGCTGATCGCCAAGGGCTACAAAGTAGCCATCTGTGAGCAGGTGGAAGACCCGGCCAAGGCCAAGGGCCTTGTCAAGCGGGACATCATCCGCGTGGTCACACCCGGCACGGTCATTGAGAGCAGTATGCTGCAGGATGACCGCAATAACTACATTGCCAGTATCTTCCTCAAAGGAAAGAAAGCAGGTTTGTGCTTTGCCGATGTCTCTACCGGCACGGCCCATATCACAGAGCTGAATGCAGATAAAATCGCCCCGGCGGTCATTACGGAGCTGTGCCGCTACCATCCCAGCGAAGTACTGATGAATCCGGGTCTGCTGGACTGCCGCGAGGTGACGGCGTACATCAAAAAGAATATGACTTGTTCGGTGGAGCTGATCGAAGAGGAGCGCTATGCACCGGGCCTTGTGACGGCATCGCTGGAAAACCAGTTTGGCCGCGACTGGGCGCAGACCACCGGCATTGCAGCGGACGGCCTTGTGCGCTTTGCCATGGCGGCACTGCTGGAATATCTGCACGATACCCAGATCAAGGGCGTGGAACGTCTGAAAACGGTCATAACCTATAATAAGGCCCAGTTCATGCGTCTTTCGCCCGTGACCCGCGCCAATCTGGAGCTGACCGAGACGCTGCGCGGCCGCGAAAAGCGGGGCACGCTGCTCTGGGTGCTGGATAAGACCAGTACATCCATGGGCAAGCGTATGCTGCGCAGCTGGATCGAGCAGCCGCTTATTTCCAGTGCACTCATCAACCACCGCCTGAACGCTGTGGAGAGCCTTGTCAAGCAGACCATGGCCCGCGGCGACCTGACCGAAGAGCTGGGTTACATTGCGGATATGGAACGCCTGATGACCCGCACGGTTTACGGCTCTGCCACACCCAAGGAGATCTATACGCTGGCCCAGACCTGCGACCGGCTGCCCGGCCTGCGCAGGCAGGCTGAGGCCTGCGGCTGCCCGGAGCTTGCTGAACTGGCAGTACAGATCGATCCGTTGGAGGACATCAAGGCCCGTATTTATGCGGCGGTGGACCCGGAAGCGCCCTCTACCCTCAAGGATGGCGGTGTCATTGCCAAAGGCTACCATGCCGAGGTGGACGAGCTGCGTTCCATCCGCGACAATACCAAGGGCGTTCTGGCGCAGCTGGAAGCCCGCCTACGGCAGGAGACCGGCATCCCCAAGCTGAAGATCGGCTATAACCATGTGTTTGGCTACTTCATCGAGGTAAGCAACTCCTATAAGAGCATGGTGCCGGAGACCTACATCCGCAAGCAGACCCTGACTTCCGGCGAACGCTACATCACGCAGGAACTGAAAGAGCTGGAAAGCAAGATCCTAGGTGCCCACGAACGGCTCATCACGCTGGAGCACCGCCTGTTCAGCGAACTGCTGGAAAGCATCAGCGCTCAGCTGGACCGCATCCAGCGCACGGCCAATGCGGTGGCCCAGCTGGATGTGCTCACGGCGCTGGCGCAGGTGGCAGCGGAAAACAACTACTGCCGTCCCATCGTGGACGACAGTGACGAGCTGACCATCACCGAGGGCCGTCACCCTGTGGTGGAGCAGATGCTGAAAGGCAGCATGTTTGTACCCAATGATACCACCCTGAACTGTGGTGCAGACCGCTGCCTGATCATCACCGGCCCCAACATGGCAGGTAAATCCACGTACATGCGCCAGAATGCACTGATCGCGCTGATGGCGCAGATCGGCTCCTTTGTACCGGTTTCCAGCTGCCATGTGGGTGTGGTGGATGCCATTTTCACTCGCATCGGTGCGTCGGACGACCTGTCTGCCGGTCAGTCCACCTTTATGGTGGAGATGACCGAGGTAGCGGAGATCCTGAAAAATGCCACCGCCAAAAGCCTTGTGGTGCTGGACGAGATCGGCCGCGGCACTTCCACCTTTGACGGTATGAGCATTGCCCGCGCCGTAGTGGAGCACATTGCAGACCCCGCCAAGGGCCTTGGCTGCAAGACTCTGTTTGCCACCCACTACCACGAGCTGACCGAGCTGGAAGGCGGCGTGGACGGCGTAAAAAACTACAATATTGCAGTAAAAAAACGCGGCGAGGACATCACCTTCCTGCGCCGCATCGTGCGCGGCCCGGCGGATGACAGCTACGGCATCGAGGTGGCAAAGCTGGCAGGCCTGCCCGGCAGTGTGACCCGCCGCGCCCATGAGGTGCTGCGCGCGCTGGAAGCAACTGCACCTAAAAATAAAGTAGAGCAGATGGATTTTGATGCCCTGCAGGAGTATAACTCTCCGGCTGTGCCCAGCGAGATGATGGACAAGCTGGAAGCTCTGGATGTGGAAACACTCACCCCCATTGAGGCGTTGAACTTCCTCTACGAGCTGAAAAAGACCCTGAAGGGCAGCCTGAACAGATGAAACTGCTCTACCTGACCCAGACCATACAAGGAGGGAAAACACCATGGCAGTGATCCATGTTCTGGATAAGCACACAGCCGAGCTGATCGCAGCCGGTGAGGTGGTCGAGCGTCCGGCATCCGTTGTTAAGGAGCTGCTGGAAAACTCCATTGATGCCGGTGCCACGCAGGTGACCGTCAGCATTGAATCCGGCGGCGTCAAGCTAATCGAGATCAGCGATAACGGCACCGGCATCGAGGCAGAATATATCTCCACGGCGTTTATCCGCCACGCCACCAGCAAAATTGAAACACCGGACGATCTGACCAACATCCATACGCTTGGCTTCCGCGGTGAAGCACTGGCATCCATTGCCAGCGTGGCCCGTGTAGAGCTGACCACCCGAACCGAGGTGGACGAGTTTGCCACAGTCTACCGCATTGAGGGCGGGGAAGAGGTCTCCCGTGAGCCGGGTGCCAGAGCTGTGGGCACTACCATCCGGGTAAAGGATCTGTTTTACAACACGCCTGCCCGCATGAAGTTCCTCAAAAAGGACTCCTCCGAGGGCACCTTTGTGTCGGATACAGTTACCCATGTAGCGCTCAGCCACCCGGAAGTCAGCGTCAAGTTCATCCGTGAGGGCAAGCTGCAGTATGTCACGCCCGGCGACGGCCAGCTGCGCGGTGCAGCCTATGCGGTGCTGGGCCGGGAGTTCAGCCGGGACCTCATTGAGCTGAAAAATCAGGAGGGCGTGTACCGCATCACCGGTCTGGTCACCCCGCCCAAAAGCTGCCGCGCCAGCCGAAGTATGCAGCATTTTTACATCAATGGCCGCTATGTGCGCAACCGCACCATGATGGCCGGTATGGAGATGGCGTTCAAGGGTACCATGATGCAGGGCAAGTTCCCGGGCGGCATTCTGCTGCTGGAAATGCCGGCCGACCTTGTGGATGTCAATGTGCATCCGGCCAAGATCGAAGCCCGCTTTGCCCGCGAAAATGATGTCTTTGATGTGGTGTATCATGCCGTCAAGCTGGCCTTGGCTCAGCCCGGCACCGGTGAACGGCTTTTTACCTTTGAAGCAGACAAAGAAGAAAAAGCTGAAAATTCAAAAAAAGACACTGATATAATCAAAAATGATGTAAAGAATAATAGCTTTACAGGCCTTTCTGCGATCATTCGGGGACAAGCAGACCCGGGCGTTCTGCCACAGCAGCACTGGGAACCGGCAAAACCCGCCGCAGCACCGCAGCAGCCTGCCCCGTCTGCTGCAATGCAAATACCGACAGCACCCAGTGTGCCGCGCTGGAAAGGCAGTGCTCAGAACGAGGATATGCTGGATCCGTTCGTGACCCTTCACAGCCCGAAGCTGGAAACGACAAAGGCACCAGAGCCGTTCCGTGCGGCGGCAAGTGAAACGCAGCTGGATGTGGAACCGGAATTTGGTGAGACAAAACTGCATTCGCCTCAGGACCATATGGCAGCGTGGAACCCTGCGCAGGAAGCACCAAAGGAAGAACCTGAGAGTGCACCCTGTGTAGAAACAGAACCGGATGCGCCGGAAGCGGCAGAACAGGAAACTGTACTGGCCGAGCCGGAGCAGATGAACTTTGATCCGACGGCGGATCAGCCGGAACCGCTGCGCTATGTGGGCGAGGTGTTCAGAACATATATCCTTGCAGAACGCGGCGACGAACTGTGCCTGATCGATAAACACGCTGCCCACGAGCGCCAGCTGTACGAAAAACTAGCCGCGAACTATGGCAATGTGCCCAGCCAGATGCTGCTGGAGCCTGCTGCCATCGACCTTGCTGCGGAGGAAAAGCAGGCCCTGCTGGATAACATTCCTCTGCTGGAAAATGCGGGCCTTGAGATCGCGGACTTTGGCGGCAATACCGTGGTGCTGCGCGCGGTGCCCGCAGATGTGGAGCCGCAGAATGCCGAAAGCCTGCTGGTGGAGATCGCAAATAAGCTGCTCAAGGGCGGCCATGATGCGCTGAACGAGCACACCGAGTGGGTGCTGCATTCTATCTCCTGCCGTGCAGCCATCAAGGCGGGGGACAAGTCCTCGCCGCAGGAACTGCTGGCGCTGGCCGAAAAGATCCTTTCCGGCGAGGTGCCGCCGTTCTGCCCGCATGGCCGTCCCTGCGTACTCAAATTGACCCGGAAGGAGCTGGAAAAGCAGTTTGGACGCATCGTATAAACATCCCGTGGTGGCCGTCGTCGGCCCTACCGCAACCGGAAAGACAGCGCTGGGCGTAGAACTTGCAAAACATTTTTCCGGCGAGGTCATCAGCTGTGATTCCATGCAGATCTATAAAGGTCTGGACATAGGCACGGCAAAGGTAACACCGGAGGAGACCTGCGGTATCCCGCATCACGGCGTGGATATCCTTACGCCGGACAAGGCTTTCAGCGTGGCAGACTTTACCGCCATGGCCGGAAAGCTGGAAGAAGAGATCTCTGCCCGGAAGAAGCTGCCCATCCTTGTGGGCGGCACAGGGCTGTATGTTCAGAGCTTTCTGTATGGGGTGCGCTTTACAGAGGAAAAAGCACCTGCCGGTCTGCGGGAGCAGCTGGCGGCGGAACTGGCTGCAAAAGGCGGTGCTGCCATGTACGAAGAACTGAAGCAGGCCGACCCGGAAGCTGCTGCGGCTATCCACCCGAACAATCAGGTGCGGGTGCTGCGCGCACTCGAGCATTACCGTGCCACTGGCAAAAAGCTGAGCGAACAGAAAGCGGAGTCTCTCCCACCGGAGCGGCCCTACCGCAGCCTGATCCTCGGTCTGGATTTCCCAGAGCGCGCGGTACTTTACCGCCGCATTGACCTGCGTGTGGACAAAATGCTGGAAGCGGGCCTTATAAAGGAAGCGGAGCATGTCTGGCAGAACCGGGAAAGCTTCCGCACGGCAGCGCAGGCCATCGGATACAAGGAGTTCTTTCCGTATTTTGAGCAGACGGCTCCACTGGAAGCCTGCACGGAAAAGCTCAAGCAGGCGTCCCGCAACTATGCCAAGCGCCAGTTGACCTGGTTCCGCCATATGGACGGTGTGGTCTGGCTGGATGCCGGTGCACCGGATGCAGTGCAGACTGCCATCCGCAAAACTAGCGAATTTTTAGCGAAAGGATGATCGATATGCCGGATGAGACCCAGAAGGAACGCCATGCGCCGCATGTGCTTACCACTCTGGCAGGCGTGCTGATCGCGTTTCTGCTGCTGGCAGCAATTTATGTGGTGTATCAGGCCGCACATATCCTGTTTCCGCAGAATGTTTATGAGACTGCGCTGCCTGCGGTCATTTCGGATACGGTGGAAGCCGACGGAGTTCTGCTGTTCGACGAAAGCTATGTGGCAGGCAGCGGAAACCTTGGATATCTTGCTGCCGACGGCGAGCGTGTTTCAGCGGGCACTGCAGTGGCAGAGGTGTACAGCAACGCTTCGCAGGCTTCGCTGCGCCTGCAGCTGAACCAGCTGAATGATCAGATCGACCTGCTGCAGAAATCGCAGAACACTTCTGCGCTGCAGCTGGATACCCTTTTAAAAGAACGTTCTTCTGCGCTGTATGACCTGCTGGATACGCTGGACGACAGCGATTATGAAGCGGTGGATGATGATGCCAATGCCTACCTGCTGGCCCAGAACAAGCTCTGGGTGGTAACGGGCGAAGCTGCAAACTTTACCGATCAGATCACTGCGCTGGTCCAGCAGTCCCAGAGCGTGCAGGCGCAGCTGGGCAGCCCGGCGCAGATCACTGCACCGCAGACCGGCTATTTTGTGCGCTCTTCCAGCAGCGGACGGCTCAATGCCAGTGCCGATGATATCCTTGCACTGAACGCACAGGAGCTGCAGGGCTATCTGCAGTCCGACCCAGTGCTGGCACTGGACGGCTGCGCCGGTAAGATCGTGGCAGGGTTCACATGGCGCTATGTGGGCGTGTGCACTGCAAAGCAGGGCGAAAAGCTGCTGGGTCAGAACGGCAAGCCGCTGAGCACAGCGGTGGAGATCAGCTTCCCGGGTCAGGTGGAGAACAGCCTCAAGGCCACCGTCACCGAGGTGGAGATCGATCAGGACAGCGGCCTTGCCCGCTTTGTGCTTGCCTGCAACTCCATCAACGGCGATGTGCTTTGCCTGAACCGGGCTGCAGCACGCATCTCGGTAGGAGAGCGCAGCGGCCTGCGGGTGCCTGCTGCGGCTGTGCACTATTTAAAAGAGGATGGCACCGAGGCACAAACGCAGGGCGAAAACTACATTCCCGGTGTGTACGTGAAACTTGGCAACATTGCCCGCTTCTGCCGGATCGACCCGGTGGACGCAGACCATCCCCTCATCACGGACGGCGATTACATCCTTGTTCTGCCCGAAGGGACCGAGGGCTCGGTCAGCAAGGTGAGGCTTTATGACGAAATAATCGTTTCCGGACAAAATTTGTATGATGGAAAGCTTTTGTAGTTATTGACATCTGAGGCAAAAAATCCGATAATAGATAAAGCTATTATTTGCATCTATTTGCAAAGAACGCCAGGCAGCGCCATGCTGCCCGAATGAAAGGAGCAGATTGTATGTCTTTGCTTGACAGCATTAAGAAAGGTCTGTTTGACCAGGAAGACGATTACGAGGATCAGTACATTGACGATGGCCCCCAGATGGTAAACAATAACAATGGCATCGGCCTTGGTGCTGACGACGAAAATGAAGAGCCTGTTGAGGGTGCCAAGAAGAACGGAAAGGTGGTCAACATCAATGCCACCACTCAGCTCAAGGTCGTTCTGGTCAAGCCTGAGCGTTTTGAGGATGCCAGTACCATTGCTGACCACCTGAACAACAAGCGCACCGTGGTGCTCAATCTGGAGTCCACCAACAAGGAAGTGTCCCGCCGTCTGGTGGATTTCCTGTCCGGTGTTGCATATGCAAACAATGGCCAGATCAAGCGCGTGGCCAACAGCACCTTCATCATCACTCCGTACAACGTGGATATCATGGGTGATCTGCTGGACGAGCTGGAGAACAATGGCGCGTTCTATTGATCCGCAGCCCAAGGCGGCGCGCGGGTTCATCCCTGCGCGTACCGATGAAGAACGCTATCTCATGCGCCATATCGAGGACTTGGCCCACACGGCCTTTTCCCGGGACATTGCGCGGTATTCGGCTTTCCTGAGTGACCGCGAGCAGGACTTGGCCCGCGCGGCACTGGGCCGTGCCGGTGTGCAGGAGGGCTTCCGGTTTGAGGGCGGCTGGCTGAATGCGGAGCGCAGGGTGCTCTGCATCGAGCCGGAGTACAGCTGCGGCGAAGCACCCATCTGCTGTGTGCGGCTGCAATGCCGTGCACAGGCGGGGGCTGCGCTGCCCGCCCACAAGGATTACCTGGGCAGTCTGATGGGCCTTGAGCTGCGGCGCGAGGCGCTGGGAGATATCGTTCTGCCGGAGGATCAGCCGGGCACAGCTTATGTGTTTGCGCTGGAACCGGCAGCACAGCTGATCTGCCGGGAACTGTTTCAGGCTGGACACACGGAGCTGACCACGGAACTGCTGACGCTGGACGAGGTGCCGCAGTTTCCGCAGGCGGAGCGTGAGATGCACAGTGCAACGGTATCGTCCCTGCGGCTGGACGCTGTGCTGGCAGCTATGCTGCACTGCAGCCGAGGACAGGCTTCGGAACTGATTGAGGCGGGCAGGGTGGAGATCAACCACCTGCCGGCGGATAAACCTCATGCGCAGGTATATGAGGGCGATGTGTTCACGGTGCGCGGCAAGGGCCGCTTCAACCTGACTGCACTGCCCGGCAAAAGCAGAAAAGATCGGTCAATCATCGAATTTTTTCAATATTAAAAGCAACGGGAGGAAATGACTATGCTGACTCCGCAGGATGTCCGTTCTGTGCAATTTGAGAAAAACCTCCGCGGCTACCGCACAGAGGACGTAGACCGTTTTCTGGATAAGGTGGAAGAACAGCTGCGGGACGACGATGCGCAGGCGGAACAGCTTCGCAAGCAGATTGCGGACCTGACTGCTGAAAACCAGAAGCTGCACGATGAACTGAAGAGCTTTGAGGCAGATGGTGAAATGCTCAAGAGCGCGCTGATCAATGCACAGCGCATGGGCGAAAATGTCATCCGCGAAGCAAACCAGAAAGCAGAAGAGATCATCCATCGTGCAAATCTGCGCGGTGATGATATCATCCGCGATGCCAACGAACTGCTGCAGAAGGCAAACGACCGTGCAGACGAGATCGAGAACGAAGCAAACGAGAAGCGCCTTGCAGAGGAGCGCGAGTATGACCGCGTGCGTCTGGAAGTGACCCGCTTCAAGTCTGATGTGCTCAACCTGTACCGCAGCCATGTGGAGTCGCTGAGCCGTCTGCCGGAGTTCCAGAAGGAAACGGCTGCACAGGATGCCGAACAGGCAGAGCCTGCTGCAGAGGAAAGTGAGCCTGCCGCTGCAGCCCAGCCGCAGGCAGCGGACGTGCAGGAGCCGGAAGCAGAGCCTGCACAGCCCGCACAGGAAGATGCAGAACCTGCTGCCGTTGTTGAAAATGACGACGACAAGGCAGCTGACAGCAGCGAGGATTTCTGGGCAAAGGATGAGAGCCAGCTCAAGCTGGACCCGCCGCCTGCGCCTCCTGCTGATTTTAAGCCGGACGAGCCGGACTACGATGCTTTTCAGGGTGTCAAGTTCAGCGAGTAAGGCAACCCCATAAGGAAATATAGAGGAGAGTGTAAACCATTGGCTAAGAACAAATCGCAGTACGATAGTACTCTGAACCTGCCCAAGACTCTGTTTGAAATGCGTGCCGGCCTGCCCAAGAAGGAGCCGGTCATGCTCAAGGATTGGGACGACAACGACCTGTACAATCAGCTCATGAAGCACAACGAGGGCAAGCCGCAGTTCATCCTGCACGACGGCCCTCCGTACGCAAACGGCAATATCCACATGGGTACTGCCCTGAACAAGATCATCAAGGATATCATTATCCGCGATAAGAACATGGAGGGTTTCCAGGCTCCCTATGTGCCCGGCTTTGATACCCACGGCCTGCCAATCGAGCTGAAGGCTCTGTCCTCCGTCGGTGATAAGAAGAAGGACATTTCCAAGCTGGAACTGCGCCAGATCTGCGAAAAGTTTGCTACTGAGCACATCGATATCATGAGCGACCAGTTCAAGCGTCTGGGCGTTATCGGCGATTTCGAGCATCCGTATCTGACCCTGAAGCCTGAGTTCGAGGCACGCCAGATCGAGATTTTTGGCGAGATGGCAAAGAAGGGCTACATCTACAAGGGCCTGAAGCCCGTGTACTGGTGCCCGGACTGCCGCACGGCTCTGGCAGAGGCCGAGATCGAGTACGGCGAGGACGACTGCGATTCCATCTTCGTGCGTTTCCACGTCTCTCAGGACCCCAACGGTGTGCTGGCAAAGCACGGCATCCCGATGGACAAGACCTACTTCGTCATCTGGACCACCACCACTTGGACTCTGCCCGCTAACGAGGCGATTTGCCTGAACGGCCAGTTCGAGTACTCCTTCGTCAAGATCGGCGATGAGTTCCACATCATGGCCACCGAACTGGTTAAGAGCGTCATGGATGCCTGCCACATCGAGAACTACGAGATCGTGGGTGAGCCGGTCTCCGGTGCCGAGTTTGAGCTGATGCGCTACAACCACGTCTACCTGCCCAAGGAGGGCTGGGTCATTCTGGGCGATCACGTCACGCTGGAGAGCGGTTCCGGCTGCGTCCATACCGCAGGCGGCCACGGCGTGGACGACTTCAACGTCTGCCAGAAGTATCCGCAGGTGCCCATCACCGTCCCCGTGGACGATGGCGGCTATCTGACCGAGCTGGCCGGTAAGTATGCAGGTCAGCGCGTGTGGGCTGCCAACAAGACCATTCTGGCCGATTTGACCGAGTCCGGTGCTGTCATGGGTCAGGTGCACATCAAGCATCAGTACCCGCACTGCTGGCGTTGCCATCACCCCATCATCTTCCGTGCAACGGAACAGTGGTTCTGCTCCATCGCAAAGTTCCGCGAGGATGTCTACAAGGCCATCGACACCGTTACCTGGATGCCGGATTGGGGCCATGACCGCATGAAGGGCATGGTGCGCGACCGCAACGACTGGTGCATCAGCCGCCAGCGCACCTGGGGCGTGCCCATCCCCGCATTCTACTGCAAGAAGTGCGGCACCTACCACATCACCGATGCCACCATCAAGGCTGTCAGCGACCTGTTCCGCAAGGAAGGTTCCGATGCATGGTATAAGTACGAAGCCGAGCAGATTATCCCCGCAGGCGAAGTGTGCGAAAAGTGCGGTGCTTCCGAGTGGACCAAGGACACCGACATCATGGATGTCTGGTTCGACTCCGGCTCCACCCACGCCGCTGTGCTGGAGGAGCGTCCGGAACTGCGCTTCCCGGCTGATATGTATATGGAAGGCGGCGACCAGTTCCGCGGCTGGTTCCAGTCCAGCCTGCTGACCAGCGTTGCAAGCAAGGGCTGCGCACCCTATAAGTCTGTTCTGTGCCACGGCTGGGTCGTGGACGAGCAGGGCAAGCAGATGCACAAGAGCGCCGGCAACGGCGTGGAGCCCAGCGAGATCATCAAGGACTACGGCGCTGACATCATCCGTCTGTGGGTGGCTTCTTCCGACTACACCGTGGATGTGCGTGCCGGCAAGAACATCTTCAAGCAGCTGAGCGAGGCTTACCGCAAGATCCGCAACACCGCTCGCTTCATTCTGGGCAATCTGGACGGCTTTGATCCCAACACCGACTGTGTGGCTGACGATCAGCTGCAGGAAATCGACCGCTGGGCACTGGCTGCTCTGGATGACCTGATGGTCAACACCAGCGCAGGCTACGCTGTGTACGACTTCAACAAGGTCTATCATGCAGTGTACAACTTCTGCGTTGTTGCAATGTCCAACTTCTATCTGGATGTGACCAAGGATCGCCTGTACTGCACCAACGGCGCAGGCCGCAAGGCTGCTCAGACCACCATGTACAAGATCCTTGTGGCTCTGGACAAGATCATTGCGCCCATCCTGTGCTTCACCAGTCAGGAGATCTGGGACTTCATGCCCAAGACCGAGGGCATGAACAAGTACGTTGTCTTTGAGGAGATGCCCAAGGCTGGCCAGTATGCCGCCGATGAGGCCTTCAAGGCAAAGTGGGCTCAGCTGATCGCCGTCCGTGATGAGGTGAAGAAGGTTCTGGAGCAGGCCCGTGCCGAAAAGGTCATCGGTGCTTCTCTGGAGGCTGCCGTCACCCTGTACTGCAATGATACTGTGTACAGCCTGCTCAACAGCATCCCCATGGACGAGCTGGCCGACCTGATGATCGTCTCTCAGGTAGAGCTGGTCAAGGGCGAAGGCGGCGCTGCATGTGCTGTTGAAGGCCTGGGCGTTGCTGCTGCACATGCCACCGGCGAAAAGTGCGAGCGCTGCTGGAAGTATTCTTCTTCCATCGGCAGCCATGCCGCACATCCCACCCTGTGCGCACGCTGCGCCAGCGTTGTGGAAGCCTAAGCGTTCCGCATAAAACAATGTTTTAAAGGGCGGCGCTCCCTTATACCGGGGAGCGCCGTTTTTTATACTGAATGATTTTGGGAGTATCCTATGGCATATGTTGTTTTTAATCTGCTCGCGGCAGCGGCACTCATTGGCATCGATCAGGCCATCAAGCTGTGGGCCACAAATGTGCTGCAGCCGGTGGGAGCCATGCCGCTGATCCCCCATGTGGTGGAGCTGCGGTTCGTGCTCAACCCGGGCATGGCGTTCAGCCTGCTCAGCGGCAAGCAGCTGTTCCTCATCATCGCTACCAGCATAGCGCTGATCTTTGTGGCCTATGGGCTGTTCTTCCGCAGCCGCGGCAGATACCTGCAGCAGGCTGCGCTGCTGCTGATCCTTGCCGGCGGCATCGGCAACCTGATCGACCGTGTGCTCAACGGCGAGGTGGTGGACTACATCAATCTGCTGTTCATGCAGTTTGCGGTGTTCAATTTTGCGGATATCTGCGTGTGTGTGGGCGTGGGCCTCTGGGTGCTGGTAATTTTTCTGGAAGAGCTGCACGCTGAGGACGGGCAGTCCCCGAAGGAGCAGTGAGCCATGGAACAGCGTGAATTTGTGGTGGAGCAGGAGACGGCAGGCCAGCGCATCGACCGCTTTCTGAGCGGCGAGGACACCGGTCTTTCCCGGTCTGCTCTGCAGGCGCTGGTGGCCGACGGTCATGTGTTGTGCAACGGCAGGCTGGTTGCCAAAAGCCTGAAGCTCAAGGCGGGCGACACCATCGTTTTGGAAATTCCGGACGCAAAGCCCATTGAGGCCGTGCCGCAGGACATCCCGCTGGAAATCGTCTATGAGGACGAGCATCTGCTGGTGGTCAACAAGCCCAAAGGCATGGTGGTGCACCCGGCTCCCGGCAACCCGGACGGCACGCTGGTGAACGCGCTGCTGTGGCACTGCAAGGGAAGTCTGTCCGGTATTGGCGGCGAGATTCGCCCCGGCATCGTGCACCGCATCGATAAGGACACCAGCGGACTGCTGGTGGTGGCAAAGGACGATGCAACGCACATCGGCCTTTCCCAGCAGATGGCGGTGCACAGTGTGGAGCGCGCGTATCGCACCATCGTGTACGGCGGCTTTGCACAAGATGAGGGCTTTGTGGAAAGCAATCTGGGCCGCAGCAAGACCGACCGCAAAAAGATGGCGGTCTACCCGGCCAGTGAGCCGCACACCAAATATGCCTATACCGGCTATCAGGTGCTGGAACGGCTGAACAACTTTACCATGCTGGAATGCCGCCTGAAGACCGGCCGCACCCATCAGATCCGCGTGCACATGGCATCCATCCAGCACCCGGTGGCGGGCGACCCGGTGTATGGCCCGCACAATTGCATCACCAGCCTGCACGGCCAGTGCCTGCACGCAAAAACGCTTGGCTTTGTGCACCCGATCACCGGCGAACATCTGCGGTTCGATTCGGAATTGCCGGAATACTTCACTCATTTTCTTGCAACGCTCAGGAGGGGAACGGTATGAACCATCTTTCTTCAACGCTTGTACTGTGTGATCTGGACCATCTGCTTTTGGGTGCCGACGGCAACCTGACGCAGGTGGTGCGGGATGTGCTGCAGCTGTTCGTCCGCCGCGGCGGACGTTTTACGGTGTTTTCCCAGCGCACGCCGCGGGCAGTGCGGTCCATTCTGGGCAGTGTGCGGCTCAGCGCTCCTGCGCTGGTGTGCGGCGGTGCCATGGCCTACCATTTTTCCGATGGCACCTGCCAGCCGCTGTGCACCTTTGCCGGGCAGGATGCCGACCTGTTCGCCCGCCTGCCGGTGGCAGAGGGCGTGGGCATTGCCCTGCAGATGACCGACGGTACCACCCGCGTGCTGCGCATGAGCGAGGCATTGGAGCGTCATCTGCGGCAGGAATGGACCCCTTATCTGCTGGCAAACGCGGCAGACATCAAGGGGGAAGAAGTGCTGCGGGTGCTGCTGTATCAGGACAGCAAGGCAGTGCCCATGATCTCGCTGCTGGAAAAATCTCTGGGCGACCGCACAGCGGTGCTGCTGGGCGAGCGTGCCGCAGCGGATACGCTGATCCTGACCCCCAGAACCGTCTCTGGCCGTGAAATGCTGGATGCCGTGTGTATGCCGGTGGGCACCGACCCGGAAGATGTGCTGGTACTTGCCGGAGGGCTGCCTATGCTGGACATGGTGCGCGCTTCCAGCCAGAGCACCGCAGCTGCGGATGCCCCGGCTGAGCTGCGTCTTGCTGCCCAAAAGGTCACTTTGACCGATGCTGCGGCAGGTTCTGCAGTGGAAGTGCTGTACCGTATGGTGCGGGATGCTGAAAATTTGGCGTAAAATTTGTGCAAGGCTTCTGCAAATTCTTTCGCAGAAGCCTTTCTTTTTGGAGGAAAGTCAGGTACAATGAGAGAAACGCATCTTCTGGCCCTGCAAAAGAAGGAAAAACTCTTTCTTGCGCTGTCGCTGGCGGCGGTGGTTTTGTGCACAGTGCTGGCCTTTGGCTTTGCCGTGCCGCTGCAGGCTGCCGAACCGCAGGTCCTGCCGGATACGACCGGGCTGGAACAGTATGTGCTGGTGGATCTGAACACTGCCGATCTCTCTGCGCTGTGCACACTGCCGGGCGTAGGGGAAAAGCGCGCACAGACGATTCTGGATTACCGGACGCAGAATGGCCCGTTTGAACGGGTAGAAGATGCAGCCAATGTTCCGGGCCTGACACAGACCATTGTGGATTCCTGGGCAGGAATGGCAACCGTGAGCTGAGCCGCAGCCGGCGGCCCGGCGCAGCAAAAAGGGGAATGATTATGAGTGACGATACCATTTTTATCAACCGGGAACTGAGCTGGCTGGATTTCAACCGGCGCGTTCTTGCGCTGGGCAAAGATAAAAATGTTCCGCTTGCAGAGCGGGTCAAATTTCTTGCGATCTACGGCTCCAATCTGGACGAGTTTTTTATGGTGCGCGTGGGTTCTCTGCAGGAGCGCGCCAATCTGGAACAGGAACAGGGCAAAAAGGTCAAGAGGGAAAACAAGACCAACATGTCCGCGGCGGAACAGCTGACTGCCATCATGCCCAAAACGGCACAGCTGCAGGAGGAGTGCGATAAATACTACGCAAAGGCGCTGGAAGCACTGGCGGAGTGCGGCTGGCGCAAGGTGGATCTTGACCACTTGTCCAAGGAGGACGAGCACTTCTGGAAGAAGTACTTCCAAACGGAGCTGTTCCCCATCCTCAGCCCGCAGATCGTGGATAACCGCCATCCGTTCCCATTCCTGCGCAATAAGGAGATTTACCTTGGCGTTCTGCTCAAGGAAAAACACCCGGCAGGGCAGAGCCTTGGCATCATTCCCATTTCCAGCCAGATGGAACGGATGCACGTTGTAAAAAAAGACGGCGAAACGCAGTTTGCACTTACCGAAGAGCTGGTGCTGCACTTTGCGGCCAGCATCTTTGGCAAAGAGACGATTCAGGAAAAATGTCTCTTCCGTGTTACCCGCAATGCGGATATCGACGTAAAAGAGGGCATGATGGATCATGATATCGACTACCGCGAGATCATGACCGAGTTGCTCAAGCGCCGCCGCAAGCTGGCTGCGGTGCGTCTGCAGATCACGCCTGCCCCGGCCCCGGAGGTAGAACGCCTGCTGTGCAACCGTCTGCTGCTCACCCATAAACGGGTGTTCGAGCAGAAAAGCCCGCTGGATCTGAGCTTTTTCTACAAGCTCACCGGCCGCATGGAAGCGGAGGGGCTGCCGGAACTGTTCTACCCGGCTGCACGGCCCATGCTGCCGCCGCCGGACTACGACCTTGCCGCTGAGGTGCAGAAGCACGATGTGCTGCTCAGCTACCCGTACCAGTCCATCCGGCCCTTCATTGCCATGCTCAAAAAGGCTGCCCATGATCCTGAGGTCATTTCCATCAAAATGACACTGTACCGTATGGCGCGGGAGTCCCAGATCGTGCAGGCGCTGATGGAAGCCGCTGAGAACGGCAAAGAGGTGGTGGCGCTGGTGGAGCTGCGCGCCCGCTTTGACGAGCAGAACAATATCGACTGGTCGAAGCAGCTGGAAAGCGCAGGCTGTACGGTCATTTATGGCTTTGATGATTACAAAGTGCACTCCAAGCTGACCCTTATCACCAAAAAGAGCAAAGAGGGCTACTCTTATATCACCCAGATCGGCACCGGCAACTACAACGAAAAGACCAGTGAGCTTTACACGGACTATTCCTTCATTACGGCAGACCATGGCATTGGCGAGGAAGCTTCCAATGTGTTCCAGAACCTTGCCGTGCAGAAGCTGACTGAGGAGAGCGACCGGATGCTGGTAGCACCGCTGCGCTTCAAGAGCGTATTGCTGGAAGAGATGGATCGTGTCATTGCCGCCGCCCACATGGGCCGTCCGGCATCCATAATCCTGAAAAACAATTCCATCAGCGACCGGGACATCATCCTCAAGCTGCAGGAAGCCAGCTGTGCCGGTGTGCGCATTGATATGATCGTGCGCGGCATCTGCTGCGTGCGCGCCGGCGTGCCCGGCAAGACGGAGAACCTGCATATCCGCAGCCTTGTGGGTCGTTATCTGGAGCATGGCCGCATTTACAGCTTCTTCGATGGTGCACATACCCGCATCTATATTGCATCCGGCGATTTCCTCACCCGCAACACCGAGTGCCGCGTGGAGGTGGGCGTGCGCGTGGAGGATCCCGTGCTGGTGCGGAAGCTTACCGACATTCTGCAGCTGCAGCTGCGGGATAATGTCAATGCCCGCGAGATGCGCCCGGACGGCAGCTACCAGAAGGTAAAGCCCGCTGAGGGCGAAGCACTGGTGAACGGCCAGATGGGCATGTATGAGCTGTTGAAAAATGACTGGACGCAGCCGGAGCCTTGGAAGCTTTCTGCCGCTGTGCAGGAAAAACAGCCTGAACCTTCTGCCAAAGCAGCAAAGCCAGAACCTGCGAAAACGGAAGCAGCTCCCGCTGCAAAACAGGCAGAAGCTTCTCACCCGGAATCTGCTGCGGCACCGGAAAGCGGCGACCGCTTTGACCAGCTGGAACAGATGGTCAATCATAAAAAGCGTACAGAGCCGCAGCCTGCCCCTGCAGCCAGGCCGATAAAGCCGGTGGTGGTGGAGACACCCGCCCCCAGAAGCCGCCTGAAACGGATTTTGGATTTTTTCAAGTTACGCAGATAATATTTGCAAGACCCGACAGAGCAAACCCTCTGCCGGGTCTTTTTGCGTGTTTGCCTGCATAAATAAAAAGCAAACGGAAGGCGGGAGGCAGAAGGTGCGGGCAAAGCGATGGGGACGAGCCGGGCACGGCAGGGAGCAGCCCAGACGGAGGGTGATTTTTCTGGCAGTTTTAGCCGGACTGCTGGTGTGCGTGGTGCTTCCGGTGCGGGCGCAGAAAAAAACGGGGAAGCTCTGTTTCCCGCTGGACACCACACAGTACCGTGTTTCGGACGGATACGGCTGGCGGCAGGATCCTTTTACCGGGGAAAGGACGTTCCATAAGGGCATTGATCTTGCCTGTGCAGAGGGAACAGAAGTGCTTGCTGCGGAAGGCGGTGCGGTGGTGCAGGCATACCGCAGCACAAGCTATGGCACCTGTCTGCGTGTTCTCCATACAGATGGCAGCGAGTCACTTTACGCCCATTTGCAGTACGCCTATGTCCGCCCGGGCGAGGTGGTGGAAGCAGGGCAGCTGCTGGGCGCAGCAGGGCGCAGCGGGCGCGCTACGGGAGCACACCTGCATTTTGAACTGTACCGGCAGGGAACAGCCTGTGACCCGGCGGATGGGCTGGGCCTTTCCTCATGAAGCTGCATGATTCCCGGCAGCTGGGGCCGCTGGTGTTCCGCGACCCGCTGCTTTTGTGTAGCGCACTGTATTTTCTGCTCTACTTTGATGCAAGCGGCTTTCTGCGGCTGGGGCTGCTGGCGGCGTTCCTGCACGAGTGCGGGCACATTCTGGTGTATTGTGTGTTTCTGCGCCGCTTTCCGGTCATTGAGGTGACCATGACTGGCTTTTGTATGCGGATGGACGCTCCGGCCCGGGGCCTTTCACCGGGGCGGCTCTTCTGGCTGGCTGCTGTAGGTCCGGCGGTCAATTTCATGCTGGCAGGCATCTGGGCACTGCGGCTGGAACAGGAACTGACCATCCGCGGCAGTGCCTTCTGGGCGGCAAATCTGCTGACCGGGGGATTCAATCTGCTGCCCGTTCCACCGCTGGATGGTGCACAGCTGGCATCCTGCCTGTGCGAAATGCGGCGTGTAGGCAAAAAGTTTAAGGGAAATGATTGAAAAAACAGCTCATTTCGGGTACAATAAAATGACGTGTAAAAATGGACTGTTTATTGGAGGACTCGATGTTTGATCCAAAACTGAAAGAAGCACTGGGACGAGTACAGAAGCCTGGTCGTTATACCGGCGGAGAACCCGGCAGTGTATATAAGGACAAAGAAAAAGTGGATGTCCGCTTTGCGTTCTGCTTTCCGGACACCTATGAGGTAGGTATGTCCTTCCTCGGCGAAAAGATCCTGTATGAGCTGCTCAACAGCCACGAAAACTGGTGGTGCGAGCGTGCTTTTATGCCGTGGCTGGATATGAAGGCCGAGATGGAGCGTCTTGGTCTGCCGCTCTACACCATGGAGAGCAAGGACCCGCTCACCGCTTTTGATGCAGTGGGCTTCACCCTGCAGTACGAGCTTTCCTATACCAATATTCTGGCCATGCTGGATCTGGCGGGCATCCCGTTCTATTCCAAGGATCGCGATGAAAGCTGGCCGCTGATCGTGGCGGGTGGCCCCTGCGCCTGCAACGCGGAACCCATTGCGGACTTTTTTGATGTGGTCCAGCTGGGTGAGGGCGAAAACCAGCTGCCCGGCATCTGCGCCGAGATCGAAAAGGCCAAGAAGGAGGGCGGCGTTTCCAAAAAGGAACTGCTGCTGCGCATTGCAAAGATCCCCGGCATCTATATCCCGGCGTTCTACGATGTGGAGTATTACGAAGATGGCCGGGTCAAGGCCATCACCCCCAATGAGCCGGGCATCCCGGCGCGCATCACCAAGGCGATCATCAAGGACCTGAACGAGTTTGCCCCGCCTACGAATTTCGTGGTGCCCATGGTGGGTGCCATTCAGGACCGCGCCAGCATTGAGGTGCTGCGCGGCTGTGTGCGTGGCTGCCGTTTCTGTCAGGCGGGCTTTCTGTACCGTCCCATGCGCCAGCGTGACGCGGGCCTTCTGAACAGGGCGGCGCAGGAGCTGTGCGCCAACACCGGCTATGAAGAACTGAGCCTTTCCAGCCTGTCCACCTCTGACCACGGCCAGCTGGAAGAGCTGCTGGACGATTTGAACGAGTGGGCACCCAAGGAGCATGTCAGTCTGTCGCTGCCTTCGCTGCGCGTGGACAACTTCTCCCAGAGCCTCATTGAAAAGACCACCAAGGTGCGCAAGAGCGGCCTGACCTTCGCCGCCGAAGCCGGCACCCAGCGCCTGCGCAACGTCATCAACAAGAATGTCACATGGGATGAGATCGAAAAGACCTGCACCATTGCATTCAACGCGGGCTACACCTCGGTCAAGCTCTACTTCATGATGGGCCTGCCCACTGAGACCATGGAGGACATTGAGGGCATCGCAGAGACGGCGCAGAAGGTGGTAGACCTCTATTATTCGCTGCCCAAGCGCGGCAAGGGCAAGGGTGTACAGGTGACCATCAGCTGTGCCTGCTTTGTGCCTAAGCCCCATACGCCGTTTGAGTTCGTGCCCATGGACACTGAAGAAATGCTGCGCGCCAAGCAGAAGCACCTGCTGGAAAGTGTGCGCAGCCGCAAGATCAAGGTCAACTATCACGACAGCACCACCAGCTTTCTGGAGGGCGTGTTCGCCAAGAGCGACCGCCGTCTGGCACCGGTCATTGTGGAAGCCTACAAGCGCGGCTGCTACTTTGACGGCTGGGAGGAGTGCTTCAAGTACGATACTTGGCTGCAGACCTTTGCTGATCTGGGCATCGACCCGGCATTTTACTGCCAGCGCCCCATCGGTCTGGACGAGGTAACGCCATGGTCCCACATGGATTACGGCGTCACCCACGAATATCTGGTGCGGGAGTACAAAAAGGCCCTTGCCGCCCAGACCACCCAGCCCTGCAACCGTGCCTGCCACGGCTGCGGTGCAAATCACCTGTTAGGAGGTCCCTGCTTTGATTACAGTAAGAATCTCGTTTGAGAAAAAGAATGAGGCCTCCTACATCTCCCTGCTGGACCTGCAGCGGGTGATGCAGCGGGTGCTCAAGCGCAGCGGCCTGCCGGTGTGGCATACGCTGGGCTTCAATCCCCACATCTACATGACCTTTGCCTGCCCGCTTTCGCTGGGGCAGGAGAGCGAGTGCGAGTGCGTGGACGTCAAGACCGAAGCGGAAGCTCCGGATTTTGAGCAGTGGAAAGCGGCCCTCAATGCCATCATGCCCGCAGGCATCGTGATCACGCACGTTGGCCCGGTGCAGATGAAGGCGGACCTCATTGCCTATGCATGCTATCGCATCACCTACCCGGCGGCAGCGGCTGCGGCGCTGGATCAGTACAACGCGCTGGAAAGCGCCCCGGTGGAAAAGCACGGCAAAAAGGGCAACAAGATCATTGAGCTGAAGGATCACATCCCGCAGGTGGAGTACACCACGGAGGGGGACAGCCTGCACATGGATCTGTGCATGCCGGCCGCACAGGAACTGAACCTGAACCCCTCGCTGCTCACCGGCTTTCTGGAAGAAAAATTCGGCCTGCCTGCCGTCAGCGCCAACATCCTGCGCAAAAAGTTTTTGACGGCAGATAAGCAGCTGTTTGTCTGATCGGAGCGTGAAAGACCGTCTGTTGGGCAAAACAGAAAATTTTTGCATTTATTTTGGTCAGAACGCTTGCATTTACGCAGGTTTTGTGATATCCTATTTAGGCGTTAGTGTCCGCTGAGACCACAGCGGGGTTAATGACAATATCATTAAACGGGCGGTCCTCTGACGGCAAAGTGCCGTGTATGAACGTCTAAAAACAAATGGAGGATTCAAAAATGGACGCACTGAAGATTATTTCTGAAGGCAGCATCAAGGCTGAAAAGCCCCAGTTCAACGTTGGCGATACCGTCCGCGTTGATGTTCGTATCAAGGAAGGCGACCGTGAGCGCATTCAGGCCTTTGAGGGCACTGTGATCGCAAAGAAGCACGGTGGCGTTGCTGAGACCTTCACCGTTCGCCGCGTTGCTTACGGTGTTGGCATCGAGCGTGTCTTCCCCATCAACAGCCCCTTCGTTGAGAAGGTCACCGTTGTCCGCAAGGGCAAGGTCCGCCGCGCAAAGCTGTTCTACCTGCGTGGTCGTACGGGCAAGGCTGCCAAGGTCAAGAGCGATATTTGATCATCCCCGATTTGAAACGGGAGAAAAGGGACAACCTTGTTGTCCCTTTTTTCTTTATCAAAATTTCGGAAAAAATGCGGCTTTTTGCAGGCACCGTTCTTGCGAAGAGCCTGTCGGCTGCGGTATAATCGGGTCAGCAGTGTAAAACCAGAAGGTGAGGTGTACCGGATATGGAAAAACAGGAACAGGCAAAGCCCGTGCGTGGGCAGAACCTGCTGGAATGGTACGAGGCATTGATCTCGGCAGCGCTGGTGCTGGTGCTGATCTTTTCGTTTTTCTTCCGCATCATTCAGGTGGACGGCAGCTCCATGGTGCCCACACTGGTGAACGGTGATAAGCTCATCGTGTGGGGAGCAGGCTATACACCGCAGCGTGGTGACGTGGTCATTGTGGACAGTTATACCTCCTACGGTAAACCGCTGGTCAAGCGTGTCATCGCCAAAGGTGGCGATACGGTCTCCATCGATTATGCGACCGGCACCGTGGCGGTGAACGGCGAGGTCTTGCAGGAGGACTACATTGCAGAGCCTACCTATCTTGGCTATGATGTAACTTTCCCGTATACGGTGCCGGAGGGCACGGTGTTTGTGATGGGTGATAACCGCAACCAATCACTGGACAGCCGTTCCACCTATGTGGGCTGCATTGACGAACGGGACATTCTGGGCAGGGTGCTTTTGTGCTTTATGCCCTTTACAGATTTTGGGGTGGTAAAATGAACGAAATGGATACCCGCTTTGCAAACCAGTACAATATTCAGTGGTTCCCGGGCCACATGACCAAGACTCTGCGCATGATGGAGCAGGAGATCCAGCACGTGGATGCCAGCCTTGTGCTGCTGGATGCCCGCATCCCGCTTTCCAGCCTGAACCCGGAGATCGAGCGCATCACGGCCCGCAAGCCGAAACTATACGCGCTGAACAAGGCCGATCTGGCAGACCCGGCTGTAACGGAAGAATGGATCAAGTATTTCCGTGCGGCAGATGCCGGCTGTGTGGCCATCAGCGCCAAGCAGAAGGGCGGTGCCAATGCGGTAAAGGCTGCCATTGAAAAAGAACTGGCGGGCCTGCTGGAACGCCGCCAGAACCGCGGCATGGGCGGTGCCAAAACACAGGTGATGCTGTGCGGCATCCCCAATGTGGGCAAATCCACCTTCATCAACACCTTTGCAGGCTCTGCCCGCGCCAAGGCGGCAGACCGCCCGGGTGTAACCAAGGGCAAACAGTGGGTCAGCACCGACAAATTTGATCTGCTGGATATGCCCGGTGTACTGTGGAAGAAGTTTGACTCCAAGACCATTGCGTCCAATCTGGCCTTTATCGGCTCCATCAAGGATGATATTCTGGATGTGGAAGAGCTGGCCATGAACCTGCTGGACGAGGTGCGCCGCAACTACCCCGACCTTGTGGCCCAGCGCTACAAGCTGGATGCCGAAACGCTGGCCCTGCCGCCCTACGAGCTGATGGAAGCCATCGGTCGCAAGCGCGGTCTGCTGGTGCGCGGCGGCGAGGTGAACACCGAGCGCTGCGCCATTATGCTGGTGGACGAGTTCCGCGCCTGCAAGTGGGGCCGCATCTCGCTGGAGCGTCCGCCGCAGCGGGATGATCTGGCTGATTTTGCCGAGGAGGATGACGAATGAAGCGCCGTTCCGACGAGGAGATCTCGGCTCCGCTGTATGAGTACGATGCCGCTGTACGCAGTCAGTATGGCTGCTTTGCAGGCGTGGACGAAGCCGGACGCGGCCCTCTGTGCGGCCCGGTGTGCGTAGCGGCCTGTATTCTGGACCCGGAGAATCCGGTCTTTGGCATCAACGACTCCAAAAAGCTTACCGAGAAAAAGCGGGAAGCTCTGTTTGATGAGATCATTGAAAAGGCGTTGGCCTACAAAATTGTTTTTGTGGGGCCGGAGATCATCGACCGGGACAACATCCTCAACGCCACCATGGGCGGCATGAAGCAGGCCGTGGAAGAGCTGGACATCGTGCCGAACCTTGTTCTCGTGGATGGAAACCGCACCCCGGCAGGGCTGCTGGTCCCGGCACAGCCGGTGGTCAAGGGCGATGCCACCAGTGCCAGCATCGGCGCAGCATCCGTCCTTGCCAAGGTCAGCCGTGACCGCTATATGCTGGAACTGGACAGACAGTATCCGCAGTATCAGCTGGCAAAGCACAAGGGCTACCCGACCAAGCTCCACTATGAGCTGATCGCCCAGTACGGCATCCAGCCGTTCTACCGCCGCAGCTTCCTCAAAAAGCAGGGCTACTGGCCGGAGAACGGAAAGTGAACCGCGCCGAGACAGGGCGCAGGGGAGAAGCAGCTGCGGCCCGCTGGTATCAGAAGCAGGGCTGCAGGCTGCTGGCACACAACTTCCACACCCGGATGGGGGAGCTGGATGTTGTGGTGCAGGAGCCGGATGGGACCATTGTCATCTGTGAGGTCAAGACCCGTGCGGAAGGCTCTCTGGCCAGCCCGGCAGAAGCGGTGGACCGGCCCAAACAGCGCCGCCTGATCCGTGCAGCACAGTGTTATCTGCAGCAGAACGGCCTGAGCGATGCGCCGGTGCGATTTGACGTGGCAGAAGTGTTCCCTCTTGACAGCGGGCGCTGGATGGTACATATTATAAGGGGCGCTTTTCTCACGTAAAGCAACGGCCCCGGTGGGAAAATGTACAGGCAGAGGGCTTCTCTGCCACAGCAGAAGAGCGTGCTTTGCACGTTCTACGGCGAAAAAGGAGCGACAACAATGCAGTTTTTTAGTACCAGAGACCAAAACCGCAAAGTGACTTCCTCGGAAGCAATCGCACAGGGCCTGTCCAACGAGGGCGGTCTGTTTGTACCGGAAAGCTTTCCGCAGGTGGATGTGAAGGCACTGTGCGAGCTGGACTACCCGGCCATGGCAGCTGCCGTCATCAAAGAATATCTGACCGACTACTCGCAGGATTTCCTGACCGAAGCTGCCCACAAGACCTACGGAGAGGCCTTTGGCGGCAAGGCAGGCTATCTTGCCCCGGTGGAAGGGGACACCTATGCCTTAGAGCTGTGGCATGGCCCTACCTGTGCATTCAAGGATTATGCTCTGCAGCTGATGCCGAAGCTTCTGGTGGAAGCCAAAAAGAATCTGGGCCGCACGGAAAAGACCCTGATCCTTGTGGCGACCAGCGGCGATACCGGCAAGGCAGCTCTGGACGGCTACCATGATATCCCGGGCGTGGAGATCGCAGTGTTCTATCCCACGGGCGGCACCAGCGAGATCCAGCGCCTGCAGATGGCAACGCAGGAGGGTGCCAACGTGGCAGTGTACGCTGTGCACGGCAACTTTGATGATGCACAGACCGGCGTGAAGAAGGTCTTTGGTGACACTGCCATTGCAGCAGAGCTTGCCAAGCGGAACATCCGCCTGTCCAGCGCCAACTCCATCAACTGGGGCCGTCTGGTGCCGCAGATCGTCTATTACTTTGCCGCCTATGCCCAGCTGCTCAAGGCGGGCAGGATCACCTTCGGCGATGAAGTGGACTTCTGCGTACCCACCGGCAACTTCGGCGACATTCTGGCAGGCTACTATGCAAAGCGCATGGGCCTGCCCGTGGGCAAGCTGGTCTGCGCTTCCAATGAGAACAACGTGCTGACCGATTTCCTCACCACCGGCACCTACGCCGCAAAGCGGGAGTTCTTCAAGACCACCTCGCCCAGCATGGACATTCTGGTGTCCTCGAACCTCGAGCGCCTTCTGTACCATGTCACCGGCAGCGATGCCGAGGTGGCGGGCCTGATGAAGAGCCTTGCCGAGACCGGCAGCTATACTGTGCGTCCGGAGACGCTGGCTGCCATTCAGGAGAACTTCTCCTGCGGCTGGAGCAGTGAGGAAGAAGTGGCAGGGGAGATCCGTGTCCGCTATGAGAAGGACAATTACCTGTGTGATACCCACACCGCCGTTGCGTTCCATGTGGCAGCGCAGAAAAAGCGCGAGGGCGTGCCCATGGTGGTGCTGTCCACCGCGTCTCCCTTCAAGTTCCCGCGCAGTGTGCTGGAAGCACTGGGCCGCACCGCCCCGGAAAATGATTTTGAAGCAATGCAGCAGCTGGAAGCAGCTACCGCGCATACCGCACCGGCAAGCCTTGCCGCGCTGCGCCAGAAGCCGGAGCGCTTTAACACCGTGATCGATCCTGCGCAGATCGCCGAGGTGGCGCTGGGCTATCAGGAATAACACATCCTGCTGCATTTAGAACAGGAGAAAAAACATGGCACTTTTTGTGCTTGGCGATACCCACCTTTCTCTGGGCGCTTCCAAGCCGATGGATATTTTTCCCGGCTGGAATGATTATGTGGAGCGCCTTGAGAAAAACTGGCGCAAGCTCATCAAACCAGAGGATACCATTGTATTGGCGGGCGATATCAGCTGGGCCATGCGCCTGACCGATACCCGTAAGGATTTTGAATTTCTGCAGAGCCTGCCCGGGCAGAAGATCATCATGAAGGGCAACCACGATTACTGGTGGTCTACCGTGAACAAGATGAATGCCTACCTCAAAGCAGAAGGCTTTGATACCCTGCACATTCTGCATAACAACTCCTACAGTGTAGAGGGGTATGCACTGTGCGGTACCCGCGGCTGGCTGTTTGATGCAGGCGAGGCCCACGACGAAAAGGTGATGAACCGCGAGATCGGACGGCTGCGCATGAGTCTGGATGCCGCCGAACCCGGGCTGGAAAAGCTGGTGTTCCTGCACTATCCGCCGGTGTATACCGGCACCAGTGCGCCGGAGATCGTGGCCACCTTAAAGGAATACAGCATCAGGACCTGCTACTATGGCCATCTGCACGGCAATGCCATCCGCTATGCGGTGCAGGGCGATGTGGATGGCATCCACTACAAGCTGGTCAGTGCCGATGGGCTGCGTTTTTGCCCGTACCGCATCAATTGAACCGTTAAAACCAATAAAAATTAACAATTTGGGCTGGCAATTGTGTCAGGAGCGTGCTATAATAGTTTTTGACGCGATTGTTGCACCCAATTGAGCGCGCGCGTCCCCGCATATTGCAAAAGCAAGTTCATCCAGGACGCAGTGCGCGGTTGCAAAGGGCAAAAAACTTCCTGCCCTGCGCAATAGAATTTTTGAGTGGAGGAAAAACAAATGAATTTCATCAAGTGTGAAAAGCTCGAGAAGAGCATGGCAGAACTGCAGTTCTCCATCGACGCAGAGGCTTTCAAGAAGGCTGTTGCCGATGTTTTCAAGAAGGAAGGCAAGAAGTACGCTGTTCCCGGCTTCCGTAAGGGCAAGGCTCCCCGCGCTCTGATCGAGAAGATGTACGGCGCTGATGTCTTTACCTATGATGCCATCAATGAGCTGTTCCCCGAGGCTTTCGAGGCTGCTGTCAAGGAAGCTGGCGTTGAGCCGGTCGGCCGTCCGGAGGTCACTGTTGACTCTGCTGATGAGACCAACGGTGTCACCCTGACCGTCAAGGTCGCTGTCAAGCCTGAAGTCAAGATTGGCAGCTACAATGGTCTGACGGTTGAAAAGACTGTCCATACTGTTTCTGACGAGGCTGTTGAAGCTGAGCTGAAGCGTGTGCAGGAGCGCAATGCCCGTGAGCTGACCCGTGAGGGCGCTGCTGAGAACGGCGACATCGCTGATATCGACTTCGAGGGCTTCGTCGATGGCGTGGCTTTCGAGGGCGGCAAGGCTGAGCACTACAGCCTGACTCTGGGCAGCGGCAGCTTCATCCCCGGCTTTGAGGATCAGATCGTTGGCCACTCCGCTGGCGAAGAGTTCGACGTGAACGTTACCTTCCCCACCGAGTATCAGGCTGCCGAACTGGCTGGCAAGGCTGCTGTGTTCAAGATCAAGCTGCACGAAGTGAAGTACAAGGAGCTGCCTGCTCTGGATGACGAGCTGGCTAAGGATTGCTCTGAGTACGACACTCTGGACGAGTTCAAGGCTTCCATCCGCAAGAACAATCAGGAGCAGCTGGACAAGCAGGACGATCTGGCTGTTGAGAACGCTCTGGTGGATCAGGTCATCGAGAGCATGGAGGGTGAGATCCCCCAGGCAATGTATGATGCCCGCATGGACGAGATGGTCAACGACTTCGCATTCCGCGTGGAGCAGCAGGGCCTGCGCCTCGAGGACTACCTGAAGTATATGGGCCAGACTATGGAGCAGTTCCGCGCTTCCTTCATGCCGCAGGCTGAGAAGCAGGTCAAGATCCGTCTGGCTCTGGAGGCTGTTGCTGCTGCTGAGAACATCGAGGCTTCCGAGGAGGAAGTTTCCGCTGAGATCAAGCGCATCGCTGACCAGTACAAGATGGAAGAGGACAAGGTTCGTGAGCTGGTCAATGTTGACGACCTGAAGAAGGATCTGGCCATCAACAAGGCCATCGACTTCATCAAGAGCCACGCAAACATCGTGGAGAAGGCTGCTGAGGAAGAGAAGGCTGCAGACGCTGAGTAATCAGCTCCTGTGTTCCTTTGAAGCGGGCAGTATGCTGCACGGTTTCAATCAAAGGTTGTAAAAATTGACCGATACGGCAGAACCGGCAGGGAAACCGTATCGGTCAATTTTGCAAATACTATATTCCATTTCAGGAGGCGAACTTTATGAGTTTTGTTCCTTACGTTGTGGAACAGTCGTCCCATGGCGAGCGTTCCTATGATATTTTCTCCCGTCTTTTGAACGATCGCATCATCGTTCTGAGCGAGGATGTCAACGATACCTCCGCCAGCCTTGTTGTGGCACAGCTGCTGTATCTGGAAGGGCAGGACCCGGACAAGGACATCAGCCTGTATATCAACAGCCCCGGCGGCTCCATCAGCGCCGGCATGGCTATCCACGATACCATGCAGTATATCAAGTGCGATGTTTCCACCATCTGCATGGGCATGGCAGCTTCCATGGGTGCCTTCCTGCTGGCAAGCGGCACCAAGGGGAAGCGTTTTGCACTGCCCAACTCGGAAATTCTGATCCATCAGCCGCTGATCGGCGGGCAGGGTGGCGGCCTTTCCGGCCAGACCACCGATATCAAGATCCATGCCGAGCACATGGTGTATATCCGCGATAAGATGAACCACATGCTCAGCGAGTACACCGGCCAGCCGCTGGAAAAGATCCAGCTGGATACCGAGCGCGACAACTATATGTCCGCACTGCAGGCAAAGGAATACGGCCTGATCGATGAGGTCATTGCCCACCGCTGAGCCGCCGACATTTAATTTACCCAGGATAAGGAAAAACAGCTATGGCAAATAACAATTCCGGCAGAGACAAAAACGAAAAGGATCTGGTCTGCAGCTTCTGCGGAAAGCATCAGGACGAAGTGGAGCGTATGATCATCGGCCCCGGTGTCAATATCTGCAGCGAATGCATCGGCCTGTGCCACGACCTGCTTTCCGACAAGCCGGATCAGCCCAAAAGCGCCCGACCGGCCCGCGGTGCAAACCGTGCACACATCCAGCCTGCGGACAATCTGGATATCAACATCCTGACCCCGGCCGAGATCAAGGAAGGTCTGGATCAGTATGTGATCGGTCAGGACGAGGCAAAGCGTGTGCTGGCCGTCTCGGTCTACAACCACTACAAGCGCATCCTCAGCGGCAAGGGCAGCGATGTGGAGCTGCAGAAGTCCAACGTGCTGCTGCTGGGTCCTTCCGGCGTGGGCAAGACCCTGCTGGCACAGACTCTGGCAAAAATGCTGGGCGTTCCCTTCGCCATTGCCGATGCCACCACCCTGACCGAAGCCGGTTATGTGGGCGAGGATGTGGAGAACATTCTGCTCAAGTTGATCCAAGCAGCGGATTTTGATGTGCAGAAGGCACAGATCGGTATTATCTATATCGACGAGATCGACAAGATCACCCGCAAGAGTGAGAACCCCTCCATCACCCGCGATGTGGGCGGTGAGGGCGTGCAGCAGGCTCTGCTGAAGATTTTGGAGGGCACTGTGAGCAATGTTCCTCCGCAGGGCGGCCGCAAGCACCCGCAGCAGGAGTTCATCCAGATCGACACCACCAACATCCTGTTCATCTGCGGCGGTGCATTTGATGGCTTGGATAAGTATATCCTGCGCCGCACCGATAAGTCCGCACTGGGCTTTGGCAGCAGCCTGAAGGATAATTCCAGCGAAGCGGAGAAGGCTCTGCTGCGCAAGGTGGAGCCCCACGATCTGGTCAAGTTCGGCCTGATCCCGGAACTGATCGGCCGTCTGCCGGTCATTACCGTGCTGGACGATCTGGACGAGGACGCTCTGGTTCGCGTGCTCAAGGAGCCGCGCAACAGCCTTGTGAAGCAGTATAAGGAACTTCTGAGCATGGATAATGTGGAACTGAACTTCACGGATGAAGCACTCCACGCCATTGCCCGCAAGACGATCGAGCGCAAGACCGGTGCCCGCGGCCTGCGCAGCGTGATGGAAAGCATTCTGCTGCCCATCATGTACGAGGTGCCCACCGATGCTACCATCATCCGCGTAACTGTGGATGAAGATACCGTGGAAGGCGGCGAAGCACATCTGGAATACGGCGCGGTGCGCAAGCGCTATAAAAATCAGGCCGCTCTGAGCTGACGCTTTTAGCGTACAGCAGGGGAGCAAAGACCCGGCATTCAAGCTCTGTTTCAAAAGCTTTTTGCTTTTGGCAGGGCTTTTTGCTTTATTATTCTTGTTTCCGAGGGCAAAATGTACTATAATATTAAGGTCTGGAATGGCATGGGGAACGCTCCCTGGCAGGAATGCTCCGCAAAATGCCGCTCTGGCGCTATGGGTAACAGGAAGTACGATAAAGGAGTGTGTTTTCAATGGCAAATTATCTTGCAATGAATCGTGATGAACTCACTGCCGAAAAGGCAGCGCTTGGGGCAAAGTACAAAGAATTTCAGGCCAAGGGCCTCAAGCTGAATATGGCCCGCGGCAAGCCCGGCCCTCACCAGATGGATCTGGCTATGGACCTGCTGAAGATGAATGACTATACCACCGATGCTGGCACGGATGCCCGCAACTATGGCGAGCTGGAAGGCCTGCAGGAGGCCCGCGTGCTGTTTGCGGATGTCTTTGGCGTAAAGCCGGAGGAAGTGTTCGTGGGCGGCAACTCCAGCCTGCAGCTGATGTATAACCTCGTCAATATCGGCTATGTGTTCGGTTTCCCGGAGTCTCCGTGCCCCTGGTCTCAGGTGGAGAAGCGCAAGTTCCTCTGCCCGGTGCCCGGCTATGACCGTCACTTTGCTATTACCGAGGAGTTTGGCTTTGAGCTGATCAGCGTGCCTATGACCCCCAATGGCCCGGATATGGACATTGTGGAAAAGCTGGTGGCCGAGGATCCTGACATCAAGGGCATCTGGTGTGTGCCGCAGTATTCCAACCCCGATGGCTACACCTACAGCGATGAGACCATCGAGCGTTTTGCCAAGATGAAGACCGCTGCGCCTGATTTCAAGATCTTCTGGGATGAAGCCTATATCGTCCATCACCTGACCGATGAGATCATCGAGACTCCGGTGCTGCTGAACGAGAGCAAAAAGTACGGCAACGAAAACCGTGTGTTCATGTTCACTTCCACCAGCAAGATCACCTTCCCGGGCGCAGGTGTCTCTGCCATTGCCTGCAGCGAGAGCAGCATGAAGTATATCTGCAAGCGCTTCTCGGTCATGATCATCAGCTACGACAAGATGAACCAGCTGCGCCACGTCCGCTTCCTGAAGAACAAGGAAGGTGTGCTGGCCCACATGGCAAAGCACCGTCGTCGTCTGGTGCCCTGCTTTGATGCCGTCAAGACCGCATTCAAGAACAACCTCATCCCCTGCGGGGATATTGCCCACTGGACGGACCCCAAGGGCGGCTACTTCATCAGCCTGTATGTGATGCCCGGCTGTGCAAAGCGCGTGGCGGGTCTGTGCAAGGATGCGGGCCTGACCCTGACCGGTGCCGGTTCTGCATATCCCTATCACAAGGACCCCGAGGATTCTCACCTGCGCATTGCGCCCACCTATCCCAGTCTGGACGAGGTGGAAACCGCTTCCGAACTGCTGTGCATCTGTGTGCGTCTGGCTGTGGCAGAAAAACTGCTGGCTGACAAGGCAGACTAACATTTTTTGATTTTATCTCCTCTGTGCGGCCCGTCTGGGCCGTCAGGGGAGTTTTGTCGCAAGAAAGCCGGCACGACGGCCCCCTTGCGGAAATGATAAGGCCCGCCGGAGCAGGCGGTCCGCACTAGAATACGGGCGGCAGCTGCAAGAACTGCTGCTTTTGGAGGTTCCCTGAATTTTATGAAAACAAAAGGAAAAGCATGGCATCTGATCGCCACAGTGCTGTTGATCGTGGTATTTGTGTATACTGCGTTCTTCGGTGTGTATGCCAAGTACGGCGATACGACCACGACCTATATCAAAGGTGCAAAGGATATCCGCTTCGGTGTGGATATTAAGGGCGGTGTCAACGTCACCTTTGTGCCGTCGGATGGCTACGATGCTACCGAAGAACAGCTGGAAGCAGCCCAGCTCGTCATTGAGAACCGTCTCGTGGCGCTGAACGTGACCGACTATGAGCTGTATGTGGACAACAATTCCGACAGCCTGATCCTGGAATTCCCGTGGCAGTCCGGTGAGACAGATTTTGACCCGGAAGCTGCGATCGATGAGATCGGCACCACCGCCTATCTGACCTTCCGCGAGGGAAGCAGTGCGGACGGTGAGCTGATCCTGGACGGCTCCATGATCGAGAGCGCCGCAGCTCAGTATGGCCCCGTCAGTAATGGCGGTGCTTCGGAATATTTCGTCTCCTTGAAGTTCACCGATGACGGTGCCAAGGCATTTGGCGATGCTACCACAAAGCTGGCTGCATCGGGCGGCACCATCAGCATCTGGCTGGACGATGAAAACGTGAGCACGGCCACGGTCAACACCGCTATTACCGATGGCTCTGCCATCATTACAAGCTCGGCTTCCAATCCTTTCACGCAGGAGCAGGTCGTCAAGATGGCCCGCCAGATCAACTCCGGCGCACTGCCCTTTGCACTGACGGTGGACAGCTATTCCACCGTCAGCCCCAGTCTGGGCGAGAACAGCCTGAGCGCCATGGTTCTGGCCGGCCTGATCGCCTTTGCACTGATCGTGGTGTTCATGACGATGCTGTACCGTCTGCCGGGCTTCCTTGCATGTATTGCACTGGCTGGTCAGGTGGCAGCAACGCTGGCGTTCGTTTCCGGCTACTTCCCGGTGTTTGAAAGCTTTACCATGACCCTGCCCGGCATCGCAGGCATCATCCTTGCCATCGGCATGGGCGTGGATGCCAATGTTATCACGGCAGAACGCATCAAGGAAGAGCTGAAAAACGGCAAGTCTCTGGATGGCGCGCTCAAGAGCGGTTTTGCCCGCGGCCTGACCCCCATCGTTGACGGCAACGTGACCATCGTCATCGTGGCCATCGTGCTGATGGGTGCCTTTGGCCCCTCGGACGGCATGTTTGCAAAGGCACTCCACTTTGTGTTCTTTGCCTTTGGCCCCTCCACCGCAGGCACTATTTATGCCTTCGGTTACACGCTGCTCACCGGCGTGCTGCTGAACTTTGTGTTTGGCGTGTTTGCTACCCGTGTGATGATCCGCGGTGCGGCATCCATCAAGGCACTGCGCAATCCTTGGCTTTACGGCGCTGAAAAGCCCGGCAAGGAAAAAACCGAGAAGAAGCCCATCGACTTTGTGGGCCTGCGCAAGCGCTTCCTGACGATCTCCTCCTGCCTGATGGCAGCCATCGTGCTGTGCGCAGTGGTTTTGGGTGTCCATCTGGATACCGAGTTCACCGGCGGTGCCATGATCACCCTGAGCTACGAGGGCAGCTTTACCATGTCGGATGTGCAGAAGGTTGCATCCTCTGCATTGGAGAATAACGGCCTGACCCTGCAGACCGGCGAGAATGTTGCTACCGGTGGCCAGACCCTGAAAATCTCGATGCCCGGTACCGAAACAGTGACTACCGAGCAGGTGGCCAAGCTGCTGGACAGCCTGAACGAAAGCTGCCCGGACAACAATTTTGAACAGCTGTCGCTAAGCAACGTCAGCGCTGCCATGGGCACCAAGTTCCTGCAGAAGAGTCTGGTTGCCGTGGTGTTTGCACTGGTGCTGATCCTGCTGTACATCGCCCTGCGCTTCAAGAACATCGGCGGCCTGACCGGCGGCATGATGGCAGTGCTGGCGCTTGTGAACGACCTGATGGTGGTGTTTGGCACCTTTGTGCTGCTGCGCACCGCGCTGGACGGCAACTTCATTGCAGCCATGCTTACCATCCTTGGCTACTCCATCAACGATACCGTTGTGGTCTACGACCGTATCCGCGAGAACCGCACCCTGATGGGTAAAAAGGCATCCTTTGAAGAGCTGGTGAACCACTCGGTGAACCAGTCCGCCCGCCGCACCCTGATCACCACCATTACCACGGTGATGGCGCTGGGCGTTATGTGCATCGTGGCAAAGCTGTATGGTCTGGACAGCATCTTTACCTTTGCGTTCCCGCTGATGATGGGCATGATCAGCGGCGTGTACACTTCGCTGTGCGTTTCCACCTCTGCGTGGGTGCTGTGGAGTGAGCGCAAGCCCAAGACCAAAGCCTAAAAACACAGCCCGGTCAGACCGGACAGGAGGAACAGAACATGAAGTGTCCCTATTGCGGAGCCGAGGAATCCAAAGTGATCGATTCCCGCCCCACCGAAGACAGTGAGCGCATCCGCCGCCGCCGCGAATGCCTGAGCTGCCATATGCGCTTTACGACCTATGAGGTCGTGGAGACTGTTCCGCTTGTGGTCATCAAAAAGGACAGCTCCCGTGAGCCGTTCGACCGGCAGAAGCTGCTCAACGCCATGGTGCGTGCCTGCGCCAAGCGGCCAGTCAGCTACGAATCGCTGGAGCGTGCGGTAAGCAGCATTGAGCAGACGCTGCTCAGCTCCTACGACCGTGAGATCCCCAGCGTGCGCATCGGTGAGCTGACCATGCAGGAACTGAAAAAGATCGACGAAGTGGCATATGTTCGCTTTGCATCGGTCTACCGTCAGTTTGCAGACGTGGAAAGTTTTTTCAATGAGCTGAAAAAGCTGATGGGCGACCGCAAGGAACCACAGAAATAATTCGCATCAGAACACCGGCTTTCGCCCAATGGGGCAGGGCCGGTGTTTTTGTTTATACCAGCCGGTGCGAGAGCCATTCCAGTGTTTCCACCTGTACCTGTGCGCGGCGCAGCTCACCAAAGGCTTCCTCTGGGGCACCCATTTCCAGGTGTCCGTCCGCCGCCCGCAGCGCAGCTTCCAGCTCGGTAAAATCTGCTGTGCGCAGCAGGTGGTTCATTTTGGTGCGCATTTGGTCGCACCGGTCGGCACCATCAGCAAGCGCCTGCCGGGCGGCAGGGTAGTCGGCATTGCGGATGGCTTCGGCGGCGGTGTCAAGGTCTGCCGAGATCACATCCGCAAAGCTCTGCACCTTCCAGCTGCTGTAAAAGGCCACGCTCAACAGTACGCCCACAATGGCGATACATGCATAGATCCGCTTCATCCGCTCACCTCAATGGGAGCCGCCGGCACGGCGGTTCTCTTTTTTTAGCAAAAAATAATCCTCGGTCTCGTTGCCGATCAGCAGCAAAATTTCTTCCGGCAGCAGGGTGTTGGCCTGCGCCGTGCGTTCCAGCCACGCGCGGTCCTTGCCGCACCAGCGCAGGTTGTCTTCCAGCACCTGTCCGTCCAACACAAAGGGAATGGTGGCGTTGGTATGGGTCACCTTCAGCTGCAGGTCAGCAAGACGGGCTGGCTCTTTTTCTGGCCGCAGTGCTGCCGAAAGGGTGCCGTTCGTCTCGATCACCGCGTAGGAGACCTCCCGTGGGTCAAAAATATTTTTACCGCGCAGCGCTTCCATCAGGTCAGCTGTGGTCAGCCGCAGCATCCGCAAGGCTTTCTGATCGATCTGCCCGTCCAAGATCACCGTTTTGGGTCTGCCGGAGAGAAAGTTGAAGAATTTCTGGCTGCGGAAGCTCAGCACGGAGCCCAGCAGTTCCAGCGCTGCAATGAGAAACAGCGGAATCAGGCTGGATGTGATGGGCACCTCTTCCGATTCAATGGAGATGGATGCCAGATTGGAAATGAGAATGGTGGACACCAGTTCTTCGGGCTGCAGTTCGCCCAGCTGGCGCTTGCCCATCAGCCGCATGGCAAACAGAACGCACAGATAAATGATGATAGTGCGGCAGATCAGAAGCTTCAAGTAACAAGACCTCCTGTCGTTTCTGGCGGAATGGATGCCGCTGCAGCCGGGCATACTGCTGTGCAAAGGAGTGGTTGGATGCGGCAGTTATCACAGAGCCTTGCGGCAAATCTTGCGGTGCTGGACAAAATGTTTGGCACCTCTGCGGATTATTATGCCAAGGAGATCACGATTTATCATTGCAGGGGAAGCATCCTGCTGTTTGACGGCATGGCAAGCCTGGATTCTTTGTGGGAGCTTTTACTGGATGCGGCCAGCCGTCAGGCACCGCCGCAGCAGGCAGGCCAGCGTTGCACCGGGCCGCAGGTATTTGAGCTGATCCTGCACGGCTCAGCCTTTCCGGCAGAAAGTGAGCCGGTAACAGATCTGGCTGATCTGATCAAACGAATGACGGCAGGCATGGCGGTCTTACTGCTGGACGGCTGCGCAAAGGGCATTGCCTTCTCGGTGCAGGGACTGAAGTTCCGCTCGGTAGACGAGCCTTCCGGTGAGGGCAATCTGCGCGGCTCCCGCGAAGGCTTTGCCGACCTGCTGCGGGTCAATCTGAGCCTGCTGCGGCGGCTCATCCGTACCGAACATCTGGTGCAGGAGGTGGCGCAGGCCGATACCGAAATGCAAACGGAATACGCCATCTGCTACTGCAAAAACAAGGCAGACTCCGCCATGGTGATCCGTGTGCGCAGAGCGCTTGCCGCTGCAAAGCCGGAGCTTTTGCTGGATTCCAGTTACTTTGTGCCGTGGCTGCTGCCGGGCAGGGCGCGGCTGTTCACGCCGGTAAGCTACACCGAGCGGCCTGCCGTGGCGGCGGCAAAGATCTGTGAGGGCAAGATCGTGGTGCTGGTCAACGGAAGTCCCTCTGCCATGGTGCTTCCGGCTCTTTTCTGCGAAAATTTTGAGTGCTTGGACGATTATGCATCCACCGCCGTGTTTTCCTCTTTTCTGCGCATCCTCAAATATGTTTCGTTCTACCTCACAGTATTTCTGCCGGGTGTGTTCGTCTGTCTGGCGGTCTACCTGCCGGAGCTGATCCCACCGCAGCTTCTGTACAAGATCGAAGCGGCGGAGAAGGCCACACCGCTGCCTCTGTTTGCGGAAATGCTGCTGGTCATACTCATTTTGGAGGTCATCCGGGAAGCAGGTCTGCGGATGCCGCAGTCGCTGGGGCATTCGGTCAGTCTGGTGTCCGCGTTGATCATCGGCGATGCTGCCATTGCCACCGGGCTTATGAGCACGCCGGTGATCTTTGTGGCAAGCATCACGGCCATCGCAGTGTTCGTCACGCCCTCTTTGTACGAGCCTGCTACGCTGCTGCGTCTGGGCGTGGTGCTGGCTGCAGGTCTTGCCGGGCCGGTGGGCCTTGCGGGGGCTTTTTTTGCAGTTCTGCTCAGTCTTTCCGGCACAGCCTGCCTGCAGGTGCCATATCTGGCGGAGCATCCGTTCCCGCAGCGGCCCATGGCAGAGGATGGCATCATCCGCCGCAACTACCGCCGTCTTTCAGCGCACGACTTTAATATCTGGCAGAAACGGGAGGGAAAATGATGCAAAAACAGAAAGGCTTTTCTGCTCCCGTGCTGGCACTGAGCGTGTGGACAGCTGCGCTGGCAGAAGAAATGCAGACCGGTATCTCTCCGCGTGGGATGATTATTCATGGAGCGGTTCAGGCTCTTTTGCTCACATGCATCAGTGGGGTGTTCTCTGCCTGCTGGCAGCGGGCAGCCATGCAGTGGGTCTGGCTGTTTTCCGCAGGAGCATGGTTTCTGGCAGAGTTGTTTGGAACCGTAATGCAGGCCCAGAACATCTGCCAGCAGGAGTTCCGCTCCATGGCGCTGATCGGCCTGCTGCCGCTTTTGCTCTGGGCAGGGTGGTGTATTCCGCCTTCCGGCTGGGATGCTCCGGCACGGGTGCTGTGGTGGTTCGTGCTGCTGGGTGGGCTGGTCTGTCTGACAGGGCTTGCCGGGCAGATGGACTGGGCGCACCTGCTGACGGCAGATGCTGTGCAACTGGCCCGCTGGCCGCGTGTTCCGCTGTATGCGGAGTATTTGTTCTGGCCGCTTCTTGCAGGTTATGAAGAGCCGCGCAGCATGTCCTGGCTGCCATGGCTCACCTTTCTGGCACAGGCGGGTCTTACTGCCGGGATGTGCCTCGTATTTGGCGCAGCGGATTACCCGGCACAGGAACTGCTGCGGGCATGGAGCGCAGATGTTTTCTCCCGCATGGATGCGCTGCTTTTGCTCATCTGGCTCACCTGCGCGATCTTCCGCATCGGCTTTCTCTGCGCGGCAGTGCGTACCGTGTGGCAGCGCGCGGTGCAGTGCGGGAAAGGAGCGGCAAAATGAAGCAGAAGAAACTGCGCTCTCTCAGTGCGATGCTTTTGATCGGGTGGTGCCTGATTTTTCTGCGCTGCGAGACCACCGAAAAAAGCATGGTTCGTGCGCTGTATCTTGCTCAGAAGGAACAGTCCATCACCGTAGGGCTGCTGTATCAGGCTCCGGAAGCCGCCGCCGATGCATCCGAGGCTTCTGGGGCTGTGCAGCTGCAGTTGGCGCAGGCGGACACGCTGGCAAAAGCGCTGGCGGCGGCTCAAAAGCAACTGCCGCAAAAGGCGGATTACCGCCTGTGCGATTATCTGCTGATCGATCAAAATGCATCGGCAGAGCTGCTTGCAGCGTATGAGCGTACGGTGCTGGAAAACAGGCAGGGCAGGGTATCGGCAAAAGTTTCTGTGCTGGAGATGGACGATGGATTTTTGGAGGAACTTCCAGCGGAAAAGCAGGAATTTCCGAACAAACTGCTTGAGTTGCTCAAGCAGTGCACAGACCAGATGCCGAGGCTTTACCAGTATCAGGACGGAATGCTTCTGCCGCAGCTGCGGGCAGAGAAACAGGAAGTGGCACTTGCAGATACAAGCATCCTCTGGCGAGTGGAAAACAGCATTGAGCTGGAGGCCCGGCAGGCGGAAACAGCGCGGCTTTTGCTGGAAATGGGAGGCGTGCATACTTTCTGGCTGGAAGGTGAGCCGGTAACGGTCCGCCGATGCAGCGTGTCTGTCACCCTGCGGGAAGAAACTGCCAGTCTGCGGCTGGACTGTCAGCGCAGCTATGATACGCCGCAGCCCAGCGCCGCACAGTGCAAACAGCTGGCAGAACTGTGCACGCAGACGGTGCAGTCTTTCTGGCAGCAGGGCATCGACCTTGTGCATCTGCAGCAGCGCAGTGCATTGCAGAACGGTGTGGGCAGAGAAAAGATCACAATAAAAAACGCCTGCCCGCAATTGCAGGCAGACGTGAGATTTTTACCGATGTGATTCAGTTGGCAGTGGGGAAGGTGACAGTAATGGTAGTGCCCACATCCACCTGACTTTCCAGCTTGATACGTGCGTTGTGGATGCGTGCGATATGCTTGACGATGGCAAGGCCCAGACCGGTACCGCCGGTAGCCTTGCTGCGGCTCTTATCCACACGATAGAAGCGCTCAAACACGCTGGACTGTGCTTCTTTCGGGATGCCGATGCCGTTATCGGCCACAGTCAGGGTGCAGTGTCCGTCGCGGCTGCAGGCTGTGGTGATCTGTACCTTACCGCCGGGACGATTATAACGGATCGCATTATCGCACAGGTTCTGGCATAGCTCGTCCAGCAGGGCACGGTTGCCGTGCACAAGAGCACTTTCGCCCAGACAGTTCAGTGAGATGTAAGCCCGGCGGGCATTCAGCTTCTGGCGCTCTACGCAGTCCTTGGCAACGGTAAGCAGATCCACTGTCTCCATCTCCGGCTCAGAACCGGCTTCGCTGGCGTTGTCCAGACTGGAAAGCTGCAGGATATCGTTCACCAGCTGGATCATACGGCTGGCCTCCACATGGATCTTCTGGGCAAAGCCCGGCACATCCTCAGGCTTTGCAATGCCGGTCTCGATCAGCTCCGCATAGCCGGAAATACTGGTCAGCGGGGTTTTCAGCTCATGGCTGACATTGGCAGTAAACTCCTGCCGCATCTTTTCATTGTTCTCACGGAGGATGCGGTCAGAGTGGATGCTTTCGGCAAAGGGGACAAGCTCCTTATAGGGAACATTGTCCTGAATATGATCCAGATCTTCGGTCATGCTCAGCACAGGGGAGACCAATGCACGGGTGAGCAGAGCTGCCAGCACAGCGGCGGCCAGCATGAGTGCAACGCAGCTCAGCACGATGGCAGGCAGGGTCGAATCATAAATAGACCAGACCGTTTCTGCATCCTGTGCCATGCGCAAAATCTCACCGTTGGGCAACAGTACGGCATAGTAATAGGTCTCGTAGCCCATGGTCTGGGAGTCGCGGATGTCCCGGCCCACACCTTCGGTCATGGCCTGACGGATCTCCGGGCGGGAGAGATGGTTCTCCATGGGCTGATCGGTAGCAGATTCAAATAGCACGCTGCCGTCCTGCGAGATCAGGGTGATGCGCAGATCATTGGTAACAAAGGACGAAAGCTGCTGCGGGTCCTGCACCAGATCATAACCGGCGCTTACCAGATCGGCTTCCCGCTCAAGGCTGGTCCATGCCTGAGCCGTGAATGCCTTGTGAAAAACAAAGATGCAAAGCGCCGCCGTGAACAGCAGACCAAGGAAGCCCATCAGGAACAGGCGGTAGCTGATCTTTTCTTCCATGCTGCGCAGCTTCATTCTTCACCGGCCTCCTCTTCATCGGTCAGCTTGTAACCCACCTTGCGCACAGTGCAGATGTATTTGCCGGCATCCCCCAGCTTTTTGCGCAGGGTGCGGATATGCATATCCACAGTGCGGCTCTCCACCGAAATGTCGGTGCCCCACACCACCTGCAGAATGGTCTCGCGTGTCACCACCAGATTGGCGTTCTCCAGCAGCAGGCGCAGCAGACTGTACTCCTTGTAGGTCAGCTCCACCGGCGTTCCGCTTACAGTCACGTTGTGACGGGCATTGTCCAGCAGGATCTCGTGAAAGCTGAGTACGTTGGGACGTGCTTCCGGAGCCGAGCGGCGCAAGGCGGCGCGCACCCGGCTCAAAAATTCCATGATGCCAAAAGGCTTTGAGATGTAATCATCTGCGCCGCAGTCCAGCCCGCGCACGGTGTCCAGCTCGCTGGACTTAGCCGTGACCATAATGATGGGCAGCCTGCGCAGGGAAGGGGTGTTGCGCAGCTTTTTCAGGATGGAAAAACCGTCCTCACCGGGCAGCATCACGTCTAAGATCACCAGTTCCGGCTCTGCAGCGTGCATGGCCTGCCAGAACGACTCAGAGCTTTCAAAGCTGGTCACTTCGTATCCGCTGGACTGCAGGGCATACTGTTCCAGCTCCCGGATGGCGGCATCGTCTTCAACAATATAGATCATTTGTCAAAATCCTCCGCAGATTGATTTTCAGGGAAGAGATAGCGTTCACGGTAACGGTCAAGACGGCGATGGAATTCCTCACTTTCCTTGGTGTCATTGCCGTGACGCAGCTCGTTGAGGTATGCGTGGGTATCAAAGCTGTCCTGTGCAACCTCAATCTGTGCAACGGCTACGTTGCTGCAGTGGTCGCACACACGCTCATAGTTGGTCAGCAGGTCGTCCAGCACAAAGCCATATTCAATGGAGCAGCTGCCGGCCTGCAGGCGGGCAATGTGGTGGGCCTTGATGGCACGTACCAGCTCGTTGACCACGGCTTCCAGCGGTTCCACCTTGCTGGCAAGATGCAGATCACCCTTGCGGAAAGCATCAGTGGTGCGGTTCAGAATATCCTGCACCGCATCCTCCAGCACCTGCAGCTCGTCGCGGGCATCCTGCGAGAACTGGATTTCTTTGGTGTGCATCTCTTCGGCGGATTCCATCAGGTTTACGGAATGGTCGCTGATGCGCTCAAAATCGCTGATGGTGTGCAGCAGGGTATTTACGCTCTGACTGTCGGCATGGTTCAGCTCACGGCTGGAAAGCTTGACGAGATAGGTACCGAGAGCGTCCTCGTAACGGTCTACCTGCGTCTCTTCCTCGCGGACTTTCTGCGCAAGTGTGTCGTTCCAATCATGAGTCAGGCTCATGGCCTGCATCACGCCCACACGGGCAAGCTCTGCCATTTCAGCAGTTGCAGAGCGTGCACGCTCCACAGCCACGGCAGGGGTGTTCAGCAGGCGGTCATCCAGCAGCGCAAAGCTTTCCTTTTCCGGCGAATCCGGAATGGTGAGGATGGCCAGCTTTTCCAGCAGGTTTGCAAAGGGCAGCAGCACCAGCGTTGCCACGATATTGAACACCGAGTGCACCACAGCGATGCCCCATGCCTCGATGGTGGTGTTCACAAAAGCAAAGTGGCAGACCGTATTCAGGCCGTAAAAGCCGACAAGGAAGATGGTCACACCGATGATGTTGAAGTACAGATGGACCATGGCAGCACGGCGTGCATTCTTGTTGGCACCCACAGAGGAGATCAACGCGGTAACGCAGGTGCCGATGTTCTGACCCATGATAATGGGAATGGCACTGCCGTAGGTGATCACGCCGGTGGCGCTCAATGCCTGCAGGATGCCGACGCTGGCGCTGGAGCTCTGGATGATGCCGGTAACAAGGGCACCCACCAGAACGCCCAGAAGGGGGTTGGAAAAGCGGGTGAACAGGCTGGTGAACCATGCCTCGTTCTGCAGGGGCAGGACGGCGTTAGACATGGTGGTCATGCCGGTCATCAGCACGGCAAAGCCGATGAGGATGGTGCCCACGCCTTTTTTCTTCTCACTCTTACACATATACAGCAAAATGCCGATAAATGCAAGCAAAGGACTGAAAGAAGTGGGTTTGAGCAGATTGATGAGGAGGCTGTCGCCCTGCAGGCCGGAAAGGCTCAGGATCCAGCTGGTAACAGTGGTGCCCACATTGCTGCCCATGATCACGCCGATGGCCTGATGCAACTCCATGATGCCGCTGTTGACAAAGCCGACCACCATGACCGTGGTAGCGCTGGAACTCTGGATCACAGCGGTGACGCACAGGCCAAGGAAAAAGCCTTTAAGGGGGTTGTCAGTCAGCTTGCTCAGGATCTTCTGCAGCTGGCCGCCGGCCTGCTTTTCCAGTGCTTTGCCCATGATGTCCATGCCGAACAGGAACAGGGCAAGACCTCCAAGCAGGGAAAAGACATTGAAGATGGTCATAAAGATTTCCTCACTTTTGTTTGACGTGTTTTTGATGTGTTTCTCCTGATTTTGAGTATACAGATGCAATGTAAAATCCAAAATCGAGGGAATGTAAAATCCGTGTAAAGGTAAGAAAAATGTAAAAAATCAGTACATGGCTGCGCTGCTGCGTGCATTCTTGCCGGGCTGCGAAAAAGCCGCCCGCACAATATTGTTTTTTACCGATCGTTCTATTATAATAATAAGAAGGAATCCTGTACGGTACCTGACAGCAGGCAGGGCTGTGCAGCAAAAGGGAGCACAGGAGGAACAAGAATGGGCACATTCAATGTCTCGCTCAAAACGCTGACCGACCGTGTCAGCATGGAAGTTGTCTATACGCCGAAGGAACTGGATCAGATCTGTGTGGAGATCGCCGAAGTGAACCGCCCGGGTCTGTTTCTGGCGGGCTATTATGATTATTTTGATAAGCTGCGTCTGCAGATCATGGGTCTGGCCGAGATGAACTTTCTGTCCGGCCTTTCACCGGAAAAACGCTACGAAGCGCTGGATCAGCTGTTCCGTCAGCAGCCGCCGGCTGTTATCGTCTGCCGCAGCGAAGAACTGACCCCCTTCCCGGAGATGCAGGAGCTGGCCCAGAAGCATGGTGTTGCACTGCTGCGCTCCAACGAGACCACCTGCACTCTGATGGGCAGCCTGATCAGTGTGCTGAATCTTGAACTGGCACCGCGTATCACCCGCCATGGTGTGCTGGTGGAAGTGTACGGCGAAGGCATCCTGATCCTGGGCGACAGCGGCATTGGCAAAAGCGAGCTTGCCATCGAGCTGGTCAAGCGCGGCCACCGCCTTGTGGCAGATGATGCGGTGGAGCTGCGCAAGGTGTCCAACCGCCAGATCATGGGTACTGCCCCGGAGAATATCCGCCACTTCATTGAGCTGCGCGGCATTGGCATCGTCAATGTGGCCCGTGTGTACGGCGTGGGCGCGGTCAAGCTGAGCGAAAGCCTTGACCTTGTGGTTCAGCTGGAAGCATGGGACCCCACTAAGAACTACCAGCGCACCGGTCTGGAAAACGAATACTACGACATTCTGGGCGTCAGTATTCCCAGCACCAGCATTCCGGTCTCACCGGGCCGCAATCTGGCTGTCGTGCTGGAAACTGCAGCCATCAACAACCGCCAGAAGAAGATGGGTTACAACGCAGCGCGTGAACTGCTGATCCGTCTGGGTCTGGACGATAAAATGGATTGATCCCACACCGCAAAAGGAGCAAGTTATCATGGAACGATTCAAGCAGAAACTGCAGGCAGCAGCGATCCCGTTCAGGGAGAATGAACCGCTTGCGGCGCACTGTACCTTTAAAATCGGAGGCCCGGCACAGCTGTTTGTCATGCCGGAAAACGAGCAGCAGCTCTGCAGTGCAGTTGCGCTTTGCAAAGAGCAGGCTGTCCGCTATTACCTGCTGGGCAACGGCAGCAACATCCTGTTTGCGGACGAAGGCTTTTCCGGCGTGGTGATCGATGTTTCGGCACTGGACGCAGAGATCGCGGTGGAAGATACAGTCCTGACCGCAGGCGCAGGTGTCCGCCTTGCGGCACTGTGTAAGGCGGCACTGAAGCATGGCCTGTCCGGGCTGGAATTTGCCTACGGCATCCCCGGCACGGTGGGCGGTGCAGTGTATATGAATGCGGGTGCCTACGGCGGCGAGATGAAGGACGTGCTCACCACAGTGCGGTATCTGGCGGCAGAAGGCGAGGTCAGAGAAGTGCCTGCCGCAGAGCTGGATCTCCGCTATCGCCACAGCATTTTTGAAGAGAACAGCGGCTGCATCCTCTCGGCACAGTTCCATCTGCAGCCCGGAAACGCAGCGGACATCCGTGCAAAAATGGATGAATTGATGGCCAAGCGTGTGGAAAAGCAGCCGCTGGATAAGCCCAGCGCCGGCAGCACCTTCAAGCGCCCGGCGGGTGCTTTTGCGGCTGCGCTGATCGACCAGTGCGGCCTGCGCGGCTATCGCCACGGCGGCGCAGCCGTCAGCGATAAGCACTGCGGCTTTGTGGTAAACCTTGGCGGCGCTACCTGTGCTGATGTGCTGGCACTTTGTGACGAGGTGCGCGCCATCGTAAAGGAAAAGACGGGCTACGACCTTGAAAAAGAGATCCGGGTCGTCCGATAACGGAAAAAGCAAAAAAGGAGCGGTAGATCAGATTATGGAGCTGTTGATCGTCAGCGGACTTTCCGGTGCAGGCAAGTCGGTGGCTATGAATGCGCTGGAAGATATCGGTTTTTTCTGTATAGATAATGTTCCGGCCGGACTGCTGCCCAGCATCACTGCATTCTCGGAAGCGGGCGACAGCCAGCTGGAGCGGGTGGCTCTTTCCATGGATGTGCGCGGCTGCCGCACCAGCGAAGAGATCGAGCGTGCGCTCGACAAGCTGGATGAGCAGGGTGTGGATTATAAAATTCTATTTCTGGATGCCCCGGACGATGTACTCATGCGCCGCTACAGCGAGACCCGCCGCCGCCACCCCATCAGCATTGCCGAGGGCATTTCCACCCGGGAGGCCTTTGCAAAGGAACGCAAAATATTGAAGCCTTTGCAGGAGCGTGCAGATTACGTCATCAATACCGCCCTGCTTTCTACAGCACAAAACAAAGAACGCATCTGCGATCTTTTTGCAAAAAATGGCGGAGCCAAGGGTGCCATGCGCCTGACCGTGATGTCCTTTGGATTCAAATTCGGCATCCCGCCGGAGGCAGACCTTGTGCTGGATGTGCGCTGCCTGCCCAACCCCTTCTACGTGCCGGAACTTAAGCATAAGACCGGCCTTGATCAGGATGTGGTGGATTTTGTCATGAGCCACCCGGAAGCACAGGAACTGCTCAAGCGGTATGAGAACTTTTTGCAGTATGCACTGCCGCTGTACGTCAAGGAGGGCAAAAGCCAGCTGACCATTGCGGTGGGATGTACCGGCGGCAAGCACCGTTCCATTACATTTGCGCGTAAGATCGCGGAGTATTGCACGCAACTCGGCTACGAGCCGGGCGTGCAGCACCGCGATGCCAAACGCTGACAGAATTCGAGGAAGTATGAGTAGTTTTGCATCCCGCGCGCGGGAGGAGATCGCGCAGCGCAGCATCCAGAAGGATTGCTGTGTGCGTGCGGCAGCTTATGGCATTGCGTGCTTTGCCAAATATTTTGATGCAAAGGGTCTGGTGGTGCAAACCGAGCAGCAGGAGACGGTGCAGGCTGCCCAGCAGCTGTTCGCACGCTGCGGCGTGCAGGGCGAGATCCTGCACAAGCAGCGGCCCAGCGGCGTGCTGTATGAATTCAACATCCGCGCACCGGAGCAGGTGGCCCGGGTGCACGAGCTGTTCGGCACCACGGGCAGCGAGACCAGCCTGCAGATCGATCCCCGCCTTATCCGCTGTCAGACCTGCGTCAGTGCGTACATTGGCGCAGCTTTTTTGTGCAGTGGAACGGTTATTGATCCGCAGAAAGAATATAATCTGGAATTTCTTACCTCCCGCACCAATCTGGCACGGGACTTTGAAGCGCTGCTGGCAGAGCATGAGTTTGCACCGCACCGCACCCGCCGCAACGGCGTGAACCTGATCTACGTCAAGACCGGGGCCAATGTGGAACGGCTGCTCAGCTTTATGGGCGCTGGAAACGCTGCAGAGGAAATGCATGCGCAAAAAGCCTTCAAACAGGTGCGCAACCAGACCAACCGACAGACCAACTGTGATACGGCAAACCTTGGCAAAACGGCCCGTGCCAATGCGCAGACGCTGAAGGCCATCCGCTTTCTGGAAGAGCGGGATGCCCTTAGCACTCTGCCGGAGGTACTGCAGGAGGCTGCTGCCAAGCGGATGCAGTACCCGGATCTTTCGCTCACAGCGCTGTGCGGCTGCTTTGAGCCGCCCGTGAGCAAATCCGGCCTGTCGCACCGGATGAAGAAGCTGGAGGCATTGGCCGAAACGCTGCGGCAGAATCTGGAACAGGAGGCAAAAGCATGAGCGAAGCATTAGCCAATACCCGGCCTTTTGTCCATCTGCACATTCACACAGAGTACAGCTTGCTGGATGGTGCCTGCCGCATTGACCAGCTGATGGATCGCGTAAAAGAGTGCGGACAGACCGCCATTGCCTGCACCGACCACGGCGTGATGTACGGCTGCGTGCAGTTTTATAAGGCTGCAAAAAAGGCTGGCATCAAGCCTATCATCGGCTGTGAGGTGTATGTGGCCACCCGCACCCGCTTTGACAAGGTAAATAAGATCGACGGCAACAACCACCTGATCCTGTTGTGCAAAAATGAGACCGGCTACAAAAACCTGATCAAAATGGTGTCGGCCGCCTTTGTGGAGGGCTTTTATTCCAAGCCCCGCATTGATAAGGAACTGCTGGAAAAATATCACGAAGGTCTGATCTGCCTGTCGGCCTGTTTGGCAGGCGAAGTTCCACAGGCCATTCTGGCGGGCGATTATGAGCGCGCCAAAGCAGCAGCGCTGTGGTATCGAGACCTCTTCGGCGAGGGAAACTATTATATCGAGCTTCAGGACCATGGTCTGGAAGAGGATAATACTGTGCTGCCGCAGCTCATCAAGCTTGCACGGGAGACCGGCATTCCCATGGCAGCCACCAACGACTCCCACTATCTGCGCAAGGAGGATGCCAAAATGCAGGGCATCCTGCTCTGCATCCAGACCGGCAAGACCATTCAGGATGCGGATAAAATGGAGTTCCAGACCGACGAGTTCTATGTCAAAACGACAGACGAAATGTACGAGCTGTTCTCCATGGTGCCGGAAGCCTGCGAGAATACCGCCAAAATTGCCGAACAGTGTAACTTTGATTTTGATTTTGGACACACTAAAATTCCATATTACAAAGCGCCGAACGGTATGGATAATCAGGCGTTTTTTGAAAAGCTCTGCTGGGAAGGTTTGGAGCGCCGCTACGGCCCCAATGTTCCGCAGGCCAACAAAGACCGTCTGGAATACGAGATCGGCGTGGTCAAAAAGATGGGCTACACGAACTACTATCTTATCGTGTGGGACTACGTGAACTACGCCAAGAGTCAGGGTATCCCGGTAGGCCCGGGCCGTGGCTCCGGCGCAGGCAGCATTGCGGCTTACAGCGTGGGCATCACGGATATCGACCCCATCCGTTATAACCTGATCTTTGAGCGCTTCCTGAACCCGGAGCGCGTCAGTATGCCAGATTTTGATGTGGACTTCTGCTACGAGCGCCGTCAGGAAGTGATCGATTACGTCAACCGGAAATATGGTGCCGACCATGTGGCTCAGATCGTCACCTTTGGCACCATGGCCGCCCGCAACGCCATCCGCGATGTGGGCCGCGTGATGGGCATTCCGTATCAGCAGGTAGATGTTGTGGCAAAGCAGGTGCCCATGGAGCTGAAAATGACGCTGAAGCGTGCGTTGGAGGTATCGCCGGAACTTAAGCGGATGTACGATACCGACCCGCAGGTCACAGAGCTGATCGACACGGCCTTGAAGGTGGAGGGCATGCCCCGCCATGCTTCCACCCATGCGGCGGGTGTCGTCATTACCCCGGAGCCTACGGACTACTATCTGCCGCTGGCCACCAACGACGGCCTGCCTGTGACCCAGTTCAACATGACCGAGATCGAAGAACTTGGCCTTTTGAAGATGGACTTTCTGGGCCTGCGCACGCTGACCGTCATTCATGACGCGGAAACTGCTGTGCAGAAGCACCACCCGGAGTTCTCCATCCAGAAGCTGGATTACGACGACCCGGACACCTACAGGATGCTGGGGCAGGGAGACACCGAGGGTGTGTTCCAGCTGGAATCTTCTGGCATGAAGCAGGTGCTTGTGGGCCTGCAGCCGCAGAACCTAGAAGACATTATCGCTCTGATCAGCCTGTACCGTCCCGGCCCCATGGATTCGATCCCCACCTACTTGCGCAACCGCCACGAGCCGGACAAAATCAGCTATAAGACCCCACAGCTGGCCCACATTCTGGATGTGACCAATGGCTGCATCGTCTATCAGGAGCAGGTCATGCAGATCTTCCGGGAGCTGGCAGGTTTTTCTTTTGGTCAGGCAGACAATGTCCGCCGTGCCATGAGCAAAAAGAAACATGCCGTCATGGAGGCCGAGCGAGAGCACTTTGTGTACGGCTGCACCGATTCCGGCAACGAATGCCCCGGCTGTGTGGCAAACGGCATCTCTGAGAAAGTGGCCAATGAGATCTACGATGAAATGTCCAGTTTCGCTTCATATGCGTTCAATAAGAGCCATGCGGCCTGCTATGCCTATGTGGCATTCCAGACGGCCTACCTCAAGTGCCATTATCCTAGTGAGTTCATGGCGGCTTTACTGACCAGTGTGCTGGATAACACGGATAAGGTCATTGAATATTCCGGCGAGTGTGCCCGCCTTGGCATCAAGGTGCTGCCGCCGGATGTGAATGTTTCCAACGGCGGCTTTACGGCGGATGGAAGCGGTCAGATCCGCTTTGGCCTGAATGCGGTCAAAAATGTGGGCCGCAACCTGATCGAGAATGTGGTGAAGGGGCGGCAGAATAAGCCTTACACCAGCCTGTACGATTTCTGCAAGCGGATGCATGGCAATGAACTGAACCGCCGGGCAGTGGAGTGCCTCATCAAGGCCGGCGCATTCGATCATCTGGGCAACAACCGCCACAGCCATGTGGAGGCCGTAGAGGGCATTCTGAAGAGCATTGAGACCGACTCTCGGCGCAATCTGGATGGACAGCTGGATCTGTTCTCGGTGATGAGCGGGGAAGCACAGAGCGGTGCTTCCGAGGATAACTATGAAATAAAGCAGCTGCCGGAATACAGCCATAAGGAACTGCTCCAGCAGGAAAAGGAAGTCAGCGGTCTGTATCTGTCCGGTCATCCGCTGGATGCTTACCGGGAACAATCGGCACGCATTGCATCCCACACCATCAAGGATCTTACAGGGGAAGATGCCCATGTGAAGGATGGAGAAAAAGTGCGCATTGTGTGCGCGGTGGTAAAAAGCCGCATGATGACCACAAAGTCCAACAGCATGATGGCTTTTACCAGCGTAGAAGACCTGACCGGCACCATGGAAGTGATCGTATTCCCAAAGGTGCTGGATGCTTTCCGGGATTCACTGCACGAAAATGCAGTCGTCGTGATCGATGGCAGACTGTCGGTACGGGAGGATGAAGCTTCCAAGCTGCTGGCAGAGAGCATCGTCCCGATCGATAATTACGATCCGGCCCGACTGGATAACGGCAGGCCGGACCCGATGAAAACGGCAGCAAAGAAGCTGTATATCCGTGTGCCTTCCCGCAGCAGCAGGGAATATGCAAAGGTGGTCAATCTGCTTGGCATTTTTGATGGGGACATGCCGGTGCTCCTGTATCTGACCGATACCAAGCAGTATCTGCGTGTGCCGCGCCATCTGTACGCATCCGGCCATCCGCTGCTGTTCAAAGAGCTGGAAAGGCTGGTCGGAACGGACAACATTGCAACAAAATGACATTTCCGTGCACGAATCTTAACGCAAATCCGGCGGGATGGCTGTTTCCAAAATAAGGCGTTTGTGTTATAATGATTCAAGGCAAATGAAGTGCTTTGGACAGCGTTAAAACGGAGAACGCTGTGATACCATTGGGTAAATGAAGAAACAAATTGGAGGGAAACTCTCGTATGGAAAAGCAGATCAAAACGATTGGCGTATTGACGAGCGGTGGTGATGCTCCTGGCATGAACGCTGCCGTGCGCGCCGTAGTCCGTACCGGCCTGCATAAGGGTTACCGCATGATCGGCATTCAGCGTGGCTACAATGGCCTGCTGAACGGCGAATGCTTTGAGATGAACCTGCGCAGTGTGTCGAACATCATCTCTGCAGGCGGTACCATTCTGTATACCGCCCGCTGTCTGGAATTCAAGACCAAGGAAGGTCAGGACAAGGGTGCAGAGAAGTGCCGCGAACTGGGCATTGATGCGCTGGTGGTCATTGGCGGCGACGGTTCTTACCGCGGCGCTCGTGAGCTGGCCCACCGCGGCATTCCGATGATCGGTCTGCCCGGCACGATTGACAACGATATTTCCTGCACCGATTACACCATTGGCTACGATACCGCCATGAATACCGCGCTGGAGATGATCGACAAGCTGCGCGATACCACCCAGAGCCACGACCGCTGCAGTGTGGTCGAGGTCATGGGCCGCAACGCCGGTTATATTGCTCTGAATGTTGCAATTGCTTCCGGCGCTATGGCTGTTCTACTGCCGGAGAAGGAATTTGACATGCAGCGTGATATTCTGGATAAGATCGCTGAGACTCAGAAGACCGGCAAGCGTCACTTCATTATTATTGTTGCCGAGGGTGTCGGCCATGCACAGGAGATCGCAAACGAGATTCAGGCACGCACCGGCATCGACTCCCGCGCCACCATTCTGGGCCATGTCCAGCGCGGTGGTTCTCCCACTCTGCGTGACCGTGTGAACGCTTCTGCAATGGGCTACCATGCCGTGTGCCTGCTGGAGCAGGGCAAGTATAACCGCATCGTCGGCATGAAGGGCGAAAAGCTGGTGGATTACCCTGTGGATGAAGCTCTTGAAATGACCAAGACGCTTGACCCGGTGCTGATCGACGTGTGTAACACCATTTCTATCTGATATTTATAAAGCTAATACTATGGAGCTGTTCCCTCGAAGAATCGGGAGGACGGCTCTTTTTTGCGTTTTAACGTAAAAAATACATGAGTTGACTGGAGCTTTCTGCATTTTTAAAAAAGAAAAATCGTGAATGAAAAGTGCATAGCTTAAAATTGAAATTTGTGGAAGGTGGTTTACGGGAAATTGTGAAGGAATACGCAGGGCGTGTTTTACTACTTTGGCAGGAAAATAACGATGATGCGTGAGGCAAAAATTGTAGCACAAAAAGCCAATTTTGTCTTGAACTTTTTGCCGTATGTGCTAGAATAAAAGAGAAAGGCATCCTTGTGTCCAACAGATATCTGGATGTGAATATTGGAAAGTAAATTCGGAGGTAATCACAATGGCTGATATGTTTGCACCGCTGGTAGCACAGCTGAAGGCAAATCCCAAGACGATCGTTTTCACCGAGGGCAATGATCCCCGCATTCTGGAGGCCGCTGCAAAGCTGCTGGCCGAGGGCGTGCTGAAGGTCGTCATGGTGGGCAACGAGGCTGAGTGCAAGGCTGCTGCTGCCGCCGGTAACTTTGATATTTCCGCTGCCGAGATCATCGACCCCGAGAACTATGCCGGTTTCGATGAGATGGTCAACACCATGGTGGAGCTGCGCAAGGGCAAGCAGACCGCTGAGGAGTGCACCGCTCTGCTGAAGAAGTCCAACTACTTCGGCACCATGCTGGTGAAGATGGGCAAGGCTGATTGCCTGCTGGGCGGCGCTACTTACTCCACTGCCGACACCATTCGTCCCGCTCTGCAGCTGGTCAAGACTAAGAAGGGCGCACATCTGGTCAGCTCCTGCTTCATTCTGGACCGTGACTGCGGTGAAGAGGGCCTGAAGCGCATTGCCATGGGCGACTGCGCTGTTAACATCGACTATACCGATACCATTGATAAGGCTACCGGCGAGGTCAAGATCCCTGCTGCTGCAAAGCTGGCTGAGGTCGCTGTTGAGACTGCCAAGACCGCAAAGCTGTTCGGCATCGATCCGAAGGTTGCTGTGCTGAGCTTCTCCACCAAGGGCTCCGGCAAGGGCGGCACCGTTGCTTTGAGCCATGACGCAGTGATCAAGGCTCAGGAAATGGATCCCGAGTTGGCTGTGGACGGTGAGCTGCAGTTTGACGCTGCCGTTGCTCCCGAAGTTGCACAGGTCAAGTGCAAGGGCAGCAAGGTGGCTGGTCAGGCCAACACCTTCATCTTCCCCTGCATCGAGGCCGGTAACATCGGCTATAAGATTGCTCAGCGTCTGGGTGGTTATGCAGCTTACGGCCCCATCCTGCAGGGTCTGAACGCTCCCATCAACGACCTGTCCCGTGGCTGCAACGCCGACGAGGTCTACAAGATGAGCCTGATCACTGCCTGCCAGTCTTGAGCTGACTGATTGAAAATAGCCGCCGCATTCACCGTACAAAACGGGCAGAATGTTGAGGCCTCAAAGGCAGATTTCAAAAAATGAGTATAGAAAAGCTGAGCATCTGTGAAAAAGCAGGTGCTCAGCTTTTTGCATTTTCAGTTCCGAAAAATTCTACTCTTTTTGAGGGAAAAAGATGAGATTTTTGCTTTCCGCTTTTCGTTGGCGCTATTTTGCAACAGCCCCATTACAGGTTTGCTCAGTTCTTTTCGATATACACGCTGGTGGAGGGGAACGCAAAATCCACACCGTCGGCCTGCATGATGTCCATAATGTTCAGGTTCAGGTCGTTCTGCATCTGCAAAAATTCCGCGTAGGCGTTAGTCAGCAGGTAGGCGGAGACCAGAATGTTGATGCTGGAATCGCCAAAGTTTGCAAGCTGTACGATGTTGGTACCCTTGTTGGTGTAAGGGCTTGCGTCCAGCATGGTCTGCAAGTCTTTCATCAGCTGTTCCAGCTTCGGGCGGGTGGTGCCATAGGTGACACCCAGATTGAACTTGTAGGGCCGCATGGTGCGCAGGGCGGCGTTCTGCACGGTGGAAGAGCAGATCTTACTGTTCGTCACCACATTGATGGTTTTATCCAGCGAGCGGATGCGGGTGGAACGGAAGTTGATGTCGATCACTTCGCCTTCCACATCGCCCACAGTGATCCAGTCGCCCACCGAGAAGGGCTTGTCCAGCAGAATCACGATGCCGGAAAACAGGTTGCTGGCGCTTTCCTGTGCGGCCAGCGAGATGGTCAGACCAACCAGACCGGCACCGGCGACAATGCTGCCGATGGGAAAGCCCACTTCTTGTGCCAACGCTGCCACGCACAGCACGATCACCAGCACCTTGTAAGCGGTGTCCAGCAAAGAGCAGAGTGTTTTGTTGGAGCGGATCTCCGGGCTGCAGGAAGCCAGCAGCAGGTCGGCCAGATCCGATGCCGCATACAGGCCCTCGCAGACCAGCAGGGTCATGACAAGGCGGAAGCAGACCAACAGCAGCTTGGCAATGCCGGGAATGGCCCAGGGCAGGGAAGCTGCCGCCAGATATACGCCAACCGCAGTGCACATGCGCTGGATGGGTACCGCAAAGCTGCGCAGCAGGATGGGAGTGCCGTTAAAGTGCCACTTGCGGGCCAGCAGTGCCGGAATGCCCCTTTTGCTCAGCCAGCGGCGTACCAGCCATGCGGCAAGCAGAATGAGCAGCGCGCACCCTGCGCGCGCAGCCAGTGCAAACCAGCCCTCCAGCAGCACAGAGCCAAACTCAAACGAAAGATCACGAATAGAAAAGATCATGATAACCTCCTGAATTTTATACGACCCATCTATGATACCATACCGCACCCACCCGGGCAAGAGCTTACAGAGAAGGGAGCTTGAAAGAATTACTTTGACATTTTTTGCACAAATTTTAAGATGTCCTCTTGACAAGCTGGGCCTGCCACGCTATACTTTGTGCCAGAAAGTTCGTTTCAGGGCGGGGTGAGATTCCCCACTGGCGGTAAAGTCCGCGACCACCCGCAAGGGTGCTGACCCGGTGCAACTCCGGGACCAACGGTATAGTCCGGATGCAAGAAACGGCAGGCAAATCGTTGTCTACGCGCCCTGTTGCAGTGTTTTTGTTGCAGCAGGGCGCTTTTCTATTTGTCCTTCCCGTTCCAAAAAACAAGATACGAAAAGAGCTTTCGGAACAATTTTTGTAAGGGGCATCTTACCCCGGGAAGGATCATTACCATGAAAAAAAGCACGACTCACAATCTTACTGTTGCCGCCATGCTCAGTGCGGTGGCCTTTATCCTGATGTTCATTGAGTTTCCCATTCCGATGCTCATCCCGTCCTTCGTCAAGATGGACTTTTCTGACCTGCCGGCTCTGCTGGGTGCCTTTGCTCTCGGCCCGGTGTACGGTGTGGTCATCAGCTTTATGAAGAACCTGCTGCACATCGTTATCAAGGGCACTTCCACTGCATGCGTGGGCGAGCTGTGCAACTTCATGCTGGGTGCGGTTTTCTCCGCTGTGGCAGGCGTTATCTATAAGCACCACAAGAGCCGCAAGACCGCCATCATTGGTGCTATTGCAGGCGCTGCAGCCATGGCTGTGTTCAGCGTACCGTCCAACTACTTCATCACCTATCCGGCCTATGTGCAGTTCTACCACATGCCGCTGGAAGCCATCCTCGGCATGTATCAGGCCATCCTGCCTTCTGCAGACAGCCTCATCAAGTGCCTTGTCATCTTCAATATGCCCTTCACGCTGGTCAAAGGCCTGCTGGATGCAGTGCTGTGCATGCTGATTTACAAGCCGCTGTCTCCCATCCTGCACGGCAGAAAGTAACTTGTTCTCCATTTTTTCTTCTTCTCAAATCATATAACCACAGCAAAACTCCCCGGTCAGGTCCCGCAGTGCGGTTCCCGGCCGGGGAGCTGTTATTTAGAGGAAAATATATCCGCCAGCGGTCGATCAGGCTAATGCCCCTTTGTCCAGCCACCTGCCGCGTACCAGCCGCACAAGGAACAGCACCCCGCGCATGGTCAGCTCAAAGCTCATGGCCATCCATACGCCCACCAGCCCAAAATGCGGAGCCAGCAGGGAAGCCAGCGTGAGCCGGATGCCCCACATGCTGACAAGGTTCAGCACAAAGCATCCCGTGCTGTCTCCGGCACCCTGCATGGCACCGCTGGCAACGATACTGGCACCGAACATCGGTTCGGCCAGTGCTTCAATGCGCAGCACCTGTGCGCCCAGCGCAATAACTGCCGCATCTGCGGTGAAAATACCCATCAGGTTTGGCGCAAAAATGTACATGCCAACACCGGTCAGCGCCATGATGCCTATGCCCATGCCGGTGCACAGCCAGGCAAAGTTTTTTGCCATATCCCGACGGTTTGCGCCCACGGCCTGCCCCACCAGTGCAAGGGATGCATCCTGAATGCCATAGCCTGCCATGTAGCACAGGCTTTCGGCGCTCACACCCAGACTGTTGGCAGCAATGGCGGTGGTGCCAAGGCCGGATACGATGCGGATGAGCAGCACCTGCGCCGAGGAAAGAACTGCACGCTCTGCGGCCAGCGGTGCGCCTACCTTCCACAGGTTCTGCAGGCAGGCTTTGGTAATGTGCCAGGAGCCGGGCTTGCGGATGCACAGCGGGCCGTCCCGCAGCAGCAGGATGGCAAGGGTCAGCACACCGCTGATAGCGGTAGCAAGGGCGGTGCCCAGTGCTGCGCCCGGTACCCCCCAGCCAAGGCCCCAGACGGTCATTGTGCGGCCAAACACCACCATCTCACGGGTGGGATTGATAAGGCAGAAGTTAAAGATCACATCCAGCACGCAGGTCAGCACGCTGATAAGGCCCGGTGTCAGGGCATCGCCGGAGGAACGCAGCATGGAAGAGTAGGTTCCCATGATCATCAAAAAGGGCAGGGAAGCCGACCAGATGGCAAAGTAGGCCGATGCATCCGCCTGCAGGGAAGGGCCGGCGCCCAGCCATCCGGGCAGAAAACGGCTGATGCCAATGCCGAAGGCCGCAGCTGCAAGGCCCACCACAAGGTTGAAGATCATAGATTGGCGCAATACACCGCGTGCATCGTTCTGCCGGTCTGCACCCAGATACTGTGCTACCTGAATGGCAAAGGACATATATAGACCGGCCAGCATTCCATGCATGAGCCACGTGCTGGAACTGACGATGCCAATGGATGCCGTAGCAGATGCACCAATATGCCCCACCATGGCTGCGTCGATGTACTCCACCGCAGTTACCACGATCTGCTGCAGGATGGATGGGATGCTCAGTGTGAGCACCACCTGCATGGTGTGCCGTAGCGGCACCTGTTCGCCCCGGCGCATCTGCGCCGAAAGCTGCTCAAGAGAGATGGACATGAGTTCTCCTTTTATAGAAACAAAAACTTTTTCGACAGACTGATATACTATTATAAGTGCGGCGCTGCAGAAAGTCAATCAAACGTGGATTTTTCTCCGGGAATGATTGATTTTTTATGGATAGCGTGATACACTTCTCTCACAAACATAAAAGAAAGAGGAACTTTGAATATGATCGAATTACTGCTTTCGGTCGTAGGACAGCGCGGTGTCGATGCTCTGGCATTCCTGCTGGCGTTTGCCCTTACGGCTTTGATGGACTCCGTTTTTCACGATAAGCTTCCGCACGACCATGGCCGCGAGTTTGCGGTGAACGGTGCGCTTTCCAAGGGTAAGGCCCGTGGTTCCGGCCTGATCTTCGTGCTGTGCATCGCACTGGTATCGCTGGCATTCCTGCCGTTCAAGGTGGAATACGTCATCTACAACATCCTGCTCATTGCATCCATGCTGTCCGGCTACTTTGACGATGCTGCTGAAACTGCATGGAATGAGTATAAAAAGGGTATCATTGATTTTGCCATTGCCATTGTTGCAGGTGTGACCTACCTCAACTTCAACGGCTGCGGTGTGAATTTCCTGCAGTGGAGTTTCACTCTGCCGTATGCTGTGTACCTGCTGCTGATCGTTATTCTGATCTGGACCAGCATCAATGTGGTCAACTGCACCGACGGCGTGGACGGCCTTTCGGCAAGTGTTGCAGTGGTGACCATCGGCACCTACCTGCTGGCCTATAAAACAGAGCTGGCCGAGTACGGCACCGCAGGCGTTGTGTTCATGGGTGCGCTGCTGGCCTATCTGTGGTCCAACGCAAAGCCGTCCAGCCTGCTGATGGGCGATGCCGGCAGCCGCGCAATGGGCTTCTTTATCGCAATGCTGTCCCTCAAATGCGGCCATCCGTTTGCCTTCCTGCTGGCAGCCATCGTGTTCATCGTGGATGGCAGTCTGGGCATCCTGAAGATCAGCCTGAAGCGCTTTTTGCACATTTCCATCCTCAAGAACACCCGCACCCCTCTGCACGACCACGCCCGCAAGAATAAGGGCTGGAGCGACGAGCAGGTGGTGGCCCGCTGGCTGATCATGCAGTGTGTGGCTTCGGCTTTGCTGCTGCTCATTGTCCGCGGCTAAAATATAGCAATCAAAAAAGACGCTTGGTCTTGTCTGAATATGTTTTCCCGGCAGGGAAGCATACAGCAGTGTATCAAGCGTCTTTTATTTTATAGTTCTATCATTCGTTACAGCCCGGCCTTTTTTGCTGCAGCCTGCACGACATGGCCCACCAGCACCGAGGTGGTCACAGTGCCCACACCGCCGGGTACCGGCGTGATGGCATCCACTACCGGCTCTGCTTCGCTGAACTTTACGTCACCGCACAGCTTGCCCTTTTCGTTCACATGGATGCCCACGTCTACCACGATCTGGCCCTCACGCAGGCAGTCGGCACCCACGGCACCCATCTTGCCCATGGCCACTACTACCACATCCGCTTCCTTGCAGATGGCGGGCAGGTTCTGCGTGCGGGAATTGCAGATGGTCACGGTGGCGTTCTCGCGGTCCAGCATCATGGCTGCGGGCTTGCCTACCACAAGGCTGCGGCCCACTACGACAGCGCGCCTGCCGGAAAGCGGAATGTTGTAATACTTCAAGATTTCAAGGCAGGCCTGCGCGGTGCAGGGAGCATAGCCGAGATCGGTATTAGTGAACACACCGGCCAGAGAATCGTCCGTGATGCCGTCAATGTCCTTTTCCGAAGCCAGCGCCGCACGCACAGTGCGGTCATTGAACTGCTTGGGCAGCGGACGGAACAGCAGGCATCCGTGGATGGTATCCTCTGCGTTCACCTCGGCGATCACCTTCAGCAGATCGTCCTGCGAAGCATCGGCTGGCAGAAGAAACTGCTTTACCTCCACGCCCACCTTGCCGCAGCGGGCGATCACGCCGCGCTCGTAGGAGAGGTCGTCCTCCCGCTCACCCACACGCACCATGGCCAGCGTGGGAGTGATGCCTTTTGCCTTGAGCTGCTCACACAGCGCCGCATTGCGTTCGTTCATAGCGGCTACAACGGGTGCGCCCTTCAAAATCGTTGCCATAATACTTTTCCTCACTTATTCCGCAATTTGTTCGTCACGGATGCAAAAACAGCGTCTGCCCGCGACACAAATTCATCCAGCAGTTTGTCTGTTTTTGCGTCCAACGCAGCAGCGCGCTCACGGTCTGCCATCAGCTTTGTGTTGATGAACACATTCAGGCTTGCGGCCTGCAAGGCTGCCTTGCACAGAGCGGCTGCACAGCCTGCGTCCGAGACGGCCATCACGCTGCCCTTGGCGGCGTATTCTTCCACCAGAGCAATGCCCTCGGCGCACTTTTCCATGACCTCAAGTGGCACGGCACAGGCGGCATCCAGCGCCTTTTCCAGCACGGCGGCTTTGTGTGCAGCCTGCTCTGGTGTGTCCTTGGGCAGGCCGTAGGCCGCAGCCAGCGGCGCAAAGGCATCGGCATCGGCCTGCACCAGCGCCTCCAGCTCTTTGCGCAGGGCATCGGCCTTTGTGTTCAGGGCCTGAATGTCTGCTTCCACGGCGGCATATTTCTTTTTGCCGGTGGTCAGGTTGCCCACCATATTGCCCAGCGCTACACCGGCAGCACCCACCAGCGCCGCCGTCCCGCCGCCGCCCGGCGTGGGGGCTTTGCTGGCCAGCTCTGCGAGAAATTTCTCACAGCTCAGCTTAGTCATTTCCATTTGTAAATACCCCTCTCTGTTACATAGGCATCCAGCCGCTGGTCGTGCTCGTCTACGGCAGCATGTTCCACCCGCTGTGCCTCAAATGCAATGCCGATCTTCACCGCGTTTTTGCAGCGGGGAAGATACCGGTCGTAATAGCCCTTGCCCATGCCGACCCGGAAGCAGTCTGCATCAAAAGCCGTGCAGGGTACAAGGACCAGATCCAGCGCTTCCGGCAGCAGAATCTCCGACCGGCTCAGGATGGGGGTGCGGATGCCGTACTGTCCCATCTCCCAGCCGTCCGGGCCGGGCACAGCGGCTGTAAGGGAATACGCCTCGCCGCACACCGGATAGGCCAACGTTTTGCCTTGCGCCTGCGCCTTTTCCGCAAGGGCAGAAAGGTCGGCTTCGGAACCAAACGCTGCGTATAGCAGGATGGTCTGCGCATTCTGCACGGCAGCCAGCTGCCAGAGGAATGCGCACAAAGCGGCATTTGCAGCCTTGCGTTCTTCCGGGCCGAGAGCCTTGCGTGCGGCACGGCCCGCTTTGCGCTGGGTCTGCTTTGCTTCACTGACCGTCACCAGAGAACACCTCACTTCATCTGAAGGTTGACTGACTTGAAAAATATACAAAAACGACACTGCATTTTTATACAAGTATAATAAACACTTCAGACGAAAAAAGCAAGCCTTTTGGCAAAATGGAAGTTGAAGATTCTGCAGCTTTCTGCTATGATAAAAGAAAGCAATTCGGTTCGTGCGCGGAGCAGGGTGGCTTGAAGAGATCCAGAGATCCGGGGCTTTCTCCGGAAATTGAGAGGGGTAGAATATTATGTACAATGAAATGATGGACACCATCGGTCTGGTCAATACCGTTGATCCGGAGTTGGCCGCAGCCATGGATCGCGAGCTGAACCGTCAGCGCCAGAACATCGAACTGATCGCCAGTGAGAACATCGTCTCTCCCGCCGTCATGGCCGCAATGGGCAGCATCCTGACCAACAAGTACGCCGAGGGCCTGCCCGGCAAGCGCTACTATGGCGGCTGTGTCTATGTGGACGAGGTGGAGAACATTGCCATCGAGCGTGCCTGCAAGCTGTTCGGCGCAAAATATGCCAATGTTCAGCCCCACTCCGGTGCACAGGCCAATCTGGCAGTTTATTTTGCTCTGCTGGATCTGGGCGATACTGTCATGGGCATGGACCTGTCTCAGGGCGGCCATCTGACCCACGGTTCTCCGGTAAACATGTCCGGCAAGAACTATAACTTTGTCTCTTACGGTGTCAATGCCGACGGCGTGATCGACTATGCTGAGCTGGAAAAGCAGGTTAAAAAGGTGCGCCCCAAGCTGATCGTGGCCGGTGCGTCTGCATATCCCCGTGCCATCGATTTTGAGAAGATCGCTGAGATCGCCCACGGCTATGGTGCATATCTGATGGTGGATATGGCCCACATTGCCGGTCTGGTGGCAGGCGGCTATCACCAGAGCCCTGTGCCGTATGCTGATGTTGTTACCACCACCACCCACAAGACCCTGCGCGGCCCCCGCGGCGGTCTGATCCTGACCAACAATCCCATTCTTGCAAAGCGCATCAATTCTGCCGTGTTCCCCGGCACCCAGGGCGGCCCGCTGGAGCATGTGATCGCCGCAAAAGCTGTCTGTTTTGGTGAAGCACTGAAGCCGGAGTTCAAGGAATATGCCCGCAAGATCGTGGAGAATGCACAGGCTCTGGCAGCAGAGTTGCAGGCACGCGGTGTCAAGCTGGTGTCCGGCGGTACGGATAACCACCTCATGCTGATCGACCTGCGTGACGAGGAGTGCACCGGCAAGGAGCTGGAAGCACGTCTGGACAGCGTGCACATCACCGCCAATAAGAACACTGTCCCCGGCGAGACCCGCAGCCCGTTCGTGACTTCTGGCGTGCGTCTGGGCACCCCGGCTGTTACCACCCGCGGCATGGGCGTGGCCGAGATGAAGGTGATCGCCGACTGCATCGCCGATTGCATCTGGCACTACGACGAGAAGAAGGACGAGATCAGTGACCGTGTGCTGAAGCTGACCCGGGATTTCCCTCTGTATCAGTAAATATCGCATTGTTTGAAAGAGGAAGCGCCTTCGGGTGCTTCCTCTTCCTTTTTTGCTGGGTTTGTGTTACCATAAACGCAAAGACAAAAGGAGAAATGACCATGAAGCGTACAGGGCTGTTACATCTATATTACGGCGACGGAAAGGGCAAGACCACCGCTGCCATGGGCCTTGCTTTGCGGGCCATGGGCAGCGGAAAGCGGGTGGTGATCCTGCAGTTCCTCAAAGGCGGCAAAAGCGGCGAGGTGCCGCTGCTGGAACAGCTGGGTGCAAAGGTGTACCGCGGCAAGGCGGGGCAGAAATTCGTGTTCCAGATGAACGAAGCGGAAAAGGAAGCCACCCGCCAGCTGCAGAATGCGAACCTCACAGCTGCCATGGCCGACCCTGCCGACCTGCTGATTTTGGACGAAGCAGGCAGCGCATGGGAACTGGATATGGTGGATAAAGCCCTGTTGCAAAAGGCTGTGCTGGAACGCCCGGCAGAGCAGGAATGCGTGCTTACTGCCCATGCTGCGCCGCAGTGGATGCTGGATGCCGCCGACTATGCCACGGAGATGAAGTGCCACCGCCACCCTTACCAGAGGGGAATTTCCGCCCGGCAGGGCATTGAATACTGACCACGGCAGCAGGATACCGGGTGCATGAGTGAAAAGCGCAAAAACCGGGATGGGGTATTTTTCATCTTGCATTTAGCCCACTGGTGTGATATGATGAAGACAAGAAATCATGCGTGCATTTTCTGAGCAGACCCACCACAGAACAGGGAACCGCTCCGCACCGCTGCCGGGCAGTTCCCGACGGCGTTTTGTTTGAAACTACGGTTAGCGCTTCCTAACAGATTCTGCGTCAACGGGCCGATGCGCGCAGAAGATCTGGAGGGGAATAAAATGATTGAAACGATCGTAAAAGTAGATGGTATGATGTGCGGCATGTGCGAGAGCCATGTCAACGAAGCCGTGCGCAAGGCCTTCCCGGAGGTAAAAAGGGTGTCGTCCTCGCAGGCAAAAGCCCAGACGGTGATCCACTCGGAACAGCCGCTGGACGAGCAGAAGCTGCGGGATGCCATCAATGCAACCGGCTATGAGGTCAAGGACGTAAGCAGTGCACCTTACGAGAAAAAAGGCTTTTTCTCGTTTTTGAAAAAGTAAGCAAACCTTAACACACATAAGGGAGGCGTATCTGGATGAGGATTCTGGTTTACGGTGCAGGCGTTTTGGGCTGCGAGCTGGCCCATGTGCTGATGCAGAACAAAAAGAACGTTGTCACGCTGCTTGCACGCGGAGAGTGGAAGGAAATGATCGACCAGAAGGGTTTGGTCATCCGCCACTGGGTGCAGCGCAAGACCACAACGGAACGGATCAAAACCGTGGACACTCTTGCCCCGGATGATTATTATGATCTCATCTTTGTGGTCGTGCAGGCGGGCCAGCTGCCGGATGTGCTTCCTGTGCTCAAGGCCAACAAGAGCCAGTATTTTGTGTTTGTGGGCAACAACCCGCAGGCAAAGCAGGTGCTGGAATTCATGCAGCGCCCGGCGGATAAGATCGCATTCGGCTTTCAGGGCACGGCAGGCCGCCGTGAACACGACCATGTGGTCAGTGTGTACGCCAGTGCCGGCATGACGGTGGGCGGTGCCACAACTCCGCTTTCTGGCACCTTCCGAACCCGGCTCAAGACCGCCTTTGACGGTGCAAAATACAAGCTGACCTTCTATGGCGATATGGATGAATGGCTCAAGTGCCACATTGCATTCGTTCTGCCGGCGTGCTATGTGTGCTATGCCTGCAACGGCGATCTGCACCGGGCCACCAAGCAGCAGCGCGGCGCCATTCTGGATGCCGCCTATGAAGCCTGCCTGATGCTCAAGGATGCGGGCATCCCGGTGAACGATGCCAACAACACCGATAATTTCCAGCCCGGCACATCGGCCCGCCGTAAGATGGAAGCGATGGTGTTTACCATGACAAAAACATCGCTGGGCAGATTGTGCGTTTCGGATCACGCCATGCACGCAGTGTCCGAAATGAAGTATCTGGACGAAGCGTTCGATGCTCTGCGCAGGCAGACCGGCACGGCAATGCCCATGTGGGAAAAGCTGCGCAATGAAATGCCCTCGTGGGATAGCCTGCAGCAGAACCGGAAAGCAGCAAAATAAAACAAAAAAGAAGCAAAGGCACTGCCGCTCCTGTTTTGGGTGCGGCAGTGCCTTTTTGTTTGGGTCTCATTTATTCCAGAAGTCCTGCAGGGCAGCGGCCAGTTCTTCGCAGCTGCGCAGATAGCGGATATGCCGCCAGTGAGGAGGGAACAGCCGGATGTATTCCTGCTGGGCAAACCGGTCGTCCAGCAAAAGCACCGCACCTCTGTCTTCCGGCGTGCGGATCACGCGCCCTGCGGCCTGCAGTACCTTGTTCATGCCGGGATAGCGGTAGGCATAATCAAATCCAAAGCCGTTCTGTGCGTCATAATAACGGCGCAGCATTTCCTGCTGCGGATTTACCTGCGGCAGGCCCACACCCACAATGGCGCACCCGATCAGGCGGCTGCCTGCAAGATCAACTCCCTCACCAAAGATACCGCCCATCACGCCAAAACCCAGAAGTGTTTCGGCCGGGTCCGGCACAAACTGAGCCAGAAATTCAGCCCGAGCGGCATCATCCAGACGGCTTTCCTGCACAAGGGTGCGAATGCCCGGGTAACGTGCTGCAAAATCTTCGTGTACCTGCCGCAGATATGCGTAGCTTGGGAAAAAGGCAAAGTAGTTTCCCGTTCTGGCCTGCACCAGCTGGGCCAGTGCATCCGAAACTGCCTGCACGCTGGCTTCGCGGTCGCGGTAGCGGGTAGAAATATTCGGCAGGCAATACAGCCCCAGATTTTCAGCCGGAAAGGGACTGTCCAGTGCGACGGCACGTGCATCGCTGCAGCCCAGAACACTGCGGTAGAACGAGGGCGGAGCCAGTGTTGCACTGAACAGCGCTGCGCTGCGCCCTGCGGCAAGGCTGGCATCCACAAAAGGTGCCGGGTCCAGACACAGCAGCTGCAATTCAAGCTCTCTGCCGCGCGCGGTAAGCTGAGTGACAAAGTGGCTGTCGTATCGTTCAGCAGCACGGGCGATGTCCTGTACAGCAAAATAAAGCTCCAGCAACTGTGCATGTACTTCGGCATCCGGGTTCGCTTCCAGCCAGTCCTGCAAAGGTGCCTGTACGGCCCGCAGCGGACTGAGCAGGGCAGAGGGCAGCTCCTGCAAAAATACAGTACTGTCCTGTGCATACAGCGGTTCGGGCAGTTCCAGTGCGGGGACAGTGTTTTCAGGCAAAAGACTGGTCTGTGCCGGGTCTGCGGCATCGGTCTGGCTGCTGTGCCGGGGTGCAAGCTGTATGCAGGCTTTCCGGGCTTCCAGCAGGGCTTTGTCTGCTTTGGTCAGAGCGGTCTTTAAAGCACTTTTGCCCTTGCCCAATGCGCGTTTTGCCTCGGTCAGGCTGCTTTTACAAAAGCGTGCAGAATACATTGCTCTGGCTCTGTCGGGCAGATTATGTGCTTCATCGACCAAAAACAACCAGTCGCCGGAAGAATCAAAGAACCGCTTCAGGTGCACCACCGGATCGAACAGGTAATTGTAATCCCCAATGACCACATCGCACCACTCGCTCAGGTCTAGCCCCAGTTCAAAGGGACACACCGAAAAACGCTTTGCCGCCCCGGCCAGCGCTGCGCGGTCAAAGCTGCCGGTACCGTCCAGCAGAGCTGTCAGTGCATCCTTGATGCGGTCGTAGTAGCCGTTGGCGTAGGGACAAAGCTCCGGCAGGCAGGCGGGATGTCCCTCTGCGTCCGGATGCAGGCAGACCTTTTCCTTGGCGGTCAGCGTCACACTGCGCAGGGCAAGCTCTGGCTGGGCCGTATGCAGCCGGGTCAAGGCATCCTCGGCGGCAGTCTGGGTCGTGTTGCGGGCCGTGAGATAGAACAGCTTTTCTCCGTTGCCTTCGCCCATGGCTTTCAGCGCGGGGAAAAGCGCGCTCATGGTCTTGCCAATGCCGGTAGGAGCCTGACAGAACAGCCGCGTACCGCCCTTGCAGTCGGCGGTCTTGCCAGCGCGGCAGGCGCGGTAGATCTCGCCCGCCATAGCCCGCTGTCCGGGCCGGTACTGCGCAAACGGGAACTGCAGTGCCTCAAGGCTCTGAGTACGCTTTACATCCCACTCTATCCGGCGCTGCGCCCACGGAGCATACTGGCACAATAATTTGTCAAGAAATTCATCCAGCTCCTGCTGCGTAAAGCGGCGGATAAAGCGGATGATCTGATCGGTGTCTATCTGATAATAAGTCAGCCGGACGTTCAGTTCCGGCAGGCTTTGCTGTGCGGCATAAATGGCACCGTACACCATGCCCTGTGCCCAGTGGCAGGGGTTCATATCCTCAGTGATCTCTTCCGGCGGCACAGTGGTGGTCTTGATCTCATCAATGACTACCGTGCCAGTCTCATCGGTAAAAATGCCGTCAGCCCGGCCCTCAAGGGTAAAATTGATGTCCTCTGCCTGCCGTTCTACGGAGAGAAATATCTCAGCCTGATAGCCGTCTCCGGCAGCTTTTTGCAATTTGCGGTGGATGTGGGCACCTTCCAGTGCACGGTCAAACCCTGTAAACCGGCTGTCAATGCTGCCGGTCCGCAGCAGAAATTCCACCAGCTGCCGGATGGGCAGATGAACCGTTGCCAAAGCATTTCACCTCCGCTTTTGGGATACACTGACGAACCGGTAATTTCTCTTTTCAGACACGATTCAGGCCATTCCATCGCCCGCCCGATTGCCTCACGGCAACAGGGTCCCATCCAAGCGGACGGTCTTCAGAGAAACTCCCGGTTCGTCGACGTAAACTGATTATTTCAGGCCGAACATCTCCATGCATTCTGCTGCCGCTTCATCCACTTTGCCAAAATCCACCGCTGCACGGTAATAGGTCTCCAACTCATCGTGGCAGCTCTTGGCCTGCGCCATCAGGGCACTGGCCTGTTCCAGCAGTTCGGCGGCAGCACGCTCGTTAAAGCGCAGCCGTGCCCGGTACGCTGCCAGATTTTCCCTGTCAAGGAAGCGGGTGCACCGCACAGCCTGCACACTGGGCAGATGCACCGGATGCCAGCGATTATCCGTCAGGAAGGCAAGCTTCAGCTCCGGGATCAGGATATGGTCGATCTTATCCTCCGGGTGCATGGCGCATGGACAGGTAATAATGTGGTAGCCCCGCGTCAGGGCTTCGGCGCGGATCAGCTCCAGCAGCAGGCGGGACACCGCGCCGTAATCATCCCGGAACACGATAAACTTATCCGCCAATGCCTGTGCAGTGCCCTGATAAAACATTTCACCCTTGGGGGTGACGGCGGAAAGCAGGCGCAGCTCTTCGCTGCCAATGCCTTCCGTGCGCGGCATCACCCGGGTGCACAGCCGTTTGACATAACGGCGCACCTTGTCGAAATTGGCGCTGCAGGCTTCGGCGCGGCGGCTGTCCAGCAAAAGGCTGCCTGCCGATGCAATATATCGTGCAGCGCGGCTGCGCAGCAGGGCGTTGCGGGCAAACAGCGCCTTGACCTCATCGGTGCACTGGTGCAGCTTTTCTGCATCGATGGTGTGGTACAAACTCACCACCACTTCGTCCGCACCGGGAGCATCCGGCTCCACCACATGGGGCGCAGTGGCATCCACGATGGCCCTGTGCTGCCCGGGCAGGATCACGCCGTCCAGACTGTCCGGGTCGCTGGCACAGTGGATGCGCTGCGTCAGTTCGCCGCGCTGTTCGGCAGCACGGGCAAGCCGCTTCATCAGGGTGGATTTGCCGCAGCCCGGCCCGCTTTTGATCAGGTACATCTGCATACCGGGTTCGTGGCGCAGCGGTTCAAAATAGCCCTTGAAACCGGCAGGCGTTGTGGCACCCAGAAAGAAATCAATGGAATCATGTCGTGCAGTTTCCATAATCGAACACCTCTCTTTTTGTTTTAGAGTATGCAAAAGGAAGGTGTTTGGTTCTTGCAGCGGGAATGATTCAGTCTTTATGATAGGTATGTTTGCACACCGTTTCAATGTTGTCCCGCAGGGCAGTAAAATCAGCAAAGGCTGCAGGCTTGTTCTGCGGGCTGCGCAGCAGAGCGGCAGGGTGGAAGGTACCCATGAACAGGATGCCGCCCTTTTCGTACAGCTGGCCATGCTCCTTGGTCACGGAGAAATCCTTTCGGATCATCCGCTGGGCGGCAATGCGGCCAAGGCAGACCACGATCTTTGGCTTCAGCAGGCGGAACTGCTCCCGCAGCCAGGGCATACAGGCTTCGCTCTCAGCAGGCTGAGGGTCACGGTTCTGCGGCGGGCGGCACTTGACGATGTTTGCAATATAGCAGTTCTTCGTGCGGTCAAGGTCGATGGCAAACAGATATTTGTCCAGCAGCTGGCCGCTGCGCCCCACAAAGGGCAGACCCTGCTCATCCTCATTCTGGCCGGGGCCTTCGCCCACAAACAGAACTTCGGCATCTTCCACACCCTGACCGAACACCACATTGGTGCGGGTCTTGCACAGCTCGCAGCGGGTGCAGGCAAGACAGCTTGATCTTAAAGTTTCCCAATCCATGGCAGCTTGATCTCCTCTTGAAACGGTATGATACTTAGTTCACAAATCGGAACAGCTTTTCTCCTAAAATAATAGTACAAAATCTAGGATGGTACGATGCATTGCATGAAGTGACGAATCCACTCAATGCCTCTTTTAGTATACGACTTTTCGGCAACATCATCAATACAGTGGCCGACAATCTTTTTAATGACATGCTCATCCATACCGGCTTTCTTTGCCGTGGTGACGAACTGAACACGACCATCATGAGGACGATGCCGGGGGGGACAAGGCCTAAAGCATTCACGACGAATGCGTTGCCCTTTCTGTGTGTTTTGGCTGGCGACTTAACGATACCATAGGACGATTCACTCGTCATGAATGCGTAGAAATCACACGATAATACGTTGTTTTATCAAAAGAATAAACAAAGAGTATCTCCACATGTTGATTTTAAATCAATCTGCAGCGATGACTGAAAACGATTACACGTGCGGATTTCAAAGCACTTATACAAATTGTATCCGCTTTCTCTTTGCAGAGCGCGGCTGGATGTGTTATAATCAAAATAGTTTTCTGCGATGCATTTTCAGGCGGTAGTGCCGGACGGCAGCGCGGGAGAAACCGGATAGCGGGAGAGTGGAACTTTTGGAGTTGGAACAGGCAAAAAAGCGCGTGGAAGAATTGCGCGCTGTGATCGAGAAAAACAATCGGCTTTACTATGACCAGGATGCCCCGGAGCTTGAAGATTTTGAGTATGATGCTCTGACCCGGGAACTGAAAGAATTGGAAGCGCAGTTTCCGCAGCTGGTCACGGCATCATCGCCTACCCAGAAGGTAGGCGGCACGGCCAGCAGCAAGCTGCCCAAGGTGACCCATGCGGTAAAAATGGAAAGCCTGCTGGATGCATTTTCGTATGATGAGCTGCGGGATTTTGACCGCCGCGTGCGGGAAGCCGGCATAGAGCCGGAGTATGTGGTGGAGATCAAGATCGATGGCCTTTCCTGCAGTCTGGAATACGAAAACGGTGAGCTGGTTCGTGCCTCTACCCGCGGCGATGGCGTGGTGGGCGAGGATGTGACTGCCAATGTCCGCGCCATCCGCAGCATTCCCAAAAAGTTGAAGGATGCACCGGAATTTCTGGAAGTGCGCGGTGAGGTATATATGCCGCATGGCGCGTTCCAGAAGCTGTGTGCAGAGCAGGAGCTGCAGGGCGCAGCGCCCTTTAAAAATCCGCGCAATGCGGCTGCCGGTTCGCTGCGCCAGAAGGATGCAAGGATCACCGGAAGCCGGGGCCTTTCTATCTTTGTTTTCAATGTGCAGCAGATCCGCGGCAAAACGCTTACCAAGCATGCTGAAAGTCTGGATTACCTCAAGAGCCTTGGCCTGCCGGTCTCGCCGCGCTATCATATCGTGCATGACATTGAGCAGGCCATTGCCGAGATCGAGCAGATCGGCCAGAACCGTGCCAAACTGGATTTTGATATGGATGGTGCAGTGATCAAGGTGAACGATTTTGCACAGCGCGATTTGATGGGTTCCACCAACAAATTCCCACGCTGGGCAATTGCGTTTAAGTATCCGCCAGAGGTAAAGGAGACAACGCTACGCAGCATTGAGGTCGCAGTTGGCCGCACCGGTGTTCTTACCCCGACGGCCTGCTTTGACCCTGTCTTTCTGGCGGGTACTACCGTTGCCCGCGCGACCCTGCACAATGAGGATTTTATCCATCAGTTCGGCCTTTGCATCGGCGATACCATTCAGGTGCGCAAGGCGGGTGATATCATCCCGGAAGTGATCGGTGTTACCCATCACGCAGAGGATGCACAGCCCTATGAGATGCCCACGGTCTGCCCCTCCTGCGGTGCACCAGTCGTCCATCTGGAGGATGAAGCAGCTCTGCGCTGTGTTAACCCCGAGTGCCCGGCACAGGCACTGCGCAATATCATCCATTTTGCTTCCCGTGATGCAATGGATATCGAGGGCCTTGGCACAGCAGTTGCCACCCAGCTGGTGGAGAAGGACATGGTGCACTCCGCAGCGGATATCTACACGCTGACACGGGAACAGCTTCTGACGCTGGATAAGTTCAAGGAAAAGAGCGCCGATAACCTGCTGAACGCCATCGAGGCTTCCAAGCAGAACAATCTGGATAAGCTCCTGTTCGGCTTTGGCATCCGCAACATTGGCGATAAAGCTGCAGCCCTGCTGGCAGAGCATTTCGGTACGCTGCAGGCTGTCCGGGAAGCAAGTGCAGAGCAGATCAGCGAGATCGATGGGTTTGGCGGCGTAATGGCGCAGAGCGTCGTGGAATTCTTTGCAAAAGAGGGAACGACCGACCTTGTCCATCGTCTGGCCGATGCCGGATTGAATATGCAGTGGAAGGGCGAACCGAAGGGCGATAAGCTGGCAGGGAAAACGCTGGTGGTCACCGGCACGCTGGAAACTCTTTCCCGCAATGAGGCGGAAGCACTGATCGTGAAAAACGGTGGTAAGGCCAGCGGATCTGTTTCAAAGAAAACGGCCTATGTTGTGGCAGGCACGGCAGCAGGCTCCAAACTGACCAAGGCGCAGGCGCTTGGCATCCCGGTGCTGACCGAGGCAGAATTTCTGGCAATGATCAGCGACGAAAACATCTGATAAAACCGTTCCAATGGATATCCCCGCAGTTTTGTGCTGCGGGGATATTTTTATGTCCGCAGGTTCTATCCGGCAGGGACAGGCATATACTCATAGCAGGCAATGAGCCTGAAAAAGGAGAGGACAGTGTGGATGAGTATTATCGGGCGATACGCCTGCTTCCCTCATGGCTGGCCGGGCCATTGGGACAGCTGCCAGCACAGACGGCAGCGCAGATCCATGAACTTCGGTTCCGGACAGGCTGTGGTGCTTTTGTTACACTGTCGGGTCGGCAGCTCCCGCTGCAGGACCTGCCGGAGTGCCCGCTGCAGCTGAGGGAGTGTGTATTGGATCAGTTTCAGATCGAAGAGATCTTTCACACCCTGTGCGGCGGCGCGGTACATGCACACCAGACGGAGCTTGCGCATGGATTTCTGACCACACCCTCCGGCTGCCGGGTGGGTGTGGCAGGACGCTATGTGGATCGCGACGGCCAGACGGTTCTGCAGCAGGTGCAGGGGTTGAACCTGCGCATTGCAAGGGCGGTTCCGGTACAGCTGCCGGACGAACTTCTGGTGCAACTGAAAAAGCATTTTATTGGGATGCTTTTGGTCGGCGAACCGGACAGCGGCAAGACGACGCTTCTGCGTCAGATCGCACGAGAACTGGCCGGGATGCAGCGGCGAGCCTGCGTGGTGGACGAGCGCTGCGAGATCTTTCCGCCGGGTGATTCCGAGAAGATGCCGCCGCTGGATCTGCTGTCCGGCATCCCTAAGGAACGGGCTGTGCAGATGGCACTGCGCACGCTTTCGCCGCAGGTTATTTTGCTGGACGAGCTGGGCACGCTTGCCGAAACTGCAGCGCTGGAACAGGGCTTTTACAGCGGGGTGGACTTTGTTGCAAGCGTCCATGCCGCAAGCGTAGAAGAAGCCGCCCGGCGGCCGCAGGTGCAGGCGCTGCAGCGGCATGGAATGCTGCGTGTATTTGTACTGCTGCACGGCTGCACAACGCCGGGAAAAGTCCGGCGGGTCTGCACGGTATGATGCGGCTTTTCCATTGGGCAGCGGCTGCACTGCTCCTGCTGTGCGGGTGGCTGACCGGCTCTGCATTTCAGGCCAGAACAGAGCAGCATATCCTGCAGTTGCAGCGCACCGTGGAGCTGCTGCAGCGCATCCGGCAGGAGATCGCTTACCGCAGGCTGGATCTGGAACAGCTGCAGCGGTGTCTCGTGCAGGAAAAGCTGTTGGAAAGCGATGCAGCACCTAAACTGCAGGAAATTCCGGCACCGGAAAGATTTGATGATGCGGAACGCCTTTGCTTTGAGCAGTGCTTTGCCGGCCTTGGCCAAAGCGAAGCGGCACAGGAATGCGAACGACTGGATTATTACTCTGCCCGTTTTGAAGCATTCCTGCACCAGGCGCAGCAGAAAGCGGCATCCGGGCAAGGCTTACCGTGCAGGCTTGGCCTTGCAGCCGGCGCGGTGGCAGCACTGATTCTTTTGTAGTGGCAGGAGGACGAAAACTTGGAGATCGACCTTGTGTTCAAAATTGCAGCGATCGGTATTATCGTGGCTGTCCTGAACCAGCTGCTGATCCGTTCCGGCCGGGAGGATCAGGCCATGATGACGACCCTTGCGGGTCTTGTGGTAGTGCTTTCCATCCTTGTCAAGCAGATCAGCGCACTGTTCGTTACCATCAAGTCGCTGTTTGCACTATGAGTACATCTTTTTCCATTCTGGGGGCAGTGGTCGTCTTTGCAGCGGCGCAGCTTCTGCTGCGGAAGGATGCACCGGCCTATGCGTTTCTGCTGTCCGTTGGCGCAGCATTGTTTGTGCTGCTGCAGCTTGGAGTGGCGGTGCAGGAGCTGCTTCGGAATGTACTGGCTTTCAGCCGCCGGGTGGACGGGCCTGCATTTGCCTGTCTGCTGCGCTGTGCCGGAATTTTGCTGCTGACCGATTACGCGCGGACCCTGTGCGAAGAAGCTGGTGCGGACACTTTGGCATGGTGCGCCGGGTTTGCGGGCCGATGTTTGGTTCTGGCGGCAGCATTTCCTCTGCTGGAAGAGATCTGCCAGAAGATCTGGGGGCTTGCCGCATGATAAAAAAATTCCTGCAAAAAGCGGCAGCGTTTGTATTGTGCACCGTATGCTTTCTGGCTTTTGCACCTGATGCCGCTGCGGCACAGCTGCAGGGCCTGCCCGGACAGGAGCTTTGGCAGCCTTATCTGGAAAAAGCTCCGCAAAGTGCAGAGTCCTTTGCCAAAGATCCGCTCAAATCTCTGCTCGCGCTCCTGCCGGGATCACCGGCAGAGATGATCCGGCAGATGGCACACTGCTATGCGGATGTTCTGCTGTTTTTACTGTTGCTGATCGTGCTTTCATTTCTGGTGGGAGGAGCAGCCGACAGCGCCTTGTTGGAGCTGGCTGCGGCTGTGGGCTGCGGCACTCTTTTGTGGGGAGATCTGATCAGCCTTGCACAGCTGATCTGTGAGCGGATGGAGGGGTGGAAAAACTACCTTCTGGGTTTTCTTCCGGTGTACAGCGGTGTGCTCGCTGCCGGTGGAGAGGTGAATGCCAGCACAGCGGCAAGCGGTCTGCTGCTGACCGGACTGTGCTTTCTGGCACAGGGTACGGTGCTTGTGGTCAGTCCGCTGCTGCAGAGCTACCTTGCGGTAAGCATGGCGTGCTGCATCAGCACCCAGCAGGGGCTTTCGGAAACGTGCCGTGCCATGGGCGCTTTGCTGCGCAGGGGGCTTGTCTGGGCTGGGCGGATTTTTGCAGTGCTGTTAGGGCTGCAAAGAGCGGTAACAGTTCAGCTGGACCGTTCTGCACTGCGGTTGGGCCAGCTGCTTACCGGCGGCGTGCCGGTGATCGGGCAGGCTCTGAGCGATACGGCAGAAGTATTTCTTGCCGGAATGCAGCTGCTCAAAAGCAGTCTGGGTTTTGCGGCACTTGCCGTGATCGGGGCCGAATTTCTGCCACTGTATCTGCAGCTTCTGCTCCATTTGCTATTCCTTGCAGGATGCAGGCTTCTGTGCGGCCTTGCGGAGAACCGGCGCTGTCAGGCGCTGTTTGACTGCATGGCCGAAGCGGTAAAATGCATGGCAGCAGTAACGGCACTGTTTTTTGAACTGCTGACGGTAGGCGTGGGGCTTCTGATGATGACGGGAGGCGGATAGGAAATGCACGCATTTCAGACGGCGGCATCGGCGTTCTGCATTGCCTGTATCTGTGCGGAGATCACGACGCTGTTGGCGGGCGCAGGCTGGGCGGGCAGATGCATAAAAGCCGTTGCCGGGCTATATATTCTAGTGATCCTGTTCCGGCTGGCCCCGCAGATGAAGCTGGAACTGAAAAGTGCAGCGGCGGCTGCTCCGGCAGCGGTCAGCATCCAGAGTACGGAGACATCGCTCTTGCAGGGAACGCAGGAACGGCTGGAAGCGGATCTTTGCGCAGAGTGTGAGCGGCGCTTTGGTACAAAGGTGAAACTGGAGATCACACTGACCCGGACAGAACAGACCGTTCGGGCAGAAAAGGTGCTTGTGATCCTCCCGGCGGCGTGCACATCCGCAGAGCAGAGCCGGATCGCGGCATATCTGCAGCAGGAGCTTGGCATGGCACCGATACTGGAAGTACAGGAGGGCACCGAATGAAACAAGCAGGGGGCATTTCGTTCGGAGATTCCGTGAAAGATTTTGCCCGGAAATGTAAAGGGAAACAGGGCAGAGCAAGGCTTGCTGCGGCAGTAGGCATTCTGGCAATGCTGTTGATCCTGCTGTCGGAACTTTTTCCGCAGAACACGGCAGCGGGCAGCACAAAAAACACAAAGTCTGCCCAGAGCAGCACGGAATATCAGGCACAGCTGGAGAACCGGCTGGAACATCTGATCTCACAGATGAGCGGTGCGGGCAAAACGACCGTGATGGTCACGCTGGAGACTGGAGAAGAAGCCATTTATGCGCTGGATACACAGTCCGGAGAAATGCAGTCCCAGCAGACCCATGTCCTGCTGGAAGATGGTTCAGCCCTGACCGAAACGGTATGTCTGCCGCAGGTGTGCGGTGTGGCCGTGCTGTGCGAGGGCGGCGGAGACATCCGCGTTGCTGCCCGGATCACCGAACTGGTAAGCGCACTGCTGGATCTGCCATCCAACCGCATTTGTGTGGAACAGCGCAAGGGCTGAGACCCTGCAGCTTTTATAAGGAGGAACGATTTATGAGAGCACTTTCCAGAAATACCCGCAGGGCCACAGCTGTTACATTGGCTGCCGCACTGGTGATCGCCGTATACTTGAACTGGCAGTACGCCCGCAGCGATGTGCCCACGGAACTGCCGGACAATGCTGCAATGGTCGCGGCAGAGGCTGAGAATGTCCCGGTACAGACGCAGACGGTTCTGGATGAGCTGCCCACAGAGGCCGAAGCGGTGTCCAGCGCCAACAAAAACTATGGTGAAGCGCAGCTTGTAAGCGTTGCCAGTGACAGTGGTGCAAAGTTTTTTGAGCAGGCTCGGCTTAAGCGACAGAAGGCCCACGATGAGTCGATGGATTCCATCAAGAAAACGATGAAATCCTCGTCGCTTTCCGCAGAGGAAAAGAAGGAATATACCGCCCAGATGACCGCAAATCTGGAAGATCTGAATGCGGAGAATGAGATCGAAACGCTGATCAAAGCCAAAGGTTTTGCAGACTGCCTGTGCTTTTTGCAGTCCGGCCGGGCAGACCTTACCGTGATGACCTCCGGTGAACCGCTCACAGCGGCACAGGTGGCACAGATCCGGGATGTGGTGCTGAACAAAAGCACTGTGACTGCCCAGAACATCACGGTGGTGGAGGTCAAATAAGAAGGTGCGGCAGAGTTTTCCGAAACAAGTATTGAAATCGCACCCGCTTTGATGGTATAATAACTCTATCAATAAAGAATGATGTTGTCCTGCGTATGGCATTGATCGTTTCAGGCAGGACCATTTCAAACAAGAAAAAGCAGGCTGTGCCCGCTTTTGAATGGAGGACAACACAATGGATTTTCAGAATACAGATCTTCAGGGCGGCAGCCTTCAGATCTCCACCGAAGTCATTGGCAAGATCGCACGCTGCGCAGCATTGGAAATTGACGGCGTTGCCGAGGTTTCCTGCGGCAGACAAAATAAAAAGCTCAAGGATCTGCTGGAAGCATCCAGCATCCAGTCTCCGGTCGTGGTGGAAATGCGGGATGGTACCGCAAACATCACTCTGAACCTGATGATGAGCTTTGGTGCACGCATTCCTGCTGTGGCCGAAAAGGTGCAGGAAAACGTGAAGAACGCTGTGCAGAACATGACCAATGTCACTGTGAGCCGCGTCAATCTGGTGATCGCCGGCCTTGCAGAAACCACTGCAGCAGAGAAGTAAAATAAAATTCAGAATTGGAAGCCGATCCTCTCTGTGCTCTGGCCGGAGAGGCTTCGTGCTGCGAGAGGAACATTATGGAAAATATTTTGCCCCGTAGAGAAGCACGCGAGAATGCATTTTTGCTGGCATTTTCGCAGACCTTTGGTGATATCCCGCTGGCAGAGGCCATTACCAGCCATGAAGAAAACGATGAAGAACACCCTGTGGATGGCTTCAGCAAGCATCTGCTGAACGCATATTACGATCATTCTGCCGAGGTGGATGATGAGATCCGTGCACATCTGCGCAACTGGACCATGGAGCGCCTGCCTCGTGTCAGCCTGACCATCCTGCGTCTGGCAGTTGCCGAGATGCTGTTTGGCGGCGAGAATAAGCCCGGTGTTGCCATCAACGAGGCGGTGGAACTGACGAAAAAGTATGGTGCGGACGAAGATTACCAGTTCGTGAACGGTCTGCTTGGCGCAGTAGCCCGGGATCAAGGTCTGGATGCGGAGCAGGCCGAACAGTGAGCCGTTATACGCTTGGCATTGATACAAGCAACTATGCAACCTCTCTGGCAGTGTTTGATACAGCTGGAGAGGTTGTTTGCGCAAAGAAGCGCTTTTTGCCGGTAAAAGCGGGCCAGCTGGGCCTGCGGCAAAGCGATGCACTGTTTCATCATACGGTCGCGCTGCCGGAGATGATGCAGGAACTGGCGCAGGAATTTGATCTGACGCAGATCGATGCTGTGGGCGTATCGCAAAAGCCCCGCCCGGTAGAAGGCAGCTATATGCCTTGCTTTCTTGCAGGTGTCAATGCCGCAACGGCTTTTGCACATGCAAAAGGGATCCCACTTGTGCTGACGACCCATCAGCAGGGTCACGCTGCCGCAGCGCTGTTTGCAGCTAAGGGGGAACAGCTGTTTGCTGAAAAAGTTCTGCTGTTCCATATTTCCGGCGGCACCACGGACCTGCTGCTCTGCGATCAGGTGCGCCGGATCACAACGCTTGGCACCAGCACAGACCTTTATGCCGGACAGGCTGTGGACCGTGTGGGGGTCAGGCTTGGCTTTGGCTTCCCGGCGGGTGCCGAGGTTTCCCGTCTGGCTGCACAGTGCACTGAGGAGATCAAGCCAAAATCCAGCGTGAAGGGGATGCAATGCAGCCTTTCCGGGCTGGAAAACCAGTGCAATGCCCTGCTTGCCGCAGGCAAAACGCCGGAATATGTGTGCAAGTACTGCCTGCTCTGTGTGGCGGATACAGTGGTAAAAATGACCAAAGCTGCACAGAAGGAATACCCCGGCCTGCCGGTGGTATGTGCTGGCGGAGTGATGAGCAGCGATATCATCCGTGCATGGGTGCAGAAACGTCTGCCGCAGGTCTACTTTGTGCCGGGACAGTATTCCAGCGATAATGCCATCGGTGTTTCGATCCTGGCAGCGCGGGAGGCCGGATTATGGCTGAAGTGATTACCGTTTCAGCACTCAACCGTTATGTAAAAACGCTGCTGGATGCCAACGATGCTTTGTTTGACCTTGCCCTGCGCGGCGAGATCGCAAATTTTGTACAGAATGCGCGCAGCGGGCACTGCTATTTTTCTCTGCGGGATGATGTCTGCAGCGTCAAAGCGGTAATGTTCCGCACTGATGCACGCCGCCTTGCTTTCCGCCCGGAAGAGGGAATGCGTGTAGTCGTGCGCTGCCGCGCTACCCTTTATGAGCGCGATGGCGCATTTCAGCTGTACGTGAACGATATGTTCCCGGATGGCATTGGCACCGCACAGCTTGCATTGGAGCAGCTCAAAGCAAAGCTGGAGCAGGAGGGCCTGTTTGCCCTGGAACATAAAAAGCCGCTGCCGGCATTCCCTAAATGCATTGGTGTTGTCACCAGCAAGACGGGAGCCGCATTGCAGGATATCCGCAATGTGCTCACACGGCGCTGGCCATCGGTACGGCTGCTGCTGTGTCCGGTGACAGTGCAGGGGTTTGAAGCCGCGCAGCAGGTGGCCGATGCCATCAAAAAGCTGGATCAGCGCAAAGAGGTGGACGAGATCATCGTTGCACGCGGAGGCGGCAGCCGGGAAGACCTGTGGGTCTTTAACGCAGAGATGATCGCCCGGGCTGCATACCGCTGCAAAAAACCACTGATCAGCGCAATCGGCCACGAGATCGACTATACCATTCTGGATTTTGTGGCAGACTGCCGTGCCCCAACACCTTCGGCTGCAGCAGAGCTGGCTGTACCGGATCGGGCAGAGCAGGAACGGATATTGCTGGATTTGCAGCAAAATATTCGCAAAAATATGCAAAAACGTTTTGATTTATGCTATAATGGTCTGGAACAATACAACTTTGTGTTGGAGCAGGGCCTTGCACGCCGAAACTGGCAAAAAAGTCAGGGTCAGCTGCAGCAGGTGCAGGATGCCATCCGTCAGCAGATGCAGAAACGCCTGCATTCTGCAGAATTGCAGCTGGGTCATGCGGCAGCACTTACTGGTTCGCTGGATCCATACAAGGTGCTGGCGCGCGGCTACACGATGGTCACAGCAGCCAACGGTACTATTTTAAATGCAGATGATCTGCAGCCGGAAAAAACAATCTATGTTCGCAGCGCTTCCCGCCGTGCAAAGTGCAGGGTGGAAGCGGTGGAGGAGATCAATGAGAACACCCAAAAGTTTTGAGGAAGGCATGGAACGGCTGAATACGCTCCTTGCACAGATGCAGAGCGAGGATACGACCCTTGCAGATTCGGTCAAACTGTATGCAGAGGCCGCTTCTCTGATGGAGTACTGCCATGCTGCACTGGAAAAAACATCGCTGCAGATTGACGAGATCGACGCAAAGCTTGCGGGCACAGTGCAGGAGGAAAGCTAATGGACTATCAGGAGCAGTATCAGAATTATCTGGCGCAGGCAATGGCCGCGCTGGAAAAGGCCTGCGGCCGTTTTCTGCCGGAAGAATCCGAGGTGTGCCGTGCGGCACGCTACAGCCTGATGGGCGGCGGCAAACGGATCCGTGCAGTTCTTGTTCTCAGCGTCTGCGATATGCTGGGCGGCAGTATGCAGGCGGCACAGCAGTTTGCAGCTGCTGTAGAAATGCTGCACTGCTATTCGCTCATTCACGATGACCTGCCCTGCATGGACAATGATGATCTGCGCCGCGGCCGTCCTTCCTGCCACAAGGCGTTTAGCGAAGCAACTGCCATGCTGGCCGGTGATGTGCTGCTGACAGAAGCATTTGAGACAGTCGCCAATGCCCCGGCAGATGCGTCTGTCTGTGTACAGGCAGCGCGGGCACTGGGTGCAGGCGCTGGCAGCCGCGGCATGGTCTATGGGCAGGAACTGGATCTGAAATACGAAGCGTTGGCCGCAACAGAAGACCAGCTTCGGCTGATCCACCGCAATAAAACGGGTGCGCTGATCAATGCAGCCATTCAGATGGGTGCGGCTGCGGCCAAAGCGGATGAAGCACAGTGCAGAGCGCTGGAACAGTATGCTTATGGTCTGGGTCTTGTTTTTCAGATCGTGGACGATGTACTGGATGTTACCAGCACACCGGAACAGCTGGGCAAGCCCATTGGCAGCGACAGCGAAAATGGAAAGACTACCTTTGTGACCCTTTATGGTGCGGAAGGTGCCATGAAGCTTGCACATGACCTGAATCAGGAGACCTGCACGGAACTGCACCGGAATTTTGGCGAAAAAGCTGCGTTTCTGGAACAGCTTGCGCAGCAGCTTCTTGTGCGTAAAAACTAAAAATAATCCATACAGAATAAAGGAAAAAGATTATGCAGCTTATTCAAAACATCCTGTCTTTCAATCAGATCCTTACGGTTTCACTGCTCGGCTGGCTTGTGGCGCAGGTGCTTAAAACCATCATCAATTTTATCCTGCTGGGCAAGTTCCAGTTGGAACGCATGTGGGGTGATGGCGGTATGCCCAGTGCCCACAGCGCAACGGTCTGTGCCATGGTCATTGCAACCGGACGCTGTGTGGGTGTTGACTCTGCCATTTTTGCAGTGGCAAGCGTGGTGGCAATCATTACCATGCACGATGCCATGGGCGTGCGGCATGAGACTGGCGAGCAGGCCAAGGTCCTGAACCAGATGATCGATCAGTGGATCGAAGTGAGCGAGAAGAATGCTCCTTTCCTGCAGAACATGCATCTGAAGGAGATGGTCGGCCATACGCCGTTGCAGGTCGTGGCAGGCGTACTGGTTGGCGCAGCCGTCGGCTTCCTGTATCCGCTGGCTTGAGGCATTCTTTTTTCACGCAGGAACGCACTGCAGCAACAGAAAATCTTCATTTGAAGGACGTGTGATTTATGGGAGCATTGCTGCTGGACAGCATCAATCAGCCCAGAGATTTAAAGCAACTGAATGAACAGCAGGTGAAACAGCTGTGCGCGGAGATCCGCCAGTTTCTGCTGGAGAATATTTCCAAGACGGGCGGCCATCTTGCCTCAAACCTTGGCGTGGTAGAGCTTACCGTTGCGCTGCACCGTGTTCTGGATACACCACAGGACAAAATCGTGTTTGATGTCGGTCACCAGTGCTACACACACAAGATCCTTACGGGTCGGCGCGGACAGTTTGATAAGCTGCGTCAGCTCGACGGAATCTCCGGTTTCCCGAACCCAAACGAGAGTGAACACGATGCATTCATTGCCGGGCACGGAAACACGGCGCTTTCGCTTGCGATCGGCATGGCGTGGGCCAAAAAGCTGCATCATGAAGCAGGGCTTGTGGTCGCGGTGATCGGCGATGGTGCCTTTACCGGCGGCATGGTCTACGAGGGCATGAACAACATTGAACAGCTGGACAACCTTCTTGTGATCCTGAACGACAACAAGATGTCCATTTCTAAAAATGTCGGTGCACTTGCCCGCTATCTGACTCATTTGCGCACGACCACGGCCTATTTTGATGCCAAGGATAATGTGCGCAGCTTTTTGGATGGAGTACCGCTGGTGGGCGCTCCACTGAAAAAAAATATCACCGAGTGCAAGACGCTTTTGCGTCGGGCAATGTACCACTCTACCATGTTCGAGGATATGGGCTTCCAGTACATCGGGCCGGTGGATGGCCACAACGTGGAAGAGCTAGAACGCACACTGCGCACCATCCGCAACCGGCAAGGGCCACATTTTCTGCACGTGATCACAAAAAAGGGCAAGGGCTATCAGCCGGCCGAGGTAAACCCCGGCAACTATCACGGCGTGTCGGCATTTGATCCGGATGGAATGCCTGACCCGGAGGTGGCACCAAAGGAATCGTTCTCGACGGTATTTGGCAATGCTCTTGTGACGGAAGGCGACCGGAACCCGAATATCTGCGCCATCACTGCTGCAATGAAGTATGGCACCGGCCTGCAGTTTTTTGCACACAGCCACCCGGAGCGTTTTTTTGATGTCGGTATGGCAGAGCAGCACGCTGTGACCTTTGCTGCCGGGCTTGCAAGTCAGGGCATGCTGCCGGTGGTATGCATTTATTCCACCTTCCTGCAGCGTTCCTATGACCAGATCATCCACGACGTAAATCTGCTGCGGGAAAATGTAGTTTTTGCCATCGATCGCGCCGGTTTTGTCCCAGCGGATGGCGAAACGCATCAGGGCATTTACGATCCCGCTTTCCTGAGCCAGCTTGGAATGCCGCTGTATGCGCCTTCCAATTATCAGGAACTGAATTACTGGCTGCAGCAGCTGTTGAGTGACCGCTTCCATGGCCCACGGGCAATTCGTTATCCCCGCGGTGGGCAGGATGCAGCTCTGGCGGAATTTGGCTGCACCGGCGAAGATTATGATTTCCTGCGCAAGGCGGATGATGCAACAATCGTTCTGGTGAGTTACGCCGACGAACTGGCCGACCTTTTGCAGGCAGAACGCGAATTACAGCAGAAAAGTATTGCGTGTGATGTGATGAAAGCTGTAAAGCTGTATCCCTTTACATGCAAAATGGTCGCTGATCTGTCGAAATATAAAATAATCCTGTTTGCGGAAGAATGCATTGCAAACGGAAGCATTGGTGAACATCTGGAATATGCTTTGCAGCAAAACGGATGGAATGGGCGCTTTATCCATTGTGCGGTGCGGAACGCGTGTCTTCCGCATGCCAGTGTGGCACAGATCAAACAGGCAACCGGTCTGGATGCAGCGCATCTTGTACAGGCCGTGCAGATGGCCGTGACGAAAGGAGAAAATTTACTGTGAAGATTCGATTGGACCAATATCTTGTTCAGCATGGTCTGACACAGAGCCGTGAGCGCGCAAAGGCGCTGATCATGTCCGGCATCGTTTTTGTCAATGAGCAAAAGGTGGACAAGGCCGGAGAGATGATTAAGGAAGATGCCAAGGTGGAAGTGCGCGGGCACGACATTGGCTATGTCAGCCGCGGCGGCCTGAAGCTGGAAAAAGCTATGAAGTGTTTCCCGCTTACACCAAATGGCAAGGTCTGCATGGACATTGGAGCATCTACCGGCGGCTTTACGGATTGTATGCTGCAGAACGGTGCCGTCAAGGTTTATGCGGTGGATGTCGGCTATGGACAGCTTGCATGGAGTCTGCGCACAGACGAGCGCGTAGTGAACATGGAGCGCACGAACATCCGCAATGTCAAACCGGAGGATCTTGCCGAGCAGATCGAGTTTTTCAGTGTGGATGTCTCGTTTATCTCGCTGCACCATATTTTCCCGGTGGCACAGGCAATCACAACGCCGGATGCCATGGGCGTTTGTCTGGTCAAGCCGCAGTTTGAAGCTGGACGCGAAAAGGTTGGCAAGAACGGTGTGGTGCGCGACCCTGCTACCCACCGTGAAGTGCTGCACAATGCCATGGGCTATGCTGCTGCAAACGGTTTTGCTGTACGCGGATTGGATTTCAGCCCGGTAAAGGGACCTGAGGGCAACATTGAATACCTGATGTTCGTGCAGAAGAGCGGTGAACCTTCCGTGCTGGACGACAGCGTTGCAGAGCAGGTGGTGGCGGCAAGCCACAGCACGCTGGACCGCTGAGCGGCTCTGCCATCAGACCAGAAAAAGGAGCTTCCCGCATGACGATCTATATTTCGCCGAATCCCGGCAAGACCTCTGCCAACGAGATCGCACTGCGCGCGGCGCAGATTCTAATGAACCATGGTGCAGCTGTTCTGATGTGTGAACAGCCGCGCGCAAGCTGCAGCACGGCCGGAGTGGTTTATCTGCCGCTGGAGGAATGCCTTGAGCAGGCAGATGTGATCCTGACCATTGGCGGCGACGGCACCATTCTGCATGAGGCAAATCTTTCGCTTCGGTACGCAAAGCCGATCTTGGGCATCAATCTGGGACGCTGTGGTTTTCTGGCTACCTGCGAAGTCAGCGAGATGGAAGCCAAGCTCTCCGCTGTTGCACGGGGAGAGTTCAGCGTAGACAACCGGATGCTGCTGTATGTCCGCGTTCTTGGCCACGATGGCTGGGAGGGCCACGCCCTGAATGACGTTGTGGTCACAAAGGGCCGCCTGCAGCAGGCGATCGATTTCAGCATTTACTGCGATGATATTTTAGTAGAGCACTACCGTGGGGACGGTGTGATCGTTGCAACGCCCACCGGCTCCACAGCGTATTCGCTGGCGGCGGGCGGGCCGATCCTGGATTCCCAGACGAAGGGCGTTGTTGTAACGCCTATCTGCCCGCACAGTCTGGCCAGCCCGGCCATGGTGTTTGCGCAGGAGCGCAAGCTGAATATCTGTGTGGGACAGGTGGCCGATGATGAAGTGTTTATCAGTTGCGATGGCAGAGCTGGCTGTCCGCTCAAGGCCGGCGCAACGGCTGAAGTAAGGCTCTCCGATCAGGTGGTAAAGCTGATCACCTTCGGAAAAGCAGATCAGTTCCAGGCCATTGACCAGAAGCTTCGCAGCAGACGATAAAGGGGAGGCGAGTTTACGATGGCGCGCAGCCGTAAGGAAGATGTAAAAAGCAAGGGAGAACGTCAGCAGGTGATTCTCCGGCTTGTGCAGGAACACCCGATCAGCCGGCAGGAAGTTCTGCTGGATCACCTTTCCAAAGAGGGATTTGAGGTAACACAAGCCACCGTTTCCCGCGATATCCGGGAGCTGTGTTTGGTAAAAGCTGCCACGGCAGAGGGGTATCGCTATGTCTCCAGCCGGAACGAAAGCTTCAACCCCAAAACGCAGGGAAGGTTTGAAACGATCTTTCATGAATCCGTGCTGGGGGTAGATTACGCCGGACATGTTGTGCTGGTAAAGTGCTATTCTGGCATGGCCAACGCCGCATGCGAGGTTTTTGACGCATTGCAGTGGAAAAATGTGGTCGGCACGCTTTCGGGCGACGACACGTTCCTGATCGTTGCACGGTCGGAGCGTGATGCAAAAACGATCTGCTCGGAACTGACGAGACACATTGGATAAAAATAACGCGGGAGAAAAGATATGCTGAGCAGCCTGCAAATTGAAAATGTTGCTGTGATCCAGAAGGCTGAAGTACATTTCAAGCCGGGCCTGAATGTTCTTACCGGTGAGACTGGTGCCGGCAAGTCGATCCTGATCGATTCCATCAATGCGATCCTGGGAAACCGCACTTCAAAGGATCTTGTGCGCACAGGGGCCTCCAAGGCGGTGATCCGTGCAGCCTTTGAGGAGGTGCCCGGTACGGTGCTGGACAGCCTTGAGAAGGCGGGCTACGAGCGCTCGGATGCACTGATGCTCAGCCGCGAGATCACAGCCGAGGGCAAAAGCACCTGCCGCATCAACGGAATGCCTGCAACGGCTGCGGTTCTGCGGGAGCTGTGTGGAGGACTTATCAATATCAACGGTCAGCACGACTCTGTGGGCCTTTTGAACCCGGCAAGACATCTGGGCATTCTGGATGATTATGCGCAGAACAGCGCGGAGTTTCAGGACTATTATGTCCTGTACCGGGAGCTTGTGCGTATCAAGCGGGAGCTGGATGCCATGATCACCGACGAAGCCGAAAAGCAGCGCAGGATTGATCTGTTGAGCTATCAGGTGCAGGAGATCGAGGATGCCGGACTGACCGCCGGAGAGGAACAGACGCTGGAAAGCCGCCGCAAGATCCTTGCCAATGCATCTGCCATCCGGGATAAGATCGCACAGAGCTATGCATTGCTTTCGGGCGATGACGAGGCCTCCGGCGCAGTCGATCTGCTGGGTGAGGCATCCAATGCAGTGGATGCTGCCGCGCAGCTGGATGATGCACTTGCCGGTGCATCCAGTCAGCTGCTGGATCTGTATTACAATGCAAAGGATGTTGCCGCAGATTTGATCGGTCGGCTGGATTCCTATGATACCAACGATGCGGAGCTGGACGAGATTGAGCAGCGTCTGGATCTGATCTACAAGCTCAAGCGCAAATATGGTGATACGGTAGAAGACGTGATCGCTTTTGGACAGAATGCAAGGGAAGAACTGGAGCGCATCCAGTCCTCACAGGAGCGGCATGACCACCTGCAGGCAGAAAAGCTCCGCCTTTATGCGCTGGCCCGTGAAAAGGCAGAAGCACTGACCCAGACGCGCCTGCGCGCTTTTGAAGAGCTGAACAAGCGTATTTCCGGCACGCTGGATTTTCTGAACATGCCGGGCGTGCGCATGACACTGCGCCATACCCGCGGCCCGCTGGCAAGCCATGGGCAGGACAGCATCGAGTTCTACATTTCCACAAACCCCGGTGAGGCGCCCAAACCCCTTGCAAAAATTGCTTCCGGCGGCGAGCTGAGCCGCATCACGCTGGCCATCAAAAATGCAATGGCCGATAAGGATGCCGTGCCTACTGTGATCTATGATGAGATCGACAGCGGTGTTTCTGGCAAAGCCGCCGGGCGTATTGGTGAGGTACTGCGCCAGAGCGCACAGGGCCACCAGATCTTGTGCATCACCCATACAGCCCAGATCGCTGCACTGGCGGACTGCCATCTGCTGATTCAGAAAAATGTAGCCAATGACCGCACCTATACCGAGATCCATCCGCTGGATGAGGAGGGCAGGGTGGAAGCACTGGCCCGGCTGATCTCCGGCGACCACGTTACCGAGCTTTCGCGTGCAAATGCCCGCGAAATGCTGGGTCTTGGCGCAAAATAAGCCAAAATAAGCCGCTGCAGATAAGGGGTTGACAAGCCCGAAGCATTGTGATAAAGTAGTCCTTGTTAATGGCGATGAAGGGAACAAGTACCTTGAAGTGTTCTGCCCAGAGAAACCCCGGTTGGTGTAAGGGGCCGCAGAGCCGCAGGGGAAATACCTCCCGGAGCTGCAGGCTGAATGCCGTTCAGGTTAATAGGCTGTGCCGCGTGCGAGCGTTACAAACGCAGGAGTGTCTCTCTACTCTGGGGTGTGCACTCGTGAGGTCGTTTCTGTGAGGAAGCGGCAAACAGAGGTGGTACCGCGAATTTTCTCGCCCTCTGCCAAATTCATTTTTGGCAGGGGGTGTTTTATTTTTCCCTCTGCCCACAAACAGGAGGAAAAAATCATGACTCTGTATGAAGAACTCAAGGCCCGCGGCCTGGTGGCCCAGATCACCGATGAAGAGATCATCGACCTGATCAACAATGGCAAGGCAACCTTTTACATCGGCTTTGACTGCACTGCCGACAGCCTGACCGCAGGCCACTTTATGGCCCTGACCCTGATGAAGCGCCTGCAGATGGCAGGCAACAAGCCTATTGCCCTGATCGGCGGCGGCACTACCATGATCGGCGACCCCTCCGGCCGTACCGACATGCGCAAGATGCTGACCAAAGAGGATATCGCCCACAATGCCGCATGCTTCAAAAAGCAGATGGAAAAGTTCATCGACTTCTCTGAGGGCAAGGCACTGATGCTGAACAATGCAGACTGGCTGCTGAACCTGAACTACGTGGAACTGCTGCGTGATGTGGGTGCCTGCTTCTCCGTGAACAACATGCTGCGCGCCAAGTGCTACGAGCAGCGCATGGAGAAGGGCCTGTCCTTCCTCGAGTTCAACTACATGATCATGCAGAGCTACGACTTCTACTACATGTTCCAGCACTACGGTTGCAACATGCAGTTCGGCGGCGACGACCAGTGGAGCAACATGCTGGGCGGCACCGAGCTGATCCGCCGTAAGCTGGGCAAGGACGCTTATGCTATGACCATCACCCTGCTGACCGACTCTCAGGGCAAGAAGATGGGCAAGACCGCCGGCAATGCCGTCTGGCTGGACCCCAACAAGACCAGTCCATTCGAGTTTTACCAGTACTGGCGCAATGTGGGCGATGCCGATGTGATGAAGTGCATCCGTATGCTCACCTTCCTGCCGCTGGAGCAGATCGACGAGATGAGCACATGGAAGGATCAGCGCCTGAACGAAGCTAAGGAAATTCTGGCTTACGAGCTGACCAGCATGGTCCATGGCAAAGAAGAGGCCGAAAAGGCCCAGAATGCTGCCCGCGCACTGTTCAGCGGCAGCGCAATGGATACCGAGCACATGCCTTCTACTCAGCTGACCGAGGCCGACCTGACCGATGGCTCCATCGGCATCCTGACCCTGATGGTCAAGGCTGGTCTGGCAGCATCCAACGGCGAGGCACGCCGTCTGGTCGTGCAGGGCGGTGTTCTGGTGGATGGCGAGAAGGTAGCCGCTCCCACCGTTGGCTTCACTGCTGAGCAGCTGGCAAAGGGTATTGTGATCAAGAAGGGCAAGAAGATTTACCACAAAGTCACTCTGTAAAAATATTGAACATGAAAATGCCGGTGTACTCTGTTTTGGAGTGCACCGGCATTTTTTCACTTGATGGAGGATTGCTCGCTTGCTTGCAGAATTTACAGCTCGTAAGCCTTCTTCAATGCTTCGTAAGCTGCATCCTCATTCTCTGCGTGGACCAGCAGGGAAATATCCAGATCGCTGGTGGTGATAAGCAGTACTTCAATGCCGGCCATTGCCAGAGAATTCAGTGCACGGGCAGCTACGCCGCAGCTGGTGACCATTTCTTCACCAAACAGGTTCAGCTTGGAATAACCCACGCTGATCAGCGGAGAAGCCTTGGCATCCTTGTCCAGATTTGCAACGGAAATAGCCTTCATCACCAGCGGAAGATCACTGCTGGAAGCGGTAAAGCTGAAATCGATGGTGGTGCCATGGGGTGCACTCTGGCTGATCATATCTACGACCACACCGTTATCTGCAAAGATCTGCAGGTAACGTGCGAGGCTGTTGCCCTTGAACTCTACATCCTGCACACTGATCATCATGAGGCTCGGCTCAATATTGATCTTCGATACTCCGTACATAAGGATCCTCCGTTCTGCCCGAAAGGCGGGCTTCAACAATACAAAAATATTCAGGTAAGCTGCAAAAACTCCGGGTCGATATTTTCCCGGGCAATGGACTGAATCATTTCCAGGCTGAAATCTGGATACGCCTGCCGTACTCCGTGGGCCTTTGTAAGGGCTTCGGTATAATCGCGGAACAGGTAGGTACGCACATTGGATTTGCCTGCATCATAGTGGGTCACCGTCGGCAGAAGTCTGGGAGAGAGCACGCTGCAACGGACAGTGCCGTCCGGTTCGGTCGTTTTTTCAAGCTGAACCGATAAAATTGCGCCGACCAGCTGATCGGGCTTTTCCTGCGTGCTGATAAAATTTCCCAGAGAATAGGCGGTGAATACCTTTCTGCCGTCTGCTGCAGTCAGCCACTGTGCATTTTGCAGCACATGCGGGTGGGTGCCAATGATCAAGTCTGCACCCCAGTCTGCAAGGTTCTGCGCCAGAGTTCGCTGCGGATCTGCGATGGCATGGCTGTTTTCTACGCCCCAGTGCACACCCACCACCACAAAATCTGCAAGCTGACGTGCCGCTTTTACCTGCTGCTCGATCACATCGGTCTGGCTGGTATAGATCACATTGGCCTGCATGGAGCTGTTCTGCGGGATGCCATTGGTATGCTCTGTGTAGGAAAGATATGCGATCGTTACACCATTGACAGTCTGCAGCGGGACATGACCGTAGTCGCTTTCTCCCTTCCACAAACCGATCGTTACAACATCCTCCGGCATACTGCCCCAGAAGCGCAGGGTAGCGGCAATGCCGGAAGCGCCTTTATCGTAGGTGTGGTTATTGGACAGGCTGAACACCCGCACACCCGCCCGGTAAAGCGCACGGGCGCAATCGCCCGGCGTAGAAAAGCATGGGTAGGAGGATGGCTCCAATTCATCCGTGCAGAGCGTTTCCTGATTGATCCAGTTCACATCATGCTGTGCATAAAAAGGCGCAATATGTTCGTAACAGTAATCGAAACTGTAAGCTTCCTCTCCGGAAGCGCGGCGCTGCGCCTGCTTATAAATGGGAGCGTGGATCAGATTATCTCCTGTTGCAGAAAAGCGGACAGTCTGAACCAGCGGCTGCGGTTCCGGCTCTGGCGCAGGCTCTGCTTCTTCCGGCTGTGATACAGTGGCAGAACCTGCAGAAGAGCTTTCCGTGCTCACCGGTTCTGCCGTCGGTATGCTTTCCTGCAGAAAGAACTTTGGCAGCAATGGCAGGCAGAACAGAAATACGATCAGCATCGCTCCGGCTGTCCAGAAAGCCTGCCTTCTGGCACGGCGTTTTGCAGTCGGTCTGCGCCGGTGCTGTTGCGGGGATTGTTTGCTCATCCGCGTCCACATCCTTCCACCATGTTTCTGCCAAAAGCAAAGCAATCAGGCTTTTTAAAGTGCAGCGATCATATCACCCATATTGTACAGGCCCGGCTCCTTTTTTGCAAGGTAAACTGCTGCATTCACAGCGCCGTTTGCAAAAATATTGCGGGAGTAAGCGGTGTGCTTGAGGGTGATCACCTCATCCGGACCGCAGAACAGCACTTCGTGATCACCCACGATGCTGCCACCGCGCACGGAACTGATACCAATTTCCTTCGGGTCGCGCTTCTGACGGACAGAAGAACGATCATACACATAGTGATATTCGCCATTATTCTGCTCGTTGATGGCATCAGCCAGCATCAGTGCAGTGCCGCTGGGAGCATCCAGCTTGTTGTGGTGGTGCTGCTCCACGATCTCAACATCGTAGTTCACACCCAGAATAGCCGAAGCGCGCTTGCACAGCTCCGACAGCACATTGATGCCCATGGACATATTAGCGCTCTTGAACACCGGCACCGTGCGGGATAGCTGCACCACCTTGAGCTGCAGCTCTTCCGAAAGGCCGGTGGTGCACACCACGATGGGCAGCTTGTGAGCTTCACAGTAGGGCAGAGCCTTTTCCACAGCGGCCGGAGAGCTGAAATCGATGATCACATCGCCCTTTCCGTCCAGCTTTTCCAGGCTGTCATACACAGGGATGCCGTTCTGTTCGCCATCCTTTATGTCGATGCCGGCGATCACGCGGCAGTCCTCGCGCTGTGCGATCATATCACACAGCACATGGCCCATGCGGCCGCCGATGCCCTGAATCACAATATCCGTCATAATTTTTATCCTTTCCTGCCCGTTTTGCATATCGGCATATCGCAAAATGCCCGGACAGAGCGCTCCGCCGGGCATTTTGCAGCCAAAAACTTATTCTGTAATAAGACCCTCTGCACGCAGAGCCTTTTCAATATACTCCTTGTGTGCCTCGCTCGGCTCTACCAGAGGCAGACGGCACTCGCCGGCCTCCCAGCCCAGCACATTCATGGCGTACTTCACCGGAATGGGGTTCACTTCACAGAACAAAGCGTCTGCCAGCGGCAGCATTTCCAGCTGCAGCTCACGGGCCTTTGCGGTATCGCCGTCAAAGAATGCCTTGCAGCAGTTGTGCACCAGCTCCGGCTTGACATTGGACACGACGCTGATGACACCCTTGCCGCCCAGAGCCAGCAGGGGAACCACCTGATCGTCGTTGCCGGAATAAATGTTCAGCTCGTCGCCGCACAGCTGTGCGATCTTGGCTACCTGAGAGATGTTGCCGGAAGCTTCCTTGATGCCGTTGATCAGAGGATGCTTGCTCAGTTCCAGAGCAGTCTCCGGGGCAATGTTCAGGCCGGTGCGGGAAGGCACGTTGTACATGATCACCGGGATGCCTCCGGCCTCAGCCATGGCGGTAAAGTGAGCAACCAGACCAGCCTGCGTGGTCTTGTTGTAATAGGGAGTCACCATCAGCAGAGCGTCTGCGCCGCATTCGGCAGACTTTGCGGCCAGTGCGCAGCCGTGGTCGGTATCGTTGGAGCCGGCACCGGCAATGACGGGCACACGATGGTTTACAACATCCACCGTATACTTGATGGCGGCAAGCTGCTCCTCATCGGTCATAGTAGAGCACTCGCCGGTGGTGCCGCAGATGATGATGGCATCGGTATGGTGCGCGATCTGATCCTCAATAATGCGGCCCAGCTCGTCAAAGTTGATGCTTCCGTCCTCGTACATCGGGGTGATAATGGCAACACCCGCGCCGGTAAAGACAGGATTCTTCATAGCCTAAAAACTCCTTTGTATGCGCTTTTGCGCAAAATATACTTAGTCGAAATAGCCCTTTGCGGCCAGCAGCTCTGCCAGCAGAACGCCGCCGCCTGCAGCACCGCGCAGGGTGTTGTGGCTCATGCAGGCAAACTTGTAATCAAACAGGGTGTCCTCGCGCAGGCGGCCGATGCACACAGCCATGCCGTTCTCGGTGTTGCGGTCCAGCTTGGGCTGCGGACGATCCGGCTCGGTGAAGTAATGCAGGAACTGCTTGGGTGCGCTGGGCAGGTCAAGCTCCTGTGCGGGGCCGCGGAAGTTTGCCCATGCCTCCAAAATCTGCTCCTTGGTGGGCTTCTTCTCAAAGCTTACAAACACGGCAGCGGTGTGGCCGTCGGAGACAGGCACGCGGAAGCACTGGGCGGTGATCACCGGCTTTTCGGCGTTCACGATATGGTCGCCCTCAATGTGGCCCCACAGCTTGAGCGGCTCGCGCTCGCTCTTTTCTTCCTCGCCGCCGATGTAGGGGATCACGTTGTCCACGATCTCGGGCATACGGTCAAAGGTCTTACCTGCACCGGAAATAGCCTGATAGGTGCACACCAAAGCCTTGCTGACACCAAAATCCTTCATCAACGGGTGCAGGGCGGGAACATAGCTCTGCAGGCTGCAGTTGGACTTGACGGCAATAAAGCCGCGCTTGGTGCCCAGACGCTTGCGCTGTGCGGGGATGATCTCGATGTGGTCGGCGTTGATCTCGGGCACCACCATGGGCACATCCGGGGTAAAGCGGTTTGCACTGTTGTTGGACACCACCGGGCACTCAGCCTTTGCATAGGCCTCTTCCAGAGCCTTGATCTCATCCTTGGGCATGTTGACTGCACAGAAGATAAAATCCACCTGAGAAGCAACCTCTTCCACCTTGGATGCATCCAAAACTACCATCTTCTTGACACTTTCCGGCATGGGGGAGGTCATGGCCCAGCGGGGACCGACAGCTTCCTCATAGGTCTTGCCGGCGCTGCGGCCGGATGCGGCCAGAACGGTCAGCTTGAACCAGGGGTGATTTTCCAGCAGCGTCACAAAACGCTGACCGACCATACCAGTCGCACCTACGATACCCACTTTATACTGTTTTTCCATTTCCAGCACCTTTCCTTTCGTGAAAGCGAACTCAATAAATATTTCTATTACATAGATTCACGGCTTGCAAACCGGACAGCGATGCAATATAATAGATACTGTTTATACAGATTTTATGATATCATTGATACGGTGTCCGTGTCAATCATCGGAAAGGCAAATTGCACGCTATGTTAAAAAAAGATTTTTGGTATGATTTACCCAAAGAACTCATTGCACAGGAGCCGGCTGACCCCAGAGACTCTGCACGGCTGATGGTGCTGAGCCAGAAAGACGACAGCATCCAGCACAAGATCTTCCACGATCTACCGGAATTTTTAGAGCCGGGCGACCTGCTGGTGGTAAACAATTCCAAGGTCCTGCCTGCCCGCATCGTGGGCGTCAAGCAGCCAACCGGTGCTGTGTGTGAGCTGCTTTTGCTGCGTCAGGTCAAAGGCGACCAGTGGGAATGCCTTGCAAAGCCCGGCAAGCGGATGCAGCCCGGCACGAAGGTGAGCTTTGGTGACGGCAGCCTGACCGCCGTGGTAGACGAGACCATGGAGGACGGCAACAAGTACGTTACATTTTATTACGATACCGAGACCCTTTATGAAAAGCTGGACGAATTTGGCAAAATGCCTCTGCCGCCCTACATCACAAAGCAGCTGGAGGATCAGAGCCAGTATCAGACTGTTTACGCAAAGGAGCTTGGCAGTGCTGCAGCGCCCACGGCCGGCCTTCATTTCACACCGGAGCTGATGGATACCATCCGTGCCAAGGGCGTGAACATTGCCGAAGTGACCCTGCATGTGGGTCTGGGCACCTTCCGCCCTGTACAGGAGGACGAGATCGCGGATCACAAAATGCACAGCGAATGGTACTGCATCGACGAAAAAACGGCGCAGATGATCCGCGATACCAAGGCTGCCGGTCACCGTGTGATCGCAGTGGGCACTACCAGCTGCCGCACGCTGGAAGCCGTTGCCGCAAAGTACGGTGAGATCCGCGCCTGCAGCGGCAACACTTCTATCTTCCTGTATCCAGGCGTGAAGTTCAACTGCATCGACGGCCTGATCACCAACTTCCACCTGCCGGAAAGCACCCTTATCATGCTGGTGTCGGCCCTGTATGGCTACGAAAAGACCATGGCAGCCTATAAGGTGGCTGTGGAGGAACGTTATAGATTCTTCTCTTTTGGTGATGCAATGCTGATTCTTTGATTATTTTTCCCGCTATTCTGTTGTTGATGAGCCTGATCCCGGGCTTTTTCATGAAGATCGCACGGCTGTTTTCCGTGCACAGAAAGGAACAAAAACTATGCCTTCTTTGACGACCTATAAGCTGCTCAAGCAGGAACACGACGCCCGGCGGGGCGAGTTCAAGACCGTGCACGGCACGGTGCAGACACCCGCTTTTCAGAACGTGGCTACCGCCGGTGCCATCAAGGGCGGGTTGTCTGCTCAGGACCTGAAAGACATTGGCGCACAGGTCATGCTGTGCAACACCTACCACCTGCATCTGCGCCCCGGCGACAAGCTGGTAGCCGATATGGGCGGTCTGCACAAATTTACCCGCTGGAACGGCCCCATTCTGACCGACAGCGGTGGATTTCAGGTATTCAGTCTGGCAAAGCTGCGCAAGATCACCGAAGAGGGCGTGACCTTTGCCTCCCATCTGGACGGCCACCGCATCTTTATGGGACCGGAAGAGAGCATGCAGATCCAGGCAAACCTTGGCTCTACCATCGCCATGGCCTTTGACGAGTGCGTAGAGAACCCCGCACAGCACGATTATTCCAAGGCCAGCTGCGAACGCACGACCCGTTGGCTGAAACGCTGTAAGATTGAAATGGCCCGCCTGAAGCACGAGGGCATTTCCGTGAATCCCGATCAGCTTCTGTTCGGCATCAATCAGGGCTGCACCTTTGCTGATCTGCGTGTGGAGCACATGAAGCAGATCGCAGACCTCGATCTGGACGGTTACGCCATCGGCGGTCTGGCTGTAGGCGAGCCCACCGAAGTGATGTATGAAATGATCAGTCAGGTGGAGCCCCACATGCCCAAGGATAAGATCCGCTACCTGATGGGCGTTGGCACCCCCGGCAATATCATTGAGGCAGTTTCCCGCGGCGTGGATCTGTTTGACTGCGTGATGCCCAGCCGTAATGCACGCCACGGCCACTTGAACACCTGGGGCGGTATCATCAACATCAAGAATGCAAAGTATGAGCGCGATGAACGCCCTATTGATCCTGCCTGTGGCTGTCCGGTCTGCCGCAGCTATTCCCGTGCCTATATCCGCCACCTGTTCAAAGCGGAGGAGATTTTGGGAATGCGCCTTGCCGTCATGCACAACCTGTGGTTCTATAACCATCTGATGGAGCGTATCCGGGATGAGCTGGATGCAGGCACCTTCACGGCTTTCCACGATAAATATGTAAAGCTTCTGGATACCCGAATTTGAGAATAAGTCTTGCAACAGGTCGTTTAAAAAGGTATAATAAGCTTATCTGAATTTTGAGAGGAGATTTTGCCCCATGCAATTTCTGACTACCACTTCCGAAGGCTACATCAGCCTGTTCTTCACACTGGCTCTGATGCTGGTTCTGCTGTACTTCATGATCTATCGTCCCCAGAAGAAGCAGGAGAAGAAGGATGCCGCAATGCGCAGCAGTCTGGAGATCGGCGATCAGGTCACCACCATTGGCGGTGTCATTGGCCGTGTTGTTGCAATCAAGGACGATACCTTTGTTCTGGAGACCGGTGCTGACCGTGTGAAGATCCGCTTCACCAAGACTGCAATTTCCGCTGTTGAAAAGCTGAACATGGACAAGGCTGACAAGAAGTAAGCTTTTTCTTCAAACAATTAAGAGCATATCAAACGCGTCTTCCTGCATAGATTACTGGCAGGGAGGCGCGTTTTTATGTCTGAGAAAAATCTTTTCCCGGCGGAACTCCGGGTTCTTCTGCTGGCGGGGGCAGTCGGCGTTATGGTAACAGCGGGCTGGCTGGCCGCAATGGCAGCGCTGATGACAGCACAGGGTTATTCTGGTGCCGCCGCACCGCCGCTGGCAACAGCAGCCGTTGGTGCAGGGAGCCTTTGCAGCGGTTGGATCGCTGCATTTTGCAAAAAGGAACACGGCCTGCTGTGCGGGCTTGTACAGGGCCTGTTTTATGCGGCATTGCTCGTGGTGCTCAGCGTTCCTTCCGGTACGCTTACGGAAGAGCCGCCGCTGCTGCGGTTTGCTGTGCTGATCCTGTGCGGCAGTATTGGCGGATTGCTGGGCATGGTGACCCGGGAGAAAAAGCGCCGCAGCTGAACAAATAAAACAAGGAGGTTCGATCATGTGGGTCTATCAGCAAACAGGAACGCCAGCGCACTTGCCAGAAGCTGCGCTTCTGCCGCAGCCGCAGAAAACGCTGCCGCCAGAACGATCTGCACCGGAAGTGCCTTCACCGCTGCAGAGACATAATACGGAAACCCGGCAGAAAACCTGCTGGCTGCTCGTCTGTGCCTTTCTGATCGGCTCTGGCTCAGCTGGCGTGCTTCTGGCTTTCTGCGAAAAGCAGCAGCCGGACTGGCTGCAATATTACCTGCAAAGCTGGCGCGGCCTGTTTGCCGCTGCAGATGCACATACTGCGGCCAGCCTTTTCGGAATGGAATATCTTACGCTGGCTGCGGCCACGACCCTTCTGTTCCTGATGGGCTTTTCCGCGCTGGGGCCGGTTTTAATCTTTTTGTTTATGATGTTCTATGGGCTGGGAAACGGGACGCTGTTTGTGCAGCTGCTTTCCGACACGGCGCTGAAAAGAGAAACGTGGCTTCTGCTGCTTGCATTTCTGCCTGCGGCAGCTGCTTCTGCAGGGCTGTGCACGCTCGGCACAGATTCTCTGCGGGTGAGCAGCCAGATCCGCGTCTGTTCCTTTTTTGCAGCAGGGCCTGACCGGGAGATTGTCCGGCCACATGGATTCATCCGGCAGTATCTGTTGACGCTGACGTTATTTGTGCCGCTGTGCGGCATTTCTGCAGCGCTTGCAAGCATTGGAAGCAGGCTTTGAGCAAGGGCTTTTCTTGCGGGTTTGCTTGTTATATGCTACAATAGAGAATAATAAAGCCAAGACAATGTAACAGGAGCTTTTTTTGATGAAGGAACCAAAACTGAAAACTGTATATGTGTGTTCCAACTGCGGCGAGACAAGCCCCCGCTGGATGGGCCGCTGCCCAAGCTGCGGCAGCTGGAACACGATGAACGAGGACGTTGTAGCGGAAGCCCCCAAAGCAGGTACTGCCGCAGCCAAACAGGCGGCAGCCGCTCGCCCGGAAGGGGTGACCACCCTGACCGCAAAACGCCTTTCTGAGATCAGCATGACCGAAGAAAAAAGCCGTATTCTGACCGGCATTTCGGAGCTGGACCGTGTACTTGGCGGCGGCATTGTGCTGGGCGGCGTTGTGCTTTTGAGCGGTGAGCCGGGTGTGGGCAAATCTACTATGCTTCTGCAGCTGTGCGGTGCCATTTCCAACCAGCACAGCGTTTTGTATATCACTGGCGAGGAATCGGTGCGGCAGGTCAAGCTGCGCGCTGCCCGGCTGAAAGTGCCGCAGGATAACATCTTTCTGGCAGCGGAGAATGATGTGGACGAGATCTGCGGCCTGATCGAAAAAGAAAAGCCGGATCTCGTGGTCATCGACTCCATCCAGACGATGCGCTGCATGGATATCTCGTCCTCCGCCGGTACGGTAAGTCAGGTCAAGGAAAGTGCGGCCCGCCTGCTGGCCGTGGCCAAAAAGCAGGAGATCCCCATGTTCATTGTGGGCCATGTGAACAAGGACGGTGCCATTGCAGGCCCCAAAGTCATGGAGCATATCGTGGATACGGTGCTTTACTTTGAGGGCGATAAAATGCTGCCGTACCGCATCCTGCGTGCGGCCAAGAACCGTTATGGCTCCACCAATGAGCTGGGCATGTTTGATATGACGGGGCAGGGCCTTGCTGAGATCGAAAACCCTTCACAGATGCTGCTGGAAGGCCGTCCTCTTGGCGTTTCCGGCAACTGTGTGGCCTGTACCATGGAGGGCAGCCGTCCCATTTTGAGCGAAATTCAGGCCCTTGCAACCAAAACCAATTTTCCAGCACCGCGCCGTGCCTGCAGCGGCTACGACTACAACCGCATGAATCTGCTGATCGCTGTGCTGGAAAAGCGTGCAGGGTATTTCTTTGGCAACCTGGATGTATATATCAACATCGTGGGCGGCATTGCGCTGCGTGATACTGCCTGTGATCTTTCTGTCTGCTTGAGTATGGTCTCCTCGCTGCTGGACAGGCCCGTCAGCGATAAGCTGATTGCCATTGGCGAGGTCGGCCTTGGCGGTGAAGTGCGCAGCGTACCCAATCTGGAACAGCGCCTGCATGAGGCAGAGCGTATCGGCTTTGAACGTGCGGTGATCCCGAAGCACAGCCTGAATCATCTGAGTCCGGCAGATTATCCTGGAATGCAGCTGATCGGCGCGGCTTATATCACCGATGCGATCAATGCCCTGAAATCTGACCGCTTATAAGAGGAAAAACAATGTCGATCTATCTGGACGAGAAAAATCCCGGCAAGCACAAGCCCTTCGATGATGCTGCGCCGGACATTGTAGAATACGTCCGCTATCTGGAAGTGATCGCGGGCAAAAGCGCAAACACGGCGTTCAGCTACTACTGTGATCTGCGCGGATTCAGCCGTTTTATGAAGCGCCGCCGTGGGCTTGTGCCCGAAGACAGCGAGATGAAGGATATCGACCCCAAAGGGCTGGACACCGCATTCTGGGCCTCCGTAACAAAGGAGGATATCTACGAATATCTGTACTTTTTAAACCGCGAGTGCGGCAACAAAAAGTCCTCAACGGCCCGGCGGCTGGCAAGCCTGCACGGCTTTTATGATTACCTGGTCAATCAGGTCAACCGGCTGGATGCTGATCCGACTGCGGCCATCCACCCACCCAAACAGGATAAGGTACTGCCCAAATATCTGACGGCGGAGCAGTCCATGGAGTTATTGGAAAGCACGCAGACCCAAAGCGATTTTCCGGAGCGGGATTATTGCATGGTGACGCTGTTTTTGAACTGTGGAATGCGTCTGGCAGAGCTTGTCGGCATGAATCTGGACGACATTGATTTGGAAAACCGCCAGATACGCCTGTTTGGCAAGGGCCACAAGGAGCGCATGGTTTATCTGAATGATGCCTGCATGGAAGCATTGCGGCTGTATCTGGGCAAACGCAATACGATGGAGGGACTTCTGCCACAGGAAAAGGCGGTCTTTATTACCCGACGGCGCAAAGAACGTATCTCGAACCGCAGGGTAGAACAGCTAGTGACCGGTGCAATGAAAGCAGCCGGATTAAAAGGCTTTTCCACACATAAGCTGCGCCACACTGCCGCAACTCTGATGTATCAGACCGGCAATGTAGATATCCTTACACTCAAGCAGCTTTTGGGCCACAGCAACGTGTCTACCACACAAATTTATACGCACCTACAGGAATTTCAGGTGCGCGCGGCTATTGAAGAAAACCCGCTGGGCAAGGTCAAAAAGCCCAAAGCATCTTCTCACATCTTGGATACAACAGAAAAGGAAACAGGGGAGACAGCAGAGGATTCAGCTCTGGATGAGGAACTTTCGTCTGCGCCCATGAAAGCCTTTGAGGGTGCGGCTCAGGATGGCATCGGGCTGGATTCTTCCGTGCTTGCAATGAAGCCTGATGCGAACGCTGGAAACGGAAATTCCTGAACCACATAAGAATACCCATAAAATGAAACGATACCGTCTGTGACGCGTCCAAGGTGCGGACATGTCATCGGCGGTATTTTTATAGATATATTTATATAAATAATGGAATGATAAGCTGTGATCTGGCCAGCGATTTGAAATCGTACGAGCAAATGGTCGTGCGCAGAAAAATAAAAAGATCAGAATGACCACAGAACTTATATCAACATAAAAAGAGAATCTGGAAAAATAAAATGCAATCGCGCATGGCAGCGGCAGACTGTGCAGCTTTTGTAATTTGTAAGTCCATAAAAAGATTGTAGCACCAAAATACTAATGAGACACAAAAATATAAAAAACGCAAAAGTTGAATCATACGGTATTACAGATGGCTGCAGATCCGCAGGTCGCGGAAAAAGGCCAGATTCAGGAAAATAGAGATTTTTCACTTCCCTATGTTTCGCATAACGTGCATTATACGAAAATTATACGCTCAAAAAAATAAGACCGCCCTTCTCTTCTGGTTATGAGTTCAGCGGTCTTAAAATACTGATGGCTGTATGGTGTTGGGTTCAGAATGTTATCGCTTCTTCTCCCTTGGTGATGCTATGCTAATACTTTTTAATTTAAAGTGAACCCGGCAAGCTGCTCGGCCTGCGGCTGTGTGCCAAAGTATGCACAGATCGCTTCGTAATAAACGCGGGCTGTTTTTTTACAACCTTCTTCACTGCCGAACTGTGCAACATCTGCTTCATTCGTTACAAAGCATTGCTCTGCCAGCACTGCCGGACAATTTACATCTTCCAGCAACGTAAAGCTTCGCTCTGCACGCACCTCGGTGTGGGTGCTTTCCACCAGTTGCTTCTGATCGTTTTCCAGATAATAAATGTATCGGACTCCCCCGCGCCCACGCAGAGATGCTCCTGCAGCCTGCATTCCTTTGGCAAGCAGCTGCGCAAAGTAAAAGCTTTCCTGATGCCAAGTCCGGCCCGGCACTGCCGGATAGCACTCAAAGCCGGATGCAGTGGAGCCATTTGCAGTTGAGTTGCCGTGGATGGAAAGCAGCAGCTGCGGTGCCTGTTCGTCCGCTCTGGCGGCACGCTGGGCGGGCGTAGTGGTTTCATCAAAGCTGTCACGGGTCTGCAGCGGAATAAAATTAGAGTCCTGCTGCAGCAGCCGGATCAGTTCCGAGGCGGTTGCTGCGGTCATATCTTTTTCTTCGATCACTCCCCTTGCACCCGGGTCTGCTCCACCGTGCCCGGCATCGATCACCACGCGGTAAGGCGGATCACCGACCTGCGGACGGAATTCTTCACCGGCGATGCTTTCCGCTGGCTGAGCTGTCTGCAGAGTCAGCGCTGCATGCCAGAGTGAGCTGCCAAACCAGATGCCCACTGCGCAAAAAAGCAGAATGACCGTATTTTTGAGCACATGAGAAGTCTGTTTTCGTCTTTTTGAGTGCGCGGCTCTGGAATATCGTTTTGCCATTTTGGCTTACATCCTTATATTAGCATTCTTTATAGAATACGATCCTGCTCTGCAAATTCCTTCAATGTGAGAAAAAGCTACCCGAAAAATCCTTCGGATAGCTTTTTCTTTATTTCAGCTCTACCACGGTCACGCCGCTTTCACCCTCGCCATAACGGCCCAGACGGAAGCTTTTGACCATGCGGTTGCCGCGCAGATGCTTGTGGATAGCTGTGCGCAGCGCACCGGTTCCATTGCCGTGGATCAGATAAACCACTGTCTGTCCGTTCAGGATGGCACGGTCGATAAAGGAATCCACCTCCGGCAGCGCTTCGTCCACCGTCAGGCCCAGTAGATTGCATTCCATCTTGGCGGAACGCTGTACCCTCTCTACCCTGCCGTTCGGGCGGTTGGCATCGCCGGTCAGGCGAGAATAACGCTGCTGTGCTTTAGTCTGCGGTTTCTTTTCCTTGACCAGCTTTTCCGGCTGTTTCAAGCCATTGAGCGGAACTTTGGTCTTGATGATGCCTGCACGCACCAGAACATCGCCGTTTTTATCCGGCAGGGCCAATACGGTGGCCAGCTGGTTCAGCTCTGCAATGCAGACCTCCTGCCCTACCTTGACCTCTTTCAGCGGCACAAATTCCTTGACGGGGTTATGCACAGCCTCGGAGCCGATAAACAGCTTTTCCGATTCTTTTTTGGCGATCTCGCGGGCGCGCTGAGCTTTCTGCTGGGTGCTCATGCGCTCGTCCTTCTGCAGCTGACGCAGTTCGTCGGTCAGGGCGTAAGCCTGACTTTCCACCTGCTGCGCCAACGCACGAGCCTTGGCACGGGCAGCTTCCAGTTCATTTTCGCCCTGACGGATCAGCTCATCACGCTTTTTCTGCGCGGCTTCCAGCTGGTGGGAAGCTTCATTTTTCAGCTCTTCCACCTCGTTCTGGCTTTCCTTCAGCTGCAGCTTCAGATCATCCAGCTGTCCCAGAACGGCATCCAGACGCTTATCCTCTGCGGAAAGATGTTGCTGTGCCGCTTCGATCACGCGCTCCGGGATGCCCAACTTTTCGCTGATGAGGAACGCATTGGATTTGCCCGGCACGCCGACGCTCAGCTTATAGGTCGGGCGCAGCGTTTCCAGATCAAACTCACAGCTGGCATTGACAACGCCCTTGGTTTCCAGAGCAAACACCTTCAACTCAGCGTAGTGAGTGGTGGCCATCAGCAGCACGCCGCGGCGGCGTAGCTCTTCAATGATGGCCACAGCCAGCGCAGCACCTTCGGCGGGGTCGGTACCGGCACCAAGCTCGTCCAGCAGCACCAGTGTGTGCGGCATGGCAAGCTCCAGAATGCCGGTAATCTTTTTCATATGACCGGAAAAGGTGGAAAGGCTCTGCTCAATGCTCTGTTCATCGCCGATATCCACCAGAAATTCGTCAAATACGCAGATCTCGCTGCGCTCGTCAGCCGGGATCAGGAAGCCGCACTGCGCCATGGCGCACAGCAGGCCCGCTGTTTTCAAGGTGACGGTTTTGCCACCGGTGTTCGGTCCGGTGATGATCAGCGAATCGTAATCCCTGCCCAGAGCAATATCCACAGGCACGCACTTTTTAGGATCGATCAGCGGGTGGCGCGCACGGATCAGCGAGAAGGAATCGTCGGTGCGGACAGCAGGCTTGAATGCCTTGAGATCCAAAGCCAGCCGTGCCTTTGCCAGCAGAACATCGATCTCCAGCATAGCCTTGTAGCTGTACTGGAACTGCGGCTCAATGGCGGCCACCTGTGCGGTAAAGGCCACCAGAATGCGCTCGATCTCCTGCGCTTCCTGCGCACGGTACTGCAAAATGCGGGCATTGGCTTCCACAACGGCCTGCGGCTCCACAAAGACGGTGGCTCCGGTAGACGAAACATCATGAATAATGCCGCTCACCTCACCGCGGTATTCGCTCTTGACCGGCACAACATACCGGCCATTGCGCATGGAAACCACGCTTTCCTGTAGATACTTGGAGGTATCCATATTGCGGACCATGCTCTCCAGACGGTCACGGATGCTGTTCTCCGTTGCGCGGATTTTTTTGCGCAGGTCGTTCAGGGTATGAGAGGCCGTGTCTGCCATGGCATCCGGTGCCAGAATGGCGCTGGAGATCTGCTGTTCCAGGCCCGGCTGCGGTGCCAGCGCATAGAACAGATCGTCTGTAGGCAGAGCGTCGTGCTCCGAAGCACCATACCAGCTTGAAAGATTCTGAAAATTGCGCAGTGCACCAGCCACCATCAACAGCTCGCCCATTGAAAGTACGCCACCTTTTACGGCGCGGGCCGCCAGCTGACTGACATTCTCCACGCCGCCAAAGCGCGGGGAGCCGTTTTTGATCAGCAGGGTGTTGATGGCATCGGTCTGTTCCAGCGCATAGCGCACCTCGTCCGGGTCGCACTGCGGCTGAGTGGCAAGCAGCATTTCGCGCGCTTCCTTGCACACGCAGCCCTCTGCGGCACGGGCGATGATCTTATCCAGTTCCAGAGTTTTTAAGTAACTTGTTTCCATAGGTTCCCTTTATGCTCAGGGCAGCAGGGTCTTTAAAAAGTCATAGCTTTTCAAAGGCTTATCCATATGGGTCAGTGCATAGCGCTCTGCCACTGCGGAAAGCTTTTCCAGACTGCCCACAGAAATTTTGAATGCAAATATTTTTTTGTCGTCCACAAGGCAGATGTGCCGCAGCGCATACAGTGCACCCTGATCAAGGTTGCAGGTCTTTCCTGCTTTTGCGGCGCAGTCTGCACAGAGCAGATGGCCTTCCTGCACATCCAGATAGAACGTAGCACCATCATAGGCGCTGCAATCGCGGCAGCACACGATCTGCGGCATAAAGCCGCACTCGCTCATGGTGCGCAGTTCAAACACGGCCTTGATCACCCGCAGGTCCGTTTTGCTCTCGCTGATCATATAGAAACAGTTGAGCAGCAGCCGAAGCTCCCGCTGTGCCTCCTGCCCGGTGGGCGAAAGGGTCATTGCCATTTCAGCCATATACATGGCAAGGCTCATGCCCTCAATGCTGGACGAGATGCCGTGAAAGACATTTTTCACTTCCGCTTCCCGCACAGTGTACATGTTGCGGCCCGGCACCAGTGTGAACTCGGAATAGCAGAACAGCCCGCACGCGCTGAACAGCTTGCTCTTCAGCCGCAGGCTGCTCTGCGCTGCTGCCGAGATCACGCCCAGTTCCGGTGTCAGGATCGTCAGAATGCGGTCTGATTCCTTATAGCGGGTCTCCTTCAGCACCAGACCCGTGGTTACAAAGGCTTCCATTTTCTTGGTCCTCTGCCGGGGTTTCTTCCGGCCGCTGTTGTTTATAATCGAGATAACGAAGAATGTTTCCCGTGCAGGCAAACGCCTGCCAGCTTGCTTGTGCATCCATTTGCAGCACCTCTTCCCTGTTACGGATAGTGTCAGGTTTATTTTAACCGTTCATCCAAGGGAATTCTGTCCTGCTTTGGCAAGTGTCAGCGGTTATTGGTGTTCTGCTTGAAGCCAAAGTTGTTCAGCAGGAACTCGTTATCGCGCCAATCGGATTTTACCTTTACCCAGCACTGCAGATTGACGCGGCAGCCCAAAAACTCTTCGCAGTCTGCACGGGCAGCACTGGCAATTTTTTTCAGCATTGCACCGCCTTTTCCAATGACCATGCCCTTGTGGCTTTCGCGCTCGCAGTAGATATTTACATCAATATCGATCAGGTCGGTGCCCGGGCGCTCTTTGAAGCGCTCCACCACAACAGCAATGCCATGGGGGATCTCGTCGCGCATGAACAGCAGGGCCTTTTCACGGATGACCTCCGCCACAAGCTCCTTTTCCGGCATATCCGTGTAGGCATCATCATCAAAATAATGCGGGCCTTCCACAGCATAGCGGCTCAAAGCATCGAACAGCACTTCGCAGCCGTCGTTATCACGGACGCTGATGGTGTAGATATCGTCGAATACACCCAATGCCTTCAGCTCTTCTTTGCGGGCTTCCAGATCAGCAGGCTCCTTGACAAGGTCGGTCTTGTTGATGACTGCAATTGCCGGGCCGCCGCTGCTGCGCAGCATATCCACCAGCACCATTTCCGATTCATTCAGTGCGCCGTAAGGCTCAAACAGCATCATGGAAACATCCACATCTGCAATGGAATCGCTGGCAGTCTTATCCATCCGTTTACCCAGTTTGTTGCGTGCCTTGTGCACACCGGGTGTATCCAGCAGCACATACTGCAGCGGCCCGCGGGTGATCACGCCGGTAATGCGGGTACGGGTGGTCTGCGGCTTGGAAGTGACGATGGCTACCTTTTCGCCAACCAGAAGGTTGGTCAGACTGGATTTGCCTACATTGGGACGGCCAATGACAGCCACAAAAACGGAAGAAGTATCATAATGCCCCTGAATGGGTGTAGCGTTACTCAAAATCTAGCTCCTGTCTGTATTGTGCGGCAACCGCACGGTGAATCTATTACTCGGTATAGCTTACGGTGCGCGGCAGGCCCAGCTGCAGCAGAACAGCTTCCTCTTTCTCACGCATCCGCATGGCTTCCAGACCGCCATTTTCGTGGTCGTAGCCCAGCAGGTGCAGCATGGAGTGCACCGTCAGGAACGCCACCTCACGCTGCAGCGGATGGCCGTAGAGGTTTGCCTGCTCCTGTGCACGCTCCATACTGATGACGATGTCACCCAGCATTTTGCAGCCGTTGTTCTCGTCAACATCATATTTGCCGTCTACACCCAGAGGGAAGCTCAGCACGTCGGTGGGCATGGGCTTGTTGCGGTACTGGTTGTTCAGCTCAGCAATGGCGGCGTTATCCACAAAGGTCACGCTGATCTCTGCAGGAGCTTCAAAATGCTCATACTCCAGCACGGCATTACAGGCACGGCGGATGAGAATGCGCAGACCGGAAGGAACCTTGACGGCCTTCTGTGAATTGGTGATCAAAACTTTATTGGACATAAATCAGTCCACTCCTTTCTGTTTTTGATGGCTTTATATGAATTCTGGTGATTTTATTTTTCAGGGTGTGCAGCCTTTTCGTAAGCCTTGATAATCTCCTGCACAAGACGGTGGCGCACAACATCTTTCTCAGTAAAATAGCACTGTGCAATCCCATTTACATTTTTAAGCACGTGCAGTGCATCCACAAGACCGCTGCGGGTGCGTTCCGGCAGATCGATCTGGGTCACATCACCGGTAACCACCACCTTGGAGCCGACACCCATACGTGTGAGGAACATTTTCATCTGCTCCGGTGTGGTGTTCTGTGCCTCATCCAGAATGATAAAGGAATCATCCAGCGTGCGTCCGCGCATATAGGCAAGCGGTGCAACCTCAATGATCTGCTTTTCCACAAGGCGCTCGTAAGTTTCGGCACCCAGCATATCAAACAGGCCGTCATACAGCGGGCGCAGATAAGGGTCTACCTTCTGCTGCAGATCACCGGGCAGAAAGCCCAGCTTTTCACCTGCTTCCACTGCCGGGCGGGTGAGCACGATGCGGGAAACATCCTTGGCTTTAAAAGCCTTTACCGCCATGGCAACGGCCAGATAGGTCTTGCCGGTACCCGCCGGGCCAACGCCAAAGGTGATGGCATTGGTGCGGATGGCATTGAGATATTCCTTCTGGCCCAGTGTTTTGGGCCGGATCGGCCGTCCCTTGACCGTTACGGTAACAAAATCTTCGGTCAGTTCCTTGACCCGCTTTTCTGCTCCGTCGTGCGCCAGACTGATGCAGTAGCGCACGGTCTGGTCTTCCAGCGGTGTATGATTCTCGATCAGAAGCAGCATTCCCTCCACAGCGCGGCTGGCCGCGGCAACATTGGCCGGTTCGCCTGAAAGCCGCAGCTGCGTGCCCCGGCAGACCGCCGTAACAGAAAATTCGTTCTCCAGCAGACGGATGTTCCGGTCGCAGTTGCCAAAAACAGCTGCGGCGACCTCTACACTATCCAGTTCAATATTCTTTTCTGCCATGTGCTCCTCCTGAAAGGATATATTTTAATGCTTCTATTGTACCACCAAAATCTCGAGAAGAAAACTGTGAAAAGTATACAAAATATTTTCATCCGTTCCATCGGTTTTTTCATACGCCAAGGCAGCTGCCCCTGCAAAGCGTCAGCGGCAAAAAAGAAAATGCAGGAACAGGAATGCATCCTGTACGAATGATCTTGTCAAGACCTTTTGTGCCACAACCGCAGAGAAAAACAAAACATATCTTTGGCCAAAAAGGCAATAGCAAACTTCTCCCCTGCGTGCTACAATAGCAAGCGTTGTGCGGCTTGCACCCGGCCGGCCGCTCCGGAATGCTGAAATCAAAGGAGAAGGAACCATGGAACAACTTTTTCTGATGCCCGGTGAAGAACGCTGCGAACGCTTCAAGGATGGCAACGGTATTCCGAGAGTTCACTACTCCTATCGCTCGATGCACGGTGCATTCTTCGACTGCGAGAGCCGCAGTTTGGAGGAAGCCCAGCGCCTGTGTGAGGACTGGCTGGTAGGTCAGGACCGCTGTTACCGCAACTGAAATGAAAAATAGAAACCTCCGCTTCCCTGTCGGTACTGCCGCTGGGAAGCGGAGGTTTTTGCTTTTTACAGGTTTATTTCCACAGTTGAGCGCAGACAAGTTCCAGCACACTGCCCGCGATGCAGCGGGCCTTATCCGAAATGAGAAAACAGTTGGAAAGTTCCTCTTTGCGGGGGTCTATATCGGCCACCTTAAAACCGGGCGTTACCGGATAACTGCTGCGCAGAAGTCCGCGCAGAATGCCCGTGATCTGCGTGGTCACAGAAATCATGGCACCATCTGCCGTGCGGATCTGCGCAATGGTCTCACCCGCTTCCACGATATCTCCAATTTTGCGGAGATCCATAAATATACCGGCCGTGCCGGCATGGATCACGCGCTCTTTGCCGTAGCCGCCAATGATTCCGGGAATGCCGGTATCAGGGATGGCACTGCCTTCCCGAATGATGCGTCCCAGCCGGTGGCCGCGTTTGGTCTCCACCACCACATCCACATCCTGCCCGGCCGTGAAACCGGGGCCGAGTGCAATGGTCAGGGGTGCCATATCCCGCGTTGTGCCAAGATTCTTTTTGGCAAGGATCGCATCCACAAGGACATCCGGCTTTGCCGGCGCAATGCTTTTTCCTTGTGGGTCTACCAGAACAGGAACGGCATTCTGTTTCCAGATTTCTTCTGCCTGCGCCAGAGTTTCGATCCGTACCGCACGCAGACCTTCAACGGCGGTCTCACCTTCATAAACGGCTTCGCACAGAGAAACCTGCCGCCGGATCGCCGCCGGATGCTCCGCTTCCAGCACCAGCACACGCAGGCCTGCGCTCCACAGCCGATGAATGGTGCCGGTAGCAAGGTCGCCGCCGCCGCGCACAAGGATCAGTGCATCCTTCTTCATTTGATCTCCTCTCCGGGCTGGAGTCGAGTCAATACGATCTCCATAGACCCACCGCAGGCAGCAATTGCAGCATCATCATTTTTGCCGTCTGCCGAAAAATGCAGCCGTTGATACGCCGGAGCCGCTCCCGTCAGCATTTCCTGTGCAGCCAGAATGGTGCGGTGCTCCATAATACCGCCGCCCACGCTGCCCACAATAGAGCCGTCTGTGCGAACCAGCATTTTTGCGCCGATTTCCCGCGGCGTAGAGCCGTGCCGCGCCGCAATCACAGCAAGCACCGCCTGCTGCCCGGCGGCATCTGTCTGAGCCATGGCTTCCAGAAGGGCAGATGAAAAGCCCTCCGTCTGCGGACGCGCATTCTTGATCGATACGATCTGTGCCAGAATGGAAAGTGCGATCTCCTCTGCCGTCTGTGAGCTGATGGAAAGCCCGATGGGGGCGTACAACGCCTCCACTCTTTCGGCATCGATACCGGCTTCCAGAAGTTGACGGCGCACCAGTGCGGCACGCCCGCGGCTGCCCATCATGCCAACATATGCTGCAGGCTTTCTTAATATCACCTTCAGGCAGTCCACATCAAATGCATGTGCCCGGGTGACGACCACAAAATAAGTCTCTGCGCCGTCAGGTACCTGCGCAAGCGCTTTATCAAACGGCAGGCAGAGCACTTTATCGGCTCCGGCCAGCCGCAGCTGCTGTGCATATTCCTCGCGGTCATCCATTGCAAGGACCGTCAGGCCCAGCAGCTTTGCAAGCTGCACAACGGCTGCAGCCACATGTCCACCGCCGCAGACTACCAGCTGCGGCACCGCGCCAAAGCGCTCCGCAAAGATGTCCGTGCCTGCAACAGAGTGGATACCAGCTGCTGTGCAGCCCTGCAGTTCTGTCAGGTGCTGCAGCAGTACGGTGCTGTCTCCCCTCTGCCACATAGGCCTGCCCTCCAGCAAAAGCAGCTGGCTCCCCGCGGCATCGCCCTCTAACTGGGCCACCATCGTCCAGCCGCCCGCAGAACGGGCTTTTTGCAGCATTGTATAAAGCGGCATTTTACCCATGCGTCATTCTCCTGTTTTATCTTTATTACTGTTCTACTGCTGCGGCCTGATCGTAACGTGCCGGGTCCAGCCGGTTCTGCCACTGCTCAAATTCTTCCGGCAGCATCCGCCAGGCAAGGCCGCAGCCTGCGGAGATCTCGCGCGGCAGTGGGATGAGCCTGCCCGGAACCTTCTCCGCAAGGCACTGCTTTTCCCATTCCATGGCATCCAGCGTTGTGCGGAATGAAAGAACAATATAAGTTTTTTTGATGCGCATATCAGATCTCCTGTGCAAGCTCCTGAACAGCGGCTGCGGTCTGAAGCACTTCGGCTTCCGTATTGAAATGCGAAAAGCTGAACCGTACCACGCCCTGTTCCACCGTGCCCAGCGCTTTATGCATCAGCGGTGCACAGTGCGCACCGGCACGCACACAGATGCTGTAGTCCTCCCACAGAATATCTGCAATGCGGGCTGAATCTTCGTCTCCAATGTTGAGCGAGATAATGGGAGCGTGCAGCGCCATTTCCGGGTCGCCGTAGATCTTCACGTTCGGCAGATCTCGAATGTTTTTATAAAAGAGCGCCGCCAGTGCAGTTTCTTTTGCACACAGCGTTTCCACACCCTGAGCCAGAATCCATTCCACACCGGCACACAGGCCCGCCAGACCCGGAACATTGAGCGTCCCGGCTTCCAGAGCGGTGGGCATCTGTGCGGGATGCTGTTCATCAAAGCTGTGTACGCCGCTGCCTCCCACTACCAATGGCTGGATGGAAAGCCCCGGGCGTACATACAAGCCGCCTGTTCCCTGCGGGCCAAGCAGCGCCTTATGTCCGGTGAAGCATAGCACATCAATGCCCAGTGCCTGTACGTCAATGGGCTGTGAACCCGCCGTCTGGGCCGCATCCACGATCAGCAGCAGGCTGTGCCGGTGCGCAAAACCCGCTGCTTTTGCAAGATCCGTTCCGTTGCCGGTCACATTGGAAGCACCTGTTACGACCAGCGCTTTTGTATTGGGCTGAACCAGCTTATCCCAGTCATCATATTGCAGCCGTCCGCGCTCATCCACGCCCGCAAAACTGAACTGCAAGCCCTGTTCCCGCAGCCGGTAGAGCGGCCGCAGAACAGAGTTATGCTCACATACCGTTGTGATGATATGATCGCTCGGTGCAAAAAGCCCACCCAATGCAATGTTCAAGGCCTCCGTTGCATTTGCCGCAAAAGCAATACAGGACGGGTCTGGTGCGTGGAGGAGCTTTGCCATTGCGCACCGCGCAGCATAAACAAGACGGCTTGCGTGCAGCGTTGGCTCATGGGCACCCCGTCCCGGATTGCCTGCCGTGCGCATTGCGTCCAGCACAGCCTGCTCTACCTGCGGCGGCTTGCGCAGGGTCGTGGCAGCGTTATCCAGATAGATCACGGTTTCACCACGTTGCCTGCCTGCGTCAGCTTTTCCACGATGGTGTACATGTTGGTCACACTGCCAACAGCAAGCTTTTCGGTCAGGCCATAGAAATTCAGGCAGGTGCCGCAGGTCATGATCTCCACGCCCTGTGCTTCCAGTGCCTTCAGGTCATCCAGCATGGGCGAACCCTCACAGGTCAGGGACGCGCCGCCGTTATAGAACAGCACTGTTTTGGGCAGCTGATCCTGCTGGGTAAGTGCGAACACAAAGGCCTTGAGCAGGGACTTGCCAAGGTCATCTGCGCCAATGCCCATTTTATCAGAGCTGATGGCAACCACCGTGTCCGTGCGGGTGTCCGGTGCACAGGCCGGTGCTTCTTCAGTGGGTGTTTCGGACGCTTCGCCGACCGTGAACAGCACGCGGTATTCCCGCTCGGCCAGCTTTTCGGCGCTGTACTGATAACCTTTCTGCTGGGCCATTTTGGTAAGGTTCTGCACGGCGATCTCATTATCCACCAGCACTTCCACCTCACCGGCACCCTTCAGTTCAGAGATCGCCTTTTTGGCTTTTACAACGGGCAGCGGGCATGTGTCACCACGGGCATCAACTTTCAGCATCATAATTGTAGGTCTCCATCAGTATTTTACAGTGATTTCCTGTTCGGTTTTGGGTATGATCTCACCCACGATCTTTGCGGGCAGGCCAGCGGCCTGCAGCTCTGCTTCCAGCGCATTTGCTTCTTCTGGCAACACGGCCAGCAATAGTCCGCCGGAAGTCTGTGGGTCAAACAGCACCTCTTCCATTGCAAACGGCACATTTTCAAAAGTGACATATGGGCCGGTATGGTTGCGGTTGCGCTGTCCGGCAGCAGTATACAAAAAATCATCTGCCGCTTTTTCGGCTCCCGGTAGAACCGGCACCATCCGTGCATCAATGATACAGGAAAGCTTTCCGCCCATCATCTCGTGCAGATGGCCCAGAAAACTGAAACCGGTCACATCGGTTGCCGCGTGGACCGTATACTTTCGGCTGATCTCGGCAGCGTTTTTGTTCAGCGTTGTCATGGACGCAATGGCACCGGCCATATCTTCCGATGCCGCTTCGCCCACACGGTTTGCCGTGCAGATCAGGCCCACGCCCAGAGCTTTTGTTAAAATCAGCTTGTCGCCGGGCCTGCCGGAATCATTCGTATACATTTTTTTCGGGTCCACAAGGCCAGTCACCGAAAGTCCGTATTTCACACCTGTATCGGCAATGGAATGCCCGCCTGCAAGGCTTCCGCCCGCTTCGGCCACCTTCTTGGCTCCGCCGCGCAGAATCTCGCCCAGAATGTTCAGATCCATGCTCTCCGGGAAGCAGACAAGGTTCAGTGCAGTCTTCACCTCGCCACCCATGGCATAGACATCGCTCAGGGCGTTGGCCGCTGCGATCTGGCCGAAGGTATAGGGGTCATCCACCATCGGCGGGAAAAAATCCACTGTCTGTACCAGCGCGATATCATCTGTTATGCGGTATACAGCCGCATCATCCCGGCTGTCGTACCCGACCAGAAGGCTCGGGTCTCTTGCACCGCGCGGCAGCTTTTCCAGAATACGGCTCAGCGCTCCGGCTCCCAGCTTTGCGGTACATCCGCCGCCGGTGCAGAACACGATCTTGCCTTCTTTGCTCATGCACGTTCTCCTTTCTCGAAATGAGACGTAGCGCAGGAAATCCGATAAATTTTTTTCAGAATATCAGCCACCTGCCGGGCCAGAGCAGCCTGCTCTTTTGTATCGACCTGATTGAGTACAACATAAAAGCTGCGATCCCCTACAGCCTTCCTTCCACCGGCTTCACTTGCAAGCAGATTTGCCAGAAGTTCCGGTGTCAACTGCGCATCCTGCGGAACACAAAGCAGCTCTGCGGCAAGCTCTGCCCGGAAACAGACCTCCCGGAGCGGATGCCTCAACGCAGAAAGCCCTGCTACGGCCAGAACCGTATCGCACTGCGGTAAAAGCACCGGCTCGTGCGCAGCGGGTGCCTTGCAGGGCATCCGTTTTGCGCCGTCCGCTTCAATGAGCACGATATCTGCAAGGGTCATCCAGCGCTCCAGCTGTGCCTGCGGCGGGGCCGTCAATTTGCCGCCGTGTGCAGCGGTTCCGGCCACGGCATAACTGCCGCACTTCCACAGGCGGAAAAGCTCTGCATCCGTCTGTGCCCAGACCCCGCCGGGCGGCTGCATAATATGGGTGGTGGTAGCGGCCAATACCCGCCAGCCCTTGCGGGCGCAGTGCGCAGCCAGATTGTACATCAGTGTGGTCTTTCCGCCGCCGCCCACCAGAGAAATAACATGTCCCTTCTCCGCAAGAAACGGAAAAATTTTTTCGTCGATCATTTCTGCTTTTCTGCAACTGCCATGGCGATTTTTTCCGGTGTGATGGGCAGCTCATAGAACCGGGTACCGATAGCGTTATAGATGGCATCGGAAATGGCAGGCAGCGGTGTGTTGATGACCACCTCACCAATGGACTTTGCGCCAAAGGGTCCGTTGGGTTCATAGCTGCTCTCGAATTCAACCTTGATCTTGCCCACATCGGTGCGGGCCGGAATTTTGTACTGGAACAGAGAATTCTCTTCCGGGTAGCCATTTTTATCGTAGGTGATGTTTTCGGTCAGAGTCATGCCGATGCCCTGCAGCAGACCGCCCTCAGTCTGCACACGGGTCAGGTTCGGGTTGATGGGCGTGCCGCAGTCCACACAGGCATCAAACTCCAGCAGCTTTACCTCGCCGGTCTCAGTATCCACTTCCACCTCAGCAGCACCAACCATGAACGGCGGCGGCGACAAAGGCGAAGTATGCGTTTCGGTGGCTTCCAGCGGAACCATATGGCCGAACTGAGAAGCATACGCGATCTCGCTCAGAGACTTTTTCTGTGTGGGATCTTTGCTCTTGAAAACATCTTTTCCATCAAATTCCACCTCGTCCTCGGTGCATTCCAGCAGCTCTGCGCCCAGCTTGCAGATCTGGCCGCGCAGCTTCATGGCACACTTTTCGGTGGCCTTTCCGGTAACGTAAGTGGTACTGGACGCATAGGAGCCGGAGTCATAGGGCGAGGTATCCGTATCAGCTCCGAAGACCGTGATATTGTCCAGCGGGCAGTCCAGCACTTCGGCGGCGATCTGCGCCAGTGTAGTGTCACAGCCGGTGCCCATGTCGGCCGCACCGATCATCAGGGTGTAGAAGCCGTCGTCATTCAGTTTCAGGGTGGCACTGCCCACATCCATGCCGGAAATGCCGGAGCCCTGCATCGCCATGCCCATACCGACAGCGCGCACCTTGCTGTTGCCCATATCACGGGCAGGGTATTTGTGCTCCCAGTCGATCATATCCCGCACCTTGACAAGGCAGCGGTCCAGCGCGCAGCTGGTGTTGACAGCCCCATAGTAGGCGGGCATCACATCGCCCTCCTGTACGGTGTTTTTCAGCCGCAGCTCAAAGGGGTCCATATTCAGCTTATGAGCCAGTTCATTGACAGCAGATTCTACGGCAAACAGTCCCTGCGTTGCGCCGTAACCGCGGTAAGCACCGGCAGACATGTGGTTCGTATACACCACATCACTGATAAAGCGGAAGGCTTCTGCCTTGCCGTACAGTGGGATGGACTTGTGACCGGAAAGGCCCACGGTCGTAGGGCCATGCTCACCGTAAGCACCGGTATTGGAAAGGGTGTACAGATCAATGCCCTTCACAACGCCGTCCTTCGTGGCACCCAGCCGCACATGGATCTCCATTTCGTGACGTGGCGAGGATGCGATCTGGCTTTCCACACGACTGAAAATGATCTTGGAGGGCTTTTTGGTCTTCCAAGTCACAAAAGCCGGATATACCTCACTGACCGCCGTCTGCTTGGCACCAAATCCGCCGCCGATGCGGGGCTTTGCCACGCGCACCATGGATTTGGGAATATGCAGTGCGTTCGCAATATTGCGCCGTGCATGGAACACGATCTGCGTGGAGCTGAGCACATTCAGCCGCCCATAGGTATCAATGGAGCAGTAGGTGCGGAAGGTCTCCATCATGGCCTGCTGGCAGGCCTTGGTGTGGTAAATGTGGTCAATGACTACATCGCTGGCCGCAAGCACTGCGTCGATGTCACCGGCTCCGCATTCATCATGGGCGCAGAGGTTGCGTTTGTTGTCGGCTCCCACCGGGCACAGACTGGCCCAGTTGTCCTCCGGATGCACCAGAATTGGGTTGTCCTTGGCAGTGTGATAGTCCAGCACTGCTTCCAAAACCTCATATTCCACCTTGATGAGCTTGAGAGCCTTATCCACGCACTTTTCGTCTTTACCGGCCACAATGGCCACCACATCGCCCACAAAGCGCACATGGCGGTCAATGAGCAGGCGGTCACGCGGACTGGCTTCCGGATAGGTCTGGCCAGCCTGCGTGTAGCGCGGCGCATCCTGCGGCACATCCTCCCATGTAAAGATTGCCTCGATGCCGGGCACCTTTTTTGCTACAGCCGTATTGATAGTTTTGACGATGGCATTTGCGTGCGGAGAGCGCAGCAGCTTTACGATCAGGCAGTCCTGCGGGATCACATCGTCCATATAGACGGGCTGGCCGGTGACCAGCTGCATGGCATCCTTTTTACGGAAAGGCTTGTTGATGGTACTCATTCTGCGGCCTCCTTCTGCTTTTTCCATGCCAGAAAGTTCATGATGCCGCGCAGCTGGCCCTCATAGCCAGAGCAGCGGCAGAGGTTGCCGGAGAGATATTCCTTCACTTCTTCCTCACTGGGGTACGGATTCTCGCGGAAGAGGGCCAGCGCGTTCATGATAAAGCCCGGGTTGCAGAAGCCGCACTGCTCTGCACCCTGATCCGCGATAAAGCCGCCGAACTCTGCGGCTTCTTCCTGCAGGCCTTCCAGTGTGGTAATGCTGTGGCCGCTGGCACGCGCTGCCAGTACCGAACAGGACAGCACCGGTTTCTCGTCCAGAAACACCGTGCACAGACCGCAGTTGGAGGTTTCACAGCCGCGCTTGACGCTCTTGCAGCCGTGGGCACGTACAAAATCGATCAGCAGCATATCTGCAGCCACATCCTCTGTGACCTTGATGCCGTTCAATGTAAGAGTGATCTGCATTTAATTTTCCTCCTGTGCCGTGCGTGCTTCCAGTTCCAGAACAGCACGCTTTGTCAGAACGCCTGCCAGATGGCGGCGGTACTCGGCATTGCCGCGCATATTGGAGCCAGTGACAATTTTTTGCTTTACTTCATCGGCAAAGTTCTGCGCCAGTTCCTGCGCAGAAACACCCGCCTTTGCCGGCAGCTCAAACAGCACAGCCTTGAGCGGCCGCGCACCGATCGCAATGCGATAGCTGCCGTTTTCCAGACGGGCGGCAGCGCAGGTAAGCACCGGGATATCAGTCTGGCTGTTGCGCACGGACTGATAGAAAAATTCTGCTTCTTCCTTTTTAACGATCAGCCGCACAAGGATGTCCCGATCATAAGGGCGCTCAGCATACTCCTGCAGGGATATGATCCCACCCTTGTACAACTCTACCGAACAGTCCATGGCCATAAACAGCGTGAGCACATCGGAAAAGCCGAACCGGCTGTAGATGCTGCCACCCACAGTTGCCAGATTGCGCAGCTGCACGCCCACGATATGCCGCAGCGCTTCCTTTACTGCGCCATGGGTATACGCAGCAAGACCGGCGTGCTCTTCCAGCTGGCGCAGTGTAACCATGGCACCAATGGAAAAGCTGCCCTCGGTCTCCTCTATGGTGTCCAGTCCCAGACCGGACAGGTCGATGGCTGTACCGACATTGATGTTCTCCATTTTGAGCCAGATCATGCCGCCCAGCACACGGTTGGCCTTTTTCTGGTTCAGCTGCCACGCTTCTTCCAGACTTTCGGCCTGCTTATATTCTCGGATCGTCATCATAGATGCAGGTTCCTCTCTCTTTTTTTCTCTTTTCTTTTATTTTAACACAGATTTCGATATAATACTATTGTGAATTCGTTTCAGAAAGAGTGGTACTATATGAAAGAACTTCTTCCGGTGGGCTGTGTCATCATGGCATCCGGTCTGAGCCAGCGCTTCGGCTCCAACAAACTCCTTGCGCCGTTCTGCGGGGAACCGATGCTATGCCGCGCATTTGCAGCGACCGATACTCCAAAGCTTTCGGCCCGCATCGTGGTGACACGTTCGGACGAAGTTGCGCAGCTTTGCCGCTCCCGCAATGTTCCGGTGCTGCTGCACGATCTGCCTGGTCGAAACGATACGGTGCGGCTGGGTCTTTCTGCGCTGCTGGAACAGGTTCCGGAGCTTTTTGGCTGCATGTTCCTGCCGGGAGACCAGCCGCTTTTGTGCCGCGAGACAGTGGAAGCCATGGCAGGCATCTCCGGGTGGGATCAAAGAACTCGGCTGGAACGACAAAAAGAAACAGAACGGGAGATCTTCCGTCTGGGATTCCGGACCCGTAACGACCCGTCTCCCCTTACTGGAAGTCCCGTTCTGTTTGAAAAAGGACTTTTTCAGGAACTGCTCACCTTGCCGCAGGGCATGGGCGGAAGTGTTCTGCTTCGGAAATATCCCGCGCATGTTCACACCGTTTACATTGCGGATCGGAATGAATTGGCCGACGCCGACACGCCCGAAGCACTGGCGCAATTGGAAGCACTGGCCCGGCAGAAGCTTTGAGCTTTATACTGCCTTGTCATCCTTCGGCAGCAGCACATTCAGCAGGATCGCCACAAACGCAGCCGGAACGATGCCGGACTCGCCGCAGATCAGCTGGAAAGCGTGCGGAGCCTGTGCCAGAATGCCGCTGTTGGCACCCATGCCGTAGCCAACACCCAGAGCCACCGAGACGATGGTAAGCTGACGCGGGGTCATCTTTTCCTTGGTGATGAGCTGGATGCCGCTGACCACGATGGAAGAGAACATCATAACGGCAGCACCGCCCAGAACGGCCTGCGGCATAATGGAGATCAGTGCGCCGAGCTTGGGGATCAGGCCGCACAGGATCAGGAAGATGGCACCGGAGGCCAGAGCCATGCGGTTGACCACTTTGGTCATGGCCACCAGACCCACGTTCTGGCTGAAGGAAGTGTTGGGCAGTACACCGAACAGAGCCGCAAAGGAGGAGCCCAGACCGTCACAGATCACACCGCCGGACAGCTCTTTATCGGTGGGCTCACGATTCATGCCGCCCTCCATGACACCGGAGATATCACCCACGGTCTCAACAGCGGTAACAACGAACATGATCATCACCGGCATAATAGCGCGCATATCAAACACGATCTTGACCGGCATTAGCTTGGGAATGGCAAACCAAGAGGCCTGTGCCACCTTATTCCAGTTGAGCACCCATGCCTTGGTAAACTCTACACCATCGGCAGTGACACCGGTGGTGGGCAGCACCAGACCCATGACAAAGGCCGCAACGTAACCGGCCAGAATGCCGATCAGGATCGCAGAAGAGCTGAGGAAGCCCGTGGTCCAGTGCTTGAAGATCAGAATGACCACCAATACGAACAGGGCAAGCAGAAGATTTTCCATGGAGCCAAAGTCTTTTGCGCTGTTGCCGCCGCCAAAGGAATTGATACCCACCGAGATCAGCGAAAGACCGATGGAAAGCACAACCGTACCGGTGACGACCGGCGGGAAAAACTTGCGCAGGGGCTTGAGGAAGAAGCCCAGCACGCTTTCAAAGATGCCGCCGATGATGGATGCACCCATAATGGCACCATAGGCCAGCACACCGCCGCCCATGCTGCCGACAACACTGTTGAACACGCCGATAAAACCGGAACTGGTGCCCATGATGATGGGCACGCTACCGCCCACGGGGCCGATGGTGAACAGCTGCACCAGTGTGACCACACCGGCCACGAACATGGCACTCTGCAGCAGCGTGACCTGCAGATCTGCGAACTCACCACCCGCAATGCCGCAGGCACTGGTGATGATCAGCAGCGGGGTCAGGTTGCCCACAAACATGGCGCAGACATGCTGCAGACCCAGCGGGATCGCCTGTTTCAGGGACATTTTTGCGTCGAACTGATACGCCGACTCTTCGAGCTTGACTTCCTTCAAATGTTCCACTCTCCTCAAATCTTGACAAAAATCATTCTTTTCGACTGCTTTACCAAAAAAGCGGATTTATTATAGCAAAACTGCGTATCCTTGTAAATTAAGTATGACTTTTTCGTGAACGGCTGTTTCCCGCTGAGAAACACAAAAAGCAGGGCGCTTTGTGCGTTTTTTCCGCTTTGGTCGGAAGAATTTCGCGCAGAACTCCTGCTTTTTTGTTTTGTTTTATTTGATTTTTGTGCGATATGGAAATTTTACAGCGTTCTCAGCCCGTAATCTTTTAAACAGCGCTGGATGCCCTGCTGAGTGGTGTCGAACCGGATGCCGAAGCGTTCCAGTTTTGTGGTGTCCATCACAAGGTTCCGGCCCCAGCTTTCTTCCTCGATCTGCACAGCGATTCCCAGCGTTTCGGCAAACTGCCGGGCGGTGCATACCATGTTTTCGGCATTGCCGCTGCCAAAATTGTATACTCCGCCTGACAGCGCCATGGCGGGCTCCAGATTTTCGATCACCTGCCGCACATAGGTCACGCCGCGGTGGTCGTTCCGGGAGAAGCGCAGAGCCTCTCCCTTCAGCGCGGCACGCAGAAGATTCAGCGGCAAATTGCCCCGGATGGGCAGCCCATAGCCGGGCAGGTCATACATCCAACTGGCACGCAGATGGACCGAGTCCGGGCAGAGCTCCAGCACACGCTGCTCTGCTTCCAGCTTGTATTGGCCGTAAATGTTTGCGGGATGCAGGGCCAGTATTTCCGGCAGCGGCCCCTGCTGCTGCACACCAGCATAGACCTGATCCGAGCTGAAAGCCACCAGCTTTGCCTTCGTCTGCTGCGCAGCCCGTGCCAGCCAGACTGGCAGCTCCACATTGGCACGGTAAGCTTCTGCCGGATGCTGCGCACAGTAACTGGTATCGGAAAGAGCGGCGGTGTGCAGGATCACATCCGGATGCAAAGCTTCCACCTGTGCACGGGTGAGAGCTTCATCGGCTGTACAGAAAAAGCCTTTTGGAAGGGCGCAAAGCTCGTACTTTCCCTGCCATTGCTGCAAAATGCGGGAGCCGACAAAGCCGCCTGCACCGGTGATAAGAATTTTTTTCATGATAATTTCCTCCTGCAGTGCAATGAAAAAGTGCCCAGCAGCATGACAGCCTGCCGGGCACAAAAATTTTAAAGGAACAGTTCCAGCACGAACACGACGGCACAGCAGGCCACAGATACCTGAAACAGGCTTGCGCCGAACCAAGCAGCTGCAATGCCTACCACCAGCGCCATGGCACCGGCAGCCGGGCTCTGGGTCGCGTTGACAATGGCCGGGAAGGTCATGACCGCCAGCGTCACATAGGGCACATAATACAGAAACGACTGAATGAAGCGGTTTTTGATGGGCTTGCGGATCAGTGTGAGCGGAAGGATGCGGATGGCATAGGATACCAGCGCCATCACTGCAATGTAAATGTAATGATTATGCGTCATGCTCTGCCTCCTGCTCGTCTGGATTTACCGGAAAAAGAGCTGCTGCAGCGCTGGAAATGAGCACTGTGAGCAAAATGGTGCGCGTGCCCTCCGAAAGAGCGGCGATACCCGGCAGGTAATTGCACACAAAGCTCAGTGCAAAGCTGATGGCAACAAGTGCAGCTACCACCCTGCTCTTACGCGCCGGAGGAATGATGATGGCAAGGAACATGCCGTAAAGGGCAACGCTCAGCGCACTGACAGCCCGCAGCGGCAGCAGATTGCCCGCAATGATGCCCAACGCCGTACCGATGGCCCAAGCCGGTGCCGCCAGCAGAATGGCACCGTAGGTATAATATGGGTTCAGGCTGCCGGGCCGTGCAATGGTGATGCCAAAAAGCTCGTCTGTCACATCATAACCGATGAGCAGCCTGTGCCAGAAGGGTGTGCCCGGCGCAAAGCGCTGGGCCAGTGCGCAGCTCATGAGCAGATAGCGCGCATTGGCGATCAGTGTGATGATGGCCACTTCCAGATAGGTCGCATTGGCCATGATGATGGCAAATGCAGCGTACTCGCCTGCCGAAGCGTTGTTCAGTAGGCTGACCAGAAAGCCCTGAAACGGGGTAAAACCTGCCCGGCGGGCCGCAATGCCCAGCGAGAAGGAAACAGCAAAATAGCCCAGCGCAATGGGAACGCCATCCCGCATGCCCTCACAGAAAATCTTTTTGCTGAAAGCCCAAACCGGCCTTTCTGCATTGACAAGCTCCGGGGCAAGGAGCTTACTTTTGGAATTCATCTTTGTTTTTTACTCCTTTCCTATTTCAAACACCGCTTTTTATTATACTCTCCCGCACACAGAGAAGAAAGGGCTTTTTCACTTTCTTTTCGGCACAAAAGGAAAACGCCGCCTGAAAAGGCAGCGTTCTTCGTCGATTTATGCGCCCGGCACCAGAAAATGCATCGCCTGCGGCAGGACCTGCGTACCGGCTTCCAGCCCATTTGCCGTCAGGATCTGTGCCGGTGACACATGGAACCGTCTGGCAATGCCGAACAACTCCTCCCCTGCCTGTGCATAGTAGATGCGCAGTGCGATCTCCGGGTCCGGAGTCGTCAGCGGTTCGCCCAGCTCAATGCTGCCGATGCCCGAATGTGTGCTCCGGCAGAGGATGGCTCCTTCGGCACGGGCGGTGACCGTCACTTCCAATGTGCCGCCAGTGCAGCTGCACTGGATGTTCTCGGTGCTCAGCCAGCATTCCGGGCTGAACTGTGCACCCGGCGGGGCTTCTACTGCAAGCGGAAAGACAAGCTCCAGTGTTTTTTCGTAGCTTTCCAGATCAGCAAGACTGTTCTCGGCAAAGGCGGTAGCAACGGCACGCACCGTAAAGGCCCAGCCGTCGCGGTAAGGTGTTACCTGCGCCGGTCCATAAGACACAAAGCAGGCGCGCAGCTGAGCATCCGCATCTGGCAGCGGCCCGGAGGCCGTGGAAGATGCTGTCTCGTTCAGCATACAGGCAAGATCTTCTGCTGCCAATTCCTGCGGCGTGACGGCGGTTTCAAACTGCGTAGAAAAGGCATCCGCTACGTATTGCAGCTGGCAGGGCCGCCATGCGTGCAAATGCATCATCACGCTGGCTGTCAGTTGGCCGCTGGCTTCCTGTTCGCCCTCCGCAAGGGCAAAGCCCACCGGCTCCAGCACGCACATGCATCTGCAGTCCTCTGCTACGCCTTCCAGATCCACCACCTGATTGAACGGCAGGGATGCCGCCTGACTTTGCAGGCTGCTTTCGCCTTCCGCACGCCAGGCACATTGGGCACGTACCTCACCCTTGACCACTGCCTTGCCCGCCAGCAGCTTTACCTCCCGCACGGCGGCGCTGCCGGTAATATCCAGAATGGCTGCGGGCGGCTTTGCAAACACAAGCTCCCCTTCCACAGTGACCAGCTTTTCCAGCACCGCGGTGCTGCGCACGCCGTTCAGCGTCTGCAATTTCTGTTCAATGCCGCCGTCGGCCAGCGCCGTGATCAGTTCCTGTTTATCCTGTGTATGGATAGTAACCACAAGACCATAGGCTCCGCGCACCTCGATGCGGTGCGGGTTTACCGCCCGGCAGTTGAGGTATTCGGTCTGCCCTTCTACCATGGCCATCCAGCTGGTGAAGGAGAATTCCGGCACCTCCAGCTGCTTTGTAAACGGCAGCTTCTGCTCGGTCTGGCAAAGCCCGGCCCCGTCCTCGCCCTGATAAAACACAGTGCAGCGCAGATAGCCTTCCAATGTAAGCCGCCCGGGCTGCAGCTGCTTTTGCAGCACCACCGGTTTTGCAAAGCATTTGACCAGCTTGAACACCGGCGGAAGATAATCTGAAATCAGGATCTCGGTTTCCAGCGGAAGTTCTGCCTTGACGGTGCAGCTCGTGCCTGCCTGCGGCAGCGTATCCCGAAAGATCTTCAGTTCCATGCAGTGTGCTCCTTTCCCTGTCCGTCTCTACTGGAAAAGTATGCACATGCTTTGCAGGATATGCGCGCAAAAAAGGCACCGTGCAAAACACACGATGCCTTTGGGCCTTTTGAAACAATCAGATCGTTTTGCGCAGGACAGCCGCCTGCATTACATGGTATTTCTGCATCAGCCGGACGGCAGCCGATGTGATCTTCTCGCCGCTGACCACAATGGGGATCGCAGGCGGGCAGGAAACCGTCGGCATAGCGCAGATACGCCCCACCGCCTGCTCTGTGGGCACCTGCTCCTGCGGGGCAAACACGGCCTGCCGGATGCTGCAGCAGGTGTGCAATTCGTGTTCCAGCTCCAAAAGCTCACGATCATTTTTTTCCGAGAGCGGGAACGGTCCTGTAAGGTTTTCCACAATGTGGAGAACGGCAGAAGTCAGCCGTTCAAAGTCCTGCGGCGGATTTGCCGGGGTGAACATCAGCACAACATAGCGCGGGTCGGCATATTCGCACTCGACCTTTGCGCCGCGCAGCGCTTCTGCAAGCTCTGTGCCGGTCATGCCCAGTGTAGCAGCATCCAGCGTGACCTTGAGAGGTTCGCTTTCCAGTGCCAGCGGCCCCGGGCAGTGTTTTGCCGCAGCGGCTTCGTTCAGCTCCCGGCGCAGGCGGGTCAAATATCCGCAGCACTGCAAAAGCCGCAGCGGATAGCCCTCCGACAGAACCTGATTGCATTTGTCCAGCGACTGCAAGATCAGGTAAGACGGACTGGTGGAACCAAACAATGCCAGTGCATTGCGCACAGCGGCTTCGTCCTGAATGGGGGCATTTTTGCCCAGATGCAGGTATGCGCCGCCAGTGACAACGGGCAGCGTTTTATGGCCGGAGTCGCAGCACATGGCCGCGCCCAGTGCAATAGGATGCTGACCGCCCTGCGGCAGAAAACGCAGGTAAGCACCGTGGGCATTATCCACCAGAAGCGGAACGCCAAAATCCTTGCACACTTCGGCCAGCGCTGCAATATCCTGCACACCGCCCAGATAATCCGGACTGGTGATGTAGACGCCAAAGGGCCTTTTGCCCTGCTGTGCCAAACCCTGCAGAGCACCTGTCAGCTTTGCAGCTGACACCGGGCAGCTGCAAAGTGCACCGGCATCCTGCGGCGCAGGCCAGAGCCACTGGATATCAAAATCCAGCAGCGCCGCCGCATACAACAGCGCTTTGTGAGCGTTGCGCGCTGCCAGCAGGACCGGGCGCTGTCCGGCTGCGGGCGCAGCCTGCAGTGCAAGGCACAGCATTGCACGGATGCACTGGGACGAGCCCTCTGTGCTGTAATAGGTATGCACCGTGCCGAACAGCCGGGTAGCGTTGGCTTCGCTCTGGGCAATGATGCCGTCAGCCCCATACAGTTCATCCGCACCCTTTATTTCGGTAATGTCCCACGGCTCAAAGCCCAAAAGGCTCTGGCCCTTGTGGCCGGGCATATGCAGCCGCGAGGTGCCGGACTGTGCGTAACGGCGCACAAAATCCACAATAGGCGTGGTCGTGCTCATTCGCAGGCTTCGCCATCAGCACAGGCGTTACAGGTAGAACCAAGCTCAATAGGCACCTCGATGCCCTTGGCGGCAAGTTCCTGATTTTCAGCCACCTTGATCATGATAGCGCATTCCATTCGCTTTTTGAACAGCTCGCAGCCGTACTCATACACACCGGTAATGTTGCCGGTAGCGTGGTAGGAGTTTGCTGCACAGCCGCCGGAGCAATACAGCTTTGCCCAGCAGTTCTGGCACTCCTTGCGGGCATAGGCGTTGCAGTGCTTGAACTCATCGCGCACGGCAGTGTTCGTAACGCCCTTCCAGATATCGCCCATCAGGTACTTGGGGTCGCCCACAAACTGGTGGCAGGGGTACAGATCGCCCCAAGGAGTAACAGCCATGTACTCCGTACCGGAGCCACAGCCGGAAATGCGCTTGTAGATGCAGGGGCTGCCGGTGAGGTCGATCATGTAGTGGTAGAAGGTAAAGCCGCGGCCCTCGCGGTTGCGCTTGATCATTTCCTTGGCAAGGATCTCGTACTGTTCCTTCAGGATGGGCAGATCTTCCTCGGTCAGGGCACTGGGATCGCCGGGCTTAGACACCACAGGCTCCATGCTCAGCTCAGTAAAGCCGAGGTCGGCCATGTGGAAGATATCGTTGGTGAAGTCGGTGTTGTAGTGGGTGTAGGTGCCGCGCATGTAGTAGTTCTTGTCGCCGCGCTTCTTCACGAACTCCTGGAACTTGGGCACGATGGTATCGTAGCTGCCATGGCCTGCATAGTCCTTGCGGAAGCGGTCGTTGACCTCTTTGCGGCCATCCAGACTCAGAACGACGTTGTGGCACTCCTTGTTGCAGAAATCGATCACATCGTCATCGATCAGCATACCGTTGGTGGTCATGGTAAAGCGGAAGTTCTTGTTGTGGATCTTCTCCTGCTCACGGCAGTAGGCCACCAGCTTTTTGACCATATCAAAGTTCATCAGCGGTTCGCCGCCAAAGAAGTCCACCTCAAGGTTGCGGCGGGTGCCGGAGTTTTCGATCAGGAAGTCCATGGCACGCTTGCCCACTTCAAAGCTCATCAGCGCACGGTCGCCCTGATAGCGGCCCTGCGAAGCAAAGCAGTAGGAGCAGTTCAGGTTGCAGGTGTGTGCAACATGCAGGCACAAGGCCTTGACCACGGTGTTGCGGTTTTTAAAGTCGAAAGCCATATTCTCATAGGTATCCGGGGTCCACAGCTTGCCTGCTTCCTTCAGGTTGGTCACATCATCGATGCACTGACGCAGATCTTCCTCCGTGACATCCTCGCGGTCTCCATACTTTGCCATCATAGCCGAAACGATCTCGTCAGCAGTATGCTCCGGGTACATGGCAATGATATCGTATGCAACATCGTCCACCACATGCACCGAGCCGCTGCAGGTGTCCAGCACGATGTTATAGCCGTTCAATTGATACTGGTGTACCATTTTACTCTCCATTCCAATTATACAAAAAAATGCCGCCCGGCAAAGGCGGCAGGGGGTTGCAAAAATTACTTGTTGCTGTTCTCGCACTGCTGGTTAGCCACGCCGCAGGAGGTCTTGCAAGCGGACTGGCAGGAAGTCTGGCACTCGCCGCAGCCGCCGGTCTTAACGCTCTTGGTCAGGTCACGAGTAGCAATGGTCTTAATACGTTCCATAATAGAAAACCTCTCTAACTCTCAAAATTTCATCGCGCCGGACAAAGCCCAGTACGCATTTATCTTTGCTTATGATAACACGCAAGGGGCTTTCTGTCAAGATTTTTATGCTGCCAACCTGTTCAAACCTGTCCAGCAGGCTGATACTTCGTCAGGACGGTGTGCAGCCCCAGCTCCCGCGCCCTGGCCAGTAAGTACCGGTAGCGGCACAAAAGCGCCTGCCGCTCGTAAATGCGCTGCTCGATCAGGTCTGTATCCACCTCCAGATCAAACATCATCTCATTGCGCCGCAGGCAGAACAGACATTCCTTCAGCTCTTCTTCCAGTTCTGGGTGATAACGTTCGTGCTCGGTATCCCGCGGGATGCGGCTCGAAAGCAAAGTTTGGGTGTTCTGGGCATGGGTTCGTTCCAGCATAGGCCGTCCTCCTCTTCTTTGTGTATCTTGAAGGTTTGTACATTTTAGTATATGAAGAGACCGGTGCAGAATATGCCAGTTTATGGTAAAGCAGAAACTTCTCCGCTGGTGCGCGCATTTTAAAAAAGTTTGCAATTTTTTCAAAATCACGCTTGACAAGTATCACTTTTCCGCGTATAATAGCACACGTTGAGCGGCTCACACTGCGAAACGTAATCGAATATTGGGGATTTGCATAGTGGTAGTGCGGTAGACTCTGACTCTACTTGTGGGAGTTCGATTCTCTCATCCCCAACCAAAAGCCATCCGGTTTATGCCGGATGGTTTTTTTGTTCTATATTGTTATACAAAAACAGCGTACCGTCTTTGCGACGGTACGCCCATTTTTATGCAGTTATTACAGGATGCTGATGCGGCCTGCGCCGTAGGGATTCTCGTAATCCAGCAGATAACCCGGGTAATCGGCCAGCGGGCTGTTTGCGGTGGTCAAATGCGGCAGACCCTCTGCATCTACACCGCCAAAGGTCATTGCATAGGTAGACATCACAAGGTAATCCTCAGACACATAGTCCTTGATCAGCTCTGCGCCATCAAACATGGCAAAGCCATCGCCCAGATTGCGCAGAGTGTAATTCATGCCAGCCAGAGCGTAGGTCTTGCTCTCGTCCAGCGGTTCATAAGTACCGGAAGCCTTGTTGTAGATCTTCACGTTCTGCACGCGCGGAGTGCCGGTGGCACTGCCAATCCAGACATTCTTCTCGTCGGTCTGCACGGTGTTGGGGATATCGGCGTGGATCTCGTAGGAAGCGCCTGCCACATGCAGGAAGCCGCCGTTCTCCTTTTCCGTTCCGGCAAAGCGGGCTGCAAACTCCAGTGCATCCTGGATCTGCTTGCCGGTGACAGACATCAGACAGGCCACATTGCCAAACGGGCTGACCTGCTTGCAGGTCTTGAAGGTCCAGTAGCCGGCTTTCTCATCGGCGCGGATGCCGCCGCCGTTCATGATAGCGATGTCACAATGCAGCTGTTCCACCTCATTGAAGTAGGAGTAAATGCCGTCGGCCACGAAGTCGCCGAGATTCGTCTCTGCCATGCGGATGCGGCGCTTGCCAGTCTCGGGGTCGGAGATGTAGAAGTTCGTATCGGCAACAGCGATCTTCTCACCCAGCATGTCGTCCACAGAAGCGACCCATGCGTTCTGGATATCGGCAACGGCACTGTCGGAGCCTTCGTAAGAGGAGATCAGACGGGTGGCAATGGAGCCGTCAGCCTTGATGGTCATTTCGCCAACATTTGCAAAATAAGAGCCGGTCTGGGTCAGGGCGACAGCCTTGCCGGACAGATCCTTCACCCACTCACACTCCATCTTGGTGTGAGAATGGCCGTCGATGAATGCATCGAAGCCGGAGGTGTGCTCGATGACTTCCTTGCTGGTCCAGGGCGAAGAGGAAGGATCAACGCCCAGATGGCCCAGACCGATCACGTAGTCAGCCAGAACCTTGGCCTTATCAATGGACTTCTGCACAGCCTTGTACAGCTTCTGGCCGTCGTCACCGCCCAGAATATCATAGATATAGCGGCTCTGGCTCTTATCCATGAAGTAAGCCGGAGTAGACTTGGTGAAGGTCTCGGGCGTGGTGATGCCCACAAATGCGATCACGCGGCCGCCGATGGTGAAGTATTTGACATCCGGCAGAACGCGGTTGCCCAGCGGCAGATTGACCCAGTTGCTGGAGAGGTACGGGAAATCTGCCTCAGCCATTACCTCTTTTGCACGGGCCATGCCGTAGTCGAATTCATGGTTGCCGGGCGTAGCAACATCGTAGCCAGCGGCGTTCATCAGCTGGATGATGGATGCACCTTCGTCCATGGAACCATATGCGGTACCCTGAATATGGTCGCCCGCATCTACCAGCAGGACATTTTTGCCTGCATCCTGATAGCTCTTTTTCAAAGCTGCGATGGCAGCATAGGTCAGTTCCGGCGATTTTTTGTCGATGTAAGTATGAACATCGTTGGTGTACAGGATCGTAATGTCCTTAAAGCTGCCGGGGTAACATGCAGACGCAGCGGGTGCGCCCAGACTTACGGCAGCAACGGCCGTGGTGACACCTGCGGCCTTCAGGAAGCTGCGGCGGGAGATAAGCTGTTTCATGGAAAAACGACCTCCTCTTAAAACTCTCTTTTGTTTTTATCGGGCGCACAGAACCAGCCCGACGCTTGTTAGATTAAGCATAACACACAAAACACCCAAGAACAACCCGGAATCGCACAATTTGTTCATAATTCACGGTACTAAGTCACACTTTTTGTGCAACATTATTCCTTTTCAGGGCAAAAAACAGCCCGCATCTGCAGCCAGTCGTTGACTGCAAAAGCGGGCTGTTTTCAAAGGGGATTCAAAAATGGATCAGAGCAACGAGCTCAAATCGCATTGTATTCCTTGAGGAATTTCTCAAGGTCGGTACCCTCGATCTTTTTCAAAGCTTCCTTCATGGCAAGGCGCGGGATGAGCGGCAGATCCATGTCGGTGATCTTCTTGCCGTCGCGCAGCTTGACCGTTGCATCGATCAGGGCACGTACATCATAGGTGCTGCCCCAGACCTCGGGCACACCGCGGTCGATGTCCAGCAGGGTGTACACAGCTTCCATACCGGTGCGCATGGAGTATTCTGTGGTGAAGATGGTGTCACGGCCGGTCTCGGCGAACTGACCCAGGAAGGCAAAGTTGACAGCACCCTCCGGCACGATATCAGGACGGTCGCCCATTGCACGCGGCATAAAGAATGCATCGATATACGGCATCATGACCGGGATGGTGTTGGCACTGTGCTCGGCCAGCTCTTCGATCTGATCCTCGGGCACACCAATGTGGTACAGCCATTCCATACACAGTTCCTTGCCGGTGCAGTCGCGCATGGCCTTTTTGACGTAGTTGCCGGGCTTATCACTGAACAGGCCGTAGACCCAGACGCACAGCTGGTTCTTGGGCTGGTTTCGGAACTGCTGCTGACGGTTCAGCGTCCAGCTGAGCAGCCAGTTGGAGTCCTTAACGGTGACGATGCCGCCTGTGACGGTGTGGCCACTGAACGGGTCACGCTTGCAGATCTTCTGGATATACTGTGGGATCTTGTCGTCCAGCGTAGTGATGGTGGCGCTTTCCCAGTTGGAATGTTCGGGGTCGGAGCAGAACTTTTCAGGATTGCCGAATGCGGGGTCCTGCGCAGCGATCTTCTTCCACAGGTCCCAGCCGTTGCCCGGCTTGATGGTGGGATCAAAGCCTGCTGCCTTGTCCTGTGCGCCCATCGTGCAGCTTTCCACGCAGCCGCCGTTGGTGATGAACAGCAGATCATTTTCGGTCAGGTCAATGGTGCTGATCTCACCTACGTGCTCCACAACCACGCTGCTTGCCTGCTTGCGCTTGCCATTGATCTCAAATTTCACGTCCACGACCTTGGTCTCATAGTGGAACTGAACGCCGTGGTCCTTCAGGTAAGTGACCATGGGCAGGATGATAGATTCATACTGGTTGTAGCGGGTAAAGCGCAGGGCGGTGAAATCCGGCAGGCCGCCGATGTGGTGGATATAACGCTTGAGGTAGAGCTTCATTTCCAGAGCACTGTGCCAGTTTTCAAAGGCAAACATGGTGCGCCAGTACAGCCAGAAGTTGGAATTCAGCACTTCATCATCAAAGAAATCGGTGATTTTCTTATCCTGCAGCTGCTCGTTGGGGGTGAAGAAGAGCTTCATGATCTCCATAGCACCCTTATCAGACAGGCCGAACTTGCCATCGGTGTGGGCATCCTCGCCGCGGTTGACGGTAGCACGGCACAGTGAATAGTTGGGGTCTTCCTTGTTCAGCCAGTAGTACTCATCCAGCACACTGGCACCCTCGGTCTCCAGAGACGGAATGGAGCGCAGCAGATCCCACATGACCTCGAAGTGGTTATCCATCTCGCGGCCACCGCGCATCACGTAACCGATATCGTATTTGTAGCCGTCGCAGGCACCGCCGGGGATGGGGTCTTTCTCAAACACATGCACATGCTCGCCCTTCATCTGGCCGTCACGCACCAGATAACATGCAGCCGTCAGTGCGGCCAGACCGGAACCAATGATATATGCAGATTTATGATCAACACCCTCCGGCTTTTTAGGAGTTGCAAATGCTTCATAGTTGCCACTGGAATAGTACATAGAAAAGCCTCCCTGCTTTTTATTGCTTTTTTTCGGCATCCTTGCGCCGTCCTTATGGCAACAGTATACCCCGCGCCGCCGCAGCAGACAACAAACAAACTTTAGCGGGTGTATAAATTTTATACAATCATTCTGTTTTGCTGGAAATACGTACAAATTGTGACAAAAGCCGCCCTAATAGCGAATCGTTCTGTGCTATGGAGTGCTTTATAAACCAGTTTCAGCAAAAAGAAAAGCACCCAGATTTCAACGAATCCAGGTGCTTTTTGTTGGTGGAGGCGATGGGAGTCGAACAACAAAAAATGATTGAGTGACGTCAAAAACATATCTGCAACGCGCCTAAACACTTGCTAAAAATGTAGTGGGGTTGGTTTGTAACCCATGTATTTTGCTACGTTTACAAAAAAGAGTGTTACCAAAACTGTTACCAGAGTCAGGCCTGTGCCTTTTTGAATGCCGCGGTGGTAGCGGCAGCAAGATCTTCCCTCTGACCGTCAAGCTCGTGCCGATACACTCCGGCAGTGTCCATGTTCTTGCTATGGCCCACGAGCATCTTCAGCTGGCTGTCAGTCAGGACGCTGGATTCAACACTGACAAAGGTGTGCCGCAGCTCGTAAAGTGAAACTTTCGGCTCAAGCCCGTTTGCTTCCTGATAGGATTCCCAGCGGCGATAGAGCGCGTGTTCTGACGGGATCTGAAACAGCGGGGTATTGTAGTTCAGAAGTATACCTTGAGCCTTCAGAAGCTGCACCTGTGCCTCGTATGCCTCGCGAGCTTCCTTGCCCATGTCAAAAGAGCGGATTGCGTTTTCGTTTTTTCCGGTCGTCTGTTCCCGGTGCACGTTGATGCTTCGCCGAAGGTTGACCGTGTTCCCTTTGATGTCACCATACCAGAGACCAATCAGCTCCCCGGGGCGCAGGCCGGTCGCAACTGCAAAATGGTAGGCGTAGATATATTCATCAAATACCAGCTTTCCATAGTAGGTGCGGGTGTCTACGCTAAACAGAACCTTCAGGGCGGTGGGTTGCAAGATCGTGCGTTTCCCCATCCTGGCATTCTTCGGGATAGACAGGTCGGGGTAGAGTGTCGTGTACTTGTTCCTTCGGCACCACTTGACAAAGGCGGTTTCCGCAGCCCGGATCGTCATAAGCGTCTTTCGGCTCAACGGCTGGTTTGAGATGGGCTTGCGCTGGTTCTTTTTCTGTGAGCGCTTCCGGAACGAAACGTCAATGGCCTTTTGAAGATCGCCCTCGGTTAACTCGTCAATGCGGATATTCCCACAGGTCGGCAGGATATAGCAGTCCCCGTAACGCTGGCATTGTGTCACATAGGATGTCCCGCAAGTCAGCTTCAGTTCTTCTACCCACTGGGCATAGAGGGCAGCTACCTTCTTTTTTCCGTCTCTGATGCTATCGTCAAGCCAGGCATCGGCCTTTGCGTTGGCTTCCCGCTGGCCGGTGCGGCCAGGCGTGCTGCTGTAAAACCGTTTGCGGGTGCCGTTCTTCTGCACCGCAATGCACCAACGCTTTTCCTTCTCGACCCAAAACGCTGTGTTTGTCCTCTTTTTCATTGTTTTCACCTCCAAAAGGGTACACTTTGACAAGCCCGCCCAAAAGAGGTATAATCGCAGTGTCGAGTGTGCGATGACCCCGCAAGGGTGAGCCGCTTATCTTAACTCCCTCGGCGTTAGCGCGCTGGGGGAGGTTTTTATTTAAGCAACCAATCCGCAGAAACTTCAAAGTATCTTGAAATATCCAGAATCATTTTAATGCTTGGTTCCATTTTTCCTGTTTCATAATTCGATATTGTAGTCCGGCTGACATGAAAGATTTCACCAAGTTGCTGTTGAGTGAGCCTCTTTTCAGACCTCAACTCACGAAGATTATTTTGAAAGCTCATACAATCCCTCTGTGTGCGAAAATCGTGAATCGTCTTTCAATGGTGACTACTTTATGATACAATCACCATGGAGAAAGGAGACTGCCCTATGTGGAAGCTGTTGAACATTCTATATCGTATTACTTCCTATGTGCTTTTTCTTGCTATTCTTTTGGGGGCCTCTTGTAAATTTCTCACTTTTTTCTTTTTTCACGATTTTATTCCTTTTACAGTCGAACTTTTACTTGTTATTTTTTCGTTGATTCTTCTCAAGAACTACCGTCCCTATGATTTCCCTCATTGGACGAAGGAAAAATAACCACTTTAGAGTCGGGCTCTTGAAGTTCAAGAGCTCGACTTGCTTTTTGCAGCTTTTCCAATTCCTGGTCTGTCGGCATTTTTTGAAGAACACTTTCTTCCTTTTCTCTGGCAATCTGAATACGTTTTAATTCATTATCCAGATCAATTCCGCTGATTTCTTTTTTAACTTTTCTGCTTCCAAACTTTTAATGCTGTTATCATGTTTGCGGTTGCATACCCATTTGATCAACCCTCTAACAGACGGAATATCAATTTTCAGCCCTGACACTTCATAGCTACCGCCAAAAAGCACCGCAAAGATAAATAAGAACGCAAACCAATGTTCCTGAATAAAATCCATTCCCTGAGAGAATGCAACAACATAGTCTCCCGGAGAATTCAAATTCGTTGTTATTGAAATGTCTTCATCTTCATTAAGAACAGAAAAAATCTCAGTTATGTAATAACAAAATGTCGCAAAATCACGACCTTTTATTTTTCTTTTTGTATTCACGCGAAAAACGGCATGGGTTTCTCCGTTGTAAACATACAAATCAAAACAAGTGTTTAAAACTGGAATAGCATAGTCACTGATTGTGGACAAACTATGGTGGTTCAGCATTGCACGTGCCAGCATTGGTGTCAGTCTGAGCTCTTCGACTTCTTTTATAATTTGAACTTTTCGACGCTTCACATAAGGACATTCAATTCTATTTTGCTTATGAAAGCCCGCAGCAATTTGGGCGTCTGCCTCTAATTCTTTTTTTATTGGATCCTGAATGTCCTGTTTTTCAAAGTATTCTCCAATTATTCCGAAGGCGACTCTTTTATCGCCCAAAATCATAACCAGATTGCCAGCCTGCATTTCGCTCGCAAAACTATAGCATTTGTTTATAGCGGCACCTGGCCGTTTATCAGCGTAATTTAGCTCTACTGCTTGACGCAATTTTTCTTCTGTATCTTGTGTGATATTACTTTGAAGAACTGCATTCCAGCCAATTGCGATATACCCATTATGAATGTATTCGCTGTAGTATGCACCCGACTTTGTCCGGATCATCCAAAACGAGCAGGTATCAGGAACCTGAACAACATGCACTTGCTGGTTGATTTTTTCAACAAGCTGAAAATTATATTCTTCCATTTTCTTCCTTTCGTAACTGCTGCATTGGTGACGCAGCGGCATTTATTTTATTGAGCAATGTGCAAAGTTTGTATACTGCCTCAGTTTTTCAGATTTTTCACCGCCCGGTCAAAATCCGACACGATCTTTTGCGTGGGGTTGAATAGATCATACTCGGCTTCCGCTTTCTGCTTTGCCTGACGGGCAGATATCTTGCCTTTGTCCGGCAAAATATCGTACCGCCGGAAGGACAAAAACTCGTTGATGCTGGCAGCAAACTGTTCCATAGTGAAGGTATTTTCCCGCTCGATCAGATCCTCGATATAGTCAAAGTAACCGGAAACGGTGCGTTCCAGCTGCCGGATCTGCTTCTCGGACAGGTAATTTTTTGCAATGGACACATCCGATTTGAGCACACGCCCCTCTGGTGCGTACTTCCATGTGGTTAGCCCCATGTGCTCCTTGGTGTGGTCGGCCTTACTGTACACGATCTCTGCCGCCGTCTGGCCGGTGATCGCATAGTGGAACTTGTTCTGCACCATGGCATAGAAGTCCCTGGTCACCGGCGCGTTGCGGTCATAGTCGATGCTGCACTCTGCAAAGATATCCGTCACCTGTTGCCAGATCCGGCGCTCACTGGCGCGGATGGATCGAACACGCTCCAACAACTCACGGAAATAATCCTTACCGAAAGCGTCCTTGCCCTGCTTCAAGCGCTCGTCATCCAGCACAAAGCCCTTGGTCATATACTCTTTGAGAATGCCGGTAGCCCAGATACGGAACTGCGTAGCCCGGCGGGAGTTGACACGGTATCCCACAGAGATAATGGCATCGAGGTTGTAGAAGTTTGTTTCTCTGGTCTGCGTCTTATCGTCCAGAGCACCGTGATGTGTGGTTGTTTCCATTTTGGAAACAACCACTTTTTCGTCCAATTCGCCTTCTTCAAAAATATTTTTAAGATGTTTACTGATAGCAGGTTTCTGTACGCCGAACAATTCGGCCATGCCCTGCTGTGTCAGCCAGATGCTTTCGTCCTTCACAACGGCATTGATCGAAACATCTTCCTCCGCAGAGCGATATATCAAAAACTGAAAGTTATTTTCCATCCTCTATCCTTTCACACCAACCCACGGCAACACCCTACCGCCAGCCCTTCAATGACCTTCTCCTCCAGCTGCTGATCCGCAAGCACCATGCTTTGCGTTGGCGCGCCGGGGGAGTTTTTGTTTAGTTTACATCAGTTATTCAAAGCCTTTGCGCGCACAGTCGGGCTTGCTGCCTTGAACAGATCATATGCGTTCAAGACATCCGTAATTGCCTGACGCTCTTCGGGGGTGACTGTGTGGTCGATGCTGCCACCATCGCCGCTGTATCGGATAATGATTTCATCAGCGCTCAAAATATTCTTAAACCACTGGATATCTTCATCATCGCCCATAAAAGATGTCAGTTCCCAGTACTGCTTTCCATCATAGCCACGATCCACATCCGTCCAATCAATCGTGTAGGTATATTTATACTCGCCCGCGCGAATCGTAATCGTGTCCAAGTACACATATTTGTTGCCGCTACACAGAACCATGAAAAACATTGACGGATCATTGGTGCTGCCATTTACAAAGAAGGGCAGTATATAGCTTTTGCCTTGATTGCTCAGTCGGTCTTCCGTGGGTGACACATAGCTTCTTGCGTCCTCGACCTTATCATAACTGATTTTCAGCTTTGCAAGAGCGTCTTTCAGTCCAAGCACCTGCTGGGCTTCTGCCAACACCGCAAAGTTACTGACCTGCGCCTTGCTTGCATCGTCCAATTCGTTATAAGCATTTACAGCAGCCACAATTGCCGGGCGGCGGGCAGTCGTGACGGTTCCGATTTGGTTGATCAGGCTTTCCACCTGCGCTACCGTCGCAGTATTGCATTCTTCAAGAGCGGCTGTGCTCATATATTCTGCTGGGCTGACAGCCATTGCCGGCGCTGCCACAGATACAAGCGTTGCGGCAATGCACAGTGCTGCAGCGGTCTTTTTCATAGTTTTCTTCATACATAACACTCCTTCGCTATATAGACTGGAATGACTCCGATAATCCAAAATTACCCTACCCAGTGCGTCCAGCCTACGGCCTTGCCCTCAATGTGCACCTCTTCCAGCTGGGGGCCGGCGTAGATCATGGGCGCATAAGCCGGGTTTGCGGGCATCAGGGTCAGCGTGCCGGGGTTGTAATATACCCGCTTGAGAGTGGCTTCGCCATCAATGCGCACCGCTGCGATCTCGCCGTTCTCCACCTCCGGCTGGATGCGGATATACACCACGTCTTTATCGTGAATGCCGGCATCCACCATGCTGTCACCGTGGCAGGTCAGGGAAAAATCGCACCGGATGTTCTCCGGCACGTCCACCATTTTTTCAATGTTCTGCTCTGCCGTGATGGGTTCCCCACAGGCAATGCTGCCGATCAGCGGGATCTTCTTCATCTTCGGCATCGGCTCAAAGCCCGGGGGGATGGTGGGCTTCTTGGGCGCTAGTACAATCGGGTCAGCAATCTTAATATCTGTACGTCCGTACAGATAATTCATATCCACATTAAACAGGTCAGCGATTGCTTCCATGGTTTCAAACCCCGGCTCCCGCTCCCCACGTTCATACATGTTTACACTACTCTTAGACAAATCCAGCTCATCCGCAAGCCGTTGCTGTGACCAGCCTTTTTCACGGCGCAGCGATTTTAGCCGCTCTGCAAAAGTTGCCATCAGGCCACCTCCCTATATTATTACAATCAAATAATAGCACATATCGTGCACAAGTTCAAGCACAAAAAGTGTACTATTCTTTTGCGCACATTTTGTGCACTCTGCGAATAGATTTATTTTCTGGTTTTGAGTACAATAGGTGCACGGAAAGGAGGTGACCCAATCAGATGGACGGTAAGACCATCGGCCACAAGCCGCGCGCATTGCGCGGCGAAATGGACGCAAAAACCGTTGCTGATGCGCTTGGAATCAGCACTTCGGCGCTTTTTATGTATGAGCGCGGCGAACGCATTCCCCGCGACCAGATCAAAAAGCGCATTGCTCAGTATTTCGGCCAGAGTGTCGAAGAAATTTTTTTCGCAGAATGAGCACATATTGTGCGCAATTCAAAAGGAGGTGAAAAGCATGAAAATCAAAATCATTGGTGAACCCAAAGAAATTGCCGCCCTTGTATTAGCGGTACAAGGGCGGCAAAATCGCGAGGTGTTAGCCATTGGTGAGATCAGTGCCAAGGGTCACAGCAATGATCTGGTCACAAAAGACAGTCAGAACAGGGAAATTCACAACGGGACTTGTGGTTTCCAGACGAGCATCCTTTAGCAGAATAAACTCACAGCTTTCACCCGTCTGCGGACTTTCTTCTTCAGCAGAAGCAGCTTTGGAAACGGCCTTGAGAGCTGAGGAGTTAACTGTCTGCGCAACGGCAATGTTCGGATTGCTATTTTCCTCATCAAATACGGGGATACCGCTGATCATGCCAGCAGGTGTCACCAGAAATAAACGGTTCTTTGCAAATTCTTTGAGGGAAATGGTATTTGCATATCCAGTAAGAACAGCCATTTTAGTCAATGACAAGCTCATGTTTTTTCACCTCCTTCCGTTTTGGGGTGTCTTTATGATAGCACATCCATAGTGAAAAATACATACTTGCCCGCCATCCAAAGGAGGTGAAGAAGATGAGCAACAGCAAAAGGCCCCACGCTCCTAAGGAAGAGAAGCGCGGGGCGCAAGAGATTCAGCTGTCGCACTTGGACAATCGTTTTAGCTGCCAGATAGACGGAACGGTTATCCAGAACGTGAAGGATTATTCGTTGGTTCAGTCCAGCAATGGAAAAGCATTGTTAAACTTGACCATCGAGATCAGTGCGGAAGTTGTGTCAACCACGATACAAGCGCAGATGCAACAGCACTTGTAATCCACGAGTGACGTTCCATCGTTTCGGAAAACTTGGACAACAATCCCTTCTGCGGAGGAATCTGGTCATTTACGATCATCTCAACAAGATCAACTAACTTCTGGACTTGCTCTTTGTCCGGTGCATCTTCAGCTTCTGCCCTTTCCCGCAGTTCCTGAAAATTCGTCTGGTAGTTGATGGTCGCTGTATTGGCTGTTCCAATTACAGAACCGTAAGCTGTACCGATGTTATAAATATTGCTCTGACGCTGTTCGTTTTCTTTCCGCTTTTTCTCGACTTCGGTCATATAGAACGCTTTTATTTCTTCCTGCTGCTTCTGGAAGAACGATGCCTGCGTTTCCGTGACATAAAGCCGTTCACTGGCTGGAGTGATAACAACGTCGTCTATCTTAATATCGGTTCCCGGGCAAAACCCAACGTACTGCCGATTCGTTGCTGTTTCCCGGTTCGGCAAACCCGGAACGGTTGCAATAATTTCGCCATCTCGCTCAATTTGCATATTCAGACCATGCATGCTTAAAAGACTTTCAAAAATCATTTTTTCATTCACCTCCTTTCCTCTTTTTTATTTTACAGCGAAAGTGAAGTGAATACAAGGAGGTACATCTTCACCATGAACGACATCATCTTATCCACCCAGAACGGCGAACCGGTGGCATCCAGCCGGGACGTTGCCGAACGATTCGGAAAAGAGCATAAAGATGTGCTCCGCTCCATCAAAAATCTGACGGCGCAAAATTGCGCTCTCCTCAAAATGTTCCACAAGACCGAGTACACCACTGCTCAAAACAAAAAGGCCACCATGTACCTGATGAACCGTGACGGCTTTTCCCTGCTGGCCATGGGCTTCACGGGCAAGGAAGCCGTGCAGTGGAAGCTCAAGTACATCGAGGCCTTCAACCAGATGGAGAAGCAGCTGGCCGCGCAGCACAAAGAGCAGCAGGCCGTGCAGGACGCCAACATCCAGAGCGCCATCGACCGGGTGATCGAAGCCCGGAAGAAGCTGGACGAGAACACCGCTTTTCTGGACGAGTGCCGCAAGAACCGCGAGGACAGCAAGGCCAAGTATATGCAGGTCAAGGCCCTGTGCGGTGAGTTCAAGGCCATTTACGGCCAGCATTGCGACACGGTGCGCACCATGGAGAACGTGGTGCGCGGCTCCCAGAGCTACCTCACCAGCGCCATTGACAGCCTGACCATCGTCGCCAAAGGCTACCCGTTCTACGCTGCCCTGATGGACAGCCTGCTGGATGGGCTGCCCGCCAAAAAGAAGGAGGAATAAAATGTTGAACACATCAACTATTCGCGGCACTTTCAAGCAGATCCCATACTGGAAGCTGCGGGGCCGGTTCCACAGCTGCGGATTCCGGGATCAGGAAGTGGCTGAGTACATCGGCATTGGCCGTGACACCATGAGCGGCAGGATGCACGGGAACCAGCCGTGGACGAGCGCAGAGATCGCGGCAATGTGTGAACTGCTGGACATTCAGCAGGACGAGATCGGGAAGTTCTTCTTCCCGGAAATGAGCAGGGAGGATGAATCCGCATGAAGATTAAATCCTTTGTCTGGTACTGGCTGGCAATGGCCTGCTTTGTGGTGGGCCTGCTGTACGGCCTGGGGCTGGAGGGCAGCTTTCAGACCCTTGGCACCGTCTCGGACGGTGCGTTCGTCACGGCCATGGTGTTGATCCTGCTGGCGATCTTCTTCATGCGGCTGGGCTTTGCCGCCGAAGCACGTGAGAAACGCCGCCGCAAGGTGCATCAGCAGCCCCGCAACACCGTGAAGAGCGGCAGGAAGGCGGGCTGACACCACCCATGAATAAAGGAAAGCACTTTACCCGCGTCTGTTTGGACTGCGGCAAGGTGATGGAAAATGTTGCTGGCAACCTGCGCTTTTGCGCTTCCTGCCGCAGAGAGCACCACAACCAATATTGCAGGGATTACAGGGCGCGTAATGAAAACGCTGCCAGCGTCATGTGGTACACCGTCTGGGATGCCAAAACCGGCGATCTGCTGGCATCCGGCTCGTCCGAGATGTGTGCCCGGCGGCTGGGCTACAAGAGCGCGAACAGCTTTGCGTCTGCCGTCAGCCATGGGCTCAGCGGCAGCCATCGAACTTACAAGTACACATTTGCGCGGGAACGTATCGACCGCAGCGAGGTGGACAGCCTGCCGCCGGTACGCACTATACGAAAAAAGCCCGCCGGTGCGCCAACACCGACGAGCTGCAAGGGATGATGAGTTTGAACGACTTCATCACCCCGATGATATCACAAAATCGGAGGTTTTACAATGAAAGGAATTTTGATCGAACCGGGCAAAGAGCCCGTGGTCACCACCCTGCCGGACACGCTGCAGGGCATCGAAGCACTGCTGCGGTGCCCCTGTGAGCAGAAAGTCCTGCCACGCACCCCGGCAGTGCTGGTGTACGGCATCATGGGCAGAGACCTGAACCGTATCTATCGCGGTCAGCATATCTACGGCCCTATCCTCTGCTATGGCTGGAAGGGCAACAACATCCAGCCCATGAGCAAGGATGTGCAGACCGAGATGCTGGACCGCCTCAAGGACACGGAGGTGCGGGTATGACGGACTACACCATCAGTTCCAAGCTTTCCAACGAGACGGTTTATGCCTATTACCGTGGCCGGTTCTGGCGCTGGGACGGCAGCATTTGGAAAGAAAGCCACCTCATGACGCAGAAATTCGAGCGGGCCAAGGCAGCAGACAAGAAGCTGATTCCGCAGGCGTTCCTGACCAACGGCGCGGAGTTCGCCCCGCTGGACGAGTACGAAATTGATAGCGCAATGCTGGATGCGTTGGAAAACGCAAAGCCCTGCAGGAACGCGCCCATTGAACCGGTGGAAGAACACCCTGCCCCATCCGCGCAGTGTTCGGATGCTGCCACTGCTGCGGGAAGCCAAACTGCGGCATCCCCGGCAGCACCGGAGGGGTCAAGCCCTACGACGGAGAAGGCAGATGCTGTCAGCGGCTCCGATGCTCCGGGCAATGCAACCGGAAAGAACGCTGCGCCATCCGCTGGCTCCGGCAGCTCTTTGAGCAATCCCGCCGCGCCTACCTTTGACTTTTCCGCTCTGGGCGACCTGTCCGAACAGGCCGTGGAGACCGATCAGCAGTTCGACCTGCACTACGGCACCGCACAGGATGAATACCTCATTTCCTGCATCTACGTTGCCAAAATGCACGCCCTGACGGCCAAGGCTGGCCGCTATGGCGGCGGTACATGGACAAAATGGTATGAGAGCAAGGGCATGAGTGAGGGCAGCGCCCGGACAATGACCCAGAACGGAGATGCTTTTAAATCCGCAACAGTTGCGGATTTAAAATTACTGCCGTCCATCTCCCGCAAGGACCTGAACCTGATCGCCCGCTCCGGCTGTGCTGAACAGCTCACCGCAGCCGCCGGAGACAGCCAGCGGGTGCAGGAGCTTTTAGCCCAGCTCAAGGCCAAAGAGTACAAACTGAACGAAACGCAAGCCAGATTGAAGAGCGCCTGCATTCAGGAGCAGGAGTCGCGGGACGCAATGAATACCGCCAATGCTCAGCTGGAAGCCGCAAATGCCGACATTAAAGGTCTGACAGAGCAGAACGATCAGCTCAGAAGTCGGTTGGACGCCGCCGAGGCCCGGGAAGAGGAAGCATGGAAGATGCAGAGCAAGGCCGAAGCCCGGGCCAAGAACGCCGAGGACCAGCTTTCCGGCTCCCGGCAGGTGGCCGAAGCGGCAAAGCTCCGGGCGGATAAGCTGCAGGAAGAAAATGCGGCCCTGAAAAAACAGCCCATCGCTGCCGTGGTGGATGAGGAAGAGGTAGACCGGCGGGCAGGCGAAAAAGCTTACGAGATTGCGGCCGGAATGACTGCGGACTATAAGGCACAGCAGGAACAGGATGCCCGCGATGCCTACGACAGCATCATTCTGGCCGGGCGCTCCATTACCAGCATCGTTCAGTCCGCCAAAATGCAGTTCCGCAAACTGCCGGACGACCAGCGTGAGACCGCAATCAACCAGTTCGTTCACACACTCGCATCCGCTCAAGGGGAGGTATCCGCATGTCTGTAAAGATCATGGCCTTAGAGGCCGAAAACGTCAAACGCATCAAGGCCGTTGCACTCACGCCGTCGCCCACCGGGCTCACCCTCGTGGGCGGCAACAACAATCAGGGCAAGACCAGCGTTCTGGATGCTCTGGCATGGGCACTGGGCGGCGACCGTTTCCGCCCGGACGCTGCCCAGCGGGACGGCGCAGTGGCTCCGGCGCATCTGAAGGTCAAGCTTTCCAACGGTGTGGTGGTGGAACGCAAGGGCAAAAATGCCAGTCTGACCGTCACTGACCCCACCGGGCGGCGCAGCGGGCAGCAGTTGCTGAACGCCTTTGTGGAGCCGCTGGCGCTGGACTTGCCCCGCTTCATGGAAGCCACCGACAAGGAAAAGGCGGACATCCTGCTCCGGATCATCGGCATCGGCACCGAGCTGCACACCCGTGACATGGAGATCAAGGCCCTGTACGACAAGCGCACCTTCACCGGCCAGCTGGCCGCACAGAAAAAGCACTTTGCCGAGGAGCTGATCTCCTACCCGGATGCACCGGAAAAGCCGGTCAGCGCGTCCGACCTCATCCGCCAGCAGCAGGAAATTCTGGCCCGCAACGGCGAGAACCAGCGTCTGCGGGCACAGTACACAGAGCTTGAGCGTCAGGAGCAGCAGTGTGTGGCCGAACTGAAACGCACCCGTGAACGCATTGCCGAGCTGGAACAACAGTATCAGGAGCTCGACGCCAAGCACACCCGCCTGTTCAATCAGCGGAAAACCGCTCAAAAGACCGTCGCCCAGCTTCAGGACGAATCCACTGCCGAACTGGAAGCATCCATCCGGGATATTGAGGAGATCAACCGCAAAGTCCGCGCCAACCTCGAAAAATCCCGCGCCGAGGACGAGGCTGCCCAGTATGACAGTGAATATAAGCGCCTGACTGAAGCCATCACGCAGAAGCGTGCCGACCGTATGGCCCTGCTGAACGGTGCCGACCTGCCCCTGCCGGGCCTTGGCGTAGAGGACGGTGCCCTTACTTATAAAGGCAAGCACTGGCGGGATATGTCCGGCAGCGACCAGCTGCGGGTGGCCGCTGCCATCGTCCGCCGCCTGAACCCGGACTGCGGTTTCGTGCTGCTGGACAAGCTGGAACAGATGGACATGACCACCCTGCAGGAGTTTTCCGCATGGCTGGAAGCAGAACACCTGCAGGCCATTGCCACCCGCGTTTCCACCGGCAGTGAATGCCAGATCATCATTGAGGACGGCATGGTGAAGGATGCCGAACCCACCCTGCCGCCCGTCACCGAAAAGCCCCAGCAGAAAAGCTGGACGAAAGGAGCGTTCTAAATGAGCAAATATGCAGTTACCACCGGCATCCAGACCGCGCCGGTCAAAACCGTGCTGTACGGCCCGGAGGGCATCGGCAAATCCACCTTTGCATCCCATTTTCCGGATCCTGTTTTCATCGACACCGAGGGCGGCACCAAGCGGCTGAACGTCAAGCGCCTGCCCCAACCCACCAGCTGGGCCATGCTGCTGGATGAGGTGGCCGAGGTACGCAAGGGCAGTGTCCCCTGCGGCACGCTGGTCATTGATACCGCCGACTGGGCTGAACGCCTGTGCATTCAGGCCGTGTGTGCCAAAGCCAAGGTGAACGGCATCGAAGATTTCGGCTACGGCAAGGGCTACACCTATGTTAAGGAAGAGTTCGGCAAGCTGCTGGACGCGCTGGAAGAGGTGCTGCAGGCCGGGCACAACGTGGTGGTGCTGGCCCATGCCGCTATTACCAAATTTGAGCAGCCGGATGCTGTGGGCAACTACGACCGCTGGAGCATGAAAACTTCCAAACAGGTGGCCCCGCTGCTGCGCGAGTGGTGCGATATGCTGCTGTTCGCCAACTACAAGACCGTTGTGGAAAAGGTGGGCGACGGCAAGAACGCCAAGAGCAAGGCCAGCGGCGGCAGGCGTGTACTGTACACCGCGCATCACCCCTGCTGGGATGCCAAAAACCGCTTTGACCTGCCGGAGGAAGTACCCTTTGACTATGCCAGCATTGCCGCCTGCATCCCCGGCGCTATGTCTGCACAGGCACCGAAACCGGAACCGCAGCCGCGTTCCCAGCCGGAAGCCGACATCCTGCCCAGCCCGCAGCAGGAAGCAAAGCCGGTGGCTCAGCCGCAGCCCGCACCGCTGCAGGAAAGCTCCGAGAAAAATGTTCTGCTCAGTCTGGGCGTGCCCGAAAAGCTGGCCGCTCTGATGAGCGCCAACAAGGTCAGCTGTGAAGAGCTGCAGGGCGTTGTGGGCAAACGGGGCTATTTCCCGGAGGATATGCCCATCAAGGACTACCCCGCTGACTTTGTGGAGGGCTGTCTGATCGCCGCATGGCCGCAGGTGTTCCAGATGGTGCTGGATAACCGTGATATCCCGTTTTAACAGGCTCCCTCACGGAGGGAGCTGGCACGTGTAAGCGTGACTGAAGGAGTTTTATAATAAAGGAGATATATTATGAACGACATGAACACCACCGACCGCGCCCTGGGCTGGGACGACGAATTTACCAACGAACAGCAGGAGTTCGTGCTCCTGCCCGAGGGCGATTATGCCTTTGAAGTCACCGGCATGGAGCGTGCCCGCTTTGAGGGCAGCGCAAAGCTCCCGCCCTGCTCCATGGCAAAGCTGACCCTGAAGATCTTCGGCGGGGCCAAGGGTGATACCACCGTGACCCACCGCCTGTACCTGCACACCAAGACCCAGGGCCTGCTGGGCGCTTTCTTCGAGAGCATCGGCCAGTGCAAGCGCGGCGAGACCTTCCGCCCCCGCTGGAACGAGGTCGTGGGTGCCAAAGGCATCTGCAAGCTGGGTATCCACGAGTACACCAAGCAGAGCGGCCCTCATGCAGGCGAGACCGGCCAGAGCAACGAAGTGCAGCGCTTCCTGCCGCCGCCCGAACCCAAAGCTGCACCCACTCAGGGCTGGACACAGGGGGCGTTCTAAATGGCCGAGACACAAACCCTGCGCCCCTACCAGCAGCAGGCCCGTGAACGCATCCACGCCGAGTGGGAGAACGGCCACACCCGCACCCTGTTGGTGCTGCCTACCGGCACCGGCAAGACCATTGTGTTTGCATCGGTAGCTGCCGATCAGGTGCGCGCCGGTGACCGGGTGCTCATTCTGGCGCATCGCGGTGAGCTGCTGGAGCAGGCAGCGGACAAGCTGCAGCGCTCCACCGGCCTTGTCAGCGCGGTGGAAAAGGCAGATGCCACCTGTCTGAATACATGGTTCCGTGTGGTGGTGGGCAGCGTGCAGACCTTGCAGCGCACCGCCCGGCTGGAACGCTTTTCTCATGATTACTTTGGCACTATCATCATTGACGAGGCCCACCACGCCATCACCGACGGATACCGCCGCATCCTCGACTACTTCGGCAGCGCCAAGGTGCTGGGCGTGACCGCCACGCCGGATCGCGGCGACATGCGCAATCTGGGCGAGGTGTTCGACAGCCTTGCCTTTGAGTATAAGCTGACCGATGCCATCAAAGAGGGCTATCTGTGCCGCATCATGGCCCAGACCATTCCGCTGAAGCTGGACATTTCTTCTGTCACCATGAGCGGCGGGGACTACGCCGTGGGAGACCTCGGCACTGCGCTTGACCCCTATCTGGAACAGATTGCCGCCGAGATGGCCCAGCGCTGCAAAGGCCGTAAAACGGTGGTGTTCCTGCCCCTCATCAAGACCAGCCAGAAGTTCCGCGACCTGCTGAACTCCCATGGATTCCGTGCCGCCGAGGTCAACGGCCAGAGCACCGACCGCAAGGAAGTGCTGGCGGATTTCGATGCAGGCAAATACAACGTGCTGTGCAACTCCATGCTGCTCACCGAGGGCTGGGACTGCCCGTCTGTTGACTGCGTGGTGGTGCTGCGGCCCACCAAGGTACGCAGCCTGTACAGCCAGATGGTAGGGCGCGGCACCCGGCTCTCCCCGGGCAAGAGCGATCTGCTTTTGCTGGATTTTTTGTGGATGACCGACAAGCACGAGCTGTGCCGCCCGGCTGATCTGGTTTGTGAGGACCGCGCCGTGGCCCGGCAGATGACCGAAAATCTGGCCCAGACCGGATGCCCGGAGGACATCGAGAAAGCAGCCGTGCAGGCCAGCGAGGACGTGGTGGCCCAGCGGGAAGAAGCACTTGCAAAACAGCTGGAAGAACAGCGCCGCAAAAAAGCCCGTCTCGTGGACCCGCTGCAGTACGAGATGAGTATTCAGGCCGAGGACCTTGCCGGATATGTGCCGGCCTTTGGCTGGGAAGCAGGCCCGCCCAGCGCTGAACAGACTGCTGCTCTTGAGAAAATGGGCATCCTGCCGGACGCTGTAGAATCTGCTGGTAAGGCTTCCCTGCTGCTGGACCGGTTGAACAAACGCCGCGCTGAAGGCTTGACCACACCCAAGCAGATCCGCGTGCTGGAACGTTACGGTTTCCAGAGCGTGGGCACGTGGAGCTTCGATGCAGCCAAACACATGATCGACCGCATTGCGGTGCAGGGCTGGCGCGGTGTGCCCAAGGGCGTGAATCCCAGAACCTATATCCCGCCTGCGGAACCGCCCGCTGCGCCGGACAGTCCTTTTAACTTTGGATGGTAACGCGAATGGAACATGAAAATGAACTCAAGGAAGCATTGGACTTCGTATCCCCGTCCGCCCTGACCTATGACGAATGGCTCATGGTGGGCATGGCCCTGAAGGATTCCGGCCTGCCCGTCACCGTCTGGGAACAGTGGAGCGCCCGGGACGGGGGCCGTTACCACAAGGGCGAGTGCGCCAAAAAGTGGGAGAGCTTCCACGGCAGCACAAAGCCTGTCACCGAGAGCAGCATTTTTCAGCTGGCCTATTCCCACGGTTGGAGCGGCCCGGCGGGCCATGCGCTGGACTGGGGCGACGAGCTCTCTGTCGGGCCCGGTGCCCAGGCCGAGGGCCGCGTGGTAGATCCCCGGTGGGTGGAAGCCCACGAGCTGGATCTGCCCGCAGAGTGGCACCCGGCAGAGCAGATCAAGCGGTATCTGCAGGCACTTTTTGAGCCGGAGGAATACGTTGCCTACGTCACCGAGAGCTACCGGAAGGAAGACGGGCGCTTTGCCCCCAACGGCTGCTCCTGTCAGCTGACCGCCGGGCAGCTCATCATGGAGCTGGATCATTACGGCGATGATATCGGTGCTGCCCTTGGCGACTACAACCCCGAAGCCGGTGCGTGGATCTGCTTCAACCCCATGGACGGCGGAGGCCGCCGCAACGAGAACGTGACCGACTTCCGCTACGCCCTCGTGGAGTGCGACAACATGGAGCTGGGCAAGCAGCAGGCCATCATCCGGCAGCTGGAACTGCCCTGTGCCGCGCTGGTCTACTCCGGCGGCAAGAGCGTCCACGCCATCGTCAGGGTGGATGCTCCGGACTATGCCGAGTACCGCAGGCGGGTGGATTATCTCTACGCCGCCTGCCAGAAAAACGGCCTGACCATCGACCAACAGAACCGCAACCCTTCCCGCCTTTCCCGGATGCCCGGCATCCTGCGCGGTGACAAACGGCAGACCCTGCTGGAGACCAACATCGGGAAATCCTGCTGGGATGAGTGGCGGAACTGGCTGGAAGCGGAGACCGACGAGCTGCCCGAGACCGAGAGTCTGGCCGACGACTGGGAGAGCCTGCCCCCGCTGGCCGATGCCCTCATCACCGGGGTGCTGCGCAAGGGTCATAAGATGCTGCTGGCAGGCCCCAGCAAGGCGGGCAAGAGCTTTGCCCTCATCGAGCTGTGCATCGCCATCGCCGAAGGCAGGCCGTGGCTGGGCCGGTTCTCCTGCGCACAGGGCAAGGTACTGTACATCAATCTGGAGCTGGACCGGGCCTCCTGCCTGCACCGCTTCAAGGACGTGTACACCGCCCTCGATCTGCCCCCGCAGAACCTGCGGAACATCGACATCTGGAATCTGCGCGGCGCGTCCGTGCCCATGGACAAGCTGGCCCCAAAGCTCATCCGCCGGGCCCAGAAAAAAGGCTACACCGCCGTGATCCTCGACCCCATTTATAAGGTCATCACCGGCGACGAGAACTCTGCCGACCAGATGGCAAAGTTCTGCAACCAGTTCGACCTTGTCTGCCGTGCGCTGGACTGCGCTGTGATCTACTGCCACCACCACTCAAAAGGTGCCCAGGGCGGCAAGCGCAGCATGGACCGCGCATCCGGCTCCGGCGTGTTCGCCCGCGACCCGGATGCCATGCTGGACATGACCGAGCTCACCCCCACCGATGCCATCCGGGAGCAGCTGCATAACAAAGCCGCCTGCCGCGTGATCAAGGCCATGCTGGACAAGCGCGGCCATGCCGATGCCTACGGCCCGGACGATGCCCTGAGCCGCAGCCGGATGCTGACCATTGCCAAAGAACACCTTGGCATGGCCGACCTGCGGGCCATCGATGCCGAAGTGGCCGCCGCTCAGAAGCAGGCCGACAGCATGACCGCATGGCGCATCGAGGGCACCCTGCGCGAGTTCGCCCGCTTCGACCCGGTGAACCTCTGGTTCGACTACCCCGTGCACAAGCCGGACACCGGCCTGCTGGAGGACCTGCAGCCGGACAGCGATTTCAAAACGCTGGGTAGCCGCGGTGCCGCCAAGCGCTGGGGCGATAAAGGCAAGGTGACCAAGGACAAAAAGGCCGAGCTGGATACTGCCTTTGAAGCCTGCATGATGGACGGCGAAGTTACCGTCTATGCGCTGGCTGAATACATGGATCTGAAGCCCCGCACCATCAAGACGCGGCTGAAAGATGACGGACGCTTCTGGATCGATGGCGAGAAAGTGGGCCGCAAGGAGCCTGGCAGCGCAGGTTAAACAATCCGTAATAAGTCCGATTACAATTTGTTGTGAAAATGCAGAAATAGCCGCTATTTTGCACGACACGAAAAACTGCAATTTTGCAGTTATAGCCGCTATGACTGCAGATTTTGCAGTGCAAAATAGCCTATATATAATAGCTAAAACTGCAACTGCAATTGTGATGGGGTCTCCCGAAGGATGGGGCGACCACAGCCCCCATCCATTCGGGGAACCCTCCCCATCACGTTGGCGCTAAAACCTAAAAAAAAGAAAAACGAGGTGAACCCCATGTACATGCAATTCTTTCTCCCCATGCAGCCGCCCACCACCACCCACAACGCAAAGCAGCTGCACGTCTACATGAAGGGCGGGCAGCCGCACGCGGTGCTCCACGACAGCCCGGAACTGAAACAAACCCGTGCCAAGCTCCACGCCCATCTGGCACCCCACGCGCCGGAAAAGCCCATCCCCGCAGGCCGTCCGGTGCGTCTGCTGGTCAAGTGGTGCTTCCCTGCCGAGGGCCGCAAAAACGGCAGCTGGCGCACCGCAAAGCCGGACACCGACAATCTGGAAAAGGCCCTCAAGGACGAAATGACCCGCCTGCACTTCTGGGCCGATGACGCGCAGGTGTGCAGCGAGATCGTGGAGAAATTCTGGTCGGACCCCTGCGGCGTGTTCGTCCGGGTGGAGGAACTGTAATGACCTACGAAGAGAAAAAGGCATGGCTCTGGCGGTACCGGACAGCCAAGCGGTTCGAGCTGCTCAAACTGGACGAACTGGCCACGCTGCAGACCGATGCCACCCACACCACCCAGCGCTTTTCCCCCGTGCCGGGCGGCAACGGCGACGGACAGGCTCTGCCCCGCAGTGTGGAACGCATCGACGAGGCCCGCCGGGCCGCTGAGGCGCAGTCTGCCGTGTGCGACGCCATCCGGGCCGAGATCATGGAGGTGTTCCGCCAGCTGGACGATGAGGTGGATTTCATGATCCTGTTCCGGCGGTATGTCCTGCTGGAGGACTGGCCGGACATCGCGGTCATCGTCCGCATTTCCCGCAGCCAGATGTTCCAGCGCCACAGCGCGGCCATAAAAAGACTGGATATCAAAAGTCCGGACTGAACCGGAGCGAACCGGACTTGATAATACTGTCAACCCCTGCTAAAATTTAAAATGCCGAAGCCCGCAGGAAAGACTTACTCCCTTCATTCCTGCGGGCTTTGTGCTGCCCGGCTGACGCAGAGGATCACCTTTACCGACCAACAGCCTGAATGTACCAGCCGGGTTTCTTTGTTATATCCTGCCGTTCGGATCTTCCGGGCGGCTTTTTGATTTTACGGCAAGAGAGGTGGTGAGGATGACCGACAAGCAGGATCGTTTCTGTGAAGAATATATGATCGACCTGAACGCCACTCAAGCGGCCATCCGCGCCGGATACAGCCCCAAAACCGCAAGAGAACAGGCACCCCGGCTGTTAGCAAATGTTAGCATTCAAAATCGCATTGCCCAGCTGCAGGCTGAGCAGAGCCGCCGGACCGGCGTATCTGCTGATCGTGTCGTTCGAGAGCTTGCCAAGATTGCATTTGCCAACGCCAGCGACCTGATCGACCCGGAGACTGCTTCTGTCAAACTGGATGCCTCCCGGGATGATCTGGCCGCAATCCAGTCCATCAAGGTCAAGAGCTTTGGCGAGGACGGTTTGGAACACGAGGTCAAACTTGCAGATAAGCTCCGAGCACTTGACCTGTTGGGCAAGCATCTGGGCATGTACAAAGACGCATCCGAAAAAGAAAATGCCGCTGCTCAAAATAACGACATGCAGACCCTTGCTGATCTGCTGCAGCACCCTGTGCCAGACCGTGACATCAAGGACTTTGAGACATGAACATACCTGCACCTTTTTCACAAAACCAGATGCGTTTCTTCTGGAACTGCTTCGACCACTGGTTCAATGTGGCTGAGGGCGGCAAACGCGGCGGCAAGAACGTGCTTATTACTATGGCCTACTGCACCATTCTGGAAAAGCATCCCAGCAGAATACACCTCATTGCGGGCGTATCCACTGCGACGGCCCGGCTGAACATTCTGGACTGTGACGGTTTTGGCCTGAAAAACTATTTTGAGGGCCGATGCCGTGAGGGCACCTACCAGAACCGCGACTGCCTGTACATTCAGACGGCCACCGGCGAAAAGGTGGTGCTGGTATCCGGCGGTGGCAAAGCCGGTGATGAAAAGCTCATCAAGGGCAACACCTACGGTACCGCATACATCACCGAGGTGAACGAGTGCAGCGAAGCATTCATTCAGGAAGTGTTCGACCGTACCCTGTCCAGCCCGGACAGAAAAGTGTTTCACGACCTGAACCCCAAGGCTGAGGGTCACTGGTACTACAAGACCATTCTGGACTTCCACGAAGCGAAGCAGCGTGAGAACCCCGACTATGGCCTGAACTACGGCCACTTCACCATCGCGGACAACATGAGCATTTCAGACGACCGTCTGCGGGCCGTGCTGGCCACCTATGACCGCAAGAGTATCTGGTATGCCCGCGACATTCTGGGCCAGCGCAGAGCCGCCGAGGGCCTGATCTACGATATGTTTGACCGTGGGCGAAATGTGTTCAAGCTTGGTGAAGAGCCGATTGGCTTGCGTTCTGTTGCAGTCCGGTGGATTGGCGTAGATTATGGCACCCGTAACGATACTGTTCTGCTCGAAGCGTATGACGACGGAAATATATTGTGGATTACCAGAGAATACCGCTGGACAAGTCGCAGAGAGCGAAAGCAGAAAACCGACGAAGAATATGCTGATGATTTTATGGCTTTTATGGGCGAGAGTTATTGTGCCACCATCATAGACCCTTCTGCCGCATCTTTTATCGAAGCATTGCGTCGCCGAGGGGTCTATGTCATGGAAGCTGACAATGACGTTTTGAACGGTATCCGCCGGGTATCCACTTTGATGAGCCGATGCCTGCTTAAAATTTGCTCAGACTGCAAAGGAACGATTGATGAACTCGAATCGTATCACTGGGATGATAAAGCCGCACTCGTTGGCATTGAAAAGCCCATAAAGGAAGATGACCACGGTTGCGATGTCGTTCGTTATCTATGTAACACCGCTATTCCCCACTGGCGATATGGAGAATAAAAAGTTCTTGACTTTTGTGTAACCAAAAGTTATAATATTTACGGTGACACAAAAGTGAGGTGATAGAATGTCGCCAAGAACTGGACGACCTACGGCCGAGCCAAAGACCCATGACACGCGAATCCGAATGTCTGATACTGACGTACAGCTGTTAGAATTCTGCTGTAAAGAAACCGGAATGACAAAAGCGGACGTAATCCGTCAGGGCATAAAGCTAGTCTATGAAGGTCTGAAAAAAGAATAACGCCTTGCCCGGCGACTGGAAATCTTGGGCAAAGCGTTATAAGACACCAGAGGTATTGCCATCTGGTAAATCTATTATACCATTTGGCGTTACCTCTTACAAGAGAATAAGAGGTAAAAATCATGAATACGATTCTCTGCACACCAAACGAAGCTGTGAAGTATCGAGTAACTCACGCCCCTCAAGAACTGGCTTGGGCCAAGGATATGGCCGATATGTACTGTGCGCGCCCGTTGAAGAGTGATGCCACCCAGTTTTACACTTTCTTGGCCGACATTTTCATGGCTGGCCGCATCAGCGGAGTGCGCGAAGAACGCGCCCGCCGGAAAGGCGGTGTTCGTTAATGGGAAAATTTATTGACTTAACAGGACAGCGCTTTGGAAAACTTGTTGTTACTGAGCGAGCACCCAATGGAGCAGGTGGAAATGTTCGATGGGTCTGTCATTGTGACTGTGGCACCGAAATCGTTGTGTTTGGCAACTCTCTTAAAACGGGAATCACACAATCGTGTGGTTGTTCACGGTTGATTGATTTGACTGGACAGCGCTTCGGAAAGCTTACTGTTAAAGAGCGTGGTCCCAATAATCGTTTTGGTGCAGCACGTTGGATTTGCCAATGTGATTGTGGCAATACTACAGTTGTCGATGGTAATTCCCTCAGAAGAGGGCTTTCGCGTTCCTGTGGGTGCGCAAAGTTCAAGTATCCTGCTGATTTATCCGGTTATCGATTCGGGCGACTCGTCGTTATTGAAAGAGCCGCCAACGATAGCCATAACAAAGCCCGCTGGCTGTGCAAATGCGACTGTGGGCAAACAAAAATTATTGGACGTCAAGAACTATTGAGTGGCACCACAAAGTCATGCGGCTGTCTCCGTTCAGAAACCACAGCAAAAAGACACGTCAAACATTATGGCCGAAGAGACACCCCGCGTCTCTACCGCATCTGGCACCATATGAAAGAGCGTTGCTACTCTCCATCTTGCAAAGAGTTCAAGTGGTACGGCGCTCGTGGAATCCATATGTGTGAAGTATGGCTCAACGACTTTGCGGCTTTCAGAGACTGGGCTTTAGCAAACGGCTATTCTGATGAACTGAGCATTGACCGAATCGATAACGACGGGAATTATGAACCCACGAACTGCCGATGGGCAACGATGAAAGAACAGTGCTCTAACAGGCGGAATAGTCCCAAATACAAATAACCATACAATCGCATCTTATCGAATGATAGGGTGCGATTTTCATTTGATTGGAGGTTTGAGCATGTCCAGGCGTAACAAGAACCGCCCCGCCGGGGGCACACAACCGAATACCCTGACACTGGATGCTTTCTCCAACCCGCTGTTCCGGCTGGGCTATGGCAGCCAGAGCCCGCTGGAAGCCACCAGCTACCCGCTCACCCGAATGACCGGCAACTATGCGCTGCTCAACAGCCTCTACCGTGAAAACTGGGTCGTGCAGAATGTTGTTGGCCTGATGGTGGACGATATGCTGCGGGAATGGTACGAACTCAAGGACGCTGCGCCCGATCAGCTGAAAGCTCTGCATCGTGCTGAGCAGCGCGCCGGTCTGCGCAGATGTATTTCCACCGGCCTGAAATGGGGTCGCCTGTATGGCGGTGCCGCCGGGCTGATCCTGATCGCCGGGCAGACCGACCTTTCCCAACCGCTGGACCCCGACAGCATCCAGCCCGGCAGTTTCCGGGGCCTGTACATCCTTGACCGCTGGCAGGGTATCTCACCGGAACCGGGCCTGACCTTTGAGGGTGGCGAGGTGGTGCCTGCGTTCTATTCCATCAACGATGCCGCCGGGCATATCGTCACCCGGGTGCATCACTCCCGCGTCGTCCGGTTCATTGGCAGAGAACTGCCGGAACTGGAACGGCAGGCGGAGCTTTACTGGGGCGAATCCGAGGTGGAAGCCCTGTACAAGGATGTTGTGGCCCACGATAATGTTTCGGCCAACATGGCAGCGCTAACCTTTCAGGCCAACATCAACACCATGGAGGTCAAGGGTCTGGAACAGCTGCTTTCCCTTTCCAGCCCGGATGTGCAGCGGCGCTTCTGGAACACCATGCAGGCCCAGAGTGTGCTGCGCTCCAACTTTGGTGTACAGCTGGTGGAACAGGGCAACAAGATCAACAATACACAGTACACCTTCACCGGCCTGCAGGAAGTGTACGAGAGCATGTGCCTGAACCTGTGCGGCGCATCCCACTACCCTATGACGAAGCTGTTCGGACGCTCTCCTGCCGGCATGAACGCCACCGGCGAAAGCGATTTGAAGAACTACTACGACTATGTGGATACCCTGCGGGAAAGCAGACTGCGCCCGGTTCTGGAAAAGCTGCTGCCTGTTCTGGCCCGTTCCGCAGGCATCCAGCTGGAAGATGCAGACCTCAGCTTCCCGCCGCTGTGGACACCAACCGCAAAAGAGACCGCCGACATTGCCAAAATCAAGGCTGACAGCATCGTTAGTGCGTTTCAGTCCGGCTTGCTGGATGTGCCCGCTGCACAGCAGGAGCTGCGCCGCCTGAGCGATGAGACCGGCATGTTCGGCAGTATCACCGATGAAGCCATTGCCGCTAATGCGGGCAAGACTTATCAGGACGTGACCGCCATGCGCGACCCGCTGGCGGGGCTGACAGAAAATCTGACCGGAATGGAGGTTCCTACTGCGGACACCTCGGTATTCGATTTCAACTCCCGCCACGACCCCTCCGACGGACGCTTTACAAGCGGCGGCGGGAGCGGTAAAATAGAGAAAACCAAGTACGCACCGTCTCCGCAGAGGAGCGAGAGCAAAATTCAGCTCAAGCCCAAGACCTATGCAAGGCTCACCGGTGTGTTGAACACGCAGTACCCGGGGCTTCTGGCTGGTGAAAAGGTCATTATTCGGGATGCCAATTATCAGTACCACGTTACTGCAGATGGCTTTGGTGGACTGAGCGTTGAACGGCGCATTCCAATCACGAACAGGAGGAAAAAATGAGCAAGCAGGAATCTGTATGGGTGCAGTATGTTCGTGAGCACTATGAACCTGCCTCTGATGTCGAGATGTCCTATGAGGACGAAAATAATTTGCTTTGGCTTTTGAATGCACCGGCAGGATATCAGGTTGAGGACGAGATGCTTGAGTATGCACAAAAGCACCCGGATGCAAGCATGAAAGAACTTATCGAATACTTCGATGAAGTTGCCCCGGACGGGCTTACTCCGGGCGACGATGGGCTAGACCTTGAGGAGAATTGACCTATGGCCAAGGATGATTACTTTGTTCTTGCATATCGCATTCTTTCATATCTCTACGCCTGCTTCAAAGCTGGCGAACGGCCTGATATGGACTGCATTTCAGCGGATGTTCTTCATATCCCCGTGGGGTACTGGTTCAACATCATGCGCAGCCTGACAGAAGAAGGCTATATTGTAGGGCTTGTTTTCCCTGCGTCGATCGGCTCCGCTGTCAGCGTCAAAGTCATTGACCTTCGCATTACGCAGAAAGGCATTGAGTTTTTGCAGGAAAACAGCATGATGAAAAAGGCCGCTGCTTTCCTCAAAACGATCAAGGAAACAGTGCCCTGCATTTAATTTAACAGTACAAGCGTCAGACGAAAGTCCGGCGCTTTTCTTTTGCCCATTTTCAGGAGGAAGCCTATGCCCACCCTTGCCCGTGCATCCCCTGACCGGGAACTGGAACGGCTCATCCGGCTGTACCTGCGTGCCGAAACAGATATCATCAACGAGATCGGCCGTCTGCGCAGTCAAGGCCTTGTGGATTATCACGCTGTGGCTGCTCTTGAACGGGTGCAGGCCATTCTCCGACAGCTTGAAACGCAGGACTGGGAGTATGTACCGCGCCTTGTGGAAGCGCAGTTCTATGTGCGCCGCCCGGATGCCAGAGCTGTGCCCGGCGAGACGGTAGAAAAGCATCGGGCCGGGTATCTCAATGCTAAGACCCTCACCAGCACCCAGACGGACATTGTGCAGCGGCTGACCATGAACCTCATGGGCCAGCTGACCGATGCCCACAGCACTGTGCTGGCAGGCCTGCAGAGTGCCCTGCTGGGCCGCACGGAACCGGACATTTACCGGCGCGTTGGGCTGGAACAGGTAGCCGAACAGCAGGCTGCAGGGCGTGGCATCAACCAGAGCGTGCCCGCCTTTGTGGACGCTCTGCGCCGGGAAGGCGTGACAGCCTTCACTGACAAAGCAGGCCGGAACTGGAGCCTGCACACCTATGCAACAATGGTCTCCCGCTCCACCTCGCGGCAGGCAGAGATCTTGTCTGTGATAACCGCTGACCCGGAACAGGATCTATACCAGATCAGCGCCCACGGCACCACCTGTGCCCTGTGCGCTCCCTACGAGGGCCGGGTGTACAGCCGCAGCGGAAAAGACCCGGACTTCCCGCCGCTTTCAGACGCCTTCGGCAAGATGGACCCCGCTGGGCCGGATGATCTTTCCAACAGCTGGCTGAACATCCACCCCAACTGCCTGCACAGTCTCCGCCCGTGGACACCGGCAGGACGAACGCCGGAAGAGCTTGAGCGTATCAGGCGCTTTTCCAGCCCCAAGACGAACCCCTACAGCCGCGACCCGCGCACCGAAGCACAGATCAAAGCCTACCGCGACAAAGAACAGGGCCGTGCCAAGTGGCTTGCTCAGTACCGGCAGTGGGAACGCTACCGCACCGCCCTGGGCGACGAGGTACCCAAGACCTTTGCCACCTTCCAGCGGCACAAGCTGGCCGGGGATGAAAAATATCAGGGCTGGGTGAGCGCTTACCGTGACCGCCAAACCTGAAACGAACACGATGCACTCTGCACCGTGTTTTTTTATACCCATTTTTCGGAGGTGATGCCCCTTGATTGCCTATTACGGCAGTAAAATCAGCGAACACATGACCAAGACCCCGGAGGGCTTCCTCATCTGCCATGACGTGCCCATTGCGCGCATCGGCCAGCAGGAATACTTTGCCGGGGAACTGGGCCTTGACGGCGATCCTGACCGCCTTGTGCAGGTGCAGCGCCGCCCTGAAGATGTGTTCGACCCGGCAGCAGTTGCCAGTTTCGAGGGTAAGGATGTAACCCAGAATCATCCTCCTGAACGCCTGATGCCGGAAAATCACGCCCTTTACGCCAAGGGCCACGCAGAGAATGTTCACCGGGAGGGCGATTATCTTGTCGCTGACCTTCACCTGAAGGATCCCGGCCTGATCTCTGATGTGGAAAACGGCGTGACGCGGGAGGTGTCCTGCGGCTACCGGTGCTGCTACACACCGGATGGCACGGGATACCGCCAGACTAATATCCGAGGAAACCATGTTGCGATCGTGCCCAGAGGGCGCGCAGGGCATCTGGTTGCCATTCAGGACAGTGCCGCCGCACCGGCGGAGAAAGGAACTGCAATGAACGAATCCGAAAAGAACCCCGCCGCTGTTGTGACTGCCGCGCCGGAAGCCGCACCCGCATCTGCGCCGGAAGCTGAACCCGCAAAAGACGCACAGCCCCCTGTGGCCGAAACTGCCCCCGCAGAGGACAGTGTCCCGCCTGCACCGGCAGAAAAGCCCGCAGGCAACAGTATTGATGCCAAGCTGGATGCTATCCTGAACGCCGTGACCACGCTGGTAAAGGCGCTGTCGCAGAAGGCACAGGAGCCTGTACAGCCGCCCGCCGACGCTGACCCCGGCAAGGATGACGGCGTGGACGGCCTGCTGGCAGGCATCACCAAGGCCGCACAGGACAGCGCAGCACAGGCTGCCCACCGTTCCGGCCGCACCAGCTACGAAGCAGTCTGTGAAGAATCGCAGGCCGCGTATGACGCATTCAACCCGCACAAGCATAAGGAGGCTTGATCGTATGGCACTTTCTCAGCTCAATCCGCAGATCATCGGCGCGGAGATGGAGCACGGCTTTGCCGGTTCCTACGCACGCCAGCCCGACATGATCGTTGTAACTCGCCCTGTGGGCGAAAAAGAGCCCCTGCCCTTCGGCATGGCTCTGATGTATGATGCAAATGGTGCCGTTGTCCTGATGCAGGGCTCCGGCGTTACCGCAGACAGGTTTGCGGGCGTTGCAGGCCGCGAGATGCGCTCTGCCCTGTCTTACACTGACCAGAACACCGGCGCATACACCACCGGCGATGCTGGCAGCGTGTTCCAGCGCGGCAGCATCAACGTGCTGTGCCAGAAGGGCACCCCGAAGCGCGGCGGCGCAGTGTACGTGCGCATCATCAAGAACACTTCGCTCCCCAATGCTGTCGTGGGCGGCTTTGAGGCCGAGGCAGACAGCACCAGCGCCAACACCGTAAAGCTGACCGGTTGCCAGTGGGGCGGCTCTGCAGACGCAAACGGCGTGGCCGAGCTGGTCATTCTCACCCGTCAGAACGTGTAACAGGAGGAACAGAATATGGCAGATTTCCAGAATGTCGGCAATTTCGATGCCGGTGTGTTTACCCCGAAGCTGGGCGGTGTTGCGCCGTCCGGCTCTTCTTTTACCATGGACGCAGCAGGCATTGCGTCTGGTGGCGCATTCCTGACCAGTGAGCTGGAAAAGCGTGACCCGCTGATCCGCAAGCCCCTCACCAGCGTCACCTATGCCCGCGATATCCCCATCCAGACCGGCGGCGGCTGGGTGGACTACGTCACCGCCATGAACGTGGCCTACGGCATCACCGGCGGCTCCGGCTCCGGTGCTGTGGGTGCAGGCGGTGCCAACGGCACGCCCATCATTCAGGCCAACGTTGCCAAGGGCGCATACAAGGCGCACCTGTTCAGCGCGGCTCTGCGCGTGAACTTCGTGGACATGCAGCGCTCCAACCTCATCGGCCGCAGCCTTGATCAGCTGCTGCAGGACGGCATCCGCCTGACCTACGACAAGCACATGGATGCCAACGTCTACACCGGCTTCGAGGACTACGGCACCACCGGCCTGATGAACAACCCCAATGTCACCGAGACCACTGCTGCCAGCAATGGTGCGGACTCCTCCTCTACCAAGTGGAAGGATAAGACCCCGCAGCAGATCCTGAAGGACGTGAACGACCTGCTGAGCGCTGTGTGGGCTTCCTGCGAGTATGACACCGATGCCATCCCCAACCACATCCTGCTACCTTATGAGCAGTACAACTACATCCTGACCACCATGGTGTCCGATCTGGCATCCGAGACCATCTACGACTTCCTGATGAAGAACAACGCCGCTGTCAAGAATGGTGGTGAGTTGTTCATCGGCGGCTGCCGCTGGTGTAAGGGCGCAGGTACCGGCAAGACCGACCGCATGGTGGGTTACGTGAACAAGCCCCGTTACATCAAGATGGACGAACTGGTGCCTATGAGCCGCATCATGACTGCTCCTAACGTTACCAATGTCTGCTATGATACTGCATACATGGCAAACATTTCCGAGGTGCAGCTGTTCTACCCCACCTCCATTCTGTACGTGGACGGCATCTGAGAAAGGAGAAGCATCATGTTCATCCTCGCAAAGCGCAACATCATCATTCCCAGCCCTGCACCCGGTGTTGCACCGGTCGTGCTGAAAAAGGATGGTTTTGCCACCGTCCCCGACTGGGCCGCGGAGACGGCCTATTTTAAGGCACTGGCGGCCGATGGTAAGATCGTTGCCACCGAACACCGCGATAAGGACATTCAGGCTGCAGCTGAAAAGCCGGTAAAGACCCGCAGGGCCAAGGCTGAGGAGAAGCCCGCAGAGCCTGCTGCGGCAGAGTAAGGAGAACGGCATGATCTACGGTGCACAGTTTGGTGGAGTCCGCCAGCAGGCGGCGAACCTCGGCGGCAGCGTCGGAAATTACACCGCTGAGCAGTTCAAGGAAGAATATCCGCAGTTCTGCAATGCCGACGGCAAGTGTCACCTGCCGGATGCTCTGCTGAATGAGATCGTGCGCATGGCCAATGTCAGCGTACAGCCGGACAAATGGCTGGACAGCTGGCACTACGCCGTGGGGCTGTATGTGGCACATTACGTGACCCTGCAGCTGCGCACCTTTGCTGAAAGCAGCGCAACGCCTGCGCAGGCTGCAGCTTCCGGTGCACTGGTGGGCGTGGTGAAATCCGCCACACTGGGCGACAGTTCTGTGACCTACGACACCTCCGCCCTGACCGCAGGCACTGAGGACTGGGGCGACCTGAATGCTACCACTTACGGCCAGATGCTGGCCAACCGCGCCCGGTTCATCGGGCTTGCGGGCAGTTATGTGATCTGAGGTGATGAAGGATGGACTGGACGGACTGGTACACCGACACGGCAGATGTGTTCCGCAATGAGAAAGTGACCGAGAACAGCCTGACCCACATGGAACGCAGGAAGGTGCTTTCCGGTGTTGCCTGCCGGGTCTATCAGACAAAGACCAGCGGGCTGCAGATGAACCAGACTGCTGCCAGCATCACCCAGACCGATAAGCTGGCCTGCGGCATCGAAGTGGATATCAAGCCCGGAGATGAGCTGGTGATCCACAGAGGTGCAAAGCTGGGTTATACTGCGCCGGACGAGCGCTATTTTGCAGACACACCGGAGCGCTATTATGAACCCTTCGGTGCGGTCATGCCGGGGCTGGCCCATCAGGAGATCACACTGTTGAAGCAGGAGCGTGTGAAATGACGCTGGATGAATACATTCAAAAACTGGAAGCAGCTCAAAAAGTTCTGCCGGATATGATTTCTGTTGCCGCGAAGAACGCCACCATCCGCGCAGTGGAAGCCGCACAGGAAAAGACCCCGCCCACAGCAGACAGCCTGAGCGGCATCAACACCCGCACCGGTGAACTGAAGCAGCATTGGGCCACGGACAGCAAGATCATCCCGGAGCAGCAGGCCGGGCAGTATGTCACCGAGCTGAATAATAACAAAGAATATGCTTCTTTTGTGAATGACGGCCACCGGATGGACAAACATTTTGTGCCCGGCCTGTATGTGAACCCTGCTTTCGGCCTGCTGGAATATGACCCCAGCCGTAAAGATGAGGTGGGCATCATGGTGGGCACCCAAACGCAGTACGTGGAAGGCTTGCACATGACCGATGCTGCCCAGCAGGCTTACGAAGAAACGCTGCAGGCGGAACTGGAAAGAACCGGAAGAGAGCTGGAAAGGATTCTGAGATGAACTTTACAGTTACCACCATTGCACGTTCGCTGGCGGCACATCTCGCGCCTGTCCTGCCCGGTGTGCAGATGCTTGAAGATCCCGTCCAGCAGGGTGTAGAACCGCCCTGCATGTTCCTGCAGCAGCGGTATTCCAACATCAAACCGCACCCGGGTGGGCGCTGGCTGCGCACCATCGGCGTAGACCTGACCTATCTGCTGGATTACAACCTGCCTGACCTGCAGCAGCAGTACAGTTCCGCCGCAGAAACCTTAGACCTCTGCATGGAGGTGTTTCCCTATACCGATGGTACAGACACCGCCCTGCTGCGGGCCTATGACCGCAAGACAGACATTGATTCCGACGGTTTGCATTACAAATTCGAGCTGCGTATTTTTGTGGAAAAGCCCGAAGATGCTGTAAAGATGCAGACCCTGAGCATCGATCAGAAGGTGGATAAATGAAAGAAAAAGAAACCCAGTATCGCCGTGAAGTTCTGCTGAAGGACCCGCGTTTTGCGAGATATCAGCCGGACTTTCTGGCTGCGGTACTGAACAAACCGTATTACACCCTCGCAGAGGCGCAGGCCGCTGTGAAAGATTTTTGGAAGGAGTGACCCGCTATGGCAGCAGGTGGAACCTTTACCGTACAAAACAAAGTCCGGCCGGGCGTTTACTTTCGCTTCCGGTCGAAGAACAAACAGGATCTGACCGTCGGCGACCGCGGCATTGCTGCGCTCTGTGAACCTCTGCATTGGGGTCCGACGGCCAAAGTGATTGAGATCGATGCCGGTGCCGACATGACCGTGTACACCGGTTATGATATTACTGCGCCGGAAAACCGGTTTCTGACCGAGATCTTCAAGGGCACCAACCGCACGGCAGCGCCCCGCAAGGTACTGCTGTACCGTCCCACGGCCAGTGGTGCCGTAAAAGCCACCATGGAGATCGCGCCGCTGACCGCTACCGCAAAGTATGTGGGCGTACGCGGGAACGATATCTCCGTCGTTGTGACGGCGCTTTCCTCGCCGGAAGGCAGCTTTGAGGTCTCAACTGTAGTGGATGGTGAGATCAAAGACCAGCAGACCGCCAAGACGGTGGAAGAACTGGCTGCAAACAGCTGGGTGGACTGGAGCGGCACCGGCGCTCTGACTGCCAATGTCGGAACTGCCCTGACCGGCGGAGAGGACGGCGTGGTAGCAGCTTCGGCTTACAGCGCATTCCTGACCGCCATTGAGCCCTACAAGTTCGATGTGCTGATCTACGATGGCGCGGACAACACGGCGCGTACCGCGATGGAAAGCTTCATCAAGCGGGTCAATACCGAGACGGGCCGCTATTCTCAGCTGGTGGAATCCGGCAGCACCAATCCTGACACCCGCTATATCGTCAACGTGGACACCGGCGTTGTGCTGGACGATGGCACAACCCTGACCCCGCAGCAGGTGTGCTGGTGGGCAGGCGGCGCACTGGCTGCCGCCACCTACGGACAGGATCTGACCAACGCCGTCTATCCCAATGCTGTGGACATCTCTCCCCGGCTGACCCACAGCCAGTACGTGGATGCCATCAATTCCGGCAAGTTCGTCCTGAATGCCGATGATGGTACAGTCCGCGTGGAGTATGATATCAATTCTCTGGTCACCTACACTTCGGAGATCGGCGAGGTGTACCGCTACAACCGTACCATGCGGCTGTGCAACACCATCGCCAACGACCTGTATTCTCAGTTCTCCAAGAACTATGTGGGCATTGTGGACAACACCGATGCGGGCCGCATGGAGTACAAGAGCGCCGTCGTGAAGTACCTGACCCAGCTGCAGGCATCCGGTGGCATCCAGAACTTTGATGGCGAAACCGATGTCACCGTTGAGAAGGGCGATGCCAAGGACGCGGTGCTTATCACGCTGGCGATCGAAGCCGTGGGCAGCACCAACAAGATCTACATCACGCTGGATGTGTCGTAAGGAGGGATTTTAATGTATTTGCTTGCACAGGACACCCTGAACGGTGCCGAAGGCAAAATCACCGTCACTCGTGATGGCCGCATCACAGAGATCTGCGGCATGAAAAACATCAAGACTGTGGCTGGCATTCAGACCTCGGACATGAAGACCATCGGCACCCGCACGGTGCAGAAAAAGGCCAATGGTGTCACGCAGACCGGCACCGGCAATGTCTACTTTGGTTCCAACGGCAGCAACCTGTTCACCGATATGCTGCTGCAGTATATCAACACTGGTGTAATGGAAACCTTTGATATCACCATCACCAACAACGACCCCACGGCCAGCGTGGGCGATCAGGTCATGGGCTATTATGGCTGTATGCTGACCGGTGAGATTCCGCTGTCCATCCTGAACGACGACGAAGCAATGCTGAACTATGACTTCAATTTCAGCTACACCAAGGTAAACCGTCTGAAAGCATTTTCCGACCCGGTCAATCTGGGCAACTGATAGGAGGTATTCTTTATGAGCGCACTTTCCGCATTTCTGCATCCCGCTGTTCCTACGGAAGAAAAGGAGCTTGTCATTTCCAAGCGCTTTCTCGGCGCAGATGGCAAACCTGTTCCGTTTAAGATCCGCGCCCTGACCCAGGAAGAAAATTCTTCCCTGCTCAAGGCATCCACCCGCAAGAAAAAGGTAGGCCAGCAGTGGCAGGACGAGATGGATGCCAACGAATATTCCAGCCGCATGATCGTGGCTGCAACGGTATTCCCCGACTTTCACAGCGCTGAGCTGTGCGAAAACTATAACACCAAAGATCCTGTCCAGGTCCCCGGCAAGATGCTGCTGGCCGGTGAGTTTCTCAAACTCATCACCGCCATCAACGAACTGTCCGGATTGGATGAAGGCCCGGACGAAGAAGCAAAAAACTGATCGCCGGGGACCTCTGGGATATTGATGTTCTGACAGCTTACTACTGTTTTGACAATCTCGGCTGGTCCCCCGGTCAATACGATGCCCTGCCGGAGCGTGAAAAGGCTCTGGTCCGGGCATTTGCTTTGCGTACAATGGAAAAGCGCTTAAAAGAATCCCGACAGATGAAGGAGGCTGGACACAGTGGCTGATATCCATTCAAGGTTCATTCTGGACGATCAGGCTTCCAATCCGCTGGCCGGGTATATCACAGTCGCAAAGAATGCGGCTTCTGCAACCACCGCTGCACAGCGCCAGCTGAAAAGCTATGAATCCGCACTGCGGAGCACAGAGCTTGCTTCTGCTAAGGCAACTGCGGCCTTTGAAGCCAGTGCTCAGCAGCTGGATGCCATGCGCGCTGCCGGTGAAGCGGGCACCGCTGCGTACAAACAGCTTGAGACCCAGAACGAACGCCTGCGTTTGAAGGTGGAAGCGCTGGGTACACAAACCGGCATCCTTACCGGAAAAGCCCGTGAAACGCAGGCTGCGGTGGAAAAAGAAGCCGCCGCTATCCGAGAACAGGCCGATGCCGCTGAAAAAGCATCCAAAAGCACCAAAGAACTTTCGGACAATCAGAAAGCGGCCACGTCTTCCGCTGATGCTCTGGCAAGCGCTGTGAAACGGCTTGCTGCTTCTTACCTCAGTATTCAGGGGCTGAAAAGAGCCGTAGACCTTTCAGACAGCTTGGTTTCTACCCGCGCCCGGCTTGACCGTATGAACGATGGCCTGCAGACCACGCAGCAGTTGGAAACGATGATCTACCAGTCCGCGCAGCGTTCCCGCGGCAATTTTATGGACACCATGGGGCTGGTTTCACAGTTGGGTACTATGGCGGGCAGCGCATTTGACAACACGAAGGAGATCGTGCAGTTTGCAGAACAGCTGAACAAACAGCTTGCGCTCTCTGGCGCATCCGGGCAAGCTGCGCAGGCTGCAATTCTTCAGATGGAACAGGGCCTTGCGTCCGGCGTGCTGCGCGGCGATGAACTGAACAGCGTCATGGAACAGGCACCGGCCATTGCAAGATCCATTGCGGACTATCTGCAGGTGGATATGGGCAAGCTGCGCGAAATGGGTGCACAGGGGCAGATCACCGCCGCCATTGTAAAAAACGCCATGTTTGCAGCCGCAGCAGAGACCAACGCTGAATTTGCAAAAACCCCCATGACTTGGGCGCAGGTTTGGACGGTGGCTTCCAACGCTGCCATCCGTGCCCTTGACCCGCTGCTGTCAGCCATCAACTGGGTAGCGAACAACATCCAGACGGTTGTCCCCATTGTGATTTCTCTGGGAACCGCTTTTGGTGTGCTGCTGATTGCCGCCAACTGGACGAACATTCTGGCATTTGCTTCTGAGAAAGCCGCTGCCGCACAGGCATTTCTCAATGCCGTCATGGCCGCAAACCCGGCCGCACTGGCCGCTGCCGCCGTTCTGGTGCTGGTAGCTGCCCTGTATGCAGGTGTTGCTGTGATGAACCACTTTGCAGGCACAAGCGTTTCCGCTACAGGTATCATTACGGGCGCATTTGCTGTGATGGGTGCATTCGTGTTCAACAGTGTTCTGGTTCCCCTGCAGAATGGATTTGCCATGTTTGCAAACTTTGTGGGCAATGTGTTCACGAACCCGGTCGCAGCTGTGAAAGTTCTGTTCTATGATATGGCAATCACCGTTTTGCAGTATATGCAGAATATTGCGTCCGCTGTTGAGGGGCTTATCAACATGATCCCCGGCGTGACGGTCGATCTGACCAGCGGCCTGGGCGGCTGGATCACCGATCTTGCCAAAAAACGGAGCAATGAGATCCAGAACAGCGGCTATACCGAGTATGTGAAGCCGTGGGAGAACATGGATCTCGGAAGCGCCTACACCAGAGGATATGATTGGGGTTCCAACCTCAGCCTTGGCAACCTGTTCGGGCCGGGCGGTCTTGGCGATCTGGGCGTTCCTCAGGCAGCAGATGTCAATTCCCTGCTGAATAATGTTGGCGCAATTAAGAACAACACCGGTAAGATCGCAAAAACGGTTGATCTTTCAGATGAGCAGCTCAAGATGATGGTTGATATTGCGGAACGTAAATTCGTGAACAACATCAACCTCACCTCGCAGGCCCCGGTCATTACTGTTCAAGGCCAGAACACCGGAAACACTGAAGCCGACCGCCAGAGCCTTGCCGATCTTCTGGGCGACCTCATTATGGAGCGCGTGCAGAGTGGCAGTGTCGTTGCGGTCAATTAAGGAGAATGTATGCCGAGCCTTTACCGCATTTATTTTTCACGGGACAGCACCGTGCTGTCCCTGCCCATCAACCCGGAAAAGCTTCCGGAGACCAAAGAATCCGACAATGGCGAGTATAATGTGCTTGGCCTTGGCCCTGTCATGCAGCCGCGCACGCCAAAGCTGCGTAAGGTAACGATCTCCGGTCTGTTTCCCGGACGCAGGCTCCCATGGATGAGCGCGGCCGTGTTTTTACCGCCATCGGTGTACATTACGTTTTTCAAGAGCGCAATGGATCAGAAAAGGCCCATCGTCTATACGCCGGTGCGCTATTATGAGAACGGCACCCCGTTTCTGGGTGGCGGCATGGGTTTTGAGTGCCTTGTTACCAGTTTCAAGACCGAGGAGCGCGGCGGCGAGACCGGCGACTTTTACTTTGACCTGACCATTACTGAATACAAGGACTTTTCACCGCAGAAGGCTGTTCTGCAGGGCAGCAGCGGAAACTTCTCGCCTGCAGCCACTACGGCATCCTCTGCGCTGAACACTGTCACGCGGGCGCTTTCTGCCGCTGCTGTCGCAACGTCTACTGTCAGTGCTGTAAAAGTGATCCTTACTCCAGCACGCAGCATCCAAAGCAGCAAACTCTATGTGGGTGCCCAGCGTAAGGCAAACGGGAAATATTACAGCACCAGCACTGCACCAACACCTGCCGGCACGCTCAGCGGCCAGCAGGTGCAGGTACGGCGCATCGTATCCCGCACAAACCCGCATCCGTATTGCGTGCAGGATTTTTCCGGGGTGGTATTCGGCTGGATGTCCGCTTCTGACCTCACGGAGGTGAACCGGTGAGCTATGAACTGATCGTGGGCCGCAAAACGCCCGGAGACCTGCTAAACCTCACTAACAGCGTAACAACCGCAAGCTGGATCACCCAGCGCACCGGGAATCCCGGCAAGCTTACCTTCACCTATCTGCGCACGCCGCAATCCAAAATCGAAGAGGGCGACGTTGTACGGTTTTCCGCAGATGGAGAACTGCAGTTTTATGGATGGGTATTCAGCCGCGGGCAGGACCGTTGGGGGCCTGTGGATGTGGTCTGCTATGACCGGCTGCGCTACCTGAAAGCAAATAACAGCTACACATTTTATGCCCAGAGCGCCGCCGACATTATCAAGCAGATCTGTGAAGACCTGCAGGTAGATGTGGGCACGCTGGCCGATACCGGCTACAAACTCCCCTCCCTCGTGATGCAGGATAAAAGCTGCATCGACATCATCAATACTGCCATCCAGAAGACCTTGCTGAATACCGGCACGGTCTTTGTTTTTTACGATTCTGGAGATGGTGTTGCTCTGCGCTCTGCAGCTGATATGAAGAGCGACTACATCATCGGCGAAAAGAGCCTGATGACCAACTACAGCTACAACACGTCCATTGACTCCCAGACCTACAACAGCATCAAGCTGGTGCGTCCGAACAAGGAGACCGGCAAGTCCGATGTTTTTATCCGAAAGGATTCGGACACCATTGCCCGCTGGGGCTTGCTGCAGCTCTATCAAAAGGTGGACGAAGCGGCCACAGACGCACAGGTCAAGGAGCAGGCAAAGGTCAGTCTGGAGTATTACAATCGCGTTCTGCAGCAACTCAAATTCACCTCGCTGGGTGTCAATAGCCTGCGGGCGGGACAGCTTCTTCTGGTCAATATCAATGATCTTGACGGCGACCCGTTCCGCAAGTATGTCATGCTGGAAAAGGTCTCTCATACGTGGGAAAACGATCTGCACACCATGGAACTGGAAGCAAAAGCTCTGTAAGGGAGGGAAATCTTTTGGACATCGTGGAAGCACTTTTGCAGCTGAACCGGGTTGCCGGAGACGTTGACCAGCCCACCGATCTGCAGATCGGCACCGTGGTAAAGGCCCCGCCCGATGATGATGTGCTGGAAATCTCCATCAACACGGAAATGGCTACACTGCGGCAGGATATTCTCTACCTTGCAGAGCCGGTCATTGAAAAGAAGATCCCGCTGCTGAAACACCGGCACGCCATGCCCCATATACACGCTGGTGTTCACGGCAGCACAGGCGGCCCATCGGAGCCTTACACTGGTTATTCCCTGCTCTCAGGGGGCGCAGACAGCTCTGTACAGAGCGAGGACATCAAAGGCTGGGAGAATGGAAAAGTCCTTCCGTTGAGCAAGGATAAGAAATATATCATCCTCAACCCGGCCCTGAAAGCCGGTGACAAGGTGCTTCTTCTGCGTGTGCAGCGTGGCCAGAAGTTCGTCGTGTTATCTCGTGTATATGAAGGTGGTGATTAAATGGCCGTATTGCCGGAAAACAGCATCGATTTATCGGGCGGCGTTGAGTTTGTCGCTCAGCCTTCCCTGACATGGAAGATCGACCGTGCAGCTGGACGTATCGCCGGAACATGCGACGGCTATGATGCCGTAAAGCAGGCAGTGGAGATCATCCTGAACGTAGAGCGCTATCGCTGGCAGATCTACCAGCCTGCAAGCGGTATGCAATGGGATGAGCTGGTCGGACAGGATGCCGGTTATGTTGCCGCAGAACTGCAGCGCCGTCTGCAGGATGCTCTGCTGACAGACGACCGCATCACGGGGTTAAAAAACTACGAATACAGCATCGACGGGCAGAATTTGACGGTGAGTTTTACCGTCGAAACAGTCTACGGCGATGTTAAGACCGGAACGGAGGTGAAATTCTGATGCAGAACTTTTCAGATGCAACCTACAAAAACATCCTCGACTACATGCTTTCACTGGTGCCGGATACCTATGATAAGCGCGATACCAGCCCTATCCAGACTTCCCTCGGCCCGGCAGCCTACGTGCTTGAGGGCTTTTATCTGAGCCTCGACCTTGTGCAGAAACAGGCGTTCGTCCAGACAGCCTCCGGAGATTCGCTGGATCTTCTGGCAGTGCTGGCCGGTATCACCCGCAAGCAGGCTTCCGCCGCTGTAAAGGTCGGCATCTTTGACTGTGAGGTTCCGATCGGTGCGCGATTTTCAACGATCAATGGCACTGAGAGTATCAATTTTGTGGTTATCTCCACCATCACGGAGGGAAGCACCTACCGTCTGCAGGCTGAGACTGCCGGTGATATCGGCAACCGATACTCCGGCCCTGTCCTGCCGATCGATTCCATTGAAGGATTGAACAGCGCTCAGTTGACGGATCTTCTGATTCCCGGCGAAAACACCGAAGAGGATGAGCCTTTCCGCGCGAGAATCATTGAACGTCTGAACAGCCGCAGCTTTGGTGGAAACGTGGCACAGTACGTTGAGGAGATCGAAGCGATAGACGGCGTGGGCGCTGTGCAGGTCTACCCCGTGTGGGATGGTGGCGGCACGGTGTGCTGCTCCATCTTGGGAGCCGACTTTCTTCCTGCGTCCAGTGATCTTGTGCAGATGGTACAGAATGCCATCGATCCCCCGCCCGGTCAGGGGCTTGGCCTTGGGCTTGCGCCCATCGGTGCGCAGGTGACCGTCACAGCGCCGAAGACAGTGCCTGTAGACATTTCTGCCACGCTGACCCTTGCATCCGGACACGAACTTGAAACCGTACAGCAGCCTGCGCAGGACGCTGTCAGTGACTACCTGCTGCAGATTCGTAAAAACTGGGATGTCAATATCAGCAGTACGGCCATTGCCTACTCGGCAGAGGTGTATCTTGCTCGTGTCCTTGCCGCGCTCATCTCTCTTGATGGGGTCGTCAATGTTTCGGCTCTGACGCTCAATGGGATTGCTGCGGACATGGCGCTGCAGCAGACCGGTGCTTTGCAGCAGGTTCCGGTGCTGGGGAAGGTGGAACTACATGGAACTTGACCTGAACCATGACCTGCATTCCCTTTTGCCGCCTTTTTACCGGGAAATTGCGGAATACCAGCAGGTCTGTGACGCTGAAAAAGCACAATTTTCCCGGACAGCTGATAGTGTACGGGTCATCGGGAAGAACTTTTTTGTCCAGACCATGGATGTGGATTCTGTGCAGAAATGGGAACAAGTCCTGCATATCCGGGCAAAGCCTTTGACCGAAACGCTGAGTTTTCGACGGCAGCGCATTCTGTCGCGTTTGTGCACCCGCCCACCCTTTACACTTGCATTTCTGTACCAACAGCTCGACACGTTACTGGGCGTTGGCCGGTGGACATGCCGCGTGGATTATCCGGCTTACCTGCTGACCATCGGCACTCACGTTGAAGATAAGCTTCACCGCGAAGAACTGATCCACATGGTAAACCAGATCAAGCCTGCGAATATCGTGTTCGGAATGTATCTGTTCTGTGACCCCGTAGAAGCATATGCCTACATTGCCGCCGCACCCTGCGGCACAAGCATCCTTGCATCGGTGCGGATGCCTGAAATCAAAAAGGAGGACACGCAATGAGTTGGGAAACGCTGGCTTATACCGATGCCGGCATTGAGCTGCTGATGGATGCCGTATCGGGCAAGCAGCTCACGATTACGCAGGCTGTCGGAGGAAGCGGTCTTGCAAATGCCGCTGTGCTCCACGCGCAGACCGACGTCACCGGCGAGCGGCATGCGCTTGAGCTGCTGGGCATCAAGTCTGTTGAAGAAAACGGCAGCGCTGCCCGCCGCGTGAAGATCCGCATTACCGGCGCGGAGGATACCTACACCCTGCATCAGATTGCCCTCTTCGGGCGGCAGACCGGGGCGGCAGAAGATACGCTCCTGCTCCTCGTGCAGGATGACCGCGGTGTCGAGATCCCGGCGGCTTCCACCGATCAGGAGTTTGAGTTCGTTTTCACTGTGGTGATCGCGATTTCCCGGGATGCGGAGATCTCGCTCAATCTGAGCGCTGAGATGCAGAGCTTGCAGCTGTTTGTCGAAGAGCGGATTCAGGAGCACGACCTGTCCCCGGAGTCTCACAAAGACTTGCGCATCGCCGCTGCAAAGATGCAGGCGGATATCGATATCCTTCAATTGAAGATCGCGACCGACGTAACGGCAAATCCGTTCTCCGTCACCTTTGGGTCGCTGGACGGCTTGACCGTTGCCGGCGTTTGGAACGCCGATCTGGCAAGGATTGAATTTTGAGTAAGGAGGTGAATTTTTATGGCAAATGTAAGATTAGGCGCAAAGGCCGTTGGCAGCACCGTTAAAATCAAAGTGAACGGTACGGTCAAGGACTTTATCATTGTCCATCAGGGCAAGCCGTCCAGCGTCTATGACGATAGCTGCAACGGTACTTGGCTGCTGATGAAGGACATCTATACCACGAGGAATTGGGACGATTCCAACTGCGACTACCTGAACTCCGACATGACCGCGTACCTGAATGGCACGTTCATCAGCCTGATCGATGCCGATATTCGCAATGCCATCAAACAGGTCAAAATTCCGTACATCAATTACTCGAACGACAATGTGATGAGCGGTTCTAACGGACTGAGCTGCAAGGTGTTCCTGCTGTCTGGTACGGAGGTCGGTTTCAGTGGCGTAAGCTATATGGCCACCGAGGGCGCAAAACTGTCCTACTTCGATAGCGCAAGTAAGCGTGTCGCATGGCTCACAAACCCGGAGTATGTGCAGCAGCTGGCAGGCTATCCGCTGACCGGATGCCCAAGCGCGGTACAGTTCATTGAAATGCTGTATAATGCGCTGGTGAGAGCAGCCTGAAAACTCAATAGTGTTACCAAAAACGTTACCATGATAAAGAAAAGAACGCCAATTCCTAACGAAATGGCGTTCTTTTTTTCATGGTGGAGGCGATGGGAGTCGAACCCATGTCCGAAAAGAGTTCAGTGCAGGTATCTCCGGGTGCAGGCGATCTACAACATTCCCGCCGCGCCACGCCGATCGTCAGGCTAGCGCATTGGTAGCTTCATGAGTTCCTGCCGGTCCGCAAAGCTTAAGTCCGTTCAGGTGCTGTGTCTAAAGGACGCCCCGGCCCCACACGACACAAGAGTGGGCGGAACGCGCAGCACTCAGGCTGCGAGCAACTGAGAATTGTTATTGTCAGTTAATTTTTTTGGAGGAGTTATAGAGCAGTTCCCCCACTGCTACCCGCTGCCCAGACCTCACTCTCCCCGTCGAAACCTTTACGCCCCCTTATAAAGCACACCTTGCGGTGTGCAGAAAGCTTTGAAAAAGTTCCGCTTCAGGAAGCGGTCTGAAAAGATCAATAGTATTTGCCGTTGGACTTCATGGCACGGTCAATGGAACGCTTTGCATCGCGCTGGGCGGCATCGGCACGCTTATCGTAGAGCTTTTTGCCTTTGCAAAGGCCCACTTCCATTTTCACGCGGCCATGTTTGAAATAGAGCGAAAGCGGCACAAGGGTAAATCCCTGCAGCTTGCACTGCTGATGCAGCCGCCGGATCTCACTTTTGTGTGCCAGCAGGCGCCGGACGCGCATCGGATCCTGATTGAACATGTTTCCGTGGTCGTAGGGACTGATATGCATTCCCTTTACCAGCAGTTCACCATCCTCAATATCGACCCAGCTGTCTTTCAGGTTGACCCCTCCGGCACGCAGGCTCTTGACCTCCGTACCTTTCAGTTCAACACCGGTTTCCAGCGCTTCCAGAACGAAGTATTCATGGCGCGCTTCACGGTTTGTGGCAATGGTTTTTGTTGCCGGACGCTCCTTAGTGGGTGCCATTCCGCGCGCCTCCTTTCTCCATTGTGGTTTGTTGTATCAGTATACCATTTTTTTATGGTTTTGCAAGGGCTGTTTTTGAAGAAACTGTAAATTTTTCCCAATTCACAGCTCACCACGGCCAGAAAGTGCACGGTACAAAGTGGTTTCGTCAGTGTATTCCAGACTTGCACCCACCGGCAGGCCGTAGGCCAGACGTGTGGTCTTGATGCCCAGAGGCTTGATAAGCTTTGCCAGATACATAGCGGTGGCTTCACCCTCCACCGTGGGGTTCATGGCCATGATGACCTCTTTCACCTTGCCGTCGCCCAAGCGGGCCAGAAGTTCCTTGACGCACAGCTGTTCGGCAGTAATTCCGTCCATCGGGCTGAGCAGACCGTGCAGCACATGGTACAAGCCGTGATACTCCCTTGTGCGTTCAAACGCCTGCACATCGCGGGGCGTTTCCACCACGCAGATCACAGAAGGATCGCGTTTTGCACTCGCACAGATGGGGCAGATATCCGCTTCTGTATAATTCTGGCAGATACGGCAGCGATGGAGCTTGGTGTGGGCACCCTGAATGGCTCCCGCCAGTGCGGCGGCATCTTCGTCCGACATGCTCAGCACCTGATACGCCATGCGGGTAGCGCCCTTGCGCCCGATCCCCGGAAACTTGCTGAATTCTTCGATCAGCTTTTCCAGCGGGGCAGCAGTATAGCCCATGTTCTTCCCTCCTGCCGGATCAGAGACCGGGGATGTTCATGCCGCCGGTCAGCTTGCCCATTTCAGCTTCGGCAGTTTCGTCCACCTGCTTGACGGTTGCGTTGATGGCAGCAGCCACCATATCTTCCAGCATTTCAACATCATCCGGGTCCACAGCCTCGGGCTTGATGGTGATGGACAGCACTTCGTGCTTGCCGTTCATCTTAACAGTGACCATCTCACCGGCAGCGCTGCCGGTGTACTCGGCAGCTTCCAGCTCGGCCTGTTTGGCTTTCATATCTTCCTGCATCTTCTGTGCCTGACGCATGAGGGCGTTCATATCGGGGCGGCCAAAGCCTGCGGGCATTCTTGCTTTCATAATCGTTTCTCCTTATTGATGCAATGTATTTTTATGATCTCGTTTTCCTTGCGGAATCCTCAATGGACACATCCAACCCCAGCTTTTCCAGTGCACGAAGCGACTGCTCTGCGTTGGAGACCGTTTTGCCAGCGCTCTTTGGTTCATAGGGACCAATGGGCACCGCCGTACCGGACACATCCTTGATCAGCTTTTTGATCAGGCGCTGGCTGTCCTTGTTGGCGCGGATAAAATCGCGGAAGGTCTTGCCGCCGTCGATCAGCACGCGGGTGCCATCAAAGTAAGCCTTGGACTTGCGCAGATAGGTGTAGAGCATGGGATCTTTTTCCTGCAGCTGCTGTACCACCTGCGGCCAGTACGGATACAGCGCAGTCCCTTCCTGCCCGGCATCCTGCGGCTTTTCCGGCACAGGCTTTGCAGCGGGCGTGGGTGCAGGTTTGGGCGGTTCTGGCTGCGGAACAGGTTCCAACTCTGCCGGCATGGGTGCAGCTGGCTGTGCGGCCTGCGCGGCAGGCTCGTCCCAAGGCAGCATTCCGGCCTGCTGCACGGGCGGTTCCTCCGGCAGCGGCGGCAGCTCTTCGGTCTGGACGGGTGAAGTCTGCTCTACAGATATTTCCGACGGCACGGAAGGTTCTGCCTTTACAGGTTTCGGTTCCGCTGCAGGCTGCACCACAGGAACGGACGGTATTGGCGGCTGGGTAGTCGGAGCGCTTGCAAAGGGCTGCACAGCAGTTGCCGAGGCAAACGGCTGCGGCGCTGCGGGTTGAGCTGCAGCACGGACAGGCGCGGCCTGCACAGGAACTGCCTGCGGCTGCTGGGGCGGTTCGGATAAGCCAAATAGTGCAAGTTCCAGCTCGATCCGCTGGTCGCTGCCGCGGGTCATATGTTCCAGCGCACTGCCCAGCGCACGGATGGCACGAATGGCCTCCCGCTGGCCAAGCTGCGGGCCTTTTTCCAGATACAAAGCCTCCTCCTCCGGCGAAACGCCGGACAGAAGGCTCTGCCCGCCCGGCAATGCTGCCAGCATCAAAGCACGATAATGCGCGATCAATTCCTCTGTCAGACGCTTGACATCCACAGACTGCTGGCGAAGCTGTGCCAGCTGGGCCAGTGCTGTGGCACCGTCCTGCGCTTCCAGTGCGTCCGAAATGCGGAACAGATAACTGCGGTCGGTCACACCTGCCATGCGGCGCACCACATCGGCATCGATTTTCGCCGTAACGCCTGCGCAGGTATCCAGAATGGACAACGCATCGCGCAGTGCACCGTCGGCCAGACGGGCGATCAGTTCCGCACCGTCCGGCGAAAGCTCCAGCTTTTCCTCACCTGCAATATATTCCACCCGGCGGGCGATATCCTCCGGCCCGATGCGGGTAAAATCGTACCGCTGGCAGCGGGAAAGAATGGTGGCGGGCACCTTCTGGATCTCAGTGGTTGCCAGAATAAAGATGACGTGGGCAGGCGGTTCTTCCAGCGTTTTGAGCAGCGCATTGAATGCTGCTGTGGACAGCATGTGCACCTCATCGATGATGTATACCTTATATTTACAGGCGCTGGGAGTGTAAGCTGTTTCGTCGCGCAGGTCGCGGATATCGTCCACACCGTTGTTGGAAGCCGCATCCATCTCCACCACGTCCAGAATGCTGCCGTTATCGATGCCCTTGCAGATCTCACACTCGCCGCAGGGGTCTCCATTGACCGGATGCAGGCAGTTGACTGCCTTTGCAAAGATCTTGGCGCAGGTGGTTTTGCCGGTGCCGCGCACGCCGGTAAACAGGTAGGCATGGCCCACACGGTTTGCCGTGATCTGGTTTTTCAGCGCAGTAACAATGGCCCGCTGGCCTACCACATCCTCAAAACGCTGCGGTCTCCATTTGCGGTACAAGGCACGGTACATGGTTCTCTCCCCTTTCCTGCAAAATAAAAAGGACAGCGCTGACGGGGTTTTGTCCCCGCCTTGCGTAACTCGGCATACGGATGCAGGCTTACTGAAACGCACGAACACACTGCTTAAGGCTGCTTGGTTCCCCACCTGACCTGGTTCACAGCGAATCCATCGTACAGGACCCGCATCCGTATGCCGAACCACGCAGCAGGCGCTGTCCGACACATCCTTCTGAATGCCAGAATATTGTACCATAAACGCAGGCAGATTGCAAGGGGTGGGAGGTATCATTTCACGGCCCACGCATGAAACGATCAAATAGGATAGCCCAAAGTCAGAAAATGTGATGTCCTCTAAAATCCAAAAAGCGCAGTACATTCTCTGCGCTTTCGCGTTTTGTACTGCGCTTTGCTTTTATCCTGTTATTTTAACGGCATTGATTTTGCAGCAGCCCTTTTTTCTTACAATGCCACATCCAGCGCCATCATCAGCGCAAATCCCAGCACGATGCTTACAACACCGACAGGCTCGTCGCCCTCCACGGCCTGCGGGATCATCTCCTGTGCGGTCACGCACACCATACAGCCCGCCGCTGCGCTGAGCAGCCACGGAAGCGCAGTACTGACCCATTCGGCCAGAGCAAAGGCAAGCAATGCCCCCAACGGCTCTACCAGCCCGGAAGCCGCTCCCGCAAAAAACGCCTGACTGCGGGTGCGGCCGTTATGGGCCAGCGGCAGGCTGACTGCTGCACCTTCCGGGATATTCTGCAGGCCGATGCCAAGGCTCAGCGCCAGTGCACCGCTGATGGCATCCGGCTCCCCGGTCAATGCCAGTGCAGCGGCAAGGCCCGCCACCATACCCTCGGGCAGGTTGTGCAATGTTACAGCCAGCACCATACGTCCGCCGTGCCCGGCCCCGCCTGCCAGCAGCTGCCCGGCAAACTGTTCCACCTGCAAAAGGCCCACTGCGCCAAGCACAAGCCCCACTGCCGATGGGATCCATGCCGGAAGCGGCAAAGTCTGTCCGCGCTGGATAGCAGGCAGCAGCAGGCTCCACACACTGGCCGCCAGCATGATGCCCGCTGCCATGCCGCACAGGATGCGCTGCGTGCAGGGCCGCGACCGCCGCCGCAGCAAAAACACGCCTGCTGCCCCCAGTGTAGTGCACGCCGCCGGAAACAGCAGTACCCACGCAGTGAAAACGATCTGGTTCACGATACATTCCCCCTTTGCCCGGTGTATGACGGGAAGAGAGAAAATGTGCAGAGAACGCGGAGCTTGTCACTCTGTAAGCCAGACGACCTTAACGGATTCACTCCGGTCCGTTGTCGGAGCCTTCACCCTTCTGGACAGCACCGACATCAGCTGCTCATAATAGCCATCGCCACATTCATTTTCTCCTTGGCTGGCTGAATAGACCAGCGGTCTCACAGGGTCATTTCCAACCACGACCGATTCGATTCCGACCAGCTTCTGCCCCATAGTCTGCGCGATATCACCTGCTTTCGCCTTGGAATCCTCCAGCGCAAGCCGAATCAGTTCTGCACGGATTGCTTCCTGATTGGAAAAAGCATAGTTCGTCTCAATTTCCGCATCCAGCTCATTTTCCTCTATAAGATATCGGATATAATTTGCGAAATCCATGCTGAACGCAGTGCTGATTTTCAGCTCACGGTTTGCCCGCACCGTGTAAGGCTCATGATAGCTTTCTTCCTCCGTCGAGTCCTTTCCGATTTGCACATTTTCCGGCGCGATTCCTGCAGCATCCAGCTTTTCCAAAAACAATTCTGATTGCCGCATCACATTTTTCAGGGCCTGTGACGTAGTGCTCATCCGGCTGTGAAATGTCACAGAGACGCTCATCTGGTCATAATCATACTTCTTCGACGCTCTTCCTTCGATAGTCAGTTTTCCCATTCTGGATTTTCTCCTTTCAGAACGAAATATCTTTATCTTCGCTGCCAAAGGGCAGACCCGTAGCCGGATCGACCGGCGGCAGGCCAGTCTGCCCCATATCCGCCGCCTTTACGCTGCATACCACCGCATTGGCAAGCACATACTTCACCTTTGCGGTGGCAGCAGCGCCGATCTTATCATAGATGCGGCCTCCGCTGTAACAGTCGCCCAGCACGGTGTGAGTGCTGTTGGCCACATAACCCACCTTGCCCAGACCCGGCAGTTCTGCGCGGATGGCTTCGCGGTCAAAGCCATTCTCCGGCTCCTTGACCAGCTTTACCTTCTGGCCTACTGTAAACGGCTGAGTGCCGAAGCGGTAGTTGAGTCCGGTCAATGTAACATAGTACTTCATCTTTATTTCCTCCAAAACACATGTTTTATTTTCAGGGAACCCGTTCATCCCCTGCTGTGTCTGTATTATCCACTTTTTATGTCCAATAAAAATCACTTTCAAATAACACTTGTCATTTTTTGATATTTTTGTTCAGGTTTGCTGCACAAAGTTTACCATCTTTTCTTTCTCCGCAGGTCAACTGTCATATGACAAATGGTTCTTTTCCGTTTCCGGAGCCGCATCATCCTCACTTTTGCATTTCTTTATTTCTCTTTAGGGAACATGCATTCCCGTCTTGATTCAAGGGAACAAACAATGAAAGAAATTACAAAGTGATTACAACACGGTAAAAAATTCTTTCCTGAGTCTCTCCGCGCTTCGATCAGTTTAACAAAAACTCTTTGACTTTTAGCGATAAATTATAACAAAATCGTAGATTATCATTGAAATCTCACTTCTTAGCCAAAAAAGCTCTTGATTTTTTCGCAAAAAAGACTAGAATATCCACTTGCAGAAAGGCACTTCCTGTAGGGCCTTCTGCAAAATACATTTGCGTATGGCAAGGAGATTTTAGATATGAAACTCAAGAATGTTTGTGTTGCTGTTGTTGCTCTGGCTCTGGCTGTTGGCATGACCGCTTGCGGCGGTTCTGCTTCCTCCACTGCTGCATCCTCTTCCGAGGCTGCTTCTACCAGCACTTCTGTTGCTGCTGAGGCCGAGGAGAGCGCTTCTTCCGCTGTTGCAGAGGAGAACGGTTCTTCTTCTGAGGCTGCTTCCAGCGAGGCCGCTTCTTCTGAGGCCGCTTCCAGTGAGGCTGCTTCCAGCGAAGCTGCTTCTTCCGTTGCAGCTTGATCGCACAGCGCCTAAATTCCAATAAAAGCTGAAGCCGGGCACAGGGAGCCATGAGTTTTCCTGTGCCCGGCTTTTTACAACAAAACGCACCGGATCGTTCAACGAGAACCACCCGGCGCGTTATTTTTTATGCTCCCCAGAACAGGATGCCCAGCCCTGCGGAAATCAGGATCATGAGAATGGGGGATGGTGCCTTGCCGTTCCTTTTGCGGCACAGCAGATGCAGCCCCCACAGCAGCAGGAACACCACAATGGAACGGAGATCCGGCGCAATGCCTGCCTTGTCCGCTGCAAACCCGGCCAGCGTAGAAAGCGCCATGTTGACTGCAGTTGCCAGGATCATTGCCACCACGCAGGGCCGCACCCCGCCCAGAAATGCATTGACACCGGCATATTTCATCAAATTCTGCAGCACCGATGCAACGAGCAGGATAATGACAAAAGACGGCAGCACCACACCCAGCGTGGCGCACAGCGCGCCCCAGAAGCCGCCCTGTGAAGAACCAATGAAGGTGGCCATATTGATGGCCAGCGGGCCGGGTGTGGACTCTGACACCGCAATAAAGCTGAGGAATTCGCCTTCCGTCAGCCAGCCGTGCCCCAGCACCGTTTCGCGCACCAGCGAGATCATGCCGTAGCCGCCGCCAAAGGACAGCGCGCCGATCATGAGGAAATTCCAGAAAAGTTCTACATAGATCACGGCTTCTTCTCCCCCTTCCGCAGCTGCTGTACTGCATACACCAGCAGCCCGGCCGCACCGCTGAACAGGATGTAAAAAATGGAAGAGAAGGACACTGCTGCAATGGAACAGCCCACCATCGCTGCCGCAACCGTGGTCAGGATGACAATATTGAAGACGCTGTGTTCCAGCTGCTTCAGCATTTTCAGTCCGGCGGAAAGGATCAGATAGATCACACACACCTGAATGCCGTGGAACGCACTTGCCACCACCGAAAGGCGGAGGAACTGGTCAAAGAACAGCGAGATCAGATAAATGACCGCGAAGGACGGAAGACATACCGCCACCGTGGACGCTGCCGCACCTGCCGTACCCTCGATCTTGTAGCCGATATAGGTGGCACTGTTCACCGCCACCGGGCCGGGCGTAGACTCCGCAATTGCCACCATGTCCAGAAATTCTTCTTTTGTTACCCACTTTTTTTCTTCTACAAACTCATTTTGCAGCAGGGCTACCATGGCGTAGCCGCCGCCAAACGTGAACGCTCCAATTTTGAAAAACGTCCAGAAAAGCTCCTTTGTTTTCGACATAGCCTTCTCCTTTCTTGCGCCTTATTATATCATTTTTTGTTTTGATATGATATACTTTAATGGAATATGCTGCTTTCTTTGGAAAAAGCAGAAAAAGGAGTTTAGGATATGAAAACAAAATTTGGCATTGTAGGCTGCGGCTTTCTGGGCGGCATTGTGGCCAACGCATGGAAGAACGGTCTGCTGCCGGACTATGAGCTGGTGGGCGTGACCAGCCGCACCCGTGCTTCGGCGGAAAAGACTGCCGAAACGGTGGGCTGTGCCGTGTGTGACGATGTGGATGCCCTGCTGGCGCTGGAGCCGGAGTACATCGTGGAGACTGCTTCGGTGGAGGCTGTGCGCGCCATGGCTGTGCCTGTGCTGAAAAAAGGTGTGAACCTGGTCATTATTTCCATTGGTGCCTTTGCGGACCTTGATTTTTACGGGCAGGTCAAGGCCGCTGCCGTGGAGGGCGGTGCCAAGGTGCATCTGGCAAGCGGTGCCATCGGCGGCTTTGATGTGCTGCAGACCGTCACTCTGATGGCCGAGGCGCAGAAGCTGGCCGAGACGGCAGGCATTGAGACCCACACCGGAGCCAAGGGCTTCCGCAACACGCCGGTATGGGCCGACCACCTGCTCACCGATACGGAAAAGACCACTGTGTTCACAGGCAATGCCAAGCAGGCCATTGCCACCTTCCCGCGCCGGGTCAACGTAGCCGTGGCCACCTCTCTGGCCACCACCGGCCCGGAGATCACCGGCGTGACCATGCATTCGGTCCCCGGCTGGGTGGGTGACGATCACCGTATCACTGCCGAGATCGAGGGTGTGAAGGCTGTGGTGGATATCTGCTCTTCCACCAGCGCCATTGCTGGCTGGAGTGTGGTTTCCCTGCTGCGCAATCTCGCTTCCCCTGTGTGTTTCTATTAAAAGGAGGATCTGCACATGTTCCATAAACTGGTAGCCATTGAGCCGGTCAGCCTGATTCCCTCCGCTGAGCAGGAACTGCATCAGTATGCAGAAGAAGTGACCCTGTACCGCGATATCCCGGCGGACGATGACGAGATCGTGCGGCGTATCGGGGATGCAGATGCCGTGCTTCTGAGCTATACCTCCCGCATGGGCAAAAGCGTGATCGAGCGCTGCCCGAATATCCGTTACATCGGCATGTGCTGCAGTCTGTATTCGGAAGAGAGCGCCAACGTAGATATCGCCTATGCCCGCACCCGCGGCATCAAAGTGCTGGGCATCCGGGACTACGGCGACCGCGGCGTTGTGGAGTACGTCCTGCATGAGCTCACCGGCATCCTGCACGGTTTTGGGATGCCCATGCTGCGGGACGAGCCGGTGGAGATCACCGGGCTGAAGGCAGGCATCATCGGGCTGGGTGTGTCCGGCAAAATGATCGCCGACGCGCTGCAGTTCATGGGTGCCGACATTGCCTATTACAGCCGCACCCGCAAGCCGGATGCCGAAGCTGTGGGCATGGCCTATAAGCCGCTGGCACAGCTGCTGACCGAGAGCGAGGTGGTGTTCACCTGCCTGAACAAAAATGTCCTGCTGCTGGGCAAGGACGAATTTGCGCAGCTGGGCGAGGGAAAGGTGCTGTTCAACACCTCCATCGGCCCGGGCTTTGACTCTGCTGCTCTGGAACAGTGGCTTGCTCTGCCGGGCACCCACTTCTTCTGTGACACCCGTGCCGCTGCCGGCCCGGTGGGTGAAGACTTCTTTGCCCGTGAGAATGTGCATTGCGCGAATGTTTCTGCCGGACGCACCAAGCAGGCTTTTGTGCTGCTGAGCCAGAAGGTGCTGGCAAATATCCGCACTGCACTGGGAGAATGATATAAAAAGGAAACGCTTCCCGGCTGGGAAGCGTTTCCTTTTAGGCTTTATTCAAAATTGTTGTGATCTCTTCCAGATTCGCCGCAAATCGGATGCCCTGCTGGCGTTGCGGCGTGGAAAGGCCTTTCTCGATCATTTTGGCAAGCAGTGCTTTCAGGCTGTCGTAGTAGCCGTTCAGATTATAAAGGATGCAGGGCGCATCCAGCTGACCCAGCGAGACCCGGGACATCACTTCTGCAATTTCTTCCAGCGTGCCGGTACCGCCGGGGAATGCGATGAAGGCATCGCCCAGCTCGATCATCTTCGTCTTGCGCTCGGTCATGTCCTTGGTGACGATCAGCTCGGTCAGGCCATCGTGCTGCAGCTCCTGCTGCACAAAGAACTGCGGTTCCACACCGGTCACCGTGCCGCCTGCGTCCAGCGCGCTCTGGGCAAGCTGACCCATCAGGCCGCTGCGGGAGCCGCCGTACACAAGGCGGTGCCCGTTTGCACCGATCCAGCTGCCCAGTTCCCGGACAGCTTCCGCCAGCGCAGGATCATTGCCCGCATTTGCTCCAAGATAGACCGTGATGTTCATGGTATTTCCCCCTTTGTTTTTTCCATTTTACCACGCAGCGGGCCGATTGAAAAGGGCCATCCCCTTGCAAATGCAGCGGCACTGTGGTATTCTTGAACGCAGAAAAAGGGAGCCTGCAAAAGCAGGCTGAGAGTGGGCTGTTTGCCCAGACCTGTGACCTGATTTGGACAATGCCAACGTAGGGAGATACTGCTGCTTCAAAGTGCGGAGATGCCTCCTTGCGGGCATTTCCGCATTTTTTGCAAAGGAAGTTGTAACCATGAAAACTGCATTGACGATTGCCGGCAGCGATTCCAGCGGCGGTGCTGGCATCCAGGCCGATATCAAAACCATGACTGCAAACGGCGTGTACGCCATGAGCGCCATTACCGCACTGACTGCCCAGAACACCACAGGTGTGACCGGCATTTTTGAAGCCACGCCCGAATTTCTGGCACAGGAGATCGACGCCATTTTTACCGACATCTACCCGGATGCCGTCAAGATCGGCATGGTATCCTCGGCAGAGCTGATCGGTGTGATCGCCGAAAAGCTGCACACCTACGGCGCAAAGCATATCGTGGTGGACCCGGTGATGGTTGCCACCTCCGGCTCCAAGCTGCTGCGGGACGATGCCGTGCAGGCACTGACCGAAAAACTGCTGCCCATGGCAGAGGTGGTCACCCCCAACATTCCGGAGGCTGAGATCCTTTCCGGCATGAAGATCACCGATGCGGCCGGAATGGAGGCCGCTGCAAAGCTGATCAGCGAGAAATACCACTGTGCCGTGCTGTGCAAGGGCGGCCACCAGATCAACGATGCCGACGACCTTCTGTGGCGGGACAGCTGCGGCAAATGGTTCCGCGGCAAGCGCATTGCAAACCCCAATACCCACGGCACCGGCTGCACCCTATCCAGCGCCATTGCGTCTAATCTGGCAAAGGGCTATGATCTGGATGCATCGGTGGAGCGCGCAAAGGCCTACATTTCCGGCTGTCTTTCTGCCATGCTGGATCTGGGCCACGGCTCCGGCCCGATGGACCATATGTTTGCACTGAAGGGAGAGTTTGTGGGTGAGTGAGCAGACCTTTGTGCAGCAGCTGGTGCAGGAAAGTCTGCCTGTGTGGGAGCAATGTCTGCACTCAGAATTTCTGACCCACCTTGCGGATGGCACACTGGATGAAGCCTGCTTCAAGGGCTACATCGTGGAGGACAGTCTTTACCTGCGGGAATATGCCAAGGTGTTTGCCTGGGGCATGACCAAGGCAAAGGATATGCAGACCATCCGCACCTACTATTCCCTGCTTTCCTTCGTGAATGAGAGCGAGGATGCAGCCCGCCTGCACTATCTCAAGCACTTTGGACTGACCGATGAAGGCATCCAGAGCCTGCCGCTGCGGCCGGAGAACCGTGCCTATGTGGACTCTATGATCGAAGCCGCCAAAAATGGCGATGGCGCGGCCGAGTGTATGATGGCCTGCCTGCCCTGTATGCTGAGCTATGGCTGGATCTTCCAGAAACTGCTGGAAGAAAAGCCTTCCGTGCAGGATACCCTTTATGGTGCGCTGGTGGTGGACTATGCTGACAAGGGCTATGAGGCGGCCTGCCGCGACTGGGCCGCGTTTGCAGAAAAAGTCTGCGAAGGCCTGAGCGACGAGCGCCTTGCCCGCTGCCGCGAGATCTTCCATGCCTGCTCGGAGCACGAGCTGAACTTCTGGGCCATGGCAGCTTCCCCGCGCAGTGACCTGTAATTTTTCCTAAAATATAAAATGCACCCGGCCTGTGGGCAGAACCGCAGCAACCGGGTGCATTTGTTTTGTTCAGGGTTTCGTGGCCGCAACCACAGGCATGAGCCTTCGTGCCGGAAACAAGGGAGCCCTAAAACAAAAACTCCCCCGGCTCTTCTGCCGAGGGAGTGGAAAAGAAAAACGCCCCTAACAGAAGAATTTTCTTCTGTCAAGGACGAATAAAATTTGGCCTTTTATCCGCGGTGCCACCCTGACTTCATGGGCATGACCCCATGCACTTGGCGAGATGCCAACACATCCCCGGCAACTGACGTATGCCCTACGTTGCAGAATACTGTGCGGCGAAAGTTCTCCGCAGTTCCCTGCACCCTCAGCGGTCCATTTCGGGAAAATATAACGCAAAGTCACACTTTCCTTGACGAACTGTTTCCGGTCTGCTTCTCAGCTGCGCAGGCTCTCTGTACAGGCATGGTTCGCCGTTATCTCCGCTTCAACGGTTTAGTGTATTGAATTTGGCTATATTAAACCACGGATTTTTCGTTTGTCAATACCTGTTTGCAAATTTTTCAAAATCAGCCTATGTCCACAGTGGGTTCAGCGCTTCCGGCGGCTGTTCGTGCTGGAAAACTTCACCGCTTTTGCCGGCCTGCGGCGGCTGTGCAACGCACTGTAGTAGCCAAAGGCAGTGCCGCATAAGCCGCCCACAATGTGCATGAAGTTTGCCACATTATCATGCACAAAAATGATATCGTACACCTGCTGACCAAAGTACAGCGCTGCAACCAGCAGCATGGTGACCGGGATGCCGCCGGAGAAGCCCGCCAGCGACGAAAGCATGATAAGCATGAACACGATGCCGGACGCGCCCAGCAGCCCCGAACGTGGGAACAGCACGCATTGCAGCACGCCGGTGACCAGAGCGGTGAACACCATGCCGCACAAAAGCGGCTTGCTGCCGTACTTTTCTTCCATTGGCGGGCCAACAACGAGCAGCAGCAGCATGTTATTCAGAAAGTGGTCCCAGCTGGCATGGCCCAGCACATGGCCGAACAGCCGGATGTAGAACAGCGGGTCCTTCAGCGAGGAGCGGTAGACACAGAACAGATGCATCGTCGTCCACCCGTCCGTCCACTGGTCGAGGAACAGCACCAGAAGTGACAGCAGGAAAAATGTGAGGATCACCGGGGAGTTGTACTGCAGTTCCAGTTTGAGTTTTACTTTTTTCATCCTCTTGTCTCCACCCAGTATTCGCCCATGCTCTGGCCGGGCTGGTTCGTCACTTCATCCTTGAGGTAATCGCCAAGGCCGCAGCTTTCCGGCTGCCATGCAAGGGCTGCTTCCACCGTGGGGTACTCCACCTCGGCATACCAGAACTCGGTGGGCTGGCCTTCGTCCACATGGTTCACTTCCAGCACAGAACCGTCCGGCAGGGTGTAGCTGCGGCGCAGCTTCGGGATGAGAGGTTTAGCGATAATCTTGTATTCCAGATCATCAAACAGTTCTTTGTCGATGCTGCGCTCGATCTCCTCACGGGCAAGGCCGCCCCCGGATTTGAAGCAGAGGATGTAGTCCGTTCTGCCGCCGGTGAGGGCTTCTTCCCGGATGCGCACGGTGGGCCGCACGCTGATATAGCCCTGCCGCATGGCAAATTCCTCCCTGAGGGGCAGCCCCTCCGGCCAGCCCTTCACCATCCATTTGCGTTCGATCTCCATAATGCATCCCTCTTTCATGCGGTTTTTTGGCATTTCTTATTTATAATAACATGATTTTGTGCTATTATAAAGGGTAGATTTTTACTCCTTCAGTCTGCTTCGCAGCCAGCTTCCTCAATGAGGGAGCCTACCCGCACGGTAAGCGTGTCGAGCGAACGCGGGACGAAGGGAGTTCGTCCATGATAAGGAGAACCATATGAAAGAACGCGCTTACCCTGTGTATACCGTCAACAAACACGCCGAGGGCCTGCTGGTGGGCGGGCACCCCTGGGTGTATGAGAACGACATCCTCCATTCCCCGGAAAATGAGCCGGAAAACGGCACGCTGGCCGATGTGGTCAGCACCAAGGGTTCCTACCTTGGCACCGGCTTCGTTTCGCTCAAGAGCAAGATCCGCGTGCGGCTGATCTCCCGCAACGCCAATGACACCTTTGATGCAGCCTTCTGGCGCCGCCGGGTGGAATATGCATGGAACTACCGCAAGACCGTGCTGGAACCTGCAGACCTTTCTGCCTGCCGCGTCATTTTTGGCGAAGCCGACCAGTTCCCCGGCCTGACTGTGGATCGGTTCAGCAACATCCTCGTCACGCAGACCCTGAGCGTGGGCATGGAAAAGCTCAAGCCCGTCCTCTTCCCCATTCTGGCAGAAGTCCTGCGCGCCGACGGCCAGACCATCGACGGCATCTACGAGCGCAACGATGAGGCTCTGCGCGCAAAGGAAGGTCTTGAGCAGAACAAAGGCTGGTTTGAGCTGCCCGGTGAGACTCACCCGGCAAGCACCCAGACCGAGATCTGTGAGAACGGAGTTTACTATCATGTGGACTTCGAGAACGGCCAGAAGACCGGCTTCTTCCTTGATCAGAAGTACAACCGCCGGGCGGTGGCACGCCTTGCTGCAGGTCACACCGTGCTGGACTGCTTTACCCACACCGGCAGCTTTGCACTGAACGCCGCTGCGGGCGGCGCTGCCCGTGTGACCGCCGCCGACATCAGCGCCGAGGCCATTGCCATGGCGCAGCGCAATGCCCAGCGCAACGGTCTGACCAATATGGACTTTTTGTGCGAGGACACCTTTGAGCTGCTGCCCCGCTTGGAAAGAGAGGGACACCCCTACGATTTTATCATTCTGGACCCGCCGGCCTTTACCAAGGCGCGCCGCACTGTGGAGAACGCCATGCGCGGTTACAAGGAGATCAACTACCGTGCCATGAAGCTGCTGCCTCGCGGCGGCTATCTGGCAACTGCCAGCTGCTCCCACTTTGCCACCGAGGAGCTGTTCATCAAGATGCTGCGCGCCGCTGCAAAGGATGCGCACCGCCAGCTGCGGCAGATCGAGGTGAAACAGCAGGCACCGGATCATCCGATCCTGTGGGGTGTGCCGGAGACGAATTATCTGAAGTTCTTCCTCTTTCAGGTGATTTAACGATTTGAATACCCTCCGTTTCACTCTGGGTATCTTCAGCGGAAGTTTTATTTTTAATATTTGAGCTTCCGGAAAATCTGCGGATTTTCCGGAAGCTCTTTTTTCACAAAGCGGGGCCGTAACGGGCAATGGCACCGTATATTAAAAACACATTTTCACCAGAAGGGACCCCATCGGGTAAATGCATCTTTTTGCTGCGCTGCCTGAACCCTCTCAGTCAAAGCCTGACGGCTTTGCCAGCTCCCCCGAGGGGGAAGCTTTATGAGCAGGGACGGAAAACAACAATCTTTTCCGATGATGAATAAACTTACCCGGCAGCTGGATAAAAGCTCGCCCTTCGGGAGAGCTGGCATTGCGCAAGCAATGACTGAGAGGGTTTTTCCCATCGGGCGGAGAGGGTTCGTTCTCTTAAAAAGTCATACCAAGTGCGGATGCTCCAAAAATGCAGGAAGCTGTTTGTACAGAATCGTCAGATTTGTCAATTGCCTTTTTGCCCGGCAGAGGCTATAATCAAATCATAGACAGCAACGGCGCTGTGGGTCACCTCCTGACTCGCGGCGCCGTTTTTGTTAAGATGCTTTCGTACTTCTGGGTGCGGCATTGCGGCAGACCAGAATGCAGACGAAAGGGTAAGAAAAATAAGATCAAGTAAGGAGTAGGATTTATGGCAGCGAATGTTATGGAAATCTACGGCAGCAAGGTCTTTAACGAACATGTGATGAAGGAGCGCCTGCCGAGCGCAACCTATAAGAGCCTGAAGAACACCCTGCACAAGGGTGCTCCGCTGGACATTGAGGTGGCAAACGTTGTGGCCAGCGTGATGAAGCGCTGGGCCATGGAGCTGGGTGCCACCCACTACACCCACTGGTTCCAGCCGCTGACCGGCATCACCAGTGAGAAGCACGATGGCTTTGTTTCCCCTGTGGGCGACGGCACCGCCATCATGGAGTTCTCCGGCAAGGAGCTGGTGCGCGGCGAGCCCGATGCATCTTCCTTCCCCTCCGGCGGTCTGCGCGCCACTTGCGAGGCCCGCGGCTACACTGCATGGGACCCCACCAGCTACGCATTCGTGAAGGATGACGTGTTGTGCATCCCCACCGCATTCGTCAGCTACACCGGCGAGGCTCTGGATAAGAAGACCCCCCTGCTGCGTTCCATGAACGCACTGTCCAATCAGGCAGTTCGCATCCTGAAGCTGTTCGGCAAGGATGTGGATTACGTCTCCACCACCGTCGGCCCCGAGCAGGAGTACTTCCTTATTAAGAAGGAAGATTACGAAGCCCGTCAGGATCTGATCCTCACCGGCCGCACCCTGTTCGGTGCCCCCTCTGCCAAGGGTCAGGAGCTGGAAGAGCACTACTTCGGTGTCATTCGTCCCGAGGTCTCCGAGTTTATGAAGGAGTTGGACGAAGAGCTGTGGAAGCTGGGCATTCCCGCCAAGACCAAGCACAACGAAGTTGCTCCCTGCCAGCATGAGCTGGCTCCCATCTTCGACACCACCAACGTTGCCATCGACCACAACCTGCTGACGATGGAGATGATGAAGAAGATCGCTCCCAAGTACGGTCTGGTCTGCCTGCAGCATGAGAAGCCTTTTGAGGGCGTGAACGGCAGCGGCAAGCATAACAACTGGTCCATGTCCACCACCCACGAGAACCTGCTCGACCCGGGCGACACCCCCATGGAGAACCTGCAGTTCCTTGTGTTCCTGGCTGCTGTCATCAAGGCTGTTGACGAGTACGCCGATCTGCTGCGCACCTCCGTTGCCACTCCCGGCAACGATCACCGTCTGGGTGCCAACGAGGCACCTCCGGCTATCATTTCCATCTTCGTGGGCGAAGAGTTGGAAGCTGTCATCGATGCTATCGCATCCGATTCCCCCTATGCCGGCCCCGTCAAGATGAAGATGGATCTGGGCGTTGATGTCCTGCCCAAGTTCAGCAAGGATACCACCGACCGCAACCGTACCTCTCCCTTTGCCTTCACCGGCAACAAGTTCGAGTTCCGTATGCCCGGTTCCGCTGAGAACCTGAGTGATGCCAACACCATCCTGAACACCGCCGTTGCAAAGGAACTGAAGGGCTACGCCGACGAGCTGGAGGGTGCTGAGGACTTTACCAGCGCTGTGATTGCTCTGGTCAAGCGCACCATCCGCGACCACCGCCGCGTCATCTTCAACGGCAACGGCTACACTGCCGAGTGGGAAGAGGAAGCCGCAAAGCGCGGTCTGCCCAACAAGAAGAACACCCCCGCTGCTCTGCCTGCCCTGATCGAGCCCAAGAACATTGCCCTGATGGAAGAGTTCGGCGTGCTGACCAAGGTAGAGATGGAGAGCCGCTACGAGGTGGAAATGGAGCACTACTCCAAGATCATCAACATCGAGGCTCTGACCATGCTGGAAATGGCCCGCAAGCAGCTGCTGCCTGCCGTCAACTCCTACATGAGCGAGCTTGCCAATACCGCAGCATCCAAACTGGCTGTGAGCGAGAACATCAGCGTGCGCAGTGAGACCAAGACCCTGACCAAGCTCTCTGCTGATGCCGATGCTATGAGCGACGCCGTCGATACCCTGCAGGATGCAGTGGATGCTTCCAAGGCATTGCCCACCGAGGCAGAAAAGGCCGTTGCTTTCCACGACAACGTGCTGCCTGCAATGGATGCTCTGCGTGCCGCTGCGGACGACGCCGAGACCATCTGCGGTGAGGATTATTGGCCTCTGCCCAGCTACAGCAAGATGCTCTACTACGTCTGATCTTTCATCAGCGTAACAGCAGAATAGCATCCGTAGGCTGCGGAATTTAAAATTGCCATTCTCCTTTTCCTATTTCTTACACCAGCCTAAAGACCTGCTCCCATTCTGAGGGCAGGCCTTTAGGCGTTTTATTTGAAAGGGAAACCATTATGAGCTATTCGACCCAACAGGACATCCTTGATTTTGTGGAGGACAACAACGTCAAATTTGTGCGCTTTGCCTTCTGCGATATCTTTGGCACTCAGAAGAACATTGCCGTGCTGGCAAACGATCTGCCCAAAGCTCTGGAAGACGGTGTCTGCTTCGACGGCAGCTCCATTGCCGGCTTCATGAAGGTGGAGGAAAGCGACCTTGTGCTGCGGCCGGATCTTTCCACCGTGACCATTCTCCCCTGGCGGCCTACCGAGGGCCGGGTGATGCAGTTCTTCTGTGATGTGGAAAAGCCGGACGGCCAGCCCTTTGGCGGCAACTGCCGCGGCTTTCTGCGCAGCGTGAACCGAAAATTCAAAAAGCTGGGCATCACCTGCAATGTGGGCGCAGAGTGTGAGTTCTACCTGTTCGAGAATGATGACCGGGGCCGCCCCACCCGTATCCCCATCGACTTTGGCGGCTACTTTGACGTGGCCCCGCTGGACGCAGGCGAGAACCTCCGCCGGGACATCTGCCTGACCATGGAGCAGATGGGCATGAGCCCTCAGCACAGCCATCACGAAAGCGGCAACGGCCAGAACGAGATCGACTGCCACCACGCAGGCCCCCTCAAGACCGCCGACAACGTGATGATGTTCAAGCAGATCGTGCGCGCTATTGCCACCCGCAGCGGCATCCATGCAAGCTTCCTGCCCAAGCCCCTGCCGGATCAGGCAGGCAGTGGTCTGCACATCAACCTGTCCCTTTACATGGATGGCCGCAACCTGTTTGAGGGCGACATTGCCCCGGACAGCATTGCAGGCAGCTTTATGGCCGGTGTGCTGGCCCACAGCCGGGAGCTGACCGTGTTCACCAACCCTCTGCCCAACAGCTATCAGCGCTTTGGCTGCGATGAAGCGCCCCGCTATGTGAGCTGGAGCCGCCAGAACCGCAGCCAGCTGGTGCGCATCCCGCAGGTAAAGGGCGACAACTGCCGCATGGAGCTGCGCAGCCCGGACCCTGCCTGCAACCCCTATCTGGCCATTGGTCTGGTTCTGGCTGCCGGATTGGACGGCATCGAGAACCGCATGGTGCTCTCTGCCCCTGTGAACAAGAATCTGTTCGACCCCTCTATGGCTGAGGGCCTCAGCCTTGAGACTCTGCCCGCCAGTCTGGAAGAGGCCGTGCAGGCTGCGGAGGAGAGCGAATTTTTGCGCAGAGTGCTGCCCGAGCAGCTTGCCAGCCGCTACTTTACGGAAGAACTGAAGCGCTGCGAAGCACTGAAACACGCGTCCGACCCTGTTGAGTACGAGCGTACCCATTACTTCAACGCCATCTGACCCCTGCAAAAGAGAGTGTGTAGGAGAAAGGAGCGAAGGAAATGGGACGTGCACTGATCGTAAGTGCCGGTGCAAGCTCCAACGAGTATATCGCTGCACGGCTGACCGAAATGGGCTACAGCCGCCCGGTGATCATTCCCAGCGGGGCCGAAGCCCGGCGGCGCATGACGGAATCGGATTTTGAGCTGATCGTGGTCAACTCTCCCCTGCCCGATGAATTCGGGCATGAGGTGTGCATCAATGCTGTGGAAAAAACAGATGCCGGTGTCGTGTTTCTGGTCAAGGCCGCACAGGCTGAGCAGCTTTTGGGGCCTTTGAGTGAGCAGGGGGTATTGCTGCTGTCAAAGCCCTTCAGCACCGCCTTTTTTGTGCAGGCCATGCGCATGGCGGCGGCGGGCAACCACCGCCTGCTGCGTGCCCGGCAGGAGAACGCCCGCTTACAGGAAAAGATCGCACAGGTGCGGCTGGTCAGCCGGGCAAAATGCTGCCTTGTGGAGCACGAGCACATGACCGAAGCCGAGGCACACCGCTACATAGAAAAACAGGCCATGGATACCCGTCGTGACCGCACAGAAATTGCACAGGAAGTCCTTGAAAATTATGAGGACATGGGTGTATAATATTGGATTGGGAAAAGTATCCTTGCTTTCACCGGCTCATTTTGGGAGAGGCTGAGAGCAAGACCGTTCACCTGAAAGAATTCACAAAGGTTTATAAGGGAAAAAATTCAGAAAAACAAAAATAGAGGAGGAAATTCTATGGCAGAGAAACAAACCAAATTCATCTTTGTCACCGGCGGTGTCGTCTCCGGCCTTGGCAAGGGCATCACAGCCGCATCGCTGGGCCGTCTGCTCAAGTGCCGCGGTCTGAAGGTGGCCAGCCAGAAGCTGGACCCCTATGTGAATGTGGATCCCGGCACCATGAGCCCGCTGCAGCACGGTGAGGTGTTCGTGACCGACGATGGCACTGAGACCGATCTGGATCTGGGCCACTACGAGCGCTTTATCGACGAGAATCTGAACAAATACTCCAACCTGACCACCGGCAAGGTGTACTGGAACGTACTGAACAAGGAACGTCAGGGTGCATATCTGGGCCAGACCGTGCAGATCATTCCCCACATCACCAACGAGATCAAGAGCTACATCTACAATCTGGCCTCTTCCACCGAGGCTGACGTGGTCATTACCGAGATCGGCGGCACGACCGGTGATATTGAAAGCCAGCCCTTCCTCGAGGCCATCCGTCAGGTGGGTCTGGAGCAGGGCCGCGACAACTGCTGCTACATCCATGTGGTGCTGGTGCCTTACATTTCCGGCTCGGACGAGTACAAATCCAAGCCTGCACAGCACTCTGTGAAAGAGCTGCAGGGCATGGGCGTGAACCCGGACATCATCATCCTGCGCGCAGACGGCAGTGTGGGCGGCGATATCCGCCGCAAGATCAGCACTTTCTGCAATGTGAAGCCGGAGTGCGTGATCGAGAACCTGACCATGCCCAGCCTGTACCAGTGCCCGCTAATGCTGCACACCGGTGGTCTGGACGAGGTAGTGGTGCAGAAGCTCAAGCTGGAGGTGCCTCCTGCCGACCTGACCGAGTGGAAGCAGGTGGTCAGCCGCATTGCCACCCGCAGCAAGACCTGCAGCATTGCACTGGTGGGCAAATACGTCAAGCTGCACGACGCTTACCTCTCCGTGATGGAGAGCCTGTACCACGCCGGCTTTGAGAACGACAGTCAGGTGGAGATCCGCTGGGTGGAGAGCGAAGACCTGACCGACCAGGCCGCCTGCAAGGAAGCCTTTGCAGATGTGGACGGCATCATCGTACCCGGCGGCTTTGGCGACCGCGGCATTGAGGGCATGATCCAGGCTGCACAGTATGCCCGCGAGAATCATGTTCCCTACTTTGGCATCTGCCTTGGCATGCAGATCATGGTGATGGAGTTTGCCCGGGGCGTTTTGGGCTACAAGGATGCAAATTCCAGCGAATTCACCCCGGATGGCAAACATAATGTGATCGCGCTGATGGCCGACCAGCAGGGCAACATTCCCAAGGGCGGCACCATGCGTCTGGGTAAATACCCCTGCAAGGTGATGCCCGGCACCAAGATGGCCGAGTGCTACGGCGAGGCCGAGATCTGGGAGCGCCACCGCCACCGCTACGAGTTCAACAACGAGTTCCGTCAGGAGATGCAGGACGCCGGTCTTGTTATTTCCGGCACCAGCCCCGACGGTCGTCTGGTAGAGACTGTAGAGCTGCCCGGCCGTGACTTCCATTTGGGCGCACAGTTCCACCCGGAGTTCAAGAGCCGTCCGAACCGTGCTCACCCGCTGTTCAAGGCATTCATTGCTGCGGCACTCAAGTTCCGCGCCAGCGAGCAGCGCAGCCTGCTGCACATGTAAACCATAAAAATAAGGTGCTGTCTGTGCGGACAGCACCTTATTTTTTACCCATATAATCCATGATCCTGCAAGGCATGGTTCTTTTGCTTGTGCTTATACATTCGCTGGTCAGCCAGACGGGTGATCTTGTCTGTATCCGTGCCTTCTTCCGGGTAGAGGGCAAAGCCGCAGCTGGTGCCGATCGTCAGAAGACTGCCTGCAACATGATAGGGTGCTGCAACAGTCTTACAGATAAACCCGACCTTGCGGCGCTGCAGCTCCATCCGTTCCGCTTCCGCTTTTTGCAGAGAACTCCCGGTGGCTTTGTTCTATCCTTGATTTCCGATCAGCACCACGGCCACATCGTTGACATTCGTGCCGGTCGCGCCGGTGATGATGAGCCCATCCACCGCCTTGAGGGCATGGTAGGCATCATTGTTCTGCAGCACATCGTACACCTTCAGCTGGTTCTGCGCCAGTGCCGCGGCCGTGCTGCCGTCCACATAGCCGCCCGCAGCATCGGTTGGGCCGTCGGTGCCATCGCTGCCCACCGAAAAGACCGCTGCATCCAGCCCGGCGATCACCGGTGCTGCAGCAAGGGCCAGCTCCTGATTGCGCCCGCCCAGACCTGTTCCGGTCAGGTGGACGACCGTCTCACCGCCTGCAAGAAAGGCCAGCTTTTTTCCCTGCCCCGCGTGGGTGCGGGCTATGGAACCAAGGAAGCTGCCAGCCTCCCGCGCTTCACAGCAGAGCCTGTCGGTCAAGATCACCGGCTCATAGCCCAGCTCCCGGCAGGCGTTGGCTGCTGCGCTGCACAGCTCCCGCACGCTGCCGGTGATCTGCGTGGCAACACGGTCCAGCACCTTTGGAGTCTCCTGTGCCAGCAGAGCCTTGGCCTGTGCCGAAAGCTGCAGGTGATATTTTTCCGCAATGGCAAGGGCCTGTGCACAGGTGGAGGTATCCGGCACCGCAGGGCCGCTGGCGATCATATCCAGCGGGTCCCCCAGAATATCACTGAGCACGATGCTGAACACCTGCGCAGGCGCACAGCTCTGTGCAAACCGCCCGCCCTTGACCCCGGACAGGCGCTTGCGAATGGTGTTCATCTCCACGATATCGGCCCCGCTGGCAAGCAGCTGGCCCGTGATCTGCTGCAGCTCTGCGCCGGGGATCAGCGGCTTCTCAAACAGTGCACTGCCGCCGCCGGACAGCAGAAACAGCACTGTATCCTCTGCCGTTAAGCCCTGCACCAGTTCCAGCGCTTTCCGGGTGGCGGCAAAGCCATTCTCATCCGGCACGGGGTGCCCGGCTTCGCAGCAGTCCACGCCGGGGATCGTGCCCTTCACATGGCCGTATTTGGTCACGACCACACCGCCATCCACCCGGCCAAGAAATTTCACTGCAGCATGGGCCATCTGCCATGCTGCCTTACCGGCAGCCACCAGCAGCACCCTGCCGCCCTGCGGCCGGAAATTTTTCAGCGCGCGGCGCACCGCTTCGTCCGGCAGAACAGCGTTCAGGCTGGCACGGATGATGGCATCTGCATCTCTGCGCAGTGTTTCGTTTTTCAGCATGTCGTTCTCCCCTTTTCCATCGCTTCTTGTCCGCGGACAAAAAACACCTGTACAGTCTCTTCCTATGCAGGAAAACGCCGTACAGGTGTTCTGATCTTTTTACTTACTTTGTGCTTGCCGGAGCAACCTCAAAGTCGATCTTGCCCAGGTTCACATCCGCACGCACAATGGTGATCATCATGGTGTCGCCCAGGCTCCAGTTCTTGCCGGAGACGGGGTCGGACAGGCGGATGCCCTCGGTGAGCATGGTGCCGGAGGGGGTCAGGCTGGAAGCCGGCACAAAGCCCTCCACGCCGTTCTCCAACTCGATGAACAGGCCGCGCTGGGTCACGCCGGAAATGCGGCCCTCGTAGCACTCGCCCAAATGGCGGCGGGCATACTCGGCCTTGTAGCAGTCCTCGGCCTTGCGCTCGATCTGCATTGCAATGATTTCGCGCTCACTGGACTGCTTGCTTGCCTTCTCGGCAAAGTCGCTGTAGCGCAGCACCATGGTATCCTTATCCATGCCCTTGAGCTGGGCGGTCATGATGCGATGGATGGCCAGATCCGGGTAACGGCGGATGGGGCTGGTGAAGTGAGCGTAGTCCTTCAGCACCAGACCGTAGTGGCCCTTGGGCTTTTCCTCATACACAGCCTTGGACATGCAGCGCAGCATACCGGTATTGATGATCTGCTCATACGGGCCGCCGCGCACACCTTCCAGAATGGCGCTCAGCTCCTTGGGGGTGGGCACATCCTTGGCAAAGTGATCGTTGATGCCGCAGGCCTGCAGCAGAGTGTGCAGACGCTCCAGCTTTTCAGCATTGGGTTCCTCGTGCACACGGTACACGAAGGGGATCTGCTTCACGCGGGCAAAGTGGGCAGCGCACTGGTTGGCCAGCAGCATGAACTCTTCGATCATAGCTTCGCTCTCGCCGGAGGTGCGCTTTTTCACATCGATGCAGTGGCCGTCCTCGTCGAGGATCAGCTTCACCTCGCCGCTCTCGATATCCATGCAGCCGCGCTCCTTGCGCAGGCGGGCACGGTGGCCGTACAGCTCCTTCATGGCGGGCAGCTGGCTGAGCACTTCATGGTACTTGCCCTTCAGCTCGTCGTCAGCACTGCCGGCCAGCAAGGCGTTGATCTCGGAGTAAACACCCTTGACGCGGCTGCGGATGACCGACTTGACAAAGCGGTAATCGATCAGGTTGCCATCCTTATCCAGATGCATCAGGCAGGAGAAAGCCAGACGCAGCACGCCCTCATTCAGGCTGCAGATGCCGTTGGAAAGCTGCTTGGGCAGCATGGGCACCACCTGATCGGCATAGTAGACGCTGGTTGCGCGGTTAAACGCTTCGTTGTCCAATTCGCTGCCGGGCTTGACATAGTTGGAAACATCTGCAATGTGGACACCCAGCTCAAAGCCGCCCTCCGGGGTCTTGGTCAGGCTGATGGCATCATCGATGTCCTTGGTCTCAGCACTGTCAATGGTGAAGATGGGCAGGGCACGCAGATCCATGCGGCCCTCGGTGTCCTTTTCAGAGACCTCAGCGTTCTCCAGCTTCTTGGCTTCCTCACGAACCTTATCCGGGAAGCGGCTGCGGATATCCTGCGCATAGAGCAGGGCCTTTGCGCAGCGCTTTGCTTCGTCCGAGCTGCCAAACCGCATGGCAACGCCCACGCGGTGATCTTCCTGCCGATTGCCGCGCTGCAGGATCTCCACGGCCACCTTGTCGCCGTCCTTTGCACCGCCCTCGCAGTCACGCATCATCTGCATGGAGATGGCCGGGCAGTCGTCCGGCACGAACTTCAGGCGGCCCTCAATGCGGCGGGCAGTGCCCACCAGATCGTTCTTTTCTTCCAGAATGGCCAGGATCTCGCCTTCATCACTGCCCTCCACACGGGGGTGCTCAAACTTTTCCACAAGCACCATGTCGCCGGGCATGGCACCGCGGGTAAAACGGCCCGGGATAAAGATATCGCTGGTGCCGTCCTCCAGCATGACAAAGGCAAAATTCTTGCCCAGTTTTACCACCTTGCACAGCAGAGCCTTGTCTGCACGGCCGGAGCGCACCGTAAAGAACACGCCCTGACGCTGGCAGATGACCGCCTCGTGCACCAGCTGATCCACAGCCTCCATCACCTTGCGGTCCGAGCCGCGGTCCCCGCCGAATTTGGATTTGAGGTCTTTGACGGTGCACGGCTGATTCTGGATCGCGTGCTCAATTTTATCGCGCATTGCCATAATATTTTTTCTCCTTGCTCTTCCATGGCCGCAGCCTCCAACGTGCCGCAGCGCTGCCAATCGTGGGCCAGCTGCCCCACCCTGCCCAGCGGTCAGACTGCCGCTGACATCCTATCATAACACAGAAAAACAGCCCCGTCCTTTACACGGGGCTGCACGAACCTTGTCAACCTGCCAGACGGCCTGCAAACAGACATGCCAGAATGGCAACCACAAAGAAAACAATGCCTGCAATGCGGGTGGTCTTGGCCAGCATCTGATCAGCCGGGGTCAAACGAGCATTGTTTGCGCCGCCCATACTGCCGTTGATGGCACCGGAAAGGCCCTGACCGTGGGTGTGCTGCATGAGAGTGAGGAAAACGATGACGAGCGAAGCGATCAGCAGGATCACACCGCCAACAATTTCGATAACAGACATGGATTGAAACGCTCCTTTATTTTAATTCAACAAAAACTACGCAGAAATACAAATATATAGTAGCATAACAAGCGCAAAAAAGCAAGCAAAAACCGTGCATTTTTATGCCAGAAGGTCCAGCATTGCGCACAGCCGGGCAAAGATGGCAGCGCTGGAATGTTCCGTGCTCACCTGCCCGTCCTGCAGCACCACAATGGTGTAGCGCGGCTGCTGCGCCGGGTAAAACCCTGCGAACCACAAGTTTTTGCGTTCCGTGCCATCCGGTGTGAACTGCCCGGTCTGCGCGGTACCGGTCTTGCCGCCAGCCCCTTCTTCCAGCCAGGCAGCATCCTGTGCGGTGCCCTCTTCCACCACCTGCTGCAGCATTTTACGCAGGAACGCTGCATTTTCCGCACCCATCACCCGCCTTGACTGCGGATGTGCAAGCGTTTCCAGCGGCGTACCGTCAGTTTCATCCACCGAGCCACACACAAAGAAAGGCGTGCGGTACACCCCGCCGGAAGCAATGGTGTTCATCATGGCGGCGATCTGTACCGGTGATGCCAGCAGACCGCCCTGCCCAAAGCTGAAATTTGCCAGCTGGCCGCTCTGGGCAAGCTCCCCGGCAGACGGCAGCTTTCCGGCATCGGCGTGCAGCGCACCTGCCACCGGCACCTCCTGCCCGAAGCCAAGCTGCCGAGACATCTGCAAAAGCGTCTCTGCCCCCAGCTGCTGCCCCAGCCGGATAAAATAGCCGTTGCAGCTTTTTTCCAGAGCCGCAGTCATGTCCACCGTTCCGTGCGGAACACCGCCTGCGCAGCGGAAGATCTGTCCATCCACCACCACAGCACCGGTGCATTCGTACTCCGGCAGGATGCCCTGCTCCAGCGCTGCCGCAGCCAGCACCGGCTTGAACACTGAACCCACAGCATAGCTTTCCAGTGCGCGGTTCAGGAACGGACTGTCCGGTGCATCCAGACTTGCGGCAAGGTCATCCGGGTCATAGCCCGGTACGCTGACGCTGGCGCGAACCGCAGCAGTGGCCGTGTCCAGAACCAGAATGCAGCCGCTGGCCATGGTGTCTGCGGCCACCGCTTCGGCGGCACGCTGCACCGGGCGGGAGATCGTCAGCTGCACGCCCACCGCACTGCTGTCCTGCCGGGTGAGCTGCGGTGTTTCCCCGGCCCGCAGCCGTCCTTGTGCTGTGACCGCGCACACCAGCGTGTCATGCTTCTTTGTCCCGGCCAGCTGGCTGTCCAGCGCCTTTTCCAGCCCGGCAATGCCGCGGCCTTCTGCATCCAGATAGCCGATCAGATGCTGGCACAGCGGAACTTCTGCGCAGCGCCGTGCCGTTGCAAAGCAGCGTATGCCGCGCCCGGAAAGGTCGCGGTCCACTTCCAGCAGAAACGGTGCGGAGCGGTTGCGGTTCCGGTACAAAAGTGCCTGCCCGGCACTGTCCGTAAATGCATACAGGCGTGTGTAGTTGTTTTCGCCCGGGAAGCAGAGGGCAAGATACCGCGTTTCCAGCCCGGTGAGAAGCAGGCCGCTGTGGTCGTAAAAGCTGCCCCGCCGGGCAGGCAGCGAGAGCCGGACCGTGCTCTGCGCTTCGGCCCGGGCAGCATAGGTATGGTTCTCTGCCAGAAAATACAGGCGGCACAAAACTACCGCAAACCCCAGCAGAACAGCTGCATACAACGCCAATACCCGTTTGCCGGACATCTGCTCACCCCTTTTTGATAGAGTGGACTGCATCTGTGGTTTCTATACAAAAAGAGACGGAGTCTCCGAAGAGATCCCGTCTCCATAAGGTACTTATTGAGTAAGCAATTCCGCTTCATACGTCGAAAATCACAGGTTGCCGGCGATCTGTTCAAAGGCTCTTTCAACCGATTCAAAGCTGCTGTGCGTGTAGACATCCAGCGTCACACTGGCATTGGAGTGCCCCATCAGGTATTGCAGGCTTTTTACATCCAGCCCGGCCTGCTGAACATTGGTGCAGAAGGTGTGTCGCAGCACATGAGGTGTAATGCGCGGAACAGGTTTGCCGTACGCCTTCTCAAACTTTCCCTGCACGCCACGCATGCTGCAATAAACAAACAGCGGCCCCGCAGACCTTTTTCAAAGTCTGCGGGGCCTTGTGCTGTGGGGCTATTTTACCTGCACGGTCATGGTTCGGTCACTGCCCGGTAGCCGCGGATGACGCGCCACTTGGCAACGCCCTTGTCCGGCTTAAAGCTGCCGTCGGCGCGGGCTTTCAGGTAGCCCTGCTCGATGGCCCACTGGGCGGCTTGGGCCAGCTCCGGGTCGGCTACGTCCGCAAAGGCGGGCAGAGTGGCCGGGGCCGGGCGGCCTGCGGTGTTCCAGAGGAGCATTGCCAGCTCGGCGCGGGTATGGGGCACGGCCACCCCTGCAGGCAGGAGCTGGTCAAGGATGAGCTCCGTGCCCACCTGATAGACCACGACGCCCGCCACGCCCACGACTGCGCCGACCGCCAGAAGGGTGCCGAAGCCGTCTCCGCCGTCTGGGCTGCCCTCGCCGCTCTCGGCGGTGCGCCAATGGCCATAGAAGGTCACGTCCCGGTCGAGGTTGCCCACATGGTTCGCGCCCGGGCCCATGTAGTAGGGGCTATCCTCCAAGCGGGTGCCGTCTTCGAGGAACCAGCCCTCAAAGAGGCGGGCTTCCTTCTCGCTGCTGGTGATCGCACCGGGGAACTGCATTCCTCCATTCACCGGTTCGTCCCCCGGATGGACGACCCAGTAGACCTTAAAGTCCGTGGGGGCCTGCTCCGGCTGGGCGATCTTCGCCTTCTTACTCTCGTTCATTTTGCCTTCCACCAGATCAAGGCCGTGAGACATGATCAGGCGTCCCAGTTCGAGGGCATAATAATCCTGTTCCTCCGATGCATCCGTTTCCGCCGTGATGACGGTGCCTGCGCCGGAAACTTCCATCTCGTCTGCTGCCACGATGGCCGAGCCGCCGGCTTTCACATCCAGCGTGCTGTTTGCCACGGTGAGCTTGCCGCACCGAATGCCAAACTGGAAGAAGTTGCCTTCCGAGTTCGTGCCTGCAATGGTCACGGTGCTGTTTCGGATGGTGATGTCCTCGTCAGAGCGGCCTGCCCGGATTGCGTCATCACCAACATCCTCATTGATATTGCCCGTAAAGGTGAGGGTTGCGTTATCCAGCGTCAGCGGGCCTTCCGTAAGGATTCCATCGGCGTTGGAAAGGGTGGCTGTGCCGGTAATGGTCAGCTCTTCCGCCAATTGGGAATCGATGCAGCTGGAAACGTCTCCCTCCGCATCCTCGCCCAGCGTGAGGTCGGACTGTTTCAGCGTCAGGGTGTGGGCAGCCGGGTCATAGGACACGGTGCCGTTGCCCAGCACGTCGTTCTGGTTGGTTTCCGTTACCTGCGTGCCTGCTACCCAGAGGTCGTAGGTTTCGCTTTCCTGCTGGTCCGGGTCCACATCCGTCAGTTCCAGATAGGCGTGGTTTGTCTCTTTGACTTCAAAAAAGCTGTCAAGTTTTTCCTGCACGTTGGTGTCGATTTCCGTATAGTTTTCATCATCGCCAGTGCGATACCAGAACCTGCTTACGTCCTTTCCGATGCCCAGCCTACTCAGGCCGAAGTCCATACCGATAGTCGTCACATTCAGGAGCAGGTGGCCGCCGTTGTAGGTCAGATGACCCTGTTCCCCGATGTACTGCTGCGCATGGATCACCAGCTCGCTGCCATGGTTCATGGTAGTGAAATTGGCGATGCCGTATTCTGCATTTGTGATCTTCACCTTGCCATCGATCTGAACGCTTCCCCAGCCGATGCCCGTCTGGAAACCCTTCAGCGTGATTCTAGTATCGGAAGCAATCGTCGTTTTATCGTTTGTAGCGCCTAAAATTCCTTTCGACTGGTTTCCCGCATCGGTATTGGAGAGATCGTATTCTCCCCTTACTATTTCCTTTGCTCCATCAAAGCCGTTGCTTTTCGTTCTGCCCGTTACTTTGCCGTTTGCCACCAGCCTCAGATTTTCTTCACTGAGGGCTTTGACCAGCGAGTAATTCTCCGAGTCCAAAGTTGTGTCCAGCGTCACGTCTCCGTGAAAGGTCAAAAGGCCATGGTCATAGGATACCTCACCCTGAATGTACGGCACCCTCTCATTATCATCGACCCGTCCGACATACTTCGGATACAGAAACACACTTGTCACCCTGCAAGCTGCTCCGATCGTCGGGCTGCCCGCCAGTGCCAGCGGGGCCGCAAGGTTCAGCGCGAGGGCTGCGGAAAGCACCCCGGCGAGGAATTTCTTCCATCTTCGTTTCATTGCAAAAGCCTCCCTTTTTTCTACCAATTTTGTTGCAGGAAAAAAGCTCCACGGTTCACTTTTAGGATACCGTGGAGCTTTGGTTTTTGCTATTAACCCAGGGTTAGTTTTTGGTTAATTCCGGGGGGCGTTTTTCTGGTACCACTCGGCCAGGCGGGCGCGGCGGGTGCGGGGGTCGCCGCCCATATCCAGCTTTGCATACAGCTGGTTGATGTACTGCTTCACCGTGCCTTCGGAGAGGTAGAGGGCGGCGGCGATCTCCTTGTTGGTGCACCGCCCGGCCACCAGACGGGCCAGCTCCCGGTCGCGGTCGGTCAGGGGCAGCTCCGGCGCGGGGGCGGGCAGGCCCAGCCGGGCGGCAAAGGCCCGGCCTGCGGGCAGGATGCGGGCCACGAAAGGCCCCAGACGGGGCTCGCAGGCGGCCCAGTCCTCCCCTTCCAGCAGGGGGGCCAGAGCGGGATACTGCTCCACAAAGAGCACCCAGAAATCGTCCTGCACAGCGTCCAGCAAAGCCGCTGCCAGCGCGGCCCGGGCCTCGGCCCGCTGGCCGAAGCGCAGCTGCGCCGCCGCCAGCTGGATGCGGGCCTGCAGGCCCACCAGACCGTAGTGCATGGCCTCGCACCGGCGCAGCAGACCCTCGCTGTGGGCAATCACCTTCACGTACTCCCCCTGCGCCAGCCAGATCTGCTGCTCGATGAGGGACATCATGGGGCGGCAGGGCCCAAAGAAGCTCACCTCGGCCAGCTTGTGCTCCCGGAACAGCTCCGGGGCCTGCTCCGGCCTGCCCTGCAAAGCGTAGAAATAAGCGGCGATGCTCTCCAGCAGATGCACCTGCACCCCGTCGTGCTTTTGCAGCAGGGCGGCGCGCTTGGCGGCAAAATCGTACCCCTCTTTCCCCTTGCCGCACAGGGCCAGCCGCAGGGCCAAAAAGTCGTAGCAGAGGGTCATGTTCTCCTGCCCGGCGGCGTCGGCCCGGGCCCGCTCCAGCAGCACAGCGGCTTTCTCCCACGCCCCCTGCAGGTAGGCGGCCTCCGCGTCCATCAAAAGCTCGGCCCCCTGGCCGTGGCCGTTGGTGATTTTATAGTAATGGGGCATACACTCGTACATTTCGGCCAGTTCTTTGCCCAGCTCCCCGGGGGCGCGGTAGTACATCATCAGCACCGAGGGGGAGCCGAAGGTCCAGCTGCCGCTGTTGCGCAGGGTGACGGCAGGGCGGCTCATCTGGCGGCTGGCGCTGCGGTGGAGGCGGCTCATCTGGGTGATGTCGTTGTAGAACAAGAAGCTCTGGATGAGGTCGCACTCCCCCAGCAGGTTGCCCCGCTCGGTGGCGGGCCACTCGGGGTGTTGGGCCACGGCGGCTTCCAGCAGGGCTTTCAGCTCCATCATTTTGGGGATCTGCTGCCAGGTGAACATCCGGCGCATCAGCACCAGAATGGCCAGCGGGTGGCGCTGCAGCGCTTCCACCGGGCAGCGGTCCAGCCGCTGCAGCAGCTCGGCGGGGCTGAGGGAGGCAAGCAGATCCCCCGCGTCCGCCTCGATGACGGCAAGGGCTGCATCGCGGTCGCCGCAGTGCTCAAAGGCCTGCAAAGCGTGGAGGTACTGGGCTTTTTGGGCATACCATCGGCCATACCGCTGCCAGACCTCCGTTTGCCGGGCGGCGGGCAGCTGGGCAAAGAGCCGCTCGGCGCACTCTTTCATCATGTGGTGGAAGCGGAAGCTCACCCCGTCCGGCAGGCGGGTGACAAAGGCGTTTTGCTGGGTGAGGGCCCGCAGCACCTCCTCCGCGTCGGGCAGGGCGGTGACAGCCCGGGCCATCTCCACCGTGAACTCATCGGCCAGCCCCATCACAGCGAGGAAGCCCCGGGTCTTCTCGGGCAGGGACTCCAGCATAGCGGCGGTGAACATGGCGTAGATGTCCGACCCCGGCTGCAGCAGGCTCCCCCGCTCGGCCAGGGCATGGAGGTTCAGGTAGACGGCGGAGAACCACCCCTCGCAGGAGCGCAGCAGGCTCTCGGCCTGGGCGGCGGTGATCTCCACGCCGCAGCGGTGGGTGTAGGCCAGCAGCTCCTCCCGGTTCAGGCGGAGGCCGTCGGCCTCGATGTGGTGGAGTCGCCGCCCCAGCCGCACCACCTGCTCCCCGGGCAGAAAGCGGTTGCGGCTGGCCACGATAAGGTGGACGTTCTCGGGCAGGCGGTAGGCCAGCCGACACAAAAACTGCGCCACCCGCTCGTCCTCCAGCAGATGGAAATCGTCCAGAAAAAGATAGTAGGGCGTTTTGCCACCCAGCGCGGCACACAGGTCCTCCAGCAGCAAAGCCGCGCCGCTGGCGTCGGCGGGGCAGTCGTAGCCCTCCAGCACCGTCAGCCCGGCGGCGGCAAAGGCCTTCTGCACGCTTTTCCAGAAGATGGAGCGGTTATCCGAGTAGATGCTGGCTTGCAGCACCACGGCCCCCGCCTTGGCCTGCTCTGCCAAGAACCAGCGCACCGCCGTCGTTTTACCGTAGCCCATGGGGGCCACCACCGCCGTGAGCGCACAGGACGCTATGGGCCGCAGCGTCTCCCGCATTCGGTCCGAGATGTAGATGATGTTCAGGTTCTGCCTGTTTCTGGCCATGCGCGTTCCCCTTTTCCTTATGCTAAGGCTATTGTAGCACATTTGCGGCGAAGAGAAAAGTGCGGCAGGGATGCAAAAAAGCAGGCAGAGCCTTCGCCTTTGCGAAAAGTTCTGCCTGCGTTCTTTTTATAAATTGGGATTCTTGGGAGCGGCGGTTTTGGCTTAGTACATGCCGCCCATACCGCCCATGTCACCGCCTGCAGCAGCGGGTGCAGCAGGGGGTTCCGGCAGATCAGCGACCAAGCTTTCGGTGGTCAGCACCATCTCAGCGACGGAGGCTGCGTTCTCCAGAGCGGAACGGGTGACCTTGGTGGGGTCAACGATGCCAGCAGCGATCATATCGTCCACAAAGACCTCGTTCTGAGCATCAAAGCCGTAGTTGGGCTTGTTGGCAGAGATGATCTTGTCGATGATGACACTGCCTTCCAGACCGGCATTCTTAGCGATCTGGCGCAGAGGAGCTTCCAGAGCCTTCAGAACGATCTTGGCACCGGTGCGCTCGTCGCCTTCCAGCGTGTCGCACAGCTCACGCACAGCGGGGATCGCATTGATAGGAGCAGTGCCGCCGCCGGCAACAACACCTTCCTGAACAGCAGCCTTGGTTGCGTTCAGAGCATCCTCGATGCGCAGCTTCTTGTCCTTCATCTCAACTTCGGTAGCAGCGCCGACCTTGATGACGGCCACGCCGCCAGCCAGCTTTGCCAGACGCTCCTGCAGCTTTTCACGGTCGAAATCGCTGGTAGCGGCCTCGATCTGGCTGCGGATCTGAGCGATGCGGGCTGCGATGGCATCCTTATCGCCTGCACCGCCAACGATGGTGGTGTTCTCCTTGGAGACCTTCACCTGACGGGCATGGCCCAGCATCTGGACGGTAGCATCCTTCAGCTCATAGCCCAGATCGGAGGAGACCACGGTGCCGCCGGTCAGGGTTGCGATATCCTGCAGCATTTCCTTACGGCGGTCGCCAAAGCCGGGAGCCTTGACAGCGCAGACGTTCAGGGTGCCGCGCAGGCGGTTGACGATCAGAGTGGACAGAGCCTCGCCCTCAATGTCCTCAGCCACGATCAGCAGTTTCAGACCGTTCTGCATCACCTGCTCCAGCAGAGGGACCAGATCCTGAATCACGCTGATCTTCTTATCGGTGATCAGGATAGCGGCGTTGTCCAGATCAGCCACCATCTTGTCGGTATCGGTGACCATATACGGGGTGAGGTAGCCGCGGTCGAACTGCATGCCTTCCACGATCTCGTTGTAGGTCTCAGCGGTGGTCTTGTTCTCCTCAATGGTGATAACACCATCGGAGGTGACCTTCTCCATAGCCTCGGCGATCAGACGGCCGATCTCGGGGTCGCCTGCAGAAATAGTGCCGACGCGGGCGATATCGTTGCTGTCCTTCACCTTCTGGCTGTGAGCCTTGATGGTCTCAACAGCCTTGGCAACAGCCTTGCTCATGCCGCGGCGGATATCCATGGGGTTTGCACCGGCGGTGACATTCTTCATGCCCTCGGTGACCATGGCCTGTGCCAGAACGGTTGCGGTGGTGGTGCCATCGCCTGCTGCGTCGTTGGTCTTGGTAGCGACTTCACGCACCAGCTGTGCGCCCATGTTCTCGAACTCGTCCTTCAGCTCGATCTCCTTGGCAATGGTCACGCCATCGTTGGTGATGACCGGTGCACCGAACTTTTTGCCCAGCACCACATTGCGGCCCTTGGGGCCCAGGGTGATCTTAACGGTGTTTGCCAGGGTATCGATACCGGCACACAGTGCCTTGCGGGCATCCTCGCCCTGCTTGATCTGCTTAGCCATAATCAAATCGCTCCTTTAAAGCTCAATTTTCAAATATCAGAGGGGAAACCGCTCAGTCCTCAACGACTGCCAGGATATCGCCCTGACGGACGATGGTGCACTCTTCGCCGTCCACCTTGACCTCGGTACCGGAGTACTTGCTGGTGAGGACCTTGTCGCCGACCTTCACAGTCATCTTGACTTCCTTGCCGTCCACAACGCCGCCGGGGCCGACAGCGATGACCTCAGCCACCTGAGGCTTTTCCTTAGCACTGCCGGTCAGGATCAGACCGCCCTTGGTGGTCTCCTCAACCTCAACAGCCTTAATGACAACACGGTCTGCAAGAGGAATGATCTTCATAGTTCTTGCCCTCCTATAGTAAAAATATAATTTAAAACTTTGCTGTGTCCAAAGGGCCTCGTGTCGGCTCTTTGGTTCTTTAGCACTCCATTTCTCTGAGTGCTAAGTGTATTGTACTCATCTTGACCCAAAAAATCAAGACCTTTTTTGCTTCTTTTTGTTAAGAATTTATGACAGATGAAAAAATCAGCCGTACAGCGAAAAAGAGACAGCTTTCTCTTGGGCAAAAAAAGCTGTCTCTTCTTCTGGTTTTTCATGTTCGGTCTGCACTCTGTGCCGTCCTCTGCGCTGCAAAGCGCTCAAAAGCAGGCTTTGGCAGAAGGATGCGCCCTGCCAGCGGCTGTACCTGTACAGTGATCTGCTCCTTGGGTGCGCATTCACCGTCTGCCGTGGCAACGATCGGCCCACGGCCATCCGCAGCGCGCAGGCTCACCTGCTTTGCGCGGCGGTAAATGAAATACGGCTCTGCAGCCCTGACGAGCTGACCGTTCTGGAAGTGCTTGCCGCTCTTGTACATTCCCAGCAGCTTTGCAATGGTCACGCGGCTCACCTTGCGGATGATATATACATCCAGCCAGCCGTCGTCGGGCTGTGCTTCCGGCGCTGCACAGAAACCGCCGCCATAGGTGCGGCCATTGCAGATGGCACACATCAGGCAGTCCACATCCAGCGTTTCACCATCGATGGTATACTCCACCCTGCGGCCGATGTGCCCGCACAGCTGTTCCACAATGGAAAGCACATAAGCCATCTCGCCGCCGCACAGCGGGATGCGCCGGAACTTCGGGATGCCGTAGGCAACCTGCGCATCCAGACCGGCAGCGCAGATGGTGGCCGAAAGGCCAAGGCTGGTCTGCATCAGATCGATGCTCACCGGCCCACCGGCCAGCTGGGCATCCAGATCCAGAAACTCTTCCTTTGTACCAAAGGTGCGCAGAAAATCGTTGCCGCTGCCAAAGGGCAGACAGCCCACGGCTGCATTTGCATAGCCATAGATCCCGGTGAGCGCTTCGTTGAAGGTGCCGTCGCCGCCGGCAGTGAAGACCCGCAGTTCTTCCCCGCTCTGCCGGGCCTGCTGCGCAGCGGCATTGGCCAGCTCCCGGGCATGACCGGCGTGATTTGTGACCTGAATGGTATACTCTTCCGGCGCAAGCCCTGCACGCGCGGCGGCAACATTGATCTGCTGCGGCAGCGTACGGGTGCAATCGGCCTTACCGGCAGTTGGGTTCAAAAGAAACAATGTGCGCATGGACTTCCTCCTGCAATTCTGTTGCTTCTATGATAACAGAAAACCAAAAGGATGCAAGAGCCAATCTCACAATGTCCCTGCCCCGTACGCACAAAAAAGGAGCGGATGTCTCCGCTCCCCCCTGCAGACAAAAAAATACCGCCCCGGGTCTTGTAACTCAGGGCGGTCCTTTTGAGCTTCAGATGCTTTACAGTGTTGCGGTTTCGTCCTCCCGCAGGACGATAGCACCATCCGCCGAGCAGTCCGCTGTCCAGTGCTGGCCCACGCAGGCCGTGCCGGATGCGATCTGATCCGCAAGTGCCTGTTCCACTGCCCTGTCCACTGCGCGGCGCAGTTCTCTGGCCCCGTAGGCAGAGCGGGCCTTTGCTGCCAGCGCCTGCCCTACCCGCGGTGTGTGATGCAGCTGGTAGCCGCTGCGGGCGGCACGCTGCTCCAGCTGGCACAGCATTTTTTCGGCAATGGCGCACAGGCTGTCGTCGGCCAGCGGACGGAATACGATCATCTCGTCCAGACGGCCTGCCAGCTCTGGCCGGAACCACTTTTTTGCCTCCTCAATGGCCTGCGCAGACTGCTTTTCAAACACGGCTTCGCTGCCCGCCGCAAAGCCCAGCGGCGTGCTCTGACCCGCCAAAAAACGTGCGCCGAGGTTTGAGGTGAGCAGTACAATGGTGTTGCGGAAATCCGCCTTGCGGCCCATGGCATCGGTCAGCTGGCCATCTTCCAGTATCTGCAAAAGGATGTTTTGAATGTCCGGGTGTGCCTTTTCGATCTCGTCAAACAGCACCACACTGTAAGGGCGGCGGCGCACTGCTTCGGTCAGCTGTCCGCCCTCGTCATGGCCCAGATAGCCCGGCGGCGCACCCAGCAGCCGGGCAGCGGTGTGCTGCTCCTGATACTCCGACATATCAAATTTGAGCAGGGCTTTTTCGCTGCCGAACCAGCTGACCGCCAGCGCCCGGGCAAGAGCCGTTTTGCCTACTCCCGTGGGGCCAAGAAACAGCATGGCACCCATGGGCCGGCCCGGCTCGCCAAGACCGGTGCGGCTGCGCCGGATGGCACCTGCCACCGCAGCCACAGCCCGGCTCTGGCCCACGATCTCGGCGTTGAGACGTTCTTCCAGCTTGTCCAGCCGTTCCCGCTCCTGCTCACCTACCCGCTCCACCGGCACACCGCTGGCCTGCGCCACCACATGGGCGATATCGTCCGGCATCAGCGTGGGCTTTGACTGCTTTGCCTGCTCGGCCCGGATGCGTGCCGCCGCACAGGCTTCGTCCATAAGGTCGATGGCCTTATCCGGCAGAAAGCGCCCCGGCAGATACCGCACCGAAAGCTCCACCGCAGCCTGCAGCGCTTCCGGCGGAAGGCAGACATTGTGGTAGCACTCATAGCGCGGCGCAAGCCCATTGAGGATATCCAGCGCCTGCGCAGGCGTAGGCTCCTCTACCTGCACCTTGCCGAAACGGCGTTCCAGTGCGGCATCCTTCTGGATGTGGGTGCGGAACTCTTCGGTAGTGGTAGCGCCGATAATTTGTATCTCGCCCCGGGCCAGCACCGGTTTTAAGATGCTGGCTGCATCGATGGCACCCTCCGCTGCACCGGCACCCACGATGGTGTGGAACTCGTCCACGAACAGGATGGAGCTGCCGTCCCGCACCAGCTCTTCCAGCAGGTTCTTGAACCGCTCCTCAAAGTCACCGCGGTATTTGGTGCCCGCCACAAGGCTGGCCATATCCAGTGCCAGCAGACGGCGGCCCTTGAGCGCACGGGGCACACGATCCGTGGCAATGCGCTGGGCCAGTCCTTCGGCAAGGGCGGTCTTGCCCACGCCCGGCTCCCCCACAAGGCAGGGGTTGTTCTTCTGACGGCGGCATAAGATCTCCACCATGCGGTCCAGCTCTGCTTCCCGGCAGAACACCGGGTCCAGTTCCCGTTCCGCAGCACGGCGGGTCAGATCCCGGCAGTACTTATCACTGGCGCGGCTGCCGCGCGGCGCACTGACCGTGGTCCGCATCTGATACGGCAGTACGAACTGCCCGGACAGCTGGCGGCACTCCCGCACGGCATCTGTGAGCTGCACGCCCATGGATGCCAGCAGGATGCCTGCTGTGCAGCCGTCATCCTCCAGCATGGCGCAGAGCAGATGTTCCGGCTCGGCCCGGTTCAGGTGCGCGTTCTGTGCCCCGATGATGGCGTAATCCATGGTGCGCTTGAGGTCCGGCGCAAGGGCGTAGCGATCCAGATGCAAAGCCGGTGCGCGGCGGCTCTCGGCCAGCTGACGGCGCACCTCTGGTTCCCGGATCTGCTTGCCCTCCAGAAACCGTGCTGCCGCCCCGTGATCCTGCTGCAGGATCGCCAGCAGCAGGTGGCCGGTATCGGCTTTTTCGCAGCCAAGGTTCCCGGCAAGCTCCACCGCACTGCGCAGCAGCTGATCCGACTCGTGCGAAAAGCCCTTGTACCCGCCAAAGCCAAGTTTTTCCCAAATACTCATTTGCCCGCTCCTTGCTGATGAAATTCGTTTTCACAAGAAGTATAGCCCCGAAGCACAGAAAAAAACATCTCTTTCTGTCGGGATGGGAAAACAAAAAGGAGATACCCGCAGGCATCTCCCCTTCGCTGTTTGATTTTTTCAGTCCATTTCGGCCAGAGCCTTTTTCAGGTTCTTGGCGATCTGATCCGGGCAGCTGGTATTGCGGAAACCGCAGAGCGTGCCCTCCATGCGGTCGATCACATCTTCGGCCTTCATGCCCTTGACCAGACGGCAGATGCCCTTCAGGTTGCCGTTGCAGCCGCCAATGACCTCCATGGACGCAATGGTGTGGTCATCGTTCAGCACAAAGTTGGTCTGCTTGGAACAGGTGCCGCTGTTCGGGAAGCTGAATTCCTTGCTCATAGTTCAAAATCCTCTCTTTTCGACAGAAATCCCGACGAAGATCGTCTGTTTCTATTATAGAGCAGCGTGCCGGAATGTCAATGTGACCGGGTCACACATCAATACCGCGGCGCTTGTGGGCCAGCTCCAGAATGCGGGCCACCTGATCGTCTGCCGTGGTACAGGTACCCACCGGGTGCGGCACCTTATGGTTTGCACCGTGGAAGTCCGTACCGCCGGTATGGATCAGCCCATACTGCTCACACAGAGCAGCACACTCGGCCCTGTCCTCCGGGCTGTTGCGGGGGTGCTCCACCTCAATGCCATCGATGATACCCTCTTTGGCAAGCTGACGCACCAGCGGCATGCTCTTGTAAACGGTCGGGTGTGCAAACACCAGCACCGCACCGGCAGCTTTCGCCGTGGCGATCACTTCCTGCACCGAGGGATATTTTACCTGATGCAGCACCACCCCGCGCGGCTCCCAGCCAAAGAGATAACTGTACAGCTTGCCGTACACAGCATCGCACAGCCCCAGCTGGTGCAGCGCTTCCATAATGCCGCTTTTGAACAGCACACCGCTGTCCTTTGCGTATTCCAGCGCCTGTTCCGTGCGGAACTGCGGGTACAGCGCTTCGATCTCCTTTGCGCTTTGCAGGCCGCACTCGTTGCGGCGCTGTCGCAGGATGTCGCAGTGCTCCTTCAGTTCCCGGCTTTCCGGATCCGGGAAGTAGCACAGCAGGTGCACGCGATGCTTATGCTCATGGTCATAGCCGGTCAGCTCGGTGGCCGGAAGCAGGCGCACGCCGTCCTGCACAGGGTGCTCATAGCAGTAGTTTACGCTGAGCAGGGTGTCGTGGTCGGAAATGGCCATGGTGTCCAGCCCCGCCCTCGCCGCCATGAGCGGCAGGCGGTGGATGGGCACAGAGCCATCGGAACAGGTGGAATGGTTGTGAAGATCGCCGGGCATGGAAAATAAACCTCCCAAGAAAGCCAGAGAAAGGCTTCCCCCAAAGAGGAAGCCTTCTATCATATCAGTGCTTATAGAAATTGATCAGGCAGCCGTCGGCCAGGATCTTGCGCTCGTCGGCGGTCAGCGGAGCCATGTACAGGCTGAACTCTTTTGCGGTGTCGCCCAGCACATAGGCCTTGATGTTCTGCAGGTCGCCCTTGAGGGCCTCGCGGACGTTGGGGATGAACACATAATCGCCCAGACCGAAGGGCGTTGCGCCCACCAGCTGCAGCGGCAGCATGCCCCAGTTGATGAGGTTGGAGCGGTAGCGCTTGGTGGCGTACTCGGTAACGATGTTGGCACCGGCCCCCAGCACACGCTGGCAGCTGGCCGCCTGCTCACGGGCAGAACCATCGCCGGGCTTGACGGCAAAGATGGTGGATGCGATCTGCACATCGTTCCAAGTCAGGTTTTCGCAACCGGGCACCTTGTGCAGCTGGGCCAGCACCTCGGCGCTGCCCTCGCCTGCACGGCGGGCCTTTTCTTCGGCCTGCACGGCCTTGGCACGGCCCACATACTCCGGGTCCTTGCGGCTGAGGGTGAACTCGGCCAAGCCCAGAGGATTGGAACGGTAAGACGAAGTCTCACCGGAGGGGATCAGCTCGTCGGTGGTGGTGACAGGGTCGGTGATGTAAGATGCCACCTTCAGCAGCAGGTTATCGCCCAGCGGTGCAATTTCGGGCCAGTCCTTGATGTTGGGGCCAAGCTTGAGCAGGGCATCGTAATCGCCCTTGCCAAAGCCCTGATACACGCGGGTATCGTAGCTGGAAGGATCGTACTGATACTCCGGCACGGTGGGATCATAGTCGATATCGGTAGCCGGGGTCAGAATGCCGCCGTTGGCCGTGGTGGCCGCAATGCTGCGGGCATCCATCAGTGCCACGCCGGAAAGCTGGCCGTTGCCGGGCTTGGAGCCTTCGCGGCTGGGGAAGTTGCGGGTGGTATGGCGGATAGACAGCGCGCCGTTGGCGGGCACGTCGCCTGCGCCGAAGCAGGGGCCGCAGAACGCAGTGCGGACGGTGGCACCGCTGGCCATCAGGTCGTGGATGACTCCGGTGCGCACCAGTTCCATCATGATGGGCTGGCTGCCGGGATACACGCTCAGGGCGTAGTCACCGCAGCCGCCGGTGTGGCCCTTGAGGATGGAGGCAGCTTCATAAATGCTGTCGTACAGACCGCCTGCGCAGCCTGCGATCACGCCCTGATCCACACGCAGTTTACCGTTCTCGATCTTGCTGCACAGGTCAAGGCTGACATCCTTGCGGCCGATCAGCTTCTGCACATCCTGTTCGCAGGCATGGAGAATATCCTCAAGGTTTGCGTTCAGTTCTTCAATGGTGAATGCATTGGAGGGGTGCATGGGCAGTGCGATCATGGGGCGGATGGCAGAAAGGTCTACCTCTACCACACCGTCGTAATAAGCAAGGTCGGCCGGAGCCAGCTTCTTATAGTCGGCGGCACGGCCATGCACCGCAAGGAATTTCTGCGTCGTTTCGTCGGTTTGCCAGATGGAGGACAGGCAGGTGGTCTCGGTGGTCATGGCATCGATGGCGTTGCGGGTATCCTGACGCAGAGACGCAACGCCGGGGCCGACAAACTCCATCACCTTGTTCTTGACATAGCCGCTCTTGAACAGCTTGCCCACCAGCGCAATGGCCACATCGTGCGGGCCGCAGCCTGCAGGCAGAGAGCCGGTGAGATAAATTGCAACAACACCCGGACGGGCCACATCGTAGGTGCGGCCCAGCAGCTGCTTTGCCAGCTCGCCGCCGCCCTCACCAATGGCCATGGTGCCCAGAGCACCGTAGCGGGTGTGGGAGTCCGAGCCAAGGATCATCTTGCCGCAGCCCGCAAACTTTTCGCGCATGTACTGGTGGATGACCGCCAGATGCGGGGGCACAAAAATGCCGCCGTATTTTTTGGCGGCGGACAGGCCGAAGCGGTGGTCGTCCTCATTGATAGTGCCGCCCACGGCGCAAAGGCTGTTGTGGCAGTTGGTGAGCACATACGGAATAGGGAATTTCTCCAGACCGGACGCACGGGCCGTCTGGATGATGCCCACAAAGGTGATGTCATGGCTGGCCATGGCATCGAACTTGATCTTCAGGTTTTCGGCATCGCCGCTGGTGTTGTGGGCCTGCAGAATGCTGTAGGCCATGGTGCCGGTCTTTGCGTTCTCGATGGCTGCGGCATCAAAGCCCTTTGCTGCCAGTGCGGCGCTTGCTTCGCCGTCTGCAGGCACCCATTCACCGCGGGCATAGTATGCGCCGCCGGTGCTGCACTTGATCATATCCAACATCTCAATTCGCCTCTCTTTTTGTATTTCCCGCCCGCCCTATCTTGCGGGCACTGCCCCAGCAGAGCGGTACGCTGCCCGCTCTGCCCTCTTCTGCCGCGCTGCCAAAGCACGCGGCTACGGCCCGGAAAACCGTATCTGAAGGTTATTATACCATGAAACTACGGAAAGAAAAAGCACTTTTTACAAATGAATCGTGAATGGAGGATGAAGAGACGGGCTCCGTGCTTTTTCTTGACAAAGAAGCCATTCTATTGTATTATTATTAGCGTTGTATGCCGCTGTGGTGAAATTGGCAGACACGAGGGACTTAAAATCCCTTTCTGGAGACAGAGTACGGGTTCGACCCCCGTCGGCGGCATAAAAAGCCCCCCCAAGCTTAGCTGGGTGTTCGTAAAACAGTTTTCGAGAAATGACATGGCAACTGCCTGTCAGGATTGGTTACGAGTACCCGGCTAGGCCGAGGAAGCATCAAGTCCCATGTCCGCACCGTTAAGGTGTTGGGCATGGGGCTTTTTGCATATCGGGATTCTGTACACCTCTATCAAGGTGTAACACACTAGACTTTGTACCAAAGTCGTGTGCCAAGGGTGCTGCGCCCTCTTTGGAATCCCTGCTCACATCGCCTGTGGGCGATGTGGATTCGCCGCACAGAAGAGCTCCACAAAAGTGCACCCCGGCTGTTTGCGGCGAGGAAAAGGCGCTTCTGCGGAAGTGTAATAACCCACTATGACACTTTCATCCCTGCGGTCTGCAAAGTGTAGTGGGCTCTCCGAGGGGGAAACGGCTGTATAGGGTGCGCTTCGGGCAAATCGCTGCGTACGTGCGTACCAATCTCTCGTACGCACGTACGCAGTAAAACGGCTAAAATCTCCTATATAGGGGTGTTCTTCTGGAAATCAATATGATATACTCAACTTAACCAACCATCAACTAATAGGAGGCGGTAATATTATGGGAAAAACTTTTGTGTGTAGCTTATGCCGTAATGGAATCATTGGCGGTGGTTTGTACATTGATGAACAGAGCATTACATATTCAACTCAAAAGCTCACAGTCAGTCCACTGTATCGCAACCTTGTATTGCCCATGAACGAGATAAGGGAGCTTTCATGGAGTCAGATGGTCGTTCCTGTTGCAGCAATTTCCATGAAAGACGGAGAATGTTATAAATTTATCATATATAACAAATCAGGATTTGAAAAGGCATATAAGCAATATAGCAACCACCAAGAATGAAATCACCCAGCAGGGTTTGGGGCAGGCACGCCCCAACAAGAAGCTGTCCCAAGGGGGCAAGAATTTTCAAGAATTGAAAATTTGTGGCCACGGGACGATTCTTGCTCTCACGAAAACCCGCACTTTTTGAAAATCCGCTTTTCGCAGCCAAAGGAGGATGCACCATGAAAAAAGAAATCGAAGCCTTTGTCAACGCAGCCAGCGAGCAGGAGTTGGAAGCCGCATGGAACAACCTCTCGGCAGAGGAACAGCGAGTTTTCGAGCAGCTCATGGAGGAAGACCCACCCGAAGATGCACTGGCATTTTTCGCTCAGCTGTATGACGATACCCCGAAGGAGCAGACCAGTGAGACCGTGAGCATCTCCGAAAATGAAATCTATTTCAAGCGGCAGTCCTTGACCGAAGATCAGAAGAAGCACGGCTCCTATGTGGATGAGAACGGTAATCTCCATGTCAAGAACCTGTCCGCGTTCTGGATTCCTGAACTGACCACCACGGAGAAAGTCGGACATACCACCTACACCGTGACCGGCAGCTATGAGGGCAAGGAGTCCTTTTTGAAGAAGCTGGAGCGTATTGTTGCCAAGAACGCCCAGCAAAAATTTGAAGATGAGGGTGCAGACGAATGACAACTGCGCCCAATTCTGCTATACTTGACCCGGTAACCAATCCTGCACTGACAGTTGCTCCACAGAGTAAGGAGGACACAACAATGTCTGGAGCAACGAATAAAATCACCGCACTTTACTGCCGACTGTCGCAGGAGGACGAGCGGCTCGGCGAAAGCCTGTCCATTGAGAACCAGAAGACTATCCTTCTGGAATACGCCAAGAAGAACCACTTCCCGAACCCGGTGTTCTTTGTAGATGATGGCTATTCCGGCACGAACTACGACCGTCCCGGCTTTCAGAGTATGTTGGTCGAGATCGAAGCAGGGCGTGTAGGAATCGTTATCACGAAAGACCTGTCCCGACTGGGGCGCAACTCTGCCCTGACGGGTCTGTACACCAACTTCACCTTTCCCCAGTATGGCGTTCGCTACATTGCCATTAACGACAACTACGACACCATTGACCCGAACAGCGTAAACAACGATTTTGCGGGCATTAAGAACTGGTTCAACGAGTTTTATGCCCGTGACACCAGCCGCAAGATTCGGGCTGTTCAGAAGGCCAAGGGAGAGCGTGGTGTGCCGCTGACGGTCAATGTGCCGTACGGTTATGTAAAAGACCCGGAGAACCCGAAGCATTGGCTTGTTGACCCAGAAGCGGCTGCGGTCGTGAAGCGCATCTTCTCCATGTGCATGGAAGGCCGTGGGCCTTCCCAAATCGCTAAGCAACTGCAAGAGGACAAGGTGCTCACCGTGAGTGCCTACAAGCAGAGCCACGGAAGAGCAGCGGCTGCTATCTCCGAAGACCCCTATGCGTGGAAGGATAGCACCGTTGTGGGCATTCTGGAACGTCGGGAGTACACAGGCTGCACGGTCAACTTCAAGACCTACACCAACTCCATCTGGGACAAGAAGCAACGGCTGAATCCTGTGGAGAATCAGGCTGTCTTCCCGAATACCCACGAGCGCATTATTGACGATGATGTGTTTGAAAAGGTTCAAGAGATTCGCAGCCAGCGTCACCGCATGACACGAACGGGCAAGAGCAGCATCTTTTCCGGCATGGTCTATTGTGCTGACTGCGGTTCCAAGATGCAGTATGGTTCATCCAATAACAGGGACTTTAACCAAGACTTCTTTGACTGCGCTCTGCACAAGAAGAACAGAAGTAAATGCAGAGGGCACTTCATCCGGGTAAAAGTTCTGGAAGGCCAAGTGCTGAATCATGTCCAGCGGGTGACGGACTACATCCTTTGCCATGAGGACTACTTCCGCAAGGTCATGGAGGAACAGCTTCGGGTGGAAAGCACCGAAAAGCTGACTGTCCTGAAGAAGCAGCTTGCCCGGAATGAGAAGCGAATCGCAGACCTCAAACGGCTGTTCATGAAAATCTACGAGGACAACGCCAGCGGAAAGCTGAGCGATGACCGTTTTGACATGATGAGCCAGAGCTATGATGCCGAGCAGAAGCAGTTGGAAGAGGAAGTTCTCTCTATCCGGCAGGAAATCGAAGTACAGGAACAGCAAATCGAGAATATTGAAAAGGTCATCCAGAAAGCGCACAAGTACGTTCATATTGAAGAACTTACGCCCTATGCTCTCCGTGAACTGGTATCGGCCATCTATGTGGATGCCCCGGATAAGTCCAGCGGAAAGCGGGTACAGCACATCCATATCAAGTATGATGGGCTGGGGTATATCCCTCTGGATGAACTGGAAGCAAAAGAAAAGGCGTGACCGAAGTCACGCCAAATCTTCCCCATTGCGGGAGCTTTTGCAAATACTGTTTTATGAAGCCCCTGCATTACGCTTGAGGGGCTTTTTATTTTGCTTATTTTACACCTTGCCGCCGTGCAGCTCTGCATACATCTTGGAACGGCACTCGGCCACAGCCGGGGTCATGTTCACATAGTGCTTATGCGGGCACTCCAGACGCAGTTCGCTCTCCCAGGTCTCCTCGGTGAGCTGCTTTGCAATGTAGGCCTTCTTCTCTGCGATCGAAGGCAGCTCAATGGCCAGCTGACCATTCAGCACATGCGGCACCAGCAGCTTTTTGACCTTGGTGGGGGTAATGGTGACGGTGCGCTCGATGGCATCGGAGTCCAGATTGACCATCGTGACGGGCTTGCCCGCCTCGATGACTTCATCATCCATGGCGATCAGGTCACACTGGGCCTGACCATTTTCATCGTAGAGACGCCACGGCATCTTCTTGCCCGGAATGATGGCCTTGCTGGCGGAATCCGAGCACTTCATCTTGGGAGTGTAGCTGCCGTCCGGCTGCTTGACCGCCACCAGCTTGTACACACCGCCGAACACGGGGTCGGAAGCAGAGGTGATCAGGTTTTCGCCCACGCCGTAGGAGTCAAAATGAGCGTGCTCATACAGCTCCATGTTGGCGATCTTCTTTTCGTCCAGACCATTGGAAGCCACCAGCTTGATGTAAGGCTTACCGGCCGCATCCAGTGCCTTGCGCAGGCGCTTGGAGCCGCGGGCCAGGTCGCCGGAGTCGATACGGGCGCTCTTGACGCGGCGGTTCGGGTCGTTGGGGTATTTCTCGATGAGGTAATCGTCCAGTTTAATGAGGTTGGGCAGACCGCTCTCCATGATATTATAGGTGTCCAGCAGCAGACTGACCGAATCCGGGTAGGTATCGGCAAAGGCCTTGAAGGCATCAAACTCCGTGGGGAAGAACTCGATGAAGCTGTGCGCTACGGTGCCCACAGCCTTGACCTCCGCGCCGAACTTCATCTCGGCCAAACAGTTGGCAGTGCCCACGCAGCCGCCCAGAACAGCAGCATATGCACCATCGTTGCCAGCGCTTTCGCCCTGCGCACGGCGGGTGCCGAATTCCATCACGCTGCGGGGCGTGTGGGTGTTCAGGCCGGTGACGCGGGTAGCCTTGGTGGCGATCAGACTGTGGAAGTTCATGGTCTGCAGCAGGTAGGTCTCGATCAGAATTGCGCCCACGAGGTCGCACTCGATGCGCACCATCTGCACATGCGGGTATGCCACCGTGCCCTCGGGCAGAGCGTACATGTCGCCCTTCCACTGATAGGTGCGCAGATACTCGCAGAATTCCTCACTCATGCCCTTGGTGCGCAGCCACCAGATATCCTGTGCATTGAAGTGGTAGTTCAGCAGGAAGCGGGTCAGCTTGCGCTGGCCGGCGCTGATGGAGTAGCCCTGAGCATCCGGGTTCTTGCGGAAGAACATATCAAACACCAGCGTGGTGTCCTTGAATCCGTGCAGGAACAGGCAGTTTGCCATAGTAAATTCATAAAAATCCACGACCATTGCGGGGTTGTCGTAGTCCTCATCTGGAATATAAGGCACAACCTTGATTTCGTCCATGAATAGTATCCTCTCTTCTTTACACCCGGCAAAGGCTCCTTGCTGTCCCCTGCCGTTCTGACCTGTGGGAAGGTTTGCGCGCCTGCCTGTCTTGACAGTGCGTTTCTATCATGATATCACCAAACGCAGAGCGGTGCAAGCATTTTTGGAAAATCCCGGTCAATTTCCGGTAAGAAAAAGCCGCCCATACACAAACAGCACGGGCGGCTTTCGTAACAAACGTGTTAACCGTTGATGATATTGGGGGTAGCATTCTTCAGCACAACGTCGTGGCTGCCGCCCTCAACGATGGAGGTAGAGGAAACCACGGTCAGCTTTGCTTTCTGCTGCAGCTCCGGGATGGACAAAGCGCCGCAGTTGCACATGGTGCTCTTGACCTTGTACAGAGTGGTCTGCACACCGTCAGCCAGAGGGCCGGCATAGGGCACGTAGCTGTCCACGCCTTCCTCAAAGCTCAGCTTGCTGGAACCACCCAGATCGTAGCGCTGCCAGTTGCGGGCACGGTTGGAGCCTTCGCCCCAGTACTCCTTCATATACTGGCCGTTGATGCGCACCTTATTCGTGGGGCTTTCGTCAAAGCGGGCAAAGTAGCGGCCCAGCATCACAAAATCCGCACCCATGGCCAGTGCCAGCGTGATGTGGTAATCGTGGACGATGCCGCCGTCGGAGCAGATGGGCACGTAGATGCCGGTTTCCTTATAGTACTCATCGCGGGCCTTTGCCACCTCGATGACAGCGGTAGCCTGACCACGGCCAATGCCCTTGGTCTCGCGGGTGATGCAGATAGAACCGCCGCCAATGCCGATCTTCACGAAGTCTGCACCAGCCTCGGCCAGGAAGCGGAAGCCCTCGGCATCCACAACGTTGCCTGCGCCCACCTTGACGGTATCGCCGTAGTGCTCACGGATCCAGCCGATGGTGCGGCTCTGCCACTCGGAGTAACCCTCGGAAGAGTCGATGCACAGCACATCCACACCGGCATCCACCAGTGCGGGCACGCGCTCAGCGTAATCGCGGGTGTTGATGCCGGCGCCCACCACATAGCTCTTGTTCTTATCCAGCAGTTCGTTGGCGTTCTTCTTGTGGGAGTCGTAGTCCTTACGGAACACCATATACTTCAGGTTGCCCTCGGCATCCACCAGAGGCAGGGTGTTGATCTTGTTATCCCAGATGATGTTGTTGCAGTCGTGCAGGGAGGTGTTCTCCGGTGCAGTGACCAGCTTTTCAATGGGAGTCATGAAGGTGGTGACAGGGGCATCATCCGGGGTGTGGTTGATGCGGTAATCGCGGGAGGCCACGATGCCCAGCAGCTTGCCGCTCGGAGTGCCATCGGCAGTGATGGCAATGGTGGAGTGGCCGGTGCGTGCCTTCAGCTCCAGCACATCGTGCAGGGTGGCAGTGGGGGCCAGGTTGGAATCGGACACGACATAACCGGCCTTGAAGCTCTTGACGCGGCGCACCATGGCAGCCTCGTTCTCAATGCTCTGAGAGCCGTAGATAAAGGACACGCCGCCCTGACGGGCCAGTGCAATGGCCAGCTTATCGCCAGAGACCGCCTGCATGATAGCGCTGATCATGGGAATATTCATCTGCAGGGGGCACTCCTCCTCGCCCTTGCGGTACTTGACCAGCGGGGTCTTGAGGCTGACAGCCGTGGGGATATTCTCTGCAGAGGAATAGCCGGGGATCAGCAGATATTCACCGAAAGTGCGGGAAGGTTCTTTATAGAAATAAGCCATGTTCAAACTCCTTTTCTCTTAACGCATCAACATCAATCGGATTCATGTTTGCAACCTATAAATTGATTGTATATACTGTACCACAAAGCCAGCCGGAATACAAACCCCCGCCGCGCCAAACTTTGTAAATGTCCTTTGCAGAAAAACAGGCAAATTGCCCACCAAAATGGCGTAAGGTCATACTTTCCCGCATGAGAAGCCGGTTTTTGCGTGATTTATGGATGCAAAAAAGCTCGTCCAGAACGGACGAGCTTTTTTGCACACGAAGCGGGATACCGCCTGTGCGGCACATGGATCACGACTGTGAAGGAGAACAGCCGGAGGAGGAGAACCTGTGCCCGATATCCCCAAAAACAAGAAGAAAAAGATTTCACACTCAGCAGGGTCATTTGCCCTTGCTGTAACCATATTGTAACTCTTTTGAAACCAATTTGCAATAGCTTTTCTGTAATTTCTTTGTAATAATTTTTGAACTTTTTGTGGACACATATAAAACCCCTGCCAGAAAATTTCCGGCAAGGGCTTTGCAGATCATTCTTTATTTTCTTAATAGCACTTTTTGCAAGCAGTGAAGCCTTCCGCTTTTGCTTTCGATAATGTAACCTTTTCCGGGTCTTTCATATTGCTGCAGGTAGACTTGCTGTGATATTTTTTGCCGCCGTGCGTTGGGACCCAGACCATCTGCTCCGTCTTTTTGCCGGCAGAAATGGTCTGAACGGTTGCAGCGGACGGCTTGCAGGCCGCAGTCTGTACACTGGCGGCAGATGCCGCCGGGCACAGCAGACTGAAGCACAGTACCAGAATGGCCGCAAGGACTCGGAGATGTTTTTTCATTTGTTTTATCCTCCTTTGGACAATCAGAAGATCCTTCTAATAAAAGAGTACTCCCTGTTCCTCAGAGGATGCAATTCTCAAAATGCGCCGTTTTTTTCTGCACGGGTGACGCTTTTTTGCATTGCTCGCTTATTTTCAGCTAAAAGCGGCGCAGCGGTTCTCTTGAGAAATCAACGATTTACACGTTTGTCTTTCCCACCTCCAGATAGCACTCAAAGCTGGTCTGGCCGTTGTGCTTTCCGACCACATACCAGCCATCCGCCGAAGGGGCATAAAACACCTCTGCCGTTTCTCCCATCGGGATCTCACGGTGGTAGTTGATAGAAGCAAAGGTCACGGGGCCTTTGCGCATCACTTCCAGCGGCAGCGCATCGCAGACAAGGTCCAGATAGAATGCGTTGTTCAAATGGCCGTTCAAATCGCACTGGGAATAATGCGCCGTCCACTCCCCTGCACTGGTCAGACCATCCTTGCACTTGTGCAGCTGCAAAGGCAGCTCGTCCTCCACCGTATCGTTCCAGAAATTCTCCACCGTCCAGCCCGGCTCCCGCAGGATACGGCCCTCGGCAAGGCTTGCCACGATCCAGCGGCAGTCCACCATAGCCACCTCTTTGCCCTCGGCATCGGTCAGGGTGGTGATGCGTTTGACGGAACCGTGTTTGCTGACCTGCGCCCGGGAGGTAAGGGTCAGCGTTTCGGCACGCTGGGGCACACGGTCAAATTTCAGGGCCTGCTTGCCCACCAGAAAGGTCACACCGCGTTCTTTGAAGAACTGGTCATCCATACCAAAGGCGCGGGCGTGGTCTGTCGAAATCTGCTCCACATAGCGCAGCAGGGCGCTGGGCTTGAGCAGGCTGCGGAAGTCGGCATCTGCGTTCATGACTGTCATGGTCTCGGTGTAAAAGAACTGTTCCATGGTTTTCCTTTCTATAAAAAGAGACCACTGCACGTTGTTCTGTGCAGCAGCCTCCTTTGCGTTTAATACTGATTGCGGTTGCGCCTGCGGACCTTGCGCCAGATGTTGAAGCAGGCCAGCGCCACCATGGCTGCCAGCAGCGCAAGGAACAGCAGACTGCTGCCACCCTCGTCGTAGCTCTTCATTTCGCTCCACTTCACGTCCAGCTCGCTGTTCACATCGTCGCTCAGGGAAGTGAACACCTTTTCCTTGGCGGCTTTCTCTTCGGGCGGATAAGCGATCTCGCTCTCCTTCAGATCCTCGTCCAGCACCTCCCACACATCCTGCATGGGGGTGGTGTAGCCGATGTACTCGGCGTTTGCCTTGCCGATGTCCGTCTCACACATGAAGTTGATGAACATTTCCGCAGCTTCCTGATGTTCGCTGGCAGCAGGAATGGCCATGCAGTCCACGGAAAGCACGCTGCCCTCCTCCGGGAACACCCATGCAAGGTCGGGGTTGTCGTCGATCATGGTGATGGCATCGCCGGAGTAGTACACACCAACGGCTGCCTCGCCGCCGATCATCTTATCAAAGATCTCGTCCATGACGTAGGCCTGCACCAGCGGTTTCTGAGCCTTCAGCTCTTCCACCACCTCATCCACCTCTTCGGTGGACTGCGGGTTGATATCGTGGCCGCTCTTAAAAGCAGCAATGGCGTAGGCATCGCGGCTGTTGTTGAACATCAGGATATTGCCTGCGTACTGCTCGTCCCACAGGTCGGCCCAGCTGGTGGGCGCTTTGTCCACCATGGTGGTGTTATAAATGATGCCGGTGGTGCAGAGCATATAGGGCACGGTGTAGGCATTCTGCGGATCGTAATCCGGATTCACGTATTCCTGATTGATCTTTTTGAAGTTCGGGATATTGTCGTAGTTCAGAGGCTTGAGCATCCCCTCGGCGATCATTTTTGCCACCATGTAATCCGACGGAATGACCACATCGTAGTTGGCTGCGCCGGACTTGAGCTTTGCGTACATGGACTCGTTGGAGTCGAAGGTGGTGTAGTTCACCTTGATGCCGGTGAGCTTTTCAAAGGCCGCCACCACGTCCACGCTGTCGTCCGAGCCGTTGGAGATGTACTCGCCCCAGTTATAGACATTGATGGCCACGTTCTGGCCCTTGAAGCGGGTCCAGTCGTAATCGTCCGACACCGAGACATCCTCGGTCACCTCAATGGTGCCGGCGGCAAAGGCGGGCATTGCACAGCAGACCGTCATTGCCAGCGCCAGCAGCAGCACAGCAAAACGTTTCATCACACGCCCTCCCCTCTCAGCGCCTTCTGGTCGCGGCGGTAGCTGCGGCTCTCCATTGCGTTGGAGATCAGAATGATGCACAGAATGACCACGAACATGATGGTGGACAGCGCATAGATCTCCGGGCTGACCTTTTTACGGGTCATGGAGTAGATGGCGATGGGCAGCGTTTCCACCGTGCCGCAGTTGAAATAGGAGATCATGAAGTCGTCGATGGAATAGGTCAGGCAGATGAGGAATGCCGACAGGATGGCCGGGCTGATCTCCGGCAGGATGACCTTGAAGAAGGCCTGCTTGGGGTCGCAGCCAAGGTCGAGCGCTGCCTCATACAGCTTGATATCCAATTGCTTGAGCTTTGGCGTGACGTTGAAGATGACATACGGCACATTGAACGCGATATGCGCAATGAGCAGCGTCGGGAAGCCCATGATGGTATCCGGCAGCCAGGAGACACCCCCGGCAAAGCGCTGGTAGGCCACGAACAGCAGCATGAGCGAAATGCCGGTGATGATTTCCGGGTTGACCACCGGGATATAGGTGATGTTGGTGACGACAAGGCGGCTCCCACGGCCCATGGACGCAATGCCCAGACTTGCCGCTGTACCCAGCACAGTGGCAATGACCGCAGAGATCAGAGCCACTTCCAGCGAGACCAGCAGCGCATGCAGGATGGAGGAGTTGTGCAGCAGGCTGGAGTACCACTTGAGGGTAAAGCCGGTGAAGAGCGAATAGCCCTTGGACTGGTTGAAGCTGAATACGATCATGTATGCAATGGGCAGGTACATGAAGCAGAAAAACAGCACGATATAGACGCGCTGCATCAGGCGCAGATGTTTCGTTTTCATCAGGACACGCCCTCCATTTCATCTTCGTCAAAGCTGGACGTGAAGCTCATGCACAGCAGCACAATGATCATCAGCACAAGGCTCATGGCAGAACCCACGTTCAGATTGTAGCTGTTGCCCAGAAACTGCATCTCGATCAGATCGCCAATGAGCAGGTTGGAGCCGCCGCCCAGCATACGGCTGATAACAAAGGTGGACACCGCCGGGACGAACACCATGGTGATGCCGGTGCTGATGCCGGGCACGCTCATGGGAATGAGCACCCGGAGAAGGGTCTTGGTGGTGGAAGCGCCCAGATCCTGCGCAGCTTCCACCAGGCTCTGGTCGATCTTGGTCATGCTGGTGTACAGTGGCAGGATCATATAGGGCACATAGTTATACACCATGCCCAGCACCACCGCACCGGAGGTGTTGAGTATATTGAAGGGGCCAAGGCCGAACACGCCCAGAACAGCGTTCACCGGGCCGTTGATGCTGAGCAGGCCCATCCATGCGTAAGTGCGCAGCAGGAAGTTCATCCACATGGGCAGCATGACCAGCATGAGCATGATGTGCTGCTTGTTCACCCGCAGGCGGGAAAGGAAATAGCCCACCGGGAACGCAATGACCAGACAAATGACCGTGGCAATGAGGGCCAGCAGCAGGCTGCGGGCAAACACCGAGCCGTAGCCGCTGATGGAGGTGAGGTTATCCAGCGTGAAAGCTCCGTTTGCATCCGTAAATGCATAGTACACCACGATGATCAAAGGCACCACTGTGAACAGCGTCATCCATACAAAGTACGGATAGGCCAGCTTTTTATCGTAAATCTTCATCATTGCGGCTCACCCCTCTGAACGCGCCATAATGTGGATCTCGTTGGGGCCGATGCGCATACCAATGGTCTCACCGGGGGTGCAGGCGCGGGTGGAATGGATCAGCCATTCGCGGCCCTCGCACTCCACATGCATCTCAAAGTGGACACCCTTGAAGATGACATCGTTCACAACGCCGACAAGCTGGCCTTCCACAGGAGAGACCACCTCGATATCCTCGGGGCGCACCACTACCTGCACGCTCTGCTCGCGGGCAAAGCCGCGGTCCACACAGGGAAAGTCCACACCGGAGAAGGACACCAGAAAATCCCGGTGCATCACGCCGTCCACGATGTTGGAATCGCCAATGAAGTCTGCAACAAAGGCATTCTTCGGCTCATTGTAAATATCCTCCGGCGTTCCGATCTGCTGCACCTTGCCGCCGTTCATGACCACGACGGTATCGGACATGGTCAGGGCTTCCTCCTGATCGTGGGTAACATAAATAAAGGTAATGTTCATTTCGCGCTGCAGGCGCTTCAGCTCCAGCTGCATCTCCTTGCGCAGCTTGAGGTCCAGTGCGCCAAGGGGTTCGTCCAGCAGAAGGATCTCCGGCTCGTTCACCAGACTGCGTGCGATGGCCACGCGCTGCTGCTGGCCGCCGGACATCTGGCTGATGCTGCGGCGCTCGAAGCCTTTCAGGCCAACAACTTCCAGCATGTTGCGCACCTTGCGGCGGATGGTCTCTTCGTCCATCTTTTTGAGCCGCAGACCGAAGGCCACGTTCTCGAACACGTTCAGGTGCGGGAACAGTGCGTATTTCTGAAAAACGGTGTTCACCGGGCGCTTATAGGGCGGCACGCCGGTAATGTCCTCACCTTTCAGCAGCACTTTGCCGGAATTGGGTTCCAGAAAACCTGCGATCAGACGCAGGGTGGTGGTTTTGCCGCAGCCGGAAGGGCCCAGCAGCGTTACGAACTCTTTGTCATGGATGTCGAGGTTCAGCCCATCCAGAATGCGCTGACCGTCAAATTCCACTACGATATCCCGCAGTGAAACGATCACCGAGTTGTCCATTTTTTACTTTATCCTCCTTGTAACTCAGATACGAAAAAAGACAGGGCCATGCCCCATCCCTCGTACCAGGGCGACCCAGCCCCGCACAACATCCATGACGACCGGAGAACCTGCAAAAGCAGGCTCTTATATTGCGCAGTTATTCTGCCCTGTCTCGTCTATCTTAATCAATCTTTGCTGAAATGTCAATCACTCTGCCAATGTTTGCCGAAGCTTTACACGCCGCAATAAAAAAACATGCGCCGCAGCGGGCTTTCCGCATACGGCGCACAAAGGTTTTTATTCAGCTTTTAAGGCAGCGGCCGTTATCAGAAGGGCCTGCACAGTGTCAAGGTCAACCGCATAGACGGAACTGTCCCCCTCCACCATCATCCAGCAGCCGTCTGCATTTTCGGCGTAGTGGAGGGTCACAGTCCCATCGGCAGAGGCAGCCCGCACCGTTGCAAGCGGTGCATCAAAGCCATAGGCCGAAGGGTCGGCATCCGCGATTTGTGCGGTCACATAGCCTGCCAGAGCAGAGAGGATGCTCTGCACCTTGCTGTCGTCCAGATCGGCAGAGGGTTCATCGGCCAGCCGCCACACGGTCTGATAGGTGGTGGAATCGGCCGCACTTTCCGAGGAATCGCTCTCCGCTTCCGCAGGCTCAGAGACTGCATTCAGTGCAAGGGTGCCGCTGCCCGTCGTAATGGAAACACTTTCCAGCGCGGAGGCCGTCAGTCCCGCCGGGTTGAACGCGCCAAAAAGGTCCGCTTTGGTCAGCTCAAAGCAGGCCGCCTTGTTGCCAGAAACGGTGTACACGGCATCGTCCCCTGCCTTCTGCACATACAGATCTCCTGTGACCGGGTTCTCGGTGCCAAAGGCAAAGGTGTTCGTCTCGCCTGCCGCCGTCACCGTGACCGTAACAGCCGGATCGGCAAGGCCGTAGTCCTCGCCGGGCTGAGCCGTGAGCTGACGTTTGGCGTTCAGGGATGCCAGCGCCGTGACCATGGTATTGCAGGCAGATACATCCAGATGATAGTCCGGGTCATCCGCCAGCGTCCAGCTGCCGGAATCGTAATTTAGGGTAAGCGTTTCGCCGCCATAGGCATACCGGATGCTGGTCACATCGCCCGCCGCAAAAGAAGAAAGCAGGATGCTGCCCTCTGCGGCGGCGCTGGAAGCAGCCTCTTCTGCGGCATTGCTGCGGCTGACAAACCACAGCAGCCCGCCCAGCACAAGTACCAGCACCAGAAGCACCGCAAGGGTGCGCTGTTTTGTTTTCATGGCAGTGCCCCCTTACCTGCGGCGGCGCAGCAGCACCTCCACAGCACCTGCAATGAGCACTGCTGCGGGCAGCACGAATACGAACACCATGCCCAGCGTCATGGATGCGGAAGCCGGGACCGTGATGGGTGCAGCTTCCAGTGCTTTGGTGTCGATGAGCAGGCTCTGCCCTACCAGCGAAGCGGCACAGCCCTGCAGGAAGGTCAGGTTGCCCGGGATGGACTGGTACACCTGCTCGTTGTCCATGTTGGGGCAGCCGATCCAGATCACCTCGGCACCGGTGGAATCATTGCGCGCCCATACGGCCAGCGAGAACGGGCCGTCGGTATCGCCGGCTTCCTTTGCGGAAGAAGAGCTGGCATCAAAGTCCTGCTTGCTGTAGGCATCCTCGGTGGTATACAGCAGCGGTTCCGCCGTCACATCGTCTGTCTCGGTGATGGTGACGCCCTGTGCCACCGAGAGCATCACATGGGTGCTCTGATTCACGCCGTCCAGCGCGGTGCTTTCGTCGGCGGTCGCGTAGTCCGGGAACAGCGAGTACGGGTAGCCGTACAGCGCGTGGCCCGCATCGCCCTCCACCACAAGGCCCGGCTCACGCGCAAGGCCGAACTGTGCCATCACTGCATCCAGATTGGGCGTTTCGGTATAGCCGCTGGTGGTCAGCAGCACCTTGCCGCCGTTTTCCAGATAGGCCTGCAGCTGCGCGATCTCATTCACAAGGCCGTCAGCTGCAAAATCCGAAGCGGGGTCGCTGATGATGAGCAGATCACAGTCCTCCGGGATGGTGCCGGTGAGCAGATCCAGCGGCTGGGCATTGATATTCTGCGCCTTGAGCGCCTCGGTCAGCGAGGAGGTAAGCGCCTGCTCGCCGTGGTTGGTGGTGTAGTAGGCATGACTTTCTGCTGCGGCAGTCAGCTTGTAGATGGCAGAGCTGATCTGCTTTTCGCCGCCAAAGGTCACGTTGGCAGCGCCGGTGGTGTAGTAATCGGAGTAATCGTACTCGTAAAGTTCGGCGGCGTTCAGCACTTCGCTGTTCTCACCGCTGACCACGATCAGACTGCCGGTGGATGCATTCTCTGCGCCGTACTGCGCTGCAAAGGTCGGGTAAAGCGCCGGGTCCTTCTGCTCCCAGTGGAAGTGACCGCTTTCGTCGGCGTAGTGATCCAGCAGCTTGGTGATAATGGCATCCTCGCTGCCGGTCTCACAGAGATAATAAACGGTCACGTCCTGATCCAGGCTCTGCATCAGCTGCCTGGAGCTGTCGCCCAGCGTGTACATTTTGGCGGCAGAGAGGTCGAACTCGGTGTATTTTTTCGGGATGGCCCCCACCAGCAGATTGATCAGCACGGCCAACACGATGGCTGCTGCCAGAATGGCCGTGGAGTACAGCCCATTGCGGAACACCTTGCCGTTTGCGGAGGAAGAAAATTTGAAATTTTTCATGTTGTTCTCCTCCCCTCAGTTCCAGCGGCGCTTTTCCAGCCCCTGCGCCGTGAAGAACAAAAACAGCATGGTCACGGTCAGGTAGTACACCAGCGTCGGGATGGAAAAGCTGTTGTTGACAAACTCTTCAAACGGCGTGAACAGGCACAGCCCGCTGAGCACCGCGCTGAACGCTTCGGTCAGCCAGCTGCTCTGCAGCAGGAACAGTGCCGTCAGCACCACACAGCAGCCCGCAAAGGTCAGGCAGCCCAGCGTAAAGCTGCGGGTACGCAGGCCTGCCACCACACTGAGCACTGCCGCAATGGCGGTGAACAGGGCCAGCGCCACTGCGCTGCCTGCGGTGAACATGCTGCGCAGGCTGGGCATCATGTAGGCCAGCAGCAGTGCGGCAACACCTGCCACCGCAGCAATGATCTGATTCTCGGTCAGGCTGGAAAGAAACACGCCAATGGCAATGGCGGCGCAGCCCATGAGATAATAGCACAGCAGAGCGGCCAAGTTTGCCAGCGTGGCCGTGCCGGTGGCACCCAGTGCGGCCAGTACAAGGATCATGACCGCATCGGCAAGGCACGGCAGTGCAAAGATGACGCACAGGGCAAAGAATTTGCCCAGCACGATCTCCCACACAGACACCGGGCTGGTAAGCAGCAGCTGATCGGTGCGGGTGCGGCGTTCCTCTGCAAAGGAGCGCATGGTGAGCACCGGGATATACAAAAGCAGCACAAACGTGGTGCGGTAAAGCGTGTAATAGCCAAAATCCGTCAGGCCGTAGCCCAGATTCAGGGCAACAAAATAGATGGCCGTTGCCGCCAGCATAAAGGCGGTGAGCACGTAGCCGATCATGCCATGAAAGCTGCTGCGGATTTCGCGTTTGAAAATGGCGATCATTCCGTTTTCTCCTCCCCTTCATCCGATGGTGTTTCAGACTCGTTTTCGGTCAGTGCAAGGAACACTTCCTCCAGCGTCCTGTTTTCCGCTGCCAGCGCCAGCACCGTGCATCCGGCCTGCGAAAGGGCGCGGGACACCTCGGCGCGGCGGTCAGAAGCATCGGCACTTTCTGCGGTAAAGGTCACCTGTCCGTCGGCCTCGGATTCGATCTCCACCTTGCGGATGCCCGGAATGGAGCCGACTGTTTTCAGCACGGTCTTCCCCCCGCCCAGAACGGTAGCGCGCAGACGGCTGCCGGGGTTCAGCTTTTCTGCCAGCTGTTCCGGCGCACCCACCGCCACCAGATGCCCCTTGGAAAGGATCAGCACCTGACTGCACACCGCCTGCACCTCGCTGAGGATGTGGCTGGACAGGATGACCGTGTGGCTTTTCCCCAGCTCCCGGATCAGTCTGCGGATCTCGATGACCTGTGCAGGGTCAAGGCCCACGGTAGGCTCGTCCAGAATGATGAGCTGCGGCGCGCCCAGCAGTGCCTGCGCAATGCCCACGCGCTGGCGGTAGCCCTTGGACAGACTGCGGATGAGCCGGGGCAGCACCTCTTCCAGCCCGGTGCGGCGGGCAGCTTTGCGCACCTGTTCTTTGCGGTCGGCCTTCTTTTTGATGCCTTTCAGCTCTGCAGCAAAATCCAGATATTCCTGCACCGTCATTTCCGGGTAGAGCGGCGGCTGCTCGGGCAGATAGCCCACACAGGCCTTGGCCTGCTGGGCCTGCTCCGGCAGGCTGAAGCCCGCCACCTTCACTTCACCGGAGGTGGGGGCAAGGTAGCCGGTGAGGATATTCATGATCGTGGACTTGCCCGCGCCGTTGGGGCCGAGCAGGCCGAAGATCTGGCCGTCGCCCACCGTAAAGGACAAATCTTCAATGGCAGGGTGCGTGCCATACTTTTTGCTCAGATGCGATACTTCGATCACAGCAAACGCTCCTTTTTCATCTAGTTCAATGCTGGTATATTTTAGACTGAAAATGTGTAAAAATTAAGACAATCCTGTGGCGGGATGCAAAAAGAATTCTTAAGAATGATTAAGGCCGCCCTTTCATATGCCAAAAAGGCAGCAAAAAAAGCACCGTCTCCCAAAGGAAACGGTGCTCAGAAAACCATAATTACTTACGGCCGAAACGCTTGTTGAAGCGCTCAACACGTCCGCCGGTGTCAACCAGCTTCTGCTTGCCAGTGTAGAAAGGATGGCACTTGGAGCAAACTTCGACGTGGATCTCAGGCTTGGTGGAACGAGTCTTGATGACGTTGCCGCATGCGCAGGTGATGGTGCAGTCAACGTAGTTCGGATGGATACCCTGTTTCATTCTTTTCACCTCATTTCTGGTTCTGACTTATTGGGGCCATATTATAAATGTATGTGCCCATCACAACCTTCAATATCGGCTACCCCGTCGAGCGGCCTTGGAAACGATTGCCTTACTATTATAGCACGATTCCGACAGAATGCAAGAGGAAAAATAAAGTTTTTAGCATACAAAAAGTCCCCTGCACTTTCATGCAGAGGACTTTAACGGTTTTACCTTACGCCGTCAGGCCATCAGTGGATGAACACAGGACCCAGCGGGTTGGTGATGGGGCTGACGTAGCCGCCCAGCAGCTTGGGGATTGCCAGGCTGATGTCGGGGATGAAGGTCAGCAGCAGCAGTGCAACGAACATGCACAGGTAGAACGGCAGGGTCGCCTTGACGACCTTTTCCATCGGGCGCTTTGCAACGGCAGAGCCGATGAACAGCACAGCGCCGACAGGAGGAGTCAGCAGGCCAATGCCGCAGTTCAGAACCACGATGATACCGAACTGGATGGGATCGATGCCGATGGAGGTTGCGATGGGCAGCAGGATGGGAGTAGCGATCAGGATGATGGGAGCCATATCCATGATGCAGCCCAGAACCAAGATGATCAGGTCGATCAGCAGAGCGATGATGTAGGGGTTATCGGTGACGCTGGTGATGGCATTTGCAGCCAGATCCGGCACATGCAGCATGGTCAGGCAGTTGCCGAAGACTGCAGAGGTAGCGATCAGGATCAGCACGATGGACAGAGTGTTCACGCACTCATCCAGTGCATGCCAGACACCCTTCCAGTCCAGACCCTTGTAGACGAACACCGACACGAACAGAGAGTAGACAACTGCAATAGCTGCAGACTCGGTAGCGGTGAACACACCGCCAACAACGCCGAACACAACGATAATAACAGCGGCCAGTGCCCAGATGGAAGTGCCCAGCTGCTTAACGAAGGCCTTGATGCTGAACGGAGAGCCCTTGGGGTAATTCTCCTTGACCGAGATGATGTAGGAACCGATCATCAGGACGATGGCCAGCAGAGCACCGGGCAGATAACCTGCCAGGAACAGGCTGCCGACCGAGATGCCGCCGGCAGTGGTGGCATAAATGACCATGTTGTGGCTCGGAGGAACCAGCAGACCCTCGCAGGAGGAGGTGATGGTAACAGCAGTGGAGAAGTCGGCATCGTAGCCCTGATCGACCATCATGGGGATCATGATGGAGCCGATGGAAGCGGTATCTGCAGATGCAGAACCGGAAATACCGCCGAAGAAGTAGGAAGCAACGATGTTGACCATTGCCATGCCGCCGCGCATCCAGCCCACGCAGGCATCAGCCAGAGCGATCAGCTTTTCAGAAATGCCGCCGGAGCCCATGAGCACACCCATGGTGATGAAGAACGGCACGGCCATCAGGCTGAAGGAAGAGATGCCCTTGACCATCAGACGGCAGACATCGGTCAGTGCCTGACCCTGCACCATCATGCACAGCACGCTGGAAAGACCAACGGCGTATGCAATGGGGAAACGCAGGAAGATCATTACAAAGAAGCTGACAAGAAGGACAATGATTGCCAGTGTCTGAACTGTCATATTACACTTCCTCCTTTACAAAAATGCTCTTGATGTGGTTGTACAGTGCCTCGATCTCGAAGATGATCATGGCAACACCGGCCAGCGGCACCGGGAAGTACATCCAGAAGCGGCTCAGCCAGGGCATGGACACGTAGAAGCCGCGGCCGCCCAGAGTGGTGGCATAGTTCCAGCCGACCACCATCATGATGACACCCAGAATGCACACGGCAAGATCGGCCAGAATATCCAGCACCTTGACGGCGATTTTGGGCAGATACACGTCAAACGCAGTCATGCGGATATGGGCACCGCGGCGGATGGCCAGAGCAGCACTCAGCACGGCCATGTAGCTCATGCAGGTCAGCACAACTTCTTCCGACCATGCCGGGTCCGGGATGAACGAGACGTAACGACCGATGACCGACATGGTAGTGATGAGGATATCTGCGATCAGCAGCAGCTTGCAGATAAACAGAACCACTTTGTAGGTGATGTCGTACGCCGGCTTGATCTTATCCAAAGTGGTAAAGATTTTCGGCATATGAATTCCTCCATATAAAAAACCCGGCAGGTCTGCGGGCGTATCCCGTAGTCCCCCGCCGGGCTATGTACTATCTCAGAACAGGAAAGGCTTTTTCAATTATGCCTTCATGTCCAGCAGCTGCTGATACAGCTCAGCCTGATCGGAGGTGTTCTCGCTGATGACCTTCTGGCAAGCTTCCTGCCAAGGTGCCTTATCGGGAACATCCACGACATTGCAGCCGGAGCTCTTCAGCTCATCCAGAACCTTGTTCTCAGCGGTCTCGGACAGGTCTGCATTGAAGGCCTGCGTATCAGCACCGGCCTCCATGATGGCAGCCTGCTGGTTCTCGGTCAGCTTGCCCCATGCGTTATCGGTGATAACAGCCTGAATAGCGCCCAGAGTGTGGCCGTCCAGGATCAGGTTGTTGGCAACCTCGGGGAATGCATTGGACTTGTAGTTTGCGATGGGCTGCTCAGCACCATCCACAACGCCGGTCTGCAGTGCGCTGTACAGCTCACCGAAGGAAACGACGGTGGGGTTAGCACCCAGACCCTCGACCATGCCGTTCATAACGGGGTCGTTGGACACGCGCAGCTTCAGGCCCTTGAAATCATCGATGCCGGAAACCGGGTTGACCGTGAAGAAGTGACGGAAGCCCTCTTCGCCGTAGAAGACACCACGAACGGGCAGGCCCAGCTCCTGGGGCTCGTTCAGGAACTCAGGTGCCAGATCGCTGTTGGCGAAGTTCCAGAAGTGTGCGCGGTTCTCGAAGGTGAAGGGGATGGACAGCAGCTTGGACTTGTTGCAGCCATAGCTGGTCAGTGCGAAAGCGGAGATACGGCTCATATCGATGGAGGTAGAACCGCCCAGAATTGCGTCCAGAACGTCGTTCTCAGAACCCAGAACGCCGGAAGCCTGCACGTCGATGACGACGGAACCGCCGGTCAGCTCCTCGACCTTCTCCTTGAAGTGGGTAGCGGTCTGGCCAACGATGGTATCCAGCGGGTTGACCTCAGCGTAGACCAGAGTCACCTTGGGATCGTTTGCAGCAGCAGTAGCATCACCAGCAGCAGAAGCTGCGGTGGAAGAAGCTGCGGTAGAGGTGGAAGCAGCAGAATTGCTGGAGCCACCACATGCGGTCAGAGCCAGAGCAGCGGCGGAAACACCGGCTGCTGCCAGAAAGCTGCGACGAGTGATCTTTTTCATAATAAATCGTCCTCCTTAAATCTCCCGAACGGCCCGGTCTGCACAGGACCCGCATACCGTTCATTTACTGTACACACTTTAGCAAATTTTTTTAAACGAAACAAGGGCTTTCAAAAAATGTCCTGCTTTTTGAAAGAATGTCAGAATTTCTTTTGTGAAAAATGCCAAGTGCTTTACTTTTTGTTTGTGCACCTTCGCCTAACAGATGGATACATTTCTGTATTCCAGATAGAAGCAAAGCGCTGGATGCCCTTCCCTTTGGGGTTCAGAGCACACAGCGCTTTGCCGGTTCTTTATTCTGTTTTCCTGATTTCTTTGCCCATCTTTTCCGGGCTTTTCTGTGGGGCTTATGCCTGCCGGATGCGGGCGATCAATTCGCCCTGCTGGGCAAACCGATCATACATCGGCTGCACAGCAGCACGGAACCTTGCCTTTTCTTCTTCGTCCAGCTCTGTCACCTCAATGCCTGCTGCACGCAGATCACTTTCCGATTCCGCCTCCTGCTGCGCCCAGAGCCTGCGCTCCACCTTGGCGCTCTCCCGGGCACACAGGCGGATGATCTCCGGGTAGCGCTCGTCCAGTGCGGCCAGTTTTTCCATCACAGCAGGGCTTGCAAGCTGCACCTCCGGCACGCGGGTGTGCTCATCCTTTAAAAAGTAATGTGCCACCTCGTAGTGACCCATGGCCTCGTAGCTGGGCCAGCTGTTCTCCGCACCATCAATCTCGCCGTTGTGCAGAGCGGCATACACCTTGCTGTACACCACCTTTACCGGCTTTGCGCCGAGGTCGGTGATCATTTCGCTCATCATGTCCGATTCCTGCACGCGGATGGTCAGGCCCTGCAGATCTGCAAGGCCTGTCACCTTCTGCCGGGTGTAGATGCTGCGCACACCGGCATCGAACCATGACAGTCCCGTCAGCTCCAGCGACTCCAGCGTGGAGAGGAACTCGTCGCCGATGGTCCCATCCAGCACGCGCCACATCTGGTCAGCGTCGGTGTAAAGGTACGGCAGCTGCAATACGCTCAGCGCCGGCTCATACTCTGCCAGCTGGCTGAGGGACACGCGGGAGAAGTCAATGCCGCCAAACTGCATCTGCTGGATCACGCTCTGTTCCGCGCCAAGTTCTCCCCCGCTGTACACCAGCACTTTCACGCGGCCATCGGTGCGCTGAGCCACAAGATCCGCAAAGGCCAGCGCCGCCTGCGTAGTAGGATAATCCTCCGGCTGGTTCTCCGCATAGCGCAGGATCAGTTCCGCCCCCGGCTCGTCCTGCACCGGCTGATGGCCGCAGCCCGCCACCGGCAGTGCCAGCACCGCCGCGCCGAACAGGGCGGTGAGCATCTGGCGGCGGGTCACAGGCGGGCCTCCCGTGCAGCCTTGGCCGCTTCCCTGCGGTACTGGGTGGGGGTCATGCCGGTGCGTTTTTTAAAGGTGCGGGCAAAATAGCTGGAATCCTCGTAGCCCACCATGGAAGCTACCTCTGCTGCCGAACGGAACGGGTCGGTGAGCAGCTCCTTGGCAGCGTTGATACGCAGCTCGGTCAGGCAGTCCAGAAAGTTCATCTTCTGGTACTTCTTGAACTGTGCCGAGAGATACGCCGGGCTGATATGCAGGATCTCGCTCACACTGTCCAGCGAGAGGTCGAACATATAGTTATCCTCCATATACTTGCGCACATGGGCCATGACCAGTGCATTGCGGTCGTTCTCCCCTGCTTCGGCGGCATCGCTCTCCGGGTCAGCTTCCGGCTCCGGTTCCACCGGAGCCAGCTCTGCAAGGCGGCGGCCCGCCTCGATCTGACGGATGGCCTTGCGGATGGAAGCTTCCACTTCGTCCGGGTTCACCGGCTTGAGCAGATAATCGCAGGCACCCAGATGCATGGCCTCGTGGGCGTACTGGAACAGACTGTAGGCCGTAACAAAGATCACCTTGCACTCCGGGCGCTGTTCCAGCACAGCGCGGGCTGCATCCAGACCGTTCATACCGGGCATCTCAATGTCCATCAGGATCAGGTCTGCGCCCCACAGCACCGCCGTATCCGCTGCCTTGCGGCCGTTCTCGGCAGTCTCGATGGTCACTTCGTGCTCAAAGCGGCGGGCCACGATGTCCGCCAGCGTTTCCCGTTCCAGTGCTTCATCATCCGCGATCAACAGACGAATCATTCCTCAAACTCCTCCTCATTCTCCACCAATGGCAGATACAGCACCACCGCCGTACCGCGTCCCGGATGGGACCGTATCACAAAGCGGCTGTTCCGATCCAGCAGACGCAGGCGGGCCGCAACATTATAAATGCCGATATGCTCCCAGCGCTCACCGGGCTGGCTGAGCGCCCCGCGCAGCTGTCGTAATCGATCCGGCTGGATGCCCACGCCGTTATCCACCACGCGGATGCACAGCAGTCCCTTCTCCCGCAGAGGGTTCACGCGGATGCGCACCACACCGCCCTCCTCTTTGGGGCAGATGCCGTGCTTGAAGGCATTTTCCACGATGGGCTGTAAAATAAAGGACGGCACCATGGTCTCGGTAAGATCCAGCGAATCGGAAATGCGCCACTCCATACGCACCCGCTCACCAAAGCGGACATGGTAGATGGAGTAATATTCATCCACGATGCGCACCTCACGGGAGAGCGGCACCTGTTCATCGTTGCTCATCAGGCTATAGCGCAGCAGGTGCGAAAGCGCCATGATGAGCGCCTGCGTACGGTAGGCCGTCTCGGTACCGGCGGTCTGCTGGATCACATTCAGGGTGTTGAACAGAAAGTGCGGGTCGATCTGGCTGCGCAGCTGCTGCAGCCGGCTGCGCTCCATGCGGTTCTGCAGCTCCAGTGCTTCGGTCTTCTGGCGGTGCAGCTCCCGCTCGATTTCGTTTTTCTCCTGCAGGGTGGTCACCTGCTGGGCCATGGAGTGCTTCATGATGTTGAAGGACTCGGCCAGCTGAGCGATCTCCGTCTGCTTGGGCAGCGGGATGTCCGGGGTGTCGAACTCACTTTTGCCAATGGCGCGGGAGGCTGCAATCATCTGCTGCACCGGCGTGAGCAGACGCATGACCAGCAAACCGGTAACGCAGCCCAGCGCCACGCACAGCGCCACCACCACCGTCTGCAGCATGGTGATGCGCTCGTTCAGGGCCGAGATGGTGGTGTAGGTGGTCTGGGAATCCTGAATGGCGGTTTCCAGCAATTGCAGGGTGTACTGGCTCAGGTAATCGCCGCAGGGCACCACCTTTGCATAATACAGCTGGGAAGCTGCGGCATCGTTGCCGCTGAGCAGGTCGTTTTCCAGCTCATCCAGCAGGCCGGTGTAGGTCTGATAGACCGTATCCACTGCGCTGTAGAGCACCCACTGCTCATCGCTGACGCTTTCCAGACTGTTCAGGCTGGTACCGATGCGCCAGAGCCATGCGTTGCAGGTGGAAGATGCCGACTGCAGCCGGTCAATGATCTCCTCCGGCTCGCTGTTCTCCCAGCGGTAGTTCTCCAGCACGGAAATAGAGCTTTCCACACCGCCCTGAAAGCGGCTGATGGCGTTGAAGCAGCCCATCTGCGCGTCCTGTACTGCCTGCACTGCTCTGGACTGGTAGCCATTGAGCGTAAGCTGCATGGCAAAGGCCGCAAAAAATGCTGCCAGACACAAGCCCATGCGCTGCTTGAGGGTGATCTGCCGCTTGCGGTGCTGCAAAGCCTGCCGCCTCCTTTCGTTTGGTAACGATTTATTGTACCACGCTTTGGGCCGGATTGGCAAGGTTTGCATGTTTTTCTCTTGCCTAAACCGCGCAATTGTGGTACGATGCCTATAAATACAAAGGAGGCGACTTTATGTCCCAGACCATCTCCGTTTCCACCACCATGGGTGAGCAGGGCTTCCGCGATTTTGCCGTGTTCGATGCATTCCATCACCGCAAAGCATGGCTGCGTCCCGCTGTTTTTGCCGCCATCATGCTGGCTTTTGCCGCCGTCTGCCTTTCGCAGCTGGGCAAGCGCTCGGGTGCCGGGCTGCTGGCTGCTGTGCTTGCCATTGTGGGCATCGGCCTGCCGGTGAGCTACTTTTACTCGTTCTTCCGCAGCGTTTCCCGGCAGATCAAACAGATGCACCTGCCGCGTGCCTTCTACCGTGTGGAGCTGGCCGACACCGGCATTGCTGTGTGGATGTACGGCCAGCAGGACAAGCCCGAACCCACCAGCCGCCACGCATGGGACAGCTTTTACTGCGCCTACCGCACGGACAATGCGGTGTACCTCTACGTAGAGAAAGAGAAAGCTTACTTACTGAACGACCGCATGGAAGCGGTGTGGAAGTTTTTGGCCGGCATCCTGCCCAAAGAAAAGCTGCACGACTGCAGAAAAGGCTAAACCCAAAAAATATGCACACGCAAAAAAAGAACTGCTGACATTTCGTTCAGCAGTTCTTTTCTTTTATAAATACCCACGCTGCGGCAAAGCAAAGCGCAGCGTGGGTGCGAAGATAGCTTATGTGATTGCGTCAGCCGATCAGCGGGCAAGCGTATACTTGTGCAGGGTCTTGCGCACAGCGCCGGGGCCTGCAAACAGCTCCTTGGCCATTGCCTCGATCTTCTCGCCCAGACCAACGGCATACAGATCCACGCCGAACACGTCAACACGGCTGTACAGCTTCTTCAGGCAGCTGAAGTCCTGCTCGCCTTCCTTGACCTCCAGCGGAGCCACAATGGCCTGCAGCTCAGCCAGCAGCGGATCGGTGGAAGGCTCAAAGGCCTGACCATTGTCATCGATGCCCTTCAGGTAGCGGGCGTAGCCTGCCAGCACCAGCGGGATCAGGATCAGGTTGCTCTTGTCCAGACCGCGTGCCTCGTAGGCCTTGATGGTCTCACCAAATCGGATGGCCAGCTTCTGGGAGGTATCGGTTGCGATACGCTGGGGAGCATCCGGCATGAAGGGGTTGGGCAGACGGCGGTTGATGACAGCGCCGATGAACTCGTAGGGGTTCAGAACGCCGGGATCGACCACGACGGGCATTGCCTCGATGTAGCCGATCTTCTGGATGAAGGCACGCAGGTCTTCATCGGCCATCTCGGCGGAGATGAGGGTGTAACCCAGCATGCAGCCATAGATGGACATGGCAGTGTGCAGGGGGTTCAGGCAGGTGCACACCTTCATCTTCTCGATCTTGTCCACAGTCTCGCGGTCGCAGTACAGCACACCGCCCAGCTCCAGCGGAGGACGGCCATTGGTGTAGTGATCCTCGATGCACAGGTACTGGGTCTCCTCGGCGTTGACGAAGGGAGCGGTAAAGGTGTGCTTCTCGGTGACGATGGTGTAGTTGTCCTCAAAGCCGTCGTCGGCCAGCATCTGCTGGACCTTGGCATCCGGGCGCGGGGTGATCTTGTCGATCATGCTCCACGGGAAGGTGATCTTGGTCTCGTCCTGCACATAGGCAAGGAACTCGGCGGGCACCAGACCCTGCTCCACCCACTTGGCAGCATAGGCGTGGACAGCGTTCTTGACCTTATCGCCGTTGTGGGAGCAGTTATCCATGCTCTGGACGGTCAGGGGCAGCTTGCCGGCCTTGAAGCGCTCGTACAGCAGAGCAGTGACCTTGCCCATGGCCAGCACGGGGGTCAGGCCGCGCTCCAGATCAGCAGGAGCAACGCCGTAGCCCTTCTCAGTGATGGTGAAGGAGATCATCTGCAGGCTGGGGTTCTGGAAGATCTCCACCAGACGTGCCCAGTCCTCGCCGAAGGAGTAGTCAGCCTTCAGGCTCTCGGTAACGGAAGCCACCACCTTCTTCTCGATCTCGCCGGTGGACTTCAGGCAGACCAGCAGGCTCATATTGTCGTAGGGACGATAAGCCTTGTCGATGATCTCGTAGTCAAAGCTCTCGGCCACGATGACACCGCGGTCATACTTGCCGGTGTTCAGCGCATCGTTCAGGATGGCAGCCGGGAATGCACGGAAGATATTGCCTGCGCCGAAGTGCACCCAGGTGGGTTCGGCGTGGGTCTTGGCCTTGACAGCCTCGATATCGAATTTGGGCAGCTCATAACCCTTCTCTGCCCACTCGGCGGACAGATTGCCGTTTTTGATCTCAGACAGCTTCATATTTATCAGCCCTTCTTTTTCTCTTCATCCAGACGATCCAGCAGATCCCAGACACCCAGCATGTACTGAACGCCCAGAGCACGGTCATACTTGCCGTAACCAGGGCGGCAGTTGCCGGGGCCTTCCTCCCACAGCTGACGGCCGTGGTCGGGACGGATGTAGCCCTCAAAGCCGCAGTCATGGTAAGCACGCAGCACCTCGATGATGCCGGTCTCGCCGCAGCAGTCGCGGTGAGCAGCCTCGGAGAAGTCGCCGTTGGGGAAGTGGTGGATGTTGCGGATGTGACCAAAGGCAATGCGGTCGCAGTGCTTGCGCACGATCTCGGCACAGTTGTTGTTGGGGTTTGCGTTCAGGCTGCCGGTGCACAGGGTCAGGCAGTTGTACGGATCATCCACCATGCTCAGGAAGCGGTCGATGCTCTCAGCATCCACCAGCAGACGGGGCAGGCCGAAGATATCCCAAGGGGGATCATCCTGATGGATAGCCATTTTGATGCCGCACTCATGGCAGGTGGGCATCAGTGCTTCCAGGAAGTACTTCAGGTTTTCCCACAGCTTTTCCTTGGTGACAGGGGCGTAAGCCTTGAACAGCTCGTCCAGCTTTGCCATGCGCTCCGGCTCCCAGCCGGGGAAGGTCATGTTATACTTCTCAGTGAAGGACATGATGTACTCAGCCATAGCCTTGTAATCGCCCTTGATCTTATCCTTCTCATAGAACAGTGCAGTGGAGCCGTCGCCCACGGGGTGGAACAGATCGGTACGGGTCCAGTCGAACACCGGCATGAAGTTGTAGCAGATGACCTTGACACCGAACTTGGACAGATTGCGGATGCACTGCTTGTAGTTCTCGATGTACTTGTCGCGGGTGGGCAGGCCGATCTTGATGTCATCGTGGACGTTGACCGACTCGACCACGTCCATGTCGAAGCCGTAAGCGTGGATCTGATCGGCTACCTTCTGGATCTCGTCGATCTCCCAGATCTCGCCGGGCATCTTGTCGTGCAATGCCCAGACGATGCTGGTCACGCCGGGGATCTGCTTGATGTCGCTCAGGCTGATAGGATCGTTGCCCTCGCCATACCAGCGCCAACCCATTTTCATAGGCATAGGAAAATCCTCCTGTTTTATATTTTCTGCTTTGCATTTTCCGCGCAGCCGTGTGCCGCGCTCTTGTACTTATATTCTAGTATATCAGTTGCGTTTTTTCAATGGTCGCTTTGCCGGTTTTTAATGTTTCTTCTTGTATACTTTAGACAAAAAGAACAAAAATCCGTCGGACATCACCCGCCCGACGGATTTTTACACGATTCAAAATGCCGGTTTCAGCGTTTCAGCTTCTGCCGGATGGACGGAGCCAGCACATCCTTGAAATATTCAAAGGTGTCCAATTCCAGAATGGCAGAGCCTGTCAGATAAATGCCCAGACCAACCACCACCTGGATGATCACCGTCAGCAGATCCGGCAGGTGCAGAAAAATGACCAGATACATGCACAGGCCCGCGCCCGCTGCCAGCAGCAGGGTCGGCAGGATATCACGCATCTGTTCCAGATAGCCATAGCCGATCAGCTTTTTGTTGAGCTGTGCATCCAGGATCTGGGTCACAACATTCGTGATCAGCATACCATATGCAATGGCCTCGACGCTGACACGGAATGTTGCCAGCAGAAAAAGGATGCACACCCCTTCGTTCAAAAGCTGACATTTCAGGTAAAGATCGCTGCGGCCCACCGCCTTGGCTGCATTCAGGTTTGCCGTGATGATCGGCCAGCACGCATACCCCAGACAGAACACCCTGAGGAACAGCACACAGGGCAGCCACTTCTCGGTGAGGATCAGGCGCACCAGCGGTTCGGCACAGAACGCAGTGCTCATCATCACCGGCGCAATAATATAGGTACAGGTCTTGATGGAGCGGCGGGTCATGTTCTTGACCTGCGCACGGTCATCCTGCAGTGAGGACATGACCGGGAACAAAACGCTCTCAATGGAAGTATCCACGCTTGACGCGATATTATAAGTCAGGTTATCGCCCTGATTGTAATACGCCAGATCCGCCGAGGTGTACATCTTGCCGATGATCAGGCTGCGCAGGTTGTTGTAGATGACGCTGCTCAGCGACGAGGCCAGCAGCTTCCAACCATAAGAGAGCAGCCCTTTCAGGTGCTGCCACGAAAACTCCATCTTAGGCCGCCAGGAGGACAGCTTCCACAACACCAGCGTGTCCACCGTGATATTGGATACCTGCTGCACCACCAGCGCCCAGACTCCAAAGCCCATATAGGCAAGGCCCAGGCCCAGGACCGTGGATACGATCGCGCCCGCAAAGGCGGAATAGAAAAAATACTGGAACTTCATGTTCCGGGTCACATGCGCCTGCTGGATCGTTTTGATGCCGCAGACCGCCACTGTCAGGCTGATGCCGCGAAAGATCGGGGTCATGCTGGGGTCATTGTAGAAAGCAGCCAGATACGGTGCCGCCACGAACATTCCCCCATACAGCACAAAGCTGATCACAATGCTGAAAAAGAACGCCGACGAGTAATCCAGCTCGTCCACTTCCTTCTTCTGCACCAGCGCGGTGCCAATGCCGCAGTCCAGCAGGACATACATGATATTGTTGAACACCGTCACCAGTGCCACCTTGCCGTAATCATCGGGTGTAAGGATGCGCGCCAGAAGGATGGACACCACCGCTGAGATCAGCTGCACACCGCACCGCTCTGCAAAGCGCCAGAAAAAACCGTTTACAATAACATTTTCTTTTTTCTCGTTCATTCCTGCGTCCACTCAAATTCCTTTCAAAAAAGCGGTCGGTCTGCACCCTGCGCAGAAATGCATTTCCGCCGTATCCTTATCATCTTCTTCCCTGCTGCCAAAACAACTGAGCAGAGATAGTTAGTTTTATAATATCACACCCATCCATGCATTTCAACCAACATATTCTTAAGAAATGACGGCCCGAAAATTTCATTTAAAAAGAAAAAAAGCGCTTGACTATCTGCCGGGAACGTGGTAATATATTCAAGCAGTCCGCATCACGGTCTTTCACCTCAGAGATTTCAGGGCTGCAAAAACAATACGGTATGCGAGGGTGGCGGAACTGGCAGACGCGCACGTTTGAGGTGCGTGTGGTTTATCCTTGGGGGTTCGAGTCCCCTCCCTCGCACCAAACCATGAAAATCCGAACCTTTTCTCGATAGGAGAAGGGCTCGGATTTTTTGTTTTCTTCGGAAACGAGAACAATGGCTCTTCCCTTACGGCTGTGTGTCCAAAACCTTATCAGAAGAAAGACCGTATCACGAAGGTCACAACAGTAAGAGTGCCGTAAGGCAGAAGGGACGCAAGATTATGAAGTACGATGCAAGAGCCTGTCAGTTTAACATGGGCACCGGCTGTGTGGAGCTGCTGCTCCGGGATGGGCGCAAAATTTCCATCAACTGCACCGGTGTCGAGGATGCACTGGATGTTACCATGGCGCAGAGGTCTGAACTGGACTACCTCATCTACAATGACCCGCTGGCGTATGCAGAGCTAATTTTGAACGGTGAGCCAGAGGAGTATCTGAGAAATGCGGCTGGAAGTCACGGATTAGAGGACTGAACGCAAAAACAGGGTGCGCCCTGCCGGACGCACCCTGCAAAAATCCACACACGATAAGTAAGGCAGGGAGTTCCCCGACGGGAACTTCCTGTTTTTCTTTGGTTGCGATATGAGCCTGTTCCGCCTGCCATGCAGCAAATTCCCGTTGACCTTCCTCGCTGTTCCAGCAGGCAAGGATCGCCGGATAGAATGCCCGTGCCAGTCGTTCGATGGCTTCATCGGGGTAAGGGGAAATATTTGTGGACTTTTTCTTTTTGTTCAAACGCACACTCCTTTGGATTTCTGTTGACAGCATACAATGTGCCTGTTGTTATGCTGTCTGCTCATCCTCTGCGAGCGCAGATTCCAGCGAAGCAAGGTACTCCTTGTGCTTGTGGATGATTTCGAGAATGACTTCTCGCTGTGCTGTGTCTGGCATAGTTCTCAGAAGATAGTCAAACTCTGTGCGGAAACGTGTTGTAACGTGTTCCAGTGCGACATAATCATGCCGCACTTCTTCCGGGTAAGCATCGCTGTCGTAAACCGATTCGATTTTCTGAAACGGCAATACAGGTGCCTTTCCCGGTTCCCGGATGATGCCATCGGCATCCGGTTTCGGTTCAACTTTCAGTTCCGGGTGCAGGATTTCCTGCAAGGTCTGTGCGCGGGCATCATAGTTGGCTCGTGCAAGGCGGTGCATATCAGCCTTGCTGACTTTTACCTGTTTGTTCAGAATCTTCTCCCGCATACCGGGAATCAGGGATTCAGCAATTTCAACACCTTTCATGTACTTCGATGCGCGAAGTACAGTTGCCTTGCTTACACCATTTTCCTCTGCGATTCGTTCGCAGGTTTTCATGGCTTCACCGGAGTTATCAGTTTGAGAACTCCGGTGAAATCGGCCATTTTCATCATGCGATTCTTTGCGGGCTTCGCCATGAGAGGATTTTTCCGCTTCATATTGCTTCCCGATGAGGAACAGCTTCTGCTCCGGGGTGAGGTTGCGCCGCCCCAACTGATTCTTGCAGATCCATGCGAGGACTTCTTCTCTGCTTTCAAATCGGAGCGGCATGGTGGAAAAGCAAATCTCCGGGTGCTTCTGGAGAATTGCATAACGATTGTGGCCGTCAACGAGGGTGTTGTTCCAGACGATCAAAGGAGAGAGCAGCTTGCCTTCCTTGAGGATGTTTTCTTCAAGCTGCTTGTACTCATCGTCCGTCAGCGGCGGGATCTGATTCTGGAACTCCGGGTCGATTTTCAGATTGATCATACGCACAACTCCTTATCTCTCGTGATGTTGCGTCCGTTCGTCCTCCCGGAAGAACAGGGCAACATTCTGTTTTGCATCTTTCAGCTTGAGCAGTTCGATCTTGGCTTCCTTGTACTGCTCATAGAACTGGGCCTTTTCGGAAGCAAGAGCGCAGTATTCCGCTTCCAGCTTGTTCGGACTTGGCAGTTTAGTGATGTTGTTTGCCTTGAGATAGGCTGCTGCTGTCCGGTATGCTGTCAGCTCTGCACGATGCTGTTCTTCAAAGGTTGCGGGGGATTTGGCAGCGTTCCGTTTCTGCGCGAGCGGTCGGTACTGCTTGTAGGAAGCAGCATAACGGCGCAGTGTTTGGTTGTTTGCCATGCGGGTTTCGAGGTCTTTCACTACGGCCAGCGATTCATGGAACTTGGTGTCAAGCTCTGCAATTCTCTGGTCGAGTGCGTCCTCGTTGAGCAGACCTTTCTCCTGCAAAAGAATCAAGGTCTGCGCCATGGCTTTGAGGTTGTGCTTCTTCGCCCAACGCTCATAGCCGATGCCCTTGCCCTGCTTCAGTTTTGCCTGAATGTCCACCAGCTTCTTGATTCGGTCGGGTTTTTCCTCAAGATTGCTGTGGAGGATAATGGGCTGGCTCTTGGCATTTTCTTTCAAGGTGGCAAGCACGAGTTCTTTCTCAAACTTGTCACCGAGGCTGTGCGCCCGGATAAACTTCTTTCTTCCGGCTGGCAGGTAGCTGAGCCGCCCACGGCTTTTCTTGACCGTGATGCCGTACTGCTGCAAGAGCCTGTCCGAGAAATCTTCAAAGCTCGCTGCATTGTCCAGCACATCCGAGATCTGTTTCCGCAAAGTCTCCTTTGCGGTTTCAAACTCCGTTTGTGTAGGCTGCTGTCCGGCGGCAAGCAGGGCAGCGTTTTCACGGTCGAGTTTCATTTGACTGCGCCGTTTCATCCAGTATTCACGCTCGCTCACACGCTTTTTCGAGCTGAGCAGGTCGATCTGGTACAGCTTGGCATCCTGACACATTTCCATGACTGCGACACGCAGGTGCCGCATGGTCTGGGCTGTGCTGGAATGCTTCATGCCCTCACGCCAGTCACGGGGCTTTTGCATATAGGGCTTGCGCTCCACTTCTCGTGTCCGGACGCTGCCGATCACGATGTGGACATGGATATTTCCCGAATGGTTGTGTCCGTCCGGGTGGGTGCAGACGATAGCAGGATGACCGGGAAAGTTCTCTTTGCAGAAGTTCAGGCCGAGGGCCTGTGCCTTTTCCATCGTCAGCCCATTTTCGGCTGCATCCCGCGGGTCGAAGCTGATGATATACTGGTGACTCTTGATGTCATCCGGGTGGTTGTTCTTGTCGTACTTCCGGTTTGCCAGCAGGCAGGCCATTGCAAACGAGGCTTCGCCGCATTCAAGGGTGTCCAGAATGTACGATTCCCGCAGCTTGGGTCTGCTCTGTTCATCCAGAATTTTCTTGCCGGAAAATTCATCGTGCTGGTAAACCAGATAGGTCTCAGCGGCAGAGTAGTCCGAATTTTTAGAGGCGATATGCTTCAGCGTTGCCATACAGTTTACCCAGAACTTTCTCGGCGTTGAGCCGGAAGGCAGTCAGGTCTGCAAGTTCGTCCAGAAGTTTCGCCCGGAGCTGTTCGGTGTCTGCTCCGCCGGAGTTGAAGTGTCGTGCGAGTTGGTTCAGGTTGCCGCCCACCCTGCTGCACTGGGCAAGCAGAGTGGAAACGGCAGTCAGGGTTTCTTCTCCGCCGCCGGCAACGACAACGGTGCGCTCGATCTTCGCATTGTGCAGCGCACGGCGGATGAGGGTGGACAGGGAGAGATGAAGGAGTTTTGCTGTGCATTGGAGTTCCATCTTTTCAGTTTCCGTCACACGGAACTTGATGATGTGCGTTTTGTTGTTCGGCGTGTCGTGGCGGTGGGTCGTGCTGGGTTTCGTTTTGACATTCGTTTTGTTCATTGAACCTCCTGTCGTTTCGCTAGCTCCTCGGTGGAGCTATGTAAGCACGACACGCCGTTCTTTCGCACCGCAAGGTGCGAATATGAGCAGGGTTTGGGGCAGGTACGCCCCAACAAGATCACATCAAAACTCGCAAGAGTTGCAGATGTGAAGTCCCGGTGGAGCACAACATTTTCAAGAATTGAAAATTTGTGGCCACGGGACGGTTCTTGCTCTCCACCGCTGCGCTCAAAACGCATTTCCGAAAGTTGTTTCCGAATTGTTAAGACGCAAAAATAAGTAGAGAGTTCCGCTGCTCGTGTATGTTGATCGCCGTTTGCTCCGAACGAAGTTCCTGCCCCTGTTTTGCAGCGGCGTTGGCCGAAAAGCCGGTATCACGCTCGGACGGCTCATGAAATTCTCAAGGTACGGCTTCCCCAAAAAGAAAATACCGCCCACGCAGTACAGGCGAAGGATTTTGTCGGGTGAAACAGACGGCAAAATGATCGGGTGTGTTGCGGGGCGGTAAATCTTCGCAGGAAATAAAACCGCACAGAATCGTTTCTTTACAGAAATCGCTGTGGATTTGTTGGGAATGATAACATAAGTATTGATGTGTGTCAACACTTCAGGATAATGAATACATCAGATGAATGAAACACACAAAGTACAAGCAAAAGCAAAGCAATGTTTTAGGAGAATGTTTTAATTTTCGCAGTTCAGGCGGACTTGGACGGTAAACACACCGTCTTTCTTTTTCGTATAGAAGTCACCATGGTTCTCCTGAACGATACGATTTATATTTTTTAGTCCGTAACCGTGATACTCTCCGATGCGGATTCCGCGAGAAGTATCACTGTATGGGTTTTCCAGCCGATAGAAGAGGCTTCGATACTGCTTGCGCAGCTGTAGATGAATGATTCTCTGTTCCGCTGGCAGGTCGCAACAGGCTTCGATGGCATTGTCAAATGTGTTTCCGATAATGATGCTCAAAGACAACGATGAGATCGTCAGGACTTCAGGAATCGTCACATCCAGTTTGACGTTGATGTTATTCCTTTCCGCAATTCGTAAGTAATAATTCAAAAGAGCATCAACAACAGGATTTCCGACCGCAGAAATATTTGTGGAACGCTCGAAAACATCCGTGGCAGCCTGCGCAATCTTGTGAAGTTCTTCGGTATCACCGTGTTCTGCAACTGCCTGCATCGCCAGGATGTATTTCTTCACATCATGCCGCAGAGAACGGACTTCTTCCTGGCGTTCTTTGAGCTGCTGGTAGTATTCCATTTGAAGATTGTACTGCTGTTCGTTGAACTTAACTTTGAATTTTTCCAGTTCATTTTCCCGGAGAGCTTCCACATAGAACACGATCAGGATGTTTATAAGGAGAAGCACCGCCATAAGACCGACCATATAATCCGGGAAATACTCATCCGCAGCATGATACTGTGCCACATAACAGACAGCAATACTTGCGATTTGAATCGCAATGATCGGCAGCAGCCATAGGATACGCAGAGCATTTCCTTTTCGGCTGAAAAAATGTGAGATCAGGACTACGAGTGGAATTTGAATCAGGTTTGAAAAAACAACATAGACCAACCGTGCTGCCCCAGCCTGCATTAGAATGTCGGTATCCGGGATACGCAGCCCAATCAGAAGCATTGCAAGCACTTCCACCAAAGCAATCAGTGTGAAGAAAGCTCCGCTTGCAAAAACCGCCTGCCACGGTCGAACCTCATAGAACAGCAATGCAAGGAAAAATCCGCCAACTAAAAGATAGATCGTGCGCTGCGTCACCCAATCCGGGAATAAACTCAAAGCACACTGCCCAGCAATCAAGAGTGCAACATAGGCATAGAACCACCTTGAGACGGGCTCCTTTTTGGGAAACAGCCGACCGATAAAAAGCAGCAACAGGGCAATGTTGGCAAAGCTCCCTGCAAACTCAACGAAATAATAAAGCATCATCTTCCCAAATAAGCGTTGAAGATCTGATTGAACTCCTGACGCTTCCTCCTGCTGATCGGCAGCTGATGTCCGCTGGAAAGAAAAACAGCGGTTCCCGTAGCGTAAACAATGTGTTCCATGTTGACGAGATAACTTTTGTGTGGTGACACAAAGCACCGTTTGGGAAGCTGCTCCAAGGCTTCAGGAATGCTCATTCGCAATGTAAGGTCTTGCTCCTTGCAGTGAATCAGAACTTTATGTCCGTGGCTTTCCAGAAAGTAAACGTCCGATGTTTCCAAGGACATGGTAACACCATCGTATTCGATCGTGAAATGTTTGGAGTTCAGTTCCTGAAGGACGGCATCCATTGCCGCAGCGAACAGCGTCTGATCCAAAGGTTTGACAAGGTAGCGGAATGCAATGCCATATCCCTGCACAGCGTACTCATGCCGCTTCGTGACAAATACCACCAAAGGATGCTTCTCCATCTGAATCAAAGACTGCGCCAGCTGAAAACCGTTGGATGGCATCTCGATATCGAGAAGAAGCAGATCAAAGGATTTCTTCTGCATTTGCAATTCGCTCAGAAGTTCGTTTCCATCCATGTAAGTTTCAATGTCAAAGCAGCCTTGCACATCGTACTGCTGGACGCTTTGAACAATGCCATCAAGGTCTGATTTCTCATCATCGCAGACTGCAACGTGGTACTTCAGCATTTCGACAACCTCCACAAAATAATGTCCTGCTACTATTATAGACTGTGCAAAGGCTCCTTACAAGTAGCCTGACCTACCACTTTTGTCACCAGAACGACCAGTTTTGCCAAACCTCTTGATTTTGCTGAAATTTATGATACAGTGAAGCAAAAATCAGAAGATAAGGTGGCGCAACTGCAATGTGGGAACGCACGCTGTCTCAAAAATCAGTCCGTCTTTTCTGCGAGCAAAAAGTGATAGATGAAGCAAAGGCGGATGCGTATGTCTATGGGTACGAGTTGCTCATATCATCTGTTGTGAGCGTTCTGCTTGTTGTTTTAATCGCTGTTGTGTGTGGTGATGTGCGGTACGCACTTTCATTTTTGATTGGGTTTATCCCACAGCGAATCTACATTGGCGGATACCATGCAACATCGCACACCAGATGCTATTTGGCATTCTCCGGACTGGCACTTATCTGCATTTTGCTAAGTAAGGCAATCGCAGCAAATCACCTTTTCCGTATCCTGACAACAGTAGCTCTTTTGGGCATCTCTATCTTTCTCTCACCTATCGAAGCAAAGAATAAGCCTTTAAGTGAAAAGAAGCGGTCAAGTTACAAGATGGTCGCATCTGTTCTTTCGTCAATAGATTTCCTGCTTGCCATTTTTAATGTGCTTCCGTATACACGTCATGTAGTTTGCTACTATCTCTCCAAATGGGTATTGATTGTATTCTCAACAATTCCTTTGGTTCAACAAAAATTTAATGCCAACTTTTGTAGATAGGGAGGTGATAACATGAAAAAAAACAAATGGGTGCTGCTTCTTATCGCTTTTGTTGCATTTTTGGTATTGGTTTATTTTATTGGTGCTTGCCTTAATGCAACGGCAGAGGCATTGACAATTATTTCGCTCTGCATCGGCATACTGGTCATTTATTTAGTCGTAAAAGCAATCAAATCAAAATAAGGAAAGGAAAATGTGATCATGAGTACAAGAAAATTCATCAAAAAACTTACGGCGAGTCTGCTTTTTATTGCGGTTGTAATGTCGTTTGGCGTTCAGTCTGCCTTCGCTGAATCGAATTCACCGAAAGCTACCGTTAAGAACAATGTTGTTACTTTTAGCAATCTCGATCAACTGAAGGCAAACGAGAAGCTCGCAATTGCGGTAGTTGACAGTAATGGTGATCCAGCAACTATTACTATCGAGTCAGTGGACAATTCAATTTCTCGTGTAGCGAAATCGTCGAATTCTTGGAAGGTTTCGTATAAGGGAGTGGTGATTCATGCATATTTTTATATGACAGTGACGAATAACAAAGTCACAAATGCATGGGACTATTCGATTACAACTTTGGGTTCCACATATAGTGATGCAAGTTTGACGTATAACTCCAGTTCGGCAAAACTCACCTTTACCAGTAACGCTTATAATGGTATTGCTTCTCATACTTGCTGGCTGAAGGGAACTCCTCGCGGAACAAACAATGAAGTCGATGTAACGTATTCTATGTAATGTGGAGGACAATATGAAACAGAATTCACAAAAACTGATTTTTTTCCTGAGTAAAATTACATGTGCTTTTGCAATGGCGATTGCAGTCTTAAGTGTGAATAGCACCTGCTGCTTTACAGCGTATCAGCCGGATGTCCCTGAATCGCTTGATCGCAACTAAACTCATATGATAGACATTATATCAAAAACGATGTGAGGTGATAGAATATGAAAGATGTATCTCGAAGAGAATTCTTGAAAACTTTATGTTTAGGCATAACAGTAGCCGCTTTACAAAATTTGCCAATGACAACGGCTTTTGCAGACAGTGCAATCAGTAAAACAAAAATTATTTCTAAAAGCGACCGTGAAAATTTGGTGGCTACTGTTGCAAGAACTGTGCAAGTGTCCTACAAAATAGATAAAAATACGATCATTGAAGTAACTCGCTTTACTGATATTGATGGACAAAATGTTACCTTGAACCGGAGCGTTAAAGAAGATGGTACAGGTGAACTTGTCTATACGAAAGCCCAAAAAACGAAAAAAAGCAAATTGACCAATCAAAGCTATGATGTCTTTTTGAAATTAGCAACTTCAAAATCTATGCCTCAAACAAGGGGAGCCACTGTTGGAAGTGATGTTACAGGATCACAGTATAAGCATATATTTGTATCAAATCTCAGCTATACAATTGACAATACGGCGATTGCGCAAATTGAGATTGGTGGAGTTGAAACTGCAGCAAGCCTTTTAATTACTGGGTTGCACTTGCCGGGAAGCACTGCTGTTACGGTTGGATCCTTTTTGGTTAGTGTGGTTCTAGCTACTTCTCCATCGAAAGTTGTTATAAATCAATCGCTGTATGAAGTCCATTTCGCATATGATAATAGCTACTATACCCATTGCTATCATGATATTTTGTATTCGTATGATTCCGGTGGACACCTTATGGATACTACAAAATCGTACCATCAAGCTGTGGGAGGCTAAGAATGAAAAAAGGCAAAAGCAACTTTTTTCTTATTGCTCCTTTTGCCCTTTGGGGCTGCATTTCAGTATGGACTAGTAATCTTGTCCGATTGACAGATAAAAGCGCAGTACCTTATGCTTGGGCTTCTTTGTTTTTCTCATATGGAATCGTAGCAGTGCATTATATCCAAGTGGCAGTATCCTCCAAAGGCTGTAACAATGCCGAAAACGAAAAAATTGCATGGGTTCAGCTTGGGCTTTCAACTTTGTTCTTGATAGTAGCTGTTGTTCTAGCTATTCAATGAAGGAAAGCAAAGTAATCACCCAAAGCAGTGTAAGGTCACAATATTTTCTATTCCAGCAGTATTCTAGTAGTTTCAGCATTTGTATGGTTCACATTTATTTGCCGAGGAGTATACACCTGAAGGGGAAAATTTAATGAAGGTGATTCCAATGGAGCTTTAGTGTATTGAGTGAAGAAAAAAAATAAATTAGGAGGCAGTATACTGTGACTAACAAAATCAAACGGCTGATTTCCATTCTATTGGTCACGGTTTTATTTCTCCTGACCATTCAGCCAGCATTTGCAACTGGAAATAAGAGAAAGATCGATGATTATTCGATAGAAGAACTTCTCAATCTTTCTGTGCAAGAACAAGAGAATCTCGGATTTTATGTTTTGGCCGAGGTTCCAATGCGCATTCCTGTTTCTAATACAGACGGCTCAAGAGTTGTATCGTATATTGATGGAACATGGAGAGTTCTTTATACAAAGGCCAATGGATTGGGCTTTTATATGAGTGGAACTACCGTCGGTATTGGCCCGGATTTAATAAAAAATGTTTCAGGAACGGATTACTACACGAGCTATTCCGATAACATCGAACGAAGCTGCCCATTTTCAACGACAGCACTAGTTCCAGAACAAAGTATATATAATACAACCTATACATATGACTTCTATGATGTTGGAACTTATCTTGATTGCAGCGTTGGGTGTTATTTTGGAGTGGTTGGCTCAAGCAAACCAATCTATTGGAGTGCAACTACACAAGTTACCATCCCGAAATTATGATTTTGACCAGCTATGGATGAAATTGTTTTTGAACCCAGTGATGTCAATATGTTAGCAGCTTTAGGCATCGTCGAAAGTGTAAAGTTGTTTCCGTTTATGTTATCAATGGGAGAACTTCAATATGCTTGCGATTCAGAATATCGTTGCAAACAATTCGTGAATTGCCTTTCAGAATATTATCCTAACAGCCAAATTGAAGCTAGACAACTGTGGTCGAAATATCATGGTACAGCGAATGCGGTTCAATGTGATATGATAAATCATAAGCCACTGCGTGTTTGGGTCAGGAGTTCTGCCGATTGTTGGTGCGGCATTTATTATATTTGTTACTATGCAGCAAAGTATGGTACAAATAGAATTTTGCTTGCATCCAGAGAAGGTCTGAAAGAATTTATGGAAGGGAAAACCGATAAGATCTCACAAAAGTATTTGACGGAAGAAACTATTACTGAGTATGCCAAAAGATGGGGAAAGCTATTAAACGAAAACACCTCCATGCGTATTTGGCATGCGAACGATGTTAAAAGCGTTAACATAGATTATTTCGACCAGAGAATTATTAGTTTAGTATCGAGAATTCCTATTTCGGTTGGTGAACTTACCGCAGACGTATTAAAAGCGATTTCTGCTCCGGTAAGTGACTGGTATGTCATGAAACGCATAGAAGCACTTTTGAAAAAGGGTGTTCTTCAAGTCGTTATTCCAAACAAAATCTTTTATAATACCATCGTCCAGCTAAACGAAGAATAAAGGAATCCGAGCAAGTCGGCCCAACAGTCACCTCATTTCAACGAGAGGGGTGGCTGTTGGGTCAATTGTTCAAAAAGAAAAACTGAAGATAATAAAAAGTCTTGATTTCTCCATCAAAACATGGTATATACATTATACGAAACAATGCTTTGAAAGAACGTTTCACCGTTCAATGATGTGGAATGAGAGGTGTCCGCCATGACCGCCGTGATCTACGCCCGCTATTCCAGTGATAACCAGCGCGAAGAATCCATTGAGGGTCAGATTCGTGAATGTACGGCCTATGCCGAAAAGAATGACATCACTATCGTCAAGCACTACATTGACCGCGCCATCTCTGCCAAGACGGATAATCGCCCTCAATTCCAACAGATGATAAAGGACAGCGACAAGAAGCTGTTTGATATTGTTCTGGTCTGGAAACTTGACCGCTTTGCCCGGAATCGCTACGACAGTGCCCGGTATAAGACCCAGCTGAAGAAGAACGGTGTCAAGCTCATGTCGGCTACGGAGATCATCTCCGAGGGGCCAGAGGGTATCATTCTGGAATCGGTTCTGGAGGGCTATGCAGAATACTACTCTGCCGACCTTGCCGAAAAGGTTGTCCGTGGACAGACAGAGAACATCCTGAAAGGCCGCTGCAACGGTGGTCGTGGAACGTTTGGATATACGCTGGATTCCGAGCGGAAATTTCACATCGACCCGCTTGCCTCCCCTTTCGTGCTGGAATCGTTCACGAAGTATCGGGATGGCCTCACGATGAAAGAGATTCGGGACTGGCTGAATGAAAACGGCATCAAGAACCCGGTCGGAGGCGAATTTACTTACAACAGCGTGGAGCACATGCTCAAAAACCGGCGTTATATCGGAGAACTGAAATTCCGGGATGTGGTCGTGCCGGATGCGATTCCGCCCATCGTGCCGCTGGAACTGTTCGATGATGTGCAGGAAAAGATTGCCAAAAACAAGAAAGCCCCTGCCCGAAGAAAGGCAGAGGACGATTACCTGCTGACAACCAAGCTGCACTGTGGTTGCTGCGGTGCGCTGATGTTTGGCGAAAGCGGCACAAGCCGGACGGGAGAAGTCCACCGCTACTATAAATGTGCCACGGCCAAAAAGAAGAAGGGCTGCAAGAAGAAAACTGTCCGCAAACAGTGGCTGGAAGATCTGGTGGTGAACCAGACCATGCAGCTTGTCCGGGACGATGCCGCCATGGAATCCATTATCGCCAAGGTCATGGAGCTGCAAGACCGAGAGAACACCAACCTTCCTCTCTATGAGAAACAGCTCCGGGATGCAGAATCGGGTATCCAGAATATGCTCAACGCAATTCAAGCCGGAATCCTCACCAGTTCCACCAAGGAACGGTTGGAACAGCTCGAAGAAACCAAGCGTGAGCTTGAAGCCCGCATTGCGGAAGAAAAGCTGGCAAAGCCAAAAATCAAAGAGGAATTTATCCGTTTCTGGCTGATGCGCTTCCGTAAACTGGACATGAGCCTGAAAGACCAGAGGCAAGCGTTGGTGGATACGTTCATCAATTCGATTTATCTGTACGATGATAAGGTTTTGATAACCTTTAACTATAAAGAAGGTACACAGACCATCACGTTTGAGGAAGCGGCCCAAGCCGCATCAAAGGAAAATGGTTCGGATTTGGATTGCATTCCTGCACCAAAAACCAGTACACATTGTGTGCTGGTTTTTCTTTTTGTGCGAGGGAGGGGACCTCGAACAAGGCGGCGGCATTTATGCCGCAAGCAATCAGCCCAGTGCAACAACGACGACCGCAGCCTGCGACTGAAACAGGGAGGAGTTGTTGGGGCCGCGTTCTGATTTTTCAAAGCCCTGCCAAGGGGCTGCGGAAAAATCAGCTAACGCAACCCGTTGCTGTTGCTTAGCCTGCGGGTCCCAACCCGTAGGAATGTCTATCAGGGGTGTACCCATTTTGTACCGGTTTCTTTTTGCGCGAGGGAGCAGACCTCGAACAACACTATTTATTATATAAAAGAAAGCGCGATGAATTCTGAGAACTCATCGCGCTTTTTCTCTTATGCGGGTAGTGGGGGTCGAACAACAAAAAATGATTGAGCGACGTCAAAAACGTATCTGCAACGCGCCTAAACACTTGCTAAAAAGGTAGTGCGGTTGGTTTGTAGCCCATGTATTTTGCTACGTTTACAAAAAAGAGTGTTACCAAATGTGTTACCAGAATCACCCTTGAGCCTTCCTGAATGCCGCGGTGGTAGCGGCAGCAAGATCTTCCCTCTGACCGTCAAGCTCGTGCCGATACACTCCGGCAGTGTCCATGTTCTTGCTGTGACCGACCAGCATCTTCAGCTGGCTGTCGGTCAATACGCCGGATTCAATGCTGACGAAAGTGTGTCGCATCTCATACAGCGTGACCTGAGGCTCAATGCCATTGTCACGCTGGTACTTCTTCCAGCGCTTGAATAAAGCTCTCTGGTTCGGGATCTGGAACAAAGGGGTGGTATAGTTCAGCGGGATATCGGAAGCCTTCAGCAAGGCCACCTGCGCTTCGTAGGCCTCATGGGCTTCCTCGCCCATGTCAAATGAGCGAATGGCGTTTTCGTTCTTGCCGGTGGTTTCCTCATCCAACCGGTTGATGCTGCGGCGCAGATTGACCGTGTTTCCTTTGATATCACCATACCAGAGCCCCACAAGTTCACCGGGGCGTACACCTGTAGCAACTGCAAACCGGTAGGCATAGATATACTCGTCAAAGACCAGCTTGCCATAGTAAAGGCGGGTGTCCACATCAAACAGAACTTTCAAAGCGGTCGGCTGTAAAATCTTTTTCTTCCCCATGCGGGCATTCTTCGGGATAGACAGCTCAGGGAACATCGTACTGTACCTGTTCCGGCGGCACCATTTCAAAAAGCTGATCTCCGTTGAGCGGATCGTCATAATGGTCTTGCGGCTCAAAGGCTTGTCGCTTGACCTACGCTGACGCTCCTTTTTAAGGCATCGCTTTTTGAAAGACATATTGATGGCTTTTTGCAGATCGCCTTCGGTCAGCTCGTCAATGCGGATGTCCCCACAGACAGGCAGAATATAGTAATCTCCGTATTTCTTGCACTGCTCAACATAGGATGTGCCGCAGGTGAGCTTCAGCTCTTCCACCCACTCGGCATAGAGGGTGGCTACCTTCTTCCTGCCGTCCCGGATACTGTCATCCAGCCATGCGTCCGCTTTTGCGTTTGCTTCCCGTTGTCCTGTTCGGCCCGGCGTGCTGCTGTAAAAGCGCTTGCGGGTACCGTTCTTCTGCACCGCGATGCACCAGCGGCTTTCCTTCTCGACCCAAAATGCCGTGTTCGTTCTCTTTTTCATCGTTCTGCTCCTTTCGGTTGAAATTGCAAAAGCATCCAATTTTTTGATATTTGTTGACAACAACAACCGTTTGATGTAACACATGGTTGTGAGCAGTTGTTTTGTGAGCTTTGGAGAGGGCTATAAAACAAAAATGGAAACATGGAGGTGACCGCAGATGCAGGAGAAGGCTGCTGTTCTTGAAAGCGCCCAAGGTGTTGAGGGAGACAAGCGATACATGAGGAAGGTGTACGACACCCTCTCAAAGGATAACCGCAAAAAGCTGGAAGTATACGCTGCCGCGCTGCGAAGAACCCAGCTCGCACATGAAGGGACTGATTGAAACGGTTCCTTTATACATTGGCCCTTCGGCTTTGCCGAGGGGCCTTTTATTTTCCAGCCAGTTCAAATAATTCAGCGCTTGCTTCGCCAAGGGCTGTCTTTTGCCGGTCGCTCATATAAGAAAGGTAGGGTTCAAAAGCCTGATGATACTTTGCTGCCCAGTTTTCCTTTGCCTTTGATGTCTTGAGCGTCAGTATTTTGTTAGAATACTTTATCTGGGTTCGATGTATAAGTTCTTCTATTGCGCCATCCCTGAAGTCTAAATCTGTGTATTTGTTCAGCGAATCGGTGGTAGCAGCATTCACTCCGTATTTTTTACAATCTTCAAGCATCATAAGCCGACCAACGCAAAAATCGTATCTCATAAAGAACGTTGACGGTTCAGTGGTTGACGAGAGGATTCTGGCACAATCTTGAGCCTGTTTCAAAAGCTGAGGGGCTAATATCCTTGCATTCGCACGAGAGTTGACAAGATCCATTTGCCCCATCCACTCAGGATTTGGTGAGTATTTTGAACGTTCATCTTCTTCCGCTGCTTCAACAGCCATCTTGCCAATGACCTTTGTAGCCTTTTTCAACCATTTGAAAATTCCCATTGTAAACTCCCTATAAAAAAGAAAATGGAAAACAAAAAGCAGGGCTTGCGCTCAGCAAACCCCGCTCTTACAAGTGAATGATATTCTACGCCACATGGCACCCCGTCATTCCCGGAGGATAAACATAGAACGAGGATTAACTTTTGTTTTCTTTTTCAAACTGAGCTTTGAGCAGTTCGTACATATTGACCATTGGAAGCTCGATTTTTCCATGATTAAGAACCATAGAGGACATAACCTCCATTTTTGAACGGGCAATGCCATACACCGCTGCAGAGCCATTGAACCACAATTTTGCTTCAAAATCTTCGTCAGGTACGCTCTTATCAATCATAAACTTGCCGTGTATAACCATGTGATACTTGCAGGAAGCTTCTGAACCATCCTGCAATGAATAAACGCCGTCAAGAATGAGCCTGACATAAGCAGCCTTCTTAGAAGGATCATCAATTGGAACTTGCTCACTGATAGAAACAGAAAGCTGATGCGTTAATTCACACTGCGACACAGCATCAATGATATTATTATTAAAAGAGCATTCCGTAAGAAAGCTTCCAAGATACTGAATGTCAGCTTCAAACTGCTTTGAATCCATTGTGTGCACCTCCGGTTGGCTTTTTAGGTGTTTCAGGGAACCGAATCAACCTTGACGAAGAAAAGTCAGGCGTTTTAAAAGCTGTGTTGTTTGCAGCATCAGACTTCACATTTTCAGGTTCGGTGGACATGATTCTTTCATCGGGCTTCAAAGGGCACTGTACCGACAGCCCCAAAGCATCAGCAATGTCAATCAAAGTGTCGATGGTATAGTTGCAATCCCCGCTTTCCCAACGGGAAACAAGGCTTTGTTTTACCCCCATTTTATCAGCAAGATCTTTTTGCGCCCAGCCTTTTGCCATGCGGGTGTCGTGTATCATTTGCTGAATTTGGATATTTACAACGGCCTTTGCAAGTTCGGCAGTAGTCATGTTTTTGGCTATGGCAGCGATAAGGTCAGACAATGTTGTTCTATGAGACATTTTCATTCTCCTTCCATAAGTTCTGCAAAACGCGTTTTAGCAATAGGTGTGTGGGTACTGTATTCAGTGTTTTTGTGTCCTTGTCTTTCGTAGAAAGAAGATAGCAAGTATATTAAACCATCTTTATAAACAAAGAAAACCCGAAGATTTGAAATTCCAAGTTTGAACCTCATAGCACAAAGGTTCTTTTGCCCTGCCAAATGTTCGATCGGTGCACCCGGAGGGCCAATTGCGGCTTCCCCATTTTCCACAAGCTGTTGAATATACGATGCTAAACGTTTGAAAAACTTATCCTCCGAACCTGATTTTGCAAGTAAGCCAGCAAGCTCATCTCGGAAAACATCATGAACAATAACTGAATTTCCATATTTTGCAAGCAACATCACTAGTTGCAGCAGTGTTTCAAGATCATTCAATATAACCACATCCTGTCTGCGCCTATGCTATTATATCACTTATAAGTGATATTTACAACACTTTTGTACATTTTTACACTATTATTATAGTAGGATGTCTGCGCTTTAAGGTTTCTTTTCTTCTTTTTCCTGCCCAAGCAGGAGCAGCTCTGCATACTCTCTCAGTTTCCGTATACTTTCGGCATTCAAGCCCTCCATCAGGCGGTCAACGTCTGACTGGGGGGCTTTTTCTTTTTGCTCAGGGGCGGGGTCATCGGTCTCTCTGGTTAGACAGTCAACAGGAACGCCAAAATATGCTGCAACCTTTCTGGCAGTAGCATCTGTAATACCACCGCCATTTTTCCAGCGGTTCACGGTTGGCTTAGAAAGACCCATCTCTAACGCTGCACCGGACGGGGTCTTGTCCACACTGGCACATAGTTCCAAATACTTCTCGTAAAATGTCATAGCATTCACCTCATATATCTCGGCAGAGCCCCACAGCTTTGCCTTCGATCACAACGGTGTTCATTTCCTCTTTGGTAAGGATAATGCTCTCAAACGCCGGGTTTTCCGGGCGGAGCTCTATAAAGTTTTCGTGAAGATACACATGCTTCAGGGTAGCTTCATCGCCGATGCGCACCGCTGCGATTTCTCCCTGCTCCACCTCCGGCTGGCTGCGAATCGCCACCAGATCACCGTCGTGGATGCGGGGCTCCATGCTGTCGCCCTTGCAGGTCAGCGTAAAGGTTGAGTGCCAGCGAGAAGGTACACAAACCATCTGCTCTACATTTTCTTCCGCCGTGATGGGCGTCCCGCAGGCGATCCGGCCTACCAGCGGCACCCAGTCCATCTTTGGCATCGGCTCAAAGCCCGGGGGGATGGTGGGCTTCTTGGGCTCCGGCTGTTCTTCCCAGCCCATCAGGTAGGCGGGAGATACTTTCAGCCGTTTGGCAATAGCGTCAACCTTGTCTGTCGGTATATTGGTTACAATATTATTTTCATACTTATATACAGCCTGCTTTGATACGCCGATGTAATCGGCAAGCTCCTGTTGGGTTACATCTTGCTCTTGACGTACCTGTCGAATGCGATCGCCTACAGTCACCGTGAGCACCTCCTTTGATGTCTATAGTATAGCAGATAAACCATCAGTTTACAATATTTTTAATTCAATTATCAAAAATAACTTGACAGGTTACAAATATGATGCTATTATACTTGTGACCTCACAAGTTACACTGGGGTCGTTTGGAGGTGAAAAGTGTGGTAAACGTCAATTTGCTCAAGTCGTACATGGTCAAAGCAGGCTACACTCAAAAAATGTTGGCTCAGGAACTTGGAATTTCGGAGCAGACCTTAACACGCAAGCTCAAGAAACGTGTTTTTGGTACAGATGAAGCCTCAAAGATTGTGGAACTTTTGAGTATCGACAATCCGCAGGCCGTATTTTTTGGCCATTAAGTAACCTTACAAGTTACATTTCAAAGGAGGTAAGAGCCATGACGTACAGAGAATATGCAACGATGGACAGGCTGATGCAGGGCATCACCCCGGCACCGGTTGAGTATATCGCAGAGGAACTTGGCGGCGAGAAGTTCAAGACCGTTTGTGATGATATTTATGCCGTTCTAAAGGAAAACGAGCTTTCAGTCGAACAAGCAGAGGTAATGCTTGAAGTCGTGAAAGCTCATTTAAAGAAGATTGCTAAAATTTAAGACTGGGGTTCATCAGCAGGCTCAAGTGAATGAAGATATGCGGAAGTATCTTCCTTCACGCAGAGATCAAAACCAACCGGCTCCGCGAATGCGAAAGGATTCCCGCCATCGTCCGGGCCGATATGTCCGGGCAGGCTGCCAAGAGCGGTGATTCCTGCCTTTAGAGTTTCGTACTCAGCTGCGGGAATGGGCTGACCGCAATTCGGGCATTCAGCTGATTCGCGCTTGAGAAAACTCGTAGGAGCAAGCTCAAAAGAACATTTACATTTGCAGCATTTTACATCAATTTTGAATTTCATGCAATCCACCTCCTTTCTGCTTGCTACTATTTTACAGCAGGTAGGAGCCAATAACAAGGAGTTCACAATGAACGAGATCATCTTATCCACCCAGAACGGCGAGCCGGTAGCATCCAGCCGCCAAATCGCTGAGAACTTCGAGAAGCGTCACGACCATGTGATGCGTGACATTGATACCTTCAAGAAAGATGTCCCCAATTTTGGGGAGATGTTTTTCGAGGCGGAAGCCCCGGACAGCTACGACAGACCTCAGCGAACCTACCTCATGAACCGCGACGGCTTCAGCCTGCTGGTCATGGGCTTTACTGGCAAGGCTGCGCTGGGATGGAAGCTCAAGTACATCCAAGCCTTCAACGAGATGGAGAAGCAGCTGGCACAGCGCCCGCAGCTTTCCCGCGCGGAGCTGATGGCGCAGGCCTTGATTGCCGCCCACGACGAGCTGGAGCACAAGGACGCTCAGATTGCAGAGCTGACCCCGAAGGGCATCTTTGCGGATGCTGTAAGCGCCAGCAAGAAGAGCATCCTTGTAGGTGAGCTGGCAAAACTGCTGTGCCAGAACGGTGTGCAGATCGGGCAGAACCGGCTGTTCAGTTGGATGCGTGAGCACGGCTATCTGATCCGCGACCCCAAGCGCAGCGACTATAATATGCCCACCCAGCGGGCCGTGGAAATGTGCCTGTTTGAGATCAAGGAGACCACCGTGGTGCACTCGGACGGCCACACCAGCATCAACAAGACCCCGAAGGTGACTGGAAAGGGACAGATTTACTTTGTGAACCAGTTCCTGAATGGCCGGGCAAAGCGGCTGGAAGCGTGAAAGAAGGTGATAATTTGAAGGTAAACATGAAAAAAATTGAATCCCTGATGATTTTACGGGGAGTAAATGTTACCGAGCTGATGCAGGCTGCTGGCCTTGAGCGGGCCACCTACTACTACATCAAAAAGAAGGGTGGCACCAGCCCCCGGACGCTCAAGGCCATTGCCGACACGCTGAACGTTGACCCTCGCGAGCTTTTGAGCGAGCAGGAGAAGGAGCAGCGTCTTGGCAAGGAGACCGCCTGATGAACGGGCGGAACAAATACTGGCGGGAAGCCCGCTGGGACAAGAACCAGCCTGCACGGCTGGCACACATCAAAGAAAAGAGGTCGAAAAAGCATGATGAAGGTCGTACAGGGCACCTTCCGGCAGATTCCGTACTGGAAGCTGCGGGGGCGGTTCCACAGCTGCGGCTACCGCGATCAGGAAGTCGCTGAACATAGCGGCATTGGCCGGTACACTATGAGCGCCCGGATGAACGGGCACCAGCCGTGGACAAGTAAAGAGATCGTAGCAATTTGTGAACTGTTGGACATCCGGCAGGACGAAATCGGGGAGCTGTTCTTCCCTACTGTTGAGAAAGGAGAATCCGCATGAGCAAACCTTACACCCCTGCATCCAAGCGGGCCGACGCACCCACCGGATGCGCATACGTGGCACCGACGTTCTGGAACAAGTGGTTCCGCTGGGATGGAAGCCGGGCATCCGGCTGCTACCAGCTGGGCGGGCAAGTCAAGGACGAAAACCACACCGGCATGCAGGTTTTTGCAGATGGCGAATGGCACCCGGTCATTGGATGGACATTGGACAGCTGCGGCCCCGCAACTGACTATCAGGAGGTAGGAGCATGAAAATCAACCCGAACGCTCAGTTGAAAATCCAGCTGGGATCGGATGGCAACCCCAAAATTTACGCCTGCGGCACACAGATGGAACAAGCGGCTCTTTGCACCGCATTGGTCGCGGGAATCTGTATGGTGGCTGCATTTCCGTGAAGGCATACGCAAGAGAGCCGGAGCAAAAAACCAAGATGGACGCTGCACAGGTGACGGGAACATCCAGCAGTTACGCCCGCAAGTATGCCCTGAACGGCCTGTTCTGCATCGACGATACCAAGGATGCCGACACGGACGAGTATCATGCGGCAGAAGGTCGAAACCCCGCAGGTGTGAACAAGCCGCAGAAGCAGCCTGCTCCGAAGCGTGAAGCTCCTGCTCCGAAGCGTAATGCTCCTGCCCCGAAATCGCAGCCTGTACAGGAACAGCCCTTTATCTGCGCCTGCTGCGGCAAACCACTTCAGCCGGTGACCTATAAGGGCCGCACCGTGGAACCGGCAGAGACCGCCGCCAGCACCAAGAAGAAGTTTGGGCGCATCCTGTGCTGGACGTGTGCCCAGAAGCAGCCGAAGGAGGGCTGATCTATGCTGAACACGATTGCAATTATGGGCCGCCTGACCCACACCCCAGAACTCCGCATCACCACAAGCGGCAAGGAGGTCTGCTCCTTTGACATCGCTTGCGAACGCAGCTACTCTGCAAACGGGCAGCGTGAGACGGATTTTATCCCCTGTGTGGCGTGGGGCAAGACGGCGCAGTTCATCTCCCAGTATTTCGACAAGGGCAGCATGATCGCCGTCAATGGCAGCTTGCAGACCCGGAAATATCAGGACAAGCAGGGCAACAACCGCACTGCCTATGAGATTCAGGTGCGTGAGGTCAGCTTTTGCGGCTCGAAAGCCCCTGACAGCACGTCTACGCGGGGTTTTGATGAACAGACGGAAAGTTATGTCAGCGAAGCTATAAACGCTCAGAGCGCCCAGCAGGCGGCTGAGACCGGCACGGACGATTTTGCCGTTATCAACGACGATGAAGATTTGCCGTTCTGAGCGGCAGAAATGAGGGAGAGAAAAATGCGAGCAAAAAGAAATATTACGCCGGAAGAGGTGCGCAATGCAAAGCTTCTTCTTAGTAAGGGCCTGTCAGATGCAGAGGTCGCAGCCATTATCGGTCGTTCCGTGTCGGCAGTTGTCAATATCCGCAACGGTGCATACGACTTCATGCTTGAGGATGTACCGAATGATACCCCAGATGATAGCCGGGTGTGTATCCTGCTGAAATCTATCGACAGCCGCCTGTACCAGCAGAACGAAGACATGAAGAAGGCCATTGACAAGCTGGTGGGCCTGAACAGTGCCCTTGTTGAGCTTCAGAACGAGATCAAGGTGTGCAGTTCCTGCATGACGGCAATGCTGGATGCCCTGAACGACCTCAAGAGCCAGAACAGCCCGCAGGCTGAATCGGAAGCAACCCCTACGAAGTATCCGGGCAAGGATTTTGCGAACTGGGGAGAGGTTATTCGCCGTGTTGAGGTCTACGGTGACAAGTTCATTGCGGACAACCTGCGCGGAACCAAGGCCAGTCTGGACGGCGTTACGCTGTATCTGGCCTGCACCCCAAGCACGAAGAAGTTCCTCAAAAGCAGCGCTGTTGCGATCCCCCGCATCAAACAGCAGTGCCGGAACGTTATCGGCTACGGCGTTGAGGTTAAGATCATTGACCTGTAAAAGCCAAATAAAACCAAATGGTTTTTACGAAAAGCGTTTGGTTTTCAAAAACGGGAAGGAGGTGGTTAGTAGTGGACGATATTGAAATGGCTCGCCCGAAAGGCTTGTTGATCCTGTTCACATCGTTCAAACTTCTTGACATTCTTGATGATGCGGCATTCAGGCATGTTGTGAATGCAATGCGGGACTATGTGGAAACCGGGAGTGAACCGGAAGGGCTTGAGCCTATCGAACAGGTGGCGTTTGAATCTCAGAGGGAAGCGCTTGACGGGAATATTGAGACGTACAGACGTGCTATTACTGCACACCGAGAAGCAGGCCGAAAGGGCGGCAGGCCAAAGAAAACCGACGGAAACCAAAAGGTTTTTGACGATAACCAAACGGAACCAATTGGTTTTTCTGAGAAACCAAACGAAACCAATAGCCCCCTAAAATTAAAAACTAATAATTACTCAGATACTAAAGTATCTGATAGTAATAGCGCTGAAGCGCTGCCCCCTACCCCCAAAAGCAGGTTTTCACCGCCGGATGTTGAAACGGTGAAAAGTTACTTTGCGGAGAAAGGTGGCACAGAAGCGCAGGCTATTCGGTTCCATGCCTATTACGAATCCAACGGCTGGAAGGTGGGCCGGAATCCCATGAAGAACTGGAAGGCAGCAGCATCCGGGTGGATATCCCGTGACCGTGAGCAGCAACAGAACAAGCCTGCACCGGGCAATACATCCAGATCTGCAGCGGATGTCTATGCAGACATCTTCAAGGGGGGTGATATGATTGACGATGGAGAAGATCATCGAACTGCTGGCCGTGGCAGATGCCTATTTCGGCAAGCCCCAAACAGACGAGAGCCGGAAGGCGATTTCCACGGTCTGGGCAAAGTCAGACCTTCGGACGGCCCCGGATGATATCGCAGAACAGGCGTTTTACGATGTCATACAGCACTGCAAGTGGCAGGACAAGCTGCTTCCTGACTGGCTTGAGCGGATTCAGAAGATTCAGGGAGAGCGGCTCATGACAGAGCGTTGCATTCAGGGAAAGCGAACGTCTGAGACCAACTGGTGTGACTGGAATATTCCGTTGCACTGGGGGGCGTGAGCGACCCTTTCCAGCCTTGTGAGCGCTATTACCGCATGAGCTACAACGCTCTGCGCGTCTTTGCTGAAACCAAATACCCCTTTGTTGTTTCGACAAAGGGAAGGATCATCGCAGAGCCTGAATATCTCGAACTGCTGAAGAAGTGCAACTGCGTTGTGCAGATCAGTGGTGTGCAGCAGCTATGACAAGCTCGAAGAAGGCGCACCATCGTTTGAAGAACGTCTGGAAATTGCGAGAAAGGTTGCTCCGAGTGTGAAGCGCCTGATCGTCAGGATTCAGCCGTACATGCATGAGGTATACGGAGAAGTTTACGAAAACCTTGAAAAGTTCAAGGCAGCTGGTGCCTACGGCGTTATTGTCGAGGGCATGAAGTTTGCAAGCAAAAGACCGGGCCTTGTTAAGGTTGCGGGAGACTATACCTATCCGAAAGCCCTGATCGAGGGCGATATTCTTAAGCTGAAGCAGAGGGCGCATGAACTTGGCCTTGCTCTTTACAGCGGAGAAAACAGAACAAGAGAACTGGGAGACAGCCTTTGTTGCTGCGGTGTCTCTGACCTTCCCGGATGCATCCAAGTCTAATGCCATCTACGGCCGCAGCGCCACCGTGCAGCCTGCCGCCTACTATGTGCACATCTGGCGGCGCGTGGCCTGAGAAAGGAGGTTTTGAACCATGAAGATCATTGACGAGAACGGTGCAGCCATTGAAAACCCTGACCTGACGCTTGGGTATCTGGTGGACGACACCGAGCCAGTGGAGCACCCCGCCGTGGAAGGCGTGGAGGAAGTGAGCCACTACGAGACCGTAACGGAGTATCCCGGCGGCGGCAGGGATGTACGGAAGGTCATTGATGTGCCGGGCGTACCGGCAAGACCCGCGTGGACCGAGCAGCTGCCCATCCAGAGGTACATCCGCTACACCGCCGAAGAGCTGGCCGCGCAGGAAGAAGCGCGCAAAAAGGCCGAAGCCCGGGAGAAGCTGCCGGACACGGTGGCGGCACTGCAAAAAGAAAACGAGATGTTGAAACAGTGCTTGCTTGAAATGAGCGAGATTGTTTATGCATAAAATCACACAAGCATTAGAAAGGTTGGTACGTATGATGGCGATGTTGTGGGCACAGGAAATCATGTCTGCTGAGACTATGGAGGAGGCAAAGGCTCTGTATGAGCGCTGCCCCCGCCTGCTGAAGGAGAAGGTCAAGGCAATTCTCATCAAGAGCGGCTTTGAGGAAATCACGCAGTAAGGACGCTGAGGGCAAGGCAGATCAGTAGCTGGAAGAGAACGTGAAAATCGGGGCCTGACCCCGTGAAAGGACGTGATACATATGGCGATCAAACAGTATAGCCTGAAGAAGGACGGCGCAGCGCAGCTCTCCCCCGCGTTCCGCGTGCGGGAGTTCCGCTGCCGCGACGGCACCGACACCATCCTCATTGACGAGGGCCTTGTGGTGCTGCTGCAGTGCATCCGGGAGCACTTCGGCAAGCCCGTGACCATCACCAGCGGCTACCGCACCGCCAGCCACAACGCAAAGGTGGGCGGCTCCAGATCCAGCCAGCACCTGCTGGGCCGGGCCGCGGACATTCAGGTGCAGGATACTGACCCGCTGGCTGTGGCCGCCTACGCCGAAAGCCTGATGCCCGGCTGGGGCGGCGTGGGCCGCTACCCGGTCAAGGCAGGCCGGGCAAAGGGCTGGGTGCACGTAGACACCCGCCCGAACAAGAGCCGGTGGACGCTGTGAGGTGAATAACATGAGCAAGACTATTTTTATCAGCCAGCCCATGGGTGGCTTGTCCGATGAACAGGTACTTCAGGAACGCACCTCCGCGATCAGCAAGGCAAAGGCTCTGTTGGGTGAAGATGTGGCTCCGCTGGAAACCTTCTTTGATGATTTCGGCCCGGCAGCAAAGCCGCTGGACTATCTGGCCCGGAGCATCGAGTTCCTTGCAAAGGCCGATGTGGCAATTTTCGCACCTGGCTGGAAGAATGCCCGCGGCTGCCGTATCGAACACCAGTGCGCAGAGGATTATGGAATCCCCGTGATGGAGGTGTGAAACCAGTGGAAAGCATCATCTCAGCCATCCTTGCCGGTGCGGTGACCCTGATCGGCGTGCTGATCGCCAACAGCCGCAGTCAGGCCGTGACCGACACCAAGCTGGAAGAGCTGACCCGGGAGGTGCGGGAGCACAACAATTTTGCCCGCCGCGTCCCCATTTTGGAAGAGCAGATGAAGGTGGCCAACCACCGCATCGCTGATTTAGAAGCAGACGAACACGAAAGAGAAAGGAACTGACTATGAACGCACACACCTACAACGCCCCCACCATCTCCGCAGGCACCATTGCCCGCACCGCCTGCCTGCTGCTGGCCCTGACCAATCAGGTGCTGTCCGCACTGGGCAAACCCGTGCTGCCCATCGAGAGCCAGACCGTGGAGCAGCTGGTCACCGCTGGCATCACCACCGTTGCCGCGCTGGTCGCGTGGTGGAAGAACAACAGCTTCACCCCCGCAGCCCTTCAGGCAGACCAGACATACGACAAGCTGAAGGCACAGGGAAAGTAAGCCGCCCTGCCCAAAATAGCCATACATAGCAGCAGCCCCGGGGAGCCTGACGGTTCCTCGGGGCTGTTTTTGTTTGGCGTGTTTCGACGCTTTACGACGTATATCGACGTAATTGGTAAATTTTAAGTATTTTTCGGTTAGAGTTGACGCATAGAAAGGATGTGTCAACTATGATCGTTTCCGAATTGTCCACTCAGGTCAATGATTTGCTGCGCCCGATGGGCATCACACGCAATCTGAGCGCCTACAGTATCCTGTGCCAGTGTCTTGAGCTGGTCTGTGAGCAGGAAGACCGCCTGCAGGCCGTGGAGAAAGATATCTATACCCCTATCGCCGACCGCAGAAGATGTGAGCCAAAAGCGATTCAAAGCGCTGTCCGCCGGGCAGCTAAAGGTGCATGGCTCACAAACCCGGAGTATGTGCAGCAGCTGGCAGGCTATCCGCTGACCGGTGCGCCCAGCGCGGTGCAGTTCATTGAAATGCTGTATAATGCGCTGGTGAGAGCAGTCTGAAAACTTAATAGTGTTACCAAAAGTGTTACCATGATAAGAAAAAACACGCTGGTTCTGTACGAACCATCGCGCTTTTTCTCTTATGCGGGTAGTGGGGGTCGAACCCACACGCCTTGCGGCACAGGAACCTAAATCCTGCGCGTCTGCCAATTCCACCATACCCGCGTATTCTTCTATTCTGCAGCTGCGGCCAAACCGCCTTAATATAGTATCAGTTCCGGCGGCAAAAGTCAATCACTGCATTGATATTTCCGCCCTTCACAGCGCATACTATCGCCGGACGATCGTATCATTTTCCATGGCGGAAAGGGGCTTTTGCCGATGCGCAGATCAAAACTACGCCGCGCTGGCAGCATTGCGGCAGCTTATCTTCTGGTGGCCGCGCTGGCGGTGCTGGGCTGGCTGTGGCACAGTCTGCCTGCTGAAATTTTGCTGGAACCCGGCCAGACCCTTACCCTGCCCCGTTTTGCCTATGTGCAGCCGCTGCGCACCGCTGGCTCCCGCAACGCGGCCAGCACGCAGGCTGCGGGCAGCTATCAGGCCACTTTGTCCATTGGCGGGTGGCTGCCCGTCAAGACTGTGCGCGCTCTGGTGGAAACACGTCCGGTGGTAACCGTGTGCGGTACGCCTTTCGGCGTTAAGATGTTCTCCGAGGGTGCGCTCATTGTGGGCTTTTCCGACCTGAACACCCCGGACGGCACCGCAAACCCCGCCAAGAAGGCCGGGCTGCGGCTGGGCGACCGGGTGGTGCGCATGGACGACACCCTGACCGAGACGAACGACGCCGTGCACGATGCTCTGGAAACGGCCGCAGGCGCACCGGTGCAGGTGGTCTATATCCGCAATGGTGAGCAATTCCAGACCCGGCTGACTCCCGTGTGGGACAGCACCGCCGGGCAGTGGCGCGCCGGGATGTGGGTGCGGGATTCTTCCGCCGGGGTAGGCACCATGACCTTTGTGGACAATGTCGCCGGGGTGTTTGCCGGGCTTGGCCACCCCATCAGCGACAGCGACACCGGTGAGAGCGTGGCCCTGCGCAGCGGCGAGATCGTCCCCTGCCAGATCGTGGGGTGTACCAGCGGCACCGTGGGCAGCCCCGGTGAGCTGAAGGGCCGCTTTCTGAGCACCCATGCGCTTGGCAGCATCTGCATCAACAGCAAGACCGGGGTCTATGGCAGAACACGGGCTGCATTTTCCGGCCCGGAGCTGGAGATGGCTTTTGCGCAGGAGGTGGTGCCGGGCGATGCCGAGATCTGGACGACTGTGGACGGCGAGGTGCCCAAGGCATACCGCATCCGCATTGAAAAGGTAAACGACGCAGACCCCCACCGCAACATGATCCTGCGCGTGACCGACCGGCAGCTGCTTGCCAAAACCGGCGGCATCGTGCAGGGCATGAGCGGCAGTCCCATCCTGCAGAACGGCAGACTGGTGGGTGCAGTGACCCATGTGCTGGTAAACGACCCCACGCGGGGCTACGGCATTTTTGCTCAGACCATGCTCAAGCAGGCCCGCGCTGTTGAAAAAACAGACGATGCTGCGCAGCCATAAAGCTGATCTGCAAAAAAATTTGCGCATTTCGATTTTCTTTGCCAAAATTTACCAATATAAACCGTTGAAAGTTCTGGAAAATTATGGTAAAATCCATGGTGTTAAGGGAACTGCACACATTGGAGGAAACAACCATGGACAAAGTTAGATTTTTGATGTCGGATACTGGTGCCCCGTTCACTGCCGCCTGCCGCGAAGCGCTGGAGCAGAAGGGCGTGGACGTGACCGTTGTGGAAAAGGACGGCAACAAGGTCCTGCAGAAAATGCTCACCGTGCGCCCGCAGGTGGTCCTGCTGGATGCTTTTATGCCCGGTCTGGATGCCCTTGCGGTAAAGCAGCGCTACAATGCCGCCGGTGAGCGGCACACCTCCTTCTTCGTGACCGGTGCCTTCCAGAGCGAAGAGATGGTTCAGGAGCTGCTGGACGAAGGCTTTGCCTACTACTTTGTAAAGCCCTTTGATGAGACCGTGCTTGCCGCACGGGTGCTCAAGGCGGCACTTGGCCCGGAAAAGCACATCCTGCACACCAGCGTGGACAGCGATGAGCTGACCGTTACCGAGATCCTGCATCAGATCGGCGTCCCTGCCCACATCAAGGGCTACCAGTTCCTGCGGGATGCCATCCTGCTCACCATGAACGAGCCGGAGTATATCAACGCCGTGACCAAGCGCCTGTACCCGGAAATCGCCAAGAAAAACGGCACCACCGCCAGCCGGGTGGAGCGCGCCATCCGCCACGCCATCGAGGTGGCATGGGACCGGGGCGATGTGGATACCCTCAACAGCTACTTCGGCTACACCATCCATAACCTGCGGGGGAAACCCACAAACTCGGAGTTCATCGCGATGATCGCTGATAAGATGCGGCTGGATAAACGCCAGCGGGTGGGCTGATTTTTTCATAGAATCCGCCGTCGTTCATATTCTGATAAGAGCAAACCAAACAGACAAAGGAGGTTTTGCTCTTGAAGCTTGCAGAATATCTCGCACGGCGCAGGCGGGCCAGAGTTGCGGCCGTGATGCTGTTCGCCCTCATTATGGGGTTTGTATCTGCTGCGCCGCCGGTCGTCACCGGATGTCAGGCGCAGGATCTTACCCCGGCACCGGACACTTCGATGCTCTCCCCCGCCGTTTCGGCTCTGGCACAGGAGCAGCAGGAACCTGCTGCCCAGCCGCTGCCGGAAAAGTGGGTCTGCCTGACCTTTGACGACGGCCCCAGCAAGACCACACCGGATGTGCTCAGCGCGCTGAACGCGGCCGGAGTGCACGCCACATTTTTTGTGGTGGCTACCGGTTACAACGAGAAGTATCTGCCCCTGCTCACCGAAGCGGTCAGCGCCGGGCACCAGATCGCGCTGCACTCTGCTTCCCACGAGTACAGCGATATCTACCGCAGCAGCGACGCTTATTGGGAGGACATTGCCCTTTTAAAGGAGCGCATTGCGCCCTATGTGGATGCCGAGAGCATCCGGTATCTACGGTTTCCGGGCGGCAGCACCAACACCGTCAGTCGGCGCTACGGCGGCAAAGGCCTGATGAAGCAGCTGAAAGCCGAAGTAGAGCAGAAAGGCTGGCATTGGGTGGACTGGAACGTGTGCGCCGAGGATGCCGTGGGCGGGCACCCAAGCGCGGGCACCATTTACCGCAATGTGGTGCACGAGACCGGGCAGCAGACGAACTGCATCGTTCTGATGCACGATTCTTCCTCCACACACACCACCGCCGAAGCACTGCCGGACATTATCCGGTGGTATGCAGACAACGGCTACACCTTTTTGACCGTTGCCGAGGCTCTGCCGCTAAGCTGAGCAGACTGGCCCAGTTACAGCCGGTGTTCAAAGCCGCGGCCAAGCAGCACCCCGCCGGATGCCAGCGCCGCCAGCCAGAGCCAGCCTGCACCGCCGGTGACTACCCACCCTGCCGCCATGATGGCGGCAAAGGTGCACACCGGCGGCAGCACGATACGCGCGATGCGCAGCAGCTTTTCCCGCCGGGAGGGAAGCCCGGTGTCAAGCTGCTCGGGATGCACGGCATCGCAGCAGATTTCATCCCGGTACTTGCCCGGGTTTCGGTAAGCTTTATACGGAATGCCATCCAGCGAAAACTCCGGGTACATCCCCTCTTTTTCAAGGCTGAACTGCATCCCGTTGGCCTTTGCGTAGGTCTGCAGGGCCGCTGTGAACTCCTGCGGGGTGTTGATGCTGCCCTCCGGAATAAAGGAAAAATGCCTCTGGTGCTGCACCTGTGCCAGCGTGCGGTAATCCTGCAGCCAGCCAGAACAGAACGCACCCTGTACGGCAGGCTTTTCCATCCGGGACAGGCAGGCGTCCACATCCAGTGATGCCACAGACGGGTCCTGCCGGGCCAGTTCTGCACAAAAACGCGCCGCCCCTTCCAGCTGCTTTGCGCGCTGTTCCAGTGCGGTCTTTTGCTCCCGCAGGACACTCCCCAGCGATGCATCGCCTGCAAGCACGGATCGGATGACCGGAAGCGGCACATCCAGCATCCGCAGCATCCGGATGAACCGGAGAGTGCGGATGTCCTGTTCCGTGTAATCACGGTAGTCGTTGCCAGGCAGCCGGGCGGGATTCAGAAGTCCTTCTTTTTCATAGAAGCGGATATTGGGGGCAGACACCCCGCTCTGTTTCGAAGCCTGTTTGATGTTCATTTGCTTCACCTCCGCACTCACATTACACCTTAAAGACACTTGAAGGTCAAGCATTTTTTTGAAAAAAGCCCCGGAATGCGCGCGGCTGCGGGCGATCCGGGGCTAAATCTTTATTCCGCGTTCTGGCAGAACAGTGCAAAGGTGCGGTAAGCCATGTACAGGTCGGTCTTATGGATGACCTCGAAGGGCGAGTGCATGGACAGCACCGGCACGCCGATGTCCAACACCGGGATGCCGCGGTTGGCCACGTACTTGGCAATGGTGCCGCCGCCGCCAAGGTCCAGACGGCCCAGCTCACCGATCTGCCATGCCACGCCGTTGGCATCCAGCAGGCGGGTGATATCCCCTACCAGCTCGGCGGAAGCATCGCTGGCAGAGCTCTTGCCGCGGCTGCCGGTGTACTTGAAGAAGGCCACGCCGCGGCCTGCGTAAGTACCGTTCTGCGGCTCGAAGGCATTTGCCCAGGAGGGGTCGTAGGCGGCGGTCACATCGGCGGAGAGACACACGCTGTTCTGGAAGGCAAGGATGTCGTCCTGACCGGCGGCGCGGCACAGCAGCTGCATAAAGTGGAACACATACATGCTCTGCATGCCGGTCACACCGTCGGAGCCGATCTCTTCCTTATCGGTCAGCACGCAGACGGTGGTGTGCACAGGATCTTTCGTCTCGATCTCGGCCATAAGGGCGGGGTATGCGTCCACACGGTCATCGTGACCGTAACCGCCCACCATGGAGCGGTCAAAGCCCACGTCCCGGGCCTTATGGGCGGGCACCACCTCGATCTCAGCGCGGGTGAAGTCCCGCTCGGTGATGCCGTACTTTTCGTGCAGCAGCATCAGGGTGTTCAGCTTGACGGCCTCCTTGATGTCGGCATCCTCCACAGCGTCGGAGCCGATGAGCACGTTCAGCTCTTCGGCCTTGATGCCCTCGCTGAGCTTGCGGTCGTTCTGCTCGGCACCCAGATGGGGCAGCAGGTCGGTGATGCAGAACACGGGGTCATTCTCGTCCTCACCCACTGCAAAGGACACGCTGGAGCCATCGGCACGGGTGAACACGCCGTGGATGGCCAGCGGCATGGTGCCCCACTGGTACTTGCGGATGCCGCCGTAATAGTGGGTCTTGAAGTAGCTGAGGTGGTCTGCTTCGTACAGCGGGTTCGGGCGCAGGTCCAGACGGGGGCTGTCGATGTGGGCGATCACCAGACGGAAGCCCTCCTCAAAAGATCTCCGGCCGATGGTAGCGGCCACCACCGCCTTGTGCTCCTGCACAAAGTAGATCTTCTGGCCGGGGGCATAGGTCTTTTTCGGCTCAAACTTTTCGTAACCGGCCTCCAGCAGCAGCTTTTCGCTGGCGGCGGCAGCTTCGCGCTCGGTCTTGGCAGCGTTCAGGAAGGCTTTGTAGCCTTCGGCAAATGCTGCAGCCTTCTCCTTCACGTCGGCGCTCTTGTCGGCGGCGTACTCCGGCTTGTAAAGCAGCTGTTCGGCAGCCTGCTTTGCGGTAAGTTTCTCGCTCATGTTCCTTATCTCCTCTCAGCTTTCTGCATAGATACGCTGATACCGCGCATAGCAGGAAGTGATCTTTTTTACGTAGTGGTTCATCTGGTTATAGGGAAAGCCCTGCAGCGTTTCGCCGTCTGCGGAGTGCTCTTCCATCTGTAAAAGAGCATCTACCGTGCCCCACCCGCTGTGATAAGCGGCAGCGGCAGTGGCAACATCGCCGTTGTAGCGCTCCATGCACAGGTGCAGGTAATAGCATCCGAACCGGATGCTGGTCTCCGGGTCGTAGAGATTTGCAAAGAGCAGCCCTTCGTCCGGTGCGATCTTGCTGCGCAGCCAGATAAAGGTCTCTTCGGTCATCTGCATCAGGCCCCGGGCATCCACAGTGGAGGTGGCCTGCGGGTCAAAGCCGCTTTCGGTGCGGATGAAGGCATCCACCAGAAGCGGGTCAAGGCCGTAAGTCTCCGCCCACTGGTCCACCAGCACTTCGTACTTGCGGGGGTATAAAAGCCGTTCTGCCCTGCCCCACAAGTTGGGCACCAGCACAAACAGCAGGATCAGCGCCATGCCCAGCAGGAACAGCCTGCGGCTGCGCATTTTTTTGCGGCGGCGTGCCTTCTGGGCGCGGAGAGCGCGGCGGATGCGGGCCGTCTCCGGGTCGTACTGCGGTGCAGGATCTTGTTCGTTATATCGTTTGTTCAAAGCTCTTTTCCCGCACCTCCTTCTGCCAGAAGCTTTGTGCAGAGCTGCTCTGCCGCAGCCTGCAGATGTGCAAGGCTGGAATCGTTGCGCAGCACATAGTCTGCCTGCGCGGTGAGGGTGCTTTCCGATGTCTGGGCGTTCAGGCGGCGGGCGGCCATCTCGGCCGAGATGCCGTCCCGGGCCACGATGCGGGCCACACTGGTCTCAAACGGTGCCGTGACCACGCACAGGCGGTCACACTCGGCCTGCGCCGCAGTCCCCACGATGACCGCGCCATCCAGCACGAACAGCGGTGCACCGGCATCCTGTGCTGCCTGCTTTGCCGCACGGATGCGGCGCACGATCTCCGGGTGGGTCAGGCTGTCCAGCGCCGCCTTGCCTTCCGGGGTGGCAAAAGCGCGGTCAGCCAGCAGGCGGCGGTCCAATGTGCCGTCTGCTTTTAAAATGTCTGCGCCGAACCGCTGGGCCAGCCGGGGCAGCAGCGGCGAGCCGGGCAGTAAAATCTCGCGGCTGATCTGGTCGGCATCGGCCAGCGGCACACCGTGGGCCGAAAACACCGCCGTGACCGTGGATTTGCCGCAGCCGCTGCGGCCCGTGATGCCAAGCGCGATCATAGCTTGATCACCCGGAAGGCCGCAGCGCGGATCAGGCGGTTGTACACCGCCATGGAAAGGCCGTCCTTCTGCGGGCAGCGGGCGTAGACCACGGCATCGCCCTGCTCATCCAGCGCGCGCAGGCAGCGGAAGATGTGCTTTGCCTGATCGGCACCGTCGCCCTCGCGGCCATACTCCACGCAGGGCACACCCAGCTTTTCCGCCTCGCCGGTAAAGCACAGGCAGCTGGGATTCTGCTCGGCGTGGGCATCCACATAGGCTTTGAACTGCTCAAAGGTGCCGTCCAGCAAGGTCACATCCGCCTTGGGGGCGTAGTGCTTGTACTTCATGCCAGGGCTGCGCACCACAGCACCCTCCGGCAGCTTTTCGAGGATGGCTTTGGACACTTCCACCTCTTCGCCGAGGGCACGCTCGAGGTCCTCCAGCGTGATGTGGCCCGGGCGGAACAGGGTGGGCTTTTCGCCCACCACCGACACCACAGTGCTTTCTACGCCCACGTCGCACTCGCCGCCGTCCAAAATCAGCGGCAGGCGGCCGTCCATATCGGTGAACACATCCTGCGCGTTGGTGGGGCTGGGCTTGCCGGAAAGATTGGCGCTGGGGGCAGCAAAGGCGCAGCCGCTCTTTTCAATGACGGCGCGGGCCACCGGGTGGCTGGGCATCCGGATGCCCACGGTGTCCAGACCGGCACAGCACTCTGCTGCCACCTCCGGGCCGCGGGGCATAATGATGGTGAGCGGGCCGGGGCAGAACGCAGCCATCAGCAGCTGGGCGCGCTCCGGCACCTCGCTGACAAGGCCGGGCAGCATTTCCGGTCCGGTGACGTGGACGATCAGGGGATTGTCCTGCGGGCGGCCCTTGGCCACAAAGATCTTCTTCACAGCCTCGCCGTTGCGGGCATCGGCAGCAATGCCGTAAACCGTCTCGGTGGGCAGGGCCACCAGCTCACCGTTCTGCAGCAGGGCAGCGGCTTTTTCAATGCTCTTTTCGTCCGATGCGGGCAAAATTTCAGTTTTCATTTCCATACGGATCATCGTTCTTTCTATCTGTAAAGTATTTATGCTTTTCAGCATTTATCGACAGGATATCGTTTTATTTTCAAAACCGCATTTCAGCCCTGCTCGTTGAGCTTTTGCAGCTTTTCGGCCTGTTCGCGGGTGGCCAGTGCGTCGATCAGCTCGTCCAGATTGCCGTCCATGATCTTGGAAAGATTGTGCACGGTCAGGCCGATGCGGTGGTCGGTGCAGCGGTCCTGCGGGAAGTTGTAGGTGCGGATCTTTTCGCTGCGGTCGCCGGTGCCCACCTGCCCCTGACGGCTGGCGTTGATGGCATCCTGCTGCTGTTTCTGCTTCTGGGCCAGCAGGCGGCTGCGCAGGATCTCCAGCGCCTTGTCCTTGTTCTGGAACTGGCTGCGCTCGTTCTGGCATTCTACCACCATGCCGGTGGGGAGATGTGTCACACGGATGGCGCTGGAGGTTTTGTTGATGTGCTGACCGCCCGCGCCGGAGGAGCGGAAGGTGTCGATGCGCAGGTCCTTCATGTCCAGCGCAAAGTCCACCTCTTCGGCCTGCGGCATCACAGCCACCGTGGCCGTGGAGGTGTGGATGCGGCCCTGCGTCTCGGTCTCCGGCACGCGCTGCACACGGTGCACACCGCTCTCGTACTTGAGGCGGTTGTAGGCCCCGGCACCGTCCACCGAAAAGATGGCTTCCCTCACGCCGCCAAGCTCCGTCTCGTTGAGGTTGAGCATTTCCAGCTGCCAGCCCCTGCTTTGCACATACATGGTGTACATGCGCAGCAGGCTGTGGGCAAACAGGGCAGCTTCCTCCCCTCCTGCGCCGCCGCGGATCTCCACAATGACATTTTTGCCATCGTTCACATCCTTGGGCAGCAGCAGAATTTTGAGATTATTTTCCAGCTTTTCCACATCTTGACTTTTTTCGCTGATTTCCTGCTGTATCATCTGCTTGAAGTCCGGGTCAAGTGCGCCCGGTTCTTCCAGCAGAGCTTTGGCCTGTGCCAGATGATCCTGTGCGGTCTGCCACGCGCGGTAGGCCTGCACCACAGGTTCTGCATCGTGGTACTCCCGCATCAGCCTGCGGAAAAGCGCAGGGTCTGCGGCGGTATCCGGCTGGTTCAGGCGGATGGAAAGTTCTTCAAAGCGGTGGCAGACAGCATCCATCTGGGTAAACATGTTCGGCATAATTCCGGCAGTTCTCCTTACAAACTCAGATTCATGTTCGTGCAGCCGAACGGCTCCGGGGCCTTTCCGCCCCGGATGCGTGCTGCGCCGGGCGCTAGGCCTGCCCGGGTTTTACCACCTTTTTGATGTTCTTTTCAATTTTAGCACGCGGCAGCATCACCTCGCGCCCACAGCCGGTACACCGGATCTTAAAATCCATGCCGACGCGCAGTACCTCGAAGCTGGACGCTCCGCAGGGGTGCTTTTTGCGGGTGAGGATGGTATCGCCTACAGCAATGTCCATAGCTCTGCTTCTCCCTTCTGCCTGCCCAAAACAGCAGGCGGTGTGTGCGCAAAGCCCGGCGTGCCGGTTTGCTGCGCATACAGATATAGTATAATGCAAAGCCGCACAAAATGCAAATATCCGCCCATGCGGATGCATAAGTTTTAACAGAAAGGCCGCTGCCGTTCCAAGCACGGCCTAAAAAGCAGAGAAAGAGGAATGAAAGATGATGCAAGCTTACCGTACCGAAGGCAACTACCGTTCTGCTGCGCGCCTGTCCCCCACTGAACTGCGCGCCGCCATGGCAAACCGCGAGATCCTGCAGGCCACTGCTCTGGCCTTTGATACCCAGCGCCAGCTGCGGTTCGAGATCGGCGGGGTGAGAGCCGTGATGCCCTTTGCCCAGTGCGCCGATGGTGCCGCAAACGGCACCGTGCGGGACATTGCGGTGCTGACGAGGGTGGGCCGTCCCACCTGCTTTGTGATCGAAGCGCTGGACACCGATGAGAACGGTCAGCCCTTCTACCGGCTCTCCCGCGCGCTGGCGCAGCAGATGTGCAAGGCCGACTATCTGGACGCCCTGCAGCCCGGCGATATCCTGCCCTGCACCGTGACCCATATCGAGCCGTTTGGCGCGTTCTGTGATGTGGGCTGCGGCATCAGTGCCCTGCTGCCCATCGACTGCATGTCGGTGAGCCGCATCTCCTCCCCCGCCGACCGGGTGAGCGTGGGCCAGCAGATCTTGTGCGCCGTCAAGAACCGGGATGTACAGGGCCGCTTTGTGCTGACCATCCGGGAACTGCTGGGCACATGGGAGGAAAATGCGGCCGGGTTCACCGTGGGTGAGACCGTGGTGGGCATCGTGCGCAGCGTAGAGGAATACGGCACCTTTATCGAGATCGCGCCCAACCTCGCGGGCCTTGCCGAGAGCTGCACCGACCTTGTGCCCGGGCAGGCGGTGAGCGTCTACATCAAGAACATCCTGCCGGAAAAAATGAAGATCAAGCTGGTGATCGTGAACCACGCCCTGAGCCAGCGCCACCGGTTCGAGCTGAAGTATTTCATCACCGAGGGCCATCTGGACCACTGGGTGTACTCCACGCCGGAAAGCCCCAAGCGCATTGAGACAGATTTTGCCGCTGCGGCTTGCAATCCGGCGTGAAAGCCTTTATACTATAAAAGAAAAGGAATGCAAGGGGGATGTATGGAACGATGGCCGCCAATGATGCTTTTACTGCCGGTGTACGTCCCGGCGGGTTGACCAGCAGCACCGAGATCCGGCTGCTGCTGTGCTATCTGGTCAAAAATGCCGGACCCATTACCCGGCAGGAGATCGAAAACGCCCTGATGGAAGAAGCGCTGGTGAACTATTTCGAGATCGGCTCGTGTCTGGACGATATCACCAGGCAGCAGCTCGTCACCCTGACAAAGGGCAGCTACACCATCACCGAGAAGGGCCGCAAAGTGGCGCAGGAGCTTGCCTACGACCTGCCCCGCAGTGTGCGGGAGCGCGCTGTGGCCGCTGTGCTGCGCTGCCAGACATGGGCCCGCAAGGAAGCCAAGTACAGTGCCAGCATTACCGAAAAAGAGGACGGCCACTGCACCATCCGCTGCACGGTGAAAGGGCTGGACAGTGAGCTGTTCTGTCTGGATCTCGGCACACCGGACCGGCTGACCGCCGAGCTGGTAAAAAAGCAGTTCATCCTCAAGGGCAACGAGATCTACCAAATGCTCATCAATAAGCTGACCGAAGAAGAAAAGTGAACAAATAAAGAGGGAGGCACCCGCGCGGCGCTTCCCTCTTCTGTTTTGTAGCGGTCAGATCAGAATGCAGATGAGCCCGGTGCAGCCCTCATTGATGACCCGTTCCAGCGTTTCCTGCAGGCGGGTGCGGGCCTCCTGCGGCATGTGCAGTAGCTTGTTCTGCAGTCCTTCGTTCACCAGCTCGTGCAGGCTCTTGCCAAAGATGTTGGACTCCCACAGCTTTTCCGGGTCGTCCTCAAAGCCGGCCAGCAGGCTGCGGGCAAGGTCCTCGCTCTGCTTTTCGGTGCCCACGATGGGGCTGATCTCGGTGTGGATGGTGGCCTTCATCATCTGGATGGAGGGCGCGCAGGCTTCCAGCCGCACGCCGTAGTTCGTGCCCTGCCGCACGATCTGGGGCTGTTCCAGTTTCAGCTCGCTGACCGTGGGCATCACGATGCCATAGCCGGTGGCTTCCACCTGCTCAAGGGCGCTGCGCACCTTCTCGTACTCCCGTTTGGCCTTTGCCAGCTCCATGATGCAGGGCATCAGGCCCGCTTCGTCGCCAATGGCAAGGCCGGTCTGCTCGCTCAGCACCTGATAGAAAATTTCCGGCTTCAGCTCCACCGTGATGCGCACACTGCCGTTCGCAAGGTCGATGCCGCTGATGGCCGAGCGCTGCACCGCGTCACATTCCAGCGCAGGTGCGTCTGTTCCGGAGGGTACATCCTTCATGCGGGAGACCTTTGCCGCCAGCTGCATGGCCGCATCGTACACCTGCGTTTGCAGCCAGTGGCCATTTTCCAACATCGTGACCCAGCGCGGCAGGGCAAAATCCAGCTCCTGCACCGGGAACTCGTACAGAACCTGCCGCAGGATGCTGCCGAGTGCCTCCGCGTCCAGATCCACGCAGCTCACCGGCAGCACGGTGTGGTCGTAGTCCCGGGCCATGCCCTCGGCCAGCTGCTTCGTCTCCGGCGCATCCGGGTGGGTGCTGTTGAGCAGGATGATGTAGGGCTTGCCCAGCGCATCCAGTTCTTCCACGATGCGCTTCTCGGTTCTGGCATAGCCCTCCCGCGGGATGTCACTCACAGAGCCGTCGGTGGTGACCACGATGCCGATGGTGGAATGTTCGCAGATCACCTTGCGGGTGCCGGTCTCGGCGGCAAGGTCGAAGGGCACCTCGTGGTCGAACCACGGGCTTTTGACCATGCGGGGCTTGTCGTTCTCTTCGTGGCCCATAGCCCCCTCCACCATGTAACCCACGCAGTCGATGAGCCGCACCCGGCACTCGCCGCCGCCCTCCAACTGCAGGGGCACGGCTGCTTCCGGGATGAATTTTGGTTCCGTAGTCATGATGGTGCGGCCCGCTGCCGACTGGGGCAGCTCGTCCCGGGCACGCTCCCGCGCAGCCGCCGGGCCGATGGCGGGCAACACCAGCTGTTCCATGAAACGCTTGATAAAGGTGGATTTGCCGCTGCGCACCGGGCCAACCACCCCAATGTAGATATCTCCGCCGGTGCGTGCGCCGATCTCGCGGCAGATGCTCTTCTGTTCCTGATTTGCCAAATTGCTCTCCCCTTCCCGTTTGCGCTGTGCACCGGACAGGATTCCGGTCCGCTTGTTGTAATCGTATGAAACAGGGCGGGGCATTATGCCGGAACGATTTTGAATGCCCTCCGCCTTGCTCTGGGCATATTCAGCGGAAAATTTATTTTATAATTGCAATTCAGGAAAATCTGCGGATTTTCCTGAATTGCTTTTTCACAGATGGGGTCGTAGAGGAAAACAGCATTTACAGCGCCGCTTTCTGCGAAAGCGCGGCGCTGTGGAGGGGCTACCTGTTTGCTTTCAGCATGCTGAACCCTCTCAGGCTCACATTCGTTCGCCAGCTCCCCCGAAGGGGGAGCTTTTTGCAGTAACGGCGCAGTTTCCAGATAAAATGCAAGCCTTGCGGATGCGTCAGAAGCTCCCCCTTTCGGGGGAGCTGGCAAATCCGAAGGATTTGACTGAGAGGGTGAGTCCACCATTCTAAACCATCCAACAAAAAGAGAGCTGCCGTGCAAAATGCGCAGCAGCTCTCGGTATGATCTCTATAAAATTACGGGGTCAGACGGTTGGGGCCGCGGAACAGGAACTCGGCATCCTTGATGGTCAGGCCGCACAGCAGCATGGTCAGGCGGTCGATGCCCAGACCGAAACCGCCGTGGGGCGGGCAGCCGTACTGGAAGAACTCCAGATAGAACTTGACATCATCGGCCAGACCCTTTTCCTCGGCCTGCTTCTTCAGCACCTCGTAGCGGTGCTCACGCTGGGCACCGGTGGTGATTTCAACACCGCGCCAGATCAGGTCGTAGCCCTGGGGCACACCGTTCTCGTCGCGCATGTGGTAGAACGCACGCTTCTCGGCAGAGTAATCGGTGATAAAGAGGAACTCGTGGCCGTAATGCTTCTTCACCCACTCATAGCTCAGGCGCTCGGCCTCAGTGGTCAGGTCGCCCTTCTCGCTCTCATCGACGGTGTAGCCGAACTCTTCTTCCAGACCCTTGTACAGGTCTGCCAGCTTGACCACCGGGAACGGGGTGGTGGGAACGATCACTTCCTGCCCGAACATCTCCTTGATCTGGTCGCCGTAGTTGTCCTTGACAGCCTGCAGACCGGCAGTCAGCAGCTCCTCTTCCATCTTCATCACGTCTTTATAGGAAGTGATGTAGCTGAACTCCAGATCGAAGCCGGAGAACTCGGTGGAGTGCTTGTTGGTGTAGCTCTTCTCGGCGCGGAACACAGGGCCGGTCTCGAAGATGCGCTCAAAGCCTGCAGCCATGGCCATCTGCTTGTAGAACTGAGGGCTTTGTGCCAGATAGGCGTTGCGGTCAAAGTAGTCCACCTTGAACACCTCAGAGCCGCTCTCGCTGGCAGCAGCGATCAGCTTTGGGGTGTGGATCTCGATGAAGTTACGGTCCAGCAGGAACTTGCGCATGGCGTTCACAAAGCAGCTCTGTGCCTTGAACATGAGCTGATTCTCGTCGGTGCGCAGGTCGATCCAGCGGTAATCGATGCGCTGGTCGATGCTGGAACGCTCCACAGCCTTCTTTTTCTTGGTGGCTGCGATCTCCTTGCGGACGATGGGCAGAGCGTTGGCGATGCTCTCGATCTCGATGCTCTCGGGGATCATCTCCACGCCGCCCATCTTGACGTAGTCGTTCTCCACCACCTTGCCGGTGACGGTGATGACGGAATCCGGGGTGAGCTGATCGATGGTATCCACCAGATCGGGGTGATCTTCCTTTTCCACCGTGATCTGCAACTTGCCGGTAATATCCTTCAGCACGATAAAGGCCATATACTTGCTGTTGCGCAGGTTCTCGATAAAGCCCTGCACCTTGACCGTGCCGCCGATGGCCTTTTGAGCCTCGTTGATATAGGTGCGTTCCATAATACAGGAATCCTCCTTTGACGTCTTGTGTACTGTTTTATTATACGCTTTTCCGGGGATAAATCAAGAGATATGGCGATTTAGAATGGCCTCCGCTGCGCTCTGGCCATCTTCTGCGGAAGAATTATTTTTATTTTGTGTTTGTCGCGGCCTGCGGGCCGCTCCAAGCACCTTTTCACAAATCAGGACAAATCAGCAAAAAATGCAGTTTCTGGTCACAGCCCCTCCGTGAAAAAACAGTTCTGGAAAATCCGCAGATTTTCCAGAACTGCAAACATAAAATCTTTTTCCGCTGAAAATATTCGGGCTGCGGCACGCGGCGGCTATTTTTAATGGTTCTCTTTGCCTGTTTCTTCGTGCAGAGTGCCGGTGCCGCCCTCCACCACGCCGTCGTGCTTAAGCACAGCGGCAATGGTGCCAAAGAAGCATTTCACATCCAGCCCAAAGCTCAGATGCTCCACATACCAGCCGTCCAGCTTGGCCTTCTCGGCAATTTCCAGCTCGTCGCGGCCGTGGATCTGTGCCCAGCCGGTCAGGCCCGGGCGCACATCGTTTGCATGGTACTTGTCGCGCTCTGCCAGCAGATCATACTGGTTCCACAAAGCAGGCCGCGGGCCGATGACCGCCATATCACCTACAAAGATATTCCACAGCTGGGGCAGCTCGTCCAGACTGGTCTTGCGCAGGAAATGACCCATGCGGGTGATATACTGGTCCGGGTCGTGCAGCAGATGGGTGGGCATATCGTGGGGCGTGTCGATGCGCATGGTGCGGAACTTTAAAATGTAAAAGTGCTTTTTGCCAATGCCCACACGCTTCTGTTTGAAGAACACCGGGCCGGGCGAGTCCAGCTTGATGGCGACGGCCAGAATGAGAAAAAGCCAGGACAGGCAGATCATGCCGCACAGCGACAGCACCACCGCCAGCAGGCGCTTGATTCCATTGCGATACATGGGTTTCCTCCATTTTCCGATTCAAAGTAGCGGTTCCAGTATAACAGTATGGGCCGGAATTTGCAATTGCATCCGCCGCCTGCCGCCGATATTTTTATGCTCTGGCTGCGTTCTGCCGGTTTTGTGGCAAAAAAGTGCCGGTTTTGTCTCTTGTTTTGCAGCGTGGCCCGGGGTAAGATAAAGAAAATGAGAAGTCCACTCCCCCAGTCTCGCTTTCGCTCGACAGCCCCCTCGGAGATGAGGCCTTTGGCAAAACCTCTCACTTTGAGAGAGGTGGCACGCCAAAAGGCGTGACGGAGAGGGCAAGGATGCTACAAGGAGGTCCCCTATGATCCAACGTTTCCGTTTTGGCCTGCCCCTGCCCACCGACAGTGTGGTGCAGGAGATCCCAGTTTCCGCCGGGCCAGTGCCCTTCCTCACAGCCGAAGAAGACGGCTGGGCCTACCGGATGGCTCCGGATGCCATCGTGTACGGTCTGGGCGAAATGCCCCGCGGCATCAACAAGCGCGGCTGGCACTACGTGACCAACAACACCGATGAAGCCCGCCACAGCGAGGATAAGCTTTCCTACTATGGTGCGCACAATTTTCTGCTCATTGATGGCGGCGCAGGCCGTGAATGCTTTGGCGTGTTCATCGATTTCCCGGGCAAAGTGCGTTACGATATCGGCTACACCGAATACGATGCCCTGCGCTTTGCCACCGAAGAGCCGGATCATGAGCTTTACATCATTACCGGCGACGACCTGAACGATATCAGCCGCCAGTTCCGGCAGCTCATCGGCCGCAGCTATATCCCGCCCAAGTGGGCCTTTGGTCTGGCACAGAGCCGCTTTGGCTACAAGACCGCTGAGGACGTGCGGGAGGTGGCCCGCCAGTACAAAGAGAACGATCTGCCGCTGGATATGATCTGCATGGACATCGATTACATGCAGGACTACGCGGATTTTACCGTAAACAAGCAGCGCTTCCCGGACCTTGCCGCCCTGAGCGCCGAACTGAAGGCACAGGGCATCCGGCTGGTGCCCATCATCGATGCGGGTGTGCGCATCGACCCGAAGAACCCCGTCTGTGCCGAGGGCCTTGCAAACGGTTACTTCTGCACCAAAGCCGACGGCACCCCCTTTGTGGCGGCGGTGTGGCCCGGCAAGGCTTATTTTGCGGACTTCCTGCGCCCGGAGGTGCGGGAGTGGTTCGGCCGGCAGTACAAGGCACTGACCGACTGCGGCATCGAGGGCTTCTGGAACGATATGAACGAGCCTGCGCTGTTTTACTCACCCGAGCGGCTCAAGGCTTTCTTTGAGAGCATGGACGAACTGAGCCGGAAGGACAACATCGTGCAGGATGAGTTCTTTGGCAAGGTGGTGGGCGGCGCGCTGGGCCTGATGAACGCCCCGGAGGACTACGCCAGCTTCTACCACGATGTGGACGGCCAGCGGGTGCGCCATGACAGGGTGCACAACCTCTACGGCGGCAATATGACCCGTGCGGCAGGCGAAGCCTTTGCCCGCCTGCGGCCCGGCAGACGCACGCTGCTCTACAGCCGTTCCAGCTTCATCGGCAGCCACCGCTACGGCGGCATCTGGCTGGGTGACAACGCTTCCACATGGGCACAGCTTCTGGCCAATATCCAGATGATGCCCAACGTGCAGCTGTGCGGCTTTCTTTATGCCGGTGCCGACCTGTGCGGTTTTTCCTACGATACTACGCCTGATCTGGCTCTGCGCTGGCTGGAGTTCGGCCTGTTCACGCCGCTGATGCGCAACCACGCCACCGACGGCTCCCGGATGCAGGAATACTACCGCTTTGCGGATATGCTGCCTGCCCTGCGGAAGATGCTCCGGCTGCGGTATGCCCTGCTGCCCTACCTTTATAGTACCTTCATGAAGGCGGCATTGGAAAATACCAGTTACTTCCGGCCCTTGGGCTTTGATTTTCCTGCTGACCCGGATGCCCGCGAGGTGCAGGACCAGCTGCTGCTGGGCGAGGGTGTGATGGTAGCGCCTGTCTACACCCAGAACGCCAGCGGACGGCATGTCTACCTGCCGGAAGCAATGAAGCTCTACCGCATCCGCAGTGTAGACGACTACGACACCGAGCTTCTGCCCGCCGGGCACCACTACGTCCGCTGCGCATTGGACGAAGTGCTGCTGTTCATCCGCCCGGGCCATGCGGTGCCGGTGGCAAGACCCGCCAGCTGCACCGCCCAGCTGGACGAGACCAGCCTGACCCTGTGGGCCTGCCCGGACGAAAATGGCAGCGCCCGCTGCCGGATGTACACCGATGACGGCGAGACGAGCGATTTTGCCGCACCGGAGCACTGGAAGACGGTGGAAGCGTAAGCTTATTTTATCAGAAGACCGCTGCCCGACAGGACGGCGGTTTTTTGTAGGATCTCACTTTTATCAGCTGCAAATTTTACGTTGAATTTCACAGCAGAATTTGTTATACTACAGATGAAGGGAGTTGATCTTATGCCGAACATCAAACCTATTTCTGACCTGCGGAATTACAACGAAGTCCTTCGCGATGTGGAAGCAGGATCGCCGGTTTTTCTTACCAAAAACGGCCGTGGAAAGTATGCCATTCTGGACATGGAAGATTATGAGAAAACGCAGGCTACCATCCGGCTTATGAATGAAATTGCAAAAGGACGGTGCTCTGGTGAGACGGAAAAGCTTTACACTCCGGAAGAAATGAGGGCGCATTTCCGTGCAAAAGCCAATGGAAAATAACCTCATTTATACAACTCGTTCCCGTCAGGACCTGGACGACATCTGGGATTATATCTCGTTCGACTTGCAAAATCTGCCTTCTGCAGAGCGCATTCTGAACCGCATCATGGATGCTGCTGAACAATTAAAGCTGTTCCCGGAAAGCGGTGCATTGCTTTCTTCCGTAGCTCCGCTGGATCATGAACTTTATTTGGATGAGCGCTTTCTCGTCAGCGGAAAGTATCTGATTTTTTATCATGCTTTTCGGAACGATATTTATATTGACCGCGTCCTCTACGGCGGGCGGGATTATCTGCGGGTTTTGTTCCGGGACGCTTTGCAGGAAGAATAAACTCTTCTACTGTGCTTCAAGAAATGTTTTTGATCGTTTTATAAGCGGCACCGCCGGGAATTTGCATTTTTTCGGCGGTGCCACTTGTATTTTTCTGCGCCGCGCGTTATAATATGCTTTCGGTTCCCTTTATTTACGAAAAATTTACATTTCAGATGCTGTCCTCCTAAGCAGTGTGCAATGCTTCGGAAAATGGCTTCTCCGCGTAAACGATAAAAAGGAGGCACTCTTCTCATGGCTCAGACAAGCCGCACCGCTGACCTTACCAGCGGCCCGATGCTGCAAAAGATCATCCTGTTCTCCATCCCGCTGGCAGCTTCCAGCATTCTGCAGCTGCTGTTCAACGCTGCGGACGTAGTGGTCGTGGGCCGCTTTGCGGGCAGCACCGCACTGGCCGCCGTCGGCTCCAACGGCTCTCTCATCAACCTGCTGGTGAACCTGTTCGTAGGGCTTTCGCTGGGCGCAAACGTGGTGGCGGCCCGCTGCTTTGGTGCAAAGGATGACCACGGCGTTCAGGACACGGTGCAGACCTCGGTGACGCTGGGCCTTGTCAGCGGCGTACTGCTGGCTGTGGTGGGGTTCTTTGCAGCCCGGGGGCTGCTGGAGCTGATGAGCTGCCCGGAGGATGTGATCGACCTTTCTGCGCTGTACCTTAAAATTTATTTCATCGGGATGCCCATGACCATGCTGTACAACTTCAGCAGTGCGCTGCTGCGCGCCGTGGGCGACACCAAGCGCCCGCTGTACTGTCTGGCAGCAGCCGGTCTCATCAATGTGGTGCTGAACCTTGTGTTCGTCATTGGCTTTTCCATGAGCGTGGCAGGCGTGGCGCTGGCTACCATCATCAGTCAGACCGTTTCCGCCTGCATGGTGACGCGGATGCTGATGAAGGAGGAGGGCGCGCTGCATCTGGATCTGCATCATCTGGGCTTCCACATGGGTGCCCTGAAGCAGATTTTGCTTATCGGCCTGCCTGCCGGTCTGCAGAGCACCGTGTTCAGCCTGTCCAACGTGGTCATCCAGTCGGCCATCAACTCCTTCGGCTCCACGGTGGTGGCAGGCAGTTCGGCCTCCGCCAATCTGGAGGGCTTCGTCTATACCGCCATGAACGCCTTTTCGCAGGCAGCGGTGACCTTTACCAGCCAGAACATGGGCGCACGCAAGTACCAGAACCTGAACCGTGTTGTCCTCAACTGCCTGCTGTGCGCCATCGTGACCGGCGTGGTGCTGGGCGGCGGTGCGGTGCTGGCAGGCACCCAGCTGCTGCACTTCTACTCCTCGGATGCGGCGGTGATCGCTGCCGGATACGAGCGCCTGCGGGTGATCTGCGGCACCTACCTGCTGTGCGGCATCATGGATACGCTGGCCAGCAGCCTGCGCGGCCTTGGCTACAGCGTGCTGCCCATGGTGGTGAGCCTTGTGGGCAGCTGCCTGCTGCGGCTGGTGTGGATCGCCACCATCTTCCAGCTGAACCGCACACCGTTCATGCTGTACATCAGCTACCCCATCAGCTGGGTGCTGACGGCTGCCGTGCATCTGGCCTGCCTGCTGGTGGTGCGGCACAAGATGCGCCAGAGAGGTCAGACACTACAGGCGGCGTAAAGAGAAGCCCTGCGCCCTTGACAATCCCTGAAAAAAGCACTATACTACAAACAGAAAAGGCGCTGTCCGCAATGGTCAGCTTCTTGCCCGTTTAGTCAAGAAAAGATTGACCGCACGAGTTGGTAGCTGGGCGGTCAGTCTTTTTTGCTATCATCGGCTTTGTGCTTGGAAAACATTGTCATGACCTCAACGGCCAGACGGATCACGTCCACGATCAGACCCAACAGTGTGAGAATGAAGGTGAGCAGTGCGAGGGTTTCCAACAGAGTCACCGGATATCCCTCCCTTCGCCTTCAAGGCTCCGGGAAGTTTCATTTTGCAAAAAAGTTCCACTCCCGGAACCTCTGCTTCGTTCTATGTAGAAAGAGCAGCGATAACGGGCAGGAAGCATGACCACCTGCGCTTGCAGATAGCACCTTAACGCCACCCTTCGGGGTGGCGTTTTTAGTTTAACATACTTTTTGACGAATTACAACTTTTTACAGCTCCTTTGCCAGCAGGTAACGGTCGTGGCCGCCGTACATTTCCCGCCGGGAGACGATGGCAAAACCGGATGCAAGGGCGTTGTGCAGGCTGTACTGGTTCTGCGGGCTGACGGTAGCACCGATGTGGGTGATTTTTTTCGGGAAAAGCGGCAGCGCTGCTTCCAGCATGAGCCGCTGCAGGCCGTTGCCGCGAAAGTCTGCGTGGACGATGGCGCTGTCCGCATTGGCCCAGTGCTCCCACTCGGTGCGCGGCACATCCATGAAGGCCGCATAGTTGTGTGCGCTGCGCCCGCAGAAGCGCACGATGAGATACCCGCCAAGGCGGCTGCCCTGCCATGCGCCGATGCACAGATCATTGCGGACATAGGCCGTGATGTTTTCCAGCGTGTCCGGCACGAACTGCTCCGGGTCCGGCATGGCGGCGCGCACCTCGTTTTGCAAGGCGTACACCGCCGGGGCCTGCTCCGGCGTGCAGCGGCGCAGCTGCATGGACACCGGCGGCTGCACCGGCTGGCCGCAGATCTTGTGCAGAAAAACTTCCATCTTGCGTTTCCCTCCAAAATAAAATCATACTTTTTCGCTGTTTCCAGTATAAATGCCGCTTTTATAAATGTCAATTTATGTTATAATAAAGTATAAAGGGGTCTGCGGCGTATGGCGTGGTCACAAAGGTGCCGTGCGGCGCAGGCTTCAAGTCCCGGCGGGGAGCATCCCCTGCCCGTGAACGGAGGAACCGAACCATGAAGGAATCTGCACTTACCTCTTCCAACCGATTGGGCGGTGCTGTGATCAGCGACCGCATCGTTGCCAGTCTGCTGGAAGAGCTGCGCACCGGGCGCTATGCCCGGGCCGACCGTCTGCCCGCCGAGGTAGATCTTGCCGCTGAGCTGGGCGTGAGCCGCACCGTCATCCGCGATGCATTGAGCGAGATGGAGCGCGCAGGCTATGTGGAACGCGTGCGCGGCATTGGCACGGTGGTGAACCGCGCTGTGCTGAGCCTGCGCAGCCGGCTGGACCAGAAGCTGGAATACTACCCGCTGATCCGCAGCTTTGGCAGCTACCCCCATGCCGACGGCATTCAGGTATTTCCCATCCGTGCCGGTGAAGAGCTGGCCCGCGATCTGGAAATTGAGCCGGGCGACGACGTGATCTGCATCAAAAAGCGCATTCTGGCCGACACCACCCCGGTGATCTACTCCATCGACTACCTGCCCAGAGCACTGTTCGGCGCCAGAGACTACACCCGCATCGACCTGACCGGCGGCGTGTTCGATATTCTGGAACGGGAGTGCCACCAGCAGATCTCCTCCAACGTCGCCCACCTGAAGGCAAGCTGCGGCGATGATGCCATCCGCTCCGCCATGCGCCTTGCTCCGGGCGAGGCCATGCTGCTGCTGGACGAAGTGTGTTTCAATCGTTTGTGCCGCCCGGTGATGCGTTCGCTGAGCTACTACACAAACTTCTTTGATTTTTCCATTTTACGCAAGCTGCTCTAAACCAAAAAACTGACGGAGGTATGCACCCATGCGACATCTGATCGACCCGTTGGATTTTACCCAACAGGAAATCTCCACGCTGCTTGATCTGGCCGACCGCATCCATGACGACCCGGCCGCGTATCAGGAGGTGGCCCGGCATAAAAAGCTGGCTACCCTGTTCTACGAGCCTTCCACCCGCACCCGCCTCTCCTTTGAGGCAGCCATGCTGAACCTTGGCGGCCATGTGCTGGGCTTTCCCAGTGAGAACGTGTCCAGCGCAAGCAAGGGCGAAAGCGTTGCCGACACCATCCGCGTGGTGTCCTGCTATGCGGACATCGTGGCCATGCGCCACCCCAAAGAGGGCGCACCGCTGCGCGCTTCCCGCTACTCCCGCATCCCGGTGATCAACGCGGGCGACGGCGGCCACCAGCACCCCACCCAGACCCTGACGGACCTCATGACCATCCGCCGCCGCATGGGACGGCTGGATGACCTGACCATCGGCCTGTGCGGCGACCTGAAATTCGGCCGCACCGTGCACTCCCTCATCAAGACCATGGCCCGCTGCAAGAACATCCGGTTCGTGCTCATCAGCCCGGAAGAGCTGCGCGTGCCGGACTACATCGTAAAGGACGTGCTGGAGGCCAACGGCATCCCCTACCAGGAGACCCGCAGTCTGGAGGAATCCATGTCGGAGCTGGACATCCTGTACATGACCCGCGTGCAGAAGGAGCGCTTCTTCAACGAGGAGGACTACATCCGCCTGAAGAACAGCTACATCCTCACCAAGGAAAAGATGGGCCTTGCAAAGCCGGATATGGCTGTGCTGCATCCCCTGCCCCGCGTCAACGAGATCGCACTGGACGTGGACGACGACCCGCGTGCCGCCTACTTTGAGCAGGTGCAGAACGGTGTGTACGTCCGCATGGCACTGATCATGACCCTGCTGGGCCTGCGCGACCCCAAGGCACCTAAGGAGGAGAACTGATATGCTGAACATCGATGAAATTCAGAACGGAATCGTGATCGACCACATCAAGGCAGGCACTGCCATTGGCCTGATGGACCTGCTGGGCATTGCGGGCAACCGCACCGCCAGCGTGGCGCTGATCCAGAATGCACGCAGCAACAAGACCGCCAGCGGCCGCAAGGACATCATCAAGGTGGAGGGCGATGCTTCCTGGCTGAACCTGGATGTGCTGGCCTACCTTGACCCGGGCATCAGCGTGACCATCATTGAAAACGGCAAGGCCGTGCGCAAGGAAAAGCCGATGCCCCCCAAGCGCCTTGTGAACATTGTAAAATGCCGCAACCCCCGCTGCATCTCCTCCATTGAGGAAGAGTGCGACCAGATCTTTGAGCTGAGCTCCAACGGCAAATACCGCTGCATCTACTGCGAGCAGGAGCTGCAGGTAAAGCCGGAATAACGACACAGAAAAAGAGCTGCTGTATCAGGCAATTTTGCCGTACAGCAGCTCTTTTTTTGCAATAAAAAATCTGACGGAACTCTCACCGACGCAAATGCCCTGTGCGGCAGATGCTCCATTCCCACAAGCAGCACCTGCCGGACAGAAATGCGACGTACCGAGTGACTTTATCAGCAGCAAACCCCAAAGTTCGCCGTTGAAAGCCCCGCCAGATGAGCTGCGCAGCGCATGAGGACTGCACAGCGAAGAGCAAAGGGAAAACAGAGCAGCTTAACACGCACCGCTGCCCGGATCACTGCACAGGGGGCAAAGCTTCACCAGGTCTTCCTTTGGCCGCAAATCCGCCCTGCCCCGGCAGGAGGTCACCTTTACTGGCCTTAGTATAGCATTGTTGCGTGCCTGTTGCACAGAACATGTCATAAATTGTCGGTACACATGTCATGAACTGCGCACGGGATGGCGCAGGTAAACCGGAACCACCGGTCGCGGCAGCTCACGGTGTACTCGGCACCGTACTTGCGCAGCACGTCCTGCACGTTGGCAAGGCCCATGCCGTGGCCGCTCTCCTTTTTGGTGGTGCCGGGCAGCTTGCCCTCCTCCAGCAGCAGGTCTTCCTGCACGCGGTTGCGCACCGAGATCAGGTATTCTTCCGGCGTTTTGCGGATGCGCACATACACCTCCGGCGGCAGGGCCTGCGCTGCGGCGCGGGTGGCGTTGTCCAGAAGGTTGGAGAGCACGATGACCATATCCATGCTGTCGAAGGGCATCCGCTTGAGATCGCACAGGTCAAAGTAAATATTCACGCCAACTTTTGCCGCTTCTTCGTATTTTTTGCTCAGAATGGAATCCAGCAGCGGGTTGTGGGTATCCATGATGGTGGTGCCCGCCGCCACCGTTTTGCTCACGCTGGCAATGTAGGCCTGTGCGCCTTTCAGATCCCCCTGATCCAGCAGAGCGGTAAGGGCTGTCATGTGGTTGGTGAACTCGTGGGTCAGGCGGCGCTGTTCCGTGTAGGAATCCAGCAGGGCTTCGGCACGCTGCTGTTCCAGCTGAGCACGGTAGCGGGAGTTCTGCCGCTGCACCACCTGATCGTTGAACATCTGCACGATGGCGATATGCACCAGCACCGCCACGCTCATGCCAAAGGTGAGTAGCATGGTCATCCGGGTAGCGGGCTGCTGGGTCCCTGTGACCATCAGCACGATGTTCAGCACCACAGCCACCCCGGGGAAAAAGGACATCACCAGCGCCTGCAGCGGCTGCAGAGCACACTTCTGGTTCCAGCTGTACAGGGAATGCGCAACTGCTGCACCCACGATAAGGTTCGCGGCGCACAGCGCGATCAGGCAGCCGGGGCGCTGCCATGCTTCGCCGGTGCGCACTCCTGTGAACCAGGAGTAGGTATAGTTGACCGTGTTCTCCACCAGCAGGCACATGGTGCCGTTGATCAGGCAGGCGGTGAGCTTATCGGCAAAGGTTCCGCCAAACAGCTGCGCCGTAACAAAAAGGTACAGCACATTGAGCAGGACGCTCTGCACATTGAAAAATGACATTCCTGTTGCGAGTGACAGGCCCAGCTGCCCCATACACAGCAGCTCTGCCCACAGAACCGGCCAGCGCAGTTTTCCCCTGCCCAGATAGGCCCACTCCACCAGAATAAAGGCGTTCCCCTGGACCAGACACACCAGATGCCCCAGCATCATTTCCGCAAATGCATCACTCATCCACATACTGCCCCTTCCATTCCAGATATGCGTTCTGGATGGCCGCATAGCCTGCGCGGCTCACGCTCAGCTCCACCCCGTTTTTCAGCAGGGCGCGGTAGCTGCGGATGCTGCGCACATATTTCATGTTCACCACATCGTTGCGGCTCACCTGCAAAAAGCCGTTCTCGTAGAGCATGGGCGGCAGGTCGGCGATCTTGCCGTAGTAGGTGCAGATGGGCCGGCGGGCAATGTCGCCGTAGACGTTGATCTGGCGCAGGTCGCTTTCCAGATAATAGATCTGATCCAGCGGAATTTCCGTTTCGGTGCGGTTGTGGTGCACCGTCAGGGTCTTGCGCTGGTCGGTCAGGGCGGCAAGCAGGTCGTCCAGACACTTGGGCAGGGTGCGCGCAATGTCCCGCTTGAGCAGGTAGCGGTAGGCGTTCACCGTGTAGCCTTCCAGCGCAAATTCCAGATAGGCCGAAACATACACCAGCATCAGGCCGGGGCACTTCTGCTTGAGCTGACGGCCCAGCACCATGCCGTTTGCACCGGGCATGTCCACATCCAGAAACGCCAGCTGATACAGCTCCAGCCCCGGCGTTGCAAGCACCTCGGCTGCGCTGGTGCAGACGGCGGTGTGCACCTGCACGCTGCGGGCGGTAAAGTAGACGGTGACATATTCTGCCATGCGCGCGCCGAACGCCGCATCGTCGTCACAGATCAGGATATGCATGGAAGGTTCCTTTCTGCCGCAAAAGGCCCCTCTTATTGATGGAATAGGAGGAGCCTGTCGTTAACCTGCTTGCCCTCTCAGTCAAACCCTTTCGGGTTTGCCAGCTCCCCCAAAGTGGGAGCCCTTGGCAGTCCATGCAAAGTGCATCTTTCCGTCCGGTCTTCTCCCTTTGGGTGAGTTGTCACCGAAGATTACAGAGAGGTAGAAGTTATTTATTTACGCAAAAAATTTATCGTAGATGCCAAAAGCAAAGATGAACAGCACGATCACCGGCAGCACGCAGGTCAGGTAGCCGCGCATCCAGTCGTGCATCTTGAGGCCCTTGCCGGTGTTGACTTCCTTTTTATAGTTGTCCCAGCCCCAGCCGTACTTGGTAACGCAGAACAGCAGGTACACCAAGCTGCCCAGCGGCAGGAACAGGTTGCTCACGAGGAAGTCCTCCAAATCCAGCACAGCGCCGCCGAACACGGCAAAGCCGTCCCATGCCCACACGTTGTAGCCCAGCACGCAGGGCAGCGAAAGCAGAGTGATGAGCACGAAGTTCACCAGACTGGATTTCTTGCGGCTGCAGCCGGTCAGCTCCATGCCGCAGCAGATGATGTTCTCGAACACGGCCAGCACGGTGGAAAGCGCCGCAAAGGCCATGAACAGGAAGAACAGGGAGCCCCACAACCGGCCCATGGCCATGTTGGCAAAGATGTTGGGCAGGGTAATGAAGATCAGGCTGGGGCCGCTGGTCTGGTCCACACCGTAGGTGAAGCAGGCCGGAAAGATGATGAGACCGGCGGTGATGGCCACGAAGGTATCCAGCACCACGATGCGGGCGGACTCGCCCAGCAGGGAGTGCTCCTTGCCGATGTAGCTGCCAAAGATGGACATTGCGCCAATGCCAAGGCTCAGGGTGAAGAAGGCCTGATTCATGGCGGACACCAGCGTGTTGACCACGCCCACCTCTTTCATGCGCCCGAAGTCGGGCACGAGGAAGAAGCTCAGGCCTTCCTTTGCGCCGGGCATGAACAGGCTGTTGACGGCCAGCACCACCATGATCACCAGCAGGGCGATCATCATGGCCTTGGTCACGCGCTCAAGGCCGTTCTGCAGGCCCTTGGCGCATACAAAGATGCCCAGTGCCACCACGAACACCATCCAGAAGGTCATCACGCCGGGGTCTGCCAGCATTTCGGTAAACTTGCCAGCCACCTGATCGGCGTTCAGGCCTGCCAGCTTACCGGTGGCGGTCATGTAGAAATAGTGCAGCATCCAGCCTGCCACGGTGGTGTAGAACATCATGAGCAGATAGCAGCCAATGAGGGTGAGGTAGCCGTGGATGTGCCACTTCTGGCCCGGCTTTTCCAGTGCCTGATAGGCCCGCACCGGGCTTTTGCGGGAAGCGCGGCCCACTGCAAACTCCATGGTCATGATGGGCAGGCCCAGAATGATGAGGAAGATCAGGTAGAACAGCACGAACGCGCCGCCGCCGCCCTGACCGGCAATATAAGGGAACTTCCACACGTTGCCAATGCCGATGGCACAGCCCGCCGAAAGCAGAATGAAGCCCAGCCGGGACTTCAGTTTTTCTCTTTCCATGATTCCAAACTCCTTGTTTTCCGTTCTGCTCTGCCCTGCCCTTTGCGGGGCCGGGCGAAGCGTTGCTTTTGTATTATAGCACAAATTTGGTCGAAGAACAGGGGCGCTTCAGTGAGATGAACTTTTGTTGTCAAAAGTATTCTTTGTCTTCCCCGCGTGCACAGCCCGTCCTGCCGCAGGGCCGTACTGCAATTTTCGTTGCAGGTGCGTCCGTTTTCGGTGTATTTGCGGCGGGCTTCAATTTTTCTCACCTGAAAGGTGAAGAGCTGACAGTTATTCACTTATATAAAAATGCCTTGCATAACAGCCGAGAACCATCTCTTGACAAACCAGCAAAAAGAAACTATACTACAAATAGAGAAGGTGCTGTCCGCAATGGTCAGCTTCCTCCGGCTAATTGGTCAATAAGAAGAATGACCGCTCACCGTTTGGAGACTGGGGCGGTCATTTCTTATTGTTATGGATCTCTTTGAAGATTGCCCATGCGATCTGAAATGTAATCCCAACTGTACCGCCAACAATGACGAACAGCTGCAGAACATCGTTCAACACCATGATGCATCCCCCCTTCCGCATTTGCGAACGGGGGAACAAACAATAAGCTTTTACGTCCCCCGGACGCTTGCCGGAGGAAAGCATGACCACCTGCGCTTGCAGACAGCACCTAATCACCGCCTTTTCGGGCGGCATCTTTATGATATCATAAAAAATAACATTTTACAATAAAGAAAGCACCCGCTGTACAGGTGCTTTCTTTTCGTTTATATAGGTATATAGGCTTACTTGCGCTTTTTGGGGGCAGTACCCTTGCCCACCGGGCCGCGGGGGCGGCGCTCGGCAGCCTTGGACTGCACTGCGGCGCTGCGGGTCTGGGCGCGGCCCTTGGCGGCAGCGGCACGCAGACCGTTGATCTCTGCCTTGGTCAGCTCACGGTAGGTGCCGGGCTTGAGCATTCCCAGCTTCACCACGCCCTCGGCATTGCGCTTCAGGCGCACCACCTCAAGGCCCACGGTCTCGCACATGCGGCGGATCTCGCGGTTCTTGCCCTCTTTCAGGGTCATTTCCATCACGGTGCGGCCCGGCTCGTCGGTAACAACATTGATGGCGCAGGGCATGGTCTTGGTGCCGTCGTCCAGCACAACGCCGCTGCTCAGCTTCAGGATCTGGCTTTCATCGGCGCGGGGCTGCACGGTGACGCGGTACAGCTTGGAGATGCCGCCCGACGGATGGGTGACGGCCTGCGCAAACGCGCCGTCGTTGGTCATGAGCAGCAGGCCCTCGCTGTCCTTATCCAGACGGCCCACCGGGTACAGGCGGGCGGGGATATCGCTCACCAGCTCCATCACGGTCTTGCGGCCCAGCTCGTCGCTGGCGGTGGTCACATAGCCGCGGGGCTTGTACAGGGCCAGATAGTACATCTGCTGATCCTTGCGGATATAGATGCGCTCGTCGTCCACGTGCAGCACGTCGCGGTTGGGGTCCATCTTGTCGCCCACCTTGACGGGGTGGCCGTTGACCTTCACGCGGCCCTCGGCAATGATCTGTTCTGCCGCACGGCGGGAGCACAGACCCTGTTCAGCCATGATCTTTTGAATACGTTCTTCTGCCATAATAAAACTCCTTGTGCGCCTCCCGGCGCTCAAAACGCGCACCTCTCCCCTGTTTTGGGGTGCGGGTGCGCCTGTATCAAAACTGTGAGTTGGAAGCTCACAGTTACGGCGATAGTAGTTAGCAGGCCAGCAGGGATCGGCACCGGATACTCCGGCAAGATGCGCGAAGCCATGTCTGAAGTGCAGGCTGCGACTAAAATCGACAGAAAAGCCTGCCGGGAAGTGCGAGGGCTACACCACGCTGGTGGTCTGGCGAGCGCAGGCGGGACGGAGTGTCCGGTGCCAAGCCCCCTCCCTTACTGCTCAGCAGGAGCAGCAGGCTCTTCCTTCTTTTCGTCCTTCTTGATGAGGGCGGCAACCTTGTCCACCAGCTCCGGCAGCATGGTCAGGGCACGGTTGATGGTGTCGGCGTTGTCCGACAGCTGGATGGTGCGCACGCAGCCGTCCTTTACCACGAGGAAGGCCACCGGCTGGATGTTCACACCCGCACCGGAGCCGCCGCCGAACAGGTCCTTGTTGGCGGCGTTCTTGCCGTCAAAGTCGGTGCCGCCGGAGGCAAAGCCAAAGCTCACCTTGGAAACCGGCAGGATGGTGGTGCCGTCCTCGGTGATGATGGGCTTGCCAATGATGGTGTTGGAGTCCACCATCTGGTGGATCTTCTCCATGGTAACGTTCATCAGGCCCTGAATGGGATGCTCAGCCATAAAACAGCTCTCCTTTATCGGTTTGATTCGGGCAAAGGCCCGTTGTCTGCAGATCCGGATACACGTATAGTGTACCACATTATAGGAAGATGTCCAATACTTTTTTGCGCCAGAACTCGTACAGCACCCGCACCGCCGCAAGGACGATGAACAGTGCCTGTGCGCTCACCCGGCAGGACACCCGGTCCTCCACGGTGGGCTGCCCGCTGCCAAAGTCCGGCAGGATGCGCAGCTCATCGAACTGCAGCCAGAGAAAGCGGTCCAGCACGCCCAGCACCGGGTACAGCCACGCCTGCAGCTTGCCGTAGCTGCGGGCAGCGGCGGCGGGGTCCTCCCCGCGCACACCAAGGCGCACCTGTATTTTTGTGATGCGCAGCGCACCGAACACAGCTTTGGTCAAAGTGCCCGCACCTTTGAGCATGGTGCAGAGGATCTCCAGCGTGATCTTTGCCTTTTTGCGCGGCTGGGCGGGCTTGTTTGCCTTGGCGGCAGCGGCGGCGGCCTTTTTGCGGGCCTTCTCCTCTGCCTTTTTCCGCTTGCGCTCGGCCCGCCATGCGGCAAACTTTGCCTTGACCTTGCCAAAGCCCCTGGGCGGCTCCGGGTTTTCCGGTGCGGGCGGCGGCTCCGGCTTCGGGTACTGGAACACCGGGAAGGTGATGCCCAGCGCACCGGCCTTTACGGTGAGCACGCCGTGCTCCCAGCACAGGTCTGCGCAGAAGGGGCACAGCAGCAACAGCACCAGTAAGATCAGCACCACCAGCAGCAGAATGCCGATCACCCGGAGGATGAACAGCAGCACTGCGCCCAGCGCGGCGAGGAATGCTCCCATGCGTTACCCCTCACTTTCTGTCGGTGATGCGTTTGTTTCCATTTCCTGCCCATGCACCGGCGGCAGGTCGGCCAGAGAAGAAAGGCCGAACACCCGCAAAAAGGTGTCGGTGGTGCGGAAGCTCACCGGCCTGCCCGGCAGGTCAAGGCGGCCGGCTTCCTCAATGAGGCCCTTTTCCAGCAGGCCCGACACGCTGGACGAGGAATCCACGCCGCGCACCTGCTCGATGAAGGCGCGGGACACCGGCTGGTTGTAGGCGATCACGGTCAGGGTCTCCATGGCGGCGGGGCCAAGGGGCACTGCGCGGCGGCTGTCCAGCAGACGGCGGATGCAGTCGGCCCACTCGGTCTTGGTGGCAAGCTGCCAGCGGGTGTTCAGGTGCAGCAGGCACAGGCCGCTGTCCTCCCGGGCGTAGCGCTCCCGCAGGGCTTCCAGCGCGGCTTCCACGCTGAGCTGCGGCAGCTGCACCGCCTGGGCCAGCTTGTCGGCACCAATGGGGTCGCCGCTGGCAAACAGCATGGCTTCCACGGCTGCACGGATCTGTTTCTGGTTCATTCCTTCTCCTTATCACGTTGGATGCGGCCCCGCTGCATGGTCAGCCGGCCCTCGTCGTCCAGCTTTACGCGGCCGCCGCGCACCAGCTCCAGCAAGGCCAGAAAGGTGGCCACGTTGGTGCTGCGGGTCTGCTGGCGGCTGAACAGCTGGCTCATTTTTGCCGCTGTACCGCTGATCAGGTGCCGCAGAATGTACACCACCCGGCTCGTCACCGACACCATGGGCGCTGTGACCAGCGGCTCGAACTGCTGCTGGGTAGGCTCCCGGCGCAGCTTGGTGCGGCCGGAAAGAACGGCCCAGTAATCCGCCAGTACCTGCGGCGCATGGTGCAGGTCGTAGGTGTTATCGAACTCCATTTCCATGGGCGGACGCACAAAAACCGGCGCAGCTTCGGCCTTTTGGCGCAAAAGCGCAGCCATGCGGCGGCACTGGTCGTACTCGATCAGCTGGCCGGTGAACTCCTGCTTCATGCGCTCGCCCTCTTCGCTGCGGGGCAAAAGCAGGTAGCTTTTCATCTCCACCAGCCGCGCGGCCATCTCGATGAAGGCGCTGGCGGCTTCCGGGTCCGGGTCGGCCCGCGCCACCGTGGCGGTGTACTGGTCGATCAGCTCCAGAATGGGGATGTTGTGCAGGTCCATCTTATGTTTGGCCACAAGCGCCAGCAATAATTCCAGCGGGCCGTCAAAATCTTCCAGATGGAAGGTCAGTTCTTCTGCCACGCTCACACCACCGTCCCAAGGCCGGCATAGTAGATGGAATACGCGATCTTATCAATGTAGCCGGTGCCCTTGCCCAGCAGCTCCCACACGATGTTGTTCAGGTAGTACAGGGGGGTATCCAGTGCGCCGAACCACACTGCCGCCAGCAGGGCGATCATGATATAGCGCTCGTACTTCATCAGGCCAAAGTAGATGCGCCGGGGCAGCACCACCAGCAGGATGCGGCTGCCGTCCAGCGGCGGCACCGGGATCAAGTTGAACACGGCAAGGCTCACGTTCATCAGCACAAGGTACTGCAGGAACATGGCAATGTAGATGGTGGCATCGTTCACCGGTGCCCAGTAGTACATGAGCTTCCACACCACCATGCCCACATAGGCAAGGAGGATGTTTGCCGCAGGGCCAGCCAGCGCGGTGAGGGCCATGCCCCACTTGGGGTTTTTGAAATTGCGGGGGTCGGTGGAGACGGGCTTTGCCCAGCCCACGCCCGCAAACACCATGCACAGCGTGCCCAGCAGGTCAAAGTGGGCAAAGGGGTTCAGCGAAAGCCGCCCCTGCCGCTTTGCGGTGTCGTCGCCCAGCAGCCATGCTGCCAGCGCGTGGCCGCACTCGTGGAAGGGGATGGCCACCAGCGCCACCAGCGCGCGGATGAGATAATAGATGCCCTGAGAGGTCATTCGATATTCCTGCCTTTTTTCAGTATACCATATATAATACTATTTTTTGAGGTTTTAGACAAGGGGGTAAACTCCTTCAGTCTCGCATGCGCTCGACAGCTCCCTCAGTGAGGGAGCCCTTGGCAGGGAGAAAAACTTTGCCGTACTGCCAAAGCCTCCCTCCCCGAGGGAGGTGGCATTGCGTAAGCAATGACGGAGGGAGTTTCCAAAAAAACGCAATATTTTTTGAAAAAAGGCTTGCATTTTGCCCGGTAATCTGCTACAATAGTCAAGCTGATTATTTTGATTCCTTACTTCACTGCAGGAGGTGCAAGTACCATGGCTAAATGTGAATGCTGCGGCAAGGGTGTTGCCTTTGGTATCAAGGTTTCTCACTCTCATCGTCGTTCCAACCGTACCTGGAAGCCGAATGTCCGTCGTGTCAAGGCGGTCGTTGAGGGTTCTCCCAAGTACGTCTACGCATGCTCCCGTTGCCTGCGCGCTGGCAAAGTTACCCGCGCTGTCTAATTTGGTGTATGTGGCCGGTCACTTTGTCGAGTGGCCGGCTTTTTTTGTTGCTGTAAGGAGGCAAAACACATGGCTCTGCCCAACGATCCCATCATGCTGCTGAGCGTGGTGAACCTGAAGCTGCGTGATTTTTACAAAAACCTCGATGCTCTGTGCGAAGACATGGATGCCGACAAGGCAGATCTGTGCGCAAAGCTCAAAGCTGTGGGCTACGAGTACGATGCCCAGCGCAACCAGTTCGTGTGATATTTCCAGAGAAAGCTTTCTTTTGATCGCTAACGACCGGCACCAACGTGCAGCGACTGCGCCCGGGCCGGTGAATATAGAAACAAGGAGTGCTTGATTTATGATCCAGGGTACCTATTACAAAGAGTGGAGCAGCGTGCTGAACCGCGAGATGGAGTTCAAGGTATACGGCAGCACCGGTGTGCCGGTGCTGGCCCTGCCTGCCCGCGGCGGCCGCTTTTATGATTGGGAGAACAACGGCATGCCCGATGCCATTGCCCCGCTGCTGAACGAGGGCAAGGTGCAGCTGTTCTGCGCCGACAGCATTGACGGCGAGGCCGTACTGAACGGCGACATCCCGGTGCGCCGCCGCGCCGAGATGGAGGAAAAGTACTTCGTCTATCTTACCGCCGAGCTGGCTCCCCGGGTGCTGGCCCTGAACGGTGCCGCAAAGGATGCCAAGCTGTGGTGTGTGGGCATCGACCTTGGCGCTGTGCACGCCGTCAACTGCCGCCTGCGCCGTCCCAAGCTCTTTGCCGGTGCCATCGGCCTTTCCGGCATCTACGATCTGGCCCGCTTCTGGGGCAGTGAAGCCGACGATCTGGTGCTGCGCTGCTCTCCCCTGCAGTATCTGGCCGAGAACGGCATCGCCGACAAGCTGGCTCTGGCCAAGGCCGAGGAGAACAGCCTGATGCTCTGCGCCGGTCAGGGTGCCTACGAGGACGATGCCAAAGCCGACACACAGGCGCTGGCCGATGTGCTGGCCGCACAGGGCCTGCCCGCCCACCTCGAGGTCTGGGGCGGCGATGTCTCCCACGAGTGGTACTGGTGGGGCAAGATGCTGGGCCTGTTTGTGCCGCGGATTCTGGAGAAGTAAAAGTGATTTGATAGAGGGAAGGCATTTGCAGTGCCTTCCCTCTTTTTGTTTGTATTTTTCAATTCCCTACTTGATTTATCGGGTTTGCTGTGCTATACTCATGCTGTAAGACGTATACCCCCTATGGGTAAAGGAGATATTTTATGGACAACGAGAAAAAGCCCTGCTGCTGTTGCGGCACGCCCGCCCAGCCCGAAGCTGCCACGGCTCCGGCCGCTGACGCATCCGCTGTGCCCACCGAAAGCGTCACCCCCTCCTGCTGCCGCCACAAGGACCGCACCCCTGAGGAACACAAGGCCCTGCTGAACCGGCTCAGCCGCATCGAGGGGCAGGTGCGCGGCATCCGCGGCATGCTGGAAAAGGATGCCTACTGCGTGGACATCCTTGTGCAGGTGGCGGCGGCGAACTCGGCGCTGAACAGCTTTTCCAAGGAGCTGCTGGCCCAGCACATCTCCACCTGCGTGGCGGACGACCTGCGCGCGGGCAGCGAGGCAAAGCTGGACGAGCTGGTGAATCTGCTGCCCAAGCTCATGAAATAAGAAGCCCTTTCCTGTGCATACTCAACGTAGGAGTGATATTTTATGGAACAATACAACGTTACCGGCATGAGCTGCGCAGCCTGCTCCGCCCGGGTGGAGAAGGCCGTGAGCAAGGTGCCCGGCGTTGCCAGCTGTTCGGTGAGCCTGCTGACCAACTCCATGGGCGTGGAGGGCACCGCCAGCTCTGCCGAGATCATCAAGGCCGTGCAGGATGCCGGTTACGGTGCCAGCCCCAAGCGTGCGGGCGCGGCGGCTGCCAGCTCCACCAGCGCCGACCTTGACGCGCTGGCCGACCACGAGACCCCCAAGCTCAAGCGGCGGCTCATTGCGTCGCTGGGCTTTCTGCTGGTGCTGATGTACTTCTCCATGGGCCACATGATGTGGGGCTGGCCCCTGCCCCGCTGGTTCGACGGCAACCACATCGCCATGGGCCTTGTGCAGCTGCTGCTGGCGGGCATCGTCATGGTCATCAACCAGAAGTTCTTCATCAACGGCTTCAAGGGCCTCCTCCACGGCTCGCCCAACATGGACACGCTGGTGGCCATGGGTTCCATGGCAAGCTTTGTGTGGAGCACCTACGCCCTGTTCGCCATGACCCGCGCGCAGGTGGACGGCAACAGCGAGCTGGTCATGCATTATATGATGGAGTTCTACTTTGAGTCCGCTGCCATGATCTTGACCCTCATCACGGTGGGCAAGATGCTGGAGGCCCGCTCCAAGGGCAAGACCACCGACGCGCTCAAGAGCCTGATGAAGCTTGCCCCCAAGACCGCCACCCTGCTGCGGGACGGTGCCGAAGTGACCGTGCCCATCGAGCAGGTGCAGAAGGGGGACATCTTTGTGGTGCGCCCGGGCGAGAACATCCCCGTGGACGGCATCGTGCTGGAAGGCACCAGCGCCGTGAACGAGAGCGCCCTGACCGGCGAGAGCATCCCCGTGGACAAGGCTGCGGGCGACAAGGTGAGCGCTGCCACCACCAACCAGTCCGGTTTCCTGCAGTGCCGGGCCACCCGCGTGGGCGAGGACACCACCCTTGCCCAGATCATCCGGATGGTCAGCGATGCCGCCGCCACCAAGGCTCCCATTGCAAAGATTGCCGATACGGTGTCCGGTTTCTTCGTGCCTGCGGTCATTACCATCGCGGTGGTCACCACCATCGTGTGGCTGCTGCTGGGCCGGGAGCTGGGCTATGCGCTGGCCCGCGGCATCTCCGTGCTGGTCATCAGCTGCCCCTGTGCGCTGGGTCTGGCAACGCCGGTGGCCATCATGGTGGGCAACGGGCTGGGTGCAAAGAACGGCATCCTGTTCAAGACCGCCGCTTCGCTGGAAGCTGCAGGCCGCACCCAGATCGTGGCGCTGGACAAGACCGGCACCATCACCAGCGGTGAACCAAAAGTGACCGACATTCTGCCCGCCGAGGGCGTTTCCGAGGCGGAGCTGCTCACCCTTGCCGCCGCACTGGAGCGCAAGAGCGAGCACCCGCTGGCAAAGGCCGTGCTGGCCTGCACCGACGCGCAGAAGCTCACCGCCCCCGAGGTATCCGGCTTTGCCGCCCTGCCGGGCAACGGTCTGGCCGCAAAGCTGGACGGCGTGGAGATCTTTGGCGGCAATGCGTCCTTTATCGGCACCAAAGTCACCGTGCCCGCACAGCTGCAGGAGAAGGCCGCAGCCCTTTCCGCACAGGGCAAAACGCCCCTGTTCTTCGGCGGAGCAGGCCGTCTGCTGGGCATCATCGCGGTGGCCGATACCATCAAGGAGGACAGCCCCCGCGCCATCCGGGAGCTGCAGGCCATGGGCATCCGCGTGGTCATGCTCACCGGTGACAACCAGCGCACTGCCGACGCCATTGGCAGGCAGGCCGGTGTGGACGAGGTGATCGCAGGTGTGCTGCCCGACGGCAAGGAAGCGGTCATCCGCCAGCTGCAGGCATCCGGCAAGGTGGCCATGGTGGGCGACGGCATCAACGATGCCCCGGCCCTGACCCGTGCCGACACCGGCATCGCCATCGGCGCAGGCACCGACGTTGCCATCGACGCGGCGGACGTGGTGCTGATGAACTCCAAGCTGTCGGACGTGCCCGCCGCCATCCGCCTGAGCCGTGCTGCCCTGCGCAACATCCACGAAAACCTGTTCTGGGCGTTCATCTACAACATCATCGGCATCCCGCTGGCCGCAGGCGTGTTCATCCCCTTCGGCCTGACGCTGAACCCCATGTTCGGTGCTGCTGCCATGAGCCTTTCCAGCTTCTGCGTGGTAAGCAACGCCCTGCGCCTGAACCTGTTCGACGTGCACAGCACAAAGCACGATCGTGCGGCAAAAAATGCTGCTTCCCTGCCCGCTGTCTCCGCACAGCCCGCAGCGGTTGCAAATAAAGAGAGTACCAAGGAGGACACTGCTATGAAAAAGACCCTGAAGGTGGAAGGCATGATGTGCGGCCACTGCGAAGCCCGCGTGAAGAAGGCTCTGGAAGCCCTGCCCGAGGTGGACGAGGCCGTGGTGAGCCACGAGGCCGGCACCGCCATCGTCACCCTGAACGCCGAGGTCGCCGACGACGTGCTGAAGAAGGCCGTTGAGGATCAGGACTACCCTGTGACCGGCATCCAGTAAACCGCCGCTGAATACTCCCCATCAAATGGAAAGGCCGCTGCATGTGAACCGTGCAGCGGCCTTTTTATCGTGTTTACAGGCTTTTAAAATTGATTCAGAATATCATGGTGTCCGATGTCCAACAGCAGAATGATCGTATCACCGTCGTACTGCCAGATGACCCGCACGTCCATGTTTACGCTGAACTCGAACAAGTCTACCGTGCCTTGAATACGCTTTGTGCGCAGCGACGGATACAGCGGGTCCATTTCCAGAATTTCCAGCTTCTTTTTCAGCTGCGCCCGCTCCGCTGCGTTCAAACGCTTCAGGTTCTTTATGAATCGTTTGGTGTAGGTGATCTTGTAATTCATTCGTCCGCACCGTCCAGCGCTTCAAACAGTGCGTCCACAGTGTCGAACACCGGCTGCTCCCCTGCCGCAATTTTGGCCTTTGCTTCGTTGATCTCGCTGCGCAGCTCGTCCAGATACTTTTTGGGGTAAACGGCTACCGGCATCAGCTCGATCACGCCATCCTTCTCCACGATCTCCAGCTTGTCGCCCTCACGCAGGCCCATCTTCATTACAATATCCTTTGGAATGGTGATCTGGGATTTTGTCCTCAATTCCGTCAGCATCCTTCATCCTCCTTTGTGCGATTTTCTTACTTTCTCACTTTTATTATACTCTGCTTTTTTCAAAAAGCAACCATGCACCATAAAATTTTACAAAGCGTCGTTTCTGTGGGTTCTTATTGTATTACGTCAAAAAGTATGTTAAACTAAAAATGCCACCCCAAAGGGTGGCGTTAAGGTGCTATCTGCAAGCGCAGGTGGTCATGCTTCCCTCCGGCAAGCGTCCGGGGGACGTAAAAGCTTATTGTTTGTTCCCCCGTTCGCAAACGCGGAAGGGGGGATGCATCATGGTGTTGAACGATGTTCTGCAGCTGTTCGTCATTGTTGGCGGCACAGTTGGGATTACATTTCAGATCGCATGGGCAATCTTCAAAGAGATCCATAACAATAAGAAATGACCGCCCCTGTCTCCAAACGGTAAGCGGTCATTCTTATTGATCCAACCGGAAGGAGCTGACCATTGCGGACAGCACCTTTTCTATTTGTAGTATAGTTATTTTTTGCCGTTTTGTCAAGAGAAGGTGCCCGCCTTCTCTTTTTCTTTCCCCATTTTCCTGTGCATTTTCACCCCGGAAGCTGTGGCTTTTTGCGCAAAAACTATTTGTTGACACGTTGTTTTTTCAGAGTTATACTTATTGCAACAACATTTGGTTTTGCTTCCAGTTATAAACCACAGCGAAAGGAGAAATGTATTTTGGGAGTATCCATTCAGGACCGCACAGACTTTCTGAACATGCTGGATGCCTGCAGGACCGAGCAGCAGCTGTTCAGCCGCCTGACCTTTGCGGTAATGTTCCACCAGACCGACCCGGCTGCACGGGAAGACCTGCTGGACGACGTGCGCGGCGCAGCCTGCAACATGCAGCTGCCCGCCGTCAATTACAAGATCGATCAATGGCTCAACACCTGCAAGCAGGCGTGGCAGGCCGACCCCGCAGCCTTTATGGCAGCCGTGAACGCGGACGCAAAGCAGCGCAAGCTTGCGCTGGAGGGCAGCGCGGCGCAGCCCGGCCTGCTGGCCGATGTGCCCATGCAGAGCGTTGCGTGGCTGGTGCCGCAGCTGCTGCCGCTGGGCGAAGTGTCGCTGCTGGGTGCCGACGGCGGCACCGGCAAGGGCATCTGGCAGGCACAGCTCATTGCCTATGTGACGGCGGGCAAGACCTCCGGCTTTTTTCCGCTGCCGCCGCAGCAGACCGGCAAGGTGCTGCTGCTTGCGGGCGAGGACGACCCCGGCAAGGTGCTCAAGGCCCGTCTGCTGGCGGCCGGGGCCGACATGAACCGGGTGCTGGTGCTGACCGCCGACGACTACTTTGGCAAGACCGGCCAGCCCCTTACCCTCAAGGATCAGGCACTGGCGGATTTTGCCGCCAAGGCCGGGCCGCTGCTGCTCATCGTGGACCCGCTGCAGAGCTTTCTGCCCTCCGATGTGGAGATGGCAAGCCGCAACCAGATGCGCAGTGCCCTGCTGCCGCTGCACGCCATTGCCGCAAAGCAGGGCTGCGCGGTGCTCATCGTGATGCACTCCAACAAAAAGCAGGGCGTTTCCGGCCGCGCACGTCTGGCCGACAGCTCGGATATCTGGGACATGGCCCGCAGCGTGCTGATGATGGGCCGCGCCAAGAACGACGGCAAAATTTATCTCAGCCACGAGAAAAACAGCTACGCCCGCCCCCAGCAGACGGTGCTGCTGCACATCGACGATGTGGAGGTGGAGGGCGTAAAGACTGCGCGGGCCGTGTTTGACGGCTACACCGACAAGAAGGATGCCGACTTCATTGAGGAGCGGCGGGTGCGCACGGCGGAGACCCGGCAGGACACCCGCAGCGCCATCCTGAACGTTCTGTCCGAGAGCCGCCTTGGGTCGATGGCAAATTCTCAACTCAAAAGTGCTGTACTTCAGGAGATCAAGTGCAGTGAAGCCACTTACAAACGCTCGTATGCTGAGCTTGTACGGGATGGCGACATTGCAAAATATCAGCTGTGCCAAAAGGACGGCGCGCGAGGGTGGTTTACCCGGCTGGCCTACCGTGGAGAAACACATGATACAGTGAGAAATATATAACTTACTTATGTTTCTTTTTGCCAGTGTATCAGGTTGATACACTGGCCTGCCCTGATACACTGACGCACTGTATCAATCAAGGGGCACTGTATCAGCTTGACACAGTGCATTTTTCATCGCATCAGCGTCAATAATCTGCCACTGTATCAGATAACACCTCCACCGTGATGCAGCACACGGCAAAGGCCAGCAGGGCGCAGTCCAGCGGGACACGGCGCAGCACCACCACCCGTTCGGTCAGGGTGGTAAAGGTCTGCACGGCCTGCACCGGCACGGTGCTGCCCAGCCAGAACAGCGCCACCGAAAGCGGCAGATGCACCGCCCGCGCTGCCAGCAAAGGCCGCAGCGAGATCTCGGCCGGGCAGATGGTGCGCACCTGCAAAAGCACCGACACCCCCTGCACACTGAGCGCCGCACAGCACAGCGTGCTGGCCCACAGCCCGGTGCGGGCGGCCTGATCGCAGCCGGAACACACTTCCAGCAGCATGGCGGGCAGCGCCGCCCACGGCTGTGGCAGCAATGCCCCGCACCCTGCCGCCAGCAGCCGGAAGTACAGCACAAAGCCGCAGAGCTTCAGGTAGGTCACTGCCGCCTGCGCGATCACCGCGTCCAGTGCGGGCAGCGGAATGGTTTCCCCCTGCGCGGGTGGAGCCTGCCCGGCCCCGCCCTGCATCCTGCACAGCAGCGCCGCCGTGAGGTATCCCGCCAGCAGCTGGGCCGCAAACAGCCGCACCCCCACCGCGCGGCTGCCCAGCATCTGCTGCCCTACCGTGAGGATGACAAAGGACGGCCCGCTGCACACACAGGCGGGCAGCAGCGCCGAGGCCTGCCGGGAGGTGAGCTGACCGGTGCGCACGGCTTCGGACGCAGCCACCGCCGCCGGTGCAAAGCCCCCCAAGGCCCCAATGAGCAGCACGCCGCCCGCACCCTTTGCCCGGATGCCCATGAGCCGCGCCGCAGGCCGGAACACAAAGCCCAGCCACTGCCCGGCCCCGCAGCCTGCCGCCAGCGCCGATACGATGAGGAACGGAAACAGCGATACCAGCAGCGGCCCGCCGCACAGCCGCAGCCCCGCCTGCAGGGCATCGGCACAGCGCTGCGGCGCGGCAAACACCAGAAACGCCGTGTACCCTGCCAGCGCCAGCAGCACGCCCCGCCGGAAATTCCAGCTTCGATTCATAACTCAGCCCTCCGCATCCATATATATGTAGCAGCGCGCCGCGGGCAGAACTGCGGGATGGGAGGGAATGGGATGTGTGCCAAGCGCAAAAAGCGGCTTTTGCTGCAAAGCTGGCTGGCCCTGCTGTTCCGTCAGCCGCCGCAGGGCTTTTACCACGCCCCTGCCGTCTACCTGAGCGGGGGCCGCATGGAGGTGGAGCACTTTTGCCGCATTCTGGCCTACAGCCCCGACCGGCTGTGCCTGCAGATGCCCCATGGCCGGTTGACCATCTACGGCGACGGGCTGAAGATCGTCACCCTTACCGCCAGCCGCCTGACCCTGCGGGGGCGGTTCGTGCGCACGGACTTTGCGGATGACTAGGAGGTGCCCATGGAACCGGTAAGCCTTTGGGCCGCGGTGGAGTTCACCGCATGCAATGGCAGCACCGAAGCCCTGCTTACCGCTGCCGCCCGGGCCGGGCTGCATCCCTACGGGGTAACGGCCCTGCCGGGAGGGTTTGGCGGGCGGTGCGCCGCGTGGCAGTACCCGCGCCTTGCCGCGCTGGCCCGCAAGCACCGGGTGCGGCTGCGCATCCGCCGGAAGCTGGGGCTGTATTTCCGTCTGCGCCCCTTGCTGCGCCGGGCCGGGCTTTGGGCGGGGCTGGCGGTGTTTGTGCCGCTGCTGCTCTTTGCACAGCAGTTCGTCTGGTATGCGGACACCTCTTCCCTCACCACCGGACAGGCTGCGCGGGCCTGCGCCGTCCTGCGGGAAGCGGGCCTGCAGCCCGGTGCGGCTGTGACCGAGGCAAAGCTCACCGCCGGGGAGTACGCCCTTTTGCACAGCGGCGAGTTCTCCTGGGCCAGCCTGAATTTTGCCAAAGGGCGACTGGTGGTGGAAGCCGCCGCGGCCAGGCCCAAGCCGGACATTGCCGCCGGAACACTGCACGGCATCCGGGCAAAATGCAGCGGCACTGTTCTGCGCACGAACCTTACCAGCGGCACCATGCTGGTGCAGCCGGGCCAGCAGGTGGAAGCCGGGCAGGGCCTGATCGGCACAGCCCGCGCCGAGCGGGACGGCACCCTGATCTTTGCGCCCGCCGCCGGAACGGTGGTTGCGCAGTTTGAGTGGAGCGACACCCGCACCGTGCCCCTGGAAGAGACGGTGCAGCAGTACACCGGCGCGTGCACCCGCACATACCGGGTGACAGTGTTCGGGCACACCTTCTCTCTGCCCGCCGCGCCTGCGCCGGAACATGCGGCGGTGATCCTCCGGCACTTTCAGCCGGAGGTGCCGCTGCTGGGCCTTGCCCTGCCCTGCTCTGTGGAGGAGACCTGCCGCTATGTGCAGCAGCCGGAAACGCTGCACCGCACCGAAGCGCAGGCCGCCGCGCTGGCCCGGCTGCAGAGCCTGCAGGCGCTGTACGCCGCATGGCCGGATGCGGAGCGCATCGCCCGCAAAGAGGACTGCACCGTGAACGGCAATGTGCTGGACTATACCGTTACCTACACCGTGGCAGCGGACATCTGCGGGTGAAAGGATTCCCATTGTAATTCGTCAAAAAGTATGCTAAACTAAAAATGCCACCCCAAAAGGGTGGCGTTAAGGTGCTATCTGCAAGCGCAGGTGGTCATGCTTCCCTCCGGCAAGCGTCCGGGGGACGTAAAAGCTTATTGTTTGTTCCCCCGTTCGCAAACGCGGAAGGGGGGATGCATCATGAAGTTGGAAGAGGTTCTGCAGCTGTTCGTCATTATTGGCGGTACAGTTGGAATTACATTTCAGATCGCATGGGCAATCTTCAAAGAGATCCATAACAATAAGAAATGACCGCCCCAGACTCTCAAACCGTGGCGGTCATTCTTATTGATCTAACCGGAAGGAGCTGACCATTGCGGACAGCGCCTTTTCTATTTGTAGTATAGTTGTTTTTTAGCGGCTTGTCAAGTCCCTTGCTCTGCAGCGGCACGTTCCGCCGCCTGCGCGTCGTACTCGGCAAGCAGGTCGTTGAGGTCGTACTGGTACTTGCTGTGGCAGAAGTGGCACACCACCTCGCAGGCGGGGTCCTCGTCGCGCATCCTCACCAGCTCCTTGCGGCCAAGGCTGAACAGCATCTCCTTGGTGCGCTCGGCGCTGCAGTCGCACTGGTAGTGCACATCGCGCTCGTCCAGCACGTTGGGGTCAAAGCCCGCCAGCGCCAGCTGCATCATGTCCTCGGGGGTCTTGCCCTCGTGCAGCAGGGTGGTGACGGACGGCATGGCCGCGATGTTCTTTTCCAGCTGATCGATCTCCGCATCGGTGGCACCGGGCAGCAGCTGCACCATAAAGCCGCCTGCGCACAGGATGGACAGGTCTTTGTCCACCAGCACGCCCAGCGCCATGACGGTGGGCACCTGCTCGCTGTAGGCGTAGTAGGCGGTCAGGTCCTCGGCGATCTCGCCGGAGACCAGCGGCACCTGCCCCACGGTAGGCTCCTTCTGCAGGCGGTTATCCCGGATGACGGTGAGCACACCGTCTTTGCCCACAGCGCCGCCCACATCCAGGTGGCCGTTCGGCTTTGCGGGCAGCTCCACCAAGGGGTGATCGATGCAGCCCTTCACGTTGCCGGTGCCGTCGGTGCAGGCAATGACCACGCCGGCGGGGCCGCCGCCGGACACACGCAGGGTGATCTGGTCACGGTCGTCCTTGAGCATGGAGCCCATCAGGGCCGCGCCGGTGAGCAGACGGCCCAGTGCCGCGCTGCAGGTGGCGCTGGTGGTGTGCAGCTTTTCGGCCTTGCGGACGATCTGGGTGGAATCCACGCCGCAGAACACGACCCCGCCGTTCTCCGACAGGCCGCGGATCAGATTTGCCATAAAGTTATCCCTCCAATTGTGTATACTGCTTGACTGCGCAGAAGAAATAGCGCTGGCTGTCCTCGGTCAGCGGGCCGAAGGTCTCGCCGTCGCAGACGCTTTCCAGCGCAAAGCCGTGCTTTTCCAGCGCGGTGCGGATGGTGTCAAGGTCATAGGTGTACTCGCAGAACTGCTCGTGGAAGTGCTCGCCGGTCTCGTGGTAGTCGATGTCCACGGTGATCTCCACACGGCGGTTCACGGCATCGTAGTGGTTGCGCCACACACAGGCGGCATCCTCTTCCTCAAAGGTGAACGCATTGTCGCCCAGCACGTTCCGGTGCTTGTAGGGCGTGTTCATATCGAACAGGAACACCCCGCCCTTCTCCATGAAAAAGCCCGCGTTGGCAATGGCGGTGTCGAGGTCCGGGATGTGGTTGAAGGTGTCAAAGGTGGACACCGCGCCCCGGATGGTGCCGTACAGATCGAGCTTGAGCAGGTCCTGCCGGAGCAGCAGCAGCCTGCCGGAAAGACCCAGCTGTTCGGCCTTATCGCGCACAACGCAGAGCATCTCCTCGGACTGGTCAATGCCGATCATATCATAGCCCGCCTGCGTGAGCATCAACGTCAGCTCACCGGTGCCGCAGCCAAGGTCGGCAAGGATGCCGTCGTGGATGCCGTGCTCCTTGAGCTTTGCATGGATGTGGGCATACAGGGCATCGTAATCGGCCTCGCCGTTGAATTCATCGTAGAAATAGGCAAATTCGTTGTAGGCCATGGTTTACTCCGCTTCCTGTTCCCCGGCCACAGCGGCATTGAGCACCGCCTGCAGCTCCGGGATGCCGTAGCCGTTCTCGCCGCTGGTCAGCACCACCTTCTGGCAGCCATAGGGGCGGCAGAGGTTCTCAAAGTCTTCCAGCGTCTTGGCCAGCTGGCTCTTTTTGAGCTTGTCGGCCTTGGTCAGGGCCACCACGTAGGGGATCTGGTGATAGTGCAGGTAGCGCAGCATCTGCTCATCGTCGGCGCTGGGGGCGTGGCGGCAGTCCAGCAGCTGCACCAGCAGGGTGTGGTGGCGGGGTGCTTCAAAGTAGCTGTTGATGAGGTCGTCCCAGCGCTCACGGTCGGCGTTGCTCACCTTGGCGTAGCCGTAGCCGGGCAGGTCCACAAAGTAGCAGTCGTCCACCGAATAGAAATTGATGGTGGCCGTTTTGCCCGGCGTACTGGACACACGGGCAAGGTTTTTGCGGCTGCACAGCTTATTGATGAGGCTGGATTTGCCCACGTTGGACCGCCCCGAAAAGCTCAGCTCCGGGCGGTCGCTCTCGGGCAGCTGGCTGGAAATGCCGTAGCTGGCAATGAAATCAGCTTTGTTGTAATTCATGGAGCTTTCCTTTCTTGTGGTACGTCAAACCCTCTCAGTCTCGTCACTTCGTTCCTCGCCAGCTCCCCCGAAGGGGGAGCTCTTTCATCTGGTGGAAAACATCCCTTAAGCTCCCCCCTTCGGGGGAGCTGGCACGGCGCAAGCCGTGACTGAGAGGGTTTCTATTATTCTCAGCACACCGCGCCGGGCTGGGGCTTTTCTGCGGTGGGCGGCACAATGGCGGCGTCTGCCGCCTTTTTCTTTGCATGGGTGCGGCTGGGAGCCTTGGCCTTCTTTGCGTTCTGGGGCTTGAGCAGGGCCGCGTTCAGCACCTGCGTCAGGCTCTGCATGGGCAGGAAGGTGAGGTTCTTCTTCACCTCGTCGTCCACCTCATACAGGTCGGGTTCGTTGTCCTTGGGGATGAGCACCGTTTTCATGCCCTCGCGGTAGGCCGCCATGCTCTTTTCCCGCAGGCCGCCGATGGGCAGCACGTTGCCGTGCAGGGTGATCTCGCCGGTCATGGCCACATCACCGCGCACCGGGATGCCGGACAGGCAGGACACCAGCGCCGTGGTCAGGGTGACACCGGCAGAAGGGCCGTCCTTGGGCACTGCGCCCTCCGGGGCGTGGATGTGCAGGTCGCACTTCTTGAGCTTTTCCGGGTCGATGCCGTACTCGGCGGCGTGCACGCGCACCCACGTAACGGCCAGCTGAGCGCTCTCCTTCATCACGTCGCCCAGCGAACCGGTGACGGTGATCTTGCCGCTGCCGTTGTCCATCACCTGCACCTCAATGGGAAGGGTCTCGCCGCCCACGCTGGTCCATGCCAGACCGTTGGCGATGCCCACCGCGTTGGTGCGGTTGAGGAAGTCGGGCTTGACGAAGCGGGGGCCAAGCAGCTGTTCCAGCATGGTGCCGGTAACGGAGACGCTTTCCACCTCGCCTGCGGCGATCTTGCGGGCGCACTTGCGCAGCACGCTGGTGATGGTGCGTTCCAGATTGCGCACACCGGCCTCACGGGTGTAGCCGTCAATGATGCCGTACAGCGTGCTCTGGCTCAGCGTGACCTTGCCGGTCAGGCCGCAGGCCTTGAGCTGCTTGGGCAGCAGGTGCTTGCGGGCAATGTTGTATTTTTCCACGCGGGTGTAGCTGGGCAGCTCGATCACGTCCATGCGGTCACGCAGGGGGCCGGGGATGCTGCCCAGATCGTTGGCGGTGGTGATAAAGAGCACATGGCTCAAATCGAACGGGATATCGATGAAATGATCGTTGAAGGTGCTGTTCTGCTCCGGGTCCAGCGCTTCCAGCAGGGCTGCGGCCGGGTCGCCGCGGAAGTCGCCTGCCAGCTTGTCGATCTCGTCCAGCAGCATGAGGGGGTTCGCGCTCTTGGCAGAGATCATGGCAGTGATGATCTTGCCGGGCATCGCGCCGATATAGGTGCGGCGGTGGCCGCGGATCTCGGCTTCATCCCGCACGCCGCCAAGGCTGATGCGCACATACTTGCGGCCCAGACTTTCGGCGATGGAGCGTGCAATACTGGTCTTGCCCACGCCCGGAGGGCCTACAAGGCAGATGATCTGTGCCTTCACGTCCGGTGCCAGCTTGCGCACGGCCAGCGTTTCCAGAATGCGGTCCTTCACCTTTTTCAGGCCGTAGTGGTCGCGGTCCAAAATCTGCTGTGCGCGGCTGATATCAAGGTCGTCCACCGTAAAGGTGTTCCACGGCAGGTCAAGGCAGGTGTCCAGATAGGTGCGGATGACCGTTGCCTCCTGATTGGAGCCCTGCATCTTGGCAAGGCGGTCCACTTCCTTGAGCAGCTTCTTCTCGCTGTCCTCGGCAAGGTGCAGCCCGGTGATCCTGCGGCGGTACTCGTCGGCCTCGGCGTGGGTGTCGTCGCCCTCGCCCAGCTCGTCGCTGATGATGTGCAGCTGTTCGTGCAGGTAGTAATCGCGCTGGTTCTTGTCCATGGACTCGTTGACCTTTTCCGCGATCTCCTTTTCAATTTTCATCACCTGACACTCACGGCGCAGCATCTCGATGAGCTTTTTCAGCCGTCCGTTCAGGGTGCCCTCGTCCATCACGGCCTGCTTGTCCTCGTAGCGGAACAGCAGGTTTGCAGGCATGTACTCGCTGAGGAAGGCGGGGTCGTCGCTGGAAACGATGGCAAACACCACGTCCTTGCCAAGGCGCGGGTTCATGCCAAGGTACTCGTCAAACCCGGCCTTGAGGGCGCGCAGCAGTGCTTCGGTCTCCACGGCATCGTCGGCCTTGCCTGCGCGCACCGGGGCCGGGCGCACCTCCGAAAGCAGAAAATCGCCGCTGGCATCCAGTGCACTGAGCTTTGCACGGTACTTGCCCTCCACCAGGACCTTTACAAGGTCCCCGGAGACGCGCAGCACCTGCTTGACCTCGGCCACCACGCCGTAGCTGAACAGGTCTGCCTGCTGCGGCTCGGTGGTGTCCATGGACTTCTGTGCCACCAGAAACACGTTGGAATTATTTGCCATTGCCCACTCCACGGCGGCAATGCTCTTTTCGCGGCCCACCTCAAAGTGGACGAGATTGTTGGGGAACACCACCAGCCCCCGCAGGGCGATGGTGGGCAGATGCAGCTTTTTGCGCTCCACCTTGATGGTAACTTTTTCACTCATAGTGCAAACACCTCCCGGCTGCCGCGCACTTTCCCACGGCGGCAGCGCTGTATGCAAGAGATTTTATCTTTAAAATAGCAGGTTGTTTCCTTATTATACTGATTTCCGGCCAAAATGCAACTGTGATGCATGGACGGTTGGTTATTCTCCCCGCTTTTCCTGCGTGGAGAAGCCCATTTTGCCAAGAGCCGGCAGCAGGGCCTTGAGGGTGATGGAGGTCAGTGCGCCCATCACAAGGCCCAGCACCAGCATGACCGGCGCATAGTAGAAGGACAGCGAGGACGAGATGATCACGCCCGCGCCCAGCAGCTGGCCGATGTTGTGGGCCAGTGCGCCGCATACGGAAAGGATGAACCAGGTGGGCCGCACCGGCAGCAGGTAGTAGAGCACCCACATCACCAGCAGGGACAAAAGGCCGCCGCACAGCGAGAGAAAGCCCGCCGTGAAGCCGGACACCAGAAACACGAACAGTGCCTTGAGCACGTCCAGCACCAGCGCCTGCCTCGGCCCCATGAAAAACAGCGCGTACATCACCACGATGTTGGCAAGGCCCAGCTTCATGCCCGGCAAAAGGCCCGGGATGGTGAGCGTGCCCTCAATGAACGAAAGTGCCATGGCCAGCGCAAACAGCAGGCCGGAAAGGGCGATGCGGCGCGTTTTTTCGTAACTGCGTCTGTTTTGGGGCATGCTGCACCCTCCTTTACTCTTCGGTCTGCTGGCTCTGCTCGTAGCTTTCCTGCTCTTCCATGGCAGCTTCCCACGCGGCAAACAGCTCTTCCTGATGGAAGCGCAGGTCGCTCAGCTCGTCGCTCTTCTGGCGCAGCAGGTCGGGGTCGTTGTACACCTCCGGCGAGTTGATCTCGTTGTCCAGCTCCACTTCGCGTGCACCGCAGGCTTCCATCTCGTCCTCGCAGGCCTTGATCTTGGCCCGCAGCTCGGCGCGGCGGCGGCGCTGCTCCCTGCCGTAGCCGGTCTTGGCCGGTTCGGCGGCCTTCTGCACGGCAGGGGCCGGGGCGTTGCGGCCCATCAGGGCGTCGTAGCTGGGGTAGAGGGTAGCCTTGCCGTCCTCAAGGTAGAGGATGGGGCAGGCCAGACTGTTCATCAGGTGGCGGTCATGGGTGACCAGCAGCAGCGTGCCGGTGTAGGCCATGAGGGCCTCGGTAAGGTTTTCGCGGGTGTAGATGTCCAGATGGTTGGTGGGCTCGTCCAGAAACAGCAGGTTGGGCCGTTCCAGCACGATCTCCGCAAAGCGCAGGCGTGCCAGCTCGCCACCGGAAAGCGCCTCGCAGGGCTTGAACACCGTCTCGCCCCGGAAGCCCAGCTTTGCCAGATGGCTGCGCACCTCCAGCTCGGTCATGCGGGGGTACTTGTTCCAGATCACATCGATGACCCGGCCCTGCCCCAGACGGTTCTGCTGCTGGGCAAAGATGCTGGGCCGTGCGCCGGTGCCCAGCCGCACCATGCCGCCGGAGGGGCGGCGCTTGCCGTCCAGCACCTGCATCAGGGTGGACTTGCCCGCGCCGTTGGGGCCTGCGATCACCAGCCGCTGGCCGCGGCACACCGTGTAGGTAAAGGGTTCCAGCAGGGTGCGCTCCCCTATTTTGATGGTCAGGTTCTTGAGCAGCACCAGCTCATTCCACGGTTCTACGTCATATTCAAACCGGAACTTGAGCTGGTTGGTCTCGTCCTTTGGCGCTTCGGTGATCTCCAGCTTTTCCAGCTGCTTGCGGCGGCTCTGGGCCATTTTGGTGGTGGAAGCGCGCACAAGGTTGCGGTCCACATAGTCCTGCAGCTTTTCGGCCAGTGCCACATCTGCATCGTGCTGCTTCTGGCGCAGGGCATCGGCGGCTTCCTTCTGGGGCAGGTAGGCCGAGAAGTTGCCCTTGTAGGTGGTCATGGTCTGGAAGGAGACCTCCCAGATCTTCGTACACACGTTATCGAGGAAGTAGCGGTCGTGGCTGACCACCAGCACCGCACCGGAATAGCTTTTGAGGTAGTTTTCCAGCCATTCCATGGTGGCAAAGTCCAGGTGGTTGGTGGGCTCGTCCAGAATGAGCACGTCCGGCTTTTCCAGCAGCAGCTTTGCCAGCCGCAGCCTCGTCAGCTCGCCGCCGGAGAGCACCGCAATGTTCTTCTGCCATGTATCCTGCGCAAAGCCCATGCCAGACAGCACCTTTTTGATGTTCACATCCATGTTGTAGCCGTCGGCGGCATCCACGATGTTCTGCAGCTGGTCGTGCCGGGCCAGCAGCTCCGTGTCGTCCGGCTGCGCGGCCATTTTGCGTTCCAGCACCTGCATCTGGGCCATGGCATCCAGCACAGGGGCAAAGGTGGAGCGCATCTCGCCGTAGAGATCCAGCGTGGCATCCAGCTTTGCGTTCTGTTCCAGATAGCCCAGCGTCACGCCGTGGGTCACGCTGAACTCACCTTCGTAGTCCTGGTACTCGCCGGTCAAAATCTTGAGCAGGGTGGTCTTGCCCGCGCCGTTCTGGCCCACGATGCCGATGCGGTCCTCCCGCTCGACACTGGCGGTCACATCGTGCAGCACGATCTTTTCGCCAAAGCTCTTGCCTAGTTTTTCCAAATGTATCAGCATAGTTTTATGATCCCGTTCTCCATCCGCTTATTGGCTCAGCACTGGTGGCGGCGGTTCTTCAGGCCCACATTGGCCAGCTCTTCCTGCTCCATCACCAGCGGGTACAGCTCTTTCAGGTCTGCGATCTCGTAGGTGGGCACCACCTTGCCGGGGTTCTCGGCGTGGCTGGGGTTATACCAGCAGGTGTCAAGGCCCGCATTCACGCCGCCCTGAATGTCGCTGCTCAGGCCGTCGCCCACCACCAGCACATGCTCGCGGTTCTCCACGCCAAGGGCGCGCAGGGCCGCATCAAAAATTCTGCGGTTCGGCTTTTCGCTGTCCATCTTCTCGGAGACGAACACGTCCTCCATAAAGTTCAGCACACCGCTCTCGGCCAGACGGCGGATCTGCACCTTCTGGAAGCCGTTGGTCACAACGGCCAGCGTTGCCACCTCGGAAAGCTCCCGCAGCACGTCCAGCACTTCCGGCCCCATCAGGTCCGGGTGGGTGGAGAGCTGTTCCAGATAGAAGCGGTTCATCTCGGCTCCATCACCGGCGGCATCAATGGCCTTGAGGAAGCGGGTGAACCGCTCCGCCATGAGCTTTTCCCGCTTGATCTGGCCTTTTTCCAGCTGCCGCCACAGCTCCGAGTTGATGGTGCGGTAGGTCTGCACCGTTTCTGCGTCCGGCTCAATGCCGTAGTTCACCAGCGTTTCGGCCAGTGCCTTGCTTTCGGCTGCGTCAAAGTTCAGCAGGGTGTTGTCTGCATCGAACAGCACGCAATAATATTTTGCCATAAACCTTCCCTCTTTTCCTTCTGCCATGGCCTCAGCTGCCATGCGCTCAACAACAGGCAGAAGCCAGCCCTGCCGTAAACAGAGCTGGCTTCACATCATTCTGTTACAATTTCGTACGATGGTACGTCCGTCTGCTCCGGGTTGTTGTCCGGGCAGGTGGTTTTGACATCACAGGGGGTGGCAGCACACTTTGCCATTTCCTCTTCCAGCGCGCCGTTGTCCACGTTCTCCCAGTCGGTGCCGTAATCGTCCACGCTGCCGTCGGTCACGTTCTCTTCCCCGGGCAGCGCCGGGATGCGGGGTTCCTCGTAGTACATGCAAACGCCTCCCTTCCTGCCAGCCTATGCGGCACAGCAGGCCGGGGTGACAGCCTCAGGACGCGGAGTCCGTGGATGCGGACTGCTCGTTGGCGGCTTCCTTGCTGGCGTTGGATTCCGAAGCCGCATGGGAGCTGCCAGAGCTTGCAGAGCTGCTCTCGCTGCTGGAGCTGCTATGGGAGGCCGAGCTGCTCTCACCAGAGTCCGCGTGGGACGAGCTGGTGCTGTGGGAAGAGCTGGCTGTTCCGTTGGAAGCAGAAGCCGAGCCTGCCGGGGAAGCCGTGCTCTCACTGCTGGAAGAGCTGTGAGACGAGCTGTCGGAAGAGCTGTGAGACGAGCTGCCGGAGGTGGATGTAGCCCCGGAGGATGCCCCGGAGGTGGTGCCGGACGATGCACCGGAAGAACTGGTGCTGCCGGAAGAACTGCTGCCCGACGTGCTGCCAGAGCTGCCGGAGCTGTGAGACGAGCTGCCGGAGCTTACGCCGCTGACCGTCACATTCAGGACGTTGCTGGTAACGGTGCAGCCGTTGTAGCTTGCCACTGCGTACACCTTAAAGGTCGCATTGAGCATGGAGGGGTCGATCTCCACCTTGACGGTGGTCTTGCCCGCCGCCTGCGGCACTTCCGCACCGTTGGCGTACCAGCGGATGCTGTCGGCAGTGAGGTGCTTGCCGCCCAGCTTTGCGGTAAAGGTGTAGGAATCGCCCAGCACGGCCTTGCCGGTGCTGCTGATATGCACGGAAGCCGCTGCAAACACGGCGGTCACGTCCACGTTCTGCTTGAAGTTCGTATCGGTGCGGGTCTTCTGGGTCACGCCGTCGCTCCACTTGACGAACACATAGCCGTCCTGCGGCACAGCCGTCACGCTGATGGACTGGGCGGCGTTGGTCACTTCATAGGAGAGGGATGTCTTGCCGCTGTCGCTGCCGCTGGAAAGGGTGCCGCCGGTCTTGTCCACCCGGTAGCTGGCCTGATACAGCACACCCTGCTCTTCGGAAGAGCCTGCAGCCTCCGAGCTGCTGGGTGCTGTCACCGCAGAGCTGGGGTTGGGGGTATACTCGGCGCGGGTGGGGATGTTGGCGGTGTCCGGGCGGCGGTCGTCGGTCTGGTAAGCGTGGGTGCGCAGATAGCTCAGCATGGCCTTCAGGCCCACGGGCTTCAGGTGGATATCGCCGGTCTGGTAGTAATCCTCGCGGCCATAGCCGTTGGCATCCTTCAGCGCTTCGGCGCTGTTGAGGAACTTCAGGCCCATCTGCTCACACATGGACAGCAGGGCCATGTTGAAGTCGTCGATCTTGGTCTGGTCCATGTGGGGGTAGTTTGCGTGGTTTGCAGGCACCGGCGGCACCGTGTTCACGATGATGTCGGTGTAGGGGTAGCTTTCCTGAATGGCCTGCACCAGCGCGGTGTAGTTCTTGATGAACTCGTCCACGCTCATGCCGGTATCGTTGGTGCCCAGCATGATGACCACGCGGCGGGGCTTCATTTTGGCCACGGCCTGCGCGATGGTGTAGGTGTTGCTGTCCTTTTTAAAGGTAACGATGCCCTCGTTCAGGGCGGCATGGGTGCCAATGCCCTCCTTGGCGCAGAACTGCTGCAGGCTGATCAGGCCGTTGGCGTACAGGCGCACCGTGTTGGAATCGCCGAGGAACAGCGTTTCCTTCTGGTAGCTCTCGCCCGCGTCGGCGGTCTCCGGCAGCAGGGCGGCAGAGGTCTCGCTGATCTGGTAGTGATCCGAGATATCCTCTTCGCCCGGCACCAGCACCTCGCTGGAGGGCTGTTCCACCGGGGATGCAGGGGTCTTGCCGCGCTTGAGCAGCGTCATGGTAATGGCAATGGTCAGAATGGCTGCCAGTGCGCACACACTGCACACCAGCACAGCCTGCTTCTGCATAGGAGTAAGCGATTGCTTTTCCGGTCGTGTATTTCTCATATCTCTCACCATTCATTTCGTTTCCGGCACAGGGCCTTCCGGTCATGCCTGTCCGTTCAGGATCTGGTCTGCAAGGTTGGCGCAGCTTTCGGCCAGCAGCACCGGGTGGAAGGGTTCCAGCTCTTCCCTGCTGCCGTAGCCGTACAGCGCACCGGCGGCATCCAGCCCGCAGTCCGCCGCGCCGCGCATATCGTCGTTGCGGTCGCCCACCATCAGCACCCGCCTGCCCTGCATCATGGGCTGGGCCAGCACATGGCGCACCACGTCGGTCTTGGTGTCGCGGCTCTCGTCCATGGACGCGCCGCCGATAAAATCAAAATAATCTGCAAGGCCCTTTTCTTCCAGAATGGGCGTGACGACCTGCGTGGGCTTGGAGGTAGCGGTGCACAGCACAAGGCCCGCGTCCTTCAGGCGCTGCAGCATCTCTGCTGCACCGGGGTAGGCGGCGCACTCGTGGCTGCCCTTGACGGCGTAGCTGTCGCGGTACAGGTCGGTGGCCTTTTCAATGAGGGCCGGGTCGGTAAAGTGCTCACCAAAGCTCTTGCGCAGCGGTGGGCCAAGGTAGCGGCGCAGGTTCACATTTGTGGTGTCCACGCCCATCCTGGCAAAGACTTCTTTTAATGTATTTATGATACCGGGAGCGGAATCGATCAGGGTCCCGTCCACATCAAACAGGATCGCATCGTAGTTCAGCAATTTGTAAATTTCCTCACTTTCATGGTGATACATTGTATAGTATAGCACAGAATCCCGTTATCAGCAATTCCAACAAATGGTTTTTACAAAAATTATGCATTCAAGCAGAGAAAAGGCCCGCCCGGCATCCGGACAGGCCTTTCAGCATCTTCTTACTTCGCTGCGGCATCCGCAGGCGGATAGTACAGGTTGTTGGAGACGAACTCCAGCTTATCCTTGAGCACCAGCTCCAGGTTTGCCACGGCGTGCACCATGTTGGTGGCCGAATCGTTCACTTCCAGCAGCTTGCACAGGTCCAGACCGTCCAGTTTCATGGCGGCGTCCATCTTCCGGCTCTCGGCGCACAGGATGTGGCTCAGGGCATTTTCCTGCAGAGCGATGCTCTCCACAAGGTCAACGACCGCCTGCTCCAGCGTCACCTTGGGCAGGCAGGGGCAGGGGCAGCGGGTGGTATCGATACAGTTCTCAGCAGACATGATAAAACCTTCCTTTCGTTCGTCCGGTCAGGGGCGGTGTACGCCCCATTCTATGTCTGCCGGGTACGCCGGTGTTACTCCTGCTTTTTAGGGTTCTGGGTGCCGCGCACCTTTTCAATGGTCTCGCGGTAGCCGCCGGAGCCGTACTGGATGCAGCGGTTGATGCGGCTGATGGTGGCCGTGCTGATCTCCACCGCCTTCACGATCTGATCGTAGGTTCTGCCGTCCAGCAGCATCTTTGCCGCTTCCAGCCGCTGCGCCATATCCGAGATCTCCTTTACAGTGCACAGGTCTTCAAAGAAGTTGTAGCACTCCTCCCGCGTTTCCAGACTGAGGATGGCATCAAACAGTGCATCGGTGGTCTGGTTTCTTCTGGAATTTTTATCTGACATGAATGTTCTCCTTGCCGCCGCAGCGGACTGTCCGGTTTTGGAAGCGTTCCCTCTTTTAAATGTTTCGGAAATGTTCAGGTTCTTTCTTGCATCATCACTTTAGCACATCAAAGTGTGAAAGTCAAGCCCTTGGCGTGAACTCTTTTCATTCGTGTGGGTGTATAGTTTTCTTCGTTTCACGCATGAACAAAAATCACCTAAAAATTATTGCAGAACACTTTCCTGAATTAGTGTATCCTCCGAACTTGTTCCAATGATATTGACAATTTGTGAATTCCGCACTAAAATACGGACAATCATTCGGCAAATGCGATGAACAGGACATGATTCTTTGCAGCACCCTCTCCCAGAGAGCCGCCCATCTGATGCAAGGGCAGCAGTCAGGAGCAAAGCGTTCTCCCCTGCGAGCAGCCTGTGTGAACAAAGGCGCTGACCCCGCCTTCCAGTAATGCATGGCCGTTTTGCCCACGTTACGGGGCTGCGTATGTATGTACGCTGGGAGTGGCTGCCCTGTGCAGCAAACGAAGTGGTATCGCGGAGTATTCCATACACGATGTGCAGTGTATGTGAAGGCCTTCGTCTTCGATGGTTCGTCCCAAACGGAACGAACGCAGGAAGACGGGGCCTTTTTTACACCCTTCCGCCCCCATGCCGCTGACATTTGCCGGATGCCAAGAAAGGAAAGAGGTAAAAACAATGAATACGCTGGTCATCGTATTGATCGCAGCCGTGTGTCTGTTTGGCGCTTATATGCTTTACGGCCGCTGGCTGGCAAACAAGTGGGGCATCGACCCCTCTGCCAAGACCCCGGCAGTTGTCCATGAGGACGGCCGGGACTACGTTCCCACCGACGGCTGGACCGTGTTTGCACACCAGTTCAGCTCCATTGCCGGTGCAGGCCCTGTTACCGGTGCGATCCAGGCTGCTGCTTTCGGCTGGCTGCCGGTGCTGCTGTGGGTGCTGCTGGGCGGCATCTTCTTCGGTGCCGTCACCGACTTCGGCGCTCTGTATGCTTCCGTTAAGAACGACGGCAAGAGCATGGGCATGCTGATCGAAAAGTACATCGGCAAGACCGGCCGCAAGCTGTTCCTGCTGTTCTGCTGGCTGTTCTGCGGCATCGTCATTGCCGCCTTTGCCGACATGGTGGCCGGCACCTTCAATGCCTACGGTGCTGACGGTGCTCTGGTGGAGGCTGCCCAGACCAACGGTGCTGCCGGCATGGTCTCCATCATGTTCATGGTGTTCGCCGTGGTCTTTGGCCTGCTGCAGAAGAACCTGCACTTCACCGGCTGGAAAGAAAATGTGATCAGCATCGTATTCATCGTGCTGTCCTTTGTGGTGGGTGCAAACTTCCCCATCATTCTGGGCAAGGCTGCATGGAGCTACATCACCTTTGTGTACATCTTCTTTGCCGCTGTCCTGCCCATGTGGCTGCTGAAGCAGCCCCGTGACCACATGACCACCTTTATGTTCGTGGCCATGATCGTGGGCGCTGTTCTGGGCCTGATCGTCAATCATCCCGTCATGAACCTGCCGGTGTTCACCGGCTTTACCAACGCCAAGCTGGGCACCATGTTCCCCATCCTGTTCGTTACCGTTGCCTGCGGCGCTGTTTCCGGTTTCCACAGTCTGGTGTCTTCCGGCACCTCCTCCAAGACCGTTACCAATGAGAAGGATATGCTGAAGGTCGGCTATGGTGCCATGGTGCTGGAAAGCCTGCTGGCTGTCATCGCCCTGTGTGTTGCCGGTGCTTCTGCTGCTGCAGACGGCACCCCCGCAGACGGCACTCCGTTCCAGGTCTTCAGCCGCGGCGTTGCCAGCTTCTTCGTGGGCTTCGGCCTGGACCAGCACTTTGCCTCTGTGTTTATGACCATGTGCGTTTCCGCACTGGCCCTGACCAGTCTGGATGCTGTGGCCCGTATCGGCCGCATGAGCTTCCAGGAGCTGTTCAGCGTGGACGACATGGAGCATGCTGAGGGCTGGCGCAAGCTGCTGTGCAACGTGTACTTCTCCACCTTCCTGACTCTGGCTTTCGGCTTCCTGCTGACCAAGATCGGCTACGCCAACATCTGGCCCCTGTTCGGTTCTGCAAACCAGCTGCTGAGCGCTCTGGTTCTGGCCACCCTGTGCGTGTTCCTGAAGGTCACCGGCCGCAGCAACAAGATGATCTTCCCTCCGCTGATCATCATGCTGTGCGTCACCTTCACCGCTCTGGTGCAGCGCCTGATCGCCATGGTCAAGGCCATCAGCAATGCCGCTGCTGTCACCATCCCCGCTGGCGAGACCACTTGGGGTGCTGTGTTCATTGCAAACGGCCTGCAGCTGATCCTGGCCGTGCTGCTGATCGTTCTGGGCCTGAACATCGTGTTCCACTCCTTCAAGGCCTATAAGAATGCTGAGCACAACAGCGAAGCAAAGGTCTGAGTTTCAGATCCTGCTGAACTGAATCTGTAAATGCAAACTGCCGCTGACGGCGTAAAAACCGTCAGCGGCAGTTTTTGTTGCTGTAAGCTTCTATGATTTGAAATGGCCTCCGCGTGCGCTCTGGCCATAAGCAGAGGAAAATTTATTTGATATTGTGGTTTGGAAACGACTGCGGTCGTTTCCAAACCAGTTTTTCACAGAAAGAGTCCCAAAGATAAAATGCATAGTCACCACAAAAAATGCAGTGTACGGTCACGACCTTTCCCGTGAAAAAGCAAACCAGCAAAGCCCGCAGGCTTTGCTGGTTTGCAAATATAAAAATAATACTTCCGCTAAAAATAGCCAAAGCGCACGCGGCGGCTATTCTAAATCAAAAATCAAACGTTCGTTTCTTCCCACGTTTGAAGGACCGCCATCTGCACCGGGGTATGGAACCAGTGTTCCCCGCCTTCCATGATCGTCAGATGCGCCCCGCTTTCCTGACGGAAGCGCTCGATCATGGTGCGGCTGGTCAGGGCATCCCTGTCACCATACAGCACCTGCGTGCGGCCATGCCAGTGCAGCGGATGTTCCCGCACCCAGCACAGATACGGCCATGAGAGGGTCTCCCCAAGATCCGTGGGGATCTCCCCTGCCCGGTGCAGCTGTTCCTCGGTCACATGGGCACATTGCATCATATTCGTGATGAGAGCTTCCATATCCACCACCGGAGAGACCAGCAGGCTCTGTTCCGGCGCGTCTCCCTGCAGCGCCTGCATTGCAAGCCACGCGCCGATGCTCACGCCATACAGCCGGATATGCGCCCACACCGGCTTCATGCGGGCGTATACGGCTTCTATCTCCGGCACAGCCACCCACGGCAGAAGCCGCTCATGGCTGTTTTTCCGTGCGCCATGCTCGGGCAGGTCGATAGCCAGCACCTGCCAGCCCGCTTCACAGGCTGTAGCGGCAAAACGTTCGGCCTCTTCCTTGCAGCCGTTCTTACCATGGAGATAGAGGTAAACATTCCGGCTCCGGCTGCCGTACAGGATGGCAGGGATGCCCACAAGAGTCATGGTTTGTTTTTTCATAAGGGATTCTCCTTATCCGATCATGCTCTCCATTCGGAGAGACGTTTTGTTTACACTGCGCATTGCTTTTCGTCCTCCCTTCTTTCCGTTTTCTCTATGATAGCACATCCGCCCGCCAAACACAAACAAAAAGGAGCCGCAGCGCCCTGTTACGGGTACTGCAGCTCCCAATTCAACTTTGGAAGTTAAATTACTTCACCATGCTTGCAACTTCAGCAGCGAAGTCGTCAGCACGCTTCTCCAGGCCTTCGCCCTTCTGGAAGCGGGTGAACTTGACGATCTTGATGTCGCCGCCCAGATCCTTAGCGACCTTAGCGGTGTACTGAGCAACGGTCAGGTCGCTGTCCTTGACGAACTCCTGATCGACCAGGCAGTTCTCCTTGAAGAACTTCTTGATCTTGCCCTCGATCATCTTCTGCTTCACAGCCTCGGGCTTGTTAGCGGTCTTGGGATCGCCAGCCATCTGAGCCAGCATGATCTCCTTCTCCTTGGCCACGACCTCAGCGGGGACAGAAGCCTCATCGACATAGCCGGGGTTAGCAGCTGCAACCTGCATGGCGATGTCCTTGCCGTAGGTAACGAACTCGTCCTTAGCCTCGATGCCGTTGGTGGTCTCGAAGTTGACCAGAATGCCGTGGGTGCCGCCGCCGTGGACGTATGCAGAGCAGACGCCCTCGTAACGGACGAAACGGCGAACCTTGATGTTCTCCTTGATGACCAGGATCAGGTTCTTCAGAGCCTCGTCCACGGTCTCGCCGTTCTCGGTCTTGCAAGCCATCAGAGCCTCAACATCAGCAGGGTTCTGCTTCATGATGACCTGAGTAGCCTCCTTGACGAAAGCAACGAACTTGTCGTTCTTGGCAACGAAGTCGGTCTCAGCGTTGACCTCGATGACAACACCCACCTTGCACTGGGGGCAGTAGTCAGCGTAGACCATGCCCTCGGCAGCGGTACGGCTTGCCTTCTTGGCAGCGGTAGCCAGACCACGCTCACGCAGGATCTCGATTGCCTTCTCGAAGTTGCCGTCAGCCTCGGTCAGAGCCTTCTTGCACTCCATCATGCCGCAGTCGGTCTGCTTGCGCAGTTCCATAACGTCCTTTGCAGAAATAGCCATTTTCGTATTCTCCCTTACACGTTATTTTGTTGTTTGTGGGATGGGAAATCAGGCGTTTGCTGCATCCTCAGCGGGAGCGGCCTCCTGGTTGCCCTGCTTGCCTTCCAGCACAGCGTCAGCCATAGCGCCAGCGATCAGCTTGACAGCGCGGATTGCGTCGTCGTTGCCGGGGATCACGTAATCGATCTCGTCGGGGTTGCAGTTGGTATCAACGATAGCCACGATGGGGATGTTCAGCTTGCGGGCCTCAGCAACAGCGATGCGCTCCTTGTGAGGATCGACGATGAACATAGCCTTCGGCAGGGTCTTCATGTTCTTGACACCGCCCAGGTACTTGTCCAGCTTCTCCATCTCCAGCTCCAGCTTAGCAACTTCCTTCTTGGGCAGCAGCTCGAAGGTGCCGTTCTCCTTCATCTTAGCCAGCTGATCCATACGGTCGATGCGCTTGCGGATGGTGCGGAAGTTGGTCAGCATACCGCCCAGCCAGCGAGCATTGACATAGTGCATGCCGCAGCGCAGAGCCTCGTCACGGATGGACTCCTGGGCCTGCTTCTTGGTGCCGACGAACAGGATGTCGCCGCCCTCAGCTGCAACTTCCTTCACGTAGTTGTAAGCCTCGTCCAGCTTCTTCACGGTCTTCTGCAGATCGATGATATAGATGCCGTTGCGCTCGGTAAAGATGTACTTTGCCATCTTGGGGTTCCAGCGGCGGGTCTGGTGACCGAAGTGCACACCTGCTTCGAGAAGCTGCTTCATAGAAACGACTGCCATAGTAAAAATACCTCCAGATATTGTTTTGCCTCCGCACACCGTGATCCCGGGCCGTATCGGACGGTTCGGGACTGCCCTCCACCCATTTGGGCACAAAAGGGCATAGTGATGCGTGTGTAATGCCTTGTTATAATATCACAAACAAACGCCGGTTGCAAGAGTTTTTCTCTGTTTTTTACAAAGAAATCGTCTGTTTTTCGCTCATTTGCCTGTGTCCACGCCGCTCAGGCCCGCAAGGCCCATGCGCTGCAGGGCGTATCCCCTGCCGAACATCAGGTCGTACTGCAAAAGCCAGTGCTCTGCGCACCACCGCTGCTGGAACTCGGTGGGCTCCTGCGTGGTGGTGCCGTCCAGATTCATGGTGGTTCCGCGGGTATTGGTGCGGCTGGCCACACGCAGCTGACGGTTCAGGAACTGGAAGTAGAGCGGCTCTTCCAGACCGTAAATGTCCATCATCACCGGCGAGATATCGTAAGCGGCAATGGTGCCAAGGTCCACCTGCTGCTGGCTGTAGTTGGACCACATCAGCAGCGTGGTCTGGTGCAGGCGGGGGTCTGCGCTGGAATCGCTGGCATAGCCGGTAGTGGTGTAGACATCGTAATTGGAATCGATGGGGTTATAGTGGTCGCCCCAGAACACCAGAATGACCGGCTCGTCCACCTGCGAGAAGTATTCGGTCAGTTTGCCCATCATGGCATCTGCATCCCGGATGCCGGTAGCAAAATCTTCCAGCGCGCCCACGGTGCTGGGCTTGAGGCCCGCCGGGTGGGACAGCACCTTTACGCGCTCGTCGTCCGGGTAGTTGTCCTTGTTATAATTGGTATGGTTCTGCATGGTGACAGCGTGCAGGAAGATGGGCTTGTCCGAGCTGGACTTCATGCTCTCGTACTGCTGGATGATCTGGTCGGCCATGGAATCATCGGTGACAAGGCCGCTGGTCCAGTAGTGCTTGCGCACCTTGGTCACGTCATGCATATCCTCAAGGCTGATAAAATCGTCAAAGCCGAGGTTGGGGTAAGCCTTGTCGCGGCTCCAGTATTTTGCCCAGAAGCAGTGCACGGCTGCGGTCTGGTAGCCCTTGAGCTTGAGGTAATTGGGCATGGCGAACATGGGCTTGGTCACATGCTGCTGGTAGGGCTTGCTGCCGCTGGGCAGGAAGGATACCGAGTAGCCGGTAAGGGCTTCAAACTCCACATCGCAGGTGCCGCCGCCAAAGCTGGGGCTGTAGGCCCGGCCATAGGCGCTGGTCTGCTGCAAGGCGTGCAGGTTCTTGGAGACATCGGTATCAAAGGTGATGCCGTACTGTTCCAGCTCCGAAACATCCCAGTAGGACTCGTCCATCACATAGATGATGGTGGGCTGCTTCACCTGCTCGTCCTTGGGGGTCACGGCACTGTAGCTGGTGGAGTACAGCGGGCTGGTGGCAAACTTCTGGCTCCCGTCCACATTGTCCAGCAGGGCATCCACCGCTTCCTGCGAGTATTCCTCGGGCTTCGAGATCTCCAGATTGGTGAGGTTGGTCATAAAGCCGGTGATCACGCCGTAGTAGCGGTAGTAGCGGTCCTGCATCCATGCATCCGGCGTAATGCCCAGCACCTGCGTGACAGCGGGCTGCAGGTACACGCCGAACACCAGCAGGCAGAGGGCCGCTGCGGTGGCGGCGCTGCCCGCCAGCCGGGGCAGCCAGCGCTGTTTGTGACGGCCGCGGAACAGGAAGAAGCTGCCCACCGTCAGTGCCAGCACCACGATGATGGTCACGACCATGCTGGGCTGGATCTTGAGGCCCGCAGCGGATGCCACACCGGCAGCCTCCGACACCTGTGTCAGATCCCATGGCAGGAACGGCTCGCCGCGCAGCTGCAGGGTGTAAAAGTTCACCGCGCAGGGCGCACAGCCCAGCACCGCCATGCCCAGCGTGGACAGCGGCGGACAGCGGAACACCCAGTCCAGCAGCAGCCACACCAGAAACAGCAGCAGCCACGCCAGCAGATAAGCCCCGATGTGCGGGAAGATAAAACTTGCAAAAACGTCTGCGCTCAGGCTCCCGCGGGCGATCCCCTCGCCCAGCAGCAGCACGATCAGCGATGCCGCCAGCGGGAATACCATCCGCAGCGCCAAAAGCGGTTTGGGAGTTTTCATAATTCCTGTTCCTTTCCTCATCCGTGAAACCTCAGATCATACGCAAAAGCACATTTCTTTACGCTTTTTGCACAAAGCTTCTGCGATTATTATAGTCACTTCCACAAAAAAGTCCACCCTGTTTTTGCAAAAAATTTACAAACCCAGCTTCACGCGCAGCTTTTGCCACCATTTGAGCTGTTCCGGCTGCGGCGGTGCTTCCGGCAGGGCCGTGTGCACCAGCACCGCATCCGTGCCAATGGTCTCGATCTCCTGCCATGGAATGGTCAGGCTATCGTCCCGGCCAAGCAATCCGAACAGCCTTGGCCGCCCCAGCAGGATCAGGCTCTGCAGCCGGGCGGTGGCAGGGTCAAAGGTCAGGTCGTCGGCCCGGCCAAGGCAGACCCCCTGCTCCAGCTGCACCACCTCTTTTTCACACAGTTCCCGGATGGTCAATGCCCTTCTCCCCTTTCTGCCACAGCTTATGCAGCCGCCGGGCACATCATGCAAAAAGCAGTGGAAACCGCATGGCAGATTGTGGTATACTGTGGGCAGAGCATTCCATGAGAAACAGAGGAAATTTTAAATGTATAAAAGCATCGTGTTTGATCTGGGCGGTGTCATGGTGGATTTTGCCCCCCGCGCCTATCTGGTAGACCGCATTTGCAATGAAGAGATCGAAGAACAGGTGTACGACCTGACCTTTGGCAGCGAGGAGTGGAAGCAGCTGGATGCGGGGCTTGTCTCCCGCTTTGACGGCAATCAGGCCATGCTGCGCAACGCCAAGGCCGCCGGGCGCGAGTTTGAGGTGCAGGGCGTGCTGGATGACTGGCTGCACATCCTGCGCCCGCGCCGCCGGATGCAGGAGCTGGTGCGCCGCCTGAAGAACCATGGCTACAGCGTGTACTATCTCAGCAACATCCCGGAGGACGTGCTGGCCCTGCTCAAGGAGCGCGGCGTGCTGGACCGCTTTGACGGCGGCGTAGCCTCCTGCGAGGTGCACATCAACAAGCCCGACCCCCGCATCTATCAGGCCCTGCTGGACAAATACGGCCTGAAGGCCAGCGAGTGCGTGTTCATCGACGACAATCTGGCCAATGTGCAGGCCGCATTCACGCTGGGCTTCGTGGGCATCCGGATGAAGGAGAGCGTGGGCACCCTGATCCGCAGCCTTGCCACCTGCAATGTAGCCCTGCGCTGACCTCCGTGACCCAAAACAGCTCCTGCCGGAAATGCTCTGGCAGGAGCTGTTTTGCTGCTTTAGGAATTACTTTTTCTCGTAGCTCTGGCAGTAGTGCGGGGTCTCCACCTGCTGCGTATCGCAGGTGCACTGCTCGGTCACTTTGATCTGGGGCAGGTCGCACTTGCAGCCGCTCACATTGTGGCTGCACTCGCAGACATCACAGGTAACGCCGATGTTTTCCATATTTATCACCTCTCTGTCCACAGTATGGCCTGCGGGCAGGGTGTTTATTCTGGAAAACTCAGCCAGTCTTTTTCGCTTCGCGCTTAGACCGGAGTGTGACTGCCGCATGCCGGATGGAAAGCACCGGGTGCACCGGCAGCATCCGCGGGCCTGCCCAGCGCATCACCGCGCGGATCTTCTCCCGCATTTCCGGCTTGTAGCAGTGCACTTTACAGGCCGAGCAGAAGGTCTTGGTCTCCATGAACGGACATTTGTCAATGCGGGTCAGGGCGTAATCGTGCAGCTGCCGGCACTCCGGGCACAGGCTGCCTTTGGGTGTTTTGTGCTGCCTGCGGCAGTAAAGAGCGATCATCTCGCTCACCAGCATCTTTTCATCTGCGCGCTTCTGATCCAAGTTCTTCGGGGTATCCTGCATGGGACGGGGCCTCCTGCTGCCTTATTTTTTTCTACGGTCCGACCGCATTGCAGCGCGGCGCACCGCACGGCGCAAAAATGCAAAGCCTACCGTAACACCAATTGCTGCAGCCACTGCCATATACACCGCCTTCTGAAACCAAAGCGGCAGGAGCGCAGACCTTTCCGCCTGCTGTCCCCTGCCGCAGTTTTGATGCATTCTGTACAGAGGCTGCTGCTTTTGCGTGAAAGTTAGCGCTTACTAACTTTCAGCTCTGCAAAAACACCGTTTTTCGGTGTTCTCATAGTTTATCGCAGCTGTCTCTGTTTGTCAAGAGAAGCTTCTCCTGTTTACCATGCAGCCAGATCTGCACCCAGCTTGCGGCATGCAGCCTGAACATCATCGTCCGGGGCCTCGTTGCAGATCAGGCCCTCACCGTTCAGCACCTGTGCGCCGTCGCCCTGAGCACGCTCCACCCAGTCACGCATCCACTGGCCGTCGCCCCAGCCGTAGGAGCCGAACAGGGCGATCTTCTTGCCGTTCAGAGAACCCTCCAGATCAGAGAACATCGGCTCGAACTCGCTCTCCTCCAGCTGCTCAGCACCCATTGCGGGGCAGCCAAAAGCCACTGCATCAAACTCAGCCAGCTTTGCGGCGTTCATCTCGCTGCAGGGCACGATGGTGCCGTTTGCACCCTCTGCCACGCAGTTTGCCATGGTCTCAGTGTTGCCGGTTGCGCTCCAGAATACGACTGCTACTTTGCTCATAAAGATCGTCCTCTCTCAAATCAATATTAGTTAGATATATCTAACTTTATGTTCCATGAAAATGCGTCCAACCACGCAGACGCATCCCCATTTGGTTAGTACCTTCTAACCACCGATAGAATACCACAGCTTCCCGGCTGTGTCAAGCCTTTTATGCAAAAAGAACTGCCGCGGCTGAAAGTACGCCGTAGATCACCGGCTGGTGCAGCAGATACAGCAAAAGCGAGTGCCGGCCCATCCAGCCCAGCGCCGGGCACACCGAGCGGCGCAGCGGTTCCATGCGTCTGCGGCCCACCGCCTTGTGCAGGTAGTACCCCGCCCAGAACAAAAACAGCCACGGCAGCAGGCCAAAGTAATCGGCGGAGTAGAACCAGTCCGGGTAAAAGCCAAAAAATGCAGTAAAGTAGTTGGCATACAGGCTCTGCGGCAGCATCAGCTTCCAGCCGCCAAGGCCCACCCAGCCCAAGCCGACCGGGTAGCACACCGCAAACAGCACCGCCGACACCGCAAGGCCCACAGCGGGCATCACTTTTTTCAGCAGCGGTTCCAGCACACCGGTGAGCAGCATGGCGCTGCCCAGAAAGGTCAGCACACCGAACACCACCCGGTCCTCCGGCATGAAGACCAGCGTCACCACCGTGACCAGTGCCCCGGCAGCAAACACCTGTGCGCCGCGCTTCAGGGTGCGGTGTCCCAGCGGCACGCAGAAGCCGGACAGCAGGATGAACACCCAGCAGATGCTCTGCTGCCACAGCCGCCCCGGCCAGCCGATATACCAGTCCATCCAGATGCCGAACAGGAACATCATGTCCCAGCAGGCATGGTACAGCATCATGCTGACCAGATCCAGTCCGCGCAGTTCGTCCAGCAGGGCGTAGCGGCTCGCCGGGGCCTTTTGCTGCACTCGTCGTTCGTTTTCCATTATCCATATTCCCCTTTGCTGTGTTTCGCAATACGATATGACAAATTATAAACCGCACTGCGGCACCTGTCAACCAGACATCTCAGGGGGTTGAAGGCAGCAAAAAACCGCTGCACAGCGGCAAAGCCATGCAGCGGTCAGAATGGATAACCGGGGAAACCTTATCAGACTTCGGTGTTGAAGTAGCGCTTCAGCAGGCCCTCAAAGCCGCGGCCGTGACGGGCCTCGTCCTTTGCCATCTCGTGAACGGTGTCGTGGATGGCATCCAGATTCAGGGCCTTTGCCTTCTTGGCCAGATCCATCTTGCCTGCACATGCGCCGCACTCGGCCTCGGCACGCATCATCAGGTTCTTCTTGGTGCTGTCGGTGACAACTTCGCCCAGCAGCTCTGCAAAGCGGGATGCGTGGTCTGCTTCCTCGTAGGCATAACGCTTGTAAGCCTCAGCAATCTCGGGGTAGCCCTCGCGCTCAGCCACACGAGCCATTGCCAGATACATGCCGACCTCGCTGCACTCACCCTCAAAGTTTGCGCGCAGGCCATCCACGATCTCCTGCGGCACGCCCTCGGCCTTGCCGATGCCCACAACATGCTCGGTGACGTAGGTGTTGCCGGTCTTTTCCACAAAAGCGGAAGCAGGAGCCTTGCAGACGGGGCACTGTGCCGGGATCTCGCCTTCAGCAATATAACCACAAACGGTGCAAACGTACTTCTTCATAAGAATAGACCTCCATCATTCTTTTTATATCAGTTAGAAAACAGGCTGGGCGGTGTTGGTACTCACCGGCCCTTGTCATGGCTCTATTATAGCGAATTATTCCTAGTTAGTCAAGGATAATTTTAAGAATAATTCCTATTTATTTTGCCTTACAGATAAATTCCGGCAGGGTCACTAAAAACCATCCTCAAAAACTGTGTGCTTTGCCCTGTGCACCTTAAAAAAAGCAAAGCCGCCCTGCACACACAGGACGGCTTCTGCCTTGTTGTTACTGAGATTCTATGGGAGATCAGACCTGCAGGTTGCTGCTGGTAGCGGCTTCGGAGCCGTCGGCAGCATCAAACTCGTAGTCGTTGCCGGGCAGGATAGCGTTCAGCAGGATGCCTGCGATCGCGGCCACAGCCAGACCGGACAGGTTGATGGTGACACCTGCAACGGCAAAGCTGACACCGCCCACAGAGTTGAAGCCCAGTGCGCACACCAGAATGACAGCGGCCACGATCAGGTTGCGGCTGTTGGTAAAGTCCACGCGGTTCTCCACCACATTGCGCACACCGATGGCGGAGATCATGCCATACAGCACAAAGCTGATGCCGCCGATGATGCCGGTGGGGATAGTGTTGATGACAGCCTCAAACTTGGGGCTGAAGCTCAGGATGATGGCCAGGACAGCCGCAATGCGGATGACCAGCGGATCGTAGATCTTGCTCAGAGCCAGCACGCCGGTGTTCTCGCCGTAGGTGGTATTGGCCGGGCCGCCCAGCAGGCCGGCCATGGTGGTTGCAAGGCCGTCGCCCAGCAGGGTGCGGTTCAGGCCGGGGTCGTTGATATAGTTGTGGCCCACGGTTGCGCTGATGGCGGCGATATCGCCCACATGCTCCATCATGGTTGCCAATGCAATGGGGATGATGGTGAACAGTGCGCTGATGAACTCCGGGCTGCCGTCGATGGCAAACAGGCCCATGGCCTCCTTGTGCAGAGGGATGCCCACCCATGCAGCCTCAGAAATGCGCTGGAAGTCCACTGCACCGGTCACCAGTGCCACTGCATAGGACACCAGCACGCCGATGAGGATGGGCAGGATCTTGACCATACCCTTGCCCCAGATGTTGCACACGATCACGACACCCAGTGCCACAAAGGCCAGGATCCAGTTGGACTGGCAGTTTTTGATAGCAGAGGGGGCCAGGATCAGGCCGATGGAAATGATAATGGGGCCAGTAACCACCGGCGGGAAGAACCGCATGATGCGGCGGATGCCGAAGGTGGAGATCAGCAGGCTGGCCACCAGATACACCAGACCGGAAAATGCGACGGCGGCGCAGGCGTAGGGCAGCATCTTGGTGTTGGCAACGGTCAGGTTGCCGTCTGCATCTGCCAGCATGGGGGCCACGATGGAGAAGCCGCCCAGATACGCAAAGGAGGAGCCGAGGAATGCAGGCACCTTCTTTTTGGTAATGAGGTGGAACAGCAGGGTGCCCAGACCTGCGCACAGCAGGGTGGTGGAAACGCTCAGGCCGGTGAGCAGCGGCACCAGCACCGTTGCACCAAACATGGCAAACATGTGCTGCACGCCCAGAATGAACATGCGGCCTGCGCCCAGCTGGCGCGCGTCGTAAATGCCTTTGGAGTAATCGATCTTTTCGCTCATGAAGTTTTTCTGCCTCCTACAGAACTCGCAGCCCCAAAAAAAGAGGCACCGCCGTCAGCAAAACGGCAATGCCCTTGAAATTTGGGAACAATGATTCCGCCCGGAAATGAGAAGTGCAATACAGCGCAGTCGATGATTCTTGTGCAGCATGGTGCGCTCCCCCTTTCATTCAGGCTCTTTCCAAACCGCCGCCAAAAGCCCCGCAAAAGGCCGCAGCGGGCAGTCCTTCAAGAGATTATAGCAGACTTTTTGCCGCCGTGCAACCATTTTGCTTAATTCTCCTGTATTTCCAGCCCGGAAGTTTGCGCCGCTTCTCTTGCAATCCGGCCCAAAGCGCACTATAATATAGCCTACCATTGTAATCTGTATTATAAGAGAATTATCAGGAGAGTTTATGATCTATCTGGATTATTCCGCCAATACCCCGGTAGACGAAGCGGTTTTACAGCGCTTTTGCGAGGTGGAGCGCAATTGCCCGGGCAATGCAAATTCCCGCCATGCAGCAGGCACTGCTGCAAAGGCCGCCATCGATGCCGCCACCCAGAGCATTGCCCGCAGTCTGAATGTGCAGCCCGCCGAGATCATCTATACATCCGGTGCCAGCGAGGCCAACAACTTTGCCATCAAGAGCATCGCCCGGCTGGAGCGCCACCATGGCAGACACATCATTTCCACCCCGCTGGAGCACTCCTCGGTGAGCGGCAGCCTGACCGCCCTGCAGGAGCAGGGATACGAGATCGACCTTGTGGACATCCGGCAGGACGGCACGGTGGACCTTGCCCACCTGAAAGAACTGCTGCGCCCGGACACCATTCTGGTGGCCGTCACTGCCGTGGACAGTGAGCTGGGCGTGGTGCAGCCGGTGGCCGAGATCGCGGAAATGTTGAAGGCCTGCCCCCACTGCCACTTCCATGTGGATGCCACACAGGCCGTGGGCAAGCTGCCGGTCAGCTTTGCGGGCATCGACACCATGAGCCTGACCGCCCACAAGTTCTACGGGCTGAACGGCATCGGTGTGCTGGTCAAGCGGCGCGGCCTTGCGCTGGAGCCGCTCATCCATGGCGGCGAGAGCACCACCCTCTACCGCAGCGGCACCCCCACCGTGGCGCTGGCCTGTTCGCTGGCGCTGGCGCTGGAAAAGGCAGTGAGCGAGCTGCCCGCCCGGGTGGAGCACATCCGCGCCCTGAACGCCCGCCTGCGCACCGGGCTTGCCCAATACCCCAAGGTGCGCATCAACAGCCCGGACACCGCCGTGCCGCAGATTTTAAATCTGAGCGTACAGAACGTGAAGGGCACCGTGTTCCAGCGGGAGCTGGATGCCAGGGGCGTATGCGTCTCGGTCAAATCGGCCTGCTCTTCGGACGGCCTGCCCTCCCGCGCCGTGTTTGCCGTGAGCCATGACCGGCGCAACGCGCTGTCCTCGTGGCGCATCAGCCTGAGCCACCTGACCACGGAACAGGAGATCACTGATTTTATGCAGGCGTTCGATGCCTGTTACAACGCCCTGACGCAATAAAAAGGAGTATTATGAAGCAAGATCCCCCCGCCGACCAGCAGCGAGGGGATCTTTTTTTACTGTTTTTGAATGCCGAACAGTCTGCGCAGAATGCCGCGCAGCGCCTTGGGGCTTCGGATCACAACTACCTGCATATGCTCCCCGCCTTTCCGTTTTCTGGCCCATCCTATGCAGGCAGGGGCCGGAACGTTCCGGCAAGGGCAGCAGCGCTCAGTCTGCGATGGTCTCCACCACCACCAGCGCACCGCTGCGGGTGGAGATGGTGATGCAGTCCGACCCGGCAGCGTACTCGTTGCTGACGCCCAGCGGGTAGCTGGCGGTCAGCTCCGCATCGGTCAGCTCATAGTAGGAGCCGCGCTCGCACACGCCCTGCGCCCTGCCCTCCATCGGGAAGGCCGAGAAGAAGAAGTACCTTTCCTTCGGGTAGCGGCGGGTCTCGCCGGGCATCACGTAGGTGATGCGGCTGCGCTCATCCAGCAGGGTGGTGCGCACACCGCGCTGTTCCAGCCCAAGGCCGGTGCACAGGTTTGCAAGGGTGTGTTCCACCCGTCTGCCGCCAAGGCCGCCCAGCAGCAGCACCTCGTCAAAGCCCTTTTCCGAGACCAGCTTTGCGGCATACTCGGTGTCGGTATCGTCCTTCACATGGGGCAGCACGATGATATCGTCGTCCTGCTGTTCCGGGCAGGGGGCGGTGTCAAAGTCACCCACGATGATGTTGGGTCTGCGCCCCAGAGGTGCGCAGTTGCGGTAGCCTGCATCACAGGCAATGATAAAGTCGTCCGGCCGCAGGGCCTCTGCCAGCTCCGGAGAAACCGGGCAGGCCGAAATGATCACACAGCGTGACATGAATCTCTTCCTTATCCTTTATACTTTCGGGCGCTGCCAATCCTTCACGTCCTTGACTTCCTCGTACATGGCGCAGTAGCTGTCGTACCGGGTCTGGGAGAGCCTGCCCTCGGCCAGTGCGGCGCGCACGGCACAGCCTTTTTCGCTGCGGTGGGAGCAGCCGGTGAACTGGCACTGGCCCAGATAAGGCCCGAACTCCGGGAACGCATGCTCCAGATTTTCTTTGGGGATGAACCCGGCGCGGTTCGCTTCCAGACTGGCAAAGCCCGGCGTATCCGCAATGCGCCCGCCAAAGGCTTCAAAGATCGTCACCTCACGGGTGGTGTGGCGGCCGCGGCCCAGCTTCTGGCTGATGGCACTGGTCTCGCGCTCTGCTTCCGGCAGCAGATGGTTCAAAAGGGTGGATTTTCCCACGCCGGAGTTGCCGCAGAACGCACACAGCCTGCCGCTGATCCACTGCTTCACCTCGTCCAGCCCGCCGCCGGTCTCGTAATCGATGCGGATGAACGGCAGGGTCGATTTTTCGTAGGCCTTACGCAGGAATTCCGCCTCGGCCAAGTCGCCCTTGGTGCACACGATCACCGGCTGCACGCCCTTGTCCACCGCAATGGCGGCAAGCTTATCCAGCACCAGCGTGCTGGGCGTGGGCTGGGTGGTGCTGGCCACAAGGAACAGCACATCCAGATTTGCCACCGGAGGCCGCACGAACACATTTTTGCGCGGTGCGATCTCGGCAATGACGGCTGCACCGTTCTCGGTCTCCAGCGTCACCTCATCGCCCGCCACCGGCGTGATCTTCTGTTTGCGGAAAATGCCGCGGGGCTTGCACTCCACAATGCCCTCCGGCGTTTTCACATAGTAAAAGCCGCCGATACCCTTTGTGATATATCCCTTCATGCACGCCTCCGTCAGCTCAGCAGCGAGGACCACCAGTCGGTCAGCGGTTTCTGCGAAGGGTCGCCGCTGCCCGCTGTGCCCTGTTCGGTGCCGGTCTCGGTGCTGGAAGAAGAGGAGCTGCTGCCAAACAGGCCGCTCCACCAGTCGCCGCCGGTGGTGCTGTCGCTGGGTGCTTCCGGTTCCGGTGCAGGCTCCGGCCCTGCGCTTACCACAATGTTCACGCGGCCGTTCAGCTTTGTGGTAGAGCCTGCCGCCGGGTTCTGACTGATGACAGTGCCCACCGGCTGGTCGCTGTACTGCTCGGTCTGGCTGCCAAGGCCCAGATGGTTCTGCACCAGCAGGGTGCGGGCATCAGCGGTGCTCATGCCGGTCAGCGAGGGCACCTTGGTGGTGGTTGCCACCTGCGGGCGGCTGATATACATCACCACAGTGCTGCCTGCAGCCACCTGACTGCCCGCCGCCGGGTCGGTGCGGATCACCGCGCCGGATGCCACAGAGGTATCCACAGCCTGCGTTACCAGCACCGAGACACCCAGCTCCTTGAGCTGCTGCTCTGCATCGGCCTGCACATAGTTGGTCAGGTCCGGCACGGTAACGTACTGGGTGCCAAGGCTCACAGTCAGGGTCACATTCTGGCCCTCGCGCACCGTGCGGCCGGACACCGGCGACTGCTTATAGATATAGCCCGCCGCATAGTTACTGTTGTACTCCTGCTCCCAGGTAACGCTGATCTGGCCGGAGACCACCTGCTCGGTGGCAGCAGCCTCGTCCTGCGTCATACCGATATAATCGCCCAGCGTGATATCGGCCTTGTTGTTCATCAGGTTGGAGGAATCGTTCAGGATCATCCAGCACAGCGCAAGGCACGCCAGTGCAAATGCAATGGTAACGCCGAACAGTGCCGGCAGGAAGATGGTGCGCTTTTTCTTGCGCGGTGCGGCCTTTTTGCCGCGGGGCGCAGGCTTTTCGGCCTGACGGTTTGCACGGTTCTGGTTCATGGTACGTTTCACCACCTTTTCGGGAGCATCTTCTGTAATATACTTGTACTCGAACATCACGGAGGGGTTGTGCACGTAGGTGTCCAGCGCATCCAGCATTTCGCGGGCGGATGCGTAGCGGTTCTGCGGCAGCTTTGCCATGGCCTTTTCGGTGATCTCCACCAGTGCATTCGGCACCTCCGGCGCGATCTCGTGCAAAGACTTCGGCTTATCGGAGATCTGCTTGATGGCAACTTCCACCATGTCGTCTGCATCAAAGGGCAGATGACCGCTGAGCATCTCGTACATCATCACGCCCACCGAGTAGATATCGCTGGTGCAGTCGGTCTCATCGCCCTTGGCCTGCTCCGGGCTGATATAGTGCACGCTGCCCATGGCCTTGCCGCTCAGCAGCTGGTTCTCGGCACGGGAGATGCGCGCAATGCCAAAATCCATCATGCGCAGCTGGCCGTTGTCCAAAAGCATGATGTTCTGGGGCTTGATGTCCCGGTGCACCACACCGTTGGCGTGGGCATGTTCCAGCGCCTTTAAGATCTGGGAGATGAAGTGCACGGTCTCCCGGTTGGTCAGCCTGCCGCCGCGCTGGTTAAGGTACTCGCGCAATGTCATGCCGTCCACATATTCCATCACGATATACTGCAGATCATCATTCACCGATACATCGTACACTTTTACGATGTTGGGGTGGTTCAGCAGCGAGATGGCCTTGGATTCATTTTTAAAGCGGCGCACAAGGTCCGGGTCGTGCATATACTCCTGCCGCAGCACCTTTACCGCCACCACGGTACCGGCAGGCACCGGGCCGTTGTGCCCCAGCATGACCGCCTTGTAGACGTTTGCCATGCCGCCGGAACCGATCAGCTCCCGCACCTCATACAGGCCGTCCAGCTTTTTGCCGATCAGGTTGTCCATCAGCGCACCTCCTCCACACACAGCAGCAGCGCGGTGATGTTATCCGGGCCGCCGTTCTCGTTGGCCGTGCGGATCAGAAGGTCCGGCAGGTCGTAGAACCTGCCGGTGCGCAGCAGCTGTTCCAGCTGTTCTCTGGGCACGGCATTGGTCAGGCCGTCCGAGCACAGCAGCAGGATATCCCCTTTCTGCAGCGGTGCGGTGGTGAACTCCGAGTCCAGCCGGTAGTCCACGCCCAGCGCCTTGGTGATGATGTTCTTCTGGGGGTGGTGCTCGGCTTCCTCCACGGTAATGGTGCCGCAGTCCACCAGCTCCTGCACATAGGAGTGGTCGTGGGTGAGCTGGGCAAGCCTGCCGTCCCGGTACAGGTACGCCCGCGAGTCGCCTGCATGACACAGGAACACCTTGCCGCCGCGCACCAGTGCGCACACAGCCGTGGTGCCCATGCCCGCCAGCGATTCCTCACGCAGGGCCTTCTGGAACACAAAGCGGTTGGCGCTGAGCAGGCTCTTTTTCAAAAAGGTCTCCTCTTCGCCGGGCAGGCACTTGGAAGCATACTGCTCCTGAAAGCAGCGCTCGATCACATCGCACGCGCTCTGGCTGGCTTCCCTGCCGCCGCGTGCACCGCCCATGCCGTCGCATACCAGCAGCCATGCGGCATCGCCGGGCAGTTCTCCTGCGCGATAATCGTCCTGATTATCCTGCCGGACCCTGCCGACATCCGTTTTTCCTGCAAGTTTCATAGGCTTCTCCCTTTAATATTTACGCTTTCCCGTTCATTTCGTCACGGCGCAGCTGGCCGCATGCGGCGCTGATCTCGCTGCCAAGGCGGCGGCGCACCGTAGCGTTCACGCCAAGGCTCTCCAGCTTCTGCTGGAAGCGGTGCACGTTGGCTGCATCGGTGGCCGAGTACGGGCTGCCGTCCACCGGGTTGATGGGGATCAGGTTCACATGGGCACCCATGCCCCGGATCAGGTTTGCCAGCTGTTTGGCGCAGGCATCGGAATCATTGACACCGCGCACCATGGAATATTCAAAGCTCACGCGGCGGCCGGTGGTATCCTGATAGCGCCGCACGGCCTGCATCAGCACTTCCACGGGATAGGCATCGTTCACCGGCATCATGCCGCTGCGAATTTCATTGTTGGGTGCATGCAGCGACACCGAGAGGGTCAGCTGCAGCTTTTTCTCGGCCAGCTGGTCGATCTTGGGCACCAGACCGCAGGTAGAAAGGCTGATGTTGCGCATCCCGATGTTCACGCCCTCGGGCGAGGTGATGTTCTCCAGAAACTTCATCACTTCGTCAAAGTTATCCAGCGGTTCGCCAATGCCCATGAGCACGATGTGGGAAATGCGCTCCCCGATATCCTTCTGGGCGGTGTAGATCTCAGAGCAGATCTCGCCTGCTTCCAGATCGCGCACGCGGCCCGCCTGGGTGGACGCGCAGAAGCGGCAGCCCATGCGGCAGCCCACCTGCGTGGACACACACACCGTGTTGCCGTAGTGGTAGCGCATCACGACGGTCTCGATGCAGTTGCCGTCCGCCATGCGCAGCAGATATTTTACCGTGCCGTCCTTTGCTTCCTGCCTGCGCTCGATCTTGGGCGCGGCAATGTAGAAGCTTTCTTCCAGCTTTGCCAGCAGGGTCTTGGGCTGGTCGGTCATGGCAGAAAACTCGGTGACCAGCTTCTGGTGCACCCAGTGGAAGATCTGCTTTGCCCGGAAGCCCGGCTGACCCATCGCTTTCAGTTCAGCGGTCAGCTCTGCCAGCGTAAAGGAAGAGATACAGCGTTTTTGTTCCATTGTGTTCTCCTATTGTTTTTTACGAACAAGCCACCTGTTTCATTGCAGCTTTTCCCCGTTTTTCTGCATGGCGCACAGGAAAAAACCGTCCATGCCGGTACGGGTGGGCACCGAAAGCGCGCCGTGCTCCCCTGCCGTCATCCCGGCGGGCAGCGCTGCGGCAGGCTCCACCACCGTAAACTCCGGGTGGCGGGCCAGAAATGCCGCGATCTGCTGCTGGTTTTCTGCCGGGTCGATGGTGCAGGTGGAGTACACCAGCCTGCCGCCCGCTTTCAGCAGCTGTGCCGCCGTATCGAGGATGGCCGACTGCGTGGCCAATAATTCAGCTTCGCGGGCCGGTTCCAGCTTTTTGTAGCGCAGATCCGGCTTTTTTGCCAGAATGCCAAGGCCGCTGCAGGGCACATCCGCTAAAATGCGGTCGGCCTGCGGCAGGGCCGGGTTCACCTTTGTGGCATCGTTGCACAGGGCTTCCACATTAGTCAAGCCCATGCGCTGCACTGCCGTGCGGATCAGGCCCACGCGGTTCTCGGCGGCATCGCAGCTGTAAAGCCTGCCGGTGCTGTGCATCTGCTCGGCCAGCAGGATGGTCTTGCCGCCGGGCGCGGCGCACAGGTCGATGACTGTTTCTCCTGGCTGTGGGTCCACGCAGAGCGCCGCCAGCTGGCTGGCCTGCCCTTCCACATGGAAGTACCCCTGCCGGAACAACTCATTTTCCGCCGGGCTGCCCTCGAAGCGGGCCAGCACACTGCCGGGCACAATGCCCCGCTTTGCTTCCTTTGCACCGGAAGCCAGCAGCTTTGCACAAAGCTCATCGGCACTGCCTTTCAGCGGGTTCGCCCGCAGGCTGGTCATGCCGCCGTCGGCCTTGTAGGTAAGGATATCCAGTGCTTCGTCCGGGTAGTTTTTGTGCAGAAATTCCGCCACATCCCGCCCGGCAGAGCCAAGCACCATGAGCCGTTCCACTTCGTTTTTGAAGCTTGCGGTGCTCAGGTCGTAGCTGCACGCCTTGCGCAGCACGGCGTTGACCAGACCGGATGCGCTGGATTTTTTGAAGGCACGGGTCAGCTTGACGGCCTCGTTCACCGCAGCGGACACCGGCACCTGCATATAGCGGGCCTGCGCCAGCGCCGCGCGCAATATTTCGCGCACCGGTGCATCCAGCTTGGCAAGGCCCTTGGGCAGGAACTGGCACAGGATGTAGTCCAGCGTGCCCCGGTGTTCCAGCACCGTGTAAAAGATGGCGCTGGCAAAAGCTTTATCGCGGCCTTCCAGCTGCTGGCGCTTGAGTTCGGCATCCAGAACAAGGTTGGAAAAACCATCCTGCTCCTGCCGCACCAGCGCCGCCACTGCCGCCGCGCGGGGATTCGCCGCCATCAGAGGATATCCCCCGTTTTCAGGCGCTGACCGGCCGCAAAGGCGGTGCCGTCCATGGGCTTTTTGCCTTCCGGCACCACATTCAGCAGCTGGACGGCCCCCTCACCGCAAGCCACCGTGAGCGGCTTTGTGGCCAGCACGGTGCCGGGCGCTTCGCCGTGAGCTTCCACGGCACGGCACTCCATCACCTTGAGCTTTTTGCCGCCGGAGGTGACGAACCATGCACCGGGCCACGGGTTCATGCCGCGCACCCAGTTGTGGATGTGGGCAGCCGATTCGGTCAGGCGGAACTCTGCCATCTCCTTGTTCAGCATAGGTGCAAGGCAGGCGTTCTCATGATCCTGCGGCTGGGGTTTCAGCGTTCCGGCGGCGATGGCGGGCACCACCTCGCACAGCACCCGTGCACCCACGGCAGTCACGCGATCAAACAGCTGGCCGCTGGTCTCCTCCGGGTCAATGGCGATCTTCTCGCAGCAGAGCACATCGCCGGTGTCAAGGCCCTCGTCCATCTGCATGATGGAAACGCCTGTCTCGGCATCGCCGTTCAGCACGGCCCACTGCACCGGGGCGCTGCCGCGGTACTTGGGCAGCAGGGAGACATGCAGGTTGATGCAGCCGTACTTCGGCGCTTCCAGCACAGACTTCGGCAGGATGCAGCCGTAAGCCACCACCACGATCAGTTCCGGGGCCAGTGCGCGGATGTTCTCGTCCTCGCTGCCGTCCCGCAGGGTGCGGGGCTGGAACACCGGCGTGCCGTGGGCAAGGGCCACTTCCTTGACCGGGGGTGCGGTAAGCACCTGCTTGCGGCCAACCGGCTTGTCCCGCCGGGTGTACACCGCGCAGATGTCATGCCCGGCGGCATACAGGGCTTTGAGGCACTCTGCGGCAATATCCGGCGTGCCCATGAACAAAATGCGCATTACTTGTTTCCTTTCGCTTCGCGGGCAGCTTTTTTGCCCTCTTCGGTATCCTCATAGAAATACTCGCTGGACTGCATGATGGTAATGCCGTCCAGATGGTCGTTCTCGTGCTGGATGCAGCGGCCCAGCAAATTCTCAGCTTCCAGCTCGAACCACTCACCGTGGCGGTCCTGTGCGCGCACCTTGACCGCGGCGGGGCGGGTCACAGCGCCGTTGTGGCCCGGGAAGGACAGACAGCCCTCGTAGGCGGTCTCCTCTTCCTCGGATACAGCCAGAATTTCCGGGTTGACGAAGTCGATGAACTTATATTCGTAATCTTCGGGGATCTCCTCGGGCGCGTCGGTGGTGTCCCACACCACGAACAGACGGCGCAGCATGCCCACCTGCGGGCCGGCCAGACCCACGCCGTCGGCGGCGATCATGGTCTCGTGCATGTCGTCCAGCAGGGTAGCCAGACGGTCATCAAAGGTGGTGACGGGGCGGCAGACCTTGTTCAGGATGGGATCGCCCTCTTTTACAATATTGCGGATAGCCATTTATGGTACCTCCAAATCAGATGTCACCGTCCGAGTGCAGGTCCACCGCAACGGTGGCCTTGGACGGAAGTTTTTCCTGTTCGTATCTTTCCAGTGTGCTGCGCACGAGATCGCGGAAGCGGCGGTCGTTGCGGCACTTGATGGTAAGTTTGTAGCGGTAGGTGTCGTTGATCTTTTCAATGCTGCCGGGCGTGGGGCCAAGCACCCGCAGCGGCAGGTCCGGCTGTTTTGCCGCCTGCTGGCCCAGCAGGGCCGCAAAGCGCGCCGCCGCCCGTGCCACCTCGATCTCCTTTGCGCCTGCAAAGCCAATGACGCACAGCCCGCAGAAGGGCGGGTACAGGCCCAGCTTGCGGTAGGCGATCTCCTGCTCAAAAAAGGCATCGTAGTCCTGCGCGGCGGCAAGGTTCAGCACCGGGTTATCGGGGTCGGTGGTCTGGATGATGGCAAAGCCCGGGTCTCTGGCCCGGCCGCTGCGGCCCACCACCTGCGTGATGAGGCTGAACACGTTCTCATACGCGCGGAAGCCCTGTGCAAACAACAGCGAGTCGATGCCCAGCACGCCCACAAGGGTCACATCCTCAAAATCCAGTCCCTTGGCCACCATCTGGGTGCCCACCATGATGTCATATTCGTGGTTTGCAAACCTTGCCAGCAGCTTTTCGTGGGCATCCTTTGCGGCAGTGGAATCCTGATCCATGCGCAGCACCCGCGCATCCGGGAACAGCTTTGCCAGCTCTTCCTCGGCTTTCTGGGTGCCGAAGCCCCGGTACTGCAGCTTGCCGCCGCAGGCGGGGCACACAGTGGGCGGTTCCATCTGGCTGCCGCAGTAGTGGCACAATACCTTGTGCGCCGCTTTGTGGTACACCATCGGCACGCTGCACTTTGTGCACTTGAGCACCTCGCGGCAGTCCTCGCACTGGGCCATGGTCTGGTAGCCCCGGCGGTTCAGCAGCAAAATGGTCTGCTTGCCTGCATCCAGATTGCGGCGGATGGCATCTTCCAGCGACAAACTGATCTCCCGCGGGTTGCCTGCCGCCAGCTCTGCGCGCATATCCACGATCTGCACCGTGGGCAGCGGGTTGCCGCCGTAGCGCTGGGTCAGCCGCACCAGCTGGGTGCGGCCATGCTGGGCCGCGTAAAAGCTCTCGGTGCTGGGGGTGGCGCTTGCCAGCAGCAGCAATGCACCGTTTTCCGCCGCGCGCTGCCGGGCCACCTCGTGGGCAGAATAGCGGGGCGCGGATTCCGAGCGGTAGGTGTGCTCCTGCTCCTCATCGATGATGATGAGCCCGATGTTTTCCAGCGGCGAAAAGATGGCGCTGCGGGTGCCCACCACGATGTCTGCGCCGCCGTCCTGGATCATCTGCCACTGCAAAAGGCGTTCGGTGTGGTTGAGGGCAGAGTGCTGCACCGCCACCCGGCGGCCAAACTGACTCTTGAGCCGCAGGATCATCTGCGGGGTCAGGCTGATCTCCGGCACCAGCACCAGCGCACGCCTGCCCTGCTCCAGACAGCGGGCAATGAGCTTTAAAAACACCAGCGTCTTGCCGCTGCCGGTCACGCCATAGAGCAGCGCCGAGTGGGGTGCATCGTCTTCCAGCTTTGGCAGCAGAGCATCGTAAGCCGCCTGCTGCTCCTGCGTGAGGGTGATCGGCTCGTTTTTCAGCGGGATGGACGAATACAGGTCGATGGATTTGTTCACCTTGCTGCATTCCAGCACGCCTTTGGCGCACAGGTTATCCAGCACGGCACGGCTGATGCCCTTGTCTTCCAGCTCGTTCAGGGTGCGCGGCCCGCCGCCCAGCAGCGCCACTGTCGCCAATTGCTTGGCCGTCGGCTTCGGCTTTGGCGGCAGCCCGCCCACAAGGCGGTAGGAGTTCTCGGTGTGGCGGGTGAGCTGCTTTTGCAGCACCGGCGTCACACCGTCTGCCGCCACAGCGGGCTTGTACTGCGCACCATAGGGAATGACCGCCTTGACCGCTTCGTAATAGGTGCAGAAGGTGCGCTCCTTCAAAAAGTGCACCAGCCGCAGCAGTTCCGGGGTCAGGCAGGCGGATGCCGGGGCCACGTCGAAAAGATATTTCAGCTTTGCACTTTCCGGTTCGGCATCGCAGGCCAGCACCACGCCCATGCGGGCGCGGCTGCCACGGCCAAAGGGCACCAGCACCATGCTGCCAAGTTTTACCGCATTCTGCTGATCCGGCATGACGGCATAGGTATAAAGCTTATCAAAGTGGAAGGTCGCATTGCTGACGGCAACGCCTACCGTTTTGGGCATTCGTCCAGCTCCTTCAAAATGTTATTCTGCGGCACCAATGCGCTGGCAGATGGCCTGATACAGTGCATCGGCGCAGGTATCGACCTGGTCGTTGACCAGCTTCAGGGTGAATTTATCCTGCTGGGCCAGCTCCTTCTGGGCGGTGGCAAGACGTTCCTGAATGCTCTCCTCGGTCTCGGTGCCGCGGCCCCGCAGACGGCGCTCCAGCTCCTCCACCGACGGCGGCAGCAGGAACACGGTGGTCGCGCCCGGGAACATGCGGCGGATGTTCGCTGCGCCGTGCACATCGATGACCAGAACGACCACCTTCCGGGCTGCAAGGCGCTTGTCCACTTCCTCGCGCAGGGTACCGTAGTAGTTGCCGTTGTAGAAGTTGTGCTCCACCACCTGATCGTTCTCGATCAGCTGCTGGAACTGCTCCCGGGTGCGGTAATAATAATCCACGCCCTCCTGCTCACCGGGACGCGGTGCGCGGGTGGTGGCGGAAACAGTCTTTTCGATCTCCGGGTGTGCTTCGCGCAGTGCCTTCACCACGCTGTCCTTGCCGGTACCGGCCGCGCCGGAGACCACAAACAAATATTTATCGTTCGCCATGGGTCTGTTCCTCCTCTGTTGGTGTTTTGCCCTCCTGCCCTGCCGCACGGTTGGCCACCGTTTCCGGCTGAAGCGCCGAGAGCACCACATGATCGGAGTCCATGATAAGCACTGCACGGGTGCTGCGGCCATAGGATGCATCGATCAGCATTCCGCGCTCCCGCGCTTCCTTTACAAGGCGCTTGACCGGGGCGGAGTCCGGGCTGACCACTGCCACCACACGGCCTGCACTGACCATATTGCCAAACCCGATGTTGATGAGCTTCATAAACCCCTCCGAATTTTCTGTATCACTCCAGATTCTGGATCTGTTCGCGGATCTTTTCGATCTCCGCCTTCATATCCACCACGATGCGGGTGATATCCAGATCCTGACACTTGGAGCCGATGGTATTGGTCTCGCGGTTCAGCTCCTGCGTCAAAAAGTCCAGCTTGCGGCCCACCGGCTCGTCCAGCTTGAGGATATCGCGGTACTGCGCAATGTGGCTGCGCAGGCGCACCGTCTCTTCATCCACAGCGGTCTTATCGCCAAAAATAGCGGCCTCAGTCAGCACGCGGGCATCGTCGATATCGCGGTCCTCCAGAATGACCTTGAGCTTCTCGTACAGGCGGTTGGTGTAGGCTTCCACGCGGCCTGCGCTCAAAGTCTCCACCCTGCCCACGCACTCCTCGAGGAAGTTCAGGCGGTTTTCCACGTCTGCCTTCATCTTGGCACCCTCGGCGGCGCGCATCTCCACAAAGCGGTCCAGCGCCTGTGCGGTAACGGCAGAAACATCTTCCCACAGCTGTTCCTCGTCCACATCCGCGTGGCGGGTGGTGAGCACATCCGGGAAGCGGGTCAGCACACCCGCAGAGATATCGTTCTTGACACCCAGCTGTTCCGAAATATCCCGCATGGCCTGCTGGTAGCTGCGTGCCAGCTCCATGTTGACGGCCACCACCGTATCGGCAGCGTCCACATTCTGCACGGTCATGCTCAGCTCCACCTTGCCGCGGGAAATGCGCTCGTTGAGCTGCTTTTTCAGGCGGCTGTCCAGATAGCTGCAGGTGCGCGGGATGCGCGAAGAATACTCAAAGTAGCGGGAATTCACGCTGCGCAGCTCCACCGTGATCTCACGGCCATTGCGCACAGCAGTCCCCCGGCCAAAGCCGGTCATGCTTAAGATCATAACGCTCTCCTGTTCTTACATTTTCAGTGTTTCAGCTTACAAGTTTCGGTATACGTATCCGCCTTTGGGTACACAAACCCATGTTACGATACATATAGTTTCATTTTACTATTCTTCGGCCCAAAATTCAAGGTGCACTGTTGCGTGCCGCCGCCAAAACCGGCCGCAATACACGGTGCAAAGCAAAAAAGCTCTGATACAAAATCTTCCGATCCTGTATCAGAGCCTGTTTCAGTTGGTTTTATATACGCAGGTCACGCTGTTCTGCAGCAGATTTGCGTTCAGCAGTGCGCGCTCCACCCAGTGGATATTGTCCGCAATGGTATCGCGGGAGACACCGTATTCTGCCGCAATGTTCTCCATGCTGCGGTACTCGCGGCGGTAGAGCAAAGTCAGCACCAGCTTATCCTGCATTGTGATCTTGGTAAAATGCGGCCTGCGCCGGTGCTCCTTGCAATAAGCCGCATTCAGTGCTTCCAGCATCTGGGCAAATTCCTTCCGGGTGATGCCGAAGGTAAATTCATAATCCTGCTCTGTAAATTCCGCAAGGCGTTGTACCGTGATGCTTCTCATGCAGATCACCTCTTCTTTTTCCGGGGATGCCCGGGTGTCGGCTGCATCCATTTTGATTCATTATAAAATGGATGGATTTTCATGTCAATGAGCCGCCGCCCATTTTTGGGGCCAGATCCGGTGCAAAACACAAAAAGGAGCCTCCCGCCGCAAAAGCGGGAAGCTCCGGAATCCGTTATGAAAAATCAGACGGGATGAGACTGATTGGTGTAGTCCACATGGTCGCCGTCCACGCCCTGCTTCTTGGCATTGCGCTTTTCAAAGAACTTGGGTGCCACCTGCGGGAACATTGCGTAGGTCAGCACATCCTCTTCCTGCGTTGCCCACTTGGCAGCCTCTGCCTTCAGCTTGTCCATCTCAGGAGCCAGAGTATCAGCAAAGCGGCAGGTAATGGGCTGCTCGTCGCCCAGGATCTTCTTGGTGAACTCGGGCTTGATGGGAGCGGGAGTCTTGCCGTAATCACCGTGGACCAGACCCTTGAACTCCTTGGTGACCATCTTGTAGCGCTCGCCCAGGATCACATTGAACACAGCCTGCGTACCAACGATCTGGCTGGTGGGGGTGACCAGCGGCGGATAGCCTGCATCCTCGCGGACGCGGGGGATCTCTGCCAGCACTTCGTCCAGCTTATCTTCCTTGCCGGCATCCTTCAGCTGTTTGAGCATGTTGGAGAACATGCCGCCCGGCACCTGATACAGCAGGGTGTTTGCATCCACGCCCAGGCTCTTCGGGCTGATCTGGCCGTTGGCAATGTACTTCTCGCGCAGCTTTGCAAAGTATGCGCGCACAACGTTCAGCTGCTTCAGATCCAGACCGGTGTCGTAATCGGTGCCCTGCAGGGCAGCGACCAGACTCTCGGTGGGCATGTGGCTGGTGCCCAGGCTCAGGGGGCTCATGGCGGTATCGATGATGTCGGCACCTGCCTCGATGCCCTTCAGGATGGACATGGAAGCCAGACCTGCGGTGTAGTGGCTGTGGATATCAACAGGGATGCTGACGGTCTCCTTCAGCTTCTTCACCAGATCGTAGCAGGTATAGGGGGTCAGCAGACCGGCCATATCCTTGATGCAGATGGAGTTTGCGCCCATCTCCTCCAGGGTCTTGGCGTAGGCTGCAAAGTACTCGTTGTTGTGCACGGGGCTGAGGGTGTAGCTGATGCAGCCCTGCACATGAGCGCCTTCCTTGTTGGCTGCCTTGATGGCGGTCTGCAGGTTGCGCGGATCGTTCAGTGCATCGAAAATACGGATCACGTCGATGCCGTTTGCAACAGACTTCTGCACAAAGTACTCAACGGCATCGTCTGCGTAGGGGCGGTAGCCCAGCATGTTCTGGCCGCGGAACAGCATCTGCAGCTTCTGGTGGGGCAGCTCCTTGCGCAGGATGCGCAGGCGCTCCCACGGGTCTTCGTCCAGAAAGCGGATGCAGCTGTCGAACGTAGCGCCGCCCCAGCACTCCACGGAGAAGTAGTTGATCTTATCCATTTCCGGCAGGATGGGACGCATCTCATCCATGGTCATGCGGGTGGCCAGCAGAGACTGGTGGGCATCGCGCAGGACGACCTCAGTAACCTTGATCGGCTTTTTGGCCATGATTGTCACCTCTCCCTTAGTTCATGGAAACCAGAACGTCACCGGAGTTGACGGTGTCGCCCTTGTTGACGTTGATGGAAGCCACAGTGCCATCCTGCGGAGCAACGATCTCGTTCTCCATCTTCATGGCCTCCAGGATCACCAGCACGTCGCCAGCCTTCACGGATGCACCGGCCTTGACCTTGACATCCAGAATGTTGCCGGGCATGGGAGCCTTGACGGCAACGGCACCAGCAGCGCCTGCAGCAGCCTTGGGAGCAGCAGCGGGAGCCGGAGCAGCCTTAGGAGCAGCGGGTGCGGCAGGAGCTGCAGCAGCAACCGGAGCAGCACCAGCGGCAGTCTCCTCCACGGAGACGCTGTAAGCAACGCCATTGACGGTAATATTGTAGTACTTCATGGAAGGATCCTCCAAATCAAAATCGTATCAAAAAGATTTATACAGACGATTACAGAGCCATGTTGCCGTGCTTCTTGGGCAGGCGGGCAGCACGCTTGGTGCTCAGCAGTTCCAGTGCGGCAACAACGCTTGCACGCACATTGGCTGCATCGCAGGTCAGGTCAGCAGCGCCGCAGGCAACTGCATTTGCTGCGCTGCACACCTCGGCGGTGTAAGCAGCAGCCTTTGCGTTGGTGGCTGCAATGATGTTGTCGGAAGCATCGATCTCTTCCTTGTACAGGACGCTGACCGCTGCGCTGGGTTCCAGTGCGCTGACGGTGCAGCCAGCCACGGCAATGCGCAGATCGGCAGCAGCCAGAGCGGTGTAAACAGGGCCGACGGCCTTGCCAGCCAGCACAGCCACCTTTGCGGTGGTAGCGTCGGCATAGGTAGCAGCCAGACGGGCAGCCTCACGGATGCCGCCTGCAATGTCATCGGTCGCGCTGGGCACAAAGCCCTCGGTATCCACAATGGTGATCACCGGCACGCTGAAGGCATCGCACAGGCGCACAAAGCGGGAAGCCTTGGCCACGCAGTTGTGGCACAGGGTCTTGCCGGTGGCCACAACGCCCACGGCGTTGCCGCCCACGGTGGCAAATGCAGTGTAAACAGACTTGCCAAAGCCTGCATACAGCTCCACAGCGCTGTCCTTATCGACCACGGCAGCAGCAGCCTTTGCAGGCTCTGCACCGGCAGCCAGAGCAGCAGTGGGCTGCTCGAACTCAAAGATCGCAGGGCCGGTCAGGTTGTTGGCCGGCAGCAGGCCCACGATGTGAGCAGCCTTCTCGGCAGCTTCCTCAGCAGTGGGTGCCACAATGGCGGCCACGCCAGCCTTTGCAGCGGCGGCTGCGGTGCCGGCATCGGCCACCTTGTCGCCCTTGGCAGCAGAGGTGAACGGAGCGGTGAAGAACAGCTCTGCGCCCTCAGCCATGATGCAGACATCTGCATTGGCAGCGCTCAGTGCGCTGGTGCCGCCGCAGACACCCAGAACAACAGCCACCTGCGGGATCACGCCGGAAACCTTTGCGATCTGCGCATTCAGCTTTGCGCTGGCGGTCAGTACGTCCAGACCCTCAGCCAGCTTTGCGCCGACGGAGTTATAGAAGGTGACGACCGGGCAGCCAGTCTGAGCTGCCATCTCCAGAACCTTGATGTTCTTTTCAACATCCTTTACGGTAACAGCTTCGCCGTTCTGGTAAACAGCGTAAGCCTGCTGACCTGCCGCATAGCCGCAGGCAGCGCTCACTGCACCGTCAGCAAACAGTGCAGTGTATTCCCCGTCATCAAAAAACTTGGCGAGGATTTCTCCCTTATTGATCTTTGAAGCCATGGTAAGACCTCCTGGTTGTCTGTGTGAGCTTTCAAAATTAGTCTTATTATACTGAATTTTCCATAAAAATGCAAGAGATTCTATAAAAGTCCATGCGAATCAACATCTGTCGCGCAAAGTTCTACAATTTTTTAACGATTCATCGTTCCTCCGCTTTCTCGCCTTTTTGCGGGCATTTTGCGCCGCACACTCAGCTGCCAAAAATTCTCTTTTAATTTTGTGGATTCTGTCTGCCCCTGCTGCATTTTATTTTATAAGAAGTTATGTTACACTATATTTAATATGTAAATTTTTTTCGCAGAACAGCCCGCCGGGAAGCTTCGGGGCGGGTCATTTTGCAGAATATAAAAGGACGGCCATGTCAAATTGAAAAATCTGCTCACTTCACTCCGCGCCTCCAACGAAACCTACAACTCCATGAAACACTCCGCCCGGGCTATCATCCGCCGCGCCGAGATCCCCCTGCTCGCGGTCATCGTCCTGTATAAGGCTGCAACGAACCTGCTGTTCGTCCCCCTGATGCAGCAGCTCTGGTCGCTCACGCTGCGGTTCGCACCCATGCACTACCTGAGCAACAACAACGCTTCCGATATCTTTTCCTCCCCTGCGATCATCCTGTGCATCACGCTCATTGCCATCCTGACCGCGTTCTGGGCGCTGTATGAGTTTTCCGTCCTGCTGCATGGGCTGGATCTTGCCCGCAAGGGCGAAACGATCCGCCTGCCTGCCCTGCTGCGCACCTCTCTTGCAGATATCCGCCACGCATTCCTGCCGCAAAACTGGCTCGTTCTGGTCTACAGTGCCGTGCTGATCCCGTTCACCAACTTCTTCCTCGCCTATAACTATATCACGCAGCTTGCCGTGCCGGAATACATCATGGGTGTCATCCGGGCAAACAGCCGGTATTACCTGCTCTATCTGGCTGCCGGTGCCGCCTTGCTGTTCCTCTGTGTCAGCTGGGTGCTGGTGCTGCCGCTGTTCGTGCTGGAGCGCAAAAGCCTGTGGCAGTCGGTAAAGGAAAGCTTTTGCTGCATCCGCAGGCGCGTCTTCCGTGCTTTTCTTTTGCTGCTGCGCTGGAACCTCTCGGTCGTCCTGCGTTCCCTGCTGCTGACGGCAGCGGTTGCCGTGCCGCTGTACGGCATCATCATCGCGGTCGGGCTGCAGAGCACACAGGCCATGTTTGCACTGTCCCGCGCGGCGCTGGCCATTGAGATGCCTTTCTTCCAGTTCCTGATCGACTGCGCCATCACCATGGCGCAGTGCACGATCCTCGCCATGCTGCACTGCCGCCTGCGGGAGTCTCTCCCCTCTGAGCCGGAGCCGGTCCAGAGCGGAAAGCATCACCGTTCCACCGGCAGGCTGCTTCTGGGTGCATCGGTTGCGGGTGCTACTCTGCTCACCTTTGCGCTGGCATTCTGTTACCTTGCCCTGCCCAGAGACGACGAGCTGCTCTCCATGCTGGGCGGCGTTGCGCCGGTAGTCACCGCGCACCGCGGCTACTCCGCTGCCGCACCGGAAAACACCCTGCCCGCTTTCCAGCTGGCCATCGATCAGGGCTGCGAGTGGGCCGAGCTGGATGTGCAGATGACCAGGGACGGCGTGGTCATGGTGACCCACGATACCAGCCTGCGCCGCTGCACCGGCCGCAACGAGAACATCTACGACCTGACCTATAACGAGGTTCGTAAGCTGGATGCCGGGCGCTGGTTCGGCCAGAAGTACACTGGTGCCAAAGTTCCCACACTGGAAGAAGTGCTGGACCTGTGCAAAGGTAAGATCCAGCTGAACATTGAGATCAAGCCCAATGCCGCCACCCCGGAGCTGGAAGCGGAAACCATCCGCATCATCCGCGAAAAAGGCTTTGCACAGGACTGCACCATCACCTCGCAGAGTTATGAAACCCTCTGCAAGGTCAAGGAGCTGGCACCGGAGATCCGGACCGGCTATATCCTTGCACTGGGCGTGGGCAGTTATTACGATCTGCCTGCCGCAGATTTCTTCAGCGTACAGTCCACCTTTATCACCTCCGGTATGGTGCAGCAGATCCATAAGCGCAGCAAGACGATCTCCGCATGGACCGTCAACCGCGAAGAGGATGCCAGCGAACTGCTGAGCATCGGCGTGGACGACCTGATCACCGATAAGCCGGATATGATCCAGCAGCTGCTGAGCGAGGATGCCGACCTTGACAACAGCCTCGTCCTCCTGCGCGACTTCATCCGTGACCTGTTCGCTCCGTCCGATGTCGATGAACCCACTCCTGAGGAAGAGACCATCGAAGAAGCCATCGAGGACCCGGACGAATTGCTGGATGCATCGTAATCGCGGCAAAGATCAAGTATTCTGTTAAACTAGCCGTACACACATAAAAAGCCCCCTGCCAGTTCATCACCGGCAGGGGGCTTACAAGTTTACCTGATCCAGTTTTATCAAGTAAGATCATTCCGGTTCGGTAAGCTTGGATCTTTACGAAGCAATTTATTTCATAAATCGGTGCTGTGAACAAATCACTTACATTCCTTCTTCATAGCAGAATAGCCGATGAGAACGGTCCACACATAGGCGCAGGTCTTGGGGATCATCAGCATACCGATCATGGGGACGGTATTGGCCCAAAGAACAACGGGAATGTAGAAACCGAAGCTCAGCACGATGGTCAGCCACATCCAGCGGAAAGCCGCGTCGTTATGCTCCTTGGCGCTGCGGTAGAACAGCACGATGATCAGCAGGCCCATCAGTGCAAAAGGAATGTTACGGTAAATGCCCCAGGACAGCGGGGATTCGGCGCTCAGCCACTGGTTCTGCGGCATCATGCACAGGATAACACGCACGGCAGCCAGACCGTAGATGGCGGCAGTCAGGCCATTGTTGCCCTTGACCCGGTAGCGCTCACGCCATACATAGTACAGCAGCACATAAAAGACAGTCATTGTCACAGAGGTGATCCACTTACCCAGACCCAGAGGAACGGTAAAGTTTTCAAAGCCCGTGGTGCACAGAGCCAGAGCACGGGGAATCAGATGGAACGAGTCGCCGGCACCCAGAACGACAGCCATCAGACCGAACAGCTTGAACTGGTGGTTGCCCTTGCAGCCACAAATCATCAGGATACCGATGGTGATGACGGATACCAGATACACAGCATCAAAAACAGTTTCTACGATTGCTTGCATAGTTGATTGCTCCTTGTTGATAGATTAAATTGATTGTAACACTGCATTTTTTGCAGGGCCGACTTCGTTTTTACGGTCATCAAGGGCTTGCTCGGCAAAGTTGCATCCAAAGCGCAGGATGTTGAAGCTTGCATTCCTCCACACAAGACAGGCGAGCAGCAACAGGATATTGCGATGAACTTTCCTATGAGTGTCTCCCTTGAGTGAACAGTGTTCATTTTGGACATTATAAAATTCCCACAGCAGTGTGGGAAGAAAATGCAGTCAATATAAGGTTCTGCGCACGATTTCCAGCACAGCGGCGGGGTCGTAGTCCTGCCGCAGCAAGGCAGACAGCATCAGCGAAAATAGAACATCGGCAAATTTTTCAACGGTGAATTGCGCATTAAAAGCGTCAGGACGGATTTTGGTATCCTGTTGCAGCACCGTACACAGACCATTTAAGATATGGTGCCAGATTTGCTGCATGTGCCGTTTGCCATCGGCCTTGTCCTCCTGCATAAAGCCGAGAGAGTGCAGTGTGAAGAATCCAGGATACTGCTCACAGCCGTAGGCCATGCGCTCGTACATCCATTTGACACAGGTCTGCACATCCTGAAATACAGCCTCGTCCTGCGGGCGGTGGAAAATTTCGCACCAGACGCTCTCGACCGTGGCGCTGATAAGCTCAGCCTTGGAGTCATAATAGTTGTAGATCGAGCCGACCGAGACCCCGCATGCCGAGGCGACAGAACGGATACTGACCGCCGCCCAGCCCTTTTCCCGGATAAGCTCACGGCTGTTTTTTAAGATATCTTCCTTGGAGGTTACGATTGTATTCATGTGGTCACCCTCAATATGAACAATGTTCATTTTTATTATACTGCCCGTTCTCACTTTGTCAAGAGGATTTCATAAAAGGTTTATATTTTGCGGATTAAGACATTGAATGCAAACTTACAAAAATCATAAAAGGAGTATATGTATGATGCCACCTTACTGTCGATTCAGTATCATCTATTTTCGATAATGTCAGGGCATTTTCTTAATGTCAATAATGTCAAAAAGCCCCGGAAAGAAACGTAAACTCGTAACTTTCCGGGGCTTTCAAATTATTCTCAAATGTTAAACCGAACCAGTGATCCGGGTGGCTCCACAATGAAGTTTTCCGCGGCTTAGTGTCAAACTAATGTCACAGCGCGATTTTTCTTTCGATTTTGCTCATAGCAACGTTGAAAGTTCGCGTAATTTCATTATTCGAGCTCAATGGTTGCCGGCGGCTTACCGGTGCAATCATAGAACACGCGGTTCACATGCTTGACCTCATTGACGATGCGGCTAGTGACAGTGCCCAGAACATCCCAAGGCATATTGTAGCTCTCCGCAGTCATGAAGTCGGTGGTGGTCACAGCACGCAGCGCCACAGCGTAATCATAGGTGCGCTCGTCGCCCATGACGCCCACACTGTGCATGTTGGTCAAGGCTGCATAGTACTGGCTGATCTCCTTATCCAGACCTGCCTTTGCGATCTCCTCACGCCAGATCGCGTCGGCATCCTGCACGATAGCCACCTTCTCCGGGGTCACTTCGCCGATGATGCGGATGCCAAGACCCGGGCCGGGGAACGGCTGACGGCTGACCAGATATTCGGGCAGGCCCAGCTCACGGCCAGCCTGACGCACCTCGTCTTTGAACAGGTTGCGCAGCGGCTCCACCAACTCCTTGAAGTCCACGGTGTCGGGCAGACCGCCAACGTTGTGGTGGCTCTTGATAACAGTGGACTCACCGCCCAGACCGCTCTCAACGACATCCGGGTAAATGGTACCCTGTGCCAGAAAATCCACCTTGCCGATCTTCTTGGCCTGCTCTTCAAACACACGGATGAACTCTTCGCCGATGATCTTGCGCTTGCGCTCCGGCTCGGTAACACCAGCCAGCTTTGCAAAGTAACGTTCGCGGGCATCCACACAGATAAAGTTGATATCAAAGCCGTTGGCATTGCCCGGGCCGAATACAGAGCAGACCTCTTCCTTCTCGTTCTTACGCAGCAGACCGTGATCCACGAACACGCAGGTCAGCTGCTTGCCGATGGCCTTAGCCAGCATAGCTGCCAGAACGGAGGAATCCACGCCGCCGGACAGGGCGCACAGCACCTTGCCATCGCCGATGCGCTCACGCAGGGCCTTGACGTTGTTTTCCACAAAGGAGTCCATCTTCCAGTCGCCGGTGCAGCCGCAGACGTTGTACACGAAGTTGCGCAGCATCTTCTTGCCTTCCGCAGTGTGCAGCACTTCCGGATGGAACTGGACCGCGTACAGGCCCTTCTCGGCGTTCTCTGCCGCAGCTACCGGGCAGTTGACCGTGTGAGCAGTGATCTTAAAGCCGGGCGCTGCCTGCTCAATATAGTCGTTGTGGCTCATCCAGCAAATGGTGGAGGGCTGCACATCGGTGAACATCTTGCTGTTCGTGTCCACGAACACCTCAGTCTTGCCGTACTCGCGCTCCGGTGCGCGGCAGACATGGCCGCCCAGCAGATGCATCATCAGCTGGCTGCCGTAGCAGATGCCCAGCACAGGCACACCCCAGTTGAAGATCTCAGGGTCGATCGTGGGGGAATCCTCCAGATAAACGCTGTTGGGGCCACCGGTAAAGATGATACCCTTGGGGTTCTTTGCCTTGATAACCGACAGATCGGTTTTATAGGAATAGATTTCACAGTAGACATTGTTCTCGCGGACGCGGCGCGCGATCAGCTGATTGTACTGGCCGCCAAAGTCCAGCACGATGACAGTTTCATGCTGCATGAAGTTCTCTCCTCCCTTATCCATTCAATGTGTTTCTACAGATAAAATCAGTATAGCACATCTGCCAAATAAAAGCGACATCATTTGTGAATTTTCCTGTTTTTATTTTTCACGTATGGGATGCCGCAACACCGTTTTCAGTGTTCCCGGTGCAGCGCGGCGAGGATCACTCAGATAAATTTCGTGGTGGAAGCGTGTCTCTGAAAAATCAAGCATATACCCCTGCTCTACGGCAAAGGCATCCATCTGCGCCAGCGTTTTCGGTTCTTCATCATAAGGGCCGATATGCAGGCACTGAACGCAAAGTCCCTCGTCATAGGTCAGGAATTCCGCCTTGGAAAAATCCTTTTTCTTTTTTGCCGTTGCTTCCTGTACGGCCCAATCAAACGCTTCCGGCGTCACGAATTCTGGCAGTCGGATCATGGATGTCCACTCAAATGTTTCTTTATGTGCATAGTCAACGCCATCCACGCCCTTCTGATGCCACAAGCCCTCCAACGGTGGAACCACATATTCAAAATAGCCGTCCATCTTGTGGCTGCCCTTATAGCTCATTTTGATGGTGAAAGCAATGCCGTACAGCACTCCCATAGCCTCCTGATAGGCTCCACCCGGAGCATTCGGGTCGCCCTTGCCGTGCACTGCCACAAAATTCATACGCGGTATCGTAATCAGATGCGGTTTTTTCGGCGGGAGATAAAATTCCCTGTACTCTTTCTTATAATCAAACGGCATTACTCTTCACACCTTCCAGAAGTTCTCGCTGCTTCTTTTTGCTGAATTCCCTCAGCACCAGCCGATAGGACTTTTCCAGCATTTCCTTTTTCAGTATACCAGAACAACCTTGTTTTGTAAACAAAGAGTTGTGACATGCCGCAAAAAAATCCCCTGCCCTTACAGACAGAGGATCTAAAACAAAAAGAGACCTTCCCACTCTCCGGAATGGGAAGGTCTCTCGTAAGTTTAACCTTTAGCCTTAGGAAAGGCGCGAAGGGCCAAAATCACTCAATGATCTTGCCAACAACGCCAGAACCAACGGTACGGCCACCCTCACGATACTTTAATCCCGTTTTATCTCATATTTTTTATGGTTTTCTCTCCAAAATACAGTGAAAAACAGCTGAATTGCACCACCTATTTTGATTTGCCTGATTTCTTGGCACCGTTTTGGCACCGGAGAATACTCAAACCGATTCTCTTCTGTAGATACTAGATACTTCTCTACCAACTTTATATTGCACCGGTAATTTTTAACTGTTATAATCGAAACATGGGTGCTACCATAACGGTAGGCGGTTAGTCCTTCTCCAGAGGGACTGTGACCCTCTGATTACATAGAAACCTGTAAAGGAATCCAGTGGAAAGGAGGGCTAAGCCAATGAGTATTGTGGACTTCATAGCAGTAGTGAGCTTCGGCTTAACCTGCTTTAGTATCGGATATACATTAGGCAAAGATAATCATAAACCACAAAAATAACCGCCCCAGCCTGCAAACTGAACGGTTATTTTTGTAATCAATAAGTATGTGGACTAACCGTCTATCGGTAGCACTCTTTTTCTATAATCATATTAGCACGCATCTGTGGAAATGTCAAAAATTTTCTTCTTTCTCAACTACATCTATTTCCATACATTTTTACAACCTATTTCAAGTGTTCCTCAAAAATTGATTCGAGTTCCTTATTCCCCCTCAAGAATTCATACTCTTTCTTATTTTCAATTTCCGAATACAATTCACGAACAAAATTTTTTCCAAGTCCCGAAAAAGCTTTTCCCTGTGCAGTATCTTCATACCTGTAATACAAAGGGGATTGTGTCATATTCCAAGGCTTCTGTGATTCACTTAATAATCGCTTAATTAACTGGATACATTTTTCTACATCTTTTCGATATCCAGCAATCAGCAGATATGGAACTGTGTTGCCATAATTCCATAGTCCAAACAATGATATCATGTGATCTGTAATCTCAGCAATTTTCTCTGCTTTATCATGATTTCCTGTCTCTTCTTCCATTTCTATTAACTTATACAAGTAGCTTTGGATATTGATAACTGCCTGTAGCAATTTCCCTTCTAAGAATAATGCAGCAGTATCTGTTCCTTCCTGATGTGCTAATACACTTGTTTTCATAATCGTTGCATCAATTACAGTATCAGGAATTTTTTTCAAAAGGGCATTTGCTTCTTCATATTTCTCCATTTGGACATATTTTGTTGCAAGTATAAAAACGCTTGAATTTCTCACTCTTTCATCCTGACTATCTGCTGTTCGTTCCAGCCACTCAATAATAGCTGTATTATATTCCATTCGTTCTTCGTCATTAAGATCTGACAAAGTCAAAGATCCGTTCAGAACGGTTGCGATCGTATATATTAATAAGTCGCAATGAGGATACTCCTGTATTTTACGAGATGCCATCTCGAAAGCCTCTGTAAAGCTGTCCAATGAAACTTCCGAAAGTTCATTCACAAATTGTCCAATCTCTTTTTCTGTCAATTCTTCATGAAACGAAAACAATTCATTCATATCAATTTTCAATAGTCGTGCCAAAGCTGGAAGTAATGAGATACGGATATATGGTAACGCTGTATCAGCTCAAAGAATATCTGTAAACTTGGGTGCTGCCCCTTGTTCTCAATGTTCGCAAGGTAGCGCGGCGAGATAAACATTTCGTCGCCTACTTTCTTGCGGCTTTCCTTGCGTCCTTCACGCGCTGCCTTTATCGCTGCCCCAAAAGCCTTGAAGTCGTATTTTGGTACTGGTCTTTTTGCCATAGTTATTCACCCTCTTACATTTTACTGTTCCCCTTTCTTCTTGGATATGTCTACATAGTTCTATCAGTTAGCCAAAATAATTCATATATATATATGTTGACAACAAGCTGCTTTTGTATATAATATTATATAAAAGGGGGGGAATGTTTATGTTACATAGCATGCGTATTCGATAAGCATTGAAATCAAAAAAGATTTTTCCCATTTTCAATATGGGCTTTTTTGTCATGCTTATTTTGCGTATGCTATACAACAAAACTAACGACGTATAGACATAGTATAAAAACTATGCCTTAATTTTGTTGTAGTATTATATGTATAAATGCAGGTCAATGCTCATGTTGAGAATTGACCTGCATTTTTTTGCGCAAAAGGAGAAATATTATGCTTGAAAAATATTGGATAAAATGTCCAATTTGTAACGGAAAGACGAGGGTTCAAGTATTTTATAATACGGTATTAAGAAATTTTCCTCTTTTCTGCCCTAAATGTAAATTAACGCATATCGTTGATGTTGAAAAACTAGAAATCATAATCAAAAACTCTGAAAAACAAACTTTTTAATTTTGAAAAGGAAGGATATTTAAATGAAACACTTACCTAAAAGTACACCTACGGAAATATTGAATGACCCATACGGATTTACTTACAAAGAAATGTCGGAAGTAATTGGAGAGGATAAAGCAAGAGCCTTATATACGGAATTGTATAAACAGCCATTTCACAAAGAAAATCTATCAATATCAACAAAAAAAGTCTATAAAAGTAGCGATACTGAAAAGTATGTTTATGAATTGAAAGATAACAGGTATATTGAAACGGTTTTTATTAAACGGCGAGATGGTGGGACTGTTTGCGTAAGTACGCAAGTTGGTTGTTCTGTTGGCTGTATTTTTTGTGAGTCCGGACGCAATGGTTTTGTTCGTAATCTAACACCGTCTGAAATTGTGCAGCAGGTTGTATTGATACGTCAAAAAGTAAATCGTATCGTTTTTATGGGAATGGGAGAACCTTTATTCAATTACGACAACTTGATTGCAGCAATCCATATTCTTCGAGATAGAAATGGACTTAACTTTCCAACCGACGGCATTACCGTATCAACAGTTGGTCCAGTTAATCAATTAAAAAAATTGCGCGAAGAACATCTAAAAATTCAGTTGACAATATCTTTACATGCAGCAACACAGGCTGCGAGAAACTGTATCATTCCTCATATGCACATGTACGCTATTGAAGATGTTGTTAAGCAAGCATTGTCCTATTCTCAAAGGCATAATCGAAAAGTGGTATTTGCGTATTTGCTTTTACCAGGTATAAATGACCGTTCCTCAGATATAAGGCAACTTGCAAAATGGTTTAAGGGCAAAAATGTTATGATTAACGTGCTGCAATACAACCCGACGAGTAATTCAAAAATTAGAGCACCACAAAAACAAGAAATGGTTGCGTTCAAACATCAATTAGAGCAAACAGGACTTGAAGTTACCATGAGAGTTTCTCATGGTAGAGAGATTAAAGCAGCTTGTGGACAGTTAGCTAATACATATAATAAAGCCAAAAAACAACAGAAATAATTTAATTAAAAGAGCCAGACGCACAGACGCAGAGCCGATAATATGCAGTTTGAAATACTGCTGTTATCGGCTCTTTTTTGATTTTAATTTGTGCCCCTAATAACCATATTGGAGCAAAATCAGAACTGTTGCTTGTCGTTCTTTGATTTCCGCAGCAGCTTTGAAAAATCAAAGCCGCCGTTTCTTTTTATCTTCTAATGAAATGACGCGGTATCACTGTTAAAAGCGGCGGCTAAAGGAGGTAGCCGCCATGAAGCACATACCCTATCGACAAAATCCGACGGTCATTGACATATCAAAAAAAGCCCGACCACCGCCGGGAACCTCTCTACCCTTGACTATGAACTGTCTAATCATCTAAATACTGCTTACAATACCTATACGCCTGTCCGGGCTTTTCGGACAGGCGTATTTTGCTGCTCAAAAAATTTTTTGAAAAAATTTCAAAAAATCTTCGGCGTTTTTCAAAAACGCCGTATTGCCCCGCGAAAAGGGGGAAGCACCACCAACTTTCCAACGAGAAAGGAGGTGAGAATGTGGAACCTAATAGCAGGGAGTTTTACAAACAATGTGCTTTTCAGAAGTTTCAACACCATTTCTTCTGCACTAGCTTTTATATTATTCATCAGTCTAACCCACTTCGTCCGATTCTGTACCTTTAATTCTTCAGTTACGCCCTGTTTTTCTGCCATCTGTTCCATAAGCATTTCCACCTGCTCTCTGCTCTCCTGATCAATTTGATTCAGGTGTTCCGTCAGCTTTCCAGTCAACAACAAATATTGATATTTTGCTAATCTGTGTTCCTTCAGAAACTGTTTCCTCAGCATTCCATATTTCCCATATATCGGTTCTTCTTCATTCAATACCAAATCCGGCAAATAATAATCTCCATGCAAAGTATAGCTTAATCCGTTCTTTTCATCATAAATGTGTGTTTCCATAATCTTATCTCTCCATTTCTCTGTTTTTTGATTTAGTTTTCTTACGCTGCTGATTCTCCATCTCGCTTTTTTTCATTCCCCATGCCAATCTTTCATGAATATTTCCCTTCGGCATTTGTTCCATCCGTCGCTTTTCTTCCAGGACTTTCTCGTTTTGAATATCCTGCTGTACTGCTGTATCTACAGTTTCTATTCCAAGAACACGCACAACACGATCATACCTATCAGAAACACCTTGTAATATATCTTTTTCTTCTGACAATTTCTGATTATCTTTACGTATATCATCCAGTTCTCTCTGAATAGCATTATATTTTTGTTTCACCTTTTGATATTTTCTCTTCCAACCTTCCACCTCTTTCGTAAGTTCTTTAACCTGAGCCGCCATTACAGCAACCTTATTCTTTATTTGAAGAAACAGTGGTTTAATTTTTTTATCTCGATAGGTTACTGCCCGTTCTAGCGTGCCCGCCTCCGGCAGTAACATTTTAACCGTTCCATATTCTTTGATTTCTTTGCTCACACTATCCATAATCGGTTGTAGCTGTTCTCTGCGATCTTCCAGGCTTTTTAGTTCTTTTTCTGCGCTCCCTGCCTTTTGTTCTGCTTCTTGCTTCGCCTTGATTGCCTGTTCCTTATCGTCTTTTAAATTCTGGATATCTGCTCTGGATTCTGCAATTTGTGCTGTTAATTCTTCTTTTTCAGCAGTTAGATGCTCTTTCTCCTGCTCCAATTCCTGTACTTCCTTTTTCCGTTCTTTTTTCTTGAAGTTATAGACATCCAGATGTTCCTCATGAGTACCTTTCTGTTCCCATTCAATTCCATACTGCTTTGCAGTCTCTGCCAGAACTTCTTTTTCATGATTTATCCACTGATTCAGTTCCGTATCATGCTTATTTCCACCTTGAAATCCAAGACTTTTTAATGCCTGTTTCAGTGAAACTCTGGTATCCATTCCTTTTCCTTTCCAGTCCGTCACATAAGGAATAAAATCAATATGGAGATGTGGAGTAGCCTCATCCTGATGCAGATAGCAACTAAATACCCGAAGTGTCGGATTCCGTTTCTGGAAATCTTTTACATACTCATCCAGTACGTTTACAGCCAGATCTCCTGCTTCTGTTCCAACAGCCATATCTTCTCGGTTTCCAATCTGGAAAATCACTTCATGGAACAACTTTTCCTGTTTTCCTTGGCGAATCTTTTCATAATAATTTGTAATCTGCCGATCTTTTCTTTTCCCGACATTATACCGTTCTACAGCTTCATCAAACAGCTCTTTATAGACTTCTTTCAGATTCTCATTCCGGTAACAAATATTTAATTGCACTCTGTCTGGATCAACATTTTCTGCTATAAAATCTCGTCTGTTATGAGCCAGAGACCCTGTCCCGATCATACCACTGATTGTTCGTTTCATCGTCATATTCCTCACCCCGCTTTCTAAAACCAGTGCCAGACATGGCACATAAATTTGTATCTTTGCCAGCTATAGTATAAAAAGAAATATTCGCCGGATACGGCGGTTTTGTTACTTTTGTCAAAAGTAACGCAAAAGCACTTTCGACAGCCGTACCGTCCATCAAAAGTACCCTTGCGCCCTCCGGGGGTACAGAGACCTTTACTCCGGTATCCTTGCCCGAATATATTCCAAATCACCACAATACGGTGTCCCTACAAGATACCATTCTCTTGCAGGATTCATTTCCATTCTGGTCTGAACCCATTCATCATCAAGCAACACTTCCAGGCATTCTCCACAGTGAAATCCTGTATCAATCCATAGATCTGATGATAATAATCCATATCTTTTGTTATAACTGTTATATCCTAATCTTCCTTCTCTCATTGTGCCAATCTCCTTTCATCTACCGTTTCCGCAGGGGCGCCCTGAATCAGGGCTCCCTTTTGAAAATTCTCTTCTACGCCAGTCAACTCCCGACTACACCTTACCAACATTCTCCTTGTCTGCTATCTACAGGTGCGTGACACGCTCCTGTAATAAAGTGTTCAGAAAGAACCTTTACCATCGAAAGTTCTCCGGTATTCCCCGTCTGTCCAGATATTCCTTCCGGAACTTTTCTCTTTCTTCTTCCGTTGGTGCTGTTTTGGATTTGCTGTATACTTCACGATTCACCATTGCATCCAGTTTTTTCTCCAATCCCAACCGTATTATTTCTTCACCATCGTAGTTATCCATCAAAAAATATTGCAAGAGCTGAAAGAATAACTCGTATGGAATCTGTACACTTTTATTTTGCATCTATTCTCCTTTCAAGGTAGCAAGATCCCCTCTTCTTAAGAAATGGTAATCTTGCCATCTTCCATTTTTATTCTGGCAACATCCAATACCATTGCTTTCCACGTTTTACGGAATCAATTTCAAGTTCCCGTTTGGCGTTCCATAGCGTTTTACTTTTGATTCCTCTGGCTTCTGCTTCTTCTGCAATTTTCTTCTGAGTCATTCCTCCATTTGCCAGTATCTCAAGGAGAAATTCTTTTGCTTTCCGACTTTTCTGTCCTCTTCCGTCTCCATTAAGAAGTTCATCGGCACTGATATCATATTCTCCAATCCATTCAAACCCATTATTCTTATCCAGTCTGAATGCAATGGACGTTCCTTCCGGTGCAAGAGAACTCTTCGTATGACATACCACTCTTACTTCCGGTTCATCTTTCACTCGCCCGACAATCAGAACACTTCTTGCAGCAGCCTGAAAATCAATGGAGCCAAGTCCTCGATAAGAAGATTTGCCGTTGCTGTTTTTGTTCATATGACCGATTAAAATAACTGCACAGTGATATTTTTCTGACAGCACTGCGATACGCTTCATCAGTGGTCTGATCTCATTTGCCCTGTGCATATCTACGTCCGCTCCCAGAAAGCCCTGTATCGGATCAAGAACAACCATTTTTGCTTTTGTCTGCACGATTGCTTCTTCCAATCTGACATCTGCCATTGTCAGTGGCTGGTCACTGTCATCAATCACCAGCACCTTTGAACAATCTGCACCTGCAGCAAGTAATCTGGGTTTGATAGTATCTCCAAGTCCATCTTCTGCTGTCTGATAGATTACATTTACAGGTGACACAGAAGACTGTTCCTGCATATTATCTTCAGCATCTAAATCTTCATTCTCACTATCGACTTCATCACTTCGTTTTTCTTTTGTTTTCGTTTTATCAGTAACAGGAAGAATCGGCTCTCCTCTGGTCAGTTTTGCAATAATCTGAAGTACCATCGTTGTCTTGCCTTCTCCTGGATCTCCCTGTATAATGGTCACTTTTCCATAAGGAATAAACGGATAAAGCAGCCATTCTACCTGTTCCACCTCTACTGAATCCATATTGATCAGTTTCAGTTTTGGTTCTATTCTACAATTCTCAATTTTATTTTTTTCATTCATATTCATTCCATCATCTCCTCCTGCCCTTCCGGGCAAGTCTCTGATGAACAGATATTCGGGAATTGTCGTATTTCCCGATTCGTGATATACTGAATCTGCCAAGATGGTATATCAGTGAATCTGATTATCAGAGAACTTGCTCAGATTATTTATCTGGGCTTTTTCTTTTGCCTTTTCAACATTCATCTCTTTCTTCTCCCAATCCGGTAACAGCATTTCCATTTTCATTATCCAGAAGATTTGCAATCTTTCTCTGCTGATTTGGATAAAGATGTCCATAAGTGTTCAATGTGATACGAATATCTTTATGACCTAATCTGTCCCGAATCAATAACGGTTCCACACCTTTCTCAATAAGATAAGCCACATGGCTGTGCCTGATATCATGCACTCGAATTTTCTTCACTCCTGCCAGCTCAATCTGCCGTTTCATCTTATGCTGTACCGCTTCCTGAACAACCGGAAATAATCTTTCTGTATCCGGCATTCCGTAATGACCATCTACAAATTCCTTAATTTCCTCTTTCAGAAATTCCGGAATTTCGATTGTCCGAAAGGACTGTTTTGTTTTCGGTTCTGTGATAATATCCTGCATTCCTGTCCGGTAATAAGTCTTATTGATACTAAGCTGATTCTTTTCAAAATTGATATCAGCTTTTGTAATCGCAAGCAGCTCCCCGATCCTGCATCCAGTCCAGAACAGCATCTCAAACATAAGATAATATCTTGTTCCCGGCTCCATTGTCTGTATAAACTGTTTGTACTCGTCCAGTGTCCAGAAGTTCAAACTTCTTGAATCTGAATTTCCCATTCGTTTCACTTTCTTGCATGGATTAACCGGCAAGTCATAGATTTTAGCTGCATGTGTAAACAGACTGGTCAACTGATTCTGAATCATTCTCAGATAAGAATCTGAATAGCCTTTTTTCTGAATTTCATTCTGCCACTGAATAATCTGTGAAGCCTTGATTTCACTCATCATCTGATTTCCGAAGTATGGAACGATATGCTGTTGCATCATATATCTTTTATTTTTGATTGTTCGATCTTTCAGATCATTTTGTTTGTCTGAAAAATAAATCTCAATAAAATCGCTCAGCTTCATATCCATACTTCGCTCATTGCTCAACTTTTTGCTTCGTTCAAACTCCAATGCTTCTCGCTTTGTTTCAAATCCACGCTTTCTGCGTTTTTTCTTCTCACCCATGACATTTGTCTCAAACCACTGGGCTGTCCATTTTTTTGTGTCTTTTTCTCTGTAAGCCATATTGATCCTCCCTAATTTTCTGCTATTTCATAGCCATACATCTTTTTTGCCCAAAACGCCTTTGGTATTCTTCCAGCCATCGTAATATATCCCTGTGCAGATAATTCTTTATTCATAGCTTTCACCAGTTTATAGGCATGAGATTTTGAGCAGTTTAATTCCTGTGCCACTTCATCAGCACTCATCATATAATTGTAACTTGCCATATTGCCTCCTCCTTTCCTCTCCAGATATAGAATACGTTTACTGTATTTCTATATCTGTACGATTTTCGTAAATTGATAATATCATGTATTTCTATCGTTGTCAATATTTCGTAAACACATTTTTACGAACTTCGTACACTATTTTTTCTTTATTTTATTCCACGTCTGTGTTATGATATTTTATAGATTTATGTTTTTCGTAATTTTCTAATATATGAAAAAGGAGGATTCTATGGGTGACGGTAAAAATTTAAAGAAATATCTTGATGAAAAAGGCACAAATGTCCGCAAAATTGCAAAGGCAACCGGAATCAGTGCTACAACCTTATATTCAATTATTCAAAAAGATTCCAATATTCGATTTGATTTTGCATTAAGACTTGCGAATGAATTGCAAATTGATGTGAATGAGATATGTTCTGCCAGTCCATTTTCTGGCACAATTAAGGAAGAAGAGATTTATCCTACACTTCCAGACGGTTTGAACGGAGCATTAGACGCAAGTCGTGTAAAGACTTACTTAAAAAATTCTATGTATCCGCTGATGTACCTTTTCGGTAAGAACAGTATGCCTGATGTAGATAATCTGCTTACATCGTTCTATCAGCTTGATGATGAATCCAGACAGGAAGTTGTGGAAACTATCCGTCTGAAATTACAATATCATCGTGATCCAGAACGTGCTGAACAAATCAAACAGATCAAAGGCTGGTAAAAAAATACTCCTGTGAATAGCAAACATTCGCAGGAGTTTCTTTTTGGCACCGTTTTGGCACCGCTGGTCTTATTTTTTAATTATAAATTTATCTGTATTTCATCTTGCTGATAAATGTTTCACTATTACTAACCTGATAAATTTACGAATAATTCTTTTCTTAGAGTACAGAAAAACCCCGGAAACCTTACGGTTCCGGGGTATCTTACGTTTGGACACAATGTACCTTGCGGTACTCAATATATATTAGTCAGTGATTACTCGATGATTGTAGCAACACGTCCTGATCCAACAGTACGTCCACCTTCACGGATAGCGAAACGCAGGCCCTCTTCCATAGCAACAGGGGTCAGCAGCTCAACGTGCATCATGACGTTATCGCCGGGCATGCACATCTCAGTGCCTTCGGGCAGAGTGATGATACCGGTCACGTCGGTGGTGCGGAAGTAGAACTGAGGACGATAGTTGGAGAAGAACGGGGTGTGACGGCCGCCTTCGTCCTTGGTCAGAACGTACACCTGAGACTCGAAGGTCTTGTGGGGGTGCACGGAACCGGGCTTAGCCAGAACCTGACCACGCTCGATCTGGGTACGATCAACACCACGCAGCAGAGCGCCGATGTTATCGCCAGCCTCAGCGAAGTCCAGAGACTTACGGAACATTTCCAGACCGGTAATGGTGGTGCTCAGACGATCGGGCTTGATGCCGACGATCTCCATAGCATCGCCAACCTTAGCAATACCACGCTCAACACGACCGGTTGCAACAGTACCACGGCCAGAAATGGTCATGACATCCTCGATGGGCATCAGGAAGGGCTTGTCTTCCTCACGATCGGGGTTGGGGATATAGGTGTCAACAGCGTCCATCAGCTCCTTGATGCAAGCATACTCGGGAGCATTGGGATCAGTGGAGGTAGACTCCAGAGCCTTCAGAGCGGAACCACGAATGATCGGGGTGTCGTCGCCGGGGAAGTCGTACTCGGTCAGCAGCTCACGGATCTCCATCTCAACCAGATCCAGCAGCTCTTCGTCGTCGACCATATCGCACTTGTTCATGAACACGACGATATAGGGCACGCCGACCTGACGAGCCAGCAGGATGTGCTCACGGGTCTGGGGCATGGGACCATCGGTAGCAGCAACGACCAGGATAGCGCCGTCCATCTGAGCAGCACCAGTGATCATGTTCTTGACGTAGTCAGCATGGCCCGGGCAGTCAACGTGAGCATAGTGACGAGCGTCGGTCTGATACTCAACGTGAGCGGAGTTGATCGTGATACCACGAGCACGCTCCTCAGGAGCCTTATCGATGTTGGCATAATCCATGAAGTCTGCGTCGCCCTTCAGAGCCAGGTACTTGGTGATAGCGGCGGTCAGAGTGGTCTTGCCGTGGTCAACGTGACCGATGGTGCCGATGTTCACATGCGGCTTAGAACGGTCGAACTTTGCCTTTTCAGCCATTGGAATATCCTCCCTTAATTTAGGTTTTGATATTTGGTTACAACAACCCTGCAAGATGCAGACATTGCATTGCAAGGCTATTCTACTAAATTTGCCCTGTAAAATCAAGTGCTTTTACAGGAAATTTTGCCGAGGTTACACTACCCCGGCAAAATCTTTATCCATTTTTCAGGAATCAGCCCTTGGTGCGGCCAGCAATGATCTGGTCAGCAATGTTCTTGGGCACCGGCTCGTAGTGAGACGGCTCCATGACATACTGGCCACGGCCCTGAGTCTTGGAACGCAGGTCGGTAGCGTAGCCGAACATCTGAGCCAGAGGCACAAATGCATTGACGCGCTGAGTACCAGCCATAGCTTCCATGCCCTGGATCTGACCACGGCGTGCATTCAGGTCGCCGATAACATCGCCCAGATACTCATCGGGAACGATAACTGCAACCTTCATGATAGGCTCAGTGATGATGGGATCAGCCTTGCGCATAGCATCCTTGAACGCCATAGAACCAGCAATGGAGAAGGCCATTTCAGAGGAGTCGACCTCATGATAAGAACCATCCCACAGGGTAACCTTGACATCAACGACAGGATAGCCAGCCAGAACGCCGGACTTCATAGCACCCTGGATACCGTTGTCGATAGCCGGGATGTATTCCTTCGGGATGGCACCGCCAACGATGGCGTTGACGAACTCGTAACCCTTGCCGGGCTCGTTGGGCTCGATCTTGATCTTAACATGACCGTACTGGCCCTTACCACCGGACTGACGTGCGTACTTGGTCTCCTGGTTGGCCTCTTTGCGGATGGTCTCACGGTAAGCAACCTGAGGTGCACCCACGTTTGCTTCAACCTTGAACTCACGCAGCAGACGGTCAACGATGATCTCCAGGTGCAGCTCGCCCATACCGGCGATGATGGTCTGACCGGTCTCTTCGTCAGTGTAGGTCTTGAAGGTCGGATCCTCTTCGGCCAGCTTTGCCAGCGCGATGCCCATCTTCTCGTTGCCGGCCTTGGTCTTAGGCTCGATGGCAACGCGGATAACAGGCTCGGGGAACTTCATGGACTCCAGAATGATGGGATGATTCTCATCACACAGAGTGTCACCGGTAGTGGTGTTCTTCAGACCGACAACAGCAGCGATATCACCTGCGTAGCAGCAGTCGATATCCTTGCGGTGGTTAGAATGCATCTGCAGGATGCGGCCCATACGCTCCTTGCTGTCCTTCACGGAGTTGTAGACAGTGGTACCTGCCTCAACCTTACCGGAGTAAACACGGAAGTATGCCAGCTTACCAACGAACGGGTCGGTAGCGATCTTGAAGGCCAGAGCTGCGAAGGGAGCGTCGTCAGAAGACGGACGGGTCTCCTCTTCCTCAGTCTCGGGATTCACGCCCTTGATGTCAGGGACATCGGTAGGAGCGGGCATATAGTCAACGATAGCGTCCAGCAGCTTCTGGACACCACGGTTCTTGTAGGAAGAACCGCAGACAACGGGAACCAGCGTGTTAGCGATGGTCTCCTTGCGGATCGCAGCCTTCAGCTCGGCACGGGTGATCTCCTCGCCCTCGAGGTACTTTTCCATGAGCTCTTCGTCGTTCTCAGCAACAGCCTCGATCAGAATGTTGTGGTACTCCTCGGCCTGCTCACGCATATCCTCGGGGATGGGCTCAGTGCGCATGTCGTTGCCCATGTCGTCGTAGTAGACCTCAGCGTTCATATCGACCAGGTCAACGATACCGCGGAAGGTATCCTCCTGACCGATGGGCAGCTGGATTGCCACGCCGTTTGCGTGCAGACGATCGTGCAGCATCTTGATGCAGCGGAAGAAGTCGGCACCCATGGTGTCCATCTTGTTAACGTACACCATACGGGGAACCTTATACTCGTCAGCCTGACGCCAGACGGTCTCAGACTGCGGCTCAACACCGCCCTTTGCAGCCAGAACGGTCACAGAACCGTCCAGCACGCGCAGGGAACGCTGGACCTCAACAGTGAAGTCCACGTGGCCCGGGGTGTCGATGATGTTGATGCGGTGACGGTTCTTCTTGAATGCAACCGGATCCTTCTGGGTCTCAGAGTGGCTCCAGTAGCAGGTGGTAGCAGCGGAAGTGATGGTGATACCACGCTCCTGCTCCTGAACCATCCAGTCCATGGTAGCGCCGCCATCATGAACTTCGCCGATCTTGTGGTTGATACCGGTGTAGTACAGAATACGCTCGGTAGTAGTAGTCTTACCAGCATCAATGTGGGCCATAATGCCGATATTTCTCGTCATCTGAAGAGAAACTTCTCTGGGTGTAGCCATGAAATTAACCTCCTACAGAACAGATCAATAACGGAAATGAGCGAAAGCCTTGTTAGCCTCTGCCATCTTGTGAGTATCCTCACGCTTCTTCACGGCGTTACCAGTGTTGTTGGCAGCATCCATGATTTCAGCAGCCAGACGCTGAGCCATAGTCTTCTCACCACGGCTGCGGCTGTAGGCAGTCAGCCAGCGCAGACCCAGAGTCTCGCGGCGAGCCGGGCTGACTTCCAGAGGAACCTGGTAGTTAGCACCGCCAACGCGGCGGGTCTTGCACTCGAGGCTGGGCATGATGTTCTCCATCGCCTTCTCGAAAGTCTCCAGAGGATCGTTGCCGGTCTTCTCCTGAATCATGGAGAAAGCTTCGTAAACGATCTTCTGAGCGACGCCCTTCTTGCCATCCAGCATAACGCTGTTGACCAGACGAGTGACCATCTTGGAATTGTAAATAGGATCAGCTAAGACATCGCGCTTAGCAATGTTACCTCTTCTAGGCATCTTTCTTCCCTCCTTCACAGAATGATATCATCGGTACTCGAAAGTAATAAAACTCCCGTTGTGTCACAAAGAGCTGACCTTTACATAAACTGTTGCCCTCCGCTTTGCAAGCGGACTTGTTATTTATATAATGGAAAGCCGTTTATGGCGGTTGTCCTCAATTACTTCTTTGCAGCACCGGCCTTAGGACGCTTTGCGCCGTACTTGGAGCGGGCCTGATTACGGCCTGCCACACCCTGAGTATCCAGGGTACCACGGATGATGTGGTAACGCACACCGGGCAGGTCCTTAACACGACCGCCACGGATCAGCACGACGGAGTGCTCCTGCAGGTTATGGCCGATACCGGGAATGTAAGAGGTGACCTCGATACCATTCGTGAGGCGGACACGAGCAACCTTACGCAGAGCAGAGTTGGGCTTCTTCACGGATAGCGAAACGCAGGCCCTCTTCCATAGCAACAGGGGTCAGCAGCTCAACGTGCATCATGACGTTATCGCCGGGCATGCACATCTCAGTGCCTTCGGGCAGAGTGATGATACCGGTCACGTCGGTGGTGCGGAAGTAGAACTGAGGACGATAGTTGGAGAAGAACGGGGTGTGACGGCCGCCTTCGTCCTTGGTCAGAACGTACACCTGAGACTCGAAGGTCTTGTGGGGGTGCACGGAACCGGGCTTAGCCAGAACCTGACCACGCTCGATCTGGGTACGATCAACACCACGCAGCAGAGCGCCGATGTTATCGCCAGCCTCAGCGAAGTCCAGAGACTTACGGAACATTTCCAGACCGGTAATGGTGGTGCTCAGACGATCGGGCTTGATGCCGACGATCTCCATAGCATCGCCAACCTTAGCAATACCACGCTCAACACGACCGGTTGCAACAGTACCACGGCCAGAAATGGTCATGACATCCTCGATGGGCATCAGGAAGGGCTTGTCTTCCTCACGATCGGGGTTGGGGATATAGGTGTCAACAGCGTCCATCAGCTCCTTGATGCAAGCATACTCGGGAGCATTGGGATCAGTGGAGGTAGACTCCAGAGCCTTCAGAGCGGAACCACGAATGATCGGGGTGTCGTCGCCGGGGAAGTCGTACTCGGTCAGCAGCTCACGGATCTCCATCTCAACCAGATCCAGCAGCTCTTCGTCGTCGACCATATCGCACTTGTTCATGAACACGACGATATAGGGCACGCCGACCTGACGAGCCAGCAGGATGTGCTCACGGGTCTGGGGCATGGGACCATCGGTAGCAGCAACGACCAGGATAGCGCCGTCCATCTGAGCAGCACCAGTGATCATGTTCTTGACGTAGTCAGCATGGCCCGGGCAGTCAACGTGAGCATAGTGACGAGCGTCGGTCTGATACTCAACGTGAGCGGAGTTGATCGTGATACCACGAGCACGCTCCTCAGGAGCCTTATCGATGTTGGCATAATCCATGAAGTCTGCGTCGCCCTTCAGAGCCAGGTACTTGGTGATAGCGGCGGTCAGAGTGGTCTTGCCGTGGTCAACGTGACCGATGGTGCCGATGTTCACATGCGGCTTAGAACGGTCGAACTTTGCCTTTTCAGCCATTGGAATATCCTCCCTTAATTTAGGTTTTGATATTTGGTTACAACAACCCTGCAAGATGCAGACATTGCATTGCAAGGCTATTCTACTAAATTTGCCCTGTAAAATCAAGTGCTTTTACAGGAAATTTTGCCGAGGTTACACTACCCCGGCAAAATCTTTATCCATTTTTCAGGAATCAGCCCTTGGTGCGGCCAGCAATGATCTGGTCAGCAATGTTCTTGGGCACCGGCTCGTAGTGAGACGGCTCCATGACATACTGGCCACGGCCCTGAGTCTTGGAACGCAGGTCGGTAGCGTAGCCGAACATCTGAGCCAGAGGCACAAATGCATTGACGCGCTGAGTACCAGCCATAGCTTCCATGCCCTGGATCTGACCACGGCGTGCATTCAGGTCGCCGATAACATCGCCCAGATACTCATCGGGAACGATAACTGCAACCTTCATGATAGGCTCAGTGATGATGGGATCAGCCTTGCGCATAGCATCCTTGAACGCCATAGAACCAGCAATGGAGAAGGCCATTTCAGAGGAGTCGACCTCATGATAAGAACCATCCCACAGGGTAACCTTGACATCAACGACAGGATAGCCAGCCAGAACGCCGGACTTCATAGCACCCTGGATACCGTTGTCGATAGCCGGGATGTATTCCTTCGGGATGGCACCGCCAACGATGGCGTTGACGAACTCGTAACCCTTGCCGGGCTCGTTGGGCTCGATCTTGATCTTAACATGACCGTACTGGCCCTTACCACCGGACTGACGTGCGTACTTGGTCTCCTGGTTGGCCTCTTTGCGGATGGTCTCACGGTAAGCAACCTGAGGTGCACCCACGTTTGCTTCAACCTTGAACTCACGCAGCAGACGGTCAACGATGATCTCCAGGTGCAGCTCGCCCATACCGGCGATGATGGTCTGACCGGTCTCTTCGTCAGTGTAGGTCTTGAAGGTCGGATCCTCTTCGGCCAGCTTTGCCAGCGCGATGCCCATCTTCTCGTTGCCGGCCTTGGTCTTAGGCTCGATGGCAACGCGGATAACAGGCTCGGGGAACTTCATGGACTCCAGAATGATGGGATGATTCTCATCACACAGAGTGTCACCGGTAGTGGTGTTCTTCAGACCGACAACAGCAGCGATATCACCTGCGTAGCAGCAGTCGATATCCTTGCGGTGGTTAGAATGCATCTGCAGGATGCGGCCCATACGCTCCTTGCTGTCCTTCACGGAGTTGTAGACAGTGGTACCTGCCTCAACCTTACCGGAGTAAACACGGAAGTATGCCAGCTTACCAACGAACGGGTCGGTAGCGATCTTGAAGGCCAGAGCTGCGAAGGGAGCGTCGTCAGAAGACGGACGGGTCTCCTCTTCCTCAGTCTCGGGATTCACGCCCTTGATGTCAGGGACATCGGTAGGAGCGGGCATATAGTCAACGATAGCGTCCAGCAGCTTCTGGACACCACGGTTCTTGTAGGAAGAACCGCAGACAACGGGAACCAGCGTGTTAGCGATGGTCTCCTTGCGGATCGCAGCCTTCAGCTCGGCACGGGTGATCTCCTCGCCCTCGAGGTACTTTTCCATGAGCTCTTCGTCGTTCTCAGCAACAGCCTCGATCAGAATGTTGTGGTACTCCTCGGCCTGCTCACGCATATCCTCGGGGATGGGCTCAGTGCGCATGTCGTTGCCCATGTCGTCGTAGTAGACCTCAGCGTTCATATCGACCAGGTCAACGATACCGCGGAAGGTATCCTCCTGACCGATGGGCAGCTGGATTGCCACGCCGTTTGCGTGCAGACGATCGTGCAGCATCTTGATGCAGCGGAAGAAGTCGGCACCCATGGTGTCCATCTTGTTAACGTACACCATACGGGGAACCTTATACTCGTCAGCCTGACGCCAGACGGTCTCAGACTGCGGCTCAACACCGCCCTTTGCAGCCAGAACGGTCACAGAACCGTCCAGCACGCGCAGGGAACGCTGGACCTCAACAGTGAAGTCCACGTGGCCCGGGGTGTCGATGATGTTGATGCGGTGACGGTTCTTCTTGAATGCAACCGGATCCTTCTGGGTCTCAGAGTGGCTCCAGTAGCAGGTGGTAGCAGCGGAAGTGATGGTGATACCACGCTCCTGCTCCTGAACCATCCAGTCCATGGTAGCGCCGCCATCATGAACTTCGCCGATCTTGTGGTTGATACCGGTGTAGTACAGAATACGCTCGGTAGTAGTAGTCTTACCAGCATCAATGTGGGCCATAATGCCGATATTTCTCGTCATCTGAAGAGAAACTTCTCTGGGTGTAGCCATGAAATTAACCTCCTACAGAACAGATCAATAACGGAAATGAGCGAAAGCCTTGTTAGCCTCTGCCATCTTGTGAGTATCCTCACGCTTCTTCACGGCGTTACCAGTGTTGTTGGCAGCATCCATGATTTCAGCAGCCAGACGCTGAGCCATAGTCTTCTCACCACGGCTGCGGCTGTAGGCAGTCAGCCAGCGCAGACCCAGAGTCTCGCGGCGAGCCGGGCTGACTTCCAGAGGAACCTGGTAGTTAGCACCGCCAACGCGGCGGGTCTTGCACTCGAGGCTGGGCATGATGTTCTCCATCGCCTTCTCGAAAGTCTCCAGAGGATCGTTGCCGGTCTTCTCCTGAATCATGGAGAAAGCTTCGTAAACGATCTTCTGAGCGACGCCCTTCTTGCCATCCAGCATAACGCTGTTGACCAGACGAGTGACCATCTTGGAATTGTAAATAGGATCAGCTAAGACATCGCGCTTAGCAATGTTACCTCTTCTAGGCATCTTTCTTCCCTCCTTCACAGAATGATATCATCGGTACTCGAAAGTAATAAAACTCCCGTTGTGTCACAAAGAGCTGACCTTTACATAAACTGTTGCCCTCCGCTTTGCAAGCGGACTTGTTATTTATATAATGGAAAGCCGTTTATGGCGGTTGTCCTCAATTACTTCTTTGCAGCACCGGCCTTAGGACGCTTTGCGCCGTACTTGGAGCGGGCCTGATTACGGCCTGCCACACCCTGAGTATCCAGGGTACCACGGATGATGTGGTAACGCACACCGGGCAGGTCCTTAACACGACCGCCACGGATCAGCACGACGGAGTGCTCCTGCAGGTTATGGCCGATACCGGGAATGTAAGAGGTGACCTCGATACCATTCGTGAGGCGGACACGAGCAACCTTACGCAGAGCAGAGTTGGGCTTCTTCACGGATAGCGAAACGCAGGCCCTCTTCCATAGCAACAGGGGTCAGCAGCTCAACGTGCATCATGACGTTATCGCCGGGCATGCACATCTCAGTGCCTTCGGGCAGAGTGATGATACCGGTCACGTCGGTGGTGCGGAAGTAGAACTGAGGACGATAGTTGGAGAAGAACGGGGTGTGACGGCCGCCTTCGTCCTTGGTCAGAACGTACACCTGAGACTCGAAGGTCTTGTGGGGGTGCACGGAACCGGGCTTAGCCAGAACCTGACCACGCTCGATCTGGGTACGATCAACACCACGCAGCAGAGCGCCGATGTTATCGCCAGCCTCAGCGAAGTCCAGAGACTTACGGAACATTTCCAGACCGGTAATGGTGGTGCTCAGACGATCGGGCTTGATGCCGACGATCTCCATAGCATCGCCAACCTTAGCAATACCACGCTCAACACGACCGGTTGCAACAGTACCACGGCCAGAAATGGTCATGACATCCTCGATGGGCATCAGGAAGGGCTTGTCTTCCTCACGATCGGGGTTGGGGATATAGGTGTCAACAGCGTCCATCAGCTCCTTGATGCAAGCATACTCGGGAGCATTGGGATCAGTGGAGGTAGACTCCAGAGCCTTCAGAGCGGAACCACGAATGATCGGGGTGTCGTCGCCGGGGAAGTCGTACTCGGTCAGCAGCTCACGGATCTCCATCTCAACCAGATCCAGCAGCTCTTCGTCGTCGACCATATCGCACTTGTTCATGAACACGACGATATAGGGCACGCCGACCTGACGAGCCAGCAGGATGTGCTCACGGGTCTGGGGCATGGGACCATCGGTAGCAGCAACGACCAGGATAGCGCCGTCCATCTGAGCAGCACCAGTGATCATGTTCTTGACGTAGTCAGCATGGCCCGGGCAGTCAACGTGAGCATAGTGACGAGCGTCGGTCTGATACTCAACGTGAGCGGAGTTGATCGTGATACCACGAGCACGCTCCTCAGGAGCCTTATCGATGTTGGCATAATCCATGAAGTCTGCGTCGCCCTTCAGAGCCAGGTACTTGGTGATAGCGGCGGTCAGAGTGGTCTTGCCGTGGTCAACGTGACCGATGGTGCCGATGTTCACATGCGGCTTAGAACGGTCGAACTTTGCCTTTTCAGCCATTGGAATATCCTCCCTTAATTTAGGTTTTGATATTTGGTTACAACAACCCTGCAAGATGCAGACATTGCATTGCAAGGCTATTCTACTAAATTTGCCCTGTAAAATCAAGTGCTTTTACAGGAAATTTTGCCGAGGTTACACTACCCCGGCAAAATCTTTATCCATTTTTCAGGAATCAGCCCTTGGTGCGGCCAGCAATGATCTGGTCAGCAATGTTCTTGGGCACCGGCTCGTAGTGAGACGGCTCCATGACATACTGGCCACGGCCCTGAGTCTTGGAACGCAGGTCGGTAGCGTAGCCGAACATCTGAGCCAGAGGCACAAATGCATTGACGCGCTGAGTACCAGCCATAGCTTCCATGCCCTGGATCTGACCACGGCGTGCATTCAGGTCGCCGATAACATCGCCCAGATACTCATCGGGAACGATAACTGCAACCTTCATGATAGGCTCAGTGATGATGGGATCAGCCTTGCGCATAGCATCCTTGAACGCCATAGAACCAGCAATGGAGAAGGCCATTTCAGAGGAGTCGACCTCATGATAAGAACCATCCCACAGGGTAACCTTGACATCAACGACAGGATAGCCAGCCAGAACGCCGGACTTCATAGCACCCTGGATACCGTTGTCGATAGCCGGGATGTATTCCTTCGGGATGGCACCGCCAACGATGGCGTTGACGAACTCGTAACCCTTGCCGGGCTCGTTGGGCTCGATCTTGATCTTAACATGACCGTACTGGCCCTTACCACCGGACTGACGTGCGTACTTGGTCTCCTGGTTGGCCTCTTTGCGGATGGTCTCACGGTAAGCAACCTGAGGTGCACCCACGTTTGCTTCAACCTTGAACTCACGCAGCAGACGGTCAACGATGATCTCCAGGTGCAGCTCGCCCATACCGGCGATGATGGTCTGACCGGTCTCTTCGTCAGTGTAGGTCTTGAAGGTCGGATCCTCTTCGGCCAGCTTTGCCAGCGCGATGCCCATCTTCTCGTTGCCGGCCTTGGTCTTAGGCTCGATGGCAACGCGGATAACAGGCTCGGGGAACTTCATGGACTCCAGAATGATGGGATGATTCTCATCACACAGAGTGTCACCGGTAGTGGTGTTCTTCAGACCGACAACAGCAGCGATATCACCTGCGTAGCAGCAGTCGATATCCTTGCGGTGGTTAGAATGCATCTGCAGGATGCGGCCCATACGCTCCTTGCTGTCCTTCACGGAGTTGTAGACAGTGGTACCTGCCTCAACCTTACCGGAGTAAACACGGAAGTATGCCAGCTTACCAACGAACGGGTCGGTAGCGATCTTGAAGGCCAGAGCTGCGAAGGGAGCGTCGTCAGAAGACGGACGGGTCTCCTCTTCCTCAGTCTCGGGATTCACGCCCTTGATGTCAGGGACATCGGTAGGAGCGGGCATATAGTCAACGATAGCGTCCAGCAGCTTCTGGACACCACGGTTCTTGTAGGAAGAACCGCAGACAACGGGAACCAGCGTGTTAGCGATGGTCTCCTTGCGGATCGCAGCCTTCAGCTCGGCACGGGTGATCTCCTCGCCCTCGAGGTACTTTTCCATGAGCTCTTCGTCGTTCTCAGCAACAGCCTCGATCAGAATGTTGTGGTACTCCTCGGCCTGCTCACGCATATCCTCGGGGATGGGCTCAGTGCGCATGTCGTTGCCCATGTCGTCGTAGTAGACCTCAGCGTTCATATCGACCAGGTCAACGATACCGCGGAAGGTATCCTCCTGACCGATGGGCAGCTGGATTGCCACGCCGTTTGCGTGCAGACGATCGTGCAGCATCTTGATGCAGCGGAAGAAGTCGGCACCCATGGTGTCCATCTTGTTAACGTACACCATACGGGGAACCTTATACTCGTCAGCCTGACGCCAGACGGTCTCAGACTGCGGCTCAACACCGCCCTTTGCAGCCAGAACGGTCACAGAACCGTCCAGCACGCGCAGGGAACGCTGGACCTCAACAGTGAAGTCCACGTGGCCCGGGGTGTCGATGATGTTGATGCGGTGACGGTTCTTCTTGAATGCAACCGGATCCTTCTGGGTCTCAGAGTGGCTCCAGTAGCAGGTGGTAGCAGCGGAAGTGATGGTGATACCACGCTCCTGCTCCTGAACCATCCAGTCCATGGTAGCGCCGCCATCATGAACTTCGCCGATCTTGTGGTTGATACCGGTGTAGTACAGAATACGCTCGGTAGTAGTAGTCTTACCAGCATCAATGTGGGCCATAATGCCGATATTTCTCGTCATCTGAAGAGAAACTTCTCTGGGTGTAGCCATGAAATTAACCTCCTACAGAACAGATCAATAACGGAAATGAGCGAAAGCCTTGTTAGCCTCTGCCATCTTGTGAGTATCCTCACGCTTCTTCACGGCGTTACCAGTGTTGTTGGCAGCATCCATGATTTCAGCAGCCAGACGCTGAGCCATAGTCTTCTCACCACGGCTGCGGCTGTAGGCAGTCAGCCAGCGCAGACCCAGAGTCTCGCGGCGAGCCGGGCTGACTTCCAGAGGAACCTGGTAGTTAGCACCGCCAACGCGGCGGGTCTTGCACTCGAGGCTGGGCATGATGTTCTCCATCGCCTTCTCGAAAGTCTCCAGAGGATCGTTGCCGGTCTTCTCCTGAATCATGGAGAAAGCTTCGTAAACGATCTTCTGAGCGACGCCCTTCTTGCCATCCAGCATAACGCTGTTGACCAGACGAGTGACCATCTTGGAATTGTAAATAGGATCAGCTAAGACATCGCGCTTAGCAATGTTACCTCTTCTAGGCATCTTTCTTCCCTCCTTCACAGAATGATATCATCGGTACTCGAAAGTAATAAAACTCCCGTTGTGTCACAAAGAGCTGACCTTTACATAAACTGTTGCCCTCCGCTTTGCAAGCGGACTTGTTATTTATATAATGGAAAGCCGTTTATGGCGGTTGTCCTCAATTACTTCTTTGCAGCACCGGCCTTAGGACGCTTTGCGCCGTACTTGGAGCGGGCCTGATTACGGCCTGCCACACCCTGAGTATCCAGGGTACCACGGATGATGTGGTAACGCACACCGGGCAGGTCCTTAACACGACCGCCACGGATCAGCACGACGGAGTGCTCCTGCAGGTTATGGCCGATACCGGGAATGTAAGAGGTGACCTCGATACCATTCGTGAGGCGGACACGAGCAACCTTACGCAGAGCAGAGTTGGGCTTCTTGGGGGTCATGGTACGAACAGCAGTGCAGACACCACGCTTCTGGGGGCTGTTCAGATCAGAATACTGTTTCTTCTGAGAATTGTAGCTCTTCAGCAGTGCGGGAGCGGTGCTCTTGGTAGCCAGAACCTGACGGCCCTTGCGTACAAGCTGGTTAAAAGTAGGCATTTTGTTTCTCCTTTCTTAATAATGCACATCGGACTTTTTCCGACTTTTTTGCCGCACTATCCCCATGAGGGATGCGCAACAGTTATATAATACTCGCTTTACAGGCGGATGTCAACAGTTTTTGCAAAGTTTTTTGCATTTATTCCAGATTTTTTCTTTCAGTATTTTTTCGACGCAAAACGCACGGTTTTCTCCCCTGTTTCCGCTTTTCCGGGCATATAAAAACCGCCCTGCAGGCGGATGCCCACAGAGCGGTCCATTGTTTTATTTCAGAAGAAGGAGCTTTGCTTACTGTACAGCAGCTGCCAGTTCAGCAGCGACCTCAGCATCGCGCTCAGCCTCACGGTTCTTCAGATCCTCACGGACTTCCGGCAGACCGGTACCTGCGGGGATCAGCTTACCAATGATGACGTTCTCCTTCAGGCCGGCCAGCGGGTCGACCTTGCCCTTGATGGCAGCCTCGGTCAGCACGCGGGTGGTCTCCTGGAAGGATGCAGCGGACAGGAAGGAGTCGTTTGCCAGAGCAGCCTTGGTGATGCCCAGCAGCACCTGCTGGTACTCGACCAGCTTCAGGCCCTCTTCACCAGCGTCGATGCGCTGCTGCAGATCGGCGTTGATGCTCTCCACTTCCAGACGGCTTGCCAGCGCACCGCCGATCAGGTTGGAAGAACCGGAATCAGTCACGCGCACCTTGCGGCACATCTGACGGACGATGACTTCGATATGCTTATCGTTGATCTCAACGCCCTGCAGACGGTAGACCTTCTGAACTTCGTTGATCAGGTAGTTCTGGACATCCTCCAGACCCTTGATTGCCAGAATATCCTGCGGATACAGAACACCTTCACGGGTGATGATGTCGCCCTTCTCCACACGGTCACCCGGCATCACGCGGGAATGCTGGGTGAACGGGATGGAGTAGCTCTTTACGACCTCGGCACCGTTCTCGTCCTTGCCGGTCACCTTGATAACGACATTCTTCTTGGTATCGTCCTGAGAAACGACACCAGAGATCTCGCTCATGATGGCCATGCTCTTGGGACGGCGGCTCTCGAACAGCTCTTCAACACGGGGAAGACCCTGCGTGATATCTTCAGCAGATGCGATACCGCCGGTATGGAAAGTACGCATGGTCAGCTGAGTACCAGGCTCGCCGATGGACTCTGCGGCGATAACGCCGACAGACTCGCCCAGACGGACCGGCTCGCCGTTTGCCATATCGGAACCGTAGCAGCGTGCGCAGACACCGGTCTTTGCACGGCAGGTCAGCAGGCTGCGGATCTTCAGCTTGGTAATGCCAGCAGCCTCGATCTCGTTTGCATCGTACAGGTCGATCATCTTGCCTTCCGGCACGATCACCTTGCCGGTGACGGGGTTGACCACATCGCCCACAGCGAAGCGGCCGATCAAGCGCTCGCGGAAGCTCTCGATCTTCTCCTTGCCCTCGTGGATCTCAGACACCCACAGGCCGTCGGTGGTGCCGCAGTCGATCTCGCGCACAATGACATCCTGAGAGACATCGACCATGCGGCGGGTCAGGTAACCGGAGTCAGCGGTACGCAGAGCGGTATCGGCCAGACCCTTACGGGCACCACGGGCAGAAACGAAATATTCCAGAATATTCAGACCTTCACGGTAGTTGGCACGAATGGGCATCTCGATGGTGTGGCCAGCGGTGTTTGCCAGCAGGCCGCGCATACCGGCCAGCTGCTTGATCTGGTTCATAGAACCACGAGCACCGGAGTCTGCCATCATATAGATCTCATTATCCTTGGGCAGGTTGTCTGCCAGAGCCTTGGAGACCTTATCGGTGGTAGCCTGCCAGATGGCGATGGTCTGGTTGTAACGCTCGTTGTCGGAGATCAGGCCGCGGTTGAACAGCTTGCCGACCTTTGCGATCTGCTGGTCAGCCTCAGCGATCAGTTCCTGCTTCTGCGGCGGGATCACAGCGTCGCACACAGCGACGGAGATTGCAGACAGAGTGGAGTACTTGTAGCCCTGCGCCTTGATGGCATCCAGCATCTTTGCACACTTGCGGGTGCCGTTGCGGGTCATGCAGCGGGAAATGATGTCGGGCAGAGTCTTCTTGGTCACGCGGAAGCTGACCTCGTACTCCAGCCAGTGCTCGGGATCAGTACGGTCGATATAACCCAGATTCTGAGGAACAGGGTTATTGAAGATGATGCGGCCGACGGTGGTTTCCACCAGACCGGTGCGCTCCACGCCGTCAATGGTCATGGTGCGGCGCACCTTGATGGGTGCGTGCAGGGTAACGATGTGCTCTGCATAAGCCATCAGGGCTTCGTTCTCATCGCGGAACACCTTGCCTGCGCCCTCGTCATTTTCACGAACGGTGGTCAGGTAGTAGCTGCCCAGGATCATATCCTGCGTAGGCACGGTAACAGGTGCGCCGTCAGAGGGCTTCAGCAGGTTGCCGGAAGCCAGCATCAGCATCTTGGCCTCACGGCAGGCATCCTCGCCCAGAGGCAGATGGACTGCCATCTGGTCACCGTCGAAGTCGGCGTTGAATGCGGTACATGCCAGCGGGTGCAGCTTGATGGCACGGCCCTCCACCAGCACCGGGTTGAAAGCCTGAATGCCCAGACGGTGCAGGGTAGGTGCACGGTTCAGCAGAACGGGGTGGCCCTTGATCACGGTCTCCAGGCTGTCCCACACTTCGGGCTTAGCGCGCTCCACCATCTTGCGGGCGGACTTGATGTTGTTGGCAATACCCTTCTCCACCAGATCCTTCATGACAAAGGGCTTGAACAGCTCCAGAGCCATTTCCTTGGGCAGACCGCACTGATCCATCTTCAGCTCAGGGCCGACGACGATAACAGAACGACCGGAGTAGTCAACACGCTTGCCCAGCAGGTTCTGACGGAAGCGGCCCTGCTTGCCCTTCAGCATATCGGAAAGGCTCTTCAGTGCGCGGTTGTTGGGGCCGGTGACCGGACGGCCGCGGCGGCCGTTGTCGATCAGGCTGTCCACTGCTTCCTGCAGCATACGCTTCTCGTTGCGCACGATGATGTCGGGAGCGCCCAGCTCCAGCAGACGGCGCAGACGGTTGTTGCGGTTGATCACGCGGCGGTACAGGTCGTTCAGGTCGGAGGTGGCAAAACGGCCGCCGTCCAACTGGACCATGGGGCGCAGGTCAGGCGGCAGAACAGGCAGCACATCCATGACCATCCATTCAGGACGGTTGCCGGAAATGCGGAATGCCTCAACTACTTCCAGACGCTTGAGGATGCGCACGCGCTTCTGGCCGGAGGACTTTTCCACCTCGGCAGTCAGCTCTTCACTCAGCTGATCCAGATCGATCTCCTTCAGCAGATCCTGAATGGCCTCAGCGCCCATAGCAGCCTCGAACTCATCACCGTAGTGGTCGCGCATCTCACGATACTCGCTCTCGGTGAGCAGCTGCTTCTTTTCCAGACGGGTAGCGCCCGGATCAGTGACGATATAGCTTGCAAAGTACAGCACCTTCTCCAGCAGGCGGGGGCTGATGTCCAGCATCAGGCCGATGCGGCTGGGGATGCCCTTGAAGTACCAGATGTGGCTGACGGGAGCGGCCAGCTCAATGTGGCCCATGCGCTCACGGCGGACCTTGGCCTTGGTCACTTCAACGCCGCAGCGGTCGCAGATCTTGCCCTTGTAGCGGATGCGCTTATACTTACCGCAGTGGCACTCCCAGTCCTTGGTAGGTCCAAAAATGCGCTCACAGTACAAGCCGTCGCGCTCCGGCTTCAGGGTACGGTAGTTGATGGTCTCAGGCTTTTTGACCTCGCCGTAGCTCCAGTTGCGGATCTGCTCCGGGGAGGCAAGGCCGATCTTGATGGAATCGAAAACGTTGTTTTCCATGAAACGAACCCTTTCTTAATCTCTAGTTGTCTCGATGATACAGGCGGCTTTCTTGTTCAGACCACAGGCCCCTCTCCCCTGCCGCAGCACGCGGAACAGGGGGCTTGAGGCTTGTGTTCTTTGTCTGATCAGAAATCTACTTCGTCAGAAGAAGCGGGAGCTTCGGCACCGGAGTTATTGTCCTCCAGCACAGAAGGATCATCGAAACCGGCATCGGCATCCTTAATATTATAATCGTTGAGCAGTTCGCTCTCCTGCACGACGTTCTCAGTGCCGGCAACATCGCGCATATCAAAGCCGGTCTCTTCGTCGTCGAAGTTCTGACGCATGTCGATCTCGTTGCCGTCCTTGTCCTGAACAACAACGTCCAGACCCAGAGACTGCAGTTCCTTCAGCATAACGCGGAAGGACTCGGGAATGCCGGGCTGCGGGATCGGCTCACCCTTAACGATGGCCTCGTAGGTCTTCACACGGCCCTCCACGTCGTCGGACTTGACGGTCAGGATCTCCTGCAGAGTGTAAGCAGCACCGTAAGCTTCCAGTGCCCAGACTTCCATTTCGCCAAAGCGCTGGCCGCCGAACTGGGCCTTGCCGCCCAGAGGCTGCTGAGTGACCAGAGAGTAGGGGCCGGTAGAACGTGCATGGATCTTATCATCGACCAGGTGATGCAGCTTCAGGTAGTACATATAACCGACGGTAACGCGGTTATCGAACTTTTCGCCGGTGCGGCCATCGTAAACGGTGGTCTTGCCATCGCGGTCCAGCTCGATCTTGGAGAAGTCGATGATGTGTCCCTTCTCACCCATGATCTTGGGGAGCTTCGTGGGATATGCAGGAGCATTCTCACCATGCCACATCTCGCGGGCGGTATCAAAGGTATCGCCGATGTCGTTCTCACGAGCAGAGTCGAAGACGGGAGTCATGACCTTGATGCCGCATGCCTTGGCAGCGTAGCCCAGGTTGACTTCCAGCACCTGACCAATGTTCATACGGGAAGGCACGCCCAGAGGGTTCAGCACGATGTCCAGCGGGGTGCCGTCGGGCAGGTAGGGCATGTCCTCCTGCGGCAGAATGCGGGAAACGACACCCTTGTTGCCGTGACGGCCTGCCATCTTATCGCCAACGCTGATCTTACGCTTCTGGGCAATATAGCAGCGGACGACCTCGCGCACGCCGGGCTGCAGTTCGTCGCTGTTCTCCGGGGTGAACACCTTGACATCCACAATGATGCCGTATGCACCATGGGGCACGCGCAGAGAAGTATCACGCACTTCGCGTGCCTTCTCGCCGAAGATGGCGCGCAGCAGGCGCTCTTCAGCGGTCAGCTCGGTCTCGCCCTTCGGGGTGACCTTACCAACCAGAATGTCGCCGCTCTTGACCTCGGCACCGATGCGGATGATGCCGCGCTCGTCCAGATCCTTCAGTGCATCCTCAGAAACGTTGGGGATATCACGGGTGATCTCTTCGGGTCCCAGCTTGGTATCGCGGCTCTCGGTCTCGTACTCTTCAATATGAATGGAGGTGTACACGTCCTCGCGCACGATCTTCTCGTTCAGCAGAACGGCATCCTCGTAGTTGTAGCCTTCCCAGGTCATGAAGCCGATCAGAGCGTTCTTACCCAGAGAAATTTCGCCGTTGCGCATTGCAGGGCCGTCGGCCAGCACCTGACCGGCCTTGACGCTCTCGCCGACCTCCACGATGGGACGCTGGTTGATGCAGGTGCCTGCGTTGGAGCGTGCGAACTTGACCAGAGGATAATCCTCCAGCTCGCCCTTGTTGTTGCGCACAACAACATGGTCGGCATCCATCTTCTCAACGATACCGTCATTCTTTGCCAGAACAGCGGTGCCGGAGTCGGTAGCAGCCTTGTACTCCATACCGGTAGCAACGATGGGCTGCTGGGTGACCATCAGAGGCACTGCCTGACGCTGCATGTTGGAACCCATCAGAGCACGGTTACAGTCATCGTTCTCCAGGAAGGGGATGCAGGCGGTAGCAACAGAGACCATCATTCGCGGAGAAACGTCCATGTAATCGACTTTCTCTGCATCAATTTCAAGGATCTCGTCGCGGCGGCGGGCAGACACACGGGGACGGATGAAGTGCTTGCCCTCATCCAGCGGCTCGTTGGCCTGTGCCACCACGTACTCGTCCTCGACATCAGCGGTCATATACTCCACTTCGTCGGTAACGACCTGCTCCTTCAGGTTGCCGTTCTCGTCATAGATCTTCTTGACCTTGCGGTACGGAGCTTCCACAAAGCCGTACTCGTTGATCTTAGCGTAGGATGCCAGATAGGAGATCAGACCGATGTTGGGGCCTTCAGGAGTCTCGATGGGGCACATACGGCCGTAGTGGCTGTAGTGAACGTCGCGGACCTCGAAACCTGCGCGGTCACGGCTCAGACCGCCGGGGCCCAGAGCAGACAGGCGGCGCTTATGGGTCAGCTCAGCCAGCGGGTTGTTCTGATCCATGAACTGGGACAGCGGAGAAGAACCGAAGAACTCCTTGATGGCTGCCACCACCGGACGGATGTTGATGAGGGCCTGCGGAGTGATGACGCTCTGATCCTGGCTCTGCAGGGTCATGCGCTCACGGATGACGCGCTCCATGCGGGAGAAGCCGATGCGGAACTGGTTCTGCAGCAGCTCGCCCACGCTGCGGATGCGGCGGTTGCCCAGATGGTCGATATCATCGGTGGTACCAATATTGTGGCCCAGACCGTTCAGGTAGTTGATGGAAGCCAGAATATCGGCGACCGTAACGGTGCGGCCGATCAGCTGGTCGTGGTTGCGGCGCAGCATCTCCTTCTGCTCTTCCACATCAGAGGTGGTGTCGAGGATTTTCTTGATCTCATCGAAGGAGCAGCGCTCGTTGATGCCGCACTCCTTCACGTCGAAGGAGAAGAAGCCCTGTGCATCCACACAGCCGTTGGTGATGACCTTGATCTTCCGGCTCTCTTCCTTCATGGGATCGTCGAGCTTCAGCACGACCAGATTCACACCGGCATTGTCAGCCTTCTCAGCCAGCTCGCGGGTGATCTTGGCACCAGCCTCGATCAGGATCTCGCCGGTCAGCGGAGCGACCACATTCTCAGCAGCCACTTGGCCGGTGATGCGGCGTGCCAGAGACAGCTTCTTGTTCATCTTATAACGGCCGAAACGAGACAGGTCATAACGGCGCGGGTCGAAGAACAGCATGTTGATCTGGCTGGTAGCAGACTCCACCGTGGGAGGCTCGCCGGGGCGCAGCTTGCGGTAGACTTCCAGCAGGCCCTCTTCCTGATTCTTGGTGGTATCCTTTTCCAGAGTAGCGAGGATGCGCTCATCGTCGCCAAAGAAGTTCAGGATGTCCTCGTTGGTGGACAGGCCCAGTGCACGGCACAGCACGGTGACAGGCAGCTTGCGGTTCTTATCAATACGGACATAGAACACATCGGAAGCATCGGTCTCGTACTCCAGCCATGCACCGCGGTTGGGGTTCATGGTGGCGCTGTACAGGTCGTTGCCCACCTTATCCTTGGCATCGCCGTAGAACACGCCGGGAGAACGCACCAGCTGGCTGACGATAGCACGCTCTGCACCGTTGATCACAAAGGTGCCGGCATCGGTCATCAGCGGGAAATCGCCCATGAAGATCTCCTGATCCTTCACTTCGCCGGTCTCCTTGTTCAGCAGACGGGCGGTGACGCGCAGGGGTGCTGCATAGGTCACGTCGCGCTCCTTGCACTCCTTGATGCTGTACTTCGGCTCCTTATCCAGGCGGAAGTCCACAAAGCTCAGTGCCAGATTGCCGGTGTAGTCCTCAATGGTGCCGATATCGTGGAAGACCTCTTTCAGGCCCTCGTCCAGGAACCACTGATAAGAGTTCTTCTGGACCTCGATCAGGTTCGGCATACTGATGACTTCGTCGATGTGGGAGAAGCTCATGCGCTCGGTTTTGCCGAGCTTTACGGGCTTGACTTTCATCATAAAATCAACCACTCCTTACTTTTATACTCTACGGGATGTCGTATACACGGGTCAAATTTGAGCAGACACACATAATTCGACCCGCGTCAAAGGGAACGTTTCGGCGTTTTTCACAAACTTTTCGGTTTGACCCGTCCAGCCGCCGCCTGCGTATTCCCCTTTTTGGCGCACTAGTCCATTATGTGATACTAATGCAGTATACACCCTAAAAGCCTTGCTGTCAAGCCATTTTTCAGATTTTTGCCAAAACAAATTTATTTTTTCTTTCATTTTCGCACGCCCGGCAGCGTGTTGTGTTTTGCCGTTTTAGGGCTTGATTTTTTTATTTTGCACGTTCCTGTTCATAATCCCCTTGTGCAATTTGTCTATCTTTGCCCTTGTGTTTTGGCGTATTACTTTTACAGTCGGATATGCCCGCTTTCCCTTGCGGCCCTTTTTTGTGAAAAAGCAGCTCAGAAAAGCTCGCAGGCTTTTCTGAGCTGCAAATATAAAAATAATGTTTTCTCTAATATTGCCAGAGCGCAAGCGGCGGCAATTATAATCGTTCACTCATCCAGATAATCCCGCAGGCGTTTTGCACGGCTGGGATGCCGCAGCTTGCGCAGGGCCTTGGCTTCGATCTGCCGCACCCGCTCCCGGGTCACATTGAACTCCTTACCCAGCTCTTCCAGCGTATGCGCCCGGCCATCCTCCAGCCCGAAGCGCAGTGCGATCACCCGCTCTTCCCTCGGTGTCAGGCTTTTGAGCACGCTGAACAGTTCCCGCCGCAGCAGCTGCCGCCCGGCTTCATCCACCGGGACGCCTGCATCCTCGTCCTGAATAAAATCTTCAAGGTGGGCATCCTCTTCCTCGCCCACCGGCGTTTCCAAGCTGATGGGGTCCTGCGCCAGCTGCAGCAATTCCCGCACACGGTCCGGCTCCATGTCCAGCTGAACAGCGATCTCTTCCGCGGTAGGCTCCCGGCCATTTTTCCGCAGCAGGTCACCCGTCATCTTTTTGACCCGGTTGATGCTCTCCACAAGGTGCACCGGGATGCGGATGGTCCTTCCCTGATCCGCAATGGCGCGGGTGATGGACTGACGGATCCACCACGTGGCATAGGTGGAAAATTTGAAGCCGCGCTCCGGCTCAAACTTTTCCGCCGCCTTCATCAGACCGAGATTGCCTTCCTGAATAAGATCCAGAAACGGCAGGCCCCGCCCTGCATAGCGCTTTGCCACCGACACCACCAGCCGCAGGTTCGCTTCGCTGAGCTTCCGCCGGGCATCCTCGTCCCCGGCCTGCGCGGCACGGGCAAGCTCCGTTTCCTGTTCTGCTGTCAGCAGCGGCACCCGGCCGATCTCCTTCAAATAGGCCTTTACCGGGTCGTCCAGCGCCACCCCCTCTGCCGAAAGCTCATGTTCCAGCCTGCCGATCTGCGTTTCATCCAACGCAGGCAGGTCCGCTTCCTCTTCGGTCAGGTGCACGCCGCGGTCCTCCAGTGCCGTATACAGCTCGTCCAGCTGCGCCACATCGTAATCCTGTTCGTCCATGGCACGGCTGATCTGCTCCGGTGTCAGAGCATGGTGGCGTGCCCGCGCAGCCAATGTTCTGGCCAATTCCTCCGTTTGCGACAATTTCTGCATGGTTCCTGCTCCTTTCCTCTCCTGCTCCAGCCGGAGGGGAAAGCGGGGGATCATTCTTCTACAGGCACATTTCCCTGCTTCTTTTCGCGCATCGACTGGAGGTAATCACTCAGTTCCTCATTGGACATATGCGCCGCCTTGCCTGCCATGGGCATCCCCCGGGCAATGCGGTCCAGATACAGCCGGATATCATCCGGCGTACAATTCACATCGCTGTATTGTGCCGCAAGATGGCTCAGTTCATTCAGCGCTTCTTCGCTTACAAAAGCGCGCAGCGTAGTCAGGCTGATCTCAATGCCCTCCTGTCGGCAGCGCAGCATGGCTTCAAACAGCTCCTTCTGCTGCGGCAGCACGAACTGTTCTGCGGTCAGCTGCCCCTGCACCAGATCGATATAGTGCGGCTCCCGCAGCATGGCCGCCAACAGCCGCTGCTGTGCGCTGGCAATGCCCAACGCCTGACTGCCGCCCGCACTGTACGGCACGTTGATCTGATTCATCTCACCGGACTTGAGCGCCTGCTGCTTTTTCTCCCAGCGGTGCTTGCTGCCCGCCCTCTTCACTGCAGTCTCCAGCTGGGTCATGATAGCTGTTTTGGAGATGTTGGTCTCCTCAGCCAGACGCCCCGCATACACTTCCTGCTCGGTAGGGTTGGAGCGCTCTGCCAGCATATTCACAGCTTCCTTCACGTATTCCAGCCGCTGGGCATCCTGTGCCAGATCGTACTGGCTGCGCAGACGGCCCAGCCGGAAGTCCAGTGCATTGCCCACACCGTCCAGCAGAGCCTTGAACCGCTCTGCGCCATACTTTTTGATGTACTCGTCCGGGTCCTTTGCACCGGGGATCTGCAGCACACCCACCTTTACCGGGCTGTTGCGGAACAGTTCCAGCGAGCGCAGCGTGGCCTTCTGGCCTGCTTCGTCCGAATCGTAGCTCAGGATCACCTCGTCAGCATACTCGCTGATGAGCCGCACCTGCTCCGGGGTCAGGGCCGTGCCGCAGGCGCACACTGCTGTGTCGATGCCTGCCTGATGCATACTGATCACGTCCATGTAGCCCTCGCACAGCACGAACCGGCGCACCGCGCTGCGCTTTGCGATCTGCAGCGCAAACACCGTCTCGGATTTGTGGTACACCAGCGTTTCCGGGCTGTTGACATATTTCGGTTTGGAATCGTCCAGCACGCGCCCACCAAACGCAATGATGTTGCCGCGCAGGTCAAAGATGGGGGTCATCACCCGCTTCCAGAACAGGCAGTAGATGCGGCCGGACGCACTGCGCTTGAACAGGCCGCTGGCATCCAGCTCCTGCTGATTGTAGCCCTTATCGCGCAGGAACTGATACAGCGCCTGTCCGTCGTTGGGCGCATAACCCAGCCCGAACCGGACGATAGTCTTGTCGTCCAGACCGCGCCGCCGCCAGTAGGCACGGGCCTGCCGGGCTTCCTCCACGGTGGAGTTCAGGCAGGCGTGGAAAAACCGTGCCGCCTCCTTGTTCATGGAGAGGATGCGGCTGCGCATCCGGCCTGTTTTGTCGTCCTCCTGCGGCTCCGGCATACCGGCCCGCGCTGCCAGCAACTTAACGGCCTCCGGGTAATCGATGCTGTTGATCTTTTTCGTAAAGGTAATGGCATCGCCGCCTGCGCCGCAGCCAAAGCAGTAAAAGCTCTGGGTGTCCGGGTAGACGTAGAATGAGGGCGTTTTTTCGCTGTGGAAGGGGCACAGGCCGCCATACAAACGTCCCTTGCGCTTGAGCTGCACATAGCTGCCCACCAGCTCCACAATGTCGGTGCGGCGGGTCAGTTCTTCAATGTATTCGTGTGGGATCATGGATCTTTCAAACGACCTTTCGGATTTATAGGACATGCCACTTCCGGGGCACAAACAATTCCTCAAAAGTGCGGATGGCAAATTCATCGCTCATGCCACTGATGTAATCAGTCACTGCGCGTTCTCTGCCCTCCTGATAAGCCAGCTGGATGTAAAAATTGGACATCCGGTCCACATGGTTCAGGTAGTAATCGTACAGTTCCCCGATCACCTTGTCCACCTTCTGCTCTTCCCGCTTGGCGGTCTTGTCCACGTACACGGTGGCATACATGAAATCCCGCAGCGCAAGGAAGGCTTCGTTTTCCTCTGCGCCCACCTTCACATCCCCATCGCTGTTGGCAAGGATACTGTTGATCATGGTGGTGATGCGGGCAGATTTTGTCTGGCCCAGCACGGCGGTGCATTCTTTCGGCAGGGTGGCTGGGTCCAGCACACCGGCGCGCACCGCGTCCTCAATGTCGTGGTTCACATAGGCGATCTGATCCGCCATGCGCACGATGCGCCCTTCCGGCGTTGCCGCCCAGGTGCCCTTTGTGTGGGTCACGATGCCGTTGCGCACCTCCCACGTCAGGTTCAGGCCCCGGCCGTCCTTTTCCAGCTTGTCCACCACACGCAGGCTCTGCATGTAGTGCTTGAAGCCGTCCGGGCACAGCTCATTCAGCGCGCGCTCCCCGGCATGGCCAAACGGCGTGTGGCCCAGATCATGGGCAAGGCTGATCGCTTCGGTCAGATCTTCGTTCAGCCGCAGGGCGCGGGCAATGGTCCGCGCGATCTGCGAGACCTCCAGCGTATGGGTCAGTCGGGTGCGGTACAGGTCTCCCTCCGGCGAGAGGAACACCTGCGTCTTTTGTTTGAGCCGTCGGAACGCCTTGCAGTGCAGCACCCGGTCACGGTCACGCTGGAACACCGGCCGGATCGGGTCCTGCTCTTCCGGCAGCATGCGGCCGCGGCTCTGGTCGCTGAAGGTAGCCCACGGCGCGAAGGTCATATGTTCGATCTCTTCTGTGCGCTGACGTACATCCATACAAAGTCGCCCTCCCTTTTTGTCGCCATTCCCCCTCTCTGTTTCGGCACAGCCGATCCCAATTGCTGCGTCTGCGGCAATTGTAGCACACCCGCTTTGTCGAAGGGGGAAAAAGCCTGTCGGTTCGCAAAATAATGCTTGCTTTTTTATTTTTGCTGCTGCCGGGTTCAGAACGGTGCGTAGAACGGGTCGGATACCGTCACCTGCGCGCTGCCGCGCGTCAGCTCCCGCAGCTGTTCCAGCAGCGGGCCTTCGGTGTGTTCCGGCATCTGCCAGCACAGGGTCACGCGATCCGTGAACTGCGGCGCGGCCTGTTTTGCTCCCGCCGCATCGATCAGCAGCGATGCACGCTCATAAAGGGAGTAATCCACCGTCACGCGCAGCTCCACCACGCTGCGCACCGTGACCACCTCGGCATTTTCCAGTGCACGGGCCGTAGCCGTGGTGTATGCGCGCACCAAGCCGCCGGTGCCCAGCAGCACGCCGCCAAAGTAACGGGTCACCACCACGATCAGATCCGTCAGGCCGCTGTGCTGCAGCACCTCCAGCGCTGGTGTGCCCGCCGTCTTGGCCGGTTCACCATCATCTGAATAGCGTTCCCGGTTGCCTTCCCGCAGGCGGTAGGCATACACATTGTGACGGGCGGTGCGGTTGGCCGCACGCACCTGTTCCAGAAATGCAACGGCAGCTTCCTCGCTGTCCGCAAATGACAGCGCCGCAATGAAGCGGCTCTTCTTTTCTTCATATTCTCCTGTGGCCGTGCCATGGATGGTGCGGTAATCCTCCACTGTGGTTCCTCCTGCATGTTATTCAAAACAAGTATAACATAAATCGTCCGTTGTGCAACCACTGCCGCATACGTTTTTGTGTCAAGGCCAGCTCCCGGTACCGCTGCCCGCATGTCCTCTGCCAGAAAAAAGCGCAACAAAAAATCGGCCAAGCCTTGCAGCTCAGCCGATCTTTTGTTAGAAGAAAGCAGATGATCACTTCGTAAAGAGCTGGATCCACTGATGGCCCCAAGTGCTGGAGCTGTTGTAGTAGTAGCCAACACCCATTGCACGAGCTTCGGGATTCAGAATGTTTGCGCGATGGCCTTCGGAGTTCATCCAGGCATTCACGACTTCTTCAGGAGAAACGCTGCCCCATGCGGCATTCTCGCCAGCAGCGGCATCCGTCACGCCGTACTCGCTGAGAACAGTGTACCACTTGGTACCATTGGGACGAACGTGAGAATTGACGGTTGCGATCTCTTCGGCGCGCTGCTGAGCAGCTGCGGTGAGCTTTGCATCGCCCATGACCAGGGGCTGCAGGCCGTACTTTGCACGCTCGGCATTGACCAGATTCAGAACTTCCTGACGGTAGTTGCTGGTGTAAGAGTTTTCGGGGCAAGAGAAGATCAGCACCCAGTAGTTGTTGTAAACACCGCCTTCGTAGTGGCCCACGCTCATGGTGGTCGCGTCTGCGTTCAGGATGCGCTCACGGGTAAAATCAATGTTCATCCACTGATCTACCGCTGCATCGGGGGTGGAAACGCCCGCCATGTAGTCCTCGCCAATCGACACATCTTCGATGCCATTCTCGGCGAAGATGGTGAAATCGCGCTGGCCATTGGGACGAACGTAGGAATAAGAAGAGGCCAGTTCCTTAGCGCGCTCCTGAGCGGCACTGTTGTGGTTGCTGTCGCCCAGCTGAACGGGCTTCAGGCCAGCCTTTGCGCGCTCGTTGTTTACGCGGCGCAGGAACTCGTTCTGATAAGCTTCGTCCTGAAAGCTGATGTAGGAATTTTCTTCTTCGATGGAGGCAGAACCCGAAGCCTCAGCTGCGTTTGCAGTAACGGGCCTGAGAGATGCAGCACCAAAAACCACAGCCAGAGTCATAGCAGCTGCTGCGATATTTTTCAGGGTGCGCATCTCGAGTTTCATAAGACATCCTCCGCAAGCTTTTGTATATAAAAACTTTTTTGCATTCATGTGAATGCGTACTGCAACACATTTGCAACTCTTCCGTTTCAAATGTGTTGCTTTTGTGCAACAAAAGTATCACAATAGCATCTCATCGTCAAGGGGTTTCTGTCGATTTTTTGAGAGAAAATGCAAAAAATCAAAATTTCCCGTTCCGAAAACGTTTCACAAGCGCAACAGGTTCATCCAAGATACCGTAAATTTGTTACGTCTGTGTTGCACTTCACCGTTTCCAGGATTGTTTTGTCACACTTAACGTGTTGCATTTTATTTTTCCACACCTTTTTGCAGTGTTTTTCATGCATTTTTCTGTATGTTTATTTACTTATATGCATATTTCAAAGTGCAACAGACTTTTGTGTGCGCTTTTCCGTTCCACTCCCCTCCCATCCCGCAGCCCTTTTCTGGGCTGCAGCCGGCCTTTGGCTGTACTTTCTGCAACAAAAAACAGCACAGGCAGCCTTTTCAGGGCCATCTGTGCTGTGCCGTATTCCTTACATAAAAAGAAGAGCGGCTCCGAAGAGCCGCCCTCCCACAATTCAGGCTATGCTATAAAAAGATCTCGCGTCAGTCGATCACTGAGCAGCCTTTGCTGCCTCGATCTGCTTGATCAGCTCGGGCACGACCTTGAACAGATCGCCCACGATGCCGTAGTCAGCCACGCCGAAGATGGGAGCACCCTCGTTCTTGTTGACAGCGATGATGCACTCGGAGTCCTGCATACCAGCAGTGTGCTGGATAGCGCCGGAAATGCCCAGAGCAACATAGATCTTGGGGTGCACGGTCTTGCCGGTCTGACCAACCTGATGGTCAGCGGTCATCCAGCCTGCATCGGTGACGGCACGGGAAGCACCCACAACGCCGCCGCCCAGAGCAGCTGCCAGCTGCTCAGCCAGCTCAATGCCCTTCTGGACATCCTTGCTGATGCCGCGGCCGACAGAGACGATCACGTCTGCGCCGATCAGATCGACCAGCTTCTCAGCGGCCTTCTCAACGCTCAGGACCTCGGTCTTGATGTCCTCAGCAGCCAGAGCGAATGCGGGCTTCACGATCTGGCAGGCATCAGCCTTGGCCTGATCGAAGGGAGCCTTCTTCATAACGCCGGGACGCACGGTGGACATCTGCGGACGGAAGCGGGGGCAGATGATGGTAGCCATCAGATGGCCGCCGAATGCGGGACGGGTCATCTTCAGGTTGCGGTCTTCCATATCGAACTTCTGCTTGGACAGGTCGATGGTGGAGCTCTCCTTCAGGAAATCGATGTACTTTGCAGTGTCGATGTCCAGATGGGTAGCATCAGCGGTCAGGCCGGTGTGCAGACGAGCTGCGCAGCGGGGGCCGAGATCGCGGCCGATGTTGGTTGCACCGATCAGCAGGACTTCGGGCTTATACTCGTTGACCATGTCGCACACGACCTTAGCGTATGCATCGGTGGTGTAATCCTTCAGCAGGGGGCTGTCGCAGACCATGACCTTATCGGCACCATAGCCGCCCAGCTCCTTGGCAATGCCTTCCACGTTGTCGCCCAGCAGCAGACCGGTGACCTCGCAGCCCAGCTCATCAGCCAGCTTGCGGGCCTCGCTCACCAGCTCGAAATCAGTGGGCATCAATGCGCCCTGGCGCTGCTCGCAGAAGACCCATACGCCCTTGTATTCGTTAAAATCAGCCATTGTAATCCTATGCTCCTTTCATCAGATCAGGTGCTTCTTGGCCAGGATACCAGCCAGCTGTGCGGCAGTATCGTCGCCCTTCAGCATGGTGCCTGCGCCCTTCTGCGGAGGAGTGAAGGACTTAAAGACGTTCGTCGGAGAACCCTTCAGACCAATGGTATCGACCTCGATCAGCGGATCGTCCTTCAGTGCGTTGTAATCGAACACTTCCATCGGCTTGTCGTAGCAGGTGAAGATGCCGTTCACGCTCATGTAACGGGGCTGGTTCAGCTCCTTGATGCAGGTCAGCAGGCAGGGAGTCTGCACCTTGACCATCATGTAGCCGTCCTCCAGCATACGCTTCACGGTCAGGGTGTTGCCATCCTTCTGGATGTCAGCCACATAGGTGACCTGAGGCAGGTGCAGCTTCTCAGCAATCTGAGGACCGACCTGAGCAGTATCACCATCAATTGCCTGACGGCCGCAGAACACAACGTCCTCGGGGCCAACACCGATCTTGTTGACGGCAGCAGCCAGGATCTGGCTGGTTGCGAAGGTATCGGAACCGCCGAACTCACGGCCAGAAACCAGAACAGCCTTATCTGCACCGCGGGCCAGCAGCTCACGCAGCATGCCTTCTGCCGGCGGGGGACCCATGGTAACAACAACGACTTCGCAGCCGGTAGCGTCCTTGAGCTTCAGAGCAGCCTCCAGAGCGTTCAGGTCATCAGGGTTGGTGATGGTAGCCATCGAAGCACGGTCCAGAGTGCCATCGGGCTTGACGGACACCTTGCCGGAGGTATCAGGAACCTGCTTTACACAAACAATTGCTTTCATTGTAACTCTTGCCTCCCTTACTTCAGCAGCGCGCCGGAAATGACCATCATCTGCACTTCGCTGGTGCCCTCGTAGATCTCGGTGATCTTGGCATCACGCATCATGCGCTCGATGGGATAGTCACGGGTGTAGCCGTAACCGCCGAACAGCTGCAGGCAGCGGCGGGTCACATCGCTTGCGGTGCGGGCTGCGATCAGCTTTGCCTGAGCAGCCTCAACGCTGTAACGGACCTTCTTGCCATCCATTGCTTCCTGCTTCTTCAGAGCAGCAGCGTAGACCAGATACTTTGCAGCCTCAACGCGTGCCTTCATCTCAGCCAGCTCGAACTGGGTGTTCTGGAATGCGGAAATGCTGCGGCCGAACTGCTTGCGCTCCTTGACGTAAGCAACGGTCTCTTCCAGAGCGCCCTCGGCAATGCCCAGAGCCTGAGATGCGATACCGATACGGCCGCCGTCCAGAGTAGCCATAGCCAGCTGGAAGCCGCGGCCACGCACACCCAGCATACGGTCAGCAGGGATGCGGCAGTCCTCAAAGATCAGCTCGCAGGTGGAAGAACCGCGGATGCCCATCTTGTCCTCAGCCTTACCGACGGAGAAGCCCGGGTCGGTGCGCTCCACGATAAAGGCGGAGCACTGCTTGGTGGGACGGCCCTTCTTGTCGGGCACGATATCGGTGACAGCAATAACGATAAAGACGTTTGCGTAGCCGGCGTTGGTGATGAAGATCTTGGAACCGTTCAGGATCCAATCACCGGTCTCGGGGTCCTGCTTTGCAAAGGTCTGCTGACCCTGTGCATCGGTGCCGGCACCCGGCTCAGTCAGGCCGAAAGCACCCAGCCACTCACCGCTGCACAGCTTGGGCAGATACTTTGCCTTCTGCTCGGGAGTACCATTTTCATAAATAGGAGCAGCACACAGGCTGGTGTGAGCAGAGACGATGACACCGGTGGTGCCGCAGACCTTGCTCAGCTCTTCCACTGCCATGACGTAGGACAGCACATCGCCGCCTGCACCGCCGACCTCAGTCGGGAAATAAATGCCCATCATGCCGAGCTTGCCCATCTTTTCGACGGTCTCTTTGGGGAAGTACTCTTCCGCATCAACCTTCTTTGCCAGGGGCTTGACTTCGTTCTCAGCAAACTCGCGGTACATTTTCTGTACCATCTGCTGCTGCTTGGACAGAGTAAAATCCATCGCTATATCCTCCTAACGGGTCTTTTTCATTTACCGGAATTGCCCGGTGCAAACAAATTCCTCCCGGCCGCGTTTCCGCGGTCGGGAGAAATGTTTATCAGAATTTACAGCTGGTCAACAGGGGTCTTGGTGCGGTCTGCGTTGTAAACGTAGAAGCCCTTGCCGCTCTTGCAGCCCAGGTTGCCGCCGCGGACCATCTTACGGATCAGCGGGCATGCACGGTACTTGCTGTCGCCGGTCTCCTTGTACAGCACGTCCATGATAGCCAGGCAGATATCCAGGCCGATGAAGTCGCCCAGCTCCAGGGGACCCATGGGATGGTTGGCACCCAGCTTCATAGCGGTGTCGATGCCGGCGATATCGGAAACGCCTTCCATCTTGATGAAAGCAGCTTCGTTAATCATGGGGATCAGGATGCGGTTGACGACGAAGCCTGCAGCCTCATTGACCTGAACCGGCTGCTTGCCGATGGCAACAGAGATCTCCTTGATCTTCTCAACGGTCTCAGCGGGAGTGTTGCAGCCTGCGATGACCTCGATCAGCTTCATGCGGTCTGCGGGGTTGAAGAAGTGCATGCCGACCAGCGGACGGCCAACGCCCTTGCCGATCTCGGTAATGGACAGAGAAGAAGTGTTGGAAGCGAAGATGCACTCGGGCTTGCAGATTTTATCCAGTTCGCCGAAGGTGGTCTGCTTGACCTTCATATCCTCAAAAGCAGCCTCAACGACCAGATCGCAGTCAGCGCACAGGTCTTCCTTCAGGCCCGGGGTGATGGCAGCAACGATAGCGTCTGCCTTTTCCTGCGTCATCTTTCCCTTGGCAACCAGCTTCTCGTAGCCCTTCTTGATCTTTGCCAGACCATTCTCGGCCCACTCCTGCTTGATGTCGCACAGAGCAACGGTGTTGCCCTCAACCTGTGCAAATGCCTTTGCGATGCCCTGGCCCATGGTGCCAGCGCCGATAACACCGATCTTCATAGGAAACCTCTCCTTTAATATCAAAAATTATGTAGTAATGGATTAGTTGTTGGTGAACACTGCCTTGGGCTTCGGCTTCTCACGGCTCAGGAAGCAGGCCATGCCTTCCTTCTGGTCGTGGGTCTCGAAGCAGCTGCCGAACAGCTTTTCCTCGACCTCAACAGCCTTCTCGATGGGCAGGCTGATGCCGCCGTTGATTGCCTTCTTGCAGTTGCGTACAGCGATGGGTGCATTCTTTGCGATCTTGCCGGCCAGCTTCAGCACGTTCTCCATCAGTTCAGCCTGAGGATACACAGCGTTCACCAGACCAATGCGCAGAGCCTCGTCCGCCTTGATGTTCAGTGCAGAGTAGACCAGCTGCTTTGCCATACCCATGCCGACCAGACGTGCCAGACGCTGGGTGCCGCCGAAGCCCGGGGTGATGCCCAGACCCACTTCCGGCTGGCCGAACACAGCGTTGTCAGAGCAGATGCGGATGTCGCAGCTCATAGCCAGCTCGTTGCCGCCGCCCAGTGCAAAGCCGTTCACGGCTGCAATAACGGGGATGGGGAAGCTCTCGATCATCAGGAACACATCATTGCCCAGCTTGCCGAAGGCCTCACCCTCTGCCTTGGTCATGGTGCTCATGGAACCGATATCTGCACCTGCCACGAAGCTCTTGTCGCCTTCGCCGGTCAGAACGATGCAGCGGACAGTCTCCTGATCCACAGCCTCAAAAGCTGCCTTCAGGTCTGCCAGAACTTCGGGATTCAGGGCATTCAGTGCCTTGGGGCGGTCGATGGTAATGATCTCAACTGCACCCTGCACCTCGGTTTTTACAAATGCCATTGTGAAAACCTCCTATTCAAATCTTATCAATTATCACAAACAGCCCCCGGACGGAGGAAAGGCTCTCCGGTTCCCTTCCCCGCCCGGGTCTGTCATTCAGTCAGGATTCCAAGAGGTGGAACTTAGTCCATCTCAACGATGGTAGCGCAGCCCATGCCGCCGCCGATGCACAGGGTAGCCAGACCCTTGTGAGCACCGCGATGCTTCATAGCATACAGCAGGGTGACCAGGATACGAGCGCCGGAAGCGCCGACCGGGTGGCCCAGAGCAATTGCGCCGCCGTTGACGTTCACCTTGCTCATATCAAAGTTCAGAGCCTGGCTGACAGCCACAGACTGAGCAGCAAATGCCTCGTTGGCCTCGATCAGATCCATGTCAGCAACGCTCATGCCGGTCTTAGCCATGACCTTCTTGGTAGCAGCGATGGGGCCCAGACCCATGACTTCCGGCTCAACGCCAGCCAAAGCACCTGCGACCCAGGTAGCCAGAGGCTTCACGCCCAGCTCCTTAGCCTTCTCCTCGCTCATGATGACCAGAGCAGCAGCGCCGTCATTGATGGCGGAAGAGTTGCCGGCGGTCACGATGCCGTCCTTGGTGAAAGCGGGCTTCAGCTTTGCCAGCACTTCAGGAGCGCTCAGACGGGGGCCTTCATCAGTATCGAACACGGTGTCGCCCTTCTTGCCCTTGATCACAACGGGAACGATCTCGTCCTTGAAAGCGCCGTCCTTGATGGCCTTGTCAGCCTTCAGCTGGCTGTTGTATGAGAACTCGTCCAGCATCTCACGGGTGATGGGGCTGTAGCCGTACTTCTTCTGATAGGTCTCGTTGGTGCAGACGTTCTCAGCGGTCATGCCCATGTGCTTGTTGAAGCCGCAGGCATCCCACAGAGCATCGTTGACCATGGTATCCACGATCTCGCTCTTGCCCATAGGAGCGCCCATGCGGTAGCCGTAACGAGCCTTCTGCAGTGCGAAGGGAGCCATGTCCATGTTCTCCATGCCGCCTGCGACCACGATATCAGCATCGCCAGCCTCGATCATCTGAGCAGCCATATTGACGCAGTTCAGACCGGAGCCGCACACCACGTTGACAGTGACAGCCGGGGTCTCGATGGGCAGGCCAGCCTTCAGAGCAGCCTGACGAGCGACGTTCTGGCCCAGACCGGCCTGAATGACGCAGCCCATGTAGACATGATCGACCTGCTCGGGAGCGACGTTTGCACGGTTCAGAGCTTCCTTGATGACGATGGAGCCCAGCTCAACTGCGGGAACGTTTGCCAGAGTGCCGCCGAACTTGCCAATAGCGGTACGGCATGCAGATGCGATAACGATCTTTTTCATGTGAATAGCCTCCTGAATTGTGTATGTGTTACTTTTCGTAAGCCATTTTTATCAAAACGCCCGTAAGCGCTTTTACAAATTAGGTCTCGGGGTCTTTTTTCTGCCGGATCAGCGCATACTTTTCGTTGACCGCCTTTTCCACATTGGGTGTGACGAACTTACCGATGTCGCTGCCGTAGTAAGCTGCCTCTTTTACAATGGTGGAAGAAAGGTAGCTCCACTTGATGCTCGTTGCCAGAAACATGGTCTCGATGCCGGGCATCAGTGCGTGATTGGTCTGCGCAAGCTGGATCTCGTTTTCAAAATCCGTCACCGCCCGCAGGCCCCGCACCATCACCGAAGCGTGCCGTTTCTTGGCGAACTCCACGGTCAGGCCGTCGAAGCTCTCCACCGAAACATTCTGGATGCCCTTGCAGCATTCCTTTAAAAGCTCCACGCGTTCCTCCACGGTGAACAGCGGATTCTTTGCGTTGTTGTTGAGCACCGCCACGATCAGATGATCGTTGATCTTTGCTGCGCGCTTGATGATATCGAGATGCCCTTTTGTGACCGGATCGAACGAACCGGGATAAACTGCTGTTGCCATCGTCTGGTGTCCTCCTTGAGCGCTGTGAAAAGCGCGTTTTGGTTCTGCCATGATAGCACTTTCCAGTCTTGGGTGCAAGATTTTTGTGCAAGCTGTACGTTTTATCGTTAAAATTTAAACAATCAATGTCGTGCTGCATCGCAGCTGCTTGCTACGCTATAAGTAAACCATATCGTCAAAATTTTATCAAGTCCTTTTGCAAAGATTTTGGTTTTTCAGCACCAAACAATCGTCCAAAAACTCCGCGAATTTTGTCCATATTGCCAGTCGGTCAAAATTTTCTCGATAAACTATTGATTCTACACATTGTTAATGTTATAACTAAGTTGTGCAGATCTGCTGCCCTGTCCGACAGCTGCCTTCTGCTGGTTATCAGGATATCATCCGCCTGTGTCAGAGCTGTGTTCAAATTGCCAACAGGTGGTAAACATCCTGCAAAGATTTGTCCGTGCAGGAAGAGTAAATGATAAATTTACAATTCCTTTATGTTATTATAGGAGAGGATGGTTTATAATGGATTTTACGGAACTGTATGCTCAGAAGAAAATGACCGCCGCTCAGGCTGCCGCACTGGTCAAAAGCGGTGACTGGGTGGATTACGGCTGGGCTGTGAACACCCCTGTGGCGGTGGATGCCGAGATCGCAAAGCGTCTGCCTGAGCTGGAAGGTGTCAACTTCCGCGGCGGCATCCTGATGTGGGTGCCCGCGATCTTCCAGATCGACGATCCCGCTGCACACATGACATGGAACAGCTGGCATATGGGCGGCATTGAGCGCAAGGCCATTGCACAGGGCTTCTCCTTCTACTCCCCCATCCGTTATTCCGAGCTGCCCCGCTACTACCGCGAAAGCCCGGATCCGCTGGATGTGGCGGTGTTCCAGGTGACCCCCATGGACGAGCACGGCTACTTCAACTTCGGCCCCAGTGCATCTCATCTGGGTGCTGTGTGCGAAAAAGCCAAGAAGATCATCGTTGAGGTCAACAAGAACATGCCCCGCTGCCTTGGCGGCATGGAGAACTGCATCCACATTTCTCAGGTCACCGGCATCGTGGAAGGCGAGAACCCGCCCATCGGCCAGATGGCCGCTCCCGGTGCTGCTACCGAAGTGGATCTGAAGGTTGCCAACCTGATCGTTCCGCAGATCCCCAACGGTGCCTGCCTGCAGCTGGGCATCGGCGGTATGCCCAATGCCATCGGCAGCCTGATCGCACAGAGCGATTTGAAGGATCTGGGCGTGCACACCGAAATGTATGTGGATGCCTTTGTGGATATCGCCAAGGCCGGCAAGATCACCGGTGCATGCAAGCAGCTGGACAAGGGCCGTCAGGTCTACGCCTTCGGTGCCGGCACCCAGAAAATGTACGATTACCTGAACGATAACCCGGAGTGCATGTCTGCACCCGTGGACTACACCAACGATATCCGCAGCATCTCCGCACTGGATAACTTTATTTCCATCAACAACGCTGTGGACATCGACCTGTTCGGTCAGGTGAACGCCGAGACTGCAGGCCTCAAGCAAATCTCCGGTGCCGGCGGTCAGCTGGACTTCGTTCTGGGCGCATACCTTTCCAAGGGTGGCAAGAGCTTTATCTGCCTGTCCTCTACCTTCTTTAATAAGAAGACCGGCCAGCTGGAGAGCCGCATCCGTCCCACTCTGGAAAACGGCAGCATCGTCACCGATACCCGTGCCAACATCCACTACCTGTGCACCGAGTACGGCTGCGTGAACCTGAAGGGCCTGACCACCTGGGAAAAGGCCGAAGCTCTGATCAGCGTAGCACATCCCGACTTCCGTGAAGACCTGATCAAGGAAGCCGAAAAAATGCACATCTGGCGCAGGAGCAACAAAATCTGATAAGTGCCGCGGGGATTCCTGCTGTCCGCGGCTGAAATGGAGTCTATCATGATGGACAAAAAGCCGCACATCAAGCCCTATCTCTACGGGATGTTGGCAGGATTTGGAGCGATCTCCCTGAGCATCATCTTCTTTTTCCTGATCTACCGCTTCGATGGTTTTGGTGATGCCATCTCCACGCTGACCGGCATTCTGATGCCATTCATCTACGGTGCCGTCATCGCCTACCTGCTCAAGCCTGTGTGCAACACCATCGAGAGCTTTCTGCGCCGGTTCATCCCGGAAAAGATGCATGGTCTGGTCAATGTGCTGTCCGTTACGCTGACCATCCTGTTCGGCCTGCTCCTCATCTACGCTTTGTGCATGATGATCATTCCGCAGCTCATTACCAGCGTGACCACCCTGTACTACACTGCGCAGCGCAACCTCGCAAAGTTCGTGCAGTGGGCGAATCATGTGGAGTTCATTGAGAACAACCAACAGATCATGGACATGCTCAATTCTGCTTATGCCACCATCAGCACCAATATCGATGATCTGATCAAGACCCGGCTCCTGCCCTCCATGCAGAACATCGTCAGCGGTGCCGCAGTGGGTGTGCTGAACGTAGTGACCATGGCCAAGAACCTGATCATCGGCATCATCGTGGCCGTGTATATGCTGGCCAGCCGCAAGCGCTTTGTGCAGCAGGCCAAGCTGGTGCTCTACAGCATCTTCAAGCCCCGCTGGGCAGAGCTGATCAAGGAAGAAGTGAAGTACGCCGATAAGATGTTCGGCGGCTTCATCAACGGCAAGATCATGGATTCCGCCATCATCGGCGTGCTGTGCTATATCGGCTGCCTGATCTTCAAGTTCCCCAGTGCCCTTCTGGTTTCCGTGATCATCGGCGTGACCAATGTGATTCCCTTCTTCGGCCCGTTCATCGGTGCCGTGCCCGCCACCCTGCTGATCCTCATTCAGAGCCCCATCAAGGCGCTGTGGTTCGTCCTGTTCGTTCTGGTGCTGCAGCAGCTGGACGGAAACGTGATCGGCCCCAAGATCCTGGGCAACACCACCGGTCTTTCCAGTTTCTGGGTACTGTTCGCCATCCTGCTGTTCGGCGGTCTGTGGGGCTTTGTGGGCATGATCGTAGGTGTGCCGCTGTTTGCAGTCATCTATGATGTGATCAAAAAGCTGGTCATCCACGGCCTGAAGCGCAACAAGGAGATCGACCTGCTGCAGACTTACCACGACAACTTCGGCGACCCGGAGGACGATGTTCCGGTAGAAACGTCTGCATCGGAAGCACCTCCTGCCGAAACAAATAATCTATAAATCACAATGCCCCAGCATTCCATGTGATACGCTACCCCTAGAGTAAACAGAGACAAAAACTCTGAGTACTCTGGGGGTATTTTCATGTCAAGAAGGAACAATCACTCTTCACGATTGACTGCTGCAACAACCGCCGTTACCAGCACCGTCTGTTCATCCAGATGTCGATGCAGGCTCATGTCGGTGCCATGAACCGAGCTGCCTGATACCGATTTTGCACAAAAAATTCGCCGTCTCCTTGTGGAAACGGCGAACAAAAACCTTATATTATTTTTTCTACTTGACAGAATGCACTTCAGTGATTCAGCGCGGGTCCTGTTTTTTTATTTCTGTTTCGTGCAGGGCTTTCTGGCTGCGTTTTGTGCCGTCACTCCACGGTCACGCTCTTGGCCAGATTACGCGGCTTATCCACGTCACAGCCGCGCAGAACAGCCATATAATAGGCGAACAGCTGTAACGGCACAATGAGCTGCAGCGGCATCAGAATGTCCTCATACTCATCCAGCCGGATCACGGCATCTGCCACGCCTTCCGGCACCACAGCATCCTTTGTGGTAAACAGCAGCACCCTTGCGCCGCGGCTGCGGGTCTCCTTGGCATTGGAAATGGTCTTTTCGTACACCTGTTTCTGGGTGGCCAGTGCGATCACCGGCACACCATCGGTGATCAGGCTGATGGTACCATGTTTCAGTTCACCGGCTGCATAGGCATCCGAGTGCACATAGCTGATCTCCTTGAGTTTCAGGCTGCCCTCCAGCGAGAGCGCATAGTCGAACCCGCGCCCAATGAAGAAGCAGCTCTGGGTGTTCACATAGCGGCTGGCAAGGTACTTGATCTGCTCACAATCTGCAAGGCGCGGCTTGATGACCTCCGGTGCGCGCAGCAGCTGGGCCGTAAAGCGGCGGGTCTCTGCCTCGCTCAGCCGTCCGCGCGCGTAGGCCAGCCGCAGTGCAAACAGATACAGCACGCACATCTGCACCATATACGCCTTGGTGGATGCTACCGCGATCTCCGGCCCGGCATAGGTGTACATTACATAATCTGCGGCACGTGCAATGGAGCTGCCCACCACATTCACGATGGCCAGCACCGGCACGCCGCGGCTCTTGGCCAGCTTGAGCGCTGCCAACGTGTCGCTGGTCTCGCCGGACTGGCTGATGATGATGACCAGATCGTTTTTTTCCAGAATGGGGTCCCGGTAACGGAACTCGCTGGCAATGTCCACCTCGGCGGGCACACGGGCCAACGTTTCGATGGCAGATTTGCCCACCATACCGGCATGCATAGCCGTACCGCAGCCCACCAGATGCACCCGGCCAATACCGCGCAGCACTTCATCGGTCAGCTCCGGGATGCGCAGCACCGGCAGTCCGTCCTCTACACGGGGGCTGACCGTGGCCATAATGGCCGCAGGCTGCTCGTTGATTTCCTTGAGCATAAAGTGGGGATAGCCGCCCTTTTCGGCAGCTTCCATATCCCAGTCCGCCTTCAGCTGCTGGCGCTCCACCGGCTCACCAAATTCGTTGTAAAAGCGGATGCCCTCTGTGGTGCAGACGGCCATATCCCCTTCTTCCAGCACGCTGTATTTCCGGGTATACTTGAGCAGTGCCGGAATATCCGAAGCCACAAAGTTTTCGCCCTCGCCCCAGCCGACGATCAGCGGGCTTTCCCGCTTGACTGCAAAAATGGTGTCCGGGTAATCCCGGAACAGCACGGCCAGCGCATAGCTGCCGCGCACCTTGGCAAGCGCCTGCTGCAGTGCACGCAGCGGGTCACCGGTATAGCAGCTGTCGATCAACTTTACCAGCACTTCGGTGTCCGTCTCACTCTGGAAGGTATAGCCTTTTGCGGCCAAGCGCTCCTTGAGCAGGCCGTAATTTTCAATGATGCCATTGTGCACAATGCTCACGCGCGGGGTCGAATGCGGGTGGCTGTTCACATCGCTGGGCTCGCCATGGGTAGCCCAGCGGGTGTGGCCGATGCCGCAGAAGCTTTGTGCCAGCTGCTGCGCCGCCAGCTTTTCCCGCAGGGCGGTGAGCCGTCCTTTGCTTTTTACCACGCGGATGCCGCCGTCCAGCGCAAGCGCCACACCGGCGGAGTCGTACCCGCGATACTCCAGCTTTTCCAGACCATCCAGCAGCACGTCCTGCGCACTGCGCTTACCGACATAACCAACAATGCCGCACATACAAAACACCTCCATACCGACCGTTCCCGCGCAAAAAGGCGCAGTGATATCCAGTCAGCTTCCTAGTACAGTTTATGTTCTTGTATGGCTTTCTTTGAAGGGATCTGTTGCGGTATTGCTGCCGTTTTTTGCCCTTCTCTGCGGCTGGTCTAGCCCTCAGCCGGAGAAACATCCGCCGAATCTTTCGATGATTCCTCTCCTCGTCACCCTCGCGGCTGTCACCCGCGTGGCCCGGCGCTTTGCGTTACCTGTGTGCTGCGCTCTCCCCTTTCTGATGCCCCATTATAGCACAAAGGCTGGCTCAGCGCCAGCCCAAAGTTTTATGAAGTTTCGGCCGCCAGACCAGCCGGTACATCATGAGCATGTTATGCAATGCCCGGTCGTACAGCACAAAGGCAACATTGCCCATGACCAGCGTTGCCAGCGAGACAGCCAGCGCGGTGGTGCGCAGCTCCTGCGAAATGCTGCCCGCCGGCACCAGCAGAAATACCAGCCCGTACATGGCCAGCACTGTGCCGTTGCACAGCAGCAGCTTGCAGACAATGCGCAGAACCGCAGGGCGGATGCGCTCAAACTTCGGCTTTGCCAGCGGGTAATACCCCAGCAAAAACACAAAGATCAGCGCTACTTCCTTATCCGGCACGAACAGCAGTGCCAGCAGGCTGACTGCCGCATAGGCCGTCAAAGCCAGCTGCATCCCGCACTCCACGCAGATTGTTGCAACAAGAAAGCCCGCCACTGCAGGCGCAATGAACATGGCAATGGGGATCACAGCTCCCAGCAGCATCAGTGCGACGCACAGCGCCGCCACAATGCCGCAGTAAGCCATGGCCCAGCTTTTTTGATGGTTTTGCTTCATGGGATCTCCCAGTTTTCGTGCTCAGCACCGGCTTCCAGCGGTTCCACCGCATGGTGCAGGCCAAGCAGCATGATGTTATCCAGCAGGCCGCGGTTCAATTTGATGTCCAGCATACTGTACACGCGGATCAGATCGTTGGCGGCAGCCAGTGCCTGACGGCGGGCATTCTCCACCGCCGCAGCCTGTCCCCGCAGGTCGTTGACTACGAACACGTTGTAGCGGCCGCTGCTCTTGTCCATCTCAAAGCGCTCAGCCTTATCCAGCAGGTAAAAAATGCGGCCGATGCTGCTGCCGATGTAGCGCATGCTCTTGCGCTGGCTGGGGTCGTCGGTGGCAAGGGTGGAATACAGTGCACCGTAAATGTTGCTCATGGGTTCAGCGGCAAGAGAGTAGTTCTTGGCGCTCAGGTTCATCTGCACCACGGCCTGATCCCGCTCCTGCACGAACAGCCGTTCCAGCGCCGGGTTCTCCTGCACGGCACGCTCATAGGCGCGGCGCAGCAGCAGACGGTCCACCGCACGGCGCAGGCGCTTGAGCGGCCGCAGCTCGCTGTATTTGCGGTCCTGCAGGTTGTGCCAGCCCAGCAGCACCTCCACCTGTGCGGCCAACCGGATGCCCTGGGTCTGGCACATGAGCCTGCGCCAGGCCAGTGTGCCCGGGACCCGCTTGCGCTGGCAAGTGGCCTGCCGCCCGGCCAGACTGTCCGAAAGGATGGCAAACAGCACGCCGTTGCTCCGCAGCAGATGGCAGGAATATAATCCGTACGCCTCGTACAGCTGACGTCGCACCCCGCGCAGATAGCGCAGGTAGATATTGTAATCCCGGATGGTGAGCTCCGGCAGATATGGCCGCATCCTACCCTTCATACGCACCTTTTCCTCCTCGGAAGAACCGCAGAATAATAAGGTAAGTATAATCCATTTTCAGCCCGGGTTCAACCATCCTTTGTAAAAAGAGCATGAATTTGTCTCATCTTTGCCGCACGTGGCGCGGAACACAGCGTAAAACTTCCTGTATTTGCGTCCATTTCCATCTCCTGCCAATTCAGGCCCCGCTTTGTTTTTTTCCGGTAATTACCGGCTGCAATGTAAAAAGCCGCACTGGACAGCTCCGGTGCGGCAGGTAACATTTTTCAATTACTTCTTGTTAAAGCGGTTCGGTGCAGTGCGCTTGCCGTCAAAGCCGGACTTCGGCATCGGCTTTGCAGTGTGCTCAAACTTGGGCGCGCTGTAGTACATATACAGCTGGCAGGGGATCATGCCGTTGTACATCTTGCGGCGCTTGTTGGCACGCTTGCCGTAGTGGGTCTCAAAATCCATATCGGCAGTGATCGCATACACGCCTGCACAGGGGTGTGCTTCCATCTGCCGGCCCAGCGTGCGGGCCAGCTTTGCAGCACCTTCAATGGTGCTCATGCGCTCGCCATACGGGGGATTCGTCAGCACGATGGCCTCCTGCTTTGCGGCAAAGTCGGCCACATCAGCCACTTCAAAGTGGCAGCGCTTTTCCACACCGGCCAGCTTTGCATTGGCGTTGGCCAGAGCCACAGCGGCAGGGTCGATATCATAGCCAAAGGCTTCAAAGCCCACATCCAGCTTGGCCTCGGCCAGTGCCTTCTGACGCTGCTCAGCCCAGATGGCTGCCGGCACAAAGCCATAGCGCTCGGCGGCAAAGCGGCGCTTCAGGCCGGGGGCAATGTTCATGGCTTTCTGAGCAGCTTCGATCAGCAGCGTGCCGCTGCCGCAGAAGGGGTCCTCCACCAGACTGTCGCGGCGCACACGGCCAAGGTCTGCAATGGTAGCCGCCAAAGTCTCGCGGATGGGTGCCTCCATGGCGTTGCGGCGGTAGCCGCGCTTGTGCAGGCCGTCGCCGGTGGTGTCCAGCATGATCTCACACTGATCCTTGCGCAGCATGAAGCGGATCTTGTACTCCGCGCCGGTCTCCGGCAGCACAGAGGTGTGGTGCTTTGCCATCAGGCGCTTGACCACAGCTTTTTTGATGATGCTCTGGCAGGCAGGCACACTGGACAGCTGGCTGTTCAGCGAAGAGCCGGTGACCGGAAAGGCTGCGTCTGCGGGCAGCAGCTCCTCCCACGGGATATCGTACACGCCGTCGAACAGGTCATCAAAGGTGGCGGCCCTGTAGCGGGCCAGCAGCAGCATCACGCGCTCCACCGTGCGCAGATTAAGGTTTGCAGCAGCGATCATCTCTGCGCCGCCGGCAAAGCTCAGACGGCCATCGTCCACGCGGATATTCTCTGCGCCGATGCGGGTCAGCTCAAATTTTGCAGTGGATTCACACCCAAAAAAGCAGGGCGCGATCAGTTCAAATTTTGCAGGCATTGTGTTTCCTTTCTTTTATTACGGAAAAAACAGACCTGCCCGATCAAATGAGACAGGTCTGTTTCCGTTATTTTGATCAGGCTTGAAAAGCGCAGGCCTTTCCGCTCAGCGGCGGCCACCGCGGCCGCGAGGCGCATAACCACCGCCGCGGCGGTTATTGGTCTCGTGATCAAGATCGGCCATCTTCTCTTCGCTCTGGCTCTTGAAGCGGCTCATCATGTCCTCAAAACTCATGTTATCGGAACGGACGGGAGCCTTGGGCTGCCATACACGGGGTGCGCTGTCGCGGGCAGGGCCTCTGCCGCCCTCACGCGGGGGGCGGCCAGCGCCGCCGCGGCCTGCACCAAAATGACCACCCTCGCGGGGGCCGCCCGGACGGGGACCACCAGAGCGCGGACCGCCTGCAGGGCCTCTGCCCTCACGCGCCGGGCGCGGAGGCGGCGGCAGCAGGCGCTTGATGGACAGCGCGATCTTGCCATCCGGTGCAATGTTGATCACCTGCACCTTGACGATATCACCATCGTGCAGAACAGCTGCAATGTCCTGCACGAACTCGTTGGACACCTCGGAAATATGGACCATGCCTACACGGCCCTCCGGCAGTGCGACAAAAGCGCCAAACGGCTTTACACCGGTGACGCGGCCCTCGAATACGTTCCCTACCTCAATTGCCAAAACTCAATACTCCTTGTTTTCCATAGAATGGGCAGCAATTCAGCTGCCGGTCACATCCACAAAGATGCGCTCGTTGGGTGCAGCGTAATTGTAAGAATCCCGCGCGACCCACTCGGTGATCTGGTCTGCATCGCCGCTGAGAATGCGCTGCATCTCCTCGTTTTCAGTCTTTTGCTGGGCGATCTGCTCGTTCAGCGTGTCCAGCTCCGCACGTTTGGAGCTGATGGTGACCTGATTGGAAATGTATGCTGCCAGCATACTCAGCAGCAGGACAAAAAACACCCGTACAAGCGTTTTAACGACCACTTTCTTCTTGCGTTTTCTGCGGTCCGGTGCTGCCATGATCTCTTCTGCCCCCGTTGCATTTGACTCTTACTTTAACACATATGAATTATACATCATGCGGCGCTGGTTTGGCAAGTTCTTTTTGCGCTTTTTTGCAGTTCTTTTTGCGCTGCGGCGTAGTTTGCGCACCTTTCTCCGCCGGGCGCGCCGCCGCTCTGCCGGCCGGAGCACCCGGCGCTGTAAAACGCCTCCCGCTGCACGCAGCGGTGCACCCAGCACAAAGGCTGCTGCACCGGCACCGGCAAAGGCTGCCGCAGCCATGTACCAGCGCAGAACACCGGCACTGCTCTGCCCTGCTGCGTAGCTCTGCACAGCAGCCAGCACAGCACCCATCCACACCAGATCCGGCACAAAAGCTGCACGCCCTCTGGCCGGGAATACAGCCCGCAGTGCGCCGATACTGGCTCCCAGCACCGTGCAGGCAGCGATCTCCTGCCCAAGGGCTGCAGGCGGCAGTACCGGGATCATCGCAGCAGGCGGCGCAGGAAACCGCCCGCCGGTGCGCTGGCCGTATATTCCAGCGTGTCGATGCGGCCGGTGAACTTCGCCTCCCCGGTCTCCAGATCCAGCGCCGCCATGTTCAGCTGCGCCCCGGTCAGGTGCAGCGTGCCCTTGCCCGTTTCCATGGCAGCGCTGTCGGCATTGCAGTGCAGTACCTTCTGCACACCGGTCACCGTCAGGCGGGCGCGGCTTTCCAAGATCAGATCGTGCGGCGCGGGCTGCGGATCTCTGGGTGTTTTTTCCGGCATGGTTCGTCTCCCCTTTTCTGGTGCATCCTATGCACCGGACCGGGGCTTTTATGCCTGCTCGCCCTCTGCAATGATCTCGTACATCTCGCGGGCCACATCCTTGGTGCGCGGCTCCACATCCGAGAGCACCTTTACCTTGATGGGCCGGTTGCCGAAGGTCACCTCGATGATGTCGCCCGCCTTGACGGCCTGACTGGCCTTGGCGATCTTGCCGTTGATGAGGATGCGGCCTGCATCGGCCACCTCGTTTGCCACGGTGCGGCGCTTGATCAGACGCGAAACTTTCAAATATTTATCCAGACGCATGGTTCTTCCTCCTGTCACAAAAAAAGCCGCCGCACCCTCTTGCAGGCAGCGGCGGCAAAGCAGATACAGCTTACAGGGTGTCCTTCAGGGACTTGCCGGGCTTGAACACGATGCTGCGGGAAGCGGCAATGGTGATCGGCTCACGGGTGCGGGGGTTGATGCCCTGACGCTCGGCGCGCTCACGCATCTCAAAGGTGCCAAAACCGGAAATGGTGATCTTTTCGCCCTCAGACATGGCCTTGCTCAGTGCTTCAAACACAGCATTGACAGCCTGCTCAGCGCTCTTCTTGCTCATCTCAGTGTTCGCAGCAACCTGTGCGATCAGATCGGTCTTCGTCATAAAAATACCCTCCAGATTTGTTACTTGGTGTTCTTTTTTCTCTATCGGAGCAGGTCACTCGACCTGAGTACCGCTTTGTTCTTTCTGCGCCAGCAGTTCTGCACAATAGCGCTTGGATGCAAAGGTCAGCGCTTCCTCCGCGTCCACACCAGCCAGCCGCATGGCATTGGCCGCAGCAAACAGCAGTTCTCCCGCCGCCTGTGCGTCCTGTTCCCGGTTCCAGCCGTCCAGTGCTGCCCGCAAAGCCTGCCGTGCCGTTTCCGGCGCAGACTGCTCTGCCCCGCAGCGGTCGGCACGCTTCTGCAGCTTCTGGGCACGCATCAAAGCAGGCAGCGTAACCGGCACTGTGCCCAGCTCATCAGCCAGAGTGGTGCGGCCCTTTTCCTTATTTTTGAGCGCATCCCAGCCGTTTATACCCGCATTTTGTGCCGCCGAGGACGCAAAGATGTTCGGATGCCGGAACACCAGCTTCTCGCACACCTCACGGCAGACATCCTCAAAAGTAAAGCGCCCGCGCTCTTCTTCGATCACCGCGTGGAACGCCACCTGCATCAGCACATCGCCCAGCTCTTCCTGCATCAACTGCGGATCGTCAGCATCAATGGCCTCCAGCGCTTCGCAGGTCTCTTCCAGAAAGTTCTTCCGGATGGAAGCATGGGTCTGTACCTTATCCCACGGACAGCCGTTCTCCGGGTCCCGCAGGATACGCAGAATTTCCAGCAGCTGCTCTGCCGTATAGGGTGCCTTTGGCTGCCAGTCCAGCACAGCGCTCACCTGCCTTGTAAAAGATACTGTATATTGTATCGCATCTCATGCAGTTTTGCAAGACAAAGTGCGCAAATTTCCCGCATTTCGCCTGCATTTTCCGCTCGCAAAAACAGGACGGTGCCCTGTGGGGAGCGCCGCCCTGTTGCTGAACCGTTTTATTACAGCTGTGCACCGCACTTGTTGCAGAACAGTGCATCGTCCGAGACGGGAGCACCGCACTGCGGGCAGGCTTTGTGCTCTTCCGGCTGGTCAGCAGGAACTTCCTCGTGCACCACATATTCCGCCTCGGCAGCTTCCGCCGGGGTCAGGGATGCTTTCAGGCGGGCGATCTCCTGCTCGATGTTATCGATCATCTCGATATACTTATCCACCAGCGGCTGGTTTTCTTCCTTGCCCTTGGCCAGACTGTACACCAGTGCGCCCAACTGGCGCTGTGCCTTGAGCAGCTTGCCCTGCTCATTTACGATCAAAGCCTGAGTCTTGCCCTTTTCGGCCAGGTCCAGCGCAGCGTTCTTGCCTTTTTCGGCATATTCCAGACCCATTTCCTTGATCTTGTTGAAATCCATAAAAGACACCTCTCTTACTATCGGCCTGTTTATCATGGGCCATGTGCGGATGTTATCTCCATTATAGCGCACAGGCCGCTCGTTTGCAATGAACGGACCGCATTTTTTACAGTTTGGTGCCGGTTTGGAAACAATTTTTTCGCATTCGGCCTAAATTTACACGATAATTTCACACATCGGCATTCTGTGCCCTGCGGTCGGCTGCGCCGCCATAGAATTCCCGCAGCATGCTGTCCTCCGGCAGCAGCTCCAGCTCCAGCGGTGCCACATGCTCAAAGCGGCGGGCTGTCTCGTCCCACAGCTCCGCATTGTGGCCTTCCAGCGTGAACTGACGGCGCACCACGCCCAGCAGCTTGGAGATCAGGCCCAGCTCGTAGGTAAAGGAGGTATCCAGCAGAAAATCTGCCGTGGTCTTGAAGCCCTTGATATACCGCGTCTCACCGTCCAGCACGCGGTCCCACATGGCAAGGGTCTTTTCCGGGCTGCGGCCGCGCGCTGCAGCGTCCCGCAGGGTGCGGCGGCACAGGCGGATATCCTGCGTGTTGATGACGCGGCGGCCATCGATGCAGTATTCCTCCCGCAGGCCTGCATAGATGCGGTAGATGTCGTCGCCCTTTACAAGGCCGGTCAGCTCCGGGTTCAGCGCATGGATGCCCTCCACGATGCATACACCACCCTGTAGGTCGATGGGCTCCACCTCCGCCGAGCGCTTTTCGGCAGAGAAATCGTAGATGGGCAGCACGGTCTTGCCCATCTCGCTCAGCTCCCGCAGGCACTGCTTGATGAGAGGCAGATCCAGCGTATCGGGGTTCTCGTAGTCCAGCGTGCCGTCCGGCAGGCGCGGATAGAACTCTGCGCCTTTGAAGAAATTATCCAGACTGACCACCTGCGCCGGGGTCCCGCGCTTTTGCAGAGCCTTTGCAATACAGTGGGCGCTGGTGGTCTTGCCGCTGGCCGACGGGCCGGTGAGCATGACGATCTTTGCGCCGGAAAGCTGCACTTTCTGGGCGGCGTAATCTACCCTTTGGGCATAGCTCTGCTCACTCAGGTCGGCAAGTGCCTGCGGGCTGCGAGCTGCCACATTGTACAGATCGATCTCAACCAGACGTTTGGGTACCCAAATCGTGATCATAAAAATCAGCCACTCCTTTTTTGCGTTCCAGCACCTCCGCAAAACGCTGGATATATTCGTTCGGATACTTAAAATTGAAAATGCGCTGCATCCGTTTTCCGCCGTCGGCCACCAGCTTGGTGCTGCCGCCTGCACCGGCGGAGAGGATGGTCTGGACTTCCTCCATGATATAGATGTTGTAATATCCCTCGTGGCCCGGCTTGCACCAGCCCACGTTTTCCAGGTTCTGCAGAGTATTCTTCTGGCGGTAGAGGTAGTAGGGCCGGTAACCCGCCTCGGCCAGCAGGTTGCACTTTTCCAGCATGGCGGCGACATCGGCGTAGTCGTTCTCCTTCTGGTCCTCAATGACGATGCGGGAAGCGCGCTTGAGGGTGAGGGTGTGCACGGTGATGTTCTCCGGGTCCAGCGCGATGGCCTGCCGCAGGCTGCGCTCAAAACTTTCCACCGTGTCGCCGGGCAGGCCGGCGATCAGGTCCATGTTGATATCATCATGACCGGCCTTGCGCGCTTCGGCATAGCAGTCCAGAATGTCCTGCGCCGAGTGCTTGCGCCCAATGCCCGCCAGCACCTCGTCCGAGAAGGTCTGCGGATTGATGGAGATGCGGGTAGCGCCGTATTCCTTGATGACCGCCAGCTTTTCGGCATCCGTGCAGTCCGGACGGCCTGCCTCCACCGTATATTCCACGACCTTCGAGAGGTCAAAATTCGCCCGGACCGTGCCCATCAGCTGCCGCAGCTGGTCGGCAGACAGGCTGGTGGGCGTGCCGCCGCCGATGTAGATGCTGCAAAGGGTAAGCCCCGCCTTGTCAGCCTGAATGCGGATCTCTTCCACCTCTTTGCACAGGCAGTCCACATAAGGCTGCACCATCTTGCGGTCGCGGTCCAGATTGCAGCTGACAAAGCTGCAGTAGCTGCACCGGGACGGGCAGAACGGGATGCCGATGTACAGGCTGTAGGTCCCGGGTTCATTGCCCACTTTCAAAATTGGCTCCTGCAGGTCGGCAATGGCCTTGGCCATCTGGTATTTCTGCTGGGAGCAGTCGAACCGGTCCAGGAAAAAGTGGTCGATCTCCGCTTCCGTCCAGCCTGCGGCGCGCTTGTCGTGGATGAGCCGCACCGGGCGCACACCGGTCATTTTGCCCCATGGCGGGCGGATGCCGGTCCAATCCCGCAGCAGATCATAGGTCAGGCTGGCAAGGCTGAATTCCGGGGTCTCGCCGCCCTGTTCCACAGGCGCGGGCAGCGGTGCGTGTCGTTCAGCACTTCTGCCGTCCTGACGCACCAGTGCATGCAGGCCGTCCGGCGTTTTTTCTGCCCAGACGCAGTCCTCGGCGTTCTCCGGCGGGGTGAGGGTGAGCGGTGCCATGGGGTAAAACAAACGCACCAGATGCTCCACTTCGTAGCCGGAAGGCAGGCCGGTAATATAAATCTTCATGTTGTTCACTCTTTAAAATAAATCATTGTTGCCGCGCACAGCGCTGCGGATGTAGTAATTGTTGTCCAGTTCATCGCCAAAGGTGGAGAACTCGCCATGGCCGGGCAGCACCTGCGTGCCGCGCGGGATGGGCAGCTTTGCCAGCTTACGCAGACTCTCGGCCATCTGTGCACTGCTGCCGCCCTCCAGATCGGTACGGCCGATGCTGCCTGCAAACAGGGTATCGCCGCAGAAGAGATACTCGCCGCACAGCAGCACCACGCCGCCGGGCGTATGGCCGGGCGTGTGCCAGACCGTGAACTGCAGCTCGTCTACCGAGACAGTCTCCCCTTCTGCGTAGCCGCAGTCCGCTGCGCTCAGCGGATACATGCGGTCGCCTGCAAGGTCGGCAGCCTCACAGTAGAGCTTTGCGTTCCACTCGGTGCGCAAGGCTTCGGCGCTGCCCACATGGTCGTAGTGGCCGTGGGTGCACAGGATGGTGGTGAGCTGCGCATTGTTTTCCTTTAAAATTTTATCGTAGGTCTGCGCATCTGCCGCCGGATCAATGACCACGGCATGGCCTGCGTCGGAAATGAGCAGGAAGGTATTGGTATACAGCGGCGCAGCGCCCGGAATATGAAAAGCCTGCATGGCGGTCACTCCTTTTTCTTCCACTCGTCGGTATCGATGATAATGGTGCAGGGTCCTTCGTTCACAAGAGCCACCTGCATGTCCGCGCCAAACTCGCCGTGCTGAACATCCTTCAGGCCCTGTTTGTTCATCTCTGCAAGGAACAGCTCGTAAGCATCCACGGAGAGCGGCGGCTTTGCGGCCTTGATAAAGCTGGGCCGGTAGCCTTTTTTCGTGTCGCCGTAAAGGGTGAACTGGCTCACCACCAGAGCCGAATAGCCAAGGTCCTTTGCGCTGAGATTCAGCTTGCCCTCTGCGTCCGGGAAGATGCGCAGGCCTGCGCATTTATCGGCAAGCTTGGGCACGATGTCCAGACTGTCGGTATCCCTGACACCCAGCAGGATCATAAGGCCCGGCCCGATGGCTCGCGGCTCACCGCCGTTTACCCGCACACTGGCGGAAGACACCGCCTGAATGACTGCACGCATGTTTTAGCTCCTTGTCACCTTGAGCACGTCCTTCACCTTGGAAAGTCTTGCGACCACACGGTTGAGGTGCTCGGTATTGTTGATGCCGATGGTCAGGCTGACCATGGCGCAGTTGTTTTCCACCTGACGGGCGTTCACCGCATAGATGGGCACCCGGATATCCGCCAGCGCAGCCAGCACATCCTGCAGCAGCTCGTTGCGGTTCAGCGCAATGATCTCAATGCCGGCCTTATAGCTGTCCTTGACGCTGTCGGCCCAGTACGCCTTGACCCAGCGGGGAGCGTTTGTGGGATCCTTCATGCTGGAAATGGCGTTCACGCAGCTCTGCTTGTGGATGGAAACGCCAAAGCCGCGGGTGATAAAGCCCACGATGGGGTCGCCCGGCAGCGGGCTGCAGCACTTGGCAAACTTGATGGGGGTGTTATCGAAGCCTTCCACCACCACGCCGTCGGTAGCGTGCACACGGCTCAGGTCCACCTTGGGCAGGTCTTCCCCGGCCTTTTCCTCCGAAGCTTTCAGCTTCTGCCACTCCTCCTTGAGCTTGGGCAGGCAGTTGGCAATGGTCATGCCGCCGTAGCCGATGGCGGCATAAAGCTCCTCGGCATTGTTCTGACGCAGGCGGCGGGAACAGCTGTTGATAAAATCGTCCAGCTGGTCGTCCGGAAGGATGATCATTTCCCTGCGCAGCTCACGGGCCAGTGCATCACGTCCCTGCGTGATATTTTCCTCGCGGCGCATCTTTTTGAACCAGTTTCGGATCTTACTCTTCACTTCGCTGGTGCGCACGATCTTGAGCCAGTCGCGGCTGGGGCCTTTGTCCGCCGGGCCAAGGATCACTTCGATGATCTCGCCGGTGGAAACGATGTGGTCGATGGGCACCATGCGGTTGTTCACCTTGCAGCCCACCATGCGGTTGCCCACCGCCGAATGGATCGCATAGGCAAAATCGATGCAGGTAGCGCCGGTAGGCAGGTTGATGACATCGCCCTTGGGGGTAAAGGCAAACACTTCCTCCGGCAGCAGGTCGCTCTTGAGGTCGTGCAGCAGATTGCCGGAATCCTCGCTGACGCGCTGGTTTTCCAACAGCTGGCTCACCCATGCCAGACGTTCGTCCAGCTTGTCGTGGCCATCCAGACCTTCTTTATACTTCCAGTGGGCCGCAACGCCGTACTCGGCCTGCTCGTCCATCTTGCGGGTGCGGATCTGCACCTCAAAGGGGATGCCCTCGTGGCCGATGACGGTGGTGTGCAGGCTCTGGTAGCCATTGGGCTTGGGAGTGGAGATATAGTCCTTGAAGCGGTTGGGCAGCGGATGGTACATATCGTGGATGAGGCCCAGAGTGCTGTAGCACTCGGCCAGCGTATCCAGAATGACACGCACCGCATAGATATCGTAGATCTCATCAAAGGACTTGTTCTGCATGATGGTCTTGCGATAGATGCCGTAAATGCTCTTGACGCGGCGCTTGATGGTAGCGCCCTCAATGCCGCTTTCGGCCAGCCTCCGCTCGATCACACCGGACACCTTTGCAAGGAACTCTTCGCCTGCACGCTCACTGAGCATCCGGCTGATCTCCTCGTAGCCCACAGGGTCAAGGTAATGCAGGCTGCGGTCTTCCAGCTCTTCCTTCACGTTCAGGATGCCCAGACGGTTGGCGATGGGGGCATACACCTCCATGGTCTCGCGGGCTTTATCGCGGCGCTTCTGTTCCGGCCATGCATCACCGGTGCGCATGTTGTGCAGCCGGTCGCACAGCTTAATGATCATCACGCGCACATCGCGGCTCATGGCCAGCAGCATCTTGCGCAGGTTTTCAGCCTGCAGTTCCTCAATGTTAGAGAACTGGATCTTGGTCAGCTTGGTCACGCCGTCCACCAGCAGGGCAACTTCCTCGCCAAAGGCGGCTTTCAGGTCGTCCAGTGTAGTGGGAGTGTCCTCCACCACATCGTGCAGCAGGGCCGCAGCAATGCTCTCGGAGTCCATACCAAGATCCAGCACCAGCCGTGCCACAGCCAGCGGATGGCAGATATACGGCTCGCCGCTGCGGCGGCACACCCCCTTGTGGGCAGTGTTGGCAAGGTCATATGCCTTTTTGATCATCTCCATATTGTAGGAGCGGCCACTGGCCTTGATGGCCTCACACAGCTTTTCCCAGGTAACGATCTCCGGCCGCACCTCCGAAGGCAGCGCGCCTTCCGGGGCATCGGCCAGCTGTGCTGTTGCAGAAACGGTAGCCGTTTCCTGCACCGGTACCGGCTGATGCAGGTGGGTCTTTGCGGAGTAGAGATCTTCTTCCCGCACCGGCTTGGGTGCCGGGACCGCAGCTTTCTTTCCCTCTGGCATTTTACATTCCCTCCAAACATTTCAGGATCGGGGCATCCGCAAGGTTCTTTTTGCCCTGCGCAGGCACAAGCTCCAGATATTTTGCCCCACCCTTTTCCACAGCGGCGATCAGGCCCACCTGTTCCAAGGCCGTCACTGCCACCAGTGTTTTGCCTGTATTTTCCTCGCCCAGTTTTGCGCACAGCGGCTGCAGATCTTCTGCGTGCCAGCGGCGCGCCTGCAGCTCACGGTACACTGTGACGATATCACTGCGCTCAGGCGTAATAAGCTTTTTCTGTTCCTCAGTCAGGGGTGTGCCGCGGCGCAGCGCCACCACAAAAGCAGCCTGCTCCGCAAGCTTTGTGCCCAGCCCTGCCGGATGCAGGTCCAGAATGCGGCCCGAAAGCTGTGCGCCTCGGGGCGAATCGTAGACCGAAAGGTTCAGCGCAGCATCCACCACATCGCCCATGGCATAGGGCAGCTGTTCCGGCGGCATACCGAACCACACGGCATACACGCTGGCATTGCCCTGCCGCAGGCGCAGGCGGCTGTGCCTGCCCTCCGATACCGGGTATACCCCATCCAGCACGGCGTTCTGCAAAAGGAACACCGGGGTCGGGTTCTCGGCCCCATAGGGAGCCAGCTGGTCGAGCTTCCGCACACTTTCCACGGTCACACGGTCCAGATGGATGGGCAGGTCGCACTCCAGCGGGGTGGTATGCAGCACCGGGCATTCCCGTGCTGCCCAGTCGTTCAGGCGGCGGCGCAGAGCGGGCAGATTTTCTTCCCGCACCGAAAGGCCCGCAGCCATGGCATGGCCGCCGTAGCGGATGAGCAGATCTGCACAGGCACCAATGCAGGCATGCAAATTGAATCCCTGCACGCTGCGTCCGCTGCCCTTGCATTCGCCGTGCTCGTCGATCGTCACCACGATTACAGGCCGGCCGGTGCGTTCCACCAGCCGGGATGCCACGATGCCAATGACACCGGGGTGCCAATCGCGGCCCCACAGCAGCATCACGCGGTCTTCCAGCCGCTCCGGTTCCTGTTCCAGCAGTTCCTGCGCGGCCTTGAAGATCTGCAGCTCTGTCTCCTGACGCTTTGTATTGATCTCGTTCAGTTTATGGGCCAGCTCTGCGGCGCGGTCCGGGTCCTCACACATCACCAGCTGCAAAGCCGTAACAGCGTTGTCCATGCGGCCAGCCGCATTGATGCGGGGCGCAATGGCGTAGCTGACATTTTCTGCGGTGACCGGTCTGCCCGCAAGGCCCACCTCTTCCAGCAACGCTTCCAGACCCGGACGGTCCGTGTTCTGCAGCTGGCGCAGGCCCGCCTTGACAAGGGTGCGGTTTTCGCCGGTAAGCGGCATCACGTCCGCCACAGTACCCACAGCGGCAAGGTCGCCGCAGTAGTCCAGCATTTCTTCCGGCGGACAGCCATCCAGTGCGGCACACAGCTTGAACGCCACGCCCGCACCACACAGGCCCTTGAAGGGACTGGTGTCGTCCTCACGACGGGGGTCTACCACGGCAATGGCCTTGGGCAGAGTTTCCGGCGGCAGATGATGGTCGGTAATGATCAGGTCAATGCCCAGTTCAGCGGCATAATCGGCTTCTTCCACAGCAGAAATGCCGTTATCCACCGTCACGATCAGCTTGCAGCCCTTATCGTGGATGGTACGGATGGCATTGCGCGAAAGGCCGTAGCCGTCGCCCTCGCGGCTGGGCAGCATACATTTTACGGTAGCCCCCATGCCCTTGAGATGCTGGTACAGCAGGGCCGTGGCCGTCACGCCGTCCACGTCATAATCGCCGAACACCACAATGGTCTCGCCCTCGTCAATGGCCCGCCAGATGCGCTCGCAGGCCTTGTCCATATCGGTGAGCAGCGAGGGGTCGCTCAATTCTTCCTCACCGGCAAGCAGGGTCAGTGCTTCGGTAGGGTCGGTAATGCCGCGTGCCGTCAGCACGCCCGCCAACAGGGCATTTTCCTTCTGCTGGGCGGCAAGGGCGGCCGCATATTTTTGCTCGCTCCACGGCTCGTCGTTCTGTGCGTTATATTCCAGTTCTTCGGTGGCCTGCTCCGCAATCGCCTGCGTCAGCTCCCGCAGCGCGGCACGGTCCAGCGGTTTCAGATTCCATGCACGGTAGGTCATTCAAAATTTCCTCCCGTCAGGCCGTCGTTGGCCAGCATTCCCTGCAGGGCAGCGATCTCAGAAGAGACATCCATCGCTACATCCGAGAGCAGCGTATCATACAGGGTGTCGTAGGCCTGATTCAGCGTGTGAAGGATGCCCGCGATATCGCGGCGGATGGTCTCGGCGTTTTCGCCCTGCTGGCCCTGCACATCGTTGTAGGTGTGCAGCAGCTTGAGGGTGGTGGGGATATAGTATTCCGCAAAGCGGCGGGCCTTGGGCAGGCTTTCCGGGTGTGCTTCCAGCCAGTCACAGATGGCAGTGGTGGTGGTCTGCATATGGTCCAGCTCTTCGCGGCCCTGCGCATCCTGCATCAGCTGTTTTTCCTGCTGCAGCACGGCGGCAAAGCGGCGCGCTGTCTCAAGATTAAGCGGCACATCGTCTGTTTTTTCTGCTGCCGGTTCCGGCTGCGGCGGTGCCTTGGAGGCTGCGGCAGCTTCCTGCGCGGCACGGTAATCCTCAGCAGTCAGGTAAAGCTTTTCCGCTTTTTCGTCCACCCATGCACTCAGCCAGCCATTGCGGATGAATCTGCGCACCCGCTTGAGGGCACGGGTCTTTTTCTCGTCCACGGCTTCCAGCGGCAGGCCCTTTTTGCAGTCAAAGCCTTCTGCTGCCTCGGCCAGACGGAGCAGCGTCTTGCTGGCCTTCAGGCGGGATGCACCGGCAGTGATCATCCACACGAACACGGCGGTGACAGCCGCAAAGCACCAGCCGGTGATCCGCACCGCCCCCAGCGCAAAGCTGCCCATGGCTGCAGCATTTTCAGCCATAAAGCTGTCCTGCAGAAGAGCCTGCAGAACCGCCGCATTGGGCGTAAACAGGCCCGCCGCACCCAGACAGGAAACCGCCGTGATGCCAAAGATCACCGTAAACGTGATGCCGACTGCCAGCAATGCGCAGCCTGCGCTGTAGCGCTTTTTGGCACTGGCGCGGATCTCGTCTGCCGGGGTCGTCTCTGCCTTGCCGAACATCTGCCGGAACCAGCCGGAAACACCTGCGGCCTGCGCGTTGATACAGTCCTCATTCAAGCCCTGTTTCGTATTCTGCGCATTCTGACGGCTGCGGTAGTATTCCTCCCGGCTGCTGCGGAACGCCTTTGCCGCTTCGCCAAGGCCAAAGTTTGCAGCATTCACCGCCGCACGGCCCACACCATAGGCGCGGTCGCCAATGTCCTCCCCTTTGCCCTCAAAGCCATGGGCAAAGGCATCCGACACGGTATCGCCAAAGGCGCGCAGCTGGTTTTCCAGCTCCTGCTGCACCTGACGGCCCTCATTTTCTCTCATTGCATCGTTTTCACGATCGTTCATCAAATTCTTCTCACCCTTCTGCCGGTGCATACCGGCTGATGATGGCGCGGGCCACCCGCAGGCCATCCACGGCGGCGCTCATGATGCCGCCCGCATATCCGGCACCCTCGCCGCAGGGATACAGACCTGCCAGCTGGGAGCATTCAAAATTTTCTTCCCGCTTCAGCCGCACCGGGCTGCTGGTGCGGGTCTCAAGACCCGTAAGGATCGCTTCCGGCGCGGTATAACCCGCAATTTTGCGCTCGTAGGCGCGCAGGCCCGCCCGCAGCGTTTCGGCCAGCTCCTGCGGCAGCAGTGCGCCGAGGTCTGCCGCAGCAACGCCGCGGTCATAGGTAGGCTGCACGCGTCCAATGTTCAGCTGGCCGCGCCCTTCCAGAAAGCTCTGGATGTTCTCTGCCGGAGCGGCATACTCCCCTGCACTGCGCCCAGCGGCGTAGGCTCTGGCTTCCAGCTCCCGCTGGAACGCGATGGCCCGGCGCGGATCGTCTGCAAAATCCTTGCCGCCCACGCTCACCACCACGGCCGCGTTGGCATTTTTGCCATTGCGGGCGTGGAAGCTCATGCCGTTGGTCACTACACGGCCTTCCTCGCTGGCCGATGCCACCACCTGCCCGCCGGGGCACATGCAGAAGGTGTAAACGCACCGCTCTCCCACATGCTGGGAGAGTTGATACTCGCCCCGCGGCAGAGCCGGATGCCCGGCAGCCTCGTGATATAAGCTCTTTTCGATCTCACTCTGCAGATGCTCGGCGCGGAAGCCCACACTGAACGGCTTGCATTCCAGCTGCAGGCCGCCGTCCATCAGCATCCCGAAGGTATCGCGGGCCGAGTGGCCCACCGCGAACACCAAAGCTTCGCAGGCAAAGGTGCCATTTGTGGTAAAAATGCCGGTGAGCTGACCATTTTTCTGTTCAAAGCCAGTCAGGGCCGTGTTGAAATGCACCTCACCGCCCAGAGCTTCGATCTCCTTGCGGATAGATGTGATCACACCGCGCAGCAGGTCGGTGCCCACGTGGGGCTTCTGCTTCCAAGCGATCTCCTCCGGCGCACCGTGCTGCAGGAACACCTCGGTAACAAAGCCGCACAGCTCATCGCCGATGCGGGTGGTCAGCTTGCCATCCGAAAAGGTACCGGCACCGCCCTCGCCAAATTGAATGTTCGCATTCACATCCAGTTCGCCGGTAGCAGAAAAATGTTCCACCGCCTTTACGCGCTCGTCCAGCGCCGGGCCGCGCTCCAGCACAATGGGCTGATAGCCCTGCCGGGCCAGCAGCAGCGCTGCAAACAGGCCCGCCGGGCCAAGGCCGCACACCACAGGCCGATGTGCCAGTGGCTGGATGCCATTCTGCACCGAAAAATCCACCTTCTGCTGCAGAGAAGCATCACCACAGCGGGCTGCAAAAGCCGCTTCCTCGGCAGGTTCTTTCAGGGTGACAGCCACGGTATACACCAGCTTGGGCTGGCCGTGGCGGGCATCCACCGAGAGCTTTGCCACGCCCAGATGCTGCACCTTTCCGCGCGGGATGCGGGCAGCGTGCAGGGCTTTTTCAAATGCCTGCGGCTCTCCGGCAGAGAGCGGCAGACGGATGTTGCGAACCAGAATCATGTTATCGTGTGTTCCTTTTTGTTTCAGTTGCTTTCGATGCGGCACTGCAGCACATAGCTGCCCAGTGCAAAAATCTTGCCGTTGGAGGGCACATACAGGCGGCAGGCAATGTTCTGCTCGCCGGTCGCCACCGAGAAATCCTCGGCATCGATCTCAATGACCACCTGCTCCGGGGTCAGCGTTTCGATCGCGCCCTTGGGGCCGCAGAGCGTTACATTCATCAGGCGTTCGGTCTGCACCGTCAGCTGGTAGGTAGAGGGCAGGTTGACCACCTGCACGCAGGTATTGGGCAGGTTCATGGTCTTGGTTCCCAGATTGGAGCAGTCAAAGCTGACCGTTATGGTGGAAATGTTATCCAGCAGATAGATGTCTGCGGGCAGGTCGATGGGCAGCTCATAGCTCTTGTTCAGTGTAAAGGTGGAAAGGTCGATATTGCCGATGGGCAGCGTGGACAGCATATCGATCTTAGCTGCCGGACCTGCCACCTTGAGCTGCTTGCGGCTGAGTGCATATACCAGCATCGAATCATCAAAATCACGCGGTGCATTGATGAAATTCACGTCCACCGGCAGCGTTGCCATCTTGTACACCTGCAAGGTCACATCCACGCTGTTCTCTTCCAGCTCCGTGTACTCAAACTTGACTTCCTTGCCGCCGGAGGTATAGAAGCGCAGCGGCGTGTTCAGCGTGATGGACTCGGTCAGTTCGCCGCTGTAGGTCACCTCTGCAGTGCAGGTAGCAACTTTATTCAGCTCACTGCTGGGGCCGGAAAGGGTGATATTCTCCTTGGAAACATCCGTACTATAAAGGATATAACCGTCCGCGATGGTCAGGTAGTTGGTGGTAATGGTAACGGGCAGGGTCTTTTCCTCCACCACGTCAAACACCACATCCACCGTGTTGTCATTGCCTTCCATGGTCACAGTCACACCGTTCAGCAGGCCGTTGGCACCGCGTACCAGCAGGCGCAGGGTCTTTTCGCCGCTGTCACGTACGCTGGAAAAATCCGGGTAGACCACAAAGTCGGAAGCCGTCAGCCCGCCGATGGTGTAGCCGTCGCCGGAGATTTTCAGGTTCACGGTCTTATCCTCGGCGCTGACGATGCTCAGGCCCCGGGAGGTGTAAGCAGCGGAATCGTAGGTATAATCCACCGGCACATTGTAGATGGTGTTGCTGGTGCCGGGCTGGACGATGATCGTGACCACCATCCATGCAACGATGGCACCCAGCACCGAAAGTGCCAGCCGGATGCGGCGGTCGTCCAGAATGTTTTTCTTATGGGCGACCGCCGGCTTTGCGCCGTTTTTCTTGTTGGGTTCGTTGTTCATTGCGCATCGTCCTCCTTCTGGCTGACCCATTTCCACAGACGGTCCAGCTGACCGCGCCAGCCGCTGACCGTCGTCTTTTCGGTGGTGGTCTCCTTAGGGATCATCTCATCCACCAGACGGGTATACAGGGTCTGGCGGTCAAAATGGCGGATCAGCACACCGTTCTTTGCCATGGAGATGATACCGGTCTCCTCGCTGACCACGATGGCGATGGCGTCGGAATTTTCGGCAATGCCAAGGCAGGCACGGTGACGGGTGCCCATATCCTTGCCAAGATCCAGATTGTTGGAAAGCGGCAGCACACAGCCCGCGGCTTTGATGCGGCCATTCTCAATGATGGCAGCACCATCGTGCAGGGGCGTGCCCTCGTAGAAAATGGTGCCCAGCACTTCCAGATTGACCGCACTGTTCACCGGCGTGCCGGTGCGCACGATCTCCGAAAGGTTCGTGTGGCGTTCCAGCACGATCAGTGCACCGGTCTTGGTCTCAGAAAAGCGCTCTGCCGCATCGCAGATGGCAATGATGGCGCTGCGCCATGCACCTTTCAGGCTGGGATCGTTGTAGCGGCCTTTGACATTGAACAGCTTGGCGGCCCACTGGTCGGTCTGGCCCATGCGCTCCAGCGCACGGCGGATCTCCGGCTGGAACAGCACCACCAGCGTCAGCAGGCCCACCTGCAGCAGTGAGTTCAGCAGCCATGTAACGGTACGCATGTTCAGCGTTTCTGCCACCAGATAGACGGCCATCACCAGCAGCGCACCCTTGAACAGCTGGCCGGCGCGGGTGCGGTTGACAATGCCCAGCAGCTGGTAAATCAGGAAGGAAATGATGATGATATCCAGCAAATCGACCAGTTTGAAGGTCTGGAAATTTGCAATGATCGCGTTCAGAGTCATTGGTACACGCTCCCGTTTACAGTGTTTCGATCAGGGCAACAGCGTGGGCGGCAATGCCCAGCCCCTCACCGGTAAAGCCCAGATGTTCCTCGGTGGTGGCCTTTACGCTCACGGCATCCACCGGCAGGCCGAAGGCATCGGCCAGATTCTGGCGCATAGCCGGAATGTACGGCGCAAGCTTGGGCCGCTGACACAACAGCGTCGCGTCGATATTTTCAATGCGGAAGCCGTGCTCCTTTAAAATTTCGGCCACACAGCGGGCCAGCTTCAGGCTGTCGGCACCGGAGTAAGCCGGGTCATTGTCCGGGAAATGCTGGCCGATATCCCCCAGCGCAGCGGCACCCAGCACAGCATCCATCACCGCATGGGCCAGTACATCTGCATCCGAGTGGCCCAGCAGGCCTTTTTCAAAAGGCACTTCCACGCCACCCAGGATCAGCTTGCGGCCTTCCACCAGACGGTGCACGTCATAACCATGTCCAATGCGCATTTTGTGTTCCTCTTTCTGTTCCGGGCGGGGCAAGTCCTCGCGGGTCGTGATCTTATAATTGGCGTAATCGCCCTGCGTCAGCTGCACGGCGCGGCCGGTCAGCTCGAACAGGCTGCAGTCGTCGGTGACAAGGCGGGCTTTTTCGGCATCCAGCTCTTCCAGCGCAGCAAGGTACTCTGCGCGGTCAAAGCACTGAGGGGTCTGCACCGCATACAGGGTGCTGCGGTCGGGCGTTGTGTACACAAGGCAGGCATCCGGCACGGTCTTTCCGTTGCCGCGCGCTGCAGCCTTGATGGTATCCTTTACCGGTACGGCAGGTGCAGCTGCGCCGCACCGGGCCGCTGCTTCCAGCGCTGCTGTGATGACGGCCTGACTGGCGAAGGGTCTTGCCGCGTCGTGCACTGCCACAAGCTCCCCTGCTGCCGCCAGCACGCCGTTTTTTGCGCTCTCGGCGCGGGTGGTGCCGCCCGTTACGATCTGCACAGGCTTTGTGCAGTCTGCTGCCTGCTGCTCCACAAAGGCGCGGTTCTTACCGGCCACCAGCACGATCTCCGTGACAAGCGGATCCTGTTCAAACGCGCGGATGCTGCGGTGCAGCACGGTCTCGCCGCCCAGATCAAAGCTGAGCTTGTCAAAGCCCATGCGTGTGGAAGACCCCGCCGCCACCAGTACCGCGGATACTCTCTTTTCCAATTTCTTCACCTGCCCGATTCCTATAGTAAGCCATATTTTATTATAGCGTATAACTTCCCAAACTGCAACCAATATTCTACAGCAAAAATGCCCCTCTGCACACAGCAGAGGGGCACAAACTTGTTCTTGATGGAGTTTACTTCAGGATCGGCTCGATGGCAGCAGCCAGAGCATCCTTCTGTGCCTGTGCTTCAGCCAGATCCTTGCCCAGAGTGGTGAAGTAGGTCTTGATCTTCGGCTCAGTGCCGGAGGGACGCACCACAACGGTCGCACCGTTTTCCAGACTGTAGATCAGCACGTTTGCAGCGGGCAGGCCGGTCTCCTCGGGCTTCTTGTAGTCGGTCACCTTGACCACCTTGTGGCCAGCCAGCTCGGCGGGCGGGTTATCACGCAGCTTCTGCATGATGGAAGCCATCTTCTCCATGCCGGTCAGGCCGGGGAACTCGAAGCTGTCCACCTTGTTCAGGTAGCGGCCATACTGTTTATAGATCTCTTCCAGACGCTGCTTGATGGAGGAACCGATGCTGCGGTAGTAAGCGGCCATTTCGCAGATCAGCATGGAACCGATGACGGCATCCTTATCGCGTACATAGGGGCCGGCCAGATAGCCGTAGCTCTCCTCGAAGCCAAAGATGAAGCGGTCCACCTCACCGGCAGCTTCCAGATTTGCGATCTGGTCGCCGATCCACTTGAAGCCGGTCAGCACGCTGCGCATTTCCACGCCGTAGTGTGCGGCAATGGCATCGGCCAGAGGAGTGGATACGATGGACTTGACGGCCACCGGGTTTTTGGGCATGGTGCCCTTCTCGATGCGGCCTGCGCAGATGTAATCCAGCAGCAGAGCGCCCATCTCGTTGCCGGATACCAGCTCATAGCTGCCATCCGGGCACTTCATGGCAATGCCCACGCGGTCGGCATCGGGGTCGGTGGCCAGCATCAGATCGGCACCAGTCTTGGTTGCCAGCTCCAGACCCAGCTTCAGAGCCTCGAAAATTTCGGGGTTCGGGTAGGAGCAGGTGGTAAAGTAACCGTTGGGGTACTCCTGCTCGGGCACGATGGTGATATCGGTGATGCCTATATCGTTCAGCACATGAGTGACAGGCACCAGACCGGAACCATTCAGCGGGCTGTACACCAGCTTCAGGCCGGCAGTCTTGCACAGGCCCGGGCGCACCTGACGGGCCTCGATGGCATCATACAGTGCCTTCTTGCAGTCGTCGCCCACAAAGCGGATCAGGCCCTGCTCCACGCCCTCGGCAAAGGAGATGTACTTTGCACCGGTCAGCACATCCGTCTTCTGGATCTCATCGTACACGATGGCAGCAGCATCATCGGTCATCTGGCAGCCATCCGGGCCGTAGGCCTTGTAGCCGTTGTACTTGGCCGGGTTGTGAGAAGCCGTGACCATGATACCAGCATTGCACTGGTAGTAACGGGTAGCAAAGCTCAGTGCAGGCACAGGCATCAGAGCATCGTAAATGCGCACCTTGATACCGTTTGCCGCCAGAACGCCTGCGGCGGTCTTGGCAAAGATATCGCTCTTCAGGCGGCTGTCGTAGCTGATCGCCACAGTCTGGCTGCCGCCCTGAGTCTTGACCCAGTTTGCCAGACCCTGCGTGGCCTGACGCACAACATAGATATTCATACGGTTGGTGCCAGCGCCCAGAACGCCGCGCAGACCAGCGGTGCCAAACTTCAAAGCCACAGCAAAGCGGTCCTTGATCTCGTCGTCATTTCCCTCGATCTTGGCCAGCTCCGGCTTCAGATCAGCGTCTTCCAGCTCTGCAGCCATCCAGCGCTTATATTCATCCAAATACATCTTGCACACCTTACCTTTTGTAAATTTTTCCGCAAAAAAGAACAGGTTTGGTTAAACCTACTTATAATATAAACTCTCCGCGTTCATGTGTCAATTGCGTAATCTGCAACAAGATTTGCAGTTCAAAACCGGCATATGGCACAAAATTCCAAGTTTTTCCCGGTAAAGTCGGGAACCATCCCGGCCTCGCCTGCATTTTCCAGCAGTTCATAACTCTGGCCTGCATCGTCCAGAACGTCCAGCCACTGCTCCAAACCGATGCTGTTTTCACACAGGTAGCGCAGCAGCTGCATTGCCCGGGCAAAACTGTCCTGCAGCAGCACCGCGCTGCGGCGCACCCGGCCATCCTGCTCCTGCCGCAGCTCCATTACAACGCCCTGCGCAGCGGCGGCACCGCAATATACAAGGGTGTGGGCATGCTGCAGCCCTTCCAGTTCTGAATATGTACGGATATAGCGGCAGTATTCTTTGCTCATCATGGAAAACTCTCTCCTCTCTATCGCATTGACATCTTTCCTGCCCTTTACTATAATGAATTCAGAAGTATTTTTGTGTCGAAGTATGACATAATCATCCAATATTTTCCACTTTTGCCAATTCTTTTCCGTCATATCATCCGCTGGGATAAGGGAGAACAACATGTATTCTGTTACCAGAAGCTTTGGTCTGAACGGCCTGAGCGGCTTTGCCGTGGCAGTGGAGGCCGACATTTCCGGCGGTCTGCCTGCATTTTCTATCGTAGGCCTGCCGGATTCCGCTGTGCGTGAAAGCGCCGACCGTGTGCGCGCCGCCATCAAAAATCTGGGCTTCAAGTTCCCGGACCGGCGCATTACCATCAATCTTGCCCCGGCGGATGTGCGCAAGACCGGCCCGGTGTACGACCTGCCGCTTCTGCTGGCAGTGCTCACTGCCAGCGGCCAGCTGGAGGATGTGCCTGCCGACGCGGCATTTCTGGGCGAACTGGCACTGGACGGCACCTTGCGGCCGGTTTCCGGCGTGCTGCCCATGGCGCTGGCTGCAGCAGAAAATGGCACCCACGCCCTGTATGTACCTGCCGAGAATGCCGCCGAAGCAGCCGAGGCCTGTGCCGACAGCATGGCCGTCTACCCCGCCCACACGGCACGCGAAGTTGTAGATGCCCTGCGCGGCATCTCCCCGCTTGCCCCGGCGGCTGTTGTTCCCTTTGACCCTGCAGACGCATGGGCACAGGTGCCGGATTTTGCGGACGTGATGGGCCAGTCGCTGGCGCGGCGGGCTATGGTCATTGCTGCCGCAGGCGGACACAATGTTTTGCTCATTGGCGCACCCGGCACCGGCAAATCCATGCTGGCAAAGCGTCTGCCCGGCATCCTGCCGCCGCTCACCCGTGAGGAAGCCGTGGAGACCACTAAAATTTATTCCATTGCAGGGCAGCTGCCGCAGGGCCGGGGCCTGATCTCTGCACGGCCTTTCCGCAGCCCGCACCACTCGGCCAGTGCCGCAGCTCTGGCTGGCGGCGGCGCACAGTTCCGGCCCGGCGAGTGCAGCCTTGCCAACTGCGGTGTGCTGTTTTTAGACGAATTGCCGGAGTTCTCCCGCGAGAGTCTGGAAGTGCTGCGCCAGCCGCTGGAGGACGGCCAGATCACCGTGAGCCGAGCGGCAGGCAGTGCCACCTATCCCAGCCGCTTCCAGCTGGTAGCCGCCATGAACCCCTGTAAGTGCGGCTACTACGGCCACCCCACCCGGCAGTGCACCTGTTCGCCCAGTGCTGTGCGGCAGTACCGCAGCCGTGTGTCCGGCCCGCTGCTGGACCGCATCGACCTGTGCGTGGAGATGGACCCCATCGCCTTTGACGAGCTGCACGCCGTCGTCCCTTCCGAGAGCAGCGCCGATCTGCGCAAACAGGTGCTTAGCGCCCGGGCCATTCAGGCAAAGCGCTATACCGCCCCGGGTTTTGAGGGTGTGCTCTGCAATGCCCAGCTCACCGCCGGGCAGGTGCGGCGCGTCTGCCGCATGACCCCCGCCGCCGAGCGGCTGCTGCGCGCCTCCTACGACGCTTTGGGCCTTTCCGCCCGCGCCCATGACCGTATCCTGCGGGTGGCCCGCACGGTGGCCGATCTGGCAGGCAAACAGCTGCTGGATGAGGACTGTGTGCTGGAAGCCCTGCAGTACCGGGCACAGGAAAAAGTGGAAGTATAAAAACTTCTTCGTCTTTGCTTCGCAGATCCGCCTTCCACGAAAAGAGAGGGGTTTGTGCAGCTTACCGTTACGCGCAAAAAAGCCATCTGTATCTTTCCAAATGCTCAATACGAGCAGAAGATCACAGATGGCTTTTTATAATTGCTTTTTAGAATCTGCGCCATGTGTCCGGCAGGAACAGCACCAGCATCGGGAAGATCTCCAGACGGCCGGCCAGCATGTCAAAGATCATCACCAGCTTTGCAGGGTTCGTAAAGCTGCCAAAGTTCATCATGGGGCCTACCTGCGCAAGGCCCGGGCCGATGTTGTTCAAAGTAGCTGCAATGGCTGTGAAGTTCGTCACCATATCAAAGCCATCCAGACTGATGAGCAGGAAGGATACCACGAAGATGAAGAAATACGCGCCCATAAACACATTGGTGGTGCGGATGGTCTCGTGGTTGAGCAGCTTGCCGTCCATGCGGACGGGGGCCACCACCTGCGGGTGCAGTGCCTGCTTGAGCTCCTTGCCCAAGGTCTTGCCCAGAATGAGGAGGCGGCTCACCTTGATGCCGCCGCCGGTGCTGCCTGCGCAGGCACCAATGAACATGAGCACCACCAGAATTTCTTTGGAGAGGGTGGGCCACAAGTCAAAATCGCAGCTGGAAAAGCCAGTGGTCGTAATGATGGAACCCACCTGAAAGGCTGCCTGACGCACCGCTTCGCCAAAGCTGTTATAAAGGCTGTAGATATTGGCCGTGATAATGCCAATTGCCACCAGAATAATGGCGAAGTAGCCGCGCACTTCCTCGCTGATGGCGCGGTTGAATTTGCGCAGCAACAGCAGGAAGTAGGCATTGAAGTTGACACCAAACAGGATCATGAAGATGGTTACGACCCACTGGATGTAGGGAGAAAAGCTGGTAAAGCTGTCGTTCTTGAAGCCGAAGCCGCCGGTGCCCGCCGTACCGAAGGCCGTGAGCATGGACTCAAACAGCGGCATGCCGCCCAGCAGCAGGAATACCACCTCCAGCACGGTGAGTGCAAAATAGATGCTGTACAGGATCTTTGCGGTAGACTGCACCTTGGGCACCAGCTTATCCACCTGAGGGCCGGGGCTTTCTGCCTTCATCAGGTTGACGTGGGAGCCGCCGGTCAGGGGCAGCAGCGAGAGCAGGAACACCAGAACGCCCATGCCGCCGATCCAGTGGGTGAAGCTGCGCCAGAACAGGATGCCCTTGGGCAGATCCTCCACCCCGGGCAGGATGCTGGCACCGGTGGTGGTAAAGCCGGACACCGTCTCAAACAGGGCATCCACCGGGTTCGGGATGCAGCCCGCCACCACAAACGGAACGGCGCCCACGATGGAAATGACGATCCAGCTCAGCGAGGTAGCAGCAAAGCCCTCCCGCATATAGAACATCTTGCTTTTAGGCTTGATGCCGCGCAGGGCGTAGCCGATGGCGGCGCTGACTGCCGCCGTGATCAGAAACACGCCCAGCACGAACCATTCGCCGTAGATCCAGCTGGCCGCTGCGGGCAGCAGCAGCAGCGCACCCTCGATCAGCATGACATAGCCCAGCAGACGGAAAACGATCGCATAATTCATAGTCTGCCTCCGTCAACCCTCTGCGCCCTTGTCCAGAATATCGCGCAGGTCATGCAGACCATGCTCCAGCGTGACCACGATCACGTTGTCGCCCACCTGGATCTGGTCGCCGCCGCGCGGGATCAGGATCTGATGGCCGCGGGTGATGCAGCACAGCAGCAGATTCTTTTTCAGGTGCAGCTGGCTCAGGGGGACACCGGTGGCAGCGCTCTTCTCGTGGACGGTAAATTCCAGCGCTTCCACGCGGTCGTCCAGAATGCGGTACAGCGTCTTGATGTTGCTGCCCGCTTCGTTCTGCAGTGCACGCACATACTGCACGATGTAATCGCAGGTCATGTACTTGGGGTAGACCACGCTGCCCAGATCCAGACCGGCCAGAATATCATCAAATTCCAGACGGTTGACTTTGGTGACCAGCTTGCCCTTGGAGTGCTTTTTGGCAAACAGGGTCAGCAGCACATTCTCCTCGTCGATGTTGGTCAGGGCCACAAAAGCCTCGGTGGACTCCATACCCTCCGAGAGTAGGAATTCGCGGTTGGAGCCGTCCTCGTTCAGGATCTGTGCGCCGGGCAGCTGCTCGGCCAGCTCCATGCAGCGGGCAGGGTCGCGCTCCACGATGCGCACACGCACGTGGTTTTCCAGCAGCTCCTGGCTCAGATAGAAGGCGATGGCACCGCCGCCCACGATGAAGGCATTGCGCACCGGGCGCACCGGCAGGTGGATGCGCTGGAAGAACTCGTGGGCCTTATCCTGTGTTGCAAGGAAGGTGACCTGATCGCCGTTCTGCAGTACAAAGTTACCGTTCGGGATGATCACGCCGCCGCTGCGCTCCACTGCACACACCAGAATGTCGCTCTTCAGGCGGGTGGGGATCTCGCGGATGGCCACGCCATCCAGCCCCTGCTCTGCAGTGAGTGCAAACTTGATCAGCCGCACACGGCCGTCTGCAAAGGTGTCGATCTTGCTTGCACCCGGGAAGCGCAGCAGATGGGAGATCTCCTTTGCTGCAGCCATTTCCGGATTGATGATGGCCGAAATGCCGATCTGCTTTTTGATAAAGTCCAGCTCATGACTGTAGGACGGGTTGCGCACACGGGCAATTGCATGGCAGTGGCCCGCCTTTTTGGCAAACATGCAGCACAGCAGGTTCAGCTCATCCGAACCAGTCACGGCAATGAACACATCCGCGTCTTCAATGCCGGCCTCTGCCAGCGTGGTGATCGAGGAACCGTTGCCCACGATGCCCAGCACATCGTAGCTTTCAGTCAGGTGCTCTACACGCGCTTTGTTGGTATCCACAATGGTCACATTATGGTCTTCCTCACTGAGCTGCCGCGCCAGCGCAGTACCAACCTTGCCGCCGCCCACCAGAATGATCTTCATAACAAGTCCTTTCTCTTTCCGCGTCCCTTCTGCCGGGACAGCACAAATCCATCATAGTATACCATATCTCCTGCCAAAGTTCCACTGTTTTCCACATTATGCAACAAAAACCTGCCAAATGACGCAAAAAAGCCCCGGGAGATACCGTCCCGGAAGCTTTTATTTCATTTAATAGCGCGCCACGCCGTCCTTCGTTACAAGGGCATACACCAGCGGGGCTTCCTCCGGCTTCTCAGGGCCGTATCCAAGGCCGCTGCGGTACTCGGCGGCGGCAGCTTCAAACTTATCGGCTGCGCCGTAGAAGGTAGCCAGACTCTCGCCCTTCTTTACGTAGTCGCCGCGCTTTTTATGCAGGGTGATGCCGGCGGCAAAATCCAGCGGGTCGCCCTTTTTCTGTCGGCCCGCACCCAGCAGTACGCTGGCAGAGCCGATCTTCTCGGCATCATTCGCCACAATGTAACCGTCCTGCTCTGCCAGCAGCTCAAAGCTTGCCGCGGGCTGCTCAAACAGGCTGTAATCGTCCAGCACGCGGGTATCGCCGCCCTGCGCCGCAAACATCTCCTTGCACTTAGCAAAGGCAGAACCGTCGGCGATCACCGTCTCGGCCATGGCGCGGCACTCGGCAGGAGTGCCCTTATCGGCCAGCACCAGCATGTTTGCCGCCAGCTGCAGGCAGACCTCGGTCAGGTCGGCGGGGCCATGGCCCTTGAGCACATCCATGCTTTCCATGACTTCCAGACTGTTGCCAATGTTATGGCCCAGCGGGGTGTCCATATCGGTGATCATGGCAGCCACCCGGCGGCCGTGATGGGTGCCAATGGATACCATCAGCTTAGCCAGCTCAATGCTCTGGTCTACCGTTTTCATAAAAGCTCCGGTGCCGGTGGTCACATCCAGCAGGATGGCATCCGAGCCGGAAGCCAGTTTCTTGGACATGATGCTGGATGCGATGAGTGGGATGCAGCTGACGGTTGCGGTCACATCCCGCAGGGCATACATTTTTTTATCTGCAATGGCAATGCCCTCGCTCTGGCCAATGACCGACAGACCGATCCTGTTCACCTGCGCAAAGAACTCCTCCTGCGAGAGGGCGGTTCTGGTGCCGGGCACGCTCTCCATCTTATCAATGGTGCCGCCGGTATGGCCAAGGCCCCGGCCGCTCATCTTGGCGATCTTCACGCCGCAGGCCGCCACGATGGGGGCAATGACCAGCGTGGTCTTGTCGCCCACGCCGCCGGTGGAGTGCTTGTCCACCTTGATGCCCGGAATGGGCGAAAGATCCACCATCACACCGCTGTGAGCCATCACATCGGTCAGCTCTGCGGTCTCCTCATCGGTCATGCCGCGCAGATAGACAGCCATCATCCATGCAGCCATCTGGTAATCAGTCACTTCTCCGCTGACATAGCCATTGACGATCTGCTCCAGCTCCTCACGGCTGTGCGTACCGCCATCACGCTTTTTTGCAATCAGATCATAAACGCGCATCGTATCACGCTCCTCGTTTTTTCAATAGTACGACATTGTAAGATATAGTATAGCAAAATTCCAAACAAAAGCAAGTATCATTCTGTAAACTTTGCCCAATTTTAAACCAAAAAGGGCGCAGCCGCCCGGAAAAGCAGCTGCGCCCTTGTTTTGGGAACACAAATCGTCGTTTTAGCGGGACCCCTTGTCGTAGGGGATGCCCTCTGCCTTGGGTGCCATGCTGTTCTTGGAGGTAAACGCCAGAATGATCATGGACGCCACGAACGGCATCATGTTGTAGATGTTGCTGGACCAGTGCAGCTGTGCCAGGAAGGTGGAGTCTGCAATGTTTGCCAGACTCTTGAACACAGCAAAGAACATGGCTGCGCCAAAGATGTTGAAGGGCTTCCACTGGCCAAAGATCATAACAGCCATGGCAAGGAAGCCTGCGCCGGCCACGCCCACCTCAAAGTTCCAGGTCTGCACCGGGGGCACAATGTAGGCCATACCGCCGATCGCGCCCAGTGCACCGGAAATGACAACACCGGCATAGCGCATCTTGTAGACATTGATGCCCACAGAGTCCGCTGCCTGCGGATGCTCGCCGCAGGCACGCAGACGCAGGCCAAAGCGGGTCTTGTACAACACCACATAGCTGATGATCAGCAGAATGATGCCCAGCGGCACAAAAATGCTCAGCTCCAGCCCGCCGATGCTGAACAGGAAGGGCCTGTTGGTGTAGTTCAGCTTTGCACTGCCGCTATCGCTGAAATTCTTGGCAAGGACCACCGCGATGGCCGTGGCCAGCAGGTTCAGGGCCGTGCCGCCGATGGTCTGATCCGCCTTCAGGTTGATGGAGGCAAAGGCCAGCAGCAGACTGTACACCATACCGGCCAGTGCCGCCACCAGAACAGAGATCAGCACCACGAGGAAGACCGGCATTTCGGCAGGCAGCATGGTCAGGGTGAGAACACCCGCCACACCGCCAATGACCATGATGCCTTCCAGTGCAATGTTGATGATGCCGGAGTGCTCACTGAACATACCGCCCAGTGCCACCAGCATCAGAACGATGCCATACAGCAGCGTATATTTGATCAGAAGCAGCATATCACTTGCCCTCCTTTTCGGTTGCAGATTTTGCAGGAGCAGCAGGCTCTGCGTTCACATTGGTTTTATCGGCATTCTTGAACAGCAGTGCGTGGATCTTGCCGCGGAACAGCATGGAGAATGCACACAGGTAGATGATGATACCGCTGATCAGGTCCGAGATCTCAGTGGGGTAATACTTGGTGGAAAGGAAGGAGCCGCCCACCGAGATATGGGAAATGAAGATTGCCGAGAAAATGGTGCCAATGGGGTTGGAGCTTGCCAGCAGTGCAACGGAAATGCCGTTGAAGCCCATTGTCGGCAGGCTGGTGGAGTTCAGCGGGTTCCACTGGGACACATTGGACAGATAGTACAGGCCCGCACCAAAACCGGCCAGTGCACCGGCAATGGCCATGGAGAGGATGATGTTCTTCTTCTCGTTGATGCCGGCGTAGCGGGCAGCGCTCTTGTTCAGGCCCACAGCCTTGAGCTCGTAGCCGAAGGTGGTCTTGTTCAGCACTACCCAGATCAGAACTGCCACTGCTGCCGCCAGGAAGATGGCAATGGTGGTGCTGTTGGTCTGGAACAGCTTGTTCAGGCCGAAATCCGGGATGATGGACTGAGCGTAATCGGCGTTCTTGCTGATGTTGATGGTACGGGTGTTGCGCACATCGTACATGGGGCCGGTGCCGTTCTGGTAAATGAGCTCATTGACCAGATACAGGCCGATCCAGTTGAACATGATGGAGGTAATGACTTCGTTGATGTTGAAGTAGGCCTTGAAGAAGCCGGGGATCGCACCCCAGATGCCGCCCAGAATGGTGGCTGCGATCAGACAGACGAACCACGGCAGCTTGAGCATGATGGCACAGTACAGAGCACCGTAAGCGCCCAGCGTATACTGACCCGCCGCACCGATGTTGAACAGGCCGGTCTTGAAGGCAAAGGCCACGGACAGACCGGTCATAATGAGGGGAGCCGCATTTGCCAGCTCCTTGCCGACACCGTAGGGCGCGTCATGGAAGCCGCCCTTCAGGATGCGCACAAAGCCGTCGCCCCATGCGTGGGCCGGGTTGATGGCCAGCAGCACCAGAAAACCGACCACAAGGCCGATCAGGATGCACAGCAGAGCAGCCAGCACACTTGTGATGGAGCTGTTCAGACTGCTGTGGGAAAGTTTTTTCTTGTTCATGTGTTATTTGCTCTCCTTTCCCTGCTTGCGTGCGCCTGCCATATACAGGCCCAGCTCCTGCACGGTGGTGGTCTTGGGGTCAAATTCGCCCACGACCTCGCCCTCGTACATCACAAGGATGCGGTCGGACAGGTTCATCACCTCGTCCAGCTCCAGACTGACCAGCAGCACGGCCGTACCCTTATCGCGCTCGGCCACGATCTGACGGTGGATGTATTCAATTGCACCAACGTCCAGACCGCGGGTGGGCTGGACTGCCACCAAGAGCTTCGGGTCCTTATCGATCTCACGGGCAATGATGGCCTTCTGCTGGTTGCCGCCGGACATGCTGCGCACGGTGGTCAGGCTGCCCTGACCGCTGCGCACATCGTACTGGGCAATGAGCTTATCGGAATATTCGCGCACCTTATCGCTGCGGATAAAGCCGCCCTTCTGGAACTCGGGCTGCCAGTAGCGCTGCAGCACCATGTTGTTTTCCAGACTGTAGTCCAGCACAAGGCCGTGCTTGTGGCGGTCCTCCGGGATATGGCTCATGCCGTCCTTGGAGCGCTGACGGATGGACTCGTTGGTGATGTCCTTGCCGTCCAGCGTGATCTTGCCGCTGCTGATCTTTTCCAGACCGGTCAGACCGTAGACGAACTCGGTCTGACCGTTGCCCTCGATACCGGCAAGACAGACGATCTCACCGGCGTGCACCTGAAAAGAGACATCCCGGACTGCGTCCTTCTTGTGCTGGGCGCTGTGCATGGTAACGTTTTCCACATCCAGCACCACTTCGCCGGGGTTGGCAGGCTTTTTGTCCACCTGCAGCTGCACATCACGGCCAACCATCATGCGGGAAAGCTCTTCCTTGGTGGTGTCCTTGATGTCCACGGTGCCCATATACTTGCCCTTGCGCAGAACAGTGCAGCGGTCTGCCACCGCCATGATCTCGTTGAGCTTGTGGGTAATGAACAGGATGGACTTGCCTTCCTTCTTGAACCCGCGCATGATCTCCATCAGTTCGTCGATCTCCTGCGGGGTCAGCACTGCGGTAGGCTCGTCGAAGATCAGGATCTCGTTGTCGCGGTACAGCATCTTCAGGATCTCAACACGCTGCTGCATACCAACAGAGATATCGCTGATCAGTGCATCCGGATCCACGCGCAGGCCGTACTTTTCGCTCAGGGCCATCACCTTTTTGCGTGCCTCGGCCTTCTGCAAAAAGCCCATCTTGTTGGGTTCCACCCCCAGAATGATGTTGTCCAGCACGCTGAAGCATTCCACCAGCTTGAAGTGCTGGTGCACCATGCCGATGCCCAGTGCGTTTGCATCATTGGGGTTGCGGATGACAACCTCCTTGCCGTTTTTGCGGATCTGACCAGCTTCCGGTTGGTACAGGCCAAACAGCACGCTCATCAGCGTACTTTTGCCGGCGCCGTTCTCGCCCAGCAGGGCATGTACCTCGCCTTTGCGCAGCTGCAGGGTGATATCGTCGTTTGCCTTGATTCCAGGGAACTCCTTGGTAATGTGGAGCATTTCGATCACAAAATCCTCTGCCAATCTGCTCACTCTCCTTTCGTGTCGTTTCGACACCGATACTTCTTTAAGTTCCATTATACCTGATTTGCGGCAATTTGCACATGTCTTTTTTGCTTTTTGGCAGAAAGCACAGACAATAGTATTACTTTTGTACTCTTTTCACGAAGAGTACGCTGCATTTTTCCCGCATTACGCCAATAGAAGACAGAAAAAAGCGGGACACCCCGTTACAGGATGCCCCGCTTTGAAAAGAACTATCGATCGTCCGCAGGCAGGCCTGCCGGACAACAGCTTACTGGATGTAGTTGACGGTGGTGAACTCGCTGACGGTGGGCTTGGTAGCGTCGTCGGAGCTGTTATCAACAGTGATCTCGCCGCTCTTGATCTTGCCCTTGACTTCCTCGTACTCGTCGGTGGTGAAGGACTCGAAGTTCCAGCTGTCTGCATCGGTGGGCAGGCCGATATAATCGCCGTCCTCCAGACCGAAGTTGCCATTGGAACCTGCGATGTCGCCCCAGCTGCCGGCATCGATATCAGCCAGAGCAGTGTTGACAGCCTCGGACAGGCCCTTCATAGCAGAGGTGATGAACGGGTTATAAGCGTAGGTGCCATCTGCAACGCCGTTTGCACCGATGTAGTTCTGGTCAACGTCAACGCCGATGACGTAGCCATTGTTCTTCAGAGCAGCCTCAACAGCGGAGGTGTAGATGCCGCCGCCGCAGGCAAAGACGACCTGAGTGCCGTTGGAGTACCAGCCCTCCATACGGGAGGTGATGTTTGCATCGCCGTAGAACTGGCCGCCGTAGAAGTAGTTGATCTCGATGTTCTGGCCCAGCTCAGCAGCAGCGGCATCAGCGCCCTGCACGAAGCCGTAGCCGTAACGGATAACAGCGGGAACAGCCATGCCGCCCAGGAAGCCCAGCTTGGTCTTGCCGTCCTTTGCGATGGCGTAGCCTGCCAGATAGCCTGCCTGCTCCTCCTTGAAGGTGATGCAGTAGCAGTTAGCAGGGATAGCGTCGGTGCCGATATCGCCCTGAGTCACATCGATGGCGATGAACTTGACATCGGGATACTGGTCAGCAGCCCATGCCAGAGAAGCGCCGTACAGGTAGCCGACACAGACGATCACATCAGCGCCATCGTTGACAGCCTGACGGATCATGGTCTCGCGATCCTCATCGGAAGCGTCAGCCTCGGGAATGTAGTACTGGCAGTCATCGCCCATGTAGCCGGAAACAGCAGTCCAGCATGCCTGGTTGAAGCTCTCATCATCGATCGTGCCGGTATCGCAGGTCAGAGCGACCTTGACGATCTTCTCACCGCCCTCAGCAGCAGAGGAAGCAGTAGAAGCAGCAGCGGAAGAAGCGGTGCTGGTAGAAGAAGCGGAAGAACCGCCGCAAGCGGTCAGAGCAGCGGCAGCGGCAGCGGCACCAGCCACAGCCAGGAAATTACGACGAGAAATCATCATAATCAAACTCTCCTTTTATTTTTAATAAAATTGCGTCAAACAAATAAAATGCGCAGAACTGCACATTTACTGGCTCAAGTATAACGGCAAGCCGTGTCAGATGCAAGCGAATTCCGATTACAAAATCTTTACAATAATTTTGTAAGTTTTTATCAAAAGTAGTATTTATGCACAAATTTGCCGTAGTTCCGTGCGTTCTCTGTGCTTTGGCACACAATGCACGTATTGTCGTCACTTTATTGTCCTGCAGTGTGCCTCTGCGTTTTTATCCCGTCACTTCACGGCACGGTTGCCCGCCACATTGGAGGGGCCAAAACCGAAGGGCAGCAGTTCGTCCATGCTGCGCTCGATAAAGTCTTCCGGTGTCTTTGCCATGATAACGTTCAGTTCCGGCCCGCCGAATTCAAACAGAGCCTGGCGGCACACCCCGCAGGGAGAAGTGATCTGCTCGTTCACCTCGCCGCGGCGGCTGCCCACCACAGCAATGTCGGTGAACTCGGTCACACCCTCGGCCACCGCCTTGAACAGAGCCGTGCGCTCTGCACAGCTGGTGGGGGTAAAGGCAGCGTTCTCCACGTTGCAGCCGGTAAAAATGCGGCCATCCTTGGCGCGCAGGGCAGCGCCCACCATAAAATCGCTGTAGGGCACATAGGCTTTTTCCCGTGCAGCCAGTGCCATGCGGATGAGCTCCTTCTTTTCTTCCAGGGTCAGGTTTGTCATATCCGTCACTCCTTTTTTGGTTTTCAGGGGTCGAAAACAGCGCGGCAAGCCCTTTTGCAGGCAAACCGCGCTGAAATGCGTTTTTAACGCTTAGTATTCTGCACCCAGTGCTACCTTCATCATATCGGTAAAGCTCTTCTGGCGCTGTTCTGCCGTGGTGATTTCCGGCGAAACAAAGCTGTCGGAAATGGTCAGCAGGCAGGCAGCGTTCTTGCCCAGCACCTGTGCATTGGCAAACAGGGCAAAGCTCTCCATCTCCACGCACAGGCAGCCGCGCTCGTCGCGCAGCTTTTCCCAGTAGGTGGGCTTTGCATCGGAGGGCTGACGGTAGAACACATCCGAAGAGTGGATGTTGCCCTCAATGAGGGGGATACCCTGCTTGGCGGCAGATGCGCGCAGCTTGTCGTTCAGGCTCTGGCTGGGCAGCGTGATGTCCCCTTCAAAGCCGCTCTGCACACGGGCATAGTTGCTCTCGCTCACAGCACCGGCGGCCAGCACCGTATCAAACAGCTTGGCCTTGTCGGTATAGCTGCCGGCAGAGCCGATGCGGATGATGTTCTCTACATCGTAGAACTTGAACAGCTCATAGGAATAAATGCCGATGGAAGGCATCCCCATGCCGCTGCCCATCACGCTGATGGAACGGCCCTCGTAAGTGCCGGTAAAGCCAAGCATGCCGCGCACGCCGGTCACCTGACGCACATCCTTGAGGAAGGTATCTGCAATGAATTTTGCACGCAGGGGATCGCCCGGCATCAGGACAGTCTTTGCAAAATCGCCTTTTTCAGCACTGATGTGAGGGGTAGACATAAGATCATCTCTCCTTTTCTGTTACATAATACAGCAGATGGGCCTTCTCCGGAGAAAAAGCCCTCTGCAAACTTACCTTTACCTATACTTTCTGCGGTTGAACACATTCTGCGGCGCGATGTAGCTGCCGTTGCGGCGGATCTCAAAGTGGCAGTGGTTGCCGCTGGAGCGTCCGGTGCTGCCCACATAGCCGATCAGCTGGCCCTGCTTGACCGTCTGACCAGAGTGCACCGCCAGCGACAGACAGTGCGCATACACCGTGGTGTAGCCGCTGCCGTGGCTGATGATGATGGAGTAGCCATAACCCGTACCGGCACCGGCCTTGTTGTAGCCGGCCTTGGTCACGGTGCCGCCCGCCGATGCGTAGATGGGCGTACCGGCAGCCGCACAGATATCCACACCCTTGTGGCTGCCGCCGTACCAGCGCGAGCAGTTCCGGTAGCCGGGCACCGGCCAGATGAACTGACCGCTGCCGGTGATGTAGCTGGTGCTGCTGGTCACCTTTTTGGTGCCCTTCACGATCTTTTCCGTGACAGGCTCCTGCACCACTTCCGTGCTCAGGATCTTCTGAGAAAGCTGGATGCCATCGGTGTTATAAACACGCTGCGCCGTGATCTGACGCAGGCCGTTCACACCGTTCTGCACCGTTTTCTTGGTACCCACCGTGTACTCGTTGGAGGTGGTGGTCTCGGTGGTATAGGGAATCTCCTCCTGCCAGGTTTCCACCTTGGTGATGCGCACTTCCAGCGTAGCTTCCTGCTTGGTCACGATCAGCTCATCACCGGCCTGAATGTTAGATTTCTCGTTCAGGGGCGCGCCCTTGAAATTGGTATTCAGTTCGCACAGCTCACGGAAGGTGAGGTCGTTTTTCTGGGCGATGCTCCATAGCGTGTCGCCTGCGCCCACTGTGTAGATCTTTTCCTGCTGCTGCACACCGGAAAGTTCCTTTTCCACATCCGCTTCGTCCTGAAAGCTGTCGTTGAAGTAGATGCCGTTTTCCAGCGTGACTTCCTTGTTGAAGCCCACGGTCACGTTGGAGTTCTCAGGGTCCTCATAGGGTTCCAGCAGGCTGCTCAGGTAGCTCTGCAGGCTGACACCATCGCTGCACACTGCGGTCAGCTCGCCATCCAGATACAGGGCCGTGCCCTCGCTGATCTCGTCGCTGGCGCTCTTCAGGATCGCGTCCGCCATCTCGTTTTCATCCATGGTCTTGTGGGCCACGGTAACGGTGTAGGTAGGCTCCACGGTCCACTTTGCATGGTCGGTGTCTGCGTAGTTGATACGCTCCTGCACCGCCTCACGGGCCGAGTTGAACACATCCTCATTGGCTACATAGCCGACGGTCTGGCCGTTCACCTGCACCTCCAGCGCATAAGGCTGGCGGACGGTATGGTTGAACACGGTCACCATAACGGCCAATGCGCACACCGGCAGCACATACATGGCCATGCGCGGCAGTGTTTTCAGGTTGCGGCGCACGCCGCTGGCCAGATAATGTACGCTGGCTTTGCAGGCTGCGGCAAAGCCTTTTTCTTTCCGCACCCGTTGGGCGTGCACCAGCAGCGAACCGCAGCCCCGGAAGAACAGCCAGATCGGGCCGAACAGGTCCCGGAACATCTGCGCTGCCCCCGGGAACGCCATTGCCGCAGCATTTGCCAGCAGTGTCGTAAATGCCTGCCACAGCCACAGCCAGCCGCTGCGCAGGCCGCGCCCAACGCGGACGAATCCATACTCTGTAGAATAGCCCAGTGCATACAGCGTCTCCCCGATGACTGGCACGGCAGAATTCTGGGCAAGCTTTCTGCCAAAATCATTCACATGATTCTGGGTTTTACGGCGCAGCCGGTGCCGGTGCAAAAGCCCCATGCATTGCAGCTGTGCCCAAAGGGAGCGCAGCCTCTGGCCGCGTTTCGGTTTTACCGGTGAAGCGGGCTGCTGCTCCTTTGTCTTGTCTTCGATCAAAAGGTTTTTCTCCTTCCTTGCCGCCAATGCACACACGGTGCCGGGATAAGACGGCGGCGGTCTTGGGCGCACATGCCCTTTCCAGCAGGCTCATGCACACAACATTCTTATTTTATTATACACCCTGCCGTCTTTGAAACAAGCATTGTCACAAAATTTGGGCGGTTCTTTCACTTACTTTTCACCAAAAAGCTGTTTCATATCCTGCGGCAGCGGGCTTTCCGCCGCAGCAGTCTTCCAGTTATTTCCATTCGCCGGGCATTCCACCCGGATTCCGCCCTCCACCGGGGTGTACACCGGCACCCGGAAGCTCTGCCTTGCGCAGTGCAGCGCCTGCCGCCCAATGCGCTCCCGGCTCCCGCCGTAAAGGTCATCCCCAGCCAGCGGGTGGCCGATGGACGCAAAATGCACCCGGATCTGATGGGTGCGGCCCGTTACCGGCACACAGGCTGCAAGGCTCAGGCCGTTTTCTGCCTTTAATATGGTATACTCGGTACGGCTGGGCTTGCCGTCCGGGGTCACGCAGCGGCCAATGATGCTCTCCGCCTGGCGGCCAATGGGCGCGTCGATCACGCCCGGACCCAGCGGCAGCTCTCCCTCCACAACGGCATAGTAGAGTTTTTCCACATTCCGGGCCAGCAGCGGCGCAGCATAGGCGTGCTTTGCAGCCAGAACAAGGCCGCTGGTGTCCTTATCGATACGGTTCACCGGGCGGAACACCGGGCTGATGCCCTGCTGCGCAGCCCATGCCGCATACCCGTTGGCAAGGGTATCGTAGGGGTAGTTCAGGGTGGGGTGCACGGCCAGATGCGGCGGCTTTTCCAGCACCACTGCAAAGGCATCCTCATAGACCACGCTTACCGGGATCTCCGGCTGCGGGGCCACGCCTTCCCCTTCCGGCGGCAGCTCAAAGCTGACCGTCTGCCCCGGGTACACCCTGCGGTTGGCAAGGACAGGCTCTCCATCCGCAAAAAAGCCGCTGCCCCGGAACTTGACTGCACGGGCAAGGTCGGTAGAAACGGCACACTGGCGCAGAAAATTGCGCAGAAGCACTCCGTTTTGGGTCTGCGGCGTATCGGGCACCGTAAAAAACAGCCGCATATGCACCCCCACCTCCTGCGCAAAAAACATAAAAATATATAAGATATTATATCAAAAAAGGCTTCTACTTGCAAATCCTGCTTTTTTATGGTATCATGAGGAGCGGAAAACGAGTGGAACATACGGCGGCGGGGCGGCTTTGACCGCTCTGAGGAAAGTCCGGGCCTCACAGAGCACGGTAACTGCTAACGGCAGCCGAGGGTGACCTTAGGGAAAGTGCAACAGAAAACAAACCGCCGCAGCAATGCGGTAAGGATGAAACGGCGAGGTAAGAGCTCACCAGCGCATGGGTGACCATGCGGCTTTGTAAACCCTACCGGAAGCAACGCCTATATGGGACGTACAGCGCTGCTCGCGTGTCCCGAAGGCGGCACGAACCTGTCAGCAATGGCAGGTCTAGACAGATCGTCGTTTAATACAGAACCCGGCTTACGGTCTATCTCGTTTTCCATTTTTCAGTCTTTGATTCCCGCACATTTTTGTGTGGGATTTTTTATTTTTTGTCTTGCCCGCTTTCTCCGTCGGGCAGTGCGAGATGGAGAGAGCGCGGCTGTTTTGTTTTTGTCATTGTTCTTTTACTTCCCATTTGGGTCTGTTTGTGGTATACTATGTGCACTGCAGGAAATTGCAGTCAACTAAGAAAGACAGGATGTGAAATCCTCCGATGAAAGATGGTTTTTTGAAAGCAGCCGCCCTTTCTCCCGCACTGCGGGTGGCCGACTGCGCCTATAATGTCCGGCAGATCACGGATGCTTTGCACAAAGCCGCAGCCCGCGGCGTAAAGCTGGCCGTGTTCCCCGAGTTCTGCCTGACCGGCTATACCTGCGGCGACCTGTTTCTGCAGCGCACGCTGCAGACCGGTGCACTGGATGCCCTGAGCACCCTGCTTGATGAAACAAAAGCACTGGACGTTGTCACGCTGGTGGGCCTGCCGCTGCTGGTGCACGGCAAGCTGTACAACTGCGCCGCCGTGCTATGCCATGGCCGCATTCTGGGTCTTGTGCCCAAGACCTATTTGCCCAACTACGGCGAGTTCTACGAAAAGCGCCAGTTCACCCCGGGCAGCACCGAAGTGGAGCTGGTGGAGGTGTGTGGTCAGCAGGTGCCCTTTGGCACTTCCCTGCTGTTCCGCTGCCGCCAGATGCCCAGCTTTGTGCTGGGCGTGGAGATCTGCGAGGATCTGTGGAGCGCCCTGCCGCCCTCCACCTTCCACGCGCTGGCCGGTGCGACCGTGATCGCAAATCTTTCCGCCAGCGATGAGACCGTCGGCAAGGCCGAGTACCGCCGGGCGCTGGTGTCCAACCAGTCTGCCCGCCTGCTGTGCGGCTACCTGTATGCTTCCGCCGGGCACGGTGAGAGCACGCAGGACATGGTGTTCGCCGGCCACGACCTCATTGCCGAGAACGGCACCATCCTCTCTGAGAACGCCCCCTTTGACGGCGGCTGTGCTGAGACCGAGATCGACTGCCAGCGCATGGAAGCCGAGCGTGCCCGCAACACCAGTTTTGAGCTGAGCGGCGAGGGCTACCAGACCGTGGAGTTCGATCTGGAACCGGCAGAGACCACGCTGACCCGCTGGATCGACCCCGCCCCCTTTGTGCCCGGCGACCCCAAGCGCCGCGCCGAGCGCTGTGAGCTGATTCTGAAAATGCAGGCCGACGGCCTTGCCAAGCGGCTGGAACACGCCCACGCAAAGACCGCCGTTATCGGCATTTCCGGCGGCTTGGACAGCTGTCTTGCGCTGCTGGTGGCCGTGCGTGCCATGAAGCAGCTGGGCCGCCCCGCCCGGGATGTGTTGGCTGTGACCATGCCCTGCTTTGGCACCACGAAGCGCACCCGCAGCAACGCAGAGATCCTGTGCGATGAGCTGCAGGTCTCCTTTAAAGAGATCGATATCGCCAACACCGTGCACAGCCATTTTGCGGACATCGGTCAGGACGAGAGCGTGCTGGATGTCACCTTTGAAAACGGACAGGCCCGCGTGCGCACGTTGGAGCTGATGGATACCGCCAACCGCACCGGAGGCCTTGTAGTGGGCACCGGCGACCTTTCGGAGCTGGCGCTGGGCTGGGCCACCTACAACGGCGACCACATGAGCATGTACGGTGTGAACGCCGGTGTGCCCAAAACGCTGGTGCGCCACCTTGTGCGCTACGAAGCCGACATTGCCGCCACCGATGCTCTGCGCACGGTACTGCTGGATATTCTGGATACGCCCGTCTCCCCGGAGCTGCTGCCTGCCAAGGACGGCGAGATCGCGCAGAAGACCGAGGACCTTGTGGGACCCTACGAGCTGCACGATTTCTACCTGTATCAGGTGCTGCGCTTCGGCTTTGGCCCGGCCAAGATCTTCCGGCTGGCAAAGACTGCATTCGCAGGCCGGCCGGAGTACCCGGACAGCGTGCTGTACAAGTGGCTGCGCAACTTCTACTGGCGGTTCTTTGCCCAGCAGTTCAAGCGCAGCTGCCTGCCCGACGGCCCCAAGGTGGGCAGCGTGACCCTTTCGCCCCGCGGCGACTGGCGGATGCCCAGCGATGCCTGTGCCGCACTGTGGCTGGCCGAGCTGGAACAATTACAGATCAAGGATTAACGCATGAAAAACAAAAAGCTGCTTACCGATCTTCTCTTTGCCGTGGTCATTCTGGCCATTGCCGCTGTGCTGCTGGTGGTGCGCCGCGTGCACGCTTCCGGCTCCGGGCTGCGGGCCGAGCTGATCTACGGCGACAACAACACCACCATGAACCTGCCGCTGGACGTGGATGAGACCTATGATGTGGACACCGGTTACTATACCGTCCACATTCAGATCAAGGACGGTGCAGCCCGGTTCGTGGATTCGCCCTGCCCGGATCACATCTGTGAAGGCTTTGGCTGGCTTTCCAACGAAGATCAGACCGCCACCTGCCTTCCGGCCCGTGCAGTGCTGACCATTGTACCTGTTTCCTGACAAAAAGGAGTGGTTTTGAATGATGGATGAAAACGATCGTTCCCACGAAGATTACCGTTCTCTGCGGCACATCAGCCGCAAGGAAGGCTCTGAGGATACTGCGCCCATCGAGGTAGACAGCTCGGCGTTTTTTTCCGAGCTGCCGCCGGAACAGCCCAGCACACCGCCTCCGGCCCAGCCTCCCCAGAAGCCGCCGCGCAGCGGCCACAACACACCCGTACCGCCCAAGGCCCAGCCGCCCATGGATGGAGCCGTGGCAGTACCTTCCAAGTGGGGGAAAATTTTGCTGATCTTACAAGGTATTTTAAGCATTCTGGCACTGGTGCAGCTGTGGCGCACCCAGATGCTGCCGGTGCTGTATCTGGTCATTCTGGCCGCGCTGCTGGCGCTTTTGTGGCTGCTGGTAAAGCGCTGTCAGGAGTACAATGTTCCCGGCAAGGTGGCCCGGGTATTCTCGGTGTTCCTGTGCGCTGCCATGGCGCTGGGCTGCTTCTGGGCCCAGCAGGGCCTTTCTGCCTTGGGCAGCATGACCTCTGGCCTGCTCACCGGTGCCGAGGCCAACAAGATCACCAAGGAGCCGTTTGTGATCTACCTCAGCGGCGTGGACACCCGCGGCGAGTTGACAGAAAATGCCCGCAGCGACGTGAATATTCTTGCTGCCGTGAACCCTGTCACCAAGAGGGTGGCCCTGATCAACACCCCGCGCGACTACTACGTAGACCTTGCCGGCACTGACAGCAAGGATAAGCTGACTCACGCCGGTCTGTACGGCGTGGAAACCAGCATGGCCACACTGGGCAATCTGTACGGCGTCAATGTGGACCATTACATCCGCATCAACTTTGCGGGCTTCATCAGCATCATCGATGCGCTGGGCGGCGTGGATGTCTACTCCGATCAGGCGTTCACTTCTGTGGGCAGCCCCGGCTACTATGACCCCACCACCTTTGTGGAGGGCTGGAACCATCTGGACGGCAAGGCCGCTCTGGCCTTTGCCCGTGAGCGTCACGCCTTTGCATCCGGCGATATCCAGCGCGGCATCAACCAGATGAAGGTGATCGATGCCATGCTGAACAAGATCAAGTCCCCTGCCCTGCTGATGGGCTTTTCCAAGATCATGGATGCCGCAGCCGACTGCTTTGTGACCAGCTTTTCGCAGGATCAGATCAGTGCGCTGGTGCGGATGCAGCTGAGCGACTTTGCCGAGTGGGATATTGAAAGCTACACCGTCACCGGCACAAGCTCCAGCAGCACCAAGTGCTACTCTGCCAAGGGACAGAAGCTCTACGTCATGAAACCGGACGATGCTTCTGTGAGCAAGGCCAGGGAAATGATCGCGTCCGTGCTGGGCGGTGAGGGCACCGTTGCCGACACCACCCAGAAGCCGGAAAAGACCGATGTGTTCACCCCCACCACCGACCCGAACGCTGCCGTTTCGGAGGTGCCTGCGGAGAGCGTTCCCGAGGAAGTGCCCGCCGACAGCCTGCCGGAAGAGACCGTCCCGGCTGACCAGCCTGCAGAGCAGCCTGCCGACACCCAGCCGCAGGAGCCGGAAGCTCCCGCCGAGGGCGAGACCGGCAGCGGTGATACGGCCGGAGAAGCACCGTCCATCTCCCTGCCCACACAGGAAGAGGTGGAACAGGCTGCATCGTCCATCTACAATGCGGCTTCCTCCATCTGGGGTGCCATTCAGGATGCTGCTTCGCAGCAGAACGACGCGGCCTGACGATTTGAAATATCCTCTGCGCAAGCTCCGGACTCTATCGCGGAAATATTATTTTATTTGCAAAACAGGAAACAACTGCGGTCGTTTCCTGTTTTGCTTTTTCACCAGAAAGTCCGTGCCGATAAACTGCATAAAAATGCCGCCTGCATCTTGAACCAATGCAGGCGGCTTTCTCATTCTATAAAATCATTATGCCTTGATCTCGTTCCAGACGCTCTTGCCGTCCAGAGAGGAAGCATCCACATCAAGATACTCGCAGATGGTCTGGGCGATGGTGCCAAAGCACAGACGGGTGCCAAGGTCAACGCCAGGCTTCACGCCCTTGCCGCAGATCAGGTACGGCACATACTCGCGGGTGTGGTCGGTGGTCTTGGTATAGGACGGGTCGCAGCCATGGTCAGCGGTGACCATGAGGAGATCGCCCTCCCGCATTCCGGGGATGAAGTCGGCCACGAACTTGTCAAACTCGGTGGCAGCGGCGGCATAGCCTGCTACATCGCGGCGGTGGCCGTAGAGCATATCGAAGTCCACCAGATTCACAAAGGCAAGGCCCTCAAAGTCGCGGGTCTGCAGTGCCTTGGTGAAGGCGATGCCATTGGTGTTGCCAGTGGTCTTGATCTTTTCGGTCACGCCCTCACCGTCGAAGATGTCAAAGATCTTACCCACAGCGATCACATCCCTGCCAGCATCTTTCAGCAGATCCAGCATGGTAGCGCGGGGCGGCTTGAGGCTCAGGTCGTGGCGGTTGGTGGTGCGGTAGAAGGTATCCGCAGTGTGGCCCAGGAAGGGGCGTGCGATCACGCGGCCCACGCCGTACTCGCCCTTGAGCATCTCGCGGGCGATCTCGCAGTAGCGGTACAGCTCATGCACCGGCACCAGCTCTTCGTTGGCGGCCACCTGAAATACACTGTCGGCACTGGTGTAAACGATAAGGGCGTTTTCTTTCATGGCCTGCTCGCCGTAATCCTTCAGTACCTGCGTGCCGGAGTAAGGCTTGTTGCACAGCACCTTGTGGCCGGTCTTTTCCTCAAACTCGTGGATCAGCTCATCCGGGAAGCCGTTCGGGAAGGTGGGCAGCGGCTTGGGGCTTACCACACCGGCGATCTCCCAGTGACCAATGGTGGTATCCTTGCCCATGCTCTGCTCCTGCAGGCGGGCAAAGGAGCCGATGGGCGCTGCGGTCTTTTCGCCTGCGGTCACACCATCAATGTTGAACATGCCCATCTTTTGCAGGTTGGGGCAGTTGAAGTTGGGGTGTTTTGCAATGGCACCCAGGGTGTTGGTGCCCTCGTCGCCAAAGGCGGCGGCATCCGGCTCTGCGCCAATGCCGAAGCTGTCGAGGACGATCAGAAAAACACGCTTTTCCATATCGTTTTTTCTCCATTTCTTCCGGGGACCTGCCCCGGATAAGTGATACTATCTTTACTTATCATTATAAGCAAATCCTGTGCCGGATGCAAGCTTTTTCGCCTTCCCGCAAATATCCGTCATTTTCACCAAAATGTTCGTCATTTTGTTCACGAATTGACCGGGCGTTTTTTCATTTTTAAACGTAAATGCGTCATTCCGTGGCAAAGATTTCTTGACCGCCTAAAAAATTCAGCCACAGCGCAAAGTTTTCCTTGCCCTATTGTATCCCAGCGGATATAATAATAGGTGGAAAAGTTTTGAACCACAGGATTTTTCCGCTTTTGTACCACAGCACGGGATTTTTCCCGTTGGCCACGTGCAGCTGTCTGTATGACAGCGGACAGCCTGCCGCAAAATAGAGAATGTGAAGTTGTAGTTGGAGGTAGTAAAAGTATATGAGAAAAACAAAGATCATCTGCACTCTGGGCCCGTCCACCGATCAGGAAGGCGTTCTGCGCGAGCTGGTCGCCAACGGCATGAATGTTGCCCGTTTTAATTTTTCCCACGGCTCTCACGAGGAGCATCTGGGCCGCTTTGAAAAGCTGAAGGCCATCCGTGAAGAGCTGGGCAAGCCGGTCGCTGCCCTGCTGGACACCAAGGGCCCCGAGATCCGCCTGAAGGACTTCAAGAACGGCACTGAAATGCTGGAAGCCGGCCAGACCTTCACCCTGACCACCCGCGAGGTGGAAGGCACCAAGGAGATCTGCTCCATCACCTATAAGGACCTGCCGCAGGATGTGCAGCCCGGCGGCACCATCATGCTGGACGACGGCCTGATCAAGCTGCAGATCGTCACCGTGAACGACACCGACATCGTGTGCAAGGTGCTGAACAACGGCAAGATCAAGAACAAGAAGGGTGTCAATGTGCCCGGCGTGCATCTGTCCATGCCGTATATGAGCCAGCGCGACCGCGACGATATCATCTTTGGCGCACAGCAGGGCTTTGACTTCATCGCTGCTTCCTTCGTGCGCACCGCACAGGATGTGTACGATATCCGCAACCTACTCAACGAGTATGATTCCGATATCCGCATCATCGCCAAGATCGAGAACCGTGAGGGCGTGAACAACATCGACAGCATTCTGGCTGCAGCCGATGCTGTCATGGTGGCCCGCGGCGATCTGGGCGTTGAGATTGACTTTACCGAGCTGCCCGGCATTCAGAAGAATATCATCGAGCGCTCCTTCTCCTTTGGCAAGCCCATCGTCACCGCTACCCAGATGCTGGACAGCATGATCGTGAACCCCCGCCCCACCCGTGCCGAGATCTCTGACGTGGCAAATGCCATCTACGACGGCACCTCTGCCATCATGCTTTCCGGCGAGACTGCTGCCGGTGCTTATCCGGTGGATGCTCTCAAGACCATGTCTGCCATTGCTGAGCGCACCGAGCAGGAGAACCACGCCCGCTTTGTTCCCCTCGCCGAGAACACTGGCAAGATCAGCGTGAGCGACGCAACTGCACACGCTGCCTGCCTGACCGCCAAGGACGTGAACGCTGCCGCCATCGTCACCGTGTCCGAGTCCGGCAACACCGCCCGTCTGCTGAGCAAGTACCGCCCGGAGCAGCCCATCATCGCCTGCGTGATGAAGGAGCAGGTGCAGCGTCAGCTGGCTCTGAGCTGGGGCATCACCCCGCTGATGATGCCTCTGGCACACAGCACCGATGAGCTGATCGAGATGTCCACCTCTCTGGCCAAGGAGAACGGCTACCTGCACAACGGTGAGCTGGCCGTTGTGACCGCAGGCGTGCCTGTGGGCGTGTCCGGCACCACCAACATGATCAAGATCCACATGGTAGGCAACTGTCTGGCTACCGGTGTGGGCGTTGGCCGCGAGAATGCCGACGTGACCAGCGCCACCGGCAAGGCCTGCGTCTGCCGCACGCTGGAAGAGGTGCGTGCAAAGTTCAAGCCCGGCATGGTTCTGGTGGTGCCCTCCACCAGCAACGAAATGCTGAGTTACGTGCGCGATGCCGCCGCTCTGGTGGTGGAAGAGCCGGGCCTGAACAGCCACGCTGCCATTGCCGGCAAGGCCCTGCTCAAGCCTACCGTTGTGGGTGCCGCCGGTGCTACCAGCCACATCCGTGACGGTCTGATGATCGCTGTGGACTGCGCTCACGGCAGCGTGCAGCGCCTGCAGGCATAAGCCAAAGGAGAAGATCATGGAACGCATTGCAAGCTTCTGTGTTGACCATACCAAACTGGACCGCGGCATGTATCTGAGCCGTCAGGACGGCGATGTTCTCACATGGGACATCCGCATGAAAAGGCCCAATCACGGCGATTACCTGTCCACCGGTGCCGCCCACACGCTGGAGCATCTGTTTGCCACCTATGCACGCAACAGCGCCTTTCAGGACAGCGTGATCTACGTTGGCCCCATGGGCTGCCGCACCGGCTTCTATCTGCTCACCCGCGGCCTGACTCCCGCCGAGGCACTGGAGCTGACGGTGGAATCCTTCCGCTTCATGGCTGGCTTTGAGGGCGCTGTGCCCGGTGCCAGCGAAGTGGAGTGCGGCAACTACCGCGATATGGATCTGCCCGCCGCCAAGGCCGAAGCCGCTGCCATGCTGCCGGTGCTGGAAGCACTGACCGGCGACGAGCTGCATTACTAAGCTATCTTCACCCTTCAAATTCATCATCATAAAAAAGCGCTCTCCCACCGGGTTTCCGTTGGGAGAGCGCTTTCGTTTTAGTTGTTCTTGATCGCATCCAGTGCCTGCCGTGCAGCACGGATGTTTTCTTCACTCGTCTGCCATACCTCAAACTCTGAAAAGCCCGGCAGCCCCATGGGCACACCCTCGCGGCGGAAGGTCATGCGGCTTTGCAGCACCTGCTTGCCGGAAAGGTGGAACGCATGTGCCCCGGTCTGTGCGGCCAGTGCCGGGATGTTTTGTGCCGTGACACCGGCACCTACCAGAATTTCCACGCTGTCCCCTGCCCGCTCCACCAGTCGGCCGAGAAGCTTCGCTCCCTCTGGGGCACTCGCCGCCTGCCCGCTGGTGAGGATGGTACAAAGGCCCATGCTCCGGACCGTTTCCAGTGCCGCAAAGGGGTCGGCGCTGACATCAAAGGCACGGTGCAGGGTACACGCCACCGGACGGCCTGCCTTTTCCGCTGCCCTGCGCGCCGCCGCATAAATAGGCCGCATGGCATCCGCATTCAGCTGCCCTTCCGGGGTCAGCACACCGGTCACGATACCATCCGCCCCGGCCTCCACCAGCTCTGCGGCCAGCTGTTCCATCTGGGCAAGCTCGTAGCTGTCGTAACAGAAGTCTCCGAACCGGGGCCGCAGCAGAGCGCGCACCGGCAGGCCGGTCTCCGCCTTGACCTGACGCACCAGCGCAAGGCTGGGCGTTGTACCGCCCACGATCAGGTCGGCACACAGTTCCAGCCTGCTGGCACCGCCGCGTTTTGCTGCCAGTGCACTGGCAGTGCTGTCCACACATACTTCCAGAACGGAACGCATTTCAATTCCTCCCTTTTTGCCGGGCCTTGAACCCGGCATTCTGGTTTATTCTACCACGTTTTTCCGTTTTATAAAACCCTGCGGCAGCAAAAAGCTGCGGCCCGGGTCTTATCCCTGCCGCAGCCTTTGTTGTTTTTTTCAGATCAGACCCAGCGCCTTGAACTCCTTTGCAATGCCGTCCTCGTATACCGAGGGAGCAATGCGGTCGCACCGCTTTTTCAGGTTTTCGGAGCCATTGGCCATGCACACACTGATGCCGACAACATCGGTCATCTGCAGGTCATTATCGCTGTCACCAAAGCCGATGGTATCTGCCAGCGTGCAGCCCAGATGGTCACAGATTGCCTTGATGCCGGTGCCCTTATTAAATTTGCGGTTGATGAGCTCACCATTCACAAAGCCATCTGTCAGGCGGTCCAGCTTGCTTTCGCAGAACACGAACTGGTCGGCATAGAGCTGCTTTGCCTCGGCAAGGTCGCTCTCGTGGTCGGCAATGAACACGATTTTATACAGCGGTTCCCCTTTGTAATCGGAAAGCGGCAGGATGGACATGCCCTCTTCCATGGCTTTGCGCCAGCGCTCCGCTTCGCTGTTCAGCGGTGCATCGTTCTTTTTGTGGATAAATTTCCACCTCTCAGCCATCTTGCTTCCGCCAAAGGTGGCATCCCGGGCTTCCAGCGTGCACTCCACGCCATTGCGCTCCAGCGCCGCGCGCACGCCTTCAGCCTGCTGCGGCTCCATGGGGATATCCACCAGAGTCTTGCCATCGCACAGCACATAGCCGCCGGCGCTGCACACTGCGCCCGCAAAGCAGTCGTGCCGCAACAGCGGTTCGGTCATGCGGTGGTTGCGGCCGGTGCACAAAAACAGCTTGTGTCCGTTTGCTCTGGCGCGATCCAGTGCAGCCAGAGTGCTTTCCGGGATGAGCATATCACCCGGCGGCAGCAGCGTGCCGTCAATATCCAGAAAAATCAGCTTACGACCCATACTTTTATCCTTTATCATCAAAGGGAGCCTCGCTCCACGATCTGATAGCCCAGCGTCACCTGACGCACAGGCCCGCTGCTCCCATTTTCTTCCAGCATCTGCAGCAGGATCCGGGCAGCCTCCTGCCCCACCTGCTTCTGGTAAAAGCGCACCGTGGCCAGCCCCGGTTCCATCATGCTGCCAGCCCAGCTGTCGCCAACGCCTGCAAGACCCACATCCTGCCCCACATGCCGTCCTGCTTCCCGCAGGGCACGCATGGCACCAAAGGCCACCGTGTCAGTCACGCAGACCACACCGTCCAGATCCGGGCAGCGCACCAGCAGTTCCTGCATACAGCGCTGGCCCTCCTCCATGGTAAAGGCGTTGCAGCAGATGCGGGGCATCTGTTCGCCGTTCAGTCCGGCAGCGTTCAGCGCATCCTGCACGCCCTCACGGCGCTGCACGCCGGTGGCATCGTCCCGCTCTGTACCGCCAATATAAACGATCCTTCTGCGGCCATGATCCAGCATCCGCTGGGCAAGTTCCCGGGCTGCAGTGCGGTCGTCGTTGTACACGCAGGCCACATCCTGAAAACGCTGGCCTGTTACCACCACCGGCACACGGCAGTTTTTCAGCGCCTGCGCCAGCTGAGGAGTATAATAGCTGCCCAGCAGGATGATGCCCGCCACGTGGTTGCGCTGCATGGCAGTCAGATAGCCCAATTCCCGCTGGGCGTCCAGCTCGGTGTTTCCCAGCAGCATCAGATAGCTCTTTGCATCCAGCTCACTGGCAATGCCTGCCGTGATCTGCCCCACCGACTGGGAACCGATGCTGGGAGCGATCACCCCCACCTGATTCACTTTTCCGGTGCGCAGAGTCTGGGCGGCGGTATCCGGGCGGTAGCCGGTCTTTTCCACTACCTCGTGGATAACAGCCCTCTTCTGTTCGCTCAGGGGGCCTCCGTTCAGGTAGCGGCTGACTGCCGCACTGGATACACCCGCCATTTTTGCAATATCACTGATGGTCATTTGCAGTACTTCTCTCTTTTGGGATGCATTGTTATGTGTAAACGTTTTCATGCTTATTATAAACCGCTTTCACCCATCCCGCAAGATGCGCTTTTCCCGGTTTATTCCGAACGCATTTTTGTTTTTCTGGCAACTGTGTACAAAAGACGGCTTTTTTCTGAGAAGCAGGGCATTACAGGCGGTCAGGCTGCGCCCATGCTCCATGCACGCACGGCAAGCCCCAACAGCAGGACCACCAGCAGAACGATGAACACGGTTTTATTGCCAGTTCTTCTCTGTTTCTTTTTGCGGCCTGCCGTGCTGCGGCTTTTGGCCGAGCTGCTGCGCGCTGTGGTGCTTCTGCTGCCGGAGGAACGGCTGCCGGCCGTTTTGCGGCTCTGGGTGCTGCGGTTCTGGCCCTGCTTTGTGCTCTGGCGGGCTGGCTCGTGCGCAGCCGTTTTTTCTTCCGGCGCACGGCTGGATACGATCGGCTCCTTTGCGCCGCAGCGCGCCAGATAATTTTCTGCATCGCGGTAATAGCGGGCAAGTTCATTCTCGCGGAAAGCCGTGCCCACATAGCCGTCTTCCAAGCTCTCCACTGCCTCGTTGAACAGGATCGCCGCCTGAGCGGCATCGGTGTGATCGGTGGCGTGGGCGGCTTCGTTGCGGGCGGTGCGCACAGCATTGCAGGCGCGGCGGGCCGCACCCGGATTGCTGGTATTGCCCAGCAGGTCCAGCGGTTTGGCGGCATCCTTTTCCGGGTCCAGCAGAACCCGCATACAAATGGTGGTATCCAGCTGCTGCCAGCTGTTTTTGCCGGAAAGATCCGGCATACGGTCGTAATAGTCCGGGCTTTCCTGCTGGCGCTGTGCAACGTGATCCAGCAATGCACCCAAGCTGTGCGCACCGGGTTTGTGCTCCCAGTGCCAGCGCAGCAGGCGGCGGCTGATCTCATCGCAGGCAGTCTTGATCTCAAAGGCAGCCTGTAAGGCTTCTTCCGGCATAATGGTTCTCCCTTCTTCTGGCATACAAAAAAGCGGAGAAGGCATACCGCCCTCTCCGCTGCTGTTTGTGTTACAGCACGAACTGGTAATACACGAAGCCGCACAGTGCCACTGCTGCACAGACAATGGCAGTGATGGGCGGCACCCAGCGGATCAGCGCTTCGGCCACGCTGTCGCGCTCGTCCTCGTATTCTTCCTCGTCGTCATAGGCAGGCTCCGGCTGCTGAGATATCGGCTGTGCACGGCGGGCTGCAGCAGGCATCACACGGGTGCCTTCGTCCGCAGCTGCATGAGATGCCCTGCCCGGGAACTGTGCCCGCATTCCGGCATCCATCACACGGGTCTGCTCTGCAGCAGGTTCTTCCGGCTGTGGTTCTGCTTCACGGCACGGTGCACCCATGATCCGGGTCGGCTCCTCCTGCACGGGCTCTGCGCCCATAATGCGGGTAGGCTCTTCAGCCTGCGGGGCAAGAGGCGTTTCCAGTTCCGGCTCGGTCTGGGCAGGCTGTTCCGGCTGCAGCAGGGTGTTCAGCGCGTTCTGCAGCAGGATGCGGTCGCAGCCGCACTCCGAGCAGTACACGGTATCCTCCTCCTTCGGGTGGAAGGCACCGCAGGCGCAGTACCAGCCATTTTCAAACACCTGCGGCTGATACTTCAGCTCCGGGCGGTTCATGCGGGTCTCCAGCGCCTTTTCCAGCTCAGCAGACAGGCGCTTGGGGGCAGGCAGGCGCACGCGCTTGATGCCGTCCAGATGCACCACCCGCTTGCCGTTGTACACGTTGCACAGCGAAACATCCACGCTGGTGATGGCCTTTGCGGTAACGAACACCGCATCGTCCATGCCAAACAGTTCGCCGGGCTTTACTTCCAAGTCACGGTACTCGAACCGGTCCTCGCACAGGATCACGCCGTCCACGCCCTTGCACTTGAAGTGGATCTCCAGCGCGGTCAGGGTCACCTTGGAAATATTCTTGAAGGTCAGGCAGACCGCGTGCTCCCCGCTGACATCACCCTTGAGCAGCTCCACGCAGACGAACTGCACCGGGCTGCCGGGGGTGTAATAGTTTGCGCGGGTCCGTGCGACCGGGTTAAAATTTTCCTCCACGACACTCGCTCCTTTCCATTTGGATCAAATCAGTTCTGCGGGTCCTGTGCATCCGGCGTTTCCGGTGCAGCGGTCTCCGGCAGCGGCTGGGCCGTTTCGGCCTGTTCGGCAGGCTCAGCGGTCTCTGCAGGTTCAGCAGTTTCGGCCTGCTGAGCAGTCTCTGCAGGGGCAGCCTGCACGGTCTGAGCAGGCTGTTCCGGCTTCGGCTCATCGCCTTCACGCGGGGGCAGTGTGCCGCCCGCCATAATGGTGTTGAACTCCTGCTCGTTGAGCTTCTCGCGTTCCATCAGGGCCTGTGCCAGCGCGTGCAGCTGATCGATGTGCCCGGTCAGGGTGCGGCGGCAGGTCTCGTAGGCTTCATCGATGATATCCCGCATCTCGCCGTCGATCTCGGCAGCGGTGGTCTCGCTGTAGCCCTTGCCCTGACCCAGATCGCGGCCCAGGAAGGTCTCCTCCTGCGAGGTACCGTACACCACAGGGCCAAGCCGCTCCGAGAAGCCGTACTTGGTAATCATCTGGCGGGCAATGTTGGTGGCCTGCTGCAGATCATTGGAAGCACCGGTGGAGATATCCTCCAGGATCAGCTGTTCGGCCACGCGGCCGCCCAGACTGGAAACGATATCCTCGAACATTTCGCCCTTTGTCACGTAGCTGCGGTCTTTCTCGGGCAGGTACATGGTGTAGCCGCCAGCCTGACCGCGGGGGATAATGGTGATCTCGTGCACACGGGGGTGATGCTTGCAGTAGAAGCCCGCCACAGCGTGGCCTGCCTCGTGGTAAGCAGTCAGCTTCTTTTCCTCCGGGGTCACAACGCGACTCTTCTTCTCCGGGCCAGCCATCACCTTCATGGAAGCTTCCTCGATATCCTCCATGGTAATGGCCTTGCGGTTGCGGCGTGCAGCCAGCAGAGCCGCTTCGTTGACAAGGTTCTCAAGGTCTGCGCCCGCAAAGCCTGCGGTGCGCTGTGCAATGACCCTGAGAGAGACATCCGGGGCCAGCGGCTTCTTTTTGGTGTGGACCTTGAGGATCTCCTCACGGCCCTTGACATCCGGCAGGCCCACATAGACCTGACGGTCAAAACGGCCCGGACGCAGCAGAGCCTTATCCAGAATGTCGGCACGGTTGGTGGCCGCCATGACGATGATGCCGTCGTTGGCCTCAAAGCCGTCCATTTCCACCAGCAGCTGGTTCAGGGTCTGCTCGCGTTCATCGTGGCCGCCGCCCAGACCGGCACCGCGCTGACGGCCCACAGCATCGATCTCATCAATGAAGATGATGCAGGGCATGGACTTCTTTGCCTTATCGAACAGGTCACGCACGCGGGATGCACCCACGCCGACGTACATTTCCACAAAGTCAGAGCCGGAAATGGAATAGAAGGGCACACCGGCCTCGCCTGCGCAGGCGCGGGCCAGCAGGGTCTTGCCGGTGCCCGGAGGGCCTACCAGCAGCACGCCGTGGGGGATGCGTGCGCCCAGAGTGTTGAACTTCTCCGGGCTTTTCAGGAACTCCACGACCTCTTTCAGCTCTTCCTTTTCCTCGTCCTCACCGGCAACATCGGCAAAGGTGGCTGTCTTTTGGTTCTCGTGCTCGTCCTTCACCTTGGCTTTGCCAACGTTCATGATCCCGCCGCCGCCAGCACCGCCGCGCATCATGGAGAACAGCAGGAAGCCGGTGCAGCCCAGCATTGCCAGATAGAACAGGATCTCCATCCATGGGATGTTTTCCTTGACAGGGGTATAATCGTACACCATGGGAGCATCCGGGTTTGCTTCGTCATAGGCGGCAATGTAGTCGCCCACATACTTGACGAACATGGATGCATAGGGCAGCTTGTAGCGCACAGTCACAGTGCCGTCGCTGTTCTTCTGCGCAGCAGTATCCTCATCCGAGGAGGACAGCATACCGCTCAGCAGTCCGCCGGTGGCCTGCGTGGTGCTCTGGGACGTGGTATCGGGCAGGGGCAGGTTGTTCTTGCCGCCTTCCTTGAGGTTCATGGTGATGACACCGGTGTTCAGGTCCAGCGAGAACTGCGTGACCTGCAGGCTTTCAAAATAATGCACCACCGTGGAATATTCCATGGAAGAGCTGCTGGCAGAGCCGGTGCCGCCCAGCACCGACCAGACCATCAGCACCGCCGCCAGCGCCAGAGCAAGGATCAGCGGATTGAAACGGGGTCTTTTGGATTGCAAAAAAATCAACTCCAGTTCTTGGATGAATTATAGTGTGAGAAATCACTTCTCGTAGACTTCAGGCTTGAGCACACCCACATAAGGCAGGTTGCGGTATTTTTCATCGTAGTCCAGACCGTAGCCCACCACGAACTCGTCCGGCACCTGGAAGCCCTCGTAGTCAGGCTGGATATCGGCCTTGCGGCGGCTGGGCTTGTCCAGAATGGTGCAGATCTTTACCGAGTTGGGGTTGCGCATCTTGAGCATGGGCACCAGATTCGAGAGGGTGACGCCGGTATCCAGAATATCCTCCACGATCAGCACATCCTTGCCGGACAGATCACCGTCCAGATCCTTGATGATCTTTACAAGGCCGCTGGTAACAGTGTTGCTGCCACCGTAGCTGGACACCACCATAAAATCGATGCTGCAGGGAATGCTCACCGCACGCATCAGGTCGGCCATAAACACCACCGAACCCTTGAGGATGGACACCAGAACAAGGTTCTTGCCCTCGTAATCCTTGCTGATCTGGGCACCCAGCTCAGCAACCTTTGCCTTTAACTCTTCTTCACTGACCAGAACAGTCTTGATATCATCATGCATACTCATGTTATTTCCTCCCTATGTTCCATTTCCATCTGCAGCACCTGCGCAGTGTCTGCATCCGGGGCAAGGCCCTCGGCAAAGCCCGCACCGCAGACCCACAGTACTTCGCTGCCCGCCGCCAGCAGCGGCAGCTGATCGCGCTGGCTGGCCGGGATGCCCGTTTCGTTCATCCACTTGCGCAGCCGGTTGTGTACACTTCGCCCCGCCGGGCGGTAGACATCTCCCGGCTGGCGGGTGCGCAGGACAAGACCAGCATACAACGTAGTTATTCTAGCATAATCCGCCTGATTTTTTAAGTCTTTTTTATGAACGACTTGTATTTTTTCTTCAAAATCAGCCGTAAAAAGCCCTGCAGTCACCTTCCAGCCGCCCGCAAGGCAGTATTCTGCCTGTTTTTCCGGCTGAAAGGGCTGGCTTTCCGGCCGTTTGTCTTCCTGCTGCCGGGGCCGTTCCGGCACAATCTCCTGCCAGAAGCATCCGTCTCCGGCACAAAAGCGCACCCGGTCAGTCAGCTGTACCGCACCGCTGCCGCGCCGCACAAGGCCGCACAGCAGCTGCACATATTTTTCCTCTGCGTCACGCACGGGAGCCGTCAGCGAGTGCATGGCTGCTTCCAAAATAAGCGCATCCGCAGCGGAAAGCGGGCCCAGCCGCCACACCGTGCAGGCTTCCGGGCTTTTGATGGCAGCCTGTGCCGCATCCAGACGTGCAGCGGAAAGCAGCTCTTCGGCCTTCCGGGCAAAATAGGCATCCGCGCGGGCTGCCTTCTCGCAGAAGCGGGCAAGGTTTTCCACCGCTGCGCCGTTGGTGCTCTGCAGTGCAGGCAGTGCCGCACGGCGCACCCGGTTGCGGGCATAGGCATCGGTCGCGTTCGTCTCATCTGTGACCCATGCCTGCCCGGCTGCACGGCAGAAGCTTTCGGTATCCTGCCGGGTAAGGGCCAGCAATGGCCGCAGGTAGCACCCGCGCTTTGGCCGGATGCCTGCCGCACCGTGCAGCCCCGTGCCCCGGGCCAGCCGCAGCAGCAGGGTCTCAGCCTGATCATTTGCAGTATGGGCCGTTGCAACGACATCTATCCCCTCCCCGCACAAACGCGCAAAGCAGGCATAGCGCAGGCGGCGCGCCCAGTCCTCCCCGGCATGTTCCGACGGCAGGCCCACTTCGTCGGCCATCTCTGCAGCATGGAACACCCGCAGCGGCATACCCAGCCGGGCGCATTCCGCCCGCACAAAGGCTTCGTCCCGGTCAGCGCTCTCACCGCGCAGGCCGTGGTTCACATGGCAGGCCGAAAGCACAAACCCGAATTCCGGCTGCAGGGCCAGCAGGATGCGCAGCAGTGCCATGCTGTCCGCCCCGCCGGACACTGCCGCGGCCAAGTGCAGCGGCTCGCCCGGGCAAAGCAGCTTTTCTCGCAGAACAAACATGCGCACATGCGCCAGAATTTTTTCATTGTTCATCAGCGTTTAAAGTCCACATCCATAAAGCGGGTGTGGGCACCATCCCAGCCCAGCGGCACCGTGCTGGTCTCGCCGTGACGGTTCTTCGCCACGATGCACTCTGCCGTATCGGCATCCACCTCAGCGCCGTCCGGGTTCTGGCTGGCATAGTAGGAATCGCGGTACAGGAACAGAACGCAGTCGGCATCCTGCTCGATAGAACCAGAATCGCGCAGGTCGGAAAGCTGGGGCCGGTGGCTGGAATTGTTGCCCTGCTTTTCCACCGCACGGGACAGCTGAGAAAGTGCGATGATGGGCACATTCATTTCCTTTGCCATGATCTTGAGGTTTCGGGTGATGGAGCTGATCTCCTGCACGCGGTTCTCGCTGCGCTGGCCGGTGGTCATCAGCTGCAGATAGTCGATGACGATGAGACCCACATTCGGGCGGGTGGGGTCCTGATTCACCCGGCGGATCTTCGCCTTCATCTCGGTGATGGTGATGCCGGAGGTATCGTCCATATAGATGGGTGCATCGTGCAGCTTTTCGGTGGCAAGGGCCAGATATTCCCAGTCCTCGGCGCGCAGGGCACCGGTGCGGAATGCCTGACTGTCGATGCCGGCCTCGGCAGAAAGGATGCGGTTCGTGAGTTGTTCCTTGGTCATTTCCAAGCTGAAAATGGCCACCGGCACCTTCTGCTGCATGGCCACGCGGGTGGCGATGTTCAGCGCAAAGCTGGTCTTGCCCATACCGGGGCGGGCCGCAAGGATGATGAGGTCGCCGCGGCCAAGGCCGGTGAGCACCGTATCCAGCAGGCGGAAGCCTGTGGGGATGCCCTTGTATTTGTCCGCATCCGGGCCGCTGATCTTCTGCAGGTTGGTCAGGGTCTCCACCATGCTGGAGGAAAGCGGTGTCAGTGCGCTGGAATCGCGGCCGGAGCGGATCTCATAAATGCGCTGCTCCGCGTTTTCCAGCAGCAGGTCGGCATCCGGCTCATCTCCGGCATCCTGCAGGATGTCCTTTGCAACGCCCATCAGCTGGCGCACCAGATACTTTTCCTGCACGATCTGGGCATAGGCCTTCACATTGGAGATGCTGGGCACCGTCTCGGCAAGGCCGGTCAGGTACACCTTTGCTTCGTCGGCACTGGGGAACACGCCGTCCGAGATAACAGCGTCCAGCAATGTCACAAAGTCGATGGTCTGGTCGGCGGTGAACAGGCGCAGCATTTCGGAGTAGATCTGCGCGTTCTGCCGGGTGTAGAACATCTCCGGCCGGATGATCTCCACCAAGTCGGTGAGCGTTTCCGGTTTGAGCAGCACCGCACCCAGCACGCTCTGCTCTGCCTGCATGTTGTAGGGCAGGTTGATGCCCACGCTTTCCAGATTCAGTTCATTGGAATAATGTCGTTCGTTCGGCATGGTAGTTTATCCTTTTGCATCATTTCGCTGAAAAGCCAAAAAGCGCCCCCTGCTGTGAGGGGGCGCAGATGGCAGAAAAATCAGGCCTGTTCCACTTCCACCATGATCTTGAAAGAAGCGACCACACCAACGTGCAGACGAACCTTGCCGTTGAACACACCGGCATCCTTGATATCCTTGGTCTCCAGCTCGATCTTCTTCTTATCGATGGGTGCGCCTGCCAGCTGAGCCAAAGCATCGGCAACTTCCTTGCCGGTGACTTTGCCGTGCAGACGGCCGGATGCACCGCCCTTGGCCTTGATGGTCACGGTCTTGCCCTCGATCTTTGCGGCCAGATCCTTGGCAGCAGCTACGGTCTCAGCCTCGTGGAAATCGGCAGCAGCTTCCTTGCTGCGGGCAACGTTCACAGCGCTGGCATCTGCCACAGCGGCCAGCTTGCGCGGGAACAGATAGTTGCGGGCGTAGCCGTCGGAGACCTCGTGGATCTCGTCCTTCTTGCCAATGCCCTTGATATCCTGCTTGAGAATCACTTTCATGATGTTATCCCTCACTTCTCACCGGAAAACCGGTGCAGTTGTTGTGTTTATAGTATAGCGCATTTGTCGCTTTTGGGCAAGAGGAAGCGCGCATTGCAGCATTATCCTCAAGTGAACTCCCCCAGTCCGCTTCGCAGACAGCCCCCTCTGAGATGGGGCCTTTGGCAAAAACGAAGGCTTGTCCTTTTCGCCAGAGGCTCCTTCTTTGAGACAGACTCCCCCGGCCGGGGGAGGTGGCACAAAGTGCCAGAAGGGGAACAGCTGGCATCACGCAAGTGATGACTGAAGGAGTTTTCTTATTTCAGTTCCTTTGCGGCCACGTCCAGAGCTACCTCAATGACCTTGTCCATGTCATAGTACTTATACTCGCCCAGACGGCCGCCAAAAATCACGTCCGGCTCCGCATCGGCCAGCTTCTTGTACTCGGCATACAGGGCACCGTTCTTCTCGTCATTGACGGGGTAGTACGGCTCGTCGCCCTTCTTCCACTCAGCGCTGTACTCGCGGCTGATGACCGTTTTGGGCTGGGTGCCGAACTCAAAGTGCTTGTGCTCGATGATGCGGGTGTAGGGAGTTTCCGCATCGGTATAGTTGACCACCGCGTTGCCCTGATAGTTGTCGGTGTCCAGCACCTCGGTCTCAAAGCGGACGCTGCGGTACTGCAGAGCACCCAGCCTGTAGCCAAAGTAGGCATCCACCGGGCCGGTGTAGACCACCTTCTCGGCCAGAGCGTTCAGATTTTCGCGGTCGGCCAGATAATCCACATTCAGCCGCACCTCGGTGCCGTCCAGCATCTTTTCCACCATGGCGGTGTAGCCGCCATTGGGAATACCCTGATACAGTGCGTTGAAATAGTTGTCGTCGTAGGTGAAGCGCACCGGCAGACGCTTGATGATGAAGGCCGGCAGTTCGGTGCAGGGGCGGCCCCACTGCTTGCCAGTGTAGCCCTTGATGAGCTTTTCGTAGATATCGGTGCCCACAAGGCTGATGGCCTGCTCTTCCAGATTCTGCGGGTCGGTGATGCCTGCTTCCTTCTTCTGCTCTTCGATCTTGGCCTTGGCTTCGGCAGGGGTAACAACGCCCCACATCTTATTAAAGGTGTTCATATTGAAGGGCAGGTTGTAAATCTCGCCGTGGTAGTTTGCCACCGGGCTGTTGGTGTAGCGGTTGAACTCTGCAAACTGGTTCACATACTGCCACACAGCCTTGTTGTTGGTGTGGAAGATATGTGCACCGTAGCGGTGGACGTTGATTCCCTCCACCGGCTCCGTGTAGATATTGCCTGCAATGTGGCTGCGCTTATCGATCACAAGGCACTTCTTGCCTGCCTTTTTTGCTTCCTGTGCAAAGACCGCGCCGTAAAGGCCGGCACCAACGATCAGGTAATCGTACTGTTTCATGGGTGTGATCCTCTCTGTTCCGTTTATTTTCCTTCTACATCGCCCTTTTTCTGCGATGCATAGTATTTGTCGATGGCACCTTCGATGCGGGCACGGGCTGCTTCCGGCGTGATATGCTTGAGCTGTGCTGCTGCCATGGTCTGGTGGCCGCCGCCGCCCAAAGATTCCATGATCACCTGCACGTTCACGGCACCCAGACTGCGGGCCGAGATGTTCACGCCTGTGCCCACCTGCACTGCCACAAAGCTGGCATCCACGCCCTGAATGGTCAGCAGATCGTTTGCCGCCTGTGCAATGGCCACGCGGGCTTCCGGTGCCACCTCGCCGCTGACGGAGATCGCGCAATTTTTGTACATGCGTGCTTTTTCCACCAGATCAGCCTTGGCATTGTACTCCACCATGGTCACATCGAACAGCTGGCGCACCCGCTCCGTCTCCGCGCCATAGCGGCGCAGCGCAGCGGCAGCTTCAAAGGTACGCACACCGGTGTGCAGGGTAAAATCGCGGGTATCCAGCATGATGCCGGACAAAAGGCCCTCGGCCTCCACACGGTTGGGCTTGTCGTCGCGCTCGCCCACGTACTGCAAAAGCTCCGTGACCAGCTCACTGGCCGAGGAAGAATACGGCTCATGGCAGACCAACGCCGGGTTCTCGATGTAGCCCACGCCCTTGCGGTGGTGGTCGATCACGGCTACCTTGCCGCATTTTTCCAGAATATCCTTGCTTTCCACAAGGCCCACCTGATATGTATCCACCACGATGCACAAGGTGCGCTTGGAGATGATGGGCAGTGCGTCCTTCGGGTCGATAAAGTCGTCCTTCTGGCCTGCACGGCACAATGCATCGATCAAGCTGCCCGCAAGGGTAGCGTCACGCCGCACCGCGATCACCGCCGGGATATCGCATATTTTGCAGATGCGCAGCACGCCCTCGGCGGAGCCGATGGCATCCAGATCGCTCATGCGGTGGCCCATGATGACCACATGATCTGCTTCCTTGATCAGTTTTACCAGCTGATCGGCCACGATGCGGCTGCGCACCTTGCTGCGCTTTTCCACGCCGTGGCTCACGCCGCCGTAGAACGTAAAGCCGTCCGGTGTCATTTCAGCGGCCTGATCGCCGCCGCGGCCCTGCGCCATATCCAGCGCCTGCACGGCCATATCCTGGGCTTCCCGCAGGGTCTTGGCCCCGCGGCCAATGCCGATGGACAGCGAAAGGTTCACGCTGGGATCCAGCGCACGGATCTTGTCCAGCACATCGTAGCCGCGGTTGGCGAACTGCTCCATCTGGCGCTCTTCCACCACAGCGATATAGCGGCCGCTGGCCACACGGCGCAAAAAGCCGCTGCCCCGGCCGATCATATCCTCCAGCGTGCGGTTGATGCCTTCCAGCAGGCGGGCACGCTCGCTGTCCAGCATGTCACCGAACACATCGTCGTAGCCGTCCACCAGAAACACCAGATAGCCCGGACGGCTGGCTTTGTATTCCGCCTCCACCTTGCGCAGGGCGGTTTCCTCGTTCAGCACCAGCAGGGTCATGCTCTCCGCATCGCCGGGCACCGTGGAGCTGTGTACGCTCCACATGCCGTCCGCGAGGGTCAGCAGCTGGCCCTCCTGCTTGCGGCACTGCTGCAGATCAAGGCCGGGCAGCACCTTCTGCACGCGGCTCACCAGCGCATCCTGCCCGTTCAACAGGCGGGTGCGGAACTGTGCATTGTACCACAGCACCGTCTCACCGGAAAGCAGCGCGGCCGGCTGAGAGAGCGGCTCCAGACTGAACTGCAGCTTGGAGCCTTCAAAGCTGCCGCCGCACATCCACCGGGCCACCCACTTGCGCAGCTGGCAGCGGAACAGCACCACCACAGCGCCCCACAGCACCACCAGTACCAGCAGCGCCGGCCATGCCGTGGGCCGCTGGATCAGCAGCACCAGCACCAGCAGGCCGCACAGCACGGCCAGACTGGCGGTGAGCATCTCCAATGTCCATCTTGGTTTTTGTTTCATCAAATCTCCTGCCTTCCGCCGCATTGTTTGCGGTAGCGTGCCCGGATCAGACCTCCATCAGGATGGGAAGGATCATCGGGCTGCGCTTGGTGCGCCGATAGATATAGCTGCTCAGTGCCTCGCGCACGCGGGTCTTGACGCTGTTCCAGTCGCGCACATGTTCATCCACGCAGCGGTCCAGCGCATTTTCCACGATGCTCTGTGCACCGTCCATCAGGCTCTCGTTCTCGCGCACATACACAAAGCCGCGGCTCACAAGGTCCGGGCCGGCCAGCACCTTGCCGGTCTTGCTGTCCACGGTGGCCACAATGATGACCAGACCGTCCTCGGACAGGTGCTTGCGGTCGCGCAGGACCACATTGCCCACGTCGCCCACGCCAAGGCCGTCCACCATCACTGCACCGGCGGTGACAGGCTCGCCCAGCTTTATCTCGTCCTGGCTGAGAATGACATTGGAGCCGTTCTCCGCGATCAGAATGTTGCTGGTAGGGATGCCAAGGCTGGCAGCGGTGAGGGCGTGCTTTTTGAGCTGCTTGTACTCGCCGTGCACCGGCAGGAAGTACTTGGGTCTGGTCAGGGTGAGCATGAGCTTCTGTTCTTCCTGACAGGCGTGGCCGGAAACATGCACATCGTACATGCTCTCGTAAATGACCTCTGCACCCAGCAGCAGCAGACCGTTGACGATCTTGGTCACGCTCTTCTCGTTGCCGGGAATGGGATTTGCCGAAATGATAATGAAGTCGCCGGGGCCCACGCGCACCTGACGGTGGCTGCAGGATGCCATACGGGAAAGGGCACTCAAGGGTTCGCCCTGGCTGCCGGTGGTAATGAGCACTACCTGCTCCGGAGGATACTGGTTCAGCTCATCCACGCTGATGAGGGTGCCCTCCGGGATGTGCATATAGCCCAGCTCCTGCGCCATAGCGGTGTTGTTCACCATACTGCGGCCGCTGAATGCCACCTTGCGGCCATCCTCCACAGCCAGATCGATGATCTGCTGCACGCGGTAGATGTTGGAAGCAAAGGTGGCAATGATGATCCGCTTGTTGCGGGCACGGGCGAACAGATTGCGCACGCCTGCAGCCACCTTCTGCTCGGTGGCGGTAAAGCCCGGACGCTCGGAGTTGGTGGAATCGCTCAGCAGGGCCAGCACGCCGCGCTGACCGTACTCGGCCAGCGTAGACAGGTCGGTGACGCCGCAGGCCAGCGGGGTATAATCGATCTTGAAGTCGCCGGTCTGGATGATGGTGCCAGCCGGGCTGTCGATGGCAAAGGCCACCGCATCCGGGATGGAGTGGTTCACATGGATGGGCTCAATGGTAAAGCAGCCCAGCTTGATCTTCTGTCTGGGGGTGATCTCCACGAACTTGGTCCTACCTGCCAGACCGAACTCCTCCAGCTTGTTGCGGATCAGGCCGCAGGTCAGGCGGGTGCCATAGATGGGCAGGTCAAGTTTCTGCAGCAGATACGGGATGCTGCCGATGTGGTCTTCGTGGCCGTGGGTGATGAGCAGGCCCTTGATCTTATCCTTGTTCTGCACCACAAAGGTGAAGTCCGGGATGACCATGTCCACGCCGTACATGTCGCTGTCCGGGAACACAAGGCCGCAGTCCACGATGATCATGTCGCCGTTGCACTCGTACACGGTCATGTTCTTGCCCACTTCGCCCAGACCGCCCAGCGGATAGATGTGGATGGGCACAGCGGCCTCTCTGGGCTGCTGCGGGCGGCGGGGCCGACGGTTATAATAAGGGCGGCGGGTGGTGCGGGGGCGCTTTTCGCCCGTCTGCGCGGCGGGTGCGCCGGTGCTCTGAGCAGCAGCTGTTGCCTTGCTGCGTGCGGAATTATTGGTATTTTCTTTCGACTGTGCCATTCTGACCTCCAAAATAATTACAGCGCAGGCCGTCCCCGCTTGTGGGAACAGCCGCGCTGTGCATGGGAAGCACCTTGAAAAATCGCATCGGCTTCCGTTGGATGCACCGTATAGAATTTATTTCTCAGCGTGTTTTTTGCAAACCGCTGCCTGTTCCGTAAGAGGTTTTGTGCCAGATAGGTCCATCTGCTCGATGCGACCGTGGCTTTTCTGTTGGAACGCCCGGGCACACGCCTGCGGTGCGCCCCTATACGCATTTTGTTAGGATAAGTATAGTATTTCCCGGCGTTTTTGTCAATTCCAAGGTTTGGCAGCTCCGGCACGGAATATACATTCGCACTTGACAGAAGCCGGAAAATAGCGCTAAATAGAAGCAACCCATTTTAGAAGGAGAACCGCATGAAGCAGGTCGAAGTGTACACCGACGGCGCATGCAGCGGCAATCCCGGCCCGGGCGGCTGGGGTGCCGTGCTGCGCTACCGTTTTAACGGCAAAGTTTACGAAAAAGAGCTGAGCGGCGGCGACGACAGCACCACCAACAACCGCATGGAGCTGACAGCCTTTATCGAAGCACTGCGCCAGCTCAAGGAGCCGTGCGAGGTACGGCTGTGCTCCGACAGCCAGTATGTCATCAACGGGCTTCAGAAGGGCTGGGCCAAAAACTGGCAGCGCCGGGGCTGGAAAAAAGCAGATGGCTCCCCCGCCCTGAACCCGGATCTCTGGGCACAGGCACTGGAGCAGGAAGCCCGGCACAAGATCACCTATGTCTGGGTCAAGGGCCACGCAGGCCACCCGGAGAACGAACGCTGCGACCAGCTGGCCGTGGCCCAAAGCAAAGCACATGGCGGGAGGCAGGGAACATGAGCGACACATTTTTGCCCGGCAGTGGGTTCGACACCTACGAGAGTCAGGATAAGGTTCTGGTGCAGATGGACGGCAGCAGAGAATGCGCCGTAGCTGTGCGCATTTTACAGCAGCAGGGCTTTGCCGTGGCGGGCGCTGCCGTGCGGCTGGCAGCAGAACAGACCGCCGATGCGGAAAGCGCTAAAAAGGCAGCAGAGGCCCTTGGCATCGAGTGCATCGTGCTGAACGCCGAAGCACTGGCCGGGCAGGACGCAGACGTTCTGGGCGAAGGCGGCACGCCGCTGTTTGCCGCCCTGCTGACGGCTGCAGACAAGCTTGGGATGCAATATGTGGCAACCGCTCACCGTGCCCGGGTGGAGACCGGTGCAGACGGCGTGCACACCGTCTGCCCGCCCGCAGGCACCGGCAGTGATGACAGCACGATTCTTGCAGCTTTGCCGCAGGAGACACTGGCACGGCTGATCTTGCCGCTTGGCGATTTTGCCCCGGAAGATGTGGCGGAGATGGCCGAGGATTTTAAAGTTTAACCGTACGTTTCAAATGGCCTCCGTTGCACTCTGGCCATATTCAGCGGAAACATTATTTTTATATTAGAATTCCGGAAATCTGCGGATTTTCCGGAATTCTTTTTTTCACAGGCAAGGCCGCTGCGGCACACGGCATCTGCTGTTTTTGCTTCCTGCGGAAACAGCCGCACGGCGGCAGAAATGCAGTCTGCGGTTCGGACCCCATTCCTATGAAAATGGAAATCGGGAACATCCGCAGATGTTCCCGATTTTCGCATTATCAATATAATTTCCGCTGAATATGGCGCAGCGCACGCGGAACCATTCCAAATCGTTTTGTCAGTTCTGGGGATGCACGATATCGCGCCAATCCAGATCGCCGCGCTCCAAGCCGTGGATCAGTACCTCGGCAGTAGCAATGTTGGTGGCCATGGGAATGTTGTGCACATCGCACAGGCGCAGCAGCGTCATTTCGTTGGGTTCGCTGGGCTTTGCGTTGATGGGATCACGGAAGAACAGCAACAGGTCGATCTCATTGCAGGCGATGCGGGATGCGATCTGCTGGTCGCCGCCCTGCACACCGGCCAGAAAGCGTTGCACCTGTAAGCCGGTAGCTTCTGCGATCAGTTTACCGGTGGTGCCGGTCGCTACCAGTTTATGCTGGCTCAGGATGCGGCAGTACGCCGTACAAAACTGAACCATCAGCTCCTTTTTGGAGTCATGCGCAATGAGTGCAATCGTCATCCGTTACCCTCTCCTCTTCCTAAACGATTGGAACGCTTTTGTAAAAAAGTCCTTCGCCTAAAATGATATCACAAAATCCAATCTTTTACAACTGTTTTTTATACAGAATATTCAATTTTGTTTTCTTTTCAGGGATGTTTCCATTCAAAACCCCGCTGCAGTGCCCTTTCCCGTGTCGGTTTTGTCTCCCGTTTTCAGTTCTCCGGCGCAATGGCATCGGGGTTCTGCTCGGTGTCTGCGGCGGGCTGCTGCTCGTCCTGCACGGCAGGCTGGGCTTCCCCTTCTGCTGCCGTTTCCGGCGCAGCGGTGTCTGCGGCGGGTGTCATCTGTGCAGGCTGGGCTGCGGCATTGCCGGTGGTCTGGCCTGCAGCGGCCTGCGCTGGGTCAGTGGTCTACGCCTGATCTTCCTGCTGGGCCTGCTCGGCTTCCTTTTCCGCTTCGGCCTGCTGGGCAAGGCTGCCATCCTTCAGGGCAAAATAGGCATTTGCAATATCCACCACCAGATCACCGGTACGGGCACCATAGCCTCCGTACTCAATGCTAATGCCAATGGCGATCTGCGGATCATCCGCCGGGAGGTAAGCCACCATCATGGCGTTCAGATAGTGCTTGCCGGGCGCATAGGTCTCGCTGCGCTGAGGTGTACCGGTCTTGCAGGCGATCGGCACCGGATAGCTGGAAATTTTGCCGCTGATGGTGCTGGGCACCTGCTTCATGCCCTGCCGCACCAGCTCAAAGGTGTTACCGGTGCCTTCGATCACATCCATGACCTCGGGCTTGGTCTCGCTGAGCACCTCGCCGGTGTTGGTGTCCAGAATGGCCTTGACGAAATGGGTGCGGTAACGGGTGCCGTTGTTGGCCAGCGTTGCCGCGTAGGTAGCCAGCTGGATGGGCGAGACCACCGTGTTGCCCTGACCGATGGCGGCCTGCACATCCAGCGATGCCGTATAGTTGGAGTCGCTCTTGGTGGTCAGACGGCCCACGGCCTCGCTCACCTCCACACCGGTGCGCTGGCCAAGACCCAGCTTGTAGGCATAGGCATCGTACACATCGCTGGTCAGACGGCGGCCAACATCATAGAAGAAGATGTTGCAGCTCCACTTGATGGCCGTTACCACATCGATGTTGCCGCTGTGGCCGTGGCGGGTACAGCGGGGGTGGTAATCCTTGAAGTAGTTGTACACGCCGTTGCAGTAAACGGTAGAATACTGGTTGATGAGGCCGCTGTCCAGTGCAGCCACCGCCACGGCGGGCTTGAAGGTAGAACCCGGCGTATACAGGCCCTGCAATGCGCGGTTGAACAGTGGCAGGCTCGGGTCGGAGCTGTACTCGCTGTAGTTAGCGGCATACAGGTTCTGGTCATAGCTGGGATAGTTGGAAGCAGCCAGCACACTGCCGTCCTTCACGTCCAGCACCACCACCGCACCGGCGGCAGCTTTCATGGTGCCGGTATTGTACACGCGGTTGATCATATCAATGTTGTCCGCCAGTGCCTTGTCCACGGCACGCTGGAAGTTGCTGTCAATGGTCAGCTGCACGGTATGGCCCGGCTCCGGCACAGTGGTGAGCTTTGTATCCACGATCACGCCGTCCGAATTGCGGGTGATGGTCTCCACGCCGTCCTTGCCGCGCAGCTCGTCCTCATAAACGGATTCCAGACCAGAAATGCCCAGAACATCGTTCATGTTATAGCCTTTTTCCCGCAGCGGATAGGTCACCTGACCGTTGGAATCGGTCACCTTCCACTTTTCCGCCGTGATCTTGCCCACACGGCCCAGCACCGCCGGGATGATATCGCTCTGGTCGTAGCTGCGGGCGCTGGTTTCCACGATTTCCACACCCGGCAGCTGCAGGCTGTGTTCCTTGATGGTGGCCACCGCGAGGGTGCTCACGTTCTCCGCCATGACAAAATTGTTCACATTGGAGAACGCCTGCCGGTCCATCTCGTAGTGGATACCGGCCAGCACACGCTGCCATTCCGGCGAAAAATCCTGCAGATCGTTCTTTTCCACCAGCATTTCCATTACATCGTTGGCGGTGGCGTACTGCTGCAGACCAAGCGTTTCCTTCATGTCTGCCAGCTGCTTCTGGTCGCTGGTGGACGTGTCATCGTCCGTAAAGGCGTAATTGCCTGCTGCGTCCGCCTGACCGATCAGCAGCGTATCATTCCAGCTCTCGCCATTCGCACGCAGCAGCTCCACGATCTGCTGCAGCATGGTATCCAGATCCCGGTCGCCCATCAGCAGTTTGTTAAGGACCACATTGTAGCTGGTGGTTGTGGTGGCAATGCGCCGCCCGGCGCTGTCCACGATATCGCCGCGGGCCGCCGTGACCGTAAAGTTATAGTCGGTGGTATTGGTGGCCTTGGCCTTGAAGTCGTCGCCGTTGACCAGCTGCAGAAAGATCAGCCGCATCACGTACAGGCCCATGATAACACATGCCACTGCAATGAGCAGGATCATCCGGCGCGCAACGGTTTTTCGTTCGTTTTGGTTCATCCGCGTTTCCTCCGGCAGTTCAGACTACGCCGTTGTCGATTTTGAATGCGCTGTAAATGTGCCGCACCAGACTGAACAGCATCAGTGACGGCACCAGCGTCATCATGGCCGAAGGCAGCACAAAGGTCAGCCAGCGGCTCAGCGCCCAGCTGTAGCCGGGCATGTAGTAGAAGAACAGCCAGTCCAGCGAGAGCACCACAAGGGCCGTGCCGGTGCTGATGAGCGCAAAGTTCCATGTGCTGCCCTGCAGATACACCTGAACCAGCACCGAAAGCGCAAAGCAGAGCAACAGCAGTTCCAGCGCCAGCATACCCACGGTGCGCCCGGCGGTGTAGTCCCACAAAAGGCCGCTCACGGCACCAAACAGCGCACCTGCAAACTCGCCTTCATACACGGCCACAGCCAGACACAGCGGCAGAATGAACAGCGGCTTTGCCTGCCCCAGCTGGAGCAGGCCGGGGGTCGTCTGCAGTGCCGCGCACACAAACAGTGCCACCGCGTAGCAGACCCATTTCAGGATCTGGCTGCGGCTGCGCATGCGGCGTGATTCCATACAAATGCGCCCCCTTAATAGTCGGTAATAACGAATACGTGCTTGACCGTGCGCGGGTCTGCACCCGGGCGCACCACTGCAATGGAAGATTTGCCGCTGACTTCCGGCTCCACCTTCTGCACAGTTCCCACCAGCAGATCCGGCGGGAACACTCCGCCAAGACCGGTGGTGATCACCTGATCTCCCATCTTCGTCTCAGTGGCGCGTTCCAGATTGGTCAGCACGCACAGGCCGTCACCGGCATAATCGGTGCTGCCATTGATAATGCCGTTTTCCCGCGTGCGGGATACCACGCCCGCAGCGCTGAAGCTGGGGTGCAGAATGGTCATCACCTTGCAGCTGGTGGTGTCGGCTTCCACCACCATGCCGATCAGATAGCCCTTATCGCTGATCACGGCATCGTTCACGGCTGCGCCGTTCACCGTGCCGCAGTCCAGCGTAAAGCCTCCGAACTCATCCAGCGGGTCGCGGCCGATCACAAAGGCAGAAATATAGCTTGCTTCGGTGTTGGAATCCTGAATGCGGGCCAGTGCCTTGTAGGCTTCGTTCTCCGCCTTGATGCGGTCATAGTCCACGATCTGCTGGCGCAGCTCAGCATTCTCCGCTTCCAGCTGTTCGTTCTGTTCCATGACCTCATCGATGCTGGTGTATTTTTCCCACACCGAGCCAATGCCGCCGCTCAGTGCCGATGTGACCTTCTGGAGCGGCATCAGCACCACGCCCAGCAGTTCCTGCGGGGCAGCAGTCAGCCGTCCGTTGGCACCGGCATAGGCCATGATTCCCACCAGAAACACCGCCACGGCTACCAGTATCTTAAATTTCCATGTGTCAAAAAAATCCTTCAAGGGAGTACCCTCCTGTTTCGGGTGGATGCCATGCCATAAGAAAAGCGCGGACAGCCCTGCCATCCGCGCAAGAGACATTGTTTGCAGCGGAAATCAGCGCAGACGCTGCGCAAAAGAGCCTTTTTCCGCAAGTGTGGGCCTTGCCCGTGTTACATGTGGCCGCCGTCGGTGTCCAGCACGTCATGCAGGACATCCACATGATCCAGCACCGCACCAGCACCCTTGGCCACGCAGTCCAGCGGGTCTTCCGCAATGTGTACGTCGATGCCGGTCTCGCTTTGGATCAGCTGATCCAGACCGCGCAGCAGTGCACCGCCGCCGGTCAGGGTGATGCCGCGGTCGATGATATCCGCACTCAGCTCCGGCGGGGTGCGCTCCAGCGTTTCCTTGATGGCGCTGGTGATCTTGACCAGGCATTCCAGCAGAGCTTCGCGCACATCCTCAGAGTGGACGACGATGTTCTTGGGCAGGCCGTCCACGAGGTTACGGCCCTTGATCTCCATGGTCATTTCGGGGTCCAGCGCATAGGCGGAGCCGATCTCGATCTTGATCTGCTCTGCAGTGCGCTCACCGATCAGCAGGTTGTACTTGCGCTTGATGAAGGCGATGATGGCCTGATCGAACATATCGCCTGCCATGCGCACGCTGCGGGAGGCCACGATGCCGCCCAGAGAGATCACAGCGATCTCAGCCGTGCCGCCGCCGATATCCACGATCATGCTGCCGGTAGGCTCGCTGATGGGCAGACCCGCACCGATGGCTGCTGCCATGGGTTCCTCAATGACGGACACCTGACGGGCACCGGCCTTCAGGGTAGCTTCGCGCACAGCGCGGCGCTCCACCTCGGTAACGCCGGACGGGATGCAGATGACCACGCGGGGGCGGGAGAACATGCTGTTGCCGCATGCCTTCTTGAGGAAATTTTCCAGCATGTTGGTGGTGATGTCAAAGTCAGCGATCACGCCATCCTTCAGCGGACGCACAGCCACGATGCTGCCGGGGGTACGGCCAATGACAGCCTTTGCCTCGGCACCCACACAGCGTACCTCGTCGGTCTTGGTATCCACAGCCACGACCGAAGGCTCCCGCATGATGATGCCCTTGCCCTTCATATATACCAGAGTATTTGCGGTACCCAGATCGATACCTACATCTTTAGAAAACAGGCCCATTGTAAAAATTCTCCTTATGCTTCCCATTTTATCTATAGCGCCAGAACATCCGGCAGCCCTTTTGTGCCGCCTTTGCGCAGAATAACACAGTTCTATTATAGCCGCAAGGCAATGATTTCTCAAGCGTTTGCGCAAGTTTTCTTCGTTTTTTCCAGTTTTATCACACAAAATGTGCCAGCAGCTGTACGGTGCGGCTCACCGGCAGACCCATGATGGTGTAGTAGTCGCCCTCAATACGGTCCAGCCAGAGGGCCGCCCGTCCCTGAATGGCATAGGCACCGGCTTTATCGTAGGGTTCGGCGGTGGAAGCGTAGAAGTCGATCTCCTCTTCACCCAGCGGGAAGAAGGTAACGCGGCAGCTGTCCACAAAGCTTTCAGTGCGCGCACCGTCCGAGATGCACACGCCGGTGTGCACCTCGTGGGTGGCACCGGAAAGGGCGCGCAGCATCCGCTTTGCATCCTCTTCGCTGTGGGGCTTGCCGAACACCTCACCGTTCACATCCACCACCGTATCACAGCCGATGACCACAGCGCCCGGGTGCTGGGCCGAAACAGCAAGGCACTTGCCTCGGGCCAGCTGTTCCACCAGATGGGCAGGCGTAGCGGCCTGCACCGCACTTTCGTCAAAGTCACTGACACAGACGGTGAAATTGGTGGTATATAAGGAGAGCAGCTCCCGCCTGCGCGGGCTGCCGGAAGCTAAGATCAGGTTCATGATTCCATCTCACTTTCCGGTAGAGCCAAAGCCGCCCTCGCCGCGCTGGGTATCGCCCAGCTCTTCGGCAGGCACAAAGGCAGCGGTGTACACCGGTGCGATGCACAGCTGGGCCACACGCTCACCGGGCTGAATGGTGTAGGCTTCCCTGCCCAGATTGACCATGGGCACCTTCAGCTCGCCGCGGTAATCGCTGTCCACCACACCCACACCGTTGGCCATGCACAGGCCGTGCTTGATGGAAAGGCCGCTGCGTGCGTACACCAGTGCCACGCTGTGGGAGCCGGGCAGCTCGATGGCAAGGCCGGTGGGCACCAGTGCCCGCTCCATGGGGGCAAGGGTGAGCGGCGCGTCCAGTACGGCGCACAGGTCGGCTGCAGCAGAGCCGGGGGTTGCGTAAGAGGGCACCTTGGCACGGGTGTCCAATACCTTATATTTTACTGTGATGGGTTCCATAGTATACCTCGTTTTGATTTTATAGCGACTCCTTCAGTCTCGCATACGCTCGACAGCTCCCTCAGGGAGGTAGCATTGCGTCAGCAATGACGGAAGGAGTTTCAGTTCGTACCTTTAAAATACAACCCACGGGTAAAATCACCTTCAAAGGGTGCATGGGTGCGGATCATCTCCAGAATTTTGGCCGCTTCCTCCCGGCTTTCCAGCGTGAAGTAAGCCACACCGTAGTCCACCGTCAAAGCGCCCGGCTTATCCCCCATATAAATAGGTACAGGGTTATAGATGGTGCGCACACCAAGGCCGCACCGCACTGGGAACTTCTTGGCCTTGCGGTCGGTCAGCACGCCGGTCTTGTCGCAGTGGGCGCAGTCGTGGATGTTCTGCAGCGGGCAGGCACGGGTGATCATCAGCGGCATATGGCCGTACACCAGCACGCCGGTGGGCACCGGCCTGCCGTTACGGGTGGGCGCAATGGTGCTGATGTCGCTGTCCTTCACCTCGGGCAGGATGAGCATGGAACTAAGGCCGTTGTCCGCGTAGAACTGCGCGGCCAGCTGGTTCGTGATGTTCAGGCCAAAGCTGCCGCTCATGGGCAGGCCCCGGCACAGGCGCAGGTGGGCGATATTGCTCACCTCATAGCCTGCAAAACCGGCGTCCTGCGTGGCCGCGATGCGGCGGGCGGTATCCTCTTCCAGCTTGCCAAACATGACCCGGGGCAGTTCCAAAAGGGTCTTTGCCCGCCATTCCCGGGGCACGTGGTCGGCCTGCGCAATGGGCAGGATGAGATACTCGATGCCGTCAAGCGCCCGCTCCGACACCTGTTCCCAGCTCTCAAACCGGGCACGCAGGGTACGGTGGGGCGGCAGAGTGCGCAGCGGCAGGGCAGGCACATGCTCCTCGGTGGTGGGCCACGGGCGCAGCACTTCCCGCTTTTTGAGCAGGGCATCCAGCGCTTCGCGGCGCAGCTCATTGACGGCACTGCCGGGCACGAACCACGGCCCGCCGTCCATTTCCACGGTAATATCCTGATCTTCCACCGCAAAAGGCGTGCCGCCGGTCTTGGCAAGGCTGCGGTGCAGGCTTGCGGTGGGATCAGTACGGGCAGGCTGCGGCTCTGCATCCCCATAGGCAAAGGCCTTGCTGCCGTCTGCATCGGTGACAGTGAGCTTTTCGCCCCCCTCTTCAATTTCCAGCTTCATCTTTACCGGCACGCGGCTGCGCTCACGGCGGTAAAGCTCCCGCAGCATGGGCAGGGTCTTTTTGGTCTGTTCTGCGTCTGCTTCGCTGCGCACGCCGAACATGGTGCCGTCGATCTTTCCATCCAGATAGCCGGAGGTGAAGCCGGAACGGCTGAAAGCATTCTTCAACAGGTCGCGGTCGTAGGCGCGGCCCTCGCGGCCTGCAAGACAGGCGCTGACTGCCGCCGCCACATACTCCGGCGTGCGCAGACGGCCCTCGATTTTTGCCGATGCCACGCCAAGCGCCTGCAGCTTGTCCAGCTTATCAATGACCGAATTATCCTTTAAGGACAGGTGGTGCAGGCGGCCCGGCTTGCCCTCCGGCAGGGCATTTGCCTCAAACGGCAGGCGGCACGGGCCGGCACAGGAACCGCGGTTGCCGCTGCGTCCGCCCAGAAAGGCCGACATGTAGCACTGGCCGCTGACGCACATGCACAGCGCGCCGTGCACGAAACACTCGGTCTCGATGCCACAGTGCTTTGTGATATGCTCCACCTCGGGCATGCTCAGCTCACGGGCCAGCACCACGCGGGTGAAGCCCAGCTCCTTGAGCTCCAGCGCACCCTGCAGGCTGTGCACGCTCATCTGGGTGGAGCCGTGGCGCGGCAGCTGCGGTGCAATTTTACCGATCAGCGTTGCCACTGCCAGATCCTGACAGATGACCGCATCGGCACCGCTGGCTGCAACGGCACGGATGGCCTGTTCCAGCGCGGGCAGCTCACCGCCATAGACGGTGGTGTTCAGCGCCACATGCACAGCCACGCCCCGCGCATGGCAGAAGGCGACCGCATCTTTCAGCGTATCCGCGTTAAAATTGTTGGCACTGGTGCGGGCATTGAAACCCGAAAAACCCAGATACACTGCGTCGGCACCGCTGAACACAGCGGCACGCAGCATTTCTTCGTTGCCCACCGGGGCAAGGATCTCGATCTTTGACATACTTCTCCTTTATCCTGTAAACGGCTTATTCCGCCTTGTTCGCTTCGCCCTCGGCAGCAGACTGCTGTGCCGCCTGCTGGGCGCGCTCCTCGCGCCGGGCTTCCTTATTGTGCATCTTTTCCAGCTGTTCGCGCAGGGCGGCAGCTTCCCGCCGCAGCACCTCATTCTCTGCTTTGACCTTATCTTCCGCCAGCTTTGCGCGGGTAGCATCCGCAATGTAATCCTGGATCTGGCTGCGCATATTCTCAGCACTGCCGGTGCTCTTGCGGTATTCGTCCAGATAATCCATGGCGCAGAACACCGCCGCCTTAGTCACCGAAAGATTCGCATTATCGTCCAAAAGCTTGGTAATGTCTTCATCCAGCTTTTTCGCCAGCGACAAAATATATTTTTCCGGGTCCGTCGTAGCAATGGCATACGGCGTACCTGCGATGTTCACCCGTACCTTGTTGACCATATCTGTTTCCCCTTTTTATCCTTTTCTGCCCGCAGCGGGCAGTGATATTCTGATTTTTGCCGGGAAACGGTACCGTTCCCGGTACCGTTTTGGTGTCTTGTCACCCGCCGGGCGAGTTACCCGGCACATTTCTCCCGGAGTTTGTCCCCGAAAATGTTTCGGAACACAGCTTTCTCTCCCTATTATAATATAAATAAGCATCAAGAAAAAGTGTATTTTTTGAAATTTTGGCATATTTATCAGAAAGTTCAATAAAAAAATGTCAGTTACGGAAAAAATCCCCTGATTCCTTGCATTTGTCATTCTGCCATATTATAATATCTTTGTTATGTTGGCGGCAGAGCAAGTGAGGGAAAGTGCCTATAGACGCCAATTATTTCAATTATTTTAGCAAAGCTGAAAACTTATGCGGATAGGAGTACCTTTATGACATCGAAAGAATTCGGTAAACTTCTTCAGGACAAGCTCACCAGCGAGTACGGCGTGGAGCTGAGTGTTGCTTCCAACCAGCAGATCTACCGCTCTCTGGCACTGATCTGCCGCCAGATGATGAGCGAAAACCACAAGAAGTTCCAGTCCAAGGCCATTGGCACCGGCACCAAGCAGGTGTATTATCTGTGCATGGAGTTCCTGATGGGCCGCAGCCTGAAGACCAGCCTGCTGAACCTGGGTCTGGACGAGGTGGCAAAAAAGGCCCTGTCCGACGCTGATATCAGCATTGACAGCATCTTTGAGGAAGAGCCGGATGCAGGTCTGGGCAACGGCGGTCTGGGCCGTCTGGCTGCCTGCTATCTGGACGGCATGGCCACCACCGGCATCTGCGGCACCGGCTACTCCATCCTGTACGAGTACGGCATCTTCAAGCAGAAGATCGTGGACGGCTGGCAGCAGGAGCGTGCCGACAACTGGCTGCCCGGCGGTCAGGTCTGGCTGAAGAGCCACCCCGATCAGGCTGTGGAAGTGCGCTTTGACGGCGAGATCCACGAGAACTGGGACAACGGCTTCCACTATATCCAGCACACCAACTACAACAGCGTCATGGCTGTTCCCTCTGATATGTATGTGCAGGGCTACGACGGCAAGGGCGTTGCAATGCTGCGCCTGTGGCAGGCAAAGGCCCCGGACTTTGATATGTCCAGCTTCTCTCTTGGCAACTACAACACTGCAATGAGCAAGAACGCCAATGCAGAGCTGATCTCCAAGGTGCTGTACCCCAACGATAACCATGTTGAGGGCAAGATCCTGCGCCTGCGCCAGCAGTACTTCCTGTCTGCCGCATCCATCGGCGATATCGTGCAGAACCACCTGTCCAGCTATGCGACCCTCGAGAATCTGCCCGACAAGGTGGCCATCCAGCTGAACGACACCCACCCCACCCTCGCCATCCCCGAGATGATGCGCATTCTGCTGGATGAGTGCGGCTTTGGCTGGGACAAGGCATTCGACATCTGCCAGAAGGTCTTCTCCTACACCAACCACACCGTCATGGCTGAGGCTCTGGAAAAGTGGAACGTGGACATCTTCAAGATGACCCTGCCCCGCATCTACCAGATCGTGGTGGAGATGGACCGCCGCGCCCGCGCAGAGCTGGAGAAGGTCTTCCCCGGCGACAAGGGCAAGATCGACTATATGGCACTGATCGGCGACAATCAGGTGCGCATGGCAAACATCTGCGCCTACACCGCCAACAGCATCAACGGCGTGTCCAAGCTGCACAGCCAGATCATCAAAGACAGCGTCTTCCACGATTACTACCTGTTCAAGCCGCAGGCCTTCAAGAACGTGACCAACGGCATCGCTTACCGCCGCTGGCTGCTGGCCTCTAACCCCGGCCTGTGCAAGCTGCTGGACGAGACCATCGGCGACGGCTACAAGCATGATGCTTCCGATCTGTCCAAGCTGAACAAGTTCGAGAACGACAAGACCGTTCTCAAGCAGCTGAACGCCATCAAGCTGGAAAACAAGAAGAACTTTGCCAACTATCTGGCAAAGAGCACCGGTCAGGTCATCGACCCGAACTCCATTTTTGACTGTCAGGTCAAGCGTATGCACGAGTATAAGCGCCAGCACCTGAACGCGCTGAACATTGCTGCCCAGTACCTGTACCTGAAGGAGAACCCCAACGCCGACTTCATCCCCAAGACCTATATCTTCGGTGCAAAGGCTGCTCCCGGTTACTACATGGCAAAGCAGATGATCCGCATGATCTGCAAGCTGGGCGACCTCATCAACAACGACCCCGCTGTGCGCGACAAGCTGCGCGTGGTCTATCTGGAAGAGTACTGCGTCTCTCTGAGCGAGCACCTGATGCCCGCCGCCGAGGTCTCTGAGCAGATCTCTCTGGCAGGCACCGAGGCTTCCGGTACCGGTAACATGAAGTTCATGCTGAACGGCGCTATCACTCTGGGCACTCTGGACGGCGCAAACGTGGAGATCGCAGACGCTGCCGGCAAGGAGAACGAGCTGATCTTCGGTATGCTGACCCCCGAGGTGAACAACCTCAAGCAGGTGGGCTACCATCCCAACGCTTTCATCATGGGCGACGATGTTGCCAACAACGCTCTGAACTTCCTGGAGCGCGGCTGGAATGGCGAGAACTTCCACGAAGTGACCGAGAACCTGCGCAGCAGCGACCCGTATATGGTCATGGCCGACTTCAAGGATTACCGCCGCGCACAGGCCGACCTGCAGAAGCTGTATGCCGACCGCGAGAAGTGGGCACACATGAGCCTGAAGAACATTGCCAACAGCGGCATCTTCAGCGCCGACCGCTCTGTGCTGGATTACGCACACGACATCTGGTACGCTTCCCCGGTGCCCATGGGCAAGTAATTTTCCCTTAAAAAATCATCTGCCCCGGCGGCGTTTGGCCCGCCGGGGCTTTTTTGAGAAAGGACGACCCTGCTTTGTCTTGTCTGTTCAATAGCTACGACCCCTATTTCAAGCAGCCCTTTGGCGCACTGCGGGCCGGTCAGACCGTACGTTTGACCCTGTGCATCCCGGAAGAGCTGGGCTATGTCGATCCTCATCTGGTGCTCCAGAAGGAGGGAAAATATGACGTGCCGGTGCACTACCGCATGAAGTTCGACGGCCAGACCCCCCAGCAGAACCACTTTTCCGTGGAGCTGCCGCTGAACGACCCGGGCCTGTACTTCTACTACTTCGACCTCTACACCGACTTCCGCCGCATCTACCGCGGGCCGGACAACTGCGGCGTTGTCAGCTGGCAGGAAGGCGAAAAGTGGCAGATCACCGTCTACGATGCCGGTTTCCAGACCCCGGAGTGCATCAAGGGCAAGGTGTTCTATCAGATCTTCCCGGACCGGTTCTGCGAGGGCATTGAGAACAAGCCCATGCCTTTCCCGGACCGGCTGTATCAGGCCGACAAACATGCCGAACCCTTCTGGCAGCCCAACGAGACCGGCGGCCACCTGAACGAGGACTATTTCGGCGGCGACTTGGAAGGCATCCGCATCAAACTGCCCTATCTGCGGGAGATGGGGGTGGACTACCTTTACCTCAACCCCATCTTTGAGGCGCATTCCAACCACCGCTACAACACCGCCGACTATCTCAACGTAGACCCACTGCTGGGCACCAACGAGGAGTTCGAGGTGCTCTGCCGCGAGGCCGCCAAGTACGGCATTGGCATCGTGCTGGACGGTGTGTTCAGCCACACCGGTTCCGACAGCCGCTATTTCAACCGCGAAGGCCGCTATGGGGATGGCGGCGCTTACCGCGACCCCAACTCCCCCTACCGCAGCTGGTACGATTTTGACCCCAAGTATAAGGGCGGCTACCGCAGCTGGTGGGGTTTCGAGACCCTGCCCGAGGTGAACGAAGAGAACCCCTCCTATGTGGAGTTCATCACCGGCGAGGGCGGTGTCATTGACACATGGCTGCGGCGCGGTGCCGCAGGCTTCCGTCTGGATGTAGCCGACGAGCTGCCGGACGACTTTATTGAAAAGATCCGCGCCGCTGTCAAGCGGGTCAGCCCGGAGAAGTTCCTGCTGGGCGAGGTGTGGGAGGATGCCACCACCAAATACGGCTTTGGCCAGCGCCGCACCTATCTGCTGGGCAAGGGGCTGGACAGCGTGATGAATTACCCCTTCAAGAACGCTGTGCTGGACTTTGTAAAGGGTAAGCCCGCCGAGCAGGCCATGGGCGAAATTCTGTCCATCTGTGAGCACTACCCCGCCCCTGCCATGGACACTGCGCTGAACTTTCTCTCCACCCACGACACCGAACGCGCCCTCACCGTGATCGCGGACGAGCCCGCCAACGGCCGTGGCCGCGAGTGGCAGAGCGGCCGCTGTGTGGCCGGCGAAGCCTACGAGGAAGGGATGCTGCGCCTGCGCATGGCCTATGCCATCATCTACACACTGCCCGGCGTGCCCTGCCTGTATTACGGCGACGAGATCGGGATGCAGGGCTACCGCGACCCCTTCAACCGTGCCTTCTTCTGCTGGGACAGCCACGAAAAGCGCCTGAAGCCGGTGCTGGCACAGCTGGCGCAGCTGCGCCACACCTGCGAGGCCTTCCGCACCGGTGAGCTGCGGGTGCTCCGGGCGCAGGACGGCATCCTGCACTACCAGCGCGTAGGCGAAGCGGAAACCGCCGAGATCATCGTGAACCGCTCGGAGCACATCATCGTGGAGCCGCTGGCTTCCGGCAAGCACACGGAGGTGAACCCCATGGGCTTTACCATCGTGGTGGAGGAGAACGGGCATAACCCGAACCACAGCTATTACGATATCAAGTAAAAACGATTTGAATGCCCGCCGCGTTCGCTCTGGGCACATTCAGAGGAAATTTTATCTTTTATTTTTGCAACAACGGGCAGCCTGCGGGCCGCCCGTTGTTGCATTTTCACACAAAGGGCCGTATCTGCAAACTACATCTTGCACTGCTTTTCATTTATTTTGTTCTTTATTTCGTTTTCTGCGCAACGTTCCAGTAAAAAACGCTTGACCTTCCACCCGGGGGATACTCTATAATAGGGGCATAAGGAGGGAGAACCATGAACCCTGTTCCATTTCTCTGGCTGGCTGCCGTGGTGGGCTTTTTGCTGTTGGAGGCTTCCACCTTCAGCATGACCTCCGTCTGGTTCGCCGTCGGCGCAGCTGCCGCCCTGCTCACCTGCCTGTTCACGGATTCGTTCCGGGCGCAGGCCCTTGTGTTCATCGTGGTAAGCATTCTGTGCCTGCTGGCGTTCCGGCCGCTGGCTGCAAAGCTGCGCCAGAAAATCACCCCCACCAATGGCGACCGAAACCTTGGCCGGGAGGCCACCGTGCTGACCACCGTCACCGCCGACCTGCCGGGCCGTGTGCGACTGGACGGCGTGGACTGGAATGCCCGCTGCGCCACTCCCGGCGACATTCTCACCCCCGGGCAGCGCTGCCGTGTGACCGAACTGCACAGCACCCTGCTCATCGTGGAGCCCGTATTGACCGAAAGCCGCAGAGCGTGATCTGCGTTCTGCGCTGAAACGTTGCACCCATCTGAAAAAGGAGAACCACTATGGTCATGTTTTTTCTGATCCTCGCGCTGGTCTTTGTCGTCCTGCTGGTGATCATCACCAATATCGTCATCGTGCCCCAGTCCAAGGTGTATGTCGTTGAGCGGCTGGGCAGCTACTCCGACACCTGGTCGGCAGGCCTGCACATTAAGATTCCCTTCATCGAGCGCATCGCCAAAAAGGTGAGCCTGAAGGAGCAGGTGGCAGACTTTCCCCCTCAGCCGGTCATCACCCGCGATAACGTTACCATGCAGATCGATACCGTGGTGTTCTTTCAGGTGATGGATGCCAAGCTCTACACCTACGGTGTCAACCAGCCCATTGCGGCAATCGAAAGCCTGTCCGCCACCACCCTGCGCAACATCATCGGCGAAATGGAGCTGGACCACACCCTGACCAGCCGCGATGTCATCAACGGCAAGATCACCGCCATCCTGGACGAAGCCACCGACAAGTGGGGCATCAAGGTGAACCGCGTGGAAGTGAAGAACATCATCCCGCCGCGTGAGATCCAGGAAGCCATGGAGAAGCAGATGAAGGCTGAGCGCGAGAAGCGCGCTGTCATCCTGAAAGCCGACGGTGAAAAGCAGGCCGCCATTACCGCCGCTGAGGGCGAAAAGGAAGCCGCCATCCTGCGCGCGGATGCTGTGAAGCAGCAGCGCATTCTGGAAGCCGAGGGCGAAGCACAGGCCATTCTGGCCGTGCAGAAGGCCAACGCCGATGCCATCCGCCTGTTGAACGAGGCCATGCCCAGCGATAAGGTTCTGGCCATCCGCAGTCTGGAAGCTCTGGCCAAGGTGGCCAACGGCAAGGCAACCAAGATCATCATTCCTTCGGAGCTTCAGAATCTGGGCGGCGTGGTGCCCAGCATCAAAGAGCTGATGACCGACCCGAAGGACGCAGAATAAAATTCCGGTTCACCGTCTGTGCTATATGCAGGCGGTGAACCTTGTTTTGCACGATAAAGGAGTTCTTCTATGATCTACGATACCCTGAACAATCTGCCCAACTATCTGGGCGTGAGCGACAACCTCGACACCGTCATTGAGTATATCATGGCGCGGGACATCACCACCCTGCCCGCCGGACGCACCCGCATCGACGGCGAAAAGGCTGTGGTCACTGTGAGCACCGTCACACCGCTGACTTCCGATAAAGCGCTGTTCCAGCGCCACGACAACCACATCACACTGGAGACCGATCTGGACGGCAGCGAGCTGTTTGAGGTAAGTCTTGCGGAACTGACCCCCACCAAGCCCACCGACGAAGCCACCGACACCACCGTGGGTACCGCAGGCACCAGCATTGCCGGAATGCTGTGCGAGGGGCGGTTTGCCCTGTATCTGGCCGGAGAGCCCTATAAATCCGGCCTGAAGGCGCAGGGCTGCGGCAAGCTGAAAAAAGCCGTGTTCAGCATCGAGCTGGACCCGGACGAGGAAGAAACGGAAGAATAACCGAAAGGAGATTTTCTGTATGGGATTTTTTGCTGTCCTTGCTGCAAGCCTGTTTGCCGTATTCCTCTTTACGGTATTCGGCGGCTATTCGCTGCTGCTCTGGTGTCAGCAGTCCCTGCTGATGGTGGTTCCGCCTGCGGTGGTGCTTGCGGTTTTGATCTGGACATTTATCAAAATGGACGACAAGATCACCGCCCTGCAAAAGCGGGTGGACGAGCTGGAAGCGGCGCAGAAAAACGCCGAAGAGTCCGAGAAATAAATACAGCGACGCCCCTGCAGAAAAAGCTTTTCCTGCAGGGGCGTCGCACTTTTTACACCTTACTTTTTATCCTGTGGGTCATCCAGCCCTTTGAACATCACCATACCCAGAATTGCAAAGCTGGCACCCAGCACAAAACCCACTGTTCCCAGTGTCACGCTGAATAAAACGCCCATGGCAACGCCGAACAGGATGCCCGCGATTTGACTTTTCTTCATTTTACTGCTCTGCCTTTCCGTACCATGCAACAGACAGCCGCCACGAGAGAGCATACAGCGTCAGAGCCGCCACCGCAATACCCAGCAGCCCCAGCGACGAGATGCTCTGCGGAAGAAGGTTTCTCACAATACCGTCCTCGTTTGCGGCCACGGAAAAGCCCATCAGGGCCGCGAGCGCACCAACTATGAAATAGAACCCAACCTTTGCCTTTTCGTAGCCGAAGCGGTAGCTCAGCGGCAGCAGGATGGTGCTGCTGAGCAGGGTGGTCATGCCCACCTGCACCAGCGTAGAGATCACGAGCGCGCTATCCACGGCTACCCAGTGTAGCTGTGCCACGCCAAGCGCCGCGGCAGCAAATACCTCTGCCAGCACCAGCCCGCACAGACCAACAATGTATTTACACCCCACCAGCTGCTCTTTTGTGGCCGGAAGCGCGGCACTGTATTCGTTGAAATTGCTGGTTTGGTCGTATGCCAGCAGTGTCATGGGCATCATACCCAGCAAAAAGCCCGCATAGACAATGAAGAAATTGGCCCCGTTCATCATCGAGATCACGCCCGCACCCATCATGACTACAGCTGCCACAACGACCATTTTTGCGTAATACCATGCCTGATATGCGTCCTTTAACAGCAAGCCTTTCATTGTACATTCTCCCCTTTCACCATCAGCACAAACAATTCCTCAATGCTTACCGGGGTAAGCTCTGCCCCGGCGGGCATTGCATCCCGGCGCACAAGCGCCTCGACTCCGTAGGGGGTGACCCGCTTGCCGTACACCCGCGTATCCAGTGCCGCCAGCTGCGCCGCCGTGCCATGCCACAGGGCGTATTCCTCCCGCAAGGCGTCCTTTTCCTCACAGAGCAGCAGTCTGCCCTTGTGCAGGAAGGCGATGGTATCGCACAGCTTTTCCAAGTCGCTGACGATGTGGGAGGAGATGAGGATGGAGTGCTCCTCGTCCCGGGCAAAATCCAGCAGCAGATCGGTCACCTCGTCCCGCACCACCGGGTCCAGCCCGTTGGTGGCTTCGTCCAGCAGCAGCAGCTTCGGGTGGTGCGCCAGCGCCACGGCGATGCACAGCTTCATCTTCATGCCGGTAGAGTAGTCGTTATACTTTTTCTTTTCCGGCAGCTCAAATTTTTGGCAAAATTCTGTGTAGGCAGCGGCATCCCAATTGTGGTAGATGCCCGCCATCACCTTGCCTGCCTGCACTGCGTTCAGGCACAGGGGGATGCCCTCGCTGCCCAGCACCACACCGATTTCTTCCTTGGTGTGTACAAGGTCGGTGCGGTTGTCCCTGCCCAAAATGGTCACGGTACCGCCGTCCCTCTGCAGCATGTCCAGAATCAATTTGATGGTGGTGCTTTTGCCTGCGCCGTTCTCACCGATCAGGCCGCAGATGGTGCCGCCGGGCAGTGTCAGATCCAGCGGTCCGAGGGTAAAATCCTTATAGTGCTTTGTAAGTCCCCGCAGTTCCAGTGCGTTCATGTTCAGCCCTCCCACAGCAGTTCCAGCATCTCCCGCAGCTCTTCCCTGCTCAGCCCGCAGGATGCGGACAGCTTCACAGCTTCGGTAAGGTGCGCTTCAATTTTTTTCAGGTTCTCTTCCCGCAGCAGCTCGGTGTTTTTAGGGGCTACAAAAAAGCCCTTTGCCGGTACTGCGTAAAGGAAGCCCTCTTTTTCCAGTTCATCGTAGGCGCGCTTGGTGGTAATGACGCTGATGCGCAGATCCCGTGCCAGCCCCCGGATGGAGGGCATGGCCTCGTCCGGCTGCAAAGCCCCGCTGATGATCTGCTGCTTGATCTGGTTGTAGATCTGGTCATAGATAGGCGCGCCGCTTTTGTTGTTGATAAACAGTTCCATCGGCTGCTCCTTTGGTTCTTGCGTTTTATCTGTATATGTACAGTATATACAGTAGATACGGATTTGTCAAGAGAATGCGCAAAAAAAAATACACCCGCCGTCCAAAACGGACAGCAGGTGCATTTTTTAGGTTTTACAGTGCCTTGATGGCGGTCTTAATGCGCTCGGCGGCCATCTTGGTCTTTTCGGCGTCACCGAAAGCGGTCAGGCGGAAGTAGCCCTCGCCGCACTCGCCGAAGCCCACGCCCGGGGTACCGACCACGCCGCAGTTTTCCAGCAGCCAGTCGAAGAACTCCCAGCTCTTCATGTTACCGGGGCAGCGCAGCCAGATGTAGGGGCTGTTCTTGCCGCCGCAGTACCACACGCCGCACTCGTCCAGAGCGTCCGCGATGACCTTGGCATTGCGGCGGTAGTAATCCAGATTGGCCTGAATCTCGGCCATGCCGCTCTCGGTGAACACCGCAGCGGCGGCGCGCTGCACCACGTAAGGCACACCGTTGAACTTGGTGGTCTGGCGGCGCAGCCACAGCTTATTGATGTTCATTCCCTCGCGCTCCAGCTCCTTGGGCACCACAGTGTAGCCGCAGCGGGTGCCGGTGAAGCCTGCGATCTTGGAGAAGGAGCAGATCTCAATGGCGCATTCGCGGGCCCCCTCGATCTCGAAGATGCTGCGGGCGAGGTTCTCGTCGGAGATGAAGCACTCGTATGCAGCATCGTACAGGATGATGGCATCGTTCTTCTTGGCGTAGTCCACCCAGACCTTCAGCTGGTCGCGGGTGTAGGCGGCACCGGTGGGGTTATTGGGGCTGCAGATATAGATGATGTCAGCCTTCACATTCTCATCCGGCATCCCCAGGAAGCCGTTCTCCTGACTGGTGCGGCTGTAGATGATCTTGCGGCCATCGGTCACGTTATCGTCCACGTAGGTGGGATAAACGGGGTCCGGCACCAGCACGGTGTTGTCCACATCGAACAGGCCCAGTACGTTGGCCAGATCGCTCTTTGCACCATCAGAGATGAAAATTTCATCCTCTGCCAGCTGGGTGCCGCGGCCTGCATAGTAGCCCTGAATGGCCTGCTTGAGGAAGGGATAGCCCTGCTCCGGGCCATAGCCGTGGAAGCCTTCCTTGGTGCCCATCTCATCGGCTGCATCGTGCATGGCCTTGACCACACACTTTGCCAGCGGCTGGGTCACATCGCCAATGCCCAGACGGATGATCTCTTTCTCCGGATGTGCCTCCTGATAAGCGGCCACCTTGTGGGCAATGTCCACAAACAGGTAGCTTGCCTTCAGCTCGTTGTAATGCTTGTTCATCTTCATGGTTACTTTCCCTCGATTCTGTTTTGGTATGACCCTCTCAGTCATCTCGCGTCCGCTCGATGCCAGCTCCCCCGAGTGGGGGAGCTTTTTTGTTGTGAAGAAAAACTTTTCCTCTTGATGTGGAAAAGCTCGCCCTTCGGGAGAGCTGTCGCCGTCAGGCGACTGAGAGGGTTCTCGTTCTCTTTACACTTCCGTCGTACCTTCGCACACGGTCTCGGCGGCGCCGGTCATCAGCAACTGTCTGCCGGGCAATACCCGGATGGTCAGCACACCGCCGCGCAGCTGCACATGGATGTCCTCGCCTGCCGGGCAGATGCCAAGCTCGGTCAGGGCCGCCACGGTGGCGCAGGTGCCGGTGCCGCAGGCCCATGTCTCGCCGCTGCCGCGCTCCCACACCCGCATCTTCAGGTGGGTGGCATCCACCACCTGCACGAACTCGGTGTTGATGCGCTCCGGGAAGTTTGCGTGGTACTCAAAGGCCGGACCGATCTCTTCCAGCTTCAGGCTGTCCACATCCTCCACCACAGTCACACAGTGGGGGTTGCCCACATTGATGCAGGTCACATGCCACGTTTTGCCGTCCACGGTCAGTTCTTTGTCCACAAGCGGTTCTTCGCCCATGTTCACAGCAGGCAGGCTGGCAGGCATGGCACTGTAAGCGCCCATCTCCACCTGCCACAGGCCAGCACCCTTGTGGGTGACGGTCTTCAGGCCGCTGAGGGTATCAATGGCAAGCGTTTCCTTTTCAATGCCGTGGGTGTACAGCCATTCAGCCACACAGCGGATGCCGTTGCCACACATCCTGCCCTCGCTGCCGTCTGCGTTGAAAATGCGCATCATGCCGTCCGCACCTGCCGTCTGCGCAGCGCAGATGCAGATGATGCCGTCCGCACCAATGGAAAAATGCCGCCGGGACAATTTTTCGGAAAGGGCTGCAATGTTCTCCGGCACACCGCTTTTGCGGCAGTCCAGATAGATATAATCGTTGGCGCAGCCCTGCATTTTGGTAAATGAAAGCTTCATGCTCAAAACTCCTTCATGGGACTTGTGGTCAGTCCCTATAAACTCGCTACTTTATAATGATAAGAAACCGGGGCGCTCCTGTCAAGCGAAAATGCACCTTTCCGGCAATTTTTCGCAAAGGAATCTGTCAGAATGGAAAACAGGGCTTGACAATACGCATGGCATGGGATATAAAAAAAGAGAGAGTTTTGTACAGTCCGGGGCCGCGCAGCATCTGCGGGTGCATCCGTCACGGCAGCCGCACGCACGGCACCGGTGTACAGGACAGGCAAAACAACTGCAAAAAGGAGACCACAGGAATGGATACTTTTGAAAAAATCCGTGCATTGCTGGCGGAGCAGCTGGATGTTGACCCGGCAAAGATCACGATGGATAGTGACATCATGAGCGATTTTGAGGCCGACAGTCTGGATATCGTGGATATGGTGATGACGCTGGAGGATGAGTTTGGCATTGAGGTGCCGGACGATGCCATCGAGTCCCTGCGCACCGTGGGCGATGTGGTAAACTTTGTGGACAGCCACGCGCAGAACTGATTCAGTCAAAAAGCCCTGCCTTCTGGTGCGGCACCCGGCCGCACTGCATGGACGGGGCTTTTAATATGGTTCGTGCGGAACGCAAGCCGTTTGGCGCACGGCCTTAGGAGGAAAAAGCAAAAATGGCAAAAGATTCAAAGAAGCTCGTACAGGCGATCACCAGCCAGGAAGAGAACTTCGCACAGTGGTACACCGATATCTGCGTGAAGGCAGAGCTGGTGGAGTACTCCAGCGTGAAGGGTTTCATCATCCTGCGCCCCTACGGTCAGGCCATCTGGGAGCTGATCCAGAAGGACATGGATGCCCGCTTCAAGGCCACCGGCCATGAGAACGTGGCAATGCCCGTGCTGATCCCGGAAAGCCTGCTGCAGAAGGAGGGCGAACTGGTCAATGGCTTCGCGCCGGAGGTGGCGTGGGTCACGATGGGCGGTTCCGACAAGCTGGAAGAGCGTCTGGCCGTGCGTCCCACCAGCGAGACCATGTTCTGCGACCACTGGTCCCGCGTGCTGCACAGCTACCGTGAGCTTCCCATGAAGTACAACCAGTGGTGCAGCGTTGTCCGCTGGGAAAAGACCACCCGCCCCTTCCTGCGCAGCCGCGAGTTCTGGTGGCAGGAAGGCCACACCATCCACGAGACTGCCGCCGAGGCTGAGGCTGAGACCCAGCAGCAGCTGAATTGCTACGCAGATGTCTGCGAGCAGGATCTGGCCATCCCCGTGGTGAAGGGTCGCAAGACCGACAAGGAAAAGTTTGCCGGTGCCGAGGCTACCTATACCATCGAGGCCATGATGAAGGACGGCAAGGCCCTGCAGAGCGGCACCAGCCACTACTTTGGCGATAAGTTCAGCAAGGCTTATGACGTGACCTTTACCGGCCGCGACAACCAGCTGCATCATCCGTTCCAGACCAGCTGGGGCGTTTCCACCCGTCTGGTGGGCGCTATCATCATGACCCACGGCGACGACGACGGCCTGATCCTGCCCCCGGCAGTGGCCCCCATTCAGGTGGTCGTAGTGCCCATCGCAGCCCACAAGCCCGGCGTTTCCGAGAAGGCTGCCGAGCTGGCCGAGAAGATCAGCAAGTATGCCCGCGTGAAGCTGGACGACAGCGACAACGCACCGGGCTGGAAGTTCTCCCAGTGGGAGATGAAGGGCGTGCCCCTGCGTCTGGAGATCGGCCCCAAGGATCTGGAAAAGAACCAGTGCGTGCTGGTGCGCCGCGATACCCGCGAAAAAGTCTTCGTCTCTCTGGACGAGCTGGAGACTGCGATCCCCGCACAGCTGGAGGCCCTGCGCAAGGACCTGTACGAGCGTGCTCTTGCCAACCGCGAGAAGCGCACCTGGGCTGCCACCACCATGGACGAGGTGAAGGAGCTGGCCAAGGCAAACACCGGCTACATCAAGACCATGTGGTGCGGCGACCTTGCCTGCGAGATGAAGATGAAGGAAGAAGTCGGCCTGTCCAGCCGCTGCATGCCGTTTGAGCAGGAACACCTGAGCGATGTATGCCCCTGCTGCGGCAAGCCCGCCAAGACCATGGTCTACTGGGGCGTGGCGTACTAAGCTTTCCTTTTACTGACAATACAAGAAAAAACGGAACACTTCGGTGCTCCGTTTTTTCTTGTATTTTGACAATTTTTGTGTTATTATGAATTTGTCGCTTTCAGGCGGCAAGGCACTGCATACAACGGCAGGCGGTTCGGCCCCACTTCCGAAAGGAGGTGAAGCTCATGCCAATTACTTTGACATTCCATATCTTCGGATTGGTATTTACTATCAAGGTAAAAAGCGAGAACCGCCACCCTGGCCGGTGACGGTTCTTAGTTTTTAAGACTGTTCATCAAAAAGGCTGACCGCTTGTCGCAGTGCCTTTTCTGTTTACAGTATACTCATTTTCAAAGGTTCTGTCAAGTGCACGCAGCTTCGTTTCTGCGTGCTTTTTTATCGTTCAAACGTGGTGCTCAGGGTGGTCTCCCAGCTTTCACCCGGGGCAAGGCAGGCGGCAGCGGCACGCTGGCTCCACTGCTGCGGGTCAGTCTCGGCGGCGGGCAGACTGTGCCACGGCTCAATGCACACAAACCGCACCGGCTTTGCAGGGGCCGACCAGATGAGCGCGTAGGGGTAGCCTTCCACATTGCAGGTGATCTTGCGGCCGGTGCCCTTCTCATAGATGCCAATGGTCTTGGTGCGCAGGCCCGCCATGCAGAAGCTGTCGTTTGCGAACAGATCATCTGTCAGCTGGATGGCCTGCTGGTTTTTCCACTGATAATAGCACTTGCCAGACAGCAGGCCGTTCGGACGGGCATCCAGAATGACCGGGCTTTCCGGCTGGTCGAACCGGAACTCGTAATCCGTGGTGGTGTGCTGTGCATCAAAGGGGATGTTGAACGCCGGGTGATAGCCGATGCCAAAGCGCAGCTCTTCGGTGCCGGGGTTGCGCACCGTCAGCGTATGGTGCACGGTCTTGCCGTCCAGACGGAAGGTGCTGGTGAGCACAAAATCAAAGGGGAAGCGTTCGGCTTTGATGGCGTCATCCGAGCGCAGCTCCAACTGGATGGTATCGCCCTCGGCCTTGAGCAGGGTGTGCTCCACATCGCGGGCAAAGCCGTGCTGACCGCCCTTGTACGTTTTGCCGTCCACCTCAAAGGTACCGCCGGGCAGCTTGCCCGTCCACGGGAACAGAATGGGGGCGTGGCGCTTCCACACAGCCGGGTCGGCCTGCCAGAGCAGCTCTTCCCCCGCCGCATTTTTCAGGCTGACTGCTTCGGCACCGTGGGTATCCACAGTCAAGGTCAGAAATTCGTTGTGAATGGTTGCCTGCATTTTCAGTATCTCCTTTGTCCTTCTTATTTTCCGGGGTCTTCTGCTTCCAGTATACTCCCCCGTGTGCCAAAAATAAAGTCCCGCCCAGTTTCAGCAGGGCTGTGCCAGCGGCAGGGTGACTGCAAAGGTAGTGCCGTTTTCGCTGCTGCGTTCCACGGTCACACTGCCGCCATGCAGCACGGCGATCTCCCGCACAAGGGCAAGGCCAAGCCCAACGCCGCCCATCTCCCGGCTGCGGGACTTATCCACCCGGAAAAAGGGCTGGAAGATGCTCTCCCGGCAGTCTGCGGGAATACCCGGGCCGGTATCTGCAACGCGCAGTACAGCGGTCTGCTTTTCCTGTTGCAGGGTGACGCGCACCGCACCGCCGGGGCGGTTATACTTGATGCCGTTTTCCACCAGATTGAACACCAGCCGGTAGATCAGCGCATCGCTGCCCACCATGCCAAGTTCCTCGCAGTCCTGCTGCAAAGAGATATTGTTTTTCTGGGCAAGGGGGGTCAGGTCGGTCAGGATCTCCTCCACCAGCGGCGCAAGGGCGATCTGGTCGGTGCGGGAGACTGATTGCAGATTGCTCATCTCTAATAAAGTGCGCACAAGAGCGGTCAGGCGGTCCAGCTGCTCCCGCAGAGAGCGGATCAGCCCGGCAGTTTCGGCGTCCATGGCCGGGTGCTCCTCTGCAAACAGTTCCAGCTTCGTCTGCAAAATAGCCAGCGGGGTGCGCAGCTCGTGGGCGGCATTGCCCGCAAACTGCCGCTGCAACTCAAAGGACTGCGCCAGACCATCCAGCATCCGGTTCACCGACCGGCTCAACTGCCCGAATTCCTGCACAGTGTTTTCGTCCAGACGGGTGGTGGCGATGCTGTCCTGATCGACCTGCTGCGCCTGCTGCGCAAGCTGCTGTAACGGTTTCAGCGCTCTGCCGCTGACAAAATAAGCAATGGCAGCGCTGACGATGGTGACCACGACGGTGATGCACCAGCCCTTGCGGCCAAAGACCACCTTTGCATCGTAGACTTCCTGCGAAAAATGCGCCAGCAGACTGGACATTTCCTCCTGCGGGATCTCGATGGTCAACGGATCCGCACTGCCGGGCTGGTACTGCATCATAAAGCCGTTGAGGGCATCCATGCCGGTAACGCCGGTGCGGTATAAAAGCAGGTTCATGCACACGCAGGCGCAGGCGATGAGCAGCGCGGTCAGCAGGGTGATGCGCCATTGCAGGGACAAATGTTTCATTGTGCCTCGCCTCCGATCTCGTAGCCTTCCCCGATGCGGTTGCGGATGGGGTCGTAGCCCAGCGCCGCCCGCAGCTTTTTGCGCAGGGCAGAGATATGCACCCGGATGGAGTTGCTGAAGCTGTCTACACTGCCATCCCAGACGTGCTCGATGAGTTCTTCCTGACTGACCGGGCGTCCCTGATGCAGCAGCAGATATTCCAGTACGCCGCTCTCCTTCCGCGTCAAAGCAAGGGTCTGACCGTCCACAGCAGCAACGCGGCTGCGGGTGTTGAAGCTCAGCCGTCCGCAGCACAGACAGACGTCTTGCTGAATAAATTTGCGCCGGGTCAGGCTGCGCACCCGGGCTTCCAGCTCTGCAAGGTGAAAGGGCTTGGAAAGGTAATCGTTCGCCCCGGCATCCAGCCCCTCCACTTTATCTGCGATTTCACTGCGTGCCGACAAGATCAGCACACAGGTCTCAAGGTCGTGCCGGCGCAGGGTGCGCAGCACCTGCATTCCGTCCACCTTGGGCAGGTTGAGGTCCAGCAGTACAAGGTCGTACCGCTCTGCTGCCAGTGCCTCCAGCGCGGCCTCGCCGTCTGCACAGGCATCCACCTCGTACCCGGACAGCCGCAGCTTTCGGGCAATATCCTCCCGCAGGGAGTGCTCGTCCTCTACCACCAAAAGGCGCATCTTTGTTTTCCACCTTTCCCATAAAAATTGCGTTTTTTCTTCATTATAACAGATTATAGCAGACGGTGTTAAGATTCGTGTTAAGATTTTCTTAGCAGAGATTTTATCACGCATGGTGTATACTGATGCCATCAAACAACAGGAGGCTATGATGTTCATGACAAAAAAACAGGCGCAGCTGCTTTTGCTTGCCGCTGGGGTTCTGATGCTGCTGTTCGGCTTATGGCGGGGCGAGGCAGACACCGTATTTTCAAAAGCCATCCGGCTGTGTATGGAGTGTGTGGGCATTGGATAAGAAAAAGAAAAAGCTTTCTCCCCTTGCCCGCTTCCGGGGCTTTATACAAGCCGGGGCTACCCTGCTGACCAATCTCCACCTACCCAATTTTGCAAAAGGAGCGCTGTATCAGGGCGGCGGAAAATACGTCTGCGTGCCGGGGCTGAACTGCTATTCCTGCCCGGGCGCGGCCGGTGCCTGTCCGGTGGGAGCATTCCAGGCGGTGGTGGGCTCTTCCAAGTTCCGCTTTTCCTACTACATTACCGGCATCCTCATCCTCTTTGGGGTGTTGCTGGGGCGGTTCATCTGCGGTTTCCTCTGCCCATTCGGGTGGTTTCAGGAGCTTTTGCACAAGATCCCATCCCCCAAGCTTTCCACCAAAAAGCTGAAGCCGCTGCGCTATTTAAAGTATGCGGTGCTGCTGGTCATGGTGGTGCTGCTGCCTTTGCTGGCGGTCAATGAGCTGGGCATGGGCGACCCCTTCTTCTGCAAGTATCTCTGCCCGCAGGGCGTGCTGGAGGGTGCCATTCCCCTCTCCCTGACCAATGCGGGCATCCGCGCTGCGCTGGGCAAGCTGTTCACATGGAAGGCCTGCATCCTGCTGGCGGTCATCGTGGGCAGCGTGGTATTCTACCGTCCCTTCTGCAAGTGGCTGTGCCCGCTGGGCGCGTTCTATGCGCTGCTGAACAAGGTCTCGCTGTTCCAGATGCGCGTAGACACCCACAAATGCGTCTCCTGCGGAGCCTGTGCAAAGGCTTGCAAGATGGACGTAGACATTACCAAGACCCCCAACCACGCCGAATGCATCCGCTGCGGGATGTGCATGAAAGCCTGCCCCACGGACGCCATTCAGTACAAGTTCGGGCTGGGGGACCAATCAAATACCGAAACAACAAAGGAGTAAAACCATGAAGATCCATCGTATCGCCGCACTTTTTCTCAGCCTTGTGCTGGCTTTCAGCCTTGCCGCCTGCGGGCAGGGCGCATCTTCTGCATCTTCTGCATCCTCTTCTGCCGCTTCCTCTGCGGCAGCAGAAAGCAAAACCGAGGAGCAGCTGCTGGCCGAGGAAAACGAGATCCTTTCTGCAAACGATGCTCTGTGGGAGAAAGTGTTCTCATCCATGGACAAAAACGTGACCGAAACCACGATCAGCGCCAACTACGGCGATTTTCTGCTCAGCGCTGTGGAAAAGGCCAAAGATCAGTTCTCGGACGAGGAGTACAAGACCCTGACCGCAGATGCCGAAAAGATTCGTGCCATCGAGGAGCAGATCGCCGCTCTTGCCCCCGCAGAGGATGCCGCTTCCAGTGCCGCCGCACAGGGCACCGCCTTCCCCAAGTTTGAGGGCAGCGATTTAGAGGGCAACCCGGTGGACAACAGCCTGTTTGCGGGCAACGCCTTTACGGTGGTGAATTTCTGGTTCAACGGCTGCAAGCCCTGCGTGGAGGAGTTGGACGACCTGAACGCCCTGAACGAGAAGGTCAAGGCACAGGGCGGTGAGGTCATCGGCATCAACACCGAGACGCTGGACGGCAACCAGCAGGGCATTGATGCCGCCAAAAAACTGCTGGAGACAACGGGCGCAAGCTACCGCAACATCTACTTTGCCTCCGGCAGTGAGGCCGGCAAGTTTGCACTGAACATCATGGCCTTCCCCACCACTTACGTTTTTGATCGGGACGGCAACGTTGTGGGGCAGCCCCTGCTTGGCGGCATCGACAAGGAAGAAAACCTTGCCGCTCTGCAAAAAAATATCGACGCCGCCCTTGCCAAGGACAGCGCCAAATAAACCTTTCTCCCCTGCCGCCTTCGGGCGGCTTTTTTATTTGCGGTGTGCATTGCCATGCACGCCCGGGTGCCGGACGGAATACGCTGTGAGAGAAGCGATACCACTTTTACAGCAAAGGAGCATCCGCCTATGAAAAACACCGGCATTCTACGCATTCAGGCTTTCGGTGCCCGTCAGTCCTCGCCCATCGAGGGTGTTCTCGTCACCGTGTCCGGCAACGGCTTTACCGCTCAGCGTATCACCGACGAGACCGGCACCGCTGCCGACCTTTCCATTGAAGCCCCCTCCTGTGCGCTGTCCCTGCAGGAGGACAACACCATCCGACCCTATGCCGTTGTGGACCTGACTGCCGCAAAGGCAGGCTTCCGCACCGTGCGCATTCAGGGTGTGCAGATCTTTGCCGGGCAGGTCACACTGGCCCAGCCGGAGATGATCCCCGAGACCGAAGGGGATCGCGACGTGGTAAACCCGCCCATAGTCATCCCGGAACATTCACTGTTCACCGGCGATGGCGGCAGCGGCCCGGACCCCATGGAGAACTGCGTGCCCCGGGTGCTGGACAGAGTCATCATTCCCAAAAACATCACGGTGCATCTGGGCAAGCCTGCGGCATCCGCCCGCAATGTGACTGTCTCCTTCCGGGATTATATCGCCAATGTTGCATCCAGCGAAGTCTACCCTACCTGGCCGGAGCAGGCCCTGCGGGCCAACATCCACTGCCAGATCTCGCTGGCACTCAACCGCATCTACACCGAGTGGTACCCCAGCAAGGGCTACACCTTCAACATCACCAACTCCACCAGCTACGACCAGTACTATGTGCATGGCCGCACCGTGTTCGATGTGATGGTGCGCATCACCGACGACATCTTCAACACCTATATCCGCAAGACCGGCACCGTAAACCCCTACTACTCTGAATACTGCGACGGTAAATCGGTCACCTGCCCGGGTCTCAAGCAGTGGGGCACCGTAACGCTGGCCAATCAGGGCCGTAACGCCTTGCAGATCCTGAAGTATTACTACGGCAACGACATCGAGATCATCCGCACCTCGAACATCCAGTCCATCCCCCAGAGCTACCCCGGTTCGCCCATCCGGCAAGGCGACAGCGGCACAGCGGTGTTCACCCTGCAACGCCAGCTGAACCGCATCACCAAGGACTATCCCTTCCTCGGCCTGCTGACTGTGGACGGCGTGTTCGGGGCCAAGATGGCCGCCACGGTCAGGGCGTTCCAGAAGCAGTTTAACCTGATCGCCGACGGCGTAGTCGGACGACAGGCATGGTACAAGATCAGCTATATCTATGTGTCGGTCAAGGATCTTGCGGAGCTGACCAGCGAGGGCGAGGTGTCCAGCGGCACTCTCTCGGACGGCACATGGGGCGGCACCGTACTGCGCACCGGCTCCACCGGCAGCGCAGTGGAACAGCTGCAGTTCTGGCTGAATACGCTGGCACAGTATGAGTCTTCCATCCCATCGTTAACAGTGGACGGCGTTTACGGCACTGGAACGGCCAACACGGTGCGGGCCTTCCAGCGCAAATACGGCCTGACCGTGGACGGCGTGGTGGGCCGTGACACATGGACCGCACTGTACGACCAGTTCCGCAGCATCCAGTCCGACAACGGCACCCCCAATGCCTACCCCGGCACCGCCCTGCGGGAGGGTGCAAGCGGACAGAATGTGCGGCTGGTGCAGTTCTGGCTCAAGATCGCGCGCACGGTGTACTCGAACCTGAACAACATCACGGTGGACGGCAAGTTCGGCAGTGCCACCACAGCGGCAGTCAAGCGGTTCCAGACCTACTTTGGCCTGACCAGCGACGGTGTGGTGGGCCGCACGACATGGAACAAGCTATACGAGGTGTACAACGACATCGCCAACAAGCTGCTGTCGTCCAGCCTGCGCCCCGGCGAGTACCCGGGCGTGCTGCGCAAAGGCTCTTCCGGCACAGCGGTGCGGGAGCTGCAGTTCTACCTCTACCTCATGAGCGCCTACGAGAGCAGCATCCCGGCCATTGGCATCGACGGACAGTTCGGTGCTTCCACCGAAGCTGCCGTGCGGGCCTACCAGCGCTTTGCGAGGCTGACTGTAGATGGCATCGTGGGACGTACCACATGGAACAGCCTGTACGACAAGGCGTCCACTCTGCGGACATCCGGGCCGGTGGTCACCCTGAAACGCCTGCCCTACCCCGGTACCCCGCTCACAGTGGGGTCTTCCGGCAGTGCAGTGCTCTACTACAGCCTGCTTTTGCAGCGCATTGCCTACTACTTTACCAGCGTGGAGGCCCCGCCCCTCTCCGACCAGTACACCGACGAGACTGCCGCCGCCACCCGCAGCGCACAGGAGCTGCTGGACCTGCCGGAGACCGGCATTGCGGATGCCGACACATGGACAGCTGCGGAAGCGCTGAGCCTGCAGCTCGCCGCCGAAATGCCCAACCCCGACCGCAGCATCGGGCATGGCCCGGTCTACCCGGGCCGGGCCATCGGCGCGGGCAGCGTGGGGCCGGACGTGGCGCAGGTGGAGACATGGCTGAACGGGCGTTCCTGCCTGTACTGCACCGAGGGCTATGTGACCGAGAACCGCCGCTTCGGACCGGAAGAGACTGCCGCCGTCCGGCTGGCACAGCAGCGGGCCGGGCTGCTGGTGACCGGCACCGTGGACCGCGGAACATGGGCCGCGCTGCAGGCCCAGAGCTGCCCACACTGCAGCAAGGAGGAATGAGCGATGGCACGACTTCTGATCTACGATGCCTACGAGAACAAGGTATACACCTATGCAAACCTGAACGAGAACGACCCCATGCCCTACAGCACCGGCACCACCCTGCGGGTGCGGGAGTTCCGGGGAAAATCTGCCAGCCCCACCCTGTGGACCACCATTGCGGCCATGGAAGCGTGGAACCTGACCCGCCGCAAGTACGGCAAGGGCATCCCGGTGGGATATGCCTTCCGCCGCATCTGGGAGGGCGGCCACGGCACCCGCAGCCAGCACTACGCGGGCGTATCCTTTGACGTGGGCCAAAGCCTGACCCAGACCGCCCGCACGGCCATCTACAACGCAGCCCGGGGCACCGGGGCATGGGGCTATGTGGAGCCGCTGAGCCAGACCCCCACATGGGTGCACATGGACCGCCGCTACGGCACGCCCGCCTGCAGCGGCACCACAGCAGGCTACCCCACCCTGAGGCGGGGAAGCCGCGGCTGCTATGTGATGATTCTGCAGGACGCGCTTTCCACGCTGGGCTACCAGACCGGGAGCCGCATCGACGGCATCTTTGGTGCCCGGACGGAGGAAGCGCTGAAAGGCTTCCAGCGGCGCACGAGCCTGCGTGTGGACGGTGTGTGCGGCTGCAACAGCTGGAAAAAGATCAGCACCGCCGTCATCGGCGTGGGACGGACAAAAACGACGATCGATTGATAAACCCTCTCAGTCTCGCTTCGCTCGCCAGCTCCCCCGAAAGGGGGAGCTCTTTTGCATCTGATGGTTTGCACTCATAAAGCTCGCCCTTCGGGAGAGCTGGCACGGCGTCAGCCGTGACTGAGAGGGTTTTCTTCCCGTGAAACATCCTTCGCTTCCCATCACCGAAAGTTGAAACTTTCTCCCGCATCTGCCCTTTTCGTTGCGCGGTTTGGAAAAACGTGCTAAAATAGCTCTATTATTAAAATGGTTCATGTTGAAAACAAGAGGATTTGAGGGGTATTGTATCATGGAATTTTCCAAACGACTGGACTTGTTCGGCGACGAGATCTTCGCCGCACTGAACGAACGCAAGGTAGCTCTGGAAGCTCAGGGCCGTACCATTTATAATCTGAGCGTCGGCACGCCGGACTTTGCGCCCGCCGAGCACATCCGCAAGGCCATGATGGATGCCGCTGCCGACCCCCAGAATTGGAAGTACAGCCTGCGCGACCTGCCTGAGCTGCTGGATGCCGTGTGCGGCTACTACAAGCGCCGCTTCGGCGTAGAGATCACGCCGGATCAGGTGGCCAGCTGTGCGGGCAGTCAGGAGGGCGTGGGCCACATTGGTATGGTGCTGTGCGACGAGGGCGACACCGTGCTGCTGCCCACTCCCTGCTACCCGGTGTTCATCGCGGGCAGTCTGCTGGGCGGCGCAAAGCCGTGGTATTACCCGCTGACCAAGGAGCACGCCTTCCTGCCTTATGTGAAGGACATCCCGGAGGATGTGGCCCGCAAGGCAAAGTATATGATCGTCTCCCTGCCCGCAAACCCGGTGGGCAGCGTCGGCTCCCCGGAGCTGTACGCCGAGCTGGTGGCCTTTGCCAAAAAGTATGACATTCTCATCATCCACGACAACGCCTACAGCGACATTATCTTTGACGGGGCCGTGGGCAACAGCTTCTTCAATACGCCGGGTGCCATGGATGTGGGCGTGGAGTTTTTCAGCCTGTCCAAAAGCTTCAACGTCACCGGTGCCCGCATCAGCTTCCTTGTGGGCCGGAGGGACGTGGTAGCCGCCTTTAAAAAGCTGCGCGGTCAGATCGATTTTGGCATGTTCCTGCCGGTGCAGAAAGCCGCCATCGCCGCCCTGACCGGCCCGCTGGACATGGTAAAAACGCAGTGCGGCCTGTACCAGCAGCGCCGCGACGCTCTGTGCGGCGGCCTGCGTTCCATTGGCTGGAATGTGCCGGACAGTCACGGCAGCATGTTCGTGTGGGCACCCATCCCGGCAAAGTACGCAAAGAGCATGGACTTCTGTCTTGACCTTGTGGAAAAGAGCGGTGTGCTGTGCACGCCGGGTTCCAGCTTTGGCCCGCTGGGCGAAGGCTACGTGCGCTTTGCCCTCACCCTGCCGCCAGAGCGCATTGCCGAGGCAGTGCAGTCCATCAAGGCAAGCGGTATCCTGAACTAAAAAAAAACGGGAACGTCCATGCGGCGTTCCCGTTTTTTTATGCGTTCACAATATTCTCTCCCGCGCCATCCAGCCATGTGCGCAGGTTGTTGGCAGTAATATCCATCAGCCGCTGCAGGGCTTCGTTGGTGGCCCACGCGATGTGCGGTGTCAGCAGGGCATTCGGCAGGCCGCGCAAAGGGCTTGCCTGCGGCAGCGGTTCAGTGCCAAAGGCATCGGCACCGTAAAAGCCAAGCTTCCCGTTTTTCAGCGCATCGGCCACGGCCTGCTCGTCCACCAGTGCACCGCGCGCAGTATTCAGCAAGATCATGCCGGGCTTTGCCTTGGCAAGGGTGGCCGCGTTGATCAGCCCCCGTGTTGCAGGTGTTGCCGGGCAGTGCAGGCTGAGCACATCGCTGCGGGCAAGCAGGGTGTCAAGATCCACGAATTCCACACCGTCGGCTTTGTACTCCGGCCGAACGGTGCGGGTGCACACCAACACCTCCATGCCAAAGGCCTTGGCAATGCGGGCGGTCTGCCGGCCAATGCTGCCGTAGCCATAGATGCCAAAGGTCTTGCCCAGCAGTTCCACCTGCGGCAGCAGACCGTAGGCCGCAGGCTCCTCGGTGCGCCATTGGCCGTCCTGCACAAGGCGATGGTAACGGTCGGCGCACTGGCAGATGGCCAGCAGCAGGCTGAAGGTCATCTGTGCCACACTGTAAGTAGAATAGCCCGGCACGTTGGCTACCGGCACGCCATGTCGGCGGCAGGCCTTCAGATCAAGGTTATCCGTGCCGGTGGCAATGATGCCCACCCACCTGAGCTTCGGACACTGGGCCAGAACGGCTTCGTCGATGCGGCACTTATTCAGGAACACGATCTCCGCATCCCCGATGCGCGGCACCACCTCTTCCTGCGCGGTGCGCCCATAGCGGGTGATGTCCGGCACAAGCGCCTTCACACCCGACCAGTCCAGATCTCCCTGCTGTATGGCATAATCTTCCAAAACAACTGCTTTCATTTCAACTTCCTCACTTTCACATCATACGGGATACAGTGCCAGCACGGTGCCCTGCGGACTTTCGCGGCTTTCCAGCGCGGCATAGCCTCGAGCCAGCAGGATGGCAATGTGCACCCGGTCAGCCAGCGGGAGCCATACCGGCGGCACATTCTGCGCAAGGCACCCGGCCTGCAGCAGGAAACACGGTGCCAGACTGTCCAGCGGACGGATAGCCCGCAAAGCAAACCCCTGACGCAGATACAGCGGGATCAGCTCTTCTGCCGCACATTCCACCACGGCCCACCGTGCCCGCTGCCGGGCAAGAAACTCCTGCCGGGCAGCAGCCGCAGCCAGCAGCGGCGCAAGGGTCTCGGCGGCATGGCCGTCCGGCCCGGCTGCCGGGGTCAAAAAATATCCGCCTGACGTGCGGTTCCAGCCCAGAAAGCGGCGCAGCGCAGCCGCCGCTGCCACATTGGCATCCATGGGCAGCAGGATGCACCCGGCTCCCGGCACACCGCGTGTACTGTACACGCCCCACACCTCGCCTACCGTCAGCATCCGCAGCACCTCGCTGCGCGGACGGTACACACTGCTCACTTCGCTCTGCGCCAGCCGGCAGAATTCCTCCGCCGAAAGCCGCCTTACCTGCCGCGTGCGCGGCGGATCACAAACCTGGATCATTTGGTTTCCCCCATTCTTTTTCAGTATGCATCCAGCATACCGGACCGGGGGCGAGAATCGGCGCGAAACAGGGCCGCTCTTTTTGTTTTACAGATCCAGCGTTACATCCTCGCTCAGCACCTGACCAATGGGCTTTGCAATGCACAGGTCGGCTTCCGCATCTGCCCCGGTGGGCTGCATATTGATAACCACCAGATGGCCGCCCCGGAAGTACCGGATCAGTCCTGCCGCCGGGTACACCACAAGGCTTGTGCCGCCGATAATCAGGGTATCCGCATGGCGGATGGCGTTCACCGCGCCGGACAGCACCTCCTCGTCCAGCCCTTCTTCATACAGCACCACATCCGGCTTGACGATGCCGCCGCACTCGGTGCAGCGGGGCACACCGGTGCTGTTGGCAATGAAATCCACATCGTAGAACTTACCGCAGCGGGTGCAGTAGTTGCGCAGGGTGCTGCCGTGCAGCTCGTACACCGTGCGGCTGCCTGCCGCCTGATGCAGGCCGTCGATGTTCTGGGTGACGACCGCTTTCAGCCTGCCCTCCCGTTCCAGCTTTGCCAGCCGCAGGTGGGCCGCGTTGGGCTTTGCCCCCTTCACGATGAGCTTATCGCGGTAAAAACGGTAAAACTCCTCCGGGTTCTCCTCCCAGAAGGTATGGCTCAGGATGGTTTCCGGCGGGTAGGCGTACTTCTGATGATAAAGTCCGTCCACGCTGCGGAAGTCCGGGATGCCGCTCTCGGTGGAAACGCCCGCCCCGCCAAAGAACACGATGCTGCTGCTTTTGGCAATGATCTCTTCCAATGCCTGTACCATAACAAAAAACGCCCCTTTCGCCGGATGTACATTTGTGTTAAGATAGCTTCAGTATAACACAAACTCACAGGAAAGGAAGCGCAACTTTTGAACGTCTGGTATGTGAACAGCATTCTGGGAACCTTCCGGCTGGAAGAGGAAAACGATGCCATCTGCGGGCTGACCCTCTGCCCGGACGGCGTACCGGAACTGGAACCGCTGCCCCGCAAGGTGTGCGAGACACCGCTTTTACAGGAAGCCGAGGAGCAGCTGAACGAATATTTTGCCGGGGCGCGCAGGGAATTCGATCTGCCGCTGGCCCCCAAGGGCACCCCCTTCCAGAAGGCCGTCTGGGCCGAGATGAACAAGATCCCCTACGGTGAGACCCGCACCTACGGCCAGCTGGCCGCCGCTGTTGGCAAACCCAAGGCCAGCCGTGCCGTGGGCGGTGCCTGCCACTGCAACCCCATCGCCATCCTTCAGCCCTGCCACCGGGTGGTAGGCAGCACCGGCAAGCTCACCGGCTACGCCTATGGCGTGGAGATGAAGCAGTATTTGCTGGAGCTGGAACAGCAGGAGTAATTTTATGATCGGAATGCCCTCCGCGTTCGCTCTGGGCATTTTCAGCGGAAAATTTATTTTTATATTTGTGTTTCAGAAAAGCCTGCGGGCTTTTCTGAAACACTTTTTCACCGTAGGGTCGCTGTGGGAAACTTCATCATACACAAAAGAGCCATTGCACATCCATTTTGTGCAACGGCTCTTTATTTTTCACTCCGTTTTACTGTGCACTGTAAATGCTGCCCATCGTCCAGGAATTATCCGCGCTGTACTTGGCGTGGTTGCGCAGGTAGGTGACCCATGCGCCGTAGCCGTTGCCTGCAGAGAGATGCACGCCATCCGGCGCTGCAAGCATCTCCTTCAGGTTGCCCTCGCCGTCGGCAAGGGTCTCCCACAGGTCAAGGTAAACGCATCCCTTGCTGGCGGCCAGCTGAGCCAGTTGTTCGTTCACACCGCGCAGCACATCCGATGCAAGGCCGGGCTTTTCAGCAGCTGCCGAGGGTCGCACCGGCGGGATAGACTGCACGTAGATCACGCAGTCCTCGCCCAAAGCCTCGCGCAGCATATCCAGCATCTGGCCATAGTAGGCAAGGAAGCGATCCGAAGCGCCCAGCGTGGTGAGGGTGTTAGTGCCCAGCAGGATATACAGCTTCTTGGGCCGGGCAGCGGCCAGCACATCCAGCGCTACCTCCTGCCCGCGGGTGGGGCTTTTGACTGCGCTGCGGTTCACAATGGCATCCGGGCCAACGCCGGTATAGCCGCAGATGAGTGCCCCGTCCAGATTGATCTGGTAATCCGAGAAGCCCACCGTCAGACTGTCGCCCAGAAAGGCTGCGTCCGCAAAGTAGCTCAGGTCCACCTGCCCGCAGCTGGGCTGGCGGATGACGCTGGCATCATAGGCTTTGACGGTGTAGGCCCCAGCGCTCTGCTTTGCAGGGCCAAAGTTCTCCAGTGTGACGGCCTGCTCACCGGTGCTGCCATCCTGTGCAGTACTGCTGCTATCCGCTTCGCCCTGCATGGGCAGCGGTGCCAGAATGTTCTCGGCAATGCCGCTGGCGTTGGTGGACGGGGTATCGTCCGCGCCCTCTGCGCCCTTTTCCAGAATGGCCGTGATGGCGTAGGATACCAGCAAAATGGCGACCACTGCGCCCAGAAAGCGCAGCTTGCCGCTGACTGTACCGCGCCGTGCCCGGCGCGGCGCAGAATGATACTCGTGTGAAATGCCCATGGTTTTTCCAGCTTTCTCCATTTTTCCCGCACAGAAGGGGGTTTTATCCGCCCGGGGCTGTGCGTTTTTTATTTTATCATAATTTTTTTGCCTGTGCAACCAATTAGGTCTTGCATACAACAGGCAAAACAGGTACAATAAGGATGTGGTAATTTTGCACATTTTACAAAAAGGGTGTGCACATGCCGCAAACTTTTTTGTATCACTTGCAGCATCCGGTTTGTTTGCCGCACGGTCTGCGGGCAGTGCAGGGCCTTTAGACCAAACCCCACTCTGGCGGCGCGGAAGCCGGAACCTGCAGCGATGTACAAATGATAAGAATGAAATTTGCAAAAGGAGGTACTCATGGCCAAGAATGTGATCATTGGTCAGAGCGGCGGCCCTACCGCCGTGATCAACTCCAGTCTGGCAGGCGTGTACAAAGCCGCCTGCAGCCTGGGTGCAGACAAGGTGTACGGTATGAAATACGGCATCGAAGGTCTGCTCAAGGAAGAAATGCTGGAGCTGAACGTCCTGCTGGACGACCGCATGAGCATTGAACTGCTCAAGCGCACGCCTTCCAGCTACCTTGGCAGCTGCCGTTACAAGCTGCCGGACCCGGATGTGGACTCCACACCCTTCATCAAACTGTTCACCCTGTTTGACAAGTACGACATCTGCGCGGTGTTCTACATTGGCGGTAACGACTCCATGGACACCATCGCAAAGCTTTCCCGCTACGGTGAGCGCGTGGGCAGCAGCGTGCGGTTCATCGGTGTGCCCAAAACCATCGACAACGACCTGTGCCTGACCGACCACACCCCCGGCTACGGCTCTGCCGCCAAGTACATTGCCACTATTTTAAAGGAAGTCATCCGGGATTCCTCCGTGTATGACATCCGCAGCGTGACCGTGGCCGAGATCATGGGCCGACATGCGGGCTGGCTTGCCGGTGCGGCCTGCCTTGCGGGCGGCGATGACTGCGAAGGCCCGGATTTGATCCTGCTGCCGGAGGTGCCCTTCGATCAGGACAAGTTCCTTGCCAAGGTGGACGAGCTGCAGCGCCGCAAGTCCAATGTGATCATTGCGGCCAGCGAGGGCGTAAAGACCGCCGACGGCACCTATCTGTGCGATCTGGTGTCCACCGCAGGCCAGCTGGATGCCTTTGGCCACAAGGCCGTGCTCAGCGGCACCAGCCGTTATCTCTCCGACCTCATCCACGACAAGCTGAACTGCAAGAGCCGTGCCATCGAGTTTTCCACCCTGCAGCGCTGCGCCAGCCATCTGGCCAGCCGCACGGATGTGAACGAAGCCTACGCTGTGGGCGGTGCCGCAGCCGCCGCAGCCTTTGCGGGCGAGACCGGCCGCATGATCGCGCTCAAGCGCATTTCCGCTTATCCCTACCAGTGCATCACCGAGTCGGTGGATGTGCAGCAGGTGGCAAACCTTGAAAAGAAGGTGCCGCTGGACTGGATCAGCCCCGATGGGATGCAGGTGACTGCTGCCTTTGAGGAGTACGCCCGCCCGCTGATCCTGGACGAGGTGACCCCCGTTTACGTCAACGGCACCCCGCGCCACATCCGTCTGTAACCCCTTTTCCCGCGTCTGTTTTCGTGCATCCTGCACGTAATATTATATTGCCGAAACAGAAAAACAAAAAAGGAGAAATCATCATGGGTAAAAATGCAATCGTTGGTCAGTCTGGCGGTCCTACTTCCGTCATCAATGCAAGCCTTGCGGGCGTCTTTGAGAGCTGCAAGAGCCGCGGCGCAGAGATCGTTTACGGTATGTGCAATGGCGTTGCCGGTCTGCTGGAGGAGCGGGTGGTGGATCTTTCCACCGTGCTGACGGACGATCTGGACATCGAGCTGCTCAAGCGCACCCCGTCCAGCTTCCTCGGCAGCTGCCGCTACAAGCTGCCGGACTGGCATGAGGACGAGACCGTCTACAAAAAGCTGTTCGCCATTCTGGAAAAGCTGAACATCGGCTACTTCTTCTACATCGGCGGCAACGACTCCATGGACACCATCGGCAAGCTGGCCGAGTACGGCGAGCGCATCCAGAGCGACATCCGCTTTATGGGCGTGCCCAAGACCATCGACAACGACCTGATGGTCACCGACCACACCCCCGGCTACGGCTCTGCTGCCAAGTACATCGGCGTGGTGATGAAGGAGATCATCCGCGATGCCACCGTGTACGGCACCAAGTACGTCACCGTGGTGGAGATCATGGGCCGCAACGCCGGCTGGCTGACCGCTGCCGCCGCTCTGGCAAAGAGTGACGACTGCGAGGGTGTGGACATGATCTGCCTGCCCGAAGTGCCCTTCAATGTGGAACACTTCATTGAAAAGGTGCGCGTGATGCAGGAGAAGAAGCCCAGCATCGTGATCGCCGTTTCCGAAGGCGTGAAGCTGGAAGATGGCCGCTACGTCTGTGAGCTGGCCGACGATGTGCACGCAGTGGACGCTTTCGGCCATAAGGCCCTGACCGGCACCGCACGGTATCTGGCAAATGTGGTGGCCCGCAATCTGGACACAAAGACCCGCTGCATCGAGCTTTCCACCCTGCAGCGCTGCGCAGGCCATCTGACCAGCCGCACCGACATCACCGAAGCCTATCAGGTGGGCGGTGCTGCCGCCAAGGCGGCCTTTGAGGGCGTTACCGGCCAGATGGTGGCCCTGAAGCGCATCTCCAACAGCCCGTACCAGTGCACCACCGAGCTGCACCCCATCAGCGAGGTGGCAAACCTCGAAAAGAAGGTGCCGCTGAGCTGGATGAACGCCAACCACACCCAGATGACCGATGAGTTCCTGGCTTATGCCCGCCCGCTGATCCAGGCCGAGCTGACCCCGCTGTACATTGCCGGTCTGCCCCACCACATCTACATGAAGAATCAGAAGTGATCTCTCCTGCATTGATTTTTCTCAAGGCATGATGAAAGCCCGTCCGAGTTTTACGCCCGGACGGGCTTTTTGCATTTCGGTATTTTCCGCTTTAGAACATCAGACCACTGCGCCGACTTTGGGCGCGCCGCCTGCAATCTCCTCTGCCGTCAGAGGCTTTGCCTCCACCGGGGCATTCAGGCGCTCCTTGGCCACTGCCAGCATCAGCTTGATGCGGTTCTCCTGATTGACCTTGGTGGCGCTGGGGTCGTAATCGATGGGGGTGATGTTGGCACTGGGGTACAGGGCGCGAATCTTGTTCACCATGCCCTTGCCCACGATGTGGTTGGGCAGGCAGCCGAAGGGCTGGGCACACACGATGTTGCCGTAGCCGCCCTGCACCAGCTCGATCATCTCGGCAGTCAGCAGCCAGCCCTCGCCCATCTTGGCACCCAGCGAAATGATGCCCTTGGGCTTTTCCACCAGCTCCTTGAAGGGGCCGGGGGCGTAGAAGCCTGCGTCGGCCTCAGCCTTGAGCATGGCGCGCTCGATGCTGTCCAGCCAGTTCAGGAACTGGTCAATGCCGATCTTCACCGCCAGCTTGCCGCCGTACAGCACATGGTCCTCGCCCATGTTGAAGGCGCAGTACTGCACAAAGCCCATCAGGCCCGGGAAGTTCACCTCGCAGTCCTGACTTTCGAGGAACTTCTGCAGGTCGTTGTTGCCCAGCGGGCTGTACTTGACGTAAATTTCGCCAACCACGCCCACCTTGACCTTGGGCACCCGGGTAACGGGGATGGCGGCAAAGTCCTTTGCGATGAGGGGGAAGGTGTGCTTCATCTCCTTGGAGGTGTAGCCCTTGCCTGCCAGCAGCACGCGGCCCAAGCGTTCCACCCACAGGTCTACCATCTTATCGGCAGCCCCCTTCTCGTTCTCGTAAGGTGCCACCTGATTGCGCAAAGCGCACAGCATATCGCCGTAGAAGATGCAGGCCAGCGCACGGCGGGCCAGCGGCAGGGTCATCTGGAAGCCGCTGTCCTTTTCCAGACCCGAGAAGTTCAGGCTGGCCACCGGAATCTGCGGATAGCCCGCCTTGACCAGTGCCTTGCGCAGCAGATGAATATAGTTGGAGGCACGGCAGCCACCGCCGGTCTGAGTGATGAGCAGCGCGGTGTGATCCAGATCGTACTTGCCGCTGTTCAGCGCGTCCAGGAACTGACCGATGACCAGCAGAGCCGGGTAGCAGGTGTCGTTGTGGACGTATTTCAGGCCCAGCTGTGCCACGGCACTGCCGCAGTTGCCCAGGATCTCGCACTTGTAGCCGTCGTAACGCAGGGCGTACTCCAGCAGGCGGAACTGGGTAATGGCCATGTTGGGGATGAGGATGGTATGGGTCTTCTTCATCTCCGGGGTAAATTTGGGATAATTGTATTCCATAGGTTCCTCCTATGTTGCTTTCTTAAAAAGCTTTTTGCTCTATCTCTATTTTATTCTGCCTTTTCTGCGGCCACCTCGTCCCGCTCGTCCAGAGCAGCAAACAGACTGCGCAGGCGGATATTCACGGCACCCAGATTGGTGATCTCGTCGATCTTGAGCTGGGTGTAGAGCTTGCCGCCCTCCTGCAGAATTTCGCGGGTCTCGTCGGTGGTGATGGCATCCACGCCGCAGCCGAAGGACACCAGCTGCACCAGATCCATATCCTTCTGGGTGGTGCAGTACTTGGCGGCGGCATACAGGCGGCTGTGGTAGGTCCACTGGTTCAGCACACTGGTAGGGAACTTCTGCACCCGGTTGGAAATGCTGTCCTCGGTAACAACGGCAGCACCGTGGCGGGTGATGAGGCGGTCGATGCCGTGGTTCACCTCGGGGTCCACATGGTAGGGGCGGCCTGCCAGCACGATGATGCGCTTGCCCTGACGGCGGGCTTCATCGATGATCTCGCTGCCCTTCACGCGGATCTTTGCCATGTGGGACTCGTATTCCGCATAGGCGGCATCCGCTGCGGCCTGCACCTCTTTTTCCGAGATGCCGCCGAAGTACTTGGGCAGGATGTTCTTTGCCATCTTGTGCACAAAGTCCTTAGGGCGGTGGATGCCCACATAGTCATAGATGAACTTGGTGCCCTCCAGCTCCGGGCAGTTGCCTGCCAGAACCTCGGGGTAGTAGGCCACCACCGGGCAGTTATAGTGGTTGTCGCCCAGGCCCTCGTCCACATTGTAGGTCAGGCAGGGGTAGAAAATAGCGTCCAGCTGCATCTGGCTCAGGGCCTTGATGTGGCCGTGGCTCAGCTTTGCCGGGAAGCAGGCGGTATCGCTGGGGATAGTAGCCTGACCGGCGAGGTACAGGCCGCGGCTGGACACCGGGCTGGTGTGCACGGCAAAGCCAAGCTTTGTCCAGAAGGCCCACCAGAAGGGCAGCAGCTCGTAGAAGCCCAGACACAGCGGGATGCCGATGGAGCCGCGCTTGCCGGCCACCGGCTTATACTCGGCCAGCAGCTGCTGCTTGTAGGCGTAGAGGTTCAGGCTGTCGTCGGCACTCTTGCCGGTCACGGGCTTGTCGCAGCGGTTGCCGGAGATGTACTTGCGGCCATCCGCAAAAGTGTTGACGGTGAGCTGGCAGTGGTTGCCGCAGCCGCCGCACTTGACGCTGACCACCTTCTGCGCAAAGGCTTCCAGCTCCTGCTCGTTCATCATGGCAGAAGCAGTCTTGTGGGCCTTCTGGCTCTGGCGCAGGCCGAACAGAGCCGCACCGTAAGCGCCCATCAAGCCGGCAATGTCCGGGCGGATGACCTCCACGCCCATCTCCTTTTCAAAGGCGCGCAGCACGGCTTCATTATAAAAGGTACCGCCCTGCACCACGATCTTGCGGCCCAGCTCTTCCGGGCTGGATGCGCGGATGACCTTGTACAGTGCGTTCTTGACCACGCTGATGGACAGGCCTGCCGAGATGTTCTCGATGCTGGCACCGTCCTTCTGGGCCTGCTTGACCGAGCTGTTCATGAACACGGTGCAGCGGCTGCCCAGATCCACCGGGCGGTCTGCAAACAGGCCAAGGCTTGCAAATTTCTTCACGTCATAGCCCAGTGCCTGTGCAAAGGTCTGCAAAAAGCTGCCACAGCCGGAGGAACATGCTTCGTTCAGGAAGATGTTGCTGATGGCACCATCTTCTATCTTGAAGCACTTCATGTCCTGACCGCCGATGTCGATGATGAAATCCACATCCGGCATAAAGTATTTTGCAGCGGTAAAGTGCGCCACCGTTTCCACCAGACCGTAATCGCAGCGGAACGCGTTCTTCACCAGCTCTTCGCCGTAGCCGGTGGTGGTCACGCTGGCCACCTGCAGGCCCGGGTGCTCCTTGTAAATTTTGAGCAGCTGCTCCCGGATGAGGGGCAGTGGGTTGCCGAGGTTCGGTTGATAGTTGGTGTAAAGGATCTGGCTCTTCTCGTCCACCACCACCAGCTTGACGGTGGTGGAGCCGGAGTCGATGCCGATATGCACCGGGCCGCACTGCGCGCTGAACGGCACACGCGGCACACTGTGGGACATGTGGCGGGCGTGGAACGCCTCGTATTCCTCCTTGCTGGCGAACAGCGGCGGCTCGCTGGCGTAGGTGGCGGTGGCGGCGTACCGATCCAGCGCATCGGCCACCTCAGACAGAACAAAAGCCTTGTCGGCATAGAGGGCAGCGCCCAGTGCCACATACAGCAGGCTGTTCTCCGGGCAGGTGCCGGTCACGTTCAGCGCTTCGTCAAAGCTCTTGCGCAGCACGCTGCTGAAGGTGAGCGGGCCGCCCAGATACAGGATATTGCCCTTGATGGGACGGCCCTGTGCAAGGCCTGCAATGGTCTGGTTGACCACAGCCTTATAAATGCTGGCAGCAATGTCCTCGGTGCGGGCACCCTGATTGATCAGGGGCTGCACGTCGCTCTTGGCAAACACGCCGCAGCGGGACGCAATGGTGTAGGTGCGCTGTGCGTTCTCTGCTGCCTTGTTCATCTCGTCGGCACCCATTTTCAGCAGGGTGGCCATCTGGTCGATGAAGGCACCGGTGCCGCCGGCACAGCTGCCGTTCATGCGCACCTCGGTACCGTTGGTCAGAAACAGGATCTTGGCATCCTCACCGCCCAGCTCGATCACGCAGTCGGTGGCAGGCACAAAGCGCTTGACCGCCACGCGGGTGGAGAACACCTCCTGCACAAAGGGCACGCCGCAGCTGTCGGCCAGACCCATGCCCGCCGAACCGGAAATGCTCAGCAGCGCCTTCTGACCGTGCAACTGCTCGGCATCGATGCGGCGCAGCAGCTCCTGCGCCTTTTCCAGAATATGGCTGTAATGCCGTTCGTATGTAGAATACAGCAGCGCATCATGTTCATCCAGCACCACACACTTGATGGTGGTACTGCCGATGTCAAGACCTACTCTCACGTTGTTTTTCCTCCTAAGGACAAATGCCGGAGGCAAAGCCCCCGGTGGACGGCAAAATCAATTTCTTTGCCAAAAATTAGTTTGGTAACGAATCATTCATTGAATCGCATACAGCTGTATTATAATCCAATTTTGCGGCACAATCAATCAGCGTCCTTTATTTTACACAGAAAAAATAGTATTTTCCGCTCAAAAAGTTAAACATTTTGTGAACTTGTCGCTTTTTATGCGGCTGCACCGGTATCTTGGCAAAGGTTCTTAACCTTTGCCAACAAAAAAGGACTGCCGCACAGGAGCATCTCCCCCGCAGCAGTCCTTATTCATTATTATAATGCAATCATGCAGCATGCATCACAGCTCGTCCGGGTCGCCGCGCTCCGGCATGGTACGCAGCTCCCGCACCAGCATATTGCGCAGCTGGTACTGATGCTGCTGTGCCTGTGCCGTATCGCCGCCCGTATGCAGCTCTACCGTCGGCTCCATTATGCGGTCGGTGCACAGCGGAATGGTCACCACTGCCTGTGTGCCCTTTTCCGGTGCGCGCTCCACCCGCAGGCCCCAGCCCATGCGGCGGCAGCACTCGCGGCAGAGCAGCAGGCCCAGCTTTGCGCCGCCCAGAAAGCAGCGCCGGTTCTCCAGCCATGTATCCTCGCCTGCTTCCGGCAGGCCGCAGCCATTATCCATCACCGTCAGCTGCCAGAAGCTTTCGCTGCGGCGCAGCATCAGCCGCACTTTGCCGCCCGCACTGCAGGCCCGCAAGGCATTCGAGAGCAGATGCAGGCACAGCAGTTCTGCATCATTGCGGTCCGCCATGACCCGGCAGGCTGTCCAGCCGCCATAGTCCAGCGTCAGTTCCACCCCAAGCTGCGCCTGCACCATATCGGCCTGTGCGGCGACCTGCTGCAGTAGCTGGCACAGGTCCAGCGGATAGAGCCGCGGGTCTTCCTCGGTGCGCAGAAAATCCAGCAGCGACATCACTTCGTTCACAGTGCGGTCCAGCCTTGCCGACGCAGCGCTGATATCGTTCACCGCCTGCCGGGTCTGCTGGTCGGCACCCACATGCGCAAGGTGCTGGTCCAGATATTCGCAATTGCGTCCGATCAGGCCCAGTGCATGGAAGCATGCCTGTTCCACATCCTTCTGCGGGATCGCCTGCGCGGTCAGTGCACCCGCCTCGTTCTGCCGCATCTGCTCCATACCCTTGCGCCTCCTGTGTTTTATGCTCAGTCGTCCTTCTGACGCTGAAGATAATTCTTGACAGTGTAGATCAGTTTACCAGTGGTAGGTTTCTCGTCCGCAAATCCGCTTTCGTCCTTGAAGCGCAGCCACTTGGCCGAGGGCTTTGCTTCCAGCTGGTCGATCATACGCCGGATGCCGCTGTCCACAGCAGAGACCGACACATCGTACTGCTCGCTCACCGCCTGCAGGATCTCCTTGCGGATGGCCAGCTTCTGGCTGGTGCCGTACACCACGCCCACCGCACAGGAAAGATAGTTGCAGTTCACGTCCGGCAGCTGGATGCCCCAGCCCTCATACAGTTCCTGACACTTGCGTTCCATGCGCTGGCTCTGCCGTCCCGGCAGGCGGTACAGCTCCCACAGCAGGTTCTTCAGTTCGGCATGGCCCACATAGCAGAATCCATCGCCCGATTCCAGACAAATGGCACTCGTATTCTGCCGCCTGCCCTCATCAAACAGAACAACATTCGGTTTGGGATCCATGCTGCGGATATTCATTAAAAACTCCAGCCCGCTCATATCTTCCAGCTGGCTGCAGAGGATCACAACATCAAACTGACGGCCCTGACGCAGCTGTTCCAGCAGACGGCCGCCGTTCTGGAAGCAGGTGCACTCCAACGCAGGGCTTTGCTCCTGCAGGTAGTTCTTTTCCACCCGCAGCTCCTTGCGGTCGTAGCTTCCAAGGGCGATCTGCAGCGTTTTTGCTGTGTGCTCACTCTCCACGCAACGCGCCGCCTTTCTGCCTGAGCTGTTCTGTATCGGTCAGTTCTTCTACCACATCCTGCCAGATCTCCGGCTGGACGCCATTCTCACACAGATAGCGCAGGATCCGGTAGCAGAACTCTGGTGCAGCTGCAATGTAGCAGCTTTGCATGTACTGCCGGTTCCCGGTACGGCAAAGCGTCAGGCAGCAACCGTTTTCGTTGCCTGTATCCATTGAGTATACCAGCGTATATGCTTTCTGCAACCCGTCGATTGCCGAAAACTGACGGATCATAGGTGAAAATGTACGTTCCATAATTTTTCCTCCCTTGCTACAAGGTCCTGCGACGTTTTCAAGGCATTCCTTGTTTTTCTTATCTTATTTTAAAGAGCAGAGAGGGCTGGTTCAATCCTGAAAAAGCGTCTAAAAATGTCAAAATCACATTCGTTGCGTTTTTTTGTCGTGTTTTTCTGTTCTGCGACGCATTTTATTTTGTGCTTACGGTTCATCGCAGATTTTTTGCGTCGTATTGGCAGTGTAATTCTGCTTTCGCGATGCTTTTCTGTTTTATCAGGATCTTCCGCTATTAAAATAGCACGACGGCGACGCAAATTCAACCTCCACGTCAATTTTTCCTTTATTTTCCTGTTTTTCTGCCTCAAAAGCCAAAAATACCGGTCCGGTCAAAATTTACGTTGAAATATACACAGTTTTTTCATATTATTTCGGTAAAATAGAAGTGTATAACGCCTTGCTGCGGGTCCTGTATCCGGGCAGTTTATTATAATGTACAGCGGCAGCGTTCCTGCGAGGATGCGCCGGAAAGGCTCACACATGCTCCAACTCAACCACATCAAGAAAGAATACAAAACCGGCGATCTGGTGCAGAAAGCACTGGATGATGTCAGCCTGAACCTGCGGGACAACGAATTCGTCGCCATTCTCGGCCCCAGCGGTTCCGGTAAGACCACCCTGCTGAACGTCATTGGCGGTCTGGACCGCTACGACAGCGGTGATTTGATCATCAACGGCATCTCCACCAAGAAATATACCGACCGCGACTGGGACTCTTACCGCAACCACACCATTGGCTTTGTGTTCCAGAGCTATAACCTCATCCCGCACCAGACAGTGCTTTCCAATGTGGAGCTGGCGCTGACCATCTCCGGCATTTCCGGTGCCGAGCGCCGCAACCGGGCCACCAAGGCGCTGGAGCAGGTAGGTCTGGGCGACCAGCTGCACAAGCACCCCAGCGAAATGTCCGGCGGCCAGATGCAGCGTGTGGCCATTGCCCGCGCACTGGTCAACAACCCCGACATCCTGCTGGCCGACGAGCCGACCGGCGCACTGGACAGCGACACCAGCATTCAGGTGATGGAGCTGCTGAAGGAGGTGGCCAAAGACCGCCTTGTGGTCATGGTCACTCATAACCCGGAGCTTGCAGAGCAGTATGCTACCCGCATCGTCCGCCTGCGGGACGGCGTGATCCAATCGGACACCGCACCGTTTGCGCCGGATGATTCCGCTCAGGTGCCGCCGGTGCACAAAAATCTGGGCCGTTCTTCCATGTCGCCGCTCACCGCTCTCGCGCTGAGCTTCAACAACCTGCTCACCAAAAAGACCCGCACCCTGCTCACCGCATTTGCGGGTTCCATCGGCATCATCGGCATTGCGCTCATCCTTTCGCTCTCGGCCGGTGTGAGCAATTATATCCAGGAGATGGAACGCTCCACCCTTTCGGAATATCCGCTGCAGATCTCGACCACCGGCGTAGACCTTGCCGCCCTGCTGGACCCGGGAAGCTACACCAGCGCCGTTGCCAACAACACCAATGTGGGCGCCACCAGCGCTTCTTCCACCCCGGAGGGCATGGTCACAGTGCGCGAACTGCTGAGCCAGCTGACCGAGGATAATTCCTCCGTCAATGACCTTGCCTCCCTGAAAAAATATCTGGACAGCGACGAGTGCACCATCTCGGAGGATGCTGCTTCCATCGAGTATTCTTACGGCATCGCACCGCTGATCTACCGCCAGAACAAGGACGGCACCGTGCGCCAGATCTTCCCGGACAGCAGCCTTTCTGCGCTGAACAACACCACCTCTGCCGCCGGCATCGTCTCTTCCATGACCAATCAGAGCGTGTTTACCGAGATGGCCGAAGAGCCTTCGCTGTACGAAGATCAGTACGATGTCAAGGCAGGCCGCTGGCCGGAAAGCTACAACGAGGCCGTTCTTGTGCTGAATTCGGATGGCAGCATCAGCGATTACGCTCTTTATATTCTGGGCATTGAGGACGACAGCGTGATGATGCGTTTTCTGCAGGAGTACGCAAAAAACAAGAACACACAGGCTCCCACCGGCTACGGCACCTACCCCTACGATACCTTTGTGGGCCTGAAATATAAGATCGTTACCAGCTCGGACTATTACGTTTATGACGAAGAACGCCAAATCTGGCGCAACCGCTCCGACGATGAAGCGTATGTGGAGCAGCTTGTGGAAAACAGTCCGGATCTGACCATCGTGGGCGTGGTGCAGCCCCGCGCAGATGCCAGCTCCACCATTCTGCCCATAGGCGTTGCCTATACCCATGCACTCACCTACTACGCCATCGACCATGCAGCCGAAAGTGAAGTGGTAAAGCAGCAGCTTGCCGACCCGGAAGTGAACGTGCTGACCGGCGAGCGCTTTGATGCCGACCAGCGCGAAACCGATCTTGACATTTCTTCCCTGTTCTCTGTGGATACCGATATGCTGAAGGATGCCTTCCAGTTCGATGCAAGCAAGCTGCAGTTCGACCTGAGCGGTGCATTTGATCTGCAGGATGGCAGCTTTGACTTTTCCTCCATCCTTGATCCGTCCGCATTCCAGCTGGATCTGAGCGATCTGGACCTGAGCGACATCGACATGAGCGATGTGGAGCTGCCGGACATGGACGCGCTGGATCTGAGCCAGCTGTTTGCCGATATGGACCTGTCCGTCTCGGAGGATGCGCTGCAGAGCCTGATGAAGAAGATCATGAATGGCTATAAGCGCTATATCATCGGCAACGGCATCTTGAATCTGGATAAGATCGGTTTCTCTTCCTATATGGAGAGCGACCAGTTCAAACAGCTTCTGTCCGAATCCATGGGCGACCTGCTGGACACCACCGGCCTGCAGGAGCAGTTCACCGCTTCGCTTCAGCAGAACCTGCAGGGCATCATGACGAGCTATCTGCAAAGCTACTCGGAACAGCTGAGCCAGAAGCTGGGCGAAGCTCTGCAGACCAAACTCACCGCTGCCATTCAGACCCAGATGAGCACCGTGATGCAGCAGCTGATGACCCATCTGACCACTCAATTCAGCCAGCAGATCCAGTCCGCCATCCAGAACAACATCGCTCAGCTCAGCAGTCAGGTGGAAGATGCCCTGAAGATCGACCCCACTGTGTTCCAGAGTGCCGTGCAGGTGAACATGAGCACCGACGACCTTGTGGATCTGGTCAAGATGAACCTGCAGTCCAGCACCACCTCCTACAGCAGTGTTCTTGGTGCACTGGGCTATTCGGATTATGCCAAGCCCGGCAGCATCTGGATCTACCCCAAGAGCTTTGAGGCCAAGAACCGTATCGTGGACAGCCTGAACGCCTACAACGCCGCCATGCGTGCGCAGGGCGAAGAGGACAAGGTGATCATATTCTCGGATACGGTCGGCACCCTGATGAGCGCCGTGACCAAGATCGTGGATATGGTCAGCAATGTGCTGGTGGCCTTTGTTGCCATCTCGCTGGCGGTTTCTTCCATCATGATCGGTGTCATCACCTATATCAGCGTGCTGGAACGCCGCAAGGAGATCGGTATTCTGCGTGCCATCGGTGCATCCAAGCACAATGTCTCCGAGGTGTTCAATGCCGAGACCTTCATTATCGGAATGTGCTCCGGCGTGATCGGCGTGGGCCTGTGCCTGCTGCTGCTGATCCCTGGCAACATGCTCATCCACTCCATTGCAGGAACCACCAGCGTCACCGCTGTGCTGCCGCCCAAGGCTGCACTGGTCCTGATCGTTCTGGCTACCCTGCTCACGATCCTTGGCGGTCTGATTCCCGCCCGCAGCGCAGCCAAGTGCAACCCCGTCACCGCCCTGCGTTCTGAGTAATTTCCTTTCTCGACAAGCAAAAGGAGTCGCTGCATCACGCAGCGGCTCCTTTTTTGATGTCCGGTGATTTATCTCAATTTCTCGTGTAATCCCTCATGCAGTTCCTCGCGCTCTTCCTTCAGTTCCTGCTTGAGAGTCCGGTCGATTTCCCGTGTCTCCTGCCGGATCTCAGCCAGATCCTTTTCGATCGCAGGGTTTTCTTCGATTTCTTCCCGAATGAACATGAGCGCAAAGCTTACCAGCAGCAGCCCGCAGGAGATCCAGATGGTCTTTCCTGCCAGCCGCGCTGCTCCCATGCTTCCAATACCGGCACCCACCGCGAACAACAGAATGATGCCAAAATAACGCATCATCCGATCCTTAACTTTCGGTTCATGGGTCTTGCTCCAGATGCAGAATGCTTCCACACCGCTGCGCAGGTCACCAATGCACATGGTGCTGGCAAATGCATAGCCGTTCACCTTGCGGAACGCCTGCACCTGCATTGCGCAGGAGAAGGAAACGATGGCGTTTGCCAGCAGATTCTGCTCCTGCGGTAAAAGACCTACAATGAACAGCAGAAGCACTTCGCCCAGCACCACCAGCTGCCGCCAGTGAAGCCGCTGCATGTCGCAGAAGCGCTCCCGCATCTTTTCTGCCACCAGTACGCCCAGCGCAAAAGCACACAGAGGAACCAGATAGTGCAGCACCCGATCCCACTGACCATCCATGATGTTGGAACTCAGCAGCACGATGTTGCCGGTCTGTGCATTTGCAAACACCTTACCGCGGAACAGATACGTATAGGCATCCTGCAGCCCGCCCGAAAGCGAAAGGAACACCGCCGTCAGGAAGGACTCTGACATCTGCCCATGATGTTTTGTTTTCATATTACCTTTTCCCCTCTTTTCGTACCCTATTATTATAATATATTTTTACAGCTTGGTCCATATCAGTTTTACATATCCGGCATGTGTATCCCGGCGCTCTGCCAGCGCCGAAAATACGGCCCGTGCCCGGCCCGCACTTTGCATTCCCTCACAGGTTGTGTTAGAATAAGAAAAAAGCTTTTCCAAAGGAGAACTTCCTTATGCCGAATATTGTCGAGATCACAGACCTTTCCGCACCGGAGCTGGATGTCTATGCCCGCCTGACGCAGGCGCAGCTGCGCAATCGTCTGGAACCGGAAAAAGGCATCTTTATTGCCGAAAGCCCCAAGGTGATCGCCCGCGCGCTGGATGCCGGATACACACCGCTCTCCCTGCTCATGGAGCGTAAACAGATCACCGGCCCGGCTGCCGATATCCTGACCCGTTGCGGGGATGCCCCGGTGTACACAGCCGACCGCGAGACCCTTGCCAGCCTGACCGGCTTCGAGCTGACCCGCGGCGTGCTGTGCGCCTTCCGCCGCCCGCTGCCGCGCAGCGTGGAAGAGGTCTGCCGCAATGCCCGCCGGGTGGCCGTTCTGGAGGGCATTGTGGACTCCACCAATGTGGGAGCGATCTTCCGCAGCGCCGCTGCACTGAACATGGATGCCGTGCTCGTTACTCCTTCCTGCTGCGACCCGCTGTGCCGCCGTGCCGTGCGTGTGAGCATGGGCACCGTGTTTCAGGTGCCCTGGGCGCAGATCGGCACCTGCCCTGCCGACTGGCCGGAAAACGGCATTGCTCAGCTGCACAGTCTTGGCTTCAAGACTGCTGCCATGGCTCTGAGCGACCGCTCCGTAAGCATTGACGACAGCGCTCTTTCCGCCGAGCCGAAGCTCGCCATCGTGCTGGGCACAGAGGGTGACGGCCTTGCCCACAGCACCATTGCCGCCTGTGACTACACCGTAAAAATCCCTATGTCCCACGGCGTGGATTCCCTGAACGTTGCCGCTGCCAGCGCTGTTGCTTTCTGGCAGCTAGGCAACCGCTGAGCGATGCTTTTTGGCCCTGCCCAAAATACTTGACAAATTTCCCGAACAGAGTTACACTTACAGGGTCATCACATGGGCCTATAGCTCAGTTGGGAGTGCAAGCGTATCGCTTTTGTGCCCCACGGAGTTGTGGGCATTCAAATGGGGAGTATGTCGGTTGGTCGCCCAACCGAGTCACGCCCCTAAATATGGGCCTATAGCTCAGCTGGGAGAGCGTTCGGTTCGCATCCGAGAGGTCAAGGGTTCGAATCCCTCTAGGTCCACCAATTTGCCGCATCGTTTTGTACGATGCGGCGTTTTTTATGCCTAAAAAACTTTGGCAGACCGTGCCGGGCTCCGAACCCTGAAGTCGGATGCGAACCGGGTGGGGTCATCCATGTACTTTTTGAAAATCCATCGGTTTCACGCTTCTTTCTTTGCATTTTGCAGAGTTCTGCGGGCAAGTGCATCGCTTTTATGCTCCCTTCTCGGAAATTCCTTCAAAAATTTCCGCACCATCGTAGGTTGACACAGCCTTGAGCTGTTCCACTTGGTTGAAGCTGGCGTTCAGGGTGATCGAGATTTCGTAGTCTTTTCGGACACGAATCTCCGCAATGAACTGCTGCAAGATAGCGCGGCGTTCATCGTGGTTGGCGGTGTCGTACACATCCGCCCATGTAAACAGCTCGTTGCAGATGTAGTTGCTGCGCTTTGCCGTTTTGGTGGCTTCTTCGTATTCTTCCTGCGCCTGAACAAGCTGCTTTTCCAGAGTTTCCAAAGCCTCTCTTGCCTCGGCTGCCAGTGTACCCAGCAGTTCTTTGTCCAAGGCACTTACGCCCCGGATGACCAGAATGGTTTCGGCTTTCAGGTCGTCCAGTTCTTTCTGCTTGCTTTCCAAGTCTTTCTGGATTTTCTTGACCTTCTTCTGGATGCGGGCGGCATCGTTGGTCTTGACCGATTCCAGCAGCTTCTTCCGGGAAACTTCCCGGAACTGTGCGAAGATCTGCCGGACAACTTCTTCTACAATGGAATCCAGCTTGGAAACACCGTAGCCAGACTGCCCATCGCAGTCACCCGGATGCCGGATCTTATAAAAGCAGCTATACCGGGGCCGGACTTCTTTCACCGTATACTCTTTTGCCCAGTTATCCTTATCCGGGGCAAAGGCATCTGCCAGACCGCCCCAGCCCACATACTGGGAAAGCACCTGCTGTTCCTCGGCAGTAGCACCACGGTGTTCATCTTCCAGCTTGAACAGGGTGCGGATGGCTTCGATGTTCCGGGCATATGTCATTGCTATTGTTGTCCCAATAGGAATCCACCAGCTTGCCCGTCAAATCGGAAATCTGCTGGCTGAGCCTTTCATGGTAAACGCCGTACTCTCTGGCAAGCATTTCCGACACAGGCTGCACCAAATCGGGGCCGAGCTGCCATACCTCCGGGTCGCGAGAATTGCGGCGCACCCCGGTGTCGCTCACATCGAAAACATAGTGCAGGCACGGTACGCTGCTGGACTGGTCTAACAGGGCGATTCCTTTAGAACCTCTGCGCACATAGCGGTTCATGCGGTTATTCCAAATGTCGAAGCTGGCGCAGGCGGTGGCATCAGGCCGCTGGGCGTAGATCATCAACTGGTCTGCAAAACTGTACTTGTACAGCCGGGATGCAGTGGTCAGGTAGTCCGTCCAGTTTTCCCAATATCGGGTCAGTTCCTTTGCCGTTTGCTGGGCGAGGTTAAGGTATTCTTGCGTTTTGTTTGGCATTTTGGCCTCCTTTCAGCTCTGTGGTAAACAAAAAAGCGAGCGGCCTTTTCAGGTCACTCGCTTATGGAATCTATGGTAGTTTATGGCGCACTTCGGCCTTCCGGTCTTGCTGCCTGCGGGCTGATACGCCGTCTGCATAAGAGCGACACCTTTGTGCTGGCTGTAGACCTGCCCAGCGGCATCAACACGGATACCGGGGAGGTTGCCGAGGGTGTTGCCCATGCAGATTTGACCGTAACCTTCGACAGTTATAAGCCTTTGCATATGGCAGAAGCTTCTGCGCCGCTGTGCGGAAAAATCATCTGTGCTGACATTGGCATCCGGGATGAATGGCACCCGGAGTTTTGACGAAGGCTTGCCGCTGCGGAAAAATACCGGGAAACAAAAAATGCCCCCGGAGGGCTTGTTGCGGCTCTCCGGGGGCATCTTATGTGCGTTGTGCCTTGGCGCACACGACCGGCGTTTTACTCGATTGCAATCAGATTCGGGTTCTCAGGCAAAGCCTTCGTCTGCTGAGGAGCAGGCAACTCGACGTGCAGGACGCCATCCTCGAACTTTGCGTGGATGTCTTCCTTCTTCACATCGCCCACGTAGAAACTGCGTGCGCAGGTGCCGGAGAAGGATTCGTGCCGCAGATAGCGGCCCTTCTTATCCTTTTCGTCATTACTGTGGCTGCGCACTGCCTGAATGGTCAGGTAGCCGTCGTTCAGATCCATCTGAACGTCTTCCTTCTTGCAGCCCGGCAGGTCAACAGCTACTTCATAACCGTTGTCCGTCTGTTTGACATCGGTCTTCATCATGTTTGCACCACGCTTACCAAAGGTATCACGAGCCTCACGGTTCATCATACGTTCCAGTGCAGCGTCATTCCAGAACGGATCGAAGAAATCATCGAACAGGTTTTCATGGAAAACAGTCGGCATAAGCATAAATCATTCCTCCAATCCCGGCGTTCGGGTCGGGGCAAAAAATCTGAAGCGTCCACTCGGAAGAGCTTTCCGGGGAGTCTTGCGGCTCTCCTTTTTCCCTTCCTCCTGAGCACGCCACTGTTATAGCACTGCATTTTAGCACTGTCAATAGTAGAGTGCTAATATTCACAAAAAAATAATACTTTTGCAACAATATCTTGTATCTGTCTTTCCCCATTACCACAATGAGACAAAAATCAACACCGGGAGATGGAATCGCACACCGTTTTCTTTCCGGCTTATCCCATTTTGGCGCAAAAAAGCTAGGATTCAGTTGTTTTCCTGCTGCTTTGTATGATTTTTGCCATCGTTTTGCAGCCGCTTTTCCAGTGCGGACTGCTTGGCAAGAATGGCGTTTACTTTATCGTACAGGTCCTCGATCATGATCTCGGTCTTCAGGTTGACTTTATAGTCATTTTCCGCTCTGCGGCGGTCTTTTTCCTCCTGACGGTTCTGGCTCATCATGATCAACGGTGCCTGAATTGCCGCCACACAGGACAGTACCAGATTCAGCAGAATAAACGGATACGGGTCAAACGCTTTGGCAGCCAGCACCGTGTTGACCACCATCCAAAGAATCAGAACACCGGTAAAGGAAAAGATAAACGCCCAGCTTCCGGCAAATTTTGCAATGGAATCTGCTGCACGCTGCCCCAGCGTATACTTTTCTTTTTCGCTTTCAGGACTGACGGAGATCTTACTGTCTGCCAGCAGATTCAGCACTTCCTCATCGGTCATGTCGTGCCGGATGTCCTTGAGCACTTCTTTTAATAGTTTTCTGTTTTCCTTCATAACGGTCACTCCTCTCTCATGGATGTTCTTGGGTGGTAAACGGGAATTTATCAGTATCTCTTTTTGCATGTTTTGGGTATCGTTGCTTCATAACTCATATCAAGCAACATTTTGATTTTGTCATCTGATACGCTGCACATCCAGTGCAACAGTAATCCAGCTATCCTTGCTCATATGATACGCCGGGAAGAAGCCGGGTTCCTCTCGTAGTGTGCCAATCAGAATTGGGTCACATTTGAAATCGACCACTTCCAGCATTTCTTCGCCCTACAGCCCCAGCTTGTTCTTTGGTACATCCATAATCAGAGCAAACCACTTCCGATTATTACAATGCCGGAACACCTCATAATTCGGATATTTGAGCCACGGATAATCTGTCTCGGCGTTATATGTCTGATTCTAATTCTGCGCGTTTCATAACCTCACCTCTACAACTTCTAGCTTTCTGCATGTTACTATATAGTTTTGATTACCTGTTCTTCTGCATTTTGGCCGAGGGATAATCTCTTCGTTGAAAAAATAATTGACCACGATAGGCGGATCGTTGAACGGGCGTTTGATGGAATCATCATCCCGGACATACAGTAGCCCTTCCTCTTGGCAAAACTGCCGCATCTGCGCATCCAGCATTGACCAGTAGCTGCGTTCTTTTTTATTGTAAATGGTATCGTACAGCGGCAGCAGGTCTGGATGTTTTTCCGTTATATAGTCAAAAATCGTTTTCTTATAACCGCCCCGCAAGTTTAGGTTTTCCAGCCAGACCAAATTACATTGATTCTTCGCCCGGTGGATGATGGAGGGCAGGTCGGTGAGGCCGGGGAAAATCGGCGAGATAAAGCAGGTGGTGCGCACACCAGCATCATGGAATGCTTTCATAGCGGCCAGCCGCCGCTCAATGCTCACTGCATTGTCCATATCAGCGCGAAAATCTTCGTCCAGTGTGTTTGATTGACCAGGATACCCGCGCATTGGGGAATGTTTTAATGAGGTCAAGGTCACGCAGCACCAGGTCAGACTTGGTAGCAATACTGAGGCTACACTCGCTGCCCTGCATCTGCTCCAAAATGGCGCGGGTGCGGCAGGCGGTTTCCTCCAGCGGCTGATATGGGTCGGTCACGTAACAGAGAAACAGTTCTTTCCCTGCATACCGCTCCGGGTGTTTGATTTCCGGCCAAAATTTAACGTCTATGAACTCTCTCCAGGGCTCCGGGTGATTGGTAAAACGCTTCATAAAAGATGCGTAGCAATATTTGCAGCCGTGGCCACAGCCCACATAAGGATTGACCGAATAATCACTCACAGGCAAATTGGATTTTGTGAGGACTCTTTTTACTTCAACGTTTCAGATGATTGGCTCCATTGTATGTATGCTCCTTTGATTTTGCTTATTTTTCACGGGACAGTTTCATCATATCCTTCATATCGGCAAAACCGATTGTTTGATACAGCGGCCTGCCTTTGTTTGAGGTTTCAAGATAAATTTTTGAAATATGCCGCTGACGAGCCTGCTCTACAAGCCACCTGACGATTCTGTTCCCTATGCCGTGTCCGCGAAACTGCGGCCGGGTATAAATGTTCATCAGGTAGGCACATTTCCCGTTTAGATTGTCCGGTGAGGGCATCTCATGATAGAGGCATATCCCGCCGCAGCCGACGATTTCCTCCCCTACGTAGGCAAAGCAGGCAATATGTCCGCCCTGCGGCAGTTCTGTTTGATAGTAGCGGCGATTTTCCGATTCCAGCTCTGTTACAGACCGCTCCGAGGGGATGGAGAATACCTCATGCAAGACTTCCATTCGCCATTGCATCAATACATTCAGGTCCTGGATCGTGGCCTGCCGGATCTGAATCTCCATTATAATGCCCCCGCTTTCATTACCACCGGCAGTTTCGACACATCCGGCTTACCGTTGACATTCAAAGGAATCTGCTTCATCTTCACAAAGAACTCTGGGATCATAAAGGAAGTCAAATTTTCAGACAGTTCTTTTTTTACTTCCGAGACTTTCAGCTTATTGTCGGAAGGCACCACATAGGCGGTCATATAGGACAGTCCATCCTCGTCTGTAAAAGCCCGGACAATAGCCTGCTGCACATCCTTGCACCGATAGAGCCGGGACTCCACCTCGGCAAGTTCCACCCGCTTGCCGTAAATCATGATCTGGTCGTCCTTGCGGTGCAGGAATGCAATGTTGCCATCCGGCAGGATATAGCCCAAATCGCCGCTGCGGTACATGGTGCTGCCGTCCGGCTGCCGCTCAAAAGCTCTGTTTTCCTCGGCATGGTCGCCAATGTAGCCCAGAGATACACCGCCGCCATAAATGCAAATCTCACCCGTCTGCCCTTTGGCAACCGCGTTGCCAGACTGATCCAGAATCCTGATCTGCGCACCCAGTACAGGATGACCGATGGGATAGGTACCGTCCTCCAACACAGTTCCACTATTGCAACGGTAATAGGAGGCGCAGACCGTTGTCTCGGAGGGGCCGTAGGTGTTGTAAACCTCTGCTTTGTCCAGCAGGTGATCCACATAAACGCCCCGCAACACATCGCCGCCGCTGATAAGCAGCCGCAGAGAGGACGGAATGACAGACAGGTGGTTCATTTCTGCCAGCAGATACGGAAAGCCGCTGATCATAGTCACATGGTGGCGTTCCACAAAAGCCATCAACGCATGGATGTCGGCCTTGTCCTCGTCAGAGGGGATGGCCAGAGCGGCGCCATTCAGCAGGCTGGTGAACACTTCCTCCACAAAGATGTCAAAGGAACAGACGGAATATTGCAGCATGACATCGCCGGGGCCGGGGTGGAACTCATTCGCAAAGGCGCGCACATAGTGGCAGACATTGCGGTTGGTAACACAGACGCCTTTGGGCCGCCCGGTCGTGCCGGAGGTATACAGCACATAGGCGGGGCGTTCCGGGTCCTCCACGGCGTTGCGCTTCCAGGAGGGCGTCTCCACGCCGCAGATCTCACAATCTGTATAGCGGATGGGGAAACTGTTCAGTTTGGGCGCAAAGGCGTGTTCCGTCAGCACAAAATCCACCTGTGCCTCGGTCATCATGTCATGGATGCGCCCGGTGGGAAAATCCGGCTCGGCTGGGACGTATCGGCCGCCGCATTTGAGTACCGCCAGAATCGAGGCAATCATCTCGGTTCGGTGACGCATGACGATGCCGATGCTGTGTACTTCCTGCGGAAAGCTGCACGTGATCATATCCACCATGTTGGACAGCTCTCCAAAAGTCATGGTGCGGTCGTTTTCAATGATAGCCGGGGCATTTTCATGTTCTTTAACTACCTTCTGAAAAAGCGAATAGATCGTATCCATCGTTTTATCTCCTTGTCGGTTTATCTATTTAATATCCAGTGAATGCCAGCCGCTGTGCGCTTGTTGCACGCCTGATAGTGGCTGCCACTGTTCAGTACGAAGGTGGTTTCGATGCCTTTCCCGTGGCACAGTGTTTCTATCTTCTGCGTATTCTGCTGCACAACGTTCAAAATCGGATTATCGGTGGAGCTCTCCTTGTCTCCGAGAGAAAAATACAGACAGTCAGGTTTGCGCTTCATCTCATGGGAGCACACATATTCCATGATGCCCTCAAACCAGAAGGAACCTGACATACTCGCTGCGCGGGCAAACACATCCGTTTGGTAGAGAGCGTAGAGGGCGAACAGCCCGGCCAGCGAGTAACCGGCGAGGCCCCGCCAGGCGGGCGCACCGGGAAGGAGCGCTTCCGCTTCCGGCATAATTTCATCCAGAAGCAGTTTCAGGTAATCATCCGCACCCCCGGTGCAGGGCGTATCGTGTTTAGAGATCGGCCCCATATACCACGGTGTCATGTCATGATCCCATTTCAGCTTACTGACCGCCACCAGACTGAAATCTGGGCAGCCGAGCGCCATCAGGTTTTTATACACACTGTTAACGGCATTGGAAAAGGTGTTGAGATAGATAACTGGGCTGCCCGGCTTTGCGCTTGGGTATATGTCCACTCTTTTTTGTTCTATGGTTAAAGAAGTCACCTTGTTGCCTCCTCTCTTGACGATTCATTGTATAAATATTGTACGGTATCCGAAAACGAAAGCAAGTACGCAGAAAGTTCGTACATAGTATCAAACTACTGACCAAGGCTATAAACAGGAGGAAGTAGCCGTTGGCGATGTTGTCTGTCTATATGTTACGGCCCCGGTTTCCGCTGTTCTATATCGGTGCGAAGCTACAGAAGTCAATATTCCTTACCATTATGATGATGGCAACGTACATATGAACCATGTGATGAGATTGAAAAAGCTGGATCAGTACAACCCGTCTTTTCTCCCGTTTGAGAAGCTGAAAGCCTATGGGATTGGTGCGGTACGTGGGCCACGAAGAATGCCTCACAGTCTGATTTGCGAACTGGAAAGGAATCGGTATGAGCAGTGATATTTGGAATCCCTGGCATGGCTGCCGCAAATACAGTGAGGACTGTGACCACTGCTATATGTACTATCTGGACAATGAACGGGGCAAATCAGGCGGGGAAATTTATAAAGTCAAGACAAATTCCGATTTGTCGAGTTCAGTATATCACACCAAATGCAAAAAGAGAATATGTACGCCGCCCGCAGGCGGCAAAGATCAGTCCAGTGGAAATTCCAGTTCGGCAAACTCCGCATCGGTCAGCAGTTTCAGCTTTTCGATAACGCCCTCCGACAGTTCCCGCAGGGCAGTTTCATCGGGCATCAGGTAGCACTGCATGAGCCGCAACTCGTGGATAAGCCCCAGCCGGGTGCCGGTGTTGTAGAGCATCATCAGGGTCAATTCCTCGTGGTCAAAGTTCATGTTCATCCCTCGCTTTCCGGCAGACGGTAGGATTGCACTCCGGGGCATCGCACTTTTCCTTGAGATTCATCAGTACCGAATGGCGTTCCGGCTGCTTGTCCAGAAACCCCGGCAGTTCCTTGAAGCCGATGCTGTCCACATAATGCACAGATATCTCGCCATTGCGTTTGAGTGCAATCACATCGCTGACCGACAGGCTGTGCCCCTCAAAATCCTGCGGACGGGAGAGGTTGAACATCTGAAACAGTTCTTCCAGAACCTCGTTGTCCGGCACATCCTGCCACATGGCGGGCAGATCAGCATAGTAGGTGACCTCGTAATGCTCCGGGTCGGGCGTTTTGCCTCGACGATTCAACTCCCGCATGGAAGCAAATCTTTCATCGAAGATTTTTTCGTCATGCCTCAGCTGCATCACCATATAAACATCGCACCCTGCGTTCAGAAACTTCTGCGGGATGTCCGTCATGGGTTCACCGTCAAAATTCTGGTTCCATTTTTGCTGCATCGTCCACCTCACAGTTCAGGCGCAGAACGTGCAGACGATTTTGGCGCAGACGTATCACTTGCCAGTTCTGCCAGCTTTTCCAGTGTGGAAGGGCGATGGTCTGCACTCAGTTCCTCGGCTTCCGCAACTTTGTCCATGACGGCATCGTAGTCCTGCAACAGCCGCCGCCCCTTTTCCATGTGGTGCGCTTCCAGAATCTGCTCACGGGCTTCCTGAATGGTCAGTTCCGGGGCATCCAACTGCCCGCCGTCCATCACGGAATAATCGCTGTGGTAGAGGGTGTAGTCCCATCCATCCTCACAGGACTGGATGGCAAGGTAGCCTTTTCCGCCCAGTTCCCACGCCGCCTGCTCGTCCTGTGTCTGAATCTCCGGGTAGAAGTCTGCATGGTTTCGTTCCATGACTTCGGCAAACTGGCAGATGTGGAACACATTGCCCAAACCGCCCATGTCAAAGTGGTAATCATCCAGATGTTCCACCCGTGCCGTAAAACTGCGCCCATCCGGGTAATCCACCTGAATCACGCCGCCATCTGGAATGCGATAGAGGTCATCATAGTGGCTGTTGATGAGACGAATATCCCTCGGCAGCGTTTCCGGCTCCCAGATGCGCCGTCTGCCGATGCCCGCCTGCGGGATGTTTTCGAGGATCTTTACGCTTTCCTGTTGGATGGCCTTGCGGTCATCGTCCGAAAGTTCAAACAGATACCAGTTCCGGGCGGCAGAAATGGCGTTCCTGCCATCGGGCGGCAGGTTCTTTTCCGAGATCTGCCCGCTTTCCAGCGGCTCACCAGTTACCTTGTTGTAGGTGGCAAAGCCGACTCCTGCGCCATTTTCCCGGAGGTGGAGATAGCGTTCATCGTTGATAAGGTAAACCGCTTCTTTTTTCTGCTCCATCAGCAACCACCTTCAAATTCAAGAGAAAACTTGCTGCGGCCATCAGCTTCACAGGACAGCAGCACGGTGGCATTGTAGGTCTTGCCCTTGGCACTCTTGCAGTCCTTCAGGCGGACCCGACCATCCCGCAGCAGCTTGTCCGCCACATGAGCGTCCAGACGCTTGCCCAGACGCTTGAAGAACGCATTGTCCTTCCACAGCACGAAACGGCACTCCCGGTTCTCGCAGAACCAGCCCTTTTCACGCTCCACAACATTTGCACCACAGTTCGGGCAGACACCAATAATCTTGCTTTTCATAAGTGCATTCGCTCCTTTTTTCATTTCCGTGTTCTTTACCAGTTCGGTAATCACCATATTGATCTCAGTCATAAATTCACTCGGCTCCATTTCGCCACGTTCGATTTGCAGCAGTTTTGTTTCCCAATCGGCGGTCATTTCCGGGGACTGGATCTCTTCGGGCATTACGGTAATAAGGGCTTTGCCCTTGTCGGTAGGCAGCAGCACCTTGGTTTTCTTGGTGCCCTTGCGCTCCAGAAAGCCCTTCTGCACCAGCTTTTCAATAGTTGCGGCGCGGGTGGCCGGGGTACCGATGCCCTGACGTTCTACGCCCTCCGGCATACTGTCTGCACTGGCGGTTTCCATCGCATGAAGTAGAAGGTCCTCGGTGAAATGCTTCGGCGGGGACGTTTGCCCCTCTTTCAGTTCAGCACTGGCAACGCTGCACTGGCTTTGCTCCTGCACATCGGGCAGAACAGCCTGTTCTTTCTGCTTGCCCAACAGTTCGCCCAGCATTTTCCGCTCCATGGCTCTCCATCCATCGGACAGCACCAACTTGCCTTTTGCGGAGAATTCCTCTCCGGCGCAGATGGTGGTGAGCGTAGTTTCTGCATAGCAGTGCGGTTCGCCCACAGCGCAGAGCAGCCGTGCGGCAATCAACCGCAGGACATTCCGCTCCCCGGCAGGGAGGGCGGCAAGGTCTGCTTTTGCCATGCTTTTCGTAGGCAGCAGCGCATGGTGGTCGGTGACTTTGCTGCCGTTGATGACCTGCTGCACATGGATGGGAAACGGCTCTTCCACAGCAAACGCCTTGCCCGTGTTCGTCACCAGCCCCGGCAGGGATGCCGCCATATCCTCCGTCAAAAATCGGCTGTCCGTGCGGGGGTAGGTGATGAGCCGCTTTTCGTAAAGACTTTGGGCATAATCCAAGGTCTGCTGTGCCGTAAACCCCAGCAGACGGTTTGCATCCCGCTGCAATGCGGTAAGGTCGTAGAGCTGCGGCGGACTTTCGGACTTTTCCTTGCGTTCCATCTTCTGCACTGTGACACGTCCCTCCTTTCGGCATTTGGAAAGCAGTAGTTCAGCATCCGCTTTCTGTGCAAATCGTTTGCTGGATGCAGTGCCGCCGTCTGCAAGGGTCAGGGCAACCGTGTAGAATTTCTCTTGCGTGAAGGCGGCAATGGAAGCTTCCCGAACCACCGTCATGGCAAGCACCGGGGTCATAACACGCCCTACCGCCAAGGGCTGGTTGTACAGGCACGAAAAAAGCCGGGACGCATTGATGCCGACCATCCAGTCGGCACGTTCCCGGCAGAGTGCTGCGTTGTACAGCGCATCGTATTCAGTTGACGGTTTGAGATGGGCGAAACCTTCCCGGATGGCGGTTTCCTCCATGCTGGACAGCCACAGGCGAGAAACAGGCTTTTTGCAGCCGGCCTGCTGGTAGACAAGTCGGAAGATCAATTCTCCCTCCCGTCCGGAATCTGTAGGATAGTTCTCGGAGGTGACTTTTCTGACTTTGTTACTCGATGGCATCCAATGGGCCGATAAAGCGGTAGAAAATCTGGATTTTCTGGACGTATTCGCCATCGACCTTTTCCGCTTTGGATACCAGAATCTTGTCAATCAGCTGATGCAGAATCTTATAGTTCAGTTCGGTGATGCCAGCGTACTTGCTGACTTCATCAATAAAATCCTGAATCTTGTCCAGCTGATCGTGTTCAGCACGGCCTTCCCGCTCGTACTGCTCAATCTTTTCGGTCAGTTCAGCCTGTTCTTTGTCGTAGCGATCTGCAAGCATTTGAAAACGTTTCTCCGGGAGAAGTCCCTTTGATACGTCCTCATAAAGTTTTGCATACAGGTCTTCGATTTCTGCGATTCGTGCTTTACACTGCTTCAAATCCCGTTTGTGCTGCGCCCGGTCAGAGGACACCCGGAGGTGCATCTGATTTGCAATCTTCTTCACAAGGGCTTCCCGATTGCTCACAGCGGCCTTTGCGTGTGCCTGAATGTCCGCAAAGACAGCTTCATGCAGAACACGGGCTTCCAAATTATGAGAGTCACAGGCTTTCGCACCATATTTCCGATAAGTGCTGCAACAATAAAATGTCTGATCCAGAACACTGTTACGTTTGCGCCTGTGCTCGACCTTGACTAACATCGTTCTGCCGCAGTCTGCACAGCGGACGATGCCCTTGAAGATATTGTCGTAGTCGGTCTTATCGCACATAAAGCAGCCGGAACGGCTGTAAAGGATTCGCTGCACGTTCTCCCAACGGTCTTGTGGGATGATTGCTTCATGTGTATTCGGAACGATAGCGCGTTCTTCAAACGGAATATAACGCCGCTTTTTGGATTTCATGGACACGGTGGGCTTGGCTTCGTAGATGATGTGTCCGGCGTAGACTGGGCTGTGCAGAACCTGACTGATATAGGCACTGTCCCAATCATACATCTTTTCATCATCAATAAAGCGGCCAAACATCTCTTTCTTGTAGTAACACGGCTTCAAGACTTTTTCATCGTGGAGCCGCTTGGCGATGCGGTGAAGCCCCAGCCCTTCCTCTGCCATTGAATAGATATACTCAACAACGGGGGCGGTGTTCGGGTCGATCACAAGGTGATTGTGGTCGGCAGGGTCTTTCTGGTAGCCAAACGGTGCGCCGCTGGAGATATACTTTCCGCTTTTCTTGCGTGTCCGAAGGGCACTCTTGATTTTTCGGGAAGTGTCTTTGGCGTACATTTCATTGATGATGTTTCGGAACGGGGCAATATCCATCTGAGATTGCTCGTTGGAATCATAACCATCGTTGATTGCAATATAGCGGACACCGTGTTCAGGAAAGAAGATTTCCATATACGTTCCGGTTTCGATGTGGTTGCGTCCAAGTCGGGACTGGTCTTTGGTAATGACTGTTGCCACCTTTCCTTCCCGGATATCATCCAGAAGTTCCTGAAAGGCAGGGCGGTCAGAGTTCGTACCGCTGTAACCATCATCAACATAGTACTGGCAATTCCCGAAACCGTTGCGTGTGGCATACTCCATAAGCATCGCCTTTTGAGTGCGGATGCTCAGGCTTTCGCTGTTTGAACCGTCATCTTTTGACAGCCGGCAGTATAAAGCAGTTACTTTTTTGTCCTTTTCCATGTGTACCTCCATAATGGAAAAGAGACCTCATCAATCACATTGTAGCGGATGCTGCGTGATGATGCAAGCCCTTTTCCGCAGTAAAACGTCCAATTAGCCAGCGGCAAGATACGATTCGGCAGTTTTACGAATTTCTTCTTCCGCAAGCCGCTGAAAAAGCGTATTCATCGGCACATTGCCGATATAATGGCGTTCCACGATCAGGCGCACGGACTTCGGACTTCTCGGCGCACGTTTGCGTGTGGTAGGCTTCTTCTCAGATTTTTCTTTGTTCAAGGGCAGACCTCCTCATTCATGTGGCGCAAATACGGAAAGGAATGGATGGATTCTATTCGTTTTTCTCTTTTTGTTTTATTACGTTGGTTAGGTGAAAGTTTTCTTTGATACAGTCTTAAAGGCTGCTATACTGCATAGGAAAAATCTCTTTTGCAGATGCCATTAAGAATCTGCATCACAGAATCGTGATTTTGGCGGTTCTTGAATCGTGAAAAACGCAGAACTATTCAACATTTGGAATTTTTACAAAGATGTGATTGGGCGAAGAAAACCGCGTTCGTCTGCGCTCAATCAATCCCGCAGCGTCCAATTCCTTAAGCGCACTGGAAACACTGACCGTGCTGCGCCCTAGCTGCTCAGCCAAAGAGCAAATCGTAAAAATGACAAACACGAAACCTCGTTCATCTGTCCAGAGATTTTTCTGCGAGAGCGTGGCACGGTCGAGCAGCAGCGCATAAGTCATTTTTGCAGTCTGGCTCAGGTCAAGTTCCAAAAGGAAGCGTGGGTATGGGAGAAACGGCGGCAGCAGAGTTTGCGTGGTAAGATATTCTGAAATGTTGATCACCTCCAGCTGAAGCAGAAATCAGGAACAAAGAGTATGTAACGAGAATTGGTGGGTTCCAATTCTCCAGTCGCAGAAAAGCACGAAACAAGTGCTCAACTGCGTTAATAAGTTAAGGTCTCCCATATTGGTCCTCGACTTCCCTAGGAGTGGGGAATCGTCCGGCGGCGGGCTTGCACCGCACCATTGGCATTTCAGCCACCCCGTCTTCGTTATGACCGGGCTGCGAGTTACAGAAGTACCTTTTGTGAAGTACCGGACGATTGAACTATTCACTTGTCAAGGAACATATGGAAGATTTCTGGACTTTGACGGACGAAAAACATCCTTCTACTTGGTAGCCGATGAAAAAGGCCATTTCGTAGCATTGCAAGCAATTTTGTAAACAAAACGTCATAATAGTCCGAGAATGGTCTTGAAAAAGATGCCCTACACTTGGTAGGCATCGAGAACGTCTGTTTCGTAGCATTGGTGAGAAACTTGTAATTGAATTGTAATTCTTGAGACCAAATCTCCGCTTTTGAAAAAATCCTCTCAATAGGTAGGCAACGAAAACAGCCCAAAGACAACCATCTTTTTGAGAATTAACAAAAAGGTCACAAATGACCGGCTTTCAAAGAGGCGCTTCTACTATTAACAGAAAAAGTGGCCTAAAATGGGGGGTGTTGGAGAAAATTTCTGCCTTAAAAGTACGCCTCTACTCACTAGCCAGCGAGAATAGCCAAAAGCCAGCAAAAAACAAATGAATTATGTACTTCTGCCACTGATTGCAACGGCATATCGGTGACAGAAAGATCGTTTAGAGCGATTCTTCGCGGTTTGGGGTGGTAGAAATCGTTTTGTAGTTGGACTTTTTCTGCTGAAGCTGCTCCAGCTGTTTCAGCACCGATTCCTTCTCCGGCATCTTACCGCCCGGTGCGGAAAGCTGCTGCTTATTCAGCACCATGTCGATATATTTGCGGATGTTTTTCAGGGCGGAGATGTCCGGCTGCAAGGTTTCCAGTTTGGTACGCAGTTCTGCGCTGCCGGATTGCAGCGCAGAAAATTCGGCATCCAATGCCGAAAAATCTACCGCTGTGCTGCCGTTCAGTTTCATCAGAGTGCGGACAGCTTTATTAAAGGTGTCCAGCTCCTCTTTGTGCTGGGCGGCATAAGCGTCCTTGGTCAACTTGAAGTTCTTCTTGATAAAGGTGTCGTGGATGGGCTTCAGCTTGGCATGGGCGGCGGCAGCATCCTTGATCTGGGCGATTGCCCGCATACGGTTTTCGTTCTGCTTCAACTGCTTGCGGAGAGGGGCGGCGGTCTGGTTCAGGTTAGAAATTGCAGTGTCCAAATCCTCGATGGTGTTCAGGGAATGGGCTTTCAGATAGTCCACCGCCTGTTTGACTTCCTCAAAGTCCCGAATAGTGCATTTCAGTTTTGCCTTGCCAGACCAATCGCTGCGCTGCTCGTTGCGGAGGTTGAAGTAATCCACCAGCAGGTCGGACAGCATTGGCTCCTTGGCTTGTTCCAGTGCATCCAAAAGAATCTGCTTCTTTTCATTCAGGTCTGCGATCCAGCGTTGCAGCCCACGAATCGCACTGCGGATGGACTGCATCAGGCTATTGGCGGCGCGAATATCCCGGTTCAGGTTGCCGAGAAAAGTTTCCACTCCACGCTTTTCCATCTGGTGTGCGGCGGGACCGAGATGCACGGTCGGTATCTGCTGGATGCCCTGTCGCTCAAAGGAGCGCAGGTCAACACGTTCCGGGCGGCCAGCCGCTTCCAGATAGCGGTTGGTGACGGTCTCCCAACCATGCCGCCAGACCTCGGCATACTTCTGGTCGTTCCAGTCCACCGTGTTTTCCTTGTGGCACTTCCAGTTGCCGGAAGCGAGCCGGATGCGCTCACCGTTCTCGTCAAGGTCGTACACCTTTCTGGCTTTCGGGAGCCACTTGCCGTGTTCATCTATTGCCCGGAGCGTCAGCAGAATGTGAGCGTGTGGGTTTCCATCTCCCTTGTCGTGAATGGCAAAGTCGGCAATCATGCCTTTGGAAACAAACTGCTCCTGACAGAATTCCCGAATCATTTTCAGGTACTGCTCTTTCGGAACTTCCACCGGGAACGCCAGCACGATGCGCCGTGCAAGCTGGGAGTTCCACTGGTTCTCCACGGCTTCCACGGCGTTCCAGAGCGTTGCCCGGTCTGCATATCCGGGCAGCGCATGGGACGGCAGCATGATCTCGGCATGGACAAGTTCTTTTTTCTTGTTGTAGAATTTTGTTTTCTGGTCGTACTCGCTGAACAGCCGTTCGCCGCTCTGATAAGCAGCCCCAGCAACAGCGGACTGCCCTTGGCTGCGCTTGACGATGGTGATTTTGAAATGCGGACACGGAATAGGCATCACCTCCAAACAAAAAGACCGCCCAGCAAGATTGCTCTTGATGAACGGTCTGGAATCGTATTCGGTTGTACTCGCCGCCTTGGAGCGGAGTGCTGTGCGCTTCGGTCTCAGGCGGGAGCCGCAAAAGGATAGCTGCAAAGCAGCGCAAGGAAAATGCAGTTTTCCTTGGGATGGAATCGGGCTGGCGCACAAACGCCAGCTTCGATTTCATCGAGCCGTCTGCAAGACCGCAATTTCACCGGAACGGTGTATAATTGCGCCCTATTTCATAGGGGGTTTGGAACGTTCTGCTTTTCGTGAACGTCATGCACCATCTTTGCAAGCGCCAGAACGACTTCAGGTTGACGGAATGAAATTTTCAGCAGCTCCATCACCTGATCGTCGGTCAATTCTCCCGGACAGACAAGAAAGCTTTCCAGCATTCCAGCACGAGTGCAAAGGCGATGCACACGCTCTCTCCGGTTCAGCTCTGACATCTGGCGTTCAAGGATCCTCTCCCGGTGCTGGCAAGAGCGCAGCTTCTGTTCGGCTTTGGCTTTTTCATTGCGGAGGTAGGATAGGTCGGTTTTGGGTTGGGTCAATGGCATCACGCTCCTTTACAAAATAAAGAGCCAAACAATCAGTATAGATGTGTGCTGATTATTTGGCTGTGGAACGCATTTAATTCTCACAGTTTAAACGAATTTGTACAATAAAGTGTCCGTTACTTTTCTCTACCTGAAAATTACCGTTGTTTTGATTCACAGCACGTTCTACATTTTTCAGCCCGTAACCATGGTGTTTTCCTACACGCAGTTGGGTGACAGCATCTATATATGGATTTTCGATACTGTAAAACAGGATTCGGTTCTGTTTTCGCAGTTGCAAGTGAATCACCCTTTTCTCTGGAGCGATAAGTCGACAAGCTTCAATTGCATTATCGAATGTGTTGCCAATAACAACGCTTAATAACAATGTTGAGATAGCGAGAACTTCTGGAATCGTTATATCTAAGAGAACTTCAATCTGATTTTCTTTTGCAGAACGGAGATATTGATTCAGTAAAGCATCAACCACAGGATTTCCAACAGCAGAGATGTCTTTCACACGTTCATAAGCATCCGCAGCTGCTTGAGCAATCTGACGGAGTTGTTCAGAGTCATTTTGTGCTGCAACCGCTTGCATTGCGGCGGTATATTTTTTAATGTCGTGCCAAAGAGCCTTTGTTTCTTGTTGCTTTTCCAGAAGTTGCTGATAGTACTCTATCTGTAAATGATAGTGCTGTTCTGTTAGTTCTGCCAGATACTTTTCTTTTTCATTTTTCCGCAGAGCTTCCACATAGAAAACAATCATAATATTCACAAAAAGCAGGACAGCCATGAAAAAGACCATATAGTCCGGAAAATCTTTGTCTGCTGCATGGCACTGTACAACATAGCACACGGAGATACTTGCAAGTTGAATACTGATTAGAGGAAGAAGCCATACAATCCGTAAATCACTTTCTTCCCGGTTAAAAAAATGTGACACTAAAATAAGGAGCGGTATTTGAATCAGATTAGAGAACACAACGTAAATCAATCGCGCTGCTCCAACCTGCATTAAAAGTTCCGTATCTGGAAGATGAACGCCAATCAATAACATCGCAAGAATCTCTACCACGGAACCTAAGACAAAAAATGAACCACTTGCGAAAGCCGCTGGCCAAGTCTGAACTTCATAGAACAATCTTGCTAGTAAAAAACCTCCAAGCAGTAAGTAGAGCGTCCTAGGTATCACCCAATTCGGAAAAAGACTTAGAGCGCACTGCCCTGTGCATAGCAAAGCCAAAAAGGCGTAGTGCCATTTGCTTTGAATCCTGTTTCGCACAAATAATCGACTCATAAACAGACTGAGCAGTGCAATGTTTGTAATACTTCCGGCCAATTCTATAAAATAATACATTTTACCGTCCTAAATATGTGTTGAACGCTTGATTGAATTCCTGACGTTTTCTTCGGCTAATAGGCAGCTTTGCTCCGTTGGAAAGCATGATTTCGTCCGATGAAGTATAAAGGATGTGTTCCATATTAACAAGATAGCACCTATGGGGTGCTGTAAAGCAGCGTTTGGGAAGTTGCTTGGCTGCATCTTGAATATTCATCCGAAGTTGAAAGTCTTTACCTTTGCTGTGAACTAAAATTGTATGACCATAACTTTCAATATAGTAAATATTTGCAGTTTCCAGCGATAATGTTCCGCCATCACATTCAACAAGGAATCGGCGTGATGCAAGTTCTTGAGTTGCCGCATCCATTGCGGATTTAAACAATAGGTCATTTAATGGTTTTGTCAAATAGCGAAAAGCTATTCCATAACCTTGAACGGCATATTCATGTTGTCTAGTTACAAAAATCACCATTGGATGCTTTGGCAAAGCTTGTAGAGTTCGTGCAAGTTGAAATCCATTGGATGGCATCTCTATGTCCAAAAGCAAGAGGTCAATGGATGTTTTTTGTGATTTTAATTCGTCAAAAAGTAGTTCTCCATCTGTATAAGTTTTGATCTCAAAGAGCTGGTGAGTGTCGTATTCTGTGATTTTTCTTACGATGAAACTTAAATCTTCTTTTTCATCATCGCAGACCGCGACCGTATATTTTGCCATTTGAAGATCCTCCAATTAGATTTGATGTTTACAACCATTATAAATGGTAGGATAGGAATCAGCAAGTCTCCAAATTGACCGTTCGTGCCAGAAAGCTAACCATTCACGACAAATAGATTGCTTTCGTTTGAAATTATGGTATCATCAACTAAAAATCATGATGTATAGCGTTAGCTATATGTCTATGATTTGTAAATTTCATTTTAGGAGGTCAATCACCATGAAAAAAGCTTTCTCGGCGTAGCTTCCTTGCACTATCCGGTAGTGCCGCCCTTTTGATTGCGGTAAATCCTTTAATGGCAAATGCCGCAATCACCGAGCCCGAACTAAAGTCCTATTATGTTGCACCCATCGGTGAATCTGGTACGATTCAGTTGGACAACAGCGAACATGGAACCATTACGATTCGTCCAGACACTCCGATTCAGGGACGAGCAAATGGCGATCCCGTTATCCATGGTACTTATACGGTTGAATACAACTCCATCGGTTCGCATTTTGAGTACAAGGTTGACACTAACAGTAGCTATAAAATCACAGCCGCATATGACTTGGACTATACGACTGTTCATGAGATTCTCTCTCATAGTCTTACACACACATCGACTATGGCGAGCCTGAAAATCGAATTCAAATATTTCAGCGTTGCAGGAACTGCTAATGCATACCTTAATTTTGTAATCCGAAATGGAAAAATCTATGTTGAAACAAACATGTGATTTCAACATACGCTACCGGGAGATATAATAATGGAAAAATTAACTGGAATTCTGTTACTAATAGCCGTAGCGTTTCGATTGTTGGTTCTTTTTTTCTTTTCGCAAAGCATCTTTTTAACCCAGCTTTCCATTTCTACTTTTATCGTGGTAATGATCATTGCCATTATACTGTTGATAAGGAAATGGCTTCATTGGCGAAACTCGAAATAAAATCAATTACTGCTATCTACTCGCTTAGTTAAAAAGTTTGATTCTTGTTAACTTCTTGTGAACAGACGGGCATCCGACAATACAAGAAGGACGCCCGTCTGTTTCTTTATAAATGAAAATTTTATGTTAGAGCGTACGATCTCTCGAAAAGTTGTCGAATGGCTATATGGTCATGGAATTATTGAACGCAGTGAATCAAATATTTATGTATATGCCTATGAATTGTTGATTTCATCAACAATAAGTATTTTCCTCATTCTTATCGCATCATGTGTTTGCGGTAATATATGGTACTCATTGGCTTTTCTCCTCGGCTTTATCCCACTTCGAATATACCTAGGAGGATATCATGCATCCTCACATTTTAACTGCTACTTGGCTTTCTTATCTGTCTTTCTTGCAAGTGTCGTTTTAAGTTATCAAATTGTGGCGACATATGGATTTCGGTTGATAACGACTTGTTTACTATTCATAATTGCATTTTTGTATGCCCCTGTTGAAGCCAAAAACAAGAGACTCCCCACAGAAAAGAAGCGAAAGTATAGGCATATTAGCATCTGTTTGACTGGTTTTGATGTCATTCTTGCGGCAATTGATATTCTACCACTCTCAAGATTTATAACAATTTACTATTTTTCGAAATGGGCATTGATTATATTTGCAGTCATTCCTTGCCTGACACGAAAATTTCAAAGATGAATTCGGTTTTCCTTTTGGGCGACCGTTTTCAAAAATCAAAAGAAGGAGAAAAAATGAAAAAGATAATGTATTGGCTGAGTAAGCTCACTTGCGCTGTTGCAATGGGTATGGCAGTAGCAAGTGTAAATAGCACCTGCTTCTTCACTGCATATCAGCCGGATGTTCCCGAATCGCTTGATCATGACTGAAACCGCGTAAGATATGTTATGTGAAAATAATGTGGAGGGTGATGCTAGTAAGGTTGAATATACTGTGAGAAAAGGTTTCATATAAATAAAAACAACATATATTTCATTTTGGAGGAATACTATGAAATCGGTAAAACACCTTTGGGCATCGTTACTAATTGTTATGGCGTTTGTAATTATCTGTCCGTCAGCACTAGCGGCGACCGGAAACTCTTCCCAGGTACATTCAGAAAATCCTGTGGATGCTTATCCTAATTCGACAATTGGTGTCATTCATTTTTATATTGATGATGGAAAGTTGATAGTTTATAATCCTGACGAACGTACTAGCGTACGGGGCGATGCAGGAACCGCAACAATTTACTGGACCATTCCGGGACAAGTTTTTTGGTCAATATCTTCTAATATTTCTGGGCCGATGGTGTTCTCTGGAAGTGTGAGTACAACAGCTGGTGATTATTGTCCGCTTAATGGCATTAGTTTTGATGGCTATGTTAGCGGTCTTGTAGATGTTCAAATGATGCCTGGCAGCAATTATGCAACATTGGAAGGGTCAATGTTAGACATTCAAGGTGTTTCCTATGTATTGCCGGGAGTCGAAGCGTATATGTACCATTGATCATCGGATAGAACAGATGGAAAATCATATGGAAGATAATGACATTCCAAAATTTTGTACTTATCGTGGAGAAATCGAATTTGAAGGGACGTTAATACAGGCTGATATTTTTATTGACAGTAAAATGCTTGAAGACAAAAACAGCTTTTTAATAAGTTTTTTGTGCAAATCTAATACGATATATAAAATGGTTTGCAGAAGTGTTTTAAAAAAGGAAGGATATTACATAAATCTAAAATTCAATGGTGTAAAATTGAAAACCCGTGTCCTTTCAGTGTCACAAAGCTTTATTGATAGTAACTCGGAAACATATAGAATCGGCCTTATGTGTTCTAATGATTTGCGCATCTAAATCAAAAGACAGTCGATGGTACGGTTCGGAGCGAAGCATCAACAAATCAACAGCCCTCTATGCGTCAAAGGTGAATTCGCCCGGTTCGGCGCACACCTCCACCACGCGGCCCTGCTCCACGATGAGCATGCACTGTCCGTCTGCCACAGCAATGCCGCTGCCGTTGGTGATGATATTGTCCTCGCCGTTGTTGGAGCTGCGGCGGGAGGTGCGCTTCTGGCCCTTGACCATCAGCACATCCTTGTCCAGAGAATCGCAGTAGAAAAATTCTTTCCACTGGTCTGCAAGGGTTCCGCCCAGTGCGCCCATACCTGCTTTGATAAGACCCATAGTAATTTCCTCCTGTATGTTTTATTTGTGTAAGCGACAACGCTTTGTCATCGCATTGCGTTCGGTTTCGGTCACGGTACAAGGGTTAGATCCGGGGAGTCGTTTTTCCAGTAAACGGGACGCGTGTCCCGGTCAAACAGCACTTCTCCGGCGCGGTATTTCAGGCTGCAGCCGCTGGGGCTGCCGTCATCGTTCAGCAAAATGGCCCAGAACTCGCACGGTCTGCCGTCCGTATCGGTCAGCGTGAAGTGCAGCTCGGTGCCGTCCTCGGTGCGGCCCTGTGTTCCCTCGGCGGTGCCGGTCAGGGTGCCGTTCCACCCGTCCCATTCCACGCTCATGCAGCAGCTGCCGTCCGGCAGGAAGGTCATCCAGCGGATGCCCTTTGCGGCCTCGTCTCCGGCGCGGTAAGTGCCCCACAGCCTGCGGGGGATGGCGGTGAAACCGATGTCGTCCCACGCCTCGGTGCGCTGAAAAACGTACCAGACCTCACTGCCCTTTTTGGGGCCGGTGGACTGCATCCGCAGCGAGCCGTCCTCCATCATGGAGATGGTCCAGCGGCTTCTGCCGTCCTCGCTGAGACATTTCAGGTTCCAGCCCTGACTTTTTCCCCGTCCCAGCCGGTCACAGCGCCGGCATTCAGCTCTCCGGTGCGGGTCTCGGCAGCGGACTGGATCTGCGGGCTGACGTATGTTTCCCGGATGAAGGAGACGGTCACCGTGCCGGTGATCTCGGCCTTTTCCAGCCGCAGGGTAAAGCTTTCGTTGCGGTCGGCGGGGGCATAGCTTTCACCCTGCGTCACCGCCGTGACTGCCATCCACTCGGCCAGCACCTGCCACTCCCAGTCCTGCGGCAGCGGCTGCGCGTCCAGCGGGATGGTCACTTTGTCGTCTGTATACTGCTCCTGCGCTGCGCTGGACCGCCTGACCACGAAGGAAACGTTCCCCGCTTCGTCAAACGAAAGCGGCAGTTCATCCAGCGTGGCCCACCATGCAGTGTTGCCCTCTTTCAGGCTGTCGGGAGGCAGCAGCCCCCGCTCACAGGCGGTCTGCCGGTCCAGCTCATCCCGGCGCTTCACGTCGCGGTACAGCGCTTCTTCCAGCGCGGCGGGGTCTGCCCCCATGCGCTGCAGCAGCTGGGTGGCGGTGAGCTGGTTTCCGCTTTCAAAGTCGAAGCACCAGCCATTGTGGAAGGGTGCATCCGTACTGCCGTAGCAGCTGCTGACCACAAGGCTGACGCAGTCGCTGTACCAGCTGGCATTCCAGTTCATCTCAATGCAGATGTCCCACGATTCCGGGTCGGCTGCCTCCGGGCAGCCTGCGTACTCCTGCACATCGTATTCGTAGTAGCGGGCGATCTCGGCGTTGATGCGGGCGGCGTCGGCGCTGTCGCTTTCCAGCCGGGGCAGATGGATGTTCAGCCGGACGGTGCTGCCGTTCTCTGTCTGCACCACCTTTTCAAGGGTGTACTGCTCGGTGATCGCCGCGGTGGCGTGCATGGAATCCGGCGGGGTCGATTTCAGTTCCCGGCTGCTGGCCGGGCGGGCAAAGGCTGCGGTCTTTGCCCCGCAGCCCGCCAGCAGCGCCGCCAGCAAAACTGCCGGTATCCAGCGGAACGCTTTGTGTTTCATGGTGGTTCTCCTGTGTTCTCAATGGTCGTGCCGGAATCAGTAATCCGGGCAGCGGATCAGCTGCAGCTGGGTCTTTCCCTCGGCAAAGGGGTTCTGCCCATCGAGCATGGTCAAGGTCAGGGTCTCGTTGTACAGGTCGTACTTCATCGCCGCCACAAAGGTGATGCCCGGCATCCCGTCTGCCGTCTCGTTGGTAGAGACGCCCAGCACCATGCCCTCCGGCACCACGCCCAGATAGTCGGCATAGCCCTGATAGAAAACGCTGTTGTCCTGCACGCCCATCTGGACGGAACCGCTGCTTTCCACGTCCATCCAGTCAAACTGGTCGTCAGACATATCGTTGAAGGCACCGACAGCCTCCGAGGGGATCTCCTGCGCGTTCCACTCTGCCGTCAGGGGAGCAAGCTCCAGCACAGAGCCATCCTCCCGGCGCAGGTTCACCTCTCTGCCGCTGCGCTCCAGCGCCACGCCCTGATTTGCAATATAGATGGGGTCCTGACAGACCAGAGCGCTGCCGAACATGAGGCAGTGCAGCACATCTACGTACTCCACCACGCCGTCCTTGGTCAGCAGATAGACCACCGGGTGGAAGGATGCGCCCAGTTCTCCGATGCACAGGTCGATATACTCATTATAGATACCAAGGATGGGGTAGGTGCGGTCCTGTTCCAGCCGGATGCCGTAATCCGCGGCCCATGCGGCGGTCTCCGGCGTGCGGCGCAGGGTGATGGTGCCCTGTGTTCCTTCCAGCTGCACCGAAGCGCTGCTGTAGGTATCGGTCAGCACCGTCTGCGGCTGCGGGTCAGCAGCCTGCAGCGGGATTTCCACATCCAGCTGCCGCCAGCCCCACCCGGCGGTGGAGCTGCACCCGCCCCGGAGCACCAGCCGGTTTTGTTCCGGCAGCAGCAGGCACAGGTCATCCAGCTGGTTGTTTTCCAGCGTGTTCATCCGCATGCTTGCCAGATTGCCGCCGCTGCGCAGGCCCTCGTAGTAGCCGCCCTGCGCCATGTCCCGGTCAAAGGTCTGCATGGCCTCGCGCAGCATCTGCTGCTGCACAGCGTCCGGGTCCAGACCCATACGCTGCAGCATTTCGGCCATGGAGACCTGCTGGCCGGTGGCAAAATCGAAGCACCACCCGCGGGAATACCCCGGGTCGGAGCCGCCGTCGTAGCGGAACATCACAAGGCTCACGCAGTCGCCGTACCAGTAGGCATCCCAGTTGATGTAGGTTTCCGGGCACCACTCGTCCTGCTGGGGCTCGATTTCCGGGCTGTCCTCGTACTGTCGGAAGTCTGCCGCATACATGGCGGCAAGCTCATCGTTGAGATAAGCAGCGTCCGGGCCGTCGCACACCAGCTGCGGCACATGGATGGTCAGCTTCTGGGTGATGTTGTAATCGTCCCGGATGGTCTTTTCCAGCGTGAACTGCTCGGTGATGCGGTCATTTTGTGCCGTCTGCACCGCCGTGTCTGCGGCGCTTTGGGCAGCTGCACCGGAGCCTGCGGGTGCGGCACCGTCCGATGCGCTTCCGCACCCAGCCAGCACCACCGCCACCGCCAGCACCGCGGCGGCAAGGCGTTTGTGTTTCATGGTCGTTCTCCTGTGTTCTCAGCCGTAGCTGCGAGTCATCTGCAGCTGGGTCTCCCCCTCGGCAAAGGGGTTTTGCCCGGCGATCATGGTCAGGGTCAGGTTCTCGTTGTACAGGTCGTTCTTGAACGCCGCCACAAATTCGAGCTCCTCGTCGGCAGAGATGCCCAGCACCACGCCCTCCGGCACCACGCCCAGATACGCGGCGTCGCCCTGATAGATACGGCTGTTGTCCTGCACGCCCAGCTGAACGCTGCCATCGCTGCCCAGATCCAGCCAGTTCCAGCCGGTTTCAGAGGTGTAGTTGTAGGAGCCGGTGACGGAATAGGGGATCTCCTGCGCGCTCCACTCTGCCGACAGGGGAGCCAGCTCCAGCACAGAGCCGTCCTTCCGGCGCAGGTTCACCTCGCTGCCGCAGAGTTCCAGCGCCACACCGTTGTTGGCAAAGTAGATGGGGTCCTGACAGATCATGGCATCCCCGAACATGAGGCAGCGCAGCACGTCCACGTACTCCACCACGCCGTCTTTGGTCAGCAGATAGACCACCGGGCGGAAGAAGCCGTCCTCCTGCTCCCCGATGCACACATCCACATATTCATTGTAAGCGCCAAGGATGGGGTAGGTGCGCGTCTGTTCCACCCGGATGCCAATGTCGCCCCACTGATTGGTCTTTGGTGCAGGGCTCAGGGTGATGGTGCTCTGCGTTCCCTTCAGCTGCACCTGCACACCGTCGTAGGTATCGGTCAGCACCGGGGTATCGGCGGGGGCGGCGGAGGTCAGCGGGATCTCCACATCCAGCTGCTGCCAGCCCCAGTCGGTCTCGGAGCAGTACTTGCCCCGGAGCACCAGCCGGTCCTGCTCCGGCAAAAGCAGACACAGGTTTTCCAGTTCATTGTATTCCAGCGTGCCCATCCGCATTTCCGACAGGTTCCCGCCGCTGCGCAGGCCCTCGTAATACGCGCCCTGCGCCATCTCCCGGTCAAAGGTCTGCATGGCCTGCCGCTGCACCTGCGCCTGTACTTCGTCCGGGTCCAGACCCATGTGCTGCAGCATCTCGGCTGTGGTGATCTGCCTGCCGGTGGCAAAATCGAAGCACCACCCGCTGTAATACCACGGGGCGTCGTCGTAATCGTGGCTGCGCATCACCAGACTGACGCAGTCGCCGTACCAGTAGGCGTCCCAGTTGATCTCGGTCTGTGAGCACTCTTCGCCCTGCGGCACCTCAGCGTCCGGATCGCTTTCATAATCCATGTATTCTGCCGCATACATGGCAGCAAGTTCCTCGTTGAGAGCAGCGGCGTCCGGGCTGTCGCACACAAGCTGCGGCACATGGATGCTCAGCTTCATCACGCCGATCATCTCGCCCCGCACCGTCTTTTCAAGGCTCCACTGGTCGGTGATGCGCTCCTTTTGCGCTGTCTGCACTGCCGTGCCTGCGGCGCTTTGGGAAGCTGCGCCGGAGCCTGCGGGGGCAGCGGGAGCAGCTGCGCCGCCGCAGCCGGTCAGCAGCAGCGCCGCAGCCAGAACCACAGCAGCAAAACATTTGTGTTTCATGGCTGTCTCCTTTCACTTACAAAGCCCCGGGCACACAGGAGGATGGGCAGTGCCCGGGGCCGGGAAATTTCCAAAGATCAATGGGGGAACTTTTCGCCCACCACCAGTGCGATGTAGTAATCCTCACCGCCGATGCTGCGCACCGACATGGCAAAGCAGCGTAGGTTTTTTACCGCCATGTTGATGCCTCCCGACATATAAGTCAGCCAGTTCTGTTTCTGCACCTCGTCGGTGGGGTATTTCAAGGTCTTCAATTTGTCCGTTCCTTCCGGTCCAAGGCCCGCAGTAAAATAGGTCTCATAGATGGGATACCCCTTGTTAGACAGCGCCTGTTTGATTTCATCTTTCTTTACATCTACATAGGAGCTGAACTTTGTTCTGTCAACGACCGGCGTCCCCTCCTTTACAAAGGGGCTGATGAGAAGGTCGGTAAGTTCTTCCAGCTCCTTCTCATAGACCAGCTCCGTCAGACCATTGTCCCTGCGGAACTTATTGAGGGCGTCCAGTGCCTGCTGGACTCTGATGTCATCGGGGAGCGTCGGTGCGCTGGGGGCACCGACGCAGCCTGCCAGCGAGAGCGCTACAACGGCTGCGCCGGTAAGGGTGAGGAATTCGCGTCGGTTCATCTCTTTCATGGGGGTGCTCCTTTCTATAAAGCCCCGGACACAGGGGGAGTGTGCCCGGGGCAAACAGGGGGATGTCTTGATGTCTTGTTATCTTATGCCGTTTTGTTCCAGAACACGGTAGCGATCATGTAGGTCCTGCTCTGAACCACCGGGCAGTAGATGCTGATGAACTCTGCCTTCCGGCTGAGACTATACAGCTTTCTTGCAGGGGTCATGACATTCCCACCTTTGCAATGATTTTTAACACAGTATAGCACAAAGTCTTTTTCTTTGCGACCAACTTTCCTTGGCAAAACGATACGGTTCTTGTTAAGAATCGTTGCGATTCATCTGAATCTGCAAACAAAACGAAAGACCGCGCCGTAAACGGAACACAGCTTACGCAATGCCGTCGCATATACAACGGCGACTTTTGCGTTGCAAAAAGCTTGTTGGGGGGGATTGCCCCAAACCCCTTTGTTCTGCATTTTCCAATGCAGGCCGCACCTCCCTGCAGGATGCTTTTGAGGGTGTCAATCAGTACATCCTAAAACAAAAGCCGCCCGAAGGCGGCAGGATGCATCACGGAAGCAAATATGAACGCGGCTCAGGGCCATCAGAACAGATCCAGCATGTTGTCCAGATAAATTTCTTCCCGGACGCGCAGCTGATACTCAGGCTTTGTCATGTAGTAAAGCAGAAATTCCAGTATCAACGCGCTGCCCAGTCCCCGCCCCTCGATCTTGAAGTTGGAAAAGCCGCCGGGCAGATAAACTTTGCGGATATCCCCGGCCCCGATGAAGCCGGGGTTTTCCATTGCCTTTGAAAAACGATAGCCCTGCTGTGCGCCCGGCGCTGTGCAGCGGTGGTCCGGGCAGTCCTCGCCCAGATTTTTGCGGCTGACATTCTCGTAGCAGCGCTTTCTGTCCCGGCAGCCGTACCAGCAGCATTCGTTGCACAGAAATTCCACCTTGTCCTTCTGATCCTGCGGCAGGGTATCCAGCTCTGCAAACGACTTGTTCAGGCGGAAATCCGGCACAACATAGCGGAACTCTTCCCGTTCCGTCTCTCTGCGGAGCTGCTGAAAATCTGTAAGGACTTTTGTTGTGGAGGACACGAAATAAAGGCCCGGATACTGCCTTTTCAGGTAGTCCAGCAGCAGGTCCGAATGGACGATGACACCATTCTGCACACGGTTTTCTTTTTCAAACAGCGCACAGAGGGCATTGCATTTCCGGTCTGCAAGGTGCTCTTCCCGGAGCAGCGAATTGCTGAAGGTGAGCCGGGCCGATATGCCATATTCCTGCATCAGTGCAAGCACCCGGTGCGGCTGTGCATCGCCAAAGCCAGTGCGGCCCCCGCCCCAGATGCAGTCGGCCGGTGCACCGTAGACCGAACCGATCTCGCACCAGTCGTAAAAATATTCCCTGTGTTCACGGAACAGCGGCAGAAACACACGGTACAGTTCATAAAATTCAAACAGTCCCGGAAGATGATAATATGCCGTGCTGCGTTCGTGCTGTGCCATTGCCGTGTGTGTTCCTCATTTCTGTAAGTTTCAGCTTCCCTGCAGCAGCTTTTGCGCTGCACCCGGAGATCTTTTTGTCAGTATAGCACAGTCCTGCCGGGAAAGAAATCATCTTCCTCTTGACCTTGAGCGCACTCCAAGTTTTATCATGTGCATGCTGGTGATCTTATCTTTCTCATTATATTCCTTTCTCTGCGAAAGAACAAGAAGTATCTTCATGTCTGACATGAAAAAACAGATTTTTGATCTTCCTTACCATTCCTGAAAGAACGAGACGAGCTTTGCCCGGCTTTCGCGCCTTGCTTTACAGCACAGCGCCTGTTCTGTCAAGAGATGAAACGTTTTTCGTGCATTGCGAAAAATGTTTCGGTTCACATGCTCTGCGGCTCGATCTTCACCGTTCTGCCGCCCAGGTTTTCGTAAATGCGGTGGGAGACTGAGAGCACCGTGCGGCCTGCAGAGGCGCGGCGCAGTGCTTCCAGCACACGGGCTTCCGTTTCAGCGTCCAGATTTGCCGTGACCTCGTCCAGCAAAAGCACAGCCGGGTCCGCCGCAGCAGCGCGGGCAATGGACAGAAGCTGCCACTCGCCCTGCGAAAACATGCCATCGCTGCAAACGGTGTCGCAGCCTTCCGGCAGGGCCTGAATGGCTTCGTCAATGCCCGCAAGCTTTGCCGCATTCCGTGCCATCTCTGCAGTGATCTGCGGATCGCCCAGCGTGATCTGCTCCAGCACGGTGCCCGGCACACGGGAGAAATGCTGCTCCACGCAGCCGATGCAGGTGCGGCGCTCGCGGTCGGTGATGCGTGCCACATCCACACCGCCAATGGTAACAGAGCCCGCCTGCGGCTGGTACAGGCCCAGCAGAAGCTTGAACACCGTGCTCTTGCCCGCACCGGTGCGGCCCACCAGCGTGACCTGCCCGCCCTGCTTTACCGTCATGGAGAAGTCACTCAGGACGGGCTTTTCGCCATAGCCGAAGGTCACATGCGCAAGCTCCACATCCCCGCGCGCAGCGGTCCGGCGCTCGGCAGGGATCGTGCGCTCCGGCTGAGCGAGAAAGGCATCGATGCGCTTGACGCCCGCCATGGCCGACTGGATGGTCTGGATCTCCATGCCAAGGCTTTCAATGGGAGCAAAAATGCGGGAAATGTAGTTGATGATCGCCACCGAGGTACCCACCGACATCCCAAAGAATGTAAGCACCATGGCATTGCCGGAAGCGGAAAGCAGCATCACGATGCCTGCCACCACCGCGTTCAGCGCCAGCACCACCGGCGAATAGATGGCATCGTAAAAATTGGTGCGCTCCATAGCGGCGTAGCTCTCGCCGATGCAGCGGTCATAGCGGCGTTCCCTATAGCTTTCCAGCCCCAGTGCCCGGATGGTGCGGATGTTGTGCAGCGTCTCCGGCACCTGACCGGAGACAGCCGCAACGGCACGGCGGTTATCCAGTTGTGCGGCCAGCATCCGCTTTTGCACATGGTGGGTGAACACCGCAAACAGCGGCAGCACCAGCAGCAGCACCAGCGCAATGCCGGTGTTTTTTACCGCGATGACCGCCATGATGGAAATGATGCGGCAGGCATCTGCCGCCATGCTGATGATGCCGGAGGTGAACAGCGCTTCCACCGTGTCCACATCGCCGGAAAAGCGTGCCGCCACCTCGCCGGGGTTCTGGCCTGCCAGCGTGCTTGCGGGCAGCCGGGTAAGCTTCCGGGACATTTCCGACCGCAGCGCGTGGGTCATTTTCTGGCCAAAGAGCACCAGCAGGCTTTCCTGCGCGGAGGAAAGCCCCCCTTCCAGCGCCAGACTGCCAAAGTAAAGCAGCACTGCTGCAATGGTGAGCGGGATGCCTGCGGTGAGCCGGTCAATGATACCGGCCAGCAGCAGCGGCGGCAGCAGTGATGCCACCACCGATGCCGCCACGCACAGGATGGTGCCCGCCGTGAGCAGATGATGCGACATAGCGGCCATGCGGATGGCTTCAAATACGCCGTTATCCTTTTTACTCTTCATCCAGATCGCCTTCTTTCTGCACCGTCTGGCTCTCGTACAGCTGGCGGTACAGCGGAACCGTTTCCATCAGCTGGGCATGGGTACCAACGGTGGTTTTACCGCCGTCCATAAAGATCACTTTCTGCATCTGCGGGAAGTGGTACAGCCGGTGCGAGATGAGGAAGACCACCTTATCCTTTGCATCGCTCTGCAAATCGGCAAACACGGTATCCTCGGTATGGCGGTCCAGCGCAGAGAACGGGTCGTCCAGGATCAGCACCGGGCGCGGGTGGGCCAGCGTTCTTGCCAGTGCCAAGCGCTGGGCCTGACCGCCGGAAAGGCGGGTGCCGCTGGGGCCGATGACGGTATCCACACCGTTTTCCATGGCCAGCACTTCGTCGTCCAACGCGGCGGCAGCAAGCCACGGCATGGCATCCTGTTCACTGCCGCAGAGAACATTGTTCTGCACCGTATCGGCGCTCAGCTCCGGATCATGGCCCAAGTAACCAACGGTGGCAGAGATCTGCCGCGGGGTCAGGGCAGCAAATTCCGTTTTGCCAAATTTTGCCGAGCCGCCGTAGGGTGCTTCGCACAGGAACACCCTGCCGAAGGTGGATTTGCCGCAGGCCACCGGGCCGGTGATGCCAATGATATCACCGGGGTGCGCCGTCAGGCTCAGGCCGGAAAAGATGGGTCCTTCGCCATAGGAAAAGGAGAGGTTTTCCAGCGTCACGTCCTGCGCCGCCGGAATATTCAATGCTTCCAGCTGTTCCGGCTGCTTCATCAGCGGCTTGATGCGCTTCCACGAGACCTCGGCTTTCTGCACCGAGTTGAACAGCTTTGCCACCTTGGAGGATTTGACCACCAGTTTCGTGAAGCAGGAAAGGAAGGTGGTGAACGCCGCAATATCCCATGTGCTCCAGCCGGAGCCGAGCACATTTTTAGCGCCGAACCACAAAATGAACAGCACGCCTGCCTCAGACGCTGCCAGATACAGCGGCGGCAGAGCGGACTGCCACACATTGTTGCGCACGGCTGTTTTTTCGTAGGTGTTCAGGGCTTCCTCGTACTTTTCTACGCGGGCATCCTCACAGCCGTAAATGCGGTAGGTCACAGCATTCCGGGCGCGGTCGAGGGTGGCAGCGCTCAGCGCACTTGCCGCCTTTTTGTACGCCGCGCCGGCGCGCTGCACCGGCTTTTTCATCCATGCCGCGCACATGTAGGAAAACGGCGTGAACAGCAGGCTGAGCAGCGCCAGCCGCCAGTCGTACACCAGCAGCATCACAGCATAGCCCACCAGCGCCACGCCGGTATCAAAGATCTCGGTGGTGAACTTGCGCATCCCCTCTACGCAGTCGTCCACATCCGAGATGGCCTTGGTCATCAGTTCACCGGCGCCTTCTTTTTCCAGCGCCGCCCGGCTCTGCCGCACCAGATTGGCATACAGGATGCCCTTCATCCGGCGGTTGATGTTGTTGGCAAAGCGGCGGACATAAAAGCGCTTGATAAAGCGCGCCGCCTGCACCGCCAGCGTGACCACGATATAGGCCAGCACCAGCATGGCCATTTTTGCCGCCGTCTCGCTGCCGCCCAGAATGTCGGCAAGGCACTGGGCCAGCCGGCCCTCGAACCAAGGCGTTGCCAGCAGGCCGATGTTATACACAAGGCCCGCCAGCGTGACAAAGGCCAGCGGGAGCCACTCTGCTTTGAAATAGGAGAGCACCCTGTCCGGGCGGAACGTTTTATCCTTTTTCATGAGCAGCCTCACCTCCTGCAGCTTTCCGGAAATGCGGGAAGCCCGCGCGGCTCTCGGTCTTGGATGCTGTGTACAGCTTGTTCAGCGCAGCGGCAAAGGCAGCGGCTTCCTCGGCGGTGAGCACATTGGTCAGGTATTCGTAAAAGGCCGCTTCGATCTCTGCCTTGGAGGATCTCAGGCTTTCCGCCTTTTTGGTGGGGTACAGCAGCTGGCTGCGCCGGTCGCTGGGGGCATCTCTGCGGATCAAAAGACCCTTTGCTTCCAGATTTTTTGTCCGCCGCGCAATGGCAGCCTTATCTGCGTGCAGCAGTTCCGCCAGCTGCGCCTGCGTGCAGCCGGGGTGATGCCGCACTGCATGGATCAGGTCGATCTCTGCTGTGCCGACCCCTTCCTCCCGCATCGTGAGCAGGACCAGTTTTTCCGCTTCGCGCGCGATCTTTGTGATTTTTCGTTCCGTAATATCCATAGGCTCCTCCGGGCTTCATTGCAGGAAGTTGTATCTACATCGTTGTATGTACAATCAATAGTATAGCATCTCGTTTCCAAAATGCAAACAGTTCTTTTTGTGCCCGTATTTTTGCAATGCTGGCAGGCTCCACACCCAGTGCATGGGCCGCGCCTGTACAGACCAGCCATGTGCTGCGGCATTGCCCGCTTTTGGCGTTTGCCGCAGTCCTTTCCCACGTCGGGGCCATCACAAGCCCATTTCCATATCATGTCAACAGGTTTATAGCATCAAAACAGCCCTGACCGTGTCCGCTGTAAAAGCAGGCAGACGATCAGGACTGTTTTTCCGTATTTCTTTATTTCAGCCGGTCAGCAGGCATCCACATTCTTGGTGACCATCACGTCACTGTCCAGCCCGCAGACGTTGTGTAGCACGATGGTGCCTGCCTTGACGGGGGCGGTCAGCACCACCTTGCGGATCTCGTCCATCACCGGGAAGATCATATCCTTGGGGACAGCCTTGGTCAGGCGCACGCTGGTAACAGGCAGCTCGCCGCCCTTGACCAGCACTGAGCTGGCGATGGTGCGGCGGGGCGCAGTCAGCTCCTGACGGACATACTGTTCGCCGCGAGGGCAGGTGTGACCGGTGACCGAGATCACCTGACCATTTTCAACTTCGGCTTCGATCTCGCAGCCGTTGGGGCAGACGATACAGGTAAATTGCTTTTTCATTCCACCGACACCTCCAGTGCGCCCGTTTCCTGCAGCTTGGCAGCAGAGACCTTGAACTGGATCATCTCCGCAGGAATGGCTTTCTTCATCTTCTTGGCAGCAACTTCCACACCGTTCTGGCGCACCACGATGCGGCAGTCACGGTAGTGGTTCCGCACGCGCAGCGACAGGCTAAAGTCGTTCTTGCCGCTGACCTTCTGCGGAATGGTGTGGCCCACGCCCTCGCCGCACTTCACGTCCAGCGTGCAGGGGTCGATGCCCTTGCCCTCAACGTAGGCGGCAGCGTGGCGTGCCAGTGCCTCGGACTCCATGGAAACAAAGTCCACCAGATCATGCACATGCAGCACATTGCCGGCAGAGAACACGCCGGGCACGTTGGTCTGCAGGTTCTCGTCCACCACAGCGCCGTTGGTGTGGGGGTCAATGGCGATGCCGGCATCCTCCAGCAGCTTGTTCTCCGGGATCAGGCCCACGGAGAGGATCAGCGTATCACACTTGTACTCCTTCTCGGTGCCGGGGATGGGCCGACGGTTCGCGTCCACCTCGGAGATGGTCACGCCGGTCAGACGGTCACGGCCATGGATCCCGGTGACAGTGTGGCTGAGATAGAGCGGGATATTGTAGTCATCCAGACACTGCACGATGTTGCGCGGCAGGCCGGAGGGGTAAGGCATCAGCTCGAACACTGCCTGCACATGAGCGCCTTCCAGCGTCATGCGGCGTGCCATGATCATGCCGATATCGCCGGAGCCGAGGATGACGACCTCCTTGCCGGGCATCCGGTTGTAGAGGTTCATGTAAGCCTGCGCGGTGCCTGCAGTGAACACGCCCGCCGGACGCTCGCCGGGAATGCCCAGTGCGCCGCGGCTGCGCTCCTTGCAGCCCATGGCGAGCACCACAGCCTTTGCCTGATACTGGCGCAGGCCGCTGCGGGTGGAGGCGGTGACGACACGATCCTCCGTCAGGCTCAGCACCGTGGCGCTGGTCTCGTAAGGGATCTCACGCTTGTTCACTTCATCAATGAACGCCTGTGCATATTCCGGGCCGGACAGGCTCTCGCCGAAGCGGCCCAGACCGAAACCGTCATGGATGCACTGGCGCAGGATGCCGCCCAGCATCGCCTCGCGCTCCAGAATGATCATGTTGCGAATGCCCTGCTTGTGCAGCTCCACCGCTGCGGCAAGACCTGCAGGGCCGCCGCCGATAATCACAACGTCTTTCTGTTCCATCGCTCAGTTCTCCTCCTTTCGCATATTGCCGGTGAGTACCCATGACCCCTGACGGCTGTAACGCACATTCTCCGGCTCGGTGCCCAGCTCCTGCTCAATGAAGTGTTCGATCTTCATCTGGCAGAAGCCGCCCTGACAGCCGCCCATCATGGCGCGGGTGCGGTACTTGATGCCGGTCATGGTGGAAACGCCCAGCGGGTTGTGGATGGCCTGCAGGATCTCGGCCTTGGTCACTTCCTCACAGCTGCAGATCATCTCGCCGTAATCGGGGTCCTGCGCGATGAGCTCTGCCTGCTGTTCCGGCGTGCACTCGGCAAACTTGACGATGCCCTTGTGGTGCGGGTCAAAGTCTGGGTTTTCCTCAAACTTTTCGCGCTCCTGCATCAGGCCGATGACGTAGCGGGCCAGCGGCACGCTGCCGGTCAGGCCCGGGGATTCAATGCCCACGAGGTTGACGGCATTGGGTGCCACGTCGTCCCGGATCTCCACCTTCCAGTCCTGAATGGCACCGTTTTCATCCACCCACTTGGGCTGGATGCCGGCGAAGGTGCGGATCTGATCCTTTTTAAAGATGTGGGGCCACAGCTTTGCGCCCTCCACGGCCAGACTGTCCATGTTGGCCTGCGGCACGCTGTAGTCGTCCAGCACATCGGTGTTCTCCGCGTCCGGGCCAACAGTCACGTTGCCGTCCACGGTGGGGGTGATGTGGATGCCCATATAGGTGTTGCTGGGCACCGGGTACACCGGCATGGGCAGCAGCTTGCCCATGCGCTTGTGCAGGATGATGTAGTTGCTGCGGGAGCCGATGACACGGTAGCCGGTCAGGCCCAGCAGGTCGGAGATCCGCTTTGCGCCCAGACCAGCGGCGTTGACCACCCAGCGGGTGCAGAAATCGCCATGGGCAGTATGCAGGTAGTACAGCTCATTTTCCCGGGTGATAGCCTCTACCTTGTGGTCAAAGAAGAAGTCCACGCCGTTGGCGTGTGCGTTCTCGGCCAGCGCCACCGTGTACAGGAACGGGTCCATGATGCCGCTGTTTTTGGACCACATGGCAAACTTGCCCACCACGGCGGGCACCAGCTCGTGCAGCTTTGCTTCATCGATCATCTCCAGGCCGGTGCAGCCGTTGACAGCGCCCTGCTTCATGGTGCGCTCCAGCTGCTCCATGTCCTCGGGGGTGTTGCCCACCAGCACCTTGCCGCAACGCTTGAACGGGAAGTTCAGCTCTTCGGCCAGCTGGCCCATGATGCGGTTGCCTTCCACGCAGCATTTTGCTTTCAGGCTGCCAATGGGGTTGGCAAAGCCGCCGTGCACCACCGCAGAGTTGCGGCCGCTGGTCTCGTTGCAGACATCCAGATTTTTTTCCAGCACTGCAATGCTCAATTTGTAGCGCGAAAGTTCGCGTGCAATGGCGCTGCCCACGACACCCGCACCGATGATGACCACATCGTATTGTTTTTTCATGGTATCCACCTTTCTTCCTGATTTAGAGATCCGGCTTTTATGTTATATATTTCATTGACTAAAATATATAACATTTCATAATTTCTGTCAAGCCGTTTCCGGCAAAAAACTGCACAAAAAAATGCCGCATCTTTTGGCATAGATACGGCATTTCTGAACGTGATACAGTTGTTTCAGGCTTTGAAATAGTGTGGGAATGCTTCCCGGATCGCAGAAAGGTTCTCCGTGTAGCGCTGCATATGCTGCCCGGCAATGCGGTGTGCTGCCGCCGCATCCTTCTGTTCAATGGCTTTCAGCAGGCTGACGTGATCTTCGTAGATCGTTTTTGCGGGCCTGCAGCGGAAGCTGAGGATGGTGGTGCGGTCAAAATGCGGAGCCAGATTTTCCACCAGATCGTACCAGTACGGGCAGCCGCACTGCACATAAAGCAGCCGGTGGAACCCCTTGTCCAGCTCAAAGATCTTTTCTTCCTGTGCACGCTCAATGTACATGCGCCAGAGCGCCACGTTCTCCCACAGCTGGTCGATATCCGCCGGGGTCAGCTTTTCGCACGCCATGCGGGCGATCTCTGCTTCCAGCACAGCGCGCAGATGGCGCACTTCTTCCACCAGCTCTGCATCGATGAGAGAAACATAGGTGCCGATCTTGGGCCGGATCTCAATGAGCCGCCGCTGCGCCAGCTCCAGCTCTGCTTCCCGGAAGGGGGTGCGGCTCACCCCCAGCTGTTCGCACAATTCCGGCTCGTTCAGTTTTTCACCCGGCTCCAGACGGGTATTGATAATATTATCGATCAATACCCGCAGAACAAAACTTTTTGCAGATTCATGCTCTCTGCGCTCTGAAATCGTAATCATCGGAAGGCTCCTTTCCCTCACAGGGAAACACTGTTCTCAGACTGCTGGGTCAAGTATACCACACTGCACACCGGCGTAAAAGAGGACAATATATAAAAGGAAGAAAACTGTGTCAGAATTGTAAAAGATAAAATATTTTAACTATTATTCTTGACTTATCCAACGATTCGGCTATAATGGTCGTGTTCGCAAGAAACTTCAAAAAATTTAGATATTCAAAACAAATCAAAGGAGACTACTACCATGACGTTTGAAGAAATGAAGAAGATCGTTGTTGATACCCTGAACTGCGACGAGGACAAGGTGACCATGGAGGCCAGCCTGACCGAGGATCTGGAGGCCGACAGTCTGGATGCCGTGGAGCTGAACATGGCTCTGGAAGATGCCTGCGGCGTGTCCATCCCGGACGAAGAGCTGGCAAAGCTCAAGACCGTGGGCGATATCTACAACTACATCACCGCACATATCTGAGGCAAAAAGCAATGAACGATATCCGAGATCTTTTCCCCGGCCGAATGCGGGAGCGCACCTTCCAGCTGAAGGCCAAGCGGGATGCCGGTGCCGTCTGGCACGAGCAGCAGTTTGTGGAGTGCAAGCAGTGCGGCCGCCGCGCCGCACGCACCCTGTGGGCAAGAAGCCTTTACGTCTGCCCCAACTGCGGCTACCACATGCCCATTGGCGGGTACTACCGGCTCAGTCTGGTGCTGGACCACGGCAGCTTCCGGGAACTGGATGCCGACCTTGCTCCGCAGGATGTGCTGCATTTTCCGGGCTACCGTGAAAAGCTTGCCGCCGCCCAGAACAAGACCGGCCTGCGCGAAGCCGCTGTAACGGCCACCGGCCGCATCGGCGGGGTGGCCTGCGTGGCTGCCGTGCTGGACAGCCGCTTTTTCATGGGCAGCATGAGCACTGCCGTGGGCGACAAGATCACCCGCGCCATCGAGTACGCCGCCGCAAAGCACCTGCCGCTGGTTATTTTTTCGGCCAGCGGCGGCGCGCGGATGCAGGAGGGCATTTTCAGCCTGATGCAGATGGCAAAGACCAGTGCCGCCATCCAGCGCTTTTCGGCAAAGGGCGGGTTGTACATCAGTGTGCTCACCCACCCCACCACCGGCGGTGTGACGGCCAGCTTTGCAAGCCTTGGCGACATCATGCTGGCAGAGCCTGGCGCGCTGATCGGCTTTGCAGGTCCGCGGGTCATTGAGCAGACCATTGGCGAAAAGCTGCCTGCCGGATTCCAGCGCAGCGAGTTCCAGATGGAGCACGGCTTTGTGGATCAGGTGGTGCCCCGCAGCCAGCTGCGGGATACCCTGATCCAGGTCTTGCAGCTCCATGCAGGAGGAAAACACGAATGATCAAGGAAATTTTAGAGCAGCTGGCTCCGCTGGATGCCCAGATCGCCGCGCTGAAAGGCAGCGGCAACGAGATGGATGCCATCACGGCCCATGCCTCCGAGCTGGCAGAGCTGGCTGTGGAAGAGGACGAGATCCTGCGCACCTGCGGCCCGCTGACCGCCGAGGATCGGGTGTTTCTGGCCCGGCACCCGGAGCGCCCCCACATTGATGAGACTGTTTCTGCCCTGTTCACCGACTTCTTTGAGCAGCGCGGCGACCGTCAGTGCAAGGAAGACCCTGCCATTCTGGGCGGCATCGCCCGTTTTCACGGATTGCCGGTGACGGTCATCGGCCACCGCAAGGGCAGCACACTGGAAGAAAATCTGGCCTGTAACTTTGGTATGCCGGGGCCGGAGGGCTACCGCAAGGCCCTGCGCCTGATGAAGCAGGCCGAAAAGTTTGGCCGGCCCATCATCACCTTCATTGACACGCCGGGCGCTTACCCCGGCAAGGATGCCGAGGAACGCGGTCAGGGCGAAGCCATTGCACGCAACCTGATGGAAATGAGTGGCCTGACCGTGCCGGTCATTGCCGTTGTCACCGGCGAAGGCTCTTCCGGCGGTGCGCTGGCACTGGGTGTGGCAAACCACATCCTCATGCTGGAAAATGCCGTTTACTCGGTGCTCAGCCCCGAGGGCTTTGCCAGCATTCTGTGGAAGGATGCTTCCCGCAGCGGCGAAGCCTGCGAGATGATGAAGCTGACCGCGCAGGATCTGTACAGCGATGGCATCGTGGAGCAGGTGATCCCGGAACCGTTGGGCGGCGCACAGCGCAGCCACGCAGCCTTGTTTGAACAGTTGGATGTTGCTTTGCGGGTGCACCTGAAAGAGCTGTGCCGCATGAGCGGCCGCCAGCTGGCCGACCAGCGCTATAAAAAATACCGCCAGATCGGAGAAACGAGGAACGCATGAGTGGTTTACAGCTGATCGCCACCGGCGGGGCCATCCCCGGCCGAACGGTCACCAACGAAGATCTGAGCCGCATGGTGGATACCAGCGACGAGTGGATCACCAGCCGCACCGGCATCCGCACCCGGCACTGGTGCACGGAGGATGAATCTGCCGCCACGCTGGCCATTTCCGCCGCAAAGCAGGCTTTGGCCCGCAGCGGCCTTGCCCCTGCGCAGATCGGGTGCTGCATCTGTGCCACCCTGTCCGCCCCAGACGCGACCCCCAGTGTAGCCTGTCAGGTGCAGGCGGCGCTGGGCCTTCCCGAGGACCGGCCTGCGCTGGATGTCAACGCGGCCTGTTCCGGCTTCCTCTACGGCATAGCCGTGGCGCGGGGACTGCTGACAACTTTGGGTGGACAGTATGCCCTCGTCATTGGGTGCGAAGCCCTTTCCCGCCTGATGGACCCCGCCGACCGCTCCACCTGTGTACTGTTTGGGGATGGAGCCGGTGCTGCCATTTTTCAGCTGTCGGACACTCCCTTTGCTCTGACGCTGGGCGCGCGCGGCAGCGATGTTCTCCATGCGGGCGGGCCGAACCGCACAGGTTCTGCGCCCATCACCATGGACGGCAAGGCCGTATTCCGCTTTGCAGTGGATGCCCTGCCCAAGTGCCTGCACACTGTGCTGGATGAAACACAGCTGACCCTCGATGATCTTGAGTGGGTGGTCTGCCATCAGGCCAACAGCCGCATCATCGACCACTGCGTGCGGGCGCTGAAGGCCGACCCGGCAAAGTTCTACAAGAACATGGACCGCCACGGCAACACCAGCGCCGCCAGCATCCCGGTAGCCCTGAACGAGCTTGCCGAGAACGGGCAGCTGCAGCCGGGCCAGCTTCTGGCCTGCATCGGCTTTGGCGGCGGCCTGACATGGGGCGGCATGATCGTGGAATACGACCCTCTCAGGCGCTGATGCGCCAGCTCCCCCGAAGGGGGAGCTTTATGGGCGGGTAGGGTCAGTGTGCCTTCCAAGAGAAGGTCCAGCTGACAGAAAAGCAGAAAAAAGCTCCCCCCCTCGGGGGAGCTGTCAATGCCGGAAGGCATTGACTGAGAGGGTTTTTCAATGAAACTTTTAAATGAAATTCTAGGCACAAAATACCCCATCATTCAGGGCGGCATGGCCAACATTGCCACCGGCGAGTTTGCCGCCGCCTGCTCCAACGCGGGTGCGCTGGGCATCATTGGTGCGGGCGGCATGAACGCCGACACCCTGCGCCAGAACATCCGCCGCTGCAAAGAGCTGACCGACAAGCCTTTCGGCGTGAACATCATGCTCATGCATCCGCAGGCAGATGAGTTTGCCAAGATCGTGGTGGAAGAGGGCGTGCCCGTTGTGACCACCGGTGCAGGCAACCCGGGCAAATATATCCCCGCGTGGAAAGCGGCAGGCATCAAGGTGATCCCGGTTGTCGCCGCCGCCGTGCTGGCAAAGCATCTGGAGCCGCTGGGCATCGATGCTGTCATTGCTGAGGGCACCGAGAGCGGCGGCCATGTGGGCGAAATGGCTACCATGGCGCTGGTGCCGCAGGTGGTGGATGCCGTCAGCATTCCGGTCATTGCGGCTGGCGGCATCGCCGATGGCCGCCAGCTGGCAGCAGCTCTGGCTCTGGGTGCCTGCGGCGTGCAGGTAGGCACCTGCCTGCTGGTGAGCGAGGAGTGCCCCATCCATGAAAACTACAAAGCCGCCCTGCTCAAGGCCAAGGACAGCGATACCATCGTGACCGGCCGAAGCGTGGGTGCGCCGGTGCGAGTGCTGAAAAACCGCATGAGCCGCGAATATGTCCGGCAGGAAAACGCCGGTGCCGACAAGATGGAGCTGGAAAAGTACACCCTTGGCAGCCTGCGCCGCGCCGTGTTTGAGGGCGACACCACCACCGGAAGCCTGATGGCCGGTCAGGTGGCAGGCATGCTGCACGAGGTGCGCCCGGTGGCGGATATTCTTGCAGACCTGTGGAACGGCGGGAGGCAGCGCATTGCCGCGCTGAGCACCGAATGCTGACCCTCGGCAGAAAGACCCTGTCTGTGCCCATCCTACAGGGCGGCATGGGTGTGGGCGTTTCCCTTGGCGGGCTGGCCGGTGCTGTTGCAGCCTGCGGCGGCATGGGGTGCATCTCCACAGCCGATGCAGGCTACCGGGAGCCGGACTTTGCCCGCGACCCGGCAAGCGCCAACCACCGTGCCCTGACAGCGGAAATTAAAAAAGCAAAGCAGATCGCAAAGGGCGCGGGCATGGTAGCCATCAACGCCATGGTGGCAACGCAGGATTATGCGGCCGCGATCCGCACCGCTGTGGAAGCGGGCGTGGACGCGGTGGTGTCCGGCGCGGGCCTGCCGCTGGAGCTGCCCGGCATCGTGGGCACAACGGATGTTGCCATCGCTCCCATCGTTTCCAGCGGAAGAGCCGCAAAGCTCATCCTGCGCCGCTGGGCCAAAGAGTTTGGCCGCACCGCTGATTTTGTGGTGATCGAAGGCTGCAAGGCAGGCGGACACCTCGGCTTTGCCGAAGATGATCTGCTGGCAGGCAAATGCCAGACCCTCGACGCCATCCTGCCCGAGGTGCTGGCCGAGGTAAAGCCCTTTGAAGCACAGTTTGGCCACAGCATCCCCGTGTTTGTGGCAGGCGGCGTGTATACCGGTGCCGATATGGCCCACTTTACCGCAATGGGCGCTGCTGGCGTACAGCTTGCCACCCGCTTTATCACCACCTACGAGTGTGACGCATCCCAGGGCTACAAGGACGTTCTGCTGAACGCCCGGCCCGAGGATGTACGGATCATCCACAGTCCGGTGGGAATGCCGGGCCGTGCACTGAACACCCCGCTGGTGCAGGCGCTGGCAGAGGGGACCCGCTTCCCTCCCCGGCACTGTGCCCGCTGCCTGAAGACCTGCGACCCCGCCAAGGTGCCCTACTGCATCACCCACGCGCTCATCGAAGCCGTAAAGGGCAATGTGGAGGAGGGCCTGTTCTTCTGCGGGGCCAACGTGGGCAGGCTGGATCGGATGCGCACGGTACAGGAGCTGATGGATGAACTTGTGACCGAATGGAGGCAAAATCAATGAAGCTTGCCGTTTTATATGCCGGTCAGGGGGCACAGCACCCCGGCATGGGCAAAGAATTTTACGAAGGCTCTCCCGCGTTCCGGGCGGCATTTGACAGTGCAGAGCTGGACTTCGACCTGCACCGCGTCTGCTTTGAGGACCCGGACGGCCTTTTGAATCAGACCGAATACACCCAGCCCTGCATGGTGGCCTTTGCCTGCGGCGTGACCGCAGTGCTGGCCCAGCAGGGCGTGAAACCCGCTTATGTGGCCGGGCTTTCGCTGGGCGAATACTCCGCGCTGGAAGCTGCCGGGGTGTTCACCGCAAAGCAGGCCATCGAGCTGGCCGCTTACCGCGGCAAAGCCATGGCCGAAGCTGCAAAGGGCATCGACTGCGGCATGACCGCCGTGCTGAACCTTGACCGGCAGGCACTTGCCGCCTGCTGTGAGCAGGCGGCAGAGCTGGGCTGCGTGCAGATCTGCAACTACAACTGCCCGGGTCAGCTGGTCATCGGCGGCGAGAAAGCCGCTGTGGACAAAGCCGCCGCACTGGCCAAAGAAGCCGGTGCCCGCCGCTGCATCCCGCTCAAGGTAAGCGGCCCGTTCCACACCCGTCTCATGGCCCCCGCCGGGGATGCACTGGCAAAGCGTTTTGCGTCTGAGTCCTTTGGCGAGATGCAGGTGCCGGTGCTGTTCAACTGCCTTGGCCGTGAAAAAGCTGAGCAGGACAGCATCCCCGCCCTGCTCGTGAAGCAGGTGCAGAGCAGCGTTTACATGGAAGATACGCTCCACCGCCTCGGTGAGCTGGGCGTAGACCATATTCTGGAAGTTGGCCCGGGCAGTGCTCTGGCTGGCTTTGTGAAAAAGACCCTGCCCGGCGTGGTCTGCGCTTCGGTGGAGACCCCGGAGCAGCTGAACGCCGCACTGACAGCATGGAAGGAAGAGCTATGAGCGAAGAAACGATCATCCGCACCGCCGTTGTTACTGGCGGAAGCCGGGGCATTGGCCGGGCTGTGTGCATCCAGCTGGCAAAGCAGGGCTGCAATGTCGTGGTGAATTACTGCCACGGCGAAGCTGCAGCTGCCGAGACGGTGGCTCTGTGCAAGGCCGAAAACGCAAATGCCGTGGCTGTGCAGGCCGATGTTTCCACTGCCGAGGGCTGCAAAGTGCTCTTTGAACAGGCGGTGAACGCCTTTGGCCGGGTGGATATCCTTGTGAACAACGCGGGCATTACCCGCGATAATCTGATCCTGCGCATGAGCGAAGAGGACTTCGATGCAGTGCTGAACGCAAACCTTAAGGGTGCGTTCCTCTGCTGCAAGGAAGCCGCCCGCCGCATGGTGCGCCAGCGCTGGGGCCGCATCGTGAACCTTTCCAGTGTGGTGGCCCTGCGGGGCAACGCCGGCCAGACCAATTACGCCGCCAGCAAGGCGGGCCTGATCGGCCTGACCAAAAGCCTTGCCCGCGAGCTGGCAAGCCGCAATGTGACCGTGAATGCGGTCGCGCCGGGCTTTATCGAGACCGACATGACCGCCGCCCTGCCAGAAGCCGTCCGTGCCGAAATGGCAAAGGGCATCCCCGCAGGCCGCGCAGGAAAGCCGGAGGATGTGGCAAATGCAGTGGCATTTTTTGCCGCAGAACAAAGCAGCTATCTCACCGGGCAGGTGCTCTGTGCAGACGGCGGCATGGCAATGTAAAAGGAGAAAACTCTCATGGAAAAACGCAGAGTCGTGATCACCGGCCTTGGCACCGTGAACCCGCTGGGCAACAACACCGCCGACAGCTGGGCCGCTGCCAAAGCGGGCAAATGCGGCATCGGCCCCATTACCCAGTTCGATACCACCGATTTTAAATGTAAGCTGGCAGGCGAGGTGAAGGGCTTTGACCCGGAAACCATCGTGGACAAAAAGGAAGCCCGCAAGATGGCCCGCTTTACCGTTCTGGCCCTTGCTGCCGCCGCTGAAGCGGTTGCAGACAGCGGTCTGGACACCGAAGTAGAAGCCAAACAGATCGGTGTCATCCTTTCCAGCGGCATCGGCGGTCTGCCCACCATTGAGGAGCAGCACACCCGTGGTGAAGAGAAGGGCATGGAAAAGGTAAGCCCCTATTTCGTGCCCATGTCCATTGCCAACATGGCAGCGGCACAGGTGGCCATCCGCTTTGGTCTGAAGGGAATGTGCACCTGCCCGGTGACGGCCTGCGCCGGCGGCACCAATGCCGTAGGCGATGCTTTCCACCGCATCCGTGACGGCTACGAGACCGCCATGGTCTGCGGCGGTGCAGAGAGCTGCATCAGCCCTCTGGGCATCGGCGGCTTTACCAGCATGAAAGCGCTTTCCACCGCGACCGATCCGGATGCAGCCAGCCTGCCCTTTGACGCACGGCGCGGCGGCTTCGTGATGGGCGAAGGCAGCGGTGTGCTGGTGCTGGAAGAGCTGGAACATGCCCGTGCCCGCGGTGCGCACATCTACGCCGAGGTGGTGGGCTACGGTGCCAACTGCGATGCCTACCACTTCACCGCCCCCGCCCCCGGCGGCGCAGGTGCCATCGACTGCATGGCGCTGACGCTGGCGGATGCAGGCATCGCACCGGAGCAGGTGGATCACATCAACGCCCACGGCACCGGCACCCACATGAACGATGCCTGCGAGACCGCCGCCATCCATGCGGTGTTCGGCGAACACGCAAAGCAGCTGACTGTGGTGAGCACCAAGAGCATGACCGGCCATCTGCTGGGCGGTGCGGGCGGCATTGAAGCCGTATTTACAGCGCTGGCCCTGCATGACCAGTTTGCGCCGCCCACCATCCACTATGAGCAGCCCGATCCCGAATGTGATCTGGACTATGTGCCGAACACTGGCCGTGCGCAGGCCATGACCTACGCACTGAGCAACAGTCTGGGCTTTGGCGGGCACAACGCCTGCATCGCCCTGCGCAGATGGGAGGGCTGACCCATGGCAGAACCCCGCACCGTGCGTGCAGACGCAAACGCCCTGAACAGTGAGGAGATCGCGGCGCTTCTGCCGCACCGCTATCCCTTTGCCCTTGTGGACCGCATTCTGGACTATGAGCCGGGCCAGTGGGCCATCGGCCGCAAGTGCGTGAGCCGCAATGAGGAATTTTTCTGCGGACATTTTCCCGGCCAGCCGGTGATGCCGGGAGTGCTCATTCTGGAAGCACTGGCCCAGACCGGTGCCGTTGCGGCGCTCAGCCTGCCGGAGAACAAGGGCAAACTGGCCCTCTTCGGCGGCATCAAGAATGCCCGCTTCCGCAAGCAGGTCACCCCCGGCGATGTGCTCACCCTGCACTGTGAACTGGTAGAGCAGCACGGCCCGGTGGGCGTGGGTAAAGCCTCGGCGTGGGTGGACGGCAAGTGCGCCGCCACCGCCGAGTTGACCTTTGTGCTGACCGACCCCAACGCCTAAAAACACCCCTGTGAGTTTAAAAAAACTCACAGGGGTGTTTTCCGTTATTTTACCATTGAGAAGCCGTTTCGCTCTCTCAGCCAAACGCCACATCCAGAACCATCAGTGGTGCCCCACCAGATAGGCCACCCGTTCGATCTGCGCCGCCGTCATGCCGGTATCCGCCAGAAATTCCCGCACCAGCGGAGCACTCTCCTGCTCCTGATACTTTCCATTGGTGTTACTGCAATGGTAGGATCGCATATTTACTGATTTCTGTATCTGTTCAGGACAGCATCCGGGATATGGCAGTAACTGCAGTCTTCAGGGTGCCGTTCCAGATGGTGCTGATGCTCCTCAGCGCTCCGGACATAATTTGTCAGCGGCAGCACTTCCAGCATGATCTTGTCCCGGTCCTCCCGGCCGTTTATAAAAGCTCTTGCTTCTTCCAGATGTCTGGGATCTGTACTGTACAGCCCTGTCCGGTACTTTTTTCCAACGTCCACGCCCTGTTTGTTCAGGCTGTAGGGGTCGATGATCTCAAACAGGTGTGCCATCAGTTCTGAAATGCTTGTGTTTTTCTCATCATAGACCACTTTTACGCATTCTGCATATCCATCGTATGGGCCATCCAGAGAACTCGTTGTTCCGTTGGCTCTGCCGGCTTCAGTCATCTGTACACCAGGCACTGTGTCAAAAAAATGCTGTACGCCCCAAAGGCATCCGCCTGCGATATAGACCGTTTCCATCTTGATTTTCCCCCTCCTGTTGATCATATATCAGCTTTGCTCCTATTCTACCACGCTTTCCCACTGTCGGAAAGATGTCGGAAAACAAAAATGGCCCCGGAGGGCTTATCGCAGCTCTCCGGGGCCGCCTTGTGCAGAGTGATTTTCTCTCGATGGGCTTCCAGAAATGCTTTGCCGTAATCAGCTTGCGCGAACCACAGCGGAAGGACCCTCATAAGATACAGAAAAGATTTCTGTATTTTTCTTGACAGTTTTCCCATATTCTGTTTTAATACATCTGATAAAAGGGAGTAAAGGGCAGTGTTCCGGCTTATTCTTCGGGAGACTGCTGCATGGCAGCGTCATCACGGCAGAAATGCCCGATGTCATGTGTTCGCTTGAGACTTTTGTCACAGACAAGGTGCTGTGGCAGGAGTCTCTTTTTCTTGTCACCGTACCGGAGCACAATAGGAGGCAAGAAAACTATGAACTTTCTGAACACATTCGCAAGTCTGTTTTCCAATTTTGGAAACCTGACTTGGCAGATGGTGGTGATGTGGGGCATTGGTGCATTGCTCATCTACCTTGCCATCGCCAAAAAAATGGAGCCGAGCCTGCTTTTACCCATGGGCTTTGGTGCCATTCTGGTCAATCTGCCGCTGTCCGGTGCCATCACGCAGGGCGATACCGTAGGCCCCATTTCTGCCCTGTTTGAAGCAGGCATGTCCAACGAGCTGTTTCCCCTGCTGCTTTTCATCGGCATTGGTGCTATGATCGACTTTGGCCCCCTGCTGGAAAAACCGTGGCTCATGCTCTTTGGTGCCGCAGCGCAGTTTGGTATTTTCTTCACCCTGTTTCTGGCAGGCTTCTTCTTTGATTTGAAGGATGCTGCTTCCATCGCTGTCATTGGTGCAGCGGACGGTCCCACCGCCATTTTTGTAGCTAACACCCTCAACTCCCAGTACCTTGGTGCCATCATGGTGGCAGCGTATAGTTACATGGCTCTGGTGCCCATCGTGCAGCCGCCGGTCATTAAACTGCTGACCACCCAGAAGGACCGCCGCATCCGGATGCCCTATGAAAAGGGCAATGTCAGCCAGCTGACGAAGATTCTGTTCCCCATTGTGGTAACCATCATTGCCGGTATGGTAGCTCCTGCCAGCGTAGCTCTAGTTGGTTTTCTGATGTTCGGCAACCTGCTGCGGGAGTGCGGCGTACTGAACGCCCTCAGCGAAACCGCGCAGAATGTGCTGGCAAACCTCATCACCATCGTGCTGGGCCTGACCGTGGCCGGACAGATGACCGCTGACAAGTTTGTCCGGCCCGATACCCTGCTCATCCTTGCACTGGGTCTGGTAGCCTTCGTTTTTGATACCGCAGGCGGCGTGCTGTTTGCAAAGCTGCTGAACCTGTTCCTGCCCGAAGGCAAAAAACTGAACCCGATGATCGGTGCAGCCGGCATCTCCGCCTTCCCCATGAGCGGCCGTGTGGTCAACAAGATGGGATTGGAAGAAGATAACCAGAATTTCCTGCTGATGTACTCCATCAGCGTCAACGTTTCGGGGCAGATCGCATCCGTCATTGCAGGCGGCCTGATTCTGACCCTGATGGCTTAACGGAGGTACACTTATGCTTCATCTTTCTTCGTGGATGACCACCCTGCCCATGATGCTCATCGGCATGGTCGGCATTCTTCTCGTCATTGGTGTCATTGTCCTGGCTGTGATGCTGCTCAACCGGCTGACAAGTCGGAAATAATTCACCCCATCAAGCAGAAACGAATTTACGGCGAAATATCGCTATAAATATGATGCACAGGCCTTCTAAAGCTGTGATTTTGTGACAACTTGGTGTCACTTCAATAAAGAACCCGCTTTCACTTCAATTTGATGTTGAAAGCGGGTTCTTTTCGCTTTTATGCGTGTTTGACGGCGGTTTCAAAAAGATTGACTGCTGCGCCCTCTTGCGTGTCGGTGTTGTGGGTACCACGCTTTTTCACTTCCGAAAAGATGTCAGAATACAAAAACCCCCGAAGAGCTTCTTACGGTTCTCCGGGGGTTGGTTCTATGCGCCGGTGTTCCTCACACCGATGCACAAACGTTACTCGATTTCAATGAGATTGGGATTCGCAGGCAGAGCCTTCTGCTGCTGCGGTGCGGGCAGCACGATGTGCAGGATGCCATCCTCGAACTTTGCGTGGATGTCCTCCTTCTTCACGGCATCACCCACATAGAAGCTGCGGGCACAGGTACCGGAGAAGGTCTCACGGCGCAGGTAACGGCCATCGTTGTCCTTCTCGTCACTGGAGTGGCTGCGGACGGCCTGAATGGTCAGGTAGCCATCGCTCAGCTCCATCTGAACGTCTTCCTTCTTGCAGCCGGGCAGGTCAACAGCCACATCATAGTTGCCATCGGCGGTCTGCTTCACATCGGTTTTCATCATGTTTGCGCCGCGCTTGCCGAAGGTTTCACGCTCTTCACGATTCATTGCACGCTCCAGCGCACCGTCGTTCCAGAACGGATCAAAGAAATCATCGAACAGATTTTCATGGAAAACAGCAGGCATAAACATAAAACAACCCTCCAATCCCGGCGTTCGGGTCGGGCATAAAATCAAGATCGTGCATCAGGAGCGGAGTCTTCCCGGGAGCCTTGCGGTTCCCTCATGCCCCTTTCTCCTGAGCACGCCACTGTTATAGCACCGTTTATTAGCAGTGTCAATAGTAGAGTGCTAAAATTCATAAAAGAATAATACTTTTATAATATTTCATGCAATTCTCGGCAAAATCGTTTGCACTGGATTCAATTTTTTCTTCTCTGATCGTAGTCTTTCGCTGTGACAGAACGGATGCAAGCCGTTTCTTCAGAACCAGGCGATCCATTGCCCGCGTAAACAATGCAGTTGTCAAAAAGTCTCTCTGTCCTTGCATCGTCTTGCGTTCTGCCGGTCCACCCGCTATAATAATGTGGAAACCGAGATGAAAAGAGCGTGATATTGTGGAAGAGACCGAGATCAGTCATTTTCTCCACATTTTGGTCCGAATGGGCGAAGCTTTACAAAACAGTGGCGCAGAAGTATTCCGCGTTGAGGACACTTTGAACCGAATCGCAGTCGCCTATGGGGCAGAAGATGTGAATGTATTCGTGATCACATCCAGCATCGTGGTCACGCTTACCATGCCCTCGCTGCCGCCGCAGACCGAGACCCGCCGCCTGCGTCACGCTGCCAGCAATGACCTGCTGACATTGGAAAAGCTCAATGCGCTCAGCCGCCGTATCTGCACAGCGCCTCCTTCCATAGAAGAGTTTCAGCGCCAGCTGAATGCCATTCTGGCACAGCATCCGGACCCAAGACTGCATCTTGCCGGCAGTGTGTTGGCTGCTTCCAGTTTTGCCATCTTCTTTGGTGGAAATCTCTGGGACGGCCTGCTGGCCGGCGGCATTGCCGTTCTGATTTGCTGGATGGAGCGCTATCTCTCGCCTTTTTGTATGAATGGCGTAGAATTTCAGTTTATAGCATCATTTCTCAGCGGTGTCTCCACTCTGCTGCTCTGCCGCTTTGGGATGCAGTTTCATGCCGATAAAGTTCTGATTGGTATCATCATGCTGCTGATTCCCGGCATCATGCTGACAAATTCCATCCGGGACATCTTACTTGGGGACATTATTTCCGGCTCTCTTCGGCTGGTGGAAGCCATTCTGATGGCCGCCACCCTTGCACTCGGCATGATGGCCGCCATCTGGTTGATGGGAGGAATTTCCGCATGATACAGGTTTTTTCGCAGTTGCTCAGTGCTGCCCTTGGTTCGGTCGGTTTCGGACTGATCTTCAATCTGAACCGGCGCTACTTACCCGCCGCCGGTGTAGGCGGACTTCTGGCATGGCTGGCTTATCTTCTTGCCGCCAACACCCTGCACAGCGTCTTTCTTGCCAATCTGTTGGCCGGTTTCTGTGCCGCTCTGTATGCCGAAATTCTTGCCCGATGCTGCAATGCACCCTCTACGCCTTTCTTCATCACCGCTGCCATTCCCCTCATTCCCGGAAGCACCCTCTACTACTGCATGAACGCAGTCGTCTCCAATGATTTGTCTGCTGCAGAGCATTTCGGAGAGCAGACCTTTCTGGCCGCTCTTGGAATTGCCGGCGGTATGGCAATCGCATGGTGTCTGGCCGATTTGAGCCGGAAGCTGCACGCACTTGCAATCCGTTCTTCGGGAAAGTAGCGATCTTCCACATTGAAGAATGCCCCTGATGATCGGGTCGTTTGAGCTGCTGCTCTGAAATACGGAAAAAGGCCGTCCGGCACCGCAGCAGGGCTGCCTTTACAATTACAAGGATGTGTCTCTATGAAACTCAAACAATTCATTCAGCAGGAAACGGTCCTCACCGCAGCCGCTGTGCTGGCCGTTGTCTCCGCCTTCTTTGTTCTGCCGGATGCGCAGTATCTCGGCTACATCGACCTGCGCACGCTGGCGATTTTGTTTTCCCTGATGACGGTCATGGCCGGGCTGCGGCGGCAGGGCTTTTTTGATGGACTGGGCCGGGCATTGCTGTCCCGTACCCACAGCACCTTTCAGCTGACGCTGGTACTGGTCGGGCTGTGCTTTTTCGGAAGCATGTTCATCACCAACGATGTTTCCCTGCTGACCTTCGTTCCCTTTACGTTCGTGGTTCTGAGCCGTCTGGGAGCGGATGTCCGCCGCTCCCTTCTGATCCCGGTGGTCTGTATGCAGACCATTGCGGCAAACCTTGGCAGTATGCTGACCCCCATCGGCAACCCGCAGAACCTCTATCTTTACGGAAAAAGCGGCATGAGCATCGGGGGATTTGTTCTTCTTATGCTGCCCTACACCCTGGTCTCTCTGCTCCTGCTGCTGGCTTGGGCAGCGCTGGTCTGCCAGAAAGCCTCTGCCGCCCTCTCCGTGGACGAGCTTGTTTCTTCTTCTGCATCTCAGGGAGATCAGAAGATCATCCTGCTGTATCTGGTTCTGTTTGCCGTCTGCCTGCTGTCCGTGATCCGGGTACTGCCCTATGGCATTGCCTTTGCCGCTGTACTCGTCTGCGTTCTTTTTGCAGACCCGCACACCTTACGGGCAGTGGACTATTCCCTGCTTTTGACCTTTGTGGCTTTTTTCATCTTCATTGGCAATCTGGGGCGCATTCCGGCCTTTTCCGGCTGGCTGCAGGAGTTTCTGACCGGCCGGGAAGTTCTTGTGGCGGTTCTTGCTTCGCAGGTCACCAGTAATGTTCCCGCCGCCCTGCTGCTGTCCGGTTTCACGGCAGAGACACAAGCTCTCATCATCGGCACCAATCTCGGAGGTCTTGGCACTTTGATCGCATCCATGGCCAGTCTTATTTCCTACCGGCAGATCGCACGGGAGCTGCCACAGGGGAAGAAGCAGTATTTTGGGCTGTTCACCCTGTCCAACCTGATCTTCCTTGCGATCCTGCTGGGTGTGTGGTTTTTGCTCCGCTGAGCGTGGCAGATGACTTATGGTTTTTCTATAAAGCTAAAAAGGGGAGTTCTGTCACAGACGAAGGTCCAGGCAGAACTCCCTTTGGTTTTATCGTATGGTCAGAATGCCGGTGCCCACCGGCACCTCCAGCAGCTTGCCGGAAAAATGCTCCGGGATACCGGACAGTGCCTTTTCCAGATAGGCATCGTTTTCCACCTTGTTCATGTCCCACACCAGACGGCACACTGCTTTCCCGCTCAGGGTGGAACAGGTGATCATACTGTCATAAAAATTATTGCCGCCTGTCAGCCGGTAGGCACTGCGGATTGCTTCTTTTCGTTCCATGCTCCGTCCTCCTTACACTATTTCACCGCTTTTGCGCCGTAACGCAAAGCCAGCCCTTTTTGCTTTTGTGGCTCTGGATCTGACAAAATCCTGCTTGTTCCAGATACTCTTTCAGTGCAGTATCCGTATAGATGGTCATGCCATTGATGATTTTCGTCCATTTGTCGTCTTTTGTCGTTTCGCCGTTTGCTTCGTTACAGATGAAAAAGACCCCGCCGGGCTTCAGCACCCGATAAACCTCTCTGAAATTCTGTGCAAGCTCCGGCCAGAAGTAGACCGTTTCAAAGGCGGTCACCACATCAAACTGCTCCGCTTCAAACGGCAGTTCTGCCACACTTGCCTGTTGCACGGTACACCGTCCTGCCGCAATGGCTCTGGCATTGACTTTTCGCGCTTTTTCCACACTGACAGCTGAGTAGTCGATGCCATGCACCTTGCCTTTGTGACACAGTTTCAACAGCGTTTTAATGTTCGCTCCACCGCCGCAGCCGCAGTCCAGCACCATGGCATCCGGGGCATGCTGTAAAAAACTCAGCCCCCATTCTGCCATTGCGCTGTGTCCAAAGTTCATCATAGCAACCATGATCTTCCCGCCAAGGCCTACGGGCTTTCGGGTATTTTCAAAAAAGGACATAATGCCACCCTCTTTCTGTTTACCGTTCACAATGCAATACTTTTTACCAGATGCGCCCACTGCACCGGATGACAGGCCCGCAATTCCTCGTGCTGTGAGTTATGCAATGCTAACTTTTCATTCTATAAAAAGCCGCTTCTCAGCGGTCCTTCTGCCAAAATAATACGCCCTGCCGTCTCCTCTGTCAAGGAGTTTAGGCATTTTCGGGTATTCCGAAAGAGATTTTGCTTTTGGGAATCCCCAACCGTCACCCCAGTGCCACATCCAGCACCATCATCACGCTGAAGCCCACCGCAAAAAACACCGTGCCGACGTTGGAGTGCTGCCCCTGCGACATTTCCGGGATCAGTTCCTCCACCACCACATACAGCATAGCTCCGGCAGCAAAGCTGAGCAGATAGGGCAAAGCAGGCACCACGATGCCTGCCGCCAGAATCGTCAGCACTGCCCCGATGGGCTCTACGATGCCGGACAGTACGCCGCCCCAGAACGCCCGGCCTTTTTTCATTCCTTCCGCCCGTAGTGGCATGGAGATGATAGCACCCTCCGGGAAGTTCTGGATGGCAATGCCAAGGGAAAGTGCCAGCGACCCGGCGGCGGTGATCTGAGCCGTTCCGGCAAGGTATCCGGCATAGACTACGCCCACTGCCATACCCTCCGGGATGTTGTGCAGCGTCACCGCCAAAACCATCATTGTGGTGCGCTGGAGCTGGCTTTTTGGCCCTTCGGCCTGCAAACTGTTCTGGTGCAGATGCGGGATGAGATGGTCCAGCAGCAGCAAAAACAGGACGCCCAGCCAGAAACCCACCGCCGCCGGGAAAAACGCCAGCCTGCCCAGATCTGCAGCCTGCTCCATGGCCGGGATCAGCAAGCTCCATATCGATGCCGCCACCATCACTCCGGCGGCAAAGCCGGTGAGGGCGCGCTGGATGCCGTCACGCAGAGAGTTTTTCAAAAAGAACACACAGCCTGCCCCAAGGCTTGTGCCTAGAAAGGGAATTAGGATCCCCCAGAACGCGTCTTGTATCATGTAGTACCTCCTTGCGGTTATTCATGACTAACTTCGCAAAAAGTATACTGCGCTCCGGCAAAAAGGTCAAGGGCTTTGCGGTATAGAGGATGCAGATCGTTTCCTGCATCGAAAAATTCACCTCTGCAAACTTTCCGGTTTCTACTTGACAACGCCCGGTGGGAGTGCTATTTTTACTTCGCGAATTTGTTTTGCCTAACCATCTGAGGGGTTTTTCCCCTGCATTTTTTTGCATCAATTGTTAGGTAAAGCTAACTATTTTTTCAAAACTGAGATAGAGGTGTGTTACCATGAGATTGAAAAAAGTATTTGCAGGTGCACTTGCGGCCGCTATGCTGGTATGCGCTGTGGCAGTCCCGGCCTTCGCTGCGGAAGAGGTGGAACAGGAAAACTGCCTGACCTCCAGCTATGTCCAGATGAACATCCCCTACGCCGACTTCTACAAGGCTGCCGGTGTGGACAACGCATCTGAGATCGACGCTGTGACCAGCGCCACCAAGAACAAGACCCGTGCAGGCAACCTTGCCGCCGGTTCCTACCACGTCAACGCAGATGGCACCGACATCACCGGCGTTTCCTTCCCGGTCAAGGTGCTGACCCCGTGGGCGCTGAAGAATGCAAAGCAGGTCACCGATGCCGACAGCTACGACATTACCGTTACCCTGAAGGGCAAGGAATCCACCACCACCTACACCGGCGCAGATGCCTTGTTTGAGAACGAGAGCTACGCTTACTACAAGCTCAGTGAGACCCCTGCCTACTACATCACCGCATGGTATAACCTGCTGAGCGGCAAGTGGGAGTTTGGCAAGGTCCACGCCACCGAGACCACCGTAGAGGGCACCACTGTGGAGCTGAATACCAACGGTCACCATGCCACCTACGAGATGAAAATCTCCGGTTTTGATCTGGACTACAAGGCCAACAAGGTCTACGGCGTAGTTCTGACCACCGCCGATGGCAGTGAGTACGGCCTGCATCATGTGACCAACATCTGGCATGGTACCAAGCTGGGCTTCAATGCCGATGATCCTTACTTTGCATCCGTCATCGGCAAGACGATTACTCAGATCACCTTCTACGCCGCCGACGGCGTGTATGTCCTGCCGGTCAATGTGGCGCTGTGAATACACGGGAAACTGCCTAATTTATTGTAAAATATAACACAAAACGGCAAGGTCGCTTGGCATCAGGCGGCCTTGCTTTTCCGTGTCAGGAGGAGTTGGAATGAACAAAAAACGATGCCATACACTGCTGCCGCTGGTGCAGCTGCTCCCGACGGTGGCGGCAGCGGCAGCTGTACTTTTTGCCCTGCCCCGCACCGTTCCGGTGCTGGCCGCCGTGCCGGAAAAGCTGACAACCGTGGTGGAGCAGCCTGTGGAAGCCGTTTCCTCCGAAGCGGAGGAAGAAACCCTGCCCAAGCTGCCCTATGCCGACGGCGTTTACGTCGGCTCTTCCCGGGGCTACGGCGGTGCCGTCCGAGTACAGGTCACCATGGAAAACGGCAGCATCACGGAGGTGGAGATCTTGGACGCATCCCACGAGACCAAGCAGTTTCTGCGGCGTGCCAAGCGGCTTTTGACCACCGTGGTGGAGACTCAGAGCTGGGAGGTGGATGCCGTTTCCGAGGCCACCTACACCAGCCGGGGCATTCTGGGCGCAGTGCAGAACGCCCTGACCGGCGAGGTAGTCAACAATCCCCTGCCGCCCCAGCCAAAGCCCGCTGCAACGCTTGTGGTGGAGGAATTTACGGCTCCCTCCATCTACTTGGACGGCATCTACACTGCCGAAGCCATGGGCTTTGAGGGGCAGATCACAGTGCAGGTCACGGTGGCAGAGGATAAAATTACCAATATCACGATCCTGAGCGCCGAGGACGAGGAGGAATATCTCTCCCGGGCAAAACAGGTCATCCCCGCCATTCTGGAGGGACAAAGCCCCAACGTGGATGCTGTTTCCGGCGCGACCTACTCTTCCACCGGCATCCTGAACGCGGTCAAGCTGGCGCTGGCAAAGGCGGCTGTTGCCCCGGCAGAGAAAACCGCTCCGGAGCAGACTGCATCGGAAGAGACGGCAGAGGAAACCGCACCGTCTGAAGCAGCAGAGCCCGAGGAAACGCCGGTCACCGCGCCCACCGTGGAGGTGGTGCAGCCGGAGGAAAAGAGCGCCGTTCCCGTGTGGCTCAAGGAAGTATGGCAGCAGCTTTTCTATGCAGATGCACCGGCATCCTCTGAACCGGAACCGGCATCTTCTGAGGAAGTGCTGCCGACATCCGAGCCGGCACTGCCGCCGGAAGAGACCGGGATTGAATCTGAAACGGAAGGAGCAGCAGAATGAAATACAAAAATTTTCTCCTCCGGGCGGTGAACCTGCTGCTAATTTTGGGGGTACTGTGGCAATACCAGCAGGTGGCGCTGATCCGGGCGGCAGCGGTAAGCCAGCGCAAGCAGGAAATTGCCGAAGTTGAAGCCTACAATTCGTGGCCGGGTTTTCCGGGGTAAAACAGATCTTTCTGCACATCGGTGCAGGCGAGGTGCTCTCTGTGGACAGCTTCACACTTTCCCTGCTGGGGCTGTGCGGCTTCACCCTGCTTTTCGACCGTTTTTTCTGTGGGTACGCCTGCGCCTTCGGTAGCTTGGGCGATGCCGTCTGGGCGCTTTCCGGGCTTATTCAAAAAAAGCTGTTCCACCGCAAAAAGCAGCTCCGTCTGCCGGAGCGGGCGGTGCTTTTGGGGCAGAAGGTCAAATATCTGCTGCTGGCATGGCTGGTAGCACTGTATGTGACCCGGCAGGAAAAGATGCTGACCGGCGCAAGCCCGTGGGAGGTGTTTTCCCGCCTGACGGCTCTGCATCTGCCGCCGGAGGGCTTTGGTGTGGGCATCGGGCTGCTTGTGCTCATTTTGCTGGGTATGGCGGTGCAGCCCCGGTTCTTCTGTCAGTTCCTCTGCCCCATGGGAGCGGTGTTTGCCCTGCTGCCGGTGCTGCCATTTGCGCGGCTGCACCGGCAGAGCGACGGCTGCATCCCGGGCTGCAATGCCTGTAAACAGCAGTGCCCGGTGTGCCTGAAGCTGGAGGAAACCAGCCTGCGCAGCGGGGAATGCATCGCCTGTGAAGCCTGCGTTGGCACCTGCCCCAAGCAGAACATCCACCGGTGGGATACCACTTTGTGCAAGCGTCTATGGCTGCCGGTGCTGGGTAAAGTATTGCTCTTCTTCCTGCTGGGCTGCTGGCTGGGCTTTTGCCGATTCATCTGAACTAAAAAAGGAGGCTGCTGCGCAGTATTTGTGCAGCAGCCTCCTTTTGGCTGGGAGATCTATCATTTCGATACGCCGGAGCATCTGCGGACGCTCCGGCGTACCATTTTTACAGGGAAGACTTCTGCTCCAACAGGTCTGTCATGCTGCGCAGGCTGATGCCGAGGGTGGAAAGGTTATGCAGCATCGCGCTGGTGGCGGGGGCAAAATGCCCAGTGCGCCCAGAAGGATGAGGGCCGAGTTGAAGCTGAGCACCGGCTTTTCGCCCTGCAAAACCGAAAGCGTTTTGGCGATGCTGGCAGGCTCTACGCCCAGTACGTGAGCTGCCTCCGCCACGGTTGCCGAGGACTCGCTCAGCACAATGACATGGTCTCCCAAGCCTTTTTCTTCTAGGTCTGCTTTTGCTTTTTCAAAGGACATTTTCCCACTTCTCCGCTCTTATTCGGTAATAGCCCAGACCCGTGCGGGCAGACCAGTTGCACCTTCAATGCGGGGATAAGAAACGATGACCACCGCACCGGCAGGCTGAACTTTATCCAGATTTGCAAGCACCTCCACCTGCAGCTTGTCGTTGTCCAGAACATAGCGCTCGCAGGCAAGGTCACCCTTTTCCTCCGCCACCGCAGAGGAATCGGTATCCAGCGTTTCGTGGCCGTTGGCGGCGGCATTGCGCACCTTGTAGATATACTCCAATGCTTCCAGCGACCAGCCGGGAGCATTTTCTTTGCCCTCTGCGTCGATGCCGGACAGCGCATCCATATCCGGCCACTTCTTATACCAGTCGCTGCGCAGAGCCACCAACGCACCATCCGGGATAGGACCGTACTTTGCTTCATAGGCCTTGATGTCCTCCACTGTCACAGCGTAGCGAGGGTCTTTCTTGGCCTGCTGGGAAATATCGATGACCACCAGCGGGAAAATCAGGTCGTTCACATCAAACTTTTCGGACAGTGCTTTGCCCTTGATGAAGTGACCCGGGAAGTCGATATGGGTACCGAACTGTCCGGGGAATTTGAAGGTCTGGATCAGGCATTCCAGTTCCGGCTTGCCCCAGTCCCACACGGTCTTTGCCAGCTCCACAGAGCCTTCCGGGATGCCGGACCAGTAGGGGCTTTCGTTGTTCAGCGAGTGAGAAAGTTCCACCCAGCGATATTTTTTAGCATTCTTCAGTGCGTTCCACAGTTTATAATCAGCCATTGTCGGTTCTCCTTTTATTGTGACGATGTATGTTCGGGCACTTCTCCCAGACAACGGCATCTTCCTGTTTTTCTCAGTCTGTCTGCCGGGAATTTGTCTGGGAGCAGCGCATTCGCCCGGGCAGCCTGTGCCGGGCATCTGTTGTACGTTTCATCTGTCTGTGCTCCCTTCCTTGTGTTGGGGATAGTATAAGCCCATTTTCGCACCATGTCAATAGGTTTATGCTGTCAAAAACTTCCCCGGCAAACGACAGGTCAGCAAACCGTTCGCCCTTGCAATAACGTTTCGTCATCCCCTTTCCCTTTTATCGCAGCTCTTCCAGCAGGGCGGTGCATCCCTCCAGCACATCCTGCCATGGCAAACAAACAAGATCTTCTTCATCTTACTCTCCCAGCACCTCGCCCAGTGCCAGAACAGCGTTGCGGACGCACTCCGGGCACGGGCACAGCGGTGCGCCGTTCTCTATTCCCTTCAGATCCTTGCAGATGGTAGCACCGCACTTTTCCTGAAAGTTTTGCAGCAGTTCCTTAGAAATGCGGGGTGTGCCCTTGCCGTCGGTGACGATGCCCGCCACCATCACAGCGCCGATCAGTGCGCCGCAGGTGCTCTCCATGCAGCCCATGCCGGCGGCATAGCCTGCGCCCAGCTTCATCAGGGTGTCGGCATCCACCGGCAGCTTGTCCTCAAATGCCTTCATCACCGCCTGTGCACAGTTGCACTGTCCAGTAGCTTTCCATGCGGCAGCCTGTGCCGCCCGTTCTTCGATGTTCATTTTAAAGTCCTCTTTCTTTGATGAATCGTAGTTTATTCGACATTATCATAAAATTCCTGTAACACTGTTGCCAATTCCTCCGGAGATTCTATGTTTGCTTCATGACCCGCTTTCAAAAGTTCATGGAAGTGGGAATCACTCAAATAACTGGCAAGTTCCTTTGAGGCTTTTTTGTTTGCGTTGTCCTTTTCCCCACAAATGATCAATGCCGGACAGGACACCTTACATAATGAATCCCTGAAATCCAATTCCGTCATCGTACCGCACAAGCTGATCACATCTGCTTTCTTGAATCCAAATTGCTTGAACATTGTATTCGGCATAAAGCGAAACAGCATATTCTGGAACTTCAATAGCTTTTCAGGCATTTTATATTGTGCTGCAATTAGCACCAGTGCCTTTACTTTATTCGGATGGTCTATCGCATAATTAAGTGCCAGAACAGCACCCAAGGAAAGCCCGCACAAGACGATTTCGTCATTTTCCTTGTTGCACTCTTCTGAGAATGCAGTATACAACTCCTTATAGGTGGCCGCTTTTCCTTCCAGCATCTCTGCCAAGCTCAAGCTGGCGCTTCTATCCGAGACCTTCGTTTCTTTTATTACTCTGTCCCAACTGTCTGGTTTTTGTCCCAACCCATGTAAGTACAAAAACTTCATCTAATTTCCGCTCTCCTTCACACGTCCTGCTGCTTCCTTTCCAGCGCTTCAAAGTGATACCGGGGCTTGCCTTTGCTCTTTTTGCCATACTCGATGGCCTCTTTAGGGCAATAGCAGATGCAGGCCATGCAATGGGTGCAGTTTTTGCCCCAGACCGGCTTGCCGTTTTCCAGACGGATGTTGTTCAGAGGGCACAACTCCACGCACTTACCGCAGCCGATGCAGGCATCCGTTGCCCGGAAGGCATCCGCTTTTACAAAGAAGCGATAGAACACCGGGTTCACCGGGCCGCTCATAAAGCGGTCGTAGAGGTTCTCTCTCGGCGGAGGAAATTCCTGCCCGGCCTTGAGCTGCGCCAGCACCTTCTGAAGTGCAGGCTCTGCCTGCTCCACGATGCTCCGTGCCTGCTCCTTTTGAGGTGCATTGAACATGGCAATGTAGTTTTCCGGCATGATGATCTGAGCTGTGCCCATATACTGCAGCTGCTTTTGCGCTGCAAGCTGCCGGTTATAGCCTGCCGCATTGCCAATTTCGCTGCCGCAGTCCATCACAAACCAGATGCGCTCTGCCCCGGTCAGCTCGGTCTTGCCCAGCCACTCCGACACCACCCGGGGGATGCGCCATGCGTAGGTAGGCGTTACCAGCACCACGTCACTCCCGGTCTGCACCGGGGCGGTATCACCTGCCTTGATACAAGCGTTCAGGTCGTAAAGCGGCATCTCCAACCCTTCGGCAATGCGCCGCGCCAGATACCGGCTGTTGCCGGTTCCCGTAAAATAAAGTACCATGGCTGCTCCCTCGTTTTTTGTGTGGTTTTCGGTTGCCTGTCCGCCCGGCAAACTGGAACTTGTCGGGGCGAGGCCCCTCCATCTTGCTACGCAAGACTGTTCTGTCACTTAAAAGCCCCACTGGGGCTTTCATTGTTCCGCTTCGCTCCACAAACGCGAACTTGTCGGGGCGAGGCCCCTCCATCTTGCTGCCGCAAGACCATTCGGTCGCTTGAAAGCCCCACTGGGGCTTTCATTGTTCTGCTTCGCTCCACAAACGCGAATTGTTTACTTCTTCGTCTTAGGCGCAATAAGCAACATGACTGTCACAAGAATATATAAACCATACAGTAACCAAGTAATGGTATTGTTCCAAGGAAAACTCATTTCTGGATGGTTCAATGCAAACACTATAAATGCAATAGCTATAATCAGCATTATTAAACCGAGAATCCTTGATATACGCTTTTTCATGCAAAGCACTTCCTTGTCAAACTGGAATTGTTAATCTTGAACTGGTCCTATAATGCCAAATGCTATTGCATCAATAAAAAGCACGAACGCTATCACACAAACAATTAAAATAGTTGCAATGACTTTAATAACAAGTTGTTGATTTTGTCTTAAATTACTCTTACTAACAATCCTTAAGACAAAAATCAAAGCAACGAGGATGATAAAAGAAATAATATTATAAAGAACCACTGTTTTCATCTATGTGTCCTTCTTTTTTATATCAATTCCGAGTTGCCGCTCTCCGTATGCCATAGTCTCCGCACGCAAAAAGCCCTTTGCGGCAAGGTGTGTGCTTACACCTCACCCGCAAACTTCATGCCCCAGCTCATGCGGGTGTCGTACATCAGGCGGGTCAAGGCAAGGCTGTCCTGCGGGGTGTAGCGGTCGCTGCCGGTGCGCCCCAGCTTGACGCAGCGGCTTGCTTCCCGGATCTCATACTCAAAGCCGTTGATGTCCACCGGGCAGCGGATGACCTCCGGCTCTTTGCCCTCCACTTCCAGCGTCATGGTCTCGGCGTGCTGGAAATCCGGCAGAAAGATACTGCCCTTGGTGCCAACGATACGGGCATTGCGCTCCAGCTCCTGCCCGATAGTCTGGACCGACTCCGCCTTGCAGCCGCCGGGGTAGGTCAGCACAAGGCGGCTGTAATCGTCGGTGCCGTACTCGTTGATGTGGACCTCTTTGGTTTCCACCTTCTCCGGGTCCTGTCCGGTGAGGATGCGCAGAAAGCCCAGATTGTAGATGCCGATATCCAGCAGCGCACCGCCGCCCAGACCGGAATCAAACTTGCGGTCCTTCCGGGCACCGGAGGCAACAAAGCCGTACTGACAGGTGATCTGCTTCAGCTCCCCGATGGTGCCAGCAGTAATGATCTCGCGCAGGCGGTCGTACAGCGGCAGCAGCCAGATCCAGAACGCCTCCATGAGAAAGAGGTGCTTTTCCTCTGCCAGACGGTACAGCTCCCGTGCCTGCTCCGGGCTGATGGTAAAGGGCTTTTCGCACAAAACGTGCTTACCCTGCTCCAAGCAGAGCTTGCAGTTTTCGTAATGCAGGGTGTTGGGGGTGGCGATATAGATGGCCTCCACCTCCGGGTCGGCGGCAAGGGCTTCGTAGGAGTCATAGCAGCGGGGAATGCCGTACTGCTGTGCAAACGCCTGTGCGCTTTCCAGATGCCGTGACCCCACGGCAACAATCTGCTCCCCCTCTGCGCCCATCTGTTCCACCGTAGACGCAAACTTTTTGGCAATGGTGCCGGTCGCTAAAATTCCCCACTTCATAACGGTACCTCCCATTTTATGGCTTTGGGTCCAGTATACCATGATTTTCCCTTGTGGAAAAGCTTCCGAAAAACAAAAATGTCCCCGGAGGGCTTGTTCCAACTCTCCGGAGACAGATTCTATGCACCGGTATCATCCCTCTGGCTGCACGCCAAAACAGGCTCCTGCAAGCGTTTAACCACTGGCAGGAGCCCGTTCATTTCTTAAAGTTTCGTCATCCACAGACCATGCAGGTTGCAGTAGGCGTAGACCGCCACCGGCTTTTCGCTGCCCAGCTCAAACACCGCCTTGGGTGCCTGCCCGGGGGTAAGATAGCGGAGCTGTCCGCCGTTTTCGGTCTCCACAAAGAGCCACTGGATGTGGTGCACATCCACCATGGGGTGCTCCACCGCACCCACCGTGACGGTGAGGATGCTGCCGGAACGCTCTGCCACCGGCAGATGCTTTTCGCCGCTGGCTTCCACGGTGTTGGGGAGCAGTTCCTTCATCTTTTCGCCGCAGCAGACCAGCGGAACGCCTGCGTTGTGGATGGTGGTGACCAGGTTGCCACAGTGCTCACAGATATAAAACTTTGCCTTCATATTCAAATCCTCCATCGGAATGTTGTTGGTGTTTCCTGTGGCTATATGATAACATTTCCTAGTTATATTTTCTGTGACTGGATCACGTAAGACAGCCTTGTGCTATGGGAATGCCCCTCAGCTTCCCATGCCGAGGAGCACCAGCACGACCACCACCGCAATGGCGATGAGGCAGCCGCAGCCGCTTCCGTCTCCACCACTGCCGCCACCATTGTTGTGGCCGCCGCCACCGCCACCAGACGAACCGCCGAAGTTGCGGTTGAAAGCCGTCATGTATTGGGCATAGCCCGTGTCGCCTTTGCCGAAATAGCCGTAATCACCGTTTGCCATGGTGTTTTCCTCCGTCTGAAGTGTGTTTTGCTTCTTCTGAGGTCATTTTACCGGAAGAGGTATCCAATAAACCTCTCTTTCAGTATTTTTTGCCGTCTCATTCTTCCCCGATGCCCAGATACGCATCAATGTCCATGATACCCTCCCCGCTGACCTCCACCAGATCTTCAAAGGGCACCACGGTGTCGCCCACCTGCAGGGTGCGGAACACCGGATCGATGCGGTCTGCTTTTCCGGTCAGGGTGAGGTAGTTGCCCACTGCGGGAACCTCCGGGTGAGCGGTATCCTCCTTGAAGTACCGCACCGTGATGGTCATGCCCTTGGTGACCTGCATCAGCCGATCGGACAGAGCTGACATTTCTTCCTCGGTCAAAATGCGCTTGGTCACCCGCTCGGTGCGCTGCTTTTCTGCGGCAAGCTGCTCGTCGTAGCCCCGCAGCGGAGAGAAGGGCGAGAAGATCTTGGCACGGTTCTGAAGGGTCATGCGGGGGTGCTTGCGGAGGGATTCTTCGGTCTGGGGGCGTTCCATCTCTATGATGTCCCCGTACTTTTGGGCGGTCTCCAGCCCGATCTTGCTATTTTTGTAGTTTTCCATCTGAACCTCCCGCCGAATCTCCTGCACTGTGCCCGCCGATTTGTGCGTTGCGCTGGCGCATGGTAGCACCCTCTTCGTAGCTGCTGGCTTTCAGTACGGCATTTTTGCCGTACTTGTTCTTGATGCCCAGCATGGCTTGCTGGAGTTTTTTCTCCCTTTCCAGCTTCTTGGTGTCGGTGAAAAAGTCCACCTGATAGAAGCCCTCGTCCGGCGTGACCTTGTTGGCGTTGAGGGTGATGCGCCGCACCGTCAGTGCCGGGTCGGTGATGCGCTCAAACAGCTTTGCGCTTTCGTTGATGAGGGTGCTGCCCAGATTGGTGGGCGCATCAAACCGGATAGTGCCGTGAGCTGCCTTGGGGATGGTTCTGCCGTAGCGGTCGGTCTGGGTCAGACCACGATAACCGCCCTTGTCCACGTTCTCCCGGTCGTAGCCTATCTCCAAGGTGATGGATTCCGTCACCAGCTTCTTTTCGGTGAGCCGGAACATCAAGATCTCTGCCATTTCCCGGACGATGAGCTTTGCTTTATCGTTGGGGTAAGGGCAGGTCAGCACCTGTCCCTCGCTGATGCTGTTGGTGCTGGGCTTGTAACTTTTGATCTGCTCCATACCGCAGGGTTCGTAGCCCCATGCATGGTCAATAAGGATTTCTGCATCTACGCCGAAAATCTCATACAGACGATCTTCTCCGTGGATGGAAAACCGTGCCAAGTCCCCCATGGTGTAGATGCCGTGGGCTTCCAGCCGCTTGACGGTACCAGGGCCGGTCATCCAGAAATCGGTCAGCGGGCGGTGGTTCCACAGCAGATACCGGTAAGACTGCTCGTCCAACTCCGCAATGCGAACACCATCCTTGTCCGCCGGGATGTGTTTTGCCACAATGTCCATGGCCAGCTTTGCAAGGTAGAGGTTGGTGCCGATGCCTGCCGTTGCGGTGATGCCAGTGTTGTACAGCACCCCCCGCACCATGGTCATGGCAAGCTCATGGGCGCTCATGTGGTAATAGGGCAGATAGCCCGTCACATCAATGAAAACCTCGTCAATGGAGTAGGGGTAGATATCCGCCGGGGACACATATTTGAGGTAGGTCTTGTAGATCTGGGTGGAAACGTCCAGATACCGCTGCATCCGGGGCGGCGCAACAATGTAACTCAACCCCAGTGCAGGGTCTGCGTTCAGGGCGTTGGCATCGAAAGAGGTTCTGGCAAAGTGGTATTTTCCATCCTCTCCCCGGACCGCCTTTTTCTGCCGGATGGCAGTTTGCAGCCGCTGGGCGTTGACCTCTTTCACCCGCTGAACAGCTTCAAACAGCCGTGCTCTGCCGGGTATCTTGTAGGCCTTCAGGGAGGGCGACACCGCAAGGCAGATGGTTTTCTCGGTGCGGGAGGCATCTGCCACTACGAGATTGGTGGTCAGGGGGTCCAGATGGCGGTCTACGCACTCCACCGAGGCATAGAAGCTTTTCAGGTCGATTGCCAGATAGGTGCGCGGCGCTGCCATACTTCAGCCCTCCTTTGCAGAAATCACAACCATTTATCTTATTATAATAAATCTTTACGCTGTTTTCAAGATGGAACGGCTATTTTATCTGTGATATAGACAACAAAAAAGAGTGGCAGCATTTCAAGCTGAAACGCTGTCACTCTGTAGGAACTGCGTAATGACTGACGATTATCCTTCTACTTTGACCGTAGCACGATCGCACTTTGCGTTTCCATCCGCATCCAGCGTGATATGCACAAAATGTTCCGGCTTATCATAATCCTTTGTCTCGCCGTCATCGGTATAGTATTCATAGGATGCACCATCGGGAGCATAGGCAAGCAGGCGCAGATCTGCAAAATCCACATCGGCAACGCTCTGGATCTTTTTGCCGTCCTTGGCAAGGGGCAGAAGGTGTCCCTTGCGCATAAAGAACACCACTTCATCCAGCTCCACCGGAATGTAATGATGGCCTGCCGGCAGCACGCTGGTTTCGATGCGGTTGCTTTCGCTGCACTTTACCCGCACCTGCAGCATCTCCTCCGGCAGATAAACATACCGACCTCGGGCATTTTGCTCATATACCGGGGCGATCAACAGGCTTTCACCGATCATCACCTCATCCTCTACCCGGCGGGCAAAGTCATCCTCCGGGAAGGCGAAAGCCAACGGCATACAGTACATGCCGTCGTGCAGGGCAGCTTTCATGTACTCGCTGTAAATGTAGGGCAGCAGCAGGTAGCGCAGTTGTAAAATACCAGCAAAGGCAGCCTTGTTCTTAAAGCGGTAGGGCTCCTGCCGGCGAGTGCCGTTGGCAGAGTGGTTCCGCAGCAGCGGAGAGAAGATGCCCATGCCGTACCAGCGCAGCACCAGATCCTCCGTGGTATTGCTGCCAAAGCCGCCAATGTCGGGGCCTTCGTACAGGAAGCCGCACATATTCAGGGAGGGCATCATGTGCAGCGCAAGCAGAATGTGGCTCCACCAAGAATGGTTGTCGCCGGTCCAGATGCCGCCATACCGGTGCATCCCGATGCAGGCAGAACGGGAGTACATCAAAATGCGCTTGTCCGGCTCCAGCCGCTCAAAAGCCTCGCCTGCCGCACGGGTCATGTTATAACCAAAAAGATTATGTACCTTGTCGTGCCGCATACGCCCCTGTTTGGTGTTGTGGTAGAACAGCTTATAATCGTTTTCGTTGTTGGAAAGCCCTGCCACCATGCCGGTAAAAGCACCAAAGCTGGAAATATCCAGGTTTTGCTTGTTGTATTTCTCAATTTGAGCAAAGGTCTTTTTCAGTCTTTCCTCTGCGTAGAAGATAGCAGGCTCGTTCATATCATTCCAGAAGCCCTCGATCCCCTGATCCAGCAGAACTTTATATTGACTGCCAAACCAAGCACGGGCTTCCGGGTTGAGCATATCGGGGAAGTGTACCCGTCCCGGCCACACACCGGCTACAAAGGGGGTGCCATCCTGATTCGTGCAGAAGTAGCCGTTTTTCACGCCTTCCTCGTACACATCATATCCATCTTCGATTTTGACTCCTGCATCGATGATGGGGACAAGATGGATGCCCTGCGCTTTCATCTCGGCGGCAAAGTCTGCAAAACGCGGGAAGCGCTGCGCATCCACCGTAAAGTCCTTGTAATGCTCCATGTAATCGATATCCAGAACCACAGCGTCCAGCGGCATATGATTGGCACGGTAATTTGCCACCACCTCGCGGACCTCGTCCTCGTTCATGTAGCTCCAGCGGCTCTGGGCGTTGCCAAAAGCCCATTTGGGCGGAATATAACTGCGCCCCACCAACTGGCGGAACTGGTGCACAATATCGGTCAGGCTCTCGCCCTCAATGATGTAGAGATCGTAATTTTCCTCGGCCACCGTGATGCGTAAGGTATCCAGGTCGGTGTAGCCGCAGTCAAAGGTCACCTTGCCCGGGTAGTCGATAAAAACGCCAAATGTATCCTTGCCGGACACGATCATAAAATTATAAGCACCGTACAGCGAGGATTTGCCCTCGGTATGGTTGCCGTCATCGGAGCATTTGCTTTCGTACACCCACCCGCGCTTGTTGATACCACGGACGTTTTCGCCAAGACCATACAGGACATCCTGCGGTTCCATGGCATAGGAGAAACCATCCGGCTCCTTGGTCAGATAGGGTATCGTTTCCATCATGGGCAAAAAAGAACCCACTACACTTTCGGTATCAAACGGTTGCCCGTATTGCTTTTTGTAAATCATAGCAAAACACCTCTCCTTTGTTTTTTGAATCGCATGCTGATCCTGTCGAGATAAAAATTTTCTTTAAATCCAAACGATGCAAAATCATCTCGCCCGATGCACCGCGAAACGAAACACCACCATTATGATAGATCGTCTCCCGCATGGCCTGAAACGCATTTTTCCCAGCCTTACCGTATCGGAAGTGTAGATTTCATCTGTAAGCCTTCTATCAAATTTCATTTTCATCCTCGTAGGGTTTTGATTCTGCCGCGCACTTCAATTCTGGTATGTCTTTTATGGTCAACTGGCATACTGATTTTTGATCAAGCTTGTACAGCATAGCTAGTATAGTATACTTGCGCAGCATTTCGATTTCAAGCGCTAATTGGCATTGGCTGTGTAAAAAAGAGAGGCCAATCTGCGTAAAAATTTGCGCAAGTTGATCCCTGTGCTTTTTCACAATCCGGCTATCCGTATAGACAGTCATCTTGCGATGCGGTATACTCGAACCAGATCAACATTTTCAGGAGGAAAATCATGGCGGGAGAAAACAACAAGGTCGTTATTGTTACCGGCGGAAGCTCCGGCATCGGACGGTGCACGGCATCCGCTCTGAAAGAGAATGGCTGCATCGTCTATGAGTTCAGCCGCAGAAATATCCCTATGGAGGGTGTTACCCATCTGTCTGTCGATGTGACCGATGAAGATGCGGTCAACGCCGCTGTGCAGCAGGTCATCCAAAAAGAGACCAAAATTGATGCAGTGATCAACTGTGCAGGCTTTGGCATTTCCGGTGCGGTGGAGTTTACGTCCATGGAGCAAGCCAAAGCGCAGTTTGATGTGAACTTTTTCGGGACAGTCACTGTAAATAAAGCAGTTCTCCCCTTCATGCGCCATCAAGGGAAGGGGCATATTGTGAACATCAGCTCTGTTGCTGCCGTAGCGCACATTCCGTTCCAGACCTTCTACTCTGCAAGCAAAGCCGCCGTTTCTTCTTACTCTTACGCTCTGGCAAACGAAGTCAAGCCCTACGGCATCCATGTTACCGTCGTAGAACTGGGTGACATCTGCACCGGGTTTACAAAAGCACGTCAAAAAAGCATTCTCGGCGATGATGAATACGGTGGACGCATCTCCCGGAGCGTCAGCCAGATGGAACACGACGAGCAAAACGGCATGGACCCGGCACGCATTGGACGGTACATCGCCGGTATTGTGGAGAAAAAGGACCCGGCAGTCGTTTATGTTGCCGGTGCACAGTATAAATTCCTGAGCCTTTTGTGCAAGCTCCTGCCTGCCGCAGCACGCGGAAAGATCGTGGGGAAAATATATGGGTAACAGGCGCATTGCTCCGCAAAGCTGCCATATCCGTATTTTGTGGACAACGAAGCAGCGTTGTTCTCCTCGGAGTCCGGAAAAAAGGCAAGCCCTCCTTCATAAATTACAGTAACCGTTTATGATACTATGGGGAGGGGTCGGCATGTTTTTATCTCTTCTGCAATTTTTTGCCACAAAGTTTCTGGTTCTGGCGCTTCATCTGGAAAGCGGCAGCTTTCCGCGGCCCCTCTCTGCCCGGGAGGAAACCGAAGCCTTTTCCGCACTGCGTGCCGGTGACCCTGCCGCACGGGAAAAACTGATCCGGCACAATCTGCGTCTGGCGGCACACATCGTAAAAAAATACTACGCCCTGCCCGGCGATCAGGACGACCTTATTTCCATCGGCACCATCGGCCTGATGAAAGCGGTGGATACTTTCGACTCTGACCGTCGGGCACGCTTTTCCACCTACGCCAGCCGGTGCATTGAAAATGCTATCCTCTCCCCAGCGCACTTTCAGATGGAAAAGAGAACCCACTCATTTTTCAAAGCAGCGCAAATGCGTCAAAATGGGTTTTCTGGGCTCAGGAAAGCGGTCACCTTTTTCTACTTCAAAAGGTATCATGTGAGGGTTGTGGTCTAACCCCTCTATACATCTTGCAGGTAACTTTGGCAGGCCCCCGCACTACCGTAGAGGCGCAGGCGTTCTACCGTATGTACCATTCTTACGCCGGCATCCCGGACCCCTGGGACCGTCTGCGTTGGTGCCGCTATGGTCTTGACCTGCTGCAAAAAGAGGTTGCTGCCATGGTGGGCATGGAGGAATGGCTCTATCGGGATCTGGAAAGCGGCGCATTTCACCGCAGCTTCACGCCCGAACTTGCGGACAAGCTCGCCGCCCTTTACGGCATCCCGGTGGAGGATATTCTGGACGACTACACCCTGTTTCTGCACCGGGGCGGAGGAGCCTTCCTCCGCAGATACCGGGAGGCAAAAGGCTGGAACCGTCAGCAACTTGCCGACCACGCAAAGGTCAGCCGGACAAGCATCCGCTGCTGGGAGAGTGGACAAAAGACCATCAGTCAGAAGTGCTTTTGCCATCTGGTGGAAAACCTTGGTTCCGATTTTCCATCTATGCTTCGCATGTGAGGTATGGTAATTTTTCTCCGGTCAAACGAAAAAGCTCGTCTGCAAGCCACGATATGTGGCAGCGCAGACGGGCTTTCGTTATGGAATCATTCTGTTTCAATTATTCTGATATTTGCTCTGACTTACATGGCGTTCCGTAAAACACGCAGTCGTTCTTCAAACGTTGCTTTCCATGCCGGATGCTCGGAGAATACGGTGTGCTCCACCTGACGGACTTGGTTCAGTCCGATGTTCCGCACCGCTTCCACTGCAGCATCTTTTTGGCTCAGATGGCGTTTTCCCACGGTCAGACAGTTTGCGCCTTCTGGCGTGTCGTACTGCTGAAACGCCCGGTTGAAGTCCATCAGGTCATGCAGACGGATGGGCTGATTGGTTTCGTTGTCTACCAGCAGACCCCAATTTTCCCAATGACGGTCAGTATTGCCCACCAGATAATCCAGAATGTTCATCATATAGTAGCCGGGAGCATCCAGCTCTAAGATCTTATCCAGCGTATTCCAATCACGGTTCGTGCAGTAGACGTCATAGGCTGCATAGGTCACAAGACTGTATCGCTGAGATGTCATGATTTTGCTGATAGAAACCGGCTCATTTTCAAACATTCCCTGCTCATACAGTATCTGATGGCAGTCAAAGCACCGGCAGATTTTGCTTGCCAGCACTTCACGTTCCACCGCATCCCTGCCGCCATCCTTGTAAAGATAGAATCCATCCTCTTTGCGCACCCATGCTTTGGGGTACAAGCCGCCCGTAGACAGGTCATTTGCCAGAAGATGGGCGTTTGTCACCGTCATTTGGTGCCCCCGCAGCGCAATATCCACAAGCGCATTGCTTAAGGAGTGTGCAAAAAGGTTGATATCCTCGAATCGAATCTTCTCGTTTTCTTCTTTCACCCAGAACACATCCAGCAAAGACAGACAATGGTAGGATAACGCAATCTGTGCTCGTTCCCTGTCCGTAACGCTCTGAGATGCACCGATACTGTTCAGGATTTCCTTGGCGTAGGTGCGATCCAACGTCAGCATCCGGGAGGCACACCAATAGTAAAAGTTCGTCACATTATTGATGCGCTCGTCAAAATCATCCGATTCCACCAGAACCAGATCACAGGGCATGAAATCCTCGAGGCAGATCTTGCATTCCCCTGTCGTGCTGAGTTGTGCCACACAGCTTTCCCGGTGCATGATCTCGTAAAACATGGTTTTCATCCCTCCCTGCGTTCTGTGTCTTGCTCTGTATTTATATTACCTTCTTTTTTCACGGAACACAAGAGCTTTTACTTTTCAAAAAGCTTTTTCTGCTGCTCCCTCAGGACGGTTTCGATACGCTCTTTCAGAAAAAAGTGGAACTGTTTTGCGTGTTATGCAGTGTCATAGGATACCATATTGGCCGCCAACAATCAATGATTTTTTGTCAGCAAAATTCCAAAAACTTATGTAACACAAAAAGCCCCACGCTCAACACTGCCTCTGAATCTGACCGTCTCTGGTCAGAGCAGAAAAGCATATGTTGAGCGTGGGGCTTTGTTTATCGGCTCGGCTGCCAGCCGGGCTTTTGGTGTTCTTTGGGTTTGTAGGTTCCTTTGGTAGTATCGATCACCGCCTGCAGCAATTCGAGCTTCTGCCATGTGGGGCAGTTCAGACGGTCGATTTTTTCGATCACATAGTTGGCGTGGGCGGTTGCGACCCGTTTTCCGAGTTCGTCCCATCCCTCTTTCGTTTTGGGGTAATGTACCACCACTTCAATGGGGGCACTCTTTCGCATGGCTCACTCACCTCCGGTTACATCGCTATCACCTCATTTTTACGGGTTACTGGTTGTCCGCTATTCGCTGCGGTTTCCGCTCAGAACGTTCAGAGCCAGACTGACCAGCAAAGCCATATCAATGCGGAGCATTTCAGCCTTGCTGGCATAGCCCATAAAGCGTTCGATGCGGGATTTATCGATCGTGAAGATCTGCTCCAGAAGAATCATGGACGGTTCTTCAAAGGCCGGGTTGGAATCCACCAGCACATGGGTGGGCTGGTTTTTCTTCTTTTCCGTCCGGGTGGTAACAGTTGCAACGATCAATGTAGGCGAATGACGGTTTCCAATGTTGTTCTGCAGAACTACCACAGGGCGTTTCCCGCCCTGTTCCGAGCCGATATGCGGCTCCATGTCTGCATAGTAGATGTCCCCTCTGAGATATCTCCAATTGTTCGGTAACATAAAAATCCCCGTGGAATGAAACGCCCTCATAGCCAAGAAGATTTACGAATCCTCTCAACTATGAGGGCATTGTTTTTATTCGTGCGGTTCCATGGTCAGATTATGCTGCAAAATTCAAGTGAGTCACTTTTTCTTTACCATTGAGCTTCTGATAACATCCAAAATGGTCTGATCCGCCGGGAGCCACGGAACGGAATCAATGTCATCTTTTGTCAGCCACCGTGCAGCTTCCGCTTCTTTCAGAACAAGATCGCCGGAAACCACTTCACACCAGAAGCAGTCCATGGAAAGATGAAACGCCGGATAATCATACTCGATTGTCCCAACTAGATTCCCCACGGCGATTTCCGTGTCCAGTTCTTCTTCAATTTCCCGCTTCAGAGCCTTCTGCGGGGTTTCGCCCGGCTCGATTTTGCCGCCCGGAAACTCCCATTGACCTTTGTAGTCACCATAGCCGCGGGCGGTAGCGTAGATTTTGCGTTTTGCCTGCATGGAATCGCAGATCACAGCGGCCACAACACGAATCGTTTTCATAACGTTCTCCTTTTGAATTCATTAGGCCGACCGTCAGAAGTCCCACCGACACGATAGAACACCCTGTTTCCTGCTTTTCTTGCAGTAAGCAGCCCCATCTCATGGAATTTCATCACAAACGTCCGAATGGTTGCATACGCAGCGTTTCGGAAATCCTTTTCCAGCTGCTTTGTGGTAAACTCCTCTGCACCATAAGCAGACAGAACATATTCCCAGAGCAGCCGTTCTTTTTCTGTGATTTTTCCTTCCGCAAGAGCAGTTTGATATACCTCAAGATCAGTTTTCGGCGGAACTGCATCCACCTGCAGGCGGTTATAGACCTCATTGCAGAAGTAGAACAGAAAGGAAGTCACATCCGTATAGCCGGAAATCAGAGCATTTCTCTCCACGCGTTCGTAGGCTTTGTAATATGCGCCCTTGTTTTCAGCGATGTATCGGGAAAACGGCGTGAACAGTGCCGCAGGATAGCCCTGCTGAACAAGATACCAGAGGTGGAATAGCCGTGCAGTGCGTCCATTCCCGTCAAAATAGGGGTGGTAGTACGCAAAGGCAAAGTGCAGAATGGCAGCCTTATGCAGCTCATTGATGCCGTCATTGGCATTCGCAAAATCGACAAGACATTTCATGGCACCGGGAAGCCGCTTTGCCGGAAGTCCCGGTCTGGGTTCTTCACCGCCCACAATAAAAACCTCGCCATGCCGATAAAAGCGGTTTGGCAGTAATCGATCTTCATCCGGGAGATAATCCCCTGTGCTGATCTGATACAGGTGATGCAGATTCTCCTCGGTGATCGTATTCTGACGATTCGCGATAAACTCCAGTCCGCGCTTCATACCATAGATGCGGGCTTCTTGTTCATCACGAGGGGCATAACCATCGAGGATATAACGGATACTGCTGCGGGTCGAGCGGATACTTTCAATTTGAAAAGTAGCATAAATTTCCTCGGTCATCGCCGACAAACCGAAGTTTTGTCCACTGACAGGGACAGAGAGCAACTGCTTCATACCATTTGTTGAAATTTGCGCGAGGTTCGGCAGGTAAAACAGCTTATTTCCAGAAAAATCAGTCAACGGCAGAGGCTGCGCAAAGTTTTGCCGCAGCAATTCGGCAAATTCTTTGACGCTGACAGTCGAGTACTTGTATTCCATCCGATTGAGTTCAAACAAATGCTTATCTGAAAGCATTTTGGCAAACTGTGCCCCATCCATTCTGTCCACCTCGCAGTTGATACTTATTGATACTATATAGTATCATATATACCGATTCTTTATAAAAAAGTCAACCGAAACAGGCCGAACCAACTTTTTTCCATACTCTCCGTCAAAATTCCCGCGGCACAGCCACGAATCACATCTCCATCGGCTTATTCCCCACTTCGTCCAGATTCAAAGCAATGCTTCTGAATCATTTTTACACTCCAAACACTGTTTTCGTCAGCCGGATACCTGCTGCCGTTTTCATCGTATGTTCCATAAAGGTTCGGATTGCCTGCTGACCGTACCCGCTTTCGGACGCATTGACGATATAATCCGCCTCAATCAGAATCTGATAGTCAATGCCGTCGATCTGCGCCGGACTATGGTGGTGCCCTACCAGATAGGCCACCCGGTCGATCTGTGCCGCTGTCATGCCGGTATCCGCCAAGAACTCCCGCACCAGCGGGGCACCCTCCTGCTCCTGATATTTACCATTGGTGTTGCCGTATTTTTTGCGGCAGAGCGGGCAGGCGATATCGTGGGTGATGGCCACCACCTCCAGAATAAACTGCGTGTCTGCGTCCAGCCCCTCCAGCTCACCAATGGTTTTGGCATAGGTCCACACGCAGCTCAGGTGCGTGATGTCATGGATATTCCCTTCGGAAAAGGCGATCATCTTTTCCATGATCTGTGCAATGGTCATCATTTGTTTCACTCCCGTTTTTAATACTTAAATGTTCACCTTGATAAACGCGAACTTATTCTTCAAATTTTTTATGACACTTTGGACATTCTTTAGGGATCGGCCTATAACCAACAAGCGAGCAACCGCAATAAGGACATTTCATCATGGTGAGATGATATACAATACCACCAACAGCAACCATTGCACCGATTAGCAGGCATAGGTTTACTCTGTACTCCTTTGCCGTCATTGCTCCTATTACTGCGAGCAATATTCCTATCATCAAAATGATCCAAGAAATGGCAGCCTGCTTTTGTGGGCTATTGTTTTTCATATAATCACACCCCTCCACAAATTCCGATTTATCAAATAAGAATTTCCGTCAATTTTTCTCTTGATGCGGCTCGTTTCTAAGAGTAGGAACGAACTGTTCTGTTGCCGGAGACGGACCATTCAGGTCGATCTCCGGCAGTATTTTTGTTATCGCCTATTAAAAAACAGCCGGAACGACTTTCTGCTGCGCTACATCGATGATGCCGTATGTATTCAGTCTGAGTTTTGGAATGACCGGAAGGCTGACGAAGGCGAGGGTCATAAAGATGCCGATATCTTCCGCTACACCATGTGCCTTGAGGGCATCGTTCAGCGCCTGCATTTTCGCCGCAACGCTCTCTGCGCTTTCGGTGCTCATCAATCCGGCCACCGGAAGCGCAAGTTCTGCCACGACCTGTCCATCTGCCACAAACGCAAGTCCGCCTTTGTTTTTCCGCACAGTGTTGCCGGCCAGCATCATATCGGTATCGTTGTCCCCTGCCACGATCAGGTTATGGGAATCATGTGCGATGCTCGATGCAACGGCTCCGCATTTCAGGCTGAAGTTTCCTAAAAAGCCAATACCCACATGGCCGGAGTGATGATGCCGCTCAAAAACGGCCAGTTTTACGATGTTGTGTTCCGGGTCCACACCGGGAGCTTTGCCCGGATGCCGTTGGAACGGGATGATTTTTTCCTCCGTAAGCAACTCGCCCCGGTTCAGGCAGATGACACGCTCCTGCTCCCCGCTTTCCCGAAGTTCCAGGTCCTGCAGTGTGATCTCATCCAGATCAAAGGAATCCATAACGTGGGAAAATCTCACACGGTCGATGTCAAGCGGTGCGGGTTTCAGCGTTTTTCCGTGCTCGGCCACCAGCGTGCCATTCTTGTAAACCTGTTCGACCATAAAGGATTCCAGATCAGAAACCACAACCAGATCTGCCCGGTACCCCGGTGCTACGGCACCGCGCTGCTTGAACCCAAAATACTGTGCCGGGACCAGCGTTGCCATTTTGACGGCCACTGCCGGGTCCGCCCCCAACCGGATCGCTTTACGGATGTTGGAATCGATGTGTCCGCTGTCCAGCAGGTCACCGGGGTGCTTATCATCTGTCACCAGCATACAGCGGCTGCAATAGGGCTCCCGGAACAGCGGCATCAGGGCCTCCATATTTTTGGCAGCCGTTCCTTCCCGGATCATGATGTATTGTCCGAGCCGGAGTTTTTCCATGGCTTCCTCGATGTTGGAGCACTCGTGATCGGACTGAACGCCTGCCGCAATATAAGCATTCAGGTCCTTAGCGCTCAAAAGCGGTGCATGGCCATCCACGATCTTTTCTGCTTCGGTGCAGTCGCGGATCTTCTGCAGGATCTTCGGGTCACAGCGCACCGTTCCATAGGCGTTCATCAGTTCCGCAAGCCCCAGCACGCGGGGATTGCCGTAGTAAGGCCGGAGCTGTTCTGCGTTCAGCACCGCGCCGGATTCATCCAGATCCGTAGCCGGAACACAGGAGGGCAGCATGAAATAAACCGAAAGGGTCAGATTTTTTGTCGTTTCCAGCATAAAATCCAAGCCTTCCAGCCCCGCAACGTTCGAGATCTCGTGTGGGTCTGTGACCACCGCAGTGGTACCGTGGGGCAGCACCGCCTGCTCGAAAGCCGGACCACAGAGCATGGAGCTTTCGATGTGGATATGCCCATCGATCAGGCCCGGGCAGACATATTTGCCGTGCAGATCAACTTCTTTCCGGCCATGATACGTGCCCACGCCCACGATCGAATTTCCGCTGATGGCAATATCAGCGGTGTCGATCTCATCGGTAAACACATTGATGATTCTGGCATTTTTCAAAACCAGATCAGCCAAAGCATCTCCTCTGCCTGCCGAGATCCGGCGTTTCAGTTCATCGGACTGCATAGAAACATCTCCTCTCTCTGAAGTTCGATTTTCTCACCTGTGGATTGGTTCCGCCATTATTCTACCACGCCTTGCCGCTGCGGAAAAGATGTCGGGAAACAAAAATGGCCCCGGAGGGCTTGTTACAGCTCTCCGGGGCCACTTTATGTGCGTTGTGTCTTGGCGCAGACCGTCAGCACTCCACTGCCACCTTGATCACGCCGTCCCGTTTCTTTTCAAACAGCTCGTAGCCCTCTGCGATCCGGCGCAGGGGGTAGGTGTGGGTGATGAGCGGTTCGGTATCGATCTTGCCTTCTGCGATGAGACGCAGCGTTTCTTCACAATCGCAGCCGTCCACGCCGCCGGTCTTAAAGGTGAGGTTTTTGCCGTACATTTCCGGCAGCGGCAGGGTCTGTGCCTTATCGTACAGCGCCACCACGGTCACGATGGCGTTGGGCCGTGCACACTCCCATGCCAGCCGGAAGGTGGAGTCTGCCCCTGCCACCTCCAGCACCACATCGGCCCCGCCGTGGTCGCTGTGGGCGCGCACAAAGGTGGCGCAGTCCTCCGGCTGCACCGTGAGCACCTGCGGGTAGTGCTGACGGATGAACTGCAGGCGGCTTGCGTCCTTTTCACAAACGATGATGCGCTTGGGGCTGTGCAGCATGACGCACAGCAGCGTGCAGATGCCGGTCGGCCCTGCACCGAGGATCAGCACGGTATCCTCGGGGGTGATTTCCGAGATGCGTGCCGCCCAAAAGCCGGTGGCCAGCACATCGCCCACCAGCAGCGCCTGCCGATCGGTAACGCCGTCCGGGATCTTGTTCAGTCCCTGATCCGCAAAGGGCACCCGGACATACTCGGCCTGCCCGCCGTCGATGCGGCAGCCCAGCGCCCAGCCGCCGTTTTGATTGGTGCAGTTGTTCACAAAGCCTTTTTTGCAGAAAAAGCACTCTCCGCAGAAGGTCTCCACGTTCACCGTCACCCGGTCGCCGGGTTTCACATTGGTCACCGCACTGCCCACTTCTTCTACGATGCCCACCATCTCGTGCCCTACCGTGATGCCGGGCACCGCCCGGGGCACGCTGCCGTGCTTGATGTGCAGGTCGCTGGAGCAGATGCTGGCAAGGGTCACTTTTACAATGGCATCCCGCTCGTGCTGCAGCACCGGCTTTGGTTTTTCCATCAGTTCAAATTTGCCCTCGGAAACATAGGTATAGGTCAGCATGCTTTTTACCTCCACGCGCTTTGATATTTCCGGACTTGAGTATACCACGCAGCTATGGCAAAGAGCAAGCCGCAAAAGGCCCGCCCTTTGCGGCAGCTCTCCGCCGATCAGATCTTGGGCTGATACTGCATGCTGGATACATTGTAAATGGTAACAAAAGCCTTGGGGTCTTCCCGGTTGATAAAGTTCATCAGCTTCTGATATTCGCTCTTGTCCACGATGGTAATGATCTCGTTGTGTTTTTCCAGATTGTATGCACCGATGGCCTCGTACATGGTCGCACCGCTGTGCAGGTCATGGAGGATGAACTGACGCAGCGCCTCCTCTTTTTCGGTGATGATGCAGACGCGGCGTTTGATGCTGTTATCAAAGATGAAATGGTCCAGCACGATGCCGTTGAAGTAAGTACCGAGGATACTCAGCACCACGGTCTTTTTATCGTAGACCAGGGCCGCGGAAAGCGCCACACACATTCCTGACAGAGACATGGCTTTTCCCAATTCCATGTGCAGGTACTTGTTCATGATCTTTGCCACAATATCCAGCCCGCCGGAGGATGCATTGCGGTTGAACAAAATACTCAGCCCGATGCTGACCACCAGAATATAGCACAGCACGTCCAGCTCCTGACTGCCGGTCATCGAGCCGAACTCCGGGAACAGCTTTTCAAACAGCCCCAGAAACACCGGCAGCAGCACACTGGTGTATACGGTCTTTGCGCCAAATTCTCTGCCACAGGTAAAGAACCCGATGATGAGAAGCACGACGTTCAGGATCATCGTAATGACCGACAAGGGCAGCGGCACAAAATTGGACAGCACGATGCCAAGGCCGGAAATGCTGCTGACGGATGTATGGCTCGGCACCAGAAAAAAGAAAACGCCCGCCGCAATGATCGCCACCGCCCCGGTCAGGACTGCCGTCTCCCTCAGGACTGCGCCGGTCTTTCCTTTTACATCACACATCTTTGTCCCCCTAAAATCAAATTTGTTTCACCGATCTCCTCATCTTTGTCGATGCGGACAAGGAGCTTACCGCCAAAGCGTTTGTATTCCATAGTGAAGTACCTCCATAAATTCCGAGTTGCTGTTCTCAGTATACCATGATTTTCCCTTGCGGAAAAGATAGCGAAACAAAAATGCCCCCGGAGGGCTTGTTGCGGCTCTCCGGGGGCATCTTATGTGCGTTGTGCCTTGGCGCACACGGTCGGCATTTACTCGATCTCGATCAGGTTCGGGTTCTCAGGCAAAGCCTTCGTCTGCTGAGGAGCAGGCAGCTCGATGTGCAGGACACCATCCTCGAACTTTGCGTGGATGTCTTCCTTCTTCACATCGCCCACGTAGAAACTGCGCGCGCAGGTGCCGGAGAAGGATTCGCGCCGCAGATAGCGGCCCTTCTGATCCTTTTCGTCGTTGCTGTGGCTGCGCACTGCCTGAATGGTCAGGTAGCCGTCGTTCAGATCCATCTGAACGTCTTCCTTCTTGCAGCCCGGCAGGTCAACCGCTACTTCGTAGCCGTTGTCCGTCTGTTTGACATCGGTCTTCATCATGTTTGCACCACGCTTACCAAAGGTATCACGAGCCTCACGGTTCATCATACGTTCCAGTGCAGCGTCATTCCAGAACGGATCGAAGAAATCATCGAACAGGTTTTCATGGAAAACAGTCGGCATAAGCATAAATCATTCCTCCAATCCCGGCGTTCGGGTCGGGGCAAAAAATCTGAAGCGTCCATTCAGAAGGGCTTTCCGGGGAGCCTAGCGGCTCTCCTTTTGCCCTTCCTCCTGAGCACGCCACTGTTATAGCACCGTTCATTAGCAGTGTCAATAGAAGAGTGCTAAAATTCATGAAAGAATAATACTTTTATAAAATCCTATGCAATCTTTTCGAAATTCAGTCGCATCATCGCATTTTATATCATCTTGGCAATCATGAAGCACAACAGCTCATATCCTTCCCGGATATCCTCCGGCAGACGTTTCAAAGTCTCGTCCCGCAGTTCCTGCGGCATCCCGTAAAAAGCTTCGGCAATGCCGCCGGTGATGCAGGCAAGGGTGTCGCTGTCGCCGCCCAGAGAGACCGCATTGCGAAGTGCATCCTCAAAACTGACGCTTTCCAGAAAAGCAATGATTGCTTCCGGCACAGTTTCCTGACAGGTCTCCACATGATGATAGGTCGGCCGAATTTCATCGCAGGTACGGTTCAGGTCATAACCGAAGGTCTGCTCCACATACCGCTTGATCTCCGGCTTGCTGTGGCCGGTACGGGCCAGAAAAATCACTGCCGCCGTGGCCTGCGCGCCCTTGATGCCCTCCGGGTGGTTGTGGGTGACTTCGGCGGTCACTTTTGCCATTTCCAGCGTTTTGTCCAGCGTATCGAACAGCCAGCCCGCTGCCGACACCCGCATAGCCGAGCCGTTGCCGAAACTGCCATAGGGATTCGGATTTTCTGCGTGCAGCCACCGGCGGAACATCCCGCCGTAACCGGCATGGGGATATTTACGGCCCCAGAGCCGCATTTCATGCTGCACTGCACAAAATGTTCTCTCCGGCAGACCCTTTCCGTCAATCAGACCAACTGCCACCGCAGCGGTCATGACCGTATCATCGGTGAAGTGCGATTTCTCGCTCAGCAGCGGAAAATCCTTGTGCTTGTAATTGTTGTGGTCAAATTCATAGGGACTGCCCACGATGTCACCCAAGATTGCTCCTAACATGGCTGTTTCCTCCCTTACCTATGATGCCGCTTCTGGAAATCGGCTTCGATTTGTTCTTTCCACTCTGCGCCGATGGACGCGCAGCAGGGTGCTTCCCGCATCCGGGAGACTGTCTCGCTGACAACGTGGTAGTTGACCGCCACGCCCTGTGCGTCATTCTCAAACCGCACAGCCCGGTCGGACGAGATGCCGAAGCGGGCAGCTTCCTTCACGGCGTCCATGTTGGCACCGAGGAACAGGAACTCCCAGCCGTACTGCTCTTTTTCCCGCTCGATCATCCGGCGGATCTTCTCATAGCCAAACCGCTTGCTGGCGTTTTCCAGCCCGTCCGTGGTGATGACAAAGATGACCTTTTCGGCACGCTCGTCCTCCGGCAGATGGCACTGGATTTATATGTGCCTCATTTCCGCGCAAACTGCGAGACCTGCGGCAGCAAGTTGATCTGCAACGGCTGCAGTGACTGTGGAAAATGCTTATAAAATAAAGGAGTTCTATCAATACAAATGGAACTTATGGCTGATCTGGTGTGCAATTTCATCCGGCAGCGGGCGGAAGCCGATGCAGGTCAGGGTCATGCCTTCTCCGTTTTCATCAAATTCTTCCGGCTCCAGCTCGGTGTGGCAGGCATCCCGGATAAGGAAGAAGTCTTTGTTTTCCACAAGGCCCAATTCCTCGGCAATGGTCTTTGCTTTCAGCAGTTGATTGCGGTTCTTTGCCCCGCAGATAGTTTTGGTAAAAGAGCCATCGAACCATTCTTCATAGGTTGCTTTCTCCAACATGATTTCTGCCCGATAGCCGGTAATTTCTCCGTCTTTCTCAATGGGTTTCACGCTCTGTCCCATGCCGATGGGGTCGGTGAGGAATGCCAGCGAAGCGTGGCAGCACTGCGCCGCCAGCTTACCGGGAGACATCTGCAGGTCTTTTCGGGCAATGATGAGTTGACGCATTTTCTCTCCTTCTTACGACAGCTTGATCTTCAAATCTGCCAGCAGATTCACCGCTTCCGGCAGCGAAAATTTCGCATCCTTCAGGCGGCTGCCCAGAATGTCCACCTTATAGCCTGTAGCATCCCGGAAATCCGCCTTGCGCAGGTCACACTGGTAGAATTCCGTTTCGTGAAGTTCCACTCCCTTGAAATTCGCCAGCTGCATCTCGCATTTGGCAAACATGGAGCCGACAATTTCGTTGCCGTCCGAAAAGTCGAAGCGGTTAAAGTTCATTTCGGTGAAGGTGTTATATTTCAGACTACACTCTTTCAGCGTGTGGATAGGGTCCGGGAAGGCACCGTTGGACATCAGCGGTGCCCACTCGATTTCATTCAGGCGGCAGTCCTCAAAATCCAGCGACTGCACCGAAGAATGAGTGCTGCGCAGACCTGTGATCTCACACCGCACGAATTTGCACTCATTCAGCGTGGTATGATCCAGTTCGCACTTGGTAAAAGAGCAATCCGCAAACACGCAGTCGGTAAAGTCGCAATCCTCAAAAGCCTCCTCGGTGAACGACAGGTCAGCAAACCGTTCACCTTCACAATAACGCTCTGTCATAAAATTCTCCTGTCAGCGCAGTTCTTCCAGCAGAGCCGTGCAGCCTTCCAGCACATCCTGCCAGGTAGCTTCAAAGTCCCCGGTATACCATGGGTCGGCCACATCGCCGGGGCGGCGGGTATGATCCATCAGCAGAGACACTTTATGCTCCGGGTCGCCGCCCACAAAGCGCGCCATATTGCGCAGGTTGTTGTGATCCATGGCGATCAGATAATCGTAGGTTTCGTAATCCCTCCGGGTCATCTGCCGGGCGGTTTTACCCTCGCAGGAGATGCCGTGCTCGGCCAGCTTCCGCCGGGCGGGCGGATAGACCGGGTTGCCGATCTCCTCGGTGCTGGTGGCGGCGGATGCGATTTCAAACTGGTCAGAAAGCCCAGCTTTGGCCACAAGGTCTTTCATTACAAATTCGGCCATTGGGCTGCGGCAAATGTTGCCGTGGCAGATAAAAAGCACTTTCGTCATACCAAAATATTTCCTTATATCGTATCATTTCGAATTTTGCACACATGCGTGCAAAATTTAGTTCTGCTTCAAGAACTCCCGCAGCACATCCTCTGGGCGGGGTGTATGGTTCGGGTACTTTTCCCGCAGCGGTGCGGCGGCACCATCCATAATGTAGGGCACACCCACAATGTCCAGCATCGACACATCGTTATAATTGTCGCCAAAAGCCATCACATCGGCAAGGGCGATGTCCAGAGTCTTGCAGATGCTGCGCACACCGATGCCCTTGTTAGCAAAGGTGGTGTCGATCCAGTACGGCCCTGCCACAGCGCAGTTCGCCTCTTTCCATCGTGGGACAAACCGTTCCGTGTAAGATTCTACGCCTTCGTGCAGATACACCGATACTTTTGTGATCTCCTCCGGCACCTCGGAAGGGTCATGGATGATCTGATAATTGTTTCCGATGAACTGAATACGCTTGAGCATTCCCAGACCCCGCTCCATCAGGTATGCAGTATTCCGGCCGGAAAGCATCACTTCGCCCTGCCCGTCGCTGCGGGTCCACAGGTCGTTGGCGATTTCTTCGGCCAATGCACGCGGCATCGGATTCTTGGCGATGCACTGTTCGTCCTTATAGATCACGCCGCCGTTTTCGCAGAGAAACACACAGCAGTCCGCCACCGGTGCAAAGAGCTTGCGCAGGCTGGTATACTGCCGACCGGATGCCGGGCAAAACAGAATGCCGCGCCGATGCAGCTCCCGTATCTGTTCAAAGATCTCGCCTTCCAGCTCTTTCCTGCCGTATTGCAGCAGCGTACCGTCAATGTCGCTGCAAATCAGTTTGATTGACATTTTCCGTCCTCATTTTTCAAGATAATTTTAGGCAATTCCCCGGCATCCAGAACACGGACGCCTTCGTCCATCAGCATTTTCGCAAAAACGCCCTGTCCGGAGATTTTTGTACCGGAAAACGTTCCATCGTAAATTTCCTTCACGCCGCAGCTGGGGCTGCGGGATTGCAGGATAGCAAGCTCCACCCCATTTTCTTTTGCGATGGCAAGGGCCTTGGCTGCGCCCGCTCGGAACTCCCGGTCCACATTGATGCCCTCTTTGTTCGTGACAACGCCCTGCACGATTTCCGCCGGGCACCGCGGTGTGGGCAGGCCGCCCAAAACCTCCGGGCAGACCGGAACCACCTGATGCCCCCGCGCAAAATCACAGACCGCCTGATTGTAATTGTTTCCGCCGCTGTATTTGCAGTTTTCGCCCAGCAGGCAGGCGCTGACCAGAATCTTCATTGTTGCGTGCTCCGTTTTTCAGATACTGAATCTTTTACCTATTCTACCACGCTTTTGGGCATTGAAAAAGAGGATTTTGCTTTTTCCTATCCCCATACCGGGAGGTCCGCCGTAATCTTTTCTAATTCCTGTGCAAGAAACGTCAGTCTTTCCCTCAGATGGTTGTTATGCGGTGCATCTCCGTTCAGCAGATAGTCCGTTCTGACATTCAGGCAGGACGAAAGATCCTGCAGCAACTCAATCGAGCAGCAGCGGCTTCCCGTTTCAACTTTTGCAAGATGGTTCGCACTAACGTTCAGCATTATACTCAGCTGTTCCTGTGTAATCCCCTTCTTTTTCCGCAAATCGCGGATTCAAATTCGACTTTATTTCACAAAAGCGAATTTGCTCATAAATTACCACAGAGTATTTTTTCCGTCAAGTCCTTTTTTGCGGCGGAACGTGACAAATTCACACAACAAACTCACAAGAATGAATATCTGCACTCGAATTACACATATTTCACTATAAACTCGTTTCAAAAACATCAATATGCCTTAGTTTGCAGCGCAAACATATCAAATTTTCTACGTTTTTCACAGGTCTCATTTTCACGATTCAACGCAAAAAATTGAACGCTGTTAGCGTTTAACAAACGCATATAGTGTGCCTACTCATTTTATCCATCCCATTTATACACAGTTCCGAACCAAAAGAACCGCATAAAGTTCTCATCAAAAAACAGGGAGTGACATCAAATCACTCCCCGTTTGCATTGATTGTATCAGAGTTTCGTCATCCAGAGCCCATGCAGATTGCAGTATGCGTAAACAGCCACCGGCTTTTCACTTCCCAGTTCAAACACCGCGTTGGGAGCCTGCCCCGGATTCAGATAGCGGATCTGCCCGCTGTTCTCAGTCTCCACAAAAATCCACTGAATATAGTGAACATCCGCCATGGGGTGCTCCACCGCGCCCACTGTGACCGTGAGACGACTGCCAGAAAGCTCTGCCACCGGCAGATGCTTCTCGCCGCTGGCTTCCACCGTATTGGGAACCAGCTCTTTCATTTTCTCCCCGCAACAGACCAGCGGAACGCCTGCGTTATGGATGGTAGTGACGAGGTTGCCACAGTGATTGCAGATGTAAAACTTTGCCTTCATATCGAAATCCTCCATTGGAATGTTATCGGTGTGTTTCTTGTGCCTATATGATAACATTTCCTATTTATGATTTCTGTAACTGAATCACGCAAAGCGTTTTTCTGCCGTCTTCACCCTTCCCTCTGCTCCACGATTTCCAGACTATCCCGCCCTACATGGCAGAGCAAAAACAGCACCCGCACACCTGCGGCCTTTGCTTCGGCCAGTGCCGTACCAAACTCCGGCTGTGTGCTGACATTTGGCCGCACCTCGGTGATGCCTTTCATCTGAATCACGAAAGCCACTGCGCACCGATACCCTGCCTGCTGTGCCTGCGCCAGCTCGTGCAGGTGCTTCACGCCGCGCTCGGTGGGTGCATCCGGGAAGTAGCCGATACCGTCCACTTCCAGTGTGCAGCCCTTGACTTCCATCAGATACTTTTGCTCGCCCTTTTCCATATAAAAGTCGATGCGGGACTTGCCATAGGTGAATTCCGGCTTGATATAGTCGTAGCCCTGTTTTGCAAGCCACTCCCCTACCACCTTATTGGGTGCCTGACTGTCCATGTTGACCCAACCAAGTCCCTGCTTATGTACCGCCACAAGGTCGTATTTTGTTTTACGTTTCGGGTTATCTGACACTTCCAGCCGAACCGCCGTGCCGGGCAGTAGCAGTTCCTTGCACCGCCCGGTGTTCTTGACATGGACGGTTTCCACTGCTCCATTCACTCCCACATGGGCAATAAAGCGGTTGGGACGGTCAACAAAAATGCCGTCTGCGATTTCTCTGTATTTCAATCTTTACTCCATTTTCAGTACAGGATTCGGGAGCCATACCCATCCTGTTTACCAAGATACAGTTCCACGACCATCCTGCCGCTTTCACTGTTGCAGAGTTCTTCCTTGCAGTAGCCGTAGAGCTTTCCTTCCGCTTCCGATACATAGCGGTGCAGCGGTTCCTGCAGGTCTTTCGGGATGCTGCCCCACGGAATGACATAGCTCATGCCGGTATCCCCCACATCCACGATGCAGGCCCGCTCACTATCCTCATCGGACAAAATCAGGTTCACCAGAAACACATCTGCGAACGGTGCGCCCTGATACTCTGCCTTTTGCCGTCTGCGCTCCGTCCGAAGCTCATCCAGCGCTTGATTCAGGTCATTTTCTGGCAGCGTGGACTTGTACAACAGGACATGCAGTTTCTGCTCCGCCGCCCCACTGTCATTCTGACCGTTGGCCGGGAGTTCTACATCTGCATGGATGGCGCAAATTTGTTTCTGCATCGCAGTGCGCAGAGTTTCCAGTTTTTGCTGCCGTTCTGCTTCCAATTGCTGTGCGGACTTTTGATGTAATTCTTTGGCTTCTGGCTGTTGCGCAGCATGCTCCTGCTTGGGTTCTGGCTTAGGCTTTGACCGTTCGCTATGCTTTTCTGCGTCAGCCGCCGAAACGTTTTGCCCTAGTACAGTCGGTACCGACACGCTTTTGGCACCGCTTTGTGCTGCCGATGCTTTCTGTGCCGCAGAAGGACGCTCCGTTCTCTTTGGTTTTACCGACCGCGTTGCACCTGTGCTTGTGCTTTTTGTCTCCGGCCTTGGTGTTTTCACCGCAGGAACAGCATTTTTAACACTTTTCGGTCGAACCCGTGTCTGCGTCTGCCAGAAATCGCTGCCTGTGCGCTGATAATAGGACTTTTCCGCTCGTTTCCGGCTGCTGCACACACCTTCACAGATCCACGAAAAAATCAGATAGCGTTCCAGCGTATTCCAAAAACTGCTGCGCCGATGACGGGGCTTATGCCGCCCGCGGGACGCATACACAATCACTGACAAGCATCCGAAGAACAGAAAACCTGCCGCAAACCCGATCCCTGTAAACAGCTTTTTGAAAAAGCCCATCTCTCACACCTCTTCCGGTTACAGCCTTGCCTGATACACCCGCTCCGTCCGGGCATCGAAGCAGCAGAAAATCACCTGCATTGCGTAATCCGCATGTGCTTCCAGCCACTGCGCCACTGTTTTGACCGCAATCTCCGTGGCATCTTCCAGCGGGTAGCCATACACGCCGGTCGAAATTGCCGGGAACGCAATGCTATGGACATCATGCTCTTTGGCAAGGTTCAGCGAATTGCGGTAGCAGTCCGCCAGCTGCGCGGCATCCTCTGCTGTGCCGGAATAAATCGGGCCTACCGTATGAATGATATACTTTGCTCTCAACCGGTAGCCCTTGGTGATTTTTACTTCGCCGGTGCGGCAGCCGTGCAGCGTACGACACTCCGCCAACAATTCCGGCCCTGCTGCCCGGTGGATGGCACCATCCACACCGCCGCCACCCAGCAGACTCCGATTGGCCGCATTCACGATGCCGTCACAGTCCAGTTTGGTAATATCACCCTGCACCACTTGAATCTGATTTTTTACTTTTTCAGGAATCATTGTAAACACCTCACTTTTTGAGCAGCTCCAGCGCCTTGTCCATGGGCACACAATCGGCATAGCGGTCCGGCCAGAGGAATTCATTGTAATAGTGGTAGCTCTGCTCCCCTGTCATGTACTCGTTGTCCTGCGTGGAATTTGCATAGGCAGGAACGATCATGTGCAGGCCATGCTCAAAGCCCGCCTCCACCGTTGCATTGATGCAGAAGTCGGTCATGATGCCGCAGACCATCACATCTTTTTCGCCCTTTTCCGTCAGATATTCCAGCAGACCGCTTTCTTTTTTGAACGCACTGCATACGGTCTTGACGAACCGTTTTTCAGTCAGCAGTGGCGCAAACCCGGAATAGACCTCGAATTCATCGTCCCCGATGGAGAAACCGGTGCCGGGCCCATCGTCATGCTGGACATAGACAACCTCGATTCCCTGTTCGCGGGCAGTTCGGATTAGTTTCCTGATGTTGCTGACAAACTTTTCGAACGCATACAGGCGTTCATCCACGATACCTTTCTGTGTATCCACAACCAGTAAAACCATGTGTAAGCCCTCCTGTTTTTCTTTGATTTCATGCTATCATAGACCGCCGTTTTCTACAAGCAGATTCGAAAAATCCCCACAGGGAAAACCTGTGTTTCACCTGCAGGGATTGATTCAGCCATCCAAGACGATCAGGATCAGCACCACGACCACTGCAATAGCGATCAGGCCGCCGCATCCGCTGCCGTCCCCGCCGCCACCGCCATTGTTGTTGTGGTTTCCGCCACCACCACCGCCGCCAGACGAACCGCCGAAGTTGCGGTTGAACGCCGTCATGTACTGGGCATAGCCCGTATCACCTTTGCTGAAGTAACCATAATCACCGTTTGACATTGTTTTGTCTTCCTCAGAAATATATTTTTTCCCTTCTGAGGTTCATTTTATCGAAAGTGATGTCCAACAAGCATCTCTTTCAAAACATTTTATGCAAAAATCTTTGAAAGCCATGGAAATAACGGTTTCTTAAAAGTGATACCAAAGAACTTCTGCGCCTCCTCCAGATTCATCATCAGGCAGTCTCTGGACTTACGTACTTCCAATGTCTCTGGCAATTCTTTCAAAATTCTGTCGGCCTCATATGTCGCACCCGCATTATAGCAGAGTTCATTTGTTCGGGGATAAATTTCAAATGAATCCTTGCTGGTTTTCCATCTCTAGAGCAAAGATTTGAGGTCGTTGGAAAAGTTTTGAACTAAAAAGATGGGAGGAGTTTTCGTGGATACGATCAAGCGTGTTCAGGATTTGATGCAAGTGCGTGATATGAATCTATGTGTATTGGCAAAGAAATGCGGAATATCGTACTCCACGATTCAAACCACCGCCCGTCGGGGAGGGCAGTTAAGCGTAGAGACGATTGAAAGAATTTGTCAGGGTTTAGGAATTACATTAAAAGACTTCTTCGATTCCTCTGACTTGTAAATATGACAGCAAAAAAACTCCCCGGCATCCTTCTTGGAAGGAATGCCGGGGAGGCGTTCAATGTTTTATGGGCTCAGTTGTCCGGTATCAGCCGCTGACGAAGTACTTATCAGTGCAGCTCCGGCCAGTAAGCCTTGTTGGCAACGATCATATCGTCCAAGATCTTCTTGGCGACCAGCAGGCTGGGCACGGTCTTGGACAGAGTAAAGGCCATCAGTGCCTTCTCGTAGGAGTGCTCCACAGCGGCATCCACGATCAGCTTCTCCACAGCCTCCTGCTGCTCGATCAGACCCTTGTAGAAGGTGGGAATCTCGCCCACACGCACGGGTTCCGGGCCGCGGTCGGTGATATAAGCGGGAATCTCCACCATGGCGTCAGAGGGCAGGTTCTCCACAGCGCCGTTGTTCTCCACCATGACCAGATAGCGCTTGCGCAGGTCGAAGGCAAGGCTCATGGCAACGTCCACGATGAACTCGCCGTGCACACCGCCGAAGAACTTGGTCAGGTCTACGTCCTTACCGGCACGATAATCTGCCACAGCATCAAAGATGCGCTTCTCGCGGCCTTCCATGACCTCGTTGGCACGGGTGTGGTTGGGATCGCTGCTCTTTACAACTTCATCGCCCAGCAGGTAGTACTGCATATAGGTGTTGGGCAGATAGTCATGGAAAGCAGAGCAGATGTTCTTGGCGTTTGCGTAGGTGTGCAGCCAAGACGGATCGCTGTGCAGCACATCGCTCTTGGCGTTCTGGGGCATATAGCCGTGCTCTGCTACATAGCTCTTGAGCTTCTCGGTCACATCCTCGCCGTTCAGGCGCACCTTGGTGAACCAGCCGAAGTGGTTCAGACCAAAGTAGTCCACTTCCAGATCATGACGGTCGCACTCCAGAATCTCGGCCATGTTGCGCTCGATGGCAACCGGCATATCGCAGATGTTCAGGATACGAGCCTTCGGGCGCAGACGGAAGGTTGCCTTTGCCACGATGGCAGCGGGGTTGGAGTAGTTGACGATCCAGTAGGTGGGCTTTGCGTACTTTTCGCAGTAATCGATCAGCTCCACCATGGGGTAGATAGTACGCAGGCCGTAAGCCAGACCGCCGGGGCCGCAGGTCTCCTGACCCACAACGCCGTACTTCAGCGGGATCTTCTCGTCCTGCTCACGCATAGCGTACAGGCCGACACGCATCTGTGCAAAGATGAAGTCGGCATCGGTCATGGCAACTTCCGGGTCGGTGGTCAGGGTCAGCTTCAGTTCCGGGTCGAACATTTCCACCACATGGCGGACGATGACACCCACAGCCTCCTGACGCTCTGCGTTGTTATCGTAGAGCACCAGCTCATTCAGCTTGAAGCGATCCTTCTGCACCAGCAGGCTCTTGACGATGCCGGGGGTATAAGTGCTGCCGCCGCCGGCGATGACCAGTTTGAACGTTTTCATAAGGCAAGCCTCCTATTATAATGTTTTTTGTATGATGAATAAAAGCGGATATCTTATTCTGCGCGGCCAAGGTAGCTGTCCACGATGGCACGCATCTTTCCCACTTTGGGGCCGTAAATGATCTGGATGTTGTTGCCCTTTACCACAAGACCTGCGGAGCCGGTGGGCTTGAACCACTCCTTGTCCTTGACCAGAGCGGCATCCTTGACCTGCACTCGCAGACGGGTCATGCAGTTATCGGTGTTCAGGATGTTCTCTGCACCGCCCAGTCCTTCCACGATATGGGCTGCGGTCTGTGCATCGTTTGCGCTGGCAGCAGTCTTTTCGGCTGCGCCGCTGCGGATCTGTTGCTTGACAGCAGCTGCGTTTGCAGCAAGGTCGGTGACTTCTTCGCCGTCCTCACGGCCGGGGGTCTTGAGGTTCATCTTCACGATGAGGAAGCGGAAAACGAGGTACATCACCACGATCTCCACCAGACCCACCAGCACATACAGCGGCCAGCGGGTGCGACCGATACCGGCAGGCAGATTCAACACCAGAAAATCAATGATGCCGTTGGTGGCGCAGACCCGGATGCCCACAAGGTAAACGATCATCTGGAACAGACCGTCCAGAACCGAGTACACCAGCCACAGCGCGGGAGCTGCAAACAGGAAGGTGAATTCCAGCGGCTCGGTCACGCCCACCAGACAGGCGGTAAGGGTAGCCGGGATGATCTGTGCCTTGGTGGCAGCCTTCTTCTCCTTTTTGGCGGTGGAGATGAAAGCCATTGCCACGCCGATCACGCCGAAGGTCTTCATCAGACCGTAGGTCAGAAAACGTGCGGAATCCCGCATCATTGCCACGCTGGGGTCACTGAGCAGGGCAAGGAACACAGGCTTTGCGCCAACGATCTGCTCACCGCCGATGATCATGCTGTCGCCCAGTGCGGAGTAGAGGAAGGGCGACCAGACCAGATGATGCAGACCCGTGGGGATCAGCACGCGGTTCAAGAAGCCGTACAGGAACACACCGAACGCGCCTGCACTTGCCATGACACCGGTCAGGGCGTTGATACCCGCCGCAGCCACAGGCCAGACGTAGCTGGCAACCACCGCCATGACCAGAACGATGGGCAGCAGCACCACAAAGACGAACTTGCTGTTGCCGTACATGGCCATGGCACCTTCAAACTCGGTGTCGATGAAGCGGTTGTGGACCAGCGCCACCACCACGCCAAGGATCATGCCCAGAAATACGCCCATGTCAGTAACGTGATAGCCGAGGCAGATGGTCTGACCGGTGCCGTACAAAGCGCTTGCCGTATCACCGGCGATGGTCAGTCCTGCCACATCCAGCCAGCGGGAATTGGCTGCCAGCCAGACCAGATAGCTGACCAGTGCCAGAAATGCCGCATCTGCCTTGCGCTTTTTGGCAAGGCTCATTGCGATGCCCACGCAGAACAGGATACCCAGATTGCCAATGACTGCTCCAACGCCGCCATTGATGAATTTGCCGAGGGTCCAGACAACACCGCCCTCTGTCACCAGTGCCGTGTTGCTCATGACCGAAGAAATCGCCTGCAGCATACCCGCAATGGGCAGGAACAGAACGGGGCCCATCAGAGCTCTGGAAAAGCTCTGCATAGCATCCATAACTTTTTGTTTCATTGGTGTTCTCCTAACGTTCCATGAATCTCTCTTTTCAAATTGTCTCTTCGTTTCGGGGGTGCACCTTACCGTTTCGATGGCTTGATTATATCACTCTGCACAAAAAAATCTACCGAATTGGACTTTTTTTGAACTTGTTCGCAAAAGCTGAAACATGTTTCGCTTTCATGTTGGATACATCGAAATGTTTATTGACAAAATACGCGATTCAGCGTATACTTTATGGAATCAAGCCGTTCTTTGATTCGAAAATCGGAGTAAAATATGAAACACGACCTTTATAAACTGGCAGATCAGCACCATCTGAATGCCAACGAGCAGCAGCTTTTGCAGGCGGTGCTGGAAACCGCAAAAAACGGCGGTCAGTGCAGCGTGCGAGAGTTTGCAGCGCAGAATTATACCTCCCCCGCGGCCGTGATCCGGCTGAGCAAAAAGATGGGCTATACCGGCTACACCGATATGATCTACCGCATCGGTTTTCTGATCCAGAACGAGATCGACAACAAAAACCACGCCTCCGACATCACCGCCTTTATCGGGGGTATCCCAGAAGAAAAAATACACCGCTTTGTGGAGCTGCTCCACGCCAACCGGCAAAAGCCCATCCTTGTGACAGGCACCGGGTTCTGTGCCCCTTTGCAGGAATTTATGGTGCGGAAGCTGCTGGTTCTGGGCTACTGCGCCATCGGCTCCAACAGCTATGAGGTCTACGAAAGCGGTGCACTGAATGCCGGGCTGGTCATTGCCATCAGCAAGAGTGGAAAGACTGGCACCATCCTGAAGCCGGTACAGGATTCCTTTGCACAGCACCGGAGCATCATTGCCTTTGTGGGTGCCGACAATTCTCCCATCGCCCGCTGTGCAGACCCTGCCTTTGTGCTGCTGGACGACAAGATGCTGGACGACCGGAACCTTACCGCCAACTATTTCTATGCGCGCGTGCTTATCACCTTTGAATATCTCATGGATCTTGTTCTGGAGAAGGACGAGCATCCGAACGGAAAAGAAGGGCAGTGAGCGGTTTTCACGCCTGAGAATACATTTTCTTCTCCGCATTCATCAGAAAAGCCGCCCCGGCTAGACCCGGAGCGGCTTTTTCAGGTGCAGATATAATTAGAAGAGAAGGAAAACGTTGTAATCAGATGCCTGCGGCAGCGTTCTGACCGGCAAGGCGGCCGAAGGTGGCACTGCGGCCTGCGGCGGCACCTGCCATCAGGCTGGGATAGCTGCCGGAGAAGTAGTTGCCGCTCATGTCACCAATGACATACAGACCGGGAATGGCCTTGAAGTCCTGATCAATGGCGTGCATATTGTCGTCGATCTGGATGCCGTCGATGGTGCAGATCAGATAGCCGCCGGCCTGACGGACGCCGTAGAAGGGTGCCTCGCTCAGGGTGGAGAGGCGGTAGTTCTCCTTGCCGTAGTCCTCATCCTCGCCCTTGGCGGCCAGCTCATTGTAATGGTCCACCGTAGCGGTAAAGGTCTCCTTCGGCAGACCCAGCTTGTCGGCCAGCTCCTCGATGGTGTCGGCCTCCACGATGTAGCCCTGATCCTGCAGGTCGGCGTTCATTGCCTGCACATAGTCCATGGGGAACACCGGGTTGGTGCCGTTGACATGGGGATACAGACGGCTGCAGCCATGGGTGGCGAAGTGCTCGCAGTCCTCGGCATACTTGCTGTCCCACACGGTGCAGTAGGTGTGGTAGGGCTGGCTGGCGGCAGCGTGCAGCACCAAATCGTAGGGCATATACTCGTTCATAAAGCGTTCACCCTTCAGGTTCACCTTCAAGAACGGCTGGCTGCCCATCCAGAAGAGGGCACCATCGCTGGCCTTGCCGTACTCGCCGGTCTGGTCCGGCTTGATGGCACCACGGTCGAAGATCATGGAGGTGTGGGTGGTGTCCATGATGGCACCAGCCCACAGGCACGCCTTGATGCCGTCGCCCTTTGCGCCGGGCTTGGAGTAGTTGACGCAGGTCTGCTCCACGCTCTGGGGCTGCAGGGCGTTCATCATGGTCTCGTTTCCGCTGTAGCCGCCGCAGGCGAGGATCACGCCCTTGGAAGCGTTGTAGCGCACATATTCATCGTTGGCATTCTTGGCGATGAGGCCGGTGACGCGGTCTCCGTCCTTTTCCAGCTTGACCATGGTGATCTCGTACTGCACTTCAAGGCCGTCTGCCTCAGCGTGCTTCAGCACGGCATCCATGGTCAGCTGCTCGCTGTATTCTTCGCCATACTGGGTGCTGTGGCCGACATCCAGAACCTCGTAATTGTCACCCTCGTGCTTTTCGTCGATCTCGTGGCGGAAGTCGATACCGCTTTCGGCCAGAACATCCGTGAACCAGTCCATGGTCTCGCCGCTCTTATCGGCCCAGACCTGTGCCAGACTGCGGCGGGTGTATCCCTGACTCCAGTTGCACAGGTAGCACACGGCGTCCTTCTTGCTCACGTCGTCGCCGTCCTCCTGCTGCTGCTTGGAGCCGCAGGCTGCCAGCGTATCCCGGATGCCGCTGGCCATATCGTGACCAAACTTCTCGATGAGGATGGTCTTGGCACCAGCCTCGGCGGCAGCGGCGGCAGCAAAGCTACCGGAAGAACCGGCGCCCACCACCAGAACCTCGCAGTCCACGGTCTGCTTGATATCGCTCTCGGCGATCTCCGGTGCCTCACCCAGCCAGTCGGCGGTAGAGGAGGTTTCCTCGGTGGACTGCTGTGCAGGGTTGATGGCACCGCCGCTGGCCTGCTGGATGCAGTCTGCCACAGCGTTCTGCACGGCCTTGCTGGTGACGGTTGCACCGGTCACGCCGTCGATCTGGCTGGTCTGGGCGTTCATGATCTGCTCGATCAGCTTGTCCTTGGCAGCGCCACCGATGCTCTCGGTCTCGCCGGAGAGGTCCAGCTCCACCTTGGTGATGGTGTTGGCATCAAAGGTGACCGTGGCGGTGATCTCGCTCATGCCCTTGGCAGTAGCGGTGTAGGTGCCGGGGGTGTAGATACCGGCTGCACTGGAAGCGCCAGAGGAGCCACTGGCTGCATTGCAGGCAGCCAGACCGGCAGCGGTCACGCCGCTCATGGCAGCAGCTGCTGCGATCTTCAGAAATCCTTTACGGGAGATCTTTTCCATAATAATTCCTTCCTTTTCTTGCTATATCCTTCGCATCGACAAAAATCTATTGCCGTTCTTGTTAAAAGTATCACATTTACAAACAAAGAAAAAGAAGATATAATATCCTTATAAGTATCAAGTAAAACTTGCGTTTTGTAAAAAGGAGCACATCATGACCATCCAGCAGCTGCGCTATTTTCTGGCACTGTGCGAAGATTTGAATTACACCCACACCGCCGGGCGGATGTATCTGTCCCGGCAGGCCTTGCGGCTGAGCATTGCTGCACTGGAAGAAGAGCTTTGCGGCAAGCTGTTTGTCAACAACCGCAATCATCTGGCTCTTACTGAAAAGGGTGAGCGGTTCCGGGCACAGGCTGCGCCGGTGGTGCAGCAATTCAATGCCCTGTGCCAGCAAGCTTATCAGGACATCCAGTCTGCACCACTGCGGCTGGGCATCAGCGTGGCACTGGTTCCGGACTATCTGCCCAATCTGGGGGAGGTGCTGGAAGCATTCCGGCAGCAGTACCCCGGCATCCCCTTGGAGCTTACTTCCCTGTCCAACGATGAAGTGCCGGTGCAACTGCAACGGGGCGCACTGGATGCCGGGCTGGTGATGGACCTGGGCGGCTGTGCTGCGGGGCTTGCACGCACCGCCCTTTCACAGCATACCGCCGCCGTCATGGTCTGCCGCAGCAGCCCTTTCTGGGAGCGAACGCATATTACACCGGCAGAGCTGGACGGGCAGACCCTGCTGGTGCCCGGCTTTGCCCCGGATGCCCTGGCACCGCTGTGGCAGGCACTGCGGGAGAGCAGTGCACACCCACAGCTGGAGCTGGTCGAGCAATTTTATCAGGTACTCTACCGCACGCAGGAGCAGAATTGTGTATCTCTGAACCGTTTCGAGAAATCTTCCAGCAACCAGATGTCCAATGTCCGGGATTTAATATTAGACGGTCTGCCGCCTATTTGTGCCGGATTCCTCCGTCCCCAAAAACAACACAACGCCTGTGCGGAGCTATTGTGCCGCTTTTTGCAGGAGAGGTTGAAGTTTTAAAAAAGAGTGACAGCATTTCGCTTTGAACACTGCCACTCTTTTTTGTATTATGAATAACATCAAAACGACCACGTTTTTCTTATCATCCTTCATCAGCGCGAGCGATGGTTGATTATTTTATCAGCTTAATCCAGAGAGTGACCGCATTACAAGGTCAATATCCTGATTTTCCAGTTCCCGAATGATGTGCAGGTAGGTTTTCTGCGTTGTTGTCATGCTGGAATGCCCCAGCCGCCTTGCCACGCTTGCAATAGATACACCTGCAAACAGAAGCACCGAAGCGTGGGTATGCCGCAGACCATGTACCGAGATAACCGGGATCTTGGCCTGGTTGCAGTGCCGTTCCAGAACATTCAGCTTCATGAATCGGCTGCGCACGACCTCCGCGGGCTTGTCATCCCCTGCCACCCGCAGCATTCTGCGTTTCGAAGAGCAGGTATCCACCAGAAGATTCACGATTTGATGGATGGTGTCCTCCTCATCCGGGCAGGCCCGGAGCAGCAAGTCCACCTCCAACGACTGCATAAAATACGCTTCCAGCCGTGTGCGCTCATCCGATTCGTCCTCCGCGTCGGAAGAGAAAGGATCAGGTTCACTCCCCTCGGTTTTATTCCACTCAGTCTTATTTCCTCGTGATTTTGCCGTTTCCTGCTGCGCTGAATCCGCGGCACCGGAACCGTTCTTTTCACGATTCCGGAAACGCGGGTCTGCAAAGTTTTTGACGTAAATCAGATTGGGTTTTCCCAGCCCGCGCCGTTTGCGCTCAATCAGACCAAACTTTTCCAATTCCCGGAACAGTTTGGTAGCCTTGTTGTCTGCGCAGCCCAGTGCATCCATCACTTCCTGCACAGGAAAAATGATATACACCCTTCCCTGCTCATCCAGCCATCCGTTTTTCACCGACAGCCCCATGCGGTCCAACAGGATGCCGTACAGCGTTTTGGCATCAGTGGACAGGTCCTTGAATTTTATGTCCCGGAATAAAATTTTGGGCACCCGGAAATACGAGAACATCTCGCCCGACTGCCCATAGAAATAGTCAAACATCCTGACTTCCTCGCTTGTTCTGCCTTGTCACATCCTTGACACCTCCGTTCGTAGTATGATGAAATATGTATGACTATCGTTATTTTTCTTTACAAAGATGGCCTGCCATGCTACAATAGCCGCATCTACGGCCACCGGACAACAGGAAAGGAGTATCTCATGGCCAAAACTGCCGACACCATTGCCATCTATTCCCGCAAATCCCGCTACACCGGCAAGGGCGAAAGTATCGGAAATCAGATCGACCTCTGCCGCGAATATATCCGCACTCACTACGGCGATGCCGCCGCGGAACATGCCGTTGTCTTTGAGGACGAGGGCTTTTCCGGCGGCAACCTGAACCGCCCGGACTTCAAAAAGATGATGACCGCTGCCAAAGAGCGGAAGATCCGTGCCATCGTGGTCTATCGACTGGACCGCATCAGCCGCAACATCAGCGACTTTTCCAGCCTGATTGAAGAACTGGGACGGCTGGGCATCAAAACAAAAACGGGCGTTCGTTCACCCGGTTTTCCATCAAGTCGATTTTGCAGAATCCTGTCTACCTGATTGCAGACAAGGACGCCTATCCGTATTTTGTGGACAACGAAGCAGAGTTGTTCTCCCCGGAGTCCGGAAAAAAGGCAAGCCCTCCTTCATAAATTACAGTAACCGTTTATGATACTATGGGGAGGGGTCGGCATGTTTTTATCTCTTCTGCAATTTTTTGCCACAAAGTTTCTGGTTCTGGCGCTTCATCTGGAAAGCGGCAGCTTTCCGCGGCCCCTCTCTGCCCGGGAGGAAACCGAAGCCTTTTCCGCACTGCGTGCCGGTGACCCTGCCGCACGGGAAAAGCTGATCCGGCACAATCTGCGTCTGGTGGCACACATCGTAAAAAAATACTACGCCCTGCCCGGCGATCAGGACGACCTTATTTCCATCGGCACCATCGGCCTGATGAAAGCAGTGGATACTTTCGACTCTGTCCGTCGGGCACGCTTTTCCACCTACGCCAGCCGGTGCATTGAAAATGAGATCCGGATGCAGTTCCGCCGGAACCGCAAAACCGGCGGGACCGTCTCGCTGCAGGAAGCGCTGGAATCAGATGGTGACTCTGCGCTGACGCTGGCCGATGTGCTGCAGGACAGCTTCTGCATGGAGGACACCTGCGAAACGCAGGACGATATCCGCCGGATGCGGCAGCTGCTGGACGGCCTGCCCGCCAGGGAGCGACAGATCATTCTGCTGCGGTATGGTCTTTCCGGCCAGCCGCCGCTGACCCAGCTGGAAACTGCAAAACTGCTGGACATCAGCCGCAGCTATGTTTCCCGTCTGGAAACTCATGCGCTGGAACTTCTGCGCCAGCGGTGGGATGTTCCGAGCACAAAAACAGCGCAGAGGTGAACGGTGTGCTCACCCCTGCGCCATGCAATCAGCCATCCAGAATTTTCAACTGCAGTTCGTCCAATTGTTCAAAAGTATACAGTCGATTCAGCGCTTCCACCAGCTCCTTTTTGGAAAGACGCGGCGGCAGGCCCAGCGCGTTCAGAAGCTTTGCCTTGCGCTCAGCGCTGCCCGGCCTGCCGGAAAGCCCCCACTCGTAGAGGTCGGTATAGGTGATCTGCCGTCCTTCCGGGCGGGCCGCTGTGGCACCCGCCTCAGCGCCAAGGGCATCCCGCAGCGCCTGTAGAACAATGGCATCGTCCACGCCCTCGACCCCCAGCAGGCCCTCCTTGCCGGGCTGCTCCTTGCGCTTTTCCTTGCCGTGGATCGCGGGCACGTAAGCCTGAACCACATTCTTTTCTCCCACCAGATTGGTGATGTAGGTGCGGATGCGGAAGCCTGCCGCGTCCGAATCCGTCAGCAGGATCAGGCCGTTTTTCTGCGCCAGCGCTTTGAACAGCTGCTGGCGCTTTTTGTCGCTGTAAATGCCAAAGCCGTCGGTCAGCAGGATCATGGCATCGGTCAGATGGGAAAGCCGGGCCGCATCGTATTTGCCTTCCACAATGAGCACCCGGCTGGTATGGATCATTTCGTTTTCCTTCATCGTCCGCTCCCCGCCAATGCCAACCGACACAGCGCTGTTTCCAGCAGGATCTGGTCATCGGTAGGCTGGCTTTTCAGGCTCTGGTCCAGTTCCAGCAGCACCTGCATACAGTTTTCGATCTGGCCCAGCGTGTAATGCGAGGCTGTTTCGGCCGACCGCTTGAGCCGGTAATCACTGCCCTTATAGCCAAAATCCTTGAATACCGTGCTGTAATTTTTCCGTTTTGCTGCCCCCAGCTTGACCCGGTACAGATCCACATAGCTGCCGATCATGGCCGCTGTAATGGCAATGGGCTCCTGCTGCAGGCGCAGCAAAGTCTGCAGCTTTTTGCAGGCACCTGTGGCGTTTTTGGCCGTGATCATGCGGATCATCTCGAACACGTCTGCTTCCAGACTGACCGTGCCCATTTCCGCCACCATCGCTGCCGTGACCGTCTGATACCCGGACAATGCACAGAGCTTGTCCACCTCATTTTCCAAAAGGAACGGATCCTCGCCGCAGCGCTCCAGCAGCGCCGCCGCTGCGCCGTCCGGCAGGGTGGTTTTCTGCTCCTTTGCGCGATCGATCATCATCATTTTCAGCTCAAAGGGCTTGGGCTTAGCCAATTCTTCGGTGTAGCCAAGCGCCTTGCACTGCGCGATCAGCTTCTGTGCGCGCTTGCCTGTTTTGAGCTTGCTGCGCTCCAGTTCAAACACGCTGCCCAGCACCACCACAGCATTTTCCAGACTGGAAAGGGTGCTGTTCAACTCTTCCAGATCCTTGTCACTGTAAGCCGCAGGGTCGATCTCCGGCAGCACCACCACACGCCGGGTACCAAAAAATGAGATGGTGCCCGCCGCCATGATGAGCTGTTCGATCTCCGGCGCAGCTCCATCCAGAACCGTGGCATCCTCGTCGCTGTCTGCGGTCAGGATGCGGGTGGCCGCTGCTACAGCCTGCCGCACCAGATACCGCTCACTGGAATAAAAATAGTAGACCGGGCAGCCCTTGTCCGCCAACTGCCGGAGTTTTGTCTCGGTCGCCATGCAGGCACCTCCCTTCTCTTATGGTGTTGTTCTATTGTACCACACTCTGCCCGGATTGCAAAGCATCACTCCGTTTTCAGCCCGCCGTGCCGCCGCAGGCTGATGGATGCCGCCAGTTCTTTTCTGTTGTCCATCCAGTCATAGCTGCGCAGGGCCAGAACATTTTTATACTGCACAGCATCCGGCTTTGCAGGGGATGCCAGCAGCCACTGCACTGTGACCTGTTTTGTCAGTTCTACAGTTCCATTGACCACGGCAAACTGCCGGTTGCCCACAGTCAGCCGCACAAGACAGCCATTCCGGGTGCGCAGCATTTCCACCAGAGCCGGTGTGCACCGCAGCTTTTGTGCTGTGTTCACCGCCATTTCTGCTGCCGGAAGTGTCCGCTCTGCTTCCAGTGTACAGGCCGTTTTAGGGTTTGTGCGCAGGTCTGTCACAAGCTCCACAGTCTGCACGCCCCGCCGGGCAAGCTGGTTTTCCACTGCGTTCTGGGCAGAAGCTCCGCCCCGGAACAGCACCACGGCGGTATCGTTCTGGGTGACGACCACTGCCGGCGCGTTGGCGCTGCCTACAAGGTCGATGTGCACCACATCCCGGCTGAGAGCATTGCCCAGCCCGATGGAAACAGCTGCCGCCAGCAGGATGCATGGCCCTGCCACCCGCAGCCGTACCCGCCAGTGGAACGCCAGCCAGCCCAACAGGATCAAAACCAGACACACGATGGCTGCATAGGCCGTATCGAAGTAGATTCCCGCGCCCGTTTTTGCAGAGATCCAGACGGCCCAGCGGTCGAGCAGGCCGGTCAACGCCGCAGACGCTGCGGACAGCACCCCATACAGCGGAGCAAGAGCGGGTACCAGGCCGGCAAAGGCCGTGCCAAGGCCCAGCAGCATCATGGGCTGGATGAGCCACAGCACCGCCACACTGGATGCCACCGCATAAATGCTCACACTCAGCCCGCGCAGCACCAGCACCGGGAATGTGGCCACCGAAGCACAAAACGAGATGCAAATGCTTTCCGCAAGGCCCCAAAGACGTTCCGGCAGTTTGAAATACCCTGGGCGCCTCACCGGATTTTTCGCGTTTTTCCAGAACTGGCGGTACCACGCATCCCGGGCGCGGCGGATGCACACACCGCCTGCCACCGTGCCCACCACCGCCGCAAACGAAAGTTCAAAGCCGATATCGCACACTGCATAGCTGTTGCCTGCGGTCATAACGATACCTGCCACCGCCAGAGAGGTAAGGGTATCCGGCGGGCCGTACAGCCACACACCCAGTGCACCGACCCAGACCGCCACTGCGGCGCGGCATACCGAGGGTGTGAAGCCGGTCACGCCCATCAGCAAAAAGGCCAGCAGACTTCGGAATACCGCCCGGCGTCTGCGCCTGCGGTAGCTCTGCTCCCACTCGTAGGGCAGGAGTGTGCTGAGGATATCACCGCACAAAATGGACACATGCATTCCGCTTACCACCAGCACATGGGCAAGACCCGCGCCCCGGTAGGCGCTGCGCATGGCCGAAGACAGATAACTCCGGTCGCCGGTAGTCATGGCAGCCAGCACACCGCCGGTCTTGCCGTCCATACGGCGGCGCAGCGACGCACTGAGCCTTTGCTGCAGGCGGTGGGTGCGGGCGCGGAAGCTGCCGCTTTCGCCCAGAACTGTAAGCTCCGGCCCGTCCTCGTCCATTTCCGCCTGCAGAGCGATGCCGTCCGCATACAGGCTGACCCGGCTTCCGGATGCCGGGGCCGACAGTATAAATCTTCCCTGCACCCTTTCCCCGGCTTTGCACTCCGGCAAAGCACTGCACTCCACCCGGAAGGATGCCGCGCTGCCGTTCACTTTCTCTACATGCAAAACCGCATCCACGATACCGGGATCGTAGGAATCCGCCGTGCTTTCCACCTCTGCGGTCAGCACCAGTGGACGGCCTGCATATTGCACCCGGATGCGCTCCAGCCGGTTTGCCGTGTGCAGCACCGATGCCATACCCACAGCAGCACCCAGCAGGATGCAGAGCGCTGCTTTGCGGGCAGCATCAAAGATGCACAGCACCAGACAAACGGCAACAAAAAATGCCGCAAACGGCACAAAAAGTTCCGTTTGCGGCAAAAAAACGCACACTAACTCCACACCCAGCATTCCAGCGCAGAAAACGCAGAGCGGGCGTCGCATTGCAGCTTAGTGGAAGAACAGAGGCAGCGGCTCCAGGAAGATGATATCCTTGCGCTCAGCTGCATCGCCCTCGGCCAGAACAGCGGCCTGGCCCACAATGGTGCACTGGGTCTGCTCAGCCAGCGCGTCCAGAGCCTTGAGCGAACCGCCAGTGGAAATGACATCGTCCACCACCAGAACGCGCTTGCCGCTCATCTTGTCCAGCTCCTTGCGGTCGATGACCAGCTTCTGCTTGCCTGCGGTGGTAATGGACTGATCCTCCACCACCACGGGGTCGGTCATATACAGCTTTTCGCCCTTGCGTGCGCAGACGTAGGGCTTGCCGCTCTGGCGGCTCATCTCGTGTGCCAGAGGGATGCCCTTGGCCTCGGCGGTCAGCAGGATATCAAAATCCGGGCACTTCTTCAGCAGTTCAGCGGCAGCAGCCACGGTCAGCTCGGCATCACCCAGCATGATAAAAGCAGCAATGTCCATGTGGTCATTCACCTTGCAGATGGTCAGCTCACGGGTCAGGCCTGCAACGTGCAGAGTATAGGTCTCAGCCATAATTCAACGCTCCCTTTTTATTGGAATCAGACAGGCAGCTTTTCGCCGCCCAGAACATGGAAATGCAGATGTTTCACGGTCTGGCCTGCGTCCTCGCCAACATTGGAGATGACGCGGTAGCCGTTGTTCAGGCCCTGCTCCGCAGCCAGCTTTGCGATCACTGCAAAGATATGGCCCAGCAGTGCGCCGTCCTCTTCGGTCAGCGCAGCGGCAGAGACAATGTGCTTTTTGGGCACCACCAGAAAGTGCACCTTGGCCTGCGGGTTGATGTCGTAAAACGCCACCACCTGCTCGTCCTCGTACAGCTTCTTGGAGGGGATTTTCCCCTCCGCGATCATACAGAACAGACAATCTTCCATGGGAAACAACTCCTTCCTGATATTTTATAAACGTCCCCGCCCTCTCAGGCCGCTTTGCGTCCAGCTCTCCCAAAGAGAGAGCCCTTGGCAAAACCATAAACTTTGGCAGCGCGTCAGCGCTGACGGAGAGGGCGAACCCGTTTTCTTATTCGCCCAGAGCCTTCTTGACGATGGCGCCGACAGCAGCCAGAGCTTCGTCGATCTTGGTCTCGTCCTTCAGGCCGGCCATTGCAAAGTCCGGCTTGCCGCCGCCCTTGCCGCCGGCAATGGCAGCGATCTCCTTGACCAGAGCACCGGCCTTCAGGCCCTTTTCCTGTGCCTGTTTGGTCACAGTGACAGCCATGGTGATCTTATCCTCAGCCTTGCCCACCAGAACCGCCACAGCGGGCTTCACAGCCTTGTCGCGGATGGTATCGCACATGCCGCGCAGGGTGTCGCCGGTGGTGCCGGTGAAGTATGCAGAAGCGATCTTCACGCCGCCGATCTCTTCGGCATTGTCAAACAGGCTGGTCACCTTGGAAGCGGCGACCTGCGCCTTGATCTCTTCCAGCTCCTTGGCCAGAGCCTTGTTCTCAGCCATCACGGCCTCGGCACGGACGGGCAGAGCGGTCACGTTGTTTGCCTTCAGGGTGTTTGCCACGGTATGCAGCATAGCCTCCTGCAGGTTTGCACGGATCAGCAGGTTGCGGCCGGTGACAGCCTCGATGCGGCGGATGCCCGCAGCAACGGAGGCCTCGCTCACGATCTTGAAGCCGCCGATCTGGGCGGTATTCTTCACGTGGGTGCCGCCGCAGAACTCGGTAGACCAACCCTCGATGTCCACAACACGCACGACCTTGCCGTACTTTTCGCCGAACAGAGCCATTGCACCCAGCTTCTTGGCTTCCTCAATGGGCATTTCCCGGACGGTGACGTTCATGGACTCGTAGATCTTGTCGTTCACGATCTTCTGCACGCGGGCCAGCTCCTCGGGAGTGACAGCGCTGAAGTGGGTAAAGTCGAAGTGAGTGATCTCTGCATCCTGATAGGAGCCTGCCTGATGGACGTGGTCGCCCAGCACTTCACGCAGAGCTGCCTGCAGCAGATGGGTGGCGGTGTGGTTGCGGGCAATTGCCATGCGGTATTCCTTATCCACCTGAGCGGTCAGGTGGTCGCCCACCTTCACGATGCCGCTCTCCAGCACGCAGGTGTGGACGTAGTAGCCCTTGGGGGTCTTCTTCACATCCAGCACGCGCAGGCTACAGTCGGCGCTGTTCAGCATGCCGTGGTCCGCAGCCTGACCGCCCATCTCAGCGTAGAAGGGGGTCTTATCCAGAACCACCAGCACGCCGTCCTTCGCTTCCTCGTCGGTAGCAATGGCATCGGTCAGAGTTTCTTCGTCGCTCAGGGCCACCACAACACCGGTGTCGCACAGGGTCTCGTAGCCGGTAAAGACGGTGGGCTCTGCATCCAGCGCACCGAACAGATCCTCGCTCCAGCCGGAGATGTTCTTCTTCAGGCGCTCTGCACGGGCACGCTCCTTCTGCTTGGTCATTTCGGCGTGGAAGCCTTCCTCGTCGATCTCAATGCCCTGCTCTGCAGCGATCTCCTTGGTCAGATCCAGCGGGAAACCGAAGGTATCGTTCAGCTTGAACACATCCAGACCCTTCAGCAGGTGCTCATGTGCCTTTTCCAGACCGTCGATCATGTTGTTCAGGATGTTCATGCCGGCATCAATGGTACGGGCAAAGTTTGCCTCCTCGGTGCCGATGACCTTCTTGATATAAGCATCGTGCTCGCGCAGCTCGGGGTATGCGCTCTCGCTGGACTGGATGACAGTCTCCACCAGCTCCACCAGGAACGGGCGGGTGATGCCCAGCATACGGCCATGGCGGGCAGCACGGCGCAGCAGGCGGCGCAGCACATAGCCGCGGCCCTCGTTGGAAGGCAGGATACCATCGGACACCATGAAGGTGCAGCTGCGGATGTGGTCGGTGATGACACGGATGGAGATATCGGTCTTGTCGTCCTCGCCGTAGGTCTTGTTGGCAATGTGCTCTACATGGTGCAGCACGCTCTGCACGGTGTCAACCTCAAACAGGTTGCCCACGCCCTGCATCACGCAGGCCAGACGCTCCAGACCCATGCCGGTATCAATGTTGGGGCGTGCCAGACGCTCGTAGTGGCCCTTGCCGTCGGCATCGAACTGACTGAACACCAGATTCCAGATCTCCATATAGCGGTCGCAGTCGCAGCCCACGCCGCAGGTCGGCTTGCCGCAGCCGTACTCGGGGCCGCGGTCAAAGTAGATCTCAGAGCAGGGGCCGCACGGGCCGGAGCCATGCTCCCAGAAGTTGTCTTCCTTGCCCAGACGCACCATGTGGTCGGGGGCGATGCCCACCTTCTTGGTCCAGATATCGTAAGCCTCGTCGTCCTCTTCGTACACAGAGATGTGCAGGCGGTCCTTCGGAATGGCCATCCACTCGTCAGAAGTCAGGAACTCCCATGCCCAGGGAATGACCTCATCCTTGAAGTAATCCTGGAAGGAGAAGTTGCCCAGCATTTCAAAGAAGGTGCCGTGGCGGGCAGTGATGCCAACGCGCTCGATATCCGGGGTGCGGATGCACTTCTGGCAGGTGGTCACGCGGTGACGGGGCGGCTCTTCCTGAGCCAGAAACCACTTTTTCATGGGGGCCATGCCGCTGTTGATCAGCAGCAGGCTGGGGTCGTTCTTGGGCACCAGCGGGAAGCTGTCCAGACGCAGGTGGCCCTTGCTCTCAAAGAAGCTCAGGTACTTTTCACGCAGTTCATTCAAACCGGTCCATTGCATAGGTTTTCTCTCCTCAATCGTCTTTGGCGTTTGTGCGCCGTTTTTATGCTGTTATGGCAGAGGGGCGGCACGGTGAAAAAAACAAAAAACAGCCCTCATCCCAAAAGGGACGAAGGCTGCTTGTGCATCAAACTCCGTGGTACCACCCAAATTGCAAAGGATAAAATGTGTCCCCTGCCGCTTTCGGCGCGTTAACGCTGCGCTGCGTCCGACTTGTGTCGCCGGAAGCTCCGGGGCGGCGCAAAATGGAACCGGCCGGAACGCCTTGCAGCTGGAAGCGCTCTCTCTGAACGGCGGTGTGCATTTCTGACCCCATCATTGCCATCTGTCATAATTTTACATTCCGCAAAGCAGACACAATGCCCCTTTGCGTACAGCTAAATTATAGCATACGCAAAACGTTTGTCAACGGTTTTGAGCAAAATTTACGGCACCCAGATGCGGACGATGCTGCTGATGGTGCCATCCTCGGTAAAGACCAGGGTGTTGTTGGGCATCCAGCCGTCCGGCTCGGCGTTGACGGCCTCGGCCACGGCATCGGCGCCGTCCGTCTCCACGGCGGAAGCCTGCGGGTCGGCCGAGCTGTCGCTCAGGGTCACGCCCCCGGCCAGAGGCAGGGTCACCTCGCCCATCTCATAGTAGACGGGGTAATCGTCAAAGGTCACGGTGCGATACACATCGTGGTCCAGCGTCAGCTCCACGCCGCCCGCTTCGATGCCGCCGTTGATGGTCACATAGCCGTTGTCGGCATCCCTGTCGATGCTGGTCACAGTCAGCTTGGTCACGGTGGTGTCGCCCTGGTCGTGGATCCGAAACACGCTGCCCTCCTGCAAGGCGTCGATGTCCTCGGGCAGGTAGCTGTCGTAGCCGTATACGCTCAGGGTCGCCTGGCCGTCGGCCACCTTGGTGATGCTGGCTGCAAACTTGTAGGAACCCGTCTTGATCTCGTTCAGATCCCCGGCATCGATGGGCAGCACATCGCCCATCTCACCGGCTGCTTCGGACGAAGCCGCACTGCTTTCCACGCCGGAAGCCGGTGCGCTTGCCGCGCTGCCTGCGGTGCTGTTGCTGCTGCCGCAACCTGCCAGAATGCCCACTGCCAGAATGGCCGTAACGGCCAGCACCTTTTTATTCAGTTTCATATTCTATACCTTCTTCTGTTGTTGTCGGGGCGGTGTTTTCCGCACCTGTCTCGGTATCATACGTCACCCGTGCGGAAAAGTCAACATTTCCTTTTCTCTGCGCTTGACGCGCGGTTTTTGTTCCGCTACAATAAAAACGATTCAAAGACACATTCTATTTCAAGATAGAGAGGAATTTCCCGTGAAAATTTTAAAAGTAAAATGTCTTGCCCCCACCCGGCTGGACAACTACCTGATGCAGCAGTACCCGGCACTGAACCCGGGCCGCCTGAACAAGGCCCTGCGGGAGAACAAGATCAAGCTGAACGGCAAAAAGCAGCCGCTTTCCACCCGCGTGATGGCCGGTGATGAGATCAAGCTGTTCATTCTGGATGAAGTTCTGGATGCGGACCGCCGTGTGGACGGCCCGGCGTGGAAGAATGCCCGCGGCCCGGCACAGGTGGTGTATGACTGCCCGCAGATCGTCATTGTGAACAAGCCCGCCGGTCTTGCCGTGGATGGTCCGGAGGACGATACCCTGCTGAACCGCACCCTGCTCTACCTGAACCAGCAGGGCGAGTACAAGGAGAACGACCTGTACACCCCGGCGCTGTGCCACCGGCTGGACACCGGCACCAGCGGCCTTGTCATCGTTGCCAAGACCCCGGAGGCCGAAGAGCTGTTCCTTGCAGCCATCAAGAACCGCGATGTGAAAAAGACCTACCTCTGCGTCACCTTCGGCCGACCGATGCCGCCGGATGCCACTCTGGGCGGCTATCTGCTCAAGGACGCGGACCGCGGCATCGTGAAGATCGTGGAGGAAAAGCAGCCCGGTGCCAAGGAAGTGGAGACCCGGTACGAGACCATCGCCGTCTCCGGCCGTCTGGCCCTGTTGAAGGTGCAGCTGATCACCGGCCGCACCCATCAAATCCGCGCACACATGGCCAGCATCGGCTGTCCCATTCTGGGCGACAGCAAATACGGCAACAACACCGCCAACCGCGAGCTGAAACTCAAGTATCAGGCCCTGTGCGCATGGGAACTCACCATGCCCCGCTTCACCCAGCCGGATTTCGAGTTCCTCAGCGGCAAGACCTTCCGCGCACCAAAGCCCTGGTATTACAGTCAGGTACTGGACGGAACCCTGAAATAAGCTTTTTTTACAACAAATTACAGCAAAAAAAGAAATCCCGGAAGTGTATTCCGGGACTTCTTTTTTGTCGTTTATGATTTTACTGGAATAGACCGCCAAACCAGCCCAGAGTGGACTCAGTTGCATTTGCAAAGGCATCCTGAACTTCCTGAATGCTGTCCAGCAGCTTGGTGCCCTCGGTATCCTTCACCGACCAGTAAACGCCGCTGCTTGCCGAGCCATCCGAAACCGTGAAGTCACTGGTAAAGCAGAGGTTATCGCCCTGAGAATCGGTCACGACCACCATGTAGGTGTAATTGCCTGCGGGCAGTTCACCAAAGCGGATGGAGCTGTCCAGCGACTTGAAGGAGAAGATTGCCGTATTGGGTGCTGCCTGTGCAGTGAACACCGTCTGGTCGTTCTCGTCCAGCACTGCCACCTGCACATTGGTCAGGGTGGTGCCCAGCGCAGCATTTGCAGTGCCGGTCAGCGCCATGCCCTTGCCCGCACGGACATTGATGGGGTAGCTCATGCCTTCCAGACGCAGGCCGTCAGCCTCTGCAGCAATGAAGTTGTGATCTGATGCCACATACCAGTAGCAGGAGGACCTATTGACCGAAACGCTGGAGTTTTCCAGCGGGATGCGTCCGGAAGAGATGTTGCCTGCCGGATCGGAGCAATAGAAGTTGCCGTTGGTGTAGTCGGTGAGCAGCACTGCATGGGGCTGGCTGCGGTCATACAGCACGATGCCCTCCGGGTGCTGCGAAAGCAGGGTGATCAGGGTCTGCACTTTTTCCTGTTTGCGAGAGGGCAGTGTGCCGTAGCCCACCTGCATCTCCTTATATGTAAAGCTGTGGGAAAGCCCGTTGGACCATGCCGTGGAACGGACACTGTTCTCGGTCACAGTGGACCAGTCGGTCAGGCCGTCAAAATAGGCACGGCGGCGCAGCATCATGGCTGCGGATGCCAGCGTGCAGGTGCCGCCACGGCTCTGCTTGAAGTAGAAGCCTGCGTCCACATTCAGATCAACCGCCAAGGCAGCCGGCAGGCAGGTGAGCATAAACACCAGTGTCAGCACAAGGCTCAGCAGTTTTTTACGGGACGGTGCAGCGGTATTCACGGGTAGGTTCTCCTTTCAGCTTCCATGGCTTGTTACGTTTACCACCATAAAGTATACCAACCTGTTACCCTTTTGTAAACGTTTGTGAAGCTTTTTTCTCAATATCAACACGTTTGGGCAGTTTTTGTTGGAGAGAATGCACAGTTTCCGGCAAGATATTCTACATTTTTTACAAAAATCCCGTCCTGACATTTTTCAAGCGCACCGCATTTTGCATTCTTTTTTCATTTTCCGACCACGCTGTGGGCAAACAAAAAAGCTCCACAGACGAACAAATTCGTCTGTGGAGCTTTTGGTCCAGCAGAGCCGGACAAATCCGAACTTGTCGGGGCACGGCCCCTCCATCTTGCTTGCGCAAGACCGTTCTGTTGCTCAAAAGCCCCACTGGGGCTTTCGTTGCTTCGCAAACGCAAACTTTTTTCTCCGCAATCAGCGGTCAAAGCGTCCTCAAATCGGACGGTTTGGGTGCCATCCTTGTAGTTGAACGTGATTAGCATCCGGTCATCGTACAGAAAAATGGCATTGACAAAAATCTCGATCAGCGCCTTCCGCTGCTTTTTCTGCGAAATATCGAACTTTCTAAATTTCATCAGCCAGAACCGGATGAAATCCTCATTGAAGCTGGGCTTCTTCAATTTTTCATCTGCGATTTTTGCAGTCAGTTCATCTTTCTGGATTTCCAGCTCTTCCAGACGCTCTTTCGTTGTCCGGGTGTACAAGCCGTCCTCGATCGCCTTCATCAGGTTGTCCAGCTTTTTGTTGACCTCTCGCAGTTGCTTTTCCAGCAGCGGGATCGTGGTGTTCTCCTGATTCTGGACATCCATGACCAGTTGAACGATCTTGTCGATCACCGCATCGTCCTGAATCAGCTTCATCGTCTCCCGGACGACCAGATCTTCCAGCCAGTCCTTCTGCACGGTCTTTTTGTTGCAGCCCTTACGCCGCTTGACGTTGGCACATACTTATATTTTTTCAGAAGGTGCTTCACCATCTTACGCATACTCGCACGGGCAGTTTCTTTTTTCTGCAGGTCTACTACGCTCCCATTACTGAATTTCTGCGTTTTCAGCCATCTCCATTGCAGCGTTCGATTGACACAGGTTGAGTTATCGGCAGATACAGCAAACACAACGGGCGGCTCTGGTAACAGAGCTGCCCGTTGTGTTCGTTTATGAAAAGGAGAACTTAGATCTCATACCACTTGATCTCGTTGGCATCCAGATGCAGAGCAAAGCTGCTGCCGTCTGTGGTGTAAACGGTGGTGTCCTGCGGCTCGTACGTGTTGTTCACCACGCAGTACTTGCCGTTTTTGACGTAGGCGTGCACCTCCACGTTGTAGTTGGAGCTGAACCATGTATGCAGCTCCTCCTCGCTGTGGGCGCTCCACAGGATAGCGCGGTAAAGGGTGCGGCTGTTGGCAAAACTGTAAGGCACACCGCTGATGTACACGGCACGCCCCTTGCCGAAGTCGTGTGCCGCCATCTGCACTTCCTTGTTCCGCTGCACCAGCACCTCGGTGCCCTCAAGGGCGTAGATGTTCTTTTTGCCCTCGCCAAAGTCGATGGGCCGGTCGGCATCCTGCAGAATGAAGTGGTCGGGGTGCTCTTCCCAGTTGTACTTGTCGTAGTTGAGGGTGAAGCCGTTTTCTTCCTCCACGCCCAGCACGCTGGCAAGCTGGAGAATGTGCCCCTGATACGGGTGACCAGAGGGCTCGCCCACGCCGATAAAGCCGCCGCCGTTCCAGACGAACTTGCGGATAGCGGAGGAGATCTCCGGGTCTTCCCACCAGATACCGCCGGTGTGTGCGGTGTCGGCATCGCCGACATTGATAATGACCTCCAACGAATCCAGCAGATGCGGGTCGTTCTTGATATCCTCAAAGCTGATAAACTTCACGTCAAAGGGCGCACCGGACAGCATCTCAATGACACCGGCATAGCTGTAGTTCTGCTTGTAATAGAGGGCGTGATGCACCATGTGACAGCCCCAAGCCCGCATTTTACCCCAACAGTTCAGCACGGCCACTCGCTTGACACAGTAGGGTGTGGTGCCCTTGATGTTCTCGTACAGTTCGCGGAACTCGTTGCAGACGCTCTCCACGTAGTCCACGAACTCCGGGAACTGCAAGGCCAGTTTCAGATAGCCGCCATAGCCGATGCGGTCGATGGGCTTGCGCAGGATAGCGCGGCGGGCTGTAACCCAGTTCTCCTTGGCTTCCCGCACCGGGTCGCCGCCCTCGTGGAAGGTGTCGGGGAAGAAGTACGGCAGGAAACGGCCCTCGGTGTACTTCACGCCCTCAATGTCAGAGATCAGGCGCAGGGTGGAGCCGTTGCCCACGCTGCCCACTACGGCATCCAGTCCGATGGTTTTGAACTCCGGCATAAAAGGTTCGGTGCCGATCCAGTGATCGCCGAGGAACATCATGGCTTCGCACCCGCACGCGTGGGTGATGTCCACCATCTCCTTGGCAAGCTTTGCCACCTCGCGGCGCTGGAAGGCCTGAAAATCCCGGAATTCCTTGCTGGGCACCCGGTACTGGTTGTTATAGTAGCCCTGATCGATGATGTACTCCGGGCGGAACTTGTAGCCCACTTCCTGCTCAAACTGGTTGAGGATATAAGGGCTGACCGAAGCAGAGTATCCATACCAGTCCACGAATTTCTCCCGCTTCAGCTCGTCGAAGATCAGGGTGAACTGGTGGAAGAAGGTGGTGTAGCGGATGACGTTTACATAGGGGTGCTCTGCAATGAACTTGCGCAGGCGCTCCATGGAATACTTGTGGGTCTTGGGCTGACGCACGTCAAAGGTGATCTGGTGCTCAAAATTCGTCCAGCCGTTGGTGGTAGCGTTGTACATATGCACCGGGTCCCAGATGAGGTAAGCCAGAAAACTGACGGTATACTCATGGAACGGTACGGCCTGTACCGTCACACTGCCGTCGGCGTAGCTCCACTGCTCCGGCGGCACGGGCTGACCGGTGGTTCGATCCATGACCTCCCACCAGCGGGTGATGTCGTCGTTGGTATTCACCTGCATCAGCTCCGGGCTGATGCCCTTCATCAGCGGGATGGTCACGGTGTCGCCGGGTGCGGTGTAGAAGCCGGTCATGATGTAGCACTGCTGCACCTCGTCCGGGTTTGCTTTTGCCCATGCGTTATCCTTGCGGGTGGTATAGTAGGTGGAGTAGATCTTGGCGTCCGCATCCTTGAGCTGTTGCGGAAAGTCGGTGCCGTCGCAGTCGCGGATGGCATCGGCACCCCACTTTTTTAAGATCTCCAGCGTTTCGGGCACAACGTCCAGGTCTGTGGGAATGGTCACGCGCCCGGTCTTTCTTATTTCATCCATGGGAAACTCTCCTTTTGCCTCTCTTTGAATCGTAGGGGGTCAATCGTAGGCGGCGTTATACAGCGCCAGCACAGCCAGCAGCAGCGCTACGCCCACCAGCATGATGCCAAGCCCTGCCAGCTGCCCGGTCATTTTCCAGCCGGACACCACCAGCACCAGTGCCAGCACAAACAGCACCAGCATCAGTACCATGCGCAGGGCGGGATGCTCTTTCCAGTATGCTTTCATCGTCTGTCACCTTAACCTTTCAGGCCGCCCACGGTCATGCCCTGCGTCAGCTGCCGCTGCACGCAGATGTACAAGATCAGGGTGGGCAGCATTACCAGCACAAGACCTGCGTACATGGTGCCGTACTGGGCGGCGCTCTGCTGCGCCTGCATCAGGTTCAAAAGACCTACCGGCAGGGTGCGGGGTGCCTTGGTGGAGCTCATCAGGGTCATGGAGATGATATACTCGTTCCAGAAGGACAGGAAGTTGAACAGGATAATGGTGATGATGGAGGGCTTTGCCATGGGGAAGATGATGCGGGTCATGGTGGAAAAATAGCTTGCACCGTCGATATAGGCGGCCTCCTCAAAATCGTGGGGCAGGGTGGCAAAGTAGCCCGACAGCAGGTAGATGGTAAAGGGCAGCGCGGTGGCGGCGTATACCACCGCCAGCACCACCAGATTGTTCAGCAGAAAGCCGCTGCCGAAATGGCCTTTCAGCCACGCATCGCCGTCCCGCAGCATCAGGAAGATGGGCACCACGATGTAGTTCACGTTGATGAACAAGCCCGCCATGAACAGGGTGTTCAGCACCTTGCACCCCTTGAAGTGGAAGCGGGACAGGCAGTAGGCGGCGGGCAGGGCAACGACCAGCAGCAGCGCCAGCGCCAGCGCGGTGACGATGACCGAGTTGAGCATATATTCGCCCATTTGGGCACCATTCCATGCGTTGACAAAGTTCTGCCAGTAAAACCCGGCGGGCAGTGCCCAGGGGTTGCCGTAGAACTCGGCATTCTGCTTGATGGAGGCCATGAACACCCATGCCACCGGCACGATGATGGTAACGGCCAGCAGAACCAGCACAAAATAGATGAAAAACTTGTACAGACCTTCCGCAGAGCGGGAAGATTTTTCGGTGGTATTCTGCATCTTCTTCCCTCCTTAAAATTCCAGCGTATCGCGGTTGGTGACCTTGTTGACACAGGCGGACAGGGCAAACGAGAACAGGAAGATTACCACGCCGATGGCCATGCTGTAGCCGTAAAGACCGGCGTCCTTCTGACTGTACATATAACTCAGCGCCACATCCGATGCGCCGTTGGGCCCGCCGCTGGTCATGGCCTTGACGAAGAGGAAGGCCATGTTGATGGTGGAGATGATAAAGAAGGTGAGGGTGGTGCGGATATTCGTCCAGATGAGGGGGATGGTGATCTGGAAGAACTGGGTCAGCCGCCCGGCACCGTCCAGATTGGCGCTCTCGTACAGGCTGATGGGCACGGCAGACATGGAGGCCATGTACATGACCATATAGTAGCCGATGGCCTGCCACACCATGGCAATGATGATGGAGGGGATGACCAGTTTTTCGCCCTTCCACAGGATGGGGTCGCTCATGTTGCGGAACAGGCCGATGATGCTGTTCAGCATGCCGTTTTCCGGCTTATAGATGGCAGAGAAGATGCCGGAGATGACGACCACCGACAGGATGTTGGGGATGTAGAAGATGATGCGGAAAAAGTTCTGGCCTTTGATCTTCTCCCGGGTGAGGATGGCGGCAAATACCAGTGCAAAGGCGAAGGTGATCAGGGTGACCACCACCACGAGCAGGATCATATTCTGCATGGAACGGATGAACTGGGCGTCCCGCAGCAGATGCTGGAAGTTTTTAAGCCCCACAAAGGTCTCGTTGGGAGAATAGGCACCCCGCTCATACAAACTCATGCGGAACACGTTGAGGGTGGGCAGGATCATAAAGAGGAAAAACAGGATGGTAGCCGGTGCCACACAGAGGAATACGAACCGTTTGCGGCTTTTATCCGTTCTCATAGGGGATTGACCGCTCCTTTCTTGATGGTACTGTACAGCCCAAAAAAGCGGAGGCGGTAAAAACCGCCCCCGCTGGGCAGGGCTTAATTACTCGATAATGTTGGCGCGCATCTGGTCGCTGGCGGACTTGATGCCGTCGATCCACTGCTGCTCGGTCATGCTGCCGGACACCAGAGAGTTGACAGGGTCGAAGAACACGGTGCGCACTTCCACGCCGGGGATGGCACTGAAGGCTGCAAAGTTGCCCATGGCGGCCTTTGCGCCGTTGTCGTAGATGGAGTAGAACATCTTGTTGTCGCCTTCCAGACTGTCGGCGATGCCCAGCACAGGCTGGATAGCGCCGCTCTCGGCAAACAGCTTGCAGGCTTCGTCGCTGTACAGGTAAGCCACGAACTGCTTGGCGGCATCCTGATGCTCGGCACCGGCGGGGATCCATGCCTGCTCGAACCAGGTGTAGCTGTAACCATCGCCGCCGGCCTTGACAGCGGGCAGGGCGGTCATGCCCCACTCAAAGCCGTCTGCACGGGGAGCCTCGGCCATCTCGCCCACGATCCAGGTGCCGTTGGGCATGAACAGGGCCTTGTTGTCCAGCACCAGCTGCTGGTTCTGGGTAAAGTCCTGATCGTTGGCCTGTGCGGGGGTGATGGGGTTGGTGTAGGAAGCCAGCTTTGCCACGATATCAAAGCAGGTCTTTGCCTCGGGGGTGTCCCAGATGCCCTCGGTGTAGTGGGTGGCCTTATTGAAGAACTCCGGGCCGCCGGCAGCGTACATCAGCGCATAGAAGAAGGCGTCGAAGTAGCCGGTGGTGGGGTAGGTGAACAGGTAGGTGCCCTCAGCGGCAGCCTTGTCGCCCAGTGCCCACATCTCGTCCCAGGTCTTGGGCACGTCCCAGCCCTTTTCCTTCAGGAAACCGGCGTTGTAGAACAGGCCGCAGGGGCTGTAGAACATGGGAGCCAGATAGGTCTTGCCGTCGCCGTAGGGGTTGGTCAGGGAGGTGTCGGTAAAGCCGCCGGCGATCTTCTCGCTCACCTTCTTGCTCTCGCCGGGCACGGTCATGCTCAGCACATCGGTGATGTCGGCGATCAGGTTGCCCTTGATGAACTGCTCGGTCAGAGCAGCTTCACGGCCGGTAGCCAGATGGACCACGTCGGGGTAGTCGCCGCCCTGCATGGAGGGGCCGATGACGTCCTCCAGCTTTTTGTCGGTGGTCAGGTCCACCTTGATGCCGGTCTGTGCGGTAAAGGCCTCGGCGACCTTCTTCCACATCTCAGCGCCGTAGCCGGTCTCAATGGCAGCAACCTTGATGGTGACATCCGCAGCCACTGCGGAAGAAGCAGCGGCAGAAGATGCCGTGCTGGACGCGGTGGAGCTGGCAGCACCACCACAGGCAGCCAGGCTCAGTGCAGCGGCACCCACGCCAGCCGCTTTCAGGAAATTGCGACGAGAAATGCGTTTCATAGTGTATCCTCCATCATAAAATTCCGTTCAAAACACAGCCGGGGCAAACAGGCTTCGTCCGAGAGGGCTGTGGTTTTTTCTGGTTCCAATATAGAGGTTTTTACGGTTCGCAACAAGGTCTTTGTTGTTTCGTTTTTTAGAAATATTGCTTTTTAGAAAATTCTTTCAGCAAAAGCACTAAAATTGGTCGGATTATTTTGGAACATTTCCCCCCTCTGTAACCGATTTGACATATTTTTGCACGCCATCAAAGGCAAAAGTATTGATCCTATCCAAAAATCAGGGCTTGCATTTTTTCTTCATTGCCTCTATAATAAGAAAAAACGTACGAAGCAACGCATCGTTTTTAGACTCGTATTTTTAGTATCTTGCTTTTATTTTTATGTTTTTTGTTCTTCGCCTCAAAAGGAGCCATTTATGAGTACCGAGCGATTTGATATCCGCCATGCTCCCGCTCCACGGGAATCCTTCCGGCTGCTGTACATCAGCAAAAGCAAATTCGGCGGCGATTGGAACAGCACTGCCCACACCCATTCCTGCACAGAGCTGTTCTACTGTCTGAGCGGAGAAGGTCAGTTTTATTTAAGCGGTCAGCTTTATCCGGTCAAACCGGATGATATGATTATCGTCAATCCGCAGGTAGAGCATACCGAGTTGAGCCTGAATGCTTCACCGCTGGAATACATTGTATTGGGCGTTGCTGGCATCGAGATCTTATTTGGAAAATCAGATTCTTCCTACGCCATATTCAACTGCCGGGAAAATCGGGAGCGGATGGTGACGCTGCTCCATATGCTGCTGGCCGAAGCAGACCGCAGTCTGGACGGCTGCGAAACGGTCTGTCAGGATCTGCTGGAAGTGCTACTCATCTGGCTGGTGCGGTGTACCACGCTTTCTTTGCAGGTAGAGGAAACGCCCCGCTCCGACAGCCGGGAGTGTGTAGAGATCAAGCGATATCTGGACAGCAACTTCCGGGAGGACATCTCGCTTGACCGTCTGTCAGAGATCGCACACATCAACAAATATTATCTGGCCCACACCTTTCAAAAAGAGTACGGCATCTCTCCGATCACCTATCTGAACCGCCGCCGCATTGAGGAAAGCAAATATATGCTGGGCAACACCGGTTACAGTCTGGCGCAGATCAGCGAGTTGATGGGCTTTTCCTCTCCCAGCTATTTTTCCCAATGCTTCCGCAAGGCGGAAGGCTTGACCCCAAATGAATACCGCCGTCAGGTGCGGCAGGGACAACGCCCTGCCCCGTCAAAACGGCATGAAGTATAACGAAAACGAGGAATTTATGATGAAATCCGTTACCCTTTCTCTGCTCCAGTCTGCTGCAAATGCCTTTGATTTTGGCGGGCCTGTGCTCTGCGATGCTCACCACTATGGTGAGGGGCATATCAACGACACCTTTGTGGTCTGGCGGGCAGATCATACCAAACGCTTTATCTTACAGCGCATCAACACCGATACCTTTACTAACCCGGTGGGCCTGATGGAGAATGTCTGCGGCGTGACCCGGCATTTACGGACAAAGATTCAGGCAGAGGGCGGCGACCCAGCACGGGAAACGCTGAATGTCATCCCAACTTTGTCGGGGTCGACTTGCTATCTGGATGCAGACGGCGGCGCATGGCGTGCCTACGACTTTGTAGAAGATACCATCTGTTTGCAGCAGGTCGGCAGCGAAACCGACTTCCGCACCGTGGCCGAGACACTGGGCAAATTCCAGAACCAGCTGGCCGATTATCCTGCTTCTACCCTCCACGAAACCATTGCACGTTTTCACGATACGCCCAACCGTTACGCAAACTTTGAAAAAGCTCTTGCAGCCGATGCACTGGGTCGAGCCAAAACCATTGCGCCGGAGATTGCTTTTATCCATGCACGGGAAAAGGACTGCCACGTTCTGCTGGATCAGCTGGCCGCTGGTGAGATCCCGCTGCGTGTCACCCATAATGATACCAAAATCAACAATGTTCTGCTCGATGAAGCCACCGGCAAAGGCATCTGTGTCATTGACCTCGACACCGTGATGCCGGGACTTTCGGCCTACGACTTCGGCGATTCCATCCGCACCGGTGCCAACGACTGCGCTGAGGACGAACCTGACCAGAGCAAAGTCCATTTTGACCTGCATCTGTACGAAGTGTTCGCCAAAGGGTATCTCTCCACTGCCGGGGCATCCATGCGCAGGGCAGAAAAAAAGAGCCTTGCATGGGGTGCAAGGCTCATGACGCTGGAATGCGGCATCCGTTTTCTGACTGACTATCTGGAGGGCGACCATTATTTCCATATTGCTCGCCCGGATCACAACCTCGACCGCGCCCGCACCCAGTTCACACTGGTGCGGCAGATGGAAGAGGTTTTCGATCAGATGCTGGAAATCGTCTGCCCGGACAATCGCTGATTTCGCAATCTCCTCCATTCGGATACAGCAAGAAGCATGGACGCTCTCCTTTTCGGGGGCGTCCATGCTTCTTTTTACAGCTTATCCCTACACACCCATCAAATCGTCCTTTGAGGACGCTGGGAGCGTCGAGGACATGATGCGCTGCAGCAAATCATGAAAGCCCTTTTCAGCCCTGACCAATCACAATCCCCCAATGGCTATCATTGTAGCTGTAAATAGAAAAAACAGCTCAAGCGGCCTCCTATAAGTCCTACTATCACCGCTTTGCCGCAATAATTTTTTTCAAATTATCTTGACGCACCGCTCAATGCGTGATATTCTCTGTCACAAATCCCGCTGCTTTTGTGGATTGGCTTGAAGCCATCCACAAGATGTGGTCGTGTTCATTTTGAACACTGCCTCACCGTGGATTATCCCTGAAAGATTAACCGCCCCGCAACACACCCGATTCATTTTGCCGCCGATTCACCCCGACAAAATCCATCGCTGCGCTGCTTGGGCGGTATTTTTCTTTATGAGAAACGTACCTTGAAAATTTCATAAGCCGACCGGACGTGATACCGACTTTCCGTCAACGCCGCTGCACAAACAGGGGCAGGAACTTCGTTCGGAGCAAACGGTGACCCTTTACATGAGCAGCACAACTTCTACTTGTTTTTGCGCCTTAAAAATTCGGAAACAATTACCCAGAAACGGTTTTGAGCGCAGCGGTAGAGGGCAAGAACCGTCCCGTGGCCACAAATTTTCAATTCTTGAAAATTTCCTGTCCATCCGGGACTTCACTTCTACAATGCGTCTGCATTTCCGAAGTGATCTTGTTGGGGTAACGCTTGTCGGGGCAAGGCCCCTCCATCTTGCTTGCGCAAGACCGCGCTGCCGCTTAAAAGCCCCACCGGGGCTTTCATTGCTCCGCTGCGCTTCGCAAGCGCGGTCCAACCCCAAACCCTGCTCATCATTCGTGCCTTACGGCACGAATGGAACGGCGTGTCGTGCTTACATAACTTCACCGAGGAGTTATCGAACAGACAGGAGGTACAATGACCAAAACGAATGTTCAACTGACCCCTAGCAATTCCCAGCGCCACGACACGCCGAACAACAAAACGCACATCATCAAGTTCCGTGTGACAGCGGAGGAAAAAGCGTCACTGGAACTCACTTGCAAACTCCTGAATCTCTCCCTCTCCACTTTTATCCGCCGAGCCATTCACAACGTCAAAATCGAGAAAACGGTCATCGTTGCCGGCGGCGGTGAAGAAACCCTGACCGCTGTTTCCACCCTGCTTGCTCAGTGCAGCAAGGTGGGCGGCAACCTGAACCAGCTTGCAAGGCACTTCAATTCCGGCGGTGCAGACACCGAACAGATCCGGGCGAAACTCCTTGACGAACTTGCAGACCTGACCGCATTTCGGCTGCACGCCGAGAAAGTTCTGGGTGAACTGTATGGCAACGCTCAAGCATATCGCCTCTAAGAACTCGGACTACACCGCCATTGAAGCGTACCTGATCTACCAACACGATGAGTTCACCGGAAAGCAGCTTCTGGATGAACAGGGCAAGCCGAAGCTGCGGGAATCCTACCTGCTCGACACCCTTGAGTGCGGTGATTTCTCATTTGCAACGGCCTGTCTGCTGGCAAACCGCAAGTATGGCAAGAACACCCAGCATGGTGATATTAAAAGCCACCAGTATATCATCAGCTTTGACCCAAGAGATGCAGCCGACAACGGCTTGACCATGGAAAAGGCACAGGCACTTGGCCTGAAATTCTGCGAAGAAAACTTCCCCGGTCATCCCGCCATCGTCTGCACTCACCCCGATGGGCACAACCATTCGGGAAACATCCATGTCCACATCGTGATCGGCAGCATCCGAATGCGAGAAGTGGAACGCAAGCCCTATATGCAAAAGCCCCGCGACTGGTGTGAGGGTATGAAGCACTCCAGCACGGCCCAGACCATGCGGCACTTGCGTGTCGAGGTCATGGAGCTGTGCGAAGGTGCTGGACTGTACCAGATCGACCTGCTCAACGGCTCGAAGGTTCGTGTGAGCGAGCGCGAATACTGGATGAAACAGCGAGGTCAACTGAAACTCGACCATGAAAACGCTGCCCTGCTCGCAACAGGTCAGCAGCCCACACAAACGAAGTTTGAAACCGCAAAAGAAGTCTTGCGGAGACAGATTTCGGAGGTTCTCAATGTTGCAACGAGTTTTGAAGATTTCTCGGACAGGCTCTTGCAGCAGTACGGCATTGCCGTCAAGGAAAGCCGTGGACAACTCAGTTACTTGCCTTCCGGCAGAACGAAGTTCATCCGGGCGAAACATCTCGGTGACAAGTTCGATAAGGCAGCAGTGCTTTCCACGTTGCAGGTAAACACCGAACGAAAACCCAAGGCGCAGTTCAAGCAGGATACCATCGGGAAACCGATCGACATCCAGTCGAAGATGACCGAGGGCAAGGGCATCGGCTATAAGCGTTGGCTCACGAAACACAATCTCAAAGTTATGGCACAGACCGTGAAGCTTCTGCAGGAAAAGGGCTTGACCGACGAGGACGCCCTGAACCAGCGCATCACCGAACTGGAAACCAAGTACCACGACTCGCTGGCGGTGGTGAAAGACCTTGAAGGTCGCATGAAGGCCAACAAAGAACTGCGCTATCAGGTCGCAGCCTACACCAGTACCAAGAATGTTGCCCAGCAGTTAAAGACCGCCAAGCGCCCCGCAGTCTTTGAGGAACAGCATCGTGCAGAGCTGACAGCGTACCGGGCGGCAGCAGCCTATTTCAAAGCAAACAACATCACAAAGCTGCCCAACCCGAAAAAGCTGGAAGCCGAGTATGCGCAGTTGGCATCCGAAAAGGCAAAGTTCTACGAGCAGTACAAGGAAGCTAAGGAAGAACTGCTCAAACTGAAAACCGCAAAGCAGAATGTTGCGTCCTTTTTCCGGGAGGAAGAACCGGCGCAGCAGGAGAGATAAAGGAGTGTGCGTATGATCAATCTGAAAATCGACCCGGAGTTCCAGTCCCAGATTCCCCCTCTGACCGATGATGAATTTAAGCAGCTTGAAGAAAATATCCTGAAAGAGGGCAAGCTGCTCTCTCCTTTGATTGTCTGGGGTAATACCCTTGTTGATGGACACAACCGTTATGCGATTCTTCAGAAACATCCCGAAATCTCTTTCTCCACCATGCCGCTCCCGTTTGAAAGCAGAGAAGAAGTTCTCGCTTGGATCTGCAAGAACCAGTTGGGGCGGCGCAACCTCACGCCGGAGCAAAAGAAGTTTCTGATGGGCAAGCAGTATTCCTCTGAAAAGCGTACCGAGGCATTTCGCGGCAATCAGCATACTGCAAAGAAATCTGGCAGTGTTCAGTCTGAACACAACCAGAAGCCTATGAAAACCTGTGAGCGCATCGCACAGGAAAATCACAGCAGCGCAAGTTCAGTCCGCCGGGCAGAATACTATGCCCACGGCGTTGACGTTGCGGATGAACTGTCTCCCGGTTTCCGTGATCGGTTCTTCCGCGAGGAACTGCACATTCCCGATTATCTTCTCGAAAATCTCGGCAAGGCCAAGCCCGAAGAACAGGCTGAAATTTTTGAGGAAATCAAGAATTATGTGCCGAAGCCGAAGAAAGTCAAGCCTAACAAAGTGACGGTGAAGCAGGCAGAGAAAGCCGCCAGCAACACCATTGATGAAAGCTATGATGTTCCCCAAAAGTTTCTCGAACTATACTACCGGCTCCACAATGCTGAATCTCTCATGCGAAAGAGTTGGGAAGTTACGTTCGACTTGAACCCGAAACTTCTTACGCATCCGGAACAGGTCAAGGTTCTTCGCTTTGCCCTGAAGCCTCATCTTGAATTTTTGAAAACGCTGGATGAAGTTCTTGCAGAATCCAGCGATGAATCCTCTAAAACGGCATAACGACAGGCACTTGTAAGCCATCAACGGGCCACCAGCCGCAAGTGCAGGGCGGAAACTATCCGCGCCCCTGCGCCTGATAAAAATTGAAACTTTGATTTTCTCGCCCAAATTTGCCACGGTGGGACGATCAAAGGAGCGTGCGTTTGAACAAAAAGAAAAAGTCCACAAACTCTTCCCCCTATCCCGATGAAGTCATTGACCGTCTGGCACGGGCATTCTACCCGGCCATCCTTGCCTGCTGGAACAGCGAGGAAGGCCAGCGGGAGTTTGCTGCATGGCAGGCGGAACAGGCTCATCTTGCAGGAAAAGAAAAACAGGAAGTTCCCGCCGCTGGGGAACTCCCTGTTGTACATATCGCTATCGTCTGTGGCTTTTGGCAGGGTGCGTCCGGGTGGGCGCACCCTGTTTTTGTTTTATACCTTAATTGAAAAAAATTTCGTTTCATACTGCAAATCACTTTATATATTTAGTTATTGCTCGATACAGACTTTTGCAGCGAGCATCCCACAATCTAGCAGGTTCATGGATAGAGCATTGATCCACCCTAAAAAGTTTATGAAAGTCATCTAAAAAACCAACATAAACAGGAATGTTATAATACAAAAAACATTTTTGATTTGTGAACTGATCTCCGGTTATGTCAATAATAATAGCATCTTTTAAGTTATAGTATTTTCGCAGTAGCATTACATCATTATCTTCATTATAAACACTTATCAGACTTTTATACTTTCTGTCAGCATCTGAATTATCAGTTGTCACTGTTACAGTGTTTACAAGAACCAGCCATGCGTGTGATTGGGTACCTTTTTGACCACAGACATAATATGTGTAAATATCATGCTGTGCCAAATACTCAGCTAAAAGATCGCTTGTATCTCCACAGCATCCTTTGGGAAATCGAGGAAATGCAAAGTCATTATCAAATTCACCAGCATCTTTTGCTATCTCAATTGCACCACGGAAAGAAGTTGCCAAAACTTTTATTTTATCTAATTCATACGCTTCCATATGCTAATACCTCTTCTGAAACAAAATAAAGCCTGTTGCTATGATATCTAGTTTTCGCTACATTGTCAATTCTTCAGTAAAATCGCAGAATATTCATTTCACAAAATTTGTTTCAGATATTTCTCCGGGTCACCATTCAGAATCAAATCTGCATACGCCAGTGGGTCATTGTAGATGAGGTAGTCCAATTCTGCCCTCTGCACCATAGTCACGTCCAGCGCATCCTCGACCCCGGTGCAGTCGATGGAAATTTTTCTCCCATCCCGGAGCAGCAGTTCCACGCAGCCGGTGTCCATGTTGAATTTACAGGCTCTTTCATCGTACTTCACATTCATGTCCTCCTGAAATCATGTTGTGGCTTATGTCGGTCAATCTATGATTTCGGATTTTATCTTCCACGGACACCTGCATGGAACTTGTCGGGGCAAAGCCCCTCCATCTGCTAACGCAGACCGTTCCGTCGCTTAAAAGCCCCACTGGGGCTTTCATTGCTTCGCAAACGCTAATTTTCCGAAGAAAACAAATAATCCGAACCCATCTCCTATCGGAAACAAGTTCGGATTATTTTTGTTTGGTCCGAGTGGCGAGAATCGAACTCACGGCCTCTTGAACCCCATTGTGCTCCACTCGCGGACACATTGGTCAAAACAGCACACACTATACGCTATATCACCAATTTTCGAATTCGTTTTTTCATTCTATTTCGTTTGATGTCAAGACGTTTCATTCCTTTTGTGGTCAAATTGTGGTCAAACGACCCCGACAAATGACTTTTCTCCCCCGGCTAAGTTACATCGCGCAATTTCGATTTTCATCAATCGAAGTTGCGCTTTTTGTTTGCACGAATTATCTATAAGGAGGATTTGTCAACCATGTCAATGAATCATCGTTGTTTTTTCATCCTTGACAGAATTGTATGACCCTTGACTACTTTTACGGACAGGCCGGAGAACTCTTTTCGTTCTTCCGCATTCCCAAGGCTCTTTTTCAGGAGCAGCGGTTTCAAAATCTGTCAACCGATGCAAAGACCCTGTACGGCATCCTGCTTGACCGCATGAGCCTTTCTGTTAAAAATGAATGGTTTGACCAAAAAGGCCGAGTGTTCATCATCTTCACGATTGAGGATGTCAAGAGGACTTTGCGTTGCGCAGACAACAAAGCGACCAGACTGCTCCGGGAACTTGAAGGATTTGGTTTGATTGAACGAAAACGTCGAGGGCAAGGAAAGCCATGTTTGGTGTATGTGAAAAACTTTTCGGCAGAATCTTCAAAGGAGAGTGTCAAGAATCGTGATAATGACGATTCTTGTGGCTCTAAAATCACTTGTCAAGACCCGGTAAAATCACGAGGTATTAAGAAGAAAGAAAATAAAACAGAGATGAATAATACGAATCCTATCCTTTCCGATGAATCGGAGAAGATGAAGAATCGTAAACTGCTCGAAGAATTTTTTTCACATTCTTTAGAGATAGACCTTCTGCTCCGGCTTTACCCGGACGATGAGGACACCATCTATCAGATCGTAGATTTGCTGGTGGACACCTGTTCCACCAACCGCAAGCTGCTGCACATCGCCGGGGATGATAAGCCCGCCGAGGTGGTACGCAGTCGGTTTATGAAGCTGAACGCTGACCATATCCGCTTTGTGCTGAAGTGCCTTGCAGAGAACAGCAGCCCAATCCGTAACATGAAACAATATCTGCTCGCTTCTCTGTACAATGCACCGACTACAATGCAGCTTTATTATCAGAACCAAGCCAATCACGACTTGAATATCAGGGGGTGATAGAAATTTCAAAGAAAGCAACCACGATAGCCATCGTCAACCAGAAAGGCGGCACCGGCAAGACCACCACCTGTGAAAATCTGGGCATCGGGTTGGCAATGGAGGGCAAAAAAGTCCTGTTGGTGGATGCTGACCCGCAGGGGTCACTTACCATCAGCATGGGCTGGCAGCAGCCCGATGAACTGCCCACTACCCTTTCCACCCTGATGGCAAAAGCTATGAACGACCAGCCCATTCCGTCCGGTGAGGGTATCCTGCACCATGCAGAGGGCGTTGACCTGATCCCGGCTAATATCGAACTGGCAGGGCTGGAAGTGTCCCTTGTCAACTGCATGAACCGGGAAAAGATGCTCAAACAAGTGCTGGAAGGTGCAAAGCACGAGTATGATTTCATTCTGCTGGACTGCACCCCTTCCCTTGGGATGCTGACCGTGAATGCACTGGCAGCGGCAGACACCACCCTGATTCCCGTGCAGGCGCAGTACCTGTCTGCAAAGGGTCTGGAACAGCTTTTGCAGACGGTGCAGAAAGTCCGGCGGCAGATCAACCCGAAACTAAAAATTGAGGGCATCCTGCTGACTATGACTGATAACCGCACCAACTATGGACAACAGATCGACAACCTGATTCGGGGAGCCTACGGCAGCAAGATCAAGGTGTTTGACCAGACCATTCCCCGGTCTGTCCGTGCTGCGGAAATCAGTGCAGTGGGCAAAAGCATTTTCCAGCATGACCCCAAAGGCAAGGTGGCAGAAGCCTACCAATCTTTGACGAGGGAGGTGTTGGCTGATGCCGAAAAACAGCTTAAACGTGTCGCTGAAAGGGGCAGATGACATTTTCTCCACCGAGGAATCCCGGCAGGAACAGCAGAGAGAGCAGGTGCAGCAGATTCCCATCGAAGAACTGTTTCCCTTCAAAAAACACCCCTTTAAGGTCTTGGATGACGAGTCCATGCAGCGCACCGTAGAAAGCGTAGAGCAGTACGGCGTGCTGTCTCCACTGATTGCCCGTCCCCGCCCCGAAGGTGGCTATGAGATCATCTCTGGGCACCGCCGCCAGCACGCAGCCCAGCTTGCAGGGCTGGATGCCCTGCCGGTCATCGTCCGCAATATGGATGATGATGCCGCTGTTCTGCTTATGGTGGACTCGAATCTCCAACGTGAAAACATCCTGCCCAGTGAACGGGCTTTCGCCTACAAAATGAAGCTGGAAGCTCTAAAAAATCAAGGTGCTAGGTCGGATTTAACTTGTGGCCAAATTGGCCACAAGTTAAATGGTGCAAAAGCGCGAGATATTGTCGCTGATGAATCAGGTGACAACGCTCGAAATGTCCAAAGGTTTATCCGCTTGACCAGCCTTATCCCGGAACTGCTGGACATGGTAGACGAAAAGAAAATTGCCTTTAATCCCGCTGTGGAGTTGTCGTATCTCGACACGAACCAACAGCGGGATTTTTTAGAAGCCATGGAGGACACCCAGAATGCGCCGTCCCTTTCCCAAGCGCAGCGGCTTAAAAAGCTGGCTCAGGAAGGGCACTTTTCGTATGACGTTGCCTTTGCGGTCATGGGAGAGGAGAAAAAAGACGAGCTGGACAAGGTGGTCATCAAAAACGACACCCTGCGGAAATACTTTCCTCGCAGCTACACCCCGAAACAGATGGAGGACACCATCATCAAGCTGCTGGAACAGTGGCAGCGCAAACAGCAGCGGCAGAACGAACGCTGACTTATACCGTAACGCAAGACCCGATGGGGTCTTTTTCTTTTGCAATCAAAAGGAGAAAAGCCTATGAAAAACAACGCTACCCGTACTATCCGCTCCGAAGAGATCACCATTGATGTGCGTATCTGCGCTGCGCTGGCGGCAAACCGGGGCGGTGAGGTCTACCTCGCAGCCATTGCCCCGGATATGGAACTGACCATCATCACGCTGGACGAGGCTCCGGGCATCCTGCCCTGCTTTGAGGAGGATGATGCCTGCCTGAACCTTCCCAACACCTCGCTGCTGCTCTGCTACAACCCGGCGCAGGTTCTGAAGATGGGCGGCAAGCACTACCTGACCGGCCCGGTGATTCTGGCTCGCACCAACATGGATGGCGAAGTCATCTCGCTGACCATTGATGAGGTCTACCTGTTTCAGAAGTATCTGGCAAGCCACAGCATCACCCTGATGGCAGACGACCAAAAGCTGCCCTGCATCTGCATGGACTGAGGTGTGCCATGCTGAACTTTTTTATCGGTTTCGCATTTTTTGAAGCAGGTGTCTTTTTCGGCTTCTTCGTGGCGGCTCTGTTGAACGCCGCCCGTGTCGGGCAGGAGATCTCTATCAAATTCGAGGAGGACGATAATGGAACAGAACGAGAGCACCTTGTCGGTGCTGAAAATTGCACCGGGACAGTATCCGCAGCAGGTCGAGATCGATAACGACCTGAAAGCCTTGCAGCAGGCGGTGGGCGGCTCCATCGGCGCAAGCTACCCCTTTGCCGATGACCCGGTCGCCATCGTCTACAACGATAACGGCAAGCTCATGGGACTGCCGTTGAACCGTGCCCTGCGGGACGAGGACGGGCAGATGTACGATGCCGTTGCCGGGACTTTTCTGGTGGTGGGACTGGGCGAGGAGGATTTTGCATCCCTGACCCCGGAACTGGCGCAGAAGTACGAGCAACTTTTCCATCAGCCGGAAGCCTTTCTGAAGCTGGGCAATCGCCTGCTGGTGCTGCCAGTGCCCGATGAACCTCCGGCAGAAAAGCCCCACACCAAGCCCCCGGCAGAGCATGACCGCTAAAAGCATCCTGCTGCATGGGAGGTGATGGCAGTGCAGGAAGAAATCGAACAGAAATCCTTCAACCTGATGATCTCCACCACGAAATTGTCTGCCCGGACTGTCCTGCGGGCGGTAAAGGCGGCGTATCGGCTGTACCAGTCCAAGGCATCCCAAGGCAAGCAGAGCGTCCGTACCCTTCTGCGGCAAAACCGTGGCGTATCCAGCGTGGAGATCAGCAAAACCGGCATCCGTGGTTTGGAACGCTACGCCAAAAAATACGGCATCGACTACGCCATCCGCAAGGACACCTCCGAGGTGCCGCCCCGGTATCTGGTCTTTTTCAAAGCCCCGGATGCAGAAGCATTTCAATCCGCGTTCAAGGAATACTCGGCATCTTTGCTGAACAAAGATAAACGCCCCTCGGTGCTGGCACGATTGCAGGAGCTGATGCAGGCGGCAGCAGAACTCCCCGGCAAAGTCCGGCACAAGGAACAGGAGCGTGGGCTGTGACTACAAAAAAGCTGACAAAGCTGCTGGCGCTCTATCTGCCCTATATTTTGCTAGGTCTGGTTGCAACCAACTTTGGCGAAGCATGGCGGCTTGCCGAGGGCAAAGAACTGGGCGAACGCATTATGTCCATGATGGGCACCATCCCGGCGGCGTTTGCGAACCCTCTGCCCAGCCTGCATCCGCTTGATTTGCTGGTGGGTTTGTGCTGCGGCGCAGGGTTACGGCTGGCGGTCTATCTGCGTGGCAAAAATGCAAAAAAGTACCGCCACGGCATGGAATACGGCTCTGCCCGGTGGAGTACGCCCAAGGACATTGAGCCGTTCATGGCCCCCAAGTTTGCCGACAACATCATCCTGACCAAAACAGAACGGTTGATGATGAGCAACCGTCCGCCTGACCCCAAGAATGCCCGGAACAAAAATGTGCTGGTGGTGGGCGGCTCCGGCAGCGGCAAGACCCGGTTTTGGCTGAAACCGAACCTGCTTCAGTGCCACAGCTCGTATGTTATAACAGACCCGAAAGGCAGTATTGTGGTCGAGTGCGGGAACGCCCTCCTGAAGAACGGCTACAAGCTGAAAATTCTGAATACCATTAACTTTTCCAAGAGTATGCGCTACAACCCCTTTGCCTACGTCCACAGCGAAAAGGACATTTTGAAGTTGGTGACAACGCTGATGACCAACACCAAGGGGGAAGGGTCTGGTGGAGACCCCTTCTGGGAGAAAAGTGAACGTCTTTTGCTTACTGCCCTGATCGCTTATCTGCATTATGAAGCCCCCGTGGAGGAGCAAAATTTCGCCACTCTGCTGGAAATGCTGAACACCATGCAGGTGCTGGAGGACGACGAGGAATACCAGAATCCGGTGGATCTGCTGTTTGAAGAACTGGCAAAAAAGAAGCCCAACAGCTTTGCCGGGCGGCAGTATAAACTTTACAAGCTGGCTGCCGGCAAGACCGCAAAATCCATCCTGATCTCCTGCGGCGCACGGCTTGCGCCCTTCGATATTCAGGAACTGCGTGACCTCACCATGTACGATGAGCTGCAACTGGACACGCTGGGCGATAAGAAAACGGCGCTGTTCCTCATCATGTCGGACACGGATTCCACCTTCAACTTCCTCATCAGCATGGTCTACACCCAGCTTTTCAATCTGCTGTGCGACAAGGCAGACGATGTGTACGGTGGAAAGCTGCCCATCCATGTGCGGTGCCTCATCGACGAGTGTGCCAACATTGGCCAGATTCCGCAGCTGGAAAAACTGGTGGCAACCATCCGCAGCCGTGAGATCTCCGCCTGCCTTGTTTTGCAGGCGAGAAGCCAGTTGAAAGCTATCTACAAGGACAACGCAGATACCATCGTGGGCAACATGGACAGCCAGATTTTCCTCGGCGGCAGCGAGCCTACCACCCTGAAAGACCTGTCTGAAATGCTGGGCAAGGAAACCATCGACAGCTACAACAATTCCGATACCCGTGGCAATAGCCCAAGCTATGGCACCAACTACCAAAAACTTGGACACGAATTATTGAGCCGGGACGAGCTTGCGGTGCTGGACGGCGGCAAGTGTATTTTGCAATTGCGTGGTGTCAGACCGTTTCTTTCTGACAAGTACGATCTGACCCAGCACCCTAACTACAAGCTGACCTCGGACTACGACGCCAAAAACATCTTCGATATTGAAAAGTATCTGAACCGAAAAACAAAAATCCACCCCGGTGATGAGTTCATCGTGGTGGACGCTGATTCGCTCCCGTCTGCCTGACCCGGTAGGCGGTTTTATTTTTATCCCGGCTAGAAAGGTGCACCAGAAAATCAGCCTTGCTGCGGTTATGCAGCGTAAAACTACAAGATTTTGGGTGTGTACAAATGACCGGAAACGCTTTATAATAAAGGAGAAAAGACTATGGAATTCTTCAACTCTGCTATCGAAGTTCTTCAGACTCTGGTCGTGGCTCTGGGTGCCGGTCTCGGCGTGTGGGGTGCAATCAACCTGCTGGAAGGTTATGGTAACGACAACCCCGGCAGTAAGAGTCAGGGCATGAAGCAGCTCATGGCTGGCGGTGGCGTTGCGCTGGTCGGCATTACCCTGATTCCCCTGCTGAGCGGTCTGTTCGGTTAAGAACAGCGGGCGGCGGTTGCCGCTCGGTACATACTATAATAGGGAAAGCCATAGCAACTATCTCACATACAGAAGGTGAAGCAGATGAGCGAGATTTTATTGTATCATGGCAGTAAAGAAGAAGTTGTCTATCCCGAAATCCGCATCACACGGTATACAAAGGACTTTTCTTGGGGATTCTACTGCACGAACAACTATCAGCAAGCCTACCGCTGGGCAGACCGCCGTTCTGCCGATGGCCTTGTGAACGTCTATCGCTATGCAGAAAATCCCGACCTGAAGATCCTGCGTTTCCCTGAAATGTCGGACGAATGGCTGGATTTTATTGCAAGATGTCGTGCAGGCGAAACCCATCCCTACGATATTGTGGAGGGACCCATGGCAGACGACACCATTTGGGATTACGTCAACGGATTTACGTCCGGGCAGATCAGCCGTGAAGCATTTTGGGCCTTGGCGAAATTCAAGCATCCAACACACCAGATCAGCTTTCATACCGTAAACGCTTTGCACTGCCTGACCTTTGAGAGGAGTGAATCCATCCATGACCGAAAAGCAGAAAAATGATATTCTCTATGTTTGCAGCCTGATTGAGACCATCGCCCGCAAGACCAAAAATCATCGGCAGGATGTGATCCGCCACTTCACAAAAGCCGACATCGAACGGCAGCTCCGGCTGGCAGAAGTAAACCACTGCCTGTCCTTTGAGCAGGTTTCAGATGAGCTGATTGAAGATCTCAACATCCCGGATGGGGATTTTGATACTGTTGCAGAGTGCCGCTATACGGCCCCTTCTGCAACCTCCATCGGAATGCTGTATCAGGGGCTGGTGCTGTCCACCATGAAGGATGAGGATGCTGCACAGGCAATTCTGGATGTTTTTTCGTCGTTTATCACGGATGAGATCTCTGATTTCAATTCCAACGTGTACTACACCAATCCTGATTATCTCCGCTGCTCCTATCTGGAGGGCAAAATGCTTGCATAACTGAATTATTGTCCTATGCCGATTGCCAAAAAGCAGTCGGCATTTTTGTTTTCATCGGCTTCTGAGGCGATTATTCCATACGGCGGCTTGAGCAGCAGCGGAAAGCCCTCTGCGGTTTGCAGGTTTATTGAATGACCGTGCCCCAAGCTGCGTTTTTATCCACCCATCAATGAAAGGCGGTGTCTTATGCAGTTTTTGACCCACATTATTTTTCTCCTGAACCTTCTCAAGACCCTTATCAACCACTTCAGCTAAGGACGGTGACTGCTGAATGGAAACCGTTCTCAAAGCCATTGCCGACTGGATCAAAGGCATCCTGACGGCAGGCATCATGTCAAATCTCAGCGGCCTGTTCGACGATGTGAACACACAGGTTGGCAACATCGCACAGCAGGTGGGCACCAAGCCCTCCAGCTTTGAGCCGAGAGTATTCGCCATGATCGAAGCCCTCTCCCGGAACGTGGTGCTGCCCATTGCAGGCATCATCCTGACCTTCATCGCCTGTTATGAACTGATAGAAATGATCACTCAGCACAACAACATGGCACAGTTTGAGCCTGCCCTCATCATGCGATGGATCTTCAAAACGGCGGTGTCGGTCTGGCTCATCTCCAACACCTTCGATATCGTAATGGCAGTGTTCGACATCACCCAGAAAGTAGTGTCCGATTCCAGCAGCATCGTTGCCGGAAATACCCGTGTCAACGACATCGGGCTTTCCATGCTGCAATCCAGCTTGATGCAGATGGATGTTGGCCCCCTGTTCGGGCTTTTCCTGCAAAGTTTCTTCATCGGCATCACCATGCGGATATTGAGCATCGTGATCTTCGTCATTGTCTACGGAAGAATGATTGAAATTTACTGCATGGTAAGCCTTGCGCCCATCCCCATGGCAACCTTCGGCAACCACGAGCAGAGCCACATGGGGCAGAACTACCTGAAATGCCTGTTTGCACTGGGCTTTCAGGGCTTTCTCATCCTCATCTGCGTGGCGATTTACGCAGTGCTGATACAGAGCGTGGCGATTTCCGGGGATGCCATCAACTCCATTTGGAGCATTGTGGGCTATACCGTTCTGCTCTGTTTCAGTCTGTTCAAGACCAGCTCCGTGACGAAATCAGTCCTCGGAGCGCACTAAAGGAGGTGCTTTATTGGCTGCGTATATTTCCGTTCCCCGTGACCTGACGAAAGTGAAATCGAAGGTCGCATTCAATCTGACGAAACGGCAACTGCTTTGTTTCGGCACAGCGGCTCTCATTGGAGTGCCGCTGTTTTTTGTTCTCCGGGATTCTGGCGGCAACACTGCCGCCACCCTCGGCATGATGGCGGTGATGCTGCCTATGTTCTTTCTGGCCATGTACCAGAAAAACGGCCAGTCCGCTGAAAAGATTCTGCGGTACTACTTTCAGGCGCGTTTTGTTCGCCCGAAGGTGCGTCCGTACAAGACCAACAACTACTATGCGATTTTGATGAAGGGAGGCATGACCCATGATTCCGTTTCTGAAAAAGAATAAGGACGGCAAAAAGCCGCCCAAGTCCACGGTGCCCCGGACCGCCCAGCAGTCCATCCCCATGCAGCGAATGTTCGAGGATGGCACCTGCCGGGTGAAGCCCAACTACTACACCCGCACCATCCAGTATCAGGACATCAATTATCAGCTCGCCCAGCAGGAGGATAAGACGGCGATTTTCGAGGAATGGTGCAGTTTTCTGAACTTCTTCGATTCCAGCATCAAATTTGAACTGTCCTTTGTGAACATGGCAACCGACAGCACCGAGTTTGAAAAGAGCATCCGTATCCCGTTCCAGAAGGACGGCTTTGACGATGTTCGTGCGGAGTATTCCCAGATGCTGCGCCAGCAGCTTGCCAAGGGCAATAATGGTCTGACCAAGACCAAATTCATCACCTTCGGCGTGGAGGGCGAAAGCATGGCGCAGGTCAAGCCCCGGCTCGACCACATCCAGAACGATTTGCTCAACAACTTTCACCGGCTGGGGGTGCAGGCAAAGCCCCTGAACGGTGTCCAGCGGCTGAAACTCATGCACGATATGTTCAACATGGACGGTGCCAGCAAGTTTCATTTCGACTGGAAAGACCTCGTAAAAAGTGGGCTTTCGGTGAAGGATGCTATTGCACCCACCGCCTTTGCCTTCAAAAACTCCCGGACATTCCAGATGGGCGGCATCTACTGCGCCGCCAGCTTTTTGAGCATCACGGCATCCGACATCAGCGACCAGCTTTTGAAGGACTTTCTGGACATGGATTCCAGCCAGATCGTCACCATGCACATTCAGAGTGTCGATCAGAACCGTGCCATCAAGACCGTCAAGCGCACCATCACCGAACTGGACCGCAGCAAGATCGAGGAACAGAAAAAAGCCATCCGTGCCGGGTATGACATTGACATCATTCCGTCAGATTTGGCGACCTACGGCAGAGATGCCAAGGCTCTTTTGAAGGAATTGCAGAGCCAGAACGAGCGGATGTTCCTTGTCACCTTTCTGGTGCTGAACACCGGGCGCACGGAACAGGAACTGGAAAACAACGTTTTTCAGGCATCCAGCATTGCACAGAAGCACAACTGCAACCTGTGCCGCCTTGACTTTCAGCAGGAGCAGGGGCTGATGAGCAGCCTGCCGCTGGCAGATTGCCAGATCGAAATTCAGCGAGGGCTGACCACCAGCAGCACGGCCATTTTCATCCCGTTCACCACGCAGGAACTGTATCAGTCCGGCAAAGAGAGCCTGTACTATGGGCTGAATGCCCTGTCCAACAACTTGATCATGGTGGACCGGAAGAAGCTGAAAAACCCCAACGGCCTGATCCTCGGCACTCCCGGCTCTGGCAAAAGTTTCTCAGCAAAGCGTGAAATTGCAAACGCCTTTCTGGTGACGGATGATGATATTATTGTCAATGATCCTGAGGGAGAGTATTCTCCGCTGGTGAATCGGCTGAAAGGTCAGGTCATCAAAATCAGCCCCAACAGCACCCAATTTATCAACCCCATGGACATCAATGCCAACTACTCCGAGGAAGATAACCCGCTTTCCCTGAAAGCCGACTTTATCCTTTCCCTCTGTGAACTGGTGGTGGGCGGCAAGGAAGGTCTGCTGCCGGTGGAGAAAACGGTCATTGACCGCTGTGTGCATCTGATCTACCGCAAATATTTTGCGAACCCCTGCCCGGAGAATATGCCCATCCTTGAGGACTTATACAACGCCCTGCTCCAACAGGACGAAAAAGAAGCCCACCATGTTGCCACGGCTCTGGAAATCTACGTCAAAGGCTCCCTGAACCTGTTCAACCACCGCACCAATGTGAACGTCAACAACCGTATCGTCTGCTATGACATCAAGGAATTGGGCAAGCAGATGAAGAAGCTCGGTATGCTCATTGTACAGGATCAGGTGTGGGGGCGTGTTACGGCAAACCGCAGCAGCGGCAAATCCACCCGGTATTATATGGATGAGATGCACCTCCTCTTAAAAGAGGAGCAGACCGCCGCTTATTCTGTCGAGATTTGGAAGCGTTTCCGCAAGTGGGGCGGCATCCCGACTGGTTTAACGCAGAACGTGAAAGACCTTCTTTCTTCTCGTGAGGTCGAGAATATTTTTGAAAATTCGGACATGATTATCATGTTGAATCAGGCCGCTGGTGATAGGCAGATTTTGGCGAAGCAGCTCAACATCTCGCCCCACCAGCTTTCCTATGTCACCCACTCCGGCGAGGGCGAAGGGCTGCTGTTTTTCGGAAATGTCATTCTGCCGTTTGTGGACCGTTTCCCCACCGATCTGGAACTCTACCGCATTATGACCACCAAGTTGGGTGAAGTCTCGGAGGGCGCGCAGAAATGAGTGAACCGAAGCTGAACATCAAAGAGGAAACGTCCGCAAAAAAGACTCGTTCTCCCCCGAAGAAAACCAAGGTGGAGCAGTCGGTGCCTAAAAAGAAAAAGCTGAAAACCGATGCGGAAAAGGCGGCAGAGAAAGCCCAGCACCTGCGGTTTGGCAAGGCGGAACTGACCCCGGACGAACTGAGACGGTTGAGCAAGGCGCAGAAGCGTGAAATGTACGCCGCCCATGCCGCTCGCTCTGCGGTGCATCGGGAGGTTGACCAGTACGAGGACGACAATGTGGGCACGCAGGCGTTGAGCGAGGGCGAAAAAGCGGCAGGAAATGTTCGTGATATTTCCAAAAGCCGCTATGCCCGGAAGCTCAAGAAGAAAGCCAAGATGCAGGGCAAGAAAAGCTCCAAAACCTCTAAATCTTCCGCATCGGAGCCGACTGCGGCACAAGATGCAGGTGCATCCGGCACCGGCGAGGGCAGTTCCAACTGGCTTTCCCGGTGGCGGCAGAAACAGGACATCCGGCAGAGCTATTATGCCGCCGCCCGTTCGGGCACAGCGGCGCAGACCGCAGGCGGTAAGGCGGCATCCAACGGTGCATCTGCCGCCCGGTCCGGCGTGGAACAGGCTGTTGAGAAGGGCAAAACCGCCGTCAGCACCGCCGTGAAAGGGCTGATAAATGCCGCCAAGGGCAACGCGCACGTTCTGGTGATCGTGGGCGTTTTTCTTTTGCTCATCCTCATGGTCATGTCTGGTTTTTCCTCCTGCGGCATCCTCTTTTCGGGCGGTACACAGGTATCCGGGCAGACCATGTACTCTGCCGAGGATCGGGACATCCGGGGCGCAGAACAGGACTACAAGAAGCTGGAAAAGGAACTGGATAAAAAGATCAAGCGCACTCCCACTGACCATCCCGGCTACAACGAGTATCAGTACCACCTTGACCCCATCGAGCATGACCCGTGGCAGCTCACCTCTTTTCTCACGACTTTGTATGACGATTACACCCGGTCGGAGGTGCAGGGTAAGCTAAAGGAGACCTTCAAAAAGCAGTACAAGCTTACCACATGGGTGGAGGTGCAAACTCGGTATATGACGGTCTGGGTCATGACTCCGGCAGGCATCCCGGTTCCCACGCAGGTTCCCTACGAGTACCGCATCTTCCACACCAAGCTGGTGAACCGTGGCTTGGAAGTGGTCATTCGGGAAGAACTGAATAACGACCAATGGAAACGGTACGAGATTTTCCAAGATACCTTGGGTGGTCGGCCTTATCTATTCAACGGCGGATTGCCGCCCGGTGGCTCCGATGGCTCCGGCACACCCGGCATCGACTATCAGGTTCCGGCAGAAGCACTGACGGACAGCGAGTTTGCCGCCATCTACAAGGAAGCCCAAAAGTATGTGGGCACGCCTTACGTCTGGGGCGGTTCCTCCCCGGAAACAGGCTTTGACTGCTCCGGCTACGTCTGCTGGGTGTACAACCAGAACGGCTACGATGTGGGGCGCACTACCGCCAACGGCTTGTGGAATAAGAGCCAGCACATCAGCGAGGCCGAAGCAAAGCCCGGTGATTTGGTCTTTTTCAAAGGCACCTACGACACCCCCGGCATGAGCCATACCGGGATCTATCTGGGCAACGGCATGATGGTGTCCGCTGGCGACCCCATCAAGTATGCAAACATTCACTCGTCCTACTGGGAGAAGCATCTCGCCGGGTTCGGACGGCTTTCAAAATGATTGGAGGAATTACTATGAGCGAAAAACTGGATAAGTTGCGGGCAACGCTCAAGAAAGAGCAGGAGCGCCGCATCAAGCTGAATAACCGCATTGCGGTTTTGGAGCGTCGGATTCAGGAGGAAGAAGCCGCTGAGGTCAGCAGCATGGTACGCACGGCTAATGTGACCCCGGAACAGCTCGCCGCCCTGCTGCGGCAGTCTGCTAACACTACCCCGAACCCGGCTGCGCTGTCCGCTGTGGGTGCAACTATTGATAAGGAGGAATCCGATAATGAAGATGATGAATAAGTTCTGCTCCCTGATGCTGTCGGCGGTGCTGTGCGCTGGCATGGCAGCTCCCGCCTTTGCCTTTGAGGGCGAAGCTGCCCCGGTGGAGCAGCCGGTTCTGCCGGAGGTGGTGGAGGATATTGTCACCATTACGGACGAAACCTCTGGTGCCCTGACCCCGGAGGGCAATCTGACGCTGGTGGACGATTACCACACCAATTATTCGGATGGCAGCGGACAGCAGTTCATTACGCTGGTGTCGAAGTCCGGCAACACCTTCTATCTGGTCATCGACCGCAACGCCAAGGGGCAGCAGACCGTCCACTTTATGAATCTGGTGGACGAAGCCGACCTTCTGGCATTGATGGAAGAAGATGCTGCCGATGCTTATACCGCTGAAAAGGAAGCGGCGGCGCAGGCGGAACGGGATAAGCTGAAAGCCGAGGAAGAAGCCAAGAAAGCCGCAGAAGAAGCGGCGGCATCATAAGAAGAAAGCAATTACGGAACACTGGCAGTTTTGCCCCAAGTGCAACTTAAAACTTTATCGAATGACCGCCGACTGCACTGGATTCATCCATATAAAATGCTGGCGTTGCCGGAAAATGTTATGGCTCGACCTTTCCATTCGGGCCAAGTAAACATCAGTTTTATAAAACAATCGGGTGCACTGCACTCTGAATATGGACTGTTAGCACCGAGCAACGGGCCATTGCCATAAGGCAATGTATGAAACGTAGCACCAAATGGCCGGGCAGCAGCTTGACTGAAAGATTTTCGCTTGAAAATCCTTCGGTTGGCTGTTGTCCGGCTATTTTTTATAGCTTCAGATGGCCTGCTCCCGAAAAGGAGCAGGTTTTATGTTTGCCCTCTTTTCGTGGCTGCCCCAGATGGCGAAATATCCGTAGTATCTCCAAATTTTCGACATTTCACGTTTTATCGAAAATTTGGAGGTTACACATGGGCTTTAATTATGGTTTGGAAAAGAAGAACTTTGACCGTCAGTGGGCTATCATGCGCAAGCAGTATGAGGAAGCTGGCATGAGCATTGAAGTGATTCAGGCAATGTATGAGTATGACTGGTCTGTTTTCAATGCTGCACGTTCTTACCAGAACCACACGCAGGAAATCGCCGCTCCGTCCTTTGAGCAGGGCGAAGAAGCCTACTCGCCCCTTATGAACAAGTATCAGGAAGCCATTTCTATTACCGAACACTATCGTGAAACCAAGAGCCGCTTCACATGGATTGGTGAGATCGAGGACGAACGACTGCTGTCTGCGCTGGAAAATTTGTCGGATGCAGACCTTGAGCTGATTACTCTGTACGCCTATGAAGAATATGACACCGTTGAAATTTCTAAAGTATTTGGCACAACAAAGCAGAATATTAGTAAGAAAATCCGCAGAATTACTAATTTTATCAAAAACTTTCAAATTGAGGTTGTCTGAAAGGCGTTTTCGATGCCTACCAAGTGAAAGGACAATTCACCAGACGGCGAAAGCCGCTGAACGAAATGTCTGCACTCATGTTCTTTGAAAACTGAATAGTTCCGTCATCTGGTACTCCGATAATGATACTTCCGTAATTCGCGGCCCGGTCACAAAGCAGACGGGGTGGCTGAAATGCCAATGGAGCGGTACAAGTCCGCTGCCAGATGTTTATGCCCCACTCGCAGGGAGCCGAGGGCGAATATGCGAGACCTTAACTTATTAAATCAGGCGTGGCCGAATGCTGTTTTCGGTCTTCGTCCACGCCTGTTCTTTTTACTTATTCCATATATCCACATTTTCGTCCTACATAGGAGGTTTTATGAACGAGAACGACCGTACCACCTTAGAGCAAGCGATCTACGAGGAAATGGAACTGACCCCGGAAATGATCCGGTCTATCCGCACGCTCTGCGGTGTCTGCCTTTGCAGCTTTGTAGAATCCAAGGCGTTCAAAATCGCCATTGTTCCCAGCGCAGACCGGAGCATGGACACTTGCACAGTCTGCCAGACCCGGCGCGGTCATGACTACGTTGTGATGAACCGCTGAACAAACACACCGCCCACTGCCAAGGAGGTGCAGCGGGCGGTGTACATATTGTAAAAGGAGGGCAGCTTTTGATTCAAAACTGGAAATTCCAGCGTGGAGACATTTTCTTCACCCGTTTCGACAACGCCATCGGTTCAGAGCAAAGTGGGAATCGTCCGGCAGTCGTTCTCCAGAACGATGTAGGAAATTTTTACTCGCCCACGCTGATCGTGGCCACATTGACAAGCAAGGCGGCAAAAAAGTATACCCAGCCGACCCACTGCCTGCTGGTGAACGAGTTTCTCTCCGTACCATCCATCGTTCAGGCAGAGCAGATCTTTACCGTAGACAAAAGCAGGGTGCTGAAATTTCTCGGACACCTCACCCCGGAAGAAATGAGCCGGGTGGATGATGCTGTCCGTGCCAGCCTTGCCCTGAACCCGATGGGGAGCATTCAGCGGCTTCCACCTATCATCCGTTCTACGGCGGCTTACGCGCCGCCTGAGGTGGTTGACGGCAAGCCGCCCATCTATCCCTACACGCCCATCAAATCGTCCTTTGAGGACGCTGGGAGCGTTGAGGACATGATGCTGTACACCGAACTGGAAGCTGCGGTACACGCAATGATCCAGCGGCTGGAATACAGCTTCACATTTAACCCCAGCCTGCTCACCATCCCAAAGCGTAAGCAGCAGGTTGCTGAAATCCTGAAAGAAGCCGAAACGTACATCTGGAGGATCAAGGAGGAAATGCGATGCGCCTGAAAGACAATAACAATCCCTTCATCCATGTCAACCCGCCGTACCAGCTTATGGTCATCCACAGCAGCAAGCTGGTCTATCCCCGCGAACTGTATCAGCGCGGTGTGGAGCGCAAGCGTGTGGAACTGATCGCCGCCCACTTCAACGAATATGTGGCAAATGAGCCGAAGGTCAGTTTCCGTAACGGTCAGTTCATCGTAACGGATGGGCAGCACACCATCGAGGGGCGCATCCTCCGCAACGGCGGCAAGGATCTGCCGATCCTCTGCAAGGTGTACACGGGCATGACCGTGGAGCAGGAAGCCCTGCTCTTTGCCGAGCAGAACGGCTTCTCTGCGCCGCTGACGGCAGGCATCAAGCTCCGTGCCAAGGTGGTGGGCGGCGATGCTATCTCCAAAGCCTTTCTCGCAGCCACCAACCGGGTGGGATTGAGCCTCAATTATGACAGCCAGCAGCTGACCGATTACCGCATCGGCTGCGTTGGTACGGCTTTCCGGCTCTACAAGCAGATGGGCGAACCGCTCTACTGTGAAACGATGCGGCTGATCGTGGCAGCATGGGAAGGCAAGCCGGATTCGTTCCGGGCATCTGTTCTGAAAGGCATGATGCACTTTGTGGAACTGTACCACGGCGAGTTCAGTGAAGAACGGCTGCTCCGTGCGCTGCGCAACATCCACCCGGTCGATATTTACCGCATCGGGCAGGACGACCCCGCAAAGCTGCGCGGATGGAAGAAATACGTTTTCCCCGTCTACACCGCCTACAACGGCAAGTGCAGAAAAGACGCACTGCCGATGAAATTCTGATATTCACAGGCATTCCTCCCATATACACAAGGGGCATCCGCAAACCGCAGATGCCCCTTGTTACATATCAAAGTGCAATATATAGTGTTTCTGTATTCATTTAATACAACATATAGAGAAAAGAGGTATTCTATGCGCTCTCAGTTCACTTCGTATGAGCAGCTTCCCATCACGCTGACAGCCGATCATGTCGCTGCTGCGCTGGGCATCTCCCGCGCCAACGCTTACATCCTGCTCCGTTCGGACGGCTTTCCCACGCTCCACATCGGTAAGCGGATGGTCGTACCCAAAGACCGTTTTCTTCAGTGGATCACGGACAGCGTAAATGGCTGATCTGACATCCTTGATTCAAGAGGTTTCTTTTTCTATACTATTCCCGAAACGACTTGACATCAGGAAGGAGGCAATATGCCAAGCAAACGTTCACACGGCGAGGGTACGCTTCGCCACCGCAGCGACGGTCGCTGGGAATTACGTATGATGGACGGCTACCAGAAAGATGGTTCGCCGCGCTTCAAGACCTTCTATGGCAAGACCCAGAAGGAGGTCAAGCTCAAACTGAAGGAGTATCAGGATGCGCTTATCAGCGGTGTCCAGCTGGACACGATCCTGTACTTTGAGGATTGGGCAGATACATGGTTCGAGGGTCACAGGGATAATATCGCTCCCACGACACAGGAAAGCTACAAATACTGCCTGAAAATGCTCAAAGAGGGATTTTATCATCGCCCCTTGACCGTCATACGCCCCATCGACATCGAAAACTTCCTGAAAGGGATGCGCCGTGACGGACGCTCCGATTCTTACATCAGCAAGGCACGAGGGATGCTCTACCAGATCTTTCAAAAGGCAGAAGCCAATGACCTTGTGCGCCGCAACCCGGTTCGGCTTGCTGAAAAGATGCGGACATCCGGCACTGCAAAGCGCAAGGAAGCCTTTACCACGGCGGAAGTCGCTCACTTAATGAAGGTTCTCCCCGATGACCGCATGGGCTTGAGCATCCGGCTTTTGCTCGGCACTGGAATGAGAATGCAGGAACTTCTGGCTTTGGAGCCGCAGTTTATTGAAGAAGATGGCTCTGTCATTCACATCCGGCAGGCAGTAAAGGTCGTAAAAGGTACGGTCAGCATCGGCAGTCCGAAATCCAAAGACAGTATCCGGGATATTCCGGTGCCGCTGAATGTCCGCCCCTGTGCCATCAAGCTGCGAGATACCACCGACCAGTTCATCTGGGAAAGTCCCAAAACCGGCTTGCCCTGCAATCCCACCCATTTCCGGGATGTGTTCCGCAAATCTCTGGAAGAAGCGGGCGATGTCCGCTTGCTCACGCCGCACAGCTGCCGCCACACCTATGTGTCGCAGATGCAGGCGTTGGGCGTGGACATCCAGACCATCCAGAGCATCGTAGGCCATGCCGATACCGAGATGACTGAGCATTATCTCCATGTTCAGGAATCCATTCGGCAGAGTGCGATCCAGTTGTTCAGCGAGGCGTTTTCGGCCTGAAAATTGGACGGAACAGCACTAATTAGACCAGATAAAATCTTTGGCATTGTGGTCAAAATTGTGGTCAAAACCAAATGAGGTCAGCCCACAAACAAAAAAATCCAACGATTTCTAACGTGAAATCGTTGGATTTATGGTCCGAGTGGCGAGAATCGAACTCACGGCCTCTTGAACCCCATTCAAGCGCGCTACCAAAACTGCGCTACACCCGGATATCTGCAAGCGGTTATCGCTCACAGCTCAATTAGTATACTTGATTCAGGGTGTTTTGTCAAGCTTTTTCTGCCAAGTTTTTGCAAATAAATTTTCAAAACTCCGGCTCGTTTTCCTGCAGCGGCTGATCCCTTGCGGGAAACATTTCAAATTCAACAGTGGCAAGTGCAATTGCAAACACACTCTCGGCACCGGCTGCCAGCAGCGCCTGTGTGCAGGCTGCTGCCGTGGCACCGGTGGTGATCACATCGTCTACCAAAAGCACCTTTCTGCCCTCCACAAGTTCCGTGTCCGTCACCCGGAAGGCACCCGCCACATTGGCAAGGCGCTGCTCAAAGGGCAGGCCCGCCTGATGCCGCTTTGCACGAGTGCGGCCCAGTGCTTTCGGGTACAGCGGTATCCCCAGTGCGCGGGCCAGCGGCACCGCCATGAGCTGCGGCACATTGTAGCCGCGCGCTCTGCCGGATGCCGGTACGGGAACGATGCAGTCGTACCCAAGGGACATGCCTTCCACAAGCTCCGGCCCCGGTTCTGCACCGGCCATATGCATCTCGCTGCCAAAGGCCAGCTTTGCCAGCCAGAGGCCCAGCTCCACCGCCGCCCACGGTGCAGCATGGTATTTTGTATGCAGGATGCCGCGCCGCACACAGCCCTCATACCGGAACGGTGCTGCTGCACCGGTCAGTTCCCCTAAATAATGCTGAGAAGCGTCCAGCCGCATTCCCGGCTTTCTGCGCAGCTCTTCCAGCTCCGCGGCACAATCCGGGCAGACAGGCACACTGCCCAGCACCCGATCACAAAACGGGCAGCGGCGTGGGTACACCAACTGCCTTGCCCCGCGCAGAATGCGGCGCGGGACGCTGTAATAATCCATCAGTCCTTTTTGACGGCCACGATCACGCGCACGCGCTTGCCCGCAGCACAGCCAAAGTTATCGTACCAGCCGGTCAGGTAGTAGCCCTCCGAGTTGACCTCGGTCAGCTTGGTGGCATAGTACTGACCCTTGTACCACAGATACACCTGTGCGTCGTCCGCCATCTCAAAGCGGGTGCCGTTGCTCATGACCGACGCTGCACCCACCTGATCGATCTTCATGGGCATGAGCTGGACCATCGTCCGCACGCTGCCGGTCGTCTCTCTGCGGGCTGCAACACCACCTACCAGCACCGGATATTTGACGTTGGTGGTGAAAGCTACCTGCGAACCATTGACATAGCACACATAGGTAGCACCGCCGCCAATATAGCGGAAGATGGACGCATACGGTTCGCCTACAAGGCTGCCCACCTGCCGCAGACCAAGGCTGAGCAGGCTATCCGTGTTGGCTGTGATCTTCTGCCACAGAGTGGAGAGGATGTCGCCGTTGATCACACCCCACAGCACTTCGCTGGTGGTGGGCACCAGAACATCCTTCAGGTCGTCCACGATCTTATCCTGCGTATCCGTGCTGTCGCTCTTGCCGGTGGAAATGATTTTGGCCAGCGTCTGCAGTTCCGAGTAGTTGACTGCCACATTCTTGATATCATCCAGCACGCCGTAGGTCCACAGGTCGCCGGTGACATCATTCAGGATCAGGCGGTCGATCTCGCCCTTCTCATTCAGCGTATAGTAGCGGACGTTCAGAAGATTCAGGTCTGTCCCCGCTAGGCGGCTGGGACGAACCGTCCCAGCCACACCCTCCGCAGTTGTATCCAGAATCTGTACATCGTCGGCAAGGGCATAGCTGCCCAGTGCCGTTGCATCTGCATTGACCTTGCCGGTAACGACCTTGTTCTCGATGCCGCTCACGGACTCGCCTTCCGGCGTTACGCGGATCTCTACCAGCCAGCCCTTGGGGTAGTTCAGGCTTTTGTCCACATTCACAGTGCGCTGAACACCATCGGTGCACATGACAGCCACGCGCTGCAGCACATCCGCGCCGTTATCTTCCACAAGGCTGCGGGCTGCGCCCTGCACCACGCCGTAGAACACCTCGTCGGCCTCTGCGCCGGTAATAACATCCGCCGCCTCATTGTTCATGCCCAGCAGCAGAGTGACCACTTCGCCCACGCCGCCGCCGTTCAGGCTGGACACCTTGGAAGCCACTGCTGTGCTGCCCAGCTGATAGCTGGTGCCCGCCACGGTAACGGCCGTGGGTGCGCTGGCGCTGGGCGAAACGGCAGTGATGCGGCCTGCTGCTTTGCGGGTGTAGATCCATACAGTCTGCAGACTTTCGCTGTAATAATACACATCGTAGCGGTTCAGCTCTGCAGAAGCCGAGACCTTATCGTTGCGGTAGATGCTCACCGGCGTAAAAGGCAGCTGGGTGCCTTCCGCTGCCACAAAGGGTCCCTTCAGGCTCTTGAGCATTACCGTGGAGGTGTCCACCTGACCGTTCGAAACCGTAAAGCCCAGGCTGGTACCATAGGCGCTGCCAGAGGCGGTGTTTGCCGTGAGGGTGTTATACAACAGCAAAGCACAGTCCTCATAGTTCATGGCCTCGCTCTGGCTGCGGTTCAGCTGGTTACGCAGGCCCAGTTCCTGCGCCTTGTTCAGCTGTGCCGTCGGGAACACGCCGTTGAGGTCGGTCATTTTATAGCCCAGCAGCTTGAGCGCTGCGGTGCAGGCTTCTTCCAGCGTGACCGTATTATCCGGGCGGAATGTACCATCAGTATAGCCGTTTATCCAGCCCTGCTGCACCGCAATGCGCACATAGGGTGCCCACTGAGAGCTGCCGGGCACATCCTTATACAGTGTGCCCAGATTGCCCTGCTGGCTGGCGCTTTCGCGGTAGGCCGAAAAGGAGACCAGCATCTTGGCAAATGCACCGCGGGTGACGGCAGCATCCAGACTGCCGGTCTGGCTGGTATCCATAGCGCCCAGTGTAATGGCCGTCTGGATGGCCGAGTTGTTCAGGCTGGCCGCCGATGCCGGAAGCACCAGCACGGACACAGCCAGGCATGCTGCAAGCAGACATGCGAAAAGACGTTTTTTCATAGGTATATTCCCCTTCCTTGGTGTTTTGCAGTCCGGCGCAACGCCGGCAGAGAAGAGTTCAGTCATAGCGCAATGCTTCAATGGGGTTGAGCCGCGCTGCGCGCTTTGCGGGCAGGTAGCCGAACAGCACGCCAATCCCCACCGAGATGCCAAAGGCCACTGCGATGGAATTGAAGGACGGGCTGACCGTGACCGTTGTGCCGCTGGTGAACATGGGCAGCACCTTGTTTGCTCCCATGGATACGATGTAGCCCAGTGCAATGCCCAGTGCGCCGCCGAGGGCCGAGGTGGTGGCTGCTTCCACCACGAACTGCGACAGAATGGTGCGTTCCTTGGCACCCAGTGCCTTGCGAATGCCGATCTCGCGGGTGCGCTCAGTCACCGACACCAACATGATGTTCATGATGCCAATGCCGCCCACCAGCAGCGAAATGCTGGCAATGCCGGTCAGGATCACAATGACCATGTTGATCATGTTGTTCATTTCCTCCAGCCACTCGCTGGCGCTATAGACATAGTAGCCGTTATCCGAGCCAAGCAGGCGCTGCAGTTCGCTTTCCACCGCAGACTTTGCTTCGTTGGCGCGGCTCTCATCCTCCATGACCGCGGCATAGTTGTTCACCGTGCTCTGGCTGGAAAGGCGCATGGCCGTGGTATAGGGCAGGTAAACGCAGTCGTCATCGCTGCCCTGCTGCATGTCCGGATCGCTGACTTTGGCCGCCAGCACGCCCACGATGCGGAACTTGTTGGCACCGATCTTGAGCGTCTGGCCAAGGCCGTTGCCACCAAAGGCCACACGGTTGAGGTAATCGCCGATGACACACACATGCTTGTTATCCTTCATATCCATGTACTGCAGGCCGCGTCCCTGCGCGATCTGGTAATTTTTCATGGCGGAATAGTTCTCGTCCACGCCGCTGATGTTGGACCAGCGGTAGCTGGTAGTGCCGATCTTCAGCGTGCCGCTGCCGCTGAAATCGATCTGCGGCGAAATGGACTGGATCAGCTCCGGGTACTCCGTGGGCAGCTTGTACATTTCCTCCACCGAAACGGTGCGGGAGCCGTTGCCCCACACCTGCACCGAAAGGGTGTTGGTACCCAGTGCCGAAAAGCTGTCGCGCATGCTTTTGGTCATGCCGTTGCCCAAGCCCACGATGACGATGACTGCCATAACGCCGATGATGATGCCCAGCATGGTAAGGAAGGTGCGCAGTTTGTTGCTCCACACGTTCTGGATGGCCTGACGGAAGGTCTCAATGATCATGCTTTTTCCTCCTCATCCGGCAGCAGCGTGGGCTGCACCACGGCTTCCGGTGCATGGGCATCGCCATCGTAGACCACCCGCCCGTCCTCCAGACGGATGATGCGGTCTGCCTGCACCGCAATGGAATTATCGTGGGTGATGAGCACCACGGTGTGGCCCTCATCGTGCATCTGCTGCAGCATTCCCAGCACTTCGCGGCCGGTGTGGCTGTCCAGTGCGCCGGTAGGCTCGTCGGCCAGAATGACCGCCGGGTTCCGCACCAGTGCCCGAGCGATGGAAACACGTTGCTGCTGGCCGCCGGAAAGCTGGTTGGGGCGGTTCCTGAGCTTATCGCCCAGACCCACCTGCTCCAGCACCTCTTTGGCCCGGGCGTGGCGCTCGGCGCGGCCGATGCCCGCATACACCAGCGGCACCTCCACGTTCTCCATCAGGTTGAGCCTTGGCAAAAGGTTGTACTGCTGGAAGATGAAACCCAGCATCTCGTTGCGGACGGATGCCAGCTCGTTGCGGCTCATCCGGCCAACGTCTTTTCCGTTCAGGCGGTAGGTGCCGTGGGTGGGCACATCCAGACATCCGATGATGTTCATGCAGGTGGATTTGCCGGAGCCGGACTGGCCCACGATGGCCACGAACTCGCCTTTTTCGATTTTCATGGTGATGTGGTCTGCAGCCTTTACCGTGGTGTCACCCATCTGGTAATACTTGCACACCTCATCAAACTCGATCAGAGCGCTCATGCATTCCTCCTGTGTCAGCCCAGATAGACCACGCCGTCTGCCTGAGACGGATTCACGGCATCCTCTGCGGAGCTCTGCTTTTCCTCGGCTTCCACAGGCTCTTCCGCCGGTACGGTCCCGTTTTCCGGTTCTGCTTCATCGACCATGCCGTTCTCAGCATCGGCGCCTTCCTCGCCCTCGGTGCCCTCTGCATCCGCCTCGTAATAGCCGCCGTCGTCATAGTACGTATCGGTACTTGCTGCGGCAGAGTCGTAAGCCACCGTGTCATTGCCGGTCAGCCCGCTGACGATCTGGGTGTAGTTGTCATCGCTGACGCCGGTCTTGACCGGCACATACACATAGCCGTCCGGCGCGATCATGCCCGGGTCTGCGTTGACTGCGCTGGGGGAGTCCTGCGTGACCAGCACATAGCCGCCGCGCACGATGGCAGCGTTGGGCACGGTAAGGGTATTCTTTGCCTGTGCCACCACGATCTCAGCATTGGCGTTCATGCCCGGGCGCAGGCCATCGGTCTCATCAATGCGCACCTTGACCGGGTAGGTGGTGGTGCCGCCGTTGGAGGTACCCTTCATGGAAACACGGGTCACAACGCCGGTATAGGTCTTGTCCGGCACGGCATCCGCCGTGACCTGCACGCTCTGACCCACCGACAGGCTGCTGACCTGCAGCTCGTCCACGTTCAGGGTCATCTCCAGATAGCTCAGGTCAAAGATCGTGCACAGGTCCGAGCCGGCGGACAGCGCGTCCCCGGCCTTGGCATTCTTTTCAATAATGGTGCCGCTGATGGGCGAGGTGATGGTGTAGTTGTTCATGGCCTCCTGCAGATTGTCCATGTTCAGCTCGGCGCTGCGCAGGCTCTCGGCGGCAGACTGGATAGCCTCGGTCAGGTCCTCGCCGCTGATCTGCAGCACGATATCGTCCTTGTTCACGGCTCCGCCTTCCGGCACATTGATGGCCGTCACGGTACCGGCGGCAAGGGCAGTCAGGGTGCGCTCCGCCTGATACTCAAAGCACTTGGCGGCAATGCAGTTCACGCCATTGATGGTTGCCGTTGCTGCCTGCGCAGTGGTCAGGCCGCCTGCATTGCGCACAGCAATGGTCACGGTGCGGGTGAGCAGGTTGCCGGTGCTCAGGGCATCGGTGCCGGTCACAGCGGTCACGGTGCCAGTCAGCATTTCAAAGGTGCCGTCCAGCGTCACCTCTGCGCTCTGGCCCACCGAGAAGGTGGCGGCATCTGCTGCCGGGAACTCCAGCCGCAGCACCATTTTGGAGCTGTCACGGATGACCGCCACTTCCTGACCGCTGGTCACTTCGTCGCCCTTGGCCACCTTGAGGGCACTCACAACACCTGCCACCTCGGCGCGGACATACTGGCGGTCTGCCGTCTTGTCGTAGCTGCGCTGTGCCTGCTGCAGAGCAATGGACGCCTGCTCCGCCTTGGTGGTGGCATCGGAGGAGTCCACCGTGTACAGCACGGTGCCTTCCTCCACGATGTCCCCTTCCTCAAAGCTGCTGGTCAACACCTTGCCCGCTACCAGCGACTTAACATTATACGTATTGGCAGGGTTCAGAGTGCCGGTTCCGCTGAGGGTGTTGGACACATCCCGCTTGGACGGCGAGACCTGCACATAGTTGATGTCCTTATTGGCGTTCTGTGCCTTGTCCGGGCGCAGGATGAACCATCCGCCCAGCACGGCCACGCACACCACCGGCACCATCCATTTCCAGTTCTTGCGGAAAAAGGCTGCTGCTTTGCCGCCCTTCGCTGCGGGCTTTGCCTCACCCGCAGCCGTCTGCTGTACCGCAGCATCCTGCTTCTTTTTAAAGATCATGCTTGCTGTTTCCTCCTGTATCTTTCAGGGCATGCCCTGGTTTCGGTATCGGGCGCAGGCTTTGCAAAAGCGCGCGATAAAGAGTTTATTGTTAGTTTATCGCATTTTCGTCTATTACACAAGCGTCTAAATTTTGTTTTGACGCATTTGTGTCAAAGTTTTACCCAACTTTCACACCGTGCCCTCTTTTGCCTTCCAGACAAAACAAAAGAGACAGTGCCCTGCTCTTGCAGGGTACTGCCTCTTTTTTGAAGCACGATCTTTATTCAGCTGTAGTTTCCACTACCACATACACCCCGGCAGGGACGCATGCAGCCCATGCGCCGTCCTTGTCCAGCCAGCCGAATTGCTCGCACACGTGGTCCGGGCACTGACTGTCCAAGAACGCGATGGCACCATCCTTTACCTGCAGATGCACGACATAATTGCCCACATCATACAGGTAATCGTGGTCTGTATCCAGCGGCAGAGTCTCGGTGATGCCATCGCCAAAATCGACGGTGGCCTGCAGGCCGCTGCCCTTGCTGCTATGTGCTGCGCGCACGCCGAAATACAGCGCTGCTGCCAGCACAAGGATCACTGCAGCAAAGATCAGGTTCTTCATCCATGGCTTCAGGCCTTTGGAGCCGGAAGCGTTTTCAGGTGCTTTGCGGGTACTCATGCAGCGTAGTCGCTGGCAGCCTTACCTGCAATGCGGCCAAACACGGTGAAGTCTGCAACAGCGTTGCCGCCCAGACGGTTTGCACCGTGCACACCGCCAGTGACCTCACCTGCTGCAAACAGGCCCGGGATCACAGTGCCGTCCTCCTTGAGGACTTCGGTGTTGGTGTTGATGGTCAGGCCGCCCATGGTGTGGTGCACACCAGCAGTGACCTTGATTGCATAGTACGGAGCAGTATCCAGCGGGTTTGCAAAGCTGGTGCGGCCAAAGTCGGGGTCATTCTTGGCCTCAACATAGCCGTTCCAAGTCTTCATGGTCTCGGCAAAAGCAGCCTCATCAACGCCCATTGCCTTGCCCAGCTCCTCGTAGGTCTCGCCGGTCACGGTGTAGCCCTTCTTGATGTAGCCCTGAATGACGCTGGAAGCATCGACCATAGCCTGATCGACCACCAGCCAGCTGTAGCTGCCGGTCTGAGCGATCTCAGCAGCAGAGACCACGTCACGGGTGCCCACTTCGTCGATGAAGCGCTTGCCCTCAGCGTTGATCAGCACAGCGCCGTCGCCGCGCAGACCCTCGGTGATCAGGGCAGCGGTGTTGGCCTCAACGGTGGGGTGGATCTGGATCTGGTCCATATCCACGGTGCCAGCACCGATGGCGGTGGCCATCTCAATGCCCTGACCCTGAGCGCCGGCAGCGTTGGTGGTCATGAAGCCCTTCAGCTCAGGCTTGTACTCGACAACCATGTCCAGATTTGCGCCGAAGCCGCCGGTGGTCAGCACCACAGCCTTGGCGTTCACAGTGACGGTCTCGCCGGTAGAACCGGTGGCCTTGATGCCCACAGCAGCGCCGCTCGCATCGGTCAGGATCTCGTTGGCGGTGGTGTTCAGCAGGATCTGAACGCCAGCCTTCTCACAGTTCTCCTCCAGCAGGGGGATCATGTAGGAACCGACGGAAAGGGTCTTGCCCTCTGCGTCCACAGGGCGATGGATGCGCTTGACGGATGCACCGCCAAAGCTGGAAACGCTGTGCAGGGTGATGCCGTGCTCGTCCAGCCAGTCGATGGCATCAGCAGAGTTGGAGCACAGGGTCTCCACCAGAGCAGGGTCGTTGATGCCCTTGCCGCCGATCATGGTGTCCAGCTCCATCAGCTCAACAGAGTCGAAGTAGCCGGTGGGGTTCTTCTGGTACTCTGCCCACTGCTCAGAGACGGTCTTTGCCAGAGCGGTGATGGTCTCGTTGTCAGCGTACTTTTCAGCAGCGGTCTTCAGGGTCTTTTCGACACCGGCAGACTCGCCGAACTCGTTCTCATCCTGATACACGGTCTTGCCGGCGTTCATGCCGCCGGTAGCGCGCACAGAGTTGCCGCCCACCATGGCCTGGCTCTCCACGATCACAACGCTCTTGCCCTCGGCAGCAGCGGTGATGGCAGCGGTCATGCCTGCGCCGCCTGCACCCACGATGACAACGTCAGCGTCAATGGTGGAATCCTCGGCCTTGGTCTCGTCGGCCTTGACCTCGATCTTATAGTCGTCAGCGTTCAGGCCAGCGGCAGTCAGGGCAGCGGCTGCTGCCTCCTTGATGGCGTTGGAGGTGATGGTCGCGGTGGACACGCCGTCCACGGCGATGCTGCCGGTCTCAGCGATCTGAGCGGGCAGCTGCTCCAGTGCCAGCGTACCGATGCCGGGGGTCTCGTCCTTGCCCTCAGCGGTGCAGCCGGTGATCTTGCCGTCTTCCAGCGTCAGGGTAACGGTAACGTCGCCGCCCATGCCCTTGGCAGTGCCGGTGAAATCGCCGGACACGCCGCCTGCGGTGGAAGCGGACTTGCTGCCGCAGCCGTAGCCCAGCAGACTGACACCCACAACAACCGCCATGGCCAGCGCAGCCACGCTCTTGCGGATCTGATTCTTTTTCATTGTTTCTTCCTTCTCATATTCGGGTTGCTTGTGTTCGGACATCTATCAGCAAAAAAGGGGGAGCTGCTCATTCGGAAAGCAGCTTCCCCCTCGCTGAAACTTAGGAAAAACTTAGGCGTTAGCCTGAGCTGCAGCAACAGCGCATGCAACGGTAGCACCAACCATCGGGTTGTTGCCCATGCCGATCAGGCCCATCATCTCAACGTGTGCGGGCACGGAGGAAGAACCTGCAAACTGAGCATCGCCGTGCACACGACCCAAAGAGTCGGTCAGGCCGTAGCTTGCGGGGCCTGCGGCCACGTTATCGGGATGCAGGGTACGGCCCGTGCCGCCGCCGGAAGCGACAGAGAAGTACTTCTTGCCGTTCTCGATGGCCCACTTCTTGTAGGTGCCTGCAACCAGATGCTGGAAGCGGACGGGGTTGGTGGAGTTGCCGGTGATGGAGCACTGAACGTCCTCCTTCTTCATGATGGCAACGCCTTCCATAACGTCGTTTGCACCGTAGCACTTGACGGCTGCGCGCTCGCCCTCAGAGAAGGGGATCTCCTTGACGACGGTCAGGGTCTGAGTGGGGATGTCGTACTCAGTCTGAACATAGGTGAAGCCGTTGATACGAGAAATGATGTAAGCTGCATCCTTGCCCAGGCCGTTCAGGATGACGCGCAGGGGGGTCTTGCGGACCTTGTTTGCGGTGCGGGCGATGCCGATAGCACCCTCAGCAGCAGCAAAGGACTCGTGGCCTGCCAGGAAAGCGAAGCAGGTGGTGTCCTCGCTCAGCAGACGAGCGCCCAGATTGCCGTGGCCCAGACCGACCTGACGCTGCTCAGCGACAGAGCCGGGGATGGTGAAAGCTTCCAGACCTTCGCCGATGGCAGCAGCACACTCGGCAGCATCGGTCAGGCCGCGCTTGACGGCGATGGCGGTGCCCAGGGTGTATGCCCAGACAGCGTTATCAAAGCAGATGGGCTGAACGCCGCGCACGATCTTGTCGCAGTCGATGCCCTTTGCGAGGAGCATCTCGTTGCAAGCGTCCAGAGACTCCAGGCCGTTAGCCTTCAGGCATGCCTCGATTTTCGGCATGCGGCGATCCATAGATTCAAAAGTTGCCATGAGTTGTTCCTCCTCTCTTATTCCTCACGCGGGTCAATGTACTTCACAGCACCCTGCTCCTTGCTGAAGCGGCCGTAAGTACCCACGTTCTTCTCATAAGCCTCGTTGGGGGTCTTGCCGTGACGGATATCCTCCATCATCTTGCCCAGCTTGACGAACTGATAGCCGATGACCTCATCGTTGGCATCCACAGCCAGCTTGTTGATATAGCCCTCGGTCAGCTCCAGATAACGGACACCCTTCTCCTTGGTGGAGAAGATGGTACCGGTCATGGAGCGCAGGCCCTTGCCCAGGTCGTCCAGACCTGCGCCGATGGGCAGACCGTCCTCAGAGAAAGCGGTCTGGCTGCGGCCGTAGACGATCTGCAGGAACAGCTCACGCATAGCAACGTTGATGGCATCGCACACCAGGTCGGTGTTCAGAGCTTCCAGAATGGTCTTGCCGGGCAGGATCTCGCCTGCCATAGCAGCAGAGTGGGTCATACCGGAGCAGCCGATGGTCTCCACCAGAGCCTCCTCGATGACACCGTTCTTGATGTTCAGGGACAGCTTGCAGGTACCCTGCTGAGGTGCGCACCAGCCCACACCGTGGGTGTAGCCGCTGATGTCCTTGATCTCATAGGCCTTGACCCATGCGCCCTCTTCGGGGATGGGAGCCGGACCATGCTTAGGACCTTTGGTGATCGGGCACATATTCTGTACTTGCTGCGAATAGGTCATAATCATACTCTCCTTTTGACAAATGTTGCTTTGCAGCACAAAGCCGCCGCCGCGCCCTGCCGGCACAGCCGCTGCCCTTTGCTGCTTGCATCTGACCGGGCGCGCCGCTCTCTTTCAGCGCCTTAACCGGTACTACCACGCATGATTTTATTATAGAGAAAGCTGACGGATTTTGCAATACATTTCCGGTAAAAAACATCAAAACTATTTGCAGTTGTCTGCTGCTAACTGTCAATTCGGATGCTTTTGTCATTTCATTCGTCAAGTTTTTGTCAACTATGTCAAGAGGGCAAATTTCACGCTCCTGTGTCCTGCCTGCGCGGTGTCTGCCCGGCAGGCTTCAGTACCCACATGGCTGCAAAGCCCGCCGCTGCGCCGCCCACGGCAAGCCAGTGTCGCCCGGCTTCCAACCCCCAGAGATTTGCTGCAAACGGAAAGGCCAGACTGCCCACGCTCTGCCCCAGTGCCAGAAAACCGTAGTTCACCCCTGCGTGCGGCAGGCCGAACAGATCGGTGGAAAGGGCGGGCAGCACTGCTGCAAGGCCGGAATAGCAGAAGGTAAGCCCCGCATAACAGGCGATCACCCACCAGCCCTGCGCAAACGCAAACCCTGCCGAAAGCCCCAGCGACACTGCAAACAGCAGCAGATCGGTGGGCCTGCGGCCAATTTTATCGCTGAGCATGGGCATCAGCAGGCGGCCCGCCGCACTGCCCACGCTGCCCAGCACCACGCTCCACAATGCAGCGCTTTCGTCCAGCCCCCGCTCCACGCCCAGCTTCAGGATGATGGGGCTGAACAGAAGCACCGCCGGGGTGGAAAAACACACCGCGCCTGCGCACAGCCAGTACTGCTTTGTTTTCAGCATCTGCCACGGGGAAAGGTCGATCTCATTTTTGCCGCTCCCCTGCTGGTTTTGTCTGCTTTCCGGCGGGTCCTGCAGCAGCAGACTGCCCGCAAGGCAGACGGGCAGCGTTATGGCCCCCAGCGCCCAGAACGCGCCCCGGATGCCCTGCACGATCCCAAAGCCGCTGACCGCCGTGCGCACGAACACGGTGAGGAACGCACCGGAAAGACCCACCGCCCCGCCGATCACGCCGGTGGCAAGACCCTTGCGCCCGGCATACCACTTCTGTGCGCAGGACTGGATGGATGGGTACAGAAACGCCGTGCCCAGCCCCGCCGGGATACTGAATGCCAGAAAAAAGCTGATCGCACTGCCGCCCGGCAGGATGGCCGCTGCAAAAAATCCGCCGCACAGCAGTGCTGTTCCCCACAGAGCCGCACACCGCGGGCCTCGGCTGTCCTGCAGAAAGCCGCCGAGGACGCACCCCACGCCGAACGCCGCAATGAGGATGCCGAAGGCATAGCCTGCCCCCTGCTCGCTCAGGCCGTACTCGTCCATGACCGGCTGCTGGAATACGCCCCACGCCGCCGGGATGCCCGTGAGCACCTGAATGGCTGCGCCCGCCGCAAGGATGGTCCACGGATGTTTTGCTGTAAATTGCTGTTTCATTGCCTGCCCTCCGAATGGTTTTTCCCTTACAGTGTGCCCATTTCAATTGACAAAACGGCAGATTTCTTTATAATGAATAAGGTAAAAGTATTTACATTGATTTATATAGAGAGGAACCATCTTATGAAAACACAGGCATTGAAGGGCATGCGCGACCTGCTGCCCGCAGAGCAGACCCTGCGCGATTACATTCAGGGCAAAATTCTGGAGACCTACCGTGCGTCCGGCTTCGAGCGCATTTCCACCCCCATGCTGGAGGATATGGAGAATCTGGACAAATCCGACGGCGGCGACAACCTGAACCTGATCTTCAAGGTGCTCAAGCGCGGCGATAAGCTCACCGCTGCCCTGAACACCGGCGATCCCAAGCAGCTGTCCGATATGGGCCTGCGCTATGACCTGACCCTGCCGCTGAGCCGCTACTATGCCGCCAACAAGGATAAACTGCCCAGCCCCTTCAAGGTGATCCAGACCGACCGTGTGTTCCGCGCCGAGCGCCCGCAGAAGGGCCGTCTGCGCGAGTTCGTACAGTGCGATATCGACATTCTGGGCGATTCTTCCCCCAATGCCGAGGTGGAGCTGATCGACGTGACCACCCGTGCCCTGCTGAACATCGGCTTCACCGGCTTCACCGTCAACATCAATGACCGCCGCATCCTGCGCGGGATGCTGGAGAGCATGGGTTTTTCCGCTGATACGCTGGATTCCGTCTGCATCACCTTTGATAAGATGGACAAGATCGGCGCCGATGGTGTGAAGGCTGAGCTGACCGAAAAGCAGCTGCCGGAAAATGCCATCAACGCACTGGCCGACTTCATTGCCGCAGGCGAAGTCACGCTGGATGCCGTGGCTGCCCGCTGCGCAGACCCCGCCATTGCCGATGACCTCAAGTATGTCCTTGCTACCGCCAACGCCATGGCTGCAGGCCGCTATCAGGTAGCCTACTGCCCCAGTCTGGTGCGCGGTCAGGGCTACTACACCGGCATGGTGTTTGAGATCACCTGCCCGCAGTTCAGCGGTGCCGTGGCCGGCGGCGGCCGCTACGACAACATGGTGGGCAAGTTCCTGGGCACTCAGGTGCCCGCCGTGGGCTTCTCCATCGGCTTCGAGCGGGTGTGCGGCATCCTGCTGGAGCAGGGCTACCAGATCCCCGGCGCAAAGCAGAAGATCGCCCTGCTGTACGGCAAGGATGCCGACTTCACCGCCGTTCTTGCCAAGGCTGCAGACCTGCGCAGCAGCTACAATGTCACCGTTCTGCAGCAGGCCAAGAAGCTGGGCAAACAGTTGGGCCAGCTGGAAGCTTCCGGTTTTTCCGGTGCCGCCTTTATGGATAAGGATGAGATCAAAATTTTTGCGCAGCAGTAAATAATTGCACACAAAGCCCCTTTACTTTTGATATGCTACCCCTAGAATAGACAGAGTAAAAACAAAACTCTGAGTACTCTTGGGGTATTTTCATGTCAAGAAAAAACACCTCAGAAAATCGAGCGATTTTCTGAGGTGTTCTTGTTTTTTCTGGTTTAAAAGCCGGTAGGCGGCACATAGTAACTGGGGATCGAGGCTGTTTTCTGCACATTTGCCTGCTGGCGCAGCGCTGAACGGGTCACCTCTGCCCAAGAATACTGGGTCATATACTCGCCGCGATAGGAATTGGTGGCCGAGCGGCTGCCCCGCAGGAAATTGTAATAATCACAATCCACCTTGCTGGTGTCCAGCGCCAGTGTGCTGCGGCCGCGGATGAGCAGGCCGGTAACACCTGCATCCTCCAGCGTATGGCTCAGGTCAAAGATCAGATTGCGGAGATGGCTGTGCAGCGATGCGGTGTCGGGCTTATCCTCCCACAGCACGGCCAGCATTTCGCCGTTGGTGCAGGTGGCACCATTGCGATCCACCAGATAGGCCAGCAGCTCCTTGCTCTTGCTGCGCTTGAAGGCCAAAGCGCGCCCGCCCACGAAGATCTCAAAATTGCCAAAGCACTGGATCTTGATGCCGACAGGGGCATTCTCCGGCGGGTAGCGCAGATGCTCCAGCACATTGCGCACATCTGCCTCGTTTGCAGGCTTGAGTAAAAAGCCGCTCACGAAGATCTGCAGCGCTTCCAGCGCATACTCCGGGTGCTCTGTTACCACAATGATGTTGCAGCGCGGCTGCAGCTTCTGGATCATGCGCGTCAAAGCAAGCCCGTTCATGCCGGGCATTTCCAGATTGAGGAAAGCCGCGTCCATCGGCCCCTGACGCATCCAGCTCAGTGCATCCTCGGTCGTCATGGCGCTGATATAGTCACAGTCGGGTGCAACGCGGCACAGGATGCGGATCAGCGAGTTGATTGCAAGCTGTCCATCATCGACGACCAGTATCTTCATTCGTACACCCCCGCAAGTTTACCATACATGTTCCCTGTTTCAGTTTAACACTTTGTCCTTTGATTCGCAAGTTTTTTTGCACAAAAAGCCAGAAGCTCCACACTTCTTTACAAAAGGACGTTCCTTCCCCATCCGTTTCCTCACGAAGCAGCTGGCTGAAAGTGGCGTCTTTCCCATTTTCATTTCCGGCAGTCAAAGCAACTATACAAGATACTCTGTGCCATCCAGTCCGGTCAGTTTTTGTGCTGTCGTTTGTCCCACACGGGTGCAGAGCCGCTCATACGCCTGCCGCATCCGGGTCGGGCGCGAGGTGCAGTTGTGTGCATCGGAAGAGACCGCGTCCACCAGCCCCGCCTTGACCCAGTGCTCCAGCCGCATCCGCTGCCAGAAGCCGCTGTCCAGCACAGCCGAACAGTTGATCTGGCAGCGCAGCCGGTACTGTTTGTGCAGGCGGGCCAGCAGGCCGTGCTGCGCAAGGCAGGGATACCGCTCAATGTGGGCCACCAGAATGCGGTAACCCGCACCCGTGATCTCCTGCAGAGCCGTTTCCAGCTCCTTTGCCGTTATGTTCGGCACAAATTCCAGCAGCACCCAGCCGGTATCTCCCAAGGTCAGCAGCTGGCGCTGGACTGCCGCATATCCCGTCGCAGGGGTATACAGCAACTCAGAGCCGTGCTCCAGCTTCAGGTCGTAGCCTTTTTGTGTGCAGTATGCGCGGGCCAGCGCCAGATGCCGGTCGTAGATTTCCTGCGGGAAGCGTTCCATGCCCGGCGTACTGTGCGAGGTAGCAAACAGGTGCCGCACACCGTCTGCTACCGCTGCATCCAGCATGGCATACATTTCTTCTCTGGTCTGCGCACCATCGTCCACGCCGTAGACGAAGTGCGCATGATAATCCGTAAAGCCGCTCATTTCTTTTCCGCTTCGTGGCTTCGTTTATAATACTTTCTGTAATAGCCGTACTTTCCATACTTTGAGTAGGATTTGTAGTACTTGCGGCCCATATAGTTGTCGTAGTCCACCTGATTGAGCACGGTGCCCAGAATGGGGCAGCCGGTCTGCTCGATCTGCTGCTTCACGTCCAGCAGCTCCTGACGGCTTACATCGTTGTAGTTCACTGCGATCAGGGTGCCGTCACATGCCTTGGCGATCTCCGCCGCATCGATGACCATGCCCACCGGGGGTGCGTCCACAATGACGTAATCTGCCATTCTGGCCAGCATATCCAGCAGTTCGGCAAAATGGCTGTTGGTCAGCAGCGCCAGCGGGTTGGGCACATCGCGGCCCACCGGCACCATGATCGCGTTGGGGATGTCGGTCTGGTAGATGACCTCATCCATGCCCACCATGCCGGCCAGAAAATGGGAGAGGCCCTTGCCGTCGCTGCGGCCATCCTCATATTTCAGGCCGTAGTCATTGTTGACCATGCTGCGGCGCAGGTCTGCGTCCACCAGCGCCACCTTGATGCCGCGCTGTGCCAGCGTGCGCATCAGGTTTATGGACAGATAGCTCTTGCCCTCTGCAGCATGGCAGCTGGTGATCATGATCTTTTTGACACTCGCACCTGCAAAGGAGAGGTTGGTGCTCAGGGTATTAAAGGCTTCATTTCCCGCATAATCCAGAGCCGGAAATTTTGTGATCTTCAGCTGTTTCATGCTTTCCTCCCAGAGCTGCCACCCACACGGCGGCGGACATCATTGGCAAACCGCTTGGTGCGGCGCTTGAACTCGCTTTTCTCTTTCGGCTGTTCGCCAGCATCGGCCAGCGGGATCGATGCCAGCACGACCATGCCGGTATACTTGCGGATATCATCGGCAGACTTGTAGGTATCGTCCAGCATGGTCCGCAGCACCACCACGGCGCAGGCCAGCACAAAGCCCACTACAAAGCCCAGCAGGATGTTCTTGGCCTTGTTGGGGCTGAACGGGTTCTCCGGCACACGCGCAGAAGACATCAGGGTGGGCTCGTCCGTCTTCATCTTTTCCGAGATGTACTTTGCGCCCACATCCGCATACTCGTTTGCGATCGCTGCTGCTTCTTCCGGGTCCGGGTTCGTGACCGTGATATCCAGCATACGGGTGTCGCTGGTGTTGGTGACAGACAGCATACTGGCCATATCGGTGTAGGTGTAATCCAGATCCAGGTTGCTGATGACCTTTTCGTGGACTTCCCACATTTCAAAGACCTTGATGTAATCGCTGGTCAGCTCGCTGCCGACCTGCAGATCGGAGAAGTTCAGCACCGAATCATTGCGGCTGACCACATAGATGGTAGCCGTTGCTTTGTACATCGGCGTTACCAGAAAAAACGTATAAAGCGCCATCAGCACGGCACCCACCACAGCCGTGGCTGCAATGAGCGTCCAGTGGGCCAGCAGGCCCAATGCCAGCTCCAGCAGATCAATGGTATCTTCGTCCTGTTCCGGCTGTGCCGCTAAAGCTGTGCGCTCCTTCACAAAAGTATCTTGCTGCACGATTTCACTCCTTACCTATAATACTGCATAATATTGCCGCCCATGCGGCCCGGGCATTGTGCCCTTTCCTCTATTTTTCTGAATCCTATACGCCAAAAATGCGGCGTTCCCTTTTTCATCAGGGAGCACCGCAGAACATTTCTAGTTCTTAGCCCTCAATGGTCTTCACGGCCACCAGAACGAAGTTGGAGCCATAGAGCTTGACCTGACGGCCCTTCAGGTTCACCACGATCTCGCCATCCACGACCTTACCGGGCACAGTATAGTAGGTATAGGTCACAGTGCCGTCTGCCTTCGTCTTGGGCACAGCCACCAGAACGGTAACTTGCTCGTTGTCCTCGTAAGCAGCCTCAATGACCTTGGACTCAATGGTCAGCTTAACATTTGCAGCGTCGAGCAGGTTAGAGGTCTGCATCTCAAAGGCCTGCGTTACAGTAACATCTATAGTCGTCTTCTTTTCTTTCGAAGCGCCCGCAGCCTTCTGCAGGTCTGCATCAGAAGTGATGTCCTGCAGGACTTCCTCGACCTGAGCGGTATCCTCCTTGGCAGTGACCCTCACATCGCTGACAATGCCCAGAACACCGGTGACGGTAGCAGAACCGCTGGCCTTGACCTCATCTGCCACAGTCTTGCTGGGCGTTGCTGCCAGAACAGACACACCCATGCCCACGACCATAGCAGCGGTCAAAACAGCGCTGATAACTTTCTTCATAATGAAGATCTCCTTTCACTTCAAGCCGCACTCCCCAAGATGCTGCTTTCTATCGCAAATGCTTTTCAACATTTACATCATTCTTCAACAGGCTCCCAAAACAGCGTCAGAACCGCTTTCTGGATGGAAGCTTCGGTCGGATAGAACTCGGTGAATCCGTCCTCTGCCACCTTATGCTCGCCCTCCAGTGCAATGGCAGGCTCCACAGTATCATCTTTGGCAGCCCACACCTCGTTCACCAGCCGGCCCTTTGCAAGGTCGGTGACCAGATACGGCTGCAGCGCATCGTACACCTGTGCGGTGAACTGCTGATCCTGCTGCACCCTGCTTTCCAGCTGTGCGGAAAGCTGTGCAAGATACTCCTCCTGCCGCACCATGCGGGCTTCGTTGGTGCCTTCGCCAATATCCATGCGCCTGCGCACAAAGATCTCAGCCTGATTGCCCTGCAGCGTCAGGGTAGCTCCCTTGGTCATGGCCGGGTCTGCTGCGGAGAAATCATCCTCCAGCGTCACGGTCACACCGCCTGCAAGGTCGTTCAGCACCGAGATGCCGTCCAGACTCATAGCCAGATAGAAATCAATGTTTTCCCCCTGCAGCAGGCGGGACACCGCATCACGGGCATAGCCGCAGCTTTCATCCTTGCCATCGCCAAAGCCATGGGCAAGGCTGATCTGCATCTGAGTGGTGCCCACCGGATTGCCCAGCATGCCAAGCACCGTCACCTCTGCCATGGTGTCGCGGTCGATCTTGAGCTGACGGACCGTCTTGTCTTTGCTGTCTATCACAATGAGCCGCTGAAAATCCGCCTGACCGCCCTGATAGGAGCCTTCTGCTTCCACCTCGCTGTCATGGTCGATGCCCATAACAAGGATGGTGGTCAGATCTGTGCGCCTGCGGTAGGTCACGCCGTCCACTTCCATGGTCTCGGCGGTCTCCTGCGGCAGCTCCGTCCGGGTCTCCGGCTTTTGGCTGCGCTTTTCCAGCCAGCTTCCGCCCACAAAAAGCAGTACAGCTGCCAGCACCAGCACAGCCAGCGCAGCAGCGGCACCACGATGTTGTTTTTGTCTGTTCAAGCGGGTAAGTTTCCCTCTTTTCTTCGGAATATAGTTTTCTGCGGGAAGGTCTTTCCATTGCCACAGAAAGATATTCCTTGGCTTATTATAGCGTCACAAGCGTGCAACTGTCAATGCATTTTCGTTATTTTTCGGCAGGAAATTTCGCATTTTCAGCCTTTAGGGAGCCACAGATAAACACAAACCCCGGCCATGCAGAGTTCATCCGCACAGCCGGGGCCAATTGGTATTTTATTTGATATCCAGTTCAGGCGGCACATCGATCTGGTCCGAGACATACTTGCCGTTCTTTTTGCGCTGCCGCACGCACTCCGTCAGCAGATATTCGATCTGCCCGTTCACCGAGCGGAAGTCATCTTCGGCCCAGGCGGCAAGGGCATCGTAGAGCTTCGCGTTCAGGCGCAGGGGCACCTGCTTTTTTGGTTCTGCCATCAGTACAGGCTGCCGCTGTTCACGATGGGCTGGGCATCACGGTTGCCGCACAGCACCACCAGCAGGTTGGAGACCATTGCCGCCTTGCGCTCGTCGTCCAGCTCCACTACCTTGTTCTCATTCAGGCGTTCAAGGGCCATTTCCACCATGCCCACAGCACCGTCCACGATCATCTTGCGGGCATCGATGATGGCGCTTGCCTGCTGGCGCTGCAGCATCACGGCCGCAATCTCCGGCGCATAGGCCAGATAGGTGATGCGGGCTTCCACTACCTCGATGCCGGCCTCGGCTACATTCTTCTGGATCTCGTCCCGGATGCGGGCGGCTACCACCTCCGAGGAGCCGCGCAGACTGCCCTCATCGGCTACGCCGTCGCCGGTGGTATCCACATTGGGAGCCACATCATAGGGGTAAATGCGCACCACATTGCGCAGAGCGCTGTCGCACTGCAGGGAGAGGTACTCCTTGTAGTTGTCCACATTGAATACGGCCTTTGCGGTATCGGTCACGCGCCAGATGACCGCAATGCCGATCTCCACCGGGTTGCCCAGACAATCGTTGATCTTCTGGCGGGAGTTATTGAGGGTCATCATTTTGAGCGAGATCTTCTTGCTGGTCGATTCTGCAGTCTGGGGACTGCTGTTGCCTGCCTTAAGCAGGGCCGCCATGCCGGTCTCGCCGCTGTTCACATCGCCGCTCTGGCTCAGTTTGGTGCCAGCTGCCGGGTTCACCGCGGTGCAGAAGGGGTTCACCCAGTAAAACCCCTGTCCCTTCAGGGTGCCGATGTAATCGCCGAACAGGGTGAGCACCAGTGCTTCCTGGGGCTTTAACACCTTCAGGCCGCAGAGCAGGAAGATGCCCGCCACCCAGTATGCGATGGACAGGATCGTGAGCAGGATGCCCGGAAACAGGCTTTCGTCCAGCAGAATGATGCTGTAGAAAAACAGCAGGACGGTAACAGCATAGCCCAGCAGGGTGAGCAGCAGCATGACCATGCCGTTCTTTTTGGTCTGCAGAATTTTCTCTTCCATAACAGTTCCCTCCTTCACAGGGTGCGGAAGCGTTTCTTTATGATATCAAAATAATATCACTTTATATCATTCTTGTCAAGTCCTCCGCAGGCAAAAAAGAGCCGCCGCACAAACACTGTGCAGCAGCTCCTTTTTGTTTATCTTTTTATAATGTAAGGGGCACTTGCTCTCAGGCGAAGGTCAGCACCACCTTGCCAGCGCCGCTGTTACGGTCTGCAAGGGTATCGAATGCCTTCTGGAAGTCCTCTGCCTTGAACACATGCGTGGTGATCTCATCGACCTCTTTCAGGTGGTCAGGCAGGATCTTGACCACCTCGGGGAACTTCTGGTACTGATGACGGGTACCCAGAATGGTCAGTTCCTTTGCGTTGATCTCCTTGAAGTTCACGGGGATCGGCTCCTTGCCAAAGGTCATAGCCACCAGACGGCCTGCGGGAGAAAGCTGGCTGGTTGCATGTGCCAGCAGTGCGGGAACGCCTGCGGCCTCAAAGATCACGTTGACACCCTCGCCGTCGGTCAGTTTGTTGATGAACGCATCTATGGGATTGGGAATTGCAGGGAGTTTAATAGCTGCCCTTATGATAACAGGGCTTGGTGACGCTACATGGAAATATATTCCCTGGGCCTGGGGCGTTCGTGCTATGGATTACACTGTGCTTGCATGGGATAGCCCCCAACTGTATGCACAGGTAAAAACCGATTTTTTCAGCGGTATGATTATTTCTGTATGCTGCACTGTTTGTCTGCTGATTGCCAGTTTGGTTTGGTTTCATGGTTGGGAGGGAGGTAAAAACAGTGAATAAAAAGTGCCTGTTTGCCGTGGTAATTGTGCTTGTAAGTCTTATATGCTTATCGGCCTGCGGTGCGCTCCGCGATACCGCCGATAAAAATAAGGCGTTAAATGAATCTCTGCCGTATTATGAGCTGAACGCCGCAAACTATGATGAAATTTCATATAACGGCCTGACATATACCATAACGGATGAATGTCTTGAAATGTCAGAACTGCAAGAAGAAATCGGGCAGGTATCGAAACGCTTCAAAAATGTGGCGGGGAAAGATTTCAGTTTCGGCTACGTTTACAGTATTGTGGATGTGGATATAAGCAATGCCGTAGCTGTAAATATCAACAATGAATATCGGAAAGCTGACATTAAAAATAATGATGAGTAACCTCGACAATGTGGTATAATGGGGCGGGAGGTGATTTTTTGACCCACTTACTTGTAGTTGACGATGAAGTTTCTATCTTGGAATTGATTAAGAACAGTTTGGGGAAAGATGGATATTTGATAACAGTCTGTCAAAATGCGGATGATGTAGACATCAAAAAGCTGCATTTCTATGACCTCATTCTTTTGGATGTGATGATGCCTGGCACAGACGGGTTTGAGTTTTGCAAACAGATCAGGAATATGGTAGACTGCCCGATTCTCTTTCTGACCGCAAAGACATTAGAGGAAGATATATTGTTTGGATTGGGCATCGGTGCGGATGATTATATTACGAAACCTTTTCGTATTCAGGAGCTTCGCGCCCGTGTCGCGGCACATTTACGCAGAGAAAAAAGGGAGCATCACAGCACACTTTCATTTGAGCCTGATATAAAATTTGACCTTTCCGCAATGGTACTGTATGTTTCAGAACAGCCGGTTCCCCTTACCAAAAGCGAGTATTCAATCTGTGAATACCTTGCAAAAAACCGGGGACAGGTTTTTGCAAAAGAACAAATCTATGAAGCCGTTTTCGGGTTTGATGGAATAGGCGATAACTCTACGATCTCAACGCATATAAAAAATATTCGTGCGAAATTGGAGCATTTCAAAATAAGTCCGATCAGCACCGTATGGGGGATAGGATATAAATGGGAGTGAAAAAGAAACCTACATTGAAAATATTGTTTCGCCAGTTTGCTATCTCCCTCATTGTCATGCTGGTAGCGGCAATTATTGTCCCTTTTGGTTTGGAGGGACTTGCTATAAATGCTGGATTAGCTACAAGAGCAAATCTAAGTGAATTGCAGGTAAAAGAGATCATTCCAACGCTGACGATTGCCCCGGATATTACAAAGGTTGTGATTCCACAGGGATGCGGCTACTTAATTCTGGACAAGAACTTTAATGAGCTTTACAGCAATATGGACGATGATGAAAAAGAAATTGCCCTGCTGTACGCAAAGGGAGAATATATTGAATATGCTACGGGGAGGCAGTTTGCACTTGTTGTCCGGGAAAACGAATTTTGCGTTTTAAGGTATTATATTGGTTCTCAATTTACAGTGTCATGGCTACCGGAATATTTTCCATCTCCTGATACGCTTGCGTTTATCCTGATGGCTGTAAATTCGCTGCTGGTCATTATCATACTGACCGCCAGATTTGCTAAGAACCTGCGTACACAACTGACCCCGCTTTTTGAAGCAACTGCGGAGGTTTCAAAGCAAAACCTTGATTTTGAAGTAGGACACGCCAAAATCAAAGAGTTTGAAGATGTCCTTGCATCTTTTTCAGATATGAAAGATAATCTGAAAATTTCGTTAGAACGGCAATGGAAAACCGAACAGACACAGAAAGAGCAAATCGCCGCGCTTGCCCATGATTTGAAAACGCCTCTGACGGTTATTCAAGGAAATGCTGATTTACTCACAGAAACAAATCTTGATGATGAGCAACGATTATACGCTGGTTACGTCGTGGAAAGCTCCGGCCAGATGCAGTCATATATTCAAACCCTGATTGATATATCACGGGCGGCGGTTGGTTATCAGCTCCATATTGAAAGTATAGACTTGCCAGCGTTCATGCAGCACTTGTTCGGTTATATGGAATCACTATGCCGGACAAAAGAAATCCGGCTGCAAATAAATACTGTTTCACTCCCTCAAATGCTGAAATTTGATAGGGTGCTGATAGAACGTGCTATTATGAATGTTATCAGTAATGGGCTGGACTACTCCCCGCAAGGCGGAACGCTTTATGTGGATGTTCAGAGTAACAACAGTTTCGTGGAAATTTCAGTCACAGACGAGGGAACGGGGTTTTCTAAAGAGGCATTATGCCACGCACAGGAACGGTTCTATATGGGCGATCAAAGCCGCAATTCAAAGTCACACTTTGGTATGGGTCTATATATTACAAATTCGATTATGGAACAACATAATGGTCAGCTTATTTTAGAAAATTCAAAAGAAACCGGCGGCGCAAAGGTTACTATGAAACTTCCTTGCTGATTTTCCGATAGTGTAATGGACGTCTTTTATGTCCGTCCATTTTTCAAATCTTTATGGAATCTTCAAAAATTCCTCTTATCATGTATCTAAAGAAAAAACATCTGCCCAGCGGCAGAAAAGAAAAAAACGCTGCTGGGCAGACCCATTTTCACGCTTAATTTATATTCACTGGTGGCGGTTTTGAGAAATCAAGGCCGCTGCTTTCTTTCTGTCATTCCCAGCAGTTAAAGGCATGGCGGCCCACGGGAGGACGCCGCCATGCTGTTTTACTATCATTATAATCTAATCCACTTCTACCGCTTAAAAAAAGCCTTGCCCCGCCACGGGAATATTCCGGCTATGAGTATGAACTATACCATGTAAGAAAACAACAAAACGCTTCAAATCGTCGCCCGGTAGGTTTACGACCTGCCGGGCGATTTTTGTCGATTTTCGCGGATTCTCATTTCCGGCAAAAAATCAGATGGAAAAGGAGGCGGTCAGCAGACCAGGGCCAGCATAGGCCCCTGACAACGGACAGGATCATCCTGCTCACTCCCCACGGAAAGGAGGTGAGAAGATGAAAGTTACCCCTGATGATTACGGGAGGCGCTGCCAGTTTGACCATTTTTGCAAGCTGGTACTGTACCATGAAGCCGTTGACTACTTCCGGGAAAGGAAGCGTCAGCGTGGCTGGGAAACATCCTTTGAAACGCTGCCGCTTTCGGAACTGGACACGCTATGCACGATAGATCAGTACCCCAGCGACAGTTTTATATTTCCGGCCTATGGCTGTGAGCTTCAGATCAGCGACGGGCTGGTGGCCGCTGCCTTTGCCAGCTTGCCCCAGCCGGGACAAAGCATCTTGATACTGCATTGTGTCCTGGAACTGACGGACAGCGAGATCGGCGCGGTGGTGGGAATGTCCCGCAGCGCCGTCCAGCGGCACAGGACTAAGACGCTGGAAACCATGAGAACAAGACTGACGGGAGGTATTGCAGAATGAAGCAGGCCAGATATAAGGAGCCTTTGCCCCTTGCAGTGATCGAGGCGGCCCGCGCCGGTGACGCCGGGGCCGTGGAACAGGTCTTGCAGTATTACAACGGTTACATTTCTGCCCTTTGCAGTACACGGTGGAGGTAGGTAAAATGCAGAAATACCGATCCTGTAAATAGTTTGCAACCGGTTCGCTGCTCTCCCCCGTCACACCCATAGCATGAAAGAACAGCACCGCAGGATGATTCCTGTTGCCATAAGTTTGAAACATCATTGATATCGCCTCAGCTTTCCATAAGAAACATCATAATTCTCGCAAGTACCGCCGCTATGACTGCCATGCCCACCGTGCCGAACAGCCACTTTTTCTGTTTGTCTTTTGCGGTGATGCGGATGATCGAGGACACGAAGAAGTGGGTGCTGTCCCCTGAACGCAAGGCTCCGCAGTCCACGAGAGAATATGCAGCCCATCGGTTGGATACCGTGTTGGACAAGTTTCTCAAGACCATGCAGACCACCGCTGCCCGCTTGCAGGAGAAGCTCCTGAAGCCGGAGGCCCGGCAGAAAGGCAAGGAACAGGTCAAGGAGAAAGCACGGGATTCCGTTCTGCAACTGTTGAGCCGTTTGCAGGCAGAACAGGCGCAAAACAAACCATCGGCACAACCCCGCACACAGGAGGGGTACTCGGAAATCTGAACTCATCGGGAACGTTTGGGGCAGAAAGTTGGCACTTTCTGCCCCGGCACCCGGTTACAAGGAAGTGGAGGTCTGCCTATGAATATGAATCGGCCTGACATGACCGAAACCGTGAAATATGAAAATTATACGAATAAATCCTTGCAAATGGACTCGAACCTCGCTACAATGGAGATGTCTAAATCCCCTGCCATTGAATCTTCTGACCAGACCAAAGCAGCCAAGCTCAAACCGCTTGTTTACCGGGTGGAGGAAATCGCCCAGCTTTTGGCGATTTCTCCTCGCGCTGCGTACAACCTGTGCAACACCACGAAGGATTTTCGGGTGCTGCGCATCGGCACCAGTATCCGGGTAACCAAACAGAGCTTCGACAACTGGTTTGCGGCGGTCTGAGGGAGGTAATCTATGGCATCTATTCTAAAGCGCGGAGATTCCTACTCCGTCCGTTACAAGTACAAAGACCATTCCGGCAAGCCCTGCGAGGGATGGGAAAGTTTCAAGACCAAAAAGGAGGCGCAGGAGCGAAAGATCACGGTCGAGAAAGAACTGCTGGATGGCACATTCCTTGTCCCCGACACCATGACGGTGGAGGAAATGCTGTACAAGTGGATTCCGATTCAGTCCACCAAGCACAAATGGTCCCCCAAGACCTACACCCAGTCTGTGGCGATGGTGCAGAACCTTATCGTGCCGTATATCGGGAAGCGGAAGGTACAGGAACTGCGCACCTACGACATTGAGAAGTCCTATGCTACCCTTGCCAAGACCCCCTGCGGGCAGTACGTCCACGGCGTAAAGCAGCCCCTGACCGAAAAGCAGAAGAAGCGGTTGCTGTCCAGCACTTCTATCCACGAAGTCCACACGCTGCTCAAGACTGCTTTCTCCTATGCGGTGGAGTGGGATTTGATTCACAAGATTCCCCTACCCCGTGATGCGCCCAAGGCAAACAGTGAGGAACGTACCATCTGGGACAAAAAGACCATGCTGGCGGCATTGCAGACCATCGAGAACCCGGCACTCCATCTGGCGGTGCACATGAGCATGGTCCTTTCGCTCCGTGAGGGCGAAATTCTCGGCTTACAGCCGAGTGATCTGGATTTCGATGCCGCCGATGGGCGCGGCACCATCTCAGTCAGCAAGACCATGCAGCGAGCCAACAAGGATGCTCTGGAAAAGCTTGACCCCAAGCAGGTCTACTACACCTTCCCAGATAGGCGCGAGGGCAGCAAGTCCTCTCTCATCCTAAAAAAGCCCAAAACCAAGAAGTCCAACCGTGTTCTGTATATGACCAAGCCCTTGAAGGAAGAACTGCTGGCATGGCTTGAAAAGCTCAAACAGGACGAGCAGAACGCCCCGGAGAAATATAGCAACTGTGGGCAGTTGTTCCGACTCCCGGACGGCTTGCCCATCGCGCCGGAGCTGCTGACAAAGTGGTACCGCCTGTGGAGATCCGAGCACCCGGAGTTTGAGCAGATCGTGTTCCACGGCCTGCGGCACTCCAGTGCCACCTACCAGCTCTTGCAGTCGGACGGCGACTTCAAGTCGGTGCAGGGCAACACAGGTCATGCGACGGCATCTGTCCTGATGGACACCTACGCCCACACGCAGGACAAGCCCCGGCTGGAGCTGACCGAGAAGATCGAAGCGAACTTCTATTCCCAAGACCTAACCCCGGCAACATCCCAGCCCCGGCAAAACGAAAAGCCGGCGGCAACAAAAATCTCCGGTAGGGAGATCCTTGAAGCCATCCGGCTGATGGACGCAGACGAACGCAGAGAATTGACGAGAGCCTTGTTCGCCTAAAATTTCTTCTTTTTATGCAAAGGAAAGCAGGCTGTGCAAACCTTGCGCAGAAAAGCCCCCGATTCGGGCAAATGTGCAAACGGTGTGCAGAAAGTGTGCAGCCGCTTTCTTACATAAAGAAAGAACGCCAAATCTTACGATTTGACGTTCAATATCTGATGCACCTCCAGGGACTCGAACCCTGGGCCCACTGATTAAGAGAGCAAGCCGCCGGTTCGTCTCAATTTATGGATGTTTCGAGTCATCGTTATTTTTAATCAAAGCAACGTGATTTTTCACCCGGTAATTTCTGCACCCTTTGTCGGATTTTGCAACGAAAAGCACCCTCTGCACGTTTTGAAACCGTGCAAAATCCGTGCAGAAACCGTGCACTTACTCTCCAACAAACAAAAATCACCCTATCCACCACCGACTTGACGGCATTTGTTTGAGTGGCCGTGCAAAAAAAAAAATACAATCTATAAATCCAACCTTATCTAGTCCATTAACTTTTGTGTTTCTATATAATCGAAACAATCTTTTTAAAATCAAACCGAAATATTTGGCTCACCACTTAACGGTTTTCTAACGGACTTGCTTATTGGAACAATCTGCTTACTTGCTCATCAATTTGTTTCTCATAAGCATCAAACTGCGCCTTATCATATTCTGTTTGGCTATCATAACAATCAATAAGCTTAAAAGGAACGCCATAGTCACTTACCTTGCGCGCAGCAGGAGACAATGCATTGTACTCAAGCTTTTGCAGCAATAGGCCCAATCCAGGGACACTATCTATATCAATGTTTTCAAGAGTTGAAACCCGGTATCTAAAGAAAGCATCGAACAAACCGAGATATTTTACTAAATGATATTTGAAAATATTATAAACAAAATCCGCAACTATTCGTATCGCTTCGTCTTTAGTCTTGGGCGAATTTTGACGAGTGGTATAATAATTCACCATTGACATAAACCCACCTTCAAGATACGAGCTTAATAGCACGGTAACTAAGGAGTACTCTTGTTTGCCGCCAACTCGGAAACTAATAAGCTGCTTAAGCTTTTCTTCCCGCACAATGGGAAATATCAGATTGAGAATAGCTTGAAAACCACTCCAATACAAACTTTTTGCATTACTTCTTGCTAATTTAATGGAAACTTGTTTAATCTCATCAATCGTCCACCAAGGCATTTTTTCTATGTTTGCATACAACAGCAGTTTATCTTTAGGTCCCACAACTCTGAAGCCGTTAAAAACATTTGCTGGAATTCCAGATGCCTCAATTTGTGAAGTTATCATTTCTTTCTCTTGAAGATTTGCCGCAGATAAATATTGATCCTTTGTAATTTGATAGTCAACATCTGTTTTTGGCGCATCGATATCATAATTTTTGTGTTCTAATAGTTCCGGCCTGCTGTTAACAATGCTCTCAAAGCTATTATTCAGGTCAATAACTCTTCCTGAATAATGTTGTTGAAAACGCCCTGCTCGACCAGCGATGTTTTTAGCATCAAATTGTCTAAGTTTTTTCGCACCTTTTTTTCCCGATGTAATAATTATATTTTTTGCAGATGTATTAACCCCCTCGGTAATTGTAGTAGTCGAAAAAAGACAAATCAATGCCCCACAGTTAAACAAATTGATGATTTCTTTTTGAATATATTTTGGTACAAGACTGTGATGGATCCCTATTCTTCCTCGTAATGCCTTTAATACAATCCAATCGTCACCAAACGTATTTTGTAAATGATTTAAGAAAATTTCATAGACAGGTGCATCTACCCCTGAACACCTTTCTTGAAATGATAAAATAAGATCTTCATCTTGCAACAACTGTCTAGCATACAATTCTGTATCGGATTTTCGACTACAATAAATGATAGTATTTTCTGTGGGGGAACTCAAAGCCTGAACAATATTGGCAATCTTCTGCGTCTTACTCACTGAACCGATTTCAACTGGAATACTGTCAATAATATATTGCTTCTTACTTTTAACTGTTGTATATTCCTTCGAGACAATTTCAAACTGATTATACAGAAGAAACGCAAATCCATTATCATGTGCAAAATTATTAAAAGATTTGTGTTGCTCCGTTTCTGCTGACGGTAGGGCCATATATGGGCCTGCGAGTAGCATATCATCCGTTAGATTGCAAATAAATTCTACTGTCAAGCGATAAGCTGTATCACGTTCATTTTCTCCCGATGTTTCCTGGTCTATAATAAAACTATTATCAATTTTATAAACTTCGTCAATAAAAGCAAAATCAAAGTGAAGATGCTGATGTGAATCCATAAAAGACAGAAATCTCTCAGGTGTAAAAATAAAGATATTCTTCTGAGCAATCTCAAAAGTTTCTTCACTCAATGAATGAATAGCGTAGCTATTAAAGGCTTCCCAATTACAAAGACGCGCATAATTTTCAGATAATAAGCTTATTGCCGGAAAAATCAAAAGCACATTCCTATACTGCATCTTTTGGATAATTTCGTAGACCAAGAAAGTTTTTCCAAAGGATGTAGGAGCAGTTAAAACATAACGATTTCGCTGTTCGATTACAAAACTATCTAGAACATGCTTTTGATAACGATGTAATTTACTATCACCTCTGATAAGGCTTGCATCATGGAACAGTGCGCTCATTGTAAGTGAATTGATATTTTCATCACCAATCTCGGCATTTGTGAACTTTGATTTTAACAAATCATAGTATTGAGGAACACCTGCTTCATTCGCCAAAAACAAGAGTAAATTCAAATCGGCATCAGACAATGTCTCATCTTTCATATAGTCAAAGAAGCCGCAAACTTTTTTGACAAATGTTGCAGAATTTTCTGTTTTTTTATAATTATAATACGCCTTAATTACATCAGCGGTTCTTGTGAATCTATCCATTGAATCACGCTCTCCTTGATTTGTTTGACCTCTGACAGCGGTAGAAAGATAAAGAAAAGTCGATAATCAAATGTAGCAGGAATATTAATACCAATCCGTGCATATTCTACAGCAATATGATCGATACATTTTTTTATACTTTGATGGTATGTATCTCTAGAAGCTTTTTCATAAGCAATAAAAATAGGATAGATTAGCCGTATACCCCGGTTCTGCATTTCTTGCGCCAAATTGATATCGGGGTTTTCTTGCCAAGAGTCCAATAGACTATTCAGTTGATCATTCTGAACAGAAAGATTATCCCGCTCATTTATAATTGCTATCAAATTCCGATTCAAATAACCATCTGACAATGATGTTCCCAATTTTTCTATTACAGGGGTTATTGCACTCTTGTAATGCAAATAGAATTTCGCTTCTCCAAACCATAGATCAATATTTCCATCGCGCTCCATCAAATGAAAAGCGTCAAATCCTTTCGCTTCACTATTTTCAATAGGCGAATAAAAGTATCCACGTGCCGCAACAACGCTTGTTTGGAGAAACACCCTCAAAATCAAATCTAATAATACTTCACCGTAAAATCCATATTTCAATTTCGTCGAGTCAGCTGCACACGGATCATATCTAATTCTGCCAAGAATTGCTTTTCTTTGCTCACGCTCCAAATCGTTATAATTTATTGCATATTCGTTTATAGCGAATTCCACAATCCCATTATATATAACCTTTGCAATCTCCTGAGGGTCAGTATTGTTATAACAAATATCACTTTGAGAGGAAAGGCAGGATTTATCTAGTCCACTCTCTTGGTGCGGCAACCGACATTCGAACAGAATAGCACTTCTTACAGCATTTTTAAGAGCTTCCCTCATTAGCCGTTTCCTCCTAAAAATTAATTTCCGGAGTTAAACTCAACAAGTTTCTCCCAGTTGATACTTCCATCCTCAAAGCAAAACTGTTGTGTAAATTCTCGAACTAAACGATTTGCTGCTTTCTGATAAGATGTATCAAAGTCTTCTACATACTTCTCAGGCAGTTTGTCCATATAACGTATTAGTTTAATATAAAATTCCTCATCACCTGTTAATTTCTCCCAAAAATCTTTTCCCGCTAGTTCCATGTAGAATTTAGGCAAACCACGATTAGAAGTTTTTTTCTTTCCATAGCCATATCCAACGATTGGAACGAATCTCTTTTTTGCCTGTTGAGCTAATTTGCTCGCAGCCATAAAGTTTTGCTCCTGTTTTTTACGGCTATCAGCATTAAAAACACTTGTCCCCGATTTTACTGCAATAGCATAAATAGTGTTATCGCGTTCTACCATAATATCAACACCCTCAGCTAAGGCTTTTTGACCTTGTGCTGCGGCTGTTGCAATAGGTTCAAAAAACACGTTTCCAAAAATAGTTTCTTCTGAAGATGATACAAATGCAGCAAGAATAGCATCGACAATCTGAGCGGCTCCGTTCATAGCTTTAGCCCGGAAAAGATACGGATTTTTACGTTTCATTACCGCCTTGATATTCAAACTGTCCACTTTTTTTATAAGGTTGGTGTAAAAATTGTCCAGTGCATCGGCAATAGCTGCTACAATAGCTTCTTCGTTGTAAGAATTATTTATGGGCATAACAACTTCCTCCTATTTCAAGAGCCATCTTAAGTTTTTGATGAACATCTGTTCCTCTAAATCTCTTTGTTTGAATCGCAGCATTTTGATCTGCAACTGATAGAACTACTTTACCCAAAGCTTCCGCAAGCCCAACCGGGACAGCATTACCAATTTGCCGATATTTCTCTGTGCTTGTTCCTGTAAAAATCCAATCATCTGGAAACTGCTGAATTCGTGCATATTCTCGAATGCTCAAAGGGCGATTTTGTGTAGGATGGCACATCATAGTTGCTTTTTGCACAGGCGATGTAACCAATGTAGGAGAGGGCTGATTATAGGATAGCCTACGGTAAAATCCTACTTTTCCTCCTCCCGACTCAAATGCACCTCCCATAGCTATTCTCCTTAAATCAGTGGGAAGATCTCTCCAATTTCCACCCTCAGGGATAAGTTTTAGAAAAGATAAGCGTTCCTTGCTAAAGGCAGCACACTCACCACAATCATATTCCAAATCTCGTATAGTATCGCCTAATGTTTGCCATCGATAGGATGCGTTTTGATGCATTTGGAAATGGGTAGGAATTGGCATAAAAATATTTTCATTATCACGACTTCCAATAAGAACAAATCGTTCTCTAAATTGTGGGACGCCATAATTTACTGCATCCAATACCCCATATACAGTTTTATAGCCGAGTTTCTGGAATTCAGATAAAATAACGTCCAAAACTGTGCCCAGTTGTTGCTCAGGATCGTTTTTATCTCGTTCAGCAAGCGGAACATGTTTCAGCGGGGCAGACATAATTCCCTTCACATTTTCCATAATAAAAAACCTTGGCCGAATGTAATCAATCATTCGAATAAAATCCATAAAAAGGCTTCCACGTGGATCATTAATTCCTAATCGCTTTCCTGCAGTTGAGAACGGTTGGCATGGTGGACCGCCACAAATCAAAAATGGTTCTCCCGGAACCAAATTCACTTGTTCGAGTAAATCAGCAGGATCAATGTCTCGAATATCTCCACTTAAAACTTTATGTCCATTTGCTCGCATAGTCGCGACACACGCCGCATCAAAATCCTGTCCAATAGCGATATTCAATCCTGCCTTTGCAAGTCCTATATCAAGTCCCATTGCACCGGAGAATAGGGATATTACATCCCGGTTCTGTGAGTTGTTCTTAAAATGCAACACATTCATTTTTATTCTCCTATCAAACCTTCTCACCATCTGGAAGGACAAAGTATCGCTCAAACGAGCACCCAACAGTTTCTGCCAAACGCTCCAAATCGGAAACTGTAAAGCTTTCCCGTTTCATTTTGGAGTTAAAATTCTGGGGTGTGGTTCCCATACGTCTTGCTAACTCTGCTACACTAATATTTGAACGTACGCATAGGACTTTTATCTGTTCGGAAATAGTCATCAGGGTACTCCTTACTATTTTAAATTTTTTAATTGAAAATATAAATCAAAAATTTTACACTTTCAAAATAGTCCCTCTCACTTATTATGATAGCACATATTAGAAATATCTGCAATAACAAGAAATTCTCTTATCAAACTTTAGAGTTTAGGCCACCGCTCAATATCAAGTACAACTACACTTTTACTACGTTTTTTGATAAGTCACACTTAGGCCCAACCATACTTAGTTTTTCAAAAATTCACAAACACATTATCAGTATTTTGGGCTCACATCCCTCTTATCGGGAGGAATTATGTCAATTTGACACGATTCCTCTCTGCTCATTCAGATAAACCACCACGGCAATTCCAGCCACAAATTATCCATAGCTTGTTCCTCCGTCTTTTTGGCACGGCTTTTTGTCAGGTGAAAGTATATCGCCGTACCGATTAAAGGATGTTCCTCACCATCGGTGAAGCCATAGCGGTACAGCAGGTAGGTCTGCTCTCGCTGGGTCAGCCGTTTCAGACCATCGTACAGTTCCCGGCGCGATTCCTGTTCTTCCATAATACTCTGCGGCTGCATGGCGTAGGGGTCGGCTATGGCTTCGATGCGCCGCAGTTGTTCCTCTCCCGGCAGAACATCGTCCAGCGAAACGCGCTGGTAGCAGATACCGTCCTTATCCTCCGTCACCATCCGCTGTTCAAAAGTGGCAAAGGCATCCCGTACCATGTCCATCATGGCGTTGCGGATGGCAGGAGCCGCATAGGTCAGGAACTTCATGCCGCGCGCTGCATCGAACTTCGGCACAGCTTTCCATAAGCCCAGATTGCCCGCCTGTTTCAAATCGTCCGTATCAAGGTTCAGGCCAGCCTGTGCCAAATTCATGCTGCGAAAAAGGTCATTCGCCACCTTGCCAATAAAGGACTTGTTGTTGTCGATCAGGCTGTCCAGCGCGGCAGCATCGCCTTTCTGTGCCAGCGCACAAAGCCGTTCATTCGTCTGCTTCATGGGCGTTTTCCTGCTCTGCGGCAGACTGCAAGATTCCCAACAGACCGCTTCGCAGCTGTTCCAGTGCTTCCGGCGTGGCTCCTTTCATGCCCGAAACGCTGTCCAACATTGCATCCGTCAACTGCTCTGCCGTGATCGTTGGGTGCTGCACATCCTGCCCTTTGGTCAATTCGGTGAACATCTTCTCTGCCACTTTCTTGCTCATGGCTTCCTGTTCGGCGTAATGGCTCCCGATGCCCTTTTTAATTTCTTTGACCGTTGCCATGAAGTACATCTCAATATCATCAAGGTCGCCTTGGTACACGGGCTTTCTCCGAAGGCTGATGTCCTTTGCGGCTTTGGCTGCCTCCGGGGTCTTGACCCTTGTACGCAGCAGGGTGCTCAATGTCGTGAGCATGGCGTTCTGTGCCGCAATACCGGACGCAAAGGTATCATCAAAATACTGCGCTATGCGGTAAGTAAGCTCTGCGAAACGGGCATTTTCCAGCAGCAGATTGACTACCTCTGGTATTGATACGCCCCGTGTAGAGGTTCTTTGCGGCTTCTACGGACAAACCCAGTTCGGCAATGTCATAATTCTTGCGATCGGGGATGTTGGTTTCTCCCAGCAGGAAATCTGTGGACACGTTGAACAACCTTGCGATCTTCAACACCTGCTCATGGGTCAGGGTTCCTTTCGCACCACTGATAAAACGGCTGATAGTGCTTTTGGAGCAGCCGATTTCCTTGGCAAGCTCCGGTTGGCTGATATTGTGCTCTTTCATCAAGTCCGCAAGACGGACGTTGGACGGTGCGGGCAGATATTCCTGTGCCATGTGGTCGGCCCTCCTTTTTGAGCTTTTTCCTCATTATAATACGCTCTGCCGTTTTGTTCAATATACGGTTTCCTCTCTGCCCTTGCTGTTGCAGCCCTGCAACCAGTAAGGGCTTTTTTCTTTTTCCGTTGCAGTTTTGCCGCTTTTTCGCCCCTCCTGCAAAATTTTCCGTATATTCAGGCAGGAAGCAAAAAACACCAGAGTTCCCACACGGGGATACTCTGGTGCAACACATAACACCGCCCTGCCCGGTGGCCGCAGGGTGCGCGGTTTTGCAGGCATCGAGCCGCTTGTCCACCCCTGCCCGTAAAAAGTGCATTTTTCACAGAAGAAGTTCGTACAACCTGTACGGTCTGTACTTGTACGCATCTGTACGGCGAATTAAAGCGATTTAAAACGTGTTATCGTTTATATTTCGCATTTCCGTACGTCGTACGAACCGTACAGGTTATTTGAAGTCCGTACGCAATTTTTTCAGATGCGTACGGAGCAATCAAGTTCGCATTGTGCGAACTTGATTGTAATTCTCCCGCAGGAGACGTTCCCCCTCGGAGAGTCCTCGAAGAGCCCACTACACTTTGCAGCCCATAGGGATGAAAGTGTTATAGTGGGTTATTACACTTCCGGGGAAGTGCATCTCCGTCCCCGTCACCTTCCTCTGAACCCCGAAAGGAGGGATGCCCTTTGGCAAGAAATGATGGTATTGACCGCACCAGTGTCCGAAATCTCGCCGTTTCAGACAAAGCCGTTGGCAACACCCAGCAGCACAACGAGCGCGAAAAGGACAGCTATCGGAACCCCGACATTATCCCCCAGCGCACCTCATGGAACGTCCACTTCAAAAAGCCAACCGCCAGCTACACCGACCTATTCGCCCAACTGGAAGCCGCCGAAACCATCTCCACGCGCGGCCTGAAGCCGGATGCTACCCACTACTGTGAACTTATCTTTGATGTCAACTCGGCCTATTTTGACAATCACGGTGGCTACGAGTTCGCCAAGCAGTTCTATGCGGATGCCTACAAAGCTGCTGTGCAAATCGTGGGTGGTGAGCAGTATATCCTCTCGGCTGTCATGCACGCCGATGAGATCAACCGTGCCATGACAGAAGCATTAGGCCGGGAGGTCTACCACTACCATCTCCATGTGGTCTATGTGCCTGTGGTGGAAAAGCAGATCCTCTGGTCGAAACGCTGCAAGGACAAGGCACTGGTCGGCACCGTCAAGGAGACCGTCATGCAGGTCAGCCGAAGCAAGAAGTGGGCTTCCAAGCCCCTGCTGGACGATGCCGGAAAGCCTGTCCTGCAAAAGAGCGGCAAGCCAGTCCTGAAGAAGTCGTACAGTGTCCTGCAAGACGATTTCTTCCACTATATGCGCAACGCCGGGTATACGGATGTAGAGCGCGGTGAGCGTGGCAGCACTGAAGAACACCTGACCGTCACCCAGTTCAAAGTCCAGCGGGAGCAGGAGCGACTGGACAGCCTGACTGCACAAGCCGACGAACAAGCACAGTCGCTTGCTAAAACCAGTCAGACCCTCTCCAAAAAGGAGAAGGAACTTGCCGCTGTGCAGAAAAAGGCCACACTCACGAAAGAAGCCCTCATTCATGCGCGTGATCTGGATTATATCGGCAAGCGCACCTTCCTCGGCAACTACTCGCTGACCGAAGAAGAATTTTCCAAACTGAAAAAACAGGCTGACCACGGCTATATGATGGACGTAGAGAACCGCCGCCTGAAAGAAGAACTTTCCACCGCCAAGAAGGAAGCCATTCATTGGAGCAACAAGTACCACGACCTGTGGTACGATGTAAAGCCCTATCTGGATGCGCTCCACCGTGCTCCTGAACTGGTGCGCGGTTTTCTGGAAAAGATTCTTGCTCCCAAGCAGGAGCGCACCATGAATGTGCCACAGCGAAACCGCAAGCGTGGGCAGGATGTAGAACTTTAAGCTGAATTTTTAGATGATATGACAATATAAGGAGCAATGCTTATGGATTTTGACCGTAATTCTATGACCGTCCCTGTGCAATCTTCCGATTATACGAAAAAGTTCTTGCAAAAGGACTCGAATCCCACTACAATGGAAGTGGTCACTCAAACCAATGCCGTCAAGTCTCCGACTGACAGCCCGGCAACCACGAAACTGGTGTACACGGTGGAAGAGATCGCACGAATGCTGGCCATCAGCCTGCGCTCTGCTTACAATCTGTGCAACAGCACTACCGAATTCCGTGTCCTGCGAGTAGGCGGAAGCATCCGTGTGCCGAAGGACAGCTTCGATGCGTGGCTCTACCGGGCAGCTTGATAAGGAGGCAAACAGTATGGCATATATTACAAAACGCGGCAACTCTTACAGCGTCCGCTACACCTACGAAGATGAGCACGGCAAGAGCTGCGACAAATGGGAAAGTTTTCCTACAAAAGAGGAGGCAACGAACCGAAAGAAGCAAATTGAGCACGAACTGGCGGCTGGCACTTTTCTGATCCCGTCCTCGGTAACGGTGGCAGAGTTCCTGATGGACTGGCTGCCGAAACAGTGCAGCAAGCACAAGTGGGCACCCAAAACCTACGAATCCAACCTTTCCACCATTCAGAATCTCATTATCCCCTATATCGGTAGCATGGAGATGCAGAAGCTCAAGCCCTACCACATGGAGAACCTCTACACGACCCTGAGCAAAACGCCCTGTGGTTCGTATATCGAGGGCAAGAAGCAGGAACTGACCGAAAAGCAGAAGCAGCGTTTCCTTTCCGGCACAACGATCCATGAGGTGCACCGGCTGCTGGGCACTGCCTTCCAGTATGCCGTAGAGTGGGGCATCCTTGTCAAAAGCCCTGTTCCCGTGGACAGCCCCAAGAAGTCTACGCAGGAGCGCACCATCTGGACGGTAGAGGAAATGAGGGCGGCTCTGGACAGCATGGAGGACCCTATCCTGCATCTGGCAGTCCACCTCACACTGGTGGGCGCACTGCGAGAGGGCGAGATCGTAGGTCTGACCCCGGAAGATCTCGATTTTGACGCAGCAGATGGCATCGGAACCTTCCGTATCAACAAGTCCATGCAGCGGGTGCGGAAAGAAGCCCTAAATCAAGTGGACGATGGCTGCATCATCAAGATATTCCCGGACAAGCTGGAGCGCAGCACCACTTCCCTCATTTTGAAGAGTACCAAAACGGCGTCTTCCTGCCGCACCATCTTCATGACCTCTGCTCTGAAAGAGGAATTGAAGAAGTGGCTGAAGCAGCTGGCGGCAGACGAGAGGAAAGACCCAACACGTTACCATGACAGTGGAATGCTGTTCCGTTTGCCCAACGGTCTGGCGGTAGAGCCTGTGTTGATTCGCAAGAAGTTCCTCAAATGGCAGGATGCACACCCGGAGTTCCCTCGTATTGTGTTCCACGGTCTGCGGCATTCCAGTGCGACCTATCAGCTGATGATCTCCGGCGGCGATGTGAAGGCCGTTCAAGGCACCACAGGACACGATATGCTGGTGAACACCTATGCCCATATCCAGCAGTCCTCTCGTGTAGAACTGGGCAAGAAGTTTGAGGAAGGTTTCTACGCCAAACAGGAAAGCCCTAGCCCGCAGGCTGTACCCGCCGAAGGCGAACCGACCATCTCTATGACTGCTCTGCTGGAACTTCTGAAGAATGCAGACCCCGAAGTAAAGGCGCAGCTCCGTCTGGCACTGCTGACCTGATGCAAAATTTACCACGCATTTCAAAGCAATTACAGCCCATGCAGAGGATTCCTACGAAAAAGCCGACCGTGCAAAAACCGTGCATCGACCGTGCAGACCCCGATTTTTCGGGGTTACATAACAAAAAAGAACGCCAAATCTTACGATTTGACGTTCAATATCTGGTGCACCTCCAGGGACTCGAACCCTGGGCCCACTGATTAAGAGAAACCAACGTGCAACAATCGTCGATTTCGACAATTACGCAGCTTCGTTGTTTTTATCGTTTTATCGCAAATTTGTGTTTTGCATCTGCTGCATTCTTTGCACCTGTTATCCCCTCTTGCATCCGTTATCCAGCCGTTCCGGTGTGCAAAAAGTGTGCAAAAATGTGCAGAGCCAAAATCAGCACCTTAAAACAGGTATCGGATTTTTATGCAATGGGGTGAAAACAGGTCTGTTTCATCCGGCGAAAGGCACACTCTATATCACCAATTTATACCACACATCAAATGTACATCAACAATTTGATTCTTGGCAGGGATATGGACAATCGAACTGACACCGCCTTATATAAAAGGAGTTTTACCATGAACAAACTGCTTTCCTGCCGCTACAACATGGACACTAACCGGGTAGAAGCCCGGTTCGCTGATGGCTCTGCCGTTGCCATCGACTGCGTCGCCATCGAGGACAAGTACGGCAACACTCCTACACAGCGGGCTGAACTGGAGTGGCTGCTGTACAACAGGCCGCTGGAGTACGCACAGCTTGTGCTGGGAGGAGAGATGGAGCACTATCTCTCGCTGGGATGCGACCACGGCAGGCTGGAAGATTAAGTCCCTATAAAGAACACGGTGCCCACCGACCTATGGTTTGCCATAAGCTGGTAGCATCGCTTCTTATCCATAAGCAACTCGCTCTTTTCGGCTAACGCTTTTTTGTAAATGTTTCCCTTGCAGAATCTCTCCAGATTCTCTATAATAAGAAAGAGCTTTATAAATCTTCTTTCAAATGTTGAATCTGCTCTTGGAGGTGAGTGAGCCCATGACCGGCAGCGGCGCAAATAACCGTGATGTTAAAAAAATCAACCGCATCCGAACGATTCGCAGCATTTTTTCCTGCGATCGAATCTCGCAGCCGGAGCTTGCGGCAAAAGTCAACAACAGCTGGCCGACCGTATTGCAGAATGTCAAAGAACTGATGGCGATGGGACTGGTGCAGGAGGTCGGCACCTTTGAATCCACCGGCGGGCGCAAGGCGAGAGCATTCGCTCCTGTACGGGATGCCAGACTTGCGGTCGGACTGGAGATTACCCAGAATCATGTCGGAGCAGTTCTGGTCGATCTGTCCGGTAACCTTCTCCGCTATGAGCGTAAAAAGCGTCTTTATGAGCGGTCGGACACCTATGCGGAAATGCTTGCCGGAATCGTGCAGGGGCTGATCGAAAAAGAGGGCTACCCGGTGGAAAAAATTCTGGGTGTCGGCATTTCGCTGCCCGGTATTCTGGACAAAGAGGGGCAGACATTGGTTTACTCTCATGCCTTGGGTCTGCGGAATGTTCCTACCGAAGAATTCAGCCGTTACATCCCGTTCTCCTGCCGGTTCATCAATGACGCGAACGCTGCCGGACTTGCTGAAGTGCGCGACCTCGAATCTCCCCGCAGCCTTGTCTACCTTTCTCTGAGCAACAGTGTCGGTGGTGCGATTCTGACCGGTGGAGCGCTCTATGGCGGCGACCATCTTCGTGCCGGAGAGTTCGGGCACAACACGCTCGTTCCCGATGGCCGCCCCTGCTACTGCGGAAAAAAGGGCTGTCTGGATGCCTATTGCTCTGCAAAAGTCCTCTCCCGACTGACTGACGGAAATCTTGCACTATTCTTTGATGGGTTGCGCTCTGGCGATGCAGCTTTGCAAACGGCATGGAATGAATACCTTTCTTACCTTGCTGTAGCAGTCAATAATCTGCGCATGACCTTCGACTGTGATGTAATTGTTGGCGGCTACGTTGGCGGATTTCTGGCAGAGTTTGGCGAACCGCTCCGGGAAATGCTGGTCGAGCGTAATACGTTTGAGCCGGACAGTTCCTACCTGAAGTTCAGCCGCTATAAGCTGGAAGCCTCTGCGCTGGGAGCCGCTCTGCTCCATATCGAAGCCTTCATTCAGAACCTATAAACCTTCCCATCGAGGACGGCACCTGCCGTCCTCGATTTTTTGCACAATTCCGCCGCTTTTTCCTTGTGCAGTTCTCCGAATCCGCGAAAAAGGGCTTGACTTTGGTTGTGCGGTGTGCTAATTTGTAGTCACATTCATAAACACTTTATAAAAGTCAATAAACAAACAAAAACGGAGGTCATCTTATGAAAGGCACAATGAAAGTTGCAGTCATGAACGGCATCGGCAAGATGGGCTACACCACCCGCCCGATCCCCACACCCAAAGAGGACGAAGTTCTGGTCAAGCTGGAATACGTTGGCATCTGCGGCAGCGATATGCACTACTATGAAACGGGTGCGATCGGCAATTATGTAGTCAAGCCGCCGTTCGTGCTGGGCCACGAGCCGGGCGGCACAGTCGTGGAAGTTGGCAGTGCTGTCAAGCATCTGAAAGTCGGCGACCGCGTTGCGCTGGAGCCGGGCAAGACCTGCGGTCACTGCAAGTTCTGCCGTGAGGGCAAATACAACCTCTGCCCGGATGTCGTGTTCTTCGCTACTCCGCCGGTAGACGGTGTTTTTCAGGAGTATGTGGCCCATGAAGCAAACCTCTGCTTCAAGCTGCCGGACAACGTAAGCACCATGGAAGGTGCGCTGATCGAGCCTCTGGCTGTTGGTTTCCACGCAGCCAATCAGGGCGGTGCTCATGCCGGTCAGACTGCGGTGGTCATGGGTGCAGGCTGCATTGGTCTGGTCTCCATGATGGCGCTGAAAGCCGAGGGTGTTTCCCGTGTTTACGTTGTGGATATCATGCAGAAGCGTCTGGATAAGGCTCTTGAACTGGGTGCAGACGGTGTGATCAACAGCCGCGAAAAGGATGCTGTCCAGACGATTCTCGACCTGACCGATGGTCTGGGCTGCGACCTCGTTATCGAGACTGCTGGTACAGAAATCACTACCCGCCAGGCCATTGAGATGGCGCAGAAGGGCGCAAACATCGTTCTGGTCGGTTACTCCAAATCCGGCGAGATGACCCTGCCTATGAGCCTTGCACTGGATAAGGAACTGACCTTCAAGACCGTGTTCCGTTATCGCCACATTTACCCCATGGCGATCGATGCCGTTGCTTCCGGCAAAATCAATCTGAAGGGTATTGTGACCAACATCTTTGACTTTGACGACATCCAGAATGCCATGGACAAGAGCATTTCGGACAAGGCCAACATCGTCAAAGCAGTGGTGAAGATTGCGGAGGAAACGAAGGTATGAGCTTTCCGCAGGTTCTGACCGGTGTGGCGCACATTGGCATCCCAACAAATGATCTCGACAAGACCATTGCATTTTACAAGAAGCTGGGGTTTGTTTCTGCGCTGGAAACGGTGAATAAAGCCGCCGGAGAGCGCGTTGCGTTTCTTCAGCTTGGCGATCTGATGATCGAAACCTATGAAAACCATCGTGCGGCGGAAAAGGCCGGAGCAATCGACCATGTAGCTCTGGCAACGACCGATATCGAAGCCGCCTTTGCTGCGGCAAAAGAGGCAGGGATGCACCTGCTGCATTCCAGCATCCAGTCACTGCCGTTCTGGGAAAACGGTGTTCGCTTTTTCATGGTCGAAGGCCCGAATAAAGAGAGAATAGAGTTCTGCCAGAAATTATAAGCATCGCGTCAAGAGGAGAAAGGAGCGCGTCGTATGAGTTACACAGCAGAGCCGAAACAGCAGGATACGAACATCAAAGTCCCTCTGATTAGTAAAATCGCTTACGGCATGGGCGATGTGGGCTGCAACTTCAGCTGGATGTTCGTTGGCAACTTCTTGATGATTTTTTACACCGATGTCTGCGGCATCAGCATGGCGGCAGTGTCCCTCCTGATGCTGGTCTCCCGCTTCTGGGATGCCATCAATGACCCCGTGATCGGTTCGCTGAGCGACCGCACCCGTTCTCGCTGGGGACGCTACCGTCCATGGCTGCTGTTCGGCGCACCGGCAACTGCTGTGGTGCTCGTGCTGACGTTCTGGGCGCACCCCACATGGTCAGACAGTGCTAAGAGCCTGTATATGTACATTACTTACTGTGTACTGGTTCTGGGCTATACTTGCGTGAACATCCCTTATGGTACGCTCTGCGGCACCCTGACCCAGAACATCGAGGAGCGTGCGAAAATCAACACCTCTCGCTCCGTCTGTGCCATGATCGCCATCAATATCATCAACATCATCACCCTGCCTTTGATCTCTGCTTTTGGCGGTGATAATGCAGCACGGGGATATCTTCTGGTGACCGTCCTTTACGGCGGTATCTTCACCCTCTGTCACTGGTTCTGTTTTGCCAAAACCAAAGAGGTCGTCCAGCCCCCGGAGCAGAAAAAAGTCTCACTGAAAAAGCAGTTGGATGCAGCGCTTCAGAACAAGCCCTACCTGATTGCACTGGCGGGTCAGTTCCTGTTCGGTGTGACGCTGTATGGCCGCAATGCCGACCTGCTCTATTACTTCAAATATGTGGAAGGCAACGAGAATCTGTTTACCATCTACTCGATGATCCTGATCGTTCCCTCCATTCTGGGTGCTGCGGCATTCCCCTTCGTGTTTGAAAAGCTGGGCAACAAAGGGCACACTGCTTCCCTTTTCGCTGCCGGAACCGGCGTTTCCCTGATTGCGCTCTATTTCTTCAGTGCAGTTTCTTCTCCCATTCCGTTCTATACATTCGCTGCACTGTCCCAGTTCTTCTTCTGCGGATTCAATACCGCCATCTACGCCATCGTTCCCGACTGCGTGGAGTATGGCGAGTGGAAAACCGGTGTCCGCAACGATGGTTTCCAGTACGCATTCGTTTCACTGGGGAACAAGCTGGGCATGGCGATTGGCACCTCTGCGCTGGCTGGTGTGCTGAGTGCATTGAGTTTTGCCCCCAATCAGGTGCAGAATGCTGCCGTGCAGAATGCGATGCACTATGCATTCTCGCTGCTTCCCGGTGCGCTGTGGCTGGTAACAGCGATTGTCCTGTTCTTCTACCGAATCAGTAAGCGTTCGTATAACCAGATTATGTCCGAACTGAACGCTAAAAAAGCAGGTTGAGGTGATACCATGTTTGATGTTGTAGCTTTGGGAGAAAGCCTGATCGACTTTACCCCGAACGGAACCAATGCACAGGGCATCGAATTGTTTGCCCGGAATCCCGGCGGTGCACCCGCCAATGTCCTTGCCATGAATGCCCGTCTGGGCGGCAAAACAGCATTCATCGGAAAAGTCGGCAAAGACGGATTCGGCGATTTTCTCCGCCAGACCCTTGTAGAAAGCGGCATTGATGTGTCCGGTCTGGTGATCGACGAAAAGATTCCCACGACCCTTGCCTTCGTTCAGCTTGACAGCAAGGGAGACCGCTCCTTTACCTTTTACCGGAACCCCGGTGCCGATGTGATGCTGACTTCGGCAGAAGTCAACAGGAATCTGATCGACGATGCTGCCATCTTCCATTCCGGCTCTGTCTCTCTGACCGCCGACCCGAGCCGCACCGCCACGTTGGAAGCTGCGCGGTATGCACGGCAGCAGGGCAAGCTGGTCAGCTTTGACCCCAATTACCGTCCGCTTCTGTGGGAGCACCCGGCAGATGCCGTTGTCCAGATGCAGGAAGGTGTCAAGCTGGCGGATCTTCTGAAAGTTTCCGAGGAAGAAATGCAGCTTATCACAAACGAAAGCGACCTTGCCCGCGGCTCACAAGCCCTGCTCGAAATGGGGCCATCTCTTGTGCTGGTATCGCTGGGTGCAAAGGGTGCTTATTACCGGAACGCTGTGGGAGCAGGGCATCTTCCCACCTATGATGTGCCTACCGTGGACACGACGGGTGCAGGCGACGCTTTCATGGGCGCAATTCACTACCAGCTGCGAGGAAAAGATGCTGAGGATTTGCGTACCCTCCCTGCATTTGAGCTTGAAGAAATCGTCCGCTTCGGCAATGCAGCGGGCAGTCTGACCACGACAAAGGGCGGCGCAATCCCTGCAATGCCCTCCATGGTGGAAATTCAGAACTGCATTGCCTCTATCCCACTGCTGTAAAAGAAAGGATACCCTATGACAAAATTACAGATCAGAATGCGGCAGGTCGATCAGGTCAAGGAATTTGTAGATTTGCTGTCCAAATATCCCTATGAGATGGACTTAGTCTCCGGGCGATATACCATTGATGCCAAATCCCTGCTTGGCATTTACAGTCTCGACCTGAGCAATCCGCTTACCCTCGTGATTTATTCCGATTCTTGCGAAGAACTGCTGGCACAGCTCCATGCGTTGCTCCCAGATTGCATCGTCTGATTTTCTACGCTTTTCTCCTTCTTCCATTTGCACCGTTCAATTCTGGTTCTCCTTCACCAGAATCGGGCGGTGTTTTGATTTGTATAAGTCCTACTATCACCGCATTCCCTTAATAAATTTTGCAAGCCCATATTGATGTGCCTCATTGCCTTGTCAAGAGGGCTGGCACCGCCCAGCCCTCTCTCTTTTTGCCAAAGTTTCCCTTGCTTTTTCTTGCAAGCTGCCGAAAACAACGCGCTTTCAAAACTTTTTGTTGACACGGCTCGATTTTTGTGGTAATCTATCCCAACAATTGAATATAACATATTTTTACATATTCGTTCAGACCCTGCGGGGCTGAACATCTTGGCTTTCAGCCGTTACATAACCGACTAGCATGACCTTCCAGAAAAAGCGAAGGCAGGGCTGGTCTGTTTTGTGACGGCTTTTTTATTGCCGTTTTGCCCGTTGGACCTTGAAAACCGCATGACCGTCTGTATGGGATACCCGGCGATGACCCTGAGAAGGAGAGCCGGAAAACGCCGCCGGAGGGGGGCAGGAAAGCCATGCAGAGAGAACGGCAATTCACCTCATGTGGTCAAAATGAGCACATGAGGTGAAACGGACGTTTATCTACTCGTTGCGGCAGGAGAAATCAATGTAGACAAATTGTCCACATTGATTTGCCGTAACCCAAAGGACGTTTATCCACCTGTTGCAGCAGAGAAAATCCATGTGGCCAAATTGACCACATGGATAAGCCGCAGCACCGAAGAAAGGATGTGTGCCTATGGGAAACAACTTTACCCCTGCATGGATCAAGAAAGGCTTCTTCAACGAATCCCTGTTTTGTGACGATTTTCTCAGCACCCACCAGCTCCTCTATGTGAATGGCGCATTTTTCACCCCGGACGGCAGGGTCACAGACACCATGAACCTGCGCTGTGAAATTTTCGATATGCTGCGAGACCATATCGGCGCAAATATCGCCAAACGGGTCAGCAATGTCGTGGACGTACTGAAGCTGGCGGCACAGGTGGAGGACTTCCCGCCCATCACCGACCGCATTGCGCTGGCAAACGGCACCCTGTATCTGGACGGCACCTTTCAGGAAGGCAAGCCGGAGATCGTCCGCAACCGGCTCCCGGTCAAATATGACCCGAAAGCCGCCCAGCCCGTCCACTGGCTGCGGTTCCTGTCCGACCTGCTCTACCCGGAGGACATTCCCACGGTGCAGGAGTTCATCGGCTACTGCCTGATCCCCAGCAACAAGGGGCAGCGCATGATGGTCATCAAGGGCAGCGGCGGTGAGGGTAAGTCGCAAATCGGCGTGGTGCTGTCCCGGCTGTTCGGCTGCAACATGAAGGATGGCAACATCGGCAAAATCTCGGAGAACCGCTTTGCCCGTGCCGATCTAGAGCACACCCTGCTCTGTGTGGACGATGATATGCGGATGGAAGCCCTGCGCCAGACCAACTATGTCAAGTCCATCGTGACCGCACAGGGGCAGATGGACTTGGAGCGCAAGGGCAAGCAGAGCTATCAGGGTTGGATGTACGCCCGCCTGCTGGCGTTCAGCAATGGCGATTTGCAGGCATTGTATGACCGCTCGGACGGTTTCTATCGTCGTCAGCTCATCTTGACCACCAAGGATAAGCCCCTGTCTCGTGTGGATGACCCGGACATTGCCGAGAAGATGGCGGCAGAGGTCGAGGGCATCCTGCTGTGGGCATTTGAGGGCTTGCAGCGGCTGGTGAAGAATGGCTTCCAGTTCACCGAGAGTGACCGTGCCAAGCGGAACCGGGAACTGGTGAAGCGGGACAACAACAATGTGTTCGATTTCCTTGAATCCGAGGGCTACATCCGCCTGAAGGCGGATGCCTGCACCAGCTCGAAAGAGCTGTATGAGGTCTACAAAATGTGGTGCGAGGAGAACAGCCTGAACGCCATCAAGTCCCGTGGATTCAGCGATGCGCTGATCGCCAACCAGCGCAGGTACAATCTGGAACACACCAACAACATCATCAATTCTTCCGGGCGGCGTGTCCGGGGCTTTGTGGGCATCGAAGCCCTTGTGCAGCCTGACCTCACCCCCAATGGCTGGCGGGCATGACCCGCTTTTGATCCCCCTATATGGTGCGTTTTCGGTCTTTCGCTGCGTACGTGCGTACAGAGAAAATCGCCTGCTGCGTACGCACGTACGCAGCAAAACGCCCAAGTTCTCCTTTATAGGGGGTGTTGGCAAAGTGTCAGATTGACAGTTTGCCAAAATCAGAGGGTCAAAATGACCCTCTGAAAAACCGGACGAGCTGTCCTTCAGGGCAGCTTGCCCGGAGCAAGAGTGCAGAGAGCGCAGCTCTTTGCCCCAGTGATATGATGCTGTGCGTCATATCCTACTGGGTATTATCTGGCGCAAAATGGCGGCAGATCCAGCAGCTCCGCTGCTGCGTTCTCCCACGCCAAACTGATGAAACGGAGGGATGTCTATCTGAAACTGACACGACACAACGGACGAGCCGGAACCCACGGCACCTATAACCCCAGGCACAATGACCGCAGTTTCAACCTTGCCAACAGTGAGCACATCGACCCGGAACGAGCCAAGGGCAACATCTATTGGGACTGCTTCCACGGTTTCCGTTCGGCTCTCGACCCACAAGACCCGGACGATCTGGGGGCGACCTTCTCAGATGTGGAACGGCAGTTCTACGAGAGCCGGTACACGACCTTTATCGAAGGTCAGAACGAGCGCAACGCCAAGATTCGGCACACAGAGCGCAACCGCTCCATTCCCGACCTGCTGTCCAGCCGCAAGACCTGCCCGGAGGAGACCATCTACCAACTTGGAACGCTGGATGAACACGCTTCGGCAGAGGACTTGCTGAGCGTCGTCACAGAGTTCATCGAGGAGTTCAAGGCCAAGTATGGCGACCACGTTCATGTGCTGGACTGGGCACTGCATCTGGATGAGAGCACACCCCATATCCATGAGCGTCATGTGTTCGACTGCGAGAACAAGTACGGTGAGGTGGCTCCCCAGCAGGAAAAGGCATTGGAAGTGTTGGGCTTCAACCTGCCCGACCCGGACAAGCCCCTCAGCCGCCGCAACAACCGCAAAATCACCTTTGATGCCGCCTGCCGGAAGATGCTGTTCGAGATTGCAAAACGGCATGGTCTGGAATTGGAGGAAGAAGCGGAGTATGGCAACCGCAAATATTTGGAAAAGCAGGATTTCATCCTTGCCAAGCAAAAGAAGCAGCTTGCCGCCCAGCAGAACAAGCTGGACAAGCTGACCCTCAAGGTCAACGACATGGAAGCGTTGATCGATAAAGTTTCGGCTGCGGCCTACGACAAGGCGGTGGAGGTCGTGACCGATGTGGTGCGCACCGAGACCCGGAAGGAAGATATGCGGATGATCGAGGACACGAAGAAGTGGGTGCTGTCCCCGGAACGTAAGGCTCCGCAGACCACGAGAGAATACGCCGCCCACCGTTTGGACACCGTGCTGGACAAGTTCCTCAAGACCATGCAGACCACCACCGCACGTCTGCAGGAGAAGCTCCTGAAGCCGGAAGTCCGTCAAAAAGGCAAGGAGCAGGTCAAGGAGAAAGCACGAGATTCCGTTCTGCAACTGCTGAACCGCTTACAGGCAGAACAGGGGCAAAACAAACCAACGGCGCAACCCCGCAAACAGGAGGGGCACTCGGAAATCTGAACCTCATCGGGAGAGTTCGGAGCAGAAAGCTGGCACTTTCTGCCCCGGCACCCGGTTACAAGGAAACGGAGGTCTGCCTATGAATATGAATCGGCCTGACATGACCGAAGATGTGAAATCTAAAGATTATACGAATAAGTCCTTGCAAAAGGACTCGAACCCGGTTACAATGAAAGCGTCCAAATCCCCTGCCACAGAATCTTCTGACCAGACCAAAGCAGCCAAGCACGAACCGCTTGTTTACCGGGTGGAGGAAATCGCCCAGCTTTTGGCGATTTCTCCTCGTGCGGCGTACAACCTGTGCAACACCACGAAGGATTTCCGGGTACTACGCATCGGCACCAGCATCCGGGTGAACAAGCAGAGCTTCGACAACTGGTTTGCAGCGGTCTGAGGGAGGTAATCTATGGCATCTATTATGAAGCGCGGAGATTCCTACTCCGTCCGTTACAAGTACAAAGACCATTCCGGCAAACCCTGCGAGGGATGGGAAAGTTTCAAGACCAGGAAGGAGGCGCAGGAGCGAAAGATCACGGTCGAAAAGGAATTGCTGGACGGCACATTCCTCGTCCCCGATACCATGACGGTAGAGGAAATGCTGTACAAGTGGATCCCGATCCAGTCCACCAAACACAAGTGGTCCCCCAAGACCTACACGCAGTCGGTAGCGATGGTGCAGAACCTTATCGTGCCCTATATCGGCAATCGCAAGGTGCAGGAGCTGCGAACCTACGACATTGAGAAGTTCTATGCAACCCTTGCCAAGACCCCCTGCGGGCAATATGTGCACGGTGTGAAGCAGGACCTGTCCAAGAAGCAGAAGAAGCGGCTACTGTCCAGCACCTCTATCCACGAAGTCCACACGCTGCTCAAGACCGCATTTTCCTATGCGGTGGAATGGGACTTGATTCACAAGATTCCCCTGCCCCGTGATGCCCCCAAGGTCAATATCGAGGAGCGCACCATCTGGGACGAGAAAACCATGCTGGCAGCCTTGCAGACTATCGAAAACCCCGCCCTGCATCTGGCGGTACACATGAGCATGATCCTTTCGCTCCGTGAGGGCGAAATTCTCGGCTTGCAGCCGAGTGATTTGGACTTTGATGCCGCCGATGGGCGTGGTACCATCTCGGTCAGCAAGACCATGCAGAGAGCCAACAAGGACGCTCTGGAAAAGCTCGACCCCAAGCAGGTCTACTACACCTTTCCAGACAGGCGTGAGGGCAGTAAGTCCTCCCTCATCCTGAAAAAGCCCAAGACCAAGAAGTCAAATCGTATCCTGTATATGACCAAACCTCTGAAAGAGGAACTTCAAGCATGGCTTGAAAAGCTCAAACAGGACGAGCAGAACGCCCCAGAGAAGTACAGCAACTGCGGGCAGCTGTTCCGGCTCCCGGACGGCTTGCCCATCGCACCGGAGCTGCTGACAAAGTGGTACCGCCTGTGGAGAGCCGAGCACCCGGAGTTTGAACAGATCGTGTTCCACGGCCTGCGGCACTCCAGTGCTACCTACCAGCTCTTGCAGTCGGACGGTGACTTCAAGTCGGTGCAGGGCAACACAGGTCATGCAACGGCATCTGTCCTGATGGACACCTATGCCCACACGCAGGACAAGCCCCGGTTGGAGCTGACCGAGAAGATCGAAGCGAACTTCTATTCCCAAGACCTGACCTCGGCAGCATCCCAGCCCCGGCGAAATGAAAAGCCGGCGGCAACAAAAATCTCCGGCAGGGAGATCCTTGAAGCCATCCGGCTGATGGACGCAGACGAACGCAGAGCATTGACGAGAGCCTTGTTCGCCTAAAATTTCTTCTTTTTATGCAAAGGAAAGCAGGCTGTGCAAACCTTGCGCAGAAAAGCCCCTGATTTGGGCAAATGTGCAAACGGTGTGCAGAAAGTGTGCAGCCGCTTTCCTACATAAAGAAAGAACGTCAAATCTTACGATTTGACGTTCAATATCTGGTGCACCTCCAGGGACTCGAACCCTGGGCCCACTGATTAAGAGTCAGTTGCTCTACCAACTGAGCTAGAGGTGCAAATATGACCCGTACCGGAATCGAACCGATGTTAAAGGCGTGAGAGGCCTCTGTCTTAACCGCTTGACCAACGGGCCATATAAAAGTCGGCGACTACCTATTTTCACGCGCCGTTTCCAGCGAACTATCTTCGGCACAAGTGAGCTTAACTTCTGTGTTCGGAATGGGAACAGGTGGAACCTCACCGTCATCGACACCGACCGATCTGACTGAACCAGTATAACATGTTTGTTGTACTTTGTCCAGTATTTCTTAGAAGGACGTGCCTTCAAAACTGAATAATCACTGCTTACATTTTTTCGTTGACTCTCAGAGTCTCAAGCGAATTGTGGTCAAGCCCTCGACCTATTAGTACACGCTTGCTGAATGGATCGCTCCACTTACACATCGTGCCTATCAACCTTGTAGTCTTCAAGGGGTCTTACTTGTTTGAAACAATGGGATATCTTATCTTTGGGTCGGCTTCACGCTTAGATGCTTTCAGCGTTTATCCGATCCGTACATAGTTGCCCAGCTATGCTCTTGGCAGAACAACTGGTGCGCCAGAGGTACGTCCGCTCCGGTCCTCTCGTACTAGGAACAGCTCCCATCAAATATCCTGCGCCCACGACAGATAGGGACCGAACTGTCTCACGACGTTCTGAACCCAGCTCGCGTACCGCTTTAATTGGCGAACAGCCAAACCCTTGGGACCGAATACAGCCCCAGGATGCGATGAGCCGACATCGAGGTGCCAAACCTCCCCGTCGATGTGGACTCTTGGGGGAGATCAGCCTGTTATCCCCAGGGTAACTTTTATCCGTTGAGCGATGGCATTTCCACTCACATACCACCGGATCACTAACTCCAACTTTCGTTACTGCTCGACCCGTCAGTCTCGCAGTTAGGCTCGCTTCTGCGTTTGCACTCTTTTGCTTGATTTCCGTTCAAGCTGAGCGAACCTTTGAACGCCTCCGTTACTCTTTAGGAGGCGACCGCCCCAGTCAAACTGCCCACCTAACAATGTCCCCCGCCTTGATTCAAAGGCGCAGGTTAGAATTCCAATATCGCAAGGATGGTATCCCAACGGCCACTCCACAAGCGCCAAAGCACCTGCTTCCCAGTGTCCCATCTATCCTGTGCATGCAACATCGAAACCCAATATTAGGCTACAGTAAAGCTCCATGGGGTCTTTCCGTCTTGTCGCGGGTAACCGGCATCTTCACCGGTACTACAATTTCGCCGGGCGGGCTGTTGAGACAGTGCCCAAATCATTACGCCTTTCATGCGGGTCAGAACTTACCTGACAAGGAATTTCGCTACCTTAGGACCGTTATAGTTACGGCCGCCGTTCACTGGGGCTTCGATTCAATGCTTGCACATCTCCTCTTAACCTTCCAGCACCGGGCAGGCGTCAGCTCGTATACGTCATCTTTCGATTTAGCACAAACCTGTGTTTTTGGTAAACAGTTGCTTGGGCCGATTCTCTGCGGCTGCATTGCTGCAGCACCCCTTCTCCCGAAGTTACGGGGTCAATTTGCCGAGTTCCTTAACAACCCTTCTCCCGTTGGCCTTAGAATCTTCTTCCTACCTACCTGTGTCGGTTTGCGGTACGGGCACCGCAGAAATTCACACAGCTTTTCTCGCCATCTTCCATCTCAGACTTCGGTACTAACTTCCCTCGATCGCTACCGGAACCAACACCCGGCTCCGAGACTTCATATGTGTCCCTGTGTTTAACTCTTTTGGTGGTGACGGAATCTCTACCGTCTGTGCATCGGCTACGCCGTTAGGCCTCACCTTAGCTCCCGACTAACCTGGAGCGGACGAACCTTCCTCCAGAAACCTGAGGCTTTCGGCCATGCAGATTCTCACTGCATTCGCGCTACTCATTCCGGCATTCTCACTTCTATACACTCCACAGCCGCTTGCGCTACTGTTTCACCGCGTATACAACGCTCCCCTACCCAGCATGTAAACATGCTGCCTAAGCTTCGGTGTCAGGTTTAGCCCCGTTAAATTCTCCGCGCAAAGACGCTCGACCAGTGAGCTATTACGCACTCTTTGAATGAGTGGCTGCTTCTGAGCCAACATCCTGGTTGTCTACGTATCTTCACATCGTTTTCCACTTAACCTGACTTTGGGACCTTAGCTGTAGATCTGGGCTGTTTCCCTTTTGACAATGACATTTATCTGACACTGTCTGACTCCCAAGCATCAATACTCTGGCATTCTGAGTTTGATAAGCTTCGCTAACCTCTCGGCCGCTAGGCTATTCAGTGCTTTACCTCCAGGTATCTAACTTGAGGCTAGTCCTAAAACTATTTCGGGGAGAACCAGCTATCTCCGGGTTCGATTGGAATTTCTCCGCTACCCACAGTTCATCCGCCGCCTTTTCAACGGAGGTCGGTTCGGTCCTCCATGGAATTTTACTTCCACTTCAACCTGACCATGGGTAGGTCACCCGGTTTCGGGCCCATTATATGCAACTTAACGCCCTTTTCAAACTCGCTTTCGCTTCGGCTCCAGACCTTAAGTCCTTAACCTTGCTGCATACAATCGCTCGCCGGACCGTTCTACAAAAAGTACCCTATCACGCTTTGACGCGCTCTAGGTGCTTGTAGGCACAGGGTTTCAGGTTCTTTTTCACTCCCCTCCCGGGGTGCTTTTCACCTTTCCTTCACAGTACTATACGCTATCGGTCACTGGGTAGTATTTAGGGTTGGAGGGTGGTCCCCCCGTATTCCGACCAGGTTTCACGTGTCTGGCCGTACTCTGGAATTCGCTCGGCTCTTGTCGTTTTCACCTACGTGGTTCTCACACTCTCTGACCGGCCTTCCCATGCCGTTCGGTTAACAACTTAAGTCCTAAATGCGCTCCGTACCCCGAAAGTATTTCTACTCTCGGTTTGCCCTCTTCCGCGTTCGCTCGCCACTACTTACGGAATCTCGTTTGATGTCTCTTCCTCGCCCTACTTAGATGTTTCAGTTCAGGCGGTTCCCTCGATATACCTATTTTGAAGTTCAGTATAACGTACCTGAGTATGAACTCAGGTGAGTTTCCTCATTCAGAAATCTCCGGATCAATGCTTATTTGCAGCTCCCCGAAGCTTATCGCAGCTTATCACGTCTTTCATCGGCTCCCAGTGCCAAGGCATTCGCCCTGCGCCCTTGTTCGCTTGACCTTTCAAACGTTCTCTTAAGAACATTTGGTATCCTCTTGATTCTCTCTTGCCAACGAAGATTATTGTTACCCTTCCTTTTGAAATTGTAATATTTCTTAAAAAAGAACTTACTATAATCTTTGTTTCGCAGTTATTATTCAGTTTTCAAGGTACGTCTTGGTGATGTTCCTCAAAGCCCGGTCTCCCGGTACTTTGATTTCCATCACATGGTGGGCCAAAATGGACTCGAACCATCGACCTCACGATTATCAGTCGTGTGCTCTAGCCAGCTGAGCTATTGGCCCATGTGGTGGAGATTAAGGGAATCGAACCCTTGACCCCCTGCTTGCAAAGCAGGTGCTCTCCCAGCTGAGCTAAACCCCCACATTAGGAATTGAGTTCCCTTTTCAGGGCCCTCAAAATCGAACAATATCTACTCTACTTGTTTGTTACCTGTCCAAGGACTGTCCATCTTTTGATGTCCTGTCCTTGCCTGACTCCTTAGAAAGGAGGTGATCCAGCCGCAGGTTCTCCTACGGCTACCTTGTTACGACTTCACCCCAATCACCAGTTTTACCTTCGGCGGCGTCCTCCTTGCGGTTAGACTACCGACTTCGGGTCCCCCCGGCTCTCATGGTGTGACGGGCGGTGTGTACAAGGCCCGGGAACGTATTCACCGTGGCATGCTGATCCACGATTACTAGCAATTCCGACTTCGTGCAGGCGAGTTGCAGCCTGCAGTCCGAACTGGGACGTTGTTTCTGAGTTTTGCTCCACCTCGCGGTCTTGCTTCTCTTTGTTTAACGCCATTGTAGTACGTGTGTAGCCCAAGTCATAAAGGGCATGATGATTTGACGTCATCCCCACCTTCCTCCGTTTTGTCAACGGCAGTCTGGCCAGAGTCCTCTTGCGTAGTAACTGACCATAAGGGTTGCGCTCGTTGCGGGACTTAACCCAACATCTCACGACACGAGCTGACGACAACCATGCACCACCTGTCTCCTTGCTCCGAAGAGATTACATATTTCTATGTCTGTCAAGGGATGTCAAGACTTGGTAAGGTTCTTCGCGTTGCGTCGAATTAAACCACATACTCCACTGCTTGTGCGGGCCCCCGTCAATTCCTTTGAGTTTCAACCTTGCGGTCGTACTCCCCAGGTGGATTACTTATTGTGTTAACTGCGGCACTGAAGGGGTCAATCCTCCAACACCTAGTAATCATCGTTTACGGTGTGGACTACCAGGGTATCTAATCCTGTTTGCTACCCACACTTTCGAGCCTCAGCGTCAGTTGGTGCCCAGTAGGCCGCCTTCGCCACTGGTGTTCCTCCCGATATCTACGCATTCCACCGCTACACCGGGAATTCCGCCTACCTCTGCACTACTCAAGAAAAACAGTTTTGAAAGCAGTTTATGGGTTGAGCCCATAGATTTCACTTCCAACTTGTCTTCCCGCCTGCGCTCCCTTTACACCCAGTAATTCCGGACAACGCTTGTGACCTACGTTTTACCGCGGCTGCTGGCACGTAGTTAGCCGTCACTTCCTTGTTGGGTACCGTCATTATCTTCCCCAACAACAGGAGTTTACAATCCGAAGACCTTCTTCCTCCACGCGGCGTCGCTGCATCAGGGTTTCCCCCATTGTGCAATATTCCCCACTGCTGCCTCCCGTAGGAGTCTGGGCCGTGTCTCAGTCCCAATGTGGCCGTTCAACCTCTCAGTCCGGCTACCGATCGTCGCCTTGGTGGGCCGTTACCTCACCAACTAGCTAATCGGACGCGAGGCCATCTCAAAGCGGATTACTCCTTTTCCCTCTGTGCCATGCGGCACCGTGGGCTTATGCGGTATTAGCAGTCGTTTCCAACTGTTGTCCCCCTCTTTGAGGCAGATTCCTCACGCGTTACTCACCCGTTCGCCACTCGCTCGAGAAAGCAAGCTCTCTCTCGCTCGTTCGACTTGCATGTGTTAGGCGCGCCGCCAGCGTTCGTCCTGAGCCAGGATCAAACTCTTTATAAATGATATTTATCACTTAAAAGTGTTAAATCTTGTTCGCTCAGCACGCAATCGCTTGCGTCCTGTGTGAATTACTTTTGGAATTGTTTTTAGTGTTTTTCCAAACACTTAAAAGGTTCCTTACAAGTTTTTCGATATTGTTCAATTTTCAAGGTCCTGTAGCGCCTCAGCCTTGTGGCTGAAAGCTTATTTATTTTATCACTTTCGTGATAAGTTGTCAAGCACTTTTTTGAATTATTTTTGAGTTTCTTGTGGAAGCTCATCGATTCTTCACGTTAGGACGTTCCTTCTGAAGTGTTTCATTCTGTCGGATGTCCGCCTGACAGTAATGTATTTTAGCACAGCCTTTTGCAAAAAGCAAGCATTTTCTTCATATTTTTCGCAAAAATCCGGCTTTTGGCTTTTTGCCCAGTTTTTTCCTTTTAATCTGGAAAGTATGACATCTAATCTTCTAAAAGTCGGCGGCGCAGCTGTACCAGTATCTTGCGTTCCCGCCGGGAGATCTGCACCTGTGTGGTATGCAGCACCTTTGCAGTTTCACTCTGGGTCTTGTTGCCATAAAACCGCAGGCGGATCAATTGCCTGTCCTGTTCCGGCAAAGCGTGAAGCACCTCTTCCAGACTGATACGTTCTGCCAATGCTTCTTCCGGGGATTCTACTGGAATATCCATCTGCCGGTTCTCTTCTTCATTTTCCGGGGTCAGGCTCATGGCAGGCTGTGCCGCCTGAATGGCAAGTGTGATGTTCTCTGTAGGTTCATTCAATTCTTCCGCCAGCTGAGAAAGGGTCGGCTCCGTACCGCACACTTTCATGTGATGCTCCCGTGCCGCCTGTACGCGCATCCCTAATTCTTTTAAGGAGCGGCTCACCTTGACTGTGCCGCTGTCCCGGAACAGCTTTTTGATCTCGCCTAAAATTACCGGCACTGCATAGGTAGAAAAGCATACGCCGCGACTCTCATCAAAATTATCGCAGGCTTTTACAAGTCCCATGCATCCGGCACTGTACAGGTCATCGTACTCTATGCCCCGCCCGCGGAAGCGCCCGGCGCAGGCGTGCACCAGCCCCAGATTCTGCTCAATGAATGCGTCCCGCCGGGTCTTATCCGATACCATGCTCCTGCCTGCCTTTCCTGTTATGTATCATTCTCTCTGGGCCAGACGCTTGATGAGCAGCACCTTTGTACCCTTGCCGGGCTTTGAGATGACCTTGACCTTATCCATAAAGCTCTGCATCACCGCAAAGCCCAGCCCGGAGCGTTCCTCCGGGTTTCCGGTGGTGAACAGCGGTTCCATGGCCTGCGGGATATCCGGGATGCCGATGCCCTTATCTGCCACCGTGATGTGCACCTCCCGCCCGGGATAGACTGCAATGCTCATGGCCACCGGCCCGATGTGGTCCGGGTAGGCATGGACGATGCAGTTGGTCACCGCCTCAGACACTGCCGTTTTGATATCGGCCAGCTGCGGCACGGTGGGGTCGTACCGGGCAAGAAAGGCCGCTGCTGCGCCCCGGGCGTAGCTTTCGTTCACGCTGAGGGAATCAAACTGGATCTTTGTTGTGTTTTCCGCTTTCATGGTTTATTCCTCCTTCTGTCCTGCATCCGTGCAGGGGATGCGCGCCAGCTGCAGTACCTTTTCCAGCTGGGACGGTGTGTGCTGCACCCGCAGTGCCGTGCCCAGTGTGCGGGCAATGCGCTGCCGCCCCAGGATCAGCCCTACACCGGATGAATCCATAAATCCGACCCCGCCAAAATCCAGGATCATGGTCTGCGGGGCACGGCTGACCAGTGCATCATCCAGCTGGATGCGCAGGCTTTGCGCCGCATCGTGATCGATCTCGCCCGCAAGGTAGGCATAAAGCACATCGCCCGCCGGGCTGAAGCTTACCGTTGCCATGGTTTGTCCATCTCCTTTGCCAAAAATAAAAAGATCCCGTACACATGGTTTCAGTGTACGGGATCTTTCGTTTATTTTTTAGGGAAGCGTGTCGGCTCAGCTGTTCACCAGCAGTTCGGCCGCTTCCAGCGCGGCAGCTTCACCGCCGCAGACCAGCAGGCCGCGGCGGGTGTTGGCATGAGCCAACTCCACTGCTTCGGCAATGCTGGTGCACATCTCGGCATCAAAATGATACTTTGCCTTTTCGGTCAAACGGGCCGTCATCTCGTCATCGCCGCCTGCCGGGGTGACAAGATACACCTTATCAAAGGGGTTCTCACTCATGCCGGGCATGGTGGACTTATCCTTTTTCTGCTCTTCAGGGGTCAGGCCGGTCTCCAGTGCGGAGAAGAACGCTTCGGCTCCCTCCTCCTCTGCCAGACCGATGATGGCGCTCATATGGCGCACCTTGGCCATGTTGAGCACACGCAGCAAGGCTGCTGCCTGCTGCGGGGTGCGGCAGGCATCCAGAATGATGAGTGGGCGCTGCGAGATGACCCGGATGCTGCTGCGGTTCTCCACCGCAGCCAGACCTTCCAGAATGGCATCGTCGGTAATATCAAAGCCCTTGCGGCACAGCGCCAGCGAAAGCTCCACAGCCATGGCAGCGCTGCCCGCCGCATGACGGCCCAGAAAAGCCAGCGGCACGGTATATCCGCCGTAGTCCACCTTGCTGGCAAACTTTTCTGCCTCCAGAAAGGTGATATCCTCCGGGTCCGGCACCACCAGCTCGCAGCCGCACTTACCTGCGGCCACGATCAGCTCGCTGAGCACAGACTTGGGCTGCTCCGGCGCGGTGACGCAGATGCTTTCCTTGCGCATGACACCTGCTGCCAAAGCCGCAAGGCGCTCCACCGAGCGGCTCACACCGTCCGGGCCGACCGAGGTGACGGCGCACACCGGCATGCCGGGCAGCGCTTCCGCAAGGCCCGCATCCGGCAGTTCCACCACGGCCAGCGTGCAGCCCGCTGCGCCAAAGCAGTTGGCCGCAGCGGCCAGCTCCGCTGCATCCTGCGGCAGGGCTTCGGCTGCGGAAAGGGCATCCGCAGTCAGAGCCAGCAGGCCCTCGTCCACCGGGGCATCATCGATGCAGATGCGCTCCGACAGCGGGCGGCACCCGGCATGGTACAGGCCTGCATGGATCCCCTGTGCGTGCAGGATGGCCGCCAGCAGACGGGCCGTCACGGTCTTGCCTGCCGTGCCTGCCACGCCCACGAACTGCACCTTCTGCACCGGCGCGGTGAACGCGGCGCGCAGCTGTTCGGTGGAGGCAAAACCGTCCGGCAGGGCGGCAAAATACTGATTTGCCTGTTCGATGGTCATTGGTTACTCCTTATTACGATGGTTGAACAACAATCTGCACAGCGCCATGAGCACCAGCGCCGTAAGGATGCCCGCCAGAACACCGGCTGAATCCAGCCACACATCGGTGACCTGACTGCTGCGTCCGGGCGAAAAGATCTGGATGGTCTCATCAGTCAGCGCAGTGAGCACGCCGCCCAGCATGGGCACGCTGATGTGCCAGATATACTGCCGGGTATACACCCGCATACACAGCATGAGCAGAAAGCCCTCCAGCATATACTCGCAGAAGTGTGCCAGCTTGCGCACGATGTGGTCGGTCAGGCGCTGGGCAAGGGCCGGATGGCCCAGACGGCGCAGAGCCGCCTGCAGCAGAGTGAGCACCCGGCTGCTGGACACAGTAGACACCGAGGCGATCTTCATGGAATTGGAAAAGATGAACGCGATGCAGCTGATGAGAGCAAGGGTAAAGATCACCCGCCCTGCGGTCACCCACGGCGAAGTGCGCTGTGCGCTGCTGTTATATTCCCCGCTCAAATCAGCCCAGAGCCTTGATGCTCTGCTCGATGTTGGCCAGCTTATCCTGGCTCTTGGCGTACTTATTGCGGATATCCTCCACCAGTGCCGCCGGGGCGCGCTCCACGAACTTGGGGTTGTTCAGCTGGTTCGCGAACATGGCCATTTCCTTTTCGGCCTTGGCCTTTTCCTTGTTCAGGCGGGCCAGTTCCTTGTCGCGGTCGATCAGCTCCATCATGGGGATGAAGCCGCGGGCGGCGTGGGTGGACACCTGCACCATGCCGTCGGTGCTGCCCTCGTACTTCTCGGTAAAGGTCACGTCGGTGGCAAAGGCGAACTTTGCCAGATAGACCTGTGCCTTCTGGAAGGGTGCTGCGTCGGCGGTCTCGATGATCATGCTGGTCTTTTTGGCGGGGTGGACATTCATCTCGGTGCGCATGGTACGCACGGCCTTGATGTAGTCCATGACCTTTTCAAAGGCTTCCTCTTCGTCAGCCCAGTTGTGAGCTTCGTCAAAGGTGGGCCAGCTCTGGGTCATGATGGTCTCGGCAGAGCCGGGCAGAGCCTGATACAGCTCCTCGGTGATGAAGGGCATGAAGGGATGCAGCAGCTTGAGGGCCTTGTCCAGCACATACACCAGCACACGGCGGGCGGTGTCGGCCTGCTCGGCATCTCCGGAGTTCAGGCGGGGCTTTGCGATCTCGATGAACCAGTCACAGTAGACATCCCAGATAAAGCTGTTGATCTTGGCGGCGGCCAGACCCATCTCGTAGTGGTCGAGGTTGTCGGTCATGGCACCGGCCACCTGATTCAGCTTGGTGAGCACCCACTTGTCGCTCATATCCAGCTTGTCCTCACTGGGCAGGCCCGGGGTAAAGTCCTCGGGCAGGTTCATCAGCACAAAGCGGGTAGCATTCCACAGCTTATTGGCAAAGTTGCGGGCAGCCTCCACCTTCTTTTCGATATAACGCATGTCGTTGCCCGGGGTGGAGCCATCCACCAGCATAAAGCGCAGGGCATCTGCGCCGTACTGGGCAATGACTTCCAGCGGGTCGATGCCGTTGCCCAGACTCTTGGACATCTTGCGGCCCTGACTGTCGCGCACGATACCGTGGATGCAGACAGTGCTGAAGGGTGCCTTGCCGGTGTAGGCCAGACCGGAGAAGATCATGCGGCTGACCCAGAAGCCGATGATATCGTAGCCGGTAACAAGGGTGTTGGTGGGGTAGAAATACTTGAGGTCTTCGCTCTCTTCATTGGGCCAGCCCAGCGTGCTGAAGGGCCACAGAGCGGAGGAGAACCAGGTATCCAGCGTATCGGGGTCCTGGGTCAGCTTTGCGCTGCCGCACTTGGGGCAGGCGCAGGGAGCGGACTTTGCCACCACGGTCTCGCCGCAGTCGTCGCAGTACCATGCCGGGATCTGATGGCCCCACCACAGCTGACGGCTGATGCACCAGTCGCGGGTGTTCTTCATCCAGTTCATATAGTTCTTGGTGAAGCGCTCGGGCACGAACTTGATCTCGCCCTTTTCCACGCTCTCGATGGCAGGCTTTGCCAGCGGCTCCATCTTGACGAACCACTGCTTGGACACCATGGGCTCGATGGTGGAGTGGCAGCGGTAGCAGGTGCCAACCTCGTGCTTGAGGGGCTCGATCTCCTTCAGGAAGCCGCCTGCTTCCAGATCGGCCAGAATGGCCTTGCGGGCCTCGAGGGTGGTCATGCCGGCGTACTTGCCGCAGTCCAGCACCTCCGGCTCATTGATGGCGTTCTTGCCGGCGGCGAACAGGGCATCGGCAGCAGCCTTGTCGGCAGCACCGGTCATGTGGCCGTCGTAGGTGAACACGCGCACGATGGGCAGGTCGTGGCGCAGGCCCACTTCAAAGTCGTTGGGGTCGTGGGCGGGGGTGATCTTGACCACACCGGTGCCCTTGGTCATGTCGGCGTGCTCGTCGCACACAATGGGGATCTCCTTGTTCAGCAGGGGCAGCACCACATGGCAGCCGTGCAGATGGGCATAGCGGGGGTCATCGCCGTTGATGGCAACAGCGGTATCGCCCAGCATGGTCTCGGGACGGGTAGTAGCCAGCTCCAGCATCTCGCCGGTCTCCTTGACCGGGTACAGCAGGTGCCAGAAGCTGCCATCCTTCTCCTCGTACTCCACCTCGGCATCAGAAATGGAGGTGTTGCAGTGGGGGCACCAGTTGACCATGCGGTTGCCGCGGTAGATCAGGCCCTTGTCGTACAGGCGCACGAACACTTCCTTGACAGCCTCGGAGCAGCCCTCGTCCATAGTAAAGCGCTCACGATCCCAGTCGCAGCTGCTGCCCAGCTTCTTCAGCTGGCTGACGATGCGGTTGCCGTACTTGGTCTTCCATGCCCATGCACGGTCCAGAAAACCATCGCGGCCCACCATCTCCTTGGTCAGGCCCTCGGCACGCATGGCCTCCACCACCTTGGCTTCGGTAGCGATGGATGCATGGTCGGTACCGGGCACCCACAGGGCGGCATAGCCCTGCATCCGCTTGGTGCGGATGAGGATGTCCTGCATGGTGTTATCCACCGCATGGCCCATGTGCAGCTGACCGGTGACGTTCGGTGGCGGCATGACGATGGTGTAGGGTTTCTTGTCGGGGTCTGCCTTCGTGTGGAAGTAGCCGCCGTCCAGCCAGAACTGGTAGATGCGGTCTTCCACCTGGCTGGGATCATACTGTTTTGCAAGTTCTTTCATAGGGTCCTCCCAGTAAAAAATGATGAAGTGGGACGAAAAAAGCCGTCCCACGGAACGTTCCATGGGACGGCTGTAATAACCGCGGTACCACCCAAATTGCGCAGAGCATCCTGCGCCCCTTGATGCCCCGGTAACGTGGGACAGCTCCGAGAGCGGCTTACTCTTCAGCTCACCGCTCCTGCTCCAAAGTGACAGCACACCGCCGGGCCATACCGGGTTTTCAGCAGCCCCCGGCTCTCTGAACGGCAAATGCAGTGCACACTCTTCTTCAACGCATTTATAAAAAGAATATAGCGTTTTTTGTGCGATTTGTCAATTACTTTTTCTTCAAAAGAATTTATCCCGATGCATCTTACGGTTTGGGCCTTATTCGTGAAAGCGCGTTTGGAGTGGCCCACAGGCCACGACAAACGCAAATATAAAAAATATTTTTTCCGCTATCAATGGCCAGAGCAAACGCATCGGCCATTTTCAATCCGCGATTCCTTCATCCTTCAGCCTTGCAATGAGCCGCTCCATCAGGGCGATGCGGTTGAAGGGGGTCATCAGGTAAAAGCCGTCTGCATAGGGCGCTGCGGCCTGCGCGGCCTTCACCGAGACTTCCAGCCCCAGCTCTTCGCCCTGCGCACGGTCCAGCCCGGCAAAGCGCTCGATGATCTCAGCATCCACATGGATGCCGTTGACCTCGTTCTCCATAAAGACGGCGTTGCGCTGGCTCACCACCGGCATGATACCGGCCAGAATTTTCGCCTTTTCGCCCAGTGTTTCGCGGGTCTTTTTCAGGTTCACCACCGGCTGGGTAAGGAAGCCGCTCATGCCATTTTGCAGCTTTTCCTGTGCGCGGCGCAGCTCCACATCAAAGTTGCGGGCGTTCAGGTTCAGCGCACCGAACACGGTGAGGGGCGAGGGCATCTCCCGGCCCTCGCCTGCCAGCGAGACGATGTACTGCGCCAGCTTGCGGGAGTTGAACTGGTACACGTTTTTCACCTCGTCCCGCTCCGCGGTGGGGATGGGGTCGCCGGTGATGGCCAGCACCTCCCGCACGCCCTCGGCGTACAGGCCCAGCAGCAGGGCCTTTGTGGCGTTCAGATTGCGGTCGCGGCAGGTCATGTGGGGCAGCACGTTCAGCCCCAGCTCCCGGTGCACCCGGCAGGCCACCAGCGAAGAATCCATCCGTGCCCGGGCAATGGGACAGTCCGCAATGGTCAAAAGATCTGCACCAGCAGCCTGCAGGCGGCGTGCACCGTCCAGATAGCCGGTCAGGTCGGCATCCTTGGGGCTGTCCAGCTCAATGGCGATCACCTTTTTGCCCGCGTTCAGCTTGCGCAGGAAGGCATCGTCTTTTTCCACCTCCGGCTTTGCGGCAGTGGAGACTGCTGCTGCCGGGGCTGCAGGCAGTGTTTCCGGCAAGGCATCCAGTGCCGCACGCAGGGCCGCAATGTGGGCAGGCGTAGTGCCGCAGCAGCCGCCCAGAATGCGCACACCCTCGGCAGCAAGGCGGGCCAGCTCCCGTGCAAAATATTCCGGCCTGCCCTGATACTGCACCCGGGTGCGTGTGACCACCGGGTAGCCCGCGTTGGGCATCACTGCAAGCGGCAGCTTTGTCTCGCCAAGCTGCTGCACCAGCGCACGCATGGCACCGGGAGCAGAAACGCAGTTCAGGCCCACAGCATCCACTGCACCGCAGGCAGTCATGCTGCGCACAAGCTCTGCGCAGTGACGGCCCTCGCGAGTGTAGCCGTCCGGCAGCACTGCAAAGGACACCAGCACAAAGGCATCCGGCACTGCTTCTTTGATCTGCCGCGCGGCTTCGGCCACACCGGCATCGCTGCTCAGCGTCTCAAACAAAAAGTTCTTTGCACCCAATGCGGCAAACCGCTCGGCAAGGGCCGTATAGATCTGTGCCGCCGGGAGTGCCTCGGTGTCCGGGGCCGGGCCAAGATCGGCAAACACGGCAGCGCTGGTCTTTGCAGCGGCCTGTGCAGCCAGTTTCCAGCCTTCGTCCGCCATGGCCTCCCACATGGGGTTCTGCGCTGCTGCCATGCGCGGCAGGCCGAAGGTGTTGGTCTTGATAGCATCGGCACCCGCTTCCAGATACGCGCGGTGCACGGTCAAAATGCCGTCCGGGTCCAGCAGGTTTGCCTGCTCACATTCCTGCCCGGGCTTTGCCTTATAATATGTACCCATGCCGCCATCGAACAGCAGCGGGCGCTTTTTTAAAATTTCACGCACATCCTTCATGAGGGAGTTCTCCTTTTTCCTACAAAAACGCTTGGCTTTCAGTTTAATGCACAAATGCCGTCCGGTCAAGCGTTTTTTCACGGCGGCGCTTGCAGGAACGCAAAATTTGTGCTATCCTATGCATACTTTATAAAGTGGGGAGGTGTGTGCCATGCGCCATGCCGGAACGCAAACGCTTGAGACCGACCGGCTTTTCCTGCGCCAGCTTCTGCCCGAGGATGCCGAGCAGATGTATACGAACTGGGCATCCGACCCGGAAGTGACCCGCTTTCTGCGGTGGGAGCCGCATAAAAACGCGCTGGAGACCGTAGGTCTGCTGGCGGCATGGGCCACCCTTTACCCGAACCCGGACTACTACCAGTGGGCCATTGTGGAAAAGGCTTCCGGGCAGGTGTTTGGCAGCATCAGCATCTTCAATGCTCTGCTCGGTGACCCGGCACAGAAAGCGCTCTGGCCGCAGCAGGACTGCACAGACGGCATCTGGGAAGCAGGCTACTGCATCGGGAAGCACTGGTGGAACCATGGTTTTGCAACCGAAGCTTTAAAAGCAGCAGTAACCTACTGGTTTGAGAATACAGACGGCGGCTGGCTCACCTGCTGCCACGCAAAAGAGAACCCTGCCAGCGGCCGGGTAATGGAAAAAGCCGGTTTTGTGTACCACCACGACACCGTTGATCACAAGTTTGACGGCACACCGGTGGAGTGCAGAAGCTATCTGCTGACAAGAGAACGATATAACAGAAAGGACTTACTTTGAGCGAACTTTACGATATTTTGGTAGAAACACCCCCGACGAAGGTCATTCTGCTGGCGCTGGATCAGGGCCTGTGGGACTGCGAGCGCAGCCTTGCAGAGCTTTCCGCCCTGTGCGAAGCAAACCACATGGAAGCCGTGGCACAGGTGACCCAGAAGCGCCAGACCCCGGAGACCGGCATCGTGCTGGGCAGCGGCAAGCTGGAGGAAGCATCCCTTGCCGCCGAAACGCTGGGCGCGGAATGCGCCGTATTTGACGGTGAACTGACCGGCAGCCAGATCCGCAACATCTCCAATGCGCTGGGCGGACTGGAAGTGATCGACCGCACCATGCTGATCCTTGAAATTTTCCGCAGCCGCGCCGTCACCAACGAGGGCAAGCTGCAGACCGAACTGGCCCTTCTGCGCTACCGCCTGCCCCGTCTGCAGGGCATGGGCGAAGCGCTCAGCCGTCAGGGCGGCGGTGGCGGCGGCGGCGGTGGTGCCCGCCGCGGTGCCGGTGAGACCAAGCTGGAACTGGACCGCCGTCATGTGCATGCCCGCATCGATGCGCTGGCTGAAAAGCTGGCCGAAATGGAAAAGCGCCGGGGCGAGAGCCGCAAGGCCCGTGCCAAGACCGGGATGCCGGTGGTCAGCCTTGTAGGCTATACCAACGTGGGCAAATCCAGCCTGATGAATGCTCTGTGCGGCCCCAGCGTAGCCGAAGCGGACATGCTGTTCGCCACACTGGACCCCACCAGCCGCAAGCTGATACTGCCCAGCGGCATGGCGGTGCTGCTGGTGGACACGGTGGGCTTTGTGTCCCGCCTGCCCCACAATCTGGTGGAAGCCTTCAAGTCCACGCTGGAAGAAGCGGCATGGTCGGACGTGATCATCCGTGTGGCAGACGCAGGCGATGAACAGCGGGAAGAGCAGCTGGCCGTCACGGATGAGGTTCTGGACGGGCTGGACTGTGCGGACATCCCCCGCCTGACCGTCTACAACAAGTGCGATAAGCCGGGTGCCATGAGCTTTGACCCGGACATCCTGCTCACCAGTGCCAAGACCGGCTACGGTCTGGACACCCTGCTGGCAAAGCTGGACGAGGTGCTCAGCGACCGGGTGCACACCTTAAAGGTGCTGCTGCCCTACGATAAACTGGGCCTTGCCGCCCCCATGCGGGAGCGCGGCAGCGTGCAGGTGGAGGAATACCGGGAGGACGGGCTGTATCTGGAGGGCATCGTCAAGACGGAAGACCTGCACTGCTTTGAAGGGTATCTGGTCTGATAGGCGTACACGATCTAAATCGCCTCCGCTGTGCTCCGGCTATCATCAGCAGAATAATATTTTGAGATAGAACAAGCCCGGAAAGTCTGCGGACTTTCCGGGCTTGCATTTTCACGGGCGGGGTCGCAGCCGAAAGCAGCTGCTCTATGGGTCGAGTACATTGTCTGCCACTGCTTTTTTCAAAAAGAAAAAATCCCCAACAAACACAAAAACCCGCCTGGCAGCGGGCTTTTGTGTATAGAGGGGTGGGAAAGTATATAAAGTGGTGAATCTCAAATTCAAAGCGGCAGACGCTTTCTGTGCTGCGCTGCCTTGCATGATGTATTATACCCCTTTTTGTTTTCTTGTCAAACAAAATTTTCCGGTTTTGCTTTAAATTAAGTCTTTACTTTTTCGATAAAACTTTATATAATTAACGCAAAGCAAAGCAAAAGCAAAATTTTTTGGCTTTTGTATGTTTGCACCAACAATAAAACTTTACTTTCAAAAAATTTTATACAATCCAACATATTTTCAAAAAGGAGTATTCCCCATGGATGATCTGGATCGTAAGATTCTCTCCCTGCTGGCAAAGAACGCACGGATGCCGGTCAAGGAGATCGCCGAGCAGGTATCGCTGACCAGTCCTGCTGTTTCCAGCCGCATTCACAAGCTGGAAACGGATGGCATCATCAGCGGCTACACCGTCACCCTGAACCGTCCCGCTGACCGGATGTATGTGGATGCCCTCATCAGCCTTTCGGTAGCACCTTCCAAGCAGGATGCCTTTCTGGAGCTGCTGCAAAGCAGCAAGGAAGTGCTGCAGTGCTACCACGTCACGGGTGCATACACCTTCCTTGTCAAGGTGAGCTGCGGCAGCATGCCCCAGCTGGAACACCTGATCCTGCAGTTCCAGAAGCTGGGCACCACCAGCACCCAGATCATCCTTTCCACGCCGGTGAACCACGGCGAGCTGGATGCCCTTATGCTGTAACGCTGTTCATAAAATGGTTACGTTTGCGGTGCAATTCTGCCGGGGTGTTCTTTCGTATTATGGATAGCAGGCGCAAAACAGCACACAATAGCTTCAAAACCGCTGCGCCCGCTTTCACACGAAGATTTTCACACACGAAAGGACTTCATTTATGAAACGTATCATTGCTTCCCTGCTTGCCGGTCTGTGCCTGCTTGCTCTGGTGGGCTGCTCTGCCGGCAGCAAGGCCGACTCTTCCGCCCCGAAGGACTACTCCCAGATCATCCACGATGCCCGCACCGACGAGGACAACGAATACGATATGATCTTTACCAAAGGTGAGGACGGCAAATTCACCGCCATCGACGGCTACAGCGCCGAGTATGAGGCCGACCAGCTGAATGACGAGCTGAAAGACATCGTGTTCCCCCTGCTGGGCCTTGAGGACGGCAGCTACGAGAGCTTTGCCGCCTCTGTTTCCTCCATGATGGTGCGCAGCTACGCCGTTGCCATCGTAAAGCCAGCCGAGGGCAAGACCGATGCCGTGAAAGCCGCACTGGAAGCCTATGTGCAGAGTGAGCAGCAGTCCATGGAGCACTATCTTGAGGATCAGTATCTGGTCGCCAAGGCGGCCACCGTCACCGTAGCTCCCACCGGTGAGGTGGTTCTGGTGTGCGCCGAGGATCACGACACCATTCTTTCCAACATCGAGAAAGCCCTTGCCGCATAATTTTTGCCCTGCCGAAGCCGCATCCTGCCGGGATGCGGTTTCTTTTTGTGTGCAGATATGCTATACTGTTCCCGTGAACTTGCACTGAAATACAGGAGTATTTATGTATAAAGCGACTATCGTGATCCCGAATATCAACGGCAAGGGCTGGCTGAAGGATTCTATCGAGTCGGTCTATGCCCAGACCGAACAGAACTTCCGGCTCATTGTGGTGGACAACGGTTCCACCGACGAAAGCCTTGAGCAGGCCCGCAGCTATTGCAGCCGCGAAAATTTCACCCTCATCGAAAACGGCACCAATACCGGCTTTTCCCATGCAGTGAATCAGGGCATTGCGCTGGCGGACAGTGAATATGTGGTGCTGTTCAACAACGATGCCTTTGCCGAACCCCAGTGGCTGGAAGAGCTGATCCGCACCGCTGAGACCGACCCGAAAATCTTTGCAGTGCAGAGCCTGATGATCCGACACTTTGACCGGGAGCTGGCCGACGATGCCGGCGATTATGTCACCTGGATGGGCTTTGCCTGCAAGACCGGCGATGGCCGCCGCGCCAGCCGCTATACCCGGCAAAAGCGCATCTTCTCGGCCTGCGGCGGTGCGGCGCTCTACCGCAAGAGCATTCTGGACGAGATCGGCAATTTTGACGAGAACTTCTTTGCCTACTTTGAGGATGTGGACCTGAGCTGGCGCGCCAACAATGCAGGCTATAAAAACCTGCTCTGCCCCACCGCCAAGTGCTACCACATCTGCGGTGCCAGCACCGGCGCGGTGAAGTACAACGCCTTCAAAAGCCAGCAGAGCGGCCGCAACAGCATCCTGCTGCCCCTCAAGAACGAACCGCTGCTGATGCTGATTTTAAACTTCATCCCGCTGGCCGTGGGCTACCTGCTCAAGTGCTACAAGTTCCACAAACAGGGCTTTGGCGAGGCATGGGACAAGGGGATGCACGAAGCCTTTGCCCTGCTGAAAAGCGGCAGGCTGGGCAAGCGGCCTTTCCGCCTGAAGGATCTGCCCAACTACATCCTGATGGAGCTGTGGATGATCTGGAACATGGTGCCGTACCTGTGGTACCGACTGGTGATCGTAAAATTTGACCTCAAATAAAAAATACCGGATACGAAGCATCTGCCTTGTATCCGGTATTTTTGTTTTGTATTATGCCGCCGGGCTGGCTGTGCTTTCGTCCGCCTGTGCCTCGGTGCTGTCGGCGGGCTGTTCCTCCGCCTGTGTATCCACGCCCTCGTCTGCAGCGGTGCTGTCTGCCTCAGCCGAAGCAGAATCCGAACCGGCTGCTGCAAGAATGGCATCCTGCACATCGCTTTCTGCCATGGGTTCCGGCACATTCGCGGCCGGTGTGCTTTCCGTGCTCTCGGCCTTGGTCTCACTCTCGGTCAGGCCGGTGAGATACCAGCTGCCGCTCTGGCGCTCGAACAGATAATCCATGTACTTGGTGGGCGTATCCGAAGAAACATTGATGATGCTGTCGTCCGTGCTGGTGGTGGGAATATAGCCCACGGTCACATGCAGCTTGCCGCTGCGCTTGAACAGCTTGGTGACGACTGCGCGGTAGTAGCCCACCGTGCCGGTGACCGGAATCTTATAGCACTGGGTGGCATCGTCAAACTCGATGGTCATATCCTCCATCTCAAAGCTGCGGTGGGTCAGCTTGAAGCCGGGGCCAAGCAGCTTTGCAAGGTAGGCATCCACATCCAGCGAGGGCAGCAGCAGCTGTTCGGTGTCGGGGTCGGTATTGTAGTTGTCAAAGCCGCCCTGCGTTTCCTGAATATTATAGATGCAGCCCCACACCGCAGCTTCGCGCAGAGTCAGGTCGTCGATGTTCTCAATGCCGTCAAATGGCATGGGGTCAAACAGCACAAGCCCTTCCAGCTTATCTTCATATTCCTGCTTTTGGGCGGTATCATCGAACAGGTTCGCCACCGCGCCCACACCGGCCCGCAGCACGGTAACAAAGCCCACGATCACCAGAATGGCAACCAGAAGGCCCAGTGCCTGCCGCCCGCGGCGGCGCTGCATCCGGGCATGTTCTTCAGGGGTAATATAATGTTTCATAGTTGTTTTATCTCCCAGGGTTCTCAAATGCTACAGTGTCCAGTATACCACATACCGGCCCATTGTGCAAAACTATGCCCGTGGTTTTTTTGTGAAAAGCGCATTCCTTATTCCCATGTCTTCCACACATCGGGCTGGTAGCCCACGGTGGCCTTGCGGCCATTGCGTACAATAGGCGTTAAAAACAGCTGCTGGTTCTCAAACAGCTTGTCCTCCTTCTGCCAGTCCACCAGTGCGTCCAGAAGTGCAAGGGTCTGCTTGTCCTTCGCATTGGGGTCCACCAGCTTTTCCCAGCCGCCAAGAGCGCGGGCCACGTTCTCGAACTCGCCGCGGCTCATCTCTTTTTCCTTGAGGTCGATCATCTGGAACTTGATGCCGCGCTCCTTGAAATAGCGCTGGGCCTTTTTGGTATCAAAGCACTTGCTTGTGCCAAAGATCTGAATATTCATGGTCTGTACCCTCCTGAATTTTTATTGTACCACATCCTGTGCCCTCTGCATAGGCATAATTCGCAGCCGGATGGGCCATACTGCCCGCAGGGCATTATCAGAAGGAGGTTTTTCTATGAACGCATATGTTGACCCTGATCTGTGCATTGGCTGCACCCAGTGTGCCGGGCTTTGCCCCGCCGTATTCCAGATGGAAGGCACGCTGGCCGTGGCCCAGCCCGGGCCGATCCCACCGGAGGAGGTGCCGCAGGCTGTGGACGCAGCCAACGCCTGCCCGGTAAGCGCGATCCGCATCGAGGAGTAAGAGGGAAGGCCGTCAACCATGTTGGCGGCTTTCTCTCTTTTTTACGCAAAAATCCCCCGCTGGGCACGGTTTTGTGGTATAATGCAGAATGTGTAATAATGCAATGGAGGAACACGACTATGCGTTTACTTGTCATTGACGGCAACAGCATTGCCAACCGTGCTTTTTTTGGCATCAAGCTGCTGACCACCAAGGACGGACGATACACCAACGCCATCTATGGCTTTCTGAATATCCTGCTCTCCCTGCTTAAGGAGTGCGAACCCGACGAGGTGGCTGTTGCCTTTGACCTGAAGGCTCCCACCTTCCGCCACAAAATGTACGATGGCTACAAGGCCACCCGCCATGGCATGCCCGAAGAGCTGGCCCAGCAGATGCCGGTGCTCAAGGAACTTCTGGCAGACCTCGGCTACCGCACCGTCACCGCCGAAGGCTGGGAAGCGGATGATATCCTTGGCACGCTGGCCGCTGCCTGCGCCGCCCGGAAGGACGACTGCTTCCTTGCTACGGGAGACCGGGACAGCCTGCAGCTGGTCAGTGACACCACCACTGTGCTGCTTGCCGCCACTGTCATGGGACGCAGCAAGACGGTGACGATGGACGTGGACGCCATTCAGGAAAAATACGGCATCCAGCCCAGACAGCTCATTGAGGTGAAGAGCCTGATGGGCGATGCTTCGGATAATATTCCGGGCGTGAAGGGCATTGGTGAAAAGACCGCCCTGACCCTTGTGCAGAACTTTGGCACGCTGGAAGGCGTGTACGAGCACATCGACGATAAGCTCATCAAGCCCAAACAGCGGGAACATTTGCTGGAATGCCGCGAGATGGCCCAGCTGAGCCACACCCTTGGCACCATCCGCACCGATGCACCCATCGACACGGCCGAGGGTACCTATGCCGTGGGCGAGGGCAACAAAGCCGAGGCCGTGCGCCTTTTGCAGGAATTGGAGATTCACTCTCTGATTCCTCGCTTTGGGCTGGACGGCATTGCACCTGCCGCCCCAGAAGAAGAGGACGGCATCGAGCTGGCTGAAGCAGGGCTGGAAGCTCTGCCGCTGACCCCTTCCGGCACCTATCTGGTGGCATCGCGCCCGGCCGTGATGGGCAAGCAGGGCACCCGCAACGTGGTGCTGCAGCCGGAGAGCTGGTACGCCGTGCAGGACTGCACCGTTTACCCGCTGGAGAATGCCGACCTTATGCGCCTGCTGGACAACGCAGACGTAACGCTGGAAGTGTTCAACGCAGCGTCCCTCTATGCCAAGGCCATGGCCGCAGGCGGCTGGGGCAGCAGCATCGTGTGGGATGGCAAGCTTGCCGCCTACCTGCTGGACGCTTCTGCTTCCAAGTATCAGATCAGCGAGCTGACCGCCAGCTACCGCGCCGCTGCTGCCTTTACCTGTGCCGATTACCCGGATGCAGGCCGCCTTGCAGACCTGTTCTGCAAGATGAAGGCCGAGATCACTGCCTGCGGAGAGGACAGCCTTTACAATGAGATCGAGTTCCCGCTGGCACAGGTGCTGGCCGATATGACCCGCACCGGTGTGCTGGTGGACAAAGACGGCATCGAGCAGTTCGGCGTAAAGCTGCGCACTGAGCTGGAGCAGGTGCTCACCCGCATCCACATGGAGACCGGCAGCGCCAGCTTCAACCCCAACAGCCCCAAGCAGTTGGGCGAAATGCTGTTTGACACCATGGGCCTGCCCCACGGCAAAAAGACCCAGCGCGGCTGGTCCACCGATGCCGAAACGTTGGAAAGCCTGCGGGATTACCCGCTGGTGGAGGACATTCTGCAGTACCGCGCCTACCAGAAGCTGAACTCCACCTACGTGGAGGGCCTGCTCAAGGTGATCGGCGAGGACGGCCGCATCCACTCCACCTTCAACCAGACCGAGGCCCGCACCGGACGGCTCTCCTCCGACAACCCCAACCTGCAGAACATCCCCATCCGCACCGAGCTGGGAAGTCAACTGCGCGCCTACTTTGTGGCAAAGCCGGGCTGTGTGCTGGTGGATGCCGACTACAGCCAGATCGAGCTGCGCATTCTGGCCCACATTACCGGTGATGAGCACATGCAGCAGGCATTTTTGAACGGTGAGGACATCCACCGCAGCACCGCCGCAAAAATTTACGGCATCCCGCAGGAAGAGGTCACCTCCCGTCTGCGCTCTTCTGCCAAGGCCATCAACTTTGGCATCATGTACGGCAAGGGTGCTTACAGCCTTGCCAAAGACATCGGCGTGACCGTGAAGGAAGCAGACGCCTTCCTCAAGAACTATCTGGCCGCCTTCCCCAAGGTGAGCGGCTACATGGACAAGACCATCGCGGACGCCAAGGCCGTGGGCTATGTATCCACCCTGTTCGGCCGCCGCCGCGCCTTGCCGGAACTTTCCAGCTCCAACTTCAATGTCCGCTCCAGCGGCGAGCGGATGGCCCGCAACACCCCCATTCAGGGCACTGCGGCAGACGTCATCAAGCTGGCCATGGTGCGGGTATGGAAGCGGCTGCGGGACGAAAAGATGGAAAGCCGCCTGATCCTGACCGTCCACGATGAACTGATCGTGGAAGCACCGCAGGCTGAAGCCGAAAAGGCTGCGCAGATCCTGCGGGAGGAAATGGAAGGCTGCGTGCAGTATGCCGTGCCCCTGAGCACCGATGTGCACGCAGGCAAAAACTGGCTGGAGGCCCACTAAAACATGATTATTTTGGGAATTGAATCCACCTGCGACGAGACCGCCGCAGCTCTGGTGGAGGATGGCCGGCACCTGCTGAGCAACGTCATTTCCACCAGCGTCAAAGAACAGGCTCTTTACGGCGGCGTTGTGCCGGAGATCGCCAGCCGCCGCCACTGCGAATTTATCAGTGCTACGGTCAAAAAAGCCCTGCTGGATGCAGGCAAGGCCATCGACGATGTGGATGCCGTGGCCGTCACCTTTGCGCCGGGCCTCATCGGTGCAGTGCTGGTGGGCGTGAATTTTGCCAAGGGTCTGGCCTACTCGGCCAATAAGCCTTTGGTGCCGGTGCACCACCTGCGCGGACACATTGCCGCACTGTATCTCACCCACCCGGAGCTGAAGCCGCCCTTCCTCTGCCTTGTGGCATCCGGCGGCCACAGCCACATTGTGGAGGTGCAGGACTACACTCACTACCACATCCTCGGCCACACGGTGGACGATGCCGCCGGTGAAGCCTTTGACAAAGTGGCCCGCACGCTGGGTCTGCCCTATCCCGGCGGCCCCAGCGTGGCCAATGCCGCCAAGACCGGCAACCCCAAGGCCTATCGCCTGCCGGTGCCCCATGTGGACGGCAAGTACAACGTGAGCTTTTCCGGCCTGAAAACCGCCGTGCTCAATGAGGTGAACAAGGCCCAGATGAAGGGCGAAGAAATCAATGTGCCCGACCTTGCCGCCAGCTTTCAGGACCGCATTGCGGGCATTCTGGCCGAAAAGCTGCTGCTGGCCGCAGCGGACACCGGCGCAAAGCAGGTGTGTCTGGCAGGCGGCGTTGCCGCCAACGGACGGCTGCGCCAGCTGGTGAACGACGGTGCCCAGAAGCTGGGTGCAAAAGTTTATCTGCCGGAGCTGAAATTCTGCGGTGACAACGGCGCTATGATCGCGGCGCAGGGGTATTACCAGTACATTGCCGGGCACACTGCCGGGCTGGAGCTGAACGGCCTGCCCACTTTGCCCATCGACTACGAATAAGCAGTAAAAAAAGACCTGCCTTTCCGGGATCTCCGGAAGGACAGGTCTTTTTCTTATGCAAAATATTCCTGTGCACGCTTTGCAGCGTTGTTGATGCAGGCCCGCAGCTCGTCCAGCGTATCAAACTTTTTGCTGGGGCTGAGGTAGGCGTGGAACTCCACCACCGGGTCGGTGCCGTAGAGGTCGCCGGAAAAGCCCGGGATAAAGGTCTCGCAGGTCACCTTGGTGGCATCATCATTGACGGTAGGGCGGCTGCCAAGGCCGGTGGCCGAAGGATACCACACCCCGCCAATGTGGGTGCGGGTGATATAAATGCCGCTGCGGGGCAGCTGAAAGCCCTCGGGATACAGCTGGTTGATGGTGGGCACCCCCAGCGTGTGGCCCAGACCTGCACCGTGCTGCACCTCGAACCGGATGGCGTAGGGCATTCCCAGCATGGCGTTTGCTGCCGGGATGTCGCCGCCTTCCAGCGCGGTGCGGATGCGGGTGGAAGACACCGGCTTTTCCTCAAACTGCGCCATGGGCACCACGATCACCTCCACGCCCAACGGAGCGCAGAGGGTGCGCAGCAGCTCCGGGTTGCCGGCCGCTTTGGCACCAAAGGTAAAGTTTTCGCCGCAGACCAGCGCACGGGCATTGCAGTCCCGCACGATGCCCAGCACGAACTGCTCCGGGGTCAGGCCCTTGATCTCCTCAAAGTCCGGCGTGAGGTAATACTCCACGCCAAGGCTTGCGATCAGAGCATGCTTATCCGCTGTGGAAAGCAGGCGCTTGCCCTTCATCTTATTCACCATCGGCAGCTTGAAGGTAAACACCGCCGGGGCGGCATCGTGTTCTTTGGCCCACTGCACGGCGCTTTCGATCACCGCACGGTGGCCGATGTGGATGCCGTCAAAAAAGCCCATTGCCACTGCGGTGCCTTTTTCCGGCTGCGCCAGCGGCAGCGGTGCAAATTGTGAAATGATCTGCATGGGTTTTGTTTCCTTTTTCAATTACGTTCTACGAACAGTTTTTCCACCCGCAGCACACCCTGTACGATATTGGCAAGGCCCAAAAACTGTCCGGCGGCATTGCGCACCCGGTAGCGGCCATCTGCTGCCGGATACCGGCTGGTGGGGCAGCCGTTGTACAAATGCTGTTCCACCCAAGGCTCCACCACCAGCAGCGGTAGGCTTTCAAACACGCTCTCCACCGGCAGCATCAGCGCTTCCAGTGCGTCCATGCCCTGCTCTTTTGCGGCAAGAATTTCCTCCAGCGTGTGAGCATCGGCTTCGGTGTACACGCCCGCCGAGGTGCGGCGCAGTGCGCTCATGGTGCCCTTCTGGCCCATGGCGGCGGCAATGTCTTCCAGCAATGTGCGGATATAGGTGCCCTTGGAGCACGTTACATCCAGCACATACTCATTTTCGGCAGGGCTGCCGCCGTAGGTGATGCTGCAAATTTCAATGGGGCGCGCCTTGCGCTCCACGGTCACGCCCTCACGGGCCAGCTTATACAGCGGCTGACCGTTCAGCTTGATGGCCGAGTACATGGGCGGCACCTGCATCTGCGGGCCGATGAATTGTGGCAGCACGGCCAGCAGTTCCCCTTCGCCCGCCGTGACCGGAGCCGTTTCCAGCACAGTGCCGGTCACATCGCCGGTGTCGGTGCGCGCGCCCAGTTTTAAAACCGCACGGTAGCTTTTATCGTGGTTCAGCTGCAGGTCCACTGCCTTGCTGGCACCGCCGCAGAACACCGGCAGCACGCCGGTGGCCATGGGGTCCAGCGTGCCGCTGTGGCCCAGCTTGCGGGTGCCCAGCACGCCGCGCAGCTTTGCCACCACATCAAAGCTGGTCCAGTCCATGGGCTTGTCAACGATCAGGATGCCCTGCATTTATGCTTCCTCCTGCGGTGCGTCCAGCTCGGCTTCCACCTCTGCCAGAATTGCATTTTTTGCGTTTTCCAGATTGCCCAGCAGCTCACAGCCTGCAGCGCGGCTGTGACCGCCTCCGCCCAGACGCCGAGCGATGGCGCAGGCATCCACGCCCTTTGCGGTGCGCACGCTGATACGGTAGCTACCGCCGGGCTGCTGCCGCAGAGTCAGGCCCACCTTTACGCCCTCAATGCTCACAGGCAGGCTGGTCAGTTCTTCCAGATCGGCCGGGTCCACCCCGCTCTGCTCGATCTCGTCCCGGGTGAGGTAGATGAGCGCGCACCGGCCATCCAGATAGTATTCCAGATGGTTGCGGGCAATGCGCTCGGCCTCCATGCGCTCACGGGGCTTGGTATCGAACAGCAGGGTGTTCAGCTCTTCCACATGACAGCCCGCCTCAATGAGCTTTGCCGCCACGATGTGGGTGTTTGCCGTGGTGGAAGAGAACCGGAAGCAGCCGGTGTCGGTTGCAAGGCCGGTGTAAAGGCAGTCTGCAATGTGCGGCGTAATGGCAACGCCCATGGCGTTGATCACCTCGTACAGCAGCTCTGCCGCCGCTGCGGCGCTGCCATTGAGCAGGGTGAAGTCGGCATAGCCGCTGTTGCCTGCGTGGTGGTCGATGCACAGGTCCACATGGCGCGAGAACTGCGTCATACCGTTGTTTTCTCCAAACAGCTGCACGCTGGCGACATCCACCGCTACCACCGTCTGCGGCTCAAACTCACCTTTGAACATATGTGCGTTGGTAAACGCATACCGGTTGGGAATGGCATCGGAGCAAAGCACTGCCACATTTTTATCCAGTGCTTTCAGTGCACAATACAGCGCGCTGCCGCAGCCAATGGTATCGCCATCCGGGTTTTTGTGACACAGAATCAAAATGTTGTCCGCCGTCATCAGGCGCTGGGCCATCTGCTGCACATTCAACTGTTCTGTCATTCCATGATCCATCCTTTCCGCAGGCGGAATTATTCTTCGGTCTCCTCCGGTGCGCTGGCTTCGGTGTCAGCGTCGCCGTTCACGTTCAGCGTGCGGAGCAGCTCGTTGATGTGGGCTGCATAGGCGGCACCGTCATCCTCTACGAAGATGAAGCGGGGAGCCTTGCGGATGTGCATTTTCTTGCTCACTTCAGTGCGCACATGGCCTGCCGCGCGGTTCAGTGCCTCGATGGCGGGCTTTGGGCCGTCCTCGCGGCCCATCACGCTCACATACACCTTGGCCACATCCAGATCAGGGGTCACATCCAGACGGGTGACGGTGAGCAGGCCGCCCTCCAGACGCGGGTCCTTCAGCCTGCCGATGATGGCAATGATCTCGCGCTTCATATCCTGCGCCAGACGGCCCATATTCTTCTGAGACATAGTATTTCTCCCTATAAAAGAAAACCCTCTCAGCCTCGCTTCGCTCGGCAGCTCTCCCGAGAGGCGAGCTTTTTGCGTGGATACGGCAAACGTTCCGTTTCTCTGCAAACCTCCCACCTCGGGGGAGGTGGCATTGCGCCAGCAATGACGGAGAGGGTTATTTCAGATCTTAATCGCGGTACTCTTCCATCTTGAAGGCTTCGTACACGTCGCCTTCCTTAACGTCGGCAAACTTTGCCAGAGTAACGCCGCACTCGTAGCCCTCGGCCACTTCCTTGGCATCATCCTTGAAGCGCTTCAGGGATGCGATCTCGTCCTCGGTGATCACGATGCCGTCACGCACCACGCGCACCTTGCTGTCGCGGGTGATCTTGCCGCTGGTCACGCGGCAGCCTGCAACGGTGCCCACATTGGAGATCTTGTACACCTGACGGACCTGCAGCTCGCCCAGAGACACCTCGCGGAACTTGGGAGCCAGCATGCCCTTCATAGCGTCGGTGACATCGTTGATGGCATCATAGATGACGCGGTACATACGCATTTCCACCTTGGTGGCAGCAGCTTCTTCCTTGGCCACATTGTCCGGGCGGACGTTGAAGCCGATGATGATGGCGTTGGAGGCATCGGCCAGATCCACGTCGGACTTGCTGATGGCACCGACACCGGCATGGATGACACGCACGCGCACCTCTTCGTTAGAGATCTTCTCCAGACTCTGCTTCACAGCCTCGGCAGAGCCCTGCACATCGGCCTTGACCACGATGGCCAGTTCCTTCATGTCGTTCTGAGCCATCTGGCTGAACAGGTTATCCAGCGTGACCTTCTGGAAGGAGGAGAACTGCTTTTCCTTGGCGGCAGCAACGCGCTGTTCGGCCAGCTCACGGGCCAGACGCTCGTCCTCAACAGCCTCGAACAGGTCGCCTGCTTCCGGCACTGCGGTCAGGCCGGTGATCTCCACAGGGGTAGAGGGGCCGGCATCGCTCAGCAGCTGGCCCTTGTCGCTGCGCATGGTGCGCACGCGGCCCACAGCGGTACCGGCAATGATCACATCGCCGGAGTGCAGGGTGCCGTTCTGCACCAGAATGGTGGCAATGGGGCCCTGGCCCTTGTCCAGACGGGCCTCGACGACCGCACCCTTGGCGCGGCGGTTGGGGTTTGCCTTCAGCTCCATGACCTCAGCTTCCAGAGCAATGCGCTCCAGCAGGTCGTTGATACCCATGCCGGTCAGGGCAGACACCGGGATGCAGGCCACATCGCCGCCCCAGTCTTCGGTGATGATGCCGTACTTGGTCAGGCCTTCCATCACGCGCTCGGGGTTTGCGGTGGGCTTATCCATCTTGTTCATTGCCACGATAATCTTGACATTTGCAGCCTTGGCGTGGTTGATGGACTCGATGGTCTGGGGCATGATGCCGTCGTCGGCAGCAACCACCAGAACTGCAATATCGGTCATGTTGGCACCGCGGGCACGCATGGAGGTGAACGCCTCGTGGCCCGGGGTATCCAGGAAGGTGATGAGGCTGTCGTTGACCTTGACCTGATATGCACCGATGGCCTGCGTGATGCCGCCGGCCTCGCCTGCGGTAACGTTGGTCTTGCGGATGGCATCCAGAATACTGGTCTTGCCGTGGTCAACGTGGCCCATGACGCAGACCACCGGGGGACGCTCCACCAGGTCCTCCTGCGAATCCTCTTCCTGCGTGAACAGGCGCTCCTCGATGGTCACATGCACCTCGTGCTCGACCTTTGCGTGGAACTCCTCTGCCAGCAGAGAAGCGGTATCGAAATCGATCACGTCGTTGATGGCGTGCATCTCACCCATCTGCATGAACTTGGCAATGACCTTGCCGGCCTGCTGCTTCAGGCGGGCAGCCAGCTCGCCCACGGTGATCTCGTCGGGGATCATCACCTTCAGCTGTGCGCTGCGGGCCTTTTCCAGCTGGATGCGCTGCAGACGCTCGAACTCGGTCTCGCGCTTACCCTTCTGGAACTGCTGGCGCTGGCGCTGACCGCGCTGGGTGAACTTTTGCTTGTTGCCCTGCGGGGTGGGCTTGCGGCGGTTCTCGGTGTTCTTGGTGGAAGCCAGATCATCGTAACGGGCATCGAAGCGGTCCACGTTCATATCCACAGTGCGGGTATCCACGGTGACCTGATTGTCCTCGCGGCGCACGGACACAGCCTGTGCCGGAGCAGCGGATGCCTTGGCACCGGTCTCACGAGCCAGTTCGCTGAGAGAAACGGTCTTTTCCTCGCGCTTCTTGTGCTGCTCGTTCTTCTTTTCGTTATGCTTATTGCCGTTCTTATCCTGCTGGGCAGGCTCTGCCTTTTTGGCGGCAGGCTGCTCCGGCTTCTTTTCCGCCTTGGGAGCTTCGGGCTTTTTCTCGGCCTTCTTCTCGGCCTTCTTCTCAGTGGGCTTCGGCTCTTCCTTTGCGGCCTTGGCGCTGTTCAGGAATTCGTCCAGATTTGCCACGCTGTTATCCTTGCTGAACTTTTCCAGCAGGTAGTTCAGCTCGTTCTCTTCCAGATTGGAGCTGTTCTTCTTGCCGGTGCTGCCCATGGCGTTCAGCTCATCCAGGACCTTCTTGGCGGAAAGGTTCAGGTCCTTTGCAAAATCACTCACTTTATATTTTACGATCATTCGGTCATATCCTCCTCATTTTTGATTGCTCCGCAGTCCGACAGGCGGTCAAAGCAGAGCTTTGCGAGGTTGCGGTCAGTCACCGCGTAAACAGCCACAGGCTTGCGGCTGATATCGGCCAGTTTATCCTGCGTAAGCGGCATGGTGATCACATCCACCAGATCGCCCACAGAATAGTCGAGGCGCTGCACGGTCTTGGCGCTGGCATCGCTTGCCACCATCACCAGCCATGCCTTGCTCTTGACGCAGGCATCTTCCACGGCATCAAAGCCCATGGTCAGTGCGCCCGCCTTACGGCACAGGCTCAGCGCCTGAAACAGCGCTTCCTCCGGCGGCAGCTTGGGCTTTGCGGGGGTGTTATTCTTCTTTGCCATTTGCTGCTGCCTCCTTTGCGGCTTCGGCCAGCTGTGCGGCCAGAGCCTCGTAAACTTCGGCGGGAACCGGCTGCTCAAAGCAGCGCTCCAGCGCCTTTTTCTTTTTTGCCTTGGTCAGGCAGTCGGGGTTCGGGCAGAGATATGCGCCGCGGCCCGGCTTTTTGCCGACCAGATCAATGCTGATCTCTCCGCTGGGTGCACGCACCACACGCACCAGCTCCTTTTTGGGGCGGCTGGTCATGCAGCCGATGCACTGGCGGGAAGGGATCTTTTTCTGTGCCATCCGGTTTCCCTCCTTTGGCCATCTGCGCCAGAATTACTCGGTGTCGGTCTCGGCTTCCTTCTTCGGCTCTTCCTCGCCATAATAGCCGCTCTCGGGGCGGATATCAATGTTGTAGCCGGTCAGGCGTGCGCACAGGCGTGCGTTCTGGCCCTTGTTGCCAATGGCAAGGCTCAGCTGCTGGTCGGGCACGGTCACACGGCAGGAACGGGTCTCGCCGGGCAGCAGTTCCACCTTGACCACCTTGGCCGGGCTGAGTGCTGCGGAGATGAACTCGGAGATATCCTCGCTCCACTTCACAATGTCGATCTTTTCGCCGCCCAGCTTTTCCACAACAGCAGCTACACGGGCACCGTGCTCGCCGATGCAGGCGGAAACAGGGTTCACGTTGGGGTCCTTGCTCCAAACAGCCATCTTGGTGCGGGCACCAGCCTCGCGGCTGATGGCCTTGACCTCCACAGTGCCGTCAAAAATTTCGGGCACTTCCAGCTCAAACAGGCGCTTGACAAGGCCGGGGTGGGTGCGGCTGATCATAACGCGGGGGCCGCGCTCAGTGCTGACCACGTCCACAACGTAGACCTGCAGGGTCTGGCCCTCGGTGTACACCTCGCCGGGCACCTGCTCGTTGTGGGGCAGGATAGCCTCGCCGCCCTTGCCCAGATCCAGAGCAACGATGCCCTTCTCCGGGTCCACGCGGGTAACGGTGGCCTGCACGATGTCGTGTGCACGGGACTGGATCTCGCTCAGCTGCTGGCTGCGCTCAGCCTCGCGGATGCCCTGACGGATCACATGCTTTGCGGTCTGGGCTGCAATGCGGCCGAAGTCCTTGGTCTTGAGGGGGGTCACGATGCGGTCGCCCACTTCGTAGCTCTTGCGGATCTTCTGTGCCTCGGTAATGCCGATCTCAGAGTGCTCGTCGTACCAGTCCTCGTCGGCCACAACGTCCTGGATCAGGGCCACATCAAAGCGGCCTGCGGCGGGGTCGATATCCACCTTCACGTGGTCCTCTTCCACCTCATAGTTCTTCTTGACGGCAATGATGATCGCAGCCTTGATCTTTTCGATCAGGTATTCTGCGGTGATGCCGCGCTCGTGCTCCAGCATGGAGAGAGCTTCAAAAAATTCATTGTTCGCTGCTGCCATTTTTCGGGTTCCTCCTGTAATTTACTCTCTATCTATGTTAGTCAAACAGGTCTTCATCGTCGCACAGGTTCACGCTGGATGCGGCGTTCACCTCAAAGGTGACAGCGCCCGCATCGGTGTTCACCGTAACGGTGCTGCCCTCGCGGCCTGTCAGGATACCGGAAAACTCACGCACGCCGTCTGCATTCGGGCGGATGAGCTTTACCCGGATCTTCTGGCCCTTGAGGGCTTCATAGTGCTCCGGGCGGGTCAGCTTACGGCCAAGGCCGGGGCTGCCCACTTCCAGATAATAGCTCTGGTCGATGGGGTCTGCCTCGTCAAGGATGGGGTCCAGCGCATGGGAAACATCCGCGCAGGTGTCGGTATCCATGGTGCCGTCCTTGTCGATGAGCACGCGAAGATACCAGTCTGGACCTTCCTTTTCAAAAACCACATCCCACAGGCGCAGGCCCATGCCCTCCACGGTGGGGCGGACAAGCGCTTCGACTCTCTGGGCGGTGTTGCCGCCAGACTGCTTCGCCATAAAAAACCTCCAAACAAACAAGAAACGCGGACCTTGCGGCCCACGTTTCAGGTTAAACTATATCGTACTACTAGAATATACCATACATCCCGCGATTATGCAAGCATTTTCGCAGATTTTTTTCGCCGCAGGGTCTTTTACAGCACCCACACGCCGTCCCGGAACAGCTCCACGGTGCGGCCATCGCGGCATTTGCCGGTGATATGGCTGTCCTCTGCACCGATCATCACATCCTCATGCAGGCGGGACTGGTTCATGCCGCGGGCCAGCAGCTCTTCCTTCGTCAGCGCCGTGCCGCCCTTCGTGGTGCCGGGGTAGCTGGCACCAAAAGCGATGTGGCAGGCGGCATTTTCGTCAAACAACGTGCTGTAGAACAGCTTGCCGCTGCGGTTGATGGGGCTGCTTGCCGGCACCAGTGCCACTTCGCCAATGCTGCGGGAGCCTTCGTCGCCGTCCAGCAGACGGCCCAGCAGCACCTGCCCCTGCTCGGCGTGGTAGTCCACAACCTGGCCCTTCTCAAAGGTGACACGGAAGTTCTTGATGAGCTGGCCGTTGAACACATAGGGCTTTGTGCCGTAGACGATGCCCTCTACCCTGTCCTTGTGGGGCGCAGTGAACACTTCCTCCGTGGGGATGTTGGGCAGGAACACCACGCCCTTTTCGCTCTTGCTGGCGGCGCTTTCCCACACAGCCTGATCCGCAAGACCCACGGTCAGGTCCGTGCCATTGCTGCTCTCAAAATGCACGCTTTCCAAGTCCAGCGCGTTCATTTTATCCCGCAGAGTGCTGAGCCGCTCCATATGGGCCTGCCACTCGTTCACCGGGTCGCCACCAGTGACCCGGCACACGTCAAAGATCAGCTTCCACAAAGCCTCCATTGCGGCATCCGCGTCCAGCTCCGGGAAGACCTTCTTTGCCCACGGCACACTGGGCAGGGCCGCAATGGACCACTGCACCCGGTCGTTCATGGTGTACTCCTGCCACTCCTCCATAAAGGCGCGGCGGGCGGCATTCACCCGGCTGATCTTATTGCCGTCAATGCCCGCATACAGCTCCGGGTCGTCCGCAATGAGATGCAGTACACACACGCCGCCCTCGCTTTCAGCATAGTCAAGATAGCGGCGCAGCTGCCATGGCTTGAGGTCGGTCAGGGCCTCCTCGCTGCCCAGCTCCATGCGGGCACGGGCCACAGCGTCATCGCTCCAGTTCACCTGCACATCCCGGGCACCGGCTTCGTAGGCACTGCGCACGCACAGCCGCGCCAGCGGCGCGCCCTCCAGCGGGCAGTTGATGATGAGGGTCTGTCCGGGCTGTGGGTTCACCCCCACCCGGACGATGAAATCGGCATATTTTTTCAGCAGTTCGTCAAAGTTTTCCACGGTAGAACCTCCTGCGGTGTAAAAATCATATTTTTCTGTTTTTCAGTATACCCGGTACAAGCCGTTCTGTCCAGTAAAAAGAAAACAGACACCTCCCGCTGTTGAAAAAGCAGGAAACGTCTGTTATACTGTCTTTTGAGAGTGCTGTCTACATACGGCAGGCGGTCTATGCCTTTTCGGCCCTGCGTCGGGAAGGCGAACATTTTTGTCGTACCCCGACGCTTTGCAGCGAAGGGGGTGATGCTTCATGACGCTTTTAGAAACTCTGGCTCTGCTCACATTGCTTGCAACCGTGAGCTTTGGCATTTTCGATATCGCGTGGAAGATCTTCAATAACAAAAAATGACCGCCCTCAGCGTCCAAACCTGAGCGGTCATCTTTTGATTATCGCGCCGGAAAGGTACTGACCGTTTGCCAGACAGCACTTTCTTTATTTGTATTATAGCACAGCCCCGCCGAAATTGCAACGGCGGGGCTGTTTTTTATCGCCTGAAAGCGAAATTTTCTCAGAACTCGATCTTGCTCTCGATATAAGCTTTCAGCTCGGAGATGGGCATACGCACCTGCTCCATGGTGTCGCGGTCACGGACGGTGACGCAGTTGTCGGCAGCAATGCCCTTGGCCTCGTCGCCCACGGTGTCAAAGTCCACGGTGATGCAGTACGGGGTGCCGATCTCGTCCTCGCGGCGGTAACGCTTGCCGATGGAACCGGTATCGTCGTAATCCACCATGAAGTACTTGCTCAGCTCGTTGCGGATCTCCATGGCCTTCTCGCCCAGCTTCTTGCTCAAGGGCAGCACAGCGCACTTGTAGGGAGCCAGAGCCGGATGCAGATGCAGCACGGTGCGGATATCCTCCTTGCCCTTGCTGTCGGTCAGGTGCTCCTCGTCGTATGCTTCGCACAGGAAAGCCAGAGCCACACGGTCACAGCCCAGAGACGGCTCAATGACGTAGGGGATGTAGTGCTCGTTGGTCTCGCTGTCGAAGTACTCCAGGCTCTTGCCGGAAGCTTCCTGATGGCGGGTCAGGTCGTAGTTGGTACGATCCGCGATGCCCCACAGCTCACCCCAGTCGGTGAACGGGAAGGCGTACTCGATATCGGTGGTAGCGCGGCTGTAGAAGGCCAGCTCTGCAGGCTCGTGGTCACGCAGGCGCAAGTGCTCCTTCTTGATGCCAAGGCTCAGCAGCCAGTTCTCGCAATAGTCCTTCCAGTAAGCGAACCATTCCAGATCGGTGCCGGGCTTGCAGAAGAACTCGCACTCCATCTGCTCGAACTCACGGGTGCGGAAGGTGAAGTTGCCCGGGGTGATCTCGTTGCGGAAAGCCTTGCCCACCTGGCACACGCCGAAGGGCAGCTTGCGGCGGGTGGTGCGCTGGATGTTGGCAAAGTTGACAAAGATGCCCTGTGCGGTCTCAGGACGCAGATAGCAGGTGGAAGAGCTGTCCTCAGTAACGCCGATGGCAGTCTTGAACATCAGGTTGAACTTGCGGATGGGGGTAAAATCGTGCTTGCCGCACACCGGGCACACGATGTCCTCATGCTCTGCGATGAAAGCATCCATCTCGTCAAAGCTCATGGCATCCACGTTCACCTCGGGGTGCTCCTCACCGATCAGCTTGTCGGCGCGGTGGCGTGCCTTGCAGGCGCGGCAGTCCAGCAGGGGGTCCGAGAAGCTGGAGACGTGGCCGGTGGTCACCCAGGTCTGAGGGTTCATGATGATGGCTGCATCCAGACCCACATTATAGGGGCTCTCCTGCACGAATTTCTTCAGCCATGCCTTTTTGACATTGTTCTTGAACTCGACGCCCAGCGGGCCGTAGTCCCAGCTGTTGGCCAGACCGCCGTAGATCTCGGAACCGGGGAACACATAACCACGGTTCTTGCAGAGATTGACGATCATATCAAGGGTCTTTTCGCTCTGTTCCATTGTAGTACATCCTTTCCGTCCGCGGCTGGTTTGCCGTGTCGTTGTTGTATCGTTCCGGCAGCTTTCCCCACTGCCGGGCGTGCTTTTCAAAGGGAAAGCACAGTATCTTTACTGTACCATGTTTTGCGCCGCTTGTAAAGCCGAAAACCGGCCTGCTTTGGGGAACAGACCGGTTTTTGCACTTATTTATGGTATTTCATTCCTGCATTGATGGTGCAGGCACGGTAGATCTGTTCTGTGAGCACAAGGCGGGCCAGCTGGTGGGGCATGGTGATGCGTCCCATGCTGAACTTGAGTGCAGCGGCCTTTTTCACCTCATCGGACAGGCCGTGGGACGAGCCGATCACAAAGGCCACGTCTCCTGCCCCACTGTTCGCACGGTCCGCAAGGAACTGCGCCAGCTCGTCGGAGGAGATTTGCCTGCCCTCAATGCACATAGCCACGATGGCAGCACCCTTGCGCACGTTGGACAGGATGGCCTTGCCCTCCTTGTCCAGTGCCTTTTTTACCACGGCATCCGAGGCGTTCTTCTCCTCGATCTTTTCCTCCGGCAGCTCAATGATGCGGAAGGACGCGAAGGCGGCAAGGCGCTTCTGGTACTCGGCCACGCCCTCGGCGAAATATTTTGCATTCAGCTTGCCCACACAGATCAGGTCGATGTTTTGCATTGCAGTTTCCTCTTTTATATAGAAACGATTTAAAATTGTCTCCGCTTCGCTCTGACAATAACAGCGGAAAATTATTTTTATAATTTGCAGCTCCGAAACGACTGCGGTCGTTTCGGAGCTGCTTTTTCACGGGAGGGGTCGTAATGGCAAGCGGCATCTTGCTGCTGTCAGCCTGCGGCTGTCGCGCAGCAGATAAAGCGTAAACTCACCCGCACGGCTCGTCGCGCAGCGACTCAAAATCGGCGCAACACAAAAAATCCTCTAGCGCAGCGACTTAGATTTTTTGTATGGAGCCCATCTGCTTTGGGATTATTAAGGGCGAGCAGCCCTTAGTTTGCAACGGCGACGACCGCGGCCAGTGGCCGAAACAGGAAGGAGCTGTTGGGGCAGCGGCCTGCAGGATGCGAGTGCCGTCCAAGGCACGAAGCAGACGCAGGGAGCCGCAACCCGCCGCCTCCCGCGCCTCGAAAGTAGCGGAGACCTTGCCGCGCTGGACACGCGGCATTTGCTTTGCAAACCGGTCTGCGGCTTAAAAGCCCCACTGGGGCTTTCATGCCCTGCGGGCACCGCCGTCCTTTCTGGTTCTCTTTTGGCACGCAAAAGAGAACGTGTCCGGCGGAGAAGAATTTTATAAAAGGCATAAAATCTTAGATACGCGACCGCTCTCTGCACGGGAAACATCACAGCAGGCTCATCTGCTCGCCCTCGTCCTCGGCGCGGAGCAGCGCACCGGTGGCGGGCAGGCTGCGCACACGGTAGCGGTGGGGGTTCGCCAGTTCCAGCGTGTCCGCCGGCACCACCGAAGCAATGGTCTGGTTCTTTTTCAGGGTGACCACCGCCACGCCCTGACTGTCGCGGGTGGCCTTGGCGGCGATCTGTGCCGTGCCAACCAGCAGCATCCGGCTGGCACTGGTGCGGATGGCAAGCTCGGTCTCCTCCGGCAGGAAGAAGAGCTTTGCCAGCGGTTCCTTGTCGCAGTAGGCCTTGAGCAGCTTGCGACGGTTCTGCTTGGTGGCGTAGGAGCTGAGGGGGATTTTCGCGCACTTGCCGCTGGCAAAGAAGAACAGCATAAAGCCGCTGTAGTCGCTGGTGATCACCATGGAGAGCACGTTCTCGCCCTCGTCCATGCCCAGACGGCCCGGGATGAAAATGCCCATCTGGGCCACCTTGCCGTCCTCCAGCTCTGCCAGACGCACCTTGTACACCTGCTGCTTGTCGGTAAAGAACAGCGCTTCCACGTTGTTGCGGGTCTCGATCTGCTGCACGATCTCGTCGCCTTCTTTCAGCTTATGGGCACCGGCGGTGCGCAGACCCTGCGGCGGGATCTTTTTGAAGTAGCCCTCGCGGGTAAAGAACACCGTCACGGGGTAATCCGGCGCTTCTTCCTCCTCGGAGCCGTTCTCATCCTCAGGCAGATCGTACAGGATCTCGCTGCGGCGGGGCTGGCCGTACTTCTTGGCAACATCGTTCAGCTCATTGATGATGATGCGGCGGATGCGGGCGGGCTTTGCAAGGATATCGTTCAGGTCGGCAATGTCCTTCTCCAGCTGTTCGATCTCGCTGGTGCGCTTGAGGATATATTCCCGGTTCAAATGACGCAGCTTGATCTCGGCCACATAGTCGGCCTGCACTTCATCGATGCCAAAACCGATCATCAGGTTGGGCACCACTTCGGTCTCTTCCTCGGTGGTGCGGATAATTTTGATTGCCTTGTCAATGTCCAGCAGGATGGCAGCAAGACCCTTGAGCAGGTGCAGGCGCTTTTCCTTGCCGTGCAGGTCGTAGTAGGTGCGGCGGCGCACGCACTCCACGCGGAAGGCCGTCCACTCCTTGAGAATTTCGCGCACGCCCATCACGCGGGGCTGGCCGGACACCAGAATATTAAAGTTAGCGCTGAAGCTGTCTTCCAGAGGGGTAGCCTTAAACAGCTTTGCCATCAGCTTGTCGGCATCCACGCCGCGCTTGAGGTCCAGTGTCAGCTTCAGGCCGTTCAGGTCGGTCTCGTCACGCATGTCGCTGATCTCCTTGACCTTGCCGGCCTTGACCAGCTCCGCGATCTTATCCATGATGGCCTCCACCGTGGTGGTTGGCGGGATCTGGGTGACCTCGATCATGTTCTCGCCCGGCACCACATTGTAGCGGGCGCGTACCTTCACGCTGCCGCGGCCGTTCTCGTAAATTTCACGCATCTGCGCTTCATCGTACAGAATCTGACCGCCGCCCACGAAGTCCGGGGCGGGCATGGTGGTGGAGATGTCGTGGTGCTCGTCCTTCATCAGGGCCACGGTGGTGGCGCACAGCTCTGCCAGATTGAAGGAGCAGATGTTGCATGCCATGCCCACCGCGATGCCCAGCGTGTTGTTGGCCAGAATGGTGGGGAAGGTGACCGGCAGCAGGGTAGGCTCGGTGGTGGTGCTGTCGTAGTTGGGCACAAAGTCCACGGTCTCCTTGTCGATATCCCGGAACAGCTCCTCGCACACACCCTCGAGCTTCGCCTCCGTGTAACGGGCAGCAGCGCAGGACATATCCCGGCTGTAGGCCTTGCCGAAGTTGCCCTTGCTGTCCACAAAGGGCACCAGCAGGCTCTCGTTGCCGCGGCCCATGCGCACCATGGTGTCGTAGATGGCGGCATCGCCGTGGGGGTTCAGGTGCATGGTGCTGCCCACGATGTTGGCAGACTTGGTGCGTGCGCCCTTGAGCAGGCCCATCTCGTACATGGTGTACAGCAGCTTGCGGTGCGCCGGTTTGAAGCCGTCGATCTCTGGCAGCGCGCGGCTGACGATGACGCTCATGGCGTAGGGCATATAGTTGGTTTCCAGCGTGCGGGTGATGGGATCCTCCAGCACACTGCCGGCATTTAAAATTTCAACGCCGTCGCCCAGCTGCGGGCGCACCGGCTTGAGTGTTTTCTTGGTCGATTTTCTAGGCATCTTCTAACCTCTTGACGATTTTAAATGGGCGCCGCTCTCGCTCTGCCCATATTCAGCGGAAAATATTTTTTATTTTTGCAGTTCAGGATGGCCTGCGGGCCATCCTGAGCTGCTCTTTCACAGATGGAGCCGTTCCGGTTTTCTGCATTTTTCCCTTAAAATGCCGTGACCCGTTGGGGCCTTCTTCGTGAAAACGTGATTTGGAGCAGCCCGCAGGCTGTGACAAATCACCAAATTAAAATAACGTTACCTCTGTCATTGCCAGAGCGCAAGCGGAGGCAATTTAAAATCATCAGCTCACATCCAGATCGTCCAGATATTCTGCGCCGTGCTGCGCAATGTGTTCCTTGCGGCCTGCAAGGTTATCACCCAGCAGGATATCGAACACCTGCGCGGTCTGCACCACATCAGTGGGCATCACCTTGATCAGACGGCGGCTCTCCGGGTTCATGGTGGTCAGCCACATCATCTCAGGGTCGTTCTCACCCAGACCTTTGGAGCGCTGGATGGTGTATTTTTTCTCGCCGATCTCTTCCAGAAACGCTGTCTTTTCCGGCTCGGTGTAGGCGAAATAAGTTCGGTCTTTCGTTGTAATTTCATACAACGGCGACTCTGCGATATACACATAGCCCTTCTCGATCAGGGTCGGGGTCAGGCGGTAGAGCATGGTGAGCACCAGCGTGCGGATTTGGTAGCCGTCCACATCGGCATCGGTACAAATGACGATTTTATTGAACCGCAGATTATCGAGATTGAAGGTGGCCAGCTCCTTGTTGTGTTTGCCGCCCAGTTCCACGCCGCAGCCCATCACCTTGATGAGATCCACGATGACATCCGATTTAAAGATGCGGGCATAGTCGGCCTTCAGGCAGTTCAAAATTTTGCCGCGGATGGGCATGATGGCCTGATATTCACTGTCGCGGCTGGACTTGACCGCACCCATAGCGGAATCGCCCTCCACGATATACAGCTCGCGGCGGGATGCATCCTTGGTGCGGCAGTCCACGAATTTCTGCACCCGGTTGGCAAGGTCGATTTGGGTGGACAGGGTTTTTTTGATGCTCTGGCGCGTTTTTTCCGCATGCTCACGGCTCTGCTTGTTCACCAGCACCTGCTGGCAGATCTTCTGGGCCTCGTCCGGCTTTTCCAGAAAATACACTTCCAGATAATGCTTGAGGAAGTCGGTCATAGCCTGCGAGACGAATTTGTTGGTGATGGCCTTTTTGGTCTGGTTCTCGTAGCTGGTGCGGGTGGAAAAACTGGACGAGACATACACCAAGCAGTCCTGCACATCCTGAAAGCTAATGGCGCTCTCACCTTTTTTATAGAGGTTCTTTTCCTTCAGGTACTTGTTGATCTGATAGACAAAGGCGGTGCGCACCGCGTGCTCCGGGCTGCCGCCGTGCTCCAGCCAGGAAGAGTTGTGGTAATATTCCAGCATCTGCACCTTATTGGAGAAGCAGAACGCCGCGCTCATGCGCACCTTGTAATCCGGCTGGTCCTCGCGGTCCCGGCCCACAGCCTCACTCTCGCAGCTGAACACCGGGGTCAGGGTATCCTCCCCTGCCACCTCGGCCACATAGTCCGCGATGCCGTGCTCATAGCACCAGCTCTCGTACCACGCCTTGCCAGTGGCAGGGTCTTTCTCCTTTTCATCGGTGAAGTTCAGGGTCAGGCCTGCGTTGACCACCGCTTGACGGCGCAGGGTATCCTTATAGTAGCTGCCAGGCACATCGATGTCGGTGAACACCTCGTCGTCCGGCTTCCAGTGAATGATGCTGCCGGTGCGGCGGCCCTTGTAGGCTTCCTTCTGCAGGCCGCCCACATTCTCGCCCTTTTTAAAATCAAGGTGATAGTGGTATCCGTCACGGTAGATATCGGCGGTCATCCATGCAGAAGCATACTGGGTAGCGCACAGGCCCAGACCGTTCAAGCCAAGGCTGAACTCGTAGTTATCCTCACCCTCGCCATACTTGCCGCCTGCATACATCTCGCAGAACAACAGCTCCCAATTGTAGCGCCCCTCGCCGTTGTTCCAGTCCACGGGCATACCGCGGCCAAAGTCCTCAACGATAACGCTGCCATCCTTACAGCGGGTCACGTTGATGGTATCGCCGTGGCCGTCGCGGGCTTCGTCGATGGAGTTGGAGACGATCTCAAAGATGGAGTGGGCGCAGCCCTCCACGCCGTCTGAGCCAAAGATAACGGCCGGGCGCTTACGCACACGGTCGGCACCCTTCAAAGAAGTAATGCTCTCGTTGCCATATTCCTGTTTTTTTGCCATGCTGCTCCTCCCGGCCCGGCCTTTCTTGCAAAAAAGCGGGCCGTCTGTAGTCAAATCATAAAACGCCACTGCCCTTTTTTACTATAATATAGGTATATGCAGAGAAAAAGGGCAAAAGTGCCTGAATTATTTTATTTTCATTAAACCATAGGTTGTTGAATTTGTCAATTTCTGTTTGGCGCGTTGGCGCGCCCGCACACAGCACGTCCTGTGCCGGATGTGCCGAAAGCAGGTTGAAAAAAGTCATTCTTATTTTACGCGCTGGAGCGACTAAAATCAAGAAAGTTTCAATTTTCTGAAAAAAATTTGGATTTACCCCTTTACAAAATCGAAATTTCAGGTATAATAATCATCGTCCGGTGCGCCTCTGTAGCTCAGTCGGTAGAGCAGGGGACTGAAAATCCCCGTGTCATTGGTTCGATTCCGATCGGAGGCACCAGTCAAGGAAACCCAGCAGGGTTTCCAATATGCGGCCGTAGCTCATCTGGTAGAGCGCCACCTTGCCAAGGTGGAGGTAGCGAGTTCGAGCCTCGTCGGCCGCTCCATAACGGAGCAGCAACGGTTGCTCCAATATGGCCCGGTAGCTCAGTTGGTTAGAGCACCAGCCTGTCACGCTGGGGGTCGTCGGTTCGAGCCCGATCCGGGTCGCCACCAAGAAAGCGCAAGCTTTCACCTACTTTGAAACTTGTTTTCAGGGCATCAGAAATGATGGGTGCAAGGTAAAATGCACCGAATATGCGGCCGTAGCTCATCTGGTAGAGCGCCACCTTGCCAAGGTGGAGGTAGCGAGTTCGAGCCTCGTCGGCCGCTCCAACAGGAGTGGAAATTCACTCCTAAATATGGTGACGTGGCCAAGTGGTAAGGCAAGGGTCTGCAAAACCCTCATCCACCAGTTCAAATCTGGTCGTCACCTCCAAAAGATTCCCGGAAGCTGAAGCTTCCGGGATTTTTTTGTTTTGCGTTGTTCCCTATCAGCCTCCTCGCCCTCTCCGTCACCTACGGTGACAGACTCCCCCTTTTGTCACCTACGGTGACATCTTCCCCCGGAGCGGGGGAAGTCTTTCCTCAAAGGGAGAGCCTCTGGCGAAACCGGTCACTTTGCAGTTAAGCCGAAAAGTCTGCCGCAGTGCCGCACTTTCGCAGAAAGCGGCACTGCAAATGCCGTCTACCTTTACGCCCCCTCCAGTGAAAATGCAATGCCGGAGCTTCCGCGGACGCTCCGGCATTGCTCTCTTAAAAATTATTCTTCCGCTGAATACGGCCGGAGCAAGGCGTAGGCCATTCCAGATCGTCCCCCTCAGAACTTCAGCCGCATCTGGTACCACACCACGCCCCCGTGGGTGGAGCCGGAAACGCCCTCGTTCACAAAGCCGAACTTTGCATAGTAGTGCACCAGGGCCTCCTTGCAGGTCAGTACCAGCCCCTTCCGGCCTTGGGCCCGGGCGTCGGCAATGGCCTGCTGCAGCAGCTGCCCGGCGTACCCCTGTCTGCGGCAGGCCGGGATGGTGTTTACCCCAAAGATCATCTGCCAGGCACCATTCTCCCGGTGGAGGGAGGCGTCGGCGTACATCTCATCGGTCAGGTCCGGCCAGTCGGTGCAAAAGCCGTCCACAAAGGCCAGCAGCCTTTCCCCCTCCCACAGCAGCCAAAAATGATCGCCGTACTGCTGCAGCCGCCCGGCAAACTCCTCTGCCGTAGCCGCCTCTGCCGCCGGGAAGCAGGCCGCCTCCACCGCTGCAATGGCCTCCAAGTCCTTTAAGGTCCCCTTACGGATCTCCATAAATATTCTCCCCTCTTTTTCTTCCGAGTGTACCACAGTTCCTGCCCAAAGGCAAAGGTCCTGCCGGTTTTTCCTTTTTGGGCCATTTGCATCCGCTGCCGCTCCGTGTTACAATGGCTATATTGCATCCAGGAAAGGAGCTGACACGCCATGCCCGCCGAAAACCATACCACCCTCACCCCGGATACGCCGGTGCGCTACCTGAAGGGCGTTGGCCCCAAGACTGCTGAGCGGTTCGAGAAGCTGGGCATCGTGACGCTGGCCGACCTGCTGTGCCACTACCCGCGCAGATATATCGACTTCACCAAACCCTATTCCATCGCCGAAGCGCCCACCGATGTGGAGTGCGTCGTCAGGGCCGAGGTGTTCGCCAAACCCGGCGGGCGTATCCTGCCGGGCGGGCGGCGGATGGAGCGCATCACTGCCGGGGACGATGTGTCCAGTCTGGAGATCACATGGTTCAATAATCCGTATGCCGCCCAGAAGCTGCAGCTGGGGCAGGAATATTATTTTCAAGGCATCGTTACCGGCGGGATGCTGCGCCGCCAGATGGTCAACCCGCAGGTGCGCACCGCCGAGCAGATCAAGGCTTCTCCCTTTGAAGCGGTCTACCCCCAGACCGAGGGCCTGACCAGCAATGCCATCGCCAAGTGCGTGCGGCAGCTGCTGCCCCATGCAGAGCTTCTGCCCGACCCTCTTCCGCCGGAAATGCTGGCAAAATACCGTCTGCTCTCCAAGGCAGATGCTGTGCGGGCCATCCACTGCCCTGCCACCGAAGAGCAGGCCTATGCAGCCCGGCGGCGGCTGATCTATGAAGAACTTCTGGTTTTGCAGCTGGGCATTGGCCGGATGAAAAACCGGGGTGCCGCTGCCACCGGTGCGCCCATGCAGCTTGCCGACCCGTCCCCGTTCTGGGCCAGCCTGCCCTTTTCCCCCACCGGAGCCCAGCGCCGGGCCGTGAGCGAGATTCTGGCCGACATGGCGGGCGAGACTTCCATGAACCGCCTTTTGCAGGGCGATGTGGGCAGCGGCAAAACGCTGGTGGCGGCTGCCGCCATCTGGGCCTGCATCCGAGCGGGGTATCAGGCCGCGCTGCTGGCCCCGACAGAAATTCTGGCCACCCAGCACGCCGAAGGCCTGAACCGGATGCTTGCCCCCTTCGGGATGCGGGTGGCTCTACTGACCGGCGGCATGAAGGCCGCTGCACGCCGCACCACCCTTGCCGCCATCCGGAACGACGAAGCCGACCTTGTGGTGGGCACCCACGCCATCCTCAGCGAAGGCGTAGAGTTTGCCCGGCTTGGTCTTGCCGTGATCGACGAGCAGCACCGCTTTGGGGTACGGCAGCGCGGAATGCTGGCCGAAAAGGCCGCGAATCCGCACCTGCTGGTGATGAGTGCAACGCCCATTCCCCGCACGCTGGGCCTGCTCATCTACGGCGATTTGGACATCTCCATTCTGGACGAGCTGCCGCCGGGCCGCACCCCGGTCAAGACCCGCTGCATCACCGGCAAAAAGCGGCGCGACCTCTACCATTTTCTCGATCAGGAGATTGGTAGAGGGCGGCAGGTGTATCTGGTCTGCCCCGCCATCGAGGACACACCGGATGGCGGGCTGAACGCCGTTAAGAGCTACTACGAGGACATTGCCAAAGCCCTGCTGCCGGAGCGCCGGGTAGGCCTGATGCACGGCAAGCTCAAACCCAAGGAGAAAGCTGCCGTGATGGAGGACTTCAAAGCCGGACGGCTGGACGCACTGGTGTCCACCACCGTCATTGAGGTGGGTGTGGATGTGCCCAATGCCAGCGTAATGGTGATCGAAAACGCAGAGCGCTACGGTCTGAGCGCCCTGCATCAGCTGCGCGGCCGCGTGGGACGCGGTGCAGCGGAGAGCTGGTGCTTTCTTGTCAGCGACAACCAAAGCGAAAACGTACAAAAGCGGCTGAAATTTTTGTGCAGCACCACGGACGGCTTTGCGGTGGCGCAGTACGATCTGGAGACCCGCGGCCCCGGCGACTTTTTCGGCAGCCGCCAGCACGGCCTGCCCACCCTGCAGATCGCCGACCTGATGAACGACACCCGCACCCTGCACGCTGCGCAGGCGGAAGCCGTTGCCATGCTGGCCGACGACCCGCTACTGGAAGCGCCGGAGCACGCACTGCTGGAACAGCAGGTGCAGCAGATGTTCGAGAAAGCCGGAGCCATGAACTGATCCGGAGATTTTTTGCGCACAAGCAACAGCAAATGCAAAAGCCGCTGCACGGCTGGTGCAGCGGCCCCTGTTATCGAACGGAACGCTTTGCGTGCCGTTCGCCCATGCTTATCACATCGCAGAACACGCAGCGGCTTTTGGTGGAAAGCTGGGTATCCTTATGGTAGCAGCCAAAAAACCACTTGTCGTAGGTCAGCTTCAACAAAATTTTATCCAGAAAGCTGTGCAGCTGGTTGGTCTCGCCGCTGGCAAGGGCGGTAAAATCCAAAAATCTGCTTGGCGCATCGTGGGTCAGCACATAATCCACTTTGTAATCGCAGGCTGCAAGGTTCTCCTCACAAAAGGCGTATTCCTCCTCCGAAGGCATTTCTTCCCTCCACCAGTTCACGCCGGGTTCCCGATCCTCCACATCCTGGCTTTCCGCACCGCCAAAGCACAGGTATTTTTTATTCTCCAATTCCAGCACGCTGCCGCGGCACACATGGTACACATTGCCGCCCAGTGCCTGCACCTTGCCGCCAAAGCGTTCCTCGGTGGGATACTGCTTTAAAAGGTCGTAGTTTTCGTGGCTGCCGTCCAGAAACAGCAGGGTATACGGGCGCTTGCGCAGCCAATCCAGCTTTTTCTGTTCCTCCTTGCTGCCGTCCCACACAAAGCCAAAGTCGCCCAGTACCACCACGGTATCCCGTTTGCCCAGCCAGCGCAGCTTGCCGTGCTTGAAGCGGTCGATGTCGCCGTGGGTGTCCCCTGTCAGATATACCATTTCTGTCCTCCCTGACCGGATGTGAAATCGGCACAATAAGCCTTGTCACACCCCGCCAAACCTGTTATTATAAAGAATACAGCCTTCCGCTGTGATCTCGTTCTTACCCGGCGCACGGCGCTTGTGCCGTGCTGCCTGTTGTTTTATATTATCGCTTTTTAAAGGAATTGTCCACATGAAACGTATTTTTGCGCTGGTTTTGTCGTTCGCTGTCCTGTTCAGCTGCCTTGTGCTGCCCGCCGGGGCTATGTTCGACCCCACCCCGGTCTATCAGGTGCAGGCACAGAGTGCCTATATCGTCAACACTGATACCAATATCATTGTCTATGATAAGGACAGCACAAAGCAGGTATCCGCCGGTGGTCTGACAAAGTACATGACCATTGCCCTGCTGCTGACCAACTATGCCGACCATCTGGACGACACCTTCCAGATGCCCTTTGCCATCTCGGATTACGTTTATAACACCAACAACGCCGATATGCGCTCCAACGAGACCTTTACCTACCGCGAAGCCATGTACGCCATGCTGACCCGCAACGCCAACGAAGCCGCCATGGGCCTTGCTTATGCCCTTTCCGGCGGCGACCTCGCGGGCTGGGTGAGCCAGATGAACACCCTGTCCCAGCGCATCGGCACCACCGGCAGCACCTGGACGGATGCCTGCGGCATTGACAGCGGCAACGTGACCTGTGCCGTGGATATGTACCTGATCCTGCGCTATCTGATGAGCTTTGATGCCTTTGTGGAGGTTTCCGGTGCGCCCAGCTTTACCATGCCCGCCAAAGAAAAACACCGTTCTTCGTCTGTTCTGGTCAGCCAGAATGCCGCGCTGAGCAAATCCAGCGGCGGCAAATACTACCGCAGCGCCATGCAGGGCGGCATGTGCGATGTGACCGCATTCAAAAGCGACAGTGGCAATCAGAGCTATGTTTCATGGGCCAATAAGGATGGTGCCACCTATATTTTCTGCGTGATGCAAAGCCCGGACACCTGCGACGATTTCGGCTACGCCAACCGTCGCCCGGCCCTGTGCGAGACCGTGAAGCTGATGGACTGGGTGTTCGACAGCTTTTCCATTCAGGCCGCACTGGACACCGACCTTACGCTGGCCGAGATCCCGGTGAAGTATTCCTCCGATACCAGCTCCCTGCAGCTGTATCCCGCCGACAGCATGATGACCCTGCTGCCTTCCACCGGCGACGGCAGCGTGACCCAGAAATATTTCCACCTGCCGGATTCCGTGTGTGCCCCTGTCCAGCAGGGCGATGTGGTGGGTACCGTGGAGCTGAAGCTTGCCGGTGAGACCATTGGCGTGGTGGACCTGATCGCCGGGCAGGATGTCAGCCGCAACCCGCTGCTGTTCACTGTGGCGCGTTTTCAGGAGTTCTTAGGCAGTCTGTACCTCAAAGTTGTAATAACATTGAGTATTATTTCCATCATCATCTACTTTGCGTGGGTCCTTTTGAACAACTGGAACCGTCGCAAGCCCACCAGAAAGATCCGCCGCCGCTGAGCTTTGCACCGTTCAGCCGCATTTTGTGGAAAAGTGATGCAAAAAGCCCCGTCAGCCTTTTCAGGATGACGGGGCTTTTGGTTGCGCCAGCAGGAGTCGAACCTACGATGGGGGAGTCAAAGTCCCCTGCCTTACCGCTTGGCGATGGCGCATCGTGCAAGATATTATACCATATTCTTTGTTTTTCCACAAGGGGAAGGTTCCACTTTTCCGCTTTTGCGGCGGCTCTGTGCCGCCTTTTGCAGCCTGCAATTTGTGAAAAACCAATTTTTTCATCATAACAACAGAATACGCCCATTTTGTTGCGCTTTTGTTACACTATATGTGGTAAATATAGGATTGAATAAACCTCCTCTTCCCGGCTTTTTCGTCTACTGCCTCATGGCGGGGACATCGAGGTCTGTTCTGGTGTTTCCGTTCCCGGCAGGCACCACATCCCAATTCGTCAGGAAAGCGAGGAGTCATATGAAAAAGATCTTGAAAATACTGGTCCTCGGTCTGCTCAGCGCTGCACTGCTCTGCTGTGCACTGCCCTCTGCCTTTGCCGCAGAAGACAAGGATTCGCAGGTCTACACCATTGGTTTGGATGCCATGGGCGGCAGCAGCTCCGCTGTGGCAGTCACCACCAATCTGAGCGGCAAACTCAGTGCCCTGCCCGCGCAGCCTGCGCTGGAAGGCTACACCTTTGACGGCTGGTATACCGAGCCGGTGGGCGGCACAAAAATCAGCACCTCTACGGTGTTTACCGGTGATACCACTGTGTACGCACACTGGACCGTGAAAAATGCCACCACTTCCACCAGCACATCCACGCCCGCTCAGCCGGAACAGACCGCGCAGGAATACGATGACGGCCCGATTTTGAGCGTTCTGACGGTAGCCGGTGCTCTGATCACCACGCTGGCCGTGGCTGCCTTTATTTAAGTCTTTCCACACACTGTATCAATTTTATCAATAGAAAGGAAAATCTCCATGTCTACTATGAAACTGCCCGCAAACTATGCCTCCATCAGCGAAGAGGAAATGGTCTATCTGGACGGTGGTGCCCGCGACGCTTACAACAGCTTCCTGAATGTCGGTAAGGTGTTCAACGCCATTGCCCGCATCTTCTCCGGTGCAAGCTCCATCATCAACAATGTCAACGTGATCTACCAGTCCTTCCTGACTCTGGGCGATCTGCTGAAGAGCTTCTGATCCGGCTTCTATTTTCATCTGTTTTTCAAGAACTGTCTCCGTTGTGGGGACAGTTCTTTTTGTTTTTAACGCATTTTAATCGTTTACATCAAAAGAAACAATTTTTCTTTGGCTTTGGCAAAAAAATGCACGGAAAAGGCATTTTTGTTACGCTTTTGTTACGCATACTGTGCTAACATATAAGGTGGAAGGTCATTCATCAAACTGGCGCTTTCACGCCGAAAACTGATATATCAAATGTGGTTTTGTGGTGCGAAAATTTTCGTATTTGTCGAAAGTTTTCGTTCGCCCAATCCGACCACTTTTTGCGGGAGAAATCGATCATTATGCCAGACCGTGAACTGCGGCACATGCGCCGCACCGAATTAGTCGAGATCATTCTGGCGCTCAAGCAGAGCGAGGACCGGCTCCGGGCAGAAAACGCTGCCCTGTCTGCCCAGCTGCAGGAACGGCAGATCCATATTGAAAACGCAGGTTCCATTGCGCAGGCTGCACTGGAGCTGAACAAGGTGTTTGAAGCGGCGCAGGCTGCGGCTGATGAATACGTTGCATCGGTGCTCGCAGCAAACAAAAACACCGATGCCGCTGCCAGCGCTCTGCGCGCTCAGGCGGAAGCCGAAGCCCAGCAGATCCTTGCACAGGCACAGACCGAGGCTGCGAACCTGAAGGCCCGTACCCAGCAGCAGTGCGACGCGGAAACGGAAGCCGCCGCACGCAAGCGCGCCCAGACCGAAGCGGACTGCAAGGCAATGCTTGCCCGGACGCAGCAGGAGATCCAGCAGCGCCGGGCCGCTTTTGACCGCCGGGCCAGCGAACTGCTGGACGGCTATCACAGCACGGAATTCCTGCCGGAGGAGCGTGCCAAATGAAAGAGCAAAAGATCAGGTTCACGCCCATTCCATCCACAGCAGAGGTGGAAGCAGAGCGCGAACGTCTGGCCTACCGCAGCCGTTATATGCGGGTGCTGCGCAGCACGGTCTACACGCTGCTGGTGGTCGCGGCCGTTGCCGTGCTGCTGGCCACCCTGTTTCTGCCGGTGCTGCAGGTCTCCGGCGACAGCATGAACCCCACTCTGCAGGACCGGGACATCATTCTGCTGGTCAAGGACAGCGACATGAAGACCGGCGACCTTTGCGGATTTTACTGGCAGAACAAGCTTCTGCTCAAGCGCATCATCGGCCTGCCCGGTGATGTGATCGAACTGGACGAGGACGGTGTGGTCACTGTGAACGGCCAGACGCTGGATGAGCCCTATGTAGATGAACTGGCTCTGGGCGAATGCGACATCAAATTTCCCTATCAGGTGCCGGAAAACCGGTATTTCGTACTGGGTGACCATCGGGCCACCTCCATTGACAGCCGCAGCAGTGTGATCGGCTGTGTGGAAAAAAGTCAGATCGTAGGCAAGGTTTTTTTGCGGGTATGGCCCTTGTCCAACTTCTCGTTGATCCACTAAGGAGGTTTAGGAATCATGCGGGATATTGTGAAAGAATATCAGAAAAAGTTCCGTCGGAACCACCAGCGCGCCAGACGCTATACTGCGCTGCTGCTGGCGCTGGCGCTTACCACCAGCCTGTTCGTGAACTGGCAGCTGCACGGCGTGGGCATTGCCAAAACGGCCGAATATCTGTGCGGCGAGTTGGAGCACGAGCACACCGCTGCCTGCTATGAAAAGCAGCTGGTGTGCGGCTATGAGGAAGGCGAACCGGAGGACTGGAACGCCACCATGACGGACGACGGCATGTCTTTTGATGATACATTCGACATGGATGATGATGCGTTCGGCGTGGATGCGGATGATCCCGGCATTGCAGCCCATTCCGCAGAGCCGGAGTACATCTTTGTGCCCCATGAGCACACCGACGACTGCTACCAGGAAGTGCAGGAGCTGACCTGCCTGGAAGAAGAGCACACCCACGACGACAGCTGTTTTGATGAGGATGGTGTCACCTTCATCTGCGATAAATTCGAGCACACCCACGACGACAGCTGCTACACCACCACCTATGAGCTGGTGTGCGGTCTGGAAGAGGGCGAGCTTGTAGAAGAAGTGAACCCCGATTATGACCCGGTGGCCCTGTTTGAGGAGCCAGTGGCCGCAAAGCCCGTGGTGGTCGATCCTGTGACCGAGACCCCGGTGCACCACCACACTGATGCCTGCTACGAGGAAGTGCTGGTCTGCGGCCTGCCGGAGCATCACCACACGGTGAACTGCCTGTCCGACCCGCTGGACGGCACGCAGGACGAGGACGAATGGCTGGCACAGACCGGCACCACGCTGAGCGGCAACTGGGCCGACGACCTGCTGGCCGTAGCCGAGAGCCAGCTGGGCTATGAGCAGAGCGAGCGCAACTTCCAGCTGGACGATGCCGACGGCGAGACCGTGCGCCACTACACCCGCTACGGCAACGACTACGGCAACGACTACGGCCCATGGGACGTGATGTTCCTTTCCTACTGCCTGAAATATGCCGATATCCCCCAGAGCGCTATCCCGCAGGTTTCCAGCGTGCTGTCTTTGCACAGCCAGCTGCGCAGCGCGCTGTACAACGAAGAGACCGGCAGCGGCTATGCCATGGATTTTGACGGTGATCTGCCGTCTGATGCCGCAATGCCCGGTGATATCGTCATTTACAATGGCACCGTGACCAAGGCTGTGGCCGCGGAAAGCCAGCCGTTGCAGGTGCAGGATGATTCTGCCGATGCCGACATTGCCCTGCTCTCCATGGATGCTGCGGCCACCACCGACACCGCGCCCCACATTGAGGAATACACCGTGGATGCCAGCACCGTTGGCATCGTGAGCGATGTGGACGAAGATTTCGGCACCCTGACCGTGATCTCCGGCGATGTGGATGGCAAGGTGGCTAAAGTCACGCTGAATGCTTCGCAGGTGACAACGCTGGTGTCTGTGGCAAATGCGCAGCAGGCCGATTACGGCGTGGCTACGCCGGATTACAAAGTTGAAGATGACGCAGGTGCCATTACCACCATCAAAGGTCTGGATGCACTGGATTACCTCACTGCTCTGGAGGTGCAGCGCAAAAATGGCACTGAATACGAGGATACCAACGTCACCACCATTTCGGAGCTTCTGCACAGCAGCCTGACCGTCACAGATATCCCGGCCAAAGAGATCCAGGAAAACGACTACTGTGTCCATGTTAAGCTGCCCAAGAGCTTTGATGTGCTGAACGATGAGCTTATCTCCGGCAAACTGGAAGATACCGGCAATTATGACACCTGCGGCAGCTACCGGCTGCTCAAGGGGAATGACGGCTGCTGGTACGCCGTGCTGCGGTACGACCAAAACTATATCCAGCAGAAAGAGGCGGAAGACGCAGGCGCGGATCCTTCCGATTCCAAGGTCACCAGCAACGTTGCCTTCAATTTCCAGTGGAACCAGAGCGAGGTCACCAGCAGCGGCTTTAATCTGATCGAGGTCAACAAAGATTACGCCCTTGATATCACCATCAACCCGGATGAAACCCCCGATGAGGATCAAAAAGACGATAAGAACTATGACCTTAACCAGAGCGTGAAGGACCCGCACTACGATGGCAGCGATGCCTACCTGGATTACACTGTTACGCTTGTGGTCAAGAACGAACAGGCCGGCCCGCTGACGCTTGCGGACAGCATGACCCTGCCCACCGGCGTAACCGCCGAATATGTCGAAGACTCGCTCCAGCTCAGCATGGAAAACGGCAATACAACGCTCAGAATCACTTGGGAAAATGATAATGGTGAGCGCAAGATCACCTTGGGTTCTGCCGGTTCCCCCATTGCCGCAGGCACCTATTCTATCCGCTACACCGTCAAGCTGAAGGACGTTGGCGAAACGGCTGTTGACGGAGTAATCAATAACATCAGGATTCTGGATACGCCCATCAGCGATGATGCCGAAGAGTCGGTAAAAACCGACAGCCTTGTGATCACCAGTCAGGCCGATCCGTCCGACTACGAACTTCCCTCTACCGGCGGGGCCGGTACCAAACTGTATACAGCAGGCGGCGGCGCGCTGATGCTTGCCGCTCTGGTGTGCGGGGTTTGCAGAAAGCGCAGACGCGAAAGGAGGGCACGTTAAAAACCTGCATCCTTCCTGACACGGCGGCAAAATTGATTCTGCGCCGGAAGCAGACCCTGAAAATAGGAATCAGAAAAACTTGAAAGGAGACTTTCGCAAATCATGATGAAGAAAGTAATCAAAAAGCTGCTGGCCGCACTGCTGGCAGTTGCCATGGTGTGCGCCATGGCGATCCCGGCGTTTGCAGGCACTGAGGGGGACATCACCACATGGCACTCTTTCAGCGCTTTCCAGATCTTCAAGGGTGATGTTGAGGGTAATGATATTAAAGACTTTAAGATTTCCAACGTTACGTGGGGCAGCAACATCGCTGATAATCCTGCCGCTTTTCTGGACCAATTGAAAGCAGATTCTACCCTTGGCACTCAGTTTCAGTTTATCGACGCTACCGACGCTAACACTGCTCAGAAGGTTCTTGAGGTTATCAGCAAATGGGACGATTCCGATGCTAACAGCATCGCTTTCGCGCGTTTTGTATGCCACTATCTCTACCCGGATGCCAATGCAAAACCGAAACCCGCCGTTGAAGGTGGTGGTGGTAGCGATCACATCCATTTTGACGAGGCAGGTTATTATCTGGTCGTTGATACTACCCCATTTAATCCTGGCGATTTCGATCATGCCTACAATTCCTTCCTGCTGATGGTTACCCACAAAAACTGGAACGTTCCAATTACGCCTAAGGCCGAAAAGCCCTCTGTTAAGAAGGAGGTTTTCGACAATTTCGACAATCAGGATGGCACCAGCACAGGAGTTTTTGGTTCCAGCGCTGACCATGCGATCAATGAAAAGTTCCAGTTCAAGCTGACCGCTACCTTGCCCGCAAGCACCGACCATGCTTACGATTACTATGATACGTACGCTGTTTGCTTCAAAGATACTCTGTCCGAGGGCATTACTTATGACAAACTCGATAGTGTAGTCATTAATTCCAATGGCCACACCTATGATATCACCAACGATACTTCGAAGTATACCATTACTGAAAGTCAAAACTCTTTTGTGGTAAAAATTCCTGATGTCAAGACCTGTGCCGAAGGGCTTGATTTGAATGACGGCGCTACTATTACGGTCACCTATACTGCACACCTGAACGACAAAGCCTATGTCAATACTGGAAGTGGCTCTACCGAAAACAAAAACAGCGTACAGCTCCAGTACTCTAATAACCCCAGACCCGGCGAATACTGGGGCACCACTCCTAAAAGCGAAGTCTATGTGTTCACCTACCAGCTGAACAACACCAAGCTTGCAGAGAACGAACACGGTGCTCCGCTGAAGGACGTAGGCTTCTGTCTGTACAGCGATGAAGCTTGCGCGCATAAAGTAGAACTCTACAAGGAAGGCGACTTCTACTTCCCCATCAAAGACGCAACCGATAAAAAAGCTGTTGAAGAAATGTACTCTGACAAGGACGGTAAGTTCAACATTAAAGGTCTGGACGCTGGCACCTACTACCTGAAGGAGACCACCCCTCCTAAAGATTACAATGCCTGTGCCGATAAAGAAATCGTCATTTCTGCAACGCACGACGTAAACCATGTTGAGCTTGATAGCTCCAAACTGTCCACCACCATCATCAACAAAAAAGCCGGCGGCATTACCCTGCCCTCCACCGGCGGTATCGGCACTACCATCTTCTATGTGGTCGGCGGCGGCCTGATGGTTGCGGCCATCGTTCTGCTGGTCACCAAGAAGCGCATGGAGAACAAGTAAGCTCCATTTCCCCCCAGAACCCGGAGCAAAGGGGCCGCAAGGCCCCCGCTCCTATCCTTATAACATTAGGGAGTAGCCCATGAAAAAGAACAAAAGCACCATCATCCTGATCCTCGTCTTTTTCGTGGGTCTATCCGTGATGTTATACCCCACCCTCAGCGATTACGTCAACCAGCTGCATCAGTCCCGTGCTGTGGCCACCTATGCCGAGGATGTGGACAATCTGACCGATGCCGACTACAGCGCCTATTTCGAGGCGGCAGATGCGTTCAATGCGCAGATCGCCGCCGACCCGGACGCTTTGTATTTCCCGCAGCGCTTTCCCACCTACGAAAGCACGCTGGATGTGACCGGCACCGGCATTATGGGCTACATCACCATTGAAAAGATCGGTGTGGAGCTGCCCATCTACCACGGCACCAGCGATGGCGTGCTGCAGATCGCCGCAGGCCACTTGGAGGGCACCAGCCTGCCGGTGGGCGGCGGCAGCACCCACGCGGTCATTTCGGCCCACCGCGGCCTGCCCAGTGCCAAGCTGTTCACCAATCTGGACCAGCTGGAAGTGGGCGACACCTTCACCATCACGGTGCTGGACCGGGTGCTGACCTATGAGGTGGACCAGATCTCCATTGTACTGCCCACCGAGACCGACAACCTCAAGGTGGTGGACGGCAAGGATTACGTCACCCTGATGACCTGCACCCCCTACGGCATCAACTCCCACCGCCTTCTGGTGCGGGGACGGCGCATCGAAACGCCGGACAAGCTCAAGCACATCCGTGTAACAGCCGATGCCATCAAGATCGAACCGATCATCACAGCTCCCATCATGGCACTGCCCCTGCTGCTGGTGCTGCTGCTCTGGCTGCTGTTCTCCAACCGCAAACGCAAATCTACAAGAGGTGAAAAACATGAAACGCACTGATCTCAAAAAGCACGCTGCGGCCCTGCTTTTGGTGCTGTGCCTTCTGGTAACAAGTGCGCTGCCTGCCCTTGCCACCAGCGCAAACATCAAGCTGGTGGACAGCAGCGGCAATCCCACTACCGGCACCATCTGCGTTACGCTGTACGACAGCGCCAACGATAAGGCGCTGAGCGGCGGCAAGCTCACTTTGTACCGTGTGGCCGAGGTAAAGCGCCAAAACGGCAACCTGAGCTACGAATACTGCGGCGATTTCTACGGCTGCGGCATTGCGCTGGGTGATTTGACCGACAGCACCCTTGCGGCCCAGCTGCAGGAGTATCTGCCCCAAAGCGCCGAGGGCACCACAAAGACCATTGATGCGGACGGCAACGTGACCTTCCGTGGTCTGGAGCTTGGCCTGTATCTGATCGTGCAGACCGAGGCTTCCAAGGGCTATGAGCCGATCAATCCGTTCCTTGTCTCTCTGCCCATGGCGGAGGATGGCAAGTGGAATTATGCGGTGGATGCCAGCCCCAAGGTGGGTGCTTACACCCCCACCAAGCCGGACACGCCGCCTACGCCCCCTACCCCGCCTACGCCCGATTATCCTGATACGCCTACCCCGCCGGACAATCCGGATAACCCGGTCTCTCCCGGTAATCCGGACAATCCCGTGGCTCCGGGCCATCCGGACAATCCCGTGGCCCCGGGCCATCCGGATCATCCGGTAGCACCCGGTAATCCAGACAGCCCCGTTCTGCCGGGCCATCCGGATAACCCGGTAATGAGCGGTCTGCCGCAGACCGGTCAGCTGAACTGGCCCGTGCCGGTGCTGGCTGTCAGCGGTGTGGTGCTGTTTGCATTCGGCTGGGCGCTGGATCGCAAATACCGCACAGTATAATTTTATTCTGATACAACAAAGAGGACCCGATGCATCTGCATCGGGTCCTCTTTTTCGGTTTCTTTTATGCAGTCAGGGTTTACTGCTGCTGTGCCTGCTGCTCGGCGCGTTTGGCTTCCAGCGCCAGAATGGCGTCGCGGCGGCTCAGGTTGATGCGGCCCTGCTGGTCGATGTCGGTCACCTTGACCACGATGGCATCGCCCACGGCCACCACATCCTCCACGCGCTCCACACGCTTGGTGTCCAGCTTGGAGATGTGCACCAGACCTTCCTTGCCCGGTGCGATCTCAACGAAGGCACCAAAGTTCATCAGGCGGGTCACTTTGCCCTTGTAGATGGCACCGATCTCGGGGTCCTCCACAATGGTCTTGATGGTAAAGATGGCGCGCTTTGCGTCCTCCTGATCCACAGCAGAGACGAACACATGGCCGTCCTCCTGCACGTCGATCTTGCAGTTGCAGGTAGCGCAGATGTCCTGAATGACCTTGCCGCCCTTACCGATCACGTCCTTGATCTTATCGGTGGGGATCATCATGCTGAACATCTTGGGTGCGTAGCGGCTCAGCTCATGGCGAGGCTCTGCGATCACCGGCTTGATGATCTCGTCCAGAATATACAGGCGGCCCTTGCGGCACTTCTCAAAGGCCTCGGCAATGATGTCGTAGGTCAGGCCATCGATCTTGATGTCCATCTGGATGGCAGTGATGCCCTTGCGGGTGCCGCCCACCTTGAAGTCCATATCGCCGTGGAAGTCCTCCACGCCCTGAATGTCCAGCATGGTCATCCAGCGGTCGCCCTCGGTGATCAGACCACAGGAAATGCCGGCAACGGGTGCCTTGATGGGCACGCCTGCATCCATCAGGGCCAGCGTAGAGCCGCAGATGGATGCCTGCGAGGTGGAGCCGTTGGAGGAGAGCACCTCAGACACGCAGCGGATGGTGTAGGGGAACTCTTCCAGAGAGGGCAGCACGGGCACCAGAGCACGCTCTGCCAGTGCGCCATGGCCGATCTCGCGGCGGCCGGGGCTGCGCGGTGCGCGGGCCTCGCCCACAGAGTACGGCGGGAAGTTGTAGTGATGGATATAGCGCTTGGTCTGCTCGTCGGTCAGGTCGTCCATGAGCTGGTTGTCCTTGGTGCCGCCCAGAGTGCAGGTGGTCAGCACCTGCGTCTGGCCGCGGGTGAACATGCCGGAGCCGTGCACGCGGGGCAGGATGCCCACTTCGGCAGCCAGCGGGCGGATCTCGTTGATGCCGCGGCCGTCCACGCGCTTGCCCTCGTCCAGCAGCCAGCGGCGCACCACGAACTTCTGCATCTTGTAGCTGACCAGATCAAGGTCTGCAGCGGTCAGGTCGGGGTACTCCTCGGCGATCTTGTCCATGATGGGCAGCAGAGCGGCATCGCGCACATTCTTGTCGTCGGTGTCCATAGCGGCCTTGAAGTCGTCCAGATACTTGTTCTGGATGGCGTGGAACACGTCCATATCCAGACCCACCACCTGAAAATCGATCTTCGGCTTACCGCGCTCGGCCACGATGCGGTTGATGAACTCAATGGTCTTTTTGATCTCCACGTGAGCGGCCTTGATGGCGTTCAGCATGGTGTCCTCGTCCACCTCGTTGGCACCGGCCTCGATCATGACGATCTTATCCATGGTGGCGGCAACGGTCAGGGCAAGGTCGCTCACCTTGCGCTGTTCCTGCGTGGGGTTCAGCACGATCTCGCCGTCCACCAGACCCACCTGCACGCCGCCGATGGGGCCGTTCCACGGGATGTCGGACACAGCAGTGACCAGAGAAGCACCGATCATACCGGCGATCTCAGGGCTGCAGTCGGGGTCCAGACTCATGACGGTCATGGTGATGCACACGTCGTTGCGCATCTCCTTGGGGAACAGCGGGCGCATGGGGCGGTCCACCACGCGGCTGGTCAGGATGGCGCGCTCACCGGGGCGGCCCTCACGGCGCATAAAGCTGCCGGGGATGCGGCCTGCGGCGTAGAGCTTTTCCTCATACTCCACGTTCAGCGGGAAGAAATCCACGCCTTCGCGGGGTTTGGGGCTCATGACCACATTGCACAGAACGCAGGTCTCGCCGTAGCGGATCATGGCGCTGGCGTTGGACAGGCCGCACATCTTGCCCATCTCGACCTTGAACGGGCGGCCTGCCAGCATGGTTTCGTAGACCTTGAAATTCTCAAAGGTCTCTCTGCGGGAACCAAATTCAATTGCCATTGTTTTTGCCTCCTTGTTTTTCCGGATTTTTCTATCCAAAAAGGCCGTGGCGCGCGCATCATAGCAATAAATCCAGCGTCCGTACCCGGGGCACAGGCGTTCGATTTACTGCTGCAATACGCTGCCGCCGCCATTTTGTACATAAAAGCAAAAGGCAGGCACCTTTGCGGTACCTGCCCTCTGTTTAAATTACTTACGCAGACCCAGAGTTGCGATCAGAGCACGGTAACGCTCGATGTCCTTCTTCTGGAGATAAGCCAGCAGATTGCGGCGGCGGCCAACCATCTTCATCAGGCCGCGGCGGCTGTGGTGATCGTTCGGGTTCTTCTTCAGGTGCTCGTTCAGCTCGTTGATGTGAGCGGTCAGCAGAGCGACCTGCACTTCGGGAGAGCCAGTGTCCTTCTCGGTCAGAGCGACTTTGGCCATAACTTCCTGCTTGTTCATAGTTACATACCTCTTTATAAAATTTTATGTGCCAATGGAACAGCGGCGGGAAACGGCATTCCCAAAAAGCGGGCATACTCCCAACCCCGTACCACGGTAACAGATACAGTATACCAGAACCCTGTGCAAAATGCAAGGATATTTTTTGCATCCTGCCTTTATTTTTTTACGTACTGGTGCCAGTACAGCTGTACCTCCGGCAGCTTCTTTTTGCGCAGCAGAACTGCGGTGGGGATCAGATACAGCAGCACCGAAAGCAGCATGGATGCATCGTAGCCGCTCACCGCATCGGCCACGGTAGTGGTGCCGTACAGCCCACCGATGAGCATGGACGAAATATCCATGGCACCATGCAGGAATACCGTCACCCACAAATTGCCAGTGCGGAAGTAGATCGCCGCAAAAAGAGTGCCCAGCGATGCTGCAAACACGCACTGCATCAGCACACCGAAGGGTGCCGAACTGAGGATATTGGTCAGGTGCGCCGCACCAAACAGCACACCGGACAAAAGGCAGGCCTTCCACACACCGGCGCGGCTGGTGCCAAAGTGCTCCAGCAGGGTCTGGGCAATGACACCGCGGAAGATGAATTCCTCGGCCACACCCACCATGGCCATGCTGACAAGGAAGGTGCAGATGCGTGCCGCAGGCTGCAGCACGCCGTTCTCCGGCCGGCCCAGCACCAGCGACCCAAAGGCATTGTAGCCAATGAACACCAGCGGGTACATGCCCACCAGCAGGCCATTGAAAAAGCCGCTGCCGCGGCGGCGCAGCAGCCCAGCACGGTCTGTCCGTACCAGAAACAGCACTGCCACCATGGCCCCCACCAGCTCCTGCAGAGTGCTGTAGAGGTATGTATCAATGGACGCAAAATCCGTCCGAAAAAGAACCAATGCAATGGTAAAGACAAGATCTGTTACGAACAGGCTTGCCAGAAAGACCACTTCTGCCAGAACGCAGAATAAGATTGGGTGCGCTTTGCGCAGTCGTTTGAGCATGGGATACCCTCCTGAATCGTTGATGGTACTATTCTAGCACACTTTACCTTAAAACGATATAGCACGCGCAAAAAAGGCAGTTTTCCCTTCTGCTGTGCCGCAAAGCGTTCACTTTTTCAAAACAAAGATCTGTTCAAACTCCTGCGTTGCCAGCAGCGAAACATCCTCATAGCCGCCCTGTCGGGCAACGTTCCACGCAGTTTCCATGTTCTGGGCCGTGATCTGCTCCACCTGTTCTGCCGTCACGAACTGCCACAGCCCCCGGCCTCCAATGAACAGCACCAGCGTATCATTTTCGCCGGTGTTATACTGCACCAGCAGCTCACTGGAATCGTCCGGCACCACACAGACATCCTGAAATTTGAGAAGCTCCTGCACGCCGGAAGTGAAACTGCCAAGGTCCCCGGTAATATCCACGCAGGCGGCCTGACTGTATTGTTCCAGTTCCTTGTCTATCTTATAAGTACCGCTGTACATGCGCTCCGGCTCGATCACAAATGCAAGCACGACCATTGCAAGGCACACGATCTGCAGAATGCGCTTTCTGGTGCCTGCACGCAGCGTATCCAGAATGGAGAAAAGGCCGCAGCCACAAAACAGCGCTTCCAGCGGTTGCAGATGGTACACATACCGCAGCGACTTATACGGCGAGATCACCGCGATAACCAGAAATGCAGCAAGCGCCGGGACCGTGATCAGCTTGACATCCTCGGGGATCAGCGTAGTGCCGCGCAACTTGCCCGGCAGCCAGCGCTGCCCCAGCTTCGTCAGGATCAGCACGGCCATAATGCCTGCGCCTACAGCAAAGCCGACGATGCTCCAGCCGATCAGCTCCAGCGGGCCTTTGGGGTACTGCGCCAGATCAAAAAGATTGCGCGTTGTAGCATCCAGTGAGTTCGTATTCTGCGAGTGCAGCTGTGCATACCAGCACGGAAAGGTGAGCAGCATTCCGCCAACACCCGCAAGTGCCGGAAGCGAAAATGCAGCAGCATTTTTCCATTCGCGCCGGAACATCAGGTAAAGGTCATATGCTGCGCACAGCAGGAAGGCATAGACCACAAAGAAATACTGGGTCATCATGCCAAGATAGATGGTTACACCGATCAGAAGATATTTGGGCACAGACGGCCTGCGAAGAGACTTTGCCACCAGCAGCGCAAGCAGGATCGTCAGCAAGGTCATGAGCATATACATGCGCACCATCGTCACATTTGAGATCATTTCACGGTTGAACGCATACAATGCACAGACGAACAATGCTTTTTTCCAGTCTGCAAACAGCTCCATGCCCAGCGCATACAGCGCTGCCAGCGTGCCGCCCAGCAGCACAAAATTCATCCCAAGACCCGTCCATTTTGTAAAGCTGCCCGGAAATAATGAGCACACCGTGTGCAGCAAAAAGTAGAACAGCGGCGGATGAATGTCCTGCGTCTGATTATAGTAGACCGACGCATAGTTGAAGCGATCATTTTTCTGAACCGAAATATAATTCACAAAATCCTGTTGTTCAAAAACTGCTTCCGGGAGATTTCCATCAAACGAATGCTCACCATTATAATACCAATTCAAAAACGGCGCATAGCTGCTGTTTGCAAGGCCGTAGGAGTAGATCTCATCCAGAAAGAAACCCTCTTTCCGCACAGCCCACCAGCCGCAAAGGCAGATCAGAACGATCACAAAAAGCGCGACCGCCCGTTTTTTCTTTTTTATTTCCTGCATAGTTTCTGTTTTTCCTCGCTTTTTTGTCCGTTCTGCAGCCAAATATGGCTTTGCTTTTCCAGTATATCATATTTAGAACACAAGTCAAAACTTTTCGGGTTGCAGATCCCGCTGCTCCTAGCAGCATGCACCTTGTTAGACATTCCTAGCCGGTGGAACCCGCGGGCTAAACAAAGCCATACTATGGCTTTGTTTGCGGTGCTTCGCACCGCCGCCCTGTTCAAATCCCGCGCGGAGACAAAAAAGAACCAGTACACGAATGTGTTAGCAGCATGCACCCTGTTAGACATTCCTAGCCGGTGGGACCCGCGGGCTAAACAAAGCCATACTATGGCTTTGTTTGCGGTGCTTCGCACCGCCGCCCTGTTCAAATCCCGCGCGGAGACAAAAAAGAACCAGTACACGAATGTGTTAGCAGCATGCACCTTGTTAGACATTCCTACGGGTTGGGACCCGCGGGCTAAACAAAGCCATACTATGGCTTTGTTTGCGGTGCTTCGCACCGCCGCCCTGTTCAAATCCCGCGCGGAGACAAAAAAGAACCAGTACACGAATGTGTACTGGTTCTTGTTGGTCGGAGCAGCGGGATTTGAACCCACGGCCTCCTCGTCCCGAACGAGGCGCGCTACCAACTGCGCTATGCCCCGAAAATACCGCAGCCAGTTGAGACTGCGGTTTTCTTGGTTGGGGATGAGAGAATCGAACTCCCACAAGTAGAGTCAGAGTCTACCGCACTACCACTATGCAAATCCCCATTATTCAGTTTGTCTGCCGCGCCGTGCGCTGCTGACAAGGGATATTATACTCAAAAGGCCCGCGCTTGTCAACCATTTTTTTATTTTTTCTGCAAAAGTTTTCCCGCTGTTCTCCTGCCCGCAGAAATGCACCGTGGAAGCGTGTAAATTTTCTGCGCTTCTCTTGACAGCGGCCCCCATCCGGAATAATCTTATACTATAAACAGGTAGGTCTCCGGGCAGACTGACTTTGAAAGGCAGAACGCGCGGCGCTGAATACCAAATGAAAGAGGGCTTTTGAATGAAAAAACGTGTTGGAATCCTGACCTCCGGCGGCGACTGTCCGGGTCTGAACGCCACCATCCGCGGCGTAGCAAAAGCACTGTATGCCCGCATGGGCGATAACGTGGAGATCATTGGCATCCTGAACGGATACAGCGGCCTGATTAACGGCGACTACAAGGAGATGTGCGAGGACGATTTCCGCGGCATCCTGACGCTGGGCGGCACCATTCTGGGCACCAAGCGCACCCCCTTTAAAATGATGCGTGTGGTGGAGGACGACAACATTGATAAAGTTGCCGCCATGAAAAAGACCTACAAGGAAGCCAAGCTGGACTGCCTGCTGTGCCTGGGCGGCAATGGCACCCACAAAACCGCAAACCTGCTCTCGCAGGAGGGTCTGAACATCATCGGCCTGCCCAAGACCATTGATAACGATATCTATGGTACCGACGTAACCTTCGGCTTCCACACCGCCGTGGACATTGCCACCGATGTGATCGACCGCATCCACACCACCGCAGGCAGCCACAGCCGCGTGATGTGCATTGAGATCATGGGCAACAAGGCCGGCTGGCTGACGCTGTATTCCGGCATTGCAGGTGGTGCAGATATTATTCTGCTGCCGGAACAGCCCTATGATATCGACCGTGTGTGCTCTGCCGTGGAACGCCGCGCAAAGAAGGGTTCCAACTTCTCCATCATCGCTGTGGCCGAGGGTGCCATCAACTGCGAGGAAGCCGGCATGAAGCGCAAGGAATGGATGGCAAAGCGCGCCGAGGCAGGCTTTGGCACCACCGCCACCAACCGCATTGCACAGGCCGTGCAGAAAAAAACCGGCATGGAGACCCGTGTGTGCATCCCGGGCCACATGCAGCGCGGCGGCAGCCCCAGCGCCTACGACCGTGTGCTGGCCACCCAGTTCGGCAGCTATGCGGCAAAGCTGGTGGAGATTGAGCGCTACGGCGTGACCGTTGCCATGGTGAACCGCCATGTCACCCAGAACCGTCTGGCCGACATTGCAGGCAAGACCCGCAACGTGCCGGAGAACTGCGACCTGCTCACCGTCGCCCGCCGCATGGGCATCAGTCTGGGTTGATTACCATTTGAATGCTCTCCGCTTTGCTCTGAGCATATTTAGCGGAATCATTATTTTTTATTGGGGATTCCTGAAAATCTGCGGATTTTCAGGAATCCCTTTTTCACCGGAAGGGTCCCAACCGGCAGATGCTTCAAACAAACTGAATGCCGTTTTCCGCTGCACCTCCTCCCGTGAAAATGCAGATCCCGGCAGACCGTAGTCTGCCGGGATCTGCTCTATTCAGAAATACTGTTTCCGCTGAAGATGGCCAGAGTGCAACGGTGGCCATTCAAAATCGTCCGCCGGACAAATCAAAGGTCCGTCACATCATGCCGGGTGGGCTGGCCTTTTTCAAAGGCAACCGCGCTTTCCAGCACACCGCGCACCATGCTCTCCACATCCTCGTGGGTGTAGAAAGCCGTGTGGTCGGTCAGGATCACATTGGGCATGCTGCGCAGAGCCGCCAGCTCCGGGTTCGGGATCACATCGCCCATGCGATTATAATAGTACAGGCCGTTCTCATTTTCCAGCACGTCCAGGCCCGCCGCGCCAATCTTGCCGCTTTCCAGCCCGGCGATCAGTGCATCGCTGTCGATCAGCTTGCCGCGGGCGGTGTTGATGATGGTCACGCCCGGCTTCATGCTCTCAATTGCTTTGGTGTCGATGAGATGGTGATTCTCCTCCGTAGCGTTGGTGTGCAGAGTGATGACATCGCTTTCCGCCAGCAGGGTCTCCAGCGGCACATACTCGGCGATCTTCTTTACCTCGTCGTTGGGGTACAGGTCGTAGGCCAGCAGGCGGCAGCCAAAGCCGGACAGATGCTGCAGCACCGTGCGGCCAATGCGGCCCGTACCGATCACACCCACAGTGCAGGTGGAAATATCGCGGCCGATTTTTCCCTGCAGGGAGTAGTCCTGCGCTTCGCCGCGCTTGAGGATGTGCCCTGCCTTGCGCAGGCTCATCAGCATGAGCATAATGGCAAAGTTTGCAACGCCGTTTGGCGGGTAGTCCACATTGGCCACCTTCATGCCCAGTTCCCGGGCCGTCTCGCGGTCTACGTGGTCATAGCCGATGGAACGGCAGCAGATGGACTTTACGCCCAGCTCGTGAAACCGCTTGACCATGGGCGCGCTCATATCACAGGGCGTTACCGACACGGCATCATAGCCCTTTGCCAGTTCAGCATTTTCCAGCGTGGGATACTCCTGCGTAGAGCCAAACTCAACGTCCAGCTGCGGTGCCAGCCGCTGCGCGATGCCCAGCTCATCGTAGGGGCGCAGGGTGTAAAAAAAGACTTTTGTTGCCATAAAACTTCCCTCCCGGCTTATTTTGTACCTATTGTAGCACGTTCTGCACAGATGGATGCATTTTACTGCGTGAATTTTGTTCACCTTAAAAATGAAGATTCATCTTTCCATATGAATGCGCGCAAAACAGTTGTAAATTGTCGGAAAAGAGGGTATGATAAAGGAACTGAGAAGTATACATCACTGAAATATAAAAGGAGTGTGCCTTATGCGCGCTTATGAACGGCTTTTGAATTATGTCCGGGTGCATACCACCTCGGACGAAAACTCCGGTACGCACCCTTCCGCTGAACGGGAGTTTGTCCTTGCCCGCCAGCTGGTGGAGGAGATGAAGGCCCTTGGCATGGAGGATGCCCATGTGGACGAGCACTGCTACGTCTATGGCACCCTGCCTGCCACGCCCGGCTGTGAGGATCAACACGCTCTGGGCCTGATCGCCCACATGGACACTGCCGACGATGCCAGCGGTGAGAATGTGCAGCCCGTTGTGTGGGAAAACTACAACGGCGGCGACGTAACTCTGCCCGCCACCGGCATGGTGATGAAGCCCTCTGTGTTCCCCTTCCTTACTTCCATGAAGGGCGAGACCCTCATCACCTCAGACGGTACCACCCTGCTGGGTGCCGACGATAAGGCCGGTATTGCCGAAATTTTGACCGCTGTTGAGACCATTCAGGAAAAAGGCCTGCCCCACGGCAAGCTGTGTATCGCCTTTACTCCGGATGAAGAGATCGGCGAGGGTGCAGAGCTGTTCGATATTCCGGGCTTCGGTGCCGACTTTGCCTATACGGTGGACGGCGGCGATGCCGGCTCCATTGAGTACGAGAACTTCAACGCCGCTTCCGCCACCGTGACCATCCGCGGCTTCTCGGTGCACCCGGGCACCGCCAAGGACACCATGATCAACGCTTCCAACGTAGCAATGGAGTTCCACGGTGCTCTGCCCGTCACGGCCCGGCCGGAGACTACCGAGGGTCGTCAGGGCTTCTACCACCTGTGCCAGATGTACGGCGATGTGACCACCGCAAAGCTGGGCTACATCCTGCGCGACCACGATGCCGCAAAGCTGCAGTTCAAGAAAGACAACATGCTGGATATTGCCGAATTTTTGAACGGAAAGTACGGCGAAGGCACCGTGACCGTGGAGATCAAGGACAGCTACCGCAACATGCTGGAAAAAATCAAGCCGCATTTCCACTTAGTAGAGACTGCCCGCAAGGCCACCCGCATGGCCGGGCTGGAACCGGAGGAAATTCCGGTGCGCGGCGGCACCGACGGTGCTATGCTGAGCTGGAAAGGCCTGCCCTGCCCCAATCTGGGCACCGGCGGCTTCAATTTCCACGGCGTATGCGAGTGCATCACCGCTGAGCGCATGGACCGCTGCACCGAGATCTTGCTGAACATCATAAAGCTGTACGCAGAGTAAATTTTATTTTTCAATATACCAAAAAGTGGGTGCTATTTTCGGATAGCACCCACTTTTGTTATACTCTGACGCTTATTTCTACAACTCCACTCGTGAAAATGCATTTGGAGCAGCCCTGCGGTTGCGTAGCAATGAAAGCCCCAGTGGGGCTTTCAAGCAGGCGAGCGATCTGCGTTAGCAGATGGAAGGGATTCGCCCTGACAAGCGTCGGGGCTGCGACAAATGCGAAAAATAAAAATCAAATTCCACTGAACATGCCCAGAGTACAACGACGACGACCGCTGCCTGCGGCAGAAGCAGGGAGGAGTTGTTGGGGCCGCGGCCAGCAAGACACGAATGCCGCTCAAGGCATGAAGTGGATGCTGGGAGCCGCAACTCTAGGAGGGCATTCAAAATCGTTTAACCAACGTTGATATGCCCCACCGGCATGATCTTCCGTTTGTTATCATCCGGCTTTGCCGTCAGGCTCATGGCCAGCGACACCGGGCCGACACGGCCCATGAACATGACCAGCATATACAGGATCTTTGCGCCCCGGTTCAGCTGGCTGGTAACGCCCACCGAAAGGCCAACTGTGCCAAAGGCAGAGCAGGACTCGAAAATAGCGTCAATGACCGACACAGCGTCCGAGGTGTTATAGAACACCACCACAGCCGAGCCAACCGCCGCCAGCCCGCCGAGCACGATAATGGTCAAAGCACGATAAACCGTCTTGGACTCGATGTGGTGCTCTGCGATCACACAGTCGTCGCGGCCCTGAGCCACGCTGCGGATCGTCAGGATGATCACAGCGAACGTAGTCACCTTCACGCCGCCGCCGGTAGAGCCGGGTGCCGCACCAATGAACTGCAACGCGCTCATCAGCAGTTTGGTGATGGGGCCGCAGGCCGCAAGGTCGATGGTATTCATGCCCGCAGTACGAGTGGACACCGACTGGAACAGTGCCGCCATCAGCTTGCCGGGCACAGAGAGCCCGCCCATGCTGGCAGGATTGTTCCACTCCATCAGCGCGATGAGCGCCGCGCCGCCGAGCCACAGGATCACCGAGAAGCTCAGCACCACCTTGGCCTGCAGGGAAAGCCGGTGCTTTTTGTGGTATTGACCGATCTCCACCCATACCATGAAACCCAGACCGCCGGAGATGATCATGAACATCACAACGGCCTGAACATAGTAATTGTTCACATAGGGTGCCAGTGAGGAATACTGGCCGAACCGGCCAAACAGATCAAAGCCCGCGTTACAGAAAGCCGAGATGGCCGTGAACACGCTCACCCAGATGCCTTCCAGCCCGAACTGCGGCACAAAGGCGAACAGCAGCAGCACAATGCCAATGCCTTCAAACAGGCCAGCCAGTCCCACCACGATCTTCAGCACGTCCTTGGCCTGCGCATATCCGTCCGCTGAGACGCTTTCTCCCAGCAGCCGCAGATCGCGGAAGCCCATGCGCCGCCGCATAGCCAGCGCGAAGAAGCTGGTGAGGGTGACCAACCCCAGACCACCCACCTGAATGAGCAGCAGGATCACCACCTGCCCAAAGTAGGTGAACTGGGTCCAGGTATCCCGCACGATCAGACCAGTAACGCAGGTAGCGCTTGTGGCGGTGAACATGGCATCCAGTACATCCAGCCGCCCATGCTTGCTGGCAACAGGCAGGCTGAGCAGAAAGGTGCCCAGCGCGATCACGATGACAAAGCTCACACAGATGATCTGCGTAGGCGTATACATCCCCTTGCGCTTGCCCGCCGGGCGGTAAAACAGCTTTTTCCCTTTTGCCTTTTCCATAAGTTCCTCCGCACGCGGCAAAGCCTGCCGCGGCTATTTTCATTTCCTCTATAGCATACACCATTTTGCCCTCCGGTTCAACTTGATTTTATCCGCAAAATGCTGTATTATAATAGGGCATCCGTCTCCGTAGCTCAGATGGATAGAGCGCAAGCCTCCTAAGAATTCGGTCAACCTGATACCTTGGGTGCGGAAGTGATTGCTCTAATCAAAAGCAAGGCTGGGGATCGAGATTTTCCAAACAAATTTTGATGCAACAACTTTACCATCGTCCCGGTTGCAATGCAGTCGGTCACTTCGGTGTGAAAAGCATTCCACACATTTGTTTCCAAGTGCGTTGAATTTCAAAAAATCAACGATAATACACAATATGCCTCAGTAGCTTAGCTGGATAAAGCGCCTCCCTCCTAAGAATTCGGTCAACCTGATACCTTGGGTGCAGAAGTGATTGCTCTATTCAAAAGCAAAACCGAGAATCACGGTTTTCTCAACAAATTTTGATGCAACAAGTTTAACACCGTTCCGGTTGCAACGCAGTCGGTCACTTCGATGTGAAAATCATTCTGCATATTCGTTTCCAAGCGCGTTGAATTTCAAAAAATCAACGATAATACATAATATGCCTCAGTAGCTTAGCTGGATAAAGCGCCTCCCTCCTAAGGTTGCGTTACAACGGCCACCTCAAAAAAAACTAAATAAGGGATTGCAGTTCGACTTTGATCGGGCTATAATCATATATCAGACACGTCCATATAGCTCAGCTGGATAGAGCACACGCCTCCTAAGCGTGGGGTCGGAGGTTCAAATCCTCTTATGGACGCCAGTGAACAACGCCGAAAGCCTTTGTTTTCAAGGGTTTTCGGCTTTTCTTATATAAAAAGCTACGAAAAAGCTCTTTCACTGTATGAGATAAAATTCTACTCCAAAATTTGATTTTTGACAACCCCTCCAGAATCGAACGGTTGTTATAAGACAAAATCGCCAGCTAATTTTTAGCAGAAAACGGGCTGTTCTTGCTAATGAAAATGCCCTTCCTGCTAATCAGCCCCAAAATCGTGCCAAAAATCCAGCTAATCAAAAAAGGCGGATGTTTTGAATACCATGCAGTTATAGCAGATAAAATTAAATATCGTTATGTACATAGAGCGTCTATTTGCCCCGCATTGGGGATGGATAGGCGCTCTTTTTTTATGCCCAAACCCATGGGCAAATACAAGAGATTGGAGGTGTTTTATTTGAGCAAGCCTGTTTATACCGCAGACAAGCCGAGCGACTGTCATTACTGCTACTTCTGGACGAATGGCAGAAAGGGCTGCCGTCTGGGTAGAAATAATTGCTACTACTTAATCTCTTTGCCGCCGAAACCCAAGTCGGAATGTGATGGCTGTCCCTATGGGCGAGATCACCCGTGCATTGGTTGGTGTACGAAGAAGGTTATGCGTGAAGTGGGGCTTCGTTGATATGGATGTGTATGAACAGGAATACCGCTTCTACTATTTTGCCCGATGTCCTTACGAAAAGACGGATACGACTTTCCGCAGCATTCCGCTGACAACAGAAAGTTTTCCGCAGAAAGAAGGTGGTGAAGCCGTGTGAGTTTTGATTATTTTTACGGTCAGCAATCCGATCTATTCACATTCTATCGAGTTCCGAAGGTGTTGTTCACGAACGAGAGGTTCTGGAATATTTCTGCCGATGCCAAGATGCTGTATGGCATTTTGCTTGACCGCATGAGCCTGTCTGCCAAGAATGGTTGGATAGATAAAAACGGTAGAGTGTATATCATTTTTACAATCGACGAAGCGAAGATGGCTCTGAACTGTGCTGAACAAAAGGCTATCAAGCTGCTCAGTGAACTTGAGAAGAAAGCAGGATTGATTGAACGTAAGCGCCAGGGTTTGGGAAAGCCCAACCTGATCTATGTGAAGAACTTTATCTCTGCTGTGGATTCACAACTCTTGAATTGTGAAAATCACAATTCTGGAACAATGGAAATCACAACTCAAGAACTTCCGAAATCACAATGTAATAATACTGATATTAAAAATACTGAATTTAGTGATACTGATTCTATCTTTCCTTCCGGAAATGGTGGAATGATGGACGAGAATGACCGGTATCAAGAATACTTTGATTATTTCTCGGATCAGCTTAGTATGGATTTGTTGAAGAAGGATTACCCTTACGATTCCGAAATGCTGGATAACATTCTGGAGTTGATCGTTGAAACAGTTTGCACGAAGCGACCGTTGATTCGCATTGGTGCAGAGGAGCGTCCGGCAGAAATTGTCCGCAGTCGGTTTATGAAACTGAATGCCGAACACATTCGATATGTTATGGACTGCTTCAAGGAGAACACCACAAAGATTAGAAATATCCGTCAGTATATGCTGACTACGATATACAATGCGCCGACGACAATAGACACCTACTACGATGCTCTTGTTCGGCACGATATGTCACACGGATATTTGGAAGGAGGATTTAAGAAATTGAAAATGAAGCGAGAGGAAGGAGAGTGACGATAAATGTCGAAAAAAGCAACCATCATTGCGGTGGTCAATCAGAAAGGAGGCACTGGAAAGACCACCACCACCGAGAATCTGGGCGTTGGCTTGGCTCTTGAAGGAAAAAAGGTGCTTCTGGTAGACACCGATCCCCAGGCTTCCCTGACGGTCAGTTTGGGCAATCCCTGCCCGGATGATCTGTCTCCGACACTTTCCGATCTGATGGGAAAGATTATGATGGAAAACCCTATTACTCCCGATGAAGGGATTCTTCATCATCCGGAGGGCGTTGATTTGGTGCCGTCCAACATCGAACTCTCAGGTATGGAGGTAGCACTGGTCAATGCCATGAGCCGGGAAACCATTCTCCGGCAATACCTGGATACAGTCAAACAGAATTATGATTACATTCTTCTTGACTGTATGCCGTCTTTGGGTATGGTTGATGCGAATTTGCAGAGGGAGAGTATCCTGCCGAGTGAAAGAGCATTTGCTTATAAGATGAAGCTGGATGCGATTAAACATCAAGGTCAACGCACCGATTTAACTTCATCCCAAGTTGGGATGAAGTTGCAGGCAATGGATATAGTCGGTCAGGAGGCAGGAGAAAGCAGAAATCAGGTACACCGTTATATCCGTCTGACCGAACTGATTCCGGAACTGCTGGATATGGTAGATACGGGTCAGATCAAATTCAATCCTGCGGTGGAGCTTTCCTATCTGGCAAGTGAAGAACAGAAGGATTTTCTTTCTGCAATGGATTATGCTCAAGCAGCTCCTTCCCTTTCGCAAGCACAGCGAATTAAAAAGCTCGCACAGGAGGGCGAGTGTACGCTGGATGCGATGTGCGAGATTATGAATGAAATCAAGAAGGGAGAGCTGGACAGAGTAACCTTCAAAACGGATTCGTTGCGAAAATACTTCCCGAAGTCCTATACCAACAAGCAGATGGAGGATAAAATCATTCAGCTTTTGGAGCAATGGCAGAAAAAAAGAGAAAAATCAATGGAAAGGTAAGGTAAAAAATGTTTACACCCAAAAACATTCAGGGCGCTTTGGAAGAACTCTACGACCTTTGCGATCCTGATTATATGGTAGATATGCTCGTAAACTACAGTGAGGAGTTCGATGATATTTCTCCTGCGCTTCTGGCAAAGTCGTTTCAGAAAAATGCCGAGATGATTAGCGAGTATCGAGTATTGTCCTCTGCTGGTGAGGGTATCGACTATCAGGGAAAGGTACTTCTGAACAGCAGAGCCGTGCGGCTTCTGTCCTATGTAGAAGATATGAGCGGCGATGAAAAAGTTCGCACGATTCAGAGCAAGGAGCTGTGGTTAGCAGAAGATATGACATTCTATGTGGTGTCCTGTATGTCTACGATCACGATGGACAAGGAAGAAGCCATTTGTCTTAACGAACACCGCAGCGTGGTTACTACGGTGGAATGCGAGGACGATATTTTCTTCGACATGGGTTCCCTGATTTGCGAACTGGACGATATTTGCTTGTTCGAGCTTTTAGCCGATGTGGATGCGACTATTTATGAACTGTAACAGGTTCATGGATGGTCGCTTTTCTTATTTCCAAAGAAACGGAGGTATCGAAACTTGAAAGAATACGATGTGAAGATCACCGAAACCTTGGAGAAAACGGTTACGGTGCAAGCAGAATCTCACGATGCGGCAGAGGAACAGGTTAGAGCCGCTTATTACAATTCGGAGTACATTCTGGACTCCGAAAACTTTACCGGTGTTGCGTTCGGCACGACCGAGGAACGGGAGGTTCAGAAAGAACAGGCAGATACCATGAATGTGTTGCTGGTAAAGCCGTTCATGTATCCGCAGGCTGTGCAGATCGGCTGTGAGCTGGAGGATTTGCAGAAAGCCGTAGGTGGCGATATTGAGGCAACTTATCCGTTCAATGAGCCGGTTGCACTGGTGATGCACGACGAAGGTAAACTCGTAGGCAAAGAACTGAACCGTGCGCTGCGTGATGATGACGGCGATATTTATGACATTATCGCCGGTGATTTTCTGGTTGTGGGATTGGGCGAGGATGATTTTTGTTCTCTGTCCCCGGAACTGATGAAGCAGTTTGAGGAACACTTTCATCAGCCTGAGACTTTTGTACGCATGGGGCGCAGCATTATGGCGCTTCCCCTGCCGGATGACATGGTGAAGAAAGAAGATGCACCTGTCAAAGCTGATTCGGTTCCCCACAAAAGTAACCCTGACCGAGATGTTCTGTAAGGAGGTTCTTATGCAAAGAAATTCGACGATTGGAGAGCTGATGGAGCGAAAGCGGATTCAGGATGGTGCCAAGGAGTACCAGGGACATACCTATATGGACTTGGCACGATTTGATGACGCCACCAAGCACATGATTATTTTCGATGTGCTGACCGATGAATCGCCTGTCGGTTGGAAAGGCGAAAGAAATCGCCTGTATTTGAGCGATGTGGGTTATCAGAAGGCTCTGGATAACCAGAAAGCTGGCAATATCAAGATTATCAGCCATGCCGCAGTTGCCAAGGGCAATCTGTATTACGACCACAGAGATATGGCACGATAATCTGTTCACTCTACTGCTTGCAGGAGGTGATGAATCATGCAGGAAGAAGTTGAAAACAGAACAGTAAACCTGGCGATCAGCACAACCAAGCTGACGGGGCGCACTATCATTGCCGGTATCCGCAAGTATTTGCAGCACCGGGAAAAAGTGAAGATGAAAAAGGCACGAGACCCTGCCGTTCATGGAAAGCAATCCGTGAAACAGCTTTTGGGACAGAATCAGGGTGCTACGAATGTTGAGATCGACAAAGAGAGTATGTGAAGCTCAGAAATAAGGGCTTGAACAGTGTGATTTCAAATTCCGGCTTGTCGGAAGATGATATGGAGCGATATAGAATTTTGCTTCAGACAAGGGGCAACAGACCGGATATTTTCGGAAATGACATTTACGCCACCCCTGGCGGCGAGTACACCGATTATGATATTCCGGGCGAAGCGCTGACAGACACAAGATTTGCCAATATGATTCGGGAAGCTGAAAAATATCTGGGATACCCGTATGTGTGGGGCGGCAGCAGCCCGTCTACCTCCTTTGACTGCTCCGGATTTGTTTCCTATGTAATCAATCACTGCGGAAACGGTTGGAGTGTTGGTCGTTTGACCGCAAACGGTTTGATGGGCGTATGCGACATTATCCCGAAAAGCTCTGCCAAACCGGGAGATTTGATTTTCTTCCAAGGCACTTATGATACCTCCGGTGCATCACACGTTGGTATCTATGTTGGCAATGGTATGATGATCCACTGCGGAAACCCCATTTCCTACGCTTCTATCGAATCGAATTACTGGCAACAGCATTTTTACTGCTTCGGCAGAATCAGAAACTAAAGGAGGGATGGCGATTGAGTGCCAAGTTAGACAGAATAGGTGCAGACCTTGAAAAAGCCCGTAAGAAACGGGCAGAATGGGATGCTAAGGTGAAAGACCTGGAACGCAGATACCGTGAGGAGGAAAATTCCGAAATCCATGAGATGGTTCATGCTGCGAACCTGAATCCCGAACAGCTTTCCGAGCTGCTCCGTATGTTTGCTGCGGATATGGCTCCGAAGCCTGATACGATCAATACTATGAATGAGGAGGAAACGCAGAATGAGATTTAAGAAAATTGGAGCCGCATTGCTGGCGTGTGCAATGTGTTTTGGCGTGTTTTCTACAACGGCATTTGCCTATGTAGATGAAAGCGTAGCGACTGAAGAACCTGCGGTCGAAGAAAAAGTTCCCGAAACAGAGCCGGAGGAGCCGATGCTACCGCTTACTCCCGACGGCAATCTGACTTTGGTTGATGACGCTGGCTCGCCTACGAAAAGCGGAAAGCAGTTCATTACCGCTGTAACCAAAAACGGAAACTACTTCTATATCATCATTGACCGTGATGATAAGGGCGAGGAAACCGTGCATTTTCTGAATCAGGTGGATGAAGCCGACCTGCTCAAGCTGATGGACGAGGAAGAAGTTGCAGAGTTCACCAAGCCGGTTGAGGAAACAAAGCCGGAAGTAGTTGAAACAGTTCCTGAAATTACAGAACCGACACCGGAGGAAAAGCCGAAATCCACAAATATGCTCCCGGCGATTCTTACTCTGATTGTGCTTGCCTGTGGTGGTGGATTCTTCGTATTTAAGAAAGTCCAGGAAAAGAAGAAGGCACAGGAAGCGGCAAAGCCTGACCCAGATGCTGATTATGTGGACGATGACGAGGACTATGGGTACGATCCGGAGTTTGAGGACGACGATGAAGATAGCTCCGTCGATGAAGATGATAATGAACCTGTGTAAACAGGATAGGCTTGATGCCTGGGGCAGCCTTCGGGTTGCCTTTACATAGTTTCCGCTTTCAAAAAATAAAAAAATTTGCGTTTTTGAAAGTGACATCTTGCATATACTATTAGCAGACAGTATAATAAGTACAGCGAAGCGGTTTCGAGAAATGAAAAAACTTCAATTTTTGAAAGCGGGTGACTATATGAAAACAATCACGAGAGCAAAATATCTCGATAGAATCATTGAACTGAATGGTACTCCTGACATCAAGATCATCACGGGCATTCGTCGATCTGGTAAGTCCAAATTGATGCAGGCGTATATTGCGTATCTGAAAAGCAATTTTGAAAACATCAATATTATCTTCATCGACTTCATGGATTTGGCGTATGAAGAAATCAAGGAATACCATGCCTTACACGCCTATGTGGAAGAACATTATCAGGAAGGAAAAACGAACTACCTGTTTGTAGACGAGGTTCAGATGTGTCCCAAGTTTGAGTTGGCAATCAATAGCCTGTACTCTAAGGGAAAATACGACATCTATGTAACAGGCTCTAATGCTTTCCTGTTGAGTGCAGATCTGGCAACTCTGTTTACCGGACGCTATATTGAAATTCATGTGTTTCCTTTCAGCTTCCAGGAATATTGCCAGTATTATGATGATATTAGTGACAAAGATAAGCTCTTTGATGAGTACGCTATCAAGGGCGGTTTAGCAGGTTCCTATGCTTATAGAACCGAAAAAGACAGAACAAACTATATCAAAGAGGTCTACGAAACGATTGTTACAAGGGATTTGGTACAGAAATATACTCTCCCGGACACTTTGGTTTTACAACGTCTGAGCGAGTTCCTTATGGATAATATCAGCAACCTGACTTCTCCGAATAAGGTCAGTCAGCTACTGACAGCAAATGAGACTCCAACCAATCATGTAACCGTCGGCAAGTACATTAAGTATTTGTGCAATGCTTTTGTATTTTATGATATTAAGAGATATGACATCCGAGGTAAGAAATACCTTGAAAGCTCTGAAAAGTTCTATTTGTGTGACAGCGGTATTCGATATGCAATACTGGGAAGCAGAAATATAGACTATGGCAGAGTATATGAAAACGTTGTTTGTATCGAGCTTCTTCGCCGTGGATATGATGTCTATGTCGGCAAGCTCTATCAAAAGGAAATCGACTTTGTTGCTCAGAGAGGTAGCGAAAAGATTTATATTCAGGTCAGCGACAACATTTCCGGGCAGGAAACATTTGAGAGAGAATGCTCTCCTCTGCTTCAGATTCGAGACGCTTATCCGAAAATGATTATTGCCAGAACCAAACATCCCCAATATAGCTATGAAGGAATCGAAATTCACGATATAGCCGATTGGTTGCTACAAGAATAAGCAAGGTGAAATATCTCCGTCATTCTCTTTTGAAATGATGGAGATATTTTTATTATGACGGAGATTGTAGAACAGAAAATTGTATCAGGTTGCAAAAATCCTTTCCGAACTTTTTACATAGCAGTCATGCACTACGGTGTGTGGCTGCTTATTTTTTTGTGAAAGGAGCAGATGCAAATGAAATTAGTTTTGGCTGAAAAGCCTTCGGTTGCACAGAGTATTGCCAAAGTGTTAGGTGCTGCCAAGCGTGAGGATGGCTACTTAGAGGGAAACGGATATGTGGTCAGCTGGTGTGTAGGGCATTTGGTGGAGCTGGCACAGCCGGAAGTCTATGATGCGAAGTACAGCAAATGGGCTTATGCAGACCTTCCTATCTTCCCGATGGACTGGCAGTATGAGGTTTCTGCCGGTACGAAAAAACAGTTTGGGATTCTGAAAAAGCTCATGGCCAGAGAAGATGTTGCGAGTCTTGTGTGTGCAACAGATGCAGGATGGTGCGGTTAGGTGACTTAAGAGAAAGAAAAAGAGACCTCATATCGTTGAAAATCAAATTTCAAAATCATTAAAGGAGCTATTCAAATGAAACGAAATCAGAATTTCGACCATAATCACTCTCAAAAAGTGCTTTCCTGCCGCTACAACATGGACACCAACCGGGTGGAAGCCCGGTTCGGGGATGGCACTACCCTTTCCATCGACTGCATCGTCATTGAGGACGAATATGGCAACACCCCGGCACAGCGAGCAGAACTGGACTGGCTACTTATATAACAAGCCCTTGGAATATACCCAGCTTATGCTGAGTGGGGAAATCGAACATTATCTTTCACTTGGTTGCGATCACGGTAGACTAGAAGATTGACCTTTTTTCATAGAAATGTGATTGGCTGTTACAGAATGGCTCTTCAAAAAGCATTACAGAAAATCCGGAAACTTTTTTGAACCATAATAACTCAAAAAAGTTTCCGGATTTCTGTTTTTGTACGATTGCTATCGTATTTTCATTTTGCAATAGTTTTCATAATTGACCATTGTCCATTACAGAGAATATAGGTCTCTTCCTATAATTGGCTGACATTTTATAGCACACACATTTATTTCTGCATGGAATACCCACTGCTTCCATAAAATATTTACTCGAATAATTTTCCGCAAAATGGACAACGATCTTTCACTGTTAGTACAATTGAAAAGTGCTTCCCACAAAAAGGACAACGACGTGTTATAAAATCAAAAATATAGTCTATCAAAAGTACAACAACAGCTGCTATACGAAACTCAAATGCCCATAGTGCGCATACGACTATTGCTATGAAGATGAATACAGCTTTGCATAATGTGAGTTTTGTTTGGAATTTCATTTTTTATTCTTCTTTCAAGCATTTTCCTTATAAGACGGAAGATTATACGTTTCTTCAACTCTGCATTGGAATCACCCTTTCATGTAAAAACAAAAGACACGAAATTGTTACGTCCACCTTAATTCTTAGATTAACTATTGATAGCATCAAAGCACAATAATCAATCGCTGTCCATAATTTTGTAACAACAGAGAGAAAACTTGTAACGAAATCGGTGTAGCTGCAAATAATATGACCCTCAACACTGGGCATCCAGTATTGAGGGTCATATCTAAATAATCTTTTTGTACCAGCACTTTATTGAAAATCAATCGTTAACCAAAGGCTTTTATTATGTCATGAAGAATTTCCATTTGCTGCGGCGAAAGATCATTTCCTTTTTGACTTGGTGAAAGCAATTCATCACGGAGTTTAATCAAAGTTTTCTTTTGCGCTTCAGTCAATCCAGAAAGAGATAGTACTTTTGGCGCATCCAGTCCTAGGAGTTCATCTGTTGAAATGCTAAATAAAGACGAAATGCTTGCAAGAACATCCAACGGAATTGCATGTGCATCACTTTCATATCCACTGACCGTGGATACAGCCTTATTTAACCGTTTAGCCAAGTCCGCCTGCGTCCAGCCACGACCTTCTCTCAGCTTTTTTAGCTTTTCTCCTAAATAATGCTCCATTCCCGTACACTCCTATCCTATATAAAGTGTACTATTTGAAATTTCAACATAATCGTACTATACTACATATAATGTTCGATTATGTTGAAATTTGATTGACTTGTGAGGAGCAGGGCTGTATGTTGTGTGATAAAAAGCATTCCCTTGTGCAATGGAGGGATTTCAAAATGAATGTCTTGGTTTGTGACGATGACCAGCAGATCGTTGATTCTATTATTGAAGAACTCAAAAAGAAAAGCGAGGAAACGCATGTATCATCAAGATTTTATGGTTTTTCTCAACCAAGCCAAATAGACTTATCACTTCCTTATGATATTGCGCTTCTGGATATTGATATGGGCGAAACAAATGGAATTGAGCTTGCCAGAAAGTTACGAGCGAGCAATGAAAACATTGTGATTATCTTCATTACGAATTTCATTCAGTATGCTCCAGAGGGATTTGAGGTTCAAGCCTTTCGATACTTACTAAAAGCAGATCTCTCTGCTAAACTTGATTCTTACTTTGATTCAGCCGTCCAAGAAGTGCTTCGGCGGAAACAGCTTATCACAATTTCAATCAACTCTGAAATTATCGATGTACCTGTAAATGACATTCTGTATTTAGAATCTCATCGAAGAATCATTGTCATGCACCTGTTGGACGAAAAACGTCCAGCATACCAGTTTTACGGTAACATAACGGAACTATCCGAAAAAATTGAGCCACTCGGTTTCCTTCGTATTCAAAAAAGCTATCTTGTCAATATGCACTATGTCGAAATCTTTCAATACAATAAAGTCCAATTGCGCGGTGGTCTTTGTCTGGCTCCAAGCGAAAAGAATTATAGTGAGCTAAAACAGAAATATTTACACTGGCGAGGTAAAAGTAGATGGATGCTTTAATCAGTTTGGTTTACACAATCATAGATTCAGTCTGTGTATGTCTGTTTTTAGACGCTTTTGCTTCGCACCGTTGGAGGGATCATAGATTCCTTGTCGGTGTAATAGTTCAAACTATTTTAATGTATGCATCTATTGAATTCAGTGTTATTGCCTTAAATCGAAACCAAATCGTCAAAATTCTCTTGATTCTACTATCCTGCTTTATTGTTGCCAGAACTCTATATGAAAATATCTCAGGAAGGTTTTTATTATTTCTTATTGTTGTAGAATATCTCTTGACTTATAGTTTATCTTTTGCAGTCGGAATGCTTGCAACTTCGGTTTGTGGGATGGATGCTCAGACGTTTCAAGCCGATAAGACTTTATCTCTAATCTATGGAATCTCTTATTATTCTGCTGAATTGTTTATTATTGCACTGTTTCGTAAAATAATGCTTCAGCGTATAGGCAACAGACCCAGAAGCGATGCTCAACATTCGCAGCTGATACTGTACTTTCTATTTCCATGCGCATCGTTTGTAATGCTTGTGATCCTACTTTACGTTACAAGCGGTCATAATATAGAAGAGTTTGTTTCTGCTGGCTGTTGTATTCTCATTTTTATTTCAAATGTCGCAGTCCTCTTTTTATTGGAGCGAATGGAGTATGCCGCATTGGAAAGAGAACAGTTATTGATGCTTAACCAGCAGATTCAGCTGCAATCGAAAAACATGACTTCGGCAAGCGAACTTTATTCTGCCCAAAGGAAAAAAGTTCACGATTTTCGAGCGCACCTGAATATCCTAAATCAATTGATGAAGAATCAAGAGTATTCTGCCGCTGAAGAATATCTTGAAAAAATCACCGAACAGCAAACTGATCGGCTATTCCTTGTCAACACACATCATCCCATCTTGGACGCACTTTTCAATACAAAAGCCGCCGAAGCAACTCAAAAGAAAATCAGCATTGATTTTGAAGTGAATGATTTATCAAATCTTCCATTTGATGCCTCTGATATGGTAGTACTTCTATCAAACCTTTTGGATAATGCCATTGAAGCGTGTCAGCAGTATGATAAGGGCGATAAAGCGATTCATGTCATGGCCGTTGCACAGCAAGACTTTTTTGTCTCTGTCCGAAACACATCGGAACCTGTTGTAATTATAAATGGTTCCATTCCAACTACAAAACCAGAACCACAGCTACATGGTTTTGGACTTGCGAACATCCGGCTGATTCTTGAAAAATACAGTGGAGAGTATACGATGTTCTATGAAAATGGGTGGTTCCAGTTCACCGCTGATATACCGTTCACTCCGATTTCGTGACAAAAGAAGTCCATTTCGTTACATTATTGTGGAAATTACGGCTCAACTTGTGTATTCTTTCTTTCAAGAAAGTTCTTTTAATGAGGATTGTCGCAATGAAAGATTTTGCAATGCAATTAACACAAAAGTGCGTGTCGATGGGATTGCTTGATGAATCTTATTCTGAATGGTTTGCATATAGCATCGAAAAAAGAGTGGCAACCTTATTAACTTGGCTTGTGCAGTGTCTGATTGGTGGTTTTTTCTTTGGCTGGACCTTAACAATCTCATTTTCTGTGTTCTTCCTCTTAATTCGGAAATACACAAACGGTTATCATGCTGCTACTTATAGTAAATGCCTGTTCCGTTCCATTTTATTAGAAGTAGTTCTTCTTGCTTCAATCTCCTACGTTTTCCGTACAGGCTTGGCGTTGTTTTTCTTAACTATAGTTTCTGATGTTACAATTTGGTGTATTGCGCCGGTTAACAATAAAAGCATTCATTGGTCAACAGATGAATTTAAGGCTGCAAAAATAGCTGTTCGTTGGTTATTATTGATTCTAAATATTTTTGCAATTTTGTTGGTGGGAGTTCAAATTGCTCCTTCCATACTACAAGGGTTGGTCGCAGCATTGACTGCTGATGCAATAACACTATCCATTTCACGCTGTCAAAATTGAAAGGAGGGCATACAAATGAAAATTCAAGTCAAACAGTTCACCAAAAAGAAAATTGAAGCTCTGGTAAAGAAGGATATGCAGGAGTGGCCTCCGGGTTGTGCGGGCTGGATGTATCAGCCGAAGCGTCCCTATGTACCTGAGAAGCATCTGCAAGAAAAACGAAAATAAGTTTAATCCTGAGATGGCATGGTTGCTTTCCTGTTTCACCAACAAAAAGCACTATGCCATTTTTCTTTGTTGGTGACTCCGATTTCGTTACGAATTTTCTCCATCTTATTACAGAAACGTAGACAATATTGCTTGCTGCGTATACAGTGTAAGAAAGGATGGCACAATGCACAAATCGAAAGGAGTTACTCCGATGCAGCAATATAGCTTTGAATGAAATTCAAACTTATCCATTTAATGAGAAAGGATTGCTTATTATGAAACATAAAAAAGTATCACAGCTTTTAGCTGCTTCGCTTTCTTTCTTGATGATTGCGATGCTTTGCGTTTCTAGCGTTGCAATGGAACCTTCTATGAGAATCGGCAGTGTCACCGTTCATTCTTCGCTCTTTGCTAAAATGGCTTCTGAATCGCCGGAAAAAGATTTGATTACCCAATCTAATATTGTTAAGGCAACCGATGAAATGATTCAGTTCGAAGAAAAAAACGTTCTGGATGTTCAACATTTGGATGATGGTTCGTCCCTTACTTCCTATCGAAAAGATGTCGCAACCATTCTGCCTAGCGAATTTCCAACATCTATAAGCCCCAGTGCAGATGGAAGCATCAACCAAGATTCTTGGGACTCAAGCAACACCGTACGAGCATATACTACAATTTATTATGATATTGTTAAAGACTCCGGCGATCGTTCGTATTATAAGTTGACAAAGGTTACTGGAAAGTACTATTGCAATAACTCTGCAACAAAAATTACGAGCCAAACTCTAAGAATTGGTCAAACTGGATGGACGAGTAACGGATATCGAGAGCAGACCAAGGATTTTGACATTCCTGCATCTCAGAAAAACTGGACAAAATACCCTGATTCCTCTTGGGCTGGTGTTCTGGTAGATGCGACAAATCACGTTGGCTGCTACTATGTTGTCAATATTGCTGCAAAGACCGGAAAGACTTGGTATGTTGAAATTTCAAATAATATCCGATAACCGTTTTTGAGCAAGGAGTTTTTTATGCTACCGTTTTTCAATCAAAAAGAGCTGGTTGTTTGCTCGAATCAATCTCAATACCAAAAATACACATCTCTTTTAGAAAAAGAAGGAATCGGATATAGAACAAAAGTACGCGATTTATCATCACCGTCTCTGTTTTCAATGGGAACCCGTGAAAGAGCCGGAACGGCATTTCAAAAGGTCAATTATCAAATGCTCTACACAATATATGTTCGCAAAGCCGATTACGAACGCGCTGTTCACGTTATCACTGTTTGATTAAACCACCAAAACCATATACGCTTTTCCTCGCCAAACAATCAGTTGCAAAGCAGGTCTGATTGTTTGGCTCTTTATTTTGCAAAGGAGCGTGATGCCATGACCGAACCCAAATCCGACCTTGCCTATCTCCGCAACGAAAAAGCCAAAGCAGAACAGAAGCTGCGCTCTTGCCAGCACCGGGAAAAGATCCTTAAACGCAGGATGTCAGAGCTGAACCGGAGAGAGCGTGTGCACCGTCTTTGTACTCGTGCCGGAATGCTGGAAAGCTTTCTGGTCTGTCCGGGAGAACTGACCGACGATCAGGTGATGGAGCTTTTGAAGATCTCATTCCGTCAACCTGAAGTCGTGCTGGCGCTTGCAAAGATGGTGCATGACGTTCACGAACGAAGCAACGTCCAAAACCCTTTAGAATAAAGGGCGCAATTATACACCGTTCCGGTGAAATTGCGGTCTTGCAGACGGCTCGATGAAATCGAAGCTGGCGTTTGTGCGCCAGCCCGATTCCATCCCAAGGAAAACTGCATTTTCCTTGCGCTGCTTTGCAGCTATCCTTTTGCGGCTCCCGCCTAAGAACGAAGCGCACAGCACTCCGTTCCAAGGCGGCGAGCAAAACCGAATACGATTCCAGACCGTTCACCAAGAGCAATCTTGCTGGGCGGTCTTTTTGTTTGGGGGTGATGCCTATTCCGTGTCCGCATTTCAAAATCACGATCGTCAAGCGCAGCCAAGGGCAGTCCGCTGTTGCCGGGGCCGCTTACCAGAGCGGCGAACGGCTGTTCAGCGAGTACGACCAGAAAACGAAATTCTACAACAAGAAGAAAGAACTTGTCCATGCCGAGATCATGCTGCCGTCCCATGCGCCGCCCGGATATGCAGACAGGGCAACGCTCTGGAACGCCGTAGAAGCCGTGGAGAACCAGTGGAACTCCCAGCTTGCCCGGCGCATCGTGCTGGCGTTCCCGGTGGAGGTGCCGAAGGAGCAGTATTTGTCCATGATAAAAGAGTTTTGTCAGGAGCAGTTTGTTTCCAAAGGGATGATTGCCGATTTTGCCATCCACGACAAGGGAGATGGAAACCCACACGCCCACATTCTGCTGACGATCCGAGCAATGGACGAACACGGCAAGTGGCTTCCAAAAGCCCGCAAGGTCTACGACCTTGACGAGAACGGTGAGCGCATCCGGCTCGCTTCCGGCAACTGGAAGTGTCACAAGGAAAACACGGTGGACTGGAACGACCAGAAGTACGCCGAGGTCTGGCGGCATAGCTGGGAAACCATCACCAACCGCCATCTGGAAGCGGCTGGCAGACCAGAACGTGTTGACCTGCGCTCCTTTGAGCGGCAGGGCATCCAGCAGATACCAACGGTTCACCTTGGTCCCGCCGCACACCAGATGGAAAAACGCGGCATCGAAACTTTTCTCGGCAATCTGAATCGTGATATTCGAGCCGCCAATAGCCTGATGCAGTCCATCCGCAGTGCGATTCGTGGGCTGCAACGCTGGATCGCAGACCTGAATGAAAAGAAGCAGCTTCTTCTGGACGCTCTGGAAAAGGCGAAGGAACCCACGCTTTCTGATTTGCTGGTGGACTACTTCAACCTTCGCAATGAGCAGCGCAGCGATTGGTCTGGTAAGGCAAAGCTGAAATGCACCGTTCGGGACTTCGAGGAAGTCAAGCAGACGGTGGACTACCTGAAAGCCCATTCCCTGAACACCATTGAGGATTTGAACCAAGCCATTGACAGCTTAAACCAGACCGTCGCTCCTCTCCGCAGGCAGTTGAAGCAGAACGAAAATCGTATGCGGGCAATCACCCAAATCAAGGACGCTGCCGCCGTCTATGCTAAGCTAAAGCCCATCCACGACACCTTTATTAAGAAAAACTTTAAGCTGACCAAGGACGCTTATGCTGCCCAGCACAAGGAAGAACTGGACACCTTCAACAAAGTCGTCCGCACCCTGATGAAGCTGAACGGCAGCACAGCGGTGGATTTTTCGGCATTGGATGCCGAATTTTCTGCGCTGCAATCCAGCAGCGCAGAGCTGCACACCCAACTGGAAACCTTGCAGCCGGACGTCTCCGCACTGAAAAATATCCGCAAGTATATCGACATGGTGCTGAATAAGCAACAGCTTTCTGCACCGGGCGGTAAGATGCCGGAGAAGGAATCGGTGCTGAAACAGCTGGAGCAGTTTCAGCAGAAAAAGTCCCACCACAAAACGACTTCCACTACCCCAAACCGCGAAGAATCGCTCTAAACGATCTTTCTGTCACCGATATGCCGTTGCAATCAGTGGCAGAAATACATAATTCGTTTTTGTTGGCTTTTGGCTATTCTCGTTGGCTAGTGAGTAAAGGCGCATTTTTAAGGTGGAAATTTTCTCCAACACCCCCCATTTTAGGCCACTTTTTCTGTTAATAGTAGAAACGCTTCTTTGAAGGCTAGTCATTTGTGACCTTTTTGTTAATTCTCAAAAAGATGGTTGTCTTTTGGTCTTTTTCGTCGGCTACCTATTGAGAGGACTTTTTCAAAGCCGGAGATTCGGTCTCAAGAATTACAATTCAATTACAAGTTTCTCACCAATGCTACGAAACAGGCGTTCTCGATGCCTACCAAGTGTAGGGCATCTTTTTCAAGACCACTTTCAACTTTAGGCACTGCCATTGTTGCAAAGTTCCGTCCTCCATCGGTCGCCCCATGGGTCAATGTTATTTTAATCAAACAGCCACCTCAACTATATTTTCCAAAAACTTTTCAACAAATTTCTTTTTCAGGCTATTTTTTGGCCGTTTTCGATGGCTCGTAAGTAGAGGGACAATTTTTCGGAAGCCTTAAATTCCGAAGATTTTCTATAAAACTCCGTTCTTTGAAAACAGAATAGTTCAATCGTCCGGTACTTCACAAAAGGTACTTCTGTAACTCGCAGCCCGGTCATAACGAAGACGGGGTGGCTGAAATGCCAATGGTGCGGTGCAAGCCCGCCGCCGGACGATTCCCCACTCCTAGGGAAGTCGAGGACCAATATGGGAGACCTTAACTTATTAACGCAGTTGAGCACTTGTTTCGTGCTTTTCTGCGACTGGAGAATTGGAACCCACCAATTCTCGTTACATACTCTTTGTTCCTGATTTCTGCTTCAGCTGGAGGTGATCAACATTTCAGAATATCTTACCACGCAAACTCTGCTGCCGCCGTTTCTCCCATACCCACGCTTCCTTTTGGAACTTGACCTGAGCCAGACTGCAAAAATGACTTATGTGCTGCTGCTTGACCGTGCCACGCTCTCGCAGAAAAATCTCTGGATAGATGAACGTGGTTTCGTGTTTGTCATTTTTACGATTTGCTCTTTGGCTGAGCAGCTAGGGCGCAGCACGGTCAGTGTTTCCAGTGCGCTTAAGGAATTGGACGCTGCAGGATTGATTGAGCGCAGACGAACGCGGTTTTCTTCGCCCAATCACATCTTTGTGAAAATTCCAAATGTTGAATAGTTCTGCGTTTTTCACGATTCAAGAACCGCCAAAATCACGATTCTGTGATGCAGATTCTTAATGGCATCTGCAAAAGAGATTTTTCCTATGCAGTATAGCAGCCTTTAAGACTGTATCAAAGAAAACTTTCACCTAACCAACGTAATAAAACAAAAAGAGAAAAACGAATAGAATCCATCCATTCCTTTCCGTATTTGCACCACATGAATGAGGAGGTCTGCCCTTGAACAAAGAAAAATCTGAGAAGAAGCCCACCACACGCAAACGTGCGCCGAGAAGTCCGAAGTCCGTGCGCCTGATCGTGGAACGCCATTATATCGGCAATGTGCCGATGAATACGCTTTTTCAGCGGCTTGCGGAAGAAGAAATTCGTAAAACTGCCGAATCGTATCTCGCCGCTGGCTAATTGGACGTTTTACTGCGGAAAAGGGCTTGCATCATCACGCAGCATCCGCTACAATGTGATTGATGAGGTCTCTTTTCCATTATGGAGGTACACATGGAAAAGGACAAAAAAGTAACTGCTTTATACTGCCGGCTGTCAAAAGATGACGGTTCAAACAGCGAAAGCCTGAGCATCCGCACTCAAAAGGCGATGCTTATGGAGTATGCCACACGCAACGGTTTCGGGAATTGCCAGTACTATGTTGATGATGGTTACAGCGGTACGAACTCTGACCGCCCTGCCTTTCAGGAACTTCTGGATGATATCCGGGAAGGAAAGGTGGCAACAGTCATTACCAAAGACCAGTCCCGACTTGGACGCAACCACATCGAAACCGGAACGTATATGGAAATCTTCTTTCCTGAACACGGTGTCCGCTATATTGCAATCAACGATGGTTATGATTCCAACGAGCAATCTCAGATGGATATTGCCCCGTTCCGAAACATCATCAATGAAATGTACGCTAAAGACACTTCCCGAAAAATCAAGAGTGCCCTTCGGACACGCAAGAAAAGCGGAAAGTATATCTCCAGCGGCGCACCGTTTGGCTACCAGAAAGACCCTGCCGACCACAATCACCTTGTGATCGACCCGAACACCGCCCCCGTTGTTGAGTATATCTATTCAATGGCAGCGGAAGGGCTGGGGCTTCACCGCATCGCCAAGCGGCTCCACGATGAAAAAGTCTTGAAGCCGTGTTACTACAAGAAAGAGATGTTTGGCCGCTTTATTGATGATGAAAAGATGTATGATTGGGACAGTGCCTATATCAGTCAGGTTCTGCACAGCCCAGTCTACGCCGGACACATCATCTACGAAGCCAAGCCCACCGTGTCCATGAAATCCAAAAAGCGGCGTTATATTCCGTTTGAAGAACGCGCTATCGTTCCGAATACACATGAAGCAATCATCCCACAAGACCGTTGGGAGAACGTGCAGCGAATCCTTTACAGCCGTTCCAGTAGTTTTATGTGCGATAAGACCGACTACGACAATATCTTCAAAGGCATCGTCCGCTGTGCAGACTGCGGCAGAACGATGTTAGTCAAGGTTGAGCACAGGCGCAAACGTAACAGTGTTCTGGATCAGACCTTTTATTGTTGCAGCACTTATCGGAAATATGGTGCGAAAGCCTGTGACTCTCATAATTTGGAAGCACGTGTTCTGCATGAAGCTGTCTTTGCGGACATTCAGGCACACGCAAAGGCCGCTGTGAGCAATCGGGAAGCCCTTGTGAAGAAGATTGCAACTCAGATGCACCTCCGGGTGTCCTCTGACCGGGCGCAGCACAAACGGGATTTGAAGCAGTGTAAAGCACGAATCGCAGAAATCGAAGACCTGTATGCAAAACTTTATGAGGACGTATCAAAGGGACTTCTCCCGGAGAAACGTTTTCAAATGCTTGCAGATCGCTACGACAAAGAACAGGCTGAACTGACCGAGAAGATTGAGCAGTACGAGCGGGAAGGCCGTGCTGAACACGATCAGCTGGACAAGATTCAGGATTTTATTGATGAAGTCAGCAAGTACGCTGGCATCACCGAACTGAACTATAAGATTCTGCATCAGCTGATTGACAAGATTCTGGTATCCAAAGCGGAAAAGGTCGATGGCGAATACGTCCAGAAAATCCAGATTTTCTACCGCTTTATCGGCCCATTGGATGCCATCGAGTAACAAAGTCAGAAAAGTCACCTCCGAGAACTATCCTACAGATGCCGGTCGTGAGGGCGAGCTGATCTTTCGGTTGGTGTACCACAAAGCCGGGTGCAGAAAGCCGTTTGAGCGGCTTTGGATTTCCTCGATGGAAGATGTAGCAATCAAGGAGGGCTTTGAAAATCTCAGGTCTGGAACGGAATATGATGCTTTGTATGAAGCAGCACTGTGTCGAGAACGAGCCGACTGGATTGTTGGTATTAACGCTACTCGACTTTTTTCGACCCTTTACGGGCAGACCCTGAATGTTGGTCGTGTTATGACCCCTACCCTTGCTATGGCTGTTATGCGAGAAGCTGCCATTTCCGCATTCAAGCCTGAACTGTTCTACACAGTTCAGATTGGATTGGATGGTTTTACGGCTGCAAGCGAACGCTTCAAAACCAAGGCAGCAGCCGAAGCTGTCAAACAAAGCTGTTCGGTGGCAATCGTTCAGAAAGCTGAATGTAAGGAGAAAACAGAAAAGCCGCCTGCGCTCTATGACCTGACCAGTTTACAGAGAGAAGCCAACCGTGTGCTTGGCTACACGGCACAGCAGACCTTGGACTACACGCAGAACCTCTATGAAAAGAAACTGGTCACTTATCCCCGTACCGACAGCAGGTTTCTGACGGAAGATATGGCACATAGCCTGACCGACCTCGTAAAGCTGGCTTTCCACACATTCCCCGTGGAGGATGTGGATAACATACCAGTTCATGCAGAGCAGGTTGTGAATAACAAAAAGGTCACAGATCACCATGCCATCATTCCGACCAGAGAATTGCAGAAATGCAATCTGAGCGAACTTCCCAAGGGTGAACTTGCAATTTTGCAACTGATCTCGAATCGGTTGTGCGTAGCTGTTGGCGATCCGCACCGATACGCAGAGACAGTTATTGAGCTGGACTGTGGCGGTACCGTGTTTTCCACCAAAGGCAAAACTGTTGTGCAGGATGGATGGAAAGCTCTGGTTCAGAAAAATGATTCGACAAAATCCGACGAAAACGTGCAGACACTCCCTTCTGTTTCCGTTGGTGACGAAATGACCGTCAGCGGCACGGAAATCAAGGAAGGGAAAACATCTCCCCCTAAACACTTTACCGAGGATACTCTGCTTTCTGCTATGGAAACTGCCGGTGCGGACGAAATGCCTGATGAGGTGGAGCGCAAAGGTTTGGGAACGCCTGCGACCCGTGCCGGTATCATTGAGAAGCTGGTTCGCATCGGTTTTCTGGAGCGTAAGGGTGATAAGAAAACCAAACACCTGATTCCGACCCACAAGGGTACGGCTCTGGTAACAGTCATGCCGGAACAGATTCAGTCCCCATCCATGACGGCGGATTGGGAAGAAAAATTGTTGCTCATTGAGAAAGGCGAATATGCCAGCGAGGACTTTATGGACGAGATCAAAGATGTGATTGCCGGTCTGATTCAGAACTATGAAGTAATCCGTGATTCCGAGGTTATGATGTCGAAAGAAGCCAATTCTATCGGCAAATGCCCGCTCTGCGGCAGTGCTGTAGAGGACAAAGCCAAGGCATTTTTCTGTTCCAACAGAGCTTGCAAATTTGCCCTCTGGAAAAACAATCGCTACTTTGCGAGCATCGGCAAGAGCATGACTTCTGCCACGGCGCAGAAATTGCTTGGTTCCGGCAAGGTAAAGCTCAAGAATTGCAAGTCCGAAAGAACGGGCAACACCTTTGATGCCACCGTCTTTATGGAGGTATCAGATGATGGCAAAACGAAGTTCAGTATGGAATTTGAAAATGGAGGAAAGCGCAAATGACAAATGAGTACAACCCGGATGGTAAGGAAATCCGATTTATCGACAGCCATTATAAGGATTTGTTTCATATCCCCGATGGCAGCTGTGTGCAGATTCACTACCCGGATGAAATGGTTGTGAAGCCCTGCACCTTCATTGACGAGTATCATACGCAGATCGGATACAATGTGTTTCATATCTGCCAGTTTGCAGAAATTATGGAGCGCAACGGCGCAAGCTATATGCCGGAGCCTGAGATTATGGGCGATGAAGCCGCATGGAAGGTCGGAAAGGATAGAATCCTTGCGGTGCAGACCTGCGAAGATGGTTACGACTACACCCTGTTGGATGAAAACTACAACGAGATTGATGGCGGTCAGGTTGATAACCCTGAACTGTCCATGCTCGAAGTCCGCCGGGATATTCTGGAATCCTTCGGGCTGGAGCGCCGGGAACTGCGGGCAATGTTCTATGAGGATGTCATGGAGCAGGCTTTTGAAGTCGGCAGACAGGCGGTGGTGGTCAATGACCCTATCGCTGAGCTTGCTTTTAAGCTCGACCGTTTTGCAGAGAACTTCGACCCCTATGAATATATGGATCAGGTCGATGATGTGCAGGCGCATATCCAAGAAATCAAGGCAGATCTTGCCGCTGGTAATACGGCTCCGTATCGTGAGTTCCTGAATACAGCCATTGAAGAAGCCCGTGAGGAAACTGCGGTTGAGGTTGCCAAAGTGCTGAAAAGTCAGCTGGATAAGCTCGACTCTCCGAGACGGTTGTTTTGCTTTCCAAGGGAGAAATCGACTCAAAGAAGGTGCGGGTGGAGTTCTCGCTGGAAGATATGGATATGTCCGGCTTCCAGAAGGGCGCGACTTATGAGCAGATCAAGGCGTATGTGTTGGAGCATACCGGTTTGAAGGTATCTTCCCTGTACATCTCACAGATAAAGCGCAAGTGCGGGCTGGATGTGGGGCAAAATTATAACCTGTCAAAGAAGGAAGATGCCAAAGTGCCAAAATGTCCGCCGGAGAAGGAAGCGGCGATCAGGGATGCGTTGAAATATTTTCAGATGATTTAAGAGTCTATTGAGCAAAAAAGCAGTAAATCAATTTCAGATTTACTGCTTTTGCTGGCCGGGCCGGTGAGCTACGAGCATTCATGACTTTTTGATAACTTGTTCCATACTGATATATTAAGCGGAAAGTTGTGGCCCTGTTTTTTCAGAGGGAAACGAATGCTCCTTGAATATATCCCACAAAATATGCCATCGCTATACTCAGTGCAATGCAACATATACATAGTATTTCAGCAATTACCTTTTTTTCGATTATTTCATTTATGGACTTTCCGTAATCAATAGTAGACCATACCATTGAAAGCAAAAATAGAATTGAAATCCATTGAGTATGAAATGATAGTCCCATGCTAACAAATACATAGTTTGAGATGATGTAAAAAGCGCTTCTGACTACAACTTCTGTCACTTTTACAATCCGATTTCTCATAGAATTCTCCCTCTCTGATAATACTGTGGGCGGCAGCACTCCTTGCTGTCGTCCCTTGATTGCCTATCTGCAAAGGCGGGCGGGGCTGTCAACGGCGGCGCTTGCGCCGTTCATCTTGACCGTTGACTGGCTCGGCTGGCTTTGCTATTCCGTGATCTCTTTCAGTTATTGTCAAAGGAAATGTAGATAGTTAGACTATTGGGTATGTAGCTGATACTTAACCACTTTTCGTCGTTTGATAAAAGTGTCCCGATAGAAACATAGTTTTCTCCCTCGATTTCCTCTGACACATTTTCAATTACGGAAAAGCCTTCTTGGTTCAAAAGCTCCATATACTCGTTATAGTCGTTTTCGCTAATACCGGTAAGGTTGATATTACAATTCTCATGTTCTGTATCAAGTGTAGCCCATGCAACCGTACCAGGCGCAACAGGAAGCCCCTCTGTGTACTCATTCTCAGGCCAAACACCCTCGTCCAATTTTGTAACACTATTAGATTGCGTATTGTTCTCATTGCTTGTCGGTGTAGATGAGGTATTTTGATTAGAACACGCAGCCAAAAAAATCATAATCATGATTGTGAATACAGAAATATATTTCTTCATTGGTTACCTCCTGTTTTTGTGTATGGTTCGGATAATTAACAAAAGAGCAATAGCTGTTGCTGCAAACCCAATAGCCAAAAGGATTTGCGAAATATCAAAGGCAAACGCGCCCTCAATCTGTATATTTGTTGTCGCGTCGGCTTGTCCGATTGCTCCTTCTGGTACTTTTCCTGATTGTGTAACAGCATATACCGAAAAGGCAGCAGCCGCGATAACAAGCGCAGCAAGAGTAGAAATGATACCGTTCCTTTTTTTCGATTTGGTGTTATCAATGCCAAACTGTTCTGCGGTGCTGTCTGCAAATTCTTTTGGCGTCCCCAAACGCTGGATAATCTGCTGCTCTGTTTCTCCATGCTCCATAGCAGACGCAAAAACTTCATTCAAGTCACGTACAACCTCTTTTTTCATTTTGCGTGGTAAAGATAGTTCCTTTTCAACCTGTTTGATATATTGTTCTTTCATTTGGATACCCTCGCTTGTTGATAACTTTCTATAAAGCCGTTTACGCAGTTTTCATAGCTTGACCAAAATAAGATTAGTTCATCAAGTACATTCCTGCCTTTATCCGTTAAAGAATAATACTTTTTTGAGCCGCCATTTGCCGCAGCCGGAGCCAATCGGCATTTGATTAGTTCTGCTTCCTGCAAACGATACAAAATGGGGTAAATGGTTCCCTCTTTCGCATATCCCAAAACAGACGCACTATTGTTCAATTCAGTTATAATTTCATATCCATAAGTCTCCTTGCGTCCGATTAGGCATAAAAGTATCATTTCCAGAGAGCCTTTTTTGAATTGCTGGACATATTTGTTATTCATATCGTCGCCTCTCTTTAGCTTTGCTATTTAGGATCGCTAAGTAGCAACTATATTATATCTCTTCCGAAGTATCAGAGTCAATAGGCTTAACGAAAAAGTTACAAGATGTCTGTGTAAGGTAATGACAGAATAGCGGTGTGCTGGCGAACTATGCTTTATTTTGTTTTTTATACCCAACCTAAAACTTTCTGAACAGCCGGAAACTTCTATCGGCAAGTACGGCAGGATGCGAAAGTCCTACCTGAAGGAACACCGTCCTATTCTCTACAACCAACTGCTGATGAGCGAGAAACTGTATCCGCACCTGTTAGAGATTGATTGGACAGCGCAGGAGCGCGTGGACACCATGTTGCCTCACATGATGGAGACTGCGGGTGTCACGGAAGAACTGAAAGCCTGTGATCCTATGCGCTGGGTAGGACTGATGAACACATTAACGGCACAGATTGAGGAAATTTTAATCAGGGAACTGATTTGCAGTTGAATGGGAGGTGTGGGAAATGCTGACCTTTGAAAAGGTTCTGGAAGTGTTTCAGGCATATCTGGATGATGATCCTCTGTATGAGGTGGTGCAGACCAGCCACGGTTATACATTGATGGCATGGGAACCTCACCGGAATGACTGGTACAGCGCCGAAATACAGAAAACTCCGGAGGATTTGCGAAACGCCTTGCTGGATACATACGCCAACTTTCTGGAAGATAAGATTACCGGAAATGACCGCGATCTGACTGTGACAGAAACCGGAGAAATCCAGCAGAGGTGCCGGGAACTTTGGGAAAAGTGCCGGGAAACTTGATATAGAAACGCCAGAAGGAGGCCGCGATTATGCGTCCTCCTTCTGCTTCGCAGTCTGTTCCATTTTGAGCGCCCCGTCTATGGCACCTTCGATAATCGGCAGGTATTCTTCAGGGCAAAGCTTCAGCTTGTGGCTGACTCGTTGCCGCTGTTCGCTTTCTTCCCGCATGATCTCCGGGTTAAAATACCGTTCCACGGGAAGTCCGCAGACCTTAATCAACTGGATCATCACAGGCAGGCTCGGAATCGCACCTTGATTCTCAATGTTGGCAAGATACCGCCATTCAATCCCAACCATTTCTGCCAATGTTTTTCGTGCCAGACGCTTTGCCTCTCGTGCGGCTTTGACATCTGCGCCGAAGGTTTCAAAACCGGGACAATCTTCAACTTTCGCCATATAACATCACCCAGTTACATTGTATAATTCATACTTTGCCTGTGGAATGTTGCTATATGCAGGTTGGTTGAAGTTTATAATTCACATTCCGTTTCTTGCATTGTTCGAGAAAGAGAACTATAATGTACTCTGTGGAGGTGCGAAATGGACTATATGACATTGAAAGAGGCCGCCGAGAAATGGGGCGTGACACCTCGTAGGGTAAATTATTATTGTGCCGGTGGGCGTATCCCCGGCGCTGTGAAAATGGCCGGTGTTTGGCTGCTCCCTAAAACTGCGGAGAAGCCGCTTGATGGCCGGACAAAACAAGGAAAGGAACTACGCCATGAATAAAATTTTGATTATAGATGATGACAGAGAACTGTGCGCTTTGATTAAACGCAGCGTACAATCGGAACATATAGAAGCCGATTTTTGTAATACCGGAAAAGAGGGCTTGCAGAAATTAAAAGAGCAGGAGTATCAGCTTGTGGTGCTGGATGTGATGATGCCCGGTATGGATGGCTTTGAAACGCTGGAAGAAATCCGCAAAGAGAACAGCCTGCCGATTTTGATGTTTACATCCAAAAATGACAGCATTTCTAAAGTGCGGGGCTTACGGGCCGGGGCGGACGATTATCTGACAAAACCGTTTGATATGGACGAACTGATTGCCCGTATTGCGTCCCTCATTCGCCGCTACACCCGCTTTAATCATCAAGCCGGAGCTGTGCAAAAACTGGATTTTGATGGATTGCAAATTGACCTTGAAAATCGTTCTGTTACGACGGAAAATGGCACTTTTGAACTTCCACCAAAGGAATTTGATCTGCTCCTGTACTGCGCAAAGCATCAAGGAAAAATTTTGACAAAACAGCAGATTTATGAGGAAGTTTGGGGCGAAGAATATTTCTATGATGACAGTAACATTATGGCGATTATCAGCCGGCTTCGTAAAAAATTAGAAGTCAATCCTTCAAGCCCAAAGTATATCCAAACGGTCAAAGGGATTGGCTACCGCTTTAATAAGGAGGTATAGCCAATATGGAAATCATCGTTTTCTTGTCCATTGTGATTGCTGTTGTGGCTGTGCTGACTTCCATCGTTCTCGTTCGGCGCGTAAAAAAACAAATCGCAGAAATGACCGATGTGCTGGTTGATGTGAAAAACGGAAATGGCAACCGGCGTATTCTGTCTGCAACAAATGAATTGACAGCACCTCTTGCCTATGAAATCAATGAGATTGTTGTGTCCTATGAAAGCAGACTTTCAACTGTACGGCAGACAGAAGAAACCAACCGCCAGCTTATGACGAGCCTTTCCCATGATGTTCGGACACCCCTTACCACTCTGATTGGGTATCTTGACGCTGCACACAAAGGACTGGTCACAGGAAAAGACCGGGATGATTATATTGAAACCGCCCGACGGAAAGCCCATGATCTGAAAGAATATATTGATGTGCTCTTTGACTGGTTCAAGTTAAATTCCAATGAGTTTGCTTTGGAAATCCAGAGCGTTGAGGCCGCAGAGCTGACAAGAAATATCCTGATTGACTGGATACCGATTTTTGAGGATAAACAGGTTGATTATGACATTGATATTCCCGAACAGCCTGTCCGGGTAAGATTGGATATGGACAGCTATATGAGGATCGTCAACAATCTCATTCAAAATGTAATCGCTCACAGCCATGCAGACAAAATCAAAATTGTCCTGTCAAAGAAGGAAAATAACATGGAGCTGCTGCTGGCGGATAATGGAGTAGGAATTGAGAAAGACGATTTGAAACACATATTTGAACGGCTTTATAAGTGTGATAAAGGACGCTCCGAAAAAGGAAGCGGACTTGGTCTTTCTATTGTCCATCAGCTTGTAGAAAAGATGGGTGGAAGCATAACAGTTGAAAGCTTTCCGGGAGAAGGAACTGAATTTATGTTGCTTTTCCCTTTGGAGATTTAAGCGGGTTCCCGTCTTTATGGCGGGAACCTTTGTCATTTTTGCCGGATTTCAAATTGCAAGGTTAATGCAAGGTTGCGGCAAGGTTAATGCAAGGTTGGCGTGATAGAATACCTTACAGAACAGGAGGTTTTGAATATGGATACAAATTACATCATTGAAACAAAAAATCTGACGAAGCAATATGGCTCACAAAAGAGTGTGGCTGACTTAAATATCCATGTGAAGCGTGGGAGAATTTATGGTCTGCTGGGCAGAAACGGAGCCGGAAAAACCACTACCATGAAAATGCTGTTGGGCTTAACGAAGCCGACTTCCGGGGAGGTCAAAATCTGGGGGAAACCCTTGCAGGGGAATGAAAAGAAATTGCTGCCCCGTATTGGTAGCTTGATTGAGTCTCCCGGCTTTTATCCCAATCTGACCGGCACAGAGAACCTGCGTATCTTTGCTACCCTGCGGGGCGTACCAAACAATCATGCCATCAAAGACGCTCTGGATTTGGTCGGGCTACCTTACAAGGATAAAAAGCTGTTTTCGCAATACTCTCTTGGCATGAAGCAGCGGTTGGCGATTGCCCTTGCAGTCATGCACGATCCGGAGCTTTTGATTTTGGATGAGCCGATCAACGGTCTCGATCCCATCGGTATTGCAGAAGTGCGTTCCTTTATTCGTGAGCTTTGTGACGCGCGAGGAAAAACCATTTTGATTTCCAGTCACATTCTTTCGGAGATTTCCTTGCTGGCTGACGATATTGGAATTATCGACCACGGCGCATTGCTGGAAGAAGAAAGCCTTGCTGAGCTGGAGCAAAAAAGCAGTAAGCATATCCGGTTTACGCTCTCTGATACTGCACAGGCGGCAAGAATTTTGGAACGCAATTTCCATGAAAACCATTTCTCCATACAGGACGACCACAATTTGCGCCTGCACAACCTTGATCTACCTGTGGGGAAAATTGTAACTGCCTTTGTAGAAAACGGATTGGAGGTATCAGAGGCGCATACCTGTGAAGAAAGTCTTGAGGATTATTTCAAGAGAGTAACAGGGGGTGAGGGAATTGCTTAAACTGGTTCAATGTGAGTTCGCGAAATTGAAGAAAAAAAAATCATCCCGCTTGTGTTTTTGTCCGCTTTTTTATTCCCTATTCCCATTACCTTTCTGATGGCAACACCGAGAATGTTGGAGAAGTACCCAAATAAATCAGTCCTTTTTGATGGATTGTTCAATATGGTTATGGGATATGGCGTTATTTTTCTCTTGCCGTGTATCATCGGTGTCATTGCAGCAATGCTGTTTTTTATGGAACGGGACAATGACACTTTCAAAAATTTACGCACAATCCCGGTAACAAGTACACAGATGATTATGGCAAAGATCATTGTGCTATTTATTTTTGGAGTTATCTTTTGCCTTGCTTCCATGCTTGCTACCATTGTTTGCGGCAGTTTCTCAATGGAAGTGCATGGTCTTACCTATAAACTACTTGTTGCAGTTGAACTTGGAATATTCATTACAGCGGGAACTTTGCCAATTATCGTACTTGTGGTCTTTTTCAGCAAAACATACATCTTCTCCATTCTGCTATGTGTGTTTTACAGTGTAGTGAGCCTTACCGTCGAAACATTGTTCGGAACATTGCCTAAATGGTTATGTTGGCTCATGCCTATCCCGCTTACAACGCTCTGGGGTGCGGGAGATATGGTGAAACATGGGTTTCCATTGAATGTAAATGCCTTGGAAGCAATTATTCCCTCAACCTTTCAGACGGTTATCATTCTTGGGATAATGGCTGTTGCATCAATCTCATTGATCGACTTCTTATACAAGAAAAGGGGGGAATAAAATGTATCGGATCATTAAAACAGAATTATGGAAGTTAAAGCGGTATCATATCATTTGGGCTGGTATTCTGCTAATGCTTCTTTCCGTTGGAATTACTCTTTTTGCTTCTACTGCATTAGATGGTACAGTTTGGACTTTCCCTCATTTGGTCGAACGCGTCATTCAAAATAATACGACAACCATTTTTCCTATGTGCATTACTCTGATTGCAGGATATATCATTGCTCGTGAAAAATCAGATGATACCTTAAAAAGCATTATGACAATACCTGTTTCCTACCCTGCGTTGATTGGCGGAAAACTGATTGTTTGCGGTTTCCTGTCCGTATTTTTGGGTATGGCAAGTACATTTTTTACTGTCGCTGCGGAATTACTTGTTGGCTTTCCGGGATTTTCGGTAACAGCCGTAATACAGGCTTTGATACAGATCACCCTTAATACCTTATTTTTGTATATAGCCGTAACTCCGATTATAACCTTTACCGCCCGTATTCCTAACGGGCACATGATAGGTGTTATTCTTGCATTTGTCTATGGCTACGGGGGAATGTTCGCAGCCGGAAATATGTCCCTTGCAAATCTCTATCCGATTACAGCGAGTATGGGACTGATCCAGTACCGAAGCCATGATGCGGCTGTTCATTGGAATATAGGCTTATGCAGCCTAAGTATGATAGTCGTCTTATTTATTTCTGTGGCTATTGTAGTTACAACAAAAAATGTTTCATCCGCAAAAGTTGTTAAAAAGCCGAAAAAAACCGCCCTCAAAAAAGGCTGGTAAACAGGAGGACTTACACATGAAGAAAAAAATATTGATTGGGATTGGTGCCGGTGCTTTCGTGGCAATCTGTTTTGGTATTTTCCTGCTTTCAGGTGCAGGCAGCACCTATTACTATTCACAGATCGACAACACCAAGATCGAGCAGACGGGATCTGCCGGAGGTGTAATTAACTTTGGGGGAAGCATGGACTACTCCTACACGCTGCGTTGTTATGACGAGGACGGAAACGAAAAGGACATTACCTTTGGAACATCGAGGGAATTGAAAGAGGACGCCTTTATTCGTCTGACGGTAATGCCCATTCGTGGAGTGCTGGAATGGGTTGAAGTTCAGTATGACGAGCTTCCCACAGTCGTACAAAAAGAATATACAGCACCGCAATAAAGAGAATAGATAATTGATTATCACCTAAAATATAGCTGCCGCACGACGGCAAAAGAAAAAAAGCCGTCGTACAGCAGACACATTTTCACGCGCCTATGAAACGGCGGCTTTGATTTTCAGAGCCGCCGTTTCTTTGCGTTTACACAAACCTATGACGACTTGCAGGGACACGGTAGCCGATTGGAGGTTAATTTACCGTGTCCTTCTTCTTATTTCGCAGTATCCATGATCTGCACCAGTTAAAAAAAGCCTGTTCCCAGCAGCGGAGCAATGCGGTCAGAAGTATGCACTATACCATGTAACTAAACAGCAAAATATACTCTATTACGCTCGTATGGCTTTATGCCGTCCGGGCGCTTTTTTGTCCCTATGGAGCCGAAACATCGGGCCAGCATGGCCCGAACCCTGGCCCCAGTGCCGTTCTCCGCCGCCCCATTCAGATTTACCAAAAAAATCTGAATGGAGGAAAGGCAGATGGAAGTTACCATCAATTATAACGGACAAGCTGTGACCGTGGAGGTCACGCTGGAAGTCTATGAATTTCTTGACCGGGCCGATCACAAAACGGAGAACCTGTTCCATGAACAGCGGCGGCATTGGGATGGCCGGGAGTTTGACGAGTACATCATTACCACCGAGGGTGTAGGGATCTACGGCGAAACGCCGGAGGAATACCTTTGCCGCATGGAAACGCTGCATGAGCTGATGGCTGTTCTGGACACCTGTACCGAGGCCCAGCGCCGCCGGTTCCTGCTCTATGCGCTTGACGGGCTGAGCCTTGCAGAGATCGGTGTGCTGTGCGGCTGCTCCAAAGTGGCTGTGTATCAAAGTGTGGAGGCGGTCAGAAAAAAATTTATCCATTTTGCAAAGAGGACATTTTTGTGGAGGTGTCCGATGAGATCGTCGAAGCGTTTCTTCTGGACAAGAGAGCCGAGGCCGCCAGAGATCGCAAGATGTTCCGGTATAAGGCGTTTTATTCCCTCGATTGTAACGACGGAATCGAAAATGCCGCCATCGGCTGGGCGCAGCCATCGCCGGAGGATCATCTGATAGAAAAAGAAGAATTAGCCGAATACGAAGAATTGATACGGCGATTGTACGAAGCCATTTCTTCCCTGCCGCCTATGCAGGCTCGCCGTGTCCATGCCCGCTATATGCTGGGTATGAAAGTGAAAGATATTGCCGCAATGGAGGGTATCACACCATCACAGGCGGGAAAATCCATCCATGCCGCACTGCGGAGGCTGCGCCGGTACTTTGCTCGACAGAAATGGACGGTCAATCTATGAGTATTTCCAAAGAAAAGAGGTGCCTGACATGAACGAAAAAATTACAGCCCACCCCCAAAAAGAAGAACGGGAGAAAGTCCTGAAGGAGATTCGGCAGCTTGAAAACCGAAAGAAGATTTTGGAGAACAAGCAGCGGAACGAAGAACGCAGGGTTCGCACCCGCCGCCTGATTGAGCGTGGAGCCGTTTTGGAGGGGATTTTCCCGTTGGCTCCCGACCTTTCCGGCGCGGAGGTCAAAACATTTCTGATTGCCCTGTCCCATCTTCCGGGGGCTGCGGAATTGACTGAAAACCTGCCAAAATCCGGGGACACGCCATAAGTCCCTTGTTTACAAGGGCGCACTTATACACCGTTGCCGGTGCTGTGCGCCCTGCCGGGGGCGTTGCGTGCTTCGTCCACGATGGGAAGCTACGCTCCCCAAACCCCTTGTGCGCTCTGCGCAGCCAGACACCCGCTTTGCGTTTGTCCGGCTCCACAGAGCCTGTTATCCCCTCACTGAAAGGAGGTGTTCCCCATAGATTTCTGTCATATCCCCGTCAGTATCATCAAGCGCAGCGCGGGCCGTTCTGCCGTTGCCGCAGCTGCTTACCGCAGCGGAACCAAGCTGACAAATGAATGGGATGGAATGACCCATGACTACACCCGGAAAGGCGGCATTGTCCATACGGAGATCATGCTGCCTGCCCACGCGCCGCCGGAATTTGCAGACCGATCTATCCTCTGGAACAGCGTGGAGCAAATCGAGAAAGCAAGGGACAGTCAGCTTGCCCGCGAGATTGAAGCAGCCCTGCCCCGTGAACTGTCCGGCGAACAGCAGCTTGCCCTTGTGCGCGCCTATGTGAAGGACAACCTTGTAGACAGAGGAATGTGTGCTGATTTTGCTATCCATGACAAGGGAACCGGCAACCCTCATGTCCATATCATGCTGACGCTCCGGCCTCTGAAAGAAAATGGACAGTGGGGCGCAAAGTGCCGCAAGGCATACGATCTGGACGAGAACGGACAGCGTATCCCGGATGGGAAAGGCGGCTGGAAAAATCATCGGGAGGATACGACCGACTGGAACGATAAAGGAAATGTGGAGATTTGGCGGGCGGCATGGGCGGCTTATACCAACCGTGCATTGGAGGCCGCCGGTCAGCCCGCCCTGGTAGACCACCGCAGCTACAAGCGACAGGGAATTGATAAAATCCCCTCTGTCCACCTGGGGCCAGCGGCCAGCCAGATGGAGAAGCGTGGTATCCGCACCGACAAGGGAGAAGTCAACCGGCAGATCGCCGCCGACAACAAGCTGCTCAAGGAAATCAAGGCCCGCATTACCCGCCTTTACAACTGGTCTAAGGCCGAAGCCGAAAAGCCGGAGGGGCAGCAGCCCAGCATGATTGACTTGTGGGAGGCTCAGCAGCAGTTGAACGCTCCCCACACCCGCACCGGCAAAATCCGGGCTTTGCAGGAAAGCGCTGCACTATTCAGCTTTTTGCAGGCAAACGGCATCCAGTCTATGCAGCAGCTTCATGAAAAAATCGCTGATATGAACAGCCGTTACTATGACCTGCGCGGAAAGATCGTCAAGGCCGAGCGCCGGATCACTACCCTTACCGAGCGCGGGGAGATGTGGGAACAGTACAACCAGTACAAGTCCATCCACAAGCAGCTTGCCAAAGTAAAGCCGGAAAAACGGGAACAGTTTGAACAGCGCCACAGCCGGGAACTGATTCTGTATGACGCAGCGGCCCGGTATCTGAAAGAACTGAAAGACAGCGGCGAGGCAATCACCCCAAAGGCATGGCAGCTGGAAATTGACCAGCTGGCCGCTGGAAAGCAGACGGACACGCTTGCCATGAAAGCCATGCGGGAGGATTTGAAAGCAGTGGAACGGCTCCGCAAAACCGCCGAGCAGCTGTCCCGACAGGAAAGGGACAAGTCTCACGACCGTGGGTCGGATCGGTAAAGGATACTGCATTTTGGCGTACCCCTGTCAAGTGCGTCGCATTTCACGACATACTTTTGCACACAGAAAAACCGCCGTACAGGTTTCCCCATACGGCGGCAGACTGTTTATTTGCCGAACAAGTCGCTGTGTGTGCCGGTGCGGGCCAGCGTCAGCACCAGAACATCATCCTCTATGCGGTAGACAAGCAGCCAGTCCGGGAGAATGTGACATTCCCGATGGCCTGCCCAATCGCCGGACAGGTCATGGTCACGGTTCTTATCCGGCAGCGGTTCGCCCATTGCCAGCAATGCTACGACCTGCTCCAGCAGCTCGATCTTCAAGCCACGCTTGATGGCTCGTTTGTAGTCCTTTTTGAAACTGGTCGTGTACTTGACGGTATATTTGGTTTCTTTCATCTTTTCAGGTCAGCAAACAACTCGTCAAGGTCATTATAGCCCTTTACAGACGGGTCTTTTGCAATCCTTTCCGCTTCCAGCATGGCAGCAACCGTTTCTTTGTTCGGCTGTTCCAGCCTTACTTCAAAGGGAATGCCGCCTTCACGAAGCGACTGGCGCACAAAGATGTTAAACGCCGTAGTCAGGTTCATGCCAAGTTCAGTAAACAGTGCGTCCGCCTGCGCTTTCAAATCTGCGTCCATGCGGATACTGATGTTTGTGGTATTTCCAGCCATACGATCAACCCCTTTCTGCTGGCAATTATAGTATATGCCATTTGCACGAAGAAAACAATACTTTGCACGAATATTTAAAAATAAATTCATTCAAGGAGGTTAGCTACACTATGAAAGAAATCATTTATGAAGAACAATAAGTTTGAACCTATCCCTGTCATGGATTACCGCCAGTACCGCAGAGCGCGGAGGCTGGTGCATGAGTGCTGTAACTACATCGACGGAAACTGTATCGCCCTGGACGATGGGGAGGAATGTGTCTGTGTCCAGTCTATTTCCTACTCCCTGTTGTGCAGGTGGTTTCGGGCGGCGGTATTGCCGCAGGATAAGGAACTGGAAACGGCGCTGTTCCACCGGCTGAATGCGAAGAAATGCGCCATATGTGGGGCGCTGTTTACCCCCGGTTCCAACCGGGCCAAATACTGCCCGGAATGTGCCGCACGCATGAAGCGGGTCAACGCCGCAAAGCGCAAGCGAAAACAACGGGAGAAATGTCACGCTTTAGGGGCTGAAAAACCCTTGTAAATCAAGGCTTTTTTCGAGGGTGTCAAAGGCAGGCTGATAGATTTATCCTCTGACCCCTAAAACGGCCTTAAAATGCGTATAGAATCCCCAGAGAACCCCCAAGGAGGAACCCTATGTCAGACAACCGAAAATATTATTACCTGAAACTCAAAGAAAACTATTTTGACGATGATTCCATCGTGCTGCTGGAAAGTATGCAGGATGGTGTGCTGTATTCCAATATTCTGCTCAAGCTGTATGCAACGCCGCTTGCAGGCGGGCATCCCATCGGGAAGTGTCCGGGTAGCGTTCTTTAAGCTGCGCCGGAGTTGGTAGCTCGTTCAGTTCTTTCTGTGCATCTGCATGGATTGCCATCATCAACGCAGTGTCAAAAGAAACTTCTGTCTGCTCACTCATAGTGGTTCAACTCCTTCCACAATAGTTTTCTTCCACGGAAAAGCCGCATCCGAACCACTTCGTCCGTCAGTCCAAGCGATTTGGCAATCTCCCGGTTGGTGTAGCCCATTGCCAAAAGGCGCAGTGGGTCACGGTACATCGGTTTCATCTGTCCGATCAGTTCTGTCAGGTGTTCGATGTTGTCGGCGCTGACTGCTGCATCATCCGGCACCGGGGCACCATCTGGTGCGTCCGATACTCCTTCCAGCAGCTCTTCTCGCTGATTGCGAAGCATATCGTATGCACGGCTTCTACTACAACTAACGAGATAAGCGGCAAGTTCGTGACAGTTTTCTCGATGAATTTTAGAAAAATTTTTGGCAACGTACAAAAACACTTCTTGCAGTACGTCTTCTGCCAGATACGAATCGCCCATAATTTTGTAAGCGGTATGATAGACCAGCCGCTTGTAAGTATTATATACAGCTATAAACTGTTCTTCATTGCTTTGATCGTCAAGAACAGCTAAGTACAGAGAAAGCAACACAACCACCTCCAACTGATTCGCAACGATTGGATGTAGTGTACCACGAACCAACAAAAATGTCGAATGTCACTAATGTTGTAAAGGAGCGTGATGCCATGACCCAACCAAAAACTGACCTCGCCTATTTCCGTAGCGAAAAAGCCAAAGCAGAGCAGAAGCTGCACTACCGCAGAAGAAGCCCTTGACCCTGATGCAAACTACACCGAGGACAAGGGCGACTTCGAGATTCCCACCGAGGACGAGCCGGAGGAACCCGGTGAGGAAGATACCGAACCCATCTGATTTTAAGGCGGCATTTTGCTGCCTTACATATTGCAATCCAAAACAGATTGGAGGGATTTTTATCGCAAAATTAGTCGTGGCGGAAAAGCCATCCGTCGCTATGTCCTATGCAAAAGTCCTTGGCGCTACCAGCCGCAAAGACGGCTACCTTGAAGGGAACGGCTATTTGGTGAGCTGGTGTATTGGTCATTTAGTGGAGCTGGCACCGCCCAATGTCTACGATGCCAAGTACGTTAAGTGGAGCATCGCAGACTTGCCCATCCTGCCGCAAAAGTGGCAGTATCTGGTGTCTGCGTCCACCAAAAAGCAGTTTGGCATTCTGCAAAAGCTGATGCACCGCCCGGATGTGGAGAGCATTGTGAACAGTTGCGATGCAGGATAGTGCGGCTGGGTGACTTAAGAGAAAGAAAAAAGAGACCTCATCTCGTTGAAAATCAAACTTTGAAATCATTAAAGGAGCTATTCAAATGACCCGGAATCAGAATCCTGACCATAATCACTCTCAGAAACTGCTTTCCTGCCGCTTCAATATGGACACCAACCGGGTGGAAGCCCGGTTCGCCGATGGTTCCGCCGTTGCCATCGACTGCATCGCCATAGAGGACGAGTACGGCAACACCTCGGCACAACGAGCAGAGCTGGACTGGCTACTATACAACAAGCCCTTGGAGTGCGTCCAGCTTGTGCTGAGTGGTGAGATTGAGCATTATCTCTCACTTGGCTGTGACCATGGCAAACTGAAAGACTAACCTCTAAATAGGCCAAACAACCCGCTACTTGCAGTCGCTGCAAATGGCGGGTTGTTTGCTTATTTTAAGTTTTTCCTTTGCTCATAGTAGTGCAAAATCAATGTAGTGCAAAATCAATGGCCCAACGGTCAAAGAAATCACAAATATCAGGCAAATCTACTGGTTTCTTATAAATGTCATTCTAAAATTCAATGGATTTTGCTATTTCTAGCACTTGTTTTTTCGACACGAAAGTCGATTTAACCCTATATTTTATGTATCTCTCGATGATTTCAAGTTTGCCATTTTGGGGGCTTGATTATTGAGAAAATTCTAAATTCCAAAAAGGTCTATCATTTTCATCAATCGCATCGTTATTGAGAATAAGCACTGCACCACCACTTAACAGAGGAGGCAGCTGTAAATAGCTTATATTATTTATTGAGAAAATGAAACGCTATTGCAACAGTTGAATACTGTATATTTTATCAAATTGATACGGATCTGATAGCAACACCTTACCGTTTGATATCACAAGAATGCTTTCGCCTTCTTTAAGATACGACAACTGAAGATTTCCTTTCAAGTAGTTTGATACGCCATAAATTATATAATTGTCATCCGTATCATATAATTGATTTTTTGCAGTCGCATAAATACAATTGTTCTTCAGGTCAACTTCTTCAATTATAAGTTCCGATTTTTTTCTTCCGAATGTATTCGATTGAAATAGAATGCAGAGAACCACTGCCACAAATGCTATGCCAACCATAATCTTCCGTTTGCATTTCATTTTATCAACCTCTGTATGAAAGGAACAGCGTATAAAGCGATTGTGTTATTCTCAATGCCCCTGTATAAGAAGTTGGATATGAAGAACCATCAATTGTGCTTCCATCTTTATGGATTCCGATAGCTACATACCCAGCTCCAGAAATATATTCTACAAGAGGACCACCACTAAAGCCACCTGTCAAATCCCAATCGCCCTTGAGATATTTTGAAGTCTGACTTCTAATATACCCAGAAGATTTACACATCCGATATCTCGCATCGGCACCATTTATTTGGCTCGGATAGCCATAAGCATACACCAACTGTGATGATGAATAATTGCTAGACTGCCAATGTAACCCAAGCCATCCCGTTTTCGTTCCTAAATTATTCTTGAGCGTAATAATCGCCCAATCCTCCGAACTTGTTCCAGCAAGATAAGAATCACTAACAATCATCGAACTTGCCGATACATTTTCGCTTCCAAAAGGTTTACTATTATCAGATCGAGCAGGTGCGACATTTACCGACTTAACGTAGGCTTTTTCCTTTATACTGTATAGATTATGTGCTGCTGTTGCAAGTGCATTAGGCCCAATCATAAATCCAGAACCATAATTTGTCCCTCCATTATTGGTCGTTATCTGTAGGCATACCGTACTACAATATGGTGTTGCCGTTGGATTATCAACAACAGTGATATCATTGCTTCCGATAATCGCATACAGATCGGATAGATCAATATCCGAAATCTTTCCATTTGGAAAATAGCCTGCAGTTGTCTCTCCATCCGTGAAGGAATTGGTTTCAACTATAATTTCCTCTATAGATTCTTCTTTTGTATCAAAATCGTATCTATGGTATCTCTCGATATGAGATTTGCTTCCATCACTTTGATTATCTGCAAAAGCAGTCAGCCCAGAGTTAAGCTCCATTGAAGAAAGAGCCACAATCCCACTTGCTTTCAAAAAAAATTCTACGAGATATTTTTTCACTAGCTATTTTAATTTTCCTTCTTTACTTTTAGAGTATACACAAGATTTCTTATACATCAGTTGCTCTGCATTGGAAACACCTCCGTAAAATTTTTCATACGTTAGAGCCATCCTTATTTTAGATTTCAACTTTTACTTTCGCAAAAAAATAAATACCACTGATTTTTTATCCAATAGCCGTGCTAAGATTTATCTCTATGGGATTCAACACATGCGTCTGCTGGCACAACCAAGCCCAATTGTTCACTGTAGTAGTAAACAAGTCGTCATAGTTGTTGTCATATGCAAAATCAAATGTGTCATGAACGGTAATCAAGTAATACATTATAGAATTACCAATCATGAAGCCTGTTCCAGAGGTGCTTACCCTATGCAATGCATAGAATAAATCTGCATTATCAGACTTTTGAATTGTAAAAGACCAACTTCCTCCACTAAAATCTTTCAAGCCACTATTAAGTACTTTGTTTTTATAATTATTAAAAACTGTTGTCGTGTTTAACTTGTCAAGCAATGGCGTCGAAGAATCCGTCACACTCTCAGAATAGTCAATATTATATACAGAGAATTCAACCATAAGAGCCGCACATTCATATCCCTTATCCCGTGCAATTTGCGCAGCTGCCAACCATGCAAGCTGTGTATTATTTAACAAATTTCCAGATGCACGTGTTTGATCTTCATCTTTCATCTTATCGATAAACTTATTTAATTCATCTATCGACATTCCCGAAAAATCAACATGATACTTATCATTCATGCTTTGAATAACAGGATTGCTAGCTTTACGGCTGCTTATGTTAGCAGCATAAGACACAGTATTTATCGAAAACAAAAAACACACTGAAAGAATTAATGATACGAACCTCTTCATAACGAACCTCCTTAAATTCTGTACTCTACTATATAAATTGTGTGCTTCTCATCATCCCAGACAACGAGACTAAAATTCACATCTTCAGAATGTAAAAGCAATGTATTCATTTCGGCTTCCGAGCGTAGTTCCTTATGCTGACTATTATCATAAAGAAAAAAATTTCCACTTGCAATTTCAGGAATCACAAAATCTAATCCAAAATATGACGACACATTTTTTAATATAGAAGATATGGTTGGAGAATCATTAATTTTCTCCCATGAATCGAGTTGATGAATAATTTTGGCTGCATCCACATCGTAGTATACCGCTAACATTATCCCATCATTTTGCAATCCGCCATAAGCCTCATATATCAACGATTCAGAGTATGTTGCTTTTCCAATTTTGAATTGTTTCAAATAATCTCGTTTTTCATATTTGCTTTTTCTTCCAAGCATAAAGCCCAAAAGCAAGCACAGTGCGACTATAGCTAGGTATCGGATAACTCGCGTTGGTCTCGCCTTTATAATTACCTCACACCTTTCTAACTTGCTGAAATATATAACAAACTCCACTTATCTACTGGTACTTCCGGTAATGGTTTCGCTCCGTCCATCGGAATAGCTAAAGGTCGCAGAATACTCAAGCCTATAAGATTTTCCGGGCTTAGTGTTAAAGCTACTGCTCACCATGCAGGTTGAGGTCGTGCTGCTGTTTGAGCAGCTACTTACTTTTTGCCATGTTCCAATTGTCCCCTTTTCATAGAGAACGCCTGAAACGCTGATTTTCTTTACTCCAGTTCGAGTCTGGGCATCAACCTGATAGTATGTTTGGTAAATAGATCCGTTGACCGTACTATCGCCTACATACCGTTCAGACTTTTCAGCGGCCATTGCGGTGCAGGCAAAGCTCAAGAGAATCACCGCTGAAACAACAATGGACAACAAACGCTTTTTCGACATAGACATACACCTCCGTTTTTTTGCTCCCATCAAGAGCCTTTGTATAATCAACGCAATTCGCATTCGCTTCGTTTCAATTTTCAGGAGAAAATTTTTCAAATTTTCCATCTTTGTAAGTTCAGACAAAAAGAAAGCCAGACATTTGTGAACTCTCACAAGTGTCCAGCTTTCTTAACGGATACCTTCCGCAATTTTCATAATCTCATCGTATGGAATGTTTCCCATAACGGTATGTGTAATCCCCCGATGTTCCCAACTTAGAGTATAAACATTCTTTCCATGTTCATCCGTACTGGTTCCAAGTACACCATCTGCTTCTCCGACCTTTACGGTTTCGTACACTGTATGCTCATTATCAAACAGGGACTGCTGCCCTGGCTGGATAATTGAGCAACGGACTGTGTAGCTTTCCTCTGTTTCTTTTGACGAGTAAACATGTAAAAAGTTTTCTGCTCGCTCAAATTTCTGCACATCGTCCATTTCAAAGCCGTTCGGCACATAATGGTCGCTGTATCCATCCGGGAGCCACTCCAGCGGTTCGCCATCCACCTGATAAGTCAGCTGCATCTCAATGGGCAGAAATTTTTGAATCATCGTATAGACTGCCCTGCGGAAATCAGCGCTGACCGCAAGAGCACCAACCGTCAGCATTACGAGTGTCAATGCCGCAATTAGTACTCGTTTCAACACTGGGTGGTGCTTTTTCTTCTTTAAGGCCTCTGTCATTCGTTCGTCCCATTGGGACGTATCTGGGTAGATTTCCTCAAACTGCTTTGGCGTTGGAAGCGAATCCAGTTCTCTTTGCGCATCTGCACGAAGTGCCATCATCAAAGCCGCATCAAATGAAATGTCTGTCCGCTCACTCATGGCTGTTCATCTCCTTCCATAATAGTTTTCGTCCTCGAAAGAGCCGTGTTCGTACCACTTCATCCGTTAATCCCAGCGATTTTGCAATCTCACGGTTTGTATATCCCATTGCCAAAAGGCGTAGCGGATCACGGTACATCGGTTTCATTTGGCCAATCAGTTCTGTTAGACGTTCAATGTTATCGGTGCTAACTGCTGCATCATCCGGCACCGGAGCGGCATCTGGTTCGTTTGGGACATCTTCCAGCAATTCTTCTCGTTGTTTGCGAAGCATATCATATGCACGGCTTCTACTACAACTAACGAGATAAGCAGCGAGTTCGTGACAGTTTTCTCGATGAATTTTAGAAAAATTTTTTGCAACGTACAAAAATACCTCTTGTAGCACATCCTCTGCCAGATACGAATCATCCATGATTTTGTAAGCGGTATGGTAAACCAGCCGTTTGTATGTATTGTACACCTCGGTAAAATCTTCTTCAAAGTTTCGATCATCAAGCACACTTAGATATAACGCAAGCAACGCAGTCACCTCTATTCACATTGATTGTGTGTAGTGTACCACGAACCAATAAAAATGTCGAATACAACCAACTTTTGAAAAGGAGCGTGATGCCATTGACCCAACCGAAAACCGATCTCGCCTATCTCCGCAGCGAGAAAGCCAAAGCAGAACAGCAGCTGCGCTACTACCAGCACCGGGAGAAAATTCTGGAACACCAGATACCGGAGCTGACCCGCAAGGCCCGTGTGCATCGGCTGTGTACCCGTGCCGGAATGCTGGAAAGTTTTCTGATTGCGCCGGAAGAACTCACCAACGATCAGGTGATGGAGCTGCTGAAAATTGCGTTCCGTCAGCCGGAAGTTGCGCTGGCTCTTGCAAAGATGATTCACGACCTGCACGAAAGCCGCAGCGTTCCGCACCCTTTAGAATAAAGGGCGCAATTATACACCGTTCCGGTGAAATTGCGGTCTTGCAGACGGCTCGATGAAATCGAAGCTGGCGTTTGTGCGCCAGCCCGATTCCATCCCAAGGAAAACTGCATTTTCCTTGCGCTGCTTTGCAGCTATCCTTTTGCGGCTCCCGCCTGAGATCGAAGCGCATGGCACTCCGTTCTAAGGCGGCGAGCAAAACCGAATACAATTCCAGACCGTTCACCAAGAGCAATCTTGCTGGGCGGTCTTTTTGTTTGGGGGTGATGCCTATTCCGTGTCCGCATTTCAAAATTACCATCGTCAAGCGCAGCCAAGGGCAGTCCGCTGTTGCCGGGGCCGCTTACCAAAGCGGCGAACGGCTGTTCAGCGAGTACGACCAGAGAACAAAATTCTACAACAAGAAGAAAGAGCTTGTCCACGCTGAGATCATGCTGCCATCCTATGCGCCGCCCGGATATGCAGACCGGGCGACCCTCTGGAACGCCGTAGAAGCTGTGGAGAACCAGTGGAACTCCCAGCTTGCCCGGCGCATCGTGCTGGCGTTCCCGGTGGAGGTGCCGAAGGAGCAGTATTTGTCCATGATAAAAGAGTTTTGTCAGGAGCAGTTTGTTTCCAAAGGGATGATTGCCGACTTTGCCATCCACGACAAGGGAGATGGAAACCCACACGCTCACATTCTGCTGACGCTCCGGGCAATAGATGAACACGGCAAGTGGCTCCCGAAAGCCAGAAAGGTGTACGACCTTGACGAGAACGGTGAGCGCATCCGGCTCGCTTCCGGCAACTGGAAGTGCCACAAGGAAAACACGGTGGACTGGAACGACCAGAAGTATGCCGAGGTCTGGCGGCATGGCTGGGAGACCATTACCAACCGCTATTTGGAAGCGGCTGGCCGCCCGGAACGTGTTGACCTGCGCTCCTTTGAGCGACAGGGCATCCAGCAGATACCGACCGTGCATCTCGGTCCCGCCGCACACCAGATGGAAAAGCGTGGAGTGGAAACTTTTCTCGGCAACCTGAACCGGGATATTCGCGCCGCCAATAGCCTGATGCAGTCCATCCGCAGTGCGATTCGTGGGCTGCAACGCTGGATCGCAGACCTGAATGAAAAGAAGCAGATTCTTTTGGATGCACTGGAACAAGCCAAGGAGCCAATGCTGTCCGACCTGCTGGTGGATTACTTCAACCTCCGCAACGAGCAGCGCAGCGATTGGTCTGGCAAGGCAAAACTGAAATGCACTGTCCGAGACTTTGAGGAAGTCAAACGGGCGGTGGACTATCTGAAAGCCCATTCTCTGAACACCATCGAGGATCTGGATACCGCAATTTCTAACCTGAACCAGACCGCCGCCCCTCTCCGTAGGCAGTTGAAGCAGAACGAAAACCGTATGCGGGCAATCGCCCAGATCAAGGATGCTGCCGCCGCCCATGCCAAGCTGAAGCCCATCCACGACACCTTTATCAAGAAGAACTTCAAGTTGACCAAGGACGCTTATGCCGCCCAGCACAAAGAGGAGCTGGACACCTTTAATAAAGCTGTCCGCACTCTGATGAAACTGAACGGCAGCACAGCGGTAGATTTTTCGGCATTGGATGCCGAATTTTCTGCGCTGCAATCCGGCAGCGCAGAACTGCGTACCAAACTGGAAACCTTGCAGCCGGACATCTCCGCCCTGAAAAACATCCGCAAATATATCGACATGGTGCTGAATAAGCAGCAGCTTTCCGCACCGGGCGGTAAGATGCCGGAGAAGGAATCGGTGCTGAAACAGCTGGAGCAGCTTCAGCAGAAAAAGTCCAACTACAAAACGATTTCTACCACCCCAAACCGCGAAGAATCGCTCTAAACGATCTTTCTGTCACCGATATGCCGTTGCAATCAGTGGCAGAAGTACATAATTCATTTGTTTTTTGCTGGCTTTTGGCTATTCTCGCTGGCTAGTGAGTAGAGGCGTACTTTTAAGGCAGAAATTTTCTCCAACACCCCCCATTTTAGGCCACTTTTTCTGTTAATAGTAGAAGCGCCTCTTTGAAAGCCGGTCATTTGTGACCTTTTTGTTAATTCTCAAAAAGATGGTTGTCTTTGGGCTGTTTTCGTTGCCTACCTATTGAGAGGATTTTTTCAAAAGCGGAGATTTGGTCTCAAGAATTACAATTCAATTACAAGTTTCTCACCAATGCTACGAAACAGACGTTCTCGATGCCTACCAAGTGTAGGGCATCTTTTTCAAGACCACTTTCAACTTTAGGCACTGCCAATGTTGCGAAGTTCCGTCCTCCATCGGTCGCCCCATGGGTCAATGTTATTTTAATCAAGCAGCTACTTCAACTATATTTTCCAAAAACTTTTCAACGAATTTCTTTTTCAGGCTACTTTTTGGCCGTTTTCGATGGCTCGTAAGTAGAGGGATGATTTTTCGGAAGGCTTAACCTCCGAAGATTTTCTATGAAACTCCGTTCTTTGAAAATAGAATAGTTCAATCGTCCGGCACTTCACAAAAGGTACTTCTGTAACTCGCAGCCCGGTCATGACGAAGACGGGGTGGCTGAAATGCCAATGGTGCGGTGCAAGCCCGCCGCCGGACGATTCCCCACTCCTAGGGAAGTCGAGGACCAATATGGGAGACCTTAACTTATTAACGCAGTTGAGCACTTGTTTCGTGCTTTTCTGCGACTGGAGAATTGGAACCCACCAATTCTCGTTACATACGCTTTGTTTCCGATTTCTGCTTCAGCTGGAGGTGATCAACATTTCAGAATATCTTACCACGCAAACTCCGCTGCCGCCGTTTCTCCCATACCCACGCTTTCTTTTGGAACTTGACCTGAGCCAGACTGCAAAAATGACTTATGCGCTGCTGCTCGACCGTGCCACGCTCTCGCAGAAAAATCTCTGGACAGATGAACGAGGTTTCGTGTTTGTCATTTTTACGATTTGCTCTTTGGCTGAGCAGCTAGGGCGCAGCACGGTCAGTGTTTCCAGTGCGCTTAAGGAATTGGACGCTGCGGGATTGATTGAGCGCAGACGAACGCGGTTTTCTTCGCCCAATCACATCTTTGTAAAAATTCCAAATGTTGAATAGTTCTGCGTTTTTCACGATTCAAGAACCGCCAAAATCACGATTCTGTGATGCAGATTCTTAATGGCATCTGCAAAAGAGATTTTTCCTATGCAGTATAGCAGCCTTTAAGACTGTATCGAAGAAAACTTTCACCTAACCAACGTAATAAAACAAAAAGAGAAAAACGAATAGAATCCATCCATTCCTTTCCGTATTTGCACCACATGAATGAGGAGGTCTGCCCTTGAACAAAGAAAAATCTGAGAAGAAGCCCACCACACGCAAACGTGCGCCGAGAAGTCCGAAGTCCGTGCGCCTGATCGTGGAACGCCATTATATCGGCAATGTGCCGATGAATACGCTTTTTCAGCGGCTTGCGGAAGAAGAAATTCGTAAAACTGCCGAATCGTATCTTGCCGCTGGCTAATTGGACGTTTTACTGCGGAAAAGGGCTTGCATCATCACGCAGCATCCGCTACAATGTGATTGATGAGGTCTCTTTTCCATTATGGAGGTACGCATGGAAAAGGACAAAAAAGTAACTGCTTTATACTGCCGGCTGTCAAAAGATGACGGTTCAAACAGCGAAAGCCTGAGCATCCGCACTCAAAAGGCGATGCTTATGGAGTATGCCACACGCAACGGTTTCGGGAATTGCCAGTTCTATGTCGATGATGGTTACAGCGGTACAAACTCTGACCGCCCTGCCTTTCAGGAACTTCTGGATGATATCCGGGAAGGAAAGGTGGCAACAGTCATTACCAAAGACCAGTCCCGACTTGGACGCAACCACATCGAAACCGGAACGTATATGGAAATCTTCTTTCCTGAACACGGTGTCCGCTATATTGCAATCAATGATGGTTATGATTCCAACGAGCAATCCCAGATGGATATTGCCCCGTTCCGAAACATCATCAATGAAATGTACGCCAAAGACACTTCCCGAAAAATCAAGAGTGCCCTTCGGACACGCAAGAAAAGCGGAAAGTATATCTCAAGCGGCGCACCGTTTGGCTACCAGAAAGACCCTGCCGACCACAATCACCTTGTGATCGACCCGAATACCGCCCCCGTTGTTGAGTATATCTATTCAATGGCAGAGGAAGGGCTGGGGCTTCACCGTATCGCCAAGCGGCTCCACGATGAAAAAGTCTTGAAGCCGTGTTACTACAAGAAAGAGATGTTTGGCCGCTTTATTGATGATGAAAAGATGTATGATTGGGACAGTGCCTATATCAGTCAGGTTCTGCACAGCCCAGTCTACGCCGGACACATCATCTACGAAGCCAAGCCCACCGTGTCCATGAAATCCAAAAAGCGGCGTTATATTCCGTTTGAAGAACGCGCTATCGTTCCGAATACACATGAAGCAATCATCCCACAAGACCGTTGGGAGAACGTGCAGCGAATCCTTTACAGCCGTTCCGGCTGCTTTATGTGCGATAAGACCGACTACGACAATATCTTCAAGGGCATCGTCCGCTGTGCAGACTGCGGCAGAACGATGTTAGTCAAGGTCGAGCACAGGCGCAAACGTAACAGTGTTCTGGATCAGACATTTTATTGTTGCAGCACTTATCGGAAATATGGTGCGAAAGCCTGTGACTCTCATAATTTGGAAGCCCGTGTTCTGCATGAAGCTGTCTTTGCGGACATTCAGGCACACGCAAAGGCCGCTGTGAGCAATCGGGAAGCCCTTGTGAAGAAGATTGCAAATCAGATGCACCTCCGGGTGTCCTCTGACCGGGCGCAGCACAAACGGGATTTGAAGCAGTGTAAAGCACGAATCGCAGAAATCGAAGACCTGTATGCAAAACTTTATGAGGACGTATCAAAGGGACTTCTCCCGGAGAAACGTTTTCAAATGCTTGCAGATCGCTACGACAAAGAACAGGCTGAACTGACCGAAAAGATTGAGCAGTACGAGCGGGAAGGCCGTGCTGAACACGATCAGCTGGACAAGATTCAGGATTTTATTGATGAAGTCAGCAAGTACGCTGGCATCACCGAACTGAACTATAAGATTCTGCATCAGCTGATTGACAAGATTCTGGTATCCAAAGCGGAAAAGGTCGATGGCGAATACGTCCAGAAAATCCAGATTTTCTACCGCTTTATCGGCCCATTGGATGCCATCGAGTAACAAAGTCAGAAAAGTCACCTCCGAGAACTATCCTACAGATTCCGGACGGGAGGGAGAATTGATCTTCCGACTTGTCTACCAGCAGGCCGGCTGCAAAAAGCCTGTTTCTCGCCTGTGGCTGTCCAGCATGGAGGAAACCGCCATCCGGGAAGGTTTCGCCCATCTCAAACCGTCAACTGAATACGATGCGCTGTACAACGCAGCACTCTGCCGGGAACGTGCCGACTGGATGGTCGGCATCAATGCGTCCCGGCTTTTTTCGTGCCTGTACAACCAGCCCTTGGCGGTAGGGCGTGTTATGACCCCGGTGCTTGCCATGACGGTGGTTCGGGAAGCTTCCATTGCCGCCTTCACGCAAGAGAAATTCTACACGGTTGCCCTGACCCTTGCAGACGGCGGCACTGCATCCAGCAAACGATTTGCACAGAAAGCGGATGCTGAACTACTGCTTTCCAAATGCCGAAAGGAGGGACGTGTCACAGTGCAGAAGATGGAACGCAAGGAAAAGTCCGAAAGTCCGCCGCAGCTCTACGACCTTACCGCATTGCAGCGGGATGCAAACCGTCTGCTGGGGTTTACGGCACAGCAGACCTTGGATTATGCCCAAAGTCTTTACGAAAAGCGGCTCATCACCTACCCCCGCACGGACAGCCGATTTTTGACGGAGGATATGGCGGCATCCCTGCCGGGGCTGGTGACGAACACGGGCAAGGCGTTTGCTGTGGAAGAGCCGTTTCCCATCCATGTGCAGCAGGTCATCAACGGCAGCAAAGTCACCGACCACCATGCGCTGCTGCCTACGAAAAGCATGGCAAAAGCAGACCTTGCCGCCCTCCCTGCCGGGGAGCGGAATGTCCTGCGGTTGATTGCCGCACGGCTGCTCTGCGCTGTGGGCGAACCGCACTGCTATGCAGAAACTACGCTCACCACCATCTGCGCCGGAGAGGAATTCTCCGCAAAAGGCAAGTTGGTGCTGTCCGATGGATGGAGAGCCATGGAGCGGAAAATGCTGGGCGAACTGTTGGGCAAGCAGAAAGAACAGGCTGTTCTGCCCGATGTGCAGGAGCAAAGCCAGTGCAGCGTTGCCAGTGCTGAACTGAAAGAGGGGCAAACGTCCCCGCCGAAGCATTTCACCGAGGACCTTCTACTTCATGCGATGGAAACCGCCAGTGCAGACAGTATGCCGGAGGGCGTAGAACGTCAGGGCATCGGTACCCCGGCCACCCGCGCCGCAACTATTGAAAAGCTGGTGCAGAAGGGCTTTCTGGAGCGCAAGGGCACCAAGAAAACCAAGGTGCTGCTGCCTACCGACAAGGGCAAAGCCCTTATTACCGTAATGCCCGAAGAGATCCAGTCCCCGGAAATGACCGCCGATTGGGAAACAAAACTGCTGCAAATCGAACGTGGCGAAATGGAGCCGAGTGAATTTATGACTGAGATCAATATGGTGATTACCGAACTGGTAAAGAACACGGAAATGAAAAAAGGAGCGAATGCACTTATGAAAAGCAAGATTATTGGTGTCTGCCCGAACTGTGGTGCAAATGTTGTGGAGCGTGAAAAGGGCTGGTTCTGCGAGAACCGGGAGTGCCGTTTCGTGCTGTGGAAGGACAATGCGTTCTTCAAGCGTCTGGGCAAGCGTCTGGACGCTCATGTGGCGGACAAGCTGCTGCGGGATGGTCGGGTCCGCCTGAAGGACTGCAAGAGTGCCAAGGGCAAGACCTACAATGCCACCGTGCTGCTGTCCTGTGAAGCTGATGGCCGCAGCAAGTTTTCTCTTGAATTTGAAGGTGGTTGCTGATGGAGCAGAAAAAAGAAGCGGTTTACCTTATCAACGATGAACGCTATCTCCACCTCCGGGAAAATGGCGCAGGAGTCGGCTTTGCCACCTACAACAAGGTAACTGGTGAGCCGCTGGAAAGCGGGCAGATCTCGGAAAAGAACCTGCCGCCCGATGGCAGGAACGCCATTTCTGCCGCCCGGAACTGGTATCTGTTTGAACTTTCGGACGATGACCGCAAGGCCATCCAACAGGAAAGCGTAAAGATCCTCGAAAACATCCCGCAGGCGGGCATCGGCAGACGGCGCATCTGGGAGCCGGAAACGCTGCCGAGGGATATTCGTCTCATCAACAGCCACTATGATGACCTCTATCGCATTCCAGATGGCGGCGTGATTCAGGTGGATTACCCGGATGGGCACAGTTTTACGGCACGGGTGGAACATCTGGATGATTATCACTTTGACATGGGCGGTCTGGGCAATGTGTTCCACATCTGCCAGTTTGCCGAAGTCATGGAACGAAACCATGCCGACTTCTACCCGGAGATTCAGACACAGGACGAGCAGGCGGCGTGGGAACTGGGCGGCAAAGGCTACCTTGCCATCCAGTCTTGTGAGGATGGATGGGACTACACCCTCTACCACAGCGATTATTCCGTGATGGACGGCGGGCAGTTGGATGCCCCGGAACTGACCATTCAGGAAGCCCGTGAGCAGATTCTGGAAGCGCACCACATGGAAAAGGGGCGGCGGCTGTTGCAGGACTACGATGCCGTCATGGACAAAGTTGCGGAAGCTGAGGAACTGAGTGCAGACCATCGCCCTTCCACACTGGAAAAGCTGGCAGAACTGGCAAGTGATACGTCTGCGCCAAAATCGTCTGCACGTTCTGCGCCAGAACTGTGAGGTGGACGATGCAGCAAAAATGGAACCAGAATTTTGACGGCGAACCCATGGCGGACATCCCGCAGAAATTTCTGAACGCAGGGTGCGATGTTTATATGGTGATGCAGCTGCGGCATGACGAAAAAATCCTTGATGAAAGATTTGCTTCTATGCGGGAGTTGAATCGTCGAGGCAAAACGCCCGACCCGGAGCATTACGAGGTCACCTACTATGCTGATTTGCCCGCCATGTGGCAGGATGTGCCGAACAACGAGATTTTGGAAGAACTGTTTCAAGTGTTCAACCTCTCCCGTCCGCAGGATTTTGAGGGGCATAGCCTGTCGGTCAGCGATGTGATTGCACTCAAACGCAATGGCGAGGTGTCTGTGCATTATGTGGACAGCATCGGCTTCAAGGATTTACAGGGGTTTCTGGACAAGCAGCCGGAACGCCCTTCGGTACTGATGAATCTCAAGGAAAAGTGCGATGCCCCGGAGTGCAATCCTACCGTCTGCCGGAAAGCGAGGGATGGACATGAACTTTAACCACGAGGAACTCATGCTGATGATGCTCTACAACTCCGGCACCCGGCTAGGGCTTATCCACGAACTGCGGCTCATGCAGTGCTACCTGATGCCGGATGAAACCGCCCTGCGAGAACTGTCGGAGGGCGTTATCGAAAAGCTGAAACTGGTGACCGATGCAGAGTTTGCCGAGTTGGAATTTCCGCTCGACTGACTTTTGCCGCCTGCGGGCGGCATACATATTCTCTTTTACAATGCCATTTGGTGTGGTATACTGAACTCGACAACTCGGAATTTTCTCAGGAGGCTATAAAAATATGATTGGAAGAATTTATCATGTTGGATTGACCGTTTCTGACTTGGATCGCTCGGTTGCTTTCTACAGAGACATCCTTGGACTTGCGTTTCAAGGAGAGATTTTTATGGAAGGCAAAGAAACCGATAAAATGTTTCGCAAGTCGAATTGCAAAGCAAGGGTCGCTTATTTGAACGGTTCTAAGGCTATTGAAACGCCACCGGTCGAGCTGATTCAGTTCGTAGATAGCGAGATCCATAAAGAACAATCAGATTTGTTTACGACATCCATCTCGGAAGTATGTTTCTATACGGATGACATTGATTCTGTCTATAAAACCCTTATCGAAAACCATGTTGAGTGCTTATCTGAACCGCAGTATTTCGACTTTAGAGCAAATGGATTTGGGGAGAGCCGAGCTTTTTATTTCAGAGACCCGGATGGCATTATCCTTGAAATGATGCAAACTCTTTGATAAGAAATCATAGGTATAGGAAATTGCCAACTTCCTGTTTAAGAGGATCAGCCGATGGACAAAACATTTCAGAAATTATTACAGACTGACATTGATCTTTCATCCTTAGGCGTAGAACGCCGTACAGATAACGAACCGTATTTTTGCACACCAAAGGGTGCGTCTGTATTTGGTTGGACCGGTGTGGATGGAATCCACTTCTGTTTTGTTCGTGGCTTTGGCGGTATGGTTTTTGCTGTCAGCCCGGCGAACACATTTCCAAACTATGTTCATCCGTTGGCAAAAAATTTCGCTGATTTTCTGCGGCTACTGCTTGCCTGCGGCGATGTGGCAGCATTGGAGCAGGCATGGATGTGGGATAAGGCACAATTTGAAACCTTCTTACAGGACAACCCTCCCACGCAGGAGCAGCAGGAAACCCTTGCGCTTGTCGCTACGAAATTAAAGCTGATGCCAATGGAGCGGCCATGGGCATATATCAAAGAGCTTCAGGCATCTTTTGATTACAGCAAAATCAAGTACACCAAAGAATATTACGATGTTGTGGACCAGAACGCAAAACCAGCTATCCCGGAGTGGAAAGTCTACTTTGAGGGAAACTTCTGGGGACATTCGGGAAAAGAACGTGCCGGAACAGAAGTCCCCTTGAATCAGCAATTTGAATGGGCCGGGCATCATTGGATCATTCCTGCGGCGTATTCGTGCAGCAAGGGGTTCGTTGTGGACTTTTGTATGCGTACCCCGGAGGAAGACATTCGCAAGTTCATGACTAAATGGGATTTACACCCCGAAAACGACTCTTGTGAATACTTCACGCAGGAGCAGCAACTGCAAATAGATTTAGAAAATCCACTTTGTCTTGACTTTATTCCTCGTTTGGAATTGAACGGGAAAACAATGCTGACCTCCCACGGTTGCTCGGTGGTCTTTAATCCATGTTTGCCAGACGGGATGATCAATGAAGCGGAAGCAAAGTGGGCATTGGAACACTATGATTTGGATACATCCTATGGGTGGATGATTTTTCGGGCGGCATTTCCGTGGACAAGCAAACGCCGTCCTGAAATAAAATCCCTCTCCCTTACGATGGAGCAACGGCCATGCCGTGTGCCGGGACCACATTTCCAGACACACGCTCCCGGTGATTCGTTTTCTTTCCTCCATCCGGTCAGCGGAACAAACTATACATTGACCGTGCAGGAAATAGAGCAACAAACAATTCCTCAAAAGTGTTTCGGTTCTGACCTCTGGGTTTATCCGACACATTTTACCGTCATGCGTTATACGCTTTTCCCTGAATCGGAGGAAGATATCTCGATTTGTGATTGCTGCGATGGAGATAAGCCTATGGAAATTGCTGTGGAGGGAGACTCCTTCACGCCGGAAACCCAAAATAATGCTTGCGTAGGCATTATCGGTGGAGCTGACGGACCAACAGTGATTATGACTGGAGAAAAATCACAAGGCAGGCTTTATGCTGCTTGCTCAGCACTGCACTTTGAGCCGGTTCGGGATGATGTAGAGTGGTGCACAATGTTCAGTATTAAGAATTTTGATGAAACGACGATCAACCTTATATAACAGGAATACGATGACGACTTTCAGTTTGTCGATGGTTGTCAACTGGGATAATGTCATAGGGCATTGTTCCGAAATTTTTTCATAACCCGCAAAAAGTGGGCTTGATAGAATGCTTCCATTCATGCTATAAACTACCATAGATTCCATAAGCGAGTGACCTGAAAAGGCCGCTCGCTTTTTTGTTTACAACGAGATTGAAGGGAGGAACGCTATGCCAAGCAAAACCGAAGAATATCTCGCCCTTGCCCAGCGCACGGCGAATGGTCTGACCCGGTACTGGGAAAGCTGGACGGACTATTTGACCACTGCATCCCGGCTGTACAAGTACCCCTTTGCAGACCAGCTGATGATCTACGCCCAGCGCCCCGATGCCACCGCCTGCGCCGACTTTGACATCTGGAACAACCGGATGAACCGTTATGTGCCCCGGAGTGCAACCCCATCGTCTGCCGGAAAGTGAGGGATGCGCATGAACTTTAACCATGAGGAACTGATGCTGATGATGCTCTACAACACCGGCACCCGGCTGGGGCTCATTCACGAACTGCGGCTCATGCAGTGCTACCTGATGCCGGACGAGACCGCTCTGCGGGAACTATCGGTGGTGGTTATCGAAAAGCTGAAACTGCTGACCGATGCAGAGTTTGCCGAGCTGGAATTTCCACTGGACTGACTTTTGCCGCCTGCGGGCGGCGTACATAAAGTATTTTGTTCTTCCAAAAGATATGCTATAATCAAATTAGACAAAATTCCTCTCTTCAAGCGATTTCTCCGCAATTTTCCTGTGGCTCTGCTCGTATCAAAAATAAGGGACTGAATTTTAATTGTCAGAACGGAGGAACCATTATGGCAATCTTTGAAAAGACCATCTGAAACAAAAACTTTGACAAGCTGCTTCGGAAGCTGGAACAAGAAATCCCGGACAGCAGTTGGTCGGCAGATTTAGAGGCAGGCAGTGATTTCAAAGAGGGCGATGCCCGGTGCAGTGTCCGTGTATTTGAACGGTACAGCATGATGGGCGGCAACCGCCTGAGTCTGACACTGACCCTGTTCCAGAATGGAGACAGTCCGATCCGGCTGTCTGCCATCACCGCAGGAGGCAGTCAAGCGGTGTTCTTCAAGGTGAACACCCTCGGTGAAGAATCTTTTCTGGACGATGTAAAGGACCTGATGGAAGAAATTTTGGAGGAGTAAAATGTTTTTTGGATGGTTTGACGCTATATTCAGCTTCATTTTCCCAATCCTGTTCCTGCTTTTTATTGGAATGTTTTTCTTTGCTCTAATTTCAAATCTCCGCACATGGAACAAAAACAACCACTCGCCGCGGCTTACCGTTCCGGCAACAGTGGTAGCAAAGCGCACCGATGTTTCGCATTCCAGCAGTGCCAATGCCGGAGATATGTCCGGTGCGCACGGATACGACACTAGCACATTTACATCGTACTATGTGACTTTTCAGGTGGAGAGCGGCGACCGGATGGAATTTGAAGTGGACGGAAGCGATTATGGTCTGCTCGTGCAGGGCGACATCGGAAAGCTGAGTTTTCAGGGCACCCGCTATCTTGGGTTTGAGCGGAGCTAAGTGTTTCTTACATTATATAGTATGGAGTGCTGTATGCAAACCTTGCAGACCAGCTTACCGAAGCGGTGCAGCACATCGAGGGCCAGTACACTGCGGTGGAGATTGCCGCTCCGGACGTTGCCGATGCGGAAGTGCAGCGCAAAACTCTGCCCGCAGACCCTACCGTGAAGAATTTCAGCTATACTGTGGTGGATGGTGAAATCTACTACCGCGAGAACTCCATCATGACACAGATTGAACTGTCCGACAACGCCAAAGGCCGTGTGGCTGGCATGGTGGAACTGCGGCAGATCGTCAACGAGTTGATCGACCAGCAGTTGAATGACTTCCCGGACGAGGATATCAAGGCATCGCAGGCAAAGCTGAATTATGCCTACGATGCGTTTACTGCAAAATACGGTCTGATCAACGACAAGAAAAATGCCCGCCTGTTCGATGATGACAGCTCCTATTATCTGCTCTGCTCGCTGGAGAATCTGGACGAGAATAAAAATCTCAAATCTAAGGCAGATATGTTCACCAAGCGGACGATTCGCCCAGAACGTATTGTCACCAGCGTGGATACCCCCAGCGAAGCACTGGCAGTGTCCATCGGGGAGCATGGCAAAGTAGACCTGCCTTATATGGCAGAACTGCTGGGCACTCCCGGTAACTATGAGCGCATCACCACCGAATTGTCCGGCGTGATTTTCAAAGACCCTGCTGCGGATGCTGACGACCCGGAAGCCGGCTGGCAAACAGCGGACGAATACCTTTCGGGTAATGTGCGCGATAAACTACGGATGGCACAACTTGCTGCAGAAAGCCGCTCGGAGTTCAAGGGCAATGTGGACGCACTGACTAAGGCGCAGCCCAAAGATTTGGAAGCTTCTGAAATTGATGTGCGGCTGGGTGCCACATGGCTTGCCCCCTCTATTGTGCAGCAGTTCATGATGGAAACTTTTCAGCCGCCCTATCGTATCCGCTACAACAATGCCATCACCGTTCGCTACTCCCCTTACACTTCCGAATGGCGGATCAGCAATAAATCTGCTACTGGCTTTGGTGACATTATGGCCACCGAAACCTACGGTACCCGCAGGGCCAATGCTTACAAGATTTTGGAAGACACCTTGAATTTGCGTGATAGCCGCGTTTATGATACCATCGAGGAGAATGGGAAAGAAAAGCGTGTGCTGAATCAAAACGAAACCACCCTCGCCCAGCAGAAACAGCAGGCCATCAAGGACGCATTTGCTGGCTGGGTCTGGAAAGATCCACAGCGACGCGCCCTACTGGTAAAAAAGTACAACGAGCTTTTTAACAGCACCCGCCCCCGTGAGTATGACGGTAGTCACATTCATTTTGTGGGCATGAACCCGGAGATCAATTTGCGAGAGCATCAGCGCAATGCGGTTGCCCATGTGCTGTATGGGTACAACACCCTTTTGGCGCACGAAGTCGGTGCTGGCAAGAGTTTTGAGATGGCGGCTTCCGCTATGGAACTGAAACGTCTGGGCTTGTGTCAGAAAAGTCTTTTTGTCGTGCCAAACCATTTGACGGAACAATGGGCCAGCGAGTTTTTACGCCTGTACCCCAATGCAAAGCTGCTGGTTACCAGCAAGAAAGATTTTGAACCCGGTAATCGGAAAAAATTCTGTGCGAGAATTGCGACCGGTGATTATGATGCGGTTATCATCGGACACAGCCAGTTTGAAAAGATACCCTTGTCCGCAGAACGACAGGAGCGTCTGATTCAGGAACAGATGGATGAAATCGAGGAGGCCATCGAAGAAGCGAAAGCACAGGTTGGCGAGCATTTCACAGTAAAGCAGCTGGAAAAGTTGCGCAAGTCTCTGAAACAGAAACTGGAAAAGCTGCAAGGCGCAGACCGTAAAGATGATGTGGTTACGTTTGAACAATTGGGCGTAGACAGGTTGTTTGTGGATGAGAGCCAAGCGTTTAAGAACCTCTACTTGTACACGAAAATGCGTAATGTCGCAGGTTTGAGTACGAGCGAGGCACAAAAATCCAGCGATATGTTCGGCAAGTGTCGCTATCTGGATGAAATCACCGGTGGCCGTGGCGTGATTTTTGCAACAGGTACGCCCCTGAGCAACAGCATGACCGAGATGTATACCCTGATGCGTTATCTTCAGTACAACACCTTACAGCAGAAAGGGCTGACCCATTTTGATGCGTGGGCATCCACCTTCGGTGAGACGACCACGGCCATTGAACTTGCGCCCGAAGGCACCGGATACCGTGCACGCACTCGTTTTGCGAAGTTCTTCAACTTACCTGAACTGATGGCGATGTTCAAAGAAGCGGCGGATATCAAGACCAGCGATCAGCTTCATCTCCCAGTGCCTGATGCAAAATTTGAGACGGTGGTGGTCAAACCTTCGGAAATCCAACAGGACATGGTGCAGGCGTTGAGCGAACGTGCAGCCGAAGTCCACAGCGGTTCTGTTGACCCCTCTGTGGATAATATGTTGAAAATCACGTCGGATGGCCGCAAAATCGGTCTTGACCAGCGGTTGATGAATTCCGCTCTGCCCGATGACCCCAACAGCAAGTTAAATGCCTGCGTCAACAACGTCCTGCGCATCTGGAACGACACCAAGGAGCAGAAGCTGACCCAGTTGATTTTCTGCGATATGTCTACTCCCAAGGGGGACGGTTCGTTCAACGTCTATGATGATATTCGCACCAAGCTGCTCAACGCCGGTGTGCCCGAACAGGAGATCGAGTTCATCCACAACGCAGATACGGAGAACAAGAAAGCAGAACTTTTCTCCAAGGTACGCAGCGGACAGGTGCGTGTGCTGCTGGGCAGCACTGCCAAAATGGGAGCAGGGACCAACGTCCAGACGCTGCTCGTAGCGGTGCATCATCTGGATGTAGGCTGGCGTCCGTCTGATATGACCCAGCGCAACGGCAGAATCATCCGCCAAGGCAACCAAAACAAACAAGTCTACGTCTATAACTACGTCACGGAATCGACATTTGACGCCTACCTCTATCAGACCCTTGAGAATAAACAGAAGTTTATCTCGCAGATCATGACGAGCAAATCGCCTATGCGATCTTGCGATGATATTGACGAACAGGCTTTATCTTACGCAGAAATCAAGGCTCTGTGTGCAGGCGACCCTCGCATCCGGGAAAAGATGGACTTGGACGTGCAGGTAGCAAAATTGAAGGTGCTGCGCGGAGACTTCCAGAATCAGAAATATCGTCTGGAGGATAAGCTGCTCAAAACTTTCCCGGAGGAGATCCAGAAACAGAAAACCCGCATTGCTGCTTTGCAGCAGGATTCACAGATTGCAGCAGCACACCCACAGGACAAAGAAAACTTCTGCGGCATGACTATCAAGGGCATGGTGTACGATGACAAAAAGGCTGCGGGCGAACGGCTTTTGCTGGCTCGGCAGGAGATGCCTAATGCCGACATGATGTTGCTGGGCACCTACCGTGGCTTTGAACTGAATATTCGGTTCGACAGCTTTAAGAATGAGCATCAGGCCGTTCTTCGGGCAGAGTTGAGCTACCCGGTATCGCTGGGCGATGATGCGCGCGGCAATATCACTCGTCTGGACAATGCCATCGACAACTTTACGGACCGTATTGCAGACGCCGAAAATGCTCTGCAAAATCTGGAGCAGCAGAAACAGGCTGCAGAGGTTGAAGTGGCAAAGCCCTTCGCGCAGGAAGAAGAACTGGCTGAAAAGTCTGCTCGCCTTGCCGAACTGAATGCTCTATTGAATATCGACCGTGACCGCAGTTCCTCGCAGGATGCTCCCGAAGAAGCAGAGGAAACCGAAGCACCCGCAACTCGTCCGTCTGTGCTGTCTGCACTGGAAGAAAAAGCCAATCAGCCAGAGCCTGTTAAGCCGTTCAAAAGCTATCTGGATAAGGAGGGCCGATAATTTGAAAAAGCGGGAACACCGTCTCTTTATTCGTGTGACTGATGAAGAACGGAACTGCATTTTAGATAAGATGTATGGCATGGGCATCCACAGCCTGAGTGCCTATATCCGCAAAATGGCATTGGATGGCTACTGCCTGAATCTCGACCTTCCGCAGCTGCGGCGCATGGCTTATTTGCTCCAGAATTGCAGCAACAACTTGAATCAGGTAGCAAAACGCGTCAACGAAAGCGGCAAGATCTATTCTGCCGACCTTGCCGATCTACGCACCCGGCTGGATGAACTGATTGATATCGGTAAGCAGATTCTTTCCAAGCTGGCAGAGCTATAAAAATTCCCGCAGTTGGAGGACTGCGGGTGTACATATAATGCTTGACATCCTTGCAACGTAGTAGTCGATACCTTTATAATAAGGGCGAACAGAAAGGAAGTGCTTGATATGATGTCTATGCTGAAGAAAGTTGTTCTTTTCCCGATTTCTCTCTTTGTGGCGTTTTTGGCTCTCATGGCAAAGTGGCTGCTCACGTTGTCCAGCTATGTGGTTGCTCCGCTGATGCTCTACATCTTCGGCTGCGGCATCTACACCGCCTGCCGTCAAACTTGGGATCAGTTTCTTATCCTGCTGGTGTCCGAGTTCATCTGCTTCATCCTCTTTTTCGGTGCAACTGCCATCACCGAGGGTATCGGGCGTTTTAGTGAATGGCTTGCAGAACTGTAAGAAATAGTTTTAATCCTTTGCCGCCTTCGGGCGGCATTTTCATTTTATAGGGGGTGATTCGTGATGGCTGCGACACGATTGATCGCATTGCACAAGAATAAGGGAAAGACCGTTGCGGCCTGTTTGAAAAGCCGCACAGATTATGTGCAGAACCCCGATAAGACCGAGCAAGGTGAATTGGTGAGTTGCCACGAGTGCAGTCCTCTGACAGTCGATGAAGAATTTATGCTTACCAAGCGGCAGTATGAACTTGCTACCGGGCGCAGACAGAAAAGTGACGTGATTGCCTATCAGATCCGGCAGTCGTTCAAACCCGGCGAGATCACCGCCGAAGAAGCCAACAAGGTGGGCTACGAACTAGCCATGCGCTTTACCAAGGGCAAACACGCCTTTGTGGTGGCAACGCACACGGACCGTCACCACATCCATAACCATGTGATTTTCAACTCCACCGCATTGGACGGTTCAAAAAAGTTCCGGGATTTTTTCTTTTCGGCACTGGCCGTTCAGCGGTTGAGCGACTTGATTTGTCTGGAGCATCAACTCTCTGTTATTGAAATAAAGCCCTACCGGGAACGGCAGAAACGTACCCTCTATCCACCCAAAGAAAGCAATCGTGATAGGCTGTGTGGCATCATCGACAGTATCCTTGCAGAAAAGCCCAAGGATTACGAAGATTTTCTGCAAAAACTGGAACAACAGGGTTATGAGGTCAAGCGTGGAAAATACACTTCCGTCAAGGGCGCACGACAAAAACGGTTCATCCGATTCAAAACGCTGGGCGCAGGCTATAGCGAGGACGAACTGAAAGCAGTGATTGCAGGAAAAGCAGAACACCATCCCCACCAGAAGCAGCCGCCCCAAGAGCAACCGTTCCAATTGCTGGTTAACATTCAGGCAAAGCTCTCCGAGGGCAAAAGCGAAGGCTATGCACGATGGGCGAAAAAATATAATCTGAAAGAAATGTCCAAGACGCTGATTTTCTTGCAGGAGCACAAAATTGGCAGCACAGATGAACTGAATGAACGCGCAGCGGCGGCAACAGAAAAATATCACCAGCTGGGAGATTCCATCAAAGCCGCCGAAACACGGATGGCGGAAATTGCTGTGCTGAAAACGCACATCGTCAATTACGCCAAGACCCACCCAGTCTACGATGCCTACCGGAAAGCGGGATATAGCAAAAAGTTTCTGGATACTCACCGGGAAGAAATCACACTGCACAAAGTAGCCAAGGCCGCTTTCGATGAAACTGGCTTAAAAAAGCTGCCGAAGGTCAAAGCACTGAATGCAGAGTATTCCGATCTTCTGACCCAAAAGAAAGCAGCCTACCCGGACTATCGCAAGGCACGAGAAGAAATGCAGGAGTTGGTAAAGGCACAGAAAAATATTGAATTGTTCTTCACAGAAGAAAAAGACGCACAGGAAAAGCAGCAGACCCGATAAACGAAAGTCGCCGAGGATTCTAACCCTTTCATGGGGCGGAATCCTCGGCGACTTTTTTAGTTTATGTAGCAGCGATCCTGCGTTACGAGCCAATCTTCACACAGCCGTTGGGCTTCATCTGTTGAGCGGCACACGCAATTGAACAGCTTGCCGTGCAGGGAGCAGTAGGTGTAACGGATTTTGGGCACACCGTTCTCATCCCGAAACTTTGTGTAGCGTTCCTCACCGGGCATCAGATAAAGCTGCTCCATTTCTGCATCGTCCTTTCCGTTTTCATGTGTCAGGCACACAACGCACCTATTCTATCATGAACTTAGGAATTATGCCATTGACGCTTGCACCAAAAAGCGCCCCGGATTTTCGGAGAGAGTGTGCATTGACACATTCAATAGCGTTCGGAAAGAATGCGCAGCCTGCACCGGAACGGTGCAGATCAGAAAGGGTTTGGGATTTCCCAACAAGCATTTTGCAACGCAAAATTTGCATTTGTGCGCACGAATGCACTGCTTGCTACAATGGTGTTGGTTCTGAGAAGTTCACAGCCAGTGAGCTATACAGATGCCCAAACCTAAGCTACAATGAAGATGTGCTGAGAGAACGAAGCATTGCTTGAGCTGAACGCTCGTACGCGCAAACTGTTCTCCGCCATCTCCATTGCAGCGTTCGATTGACGCAGGTTGAGTTATCGGCAGATAAAAATGTTGCCGTACATTCGTGTCACAAAGCAAGCTGAATCGGTAATGGGCATAGGCGGAACCGGCATTAATATCCTCGACCGCGTGGGCGGCGGCGATGCCTTCGCCAGCGGCCTCATCTACGCCATGTAGTCTGCCTTTTGCCTGATGCGAAAGCCCGCAGACACGCGGGGCTTACAGCACCAGCGAGGGCGCGGTGTAGACCCGTGCCTTCAGCTCGCTGTTTAGCATATACAGCCCCTTGCTGTCACCGCCGAACAGATCCATCTTGGTAATGAGGTCAGCGGCGTTCTTCTCCTCCTCGCCCTGTTCCTTGATGAACCAGTCCAGCATCTGCATGGTGCGGAAGTCCCTGACCTCGTATGCGGCGGCGTAGATGGCATTGATGCTGGCGGTGACCAGCATCTCGTGTTCCAGGGCTTTTTTCAGCGGGGCCATGTGGTCGCCTCGTTCCCACTCCGGCTTTGCGATAGCCTCAAAGGTGACGTCCTCGCCGTTATTCTGCAAATACTGATAAAACAGCATGGCGTGATCACGTTCCTCCTGCGCCTGTACCCGGTACCAGTTCTCAAAGCCGTCCAGTCCGACGGCGGCGTAGTAGTTGGCAAAGTCCAGATACAGATAGGCGGAGTAGAACTCCTTATTGATCTGCTCGTTGAGCAGAAGAGATACGTTAGCGTTCATGATACTTCTCCTCCATAAGATTGTCTTTTCCTGCTCCCGGCATGGGGGCAGATATACCGTACCCAGAGCGATGCTGGGATGCTCCCTTTTCATCTCCAGGAACACCTGCTCCGCCTTGGGATGCTGTTGCAGCTCCGTTACGGCGGCCAATATCTCCTCTGCGTATTTTGGCGTACCGCCAACTCTCCAAATGCAAGAATGACTCTTATTATTTTGCTTTTATTATACCTATATTTTTTTCTCTGTCAACAAGCACAAAGGGCTTGTGCTCCAAAAGCTGCCTCGAAGCCGATTTTCTCAAATTATGTGACGCCGTCACAGTAAAACCGCTTGTCACGCGGTAATACTACGCATAAAAACACAGCCGCAGAGTACATCTGTGGCTGTGTTTTGTGTTCAGTTGCTCACTGTTGTGTGGACTGGATATGGAGAGACAACATATCTCCCGATCTTACATGGGTTATCTTATCTACCATCAGTCTGGCAGTTTGCCTTGCAGATATGTCGGCATCCCCACTGCGGTCGTATCCGGCCTGACCTTAAACATGGCTTTTTCAATCTACCTCCCTTATCGGTTTTCCGCGATATATTTCTCCGCCATGTGGACTGCCACCGCGCCGTCCGCCACGGCGGTGACCACCTGACGGAGGGGCTTCGTCCTCACGTCGCCCACGGCGTATACGCCGGGAATACTGGTTTCCGTGGTCTCTCCGGCCACGATATAGCCGCCGCCGTCCAGCGCCAGTTGACCCACCGCCAGCGCCGTGGCGGGCTGTCGGCCCACGCTGACAAATACGCCGTCGCAGTCCACCACGCTTTCCTCACCGGTGACGGTGTCCCGCAGGCGGACGCCGGTCAGCCTGTCCCCGGAAAGCAGCGCGGAAACGACGCTGTTCCAACGGAATTCCACGTTTTCGGCCTGTGCCAGCGGCTCGTGATAGATCTTGGTGGCCCGCAGGGTGTCTCTGCGGTGGACGAGGATCACTTTTTTCGCCACGCGGCTGAGAAGGAGGGCATCTGCCGCGGCGGAATTGCCGCCGCCCACCACGACCACCGTTTTGCCCTTGTAAAACATCCCGTCGCAGGCGGCGCAGTAGGCCACGCCCCGGCCCACCAGTTCCGACTCTCTGGCCACGCCCAGCGTTCTGGGGTTCGCACCGGTGGCCAGCACCACGGTTTTCCCCAGAAAGATCCCCTCGCTGGTCTCCACGAGCTTTGGAACCGCCGTCAGATCCATGCGGAGGACTTCTGCGTATTCGCTGCGTGCCCCGAAGCGCTCCGCCTGCTTTTGCATCTTCTCCGCCAGAGAGAAGCCGTCGATCCCGTCCTCAAAGCCAGGATAGTTGTCGATCTGCTCGGTCAGGGCCATCTGCCCTCCGGCGGACAGTTTTTCCAGCACGATGGTGTCCAGCCCCGCCCGTGCCGCGTACAGGGCGGCGGTGTAGCCGCCCGGTCCGCCCCCCACCACGAGCATATCATAAACATGATTGTTGTTCATATCTGAACCCTCCGTTATTTCGCCAAGGCTTCCTGAATGAAACGGTCGATTTCTGCCTTTGAGCCGGGCGCGGTGATGGAATCCACGGCCTTTCCGTTCCGGTACAGCACCAGAGTTGGGATGTCCTCGATCCCCTCGGCCCCCGCCAGCCGCGGCTCCTCGTCAATGTTGATCTTGCCGACGGCGAGGCTGTCCGCGTATTCCTCTCCGATCTTCTCATACGCGGGGCCGATCCTCCGGCAGTAGCCGCACCAGGGCGCCCAGAAATCCACCAAAACGGGCTTTTCCTCCCGGATCGCCTGCTCAAACTGCTCCTGATTCATGTTCATAGCTGCCATATCTGCCAGCTCCTTTCCTTTGTTTGGGTATTCTCAAGACTCCGGTCTCGCCCCACACCACATCGTGACCTCAACCTGAGATGACGGTACTCTGCCCTTGGGACATAAAGCAGATGAGTAAGACCATCATCTGTACGAGAATAGCTGCGGTTTGTTGCAGCTTATTCTGCGCAGAGCTCAGCCACCAGAGCGTCCATCTGCGCTTCGCTGGTTTGGTTCAATGCACCACGCAGAGACACTACCGTTTCGTAAAGGTGGATATCCTTCATCTCCTCCAATTTGGTGCGCATCAGCCGCGCGGCAGCAGGTGCCCAAGAGCCGTCTTCAATAAGGCCAACCCGGCGGTTTCGGAATCCCTTTGTCCGTAAATGTTCCAAAAACTCCCTCATGGGCGGAAACAGTCCTCCGTCATAGGTGGAGCTGGCTAAAACCAACTTCCCGCAGTAGAATGCACTGGCAACAGCGTAGGAAAGGTCTGTTGCCGTCAGATCGCATATGGTGACTTGCGCACCTTTGCCCTCCAGCTTGCTCTTGAGGGTCTTCGCCGCATGGGCAGTATTTCCATGGATCGATGCGTGAGCGATCAGGATGCCCTCCGGTTCTTCCGGTTTCCATTGTGACCAGAGATCATAGAGCCGCAGATACTCCCCCAAGTCTTCTGTGAGCATGGGGCCATGGAGCGGGCAGATCGTTTTGATCTCCAGCGCGGAGATTTTTTTCAGCAGAGCCTGCACCTGTGCGCCATATTTCCCGATAATATTGTAATAATACCGTCGGGCCTGCGGCACCCAGGGGGCACGGGCAGTCCGTTCCAGTGAGCCAAAGCGTCCGAAGGCATCCGCCGAGAACAGGATTTTTTCCGTTTCCTCATACGCCGTCATCACCTCCGGCCAGTGTACCATCGGCGCCAGCAGAAAGCGCAGCCGGTGCAAACCCAAGGAAAGCGTATCTCTTTCGCCAACCTCCAGCATACGGTCTTCCGACAATGCACCTGTGCCGAAGAACTGCTTGATCAGGGTAAATGTTTTCGCGTTTCCCACGATCTTCATCTCCGGGTACTTTTGTGCCAGCCGCATGAGGCTGCCGGAATGATCCGGCTCCATGTGTGTGACCACAAGATAGTCGGGGCTGCGCCCCTCCAACACCCGCGCCACATTGGAAAGCCATTCTTCCGTTGCCCGTGCGTCCACGCTGTCCATCACGGCAATCTTCTCATCCAGAATGACATAGGAGTTGTAGCTCACTCCCATAGGCTGGACGGGGTACTGGTTTTCAAAGAGTGCCAATGTGTTATCATCCACCCCTACATAGCGGATGGCATCTGTTACCGTTTGGATAGCCATATAAAAAATACCTCCTATTTTCCTTACTCAGACTCTGACTGATAGGTTCTTCTTTTCTAATGAAACATACGCTCAACCGCGGATCGGCGGTCGCGCATTTTACCGTTGCCTTGCTTCCCCCAGAGTCGTTACATGTGGTACACCGCAGCGGAGCGAAGTCCTTCCGGCAGGCCGTCGGGCGCAGCAGGTGAAAGTTCCCAGTGTACCTGCCCCGCCCACTGGGAGGCGACAGCGGAGAAGTGGAGCATGACAATACCGAGATCCAATGCGGCATCCAAATTATCGGTGTAGGCATCCTCCTGCTGCACCAAATAGATGCTGTGATCCTGCACAAGGAAGCCATAGGGCTGACGGTTGAGATAGCTGGGGGAGAGCGAAGCGGCGTAGAAGGACTGCCAGAGCATATCGTCGTAGAAGTCCATCATCTCGTCAAGCCCAGACTTGTTGCTCCAGCTCCCCATGTGAACCAAATCGTGCACGCCCTTTTTGGGCGCGTAGTACTGCTGTTCGGCCCGCACATCGATCTGAGACATACTTAGGATATTCAGCCGCAGCTTTTTTGCGGTCTTTTCCCCGTAGCCAAAGGCAACGATTGCCGCCACCTCTAACGGGGTGGCGAGAGACAGTGCCTTTTTGATTTTGTCGCTGTCGGTGAAGGTCATCCAGCAGGTGTCAATGTCCAACTCAGTCAGCTTGAGGACGAGATCTTCCATCATGTAGCCGGCGTTGATGGCCGCATAGGAATGCGGGGCAGACATAAGGAGCAGGTAGTGCGGTGCTCCGATGAGAAATTGATTATAGCCCGCTGAGCTCTCCAGCGCCGGCTGTGCATCCTTGTCCAAGACGATCAACTCCGTTGCAATCTCCGGGACAAGACGGGGGCAGGTCTTTTCATAGTAGGATCGGAGCTGGCCGATAGCCTCGCTCGGAACTTCCTTTTCGCGGAATGCGCGAACGGATCTGCGATTTTGAATCATAGCGCTGTAATTCATAGTAGTATCTCCTATTCTGATGTCTTTGGTTTTCTTATAAATCGTCTATCAGTGCGGTGCTCTTGGCGTAGGCGGTACTGCGTGCCTCAAAGAAATCGGTCTTGACCATGTTGGCGTCGGCGTACTGGCTGACCCATTCCATGCTCTCCGGTTCGCTCTCAAAGCCTGGATACAATGCAGGATAGCCAAGGCTCGTCCAGCGGAGGTTGCCGAGATAGCGGATGTAATCGCTGATCATCTGCCGGTTCAGCCCCGGGATGTCGTCGCCGATTACATAATGCCCCCATGCGATCTCCTGCTCCACGCCCTCACGCATCATCTTGCGCAGCGCTTGTACGCTCTCGACGGTGAATAACTCCGGCTGCTCCTTTTGCAGCTCCGTGATGATATTGCGGAACAGCCACAAGTGCGTGTTCTCATCGCGGTTTATGTAGCGAATCTCCTGCGCCGAGCCGGGCATCTTCCCGTTTCGGGAGAGATTGTAGAAGAACATAAAGCCGCTGTAAAAATAGATGCCCTCCAAAATATAGTTTGCCATCATCACGCGCAGCAGCGTGGGAGCGTCCTTCCGCTCCTGAAACTCGTTGTAGCAGTCCCCAATGAAGGTGTTGCGGCGCAGCAGATGCTCGTCCGTTTTCCATTGGTAGAGGATGTCATTGCGCTCCACGGGGGAACAGATGGTGTCGAGCATATAGCTGTAGCTCTGTGAGTGGACACACTCCTGAAACGCCTGAATGGACAGGCAGAGATTGACCTCGTTGGCGGTAATGTAGGCGCCGATATTAGGCAGGTTCGCTGTCTGAATGGAATCCAAAAAGACAAGAAAACTCAGAATTTTATCGTAGGCGCTGCGCTCGGCTGACAGCAGGCGTGGATAGTCCTTCACATCCTGCGAGAGATTGATCTCCTCAGGGATCCAAAAGTTGTTCATGGCCTGCCGGTACCAGTCGCTGACCCAAGCGTACTTCATATTGTTGAAGTCGTTGAGGTTTGTGGTATTGCCGCCGATCATGCGCCGCAGGCGCACATCAGGGTCGCCCTCCGGGTTAAAGAGGGGCTTTTTCTTCAGTTCCGTCATGCTATCCTCCTTATGACGAGCAGCTTTCGCAGGCCTCGACCTCAAGGGCCTTGCTGCGGACATAGTAAATGGTCTTGACGCCGGCCCTCCACGCCTCCAAATACAGTCTGAGCACCTGACGCATGGAATAGTCGTTTGTGATATAGAGATTCATGCTCTGCGCCTGGTCAATATGTCTCTGGCGAAGGCCCGCGGCGCGTACCGACCAGCTTTGGTCGATTAGATGCGCTGCCTTATAGTACCACCATGTGTCCATAGAAAGCTCTGGAGCAACGCGGGGCAGCATGCTGCCCTTTTTTTCCTCTAAAAAGAATTTCTTCATAATTGGATCTATACCCGCCGACGTGCCGGAGAGGATAGATGTGCTGGAGGTCGGTGCGACCGCCAGCAGATAGGCGTTGCGCATTCCCTGCACCGCCACCGTTTTCGCAAGCGCCCGCCACTTTTCGGAGGTATAACCCCGCTTTTCAAAATACGCGCCCGTCTGCCAGTCGCTGCCCTCAAAGAGCGCGTAACGACTCTTTTCCCGTGCCAGAGCTGTGTCCGCCTTGACGGCGGCGTAGTTGATGAGCTCGAACACTGCGTCGGTGAAGGCAAGGTGCTTATCGCTCTCCCAGTGGATGCCGCGCTTTGCCAGCATGTGGTGGTAGCCGCTGACGCCCAGGCCGATGCTGCGGTACTTCTGATTGGTAAGCCGCGCGTATTCCAACGGGTAGAAGTTGAGGTCGATCACATTATCCAGTGCGCGGATGGCCGTTTCCACCGTGCGTTCCATATAGGCCTCGTCCTCCACCGGCAGATTACCGAGAGACAGACTCGCCAGGTTGCAGACCACAAACTCACCTGGGCGTGTGGCCGTCACCACAATTGTGTCGCCGTTCTCCGTGTGCACCTCAGTGCTGATGTGCTCGATGGGTGCCATGTTCTGCGCGATCTCCGTACAGAGATTGGAGCAATAGATCATTCCCGTGTGGCCGTTTGGGTTCATATGATTTACACTGTCGCGATTGAAAGCGAAGGGTGTGCCGGTCTCCACTGCCGAGCGAAGCACCAGCCGCACGATGTCCTTGACGGTGACGCTGCGCTTTTCGATGCGCGGGTCATTGACGCAGTCCAGATACCGCTTCTCCCATTCTGTACCCCAGTAATCCTCCAGTGCGTAGCCCTTGACCGTGAGGATCTCATGCGGACACATGAGATGCCACGGTGCGTCTATGTTCTCCTCCGCCAGTCGCCAGAAGAGATCCGGATAGCACACGGCGGGAAACACATCATGTGCCTTCATGCGGTCGTCGCCGTTGTTGGTGCGCAGTTGAAGGAATTCCGGCAGATCCCGGTGCCATGCGTCTAAGTAAACCGCCACAGCGCCCTGCCGCATCCCCAACTGATCCACCGCCACGGCGGTGTCGTTGACCAGCCGGATCCAGCGGATAACACCGCCCGCCGCCCCTTGAAAGCCGCGGATGGTGCTGCCTGCAGCGCGCACCTTACCGAAGTACATCCCCATTCCACCGCCGAATTTAGAGACCTTTGCGAAGTTGTCCAGCGAGCGGTAGATGCCGTCCAGACTGTCCGGCACAGTGTCCACAAAGCAGCTTGAAAGCTGATGGTAGGGCTTTCGTGCGTTGGACATGGTAGGTGTCGCCATCGTGACCTCCATACGGCTGAGCATATCGTAAAAGCGTTTTACCCACCCCATGCGGTCAGAGCCTTCGTTCATAGCAAGATGCAGCGCGATACCCAAAAACATCTCCTGCGGTGTTTCCAGCGGCACGCGGCTGCGCGACTGGATCACATAGCGTTTGAGCAGCAGGTCAAGGCCGGAGTAGGTGAACAGCTCGTCCCGTTCCGGGCAGAGAAAGTCCTCCGCCATGGCAATCTCCTCGTGGGTATAGTGGGCAAGGATATAGTCACCGTAGAGTCCCTTATCCGTCAGATAGCGAAGCTTGCCATAGAGGTCGCAGACGCCGCGCCCCTCCCATTCCTGTGCGTTGCGACAGCGAAAGGAGTGGTTCAGAAGCCGCGCCGCGATGAACTCCCACTTGGGTGCCTCTGCCGTAGTCAGCTCTACCGCCGCCTTGGTCAGTGCCTCAGCCCGCTCATCCTCCGTCATGCCCAGACGACAGAAACTCTCAAACTTCATTTGAAGCGCCGCGAGGGAGTAGACTTCCTCGGTAAAATCCATCTGGATGCGGCGCAGCACCTCGTCAAGCGAGTCATCCCCCACCGTCCGCGCGATGGTATGCCGGACACGGCGCAGCGCAGACCGCTTTTCGCGGTAGAGGATGTACGCCTTGGCCACCTCATAGTGTCCGCGCTCCATGAGCGTTCGCTCCACCTCGTCCTGCACACGTTCTACGGTGAGCGGCACTGTGACGGAGAGATTGTTGAGAACGGTGGCGAGGATCTCATCCATCTCTCTGCTCCCGATCTCCTTGCCCTGTCCGTCAAACGCCTTTTTCATGGCGTTGAAAATTTTCTCCTGTTGAAAGGGAACAGACTCCCCGTTTCGTTTTCTGATCTCCATTTCGATCCTCTCATCTTCTCCGGTCACTTCTCATGTCCTTTTGGGAAAAGAGCGGGCAAGCGCAGTATCACGCTTGCCCGCTCTATTTTTGAAAGCCGGTTTTTCTGCAGCCGACGCGGCGGGGCTGTTTGTTGTCTGTTGTCTTGGTTTTGGCTTTCCTGCCAGTTACTTCATAGATTCCAGAATGGCGTCCGCCAGTGCTTCCAGCTCAGTGCGCTTGTCCGTGCCCATGGACGAGGCGAGGCTGAGCCGCTCGTTGAGCACCGTCATGTTCTTAAGCTCATTGTTGACGAATTTCTGCATGAGGTCACCGGACTTCACCGCCCATGAGCCGTTTTCAATGATGGCAAAGGTGCGGTTTTGCAGATTCAGTGCCTTCATATCCATGAGGAAGTCATGCATGGCAGGGTAGATGCCGAGGTTGTAGGTCACAGAGGCCAGGACAATGTGACTGTACTTAAACGCCTCGGAGATCAGCTGGGAGACATGAGTGGAGGACACATCGTACATCGCCACCTTGCTCATGCCCTTATCGCAGAGCGACGTCGCCAGAGCCTGCGCCGCGTTCTCCGTGTTGCCATACATAGAGGCGTAGACGATGAGCACGCCCTGGGTCTCAGGGGCATAGCGGCTCCATGTGTCGTACTTTTCGATGAACCAGCCCAGATCCCTGCGCCACACTGGGCCGTGGAGCGGGCAGATGTACTTGATCTGATCCAAAACGCCGCTGGCCTTTTTCAGCAGGAGCTGGATGTGGGGGCCGTACTTGCCCACGATGTTGGTGAGGTAGCGGCGGGCGTCGTCCAGCCAGTCCCGCTCGAAGTCCACCTCGTCGGCGAACAGCTTGCCGTCCAGCGCGCCGAAGGTGCCGAAGGCGTCGGCGGAAAAGAGGACGCCGTCGGTGACGTCAAGGGTCACCATGGCCTCCGGCCAGTGAACCATAGGCGCGCCCACAAAGGTGACGGTGTGCTTGCCGAAGGAGAAGGTGTCGCCCTCCTTCACCTCGATGCACTCATGTCCGTCCACATGGAAGCCGAACTGCCGCATGAGCATGAATGCCTTCTCATTGGAGATCAGTTTCACCTTGGGATGGCGTAGCAGGATCTCCTCGATGCAGGCGGCGTGATCCGGCTCCAGATGGTTGACCAGCAGGTAGTCCAGCTCGCGGCCATCCAGCACATACGCCAGATTTTCCAAAAGCTGGCGGCAGGCAGACCAGTCCACCGTGTCAAAGAGCACCGTCTTTTCATCCAGCAGGCAGTAGGCGTTGTAGCTTACGCCCCGGGGAATGGGAAAGCAGTTTTCAAACAGGGCCAGGCGATGGTCGTTGGCGCCCACCCAGTAGAGGTCGTTCGTTACTTTACGCACGCAATACATCTTATCTTGCCTCCTTCACGGCCTCAAGCCTTTACAAATTGATCCTTCGTCTCCGCGCACTCGGGACACACCCACTCGGCGGGAAGCTGCTCAAAGAGCGTACCGGGCGCGATCTCGCCGTCCTCGTCGCCCAACTCCGGCACATACTCGTAGCCGCAGCCGCTGCAGACGTAGCGGTCGCCGATGGGGGCGGGCTTCGGCGGCGTGGGCCGCTTCATCTTTACCATGGGCGGCGCGGGCAGCTTTTCGCCGCTATCCAGCGCGGCAGTGAGCAGGGGCAGGATCTCCTCCACATCGCCCACGATGCCGTAGTCGCAGTTCTTGAAGATAGGCGCGTTACCGTTCTTATTGATGGCCACGATGGTGGAGGCGTCCTTGATGCCCTTAAGGTGCTGGGATGCGCCGGAGATGCCGCAGGCGATGTACAGATTGCCGGTGAACTTCTGACCGGACATACCCACATAGCGGTTCAGCGGCAGATATTTGAGAGTCTCCGCCACAGGGCGGGAAGAACCGATGGCCGCGCCGGCGGCCTTGGCCAGCGACTCTACCAGTTTCATGTTCTTTTTCTCCCCGATGCCCTTGCCCGCGGAGACCACCCGCTCCGCCTGCGGGATGGGCGTATCCATAGGAATGCCCACGGAGAAGTCGTGACCATCCTTCTTCAGCGCCGCCACAAGGTCGGCCACCTGCTGGGCAGCATCCCCCTCCCGGAAGATGGTCTTTTTGCGAATGCCGGTGATGGGCGCGGGTTTCTTGGCCGCCGAACGGCTCTCGCCGCCGGAGCTCTTGCCCAGCCTGCCCAACAGATGAGAGGCGATGACCACCCGCTGGATCTCGTTAGTGCCCTCGTAGAGGGTGGTGATCTTGGCGTCGCGGTAGGCCCGTTCCACCTCCATGCCCTTGAGGTAGCCGCTGCCGCCGTGGATCTGCAGGGCATCGTTGGTGACCTCCAGCGCGATGTCCGAGGCGTACATCTTCGCCATGGCGGACTCCATGCCGTAAGGCGCGTGCTGCTCCTTCAGCTCCGCCGCGGAGTAGATGAGGAACCGGGCGCAGCGCAGCTTGGTTGCCATATCTGCCAGCTTGAAGGCGATGCTCTGCTGGGCCGCGATGGGCTTGCCGAACTGGACGCGCTCCTTGGAATAGCTCAACGCGTGCTCAAACGCGCCCTGGGCGATGCCCAGCGCCTGCGCGGCGATGCCGATGCGTCCGCCGTCCAGCGTGGACATGGCAATCTTGAAGCCCTCGCCCTCCTTGCCCAATAGGTTTTCCTTGGGAACCTTCACGTTGTTGAAGATCAGCTCCGCCGTGGAGGAGGAGCGAATACCCATCTTGTCATAGTGGTCGCCGAACTCAAAGCCCTTCCAGCCCTTCTCCACGATGAAAGCGGAGATGCCCCGGGTGCCGATGTCCGGCGTGGTGACGGCGAAAACCACATAGGTGTCCGCCTTAGGGGCGTTGGTAATGAAGATCTTGCCGCCGTTGAGGAGGTAGTAGTCCCCCTTATCCAGCGCCGTGGTCTCCGTGCCGCCGGCGTCGGATCCGGCGTTGGTCTCCGTAAGGCCGAAGGCGCCGATCTTCTCGCCCTTGGCCAGCGGAACCAGATATTTCTTCTTCTGCTCCTCGGTGCCATAGGCGAAAATGGGCCATGAGCCGAGGGAGACGTGGGCGGAGAGGATTACGCCCGTGCCGCCGTCCACACGGGCCAGCTCCTCCACCGCGATGGCGTAGCTCAGAGCATCAAGACCGGCACCGCCGTACTCCTTGGGGTAGGGAATGCCCATCCAGCCCAGCTTACCCAGCTTCTTGACAGCCTCCTCGGGAAACTCATTGTTCTGATCCATTAAAAATGCGAGGGGCTTGATCTCCTCCTCCGCAAAACTCCGGATCTTCGCGCGCAGCTCTTCGTGCGCCGACGTGGTTTGAAACAGCATACGGGTACCTCCTTTTAAAATTTTACAGCTTGCTTGTATCTTGGGGATCGGATCCGCCGGTCAGCAGCCTGCGCAGGCTCACGGCACGGAACGCCTCGTCCTGCTTTTGCTGCAAGGCCGCCAGCTGACAGTGGATGGTGCACCGCCCATGCTTGTCCTGCCAGCGGCATTCATATCCCGGCTCCATGCAGGCGCACAGGATGCCCCGCTCCCCCACGACCCCCATGAGATCGTAGAGGGAGGTCGCGTCCAGATCGCAGGACAGCTCGCAGCCGCCGAGAGCGCCGCGGCTCACCCGCACCAAATTGCCGGCGGAGAGTTTGCGCAGAATCTGGTAGGCAAACTGATTGGGGATCAATTCCGTTTCCGACATCTCGGCCACCGAATGCTTCTCCCCGTCCAGCAGCACCCGCAAAATGCGCAGCGCGTAGTCCGTCTCTTTGGTGATGATCATGCTCCACATCCTCTTTTCGCTTGCTTGTTAATACCATCATATCAATCTTGATAAAATTTGTCAAGATAATTTCAAAAAAAATATCGCTTTAATACAGACCGCCCCAGCCCGGGTCAGCTTCGCTTTCCATTCAGCGAAAAGCCATGTTCCTTACAATTATAGAAGCCGAAAAAGCTGTGCCGTGGCAGTCCGCCGAAAGCAGAAAAGACTATGCCTGAAAACCAGAAAGCGGAGAAATTGGTTGGGGCTCGCAGGGGTCGCCCATCCAAGGCGGATGAGGCGATCCCTGACAAGCCTAAGCCATCCAACCGAAACAAGCAATAAAGTGCGTGCTTTTCATTTTATTCATGCCGATCATTCTTGGGAGACAGTAGAAAAATTTCCATTGTTATTGACATGATGTGCGTTACAGAGTAAAGTATTCATCAAGACTGATTCGCAATAAAGAATATCATGGTCGTTCCGTGATCGAGGTCGTTATGATAAAAGGAAATGTAAAAATAGATCGCAAAAATCTCATCAGCATCCTGCAAAGCTGCCTTGTGCTGATTTTGGTGATCCTTGTCGCTCTGATGATGGTCGAGATCGGCAACCTGAAGGGCACGGCCCGCGTCATCAATTATGCCGGGCTGGTGCGCGGAGACACGCAGCGGGCGGTAAAGCTGGAGATCACAGGCACCCGAAACGATGAGTTGATCGCGTATTTAGACGATATTTTAAGCGATCTGACATCCGGGGATGGGCACTACGAATTGGTAAAGCTCAAGGACGCGGCCTATCAGGAAAGGCTGGACATCCAGAGTGCCTACTGGGAGCGGCTCAAGGCGGAGGTCGCGGCGGCCAGACAGCGTGGATATGAGAACACCCAAATCGTTGCCATGAGCGAGACCTATTTTGAAATGGCGGACGAAACGGTGTCTGCCGCGGAACACTATTCAGAAAAGATCGCCATGAAGATCCGCACTATTGAGATCCTCTCGGCACTGGATATGCTGTGCCTGGTGATCCTGATCATGCTCCAGACCGCCATGGCACTGAAAATGGCCCGGAAAAACCAACTGCTGGAGCAGAAGGCATACATCGACATCCATACCGGCCTGCCCAACAAAGGCTCCTGCGAGGAGCTTCTCAACAACAGGGAAATTCTCCGGGAGCCTACGGCCTGCGTCATATTTGACCTGAACAATCTGAAAACCGTCAACGATACGAGGGGTCATTCGGCGGGTGACCAACTGATCCTGAGCTTTGCCCGGCTTTTACGCCGGGTGATCCCGGAAAAGCATTTCGTGGGCAGATACGGCGGCGACGAATTTATGGCGGTCATTTACCATACGGACCGGCAGGAGGTGGAGGGCATACTGGACAGTCTGCGCAGGGAAGCCGACGCTGCAAACCGTGACGGCAATCAGCTTCCTCTCAGCTACGCCTACGGTTGGGCGATCTCCGCCGATTATGAAGGCTGCATCATGCAAACGCTGCTGGACAAGGCCGACTATTGCATGTACGAAAATAAGCGAGCCTACTACGCTACCCACGACCGGAGAGCGCCCAGGTCATAAGGCTCTTTTCAAACGAAAAACAGCAAGAACGAATTCGTCGCCACTATTGCGAAAAAAGCCTGGCCTGACGAAGAAAGGACAGGGAGGCGGCACTGAACGTCCACGTCGCAGTTGTGATGGAGGTACTGAAGGCTGGTGGCAGCGTGCAGTTCATTAGCTTCGTTAGCTTTGAGGTGAAGGGGTGCGCTGCCCGATCTGCCGGTTCAATGGTTTGCTGTACAGGAAACTCACCAGCAGGTACTTTACGATGAACGCTGGGGCGAGGGGCGGACGACTATCTTCTTTGCTGCACAACTGCACCATTTTCTCATACACGGACGGTAGATCCAGCACTGCCTCACATTTCCGGAGGATGGTCTCCTGCTGCATTAGATACTCGATTAATCCGCCAAGCTGATCTGGCCATTGCTGTAACGATACATAGCTGCCCTCCAGGTACAAGGTTTTTGCTGGATTTTTTCCAGTTCTCTTGCTCCAATTATACCACAGATTGGCCTCTATAGATTGAAATATAAGGCTTTTTCTTTTATTCAGTGCATATTAAGTTAGGATGTGCAGTAGATGCTCCATTTTAGCGTTTATCTGGAGATTGCCAAAGGATAAATAGAAGCAGTATTATGATGAGCAGCTTGCCGCAGAAAAACAGCGCACCGAGCGGGTGACCAAGCGCATTTTGACCGAGGAAGAAATGTCGGCTCTGTCCGATCGGCTGATGCAGGTCACCAAGGGCATGACCATCACGGTGCGGTACTTCAAGGAGGATACCGCCCACCCGGAGGTTCCAGCAGTGGGTAACTACATCACACTGACCGGAAAAGCAGACCGCATCGACCCGGTGTTCCGCACCTTGCAAGTGGGCGACACCGTGGTGCCCTTTGAAGATCTGGTGGAAATCAGCGGGGAGGGCATCATGGAGATCGACCAATATCTCAGCATCTCCGAGTAAAAAAAACGCTGGGAGAAATCTCCCAGCGCAAGCAGCCCTAGTCGCGGTATCGATATGTACCAAGCCAAAGCGGACCCAGCACCCACAACCAAGGCAATGAAAACACTTTCGTTACTTTTAATACGATAAGGACCAGCGTTAAAGCAAATAAGAGGGTCGTTGTAATTATTTCGGAACGGTCAGGTTTCTTCTCCATACGCAGATCACCTCGAAAATCCGGTCACATCTGAGAAATAGCATAAAAGTCAGTATGCTTCATCCGGTTCGGTAGGTGCTGCGATAATATCGCGGTAGAAAGTGGCCCATGCAGCTTCCTCATAGGGACGTACAAAAAAGAAGCCAATGCTCAATGGAATTGTCAGCAGAAGAAAAAGAGAAATCGCCATAGCCTCTGAACCGGTGAAATATTTGAGAACCAGAAAACCCCCGGCATACAGTGGCAACGAACAGAGCAACTCCCAGCCAATGAAGCTGAAATCCAGACAGAACAGCCGCCATTTGTTGCCGTCCATAATCCGCCGGGATTCTGTGATCGCTTCATTTGCAGTCAACGAAGGATGCTCGGACATGATGTAAGGTGTCATCGCATAGCTGTATGTTTTCACGATTCCCGGAATCACCAACAGCAGCGACCAGAGGGCGATGTACAGACCCTGCAGGAATTTCATGCAGAAGCCATCCCACAGACGGTCTTTCTGAGAGAACAAGTCCGAGATGGCAGCATCATTTCCATATACAAGGTTCAGATTAAAATGAGCATATCCCAGTTGAACTGCACCGCCCACGATCAGTTGGAGGATTGCCCACAGACCAATGCCGACAAGCAAAACAGCAAGCAGCCGACCGCCGTTTGGCTGGGCGAACAGGTTAAAATGAATGTCCTTTGCCTGATTGGAATTGGAAACGACACTGTTGGAACTGCTCACAATGGTAGCACCGAGCGCACTGGCGGCAATACCTGTCAGAACAGCAGTTTTCCATTTTCCGCGCAGAGCATCGCGAGCGAGCATACGATAGTCGGCAGATATTTTCATAGAAGCAACCTCCTGTCTGAAAATGGCAAGTATGTGTGAAAAGGAATATGATATGCCACTTTAATTTAGATACGTTTGAAACGCTGAAAAAATTGCAGCATGAATGAAAAAGAGGCTGTTGCACCGGCTTTTATCCGTGTGCAACAGCCCCTTCCTTTACTTCAGCAGCTTGTCCAGTTCATCATATTGCATTACTGGAGCTTTGCAAGGATTTCTTCAGCCGTCATACCGCTGGCAAGCAGCTTCTTCAGCACATCTTCTGCTTCGCCCTTCTTTGCTTCTTCTGCTGCCTTTGCTTCGGCGGCAGCTTTTTTGTTTTCGGCTTTGGCAAGTTCCTTGGTGGCTGCTTTCAATTCTGCTTTCTTGGCTTTCAGCTGCGTCTTCAGATCATCGAGATTTGCAGTCAGCGCAGCAACCTCAGATTCGATTTTTTCCTTTTCGGCGGTCTTTTCTGCAACGACGGCTGCATAATCAACGTTGGCATTTACAATACGGGTCTTATTCTTGCTTCCCTTGGGTCTTGCCATAATAATTTCCTCCCATACAGTGAAATAATTTGATACTTACAAGTATATTCCAAATAGTCAGAATTGCAATAGGTAACCTGAGCTGTTTTCAACTGCTACTGTGCCACATCAGAAGGTAGGGCTTCATAATGGCAAGATACTTATCGCGTGCAGAACTTTCGTGCATATGCTTCTTGAGAATCCATCTAGTGAATACCGACACCCTCCATGATCTTTTCTATCCAATTTGTGGAAGAATCATTTTTCTCACTAAATGACCCCAAATAATGTGACGAACTCTCAACCTCTATTATTACACCATCCGGCATTCTGTATTTTTCTAAACTGAGATTCAAACCTTTAAGTGGGATTGTTCTAGCCAGTTGAGGGATAGAAACTGTATGGAGAATATCAATTTTTGATAAACCTCTATACGTTTCTGTCTTTTCGGCTTCACTTAGCAACCGTTCTGCATACTGATTTGAAATAACCTGTATGCGAAATTGTTCTTTTTCATCCTCGGTCATCTCAAGTGGAACGCCGTGCAATGTGTCTACAATATAGGACGAAATTTTAGCGAAGTGCTCGTCAAAATCAGTGGTATTCAAATTTTCTTCCTGATTCACTTCACTCTGCATGTACGGTCACCTCACTTTCCTTTTTTTTAGGCATAAACCAATAAAATATAACACAAAATGCTAAAGCAAACACAACACCAAAAACATTTTGACTCACTCTAAGACTAACCGCTCCTTGTAGTCCATATGTCTCTGCAGCAATGGCTAAAGCACCAAATGTGTTAAATACTGCCTGCCAGCCATATTGTGCTGAAAATCCTACACCGATTCCACCAAGAATTCCTATATATGCATAGATTGACGAAGGAAGCAGAAAATATAATACTGTAAAACATATAACACCTGCAATATTTCCGACAATCCTTTTACGGACTCTGTAGTGCATATCTTCCATAGACGGCAAAATCACGGACATGGCCGCAATACCAGCCCACATTGCACGTGGCATATTACAAAGTTCTGCAATGCAAAGGACAATCGGTACGCATAAAATCTGACATATCTGCCATTTTGTTCTGGAAGAAGTGATATCAAATTCTTGTATCAGATCTTTCAGATTTCTTTTATAAGTTCTGTTTTTATGATTTCGATAAAATACGAAGCAGGTAAGTGCTGCACCTAAAGCCATTCCGACTAATCGCATCTGATAGCTTTTTCCCGTAACATCATAACCATATAGCAACAGATACCCAAGAACCAATGTAGATTGATTAAACATGGATGGATTATGGCATCCGAACAGAATCAACACAGCCAGTGCCGCAATATTTAACAGCATTCCCAATACCGGTGAAAACTGATTTGCTAAATGCGGACATACAGTCATAATTACAAAGAACAAAGCCAAAAGCATCGTAGATTGTCCGGTGTGGATCCCCAGATCCGCATTCCTAAACACCATGAGACATAATAAGACTACTACACCTACAATGCTGTTCTCATTTCCAAATAGGATGCTGAAAATACTAACAAAGAAAAAACAAAATGCCATTGTAGCAGCTATCTTCACCAGATATACCCACATATGATATAATTTTTCTTTTAGTGTTTCACTCTTTTTCAACAGGTTTTTAGAACCTGCCTGATTTAACTGCAACTCCTGATAAAATGTCATATAAATTCTCCCATCTTCTAATTTATCTTAAAACTAGATAATCTCATCTTTCTGCTTTGGCAGCTCTATAACAAATCTGCATCCACCATATTCACGGTTTTCTGCTTTGATTGTTCCTCCGGCACTATCTACAATCCGTTTTACAAGTGCAAGACCTAGGCCATTTCCTTCTGCTTTATGAGATCCATCTACCTGATAGAACTTGTCAAATATTCTGGATTTTACATCATCCTCTATTCCTGGTCCTTCATCTTCCAGAATGAACTTAACAGAATCCTGTTCTTGTTTCAGAAACATCGTAATTGTCCCCTTTGAAGGGCTGAACTTAATCGCATTATCTAAAAGATTTATCCAGATATGCATAAAAAGTCCTTCATTCGCAGTATATTTAACTTCCTCCAATTCTACCTGAAAACCAATTTCTTTTTCTGTCCATTTTGTTTCCAATGAAAGAACTGCCTGGCGGATCTGTTCATCCAGACGATATTCTGTTTTTTTCATTGGTATATTCTGATTCTCTAACTTGGATAACAGCAAAATATTACCAACCAATCCGGAAAGTCTTTGGGTGTTAAATAAGATTTTTTCTACATATTCCTCTTGATCCGGAGACAGTTCTTCTCCCTGAAGCAGCATTGTATATCCTTCAATGGCATTAATCGGGGTCTTAAACTCATGAGAAACATCAGATACAAAATCCATCTGCAGCACCTCTGTTGCACGAAGTTCTTTTGTCATAACGTTAAAACTTTGATAAGATTCTCCAACTTCTGCTATACGGCTGTTCGTTTCCAAATGCTGTTCAAAATCTCCCCGAGAAACTTCCTTCATTGCTTTACTAAGTCTTGTAATTGGTTCCAGTAACTTTGCATTAATAAAGGAAGTGATCAGCCCTGCAATCAATGTATTGAAAATCAAAAGCCAGCCAAGCACAGGTATGCTGCCCGGCAGATTAAAAAAATGATTCAAAAAAGCAAATAATAACGCAGATATGACTGTTGAAAATACAAGTGCCAGCCAGATTGCACCAGTCAGACAGGATCGGATACGCAATCCTTTTTCTTTCTTTTGTTCCATTATTTTTTCACCACCTTGTATCCAATTCCACGCATTGTTACGATTTCAAAATCAGGGTTATCTTTCAAACGCTCCCTGATTCTTCCTATATGTACCTCTATCGTATGTGGGTCTGCCTCCGTCTCGTATCCCCATACTTCATCCATCAACTGTTGTTTTGTAAATATTCTGCCTGGCGAAGCTGCAAGCTTATATAAAAGCAGGAATTCTTTTTTAGGCAAAACAAGACTTTCCTTATCAGTTGTAACCGTCATTGCATCATAATCAAACTCTGTTGAACCGATCACAATTTTGTGTTCATTCAGTATCTGTGCACGGCGAAGCAGTGCTCCGACTCTTAAAACCATTTCATTCACATTTACCGGTTTTACCATATAATCGTCACTTCCCGAAAGAAATCCCTGGCGCATATCATCAAAGGAACCTTTCGCAGTGATCATAAGTACAGGTATCTGATATCCTGCTGAACGGAGTTCCGACACCAGTTCATAACCATCCATAACCGGCATCATAATATCAGAAATGATCAGATCAATATATTCCTTAACCAATACTTCTAATGCCTGTGCTCCATCCGATGCACTTTTGACTTGATATCCATTCTTCTCAAGCACTTTTTGGAATAGCTGGCTTAATTCTTTATCATCTTCTACAATCAATATTTGAAACACGTTTTCCTTCCTCCTTATTAAAACAGATACCTTGCCCATCCAAGCAGATGCTGTACCAAAAATATTTTTCTCTGACGTTTCTTTGTTAATTCGATTGGCTCTACATGATATGGATCACGATAGGTTCCATCTTCCAATACCTGGCGGGACACTCTTTCATATTCCATCATGCCCTCTTCCAACTGTTTATTAATATCTTTACTGCGAATTACAAGCATCAGTTCCGTATCCAGATATGCACTTCTCATGTCCATATTAAAGGAACCGATTACAGACAGATCATCGTCAATCAGAATACTTTTTCCGTGGTATGAATAACCGCCTTCATATTCCCAGATATTAATTCCTGTACTTAAGATTCTATTTCTGTTTTTCGCATAATCGGCAGCCCCAAATGGATTCCCATTATTCGCAACTGAATTTGTCATGATAGAAAAATCTGAAACGTTCTCTGCAATCTCCTCCCATGTATTATACATCATATCATTGCAGATAATATATGGTGTATGAATTTTCACGCGCTCTTTTGCATTTTTCATTAGTTCTCCCAGTTGATACCAGACTACTGGTTCCTTGGGACCTGTGTGGATAGGATTTGACACTAATGCAATCTTTTCTGTCTCAAAAGTTTCGTCCGTGTAATCGGTATCGCAGATTCTTTCCTTATTCTCTTCAAAATATTTCTGATAGCCGTTCTGCAGCTCTAAAACTGCGTTCTTTACAGATTTTCTATTTGCCAGTTTTTTATTGTCATGAAAATAACCACTGTCTTCTTGTTCCCATATCGTTTCAAAATACTCTAACAACTGATTAACTGAATTTTCTTTCTCAGGTTCATCGCAAACCACTAACACATCTCTGTCATAGTTCTTATGTCCCAGAAAATCACCCAAGAAATAATTGTATGTATTTCTTCCACCAAGAATATATGTCTTACCATCTGCAATCAAATATTTATCATGCATTCTCCCCATCATCTTCCATGGTTTCAACGGATTGGCCTTATTATACAGTTTAATTTCAACATTCTCATGGGAAGATAATCCATAGAAATACGGATTTCCTTCCATATCAATCCAGCTCTCCATTCCATCTACTAACAGACGAATATGTACACCTCTGTCTGCCGCATCATGCAGTGCTCCTAAGATCAATTTTCCACTTTCATCGGATTGAAATGCAAAAGTAGAAAGAATAATTTCCTTTTTTGCATTCTTGATCAAACGCACTCTTTGTAAAAGCGCTTCTGGATTCTTTTCTATGATTACTGCCCGTTCTGTATTTTCACTGCATTCGTTCCATGACCCATTTTTTGTTTCTTTTTTGGTTGTATTGGACACTTCCGGCTGCTTTTTATATGCAACGCAGATTCCGAGCAATTCATAAAAAACCACACATAAAAAAATTGACAGTATAGCAAAAACAATTTTAAATATCTTACGTTTTCCCATCGCACATCACCTGACTTTTTTCATCTTATGTCTATACAATACAAAGTCAGCCTCAATTTAACCTCAACAAGGTTTGTTTTTTTCATCCATGCAAAATCTTCTTTGTACAACAGACTGTTAGATATAGCAAAAACGGCCTTTCAAAAACAGTTAACTTCTAAATCAACTGTTTTTTGAAAGGTCGTTTCATCAAATTCTTATAGCAATCCAGCAAATAATCTCATAAATAATTGTCCCAGTCGCAAATATGCACTTCGTCCGGTTTGATATTGGTCTGTCACATCACGACATTCTCCCATCGTTCTTATCAGATCATTTTTTATTTCCACAACTGCCTGACAATCTGCCATAAAACAGCCGTTTTCAAAATGGTGATATAAACTTCGATAATCCAAATTAATTGTTCCACAAGTTGCCATACAGTCATCTGCCACACTCATTTTTGCATGACAGAAACCAGGGGTCCACTCATAAACACGAACACCATGTTTAACTAATCCATGATAAAAAGAACGAGTTACATTATAAATGAATTTTTTATCAGGGATACCAGGTGTGATAATTCTTACGTCTACCCCTCGCTTAGCAGCCAGACATAACGCATGCGTCATTTCATCTGTTATGATTAGATATGGAGTCATAAACCAACAATATTTTTCAGCTTTATTTATCATACTGATATAAACTTCTTCTCCGACCTGCTCATTATCCATAGGACTGTCTGCATAAGGCTGAACAAAACCTGTTTGCTGTGCTTTATAATCGTAATGAATAATGTATTTACTAAAATCAGTATCATTCGTAGCTTTTTCACTAACAGCATTCCACATTTCTAAAAATGTCACTGTAAGCGACTGAACAGCATCTCCTTCTAAACGAATACCTGTATCTTTCCACTGTCCATACGGGTGTGTGTAATTAAAATATTCGTTTGCTAGATTATATCCACCTGTAAATCCGACTTTTCCATCAATAACTGTTATTTTTCTATGATCACGATTGTTCAAAAACAGATTTAAACCTGGCATAAACGGATTGAATACACGGCAATGAATTCCTATTGCCTCCATTTTTTTCACAAAATCTGTGTTAATAAAGCCTATAGAACCCATATCATCGTAGAATACTCTAACTTCCACACCTGCTTTTACTCGCTCTTCCAGAACATCTTGAATCTTATGCCATGCTTCAGCGTCTTCTATCGCATGATATTCCATAAAGATAAACTTTTGTGCTTTCTCCAAATCCTTAAGCTGTGCCTCTAATCCTTTCACTGCTTCATCAAAATACACAATATCCGTATTCTGATAGATTGGATACTGCGAATTTCTTTGTATATAACTTGCAATATTTCCTGCCTTCGGAATCGTTTCGTTTATTCTGTTTAAGCACTCCTGATTATCGGAAAGCATTGGTAACAATTTGCTATCAATTTCTGCATATCGCTCACGCATTTTATGTGTGCCGCCATTCAAACCAATCAATAAATATAGGCCTACACCCATAATTGGGAAAATTAAAATTAATATAACCCAAGGCATTTTCATGGAAGATGTCTTATCTGATGCATACAATCCCAAAACTAAAATTCCACTTAAAATCCTTGTAAATAGATTTATGATTTCTGCATATTCATTTAAGCGTGTTACAATAGTAATAATAAAAACTACTTCTAGAAGAATGCAGACTATGGAAAAACACAATCGTTTTACTCCGTTTTTTGTTTTCGCTTTTCCTTCTAAAGTATCTTGTTTCATATATATTCCAACCTTTCTACTCGATCAAATTTCTGCTTAAATTTCGTGGAACATACCAATTTTGTCTTTTATTCTCTGCATTTCATTACACCGGACTGGATAAGTTTGGTGCGGATGTCCTCATACAGTGAAATAATTTGATACTTACAAGTATATTCCAAATAGTCAGAATTGCAATAGGTATGACAAACAAAAATACCCGGCAGATTCTTTATGAAAAATCTGCCGGATATAGACCGGATGCCCTTGGGGCGTTCCATTCTGAAAAATTGCAGGGCAAATGCAAGCTGTGTTAACTGTTATGTAACCTTGTCAATCAATCTTCCAATCTTCCATGGTCGCAACCAAGCGAGAGATAATGCTCAATCTCCCCTCTCAGCACCATCTGTGCGTACTCCAGCGGTTTATTGTACAGCAGCCAGTCTAGTTCTGCCCGCTGTGCCGGGGTGTTGCCGTATTCGTCCTCCACGGCGATGCAGTCGATGGCAAGGGTAGTGCCATCCTCGAACCGGGCTTCCACCCGGTTAGTGTCCATGTTATAGTGGCAGGAAATCAATTTGTTCATACTAGAACCTCCTGTATGTATTCATCCTCTGAATCCAGTTGGTCGTGTCACTGCTCGTATGAATTTAAGGCAACTGAATTCATCACGAGTTATTATGGCACACCCCAAAAGGTTTGTGAAGATTATCGTCAAATGCTTGAAAATGCACTGAGAACTCAAGAATTGTGATCCCTAAAGAGTGGGAGCATTCCAACATAGGAATACTTCCACTTCTTTTTGTTGTCAGAACCACATATAAAATGACTGCTACATCTTGATGCGTGAATGCTATTGGGAATAAATAGAAGCAATATTAAAGCCGTTCACCGCACAGGTTTTCTAGCTCGGTGAACGGCTTTTTTCTGCCATATTTACAAATATGAAGAATCGAAGAAGTCTTTTAATGTAATTCCCAAACCCTGACAAATTCTTTCAATCGTCTCTACGCTTAACTGCCCTCCTCGACGGGCAGTACTTTGGATTGTGGAGTACGATATCCCGCATTTTTTTGTCAACACACACAGATTCATATCACGCTCTTGCATCAAATCCTGAACACGTTTGATCGTATCCACGAAAATCCCTCCCATCTTTTTAGTTCAAAACTTTTCCAACGATCTCAAATCTTTGCTCTGGAGATATAAGGATTGGCGAATATTTGGTGTTAAGAGAAACCAAAACCGGTTGGTTATGCACCACGCCATAGCTGTCGGTAAAGAACTCTGCTTGAGACTTATCTGGGGTATGTTCATCGTATTTTTTCAGATATCCGCAGTCATCATATACGAATATCCCGATATCCCCGCATTCAAGTTCTTCGCAGCGCTTCACCCATACGATTTGTCCGTCATGATAACGCGGCTCCATACTATCGCCACTAACGTATATCCCAAACTCAGTCCCTGCCGGAACGCTACTGGCAGGCACCTGTATCTGTTGAAACATTTCACCTTCAAGAAAAGCTCCTAGACCTGCCGATACTGGCAACTCTGATACTGGCATCGTTATGCAGTCGATTTTCGCAGGCTCTTCTGTGCCTGGCTGGTAGCGCCGAGATGCAATCAAGTCCATTTCGTACTCGGCGACTTTTTTTTGCCCGATGGCATTTAGAAGGGCGGGTTTCTGGAAGTTCTTTGTAAAGTAGGAAGGACCCTCCTTGATGTTCAATGCGTAGCAGATTGCAACTAGTTGGTAGATGCTAGGAGTGGTATAGCCTTTTTCCCATTTGCTGATTCCTTTATCACTGACATCGACGCCATAGTGACGGAGAAGTTCAGAGAAAGTTACAAGTGAATAGCCATTCCTTTTTCGTGTGCCTGCGAGAATCTGACCAACCTCATTGCTATCCCTCGCAGCGACTGCATCATAGCGCACTGTGGATGGGGCTATGTGCATTTTGGTGAGCGTGGTTTTCTTTTTCATAACAAGAACACTCCTTTGTGATCCGGCAGCTCTATTATAGTATAGAAAATATAAGAAATCAACAGGAAATCTCTAAAATGGCGACAAATGCGTAATTGACATCTCCATAAAGTGGGTATATAATCGAATCAAATCCGCAAATAACAGCTTTTTGGTGTTGATTCTGGACCGAAATCGTGTATATTTGGCGTTTTTGAGAGGTGATAATATGAGAAAAGAAAATTTAAGATGCCCGATGTGCGGAACCATGAACTATGATGTAGATCTTGATGCAACCGACGGCTGGACAAAATGCCGTCTGTGCAAAGCAGTAACCTGCTCTATGGATGAGTGGAAAAAGCATACAGTGTCCGTTCCTCTGTTAAACGAAAAGCAGCTCGTGGCACGCAGTATGATTCGCAAGTAATACACGCTGCATTCTGATAAATCTGCAAAAAGGAGGAATTCTGATGTGTGGTGATTACAACCTTCGCCGTGAGAAAAGATACGTCGAAGTGGATGTTCGTTTTACTCCTGACGGCAAGATCCGTCCTCTTGCCATAAACTATGACAAGACTCGTACTTATGGAATTGATCGTGTCTTGGCAGTCAAGCACGGTACATCACGTTTTGGCGTGAAAGGGCATTGCTTCACCTGCCTGATTTGCGGGCAGAAGCGGAATCTTTGGCTTGAAAAGGGCAAGTGGTTTGTGGAAGCCTACTGTGCCACATCAGAAGGTAGGGCTTCATAATGGCAAGATACTTATCGCGTGCAGAACTTTCGTGCATAGCAGGCAAATATATTGAAATGTATTATGCACTCTTCGGAATAAGCAAAAATGACCCCGCTCCTATTAACCCAGAGCAGTTTGCAAATTCTGTTCTTGGACTGAACCTGAAGATGTTGCCGCTGTGTAGCGATGGTCACATCCTTGGATTAACGGTTTTCCAGAGATGTAGCTTCACAGCAACCCTTGAGGATGGAACAAAGCTTGTTGAAGTATTTATGCCGAGGGATATCGTAATCGATTCTGCTCTTGCGGCAGACAGATGCACTGGATGCCGGAATTTCACAATAGCGCATGAAGCAGCACATCAGATTTTGGCTGATCTGTTTCCGAACGACTACGGAAAAGCAGTCAAGTGCCGTGGGCACATTGCCTATCGGGAGAGAAACGGAAAGCCCTCGTGGGAAGAATGGCAGGCGGATACCCTTGCAGCAGAGCTGCTGATGCCAACATTTCTGATCAATGCCGAAATAGAACGTGTAGCGTTGACTCTGCCAAATGGGATTCTATACAAATCAGTGTCTGACCCTAACTATGAAAAAATTTTGGAGATGGCTCGACGGATTGGGGTTTCTTGGTCTGCAATCAGGATCAGACTGCAGCAGATGCAGGTTATAAAAGGCAAACCCATCCACTGCCATCCATTGGACATCATGCGATTTGGAGAATGAATATGATTCAGTTAAAGAACCGTCCCTTTGCCGGTAAAGCACCGACTACTACACAGCAGGCAGAATTTAGCATAGGCTGGAGATTTTGCCCTGTTTGTGGAAATAAGTTATACCAAAAAATCGAGGGGTGTTCAGGTATACTACAAGTGAAGTGCAATAGATGCAAAGAAACCCTGAGACTTGATCTGGCATTTAGATGCCGGTGATTTTCCAGTCATTTTAACAAATACGGGTGCATTGCACCCTGAATATGGACTGTTCGCTCCGAGCAACGGGCCATTGCCGCAAGGCAATGTATGAAACGTGCTCCAAATAGCCGGGCAACAGCTGATTGAGAGATTTTCTTTGAAGATCCCTCAGTTGGTTGTTGTCCGGCTATTTTTTTAGCCTTCAGGAAGCCTGCTCCCGTAAAAAGGAGCAGGCTTTATGTTTGTCCGTTTTTCGTGGATGCCCCAAGCGGCTAGATATCCGTAGCAACTCCGAGTTTTCGAATTCTCACGCTTTATCGAAAATTTGGAGGTCACACATGAGTTTTGATCCGAATGCTATTGGTAACCGTATTTTTACTTTGCGTACAAATGCGAAGTTATCGCAGGAAAAACTTGCTGAAAAACTTGGTGTTTCCCATCGCCACCTCGGCGATCTTGAAAGGGGAAGCTCCAATAGCTCTGTAAAAATCCTGATCGATATTGCAGAATACTTCCATGTCAGTATGGATTATCTTCTTTTGGGCCGAGATCCTTCTAGGGATCAGTTTCAAAATGAACTGCAAGCCGCTATAGATCATCTTGAAAAAATCAAAGGTCTTTTATAATCACTTCAACAAGAAACGCTCCTGCCGGTTTTACACCGACAAGAGCGTTTCTTGTGTTATTCAAAAATATCGGCAAGGGTAAGCAGCTGTACTTCTCCGCGTTCCTGTGCCTGAAGCAGGCCGTCCGTAAATCCGCCTTTCGAGAAAATGTAGTAGTGGTAGTTTGTTCCTTTCCCAAAGACTGCTGCATATTCCCGAATCAGTTCCAGTTCGTCCAAACCGATTTTTTCATTGCGATATTTGCAGGAGCCGATGATATAGTCATTGCCCTCAACCGGCCTACCGACAATATCGATTTGTATCTGCTTCTTTTTTTGAGGGTCGGTTCCCCACCACTGCCCAATCTCACTCAACTCGATAGGAAGATCATTCGCATAATAGAGCAAGTAGTCTTGGCACATCTTCTCAAAAATCAGACCCATATAGTCTGGAAAATACTGCTTCACCGCATGGGGGTAGGTCTTTGCGATCCGCCCCGAATCAATGGCACTTGCATTGACCGGCACAAAACGGTACCAAAAACGAAAAAAATTGTCCGCCAGAAGATAAATCGTTTTTTTGCCCGGTTTCTCTGTGATCGGCGTTTCTTTTTTGACGATTCCAAGGTCTATCAACGTTTTGAGGTACTTCGCCACCACAGAGTTTTCTTCACCAACTTTCGTGGTGATATCATTCAGGCGAGAAGCCCCCTCTGCAATTGCCTTGATGATTGCATTATAAATTGCCGGCTCACGCAGCTCCTGCTTTAACAGGTTGGCCGGTTCCTCATAGAGGTAGCTGGAACGGTCAAACAAGTTTTCCATCAGTGCTTCATCTACGCTGTCCCGAACATCCAATTTGTTGATATAATGCGGAACGCCGCCTGTTATGCCATAAATCAGGGCGTTATCTTCCTCGGACAGATTCGGATGGAATACCGCTGTTTCCTTGTAATCCAGCGGCATGATCTTGAATTGCGCTGTTCTGCGTCCATACAGAGGGCTTTCTTTGCCCAAAACCTGACTTTCCATAAAACTCATGGACGAGCCACACAGGATCAGGTACATTTGGGAATCTGTCCATTTATGGTCGATGATGTGCTGAAGCATTGCGGAAATAGCGGGTTTAGCCTTTGCAAGATAAGGATACTCATCAATTACAAATACGATCCGCTGCTCCTTGGAGAGAGCTGTCAGTTCGTCCAATGCTGCATCGTAGGTTGTAAATTCCGGAGATGATTCTGCATTGGGTCGTTCAAAACTCATGATTGCCTTGGACAAGGCTTCCAGATTTTCTTTTCCGGTCGTATTCAAGGCAGAGAAGAAAATGGTCGGTTTATCCTTGCAGAATTCATTGATCAGCGCAGTTTTTCCAACACGGCGTCTGCCGTAAATGACAACGCATTCAAACTTTCCATTCTCATATCGTTTGTTTAACTTCCGAAGTTCCTCATCGCGGCAGTAAAATCGGCTCATTTTGTTCCCTCCCCAAAGTGTATTTATCGAATTTATATACTCGTAAGTTAGTTTCTTACGAGTATAATACTTCATTTCTTACATAAAGTCAAGAAATATATTTTTGACGGTTCATCGAGAAACAGGAACGATACTTCCTATTTTCCTCAAAAATTGTGAACTCTGAGTTCCTGTTCATTTCGTTCCGCATCGGTTACAATACAGCCATAGCTTCGGAAAGCGTTCAAAGCAGCCCTCAAGCTATCCCGCCCCTTGAAAATTGAACACGCATTCTTCAGTCACGTTCCTGTGATGATGAGCCACGTCCGTAACAAATGCGATGATCTCCCACTGAGGGAATGAGCGGTAGGTTGACGGTAAATTATCCAATCAGGAATTGATTTTCTGCAAAAAAAGAAGGAGGTTCCTTTATGATGAACGCAGTGGTAAAACCTTACCATGAAATGTGCCTGAACAGCAGTGAGCTGATCGTGCCGCGCGACACTTATCAGCGTGCTCTTCACCCCGCTCGTGTTGCCCGTATCGCAAAAGAATTTGACGAGCGGGTTGCCAATGAGCCGAAGATCAGCTTCCGGGATGGTCACTACTATGTGATGGACGGGCAGAACACCATCGCTGCCCGGAAGTTCCTGAACGGTGGTGATGATCTGCAGATTCGCTGCAAGGTCTACTTTAACATGACCGAGCAGGAAGAAGCCCTCCTGTTTGCACAGCAGACAGGCATTTCGGAACGGCTGAGTGCAGGGCAGAAGCTCCGTGCCCTGATTTTTGCAGGGGAGCCTGCTGCCGTTGCATTCCAGCAGGCCACCGAATTGGCTGGCGTTCATCTTTCTTTTGAAGAAGGCCGGGGCAAGCAGCGGATCAGCTGCATCGCAACCGCCTATCACGAATTCATCCGGCTTGGTCCTGAACTGTATATCGAATCCCTTGATGTTTTGCTGAATGCGTGGGACGGAGAACCTGATTCCATGAGTTCTGCAAATCTGCTCGGCATCTGCCGCTTTGTAGAACTGTACCACTCCGAATACAGTAAAAGCCGTCTGATTGCCAAACTGCGGCAGGTCGATGCATTCACGATTTTTCGCCTTGCACGAACCGCAGGCGTAAGCCTTCCCGGCAAGACGAAGTACCTTCAGCAGGTCTATACTATTTATAATGGTGGCAGCCGCCGGGCTGCATTGCCGCTCAAGTTTTAACTTTAAGTATATTTAACGAGGTATTATCCAATGATTATCCATGAAGAACCTTCGCCCAACTCGGTTTCCTCCCCTGTTTCCACAGCAAAGGACAGCCGCTGCTATACCGTAGAAGACCTGATGGAAATGCTGCTCCTGAGCCGTCCCACTGTCTACCGTCTACTGAAGCAGAACGAATTCCGCTGGTTCAAGGTAAGCGGCGCTTACCGTATTTCCAAAGCCAGCTTTGAAGCATGGCTCAATGATGGCACTGTTGAACGCAATCCTGCTGTTTGACATCCTCAACATTTCACGCGAAATCTGCTATTCTTTAGCCGGGATGAGAAATCCCGGCTAAACTTTTACATAGATAGAGAGGTGTCTTTCATGGATGATATGCGGAATACTTCGGCTCCCTTATACGGAAAAGCTGAACCTGCCACTACCAAAACCACCATGTCGGTTCGTGAGATGCGGCAGCTTCTCGGCCTTGGCAAAACAGATAGCTATTGGCTGCTTCATAAGAATCTCTTTGAAGTCATTCTGATAAACGACAAAAGGCGTATCGTTATTTCCAGCTTTGAGAAATGGTATGCCAATCAGGTCAAATATCATAAGGTCAATGGTTCGCCACCGGGCGAGGAACTTTGCAAACGGTCCTATTCCGTTCCTGACGCCGCCGAGATATTGAAGGTGAAACCCGAAACGATCTATACACTCATCCGACAGGGCAAGTTGAAAACAGAAACGGCAGACTTCTGTATGAGAATTCCCAAAGAGGACTTTGAGCGGTGGTACCGATCACAAAGTCGCTACCGCACAGCAGCCGACCGTGAGCGTGACCGGGAGATTGAAGCGCAAACCATCTCCATCCCGGAAATGGCAAAACTACTCGGTATCCCACGCAAGAATGTTTATGGGATTCTTGATTGCAAAAAATACCGAGATTGTTTCGTCATTGAGCGCGTGGCCGACAGGCCGCGCATTACCAAAAAAAGTTTTAAGGCATGGCTTAAAAGCCAATCTACATACCAACTTCAAAAACCGAAAAAAGAAACGCATGAGGAGCCGCCGCTAAAACTGCAATGTCCCAAGAATGGGAAATACTACAGTTTTCAGGAAATTCAGGCTTTTTACGGAATCAGCCGCCCAACACTTGACTCGTGGGTTCTCAAAGAAGGAATTCCAACGATGAAGTTGGGAAGGGTAAAACGCATCCAAAAAGATGCTTTCGATGAAGTTCTGAAGTCCAAACGTAAAGTAGAGGAGGATGTATAATGGCTAGCATTGTCAAACGCAATAACCGATACTGCGTTGTCTATACCTACAAACACACTAATGGAACGCTAAAGCAGAAATGGGAAACCTTTACCGACCTTGCAGATGCCAAAAACCGTAAGAAAGAGGTCGAATACAAAGAATCCGTCGGTACCTTTGTGGCACCCCAGTGCCGAACTCTAAAAGACCTGCTTAAAGAATACGTCACCCTGTACGGAAGAACCAAATGGGCACTTTCAACCTATCAATCAAACACTGCACTGATTTCAAACTACATAGAACCGCTTATCGGCTCAATGAAGCTGCAAGATCTCACCACCCGCGTAATTGAGGGATATTATCAGCGGCTGCTTAAATACGAAGCCGTTGACCCTATGTGTGGAAAGCGTCAGCATCAATACGTTTCTCCCGGCACGGTTCGTTCGGTTCACAAAATTTTGAGAAGTGCCTTTGAGCAGGCCGTAAAGTGGGAACTTATGGAAAAGAATCCCTGTATTTATGCCACCTTGCCCAAATACACTGCAAAGAAGCGTGATATCTGGACTGCCGAGACCCTGTTCCATGCCTTAGAAGTCTGTGATGATCCACGGCTCCGGCTTTGCATCAACCTCTCCTTCTCTTGTTCCCTGCGCTTAGGGGAATTGCTCGGTCTGACATGGGATTGTGTGGATATCTCCCCCGAAAGCATTGAAGCCGGGCGAGCCTCCATTTACATAAATAAGGAATTGCAGCGTGTAGATATTGCTTCGCTGAACGCCTTGGAAAATAAAAATGTCATCACTCGTTTTCCCTCGCTGAGTTCCCGCTGCACCACGGTCCAGGTTCTGAAAAGCCCTAAAACAGACAGCAGTATCCGAACCATTTTTCTCCCCAAAACAGTTGCTGAAATGCTTGTCCACTATAAAGCCGAGCAGGACATGACAAAGGACGCACTGGGTGCAGAGTATGCAGACTATAATCTCGTGGTTGCCGGCCCGCTGGGAATGCCGACCGAACAATCCACCATTAACGGTGCATTGAAGCAGCTGATTGAGGAAAACGATCTCCCAAAAGTGGTTTTCCACAGCTTCCGACACTCCAGCATTACATACAAGCTCAAACTGAACGGCGGCGATATCAAAGCCGTGCAGGGCGATTCCGGTCATGCACAGGCTTCGATGGTCACCGAGCAGTACGCACACATTCTGGATGATGATCGGCGTTTGAACGCACAACGATTCGACGATTTCTTCTATCAGCATCATGGTGCAGAGCCTGAAGTCCTCCCTCGCGCAGAGCAATCCACTCCCAAAGCCAGTCCAGTCGATACAGATGCGGCAGCAGCTCTTGCTAAACTGCTGGCTGACCCCTCTATGGCTACACTCATTAAAAATCTTGCAAAGAACCTATAAGCCTCTATACATAAACAGCGGCAGTTTTCCGTATATGGAAAACTGCCGCTATCTGTTTTAGGATGATCCCGTTTCTTTGTGTTTTTTCGCCTTAGCTTCCTCTATGTCCATCTTCAGCTGATGTGTAAGCTGTTTTACATAATCGAGTGAAACTTCATAGCCTTCTGCGATTTTTTCTGCCGGCATCCCATCAAGGATACGGGAGATCACAATGTTCTGAGTGGCTTGTTTTCTCGACTCTGCAATCATTTCCTCAATAGAGGGGCAATGTTTATTATGCATCCAATTCAAGTAATCCAAGCGTTCAGCTTCTATCCGCGATAGAAGCCTGACTGCATAGAAATTGTCATCTACCTCGAAGCGAACTTCCTCTCCGGGTTTGACTTCAAGTTTTTCCAGAACCGCATCTGGGAGTTTTACAGTTCCATCTTCACCGACTACAATATTAAATTTCTTTTCCATCGCACACTCCTAAAATCACGCAAAGTTCCTTGCATCCAGTGCCTTTACTCCCGTAAGAATACCATAAGCCCCTTCCTTTTACAAGACAATGCGCATTTCCATTCGCACTGTTACATAGACCAGAGTTTTCTCGCAGAAAGCTCTGGTCTTTTTCTATTGAAAACATTTGTCCATCACACCAGCTACGGCTGTATGGTCTGGTTCACGAATGCTAAACAAGCAAATATCCGTAGGGAAACGTACACTTCCCAGCTAATGAAAGGTGGGCATTTTACAATGAACCTTCCACTTTTCATTAGCTCTGCTAATTTTCTGCTAATGAAAAGCCTTTTACTCGTTTTATTTCGGGGTTTGTGTTCTTTACTCAGATTGACAGCGCAACAAAAAATCAATTGATAAAACGTTACTTGTTTTACCTACTTTTGCCTAGGATTTATGGCTTCAGCCCCTACTCCTAAGCCTGAGGCCCCCGGTTCGAATCCGGGCGGGGACGCCATTTTAAGAAAATGCGAAGGTCATTTTTCCATGTGAAAGACGATCTTCGCATTTTTCATTTTGAACCTATCACCAAAATTAGCCAGCGAATGCCATTAGCAGAATTTTCGGTTCCAGCTAATAAAATCAGGCTTCCAGCTAATTGAGGCCAAAATCGCCGTTTTCTATGCTTTATGCAACTTCACAGGAAAACCTTTTGGACATACAAAAAAGCGCAGAAGGCTTCCTTTGAGAAACACCTTCTGCGCTTTTCTGTTTTTACATTGCGATCCAGCCCAGAGCATTTGCCACAGAGCTGATCAGGATAATGGCCGCAAAGATGGGGCACAGATACTGGATCATGAAGTTGAAGATCTTTTTACGGCGGAAGGGCTTGCCGCCCAGCGTCACCTCTTCTTCGATCTTCTGCACGCCGATCACGCGGGACACCAGCAGGCAGATAGCAATGGCTGCAATGGGCATCATGACAGAGTTGGTGAGGAAATCGAAGAAATCCAGAAACTGCATTCCGAACACCGTCACGCCCGCCAGCGGGCCATAGCCCAGTGCCGAAAGGCTGCCCAGCGCCACCATGATCAGGCCGATCAGTGCCGTTGCGCGCTCGCGGCTCCAGCCCAGCTCGTCCTCAAAGGTGGAGACAGCGCTCTCGGTCAGGGCAATGGAGCTGGTCACGGCTGCAAACAGCACCAGCAAAAAGAACAGGATGCCCACCACATGGCCAAAGCCCATGCTCTCGAACACCTTGGGGATGGTAATGAACATCAGCGCCGGGCCGGCCTGCAGGGTGTCCGGGTCGCCGCCGGAGAAGGAGAACACCGCCGGAATGATCATCAGGCCCGCCATGATGGCAATGGCCGTGTCAAACACCTCCACGTTCTCGGTGGATTCCTCAATGGAGACCTCCTTCTTCATATAGGAGCCAAAGGTGACCAGAATGCCCATAGCGATGGACAGCGAATAGAACATCTGGCCCATGGCCGTGACCACCGTCATCCAGGAAAAGTTTGCCACGTTCGGCACCAGAAAATACTTCACGCCTGCCAACGCACCCGGGCGCGTGACCGAGTAGCCCGCAATGACCACCGAAAGCACCACCAGCACCGGCATCATCACCTTGGAAACACGCTCCACGCCGTTGCGCACACCGGCAAAGATGATGGCCAGCGTAAAGGCCGTGAAGATCAGAAAGCACACCTCTGCCGACAGTCCGCTGGAAATGAAATTGGAAAAATAACCGTCCTGCGAAAGCTCACTGCCATGGCCGCTGATATACTCCGACAGATAGCGGATGACCCATCCGCCAATGACCGAATAGTACGGCACGATCAGAATGGGAATGACCGCATTGATCCAGCCGCCGAACCGCAGGCCACCCTTTTTGCCAAAAGCTCCAAAGGCACCCACCGGGCTTTTGTGGGTCATGCGGCCCAGTGCCGTTTCGGCCACGATCATCGTGTAGCCAAAGGTGACGGCCAGCACGATGTACACCAGCAGAAAAATGCCGCCGCCGTATTTCGCGGCGAGGTACGGAAACCGCCAGATGTTGCCCAGACCCACCGAAGCGCCTGCGGCCGACAGCACAAAGCCGATCTTGCCGGAAAAGGCGCTGCGCTTTTGTTTTTGCGTATCCATGATTTAATTCCTCTTTTCCTATATTCCTATACACAAGTGGCCTTAGTGTACCATATCTGTCCGTCAAATACAACTGTCCCGCCTGTTTGCGTGCAAAAAACAAACAGCGCCCCGCAAGGGAGCGCTGCCTGTCTTTATAAGAGGTATACGCGTTGAGCTCAGAAGATGCTGTAGCCCAGCAGCTGCGGCAGGGCGGTAGTAAGCGGGCCCCACAGGCTGATGGAGATCAGAACGATCACGTTGCAGATCACGTAGGGCGCTGCGCCCTTGAAGATCTCGATGATGGGCATACGGTTGATCTTGTTGCAGGCGTTCAGGCACATGCCGACCGGCGGGGTGACCAGACCAATGGCCAGACCGGTGATCATCATGGCACCGAACTGCAGCGGCGAGAAGCCGTACTGCACCATGACCGGCAGCAGGATGGGGGTGAGCAGCAGGATGGCCGGGCTGACGTCGATGAAGGTGCCGATCATCAGGATCAGCACATCAAAGATCAGTGCAATGGCCCATGCGGGCATGTTCAGGGACATGAAGAAGGCACCCACCGTCTGCGGCACCTTCTGCATGGTCAGCACCCATGTAAAGATGGTGGTAAAGCCGATGATGAGCATGATGGAGGAAGAAGAGATCAGGGTCTTTTTCAAAGCCTCCCAGACACCCTTCCATGTCAGCTCCTTGTAGACGAAGAAGCCCACCAGCATGGAATACAGCACGGCCACACCGGCACTTTCGGATGCAGTGCACACGCCGAAGGAAACGCAGATGATGATGAACAGCGGCATGATGAGGGCAGGAATGCCGGAAAGCAGGCTCTTGGCGGCGCGCTTGCCGTCAAACTTGATCTTTTCCGGATGCCAGCCCTTCTTGGCGCTGATGATGTACACCAGCACCAGCTGGGTCAGACCGATCAGGATGCCGGGCACGGCACCTGCCACGAACAGCGCACCCACCGATGCACCGGAGATCATGGAGTAAACGATCATGGGGGTGGAGGGCGGGATGATCATGCCCATGGTGGAGGATGCCACCGTGATACCGGCAGAAGCTTCCGGCGGGTAGCCTTCCTTCTCCATGGCGGGGATCAGGATGGAACCCAGAGCCGAGGTATCGGCCACAGAGGAGCCGGAAATACCGCCAAAGATCATGGAAGCCACGATGTTCACTTCGCCCAGACCGCCGCGGATGGGCCGCAGCAGCTCCATGCAGAAGTTGATGATGCGCTGGGTGATGCCGCCGGTGTTCATCAGTTCGCCAGCCAGCATGAACAGCGGCATAGCGATCATCAGCTCACTGTAGGCACCGTTCCACACGCGCTGCGGCAGCATGGTAATAAAGGTAGGTGCATAGATCAGAATGTAGGTCACACAGGAAGCGCCGATGGCGAAGGCCAGCGGGATGCCCAGCGCGGCAAAGAAGATCAGCAGCACCAGAAGGATGAGCATTGCCATAGTTGTGTATTCTCCCCTTTCCGCTTATGCGTCGTCACGGCTCAGCGCCTGATTCTTGGGCGCAAAGTAGGAAATATCGGCCTTGTACAGGGTGATGATCTTGATCACGACGCAGATGGCACAGATGATGCCGCACACCGGCATGATGCCGTACATATACATCATGGGGATCTCCATGCCCTGACTGATCTGCTTACCGGCAACGCCCACATACTTGAAGCCCTGATAGGTGAACACCAGCACCACAGCCAGCACGATGAGGTAGTTGATGATGGCAAGCCAGCGCTTGCGGGCAGGCTTGACGCCGTCGTAAAGGATGTCGATCATGACGTGCTCGTCCTTGATCACGTTGATGCCCATGCCCCAGAATGTGGTAAAGGCAAACAGGGTGGTGTTGAACTCTGCCAGCTGCTTCCAACTCAGGGAGAAGCAGTAGCGCGCAATAACGGTAAAGATCACAAGAGCCGCCAGCAGTGCCATGGCGATCACGCCGATGGTAAAGTATACGTCAAACAGCTTCTTGCCGATTTTTTTCAGCTTTTCGATGGTGCTCAGCCCCTTTCGGTTATTTTACAACTTTTTCCATTGGCCTGTTACAGCAGAGGGCAGCCCGCAGGCTGCCCTCTCGCCTTTACCGTAACATGGCCGTTTTTGCCTTTGGTCGTTTCTGCTTATGCCTTTGCGACGATATCCTGCATCTCCTTGATCTCGTCGGCGGTGCAGATGCCCTCGGTGACACACTGGTCGTACACGGACTGCACAGCGGTCTGGAAGGCCTTCAGCTCATCGGCAGAGGGCTCGTAGACTTCGCAGCCAGAATCCACGATGGTCTGCTTTGCGGCGCTGGAGTTCTTGTCGATCAGCTCGTCGTTGTACTCGCCCATCTTGGTGGCACACTCGGTAATGATATCGCGGTACTCCTCGGGCAGGCCGTTCCACCATGCTGCGTTCACATAGAAGGGATCCGGATGGAACTGGTAGTTGACCTCGGTGAAGTACTTCTGCACTTCATAGAACTTCATGCCCTCCACGTTGACCCAAGGGTTCTCCTGACCGTCTGCAACGCCGGTCTTCAGGCCCATGTACAGGTCGGAGTACGGGATGGTGGTGGTGGTAGCACCCATTGCCTGGAAGGTCATGTCAATGGTCTTCATGCCGTTGGTGCGCATCTTCAGGCCCTTCAGGTCTGCGGGAGCCTTGATGGGGTGCTTGGAGTTGGAGAACTGGCGGTAGCCGCCTGCATCGCACAGGTTAATGATGACAGTGCCCGTCTCGCCTTCGGCCTCAGCGCACACCTTCTGTGCCAGATCGCTCTGCAGCAGAGCCGTGACCTGCGCACGGGTGTTGGTCAGGAAGGGCAGGGTGAACATCAGCAGACGGGGGCTGAAGTCGAACTGACCGCCGCGCATGCCCTGCACGGTGCCGGCCACGACCTGCTCCAGCATCTCCTTCTCGGTGCCCAGCTGGCCGTTGCCGTAAACTTCGATCTTCACATGGCCATTGGTGGCCTCTGCCACATCGGCGGCAAACTGCTCCATGGAAACAAAGCGGGGGTTGCCTTCGGGCTGTGCATGACCCACGGTCATGGTGAAATCGCCCAGAGATGCAAACTTGTCCTCACCGGCTGCTGCGGCACTTGCTGCAGTGCTGGTGGATGCTGCGCCGGAAGCAGCCGGGGTGGATGCACCGGAACCGCCGCAGGCTGCCAGAGCACCTGCAGCTGCCATTGCACCAGACACCTTCAGGAAATTGCGACGAGAGATCTTTTTCATAATCTTCTTCCTCCTTGTTTCAGGGGTACCTTTTTACCTTATACGCTAGCAAAGTTTTTGGCGGCCCCTGTATACAGCATTTTCATTGCACGCTAATCGTAACAGAAAATTCACATCCGCACAAAAGCCAAACTTCACCAACTTCGTAAAGTTTCTTTGTGCATAACTAACAATCTTATCCGTTTCTCGTGGAAACTGTTACAATCCGGCGACACTATTTGGTTCATTTTCATCTGATATATCAATTTTTGTCAGATATGATAAATTTCGGAGCTTTTCCTATACTTGTATACAGGCTATTGTATACTTCATTCTCATACGTTGACAATCTCTTTTTAGCAGGCTAAAATAGAAATGTCTTATCATCAACTATGTAAATGGAGTGTGAGCACATGGCTGAACAGCTGCATCCAGAGGACATCTACCAGACGCTGGAATATGAGATCGTTACGCTGAAGATCAAGCCCGGAGAGACCATCAGCGAAAATCAGCTGTGCAAACGGTTCGGCATTTCGCGCACACCAGTGCGCGCTGCCCTGCAGCGGCTGGAACAGAACGGCTTTGTGCAGATCATTCCCTGCAAGGGCACCATCGTCACCCCCATTGATCTGGATATCGTGGATCAGATCGTATACCAGCGCACAGCCGTTGAAAGCACGGTGCTGCGCGATTTCATTCAGGTCTGTTCGCCCAAAGAGTACATTGAGATCAAGCACAAATATGACCTACTGGAAGAGATGGCCCAGACCATGACCGACCCGGACAATGTGGATATCAATGCCTTCCTGACGCTGGATCTGGAAATGCACGCCATCTGGTTTTGCAGCATGAACAAGTGGTATATCTGGCAGAACCTGACAAAGCCGCAGCCGGATTATTCCCGCTTTACCCGTCTGGATGTGGTGCGGGCAAACAATGTGCCGGATGTGCTGAGCGAGCACCGGGAAATTTTGCGGGTGATCCGGGAAAAAGACCTGGATGCCATTGAACCGCTGATCCGGCGGCACCTGTACGGCGGCCTGCGCCGCATGGGCACCCAGCTGTACGCAGAAAAGTACAGACCTTATTTTACCGGCATCTGAACCAATAAAAAACAGGCGCATCCGCCAGCCTTTCGGCCTTTGGATGCGCCTGTTTTGTTTTTTGTATAATTTACTGCTTGTGGTACTTGCGGTCCTCTTCCTCGTAAACAGGGTCACAGGTCAGGTACATTCCCAGCCGGTTCAGGGTGCTGGTATCCACACCCGAGAGCAGCACGGTGGAGTGCACATCACAGCCCTTGAGGTTGGGCAGCTGATGCATGGCCGCTGCAGCCTGCTCGTTGGAAGCAGCCGAGCTGGAAAGCGCGATCAGGATCTCGTCGGTGTGCAGGCGGGGATTCTTGCCGCCCAGATAGTTGGTCTTGAGGGTCTGGATGGGCTCAATGGAAGCCGCACTCACAAGGTCGGTCTCCTGCGGGATACCGGCCAGCACCTTGAGAGCATTCATCAGAGCAGATGCTGCTGCACCCAGCAGCGGACCGGTCTTGCCGGTAACAACGGTGCCGTCCGGCAGCTCAATGGCGGCAGCAGGGGCCCCGCCGGTGCTCTCGCTGCGGGCATGAGCCTGCTTTTCCACTTCGCGCTGGCCCACGGTCAGGTCGGCCTGATTCATCAGCAGTTCCAGCTTGTAGCGCTCGGTCTCCTTGACCGTGCCGGTGATCTTCTGCTCACACAGGCACTTGAAGTAGCGGCGCAGGATCTCCTTGCGGGAGGCTTCGCGGCAGACCGCATCGTCCACGATGCAGTTGCCTGCCATGTTCACGCCCATGTCCGTGGGGGACTTATACGGGCTTTTGCCAGCGATCAGCTCAAACATGGCGTTCACCACCGGGAAGATCTCAATATCGCGGTTGTAGTTGACGGTGGTCACGCCGTAGGCTTCCAGATGGAACGGGTCGATCATGTTCACATCGTTCAGGTCGGCTGTAGCGGCCTCGTAGGCCAGATTCACCGGGTGCTTGAGGGGAATGTTCCAGATGGGGAAGGTCTCGAACTTGGCGTAACCGGCCTTCACGCCGCGCTTGTACTCATGGTACAGCTGGGAAAGGCAGGTGGCCATTTTGCCGCTTCCGGGGCCGGGGGCCGTGATGACCACCAGCGGGCGCTGGGTCTCGATGTAATCGTTCTTGCCGTAGCCCTCGTCGCTGACGATGCGTGCCACATCGTTGGGGTAGCCGGGAATTTTGTAGTGGCGGAAGGTGCGGATGCCCAGACTGTTCAGCCGCTTTTCAAAGGCCTCCACCTCCGGTGCAGCGGCGTACTTGGTCACGCACACGCTGCCCACATACAGGCCTACTTCCTGGAAGGCATCGATCAGGCGCAGCACATCCAGATCGTAGGTGATGCCGTAGTCGCCGCGGATCTTGTTGCTGATGATGTCCTCGGCGCTGATAACGATGACCACCTCGGCCTGATCCTTCAGCTGCAGCAGCATCTGCAGCTTGGAATCGGGCTGGAAGCCCGGCAGTACGCGGGACGCGTGGTAATCATCGAACAGCTTGCCGCCGAATTCCAGATAGAGCTTGTTGTCGAACTTCTTGATGCGCTCGCGGATATGTTCTGACTGCATCGAGAGATATTTGTCGTTGTCAAATCCAATTTTCATCGTTCGTTTCCTTTTTCCTCTTTGCTGTGCCCGGCACACCGCACCGGAACTTTTCCATAATAGAAACAGTATACCACACTCAAAAACCGGGTGCAATCCAAAAGGGCGGCTGCAAAGCTTTTTCCAGCAAATGCGGTGTTTCGCGCTGTTCTTTGCTGCATTTTTTGTGAAAATGGTTCTTGCCGCGTTTTTGACAGCGGGTGTATCATGTTATATCCGATTGGATTGGAAGTCGTGGGCGGTTACTTTTTCTTTTTATCCTTCTGATCCTTCGCGCGATCCTGCGTAATACAGCAAGCCCCCGGGTCTCCCCGGGGGCTTGCTGCAGCTTTATGAAGTATCTCGAATATGGAGGAAATGGCGTTTATTCTGCGTCGGTACGGTTTTTCTTGAGCAGGCTCAGGATCACAGCACCCAGCACGCTGCCCACAGCCAGCGCCACACAGTACAGAGCGGTATGGTCTACGACTGGGAACACGAAGATGCCGCCGTGCGGTGCACGCAGAGCGCAGCCGAAGGTCATGGAGAGCGCACCGGCCACCGCTGCACCGGCCACGCAGCTGGGCAGGACGCGCAGCGGATCTGCTGCTGCATAAGGGATCGCGCCCTCGGTGACGAAGCACAGGCCCATGACGTAGTTCACGATGCCGTTGCGGCGCTCGTCGGCAGTCCACTTCTTGGGGCAGAAGGTGGTGGACAGGGCGATGGCGATGGGAGGAACCATGCCGCCCACCATGACAGCGGCCATCACCTCATAGTTGCCGGAGGCAAGGGCTGCCGTGCCAAAGACGTAAGCTGCTTTGTTGAAGGGGCCGCCCATATCAATGCTCATCATACCGGCCACGATGGCACCCAGCAGCACCTTGGAGGTGCCGCCCATGGCGTTCAGGCAATCGGTCATGGCAGTGTTGATCATACCCATGACCGGGTTGATGCCGCACATCACCGCGCCGAGGATGAGCATACCGCCCAGCGGGTAGATGAGCATGGGACGGATGCCATTCAGGCTGGCAGGCAGCTTTTCGGTGATCTTTTTCAGCAGCTCGACGATGTAGCCTGCAGCAAAACCGGCCAGCAGTGCAGCAAGGAAGCCGCCGGAAACACCGGTGGTCTCACCCGCTGCAATGCCTGCAAAGTTGGTGCCGTTCATGGCCAGCACACCGCCCACAAAACCGACCGCCAGACCCGGACGGTCCGCGATGGACATGGCGATGAAGGCAGACAGGATGGGCAGCATGTAACCGAAGGCTGCGCTGCCCACCGTCTTAAAGAAGGCAGCGACCGGGGTGTTCATGCCAAAGTTGGAGGGATCGATGGTGTAATCGTCCAGCAGGAACGCCAGTGCGATCATGATGCCGCCGCCCACCACGAAGGGCAGCATGTGGGAGACACCGTTCATCAGGTTCTTGTACAGAGTGCGGCCAAAGCTGTCCTTGCCGGAAGCATCCTCGGCGGCCTGTGCGCCGCCCTCGGCGTGGTAAACAGGCACCTCGCCGTGCACGATCTTCTTGATGAGCTCCTCCGGCTTGTGGATGCCATCGTCCACCCGGGTGAACAGCACCGGCTTGCCGTCGAAGCGGGCGGTCTCCACCTTCTTTTCTGCTGCCACGATGATGCCATCGCAGTTTGCGATCTCTTCTCTGGTGAGGATGTTCTTTGCTCCATCCGAGCCATTGGTCTCCACCTTGGTGGGCAGACCCAGCTTGTCACCGGCCTTGGTCAGGGCTTCCGCTGCCATATAGGTGTGGGCGATGCCGTTGACGCAGGCGGTCACGGCCAGAATGCGGTAGCCGCTCTGGGGGATCTCCTGCTGGGTGAAGCTCTCCGCGCCGAACTGAGCCTCCTCCTGTGCATCGATGCAGTCAAGGAACTCTGCCGGGGTCTTTGCGGCCTTCAGCTTTTCTACAAAGTCCTCGTTCATCAGCATCTGCATCATACGGGCCAGCATGTCCACATGCAGGCTGCCGTTTTCCGGAGCCGCAATGGCAAACAGCAGGTCGGTGGTACCGTCGTCCTCGGCATTGTACTGCACGGGGCTGCTCAGCCGCAGCGCCGCCAGACTGGGACGGGTGACTACATTGGTCTTGGCGTGGGGCACCGTGATGCCGTTGTCCACATAGGTGGAGCCCTCCGCCTCACGGGCATAAAGGGCCTTTTTGTAGGCATCCTTGTCCGTGATGTTGCCATGGGTGGCCTGCAGCTCCACCAGACGGCTGATGATCTGCTCCTGATCGGTCAGAGCCTCATCCAGTGCGATGGACTGCGCGGTGAATAATTCCGTAATACGCATGATTTTTCTCCCTTCCTGTATAACTGCAACCCTCTCCGTCACAGAGGGTCAGATTTCCTTCATCAGTTCGTCGATTTTTTCTTTGGTGGCAAGGCCAAGGCTGAACGCCGTTGCACTGCCGCAGGCTGTGCCCAGACGCAGTGCAAAGGAATAGCTCCGGGTCTGCATCCAGCCAGCCACAAAGCCGGCCACCATGCTGTCGCCTGCGCCCACGCTGTTTACGACCTTGCCCTTGGGGCAGCCGATGCGGTGCACCTCGCCATTTTCGTCCACCAGCAGGGCACCGTCGCCCGCCATGCTTACCAGCACGTTGCGAGCGCCCTTTTGCTGTAGGGTGCGGGCCGCAGCAATGATCTCTTCGTCCATAGTCAGCACCCTGCCCACGATCTCGCCCAGCTCGTGGTTATTGGGCTTGATGAGGAAGGGGTGGTACTGCAGCACGTTCACCAGCAGGTCGCGGGTGGCATCCACCACAGCACGCACGCCCCTGCCCTGCAGCCGGGCCAGCAGCCGCTCGTAGGTATCCTGCGAAAGGCTTGCCGGGATGCTGCCCGCCAGAATGAGGATATCATCCTCGTTCAGGCTGTCCAGCTTCTTTTCCAGCTCCTGCATGGCGCTCTCCGGAATGTCGGGGCCCGCGCCGTTCAGCTCGGTCTCCTGCCCTGCCTTGATCTTGACATTGATGCGGGTCATGCCCTGTTCCAGATGCACAAAATCGGTCTTTAAACCCTGTGCAGCAAGACCGCGTTCCAGCCATGCGCCGGTCTCACCGGCCACAAAGCCCAGCGCCACGCTCTCGCAGCCCAGCTGTGCCAGCACACCGGACACATTGATGCCCTTGCCGCCCAGCACGCAGTCCTCGCCTTTGGCGCGGTTCACCTCGCCTACTTCCAGCGGTGCATCCAAACGCACCACATAGTCAATGGCCGGGTTGAATGTTACGGTATAAATCATACTTCCGTCTCCTTTACCAGCGTGAATTGTTTGTATTTGGGGTTGGGGCAGCGGTTGGTGAGAATGGCACCGCCCTGCAGGTCGGCAATGACTGCCGGGTAGATGCGGGAAAACTTGGCATCATCCACAAGGAACCAGGCTTCCCGTGCACGGTGCACTGCCGCTGCTTTCACGGCAGCTTCCTCGGGGTCCGGCGTGGTAAAACCGGCATCCAGCGCCACACCGTTGGCACCCATGAACGCCTTGGTAAAATTGTAGCGCTGCAGGCTGGTGACTGTGGGTGCACCTACAATGGCTTCGGTCTCGGGCCGCAGCAGTCCCCCGGGCAGATACACCCGGCAGCCCTTTCGGGCCAGTGCCCGGGCATGGGCCACGCCGTTGGTCACATAGCTGGCTTTGAGGGCATCCCCCGCCAGTGCACGCACCAGCTCCAGCGTGGTGGAGCCTGCATCGATGAACACAAAATCATCGGCGTTGATGAGCTTTGCCGCCGCCTGCGCGATGCTGCGCTTCTGCTCCACAGCCAGCGTTTCCTTTGCTTCCATGGTGGGTTCGTCTGCCAGAAAACGGCTGTCCGGCAGGGTGGCACCGCCGTGCACCTTGTTCAGCTTGCCCAGCCGGTCCAGTTCGGTCAGGTCGCGCCGGATGGTGGATTCGCTGGTGTTCAGCGCCTCGCACAGTTCCTGCACCGTCACAGTGCGCTTGCGGTTCAGCTGTTCCATGATCAGGCTGAAGCGTTCTTCTGCCAGCATCGGCATCCTCTCCTTTGGTTTGATCTTATCTTTGACGGTTTATGACCGTTTGTGCGTTGTTTTGGTTGATTTCATCTTTATTATAGCAAATGCAGCGCCAAAATCAATCGCTTTCAGTCAATTCCATTCATTTTCGTTCACAAAAAATTGTCTTTAAATTTGTGCAGGGAGCACAAAAGCTGGGATACAAGCATTTTGTGCAAACAAAAAAGCCGCCGTGCGTACCAATCGCACAGCGGCCGGAGAGATGGCTTATTGAGAAATCACTCGGCAGTCCAGTAGAAATCGTCGCCGGGCATTGCGCCGCCCACTGCCTTGGGGTCGGCATCAAACAGCACCTGCAGATAAGCGGATGCGTTGGTCTTGAGCTCGTCGCCGGTCAGGCAGACGATGTTGCAGTTGGGCAGGGCCTTCTTGGCAATGGCAGCCTTGGCCACAACACCCTGCTCCTCGCACAGAGCGGCAGTGCCGTCCAAATCGGCGTTGGCAGCTTCCACGCTCTTGGCGTAGTCGGTAAGGAATGCGGCCACAACATCCGGGTGTTCCTCGGCATACTCCTTGCGCACCACGGTCACGCCGGTGATGAGCTGCGTATCCGCGACCTTGTTCCATTCCTCGGTCAGGTCGAGGGCCACACGCAGGGTGTCGTCCTGCAGGCCGGCTGCAGTCACATAGGGCTGGGGCAGAACTGCAATGGCATCCTCGGTATTGGCCATCTGGGCCGTGACCTCGGTGGCCTCGCTGTAGTATTCAATGGTCACGTCCTTGTCCGGGTCGATGCCGTTGGCGTTCAGAAGATAGCGCAGCACGTACTCCGGCGTGGTGCCCTTGCCGGTGGACAGGATGGTACGGCCTGCAAGGTCTGCCATGGACTGGATCGTATCGCCGCCTTTTTCCACTACGTACAGCACGCCCAGCGTGTTGACGGCCACAGCCTGAATGCCGCCCTCCGTCTTCTGATACAGGGTGGCGGCCAGATTTGCCGGGATGGCAGCCATGTCCAGCTCGCCCTTCATCAGCAGCGGCACGATCTCATCGGCAGCACCGTAAAGCTGCAGGTCGTAATCCATGGAAGCGGTGCCATCCTCTTCCATGCTCAGCAGGTTGACAAGGCCCATGGTGGTGGGGCCTTTCAGGCCGGCAATGCGCAGAGCATCGGTGGTGGACAGTTCCTTTGCTTCCTCACTGGAAGCGGCTTCCGAAGCAGCCTCGGGGACAGCTTCGCTGGAAGCTGCACTGGATGCAACAGAGCTGGATGCCGCACCGCCGCAGGCGGCAAGGCTCAGCACAAGGGCCAGAGCCAGCAGCATGGATGTCAGTTTTTTCATGCGGGGTTCCCTCTTTCCTCACAAGACCGCGCCATTTTGTGCCTGAAAATTTTGCACAGAACCATGGGTCGGTCTTTTCATATTTTTTACAAGGCAAATTTGCAAAATCATTTGCTTTGCGGGTCTAAGTTTACTATAATAGAGTCAAAAATACCGTTGCGTGTGCAACGGAATTGCAGGAGGGCTGTGGGAAGCCGGATCTTTCCCACGGAATTGTGATGAAAAACTTTCTTCCGCTGTTATGCTCCACCTCTTTATTCAATGGTCTGACCCCTGAAGAGCTGCAGACCCTGCTGGCCCAGCTGGGTGCCGTTATGCGCAGCTACGGCAAAGGCGAAGCGCTTGTTCTGGCAGGCGAACCCAACCGCAGGGTGGGCATCGTACTGTCCGGTGAGCTGGAAGCCTACCGTCCCGGGCCGCAGGGTGCGCGCATTCCCATCACCCACATGGAACCGGGCGGCGTGTTCGGCGATGTGCTGAGCGGTTCCAGTCTGGCAAGCCCGGTCACGGTGATGGCTTCGGTGCCCTGCGAGGTGCTGCTGATTCCCTACGAGCGGCTGCTGCTTTCGGATGGCAGTCCGGCGCACCAGCAGACATTGCGCAATCTGGTGCGCACCATCAGCGATAAATATTTTTCCCTCTCCCGCCGCATCGACCTGCTGGTGCTCAAAAGCCTGCGGGCCAAAGTGTGCGCCTATCTGCTCAGTGAAGCCGAGCGGGCTGGCAGCCTGACCTTCAGCATCCCGTTCTCCCGCATCCAGCTGGCAGATTACCTGAACTGCGACCGCAGCGCCCTCAGCCGCGAGCTGAGCCAGATGCAGCGGGACGGCCTGCTGGACACCTACAAAAGCAGCTTCAAGCTGCTGGAGCCTGCGGTACTGAAGCAAATGGTGCAGTGACCATTTGAATAGCCGCCGCGTGCGCTTTGGCTGTATTCAGCTGAAATTTTATTTTTATATTTGAGTTTTAGAAAAATCTACGGATTTTTCTAAAACTCTTTTTCGCTGGAAGGCCGTAACCGTCAGCGGCATCATCTTGTTATTTTTAATATAGGAGTATTTTTAAATATGTCAAAACCGATTTTATGGATCGTGATCCCCTGCTACAACGAGGAGCAGGTGCTGCCCATTACAGCTCCCATGTTTCTGGAAAAGATCAGCGGCCTTGCCGCACAGGGCCTTGTGAGCGAGAAGAGCCGGGTGCTGTTCGTGAACGACGGCTCCAAAGACAAGACATGGGAACTGATCCAGAGTTTTGCCGCACAGGACGAGCACTACATCGGCATTTCCCAGAGCCGCAACCGCGGCCACCAGAACGCCGTGCTGGCAGGCTTGATGGAGGCACTGCACAGCGGCACCTGCGATGTTACCATTTCCATCGACTGCGATGGTCAGGACGACATCAACGCCATGGACGAGATGGTTAAAAAGTATCTGGACGGTGCCGAGGTGGTCTACGGCGTGCGCAGCCGCCGCGATACAGACACCTTCTTCAAGCGCTTCACCGCCGAGGGCTTTTACCATGTGATGAACGCTCTGGGCGCAGACATCGTGTTCAACCACGCAGACTACCGCCTCATCAGCACCCGTGTGCTGGAAAGCTTTGCCGACTACAGGGAAGTGAACATTTTTCTGCGCGGCATGGTGCCGCTGGTTGGCTTCAAGAGCGAGGTAGTCACCTATGAGCGCCACGAACGCCTTGCCGGTGAGAGCCACTATCCGCTGAGCAAGATGCTGGCCCTTGCCTTTGACGGCATCACCAGCCTTTCCAACAAGCCCATCCGCCTTATTACCGGATCTGGCATCTTTGTGAGCCTGATCAGCTTTATCGGAGTCATCTGGGCCATCGTGTGCGCCGCCATGGGCAGCAGCGTGGCCGGCTGGGCCTCCATCGTGTGCATCGTCTGCTTCATGAGCGGCGTGCAGCTGGTGTGCTTAGGCGTGATCGGCGAGTATATCGGCAAAATTTATATGGAGACGAAAGCCCGCCCGCGCTACATCATCAGCGAGCGCACCTGGGCCCCTTACGAAAGGAAGTATCACGGATGAGCAAACAGAGCTGGCGGGGCAGCACCCTGCTGAACCCGGAACCGCCGGTATTGGTGTCCTGCGGCGGGCTGGAAAAGCCCAATCTCATCACCATCGGCTGGACGGGCACCATCTGCACCCAGCCCAGCATGGTGTCCATCAGCGTTCGGCCGGAGCGCTACAGCCACCACCTCATTCAGGAAAGCGGACAGTTTGCCATCAATCTGCCCACCGAAGCGCTGGTGCGTTCGGTGGACTGGTGCGGCGTGAAAAGCGGCCGTGATGTGGATAAATTTGCCGCCTGCGGCCTGCATTCTGCCCCCGGCAGCGTGCTGACCGACTGCCCCATTCTGGAAGAAAGCCCGGTCAATCTGGAATGCAAGGTAACTCAGGTGATCCCGCTGGGCAGCCACGACCTGTTCCTTGCCGAAGTGGTGGCCTGTGATGTGGACGAAAGCCTGCTGGACGAAAGCGGCAAGCTGTGTCTCGAAAAGGCAAAGCTCATCGTCTACAGTCACGGTGACTATCTGGCTCTGGGCAAAAAGCTGGGCACCTTTGGCTACAGCGTGCGCAAGAAAAAGCCGGTAAGGCGTAAAAAATAATTTACATTTCATCGCTTGACTTTTGCCCAAAACTGCATATACTAAAGATAGGCAATGTAGAGAGATTGAATCCATCGGGTTCATGCCGAAACACGAAGCCCCCGGTAGTGTCAGTACCGGGGGCTTCTTTTAGTGTTTGCTGCCCTTGCCGATCTTACCGTCGATCCATGTGCACAGATAGTAGGCAACTACCTGCGCGGCAACGGTTTGGATAAATGTAGAGAGAGTTTCCAAGGGGTTCACCTCCTTTCCGCGGTTAGGGGAATGGAGAAGGGCCGCAGGAACAGTATAGCATAAAAACCGGTATCGCGCAATTTTGACGCAATACCGGTTTTTGTGCATTTATTCGTGCTTTACGCGCTGGATCTCGCCCAGATCGTAGGGGGTGTTCTGGTAGACGTAGTAGTTCAGCCAGTTCTCATACAGCAGGTGGGCGTGGGCACGCCAGCGGAACAGCGGCGGCTTTGTGGGATCATCGTCCGGGTAGTAATTCACCGGCACATGGATGGGCAGGCCCTTGTCCACATCGCGGCGGTACTCTGAATCCAGCGTGTATTTGTCGTACTCCGGGTGGCCGGTGACAAAGATCTGCCGTCCGTTCTCGGTGCTCATGAGGAAAGGCCCGGCCGCATCGCTCTCGGCAAGGATGCGCAAAGCCTTACAGTTGTCCACATCCTCGCGGCTGATGCCGGTGTGACGGCTGTGGGGCGCATAGAACACCTCGTCAAAACCGCGCACCAGCGGGTTCGACGGGCGGACGACCCGGTGCTCGAACACGCCGAACATCTTTTCCGGCAGCAGCTGCTTGTGCACGCCGTAGTGGTAATACAGGCCCGCCTGCGCGCCCCAGCACACATGCAGGGTGGAGTAGACATTCGTCTCGCTGAAGTCCATGATCTCGCACAGCTCCGGCCAGTAATCCACCTGCTCAAAGTCCATGGTCTCCACCGGTGCGCCGGTGATGATCATGCCGTCGTAGCGGTTGTTCTTCACCTCGTTGAAGTTCTTATAGAACGATTCGAGGTGTGCTGCCGAAACGTGGGTCGCCGCATGGCTGGCCGTCTGCAGCAGGGTCATGTGCACCTGCAGCGGGGTATTTGCCAACAGACGGGCGATCTGGGTCTCGGTGGTGATCTTGGTGGGCATCAGGTTCAGGATCAGGATCTCCAGCGGGCGGATGTGCTGGGCAAGGGCGCGCTCACGATGCATGACGAAGATATTTTCGTTGTAGAGGGCATCGTAAGCAGGCAGGGTCTTGGGGATGATCAGCGGCATAGTTCGTACTCCTAACGATTTAGAATAGCCTCCGCTGACGCTCTGGCTATCTTCAGCGGAATTTATTTTTATATTTTGCGTTTGTCGCGCCCTGCGGAGCGCGACAAACGCGTTTTTACGAGAAGGGCCGGAACCGATTAGATGCTGCTGAACTCACCTTTTAGATCTTATCCAGCGCCTGTGCAATATCTGCGATGAGGTCTTCGCTGCTTTCCAGACCGCAGCTCATGCGCACAAGCTCTGCGGGCACACCGGCGGCTTTCAGCTGCTCATCGTTCATCTGACGGTGTGTGCTGGATGCAGGGTTCAGGCAACAGGTGCGGGCATCGGCCACATGGGTCTCGATGGCTGCCAGCTTCAGGTTCTTCATAAAGATGCTTGCAGCCTCACGGCCGCCGGCCAGACCAAAGCTGACCACGCCGCAGCTGCCGTTCGGCAAGTATTTTTCAGCCAGTGCATGGTACGGGCTGGACTCCAAGCCGCAGTAGTTCACGTAGGCCACCTTGGGATGGCTTTCAAGGAACTCTGCCACGGCCATGCCGTTGGCGCAGTGGCGCTGCATCCGCACATGCAGGCTTTCCAGACCGAGGTTCAGCATGTAGGCGTTCATGGGCGACTGCATGGAGCCAAAGTCACGCATCAGCTGCGCGGTAGCCTTGGTGATAAAGGCACCCTCTTTGCCGAAACGCTCGGCGTAGGTGATGCCGTGGTAGCTGTCGTCCGGGGTGCACAGGCCGGGGAACTTCTCGGCATGGGCCATCCAGTCGAACTTGCCGCCGTCCACGATGGCACCGCCCAGCACCGCGCCATGACCGTCCATGTACTTGGTGGTGGAGTGGGTCACGATATCCGCGCCCCACTCAAAGGGGCGGCAGTTGACCGGCGTGGGAAAGGTGTTGTCCACGATCAGCGGCACACCGTGGGCGTGAGCAGCCTTGGCAAACTTCTCAATGTCCAGCACGGTCAGGGCCGGGTTTGCGATGGTCTCGCCGAACACCACCTTGGTGTTGGGCCGGAATGCGGCGTTCAATTCTTCCTCGGTGCACAGCGGATCAACAAAGGTGGCTTCAATGCCCATTTTCTTCATGGTGACGGAGATCAGGTTGAAGGTGCCGCCGTAGATGGTACTGGATGCCACGATGTGGTCGCCTGCTTCGCAGAGATTGAACAGGGCAAAGAAGTTTGCAGCCTGACCGCTGCTGGTCAGCATTGCAGCCGTGCCGCCTTCCAGCTCGCAGATCTTCTTAGCCACAAGGTCGCAGGTGGGGTTCTGCAGACGGGAATAGAAGTAGCCGTCAGCTTCCAGATCGAACAGTTTGCCCATGTCCTCGCTGGTGGCATACTTGAAGGTGGTGGACTGGATAATGGGGATCTGGCGGGGTTCGCCGTTGCCGGGGGTGTAACCGCCCTGCACGCAGATGGTATCGCGATTCATACTACATACTCCTTTACTGGGTTTGTCCATATAGCACAATTCCCCGCAGGAGTGCTGCAGCCTCCGGCGGGGAATTGAAACGTTAAATTTTAGTTCCCGTTCGGGGGCAAAATGAGGAGAGGGCTCCTTCCGTCAAAGCCTTTCGGCTTTGGCAATACCGGAAAGTTTTCCTCTTCGCCAGAGGCTCCCTCTCCGGGGGAGCTGGCGCACGAAGTGCGACTGAAGGAGTTACTTCCGCAGCCGCTTATCGCTTCTGGTGGCCCAAGCAGTGCCCAAAGTCTGGAACACCTGAACCATCAGCACCAGCAAAATGACACACACGATCATGATATCGGTCTGGTAGCGGTAATAGCCATAGGACAAAGCGATCTTGCCCAGACCGCCGCCGCCAATGACACCGGACATGGCCGAGTAGCCCAGAATGGTGGTCAGTGCGGTGGTCATGCTGGAGATCAGGCCGGGCAGGCATTCCGGGATCATCACCTTGGTAATGATCTGGAACGGCGTTGCGCCCATGCTCTGGGCCGCTTCCACCACGCCCTCGTCCAGCTCGCGCAGGCTGGTCTCCACCAGACGCGCCACGAACGGGAAGGCTGCCACCACCAGCGGAACGATGGTGGCTTTGGTACCCACCGTGGTGCCCACGATGGCACGGGTAAGCGGGAATACACAGATCATCAGGATCAGGAACGGAACACTGCGCAGGATGTTGATAACGATGTTGAGAATGTGCATCAGCCAGCCGGGCAGCGGCAGAATGCCGTCCTTATCACCGGCCACCAGCAGCACACCCAGCGGCAGGCCCAGCACCAGCGCAAACGCGGTGGAAAGGACCGTCACGTAAAAGGTCTCCCAGATGGCAAAACCGTAATCTGCAATACTCATTCGCCGGTCACCTCCTCTACCGTAATGCCGGGCTGGGCGCGCATATAGGCCGCAGCCTGCTTTGCCTGCTCCACATCAGTGGGCAGCTTGAGCAACATGGAGCCGTAGCACTGGCCGCTCAGATCACGGGTGTCGGCACTGAGTACCGACACCAGAATGCCTTTTTCTGCAGCAAGGCTTGCCACCAGCGGCTTTGCCGTGGACGAACCGTTGAAGGTGACGCGCACCACATGGTCGTCCGGTGCAAAGCTGGACAAATCCCGTGCGGCGCTGCCGCCGTTAGGTGCCACCAGACGCTTTGCTGCGGGCGTTTTGGGGTTCGAGAAGATCTCCTGCACGGAGCCTTCCTCCACCACAACGCCGCCGTCCAGAATGGCAACGTGATCGCAGATCTCTTCCACAACGCTCATCTGATGGGTGATGACCACAACCGTGATGCCCAGCTTCTTGTTGATGTCCTTGATCAGGGTCAGGATAGCATGGGTGGTGTTGGGGTCCAGTGCGCTGGTGGCTTCATCGCAGAGCAGAACTTTGGGGTCCGTTGCCAGTGCGCGGGCAATGGCAATGCGCTGCTTCTGGCCGCCGGACAGCTGTGCCGGGTAGGCGTTGGCCTTATCGGGCAGGCCCACCACTTCCAGCAGCTCTCTGGCACGCTTTTCGGCATCCGCCTTTTTCACACCGGCCAGCTCCATGGGGAAGCAGATGTTCTTCAGGCAGCTGCGCTGCATCAGCAGATTGAACTGCTGGAAGATCATGGTGATATCGCGGCGGCGCTCACGCAGCTGGGCTGCGTTTAAAGTTTCCATAGCGGTACCGTCGATCACAACGCTGCCCTCGGTGGGGCGTTCCAGCAGGTTGATGCAGCGCACCAGCGTGGATTTGCCCGCACCGGACATGCCGATGATGCCATAAATGGAACCATCCGGGATGGTGAGGTTGATGTCCTTCAGCGCATTCACCGCGCCGTCCTTCATCTGGAAGGTCTTGGAAAGATGTTTGATCTCGATCACAGAAATTGCTCCTTGCTGTTGAATAAACTCCTTCAGTCAAACCCTTGCGGGTTTGCCAGCTCCCTCATGGAGGGAGCCTGAAACAGAACGGTCAGGCAAAGACCCCCTCCCCGAGGGGGCTGTCACCGCAAGGTGACTGGGGGAGTTTGCTTAACCCTCGATCGGTGCCAGACTGTCCTGCTTGCCGCCGTAGATGCCCATAGGCTCCACGTGGATGCCGGCAACCGTCACCAGATGGGTGCCGTGCTCTGCATTGAAGTCGTCCAGATACGGCTGATGCTGGAAATAGTTGGTATCGCACTGGCCGTCCTCAACGATGTTGTTGGGAATGATGTAGTCGTCGTACTCCTGAATATCCAGCGTGATGCCCTTTTCGGCCAGGATGTCCTTGCAGATCTCCAGAACCTCGCAGTGAGGAGCCGGAGTAGCAGCGCAGCTGACGGTCTCGCCGTTCAGTGCATCGTAGTCGATGGAGGAGTCATAGCCGTCGGTGGGGTTCTCCACAACGGACACCACAGCGCCCTTGTAGTTTTCATCCATGAAGTCCTTCACCTTCTGGCTCTGCAGAGCAGCGGCCAGAGCCTTGATCTTCGGCTCTTCCTGATTGCCGTCCTTGCAGACCAGAATGTTGACGTAAGCAGAGGTGCCGTCCTCCATTGCCAGAGCATCGGTCATGGGGTCCAGACCAGCGGAGATGGCGTAGTTGGAGTTGATGACGGCGTAGTCCTCGTCCTGCAGGACGTTGGGCACCTGAGCAGCCTCGACCTCATCGACGGAAACATTCAGGGGGTTCTCCTCGATGTCCTTTGCGGTTGCGGTCAGGCCTGCATCAGCCTTCAGCTTAAAGAAGCCGTTCTTCTCCAGCAGGGTCAGGGCGCGTGCCTCGTTGGTGGTGTCGTTGGGCACAGCCACCTTCACCTTGTCCAGCTTAGCCACAGCAGAAGAAGCTGCGGAAGAAGCAGTGCCGGAAGCAGCGGAAGATGCGGTGGAAGAAGAGCCGCCGCATGCGGTCAGGGCAGCTGCAGCAGCTGCGACGCCAGAAACCTTCAGAAAATCACGACGAGTAATCATAGTTTTGTTCCCTCTCTATTGCTTAATAAAATGTACAGCGGCCCGCACGGCACAGTTCCGTGCTAAGGGCCTTTGACGGATGCATGAAAAAAGCTCCCGTCCTTGACCTTGAGCCAACGCTCAGACAAGGACGGGAGCATAACATACTTCCGTGGTACCACCTTGGTTTACCGCACCCTTGCGGGCACAGCCTCAATGCTGCGGCAGCCTTGCTGCTTACAGCCGGACGCTGTAACGGGCGCATCCCGTTGCAAACTTAGCGCTCATGCACCTCGCCTGCACAGCTCCGAGACCATTTTCAGCTTCCTGTTTCCTGCCCTTTTCCATCGCCCGGGCTTTCTGGTAAGGATCAATGCGAAGGCCTACTCTTCTCTTCACAGCCATTTTTGTGATATTGCATTTATAATAATCCAATCGAGCGGATTTGTCAACACCTACAACGAAGTTTTTTAGTAGGAAATTGCGTTTTTTTATCTTGTGCGCCAGCCGCGGACATGGTAGAATAAGACAGCATTATTTATAAAGGAGGTGCGGCAATGAACAGCCGCGAGGTTTTCCCGGATGAAGAACTGCGCCGCCGCATCATGGATTTTATCATGGCGGCGGGGCAGACACTGCTGGAAAACGGTGCCGAGGTGTTCCGGGTGGAGCAGACCATGGAGATCATGGCCCGGTCGTTCCATCTGCGGGAGTTCCACGTTTATGTGCTGACCAACGGCATCTTTGCCAGTGCGGGCACCGCCGAGATCAGCGAGGTGCGCAACGTGCCCAGCCGTACCACCCATCTGAGCCGGGTGGCGGCGGTGAACGCCCTCTCCCGCGAGATCGCCGAGGGCAATATGACTCTGGACGAGGCCGAGAGCCGCCTTGTGCTGGCACGGCGCATCCCCTTCCCCAAGGACTGGGTGCAGCTGGTCTCCGGCATGTGCGGTGCATTCTGCTTTGCGCTGATCTTCGGCGGCACACTGCGCAGTGCACTGGCGGCGGCACTGGCAGGCTTTCTTGCCAGCGGCTATTTGCTGCTGTGTGAGCAGCACGAGCTGCCCGGCGGCTTTTGCAAGATCAGCTGTGCTGCGCTTATCACGCTGGTGTGCATTCTGGCCTGCCGAGTGCTGGGCACACCGGCCAGTCACTCTATTATCGGCTCGCTGATGATCCTGACCCCCGGCATCGCCTTTACCATGGGCATCCGCGACTTTGTGCACGGAGATTACCTCTCCGGCACCATCCGCATGATCGATGCGCTGCTCATTGCAGCCAGCATTGCCATTGGCACCGGCCTTGTGCTGAGCCTTTATACATTCTTTACGGGGGTGGTCGTGGCATGATGTTGACCAGTACACAAATTGGGGAGCTGGCCGCGCAGTTCTTTATCGCCGGCGCAGGCACCCTGAGTTTTGCCGTTCTGTTCGGCTGTCCGCGCAAAAGCCTGCCCTTCTGCGGGCTGGTGGGTGCCGTGGGCTGGTTTGTCTACGAGCTGGCCGTGATGCTGGGGGCAGACAGTGCCGCAGCCTCCCTGCTGGCGGTGATCCCCCTCACCCTGCTCACCCGCGTGTTTGCCATTGTGCTTAAAATGCCGGTAACGGTGTTCCTGCTGTCCGGCATCTTCCCGCTGGTGCCCGGTGCGGGCATCTACTACACCGCCTACTATTTTATACAGGGCAACAATGCGCTGGCCCTCTCCAACGGCATCAGCACCTTTAAGGTAGCCGTTACGCTGGCCATCGGCATCACGCTGGTGCTCAGCGTGCCCATTCCAAAAAAGCGGCGAAACTGACTATAAGTGTAAAAAGGCGGCAGTTCAATATGACTGCCGCCTTTTTTGTGAACTTAGTTTTTGAGCTGTAAAAGCCAGCTCAAATTATTTGTGCATCTTGATCGTTGCAGTAACAGCAACTTCGCCCTTGCCACCGCCCAGATCATTGATGCCGAACGGGCCATTCGTAGTAGGAACAACATCAAACAGATAACCGCTGCTCTCAACGGTTGCACCCGGCAGCTCAGCCTTGGTCAGAACCTTCTTGCTCATGGGAACGTCAACGGTAGCCTTGGTAATGACCTTATTAGAGCCCTCATAACGATAAGTAACAGTAACGTTTCTCATTTTTCCGCTGCAACAGGCTTAACAGACATCACAACGCGGTTATTTTCGCTGATCTGGTTCTTGCCGTTGTCGATAATCTCGTAGCCGGGCAGAGATTCCTTCAGATCGGTCTTGTAAACAAACTCAGCATCCGATGCAACGTTAATCGTCATGGTGGTGCTCAACATAGCCTTGTTGACGGTATCGTAGAATGCAACCGTAACAGGCTTAGTGGTAGCAATCTTCTTCAGGGTGACAAGCACGCACTCCTTGCCGTCGATTTCCTGAATCTTCAGCTCACCGGTGCTCTCCACAGTATAGCCCTGCGGGATCTGCTCAGCCTTAATCTGGGAGACCAGAACAGTCTTGGCGTCCTTTTTAACAACAACAGAACCATCCTTGCCAGCAGTTGCGCCGTTGCAAATAAAGATGACCTTAACTTCCTTGGTCACTTCGGGAATCACAGGAGCATCCCCATTGGAGCAGCCAGTCAGCACACCGGCAGCAGCAACAGCCAGAGCAGCCACACCTGCACCCTTGAGGAACTTACGACGAGAAATGTTAGACATAAGAATCAACCTCACAATCTTTTTGCATGCCCCCATCACTTTTTTGTGGAGCCTGCTTTTCCTATATAATACCCTCCCCGGTAACTATTTGTCAAGTAAAATTTCAACAAAAAAACAACACCAATAGGGCGGAGACCTTGTTGGCCGCCACCCTGTTGGTGCTATTTGAGTTTTTTCAAAAAACTTCCGTGCCAGGAAATCAGAGCTTGGTCACAATGAAGACAGTCCCGAAGGGACGAACCTTCAACAGCTCTTCCTCCGTGTCGTAGTCGGTGCTCAGCTTGTAGCCGTCCGGCAGCTGAATATCAGCAGCGCTGACGCCAGTTGCATCGACTGCAACCTCAGCCTTAGCCTCAATGAAGTTGTTCGGCAGCTCCAGCAGTTTGACATCGATGGTCTTCTTGGTCGGAGTCACAGTCACATCAGTCACGAAGACGATGATGTACTCACCCTTGCTGTCGTCCTTGCGGACTTCAACAACAGCGTTCTCGTTCTCCAGATGGTAATCTTCGGGAAGCAGCTTCTTATCGATGTCAGCAACCTTCACAGAGTTCTCGGTCTTCAGAACATCAATCTTGGCAGTCTCACCCACAACGTTGGTCTTACCATCGCCTTCATCCTTCATAAAGATAACCAGCACAGGACGAGTGGTCACACCGGGGACATCGGGGACATCGGGGCCAGCGTTGCCAGAGCAGCCAGCCAGAACACCGGCAGCAGCAACAGCCAGAGCAGCAACACCTGCGCCCTTGAGGAACTTACGACGAGAAATGTTAGACATAAGAATCAACCTCACAATCTTTTCTGCATGCCCCCATCACTTTTTTGTGGAGCCTGCTTTTCCTATATAATACCCCCCCCCCCGTAACAGTTTGTCAAGTGGTTTTTGGCATCTTTTTCCGCCGGATGCAGAAAAGCAGGAGCGACCAAGAGAAAATCGTAAGTTCCGTCAAGCCCAGCAAAAAGGGCCGCTGCACAGCATCCCGTACAGCGGCCCTTTTTGTTCTCCGTTATTTTCATTCATTCTCAACATGTCTTGTTTTCATCTTCTGTCTGCTCGTCCTTCTCCTTTGCCGCCCGCATCAGCCCGGCAAACAAAAAACCCAAATTGACCCCCAGAATAAAACCCACGATGCCTGCCGCCAATACCATTGCGCCGCCTCCTTTCTTCTACCATATTTTACCATGTATCATTTGTCGGATGCAATCGCAGCCTGTCGCAAAAGGCAAGATCACTGTCCAACGTGCAAGCTTTTTTGCGCCGGAGCGTTGCAAGACTCTGCCGCATCTGCTATACTTTTGACAACACTTATATAAAGGAGGTGCTCTTTATGTCTGTTATGGATACTCTTGTCAGCCGCCGCACCTACCGCCGCTTTGCACAGAAAGCTGTTCCGCAGGATGTGGTGGATGATATCGTCGAGGCCGTCCGCCTGTCCTCCTGCGGAGCCAACCGTCAGGCTGTGCGTCTGGTGGTGGTGAACAAGCCCGAGGCGGTGGCAAAGGTGCAGCCGCTGGTCAAGTGGGCTGCCTATCTGCCGCCGGAGCAGGGCACGCCCAAAGCCGACGAGCTGCCCACCCTGTATGTGGCCGTGGTGCAGGACACTTCCATCCCCGGCGACCTTGCCACTGATACCGGCATCGCCCTTGCCAACATGACCCTTGCCGCATGGGACAAAGGCGTGGGCAGCTGCATCATGGGCGCGATCAACAAGCCTGCCCTCACTGAACTGCTGGGCATTGAAGAACCGCAGAAGCTGGCATTCATGGTGGCGTTCGGCTACCCGGCCCACAAGGCTCACATTGTGCCGCTGACGGCTGAGACCGGCGTAAAATATTATCTGGACGAGAACCGGGATTACTGCGTGCCAAAGCGGAGCAAAGAAGAGATCGCAAAATATCTATAATTCGTATATATACATTTCTTCAGCGCATTTTTTGTATAATTGTTTTCAATTCGGTTTCAATTGATGAGATTTTTTGCACAAGTATTGACTTTTCAATTTGTACAATCTATACTAAATTCGTTCGCCAGATGTTCGATGAATCGCATCGTTCCGGCGTACCGCAAAAACATACAGTACATTTGAGGAGTGTTTGAATATGAAAAAGATTTCTCGTCGCAGCTTTCTGGCAGCTGCTGGTCTGTCCGTTGCCGCTCTGGCTCTGACCGCCTGCGGTGGTTCTTCCGCAAGCACCGCTTCCTCCGTGGCAAGCTCTGCTGCTTCTTCTGAAGCTGCTTCCACCAGCGCTGCCGCTGGCGAGCTGACCACCGTTGAGGCTGGCAAGCTGACCATGGCTACCAACGCTGCCTTTCCTCCGTATGAGATGACCACCGATGCAGGCGAGTTCGAGGGCATCGACATCGAGACTGCTCAGGCCATTGCTGACAAGCTGGGTCTGGAGCTGCAGATCGATGATATGGACTTTGACGCTGCTCTGCTGAGCGTGCAGCAGGGTAAGGCCGATATCGTCATGGCTGGCGTTACCGTCACCGACGAGCGCAAGGCTGTGATGGACTTCTCCGACAGCTACGCTACCGGCATCCAGTCCATCATCGTGCCCGAAGGCTCCGACATTGCTTCTCCCGACGATCTGGCCGGCAAGAAGATCGGCACCCAGCGCGGTACCACCGGCTACATCTACTGCTCCGATGACTTCGGCGACGACAATGTTGTGGCTTACGACGACGGTCTGACCGCTGTGCAGGCTCTGAACAATGGTCAGGTGGATGCAGTTGTCATCGACAACGCTCCCGCCCAGGAGTTCATTGCTGCCAACCCCGGCCTGAAGATCCTGGATACCAGCTACGCCGAGGAAGATTACGCCATTGGTATGGCAAAGGGTTCTTCTCTGGAAGATGCCGTCAACGCCGCTCTGAAAGAGCTGAAGGCTGACGGCACCCTGCAGTCCATCGTGGACAAGTACATCACCGCTGAATAATCAGCTGGCTGATAATGGAACCACGGGGAGGCAGCCCCCAACTGGGGCACCTCCCCTTTTTTGGAAAAATAAGGTTACAAAATTCTAACAAAACAGGAAAGTGAGGATGCGAATGGCTGCTCAATACGAACTGCTCAAAGAGCTGCTCAACAGCGGCACCAAGCTCAGCTTCGGGCAGGAGTTTTTCTTCAAATTTTATCAGGCCTTCATCCTGAAAGACCGCTGGACGCAGTACATCAACGGCGTGAGCACCACCCTGCTGGTCACTGCCATTGCGCTGGCACTGGGCATCGTGCTGGGCAGCGTGGTGGCACTGGTGCGTGTGGCACACGACCAGCAGCGCCCCGGCCACAAGAACCCGGTGCTGGGCTTCTTCAACATCATCTGCGAAATTTACACCACCATCATCCGCGGCACGCCCATGATGGTGCAGCTGCTCATCATGAGCATGGTCATCTTTGCCAACAGCCGCAACTTTACCATGGTGGGTGCGCTGGCACTGGGCATCAACTCCGGTGCCTATGTTTCGGAGATCATCCGCGGCGGCCTGATGGCCGTTGACCCCGGCCAGATGGAGGCCGGACGTAGCCTTGGCCTGAACTACATGACCACCATGGTGGTCATCATCATCCCGCAGGCCATCCGTGCGGTGCTGCCCGCACTGGGCAACGAGTTCATCGTCCTGCTGAAGGATACCTCCCTGATCACGGTCATCGGCGGCAAGGAGCTGCTGTACGCCGCGCAGGGCATCATGAACCGCACCTACGAACCCATGTTCCCGCTGCTGGGTGATGCACTGATCTACCTTGTGCTGGTCATGCTGTTCACCCGTCTGCTGGCAAAGTTTGAGAGGAGGCTGGCTCAAAGTGACCGATAAGATTCTGGAAGTCCGCGGCCTGACAAAGACCTACGGCGGCGAAAAGAAGCCGGGCGCAAAGCAGCCCACCCCCACTCTGGACGTGCTGAAGGGCATCGATATTGATATTTACCGCGGCGACGTGGTCTGCCTGATCGGCCCCTCCGGCTGCGGCAAATCCACCTTTCTGCGCTGCCTGAACCGGCTGGAGATTCCCTCCTCCGGCAGCATCAAATTTGAAGGCACCGAGGTGGACGAAGCCCACATCGACGCTGTGCGCCAGAAGATGGGCATGGTGTTCCAGCACTTCAACCTGTTCCCGCACTTGACTGTGAAGAAAAATCTGGAGCTGGCCCCCACCCTGCTGAAACTGAAGGATAAGGAAGCCATCTCCGCCAAGGCAGACGAACTTCTGGCCCGCGTGGGCCTGGCCGACAAGGCCGATGCCTACCCCAAGAGCCTTTCCGGCGGCCAGCAGCAGCGTATTGCCATTGCCCGTGCCCTTGCCATGGATCCGGACGTGATCCTGTTCGACGAGCCCACCAGCGCCCTCGACCCCGAAATGGTGGGCGAGGTTCTGGAACTGATGAAGGAGCTGGCCCACACCGGCATCACCATGCTGGTGGTCACCCACGAAATGGGCTTCGCCCGCGAGGTGTCCAACCGCGTCATCTTCATCGACGACGGCAAGATCCAGGAGGACGAGCCGCCGCAGGAACTGTTCACGAATCCGAAGCATCCCAGACTGAAAGCATTCCTTTCCAAGATGCTGTAATACTTTTTCCACAGAGTAAAAGGGGCTGTTGCATGTGCAGCAGCCCCTTTTACTCTGTATTATTCTTTGATGCGGAACACAAACAGCTTGCTGAAAATGTAATTCAGAGCCATGACGATGAACTGTACCGCAAACTTAGAGATCCGGTCATTCCAGTGCAGAATATTTACCAGCAATGTCATGCAGGCCATTTCGATAAGGAGAGTGGAAATCCTCGCACTGAAAAATTTCAGCATTTCGCGCAATTTATCAGTGCTTTTACTTTCAAAAACGAACTTTCGGTTTGTGATATAAGCAAAAGAAACTGCGCAGATCCATGAGAACGTATTGGCAGCCATCAGTTGAAATGGGTCTTGCGGATCCAGAAAGGCTGTAGTGAAAAAATAGTAACTTGTCAGACTCACTACCGTAGTCAGACCACCTACGATCACATAGTTGATCAATTCCTTATAACGAAAATAAAGTTGCTTTATTGTTTGTATCATACGCAGCGCCCGGAATTGATTTCCTTTTCCACAATATAGATCGGACGGTTTTTCAGCTCTGCGAATGCAACGGAAAAATATTCACCCATAATTCCGACCAGCAAAAAGAGAACAGCAAATAAAACATTGAATGCTGCAAGAATCACCTTATACTCGCGGAAGCCGCACAGTGCACTTATAGCAAAAAGCACAGCAGCAAGAAAACTTACAGCACCGGCATAGAGGCCGAGTTTCAGTGGAAAATCAGAAAAACCGACTATGGTGCTGATTGCAAAATTCATCAGTTTTTTTAGCGTATAGTGGCTGGCACCGCCAGCTCTTTCCGCAGCAGTGTATTCCAGCGTTGTTTTCCGGAAACCAACGCTTTGTACATATCCACGTAGAAAACGAGTTTTTTCACGGTAATTTGTACGTAGAACATCTGCCACACGGCTACTGATGGCAAAGAAATCCGATGCATTTTCCTCCAGCTTTACTTGATCAGACAAGGCGTTGATCACCCGGTAGAATGCTCTGGATGTAAAGTTTTTGATGGCACCTGCCGATTTGTTGGAGGTTCGGACCATGCTGATAACCTCATAGCCTTCCTCAAATTTCGCCATGATGGGGGCGATGCATTCCAGAGGGTGCTGCAGGTCGGCATCCATGCAAATGATCACGTCCCCCGCAGCATGATCGATGCCTGCAATCATGGCAGCCTCGTGGCCAAAATTTCGCGAAAAACTGATTACACGGACATTCTTGTTCTGCTGCGCAATCACTTCCAGAATATTCATACTGGCATCGGTACTGCCATCATTTACAAAAATCAGCTCATATCCCCCTCCCCCGTATTCCAAATTCTGTTCGATGGAGCAGAAAGCTTTATAAAACTTTTCCAGAACGGCTTCTTCGTTATAAACTGAAATAATTAACGATAATTTTTTCATTTAACTTCCCTGCTTTTTCGTAGTTCTTACGGCTCATCTGCAAATTTGACAACAATTTTTCCGTTGATGCACCGGATCGAACCCTGATCCGGATAGCAGGGCATAGATGCTACCTCGGCATTACCGTCAAACTCTGCGGCATCTCCTAATTCCGGTGCAAAGCCACACCAAAACTCCATGGCTTCCTTCCATGCGTAATCATTGAAAATAGGTTCTCCTTTATATGTAGCCAGATCCAAATCATCGAAATATTCGCTGATTCCAACAAGATTTTTATCGTGCTTGTCATACTCCCCGATATAAACAACCTGCGCATCTTCAGTATAACCTTCGATACTTTCAATTCGCGTGATCAAAGTTGTGTAATAACTGATCATTTGTGTCTGCATCACGTCTGCTTTTAGGTAGAGGATATTGCTGTAACGAATATTTAGAGTCACAAGTACTCCTAATAGGGCAACAGCGGCTTTACATAGGGCACCTTCTACTTTTGTTCTATCTTCGGGATATTTATCAATAAACCATACAACCAAAGCAAAGGCAAACGCCTGTCCAAAAGTCATTACGGCATGAACATCCCAAGGCTCTACCATCAGGTATACAAAGCATGCTGCAATAGGATATGCGATTAGAATCAATAGGGTTTGACATCCTTTTGGGGTCTTAAGAATATACATTTTCCGGAGCACAAATATGGCAATGATCGCAGTAACAATGATCAACAAAGTATAGACATATCTTGCGCTGAAGTCTTCCACAGCAGTGCTTGGATAAAAGAATGAGCCGTAACCGCACAGTATCCGATAAATATAATTGCTCAGATTTGTTCTTCCAAAATGATTGATACCTTTGTAATCCGTCAAAACAACGCCAAACTGATTCAGAAAATATTGATTGACTAGAAAATATTCTGTAACAAACCCAATGCACACAGTTGCATTACACAGGGCCATTTTCCAAAACGTTTTCCAGTTCATATCAGACTGCCGGATATCTTCCATCATATAAAGCAGCAATGTACAGATGCAGACCGGGATATTTGCCTGGTACACACCAACAGAGCAAGCCATCAAAACCGTGCAGAGTAATAGAGCGACAACATTCTTTTTCTGGTGAAAAATCCATGCTCCAACAACTCCCAGTAGGGATGCAGCATAATAGTATGGTGCAGTAAACATGTAACTGAATGTTCCCGTCACTGACGGAAATGTCACCATACTTCCGCACAGCAGAATAACAAGAGGCTTTGACTGGATCCTCAAACTATCCGCCAGCAGATATACGATTGCTGCAATGCACAAAATCGTAATCGTACCATTTACCACTGGCAGGCTGTAGTTTTTACTACCCAGCAAATTTGCACTCAGACTTCCAAGAATGCCCAGCATCCACCGTCCAGATTCGTAAGTAGCGCCCACTTCATTGAAATACCGTACATCATCATGGAATGAGTATTTGTTGAACAGAACCATACCATGCGCCAACAATCCCCAAAAAGTAGCACTGCACAGTACTGTTTTTAACAGGCTCTCATTTACCTTTAGCTTTTCCGCAGTTTTTTCCATGTCTTTCTCCCAAACAAGGCATCATTCCCGAATTTAGCCAAAACTATACAGTTGTATTATACAATGTCAGCCTATCTCCTGCAACTATTTCTGCAGAAAAACGTGCTCTGTGGTTTCTATTTTCCACAGAGCACAGTTCTCATCATTCTGTTTTGTTGCAACTTTTACAGCGCATTATTCGTACCATCTGTTTCCTGCTCACTGGTATAAAGCACCATCAGATGATTTGCGCTTTCTTCCAGCTGGGTCTTGGCCTGACGGAGATTGGCTTCCTCGTTTTCATTCATCTTTTCGGGCTTATCCTTGCGCAGGCAGCGGCGGAGGTTGGTGAGGTCGGTTTTGATGCGGTTCTTCTCATCCTTGTCCAGCTCCTTTTTGCATTTGGAAAGAGCCTCGTCCACCTTGTAGGCCAGCACCTCGGCCTGATTATGCAGATCCAGCCGCTCCTTGCGGCGGCTGTCCTCGGCCTCGTAGGCGGCAGCGTCTGCCATGGCACGCTGGATCTCATTTTCCGAAAGGTTGGTGCTGCCGGTGATGGTGATGTTCTGCTCCCGGCCGGTGCCAAGGTCTTTGGCAGACACCTTCACCACGCCGTTCACGTCGATATCGAAGGTAACTTCGATCTGCGGTTTGGAGGAGAAGCTTGCCCGAATGCCGGTGAGCTTGAATTTGCCCAGACTCTTGTTGTCGCGGGCAAAGTGGCGCTCGCCCTGCAGCACGTTGATCTCCACGCTGGTCTGCATGGGCCGTGCGGTGGTGAAGATCTGGCTCTTGCGGGTGGGGATCATGCTGTTGCGGGTGATCAGCGGGGTGGCCACGCCGCCCAGCGTCTCAATGGAGAGGGTCAGCGGGGTCACATCCATCAGCACAAGGCCCTGCGCGGCTGCGCCGGTGGCACCGGCCAGCTTGCCGCCGCCCTGCAGCAGACCGCCCTGCACAGCCGCACCCATGGCAACACACTCGTCCGGGTTCAGGCTGTGGCTGGGTTCGCAGCCCAGCAGCTCCTTCACCTGACGCTCCACCGCAGGCATCCGGGTGCTGCCGCCCACCAGCAGCACCTTGCCCAGCTGGCTGGCGGAAATGCCTGCATCCCGCAGCGCATTCTGCACAGGAGCCACTGTGCGGGCCAGCAGGTCGCCGGTCATCATCTCAAACTGCGGGCGGGAAAGCGAGATATCCAAGTGGTGAGGGCCGTCCTTGCCCACTGCAATGAACGGCAGGTTCAGCTGTGCCGACGGCGCGGCAGAAAGCTCCTTCTTTGCCTTTTCGGCTTCCTCTTTCAGCCGGCCCATAGCTGCCGGGTCGCGGGAGAGGTCGATGCGATCCGATTTTTTGAACTCGGCCACGGCATATTCCACGATGCGCTGATCGAAGTCGTCACCGCCCAGATGGGTGTCGCCGCCGGTGGCAAGCACCGTAAAGGTCCCGTCCTCGATCTCGATGATGGACACATCAAAGGTGCCGCCGCCGAGGTCGTAGACGAGGATCTTCTGCGATGCTTCGTTATCCAAACCATAGGCCACAGCGGCAGCAGTAGGCTCGTTGATGATGCGCAGCACGTTCAGGCCTGCAATGCGGCCTGCATCCTGCGTAGCCTTGCGCTGGCTGTCGTCGAAGTAGGCGGGCACCGTGATGACCGCTTCGGTCACCGGCTCGCCCAGATAGCTCTCGGCATCGCGGCGGATCTTGGCCAAGATCATGGCGCTGATCTCCTGCGGGGTCAGGTCTTTGCCGTCGATGTGTACCCGGTAGTCACTGCCCATATGGCGCTTGATGCTGGAGATGGTACGCCCGGAATTTGTGGCGATCTGGCGCTTGGCCGCACCGCCCACCAGACGTTCACCGTCCTTCGTGAAGGCCACAACGCTGGGGGTGGTGCGCTCACCCTCCGCATTGGTGATGACCACGGGCTTGCCGCCCTCCACCACTGCCACACAGGAATTGGTCGTGCCGAGATCGATGCCGATTACTTTGCTCATACTGTCTGTTTCCTCTCCGGTGCTGTGCATCTTGGGCGCAGCTCTTCAAATCATTTCCGAGTATATCTTACCGTCCCGATATGACGATTTTTTAGTCCAATTGTAAAGATTCCATGTCGTAAGCTGTGGCTCGGGCAGGCAGTTCACTGGTCAGTTCCCGGATGAGCTGGTCGGCTTCGGCCAGCCACTGCTCTGCGTCCGGCTCGTGCTCACGGGCCTTGATGGCAAAGCCCTGCCTTGCTTCTGCGGCCAGTGCCAGCGCCTTTTTGCGGCTGGTGTAGCGCGTTTCGGTCTGGGCCACACGCAGGCACACCTGCGGAGTGTACTCGATATCCGGCATATGGGCTGCGTTGGAGCGGGCACGGCGGTAATACAAAAGTGCCCGGCCATTGTCGCCCCGGGCAGCGTAGTCATCGCCCAGTGCAATGTTGGATAAGATCTCGCCGCTGTCTGCTGCTTCCTTCCACATGCGGCGGGCCTTGGCACGGTTCGTGCGGGTGCCGCGGCCCCTATAAATACAGTCTGCCAGCAGGGCAAGTCCCATGGCACTGCCAAGCTCGGCTGCTTTTTCAAAGCATTCCACAGCCTGCGCCCAGTTGCCCTTGCGGGCGGCTTCCTTTCCGGCATCCGCTTTCTCATCACCGGGGTCTTCCGGCGTATGGCCTGCGTGCAGCAAACCGTTGAGCAGAGCGCCGTCCAGCGTAGCCGAGTGGCTCCACGGGTCCAGCACCACGCCGTCGATCCCCTCAGTGGAAAGGGCCAGCTCCATGGCATCCTGCAGGGTGTAATCTGCCATTGGCCGGGCAGAAGTGCTGCGGTCGGCGCAGGCCGCAGCTGCAGAGGTGAACATAGGCAGCCATGTGCGGCCCTTCTCGTTGCGCAGGGTCCACAACTGCAGGTCCTTAGCCTTTGCCGTGGGCACCGGATGCTCCGTCCACGGTGCAGGCGTGTTGTGCACCGTCAGTGCCGTGCGCAGCGGCACCAGAACATGGGTCTCCATTTCCAGTGCATAGTTCAAAGCGCCCATCAGCGTCCAGAAGCTTTCTTCGTTCTGGCCTTTATATAAATTTTCCACTGCCTGCTCAAAGGCCGGGCAGCCGGTGCCCGCCGGGCTGTAGGCCGGAGCGTTCTGCCGATGCTTGCGGGTGCCCACCGGGCGCAGCCGGATGCCGCCGTCTTGTCTTTTTGCCATCTGCTCACCATTCTTCCAGTTTCTAGTCAGTTTTTAGTATAGCAGGAAATGGCTTTGGGTACAACGCCTATCTGTATGTATCCATTTTTCCCTGCTCAAAAAAAGCGGGGTGCCAGATCAGCTTCTTCTGGCACCCCGTTAAAAATACATTTTTCCTGAAACGCCTTATTCCGCGTCCAGATCTTCTTCGGTCTCAGCAGCAATATAGATCGGTCTGTGCTTTGTTTCAAGATATGTTTTGGCAAGGTACTCGCCCGCAATTCCCGTACACAGCAGCTGCACACCACTGCACAAAAGGATAATGCAGACAAGGCTCGGCCAGCCGGAAGTAGGGTCGCCGAACATCAGTGCACGCACCACCACGATTATGATGCCTACAAACGCCAATACGCAAAAGGCAAGGCCAAGGCCCGCCGCCATCAGCAGTGGAGCTGTGGAAAAGCCCACAATGCCTTCGATCGAATATTTGAGCAGACCCCAGAAGTTCCACTTTGTTGTGCCCGCCACACGCTCTACGTTTTTGTAGTCGATCCACTTTGTTTTAAAGCCGACCCAGCTGAAAATGCCCTTGCTGAAGCGGTTATATTCCGTCATGCTCAGCACGGCATCAGTCATTTTGCGGCTCATCAGGCGGAAGTCTCTTGCTCCATCCACGATCTCTGTATCCGAGAGCTTATTGATGATCTGATAAAACTTTTTGGCAAACCAGCTGCGAACGGGCGGTTCACCCTCGCGTGTCGTGCGGCGGGTGGCCGCGCAGTCATATTCGCCGGAGAGCAGCAGCTCCAGCATTTCCGGCAGCAGTGACGGCGGGTCCTGCAGATCCGCATCCATCGTTGCTACATAATCGCCCTTTGCCGCTTTTAATCCGGCATAAATGCCTGCTTCCTTGCCAAAGTTCCGGCTGAAGGAGATGTACCGCACACGGGCATCTTTCCGGTGCAATTCCCGCGCGATCTGCAGTGTGCGGTCTTTTGAGCCGTCATCCACAAAGATGAACTCAAAATCTGCTCCGTGGGATATTCCCATCTGCTGTGCGATCTTACTGGCCTCTTTATAAAAAATGGGAAGTGATTCTTCCTCATTGTAGCACGGAACGACCAAACTTATCAGCATTCCTGTTTCCCCTTTTGTGCAATATTTAAAATTATTGTAGCATACCCCCACCCTGGTTTCAACCGTTTTCGGCATTTTGCCCGGCGGTTTTCAGCACACTTTTGCAATAAAAACATTTTCTATGGCTTTTTAAGTTTTTGTACGCTATAATAAGTAGGATTTCATAAACCTTATAATGCAAGAAAGCAAGAAAGAAGGAGTATCGCCTTGAACAAGATGCTAGGCTATCTGAAGGACTACAAGCGCGAGAGCGTGCTTGCGCCCCTTTTCAAGATGCTGGAAGCCACGTTCGACCTGTTCGTGCCGCTGGTCATGGCGGATATCGTGAACATCGGCATTGCCGCCCACGACTTCCACTATATTCTTGTGCGGTGCGGCATTTTGCTGCTGCTGGCCATGATCGGCCTTGCCTGCAGCCTGACGGCACAGTATTTTTCCGCAAAGGCGGCCGTGGGCTATTCCACAGCTCTGCGCCACGCCCTGTTTGAGCACATCCAGACCCTGAGCTTTACCGAGATGGACACCCTCGGCACCAGCACCCTGATTACCCGTATGACCAGCGACGTGAATCAGGTGCAGAGCGGCCTGAACCTGTTTTTACGCCTGTTCCTGCGCAGCCCGTTCGTGGTGATCGGTGCCATGGTCATGGCCTTTACGGTGAATTCCCGTGCAGCGCTGATCTTTGTAGTGACCATCCCGCTGCTGAGCGTGGTGGTGTTCGGCATCATGGCTGCTACCCGGCCCCTGTACAAGACGGTACAGAATCGCCTTGACCGGGTGCTGGGCCTGACCCGCGAAAACCTGACCGGCGTGCGCGTGGTGCGCGCCTTTGATAAGGAAAAGAGCGAGGTAGAGCGCTTTGAGAATGCCAACGACCTGCTGACCAAGATGCAGCTCCATGTAGGCCATATCTCTGCCCTGATGAACCCGCTGACCTATGTGCTCATCAACATTGCCATTGTGGCGCTGCTATATGTGGGCAGCATTGAGATCAATGTGGGTGGCATGGCTTCCGGCGACGTGATTGCGCTGGTGAACTACATGAACCAGATCCTTGTGGAGCTGGTCAAGCTGGCAAACCTGATCGTGCAGGTGAGCAAGGCGCTGGCCTGCGCAGGCCGCGTGCAGGCTGTGCTGGACACCACGCCCGGCATGGCCTTCCCGGAAAAGCTTCTGGGCGAGGTGCCCGCCGAAAAATCCGGCGATGCTGTGCGCTTTGAGCATGTAAGCCTGACCTATGCGGGTGCCGGTGCACCCAGCCTTTCCGACATCAGCTTCACTGCAAAGCGCGGCCAGACCATTGGTGTCATCGGCGGTACCGGCAGCGGCAAATCCAGCCTTGTCAACCTGATCCCCCGCTTCTACGATGCCACCGACGGCACGGTGGAGATCATGGGCCGCGATGCCCGGAACTATCCCCGCGAAGAACTGCGCAGCAAGGCAGCCATGGTCATGCAGAAGGCCCAGCTCTTTGGCGGCACCATCCGCTCCAACCTGCTGTGGGGCAACAAGAATGCCACCGATGCGGACCTGTGGGCCGCACTGGAAACAGCACAGGCTGCGGAGTTCGTCAAAGCCAAGCCCCTTGGGCTGGACGAGCCTGTGGAGCAAGGCGGTCGCAACCTGTCCGGCGGACAGAAGCAGCGCCTGACCATCGCCCGCGCCCTTGTGGGCAAGCCGGAAATTCTGATCCTTGACGACAGCGCCAGCGCACTGGACTACGCCACCGATGCCGCCCTGCGCAAGGCACTGGCTGCTCTGCCCGGCAGCCTGACCGTGTTCATCGTGAGCCAGCGCGCCGCCAGCCTGCAGCACGCGGATCAAATTCTGGTGCTGGACGACGGCCATCTGGTGGGCATCGGCACCCACGACCAGCTGCGCCAGATCTGCCCCGTCTACGAGGAGATCTACGAGAGCCAGTTCAAGAAAGGGGATGCGCAGAAATGAGTGCAAAAGCAAAAACAAAGCTGACCCCGCAGCAGCGCAAGGCCACCTTGACCCGTGTTCTGAGCAAGATCAAACCTTATTCCCTGTTTGTGGTGTGCAGCCTTGTAGTGGCCGCTGTGAGCGTGGGCGCACAGCTGTATATTCCCATCCTCTGCGGCAGCGCCATTGATATGATGCTGGGCAAGGGTGCCGTAGATTTTGGCGGTGTGATGCGCATTATCATCGAGGTGCTGGTGGTTGCCGGTGTGGCCGCTCTTGCGCAGTGGCTGCTGAGCGTGTGCAACAACCGCATCGCCTTCCTTGTCAGCCGCGACCTGCGCAACGAAGCCCTGCGCAAAATTCAGACCCTGCCGCTGTCCTACCTCGACAGCCACCCCTCCGGCGATATCGTCAGCCGCATGGTGGCCGATGTGGATACCTTTGCGGACGGCCTGCTGATGGGCTTTACACAGCTGTTCAGCGGCGTTCTGACCATCCTCGGCACCCTGCTGTTCATGCTCAGCGAGAATGTGCCCATCACGCTGGTGGTGGTGTGCATCACCCCGCTGAGCCTCGTGGTGGCAAGCTTCCTTGCCAAGCGCAGCTATGGTTACTTCCAGAGCCAGAGCGCCGTGCGCGGCGAGCAGACCGCGCTGGTCAACGAGATGATTGAGGGCCAGAAGGTGGTGCAGGCCTTCGGCCACGAGGCCGAGAGCCTTACCGCCTTTGACGAGGTGAATGGCCGTCTGCAGGACGTGAGCCTGAAGGCCATCTTCTTTTCCAGCCTGACCAACCCCGCCACCCGCTTTGTGAATAACATCGTGTACGCAGGCGTGGGCCTTGTGGGTGCCGTGTACGCGGTGCGGGGCGGCATCACCATCGGCCAGCTGAGCGTGTTTTTGAGCTACGCCAACCAGTACACCAAGCCCTTCAACGAAATTTCCGGTGTAGTCACCGAGCTGCAGAATGCCCTGGCCTGCGCCGCCCGCGTGTTTGAGCTGCTGGATGCCGACGATCAGGTGCCGGAAGTCGAGAACGCCTCCGTGCTGCAGCCGGACGGCCATGTGCAGCTGGAGGATATTTCCTTCCGCTACCTGCCCGACCGCCCGCTGATCGAGGGCCTTTCCCTCGACGTAAAGCCCGGCCAGCGCATTGCCATCGTCGGCCCTACCGGCTGCGGCAAGACCACCCTCATCAACCTGCTCATGCGCTTCTATGATGTGAACGGCGGTTCCATCAAGGTGTCCGGCACCGACATCCGGGATGTGACCCGCGCTTCCCTGCGCGGCAGCTACGGCATGGTGCTGCAGGACACCTGGCTGCGTGCCGGTACCGTGCGGGAAAACATTGCCTACGGCAAGCCGGATGCAAGCCTTGAAGAGATCGTGGCAGCAGCCAAAGCCGCCCATGCAGACAGCTTCATCCGCCGCCTGCCGGAGGGCTACGATACCGTCATCGCCGAGGACGGCGGCAACATCAGTCAGGGCCAGAAGCAGCTGCTGTGCATTGCCCGCGTGATGCTCTGCCTGCCGCCGATGCTGATCCTGGACGAAGCAACATCCTCCATTGATACCCGCACCGAGGTGCGTATCCAGAAAGCTTTTGCCCGCATGATGCAGGGCCGTACCAGCTTTATTGTGGCGCACCGCCTTTCCACCATCCGCGAGGCGGACGTGATCCTTGTGATGAAGGACGGCCACATTGTGGAGCAGGGCAGCCACGACGAGCTGCTTGCTGCAAACGGCTTCTACGCCAAGCTCTACAACAGCCAGTTCGAGGGCGTGGAGACCTGAGAGTTCCTGATAATAATAACAAAAAGGAGCGATGCGCTGCATCGCTCCTTTTTGTTATTATTTGCTTTCAACTTTCTGCACGATGGGTTCATCGGGCGGCGGCGTGAGGGTAGAGTGCTCCACAATGAACTGCTCCGCCCTCTCCCGGGCCAGACGCTGGCGCACCTTGCGTGCATCGTTGGCGGGGAAGGTGCGCTCGCCGTCCAGCTTGGCATCCCAGTGGGCAGCGGCTGCTTCCACCTCGGCGTCCGTGGGTGCAAGGCCCTCCTTTTCTGCCACCAGCAGAAGCCCCAGCCAGCTGCGCAGCTTGCGCTCTGCCTGCGCGTGGAGCCATGCACGGAACTCTTCCACCGTCTGGCCGCGCACTTTAAGGAACTGGTCAAAGTTGATGCCATTGGCCTGCAGGCTCAGGTTGAACTGGCGCTGCTCGGCAAAATAGTTACCGCCCACCAGCTGCTTTGGCAGCGGGCCTTTCACTGCATCGCCCAGCTGCCATACCAGCTCCTTGCGTGCCCGCTGCTCAGCCTGGGCACAGCGCTGTGCCCAGATCTCGCGGGCCACCTGCTGCCGCAGCGCCGCCTTGCCCGCTGCATCGGCTGCACGTTCTTCGTCGCCGTGGTGGCGGTTGATCTCCAGTTCAATGGTCAGCTGCCGGATGGGGTGCGGCTCAATGGGCTGCACGAAACCGGTGTATGCTCCCACTTCCAGCGGCGGCAGCGCGTAGAACTGCGCACCCGCCCGGAAGCCCTCGGCCCGGTTCACCGCCAGCAATTCAAAATCCGGGTCGGTCACCGGCACCACATGGTACTCCTGCACCAGCTGCTCATACAGCGCCGAAAAGCCGCCAAGAATGGTGCGATTCACCGCCTCAGTCAGCAGACCGTCCTCTTCCTGCGGCGCGTCCGGCTCCGCCTGCACCTGTGCAACGGCTGCCGCCAGTTCCTCGGCACCGGCTGTGAATACCAGACGGCAGTCGCCCGGCTCAGCCATGCCAAAATGTTCCAGTTTCATCCTCTTTTCCCCTTTCAGCGGGCAATGCCCACGGTCAGCACCAGCAGGGCCACACCTATCACGGTATACAACACCTCGGCTCCCAGCGTGGCCCGGTCGCCTTCCACGTACATCTTCTCCGGGTCGTCGGGGTCATAATATAAGGTGACGGTATCCCCCACCGCAAAGCTCTTGCCCCGCGCAGGCTTCGGGTAGTGCAGCCGATGGCTGCCGCCTGCGGTGGTAAAGGCCAGCACATAGGCACCGCCATCCCGGCTCCGCACGGTGCCCTCCACCGTGGCTGTGACCTTCTGCCCCTGCGTGCACAGCCTGCGCCGTGCCAGCACACTGCGCAGAGCCATAAAGAACATGATGCCTGCTCCCAGCAGGAAAATAATGATATTGAACATTCTGCATTTCCCTCGTTTTCTCAGTCTGCGCGCAGGACACCCTCCCAGCGCGTCCTGTTTATTGTATCACACTTTGGCAAAAATTTCGCCCTGCAGCCGCCATTCAGAATGCATCAATTTTCAAGCAAAATTTTGTCGAGAAAAATTAAAAATAATGCTTGACATTCTTCGTATATCTGGTATAATAACTATCGTTCCGAGCGGCACAGCTCACGAACACAACAGAATATGCGGATATGGCGGAATTGGCAGACGCGTTAGATTCAGGTTCTAATCGGGGCAACTCGGTGGAGGTTCAAGTCCTCTTATCCGCACCAAGAAAAACCAGTACACATTGTGTACTGGTTTTTCTTTTTATATAAACGATGGAAGGGGCTCGAACAGGGCGGCGGCGCATAGCGCCGCAAGCAATCAGCCCAGTGCAACAACGACGACCGCAGCCTGCGGCTGAAACAGGGAGGAGTTGTTGGGGCCGCGTTCTGATTTTTCAAAGCCCTGCCAAGGGGTTGTAGAAAAATCAGCAAACGCAACCCGTAAGGCCTTGACCGCCAGATTCCGCCGCGGTTCCCAACCCGTAGGAATGTCTATCGGGAGGCTGCCGCTAAAATAGAAAATCCGAACCTTTTCTCGATAGGAGAAGGGTTCGGATTTTTTGTATTCTTCGGAAAATTGAACGAATGCAGTAAAGGTTATCCCATAGTCACCTGCACCTCTACCACAGCGCCTTCTGGTGCCAGCGGCAGCAGGCTGCCCTCAATGGGCTTGCCATCCACAGCGACGCTCTTCACACCGTACTGGACTGCAGCGGTATTATCCACTGCAATGTGATAGGTTGCGCCCCGGTAGCGGCGGGTAACGGTGAAGCCGCCCAGCGTGTGTGGGATACAGGGGTCTACCTTCAGGCCGTCCAGCGTGGGCTGGATGCCAAGGATATACTGGCTCACATTGAAGAAGGTCCATGCGGCAGTGCCGGTCAGCCAGCTGTTCTTTGCTTCGCCAAAGGTGGGGGCATCCTTACCGGCCACCATCTGGCTGTAAACATAGGGTTCGGTGCGGTGGATCTCGGAAATATCCTCGATGTAGGCCGGGCATGTCTTGCGGTACACCTCAAAGGCCCGGTCGCCATGCCCCAGAACGGCTTCGGCACAGCTGATCCACGGATTGTTGTGGCAGAAGATACCGGCGTTCTCCTTGTATCCCGGAGGATAGCTGGAAATTTCGCCCAGATTGAGCTGATAACTGGTGTATGCAGGTTGGTGCAGAACCACACCGTACTTGGTATCCAGCCGTTCCTCTACGCTCTTCAATGCCTGCGCGGCCTGACCGGTCTCCTTGCCAATGCCAGCCATGACGCACATGCCCTGCGGCTCAATGAAGATCTGGCCCTCGGTGCACTCCTTGCTGCCAACAGGCTTGCCAAAAGCATCGTAGGCGCGGCGGAACCATGCGCCGTCCCAGCCAGAGGTCAGGGCCGCCTGTTCCACGCCGTCCACGGCCTTGCGGGCCGCAGCGGCTTCATCGGCAAGGTTCAGGTGGTCGCACAGTTCGGCGTACTCGTGGCCGTACTTGACGAACATGCCCGCAATGAACACGCTTTCGGCCACAGGGCCTTCGCTGGGACCGGTGATCTGGAAGCTCTCGCCCGGGTGCTCCGAGAAACAGTTCAGGTTCAGGCAGTCGTTCCAGTCGGCGCGGCCAATAAGCGGCAGGCCGTGGGGGCCAAGGTGGGTGACGGTAAAGTTGAAGCTGCGGCGCAGATGCTCCATCAGGCTCTGTGCCTTGCTGGCATCATTATCAAAGGGCACCTGCTCGTCCAGAATAGACCAGTCGCCGGTCTCGCGCAGATAGGCGGCAGTGCCGGCAATGAGCCACAGCGGGTCATCGTTGAAGCCGGTGCCGATATCGCGGTTGCCTTTCTTGGTCAGGGGCTGGTACTGGTGGTAGGCGCTGCCATCCTCAAACTGGGTGGCGGCGATATCCAGAATGCGCTCCCGTGCGCGGGACGGAATGATGTGTACAAAGCCCAGCAGATCCTGACAGCTGTCGCGGAAGCCCATGCCGCGGCCGGTCCCGCTTTCAAAGTAGCTGGCCGAGCGGCTCATATTGAAGGTGACCATACACTGATACTGGTGCCAGATGTTCACCATACGGTCCAGCTTTTCCTCGCCGGATTCCAGATGGTAGGTGGAGAGCAGAGCTTCCCAGTGGTCGGCCAGCGCCTTGCGGGCCGCGTCCACCTGTGCATCGGTGGCATAGCGTGCGATCATGGCATGGGCACGCTCCTTGTTGATAACACCGGGAGCCGTGAACTTTTCTTCCTGTGGGTTCTCGATGTAGCCCAGACCGAAGAGGATCTTCTTTTCCTCACCCGGTGCAAGGGTGACATGGATGTGCAGCGCGCCCACCGGTGCCCAGCCGTGGGCGATGCTGCCGGAGCAGTGCCCGGCGCGGACGGCCTGCGGGTCTGCAGGGCCGCCATACACACCGCAGAAGGCATCGCGGGTGGTATCAAAGCTGGTAACGGGCGTATTGCTCCAGAATACCGCATAGTGATTGCGGCGCTCACGGTATTCCGTCTTATGGTAGATGATGGCCGGCTCCACCTCCACCTCGCCGGTGGAGAAGTTGCGCTGGAAGTTGGAGCTGTCGTCAATGGCATCCCACAGGCAGAACTCCACATAGCTGAACACATCCAGCTCTTTTACGGCATCCGTCTTATTTTTCAAAGTCAGGCGGTCCAGCTCACAGGCATCGCCGGTGGGCACGAACAGCTCCTGCGCAGCGGAGACACCGTTCTTCTCACCCTCCAGAATGGTATAGCCCAGACCGTGGCGGCAGGCGTAGCTGTCCAGCTCTGTCTTGGTGGGCTGCCAGCCGGGGTTCCAGACGGTATCGCCATCCTTGATGTAAATGTGGTGGCCGTCCATATCCAGCGGGGAGCTGTTATAGCGGTAGCGGGTCAGGCGGCGCATCCGCGCATCGCGGTAAAAGCTGTAGCCGCCCGCCGTATTTGAGACAAGACTGAAGAAATCCTCGCTGCCAAGGTAGTTGATCCAGGGCAGAGGCGTGCGCGGGGTGGTGATGACATATTCTTTGCGTGCATCATCAAAATGGCCGAATTTCATAAATGCTTCCTCCTTATCAGCTGCCGGTAGCCCCGGCGGCATCGCTTTTGCGAAAACGATTAAGGCAGACGATCAAAGCATTCTCTTTGCTTCTAGCATAGCCCAAGCAGGCCAAAAAAGCAAGAGGATTTTCTAAAAAAATTCTGAAAGTATCTTTCATAAATACGTATGTTTTCATGATTTTCAGAAAATTTATTTCAAGCACGCTTTTTGTGCTTCCTGTAAGCGAAAACGCTGAAACACAATTTATAGGTAATATTATATACGGCGAAAATCGTAACGAAACCGCAACGAAAATCTTTTGATTTTAACCGAAATGTAACGAAACCCATCCAAGATGCACAATTTCGGTTCTTCAGAAACGAACAAAACGCCAAAATTGAGCCAAAAGCAATGAAAGTTATTCTTTTGAGCTTGATTTTTCGTACAAAATACGCTATCATGAAATTGCGAAAACGATTAAGGACTTGACGGAGAACATCCCCCGTAAAACGTTCTTCGGAAGGAGGCAAACGAGCGATGCCGTCCCTGAAAGATCTGGCAAAGGAATGCGGCGTATCGGTGGCAACGGTCAGCAAGGCGCTGAACGACCAGCCGGATATCTCGCCTGCCACACGAGAACGGGTGCGGGCCGCAGCGCACCGTATGGGCTACCTGCCCAATGCTGCCGCCCGTTCCTTGAAAACAAACCGTACTTACAATCTGGGCGTTCTGTTCGTGGATGAACGGCAGAGCGGCCTGACCCACGAATACTTTTCCGCCGTGCTGGATAGCTTCAAGGTGGAAGCCGAGAAACACGGCTACGACATCACCTTTATCAACCACAATATCAGCGGCAAGAGCATGAGCTACCTTGAGCACTGCCGCTACCGCAATGTGGACGGTGTGGTGATCGCCTGCGTGAATTTCTACGAGCCGCAGGTGGTGGAGCTGGTGAACAGCGAGGTGCCGGTGGTCACGATCGATCACGTGTTCAATAACCGCATGGCGATCCTCTCGGATAACGTTTTCGGCCTGAAGGCACTGGTGCGGCAGGCATGGGCCTGCGGCCACCGCCGCATCGCCTTTATCCACGGCGAAAAGACCGCCGTTACCGAGAACCGCGTTGCAGGTTTCTATCAGGCCTGCGAAGAGCTTGGCCTGAAGATCCCGGAAGCTTATGTGCGGGAGGGCATCTACCATGATGCCGACCGCTGTGCCGCCGAGACCAAAGCGCTGCTGGAGCTTCCGCAGCCGCCCACCTGCATCATCTTCCCGGACGATTTCTCCGCGCTGGGCGGCTACAACGCCATCAGCGAAGCGGGCCTTTCGATCCCCGAGGACATCTCGGTGATGGGCTACGACGGCATCTACCTTTCCCGGGTGGTCAAGCCTCAGCTGGTGACTTACCAGCAGAACACCGCCGCGCTGGGCCGCACGGCTGCCGACAAGCTCATTGAGCTGATCGAGCATCCAAGAGTGACCCTGCCCGAACAGATCCGCGTTTCCGGCAAATTGCTGGACGGCGGGTCGGTCAGCATTCTTTAATATGTCTCTAAAGGCTCTTGCTACGGAACCTTTTATGAAGAACACTTTTGTAAATAATGGAAAACCATGAAGGAGGTTTACCCTTATGAAAAAGATCTCTCGCCGTAATTTCCTGCTCGCTTCCGGTGCCGTGACCATTGGTGCAGCTCTGGCTGCCTGTGGTGGTTCTTCTTCCACCAGCACCGCTTCTTCTGCTCCGGCTTCCTCTGCTGCTTCCGCTGCTCCCGCAGCACAGGGCAAGGTGCTGAACATCTGGTGCTGGAATGATGAGTTCCAGAGCCGCTTCAACGACTACTATCCGGAAGTTTCCGAGATCGCAGCCGACAAGTCCACCACCACCCTGAAGGATGGCACCGTTGTGAAGTGGACCATCAATGCCAACGAGAACAACAACTATCAGAACAAGCTGGACGAAGCCCTGCTGAGTCAGGACAGCGCTGCTGATGACGACAAGATCGACATCTTCCTGATCGAGGCTGACTATGCTCTGAAGTATGTGGATTCCGATTACGTTCTGGATGTCAAGGCAGACATCGGCCTGACCGACGACGATCTGGCTGGCCAGTACCAGTACACCAAGGACATCGTTAGTGTGGACGGCAGCCAGCGCGGCACCACCTGGCAGGCAACTCCCGGTCTGTTTGCATACCGCCGCAGCATTGCCAAGGATGTTCTTGGCACCGATGATCCCGCCGAAGTGCAGACCTACCTGTCCGACTGGGATAAGTTCAATGATGTAGCTGCACAGGCAGCCGCCAAGGGCTACAAGATGCTGTCCGGCTTTGATGATGCATACCGCACCTTCTCCAACAACGTGGCAGCTCCGTGGGTCACCGGCACTACCGTTACCGTTGATGAGAACATTATGAAGTGGGTCGATCAGACCAAGGAGTACACCGATAAGGGCTATAACAACAAGTCCAGCCTGTGGGACAGCCAGTGGGCAGCCGATCAGGGTCCCACCGGTAAGGTGTTCGGCTTCTTCTACTCCACTTGGGGCATCAACTTCACCCTGCTGGGCAACTCTCTGGAGACTCCTGTCGCTGAGGGCGGCAAGGAAGAAGTTGGCAACGGTATCTACGGCGATTACGCTGTGTGCGAAGGCCCTCAGCCCTATTACTGGGGCGGCACCTGGATCTGCGGCGCAGCCGGCAGCGACAACATCGAGACCATTAAGGATGTTATGCAGAAGCTGACCTGCGATGAAGCCATCATGAAGCAGATCACCATGGATACGCAGGACTACACCAACAACGAGAAGGCTATGAACGAGATCGCAAACAGCGATTACAGCTCCGCTTTCCTGGGCGGCCAGAACCACATCGCTCTGTTTGCAGAGGCTGCAGCCAAGATCGATATGTCCAACGCCGGTCCGTACGATCAGGGCCTGAATGAGAGCTTCCAGAATGCGTTCAAGGATTACTTCACCGGCAACGTGGACGAAGATACCGCAAAGGCAAACTTCGAGACCGCTATCAAGGAGAAGTATCCTGAGCTGACCGACGTGGTGTGGCCCGCATAATAGCAGCCGACCCTAAAACGGAAAAGTGAATACGCAGGGGCGGGCCGGACGCTGTTCCCGCCCGCCCCTGTTCTTTCCGCAAATTTACCAGGAGGCGATCCTTATGGGAGAAAAGAAAAAGAAAGGGTCGATCAGCTACGCGAAATGGGGCTACATCTTCATTGCGCCGTTCTTCATCATCTTCGCGGTATTCCAGCTGATCCCTCTGGCATCCACCATTTACTACAGCTTTTTTGAATATTACCGCAGCGGCCTGAAGATCATTGGCCCGAACTTTGTGGGCCTGAAAAACTACATTACCCTGTTCGCAACCGATCTGCCCAAGTACTTTGGCAACACGCTGATCCTGTGGATCATCGGCTTTATCCCGCAGATCGCCATTTCCCTGTTGCTGGCAGCATGGTTCACCGATCTGCGCCTGAAGTTGAAGGGCCAGACCTTCTTCAAGACGGTCATCTACATGCCCAACCTGATCATGGCCTCCGCCTTTGCAATGCTGTTCTTCGCGCTGTTCTCGGACAACGGCCCGGTGAACGCCGTGCTGCTGAGCATGGGCTGGATCGATGCACCCATCAGCTTTTTGAACACCGTGTGGGGCAACCGCGGGCTGATCGGCCTGATGAACTTCCTGATGTGGTTCGGCAACACCACCATCATGCTGATGGCGGCCATCATGGGCGTGGATCCCACCCTGTACGAAGCGGCTGAACTAGACGGCTGCACTCCGAACCAGATGTTCTGGAAGATCACCATTCCGCTGATCCGTCCCATCCTTGTTTACGTCATGATCACCTCCATGATCGGCGGCCTGCAGATGTTCGATGTGCCGCAGATTTTAACCAACGGCAAGGGCGGCCCGGACCGCACCTCCACCACCATGATCATGTACCTGAACAACCACCTGTTCAGCAAGAACTACGGCATGGCCGGTGCTGTATCCGTGGTGCTGTTCCTCGTGTGCGCAGTGCTGTGCGTTGTGGTCTACTTCTCCCTTACCAAGGAGGATGACGGCCTGACCCGCGCCCAGCGCAAAGAACTGAACGCCGCCAAAAAGGCAGCAAAAGGAGGGAAATGATTATGGCACACACTCCTAGAAATCAATCGGAAAAAGCAACACTGGCTGCACGCCGCGCATGGTGTTATCTGGTGCTGGTGCTCATCAGCTTTTTGTGCCTGTTCTTCTTCTATGTGCTGGTGATCAACTCCACCCGCACCCACTTCGAGATCCAGAAAGGCTTCTCGATGCTGCCGGGCAAATCGCTCATCACCAACTTCCAGAACGTGCTGGCCGATGCTAACATCCCTGTCATCACCGGCATCCGCAACAGCCTGATCGTCTCCGCCTGCTCGGCGGCGTTCAGCGTGTATTTCTCGGCCCTGACGGCCTACGGCATCTACGCCTATAACTTCAAATTCAAAAAGGCCGCGTTCGCCATTATCCTGCTGATCATGACCATGCCCACGCAGGTGTCCGCTCTGGGCTTTTTGCAGCTCATCACAAAGATGGGCCTGAAGAACAGCTTTATCCCGCTGATTCTGCCCAGCATTGCAGCGCCCACCGTGTTCTTCTTCATGAAGCAGTATCTGGACGCTTCCCTTCCCATGGAGATCGTAGAGGCTGCCCGCATCGACGGTGCAGGCGAGTTCTACACCTTCAACAAGATCGTGCTGCCCATTATGAAGCCCGCTCTGGCAGTGCAGGCCATTTTCTCCTTCGTGGCCAGCTGGAACAACTACTTCATTCCCGCTCTTGTGCTGGACAGCGCCGACAAAAAGACCCTGCCCATCCTGATCGCACAGCTGCGCAGTGCAGACTTCCTCAAGTTTGATATGGGCAAGGTTTACATGATGGTGGCTATCGCCATTCTGCCCGTCATCATCGTGTACCTGCTGCTTTCCAAGTTCATCGTCCGCGGTGTTGCTTTGGGCGGCGTGAAAGGCTGACGGCATTTTGCCGCACACAGCAAAAGGGTCCCGGAGAAAATTCCGGAACCCTTTTGCTGTGTCTAGGATATAAGGAATTTTTAGAAGAGATCAGGAGAAAAAACAAGGCATACACATTCTGTCGGAGGTTTTAAGGGGATAAGATTTACTCGCCGCGGACGGCTGCGAAGCCTGCCTCCAGATCGGCAATGATATCATCGATGTGCTCGGTGCCGATGGACAGGCGGATGGTGTTCTGATAGATCTGCTGCTCGGCCAGCTCTTCGTCATTCAGCTGGCTGTGGGTGGTGGAAGCCGGGTGGATGACCAGACTCTTCACATCAGCAACGTTTGCCAGCAGGGAGAAGACCTTCAGGTTATCGATAAACTTGAATGCTTCCTCGCGGCCGCCTTTGATGTTGAAGGTGAAGATAGATGCACCGCCATTGGGGAAGTACTTCTCGTACAGGGCGTGATCCGGGTGATCCGGCAGGGAGGGGTGGTTGACCTTCTCCACCTGCGGGTGGTTTGCCAGAAACTCGACTACCTTCTTGGTGTTCTCCACATGGCGCTCGATACGCAGGCTCAGGGTCTCGGTGCCCTGCAGCAGCAGGAAGGCGTTGAACGGCGAAATGGTGGCACCGGTATCACGCAGCAGGATCGCACGGATGTAGGTGACAAAGGCTGCGGGGCCTGCTGCATCGACAAAGGAAACGCCGTGGTAGCTGGGGTTGGGGTCAGCAATGTTGCCGAACTTACCGCTTGCCTTCCAGTCGAACTTTCCGCTGTCCACAATGATGCCGCCCAGCGTGGTGCCGTGGCCGCCGATGAACTTGGTGGCGGAATGAACAACGATATCTGCGCCGTGCTCAATGGGACGGATCAGGTATGGGGTGCCGAAGGTATTATCGATGACCAGCGGCAGGCCGTGCTTGTGCGCGATGGCTGCAATGGCATCGATATCGGGGATATCGCTGTTGGGGTTGCCCAGAGTTTCCAGATAGACGGCCTTGGTGTTGGGCTGGATGGCATTCTCCACCTCAGCCAGATCGTGTGCATTGACAAAGGTAGTGGTGACACCGAACTGGGTCAGGGTGTGCTCCAGCAGGTTGTAGCTGCCGCCGTAGATGGTCTTCTGAGCCACGATGTGGTCACCGGCCTGTGCCAGTGCCTCGATGGTGTAGGTGATGGCAGCGGCACCGGAGGCGGTTGCCAGAGCAGCCACGCCGCCCTCCAGAGCAGCGATGCGCTTCTCGAACACGTCCTGCGTGGAGTTGGTCAGGCGGCCGTAGATGTTGCCGGCATCTGCCAGACCAAAGCGGTCTGCTGCGTGCTGGCTGTTGCGGAACACATAGGAAGTGGTCTGATAGATAGGCACTGCGCGGGAATCGGTTGCGGGATCGGCCTGCTCCTGGCCAACGTGAAGCTGCAGGGTCTCAAATTTATAGTTAGACATAGTATTTTACCTCTCCATTTGTACTTTTAGTATAATTTTCTGATACAAAAAAATCCCGATGCGTGATACATAAGCGCACCGGGCAAACACAATTCAAAGCGATTCTGTCAACGTCACATTCGGGTACACATTCGTGCACAGCAAGAGGGCATCGTACAGTTCACAGCAAGATGTTCTGCCCGGTCACCGCACATTCGCCCACAGCGGAAGTTTGCATGCAGCAGGTCGTTCCAAATCAGCTTCATATCCGTGCCCTCCTTTCCCGTAAAACTCTTTCCCACTCATCTACAAACCGGCACCTCTATCTGCTCTGTACCGGGAAGCAAAACCTTTGCTTTCTTTTTCCCACTAGGTTTGTGGATTTGTTGTTTGCATTATATTCCCTCTTACCCAGTTTGTCAATAGGTTAATTCCAGTTTTTTTCAAATTGAGTTTTCTGCACGATGGGCAGCCCGCATTTGCAGCATCCCGTTGTGCAGTTCCAACAGGAGTAACACTTCTGCTTCTTCGAAAATTTTTATTTTTCCATTGATAAAACCTTAAAATTTTATTGTTATACTAAAGCTGTTCCTTGCAAACGCCCTGCAAATCGTTTATTATGGTAGCGTTCTTTTTTATCATCAAAGGAGTTTTTTCGATGCTGCATCGTTTCTTTCATTTTTTAAAGCAGAGCCTGCTCGTTGTTCTTTGCATCCTGCTGCTTGGCGGGCTGCTGGCAGGCGGCTGGTTCTTTTATCAGGGCAGGCAGCTGTACCGCAGTGCCGCCAGCAGTTACCCAGTGGCTTCCATGTACGACACCATCTGTGCCCGCGGGAGCTATACTTCCTACGATGCGCTGCCGCAGATCTATATTAACGCAGTCATCTGCACCGAGGACGAGCATTTTATGACCCACAAGGGCATCGACCCGGGGGCCATTGCACGCGCCCTGCTGGCCGACCTGCGCACCCACTCGCTGGCCGAGGGCGGCAGCACCTTGACCCAGCAGCTTGCCAAGAACGAGCTGTTCACGCAGGACAAGCATCTGGCCCGCAAGGCTGCCGAGATGCTTGCTGCTTTTGATCTTGAAAAGACCTACTCCAAGCAGCAGATCTTTGAGATGTACGCCAACACCATCTATTTTGGCAGCGGGTATTATGGCATTGCAGAAGCTGCCGAGGGCTACTTTGGCAAGGAACCGGCCCAGCTGACCGATACCGAAGCGATCTATCTGGCGGGTATGCCCAACGCGCCTTCCACCTACGCCAGCAGCCCGGAGCTTGCCTTCAAGCGGATGCAGGTGGTGCTCAAGCGGATGGTCAAGTGCCGCGTGCTCACCCAGCAGCAGGCCGATGCCATTGCCGCAGATGCTGAAAACTTAACGGTTTAAACAAGACACCGCGCCCTGTCTGCTGCGGATCAGACAAGGCGCGGTGTTTTGTTTTGCGGTATTTGGTTTGGTAAAGGAGGAATCATGTTACCCGTTCAGGCGGTTGCGGCCCCGCCTGTCGGTAGCATTATCATACCAAAGAATTTCTGCGAAACCATGTTCTTTTTATGAAGGTTTTGTAAACTCACTCCGGCGCTTTCATGCTTTCCACCATGCTGATATGCCGCACATGCCGCCGCATGGCAAAGCACACCACAAAGGTGAACAGCATCGTCAATGCCACTGCCAGCAGATAACTGCTGGGTGCAATGGTGCGAATAAACATCAGCTGATCCATTTCCACGGTCAGGACGATGAACCGGTGCAGCGGCACGCCCAGCAGCAGGCCCACGCCGGAGCCGATGAGGGACAAAAGCTCGATCTCGCGGAAGATGTAGCGGTACACTTCTTTGTCATAGAAGCCCAGCACCTTGATAGTGGCAAGCTCCTTTTTGCGCTCGGCAAGGTTGACGCTGATCAGGTTGTACAGCACCACCGCCGCCAGCGCCGCCGCGCACACGATGATCAGTACCACCACGTAGTTCAGGCTGCCGATCAGGCTGCCGAACATGGAGGTGGTGTCCTCGGTGAAGCTGACGCTGCTCACATAGTTGCAGCCCAGCAGCTTTGTGCGCAGGGCGTTGTACTCCGCCTCGGTGGTACAGCCGGTCAGGCCGTAGACGGTGTTCCACTCCGGCGTGCTGCCCAGCAGGGCCTGCAGCTGCGCATTGGAGAGATACAGCCGGGTGAACATGTAGTTCTCGGTAATGCCGGTCAGCACCAGCGGCACGCGGCTTCCGTCTGCAGCCTCCACATAGAACGTATCGCCCACGCTCAGCTCCAGATTCAGGGCCGTTTTTTCGGTCAGGATCACGCTGTCCTCTTCAAAGGGAATGGGGTCGTGGCCCACCCGGGTGCGGAAGGTGAAGTATTCGGTCATCCGGGCATCGTCCTCCGCGCCTACGATGCTGACATCGGCGCTCCCGCCCTCTTCATTATAAAGGGTGGTGGACTTTGTGTAGAACGCGCCCCAGCTGCGGACCGCACTGCTGCTATCCAGCGTGTCGGCAAGGCCTTGCTCCATGGTCAGCGCCTTTTCATCGCTGAGCGAGATGGTGAGATCGTTGTGGGTCAGCTGCCTGGACTGCTTGTCCACGATGGGCAGGATGGAATCCTGAATGCCAAAACCGATCAGCAGCAGCGCCGTGCAGCCTGCCACGCCCAGCACTGTCATGAAGAAGCGCTTTTTGTAGCGGAACAGGTTGCGGGCTGTGGTCTTTTGGGAGAAGCTCATGTGCTGCCACAGTGGGGTGATGTACTCCAAAAAGATGCGCTTGCCTGCCACCGGGGCCCGGGGCAGCAGCAAAGCTGCAGTCTTTTCCTTCAGGCTGGCACGGCAGGCGTTCCATGTAGCAAAACCGATGACGGCCGCGCTGATGGCTACGCTGGCTGCCGCCATGCCGGGGTAAAAGTGCAGCGTAAAGGTGGACATGCTGAAGATCATCTGGTAAGCATACCAGATGATGAGCGGGAACACCACAAAACCGATGACCATGCCCACGATGCTGCCCAGCACGCTGGCGCTGAGGGCATAGAACAGATACTTTCCTGCGATCTTTGCGTTGGAGTAACCCAGAGCTTTCAGAGTACCCAGCTGCAGGCGGTTCTCGTCCACCATGCGGGTCATAGTAGTAGTGGCCACCAACGCCGCCACCAGGAAGAAGAACACCGGGAACACCCGTGCAATGGCATCCATGCGGTCGGCATACTGCTCAAAGGTGACAAAGCTCACGGTGGAGCTGCGGTCCAGCACATACCACTCGCCGCTCTTGATCTGGCTCACCTGCTCCTCGGCATCGTTCAGCTGGGCAAGGCCGTCGGCCAGCTGCTGTTCGGCATCGGCCTTCCGGCTCTCGTACTCCGCGCGGGAATCGGCCAGCTGCTGCACGCCGTCGTTGTACTGCTGCCAGCCTTCGTCCAGCCGGGTGCGTGCCGCATCAAACTGGGTGTAGGCTGTGGCCGTGCCGGTGGTGAGCTGCAGCTGACCCTGCAGAAGCTTTACCTTCATCTGGCGCAGTGCTGCCTTTGCCTCAGTCACCAGCTGCTCGTTGGAAAGGCTGGACGAAGAGATCAGCCCCTGTGCATACATCTGGCGCTTGCCCGCGTCCAGCTGGGCCTGATAGCCGTTCAGCTGGCCGCTGATGTTGTCGTAAGCATCCTGCGCCTTCTGCAGGGCATCCCGCAGCTCGGTGTACTCTTCATCGGCAGGTTCCGCTTCGTCCAGCGCTTTCTGTGCGTTGTGCAGAGCCGTTTCGGCATAGCCCAGCAGCGGGTCGGCCACCTTTTTCAGGTTCACCAGCATCTCGATCTGTTGCAGCTGATCCTCAAATTCCAGCAGTTGTTCCTCGCCGCTCACCAGCTCGTCCGCACCGCCCTGCATGGTATCCGGCAGGGCCTTTTTGTTGGCGGCAAGCTCCGCTTCGCCCGCGTCCAGCTGGGCTTTGGCGCTGTCCAGCTGTGCCTGTGCATCGGCCAGCTGCTGCTCTGCCTCCGCAAACTGACGGTCTGCTTCGGCTTTTTTGTCGTTGTACTCGGCCCGGGCGTCGGCCAGCTCTGCACTGGCGTCCTCGATCAGCTCCGCCCGCCGGGCCGTGCACTGTGCGCCGCTGATGGCCTTTACCCTTGCGGCTGTGTCATCCACTGCTGCCTGATACGCGTCCGAGTAATTATCATACAGGCCGGCATTTTTCACTTTGAGATAGCACGCCGTATAATAATCCGTGGTCAGGCTGCCCTCCGGCAGGAACACAATATCATCCAGCTGGCCGTCACCGGCGGTGCTGCTCTCCTTGTCCGTGGAAAAATGCTGCGGGTCCTGCACGGTGCCCACTACCGTGAACTGCTTCCGGCTCACATGTTCGGTGTCCTCCGGCAGGGTGAGCACCGTGCCCGGTTCCACCGGGTCGCCGTAGCCCATCACATGCACCACGCACTCGTCCGGGGCCTCAGGCATCCGGCCCGACAGCAGCACCAGACGGTTCATATTTTCTGCCGTGTCGGCCCCGGGGTCGGCGGGCAGCTGCTGCAGGCGCACCACCGCCGTCTCGCTCTGGCCCTGCCACTGGGCCTCCACGTCCTGATATTTCACCGGCTGCACAGCCTCCACGCCGTCCACGGCGGCAATGGCGGCAATGTCCTCCTCCGAAAGGCCCAGCGTGGACAGCACCCGCAGGTCGAACACGTTCTGCTGCACGTAGTATTTCTGCCCGGCGATGCGCATGCTGGGCGCAAAACTCATCAGGCCGGTCAGCATCATCACGCCCAGCGCTACGATGCCGAACAGCGAGACCATGCGGCTCAGGTTGTCCTTCATTTCCCGCAGGATGTTTTTACGATAACTTTTCAGCACAGCTCTCACCACTCAATCTCCTGCACCGGCACAGGGTGCTCGTTGACCTGATTGGAGACGATCTTGCCGCTGCGCACCTGAATGATGCGGTCTGCCATCGCCGTCAGGGCGGTGTTGTGGGTAATAACGATCACCGTGCGGCCGGTGCGGCGGCAGGTATCCTGCAAAAGGGCCAGCACCTGCTTGCCGGTCTTGTAATCCAGTGCACCGGTGGGCTCGTCGCAGAGCAGAAGCTTGGGATTTTTGGCCAGTGCGCGGGCAATGGACACCCGCTGCTGCTCGCCGCCGGAAAGCTGGGCCGGGAAGTTGTTCAGCCGCTCTCCCAGACCCACACCGCGCAGGGTCTCTTTGGGGTCCAGCGGGTCGCGGCAGATCTCGCTGGCCAGCTCCACATTCTCCAGTGCGGTCAGGTTCTGCACAAGGTTGTAGAACTGGAACACAAAGCCCACATCGTACCGGCGGTAAGTCGTCAGCTCTCTGGCGGTAAAGTGGCTCACATTCTGGCCGTCCAGCCAGACGTTTCCCTCGTCGCAGCTGTCCATGCCGCCAAGGATGTTCAGCAGGGTGGTCTTGCCTGCGCCGGAGGGCCCCACGATGATGCAGAACTCGCCCTTATCCACATAGAAATTCAGGTGGTCTGCGGCGGCGATCTTCACACTGCCGGTCTGGTAGTATTTGCAAACGTCCTCAAACTCCACAAAATGCTCCATGGCGTTTTTTCCTTTCTATCGGGAATGCATACTGTTTCAATTTAACTATAACATCTCCCGGCAGACTTTGCAAAGACATCTGCGCAAATTTTCAAAAACTTAACAGAAAAGCGCAAAAAGGGCCGCTGCACATCTCTGCGTGCAGCAGCCCTTTCATCATTTGATCTCAGCGGTCAGCGCCCCACGATCAAATCGCGGCGGCAGCGCAGGCCCACGGTGAGGAAGGTGTTGTTTTCGCCCAGTCGGCGCAGCACCACGCGGTCGGTGCCCTTCTGGCCCTCCACCAGCAGAGACAGGTTCAGGGTGGTGGAGCCCTTCTCAGTCTGGACCACCAGCGTGCTCACGCCCTCGTTCAGCAGGGTCTGCATGTCCTGCACGGTGGTGCGGAAAGTAGCAGAACCGGCGGGCACATCCAGCGTCAGCACACTGTCCTTCTGGCGGGCAGTGTACAGCACTTCTCTGCCGAACAGGCCCTTGACGGTGTAACGGGCCTCGCTCTTTTTCGCCGCTGCATCTGCGGACGGGGCGGCCAGCTCATCGCCGGAGATCAGCATGATATTTCCCTGAATGGGGTTTCCCTCCGGTGCGCCGTAGCCGCCGTAGGTGGGGTCCTTTTCGCCGATCGCCACATCGGCGCTGTGCAGGGCGATATCCCCCTGCACCATCTGCTCCTGCGGGGGCAGATAGCCTGCGGCAGCAGGGTCGTTGATGTCTGCCTCTGCGGCAAATGCGCCCACGCTCAGCATGGCGGCAGCACCCAGCACTGCAGCGGTGGTGGTGACGGTACGGACAAATTTATGGTTCAGTTTCATTTGGAATACCTCCGTTGACGGCGGTTTTGCACCGCACATTTTTGTTTTGTGGAAAACCATGGTCTGCCATGCGGTGTAATACAAAACCGCCGCATCTGTCTTATAAACGGATGCGGCGGCGGGATTATTGCAGCAGGCTAAAAAAAATTTTTGGCAGCTCTGCCGCCGGGGTCACTGGGCCTGTGCCGGTTCCCGGTTCAGGATCTCCATGAACTCCTCGCCGGTGATAGTCTCTTTCTGGTACAAATACTGTGCCAGCTCATCCAGCTTGGCGCGGTTGTCGGTCAGGATGCGGACAGCCTTTTCGTGCTGGGCCCGGACCAGCTCCACCACCTTCTGGTCGATCTCGCGCTGGGTCTGCGCCGAGCAGGCCAGCGAGGTGTCACCGCCCAGATACTGGTTGTTCACGGTCTCCAGCGCCACCATGTCAAAGTCCTTGCTCATGCCGTAGCGGGTAAGCATGGCGCGGGCAAGCTTGGTGGCCTGCTCGATATCGTTGGAGGCACCGGTGGTGATGGATCGGAACACCACTTCCTCGGCGGCGCGTCCGCCGGTAAGGGTGGCGATCTTGTTTTCCAGCTCTTCCTTGCTCATCAGGTAGTGGTTGCCCTCGTCCACCTGCATGGTGTAGCCCAGTGCGCCGGAGGTGCGGGGGATAATGGTGATCTTCTGCACAGGGGCAGAGTTGGATTGCTTGGCCGCCACCAGTGCATGGCCGATCTCGTGGTAGGCCACGATGCACTTTTCCTTGTCGGTAAGGATGGAGTTCTTCTTCTGGTAGCCTGCAATGACCACCTCGATACTCTCCTCCAGATCGGCCTGCGTCACGCTCTTGCGGCCTGCACGCACAGCGCGCAGAGCTGCTTCGTTGACGATGTTGGCAAGTTCCGCACCGGATGCACCGGAAGCCATGCGGGCCACGGTGTTGAAGTCGATGCCCGGGGCCAGTGCCACCTTTTTGGCGTGCACTTTCAAAATCTCTTCGCGGCCCTTGAGGTCGGGCAGCTCCACCGGCACACGGCGGTCAAAACGTCCGGGACGGGTCAGCGCCGGGTCCAGCGAATCCGGGCGGTTGGTAGCCGCCAGAATGATGACGCCGGTGTTGCCCTCAAAGCCGTCCATCTCGGTGAGCAGCTGGTTCAAAGTCTGCTCACGCTCGTCGTTGCCGCCGAGATTGCCGCTGTTGCGCTTCTGACCGATGGCATCGATCTCATCGATGAACACGATGCAGGGGGCCTTTTCCTTGGCCTGTCGGAACAGGTCGCGCACCTTGGACGCGCCCATGCCCACGAACATCTCCACGAATTCAGAACCGGAAATAGAGAAGAACGGCACATTGGATTCGCCTGCCACGGCCTTGGCCAGCATGGTCTTGCCGGTGCCCGGAGGGCCCACCAGCAGGATGCCCTTGGGCATGGATGCGCCAATGCTCTCGTACTTGCCGGGGTCGTGCAGGTAATCCACGATCTCCTGCAGGTTTTCCTTGGCTTCATCCTCACCGGCCACATCCGCAAAGCGGATGCCGTGGGTGGACTGCACATAGACCTTGACGTTGGACTTGCCCACGCCGCCGAACATCATGGACCCCGGGCCGCCGCCGGCCTTTTCCATCAGCTTTTTGTTCATCTGATTGCCGATGAAGCTGAACAACAGGATGGGCAGCAGGAACCAGATCAGGAAATTGAGCATCGGCGACCCCTGCTCCACGATCTCGCTGGAAAACTGTGCTCCGGCATCATACAGGCGCTGGGTAAGCTCCGGGTCGTTCATCAGGCCGGTCTTGTAGACCTGCTTTTCCTCTTTATCGGTAAAAATGATCTGGTTGGATTCGATATCCACACGGCCGATGTTCTTTTCCTCGGTCATGGTCATAAAGGTACCGTAGTCCACTTCCTCCACCTGACGCTCGCTCATCCACGGCAGCAGCACAAGGTTGAGCAGCAGCAGGACCGCCAGCACAATGGCGTAGTAGATCGCCAGCGGCTTTTTGGAAGGTTTGACTTCTTTCATGTGGCAATTCCTCCTTTGGTTCCTGATGCAAGTAGTATAGCACAGTAAAACCGGGCGCAACAGCAATTCGAGCACAACTTTCCAAAAACTTAGCAAATTGTTAACATTAACGCCTCGTGCATAATTTTGGAAAATTCTGCCCCTTATTTTGTGAAATTGTTTCATTTTGAGAATGAGTCAGATTGCTTGACACTGCCCGCGAATCATGCTAAACTTAGTCCACTTTGAAAAAAGCACAAATGCGTTGACGGGGAAAAAACGATTTTCTTCTGCGTACAGAGAGCCGCCGGGTGGTGCAAGGCGGGTGCAGAGGGTTTCGGTTACTGGCCCCTGAGCGGCAGGGCTGAACACACAAGTAGGCTCTGACGGATGTCCACCGTTACAAGGACAGCGATTCGCCGCAAAAAGCCGATCGTGCAAAGCGGCTGTGCCCAAAGGCGCAGCAAAGAGAGTGGTACCACGGGTGCCCTGTAGTTTGAACTTTACAGGCTCTCGTCTCTCAAGGTTTTCGCCTTGAAAGACGAGAGCCTTTTCGTATGTAACTCCTTCAGTCAGCTTCCTCGGGGAGGGAACCTCTGGCGAAACGGGAAGCTTTACCGCACTGCCAAGGGCCCCATCTCAGAGGGGGCTGTCACCGCAGGTGACTGGGGGAGTTGGGCAGGAAAAAACCTCAAAAGTGTAAATTGTTTGGGAGGACGCGCAAATGATGGACGCAACCAAGTACGCTCCGGGTTACTACCCGGTACCCGCAGGCTATGACAGCTGGGTAAAGAAGGATCACATTGAAAAAGCCCCCGCATGGTGCAGTGTGGACCTGCGCGACGGCAATCAGGCACTGATCGTGCCCATGAGCCTTGAGGAAAAGCTGGAGTTCTTCCAGATGCTGGTCAAGATCGGCTTCAAGGAGATCGAGGTGGGCTTCCCTGCCGCCAGCGATACCGAGTACGAGTTCCTGCGCACCCTGATCGAGAAGAACATGATCCCCGAGGATGTCACCGTGCAGGTGCTGACCCAGTGCCGTGACCACATCATCCGCAAGACCTTCGAGGCCGTCAAGGGCGCACCCCGCGCGGTGATCCACTTCTACAATTCCACCTCTGTGGCCCAGCGCGAGCAGGTGTTCCACAAGAGCAAGGAGGAGATCAAGAAGATTGCCACCGACGGCGCAAAGCTGGTCAAGCAGCTCAGTCAGGAGTACGAGGGCAACTTCCTGTTCGAGTACAGCCCCGAGAGCTTCACCGGCACCGAAGTGGACTACGCCGTGGATGTGTGCAATGCCGTGCTGGACATCATGCAGCCCACCCCGGACCGTCCCATGATCATCAACCTGCCCGTTACCGTGGAAATGAGCATGCCGCACGTCTACGCAAACCAGATCGAGTACTGCGACAAGCACCTGAAATACCGTGACAGCGTGATCATCTCCACCCATCCCCACAACGACCGCGGCACCGGCGTGGCCTGCGCAGAGCTGGCCGTGCTGGCGGGTGCACAGCGGGTGGAGTGCTGCCTGTTCGGCAACGGCGAGCGCACCGGCAACGTGGACGCGGTGACGCTGGCCATGAACATGTACAGCCACGGCGTGGACCCCAAGCTGGACTTCTCCGATATGCCGGACATCTGCGCTACCTACGAGCGTGTGACCCAGATGCACATTTACGAGCGCACCCCCTATGCCGGTCAGCTGGTGTTTGCCGCCTTCTCCGGCAGCCATCAGGATGCCATTGCAAAGGGCATGGCCTACCGCAAGGAGCATGGCGAACACCGCTGGACCTGCCCCTACATCCCCGTTGACCCCCACGACATCGGACGCACCTACGATGCCGATGTTATCCGCATCAACAGCCAGAGCGGCAAGGGCGGCATCGGCTTTGTGCTGGAACAGAACTTCGGCTACAACCTGCCGCCCAAGATGCGTGAGGCGCTGGGCTACAAGGTCAAGAGCGTTTCCGACCACAGCCACAAGGAGCTGAGCGCAAACGAGGTGCTGCACATCTTCGAGGATGCTTTCCTCAACCGCTGCAAGCCGCTCAACGTTCTGGAAGCCCACTTTGCACAGGTGGGCGGCATCACCGCCACCGTCACACTGGAGCTGAACGGTCAGCGCAAGGTGGTCACCTCGGTGGGCAATGGCCGTCTGGACGCTGTGGCAAACGCCATCCAGAGCGCCACCGGCATGGAGTTCCACCTCGAGACCTACTCCGAGCACAGTCTGGACGAAGGCTCCACCTCCCGCGCTGCCTCCTACGTCGGCCTTGTCTGGGGCGATAACACCGTCACATGGGGTGCCGGTACGGATACCGATATCATCGTGGCTGGCATCAAGGCACTGGTGAGCGCGATCAACAACAAATAACATCCTCGCCCTCTCAGTCACCTGCGGTGACAGCTCTCCCAAAGGGAGAGCCTCTGGCGAAACCGGTAATTTTGCGTGGACTGCCAAGGCCTCCCACTTTGGGGGAGGTGGATGCGACCAGCGGGAGCAGACGGAGAGGGCGAGCCGCCTATAAGTATAAAAGGAGAGTACCATCATGGGAATGACCCTGACGCAGAAAATTCTTGCCGCACATGCCGGCCTTGCCGAGGTCAAGGCAGGCCAGCTCATCAATGCAAAGCTGGACATCGTGCTGGGCAACGACATCACCACCCCGGTTGCCATCAACGAGTTTGAAAAGGCCGGTTTTGACGGTGTGTTCGACAAAGAGCACATTGCCATCGTGCTGGACCACTTTGTGCCCAACAAGGACATCAAGAGCGCCACCCAGTCCAAGCAGTGCCGCGAGTTCGCCAACAAGTACGACATCCTCAACTTCTACGATGTGGGCCAGATGGGCATTGAGCACGCCCTGCTGCCGGAAAAAGGCATCGTGACCGCAGGCGACTGCGTGATCGGCGCGGACAGCCACACCTGCACCTATGGTGCACTGGGTGCCTTCTCCACCGGCGTCGGCTCCACCGACATGGCCGCAGGCATGGCCACCGGCATGGCATGGTTCAAGGTGCCCTCTGCCATCAAGTTCGTGCTCAAGGGCAAGTTCGGCCCCCGCGTCTCCGGCAAGGACCTGATCCTGCACATCATCGGCATGATCGGTGTGGACGGCGCGCTGTACAAATCCATGGAGTTCACCGGCCCGGGCGTTGCCAGCCTGACGATGGACGACCGCCTGTGCATCTGCAACATGGCCATCGAAGCCGGTGCCAAGAACGGCATCTTCCCTGTGGACGATGTGACCCGCAGCTACCTCAAGGGCCGCAGCCAGCGTGAGCCGGTGTTCTTTGAGGCCGACCCGGATGCCGAGTACGAAAAGACCATTGAGATCGATCTGGACAAGCTGGAACCCACCGTCAGCTACCCCCACCTGCCCGAGAACACCCACCTTGCCAGCGAGGGCAAGGACATCAAGATCGATCAGGTTGTGATCGGCAGCTGCACCAACGGCCGTCTGGAGGACATGGAAGCCGCCTACAACGTGCTCAAGGGCAAGCACATTGCCAAGGGCGTGCGCGGCATCATCATCCCCGCCACCATGGCCGTTTACAAGGAATGCATCCTGCGCGGCTGGACCACTGCCTTTATTGATGCAGGCTGCATCGTGTCCACCCCCACCTGCGGCCCCTGTCTGGGCGGCTACATGGGCATTCTGGCCGAGGGCGAGCGCTGCGTTTCCACCACAAACCGCAACTTTGTGGGCCGCATGGGCCATGTGAAGAGCGAGGTCTACCTTGCTTCTCCCGCCACTGCCGCCGCCAGCGCACTGACCGGCTGCATCACCGACCCCCGCACGGTCTGATCGGAAAGGAGCACAACAATGAACGCAAAAGGTTCTGTTTTCAAATACCCGGACAACGTGGATACCGATGTCATCATCCCGGCCCGCCACCTGAACACGCAGGATGCCAAAGAGCTGGCCAGCCACTGCATGGAGGACATCGACAAGGACTTCGTCAAGAAGGTGAAGGACGGCGACATCATGGTGGGCGGCTGGAACTTCGGCTGCGGCTCCTCCCGTGAGCACGCACCGCTGTGCATCAAGACCGCCGGCATCTCGGTCGTGATCGCCAAGAGCTTTGCCCGCATCTTCTACCGCAACAGCATCAACATCGGTCTGCCCATCATGGAGTGCCCGGAGGCTGTGGATGCCATCAATGCGGGCGACACCGTGAGCGTGGACTTTGACACCGGTGTCATTACCGACGAGACCAACGGCAAGGTGTTCCATGCCGAGCCCTTCCCGCCGTTCATCCAGGAGATCATCTCTGCCGGTGGACTGATGAAGTCCATCAAGGCGAAGCAGCAGTAACCCTCTCAGGCGCTTCGCGCCAGCTCTCCCAAAGGGCGAGCTTTTTGCCATCTTCCCGAATGTATTTTCTTCTAGGATAAACAACGAACAATATCTTACCCGCCTGAAAAGCTCCCCCTTCGGGGGAGCTGGCAATGCCGCAGGCATTGACTGAGAGGGTTCAAACCGATAGAAGGAGTTTCCCATGGAAAAAAACATTGCTGTCATCTGGGGCGACTGCTCCAGCCCGGAGATCGTCAAGCAGACCATCCGTGTGCTTGACAAGGTGGCCGAAAAGTACGGCCACACCTTCCACTACACCGACGCTGCCATGGGCGGCGAAGCCATTGACAAGTACGGCGACCCGCTGCCCCAGCACGAGCTGGACAAGTGCCTTGCCGCGGACAGCGTCCTGCTGGGTGCCGTGGGCGGCCCCAAGTGGGAGGGCCTGCCCGGTGAGCAGCGCCCGGAGAAGGGCCTGCTGCGTCTGCGTGCAGGCATGGGCCTGTACTCCAACAACCGCCCGGCCAAGATCTGGCCGCAGCTGGCTCCTGCCAGCCCCCTGAAGCCCGAGATCGTGGCACAGGGCATCGATTTCATCATCGTGCGTGAGCTGATCGGCGGCGTATACTTTGGCAATCACGAGACCCACACCCTCGCCAGCGGCGAGAAGCAGGCCATCGACTCCATGCCCTACGCGGAGCACGAGATCGAGCGCATCGGCCGCATCGGCTTTGAGACCGCACGCAAGCGCCGCAAGAAACTGTGCTGCGTGGACAAGGCAAATGTTTTGGACACCAGCCGTCTGTGGAGAAGCGTGATGCACCGCCTGCAGGCCGAATACCCGGATGTGGAATACAGCGAGATGTTCGTGGACAACTGCGCCATGCAGATCGTCAAGAACCCCGCCCAGTTCGACGTGATCGTTACCGAGAACATGTTCGGCGACATCCTGTCGGACGAGGCTTCCATGATCACCGGCTCCATCGGCATGATCCCGTCCTCCTCTCTGGGCGACGGCACCCGCGGCCTGTACGAGCCCATCCACGGCTCCGCCCCGGACATTGCGGGCAAGGACATCGTGAACCCCACCGCCTGCATCCTGTCTGCCGCCATGATGCTGCGCTACTCCTTCGGCATGGCCGAGGAGGCCGATGCCATTGAGACCGCCGTGAACAAGGTACTGGACAAGGGCCTGCGCACCGCCGACAACATGAGTGAGGGCTGCACCTGCCTTGGCTGCACCGCCATGGGCGACGCCATTCTGGCCGAGATCTGAGTTTTTCCATAACGCACAAAGGGGAACGACAGCCGTCGTTCCCCTTTTCGTCTGCACAAAAAAGAGCAGCTGTTCCCAGCTGCCCTTCTGCGATACAGTTTTTTACTTGGTGCCGTAGATGCGGTCGCCGGCGTCGCCCAGACCGGGAACGATATAGCCGTTCTCGTTCAGGTGGTCGTCCTGTGCGCCGAGGTAGATATCCACATCGGGGTGTGCCTCGTGCAGGGCCTTGATGCCTTCGGGAGCGGCGATCAGACCGATGAACTTGATGCGCTTTGCGCCATGCTTCTTGATCTGGGTGATGGCATCAATGGCACTGCCGCCGGTAGCCAGCATCGGGTCCAGAACCAGAACGTCACGCTCTGCGATATCCTGCGGCAGCTTGCAGAAGTACTCCACAGGCTGCAGGGTCTCCTCGTCGCGGTACAGGCCGATGAAGCCCACCTTTGCAGCGGGCAGCAGGGTCAGCATACCGTCCAGCATACCCATGCCTGCGCGCAGGATGGGCACCAGAGCCAGCTTGCGGCCAGCCAGCACCTTGGTCTTTGCCATGGTGATGGGTGTTTCGATCTCCACCTCTTCCAGAGGCAGGTCACGGGTCGCTTCGTAGCACAGCAGGGTCGCGATCTCGCCAACGAGGTCACGGAACTCCTTGGTGCCGGTCTGCTTGTTGCGCAGAATGCTCAGCTTGTGCTGCAGCAGCGGATGCTCAACGATCATCGGGGTCATAAAAACACGCTCCTTATTTTAAATAGATAACTCTATCGGGTCCAAGATTACGATTTAAAACAGCTCCGCATACGCTTCGCCATGATCAGCGGTTCTCCAGTGCGGTCAGCTTGTCGATGCGGCGCTGATGGCGGCCGCCCTCAAACTCCGTATTCAGGAAGAGATCCACCAGCTGGCAGGCAAGGCCGGGGCCGACCACGCGGCCGCCCATGCACAGAGCATTGGCGTCGTTATGGCGGCGGGTATACTCGCAGCTGAAGCTGTCAGAGCAGCAGCAGGCACGAATGCCCTTGATCTTGTTTGCTGCCATGCTGATGCCCACTCCGGTGCCGCAGAACAGCAGTGCCTTGCTGCACTCGCCGCTCACAACTGCATCGCAGGCGGGCACGGCCATATCGGGGTAATCCACGCTGTCGGTGCTATGGGTGCCAAAATCGATGTATTCCAGCCCCAGCTCCTTCAGATGCGCCTTGACAGCTTCTTTCAGTTCAAATCCGCCGTGGTCAGCGGCCAGTGCAATGGGTTTTGCCATGGAAATGTTCCTTTCTCTCAGTCACGCAGGGTTTTATGCCTGCTCCTTGTTTTGGGCGGCATTGGCTGCAGCTTCTGCTGCAAGGCGCTCTGCGCGCTCCCGCTCGGCCTGACTCAGGCGGTGGTAGTCCGGCAGCAGAGCCTCCGGCAGCACAGCCTTTCCGGCTTCGGCCATCTGCTTTGCCACAAGGGCCACTGCAGCAGCACGCCCGCCGCGCAGGGCCGCAGGTGCCTGCAGCACGCCCGGCACACTGCCGTATTTATTATAGCACAGAGATGCGCCATCACCAACAAAAAACAGGGGCTTTTTGCAATTTTCTACAAAATCGGCCAGATCTGCCACCGCCCGGGCATCGTCTTCCAGCAGGCGGCTGTGGGTGGCAAGGTCGAACGCGGCACTGTATACCTGCGCACGGCGGGCATCCAGTGCGCACAGCACGGTGCCCTCGCCCGTGTGGGCTGCGGCCAGTGCTTCCAGCGTGGAGACCGGTGCGCACAGCGTTTCCCGCGGGAAGGCCAGACCCTTGACCGCCGCCAGACCGATGCGCAGCCCGGTAAAACTGCCGGGGCCTGCGTTGACACCGTACAAGTCAATATTTGCACAGGTCATGCCGCACATCTTCAGGCAGGTGTCGATCATGGGCATCAGCGTTTCGCTGTGGGTCATGCCTGCGTCCAGATACACCTCGTACAGCAGGCGGTCACCCTGCAAAAGAGCCACACCAGCCGTTTTGCCCGCTGTATCCACAGCTAAGATGTTCATAGCGTTACCCCCTCAATGGTGATCCTGCGGGTGTTCTCGTCCACGCGCTGGATGTCCACCCGGATGGGGTTTTCCAGTGCCAGCAGGTCTGCAAAGTTCTCGCTCCACTCTGCTGCCACAATGGCCCCCTGATCCAAATAATCGTAAAAGCCTGCAGCACACAGGTCGTTCTCAGTGGAAATACGGTACAGGTCAAAGTGCGCCAGCGGCTTTGGGCCGCGGTAGTAGTTCACAATGGCAAAGGTTGGGCTGGACACCGGGTCGGTGCAGCCAAGGCCCTCGGCAAGGCCCTCGGTAAAAGCGGTCTTGCCCGCGCCCAGCCCGCCGGTGAACGCAACCAGCGAACCCGGTGCCAGCACTGCGGCCATACGGGCACCCAGCGCCACCGTCTCGGCGCGGGAGTGGGTGATATATTCTGACATGAAGCTTACCTCATTTTATAAAGCAAAAGGGACGGCAGAATGCTCTGCCGTCCTTTAGTATAATATACTTTGTGCAAAAGTGCAATGCCGTGTGTTGCTTACGCCGCCGCATCCACATCCGCTGCCGTGTAGGGGTTGGGCAGTGCAGCGCTTCGGTCTCCGCTGAGCATCGCATAGGATGCCGCCGCATGGGACCGTCTGCCGCCCTGCTCGTTGTACCAGATGATATCATCGGTGCCGTAGATGCTCTTGGCATAGTCCACGGCCTGTTCCAGCGTTTCGCCCTCGATCATCCGGTTTACAGCGGCCCACAGCATACTGCGGGAATACACCGAGTAGACATTGTTCACATAGCCCATCACCGCCTTGGCACCGCCTGCCATCAGGCCGTCTGCCATAGAGGTGTCCACATGGCCGTTCTTGCCGTAGAACTCGCAGGTCTCGCTGAGCACGATGCCATTGCCGCGGTAGGCACTGCGGAAGAAATCGCCGTTGACGGCATACATACCGTTCACCTTGACCACGCGGTGGGCCAGCAGGTCAAAGCCATAGCGCAGATCGCTCCAGAAATCCGATCTCTCGGTCAGCAGGATCAGCGGTTCCGTGGTAGTCTTCTTGAACAGCCAGCCGTATTCATAGGTGTAGTACGCGCCGTGGGTGCTCAGGATGCACAGGTCGTAACGGCCCATCCTGCGCAGGTCGGATACGGTAACGGTGGTATCCAGATCCGTCTGCAGGCCCACCGAATCCCAATAGGTCTGCATGTAGGCATAATACGGGTAGCGGGTGCTGTTGATCGTGTTGTCAAACGCATAATAGATCGCCGCCGTGCCCACCCGCTTGTTCTCTGCCAGCTCCTGCAGCTGGCTCTCGTCCAGCTCCGGCAGGGCTGCGGTGTTCTCCTCCTCCGGGTCGGTAAGCAAGATGCCGCCCAGCGCGCCGCAGCTGTAGGTAAAGCTGATCATGCCGTTTTCGGCATCGGTGTAGACAGACCCCTGCTTCACAAGGCCCTGTGCGGTCAGCGCATCCAGCTGCTGCAAAGCAGCATCTGTGCGCTCGTCCTCGGTCATCTGTGCATAGTCGCTGCCTCCGGTCAGTGCGGTCACAGCAGCATCTGCCTGCTGCATCTCGCGCACATCTGTGGCCGAAAGGCTCTGCTGCACAGCCGCCTGTTCTTCCGGCTGCTGTGCAAAAGCCGCTGTGGGCAGCGCTGTGAGCGCGAAAGCCAGAACGCACAGTGCACACCCAAAACGGCGGAGCATATCGTGTTCCATTCCCATTTCCTCCGGGCATATCTGCCGCCCAATGCGGCACGCCGCCCTTTTCCAGCAGGCATCTTCCTGCCATTTTCTTTGCGCGGCAGACGCTCTGCAAAGGAGCTTTCTGCTGCACCTTCATTGTAGATGGTGCGGTCTGCTTTGTCAAGCATTCGTGCGGATTTTGCAAAGCTGTCACACCCGGTGGATTGCAAACGGTGTGCAAGCTGTGTATAATAGGATAAACTGGGTTGGTATTGCCCGCTGCAGCGGCAAAACCCGGTGTGCATCTGGGAACGAAAGGTGGTGCTTTCTTGGAAAGCATTCGACAATATTTTAAACGAACGGATAAGATCTATCTGCTGCTGTGCATCTTCAGCAGCACCATGGCGGTGGTGGCTCTTGCCTCCTGGGCCGCAAAGCAGGGCAACGGCTTTGCCACGGACGAGATCACTGGTGCCATTACCGGCATCGGCGATTACCGCCGCGCGCTGGTGCAGGCCGGTGCGGCGGTGCTTGGCATCGTGATCGCGCTGCTGCTCTCCTGCATCGACTACCGCAGCCTTGTCAAGGTGTGGCCGGTGCATGTAGCCCTGACATGGGGTCTGGTGCTGCCCACGCTGTTCATCCGCAATGTGGCCATCGGCCCGCTGACCATCGGCTTCAACGCCGGTGACACCGACAACTACTCCTGGTACAAGCTGGGCGGCTTTACCTTCCAGCCCACGGAGCTGGCAAAGATCAGCTTTATCCTTACCTTTGCCATGCACCTGAACAATGTGCGCAGCCGCATCAACGAGCCAAAGGAGCTGGTAAAGCTTCTGCTGCATCTGGCCGTGCCCATCCTTATCATCCACATTCAGGGCGACGACGGCACCGCCATCATCTACGCCATCATCGGCTGCTGCATGATGTTTGCAGCGGGCTTGAGCTGGAAGTATATCATCGGTGCCATTTCGGCAGCAGCTGTGGCCGTGGCGGCGGCGTTTGCCTTTTTCAGCGATAAGATTGGCAAGGGCTACCAGTGGTACCGCATTCTGGCCGTTATCGACCCGGAGAATTCCACCGGCTGGGCACCCAACGAAGCCACTTGGAAAAACATCATCTACCAGCAGCAGCGCGGCGAGATCGCCATCGGCTCCGGCGGCATCTTCGGCAACGGCCTGTTCAGCGGCCGGTACTACAGCGTGCCCAATGCCCACAACGACTTTATTCTCAGCTGGATGGGCAATGTCATTGGCTTTGTGGGCCTGTGCATCGTGCTGGGGGCACTGCTGGCACTGGTGATCAAGACCTTTGCCACCGGTGCGCGCAGCGAGGACCTGCTGGGCAGCTATATCTGCGCCGGCATCGGCGGTGCTCTGATGGCGCAGATCGCAGTGAATGTAGGCATGAACCTGCGGGTGCTGCCGGTCATCGGCGTCACCCTGCCCTTTTATTCTGCGGGCGGCAGCTCGGTGCTGATGCTGTATATCTGCGTGGGGCTTGTGCTGTCGGTCTATATGCACAACACAAAGAGCCTGTTCGGGTAAGGCTCTGACGCACCGGTCTGTCTGTTCATCGTTTTCCACCTCTGTGATCCGGTTTTTTCTGATATACCAGACAAAAAATGGTTCAACTCTCTTGCAATCCGCCTGTACACATGGTAAAATTGTACAGAAGTTTGTAGTTTTATTGTGCAATAGGTGCAATAACTGTGTGGGAGAGTTTGGGGCTCTCCTGTTTTCATGTTATAGGATCAATGGAGTGAATCTAAGTATGACAACTGTAACCACTGCGCCAGAAGCGGAATACTGGCTGCAGACCGGTTGGATGGAGGAGCCCGGCGCAGAGCTTGGCATCCACAAGCCGATTACGATCGATCGTAAGACGAATCTTCACGAGCACCGCGCCTACTGGTGTGTGCGCCGCGCACAGGATATCTTCTTTTCTCTGCTGGCGCTGATCGCGCTTTCCCCGCTGATGCTCCTTACCTGCATTGCAGTCTGGATCGACAGCCCGGGTGCAAGCCCGGTGTTCAGCCAGCTGCGGGTGGGCCGCAACGGCAAGCTGTTCCGGCTGTACAAGTTCCGTTCCATGTGCCCGAACGCCGAGAGCAAGCTCAACGATCTGCTGCAGGACAACGAGATGGACGGCCCGGTGTTCAAGATGAAGGACGATCCCCGCATCACCCGGGTGGGCCATTTCATCCGCAAGACCAGCATCGACGAGCTGCCTCAGCTGGTGAACATCCTCAAGGGCGATATGAGCATTGTGGGCCCGCGCCCGGCTCTGCCCCGTGAGGTGGCCCAGTACACCCCTTATGAATGGCAGCGGCTGTACGTGACACCGGGCCTTTCCTGCTACTGGCAGATCGCGCCGCACCGCAACCAGCTGAGCTTTGAGGAGTGGATGGCGCTGGATGTGAAGTATGTCAAGGAGCGCAGCTTTCTGGTAGACTGGAAGATCATCTTTGCAACCTTCCGTGCGGTGCTGTTCGGCCACGGAGAATAATTCGGATCACAGATCGGCAGAGCCTGCGGGCTTTGCCGATTTTTTTACAGATAGCCTTCAGGAAACAAAAAACAGAGGAACGACGCGGGGTCGTCCCTCTGTTTTTGCTTAGATCATCAAATCACTTCAGCACAGCGCCCAGATTTGCACTGGTGACCATGCGTGCGTAGCGGCTCAGCCAGCCTGTCTTGATGTTGGGTTCGGGTGCAACATACTTTGCCTTGCGCTGGGCCAGAACTTCGTCGCTGACCTCCAGCGTGATGGAGGCATTGGGGATATCAATGTTGATGGTATCTCCCTCCTCGATCAGGCCGATGGGACCGCCGGAAGCAGCCTCCGGGCTCACATGGCCAATGGCCGCACCGCGGCTTGCGCCGGAGAAGCGGCCATCGGTGATGAGGGCCACGGTCTTGTCCAGCTTCATGCCGGCCAGTGCGGAGGTGGGGTTCAGCATCTCACGCATGCCGGGGCCGCCCTTGGGGCCTTCGTAGCGGATGACCACCACATCGCCCGGGACGATCTTGCCCGCATAGATGGCGGCAATGGCCTCGTCCTCGCTGTTGAACACGCGGGCCGGGCCGGAATGCTGCTGCATCTCGGGGGCTACGGCGCTGCGCTTGACCACACAGCCGTCCGGTGCAATGTTGCCCCACAGGATCTGCAGACCGCCGGTCTGGGAGTAGGGGTTGTCGATGGGACGGATGGCCTTGTCGTTCAGGATGTGTGCGCCCTTGATGTTCTCGCCCAGCGTCTTGCCGGTAACGGTGGGCACATCCAGATCCAGCAGGCCCTTCTTGGCCAGCTCTGCCTGCACGGCGGGGATGCCGCCTGCGGCGTACAGGTCCGGCATGTGGGTGGGGCCGGCCGGTGCCAGATGGCACAGGTTCGGGGTCTTGGCGCTGATCTCATTGAACAGCTTCAGGTCGATGGGCACACCAGCCTCATAAGCGATGGCCAGCAGGTGCAGCACGGTGTTGGTGGAGCAGCCCAGAGCCATATCGCAGGTCAGAGCGTTGCGGATGGAGCGCTCGTTGATGATCTGGCGTGCGGTGATGCCCTTCTTGACCATATCCATAATGGCCATACCGGCGTGCTTTGCCAGCTGCAGACGCTTGGAGTAGACGGCAGGAATGGTGCCGTTGCCGGGCAGTGCGATGCCGATGGCCTCGCACAGGCAGTTCATGCTGTTGGCGGTGTACATGCCGGAGCAGCTGCCGCAGCTGGGGCAGCAGTTGCAGGTGCAGTCTTCCAGCTGATCCTCGGTGATCATACCGGCCTTGTAGGCACCCACAGCCTCGAACATCTTGGAAAGGCTGACCTCTTCGCCGCCGTAGGTACCGGCCAGCATGGGGCCGCCGGAGCAGACCACAGCGGGCACATCCATGCGCACCGCTGCCATCACCATGCCGGGCACGATCTTATCGCAGTTGGGCACCAGCACCAGACCGTCCAGCTGGTGGGCCATGAGCATGGTCTCAACGCTGTCGCAGATCAGCTCACGGGATGCAAGGCTGTACTTCATGCCCACATGGCCCATGGCGATGCCGTCGCACACGCCAATGGCGGGGATCAGGATGGGCGTGCCGCCTGCCATCTCAACGCCGGCCTTTACGGCATCGGCGATCTTGTCCAGATTCATATGGCCGGGCACGATCTCGCTGTAGGCGCTCACCACGCCGATCAGCGGGCGCTCCAACTCTTCCTTGGTGTAGCCCAGTGCGTAGAACAGGCTTCGGTTCGGGGCGCGCTCCGAACCCTTGGTCACGTTGTCACTTCTCATTTCAAATCCTCTTTTCTGACAAAAACCCTCTCCGTCACGGCTGCGCCGTGCCACCTCTCCCGAAGGGGAGAGGTTTTTGCGGAGGATCTATAAGGTTCCCACTTTCAACAAAAACTCCCCCTTTCGGGGGAGCTGGCCGCCGAAAGGCGGCCTGAGAGGGTTTTCCCCTTACTTCTTCAGCCAGCTCATCATGCCGCGCAGCTCTGCGCCGACCTTCTCGATGGGCAGCTCTGCTTCCATGCGGCGCTTTGCCAGGAAGTGCACCTTGCGGCCGCCGTTGGGGCTCATCTCGGTCAGGAATTCGGAAGCGAAGGTGCCGTCCTGGATCTCGGTCAGAACCTTCTTCATTTCCTTGCGGGTCTCGGCGGTGATCAGGCGCTTACCGGTGCGGTAGTCGCCGTACTCAGCGGTGTTGGAGATGGAGTAACGCATCTTGGAGAAGCCGCCCTCGTTGATCAGGTCAACGATCAGCTTCATCTCGTGGCAGGTCTCAAAGTATGCCATCTCGGGCTCGTAGCCAGCTTCCACCAGCGTATCGAAACCGGCGTGGATCAGCTCGGAAACGCCGCCGCACAGCACTGCCTGCTCGCCGAACAGGTCGGTCTCGGTCTCCTCCTTGAAGGTGGTCTGCAGGATGCCTGCACGGCCAGCGCCGATGCCGGAAGCGTATGCCAGAGCAATATCCTTAGCCTTGCCGGTGTAGTCCTGCTCCACGCAGATCAGAGAGGGGCAGCCCTCACCCTCGGTGTACAGGCGGCGGACGATGTGGCCGGGGCCCTTGGGAGCGATCATGATAACGTCCACATTCTTGGGAGCAGTGATGGTCTTGAAGTGGATGTTGAAGCCGTGTGCAAAGGCCAGTGCCTTGCCCTCGGTCATGTAGGGAGCCACCTGCTTGTTGTAGATGTCAGCGCACAGCTCATCGGGCACCAGCATCATGACAACGTCGCCGGCCTTGGCAGCTTCTTCCACTTCCATGACCTTGAAGTTCTCGTGAGTTGCTGCGAACTCAGAAGCCTTCTCCCAGTGAGCAGAGCCCTTGCGCAGGCCGACGACGACGTTCACGCCGCTCTCGGCCAGGTTCTCAGAGTGTGCGTGGCCCTGGCTGCCGAAGCCGATGACAGCGACGGTCTTGCCGTCCAGCACGCCGAGGTTGCAGTCGGAATCGTAGTATTTCTTGATAGCCATGGTAGTTGTTCTCCTTTTTTGTTTTGTGTTTATTCAGTGGCTGATTGTAAACATTTTATTTTTTCGCTCACTGTGGAGCGGAAAAGCGAAGTTTTAACCCTCTCAGTCATCTCGCTTTGCTCGATGCCAGCTCCCCCGAGGGGGGAGCTTTTATCATACCTTCTCTTTTGATGATGCATAAAACCTCGCCCTTCGGGAGAGGTGGCACGGCGCAGCCGTGACGGAGAGGGTTCGTTCTTACTTTCTCTCCGGGCAGTGGGTCCCCGGCAGAGGCAGCTGTGCTTCGCGCACCTCCTGCGGAGGCTTCTGCATATGCTGATGCATCCCGCCGCGCTCCAGTGCGGTAACACCGGTGCGGCACTGCTCCAAAATTTTGTAATCTGTAAACATTTTCAGGAAGGCATCGATCTTATCCGGCTTGCCGATCAGCTCGAACACCATGCTGTCCGGCGAAAGGTCGATGATCTTGGCCTTGTAGATGCTGGCGATCTCCCGCAGCTCGCTGCGGTTGTGCACATCGGATGCTACCTTCAGCAGCAGCAGTTCCCGTTCCAGAGATTTTTCGCCGTCCAGCACGAACACCTGACGGGTGACCTCCAGACGCTCGGTCTGCAGGATCAGCTGGCTGAGTGCCTTTTCGTCGCTGGTGATGGTAACGGTGATGCGGCTGACCGCCGGGTCGTTGGTAGCCGAAACGGTCAGGCTGTCAATGTTGAAGCCGCGGCGGCAGAACAGGCTGGACACACGGGCCAGAACACCGCTCTGGTTGTCCACCAGCAGGCTGATGACCCTGCGCTTGTTGGATTCCATATTGCTGTGCCCTCCTTATTCCATGATGATATCGTTGATGTCGCCGCCGCCGGGGATCATGGGCAGCACCTTTTCGTCCTTATCGATGATGCACTCGATCCAAGTAGGGCCTTTCTGCTTCATTGCATCGGCAAAGGCAGTCTGGAACTCCGGCAGGTTAGTGCAGCGGTAGCCCTTCAGGCCAAAGCCGTCTGCCAGCTTGACGAAGTCCGTCTTGCGGTGGGGGTCGGTCTGGCTGTAGCGCTTTTCGTAGAAGGTGGTCTGCCACTGGCGCACCATGCCCAGCACCGAGTTGTTAAAGATCACAGTGATGATGGGCAGCTCATAGCTCACGGCGGTGCAGGCCTCGTTCAGGTTCATGTGGAAGGAGCCGTCGCCGGTAAACATGACCACCCGCTGGTCGCGGCCCAGAGCCATCTGTGCGCCAATGGCGGCACCGTAGCCAAAGCCCATGGTACCCAGACCGCCGCTGGTGATAAAGCCGCGGCTCTTGGCGTGGCGCAGGTACTGTGCCGCCCACATCTGGTGCTGGCCCACATCGGTCACATACACGGCTTCGGGGCCGCACTGGTTGCACACCTCGCCGATCACCTGATGGGGCATCAGGCGGGTGGGGTCGGACACCGGGTGGTAATCCTGTGCCTGCCACTCATGGATCATCTTCATCCAGTCGGGATGCTTCTTTTCCTCGATCTGCGGCAGCATGGCGTTCAGCACGTAAGCGGCATCGCCCACGATGGAAAGATCGACCTCCACATTCTTGCCCAGCTCACTGGGGTCGATGTCGATCTGGATGATGGTGGCGTTCTTTGCAAAGGTCTTGGGGTTCAGGGCCACACGGTCCGAGAAGCGGGTACCCACTGCAATCAGCACGTCGCAGTCGGCCACGGCACGATTGGAGGTGTAACAGCCGTGCATACCCACCATGCCAATGTTCATCGGGTCGCCGTAGGGCACAACGCCTGCGGCCATCAGGGTGTAGGTGGCCGGGATCTCTGCCTTGTGCAGCAGATCACGCAGCGGCTGGCAGGAGGCTGCGCTGCGCACGCCGCCGCCAAAGTAGACCAGCGGTCGCTGGGCCGCATTGATAAGATCCGCTGCCCACTTGACCTGCTCCGCGTTGAAGGTGGTAACGGTACGGATGGGCTCCGGCTTTTTGGGGGTGAACTCGCATACCGCCGCTGTCACGTCCTTGGGGATATCCACCAGCACCGGGCCCTTGCGGCCGCTCTGTGCAATACGGAAGGCAGAGCGCATGGTATCGGCCAGCTCTTCCACCCGGCGCACCGTGAAGTTGTGCTTGGTAATGGGCATCGTGATGCCCTCAATGTAGGCTTCCTGAAAGCCGTCCTTACCAAGGCCCGCCGTGGCTACGTTGCCGGTGAAGGCCACCATGGGCACCGAGTCCATATAGGCCGTGGCAATGCCGGTGACCAGATTGGTGGCACCCGGGCCGCTGGTGGCCAGCACCACACCGGTGCGGCCGGTGGCACGGGCATAACCGTCTGCCGCGTGGGCCGCGCCCTGTTCATGTGCCGTCAGCACATGGGTGATGCGGTCCGTATTTTTGTACAGCTCATCGTAAAGGTTCAGCACTGCGCCGCCGGGATAACCAAAAAGGGTGTCCACGCCCTGCTCGCAGAGGACCTCCACAAAAATCTGAGAACCATTCAACTGCATGGTGAGTTTCTCCTGTTTTCCTAACCTTTTTCCACTTTTTACACGTTCCCGGGGAGCTTCTTTTTAAAAGAAAAGGCCTTTGTCCCCTGTTATCAAGAGACAAAGACCTTGTGATCATCAAGCTCTCTGCGGTACCACTCTCGTTGGCGTGCTGTGCACACCCTCTCACGGGCTTCCAACAAAGCCCTGCACGGTAACGGCTGCAACCGGCGCTGCTTACAAGGGTTTTGCACCCGTTGGGCAGGCTGCTCCGGGATGATTTTCCGCACGAAGCACTGACTGCCTTGCACCAGACGGCAGCTCTCTGAACAGTGGGGATCGTGTGGTACTTTTTCCCATCTGCGCATTTGTTGATGTAAATTATACTATAAATCGGCCTTTTGTCAATCGACAATTTGTAACCTGAATCACCCCAAACATGAAGTTAATTGAACACCTCTTGCGCCATAGCACAATGCGCTGTATACTTCTGATATGCGCGCCTGCGCGTTTAATTTAAGACCAACTAGAGGACAGGAATATGAAATTGAGAGAATGGAATGCCCGGCTGCACGGGCTTGTTGTTTTCCGCAGCCTGCTGGACGACCCCGTTGTGGCAAAGCTTGTGGACCTGACCGACCGCATGGAAGCCGGTGCGCCCGGCTATGGCCCGGTGTGCGACGCTGTGGCCCAATTTGAAGCCGCACTGTTCGAGCACACCACCAACTGGGGCAGCTACCTCAGCGCCGCTGTGCTGGAAGCCGAGACCGTCTGCGTGCGTCAGGCTGCATCGGGCACCCTTGCCCCTGCACTGCAGACCGCGCTGGACAGTGAACTGGCTTTTCTGCAGGCTCTGTGCGGCCTGACGCTGGACGAACTGCTGGCCGCTGCCGGTTCTGCCACAGGGCAGGCGCAGGAGCTGGCTTTCCTGCCCCGGTGGGAGACCTCCGGCATCGACCTGCCTGCCGCCTACGCCCAGCGCATGAGCGAAGTGGGAAAAAAGGGCTATGGCATGTTTGCCAAGCACCATGTGTTCACGGTGGAGAACGGCCAGCTGGTGCCGGTGAAATACCCGGACCCTCAGCGCCTTTCCGAGCTGCCCGGCTACGAGAAGGAGCGCGAAAAGGTCATTGCCAACACAAAGGCCCTGCTGGCCGGGATGCCCGCCAACAATGTGCTGCTGTACGGCGATGCAGGCACCGGCAAGTCCAGTGCGGTGAAAGCCATTGCCAATGAGTTTGCACCTGAAGGCCTGCGGCTGGTGGAAGTGAAGAAGAACCAGCTCTACCAGATCCCGGATCTGATGGACAAACTGGCCGCGAACCCGCTCAAATTCATCCTGTTCATCGACGACCTGAGCTTTACCGCCAACGACGACAACTTTGCCGCGCTCAAGGCCATTCTGGAAGGCAGCGTGGGCGGCCGGGCCAAGAACATTGCGGTATATGCCACCTCCAACCGCCGCCACCTTATTAAAGAAACACTGACCGACCGCACCGGCGACGACATCCACGAAGCCGATACCCGGCAGGAGCTGATGAGCCTTTCGGCCCGGTTCGGCCTGACGGTCACTTTCCAGCGGCCGGAGAAGGCCCGGTTTGAGACCATTCTGGCCGAACTGGCAAAGCAGCACGGCATCGACATGCCGATGGATCAGCTGCTGGTCAAAGCCGAAGCCTTTGCCATCCGCGCCGGCGGCCGCAGTCCCCGCGTGGCAAAGCAGTTTATTGAGCAGTGCGAGGCGGGCGTGCAGAAGTAATTAGTTTGTCTTTATTTTAACATCAAAGTCTCTGACAAATCTTTCACAAAATGCCGAGAAGTCGTGAATTTTTTCACCTTCTCGGCATTCTTTGTCTATTTTTTATTTATCGGTAAAAAGCCTTGCATTCTATTGAAATTCAGGCTATAATATGGCCAACATCAGCCAATTGAGCACTTCTGGAGGGCAACTATGGGCTTTTTAACGGGTAAGACCGCTATCATCACCGGCGCAGGCCGCGCCGTACTTTCCGATGGCAGCTGCGGCTCCATCGGCTATGGCATTGCCACCGCCTTTGCAAAAGAGGGCGCAAATCTGGTCATCACTGGCCGTAATGTAAAAAAACTGGAAGAGGCAAAAAACGAGCTGGAAGCCAAGTATGGCATCCGTGTTCTGCCGGTGCAGGCAGATGTGTGTGCAGGTACCGACAACGAAGCCACCGTGCAAAATGTCGTCAATCAGGCTGTGGATACCTTTGGCGGCATTCAAGTGCTGGTGAACAACGCACAGGCATCCGCTTCCGGCGTGCCGCTGGCAGAGCACACCACCGAGCAGTTTGATCTGGCCCTTTATTCCGGCCTGTACGCTGCATTTTACTATATGAAGGCCTGCTATCCCTATCTGGCCAAGTCCAAGGGCAGCGTGATCAACTTTGCATCCGGTGCAGGCTTGTTTGGCAACTTTGGCCAGTGCTCCTACGCTGCCGCCAAGGAGGGCATCCGCGGCCTGTCCCGCGTGGCCGCTACTGAGTGGGGCAAGGATGGCATCAATGTCAACGTGATCTGTCCGCTGGCCTGGACCGCCAAGCTGGAGCAGTTCCAGCAGGCATACCCGGATGCGTTCAAGGCCAACGTCAAGATGCCGCCCATGGGCCACTACGCCAACCCCGAGACCGAGATCGGCCGGGTATGCGTGCAGCTGGCCATGCCGGACTTCAAGTATCTGTCCGGAGAGACCCTCACGCTGGAGGGCGGCATGGGTCTGCGCCCGTAATTGCTGTTCTCATTCTTCCTCATACATGCAAAAGGGGCTGTGCCACTGGCACAGCCCCTTTTGTGTTTAGGCCTGATCATTCGCGCACGGCGATGCACTCGATCTCCAGCTTTGCACCCTTGGGGATGGCGGCCACCTGCACGCAGCTGCGGGCAGGGAACGGCTCAGCAAAGGCCTTGGCATACACGGCATTCACAGCGGCAAAATCGTTGATATCGGCCAGAAAAATGACAGTTTTGACCACATTTGCCATGGAAAGGCCAGCCTCGGCCAGAATGGCCTTGAGGTTTGCAAGGCTCTGTGCAGCCTGCTCTTCAACCGTATCGGCCATCTTGCCGGTAGCAGGGTCTACCGGGATCTGGCCGGAAACAAACACCATATTGCCCAGATCGATCGCCTGGCTGTAAGGGCCGATGGCTGCGGGTGCGTTGGAAGTGGAAACGACTTTCATGATAAAACGTTCCTTTCTTTTTTCTTCTATTATACTCTTTCGCTCACAAGCTGGAAACCCTCTTTTGCAAGCTCTGCGCGGATCTGCTCGATCTGCTCGGCATCGCGGGTCTCAAGGGTGAGCTTGAGGAAGCAGCTGGAAATGGGCATGTTGGGATCGGAGCCATCGTGCTGCACCGACACCACATTGCTGCCGCAGCGGGACACGATCTCGGCCACCTTCTTGAGCTGGCCGGGCCTGTCCTCCAGCGCAATGGTCATGTTCGCCTTGCGGCCGCTCATGACCAGACCACGGGTGATCACGCGGTTGAGGATGTTCACATCGATGTTGCCGCCGGAGACGACGCAGGCCACCTTTTTGCCCTCGACCGGCAGCTTGTGGAACAGCACTGCAGCCACCGGCACGGCTCCGGCACCCTCGGCAACCAGCTTCTGGTTCTCCATCAGCGAGAGGATGGCGGCAGCGGTCTCATCTTCGCTCACGGTCACGATGTCGTCCACATACTGCTCACAGATCTGGTAGGTCAGCTCACCGGGAGTCTTGACCTGAATGCCGTCTGCAAAGGTAGAAACGGCTTTCAGGGTCTGGTACTTATGCTCGTGCAGGCTGCGGTACATGCTGGGTGCACCCTCGGCCTGTACGCCATAGACCTTCACCTCCGGGCGCAGACTCTTGATGGCAAAGGCCACGCCGGAGATCAGGCCGCCGCCGCCCACCGGCACAACGACCGCATCCACATCCGGTAGCTGATCCAGAATTTCCAGACCAATGGTTCCCTGCCCCGCGATGACCTGCTCATCGTCATAGGGGTGGATAAAGGTCATGCCGGTCTCTTCCTGCAGCTCCACAGCCTTGTCGTGGGCATCATCGTAGGTGCCGGGCACCAGACACACCTCTGCGCCCAGATTCTTGGTATTCTCCACCTTCATGATGGGGGCACCGTCCGGCATACAGACGATGCTCTTGATGCCGCGACGGGTAGCAGCCAGCGCCACGCCCTGTGCGTGGTTGCCGGCAGAGCAGGCGATCACGCCCTTGGCGCTCTCCTCCTCGGAAAGCTGGCTGATCTTATAGTAAGCACCGCGCACCTTAAAGCTGCCGGTGGCCTGCAGGTTTTCGGTTTTCAGGTACAGCTGGCAGTCCTTGGAGAGCTTGGGTGCCTCGATGAGGTCGGTCTTGCGGGCAACATCCTTGAGCACAAAGGCTGCATGGTAGATCTTATCCAGAGTCAGCATGGTTTTCTCCCTCTATTTTTATCGTTCCCTGCTCTGCGGCTTTTCCACCCTCAGAGCCTTTATTTCTGGCTTATTATGCATGTTTCTCAGTATAGGTTAACAAAGTTGATTTGTCAAATGAATTTCCTTCACACCTGAAACCGAAAAAGAGAACTGCCGCAGGCATACCGCCCACAGCAGTTCTCCGTGTTTTTGTGTTTTTAACGGCCGCGGCCACCGCCGCCGCCGTGGCTGCCGCCGCCGCCCATTCCACCGAAGGAGCCGCCGCCGAAGCTGCCGCCGCCGAACGAGCCGCCCCCAAAGGAGCCGCCTCCGCGGGAGCCACCGAAGGACCCGCCGCCAAAGCCGCCGCCCATGGGAGGACGGGGCGGACGCCGGTTGTTGTTCCGGGGCGGGCGGGGCCGGTCATTGCGGGGGCCGGGGCCATAGCCCGGGCCGTATCCGGGACCAAAGCCGGGGCCCGGAGGAGGCGGCGGGCCGGGACGATAATGCCGACGGGCCGAGCCTGCCATGTAGCCCCATGCGAAGGGGCCCCAGTTCCAGCCCACTGCATGGCCGATGGGTGCAATGAACACCCGGAACACGAACAGTACGATGATCAGCATCACCATCAGGGACATGAACAGGATCACGATACCCAGAACGATATCCCCAAAGGTGGTGGGGCCGTCGTCCGGCTCCGCGTAGCCGCCATCGTCATAGCTGCCATTGTTCAGATTTACCCCATAAACACTTGCAATGGTGTCGGCCACATTGTTGGCACAGGTGATTACTGCATCGCTGTAATCGCGGTTAACAAAATCACCTTCCATGGTCTGGGCGAGGGCGCTGGCCTGACTTTCCAGCGTGGTGTTGCGGAAGCCGTCGCCGTAGGTCACGTAGTAATCGCCGTCCTCGTAGATGGGCGATTCCATCACCAGCAGGATCAGCACACCGTTGTTCTCGGAAGCCGAGCCAATGCCCCAGGCGTTGAGGGCCTGTGTTGCATAATCCTCAGTGGAATAATTGCCCGTATAATCTACAGTCAGTACGCCGATCTGTGCTCCGTTGCAGCTGGACTGCAGCTGGTTGTTCAGATCAACGATGGTCTGGGTAGTGCTGTCGCTCAGGATGTTGGCATCATCCACCACACATTCGTCTTTGGGCAGGTCCGGCAGGCTGGCGGCGGCAAGGGCCGCCGGGCACAGGGCCGCTGCGCCCACCACAAGGGCCAGCACCAGAGCGCTCACACGTTTTGCAAAATTTTTCATGCGAAGGGTTCAACCTCCTTTACACCGGCAATGGCTCCCAGCACGCTGGCCGGGAAGCCGCCGGTCTCTTTTTGGTAGTCGTAAACGGCATCGTTGTATTTCAGGGTGCCGATGATGGTAGCCGCACTGTTGAACTGGCCGTACTGGCCCTGCACCGCGCCCATCTTCATGGGGTCTGCGGCCTGCTCCTGCAGCTTTGCGTAGAGCTGGTCGATCCGCGACCCCAGCACCTCGTTGGCCTGATACAGCGCATGCATCGTGCTGCCCTGATAATAGGGCAGCGAGGTGAGTGCCTGACTTTTGCCGCCGTTCTGCACGGCTTCCAGACAGGCGGTAAAATCGCTCAGCGCGCTCTGTGCGGCCTGTACCTCGGCACTGTCCGCTCCCAGCGTGCTGCCGGCGGTGGTGATGATGTTTGCCGCCGTGTTCATGCGGGTGGTCAGCTCCTCGTTGAGGTTATAGCCGTTGTCTGCCGCCACACCCACCGTGTACCATTTGCGGACTTCGTTGTACCGGCTGTGCAGCTTGGCGCTGCCAAAGCCCAAAAAGGCCGCCAGCATCACCACCACGCTCAGCGCCAGTGCAGCTGCGCGGGTGGAAAGGGCTGCGGGCAGCTTTGCTTCCAGCCCTGCCAGCTTCTGCTGCAGAGGTGTCAGCGGCACGGCCTGCTCCGGCTGCTTTTGTTCGCGGTAGCTGCCCGCGTCAAAACCGCCGGAAGTGCTGTTCTGTTTTTGCGAAAAATCTGCGTTTGCCATCTCAGCTCCGGATCTCCATCATTTTTGCTTTCAGTTCGTCCTCGATGCGGTTCAGCTCCTGCTCGGCGGCAGCGCGCTTTGCGCGGCCCTCGCTCTGGATCTTGTTCAGCTCGTCCAGCGTCTCGATCAGGCTCTTGTTGGTCTGCTGCAGGGTCTCGATGTCCACCACACCGCGCTGAGATTCCTTTGCGGTCTCGATGGTACCCATCTTCAGGGCCTCGGCGTTCTTCTTGAGCAGGTCGTTGGTCATGTCGGTCACGGCACGCTCGGCCTGCATGGCCTGCTGGCTGTGGGCCAGACCCAATGCCAGCACCATCTGGTTCTTCCACAGCGGGATGGTGTTGACGATGGTGGACTGGATCTTTTCTGCCATCATGGTATTGTTGTTCTGCAAAAGGCGGATCTGCGGCCCCATCTGCAGGCTGATGTTGCGGGTCAGCTCCAGATCATAGAGCTTCTTCTCAAAGCGTTCGCACTGGTCGGCCAGATCGCGGGCAGCCTGTGCATCCTCCGGCAGGCCGGAAACCTTGGCCTTATCCATGGCCTGCTGCAGCTCGTTTGCGCGCACATCGGCCAGCTTCTTTTTGCCGGCAAGGATATACATGCTCAGCTCCTTGAAGTAGGCCATGTTCAGATCATACATCTTATCCAGCATGGCGATGTCCTTGAGCAGCTGCACCTGATGGCCCTCCAGCATGGACTGGATCTTTTCCACGTTGGTCTCGGCCTTGTTGTACTTCATCTTCATGGCATCCAGCTGGTCGCCCTTCTTCTTGAAGAAGCCGAGGATGCCCTTTTTTTCCTCCTCACCGGCATCAAAGCTCTTCAGCTCACCGATCAGGCTGGTGATCATATCGCCCACTTCGCCCAGATCCTTGGTGGCCACCTTGGAAAGGGCGGCCTCGGAGAAATCGCCGATCTTCTTCTGACAGGCGGAGCCGTACTGCAGCACCTGCTGGCTGTTGGTAATGTCGATCTTTTCGGCAAACTGATCCACCATGGCCTGTTCTTCCGGGGTCAGGTTCACCTGCGGCTGCTCCGGTGCGGCAGCTTCCTGCTGGGCGGGTGCTGCCTTTTCCTCTTCTGCCGGGGTGGGGTCCAGCGTCAGGGTGGGTACTGCGGGTGCATCGAGGTCAAAGTTGAATGTATTATCAGCCATAAGAGATTCCTTCCTTTCCAAATACCATTTACCTTTTTTCTTAGCTCAGGCCCTGCCCTTTGAGCATGTTCTGCAGCACCGTGATATCTGCAGAAAGGTCCATGCTCTCGGCGGCGTACAGGGCATCCAGCTGGTTTTCAAACGCCGTGGCAATGGAAGCAGCATTGTGCTCCACCTCGGTACGGATGGCTGCGGCATTCTCGCCGCGCACGCCCTGCTTTGCCAGCTTTGCATACTGCTGCAGAACGTTCACCGCATCCGGCAGGTAATAGTTTGCGAACCTGCGCACCTGCTTTGCCTTTTCCGGGTTTGCTTCCACCGCTTCCACAATGGAGCGGCCCGCCTTTTCCATGCGGGTCATGGCGGCAGAGAGCTGCGGGTCCGGCAGCTGCTCGTTGAGGGTGTGCAGGGTATCCAGTTTCTGCTGAATGTCGGTCAGCATCGCGTCCACATCCTCCACACCGGTGTGGAAAGGCACTTCGTGCTCCACCACCCGGGGCGGGCAGACCTTCTGTGCCGCACCAAAGGCCACAAATGCACCGCCCAGCGCCGCCAGCAGCGCCCACAGCTTATACACCGGCAGTACCGCGCACAATACCAAAAAGACCAGTGCCATTGCATAAAATGGCAGAACGCTGGGCTTTCTGGTGCGGATGATCTTGCTCATGTTTCTTCTCCTTGTCCGGGGCATTGCCCCTTATGTTACCCATAATACCGCACCCCGCGAAAAACGCAAGTCTTTCACGGATAATTTACAACCTGGCCATCATTTGTTGATCCACGGCAAGAGAGCCGCGCCCCAGATTTCGCGCAGCTTTTCCGGGCGGCAGGCAGCGTTTGCCGGGCTGGTGCTGGGCAGCTTTACCGCTGCAATGCCGGACACCGGCTGCAGATACTTTGTATAGATCCGGTATGCGGTGGCTCCGTTGCAGAATACTGCTTCGATGGGTGCCTTTTCCAGCAGAGCGGCAATATCATTCGGCACTGCATCCTTGATGGAAGCATCCGCTGCGCCGGTGATGGTGCAGCGTTCCAGCGTGTCCCAGAGGGCCAGCCCATGGCGCAGGATGATCTGCTTTTTGGCTTCAATGTCCTCACGGGCAGGCACCGGCTCACCGGTCAGCGCGGCCATCATGGGCCAGAAGCGGTTCTGCGGGTGGCCGTAGTAAAAGGCCATCTCCCGGCTTTTGGGGCTGGGCCATGTGCCAAGGATCAGCGCCCGGCTGTGTTCGTTATACACCGGTTCAAAGCTCATTGTCCGCCTGCACTTTCAATTTTATCCCAAGGCGAGCCAAGGTCGCGGCCGGACGGCTCTGCTCTGGGGCCGTCGAACCACAGCTCATCGATCAGGTCGGCAAGGCCGTCCTCCCGCACATCGCCAATGATGCGGTCGGCGGCAGCCTTTGCGTCCGGCGTGCCGTTTGCCATGCAGCAGCCAAGGCCCGCTGCCTTCAGCATGGCCACATCGTTGGCAGAATCGCCTGCCGCCACGGCATCGGCCAGTGTCAGGCCCATCTTTTCGCACAGGTCGGCAAGGCCCACGCCCTTGTCCATTCCACCGCGCACGATGTCGTAGTAGCACAGGCCGTCGGCATTCTGCGCGCCCACCTGCATCCAGTGCAGGCCCAGATGGCCGTACTTTGCCGCAAAATCTGCCACGTGCTCCGGCGGCACTGCCGCAAAGGCCGCGTGGGGCATATCGATCAGGTGGCGGTCCTGATCTTCGCCATCCACGCAGTCCAGCCCGATGCTGTTCATCTGCTGATAGCCCCTGTGCAGATATTCATACTCGCAGTAGGCGTAGCAGGCATCCCTGAAATTGAACTGCAGCGGATAGTTATAATCCTCGCAGAAATCCACCAGTGCGTACATTTCCTCAGCGGTGAGCGGGTGCTCGGCCACGATGCGGCCCTCGCGGTCCACCACACAGGCACCGTTGCAGGTGATGGCATAATCGAACCGGATGCCGCCCAGCTGGCCTTTGAGGTTGACGCACGGATACGCACGTCCGGTGCTGAGCACAAATCTGCCGCCTGCGGCCTGCAGCTTTTTGATGGCTTTTACCACCTTCTGACGCGGCTTGCCCTCGCCAAAGGGCACCAGTGTGTTGTCGTAATCGCTTGCCAGAATCTTATATTGCATTCTATTCTCCCCTATGGAACTGAGTTTTGTACCAGTATACCATACTTTTTTAAAATTGGGGTGCATTTGGGCATAAAAATAAGGCTACTGCACAGAATTCCATGCAATAGCCTTATTTTGTTTCACGATGCCGTTTTCTTTGCAGCTTCTTCTCGGGATCACGCAAACACGGCCACGACCACCTGCATTGCCACGCCGAGGAATGCGCCTGCACCCCATGTCAGGCCGGTGATGAACAAGTTCTGCTTCCACGAAGGATTGGTGCGCCACAGCACCGCAAGGCCCACGCCTGCACCGGTGCAAAGGCCCGCTACCAGACTGGAAAAGCGCAGAGCACCCTCCACATACAGCTGGGTCAGCAGCACGCTGGCGGCGCAGTTGGGGATCAGGCCCACCAGTGCGGCCACTACCGGCTGGAAGAAGCCCATGCTGCCCAGAAGGTCTGCAAACACATCTTCGCCCACGCCTTCCACGATCAGGCCGAACACCAGACTGAACGCCAAAATGAACACAAAAATCTCCAGCGTGTGGCGCAGGGCCGCTTTCCAGATGGGGGCGGGCTTGCCCTCTTCGTCGTTGTGCTCCTCGTGACAGTCCACCTCGTCGGCATGGCCGGTGTAGCCGCCGCGCAGCGATTTGGGCAGCACGCCGCGCAGCACAAAATCCAGCACAAAGCCCACCACAATGGCGTATACCACCTTGATGACCATGAGCACAGCCAGCTTATTCCAGTAGGCCGGCATGGATACCAGCAGCGGGATGGCTTCGTCGCTGGTGGCAAGGTAGACGGCCATCAGGGTGCCCAGCGTGATGACGCGGGAGGAGTAGAAGTTGGACGCAATGGCCGAGAAGCCGCACTGCGGCACACAGCCCAGCACCGCGCCCGGAATCGCGCCCCAGCGCCCGCCGCCTGCCAGCAGTGCTTCAATGCGCTCACCGTGGCGGGTCTCGATATACTCGATCAGAAGATAAGCCAGAAACAGGAAGGGCAGCATCTTGGCGGTATCCACCAGAGATTCGCCCAGAACATCCAGAAACAGTTCCATATACGCTCCTAAAAACGACCGTTCGTCGCTTCATTTTAGTAAATTGCAAATTGGTTGCATTTTTGAACAGGGATGATTATACACGATATTCTCTCCAATTGCAATACCAAATTGCAAATTGATTGCAAATTTATATTATGGAACGCTGCAGCGCGTAAAAAGCGCGATCTTAAATGGTCTCCGCTGATGCTCTGACCATTTTCAGCGGAATTATTATTTTATTTCGCAATTCTGGAAAATCTGCGGATTTTCCAGAATTGCCTTTTCACGGGAGGAGTCATAACCGAAAGCGGAAGCTGCCGCGCTGGTTTTCTGCGGAAACATTCACGCGGCGGAATTAACGTTCTGCCCGCAAGCACAAGCCTTTCCTCCACGACCCCCGCCCATGAAAATGGGGTCCAGAAACACCCGCAGGCGTTTCTGGACCCCAAAATCAAAAATATAATTTCCTTAGCTTATGCGCAAAGCAACGCGGAGCGCATTCAAAATCGTCCCACACAGCAGGAGTCTGCCTTTTGTTTTACCCCTTCATTGGCACAAAGCCCACAAGGTCTTTTACCACCTCGCCGCCGATGATCAGGCCGGCCACCGAGGGCACAAAGGCATTGGAGCCCGGCACCGAACGGCGCTGGGTGCACTTGCGCTGGGTGCCCGGAGGGCAGATGCAGTGATACTTGCAGCTGATGTCGTCATCCTCGATGGGGGTCATGGCAGGCTCCTTGGAGTAGACCACCTTCAGGTGCTTGATTTTGCGCTTGCGGCACTCGGTGCGCATCACCTTGGCCAGCGGGCAGACCGAGGTCTTGTAGATATCGGTCACTTCAAAGCGGGTCGGGTCCATCTTGTTGCCTGCGCCCATGGAGCAGATGATGGGGGTGCCTGCCTCCTTGCACTTCATCACCAGCGCCAGCTTTCCGGTAACGGTGTCAATGGCATCCACCACATAGTCGTACTGGGTAAAGTCGAACTGGTCCTGTGTTTCCGGGCCAAAGAAGCACCGGTGGGTGGTCACCCTGATGTCCGGGTCAATGTCGTGGATGCGCTGCGCAGCCACATCTACCTTATATTGCCCTACCGTGCTGCGGGTGGCGATGATCTGGCGGTTGAGGTTGGTCAGGCAGACCTTATCATCATCGATCAGATCCAGTGCCCCCACGCCGCTGCGCGCCAGCGCTTCCACCGTGTAGCCGCCCACGCCGCCGATGCCGAACACCGCCACGCGGGAATTGTGCAGTTTTTCCATAGCTTCCGCGCCCAGCAGCAACTGCGTGCGGGAATACTGATTTTGCATTTTGTTCTCCTTGTTACTTTTCCACTCTCGTAATGGTGCCGCCGCCCAGCACGGTGTCGCCCTGATACAGCACCACGGCCTGACCGGGCGTAGGGGCGCGCTGGGGCTGGTCAAATTCCAGCCGGAAGCCGCACTCCGCCGGGTAGACGGTGGCGGCCTGCTCCACCTGGTGGTACCGGGTGCGGGCTGTGACCCGCAGCGGCCCGGTCAGCTCCGGAATGGCGATCCAGTTCACCTCGTCCGCATACACGATGCGGTCGAACAGCATCTCCTCCGGCCCTACCGTGACGGTGTTTGCCTGCATGTCCTTGCCGCAGACGTACACAGGTGCCCCCATGGCAAGGCCCAGCCCCTTGCGCTGGCCGATGGTGTACCGCACCGCGCCGTTGTGGGTGCCCACCACCCTGCCGCTCTCGTCCAGAAAATCACCTGCCGGGTAGTGTTTGCCGGTGAAGTCCTCCATAAAGCGGGCATAGTCGCCATCCGGCACGAAGCAGATGTCCTGACTGTCGTGCTTGCGGGCATTGACAAATTTGTGCTGCTCCGCGATCTCGCGCACCTCAGTCTTGTGCAGGCCGCCCAGCGGCAGACGGATATGCGCCAGCTGCTCCTGAGTGAGGTTGTAGAGCACGTAGCTCTGGTCCTTGCCCTCGTCCAGCCCCTTTTTGAGCAGGAAACGGCCGGTGGCCTCGTCCTGCTCCACCCGGGCATAGTGGCCCGTGACCACATACTCCATGCCGTGTGCCCGGGCCCAGTCCAGCAGATGGCGGAACTTCATATATTTATTGCAGTCGATGCAGGGGTTCGGCGTGCCGCCCGCCTCATACACGCGGACGAATTTTTCAATGATCTGTTCCCGGAAGTCAGCCGTGAAATCCAGCACCTCGTACGGGATATCCATGGCAAACGCCACCTCTGCCGCGTCCTCGATGTCCTTTTCCGAGCAGCAGGTGTGAAAGCCGGACTGTCCCAGCGTTTCGTTGCGGGTGAGCCGCATGGTGATGCCGGTGCAGTCATAGCCTGCCTGCTGCATGAGCCATGCCGCCACCGAACTGTCCACGCCGCCGCTCATGGCAATGAGGGCACGCGGCTTTGAATCAGGGGTCTGTGTGGTCATAAGTTCTCCTTTGGTGCATTCAACACACTAAAACAGTAGTATAATAGTAACTCTGAAAAAAGAGCTTGTCAAGACGCAGCGAGCTGCTGCACTGCGGCCAGCAGGGCTTGCCGCTCGTTGGGATATTCTTCCCGGATCACACCGTCCAGCAGCGCTTCCAGCACTTTGCGGATGCCCGGCCCCGCCGGGACGCCTGCCGCCATCAGGTCGCGGCCATTCACAGCCAGCTGGCTGACGCGGCAGCATACGCCGTCCGCGTCCAATTGTTCGGCCAATTCGGAAAGTGCAGCAAAATCAGCCGCCCGTTCCGGCTGCAGGGCTGTGCCCAGTGCAGCAATGCGCTGCACGGTACACAAGTTATATTTGCCCAGTAGTCGGCGGGCGTAGATAGTAAAGTCGGGTGTGACGGTAGTTTCTCTGAGGACCGTCCGCTGGGGTGGGACCCTGTTGCCGAAGGCAATAGGGCTGGCGATGGAATGGCCTGCAACAGCAACGACCGCCGCCAGTGGCGGAAACAGGAAGTTGCTGTTGGGACAGCGGCCAGCAGGATGCGAGTGCTGCTCAAAGCACGAAGCATCCGCTGGGTGCCGCAACCCGTACTCGTGTCCGAAGAGAAAGCTACCGTCACGCCTTCTGGCTTCCCGCACCAGCACCGCCGTTTCCTCAATACAGGCATTGGAGCAGCGCAGGCGCCTGAGGGTGCGGCGGGTGCCGTCCTCGCCAAGGCTCAGCAGCAGCGCCGCCAGACGGACGGGCAGAGCCTGCTCCCCCGCCGGGCAGGCATCCACCACCGGCTTTGCCGCCGCCAGTGCCTCCGATGAAAGCTCCGGCAGAATAACAAGCAGTATTTTTTTGTCAAGATATGCCGCAGGGGCGGGTGCGGCCAGCAGTTTAGCAAGCTCTTCCTCGATGCGCTCCACCGATACGCAGTCCAGATGGGCACACAGCTCCTGTGCCGCCTGCGCCGTGGGCGGGTCGATGGCAAAGCCAAACCGGGCTGCGAAGCGGTACAGCCGCAGGATGCGCAGCGCGTCCTCGGTGAACCGCTGGCGGGGCACACCCACCGCCCGTACGATGCCGCTTTGCAGGTCGGCCTGCCCGCCAAAGGGGTCCACAAGGCCCTCTTTTTCATTGTAGGCCATGGCGTTGATGGTAAGATCCCGCCGGGCCAGATCCTCCCGCACATCCGGCACAAAGTGCACCTCGTCCGGGTGGCGGCCATCTGTGTAGGTGCCTTCTGTACGGAAGGTGGTGATCTCGTAAAGGGCACCGCTCTGCTTCACCGTTATCGTGCCGTGCTGCAGGCCGGTGGGGATGCACCGCTGCGCGCCGAACAGCTCCATCACCTGCTGCGGCAGAGCACTGGTGCACAGGTCCCAGTCGTGCGGTGTAAGGCCCAGCAGACTGTCCCGCACGCAGCCGCCCACCACGTAGGCTGCATAGCCCGCCCTGTGCAGGGTGTCCAGCAGCTCTGCCGCACCCTCGTCCATCCGGATGGTCATGGCTGTGCCTCCTCGTACTGCAGGGTGATGCTTTTGCCGTCAAAGCCGCACTCCGCCGCCGGGAAGATGCTCTGTGCCTGCGCGGCATATTCCTCCGGGTCGGTGATCATGGGGGAATAATGGGTCAGCCAAAGGCGCTTTGCCCTCGCCTGCGCGGCAAGGGATGCGCTCTGCCCAAAGGTGCTGTGCCCCCACTGACGGGCCTGGTCTTCCTGCTCCGGAAGGGCATAGGTGGCATCGCATATCAGCAGGTCTGCGTCATGCGCCGCCTGCAAATAATACGGGCAGGGGGCCGTATCGCCGGAAAATACCACGCTCAACCCCTTGCGTGGGGCGCCCAGCACCTGCGCAGGCTGCACCGTTCTGCCCTCCACGGCAACGCTCTGCCCTTTCTGCAGCAGCTTCCATTGCTGCACCGGCACCCCCAGCGCCCGGGCCTGCTCCGGCGAGAATTTGCCTGCACGGGGCAGCTCCAGCCGGTAGCCAAGGCTTTTTACCCGGTGCTTTGTGGCAAACGGCACCAGCCGCGCACCGGCAGGCCATCCCTCGCTCAGCGCATCCAGCGCCAGCGGCTGGCCCGGCATAAGCACCTGCGGCTTCACCGGATAGGGCAGCGGGCCGGTCAGTGCCCGCACCGCCGCCCAGATATCCGGCAGGCCCTCCGGACCCAGCAGCGCAAGCGGCCTTGTGCGGCCCTGCGCCCCCAGAGTCTGCAAAAGGCCCGGCAGACCAAAGATGTGGTCGCCATGGTAGTGGGTCAGGCAGATGGCATCTGCCCGCATCAGGTTCACGCCTGCCCGGTGTGCCGCTGCCTGCGTACCCTCGCCGCAGTCCCACAGCAGGCCGTGACCGCCGCAGGCAGCAAACGCCGCCGAGAGTGCCCGGTCCGGCAGTGGCATGGTAGCCGCAGTGCCCAGCAGTGTAATGGTCAGCATAAAATCGTTCTCCCTGCACAATGTATCTCTTAAGGTTTTATTGTACCACAGCCGGGCCGGTTGCACAATCGGTGCCTGCGGCGCATAGGATGGCCCAGCACAGCAAAAAGGGGGCAGCTGGATGAGACGCAAAAAAGGGGATCCTTTTTCCGGCAGGCCGCACAGCGGCCTTGGATGGGTGCTGCTGCTCGCCGCACTGGCCCTGTTTCTGCTGGCCGGTGCGCCCGGCTGCATGGCCCAGCGGATGGCGTGGTCTGCCCGGGGAACGATGATCTTTCTGCCCAGCGGGTTTTGAAAAAATGGGAGCATCCTGCTGCACAGAACACTCCCATTTTTCTTTTTATTTTCCATCCGAATAGGGCAGCTGGCCGGTCAGGGTCAGCGTTTCGGCAAGCTCGTCCTCCGAGCGGAACCGCCACGCCGCCGCTCCCACGGCCACATAGCAGGCATCGGCACGACCCTCCGGTGTAACGGCAAGGATCATCGTTTCACCGTCGCCCACCGCCGTTACCATGCCATCCGCACTCACAGTTGCCACGCCCGGATTGCTGCTGATCCATGTCATCGTTCCGTTTTTGGCGCCTGCAGCCTGCGCGGTCAGCTTCTGACTGGCTCCCACTGCCTGCAGCAACATGGCATTTTTGCTCATCTGCACCCGTCCGATCTCCGATGTGACCGTTACCGTGCAGCGCAGCACCTGCCCGGCTGTGGTCAGTGCGCTGATGACGGCCTTGCCGGACCCCTGCGCCTTTACGGTACCGTTTGTGCTTACCGATGCCACCGCCGGGTTGCTGCTGACCCACTGCCGCACATAGGTAAACCCGCCTTTGTTCTGTTCCAGCTTCAGCTGTTTCGTCGGGGCAGGCTCCTGCTCTGTAATGGTAAGCGTCAGATCGCTGGTGTTCAGCACCAGGCGGCTGGCTGTGCTTTTGCGCACCGTGATGGTACAGGTGGTCTTTTCGCCGCGCTCATTGCGGGCCGTGACGGCCGCAGTGCCCTCGGCATGGCCGGTCACCTTGCCAGTGCCGTCCACCGATGCCACTGCCGGATCACTGGAAGTCCAGATCAGAAAGAAGTAGTCGTTGGGTGCCTGCACATTCAGGTAGGCCACCGGGGCCGGGTCTCCTTCGGTGATATCCAGCGTCAGTTCGGCAGTGTCCAATGTCATGCCGCTGTCCGGCAGCGGCTGCTCCTGCGCAGCATAGGCCGACAAGGCCCCGGCTGCAAACAGTTCTGCGCACAGCACCACTGCACAAACACACGCTTTGAACCCCTGCTTCATGGGCTTTGCCCTCCCCGCCTGCTTTGCTGCAAGATCCTTTAAATATTCCTGTCTCCGTATTATTTTACACGCAGTGCAAAACCGGGTCAAGTTTTTTGCCCATTCTGCCGGGCAGCTGAGCCTTATTTTGTGGAGAATAATAAAATCCGCTTTTCAATTTTGTACAAAACGCCGCCGCACCCGGCAAACCGGATGCGGCGGCGCTGTTCTGCTTTTGAATTTTCCGCTTAGTAGTTGATCTTTTTCAGCTCAAAGTAGCTCTGCGGATGTGCGCACACCGGGCACTTGAGCGGTGCGGACTTGCCGATATATGTGTAGCCGCAGTTCCGGCACTGCCATACCTGCTGCTCCTCGCGGGCAAAGACCTTGTTGTTTTTCAGGTTTTCGGCCAGCGCACGGTAGCGCTCCTCGTGCTCCTTCTCGATCTGTGCCACCATGGTGAACAGTGCTGCGATCTGAGGGAAGCCCTCTTCTTTGGCCTCCTTGGCCATGCGGGGGTACATCTCGGTCCACTCGTCGTGCTCACCGCCTGCTGCCATGTCCAGACAAGTCAGGGTATCGGGGATCGCGCCGCCGCACAGCAGCTTGAACCAGATCTTTGCGTGCTCCTTCTCATTGCCGGCGGTCTCCTCAAAGATCGCGGCCAGCTGCTCGTAGCCTTCTTTTTTTGCCATGCTGGCAAAGAAGGTGTACTTGTTGCGTGCCTGGCTCTCGCCTGCAAACGCTTCCATCAGATTTTTCTCGGTTTTGGTACCCTTCAGTTCCATGATGCTCTCCTTTCAAAAACGGATCTTCTGTCAGGATCGACCGATCCTGGCTCTATCATTCAGCCCGGCGGTAATTTTTTCGCCTGCGGCTCAGGTTCTGAACAGAGTATACCATATTTTTTGATGGAAATCAAGAATAATTCCTATTTATTATGAGAACATTTCTCAGTTATGCTGTTTCAGTGCACACACAGCAATGCTCAGGGCGCTCCACGCTGCCTGATACATCAGCACCGTTGCCACCGAAAGCTCCCAGATGCTGCCCGCACTGGTGAGCAGCGCTGCAATGATAATGGAGAACAGCACCGAGACCATCTGTACCGTGGTGGCGCTGCTCTCGGCGTTCTGGGCCTGATCCGCAGCCTGCAGGCCGCCGGTCAGGCTGGCAAACGCCTTGAGATGGATCATGCAGCAGGTGTCCTCCGGGTCTTCCGGTGCGGCCTTGATGGCGTTGCACTGCTCCTGATCCAGCACGGTGATCATGCCTTCCGGCAGGCGGTATGCTTCGGTAATGTGGTGTGCAGTCAGACTGGGGTCCTGGCATGTGACCAGCAGGCGGATGTTCTCCTTTTGCAGCACGGCAAGGCCGCGGGCCACATTGCGCCCGCCCACATATTTCAGCACGAACATAGCGTGCAGATTGCCGGACACAGCCAGATACAAAATTTGCAGCTCGCCGTTCTTCGAGTGCTGCATCTCGTATTCCTCGTCCGGCAGCGGCACGCCCTCCTGCTCCAGATAGCGGCGGGTACCAATGAGGATGCGGTTGTTATCGCACCAGGCGGAAAAGCCCAGCCCATGGTGCTGCTCCAGATCCTTGACCGGGAACAGGATGTCTGTGCGTTCCTCAACGATCTGGCGGAACAGCCCCTTCAGGGTGCCGTGGCTCTCGTTCAACACGCTGGCCGCGTACAGGATGGCGCGGTCGATGCGGCCGCCCTTGAAGATGCGGATATCCTCCAGCTGTGCGCTGTCGGCGGTGAACAGGTCGTCTGCATCGATCTGCAGCGTATCAATGCCGCCCAGCTGCTCAATGGCCTGCCAACCGGGCACGACTGCGCCCACAGCCGCAGCCGCACGCTGCAGCCGTAGCGAGGCAACGCCCGCGATCAGAGTAGAAGAAAGCGGTGCGCCCATGCACAGCACAGCGGCCATGGCAGCCGCCGCTTTGTTCCAGCCGGCACCTGCCAGCAGGAACAGCACACCGCTGAGCAGGGCAACGCCCAGCAGGATGTACGAAACTTTGCGTGCACGGCGCTCGCTTGCGCGTTCACTCAAGCTCTGCTCCACAAAGCCGTCAGCTTCCTTCATCGGGCGGCTCAGCAGCACCCAGGGGTCCTTCTGTTCCAGATCCCGTGCAAGGGCACGCAGCAGGTCTTTGTCCTTGGCGCGGTAGGCGCCCTCGAACTCCACACCATTGGTCACCAGCTCATAGCCGCCCTTGACAGCAGCCAGCATCACCCGGCTGCCCAGCAGCGCAAGGAACAGCCCCAGCGCGGCCATGCCGCTGAGCAGCGAGATGCCGGTGGTGCCGCGGTAAACATTTGCGTTCAGCATGGCTGTAACCGCCTGCACCAGCGCTGCTACTGCGGCCAGCGCCGGCATCGTCTCGGAAGAAGACCGTCCGCGCAGGCCGTTCAGGCCGTCGCGCAGCACCGGGAAGCCCACGCACAGGCTTGCTGCCAGCAGCAGCAGGTTTGCACCATAGAATGCCGCCGGGGCAGCATCCGGGTCCAGCGCCGCCATGGCGGGCAGCAGCCCATCCGACACCAAACCAAAATGCAGCAGCACCACAGCCAGAATGCCGCCCAGCACGCAGCGCAGCGTCAGCTCTGCACTCATACGGTGCAGCTTATCCACCGTAGCCTCCGGCTCGGGCAGCTCCGTTTCGGCATGTTCCTCCGGAGACACCGCGTCCTCCGCCTCAGCTTTCAGTTCCGGCTGTGGCGCAGCGGGTGCCTTCTCCGGTGCCTGCTGCGGCTCTTCACCGTCCAGCGGCAGCAGCGGCAGGCTCATAGTGTCCTCTTTTGCGGCAGGCTCCTCTGCCGGGGCCAAAGGTGCCTGCGGTGCGTCCTCGCTCTGCGCCTTGCCAAAGAAATCGGCCACCGGCTGCTCCGTTTTTTCCGGCTGCGGCACAGGTTCCGGCTGCAGCTCCGGTGCCGTCTCCTTTACCGCTGCAAACACAGCCGCGGGCAGCGGTGCACCGGACGGTTTCTTTTTGCTTTCAGCCGGTTCAGTTTCTGCTGCCGGGGCTGCTTCGGCCCTCGGTGCAGGCTTTTCCGGCTTCTGGTCGCTCAGGCCGTTGATCATCGCCTTGAGCTGTGCCATCTCCTGCTGCTCCTGCTCTTCCTGCGGCAGCAGCACCTCCGGCGCATTCTTGGGGTGCCGGAGAGGCTTTGCCGTGCTGTGCTGCTCTGCGGGTCTTGCCGCCGGGACAGCGCTCTGCCGGGGTGTTTCCGGCTTCACTGCCGCCGGGGGTTCCGCCGTTTGCGGTGCAGATTTTTCCTCCGGCTTTTTGGCGGGTGCTTCCGGCTGTGCATCCTCTGCTTCCTTCTCCAGAAAAGGCCACGGGGCCAGTTCCTGTTCCGGGTCTGCCTCCGGCTTCAGCATCAGTTCCAGATCCGCTTCCGGTTCCGGCTGCGCATCCTCACCCAGCCGCACCTCACCGGTGGGCATTTCCTGCGGCTGCTCTGCTGCAGCTTCGTCAGTCTCCTGCTTTTCCTTACCACGGCCAAACAGGCCAAACCGTTTCTGCGGCTTTTCCTCCGGCTGGTTTTCGTCTCTCCGGGTCATCTCCTCCGGGATATCCACCGCCGTGGTGCTGAAAAAGGAGCGGAACTTTTCATCCGGGGTCATTTCCCGGCCATTATTTTTATCTTTCGGCATTCTTGTCCCTCCTGTAATTCAAATTGAGGTTCCGGCCCGAATGCCGGATCATGCCTGCTGTGCTGCGCGCTGGGACTGGATCTCGTACAGAATAATGCCCGCAGCCACCGACACGTTGTAGCTGTCCACACCGGTGCCCGGTGCTGCCATATCCAGCCGCACCACACCGTCGCACAGCTTTTTCACCAGCTGCGAAACACCGCTGCCCTCGCTGCCCAGCACCAGTGCAATGGGGCCGGTCAGGTTGTTCCTGCGCAGAGACACGCCGTCCATATCGGCGCAGTAGACGAACACACCCTGCTCCTTCAGGCGGCGGATGGTCTCGCCGATGTTGGCCACACGAGCCACCGGCAGGCGTTCTGCGGCACCTGCGCTGGACTTGATGACGGTAGGCGTGACCGATGCGCCGCCGCGCTTTGGGATCACGATGCCATGCGCACCGCACAGCAGAGCACTGCGCATCACGGCACCCAGATTGTGCGGGTCTTCAATGCCATCGCTCAGCACCAGAAAAGGTGCCTCGCCCTTGTCCTTGGCTGCTGCCATCAGGTCGTCTACCGTCACGTATTCGATCTCGCTGGCAAATGCCGCCACACCCTGATGGCTCTCGGTGCCGGTCATCAGGCGCAGCTTGTTAGGGTGCACCCGCTTCACCGTGGCACCCGCTTCCTTTGCCAATGCGGTATAGTAAGCCGCCACGGCCGGAGCCATGCCCTCAGCAATGAGCACGGTGTCCACGCCGGAACCGCTTTTCAGCAGTTCGGTCACCGGATTTTTGCCATAAACAAGGCTCTCGTTCTTCTGCAGCGGCTCTTCCGGGCTGCGGCGCGGACGGCGCGGCTGGTTCTTTTCTTCCATGATGATTTTCTCCTTCCGTTGTATCACCGGAAGGTGCTGTGCACACCCTCCAAAAGGCGCGCCGCACTCTGGGCCGCGCACCGGTATGATCTGAAGATGATAACTCATCTTGAAGTATAGCATAAGCCGACCTTGTTTGCCAGCAAATTACCGTTTTTTATCCGCGTCCTGCAAAAGTTTTTCTGTTCGTGGTGCCGGAGACCGTTTCCTCTTTTTTGCAGAAATGTTCTGCCGCCCTGCATCAGCTTTACCCGGCTGCTGGGTAGATATCCCTCTGTTTTGCCGGAGAAAAAAGTTTTCCACAAAAACGCGGTATACAATCCGTAGAAGAGCGATTATTTTTCCACATGTTGAAAACCCTGTGGAGAAAGTTCAAAAGTCCAGCTTTAAAGCCTGTTTTGCCTGTGGAATTCCACACTTTCCACAAGGTTTTCCACTTTTTGGTTCGACCTTTTTTGATTTCCTGCGTACAATTTGTAGAATACAAGTCGGAAATATGACAATTTTTTGAACTGCATCCTGTCCGCTTTTGCCAAATTGCCCAATATCATTTTGACGAATGTGGATCTGTGTTGAAAATCCGTCCTTCATCAAGCTTTCTGTCTTTCGGCCGCTCGTTGCGCATTATATGGAAATTTGTTGCATTCTATCGAATATACGCGCTTCTGGCAGTAACCCCCTGCACCCTGCCAGAAACAGAATCCCCGCATTGTTACAGGAAAAACACCGGTTTGGATTGATTTTGGCCGCTGTTTGGGGTATACTAATTCTGTAGGTTCGTTAAACCGTGCACAAAGCGGATATGAAACGAGCAAGACCCCAATGATTTTGTGGAGGTAATGAATAATGTTGGTAAATGCAACCGAAATGCTGATCAAAGCACGTGATGGCCACTACGGTGTGCCTCAGTTCAACATCAACAATCTGGAGTGGACCAAGTCCGTTCTGACCGCCTGCGAGGAAATGAAGAGCCCTGTGATTCTTGGTGTTTCCGAGGGTGCCGGCAAGTACATGACCGGTTTCAAGACCGTCGCTGCCATGGTCAGCGCAATGGTCGATTCCATGGGCATCACCGTTCCTGTTGCCCTGCATCTGGATCACGGCACCTATGAGGGCTGCAAGGCCTGCATCGAGGCCGGCTTCTCTTCCATCATGTTCGATGGCAGCCACTACTCCATCGAGGAGAATGTGGAAAAGACCAAGGAGCTGGTTGCTCTGGCACACGCTAAGGGCCTGAGCATCGAGGCCGAGGTCGGTTCCATCGGCGGTGTCGAGGACGGCGTTGTGGGTGCCGGCGAGATCGCAGACCCCGAAGAGTGCGCAAAGATCACTGCTCTGGGCATTGACTTCCTGGCTGCCGGCATCGGCAACATCCATGGTGTCTACCCGGCAAACTGGAAGGGTCTGGACTTCGAGGCTCTGGACCGCATCCACAAGGCCACCAATAACATTCCTCTGGTCCTGCACGGCGGCACCGGCATCCCCGACGAGATGATCGCAAAGGCAATCAGCCTGGGCGTTTCCAAGATCAACATCAACACCGAGTGCCAGCTGGTGTTTGCTGAGGCCACCCGCAAGTACATCGAAGAGGGCAAGGATCAGCAGGGCAAGGGCTTCGACCCCCGCAAGCTGCTGGCTCCCGGCGCAAAGGCCATCGAGGCCAAGTGCAAGGAGAAGATTGAGCTGTTCGGCTGCGCAGGCAAGGGCTAAGCAGAAGCTCGTATCGTAACCGGTACACCACCCAATAAAGTATGCGCCCCCGCTGCACCGTTATGCACAGTGCAGCGGGGGCGCTTTTTACTTTATATGCGAGCACTCAGACGCGGGTCTTTTCCATATCTCCAAAAATGTATTGCATACAGTCCTGCACCCAGAAGCAGGCAAAAAATCGAATAGCTAAGGATCGGAAGCCGCAGCAGTACGATCTTACCCGCGATCTGGGTAAAGAACCAGCCCGTTCCATACAGAGTCACGATATAAAGCACCAGCCATGTAGCATATTTCAGCCAATGCTCTCGTGGCGGAAAGCCTACCTGCTCCATCATCCGGCGGAACAGTGCGCAAAAAACCGTCACTGCAACAACAAGCTGCATCAGATAGCCTACAGAAAGTTCAAAAACCCAATCACCAATTACCGGGTAAAGCAGCAGCCCTTCCACGCCCCACTCAAAGAAGAAATACAGCGGTGCAACAAACCAGAAGTAATCCGCAGCTCTCAGTGTTTTCAAACATGGCTTGACCTCCTCTACAAAGGTTTTTGCATCCGAAATCGAATCGAACAGTTCCTGATTTTCTGCATTGGCTTGGATGGAAATATCAAGCAGATCGCTGCACACAAGTTCAATGCCGCAGAAATCCCAGCTGACCCGGCGAAGATACCGGATCACATCTTTCAGCTGCTCCTGGCTTTTTTCGTTCAGCAGCTTTGTACGCATCCGATTTGCCTTTCGCAACGCAAAATACTTATTCATATGGCTCCTCCTTAAAAATTTTCTCCACCAGCTGGCAGAGCTGATACCAATCCTGCCGAAACTCAAGAAGTGCCTTTCGACCTTCTTCAGTTACAATATAATATTTCCGGCTCGGCCCCTTAGGGGAAGGTCTGCGTTCTACTGTAACCTTTCCTTGCTGCTCCAGCCGCAGCAGCAGCGGATAAAGCGTGCTTTCACTCAAGTCAGAAAACCCGACCTGTTTTAGATGCATCACGATCTCATAGCCATAGGTCGGCTCTCTGCTAATGAATTTCAGAACACAGAATTCCAAAACGCCCTTGAGCAATTGTGTGTTGTTTTCCACTGGATACCTCCTTTTGCCTATTATGTAATACATAGTAGCTTATCTATATTGTATTGCATAGTAGTATTTTTGTCAAGTCCTGTCCTGTTATCATTTCGACCAAAATCCGCTCCATATTTTTGTGCAACAAAAAAGCCCTGAGATTTCTCTCAGAGCTTTCTGTTCAAGTCGGCGACTACCTATTTTCACGCGCCGTTTCCAGCGAACTATCTTCGGCACAAGTGAGCTTAACTTCTGTGTTCGGAATGGGAACAGGTGGAACCTCACCGTCATCGACACCGACCGATCTGACTGAACCAGTATAACATGTTTGTCGTACTTTGTCCAGTATTTCTTAGAAGGACGTGCCTTCAAAACTGAATAATCACTGCTTACATTTTTTCGTTGACTCTTAAGAGTCTCAAGCGAATTGTGGTCAAGCCCTCGACCTATTAGTACACGCTTGCTGAATGGATCGCTCCACTTACACATCGTGCCTATCAACCTTGTAGTCTTCAAGGGGTCTTACTTGTTTAAAACAATGGGATATCTTATCTTTGGGTCGGCTTCACGCTTAGATGCTTTCAGCGTTTATCCGATCCGTACATAGTTGCCCAGCTATGCTCTTGGCAGAACAACTGGTGCGCCAGAGGTACGTCCGCTCCGGTCCTCTCGTACTAGGAACAGCTCCCATCAAATATCCTGCGCCCACGACAGATAGGGACCGAACTGTCTCACGACGTTCTGAACCCAGCTCGCGTACCGCTTTAATTGGCGAACAGCCAAACCCTTGGGACCGAATACAGCCCCAGGATGCGATGAGCCGACATCGAGGTGCCAAACCTCCCCGTCGATGTGGACTCTTGGGGGAGATCAGCCTGTTATCCCCAGGGTAACTTTTATCCGTTGAGCGATGGCATTTCCACTCACATACCACCGGATCACTAACTCCAACTTTCGTTACTGCTCGACCCGTCAGTCTCGCAGTTAGGCTCGCTTCTGCGTTTGCACTCTTTTGCTTGATTTCCGTTCAAGCTGAGCGAACCTTTGAACGCCTCCGTTACTCTTTAGGAGGCGACCGCCCCAGTCAAACTGCCCACCTAACAATGTCCCCCGCCTTGATTCAAAGGCGCAGGTTAGAATTCCAATATCGCAAGGATGGTATCCCAACGGCCACTCCACAAGCGCCAAAGCACCTGCTTCCCAGTGTCCCATCTATCCTGTGCATGCAACATCGAAACCCAATATTAGGCTACAGTAAAGCTCCATGGGGTCTTTCCGTCTTGTCGCGGGTAACCGGCATCTTCACCGGTACTACAATTTCGCCGGGCGGGCTGTTGAGACAGTGCCCAAATCATTACGCCTTTCATGCGGGTCAGAACTTACCTGACAAGGAATTTCGCTACCTTAGGACCGTTATAGTTACGGCCGCCGTTCACTGGGGCTTCGATTCAATGCTTGCACATCTCCTCTTAACCTTCCAGCACCGGGCAGGCGTCAGCTCGTATACGTCATCTTTCGATTTAGCACAAACCTGTGTTTTTGGTAAACAGTTGCTTGGGCCGATTCTCTGCGGCTGCATTGCTGCAGCACCCCTTCTCCCGAAGTTACGGGGTCAATTTGCCGAGTTCCTTAACAACCCTTCTCCCGTTGGCCTTAGAATCTTCTTCCTACCTACCTGTGTCGGTTTGCGGTACGGGCACCGCAGAAATTCACACAGCTTTTCTCGCCATCTTCCATCTCAGACTTCGGTACTAACTTCCCTCGATCGCTACCGGAACCAACACCCGGCTCCGAGACTTCATATGTGTCCCTGTGTTTAACTCTTTTGGTGGTGACGGAATCTCTACCGTCTGTGCATCGGCTACGCCGTTAGGCCTCACCTTAGCTCCCGACTAACCTGGAGCGGACGAACCTTCCTCCAGAAACCTGAGGCTTTCGGCCATGCAGATTCTCACTGCATTCGCGCTACTCATTCCGGCATTCTCACTTCTATACACTCCACAGCCGCTTGCGCTACTGTTTCACCGCGTATACAACGCTCCCCTACCCAGCATGTAAACATGCTGCCTAAGCTTCGGTGTCAGGTTTAGCCCCGTTAAATTCTCCGCGCAAAGACGCTCGACCAGTGAGCTATTACGCACTCTTTGAATGAGTGGCTGCTTCTGAGCCAACATCCTGGTTGTCTACGTATCTTCACATCGTTTTCCACTTAACCTGACTTTGGGACCTTAGCTGTAGATCTGGGCTGTTTCCCTTTTGACAATGACATTTATCTGACACTGTCTGACTCCCAAGCATCAATACTCTGGCATTCTGAGTTTGATAAGCTTCGCTAACCTCTCGGCCGCTAGGCTATTCAGTGCTTTACCTCCAGGTATCTAACTTGAGGCTAGTCCTAAAACTATTTCGGGGAGAACCAGCTATCTCCGGGTTCGATTGGAATTTCTCCGCTACCCACAGTTCATCCGCCGCCTTTTCAACGGAGGTCGGTTCGGTCCTCCATGGAATTTTACTTCCACTTCAACCTGACCATGGGTAGGTCACCCGGTTTCGGGCCCATTATATGCAACTTAACGCCCTTTTCAAACTCGCTTTCGCTTCGGCTCCAGACCTTAAGTCCTTAACCTTGCTGCATACAATCGCTCGCCGGACCGTTCTACAAAAAGTACCCTATCACGCTTTGACGCGCTCTAGGTGCTTGTAGGCACAGGGTTTCAGGTTCTTTTTCACTCCCCTCCCGGGGTGCTTTTCACCTTTCCTTCACAGTACTATACGCTATCGGTCACTGGGTAGTATTTAGGGTTGGAGGGTGGTCCCCCCGTATTCCGACCAGGTTTCACGTGTCTGGCCGTACTCTGGAATTCGCTCGGCTCTTGTCGTTTTCACCTACGTGGTTCTCACACTCTCTGACCGGCCTTCCCATGCCGTTCGGTTAACAACTTAAGTCCTAAATGCGCTCCGTACCCCGAAAGTATTTCTACTCTCGGTTTGCCCTCTTCCGCGTTCGCTCGCCACTACTTACGGAATCTCGTTTGATGTCTCTTCCTCGCCCTACTTAGATGTTTCAGTTCAGGCGGTTCCCTCGATATACCTATTTTAAAGTTCAGTATAACGTACCTGAGTATGAACCCAGGTGAGTTTCCTCATTCAGAAATCTCCGGATCAATGCTTATTTGCAGCTCCCCGAAGCTTATCGCAGCTTATCACGTCTTTCATCGGCTCCCAGTGCCAAGGCATTCGCCCTGCGCCCTTGTTCGCTTGACCTTTCAAACGTTCTCTTGGAACATTTGGTATCCTCTTGATTCTCTCTTGCCAACGAAGATTATTGTTACCCTTCCTTTTGAAATTGTAATATTTCTTAAAAAAGAACTTACTATAATCTTTGTTTCGCAGTTATTATTCAGTTTTCAAGGTACGTCTTTGAGTTCCCTTTTCAGGGCCCTCAAAATCGAACAATATCTACTCTGCTTGTTTGTTGCCTGTCCAAGGACTGTCCATCTTTTGATGTCCTGTCCTTGCCTGACTCCTTAGAAAGGAGGTGATCCAGCCGCAGGTTCTCCTACGGCTACCTTGTTACGACTTCACCCCAATCACCAGTTTTACCTTCGGCGGCGTCCTCCTTGCGGTTAGACTACCGACTTCGGGTCCCCCCGGCTCTCATGGTGTGACGGGCGGTGTGTACAAGGCCCGGGAACGTATTCACCGTGGCATGCTGATCCACGATTACTAGCAATTCCGACTTCGTGCAGGCGAGTTGCAGCCTGCAGTCCGAACTGGGACGTTGTTTCTGAGTTTTGCTCCACCTCGCGGTCTTGCTTCTCTTTGTTTAACGCCATTGTAGTACGTGTGTAGCCCAAGTCATAAAGGGCATGATGATTTGACGTCATCCCCACCTTCCTCCGTTTTGTCAACGGCAGTCTGGCCAGAGTCCTCTTGCGTAGTAACTGACCATAAGGGTTGCGCTCGTTGCGGGACTTAACCCAACATCTCACGACACGAGCTGACGACAACCATGCACCACCTGTCTCCTTGCTCCGAAGAGATTACATATTTCTATGTCTGTCAAGGGATGTCAAGACTTGGTAAGGTTCTTCGCGTTGCGTCGAATTAAACCACATACTCCACTGCTTGTGCGGGCCCCCGTCAATTCCTTTGAGTTTCAACCTTGCGGTCGTACTCCCCAGGTGGATTACTTATTGTGTTAACTGCGGCACTGAAGGGGTCAATCCTCCAACACCTAGTAATCATCGTTTACGGTGTGGACTACCAGGGTATCTAATCCTGTTTGCTACCCACACTTTCGAGCCTCAGCGTCAGTTGGTGCCCAGTAGGCCGCCTTCGCCACTGGTGTTCCTCCCGATATCTACGCATTCCACCGCTACACCGGGAATTCCGCCTACCTCTGCACTACTCAAGAAAAACAGTTTTGAAAGCAGTTTATGGGTTGAGCCCATAGATTTCACTTCCAACTTGTCTTCCCGCCTGCGCTCCCTTTACACCCAGTAATTCCGGACAACGCTTGTGACCTACGTTTTACCGCGGCTGCTGGCACGTAGTTAGCCGTCACTTCCTTGTTGGGTACCGTCATTATCTTCCCCAACAACAGGAGTTTACAATCCGAAGACCTTCTTCCTCCACGCGGCGTCGCTGCATCAGGGTTTCCCCCATTGTGCAATATTCCCCACTGCTGCCTCCCGTAGGAGTCTGGGCCGTGTCTCAGTCCCAATGTGGCCGTTCAACCTCTCAGTCCGGCTACCGATCGTCGCCTTGGTGGGCCGTTACCTCACCAACTAGCTAATCGGACGCGAGGCCATCTCAAAGCGGATTACTCCTTTTCCCTCTGTGCCATGCGGCACCGTGGGCTTATGCGGTATTAGCAGTCGTTTCCAACTGTTGTCCCCCTCTTTGAGGCAGATTCCTCACGCGTTACTCACCCGTTCGCCACTCGCTCGAGAAAGCAAGCTCTCTCTCGCTCGTTCGACTTGCATGTGTTAGGCGCGCCGCCAGCGTTCGTCCTGAGCCAGGATCAAACTCTTTATAAATGATATTTATCACTTAAAAGTGTTAAATCTTGTTCGCTCAGCACGCAATCGCTTGCGTCCTGTGTGAATTACTTTTGGAATTGTTTTTAGTGTTTTTCCAAACACTTAAAAGGTTCCTTACAAGTTTTTCGATATTGTTCAATTTTCAAGGTCCTGTGCGCCTCAGCCTTGCGGCTGACGACCTGTTTATTTTACCACCGAGGTGGTTTTTTGTCAAGCCTTATTTTTTAGAAGCTTTTGAACTTTCTGAACTTGGACATCTAAGAAGTTTCTCAGAACAAACTGGAACTTTTCAGCGTCTATTGGTTCTTTTCAAGGGCTTCCTGCTGAGGCTTCGGAAGTCATTCTTTTGCCTCAGCGCTTGGCGCTCAAGTATAATACCACACCCCCCGCCTCCTTGTCAACACTTTTTGACAGATTTTTTCCATTCTTTTTTGCGTGCACCCCAAAACAGCAGCAGGCCGCAGGAAAAACTGCGCCGCAGCTGCATTGCAGCTGCGGCGGCAAAAGCGGAAGAGTCCTCTCCCGGAAGTATTCAGGTTTTCAGGATCTTCGCAGGGTCAGCCAGACTGCAGCAGCCAGCATGGGCAGCATTCCGATCAGGCCAATGGGTGCCGGACCCAATACATTGTAATAGCTGTCTGCCGGGTTCGTCAAAACCACAAACAGCGCTGCCACCGCATTGAACGCGCCGTGCGCAATGGACGGCACCCAGATGCACCCAGTCTTTTCATAGAGCCAGTCCAACAGGGTATTGAGCGCAAAGCAGACTATGCACCACACGAAAAGGCCCAGCACTGGCGCGCCCAAGTAGTTGGTGCCGTATTCGTAGCCTACCAGCAGCATCAGCGGCCAGTGCCAGACACCCCAGATCACGCCGCCCAGCAGGCGGCCGTTGAGCAGGCCGAGCTGCTTCTTCAGGTGAGGCATCATATACCCGCGCCATCCGGCTTCCTCGCCCAAAGCTGCGAACATATTGATGACCGGAGCCAGCGTGACCGCAAACAGACCTGTTTCCAGCATGTAGCTGAGGTTGGATACGCCCAGCTCCCTGCGCAGGGTCTGAGCGTCCATCTCGCCGCCGTAGGCCGCTGTCAGCCAGCTGCCGGAGAGGTCCAATCGATGCGGGAACACCGCAAAATAGAGCACTGCGGCCAGCACCGTAAATACCGCCGGGCCGAACCACGCCGCCAGCCAGTAGCGGCGCTTGCCCTGCACCTTCCAGCCGATGCCGGTGGGCTGGCGCAGAAAGACCTTTTGTACCAGCAGCACCGCCAGCAGCGGGCAGAGCATGGTGGCGACCAGCGCCAACTGATACAGCACGGCATTCTGCTTTTGCAGCAGCACCATGCAGCCGCCGACCTGACACAGCCATGCCAGACCAAATGCTAACAGGAAATAAAGGCCGAAGCCCTGCTTTTCTTTTGTGGTCATACGAACTTCACCGCCGTTCCATAAGCAATGACCTCTGCCGCGCCCTGCATGACGCTGGCGGAAGCGTAGCGCATCCCTACAACTGCATCCGCTCCAAGGGCCTCTGCATCCTTGACCATGCGTCCTGTGGCGATCTGCCGGGCTTCGGTGAGCATATCCGCGTAGTCGGTCACTTCACCGCCCACCAGCGTGCGGAACCCCGCCATCAGATCGTGGCCCAGATTGCGGCTCTGCACCGTGCTGCCGCGCACCACGCCCAGCGCTTCCAGCTTTTTGCCGGGCACTTCGTTAATAGTTACGATAAGCATCTTCTTCTCCCTTTCCGATCTCTTCAATGCGTTCCAGCAACACCTTCAGCGTGCCCACGATGCACCCCACCGGGATGCCGAACAATACGATGAGCAGCGGCAGCGGCGGCGCTTCCTGCGGGTCGCTGTAAAAGGCCCACGCCATCGTTGCGATCACAAAAGCCATCAGCGCCACAAAAAGGGCAGCGCCGATGCAGGCACCGCGGATGCGCTCGCCTTTTCGGTCTGTGCGTTCAATGTTCACAAAGGTCACTCCCTGTTTCTCCCGTGCAGCAAGGCGCGCAAGCGTCTGCTCCACATCCAGTTCTTCAAGGTTTCCGGAAGCCTTTTCCAATACGGTACAGAAGCCGATGGCTTCGTCCAGATCCTTGCGGCGGGTGCTCAGACGTTCCAGCTGCTGGGCCATTCCCTCGGCCAGCGTCTTCTGCCCTTCCAGCATTTCCCGGATCTCGGCCAGCGGCACATCCAGCTTGCGCAGCAGCTTGATGCGGCGCAGGCGTTCCACGTCCGCCTGCGAGTAGCTGCGGTAGCCGTTGCCCGGCTCGCGGCTGGGGGTAATGAGCCCCTCCTCCTCGTAAAAGCGGATGTTCTTTTTGGTCACGCCCACAGCGGCTTCCACTTCGTTGATCTTCATGGTTCCGGTGCCTCCTTACGTGCCTATGTTACACCTTCCAGAAAGGGGAAGGTCAATAGATTTTAATAGAAAAGTGAGACTCCCCCAGTCTGCTTCGCAGACAGCCCCCTCGGAGATGGGGCCTTTGGCAAAACATAAAACTTTGCCGCACTGCCAAAGGCTCCCTCCTTGAGGGAGCTGGCGAGCGAATGCGAGACTGAAGGAGTTCTTATTTTATCAGAAGTAGCACTTGATCTGGAACCGGTCGGCGCTGTCCTGCTTTTTCTCCACCACAATGTGCTCATGGTTGAAGTCGAAGTGCACCGGGGTGCACAGGTCGGTATTGCGGGTCAAGCGCAGCAGTTCCTGCACCCGCTTTTTCTCCTCCGGCACATAGAACAGGTAGCTCACGCCCTCCTTTTTGGCACGGCCGGTGCGGCCGATGCGGTGGGTGTAATGTTCGTTCTCACTGGGCACATCGTAGTTGATCACGGCATCCACATCCGAAACATCGATGCCGCGGGCGGCAACGTCGGTGGCTACCAGAATGGCCAGCTTGCCGTCCCGGAAGTTCTGCATGATCTGGTTGCGCTCCTTCTGGGAGAGGTCGCCGTGGAGGCAGTCTACCGAGAAGCCCAGCCGTGCCAGCTGGTTGGCCAGAGTGGCAGTGTTGAACTTGGTATCGCAGAACACCATCACCCGCTTGTAATTCTCACCAATGATGATCTGTGCAAGGTCGGAAAGCTTGTTGCGGCCAGAGGTCTCCAGCATATACTGGGTGATCTTGGGCTGGCTTTCTTCCTTGGGCTGGACGGTGATCTCCTCGGCGTTGTGCTGGTACAGCCAGCCGATGTCCATTACCTCGCGGCTGATGGTGGCCGAGAACATGGAGAGGGACTTGCGGGCCTTCATCATTTCAATGATATGCCGCACATCCTTATAGAAGCCCATGTTCAGCATTTCGTCGGCCTCGTCCAGCACGATCTGGGTCACATGAGAGATATCAATGGAATGGTGCTTGTAGTGGTCCATCAGACGGCCCGGCGTTGCCACCACGATCTGGCAGCCCTCGGCAAGGCGCTTTGCCTGCTTTTCCATGTTGGCACCGCCGTACACGCAGGCCACCTGCACTTCGGGCATAAAATAGGTCAGCTCTTCCAGCTCCTGCGCGATCTGCTGGGCCAGCTCCCGGGTGGGGGCCATGATCACGGCCTGCGGGTACTTGTTTTCCGGTAAGATATGCTCCGCCACCGGGATGCCGAAGGCACAGGTCTTGCCGGTGCCGGTGGGGGCTTTTGCGATCACGTCATAGCCCGCCATCATGACGGGGATAGTCTTTTCCTGAATTTCGGTCATTTCGGCAAAGCCCATGCGCTCCACGGCCTTGTGGATGGCGTCGCTGCACTGCAACTCACTGTAAAGCATCTGATTCTCCGTTCCTTTGTCATTTTATATTCTGAACCCAGTATAGCATGAAATGCCGCACTTGTCAGCAGGTTCTTAACGAACTCCTTCCGTCATCGCTAATGCGATGCCACCTTCCTTCCAGAGGGAGACTTTTCCGCACGGCGAGGCTCCCTCTCCGAGGGAGCTGTTGAGCAAATGCGAAACTGAGGGAGTTCTAAACAAAAAGAGCTGCGCCCCGAGTGGAGGGCACAGCTCTTTGCATTTGATTTGAGGATCAGACAGCTTCCTCAGTCTTGGCAGCCTTGCCTGCTTCCAGCTTCTGCTTGAAGCGGCCGCTGGCCTTGAAGCCGGGGATGGAGGTGGACTCCAGACGGCTGGAAACCTTGGTCTTGGGGTTGGTGTAGGCCTTGGGCTTGCGGGGACGCATCTCAAAACGGCCAAAGCCTGCGATGGTCACCTTCTCGTCTGCGCGCAGGCAGTCGGCGATCTGGTCAAACATTGCATCCATCGTGGTCTCGACCTGTGCTTCGGTGAAGCCGGTCTTGCGTGCCACAGTCTCGATCATCTGGGAACGGGTCATGTATCTATATCCTCCTGGAGTGTCCAAAAGTAACGTCTTTTGGCAAATTTTGCGTTGTTGAGTATAACATAATTCACACACTGTTTGCGACAGATTGCGCACAAAACGTCATTTATTGCGCACGAACTTATGTAATCTCTATCCGTCCTTCACAAATACAGCGCCCGCTGTTTTGGCGGGCGCTGCAAAAAAGCATTTTACGGGTAATTCGTGAGGTAATTATTTGCGGTGATACAGGGTGGCAATATCCACCAGCGGGATATTTTCCAGACTGTGATCACTGCGCAGGCAGTTCACCAGAGCGTTGGCGGTATCCACTGCGGTGATGCAGGGGATGCTCAGCTCCACAGCCTTGCGGCGCAGGCGCACGGAGTCGCGCTTGGGGTCACGGCCCTTAGCGCTGGTAGAGAACACATAATCCACCAGACCGCTCTGCAGCAGGTCCACGATGTTGGGCGACTCGCCGGACATATTGCGCACCTCGTTGCAGGGCACCATGTGCTTGTTGAGCCATGCGCAGGTGCCGGAGGTACCGTACAGCTTGTAGCCCATGCTCTTGAGCTTCCATGCGATATCCACGAACTCCGGCTTGTCGCTGTCCTTCACGGTGAAGATGCAGCAGCTTGCAGGGCCGGGGGTCTTGAAGGTGTAGCCCGCGCCGATAAGGCCCTTGAGCAGGGCATCGTGGTAGTTGGGGGCAATGCCCAGCACTTCGCCGGTGGACTTCATCTCGGGGCCGAACTGGGTATCCACACCGTGCAGCTTTTCAAAGCTGAACACAGGCACCTTGACGGCCACATAAGGTGCGTTGGGGTGCAGGCCGGTGCCGTAGCCCATATCTGCCAGCTTTTCGCCCAGACAACAGCGCACTGCCAGATCCACCATGGGCACGCCGGTGACCTTGGAGATATACGGCACGGTACGGGAGGAACGGGGGTTCACCTCAATGACGTACACCTTGCCGTTGGAAACTGCGTACTGCACGTTCACCAGACCGTTGACATGCAGCTCGCGGGCAAAGCGGCCGGTGTAATCCACCATGGTGTCGATCTCGGCCTGAGTCAGGTGCTGTGCCGGGTAGACACAGATGGAGTCGCCGGAGTGCACACCGGTGCGCTCCACCTGCTCCATGATGCCGGGGATCAGGAAGTTTTCGCCGTCGCAGATGGCATCCACTTCGCACTCGGTGCCCAGAATATACTTATCCAGCAGCACAGGGTGATCCATGTCCACATGCTCGGTGATAACGCCCATGTACTCGATCACGTCCGCCTTGGTGTAGGCCACGATCATGTTCTGACCGCCCAGCACGTAGGAGGGACGCATCAGCACCGGCAGGCCGATCTCGTCGGCGGCAGCCAGAGCCTCGTCCAGATTAAAGACAGTGCGGCCCGGTGCGCGGGGGATTCTGCAGCGCTCCAGCAGCTCGTCGAAGCGCTCACGGTCCTCTGCTTCATCGATGGCATCTGCCGGGGTGCCCAGAATGGGCAGGCCGATCTCGTCCATGTGCTTTGCCAGCTTGATGGCGGTCTGGCCGCCGAACTGCACCACACAGGCATCCGGCTTCTCGGTGGCAATGATGTTGTCCACGCTCTCCGGGTTCAGCGGGTCAAAGTACAGACGGTCGCCGGTATCAAAGTCGGTGGAGACGGTCTCGGGGTTGTTGTTGACCAGAATGGCTTCGCAGCCGTGCTTCTTCAGGGTCCACACACAGTGCACCGAGCAGTAGTCGAACTCGATGCCCTGACCGATGCGGATAGGGCCGGAGCCAAAGACCAGCACCTTCTTTTTCCTGGGCTCGCCCTTGGCGGATGCTTCGGCTTCCTTCTCGGCAATGAACTCAGCAGCTTCGTTGTCGCCGTCGTAGGTGGAGTAGAAATAGGGGGTGTTGGCCGAGAACTCGGCAGCACAGGTATCCACCATCTTGAAGCCGGCGCGGTAGTTCTCCACAGGCAGGGTGTCCACCTGTGCCAGACGCTTGATGGTCTTATCCTGGAAGCCGTACTTCTTGGCAGTCTTGTACTGCTCTTCGGTCAGCACGCCGTTGCACTTAGCAAGACCCTTTTCCAGATCTGCCAGATGCTGCATCTTGTCCAAAAACCACCAGTCGATCTTGGTGATCTTGTAAATAGTCTCGTGGTCGATGCCGCGCTTGAGGGCCTCGTACACGCAGAACACGCGCTCCGCGTCCTGAACATGCATGTGGGCCACGATCTCGTCATCGGTCAGCTCCTCAAAGGGCTTGTGGGTCAGGGTATCCATGCCCAGCTCGATGGAGGAGACTGCCTTCATCATGGCAGCCTCGAAGCTGTTGCCAATGCTCATCACCTCGCCGGTGGCCATCATCTGGGTGCCCAGAGATTTGTCGGCGTAGACGAACTTATCAAAGGGCCACTTCGGGTACTTGACCACGATGTAGTCCAGCGCAGGCTCAAAGCAGGCGCAGGTCTTGCCAGTGACGTCGTTGGTGATCTCGTCCAGCGTGTAGCCAATGGCGATCTTGGTAGCCACCTTGGCAATGGGATAACCGGTGGCCTTGGAAGCCAGTGCGGAAGAGCGGGACACACGGGGGTTGACCTCGATGACCGCATAATCAAAACTGTCCGGTTTCAGGGCGAACTGGCAGTTGCAGCCGCCCTCGATGCCCAGTTCGGTGATGATGTCCAGCGCAGCGGTGCGCAGCATCTGGTACTCGTGGTCGGTCAGGGTCTGGGAGGGTGCCACGACCACCGAGTCACCGGTGTGGATGCCCACGGGGTCGAGGTTTTCCATGTTACACACGGTGATCACATTGCCCTTGTGGTCGCGCATGACCTCGTACTCGATCTCTTTCCAGCCGGCAATGCACTTTTCCACAAGGATCTGATGGATGGGGGAAAGGCGCAGGCCGTTGGTGCCGATCTCGATGAGCTTTGCCTTGTTCTCGCAGATGCCGCCGCCGGTGCCGCCCATGGTAAAGGCCGGACGCACGATGACCGGGTAGCCAATGCGGTCTGCACAGGCCAGAGCGTCCTGCAGCGTTTCCACCACCTCAGAGGGGATGATGGGCTGGTGCAGCTTTTCCATGGTCTCCTTGAACAGCTCGCGGTCCTCGGCCCGGTCGATGGTCTCGGGCTTGCAGGCCAGCAGACGGATGCCGGTGCGGTCCAGATAGCCGGAGCGGGCCAGCTCCATGGACAGATTCAGGCCCATCTGACCGCCGAGGTTCGGCAGCACGGAGTCCGGCTTTTCGATGTCCAGAATGCGCTCCACGACTTCCAGCGTCATGGGCTCGATGTAAACATGGTCGGCCACATCCGGGTCGGTCATGATGGTTGCGGGGTTGGAGTTCAGCAGAACGGTCTCGATGCCCTCTGCCTTCAGGGCGCGGCAGGCCTGCGTGCCGGAGTAGTCGAACTCCGCAGCCTGACCAATGATGATGGGGCCGGAGCCAATGACCAGCACCTTCTTGATTCTAGGGTCCTTCGGCATTTCAGCGTGCCTCCTTTTTTGCTGCTTTGACGTTGTTCAGGAAGCGGTCGAACAGAAACTCGGTATCCTTGGGGCCGCCGTTTGCTTCCGGGTGGAACTGCACGGTAAAGCAGTTCCACTTCTTGTACTTGATGCCCTCACAGGTGCCGTCGTTGGCGTTCACCTGTGCCACCTCGCCCATCTCGGCGGGCAGCTCGTCGCCCACCACAGCGTAGCCGTGGTTCTGGCTGGTGATGAAGGTGCGGCCGGACTCAAAGTCGGTCACGGGCTGGTTGGCACCGCGGTGGCCGTATTTGAGCTTCATGGTCTTGGCACCGGCTGCCAGAGCACTCAGCTGGTGGCCCAGACAGATGCCGAAGGTGGGGATGTTCAGCTCAAAGATGTGCTTGAGGTTCTCGATGACCTCCACGGGTTCCGCCGGGTCGCCGGGACCATTGGACAGCATGATGCCGTCCGGAGCAAGGGCCTTGATTTCCTCTGCCGTTGCAAAGGCGGGCATGACCGTCACCTTGCAGCCGCGCTTGACAAGGCAGCGCACGATGTTGCGCTTGCAGCCGTAGTGCATCAGCACGATATGGGTCTCGCCCTGCGGGTTGAACACCTCGGGGGCAGCGCAGGTCACGTTCTTCACCGCATCGGTGACGGCGTAGGCGCGGATCTGGGCCAGCAGAGCCTCGGTCTCGGCCTTGTTGGCCGGGTCGGCGGGGTCGAAGGTGGTCAGGATGGCACCGTTCATCACACCGCTCTCGCGGATGATGCGGGTCAGGTGGCGGGTGTCGATGCCCTCAATGCCGATGGTGTTGTTCTTTTTCAAAAAGCTGTCCAGCGTTTCCTCGCAGCGCCAGTTGGAGGGGGTGGTGCAGGCCTCGCGCACGATGTAGCCCTTTGCCCAGATGCGGTCGGACTCCATGTCGTCCTTATTCATGCCGTAGTTGCCGATAAGGGGGTAGGTCTGGGTGATGATCTGGCCATAGTAGCTGGGGTCGGTCAGGGTCTCCTGAAAGCCCACCATGCCGGTGGCAAAGACCACCTCGCCCACGGTGACGCCCTCGGCACCCACCGACTGGCCGGCAAAGACCATGCCATTTGCCAAAAGAAGATATGCGTTCATAGTTTTCCTCGTTTCAACACATTACAGGGTCTGCTTTGCTTCCTGCTTCATCTTGCGGCTGCCCAGATGCACCAGCGGCAGCTTGCCTTCCTTGCAGATGGGGCACTCTTCCGGTGCGTAGTTGGGCAGATCCAGCTTGAGGGCGCTTGCCACGATGGGAATGGGAGACGGAGCCTCGGGCTTGGTGCGGTCCACCACGCAGGTGATGCCCACGCAGATGCCGCCGTTCTCCTCAATGACCCGCTTGGTCTCCAGAGAGGAGATGCCGGTGGTGACCACGTCCTCAGCGATGAGGCACTTCTCACCCGGGTGGATGGCGAAGCGCTTCAGGGTCATCACATTGTCCACGCGCTCGGTAAAGATGGCGCGCTTGCCGGTCTGGCGGGCCAGCTCGTAGGCGTACACGATGCCGCCCATGGCCGGGCCGACGATCACATCCACGTCCATTTCCTTGACCTTATCTGCCACGGTCTTCATCACCTCGGCGCAGCGGTCGGGGTACTGCTGCAGGTAGGCCATCTGGCAGTATGCGCTGGAATGGCGGCCGGAGGACAGCAGGAAGTGGCCTTCCAGGAACGCGTCACAGCTCTTCAGGATCTCAAGTGCTTCACTCATTGTACTTCTCCCTCTCTTTTATAAAAATGTCTTTTGAACGGTATTGTACCACGCTTTTGCGTGATTTGCAAATTTATGCAGTGGCTTTGTTTTTATGCGTATAAATCAGCATTTTGCTGGTATATCAATTGGATTATTCAGCATTCCGGGCACATCCGCGGATCTCGTCCAGCGTTTTCACGCCGTTCTTGTCCATCCATGCGGCCATCTCGTCGGCAATGGTCTCCATGGCGCGGGGGTTGGCAAAGTTTGCGGCACCCACCTGCACCGCCGCAGCACCGGCCATAATGAACTCCAGTGCGTCACGGCCCGTGGCGATGCCGCCCAGACCCACCACCGGGATGTTCACAGCGCCCACGGCCTGCCACACCATGCGCAGGGCAATGGGCCGCACCGCCGGGCCGGACAGGCCCGCAAAGATGTTGTTGAACACCGGGCGGCGCTTTTCCAGATCGATGGCGCAGGCCTGGAAGGTGTTGGTCAGGCTGATGGCATCCGCACCGGCGGCTTCCACGGCCTTGCACATCTCAGGGATGTTCTCGGCCTGCGGGCTCAGCTTGACCATCAGGGGCTTTTTGCAGGCAGCGCGCACCATGCGCACCACCTCACCGGCAGCTTCGGCTTTCACGCCGTAGGCCATGCCGCCCACCTTGACGTTTGGGCAGGAGATGTTCAGCTCCACGATGTCCACTGCGCTGTCGCTCAGCATCGCGGCACCTTCCACATACTCTTCCTCACTGTGGCCGCCAAGATTAGCGATGGCCACCGTGCCGTACTTCTGCTTCAGTTCCAGCATCTCGGGCAGCTCCACGTCAATGAAGTGCTGCACGCCGGGGTTCTGCAGGCCGATGCTATTGATGAGGCCGGAGGGGGTCTCCCACAGGCGCTCGCCCTTGTTGCCGTACTGGCCGTGCAGGGTCAGGCCCTTGCCGGAGATGCCGCCGATCTTGGCAAAGTCTGCCAGCTCTTCGTACTCCACACCGTAGCCCACAGTGCCGGATGCGCCGATGACCGGGCTGTTCATCACAAAGCCCAGCAGGTTGGTTTTCAGGTCAGCCATCAGAAGAACACCTCCGTTGCATCAAATACCGGGCCGTTCTTGCACACGCTCTTGCCCTCGCCGCCCCTGGTCTCGCAGGTGCAGCCAAGGCAGGCACCAATGCCGCAGGCCATCTTCTTTTCCATGCTCACAAAGCAGGGGGTGCCCTTCTCGGCACACAGGCGGGCAGCGTTCTTCATCATGACCGTGGGGCCGCACACCAGCACCACATCGTAGTCGGCGGGGTCGTACAGCTGGGTGACAAAGCCGTGGAAGCCCACTGCGCCGGTGTCGGTGGACACCTTGACAAGGTTTGCGATCTCGCGGTACTCCTCCATGCAGTAGGGGGCATCCCGGAAGCCGAAGAACACATCCGGCTTCACACCTGCCGCTGCCAGTTCACGGGTGAGCTGGAACATGGGCGCGGTGCCGATGCCGCCGCCCACCACAGCGATCTTTTTGTACTTGCTCAGGATGTCCGGCACATCAAAGCCGTTGCCCATAGGGCCGGTGAGCTGGAAGGTATCCTTCATTTTGAGTTGCGCGATCTTTTCAGTGCCCTCGCCCACCACCTGATACAGAAACTCGATGGTGCTGCTGTCCGGGTTCCAGCGGTGCACGCTGATGGGCCGGGACAGGAAGGGGGCTTCGTCTGCGCCCCATGCACGCAGGGTAAAGAACTGGCCTGCGTGGGGTGCGTGATCGCGGTCCGGCCAGACCACCGTCAGCAGGCGGATGTCCGGGGCAATGACCTCATTGCGCAGAACAGTGGCTTCACAGCAGGCTGCACGCATGAGCAATGGCCTCCTTCATATTCACACATTCGTTGTAAGCGGCTTCGTCAAAGGCAGTGCCCGGCTGCTTCTTATAGGCCAGCAGGATGCCGCGGCTGGAGTTGACCACGCCGCCGTTGCCCTTGGTAAGGTACTGGGCAATGTCCTCGGCCTTGCCGCCTTGTGCGCCGTAGCCGGGGATCAGGAAGAAGCTGTCCTGATACTTTGCACGGATCTCGGTGGCCTCCTCGATGTGGGTGCCGCCGATAACCAGACCGATGGAGGAGTAGCCGTGCTCGCCCATGTAGTCCTTGCCCAGAGCGTTCAGCTTGTCGCCCACCAGATCGTAGACGTGGCGGCCGTCGGCCAGCTTCTCATACTCAAAGTCCTTGGCACCGCCGTTGGAGGTGCGGCAGAGCACGAACATGCCCTTGCCCTGCTTTTCGGCGTAGGGTAGGTAGGGGCTGATGGAGTCCAGACCCATATAGGGTGCCAGCGTGACGAAATCACTCTCGAAATCGCCGGTAAAGTGACCCATGGCGTACATCTCGGCGGTCTTGGCAATGTCGCCGCGCTTGATGTCGGCGATCACCGGCACACCGGCCTCGCGCACAGCCTTCAGGGTGTCGGCGTAGGCCTTCATGCCCTCAAGGCCCAGAGACTCGTAGTAAGCGATCTGCACCTTGTAGCAGCCTGCCACGGCCTTGGTGGCGTCGATGAGCTTCCTGTTGAAGCGCACGATGTTTTCGCCGCGGGACAGGGTGCTGTCCACGAAATCCTCGGGTAGGTAGCTGAAATCGGTATCCAGACCTACGCACACCGGGCCGCGGGCTTCCACAGCTTCGTACAGTTTGTCCATGTTGGTCATTGTGGGTTCCTCCTGTTTGCTCTCTTATTGATTCTTATCTTATATAGTATTGTTTTTTCAATCCTCTGCCTGATAGGTCAGCTTGCCACCCTTGATGGTGGCGCAGACCTTGCCAAACAGCTGGGCACCATCGAACGGGGTGTTGTGAGATTTGGAGTGCAGCTTGTCCTTGTCCACGGTGTAGGGGGTATCCAGATCTACCAGCACCATGTCGGCATCGTAGCCCGGCTCCAGCTGGCCCTTGGCAAGGCCCAGAATTTCTGCCGGGCGGGTGCTCATCAGGTGCACCAGCACTTCCAGCGGCAGGCCTTCCTGCTTGCAGAGCTTGGTGTAGCAGACACCGAAAGCGGTCTCACTGCCCACCATACCGGCCATGCCCTTGAGCTTGTCCTCTTCGGAGTGGGGCGCGTGGTCGGTTGCAATGGCATCCACGATGCCGGTGCGGATGCCGTCCACCAGCGCCTGCACATCGTCGGCGGTGCGGATGGGCGGGTTCACACGGTAATCGCAGGTATCATTGGTGAACCACAGGTGATGCGGGGTCACCTCGCAGGTGACGGGTGCCCCCCGCAGCTTTGCCATCTGGATGGCATCCAGCGCACCGCGGGTGGACACGTGGCACATGTGCAGCTTGGTCTGGTAGTATTCGCTCAGCCAGCAGTTGCGCACCGTCTCGATGTCCTCAGCCAGACGGTAGTCCCACGGGCTGATCTCCATATCCTCGGCATGGCTCATCACGGTGATATCCTTCTGGGTGCAGATGGCGAAAGCCTTTGCCATGGTGGCATTGTCCTGCACGCCGTGGCCGTCCTCGGTGATGAACTTCACACCGGCAGGCAGGGTCTTGAGGTGGTCGATGCTCACACCGTCAAAGTTCTCGGTGATGGAGACGGTCTGGTTCACATCGCACAGGCCTACTTCGGCAGCCTTCTGCTCCACCATGAACGCCTGTGCCGCAGAAGAGCACACCGGCTTTGTGTTGGGCATCAGGTTCACGAAGGTGTAACCGCCGGCGGCTGCGGCGCGGCTGCCGGTCTCGATGTCCTCCTTGTACTCAAAGCCCGGGGTGCGCCAGTGGCAGTGCAGGTCCACAAAGGCGGGCAGCACGGTCAGCCCGCCGGCATCAATGACCGTTTCGTTCTCCCCGGCCAGTGCCTCCAGCTCCTGACCTACAGCAGCGATCCTGCCGTCCTTTACAAAAATCTCAAGCGGTCTTCCTTCGGTGTTCACAGCATTTACAAGCAGCATCGCAGTTCCCTCCTGATTTGCGTTTGTCTGGTTCGGCTTTCCGGCTTACGGGCAAAAAAAACTTTTCCCCGCAAAGGGAAAAGCTCATTCCACAAAAAAAGGAAACAACGAACCCACGGCAAAACCGGATGCGAACTGCTTGTTCAGTTTGGTGCACATCGCGCTTTTCTGCATGGTGCTGTCTCCTTTTATAAGTCTGGAATCTTTTCATAATATTTTAGCATAGAAGCGCGAAATGTGTCAATGCTTCCGCATATATTTTGTTGCAAAAAGGTTTGCCGCTTCCCTCCCGGAATTTTAGCTACTCTACCCAAAAGCAGTTTTTCCCCGCCAGATTCAGGGTTAGTCATGTCAATTCCTAGCATATTGCTGTACATTCCCGTCCGGGTGTGCTATTATAATATGGTCAAAAGAGTCAGAGGCTGTTTTCATGGCAGAGGCGTGATTTTTATTCAGAGCAGCTTCATCGGAATCAGGAAAGAGAGGGTTTTCCCATGGGTTTGTTGGAGGACGCGCGGAACATCCAGCGCAAGGACCCCGCTGCACGCAACGTGCTGGAGGTCATTTTGCTGTATCCGGGCTTTCACATTCTGGTGTATCACCGCATTGCGCACTGGCTATACCAGCACAAGCGGTTCTTTCTGGCCCGGTGGGTCAGCCAGCATGGCCGCCGCCGCACCGGCATCGAGATCCACCCCGGTGCCACCATCGGCAGATGCCTGTTCATTGATCACGGCATGGGCATCGTGTTCGGCGAGACCTGCGAGATCGGGGACAACTGCACCATCTACCACGGTGTCACTCTGGGCGGCACCGGCAAGGACACCGGCAAGCGCCACCCCACTCTGGGCAACAACGTGCTGATCGGTGCAGGCACCAAGGTCCTTGGCCCGGTGTATATCGGGGACAACTCCCGCATCGGCGCAGGCAGCGTGGTGCTGCGCAATCTGCCTGCCAACTGCACCGCTGTGGGCGTGCCCGCCGAGGTGGTGCGCATCAACAACAAGGCCGTGAACCCGGCGGACGATCTGGACCAGCAGGATCTGCCGGATATCGTAGCCCAGCGCCTGACCGATCTGGACCGCCGTCTCGGCGCGCTGGAAAACGCTGCGCAGGGCGACACCCCGCCCACGGCAGCACAGATCGCCGCACGACAGAAGTCGTAACGATTCAGAATGCCCTCCGCTCTCGCTCTGGGCATTATTCAAGGAATTTATATTTTTTAGATGCAAGTCGGAAAATCCTGCGGGATTTTCCGACTTGCCTTTTCACTGGAGCGGGCACAATGAAGAAGTGGCCTGTTTCCCGGCTGTGCGGCTGTTTCCGCAGGAAACAAGCACAGACAGATCAAGTTTCCCTCTTGGACCCTTTCCGTGAAAATGCAACAGCGGACAGCCCGCAGGCTGTCCGCTGTTGCTCTATTATAAGATATTTTTCCGCTGAAGGTGCCCAGAGCGCAAGCGGAGGGCATTTTCAATAAACCCTTTTTCCGCAGCCTTCCCCGGCGCAGAGAGCTTTCACCTTCTGCACCGCAGCGGCCACCAGATCGCTGATGGGCTGCTCCGGCACACCCACGATATAGTTTTCGCAGTGGTTCACCGGGATGAGCACCCGCGTCGCATGGCTCTGGCACACGGCTGTGGCCATGGCGGGCGTGATCTCGCCCAGCAGTGCATCCGCAACGACGATGCCGATGGGCCCCACGATGATATCCGCGCTGCGGCAGTTCACCACCACGGCGTTCTCGCCGGTGGCGGCACGCGGGGCACCGGCCTTGCGCATGGCGTTTGCCGCCAGACTGTTGGTGCCCACCGCAGTGAGCCGGGCCTCCGGACACTGCGTGCTCAGGGCTGCCACCAGCTGTTTGCCAAGGCCCCCGCCCTGCCCGTCGATGACGAGCACATTCATCGGCTGCATCAGAAGTCGATCTCCTCAAGGCGCAGCAGCGCGATGATATAGATCTTCACGGCTTCCAGCAGCTTGTCAATGGGTGCAGCTTCGTTTGCACCGTGCATCGGGCCGCCGAACTCCGGCAGCGGCAGGTCCACATGCTCGGGGCCGAAGCTGACAGCATAGGGGAAGTGGCGGGCATAGGTGCCGCCGCCCATGGTGAAGGGCTTAGCGTTCTCGCCGGTCACTTCGTTGTAGGTGTTGATGCAGGCCAGAATGGCGGGGCTGTCGGCTTCAATATAGAAGGGCTCGGCAGCGGTCACATCGCGCAGCTCAGCGCCATCGCCCAGTGCGGCACGGATCTGCTCGGTCATCTTTTTGCCGTTGGTGCAGGTGGGGAAGCGGCTGTCCATGGTCTGGAAAATGCGGCCATCTTCCATGTAGATGCGGCCGCCGATCACGGTCAGCGGGCCAAAGGGGCCGTCGGCGCAGTTGATGCCCAGACCCTCACCGGCGGTGGAAGCGTGCAGCTTGCGCACGGCCTCCAGATAGGCGCGCTCGGTCTCATTGCACAGGTCATTGTCCAGCAGGTAGTTCACCACCAGACCAATGGCGTTCACGGTGCCCTGCGGCATGGCTGCGTGGCCGGACTTGCCCCAGCCGCGGATGCGCACGCCGTCGCCTTCCGGCTCCAGCGTGATGTTGGGGGCATTCTTCAGCTTAGAGATGTCGGTCCTGACCAGCGCGCTTGCACGGTCGGGCACGGCGTTGTTTGCCACGCCGCCCTCGATCTCCACGATGACGCCGTTGCACACCGGGCTGACGATCTTGGCACCGAACAGGCCCTTCTCGCCGTTGCACACCGGGAACTCGGCATCCGGGGTAAAGCAGAAAGCGGGAGCCGGGTAGTTTTTGAGGTAGTAGTCCACATCCTGCATGTGGGTCTCCTCGTTGGTGCCTGCCAGTGCGCGGATGGGGTAGCGCAGCTCATAGCCCTGCTCCTTGAGGAACTTCAGGGCATACAGGGTAGCCACCATGGGGCCTTTGTCGTCGGCAACGCCGCGGCCCAGCAGCCAGCCGTCCTGAATGCGCATGGTGAAGGGGTCGGCCGTCCAGCCGTTGCCCACGGGCACCACGTCCACATGGCAGATGGTCGCCAGATACTTTTCAGGGTCCTTGCCGGCCAGCTCTGCATAGCCGATGTAGTTTTCGCAGTTGCGGGTGGCAAAGCCCATGCCCGCAGCCAGCTCCAGCGTCTTGTCCAGCGCTGCACGGGGGCCTGCGCCGAAGGGTGCACCCTCTTCCGGGGTGCCCTCTACGCTGTTGACTGCCACCAGAGCGGCAATATCCTTCAGCAGCTGTTCCTTGTTTTGCGCAATATATGCGTCGATTTTCTGATTCAGTGCCTGATCCATGATCTTATCGTTCCTTTCCGTCCGGCAGCTTTTCGCCGCCGGTTCCAAAACACATTTTTATTTTAGCATACTCGGCGGCAAAATGCCATTGTCAATTGTTGTTCTTTGCCAGAACACAGTCTTTTTTCTCAGCCCACCGAGAACAGGGTGCTCAGCGCACCCAGCAGGCCCGCGCTGGCCAGACCCATGATGATGCCCGCCAGCAGCACGCCGCCCATGCAGGCCTTGACCACGTCCTTGAACTTCATATCCAGGATCGAACCCGCCAGCGTGCCGGTCCACGCGCCGGTGCCCGGCAGCGGGATACCCACGAACAGCAGCAGCGCCACCACAAGGCCGCGGCCCGCCTTGGCTTCCAGTGCGCGGCCGCCTTTCTCGCCTTTGACGATGCAGAACTTGCAGATGGGCCCGATAAGGGGCTTGTGGTAGCCCCAGATCAGGAATTTGCGTGCAAACAGATAGATGAACGGCACCGGGATCATGTTGCCCACCACGCACACCAGATAGGTGGGCAGGATGGGCAGGCCCATGCCAAGCCCGATGGGGATGGCTCCGCGCAGTTCAATGAGCGGCACCATGGAAACAAAAAATACCAGCAGATAGCTTTTGAGCATAGAGTCTCCTTTTTCCTGCTCTTTCCGGGAGAGCAGGCATTTTTTTACAGGTTACAGGTCAATGTCCAGCTCCACCGGGCAGTGGTCTGAGCCGAAGATCTCGTTGTGGATCTCCGCCGCGCGGATCTTATCGGCAATGCGGCGGGACACGATGAAGTAATCGATGCGCCAGCCCGCATTCTTCTCGCGGGCGTGGAAGCGGTAGCTCCACCAGCTGTACTTCACCTCGTCCGGGTGCAGCACGCGGAAGCTGTCGGCAAAGCCTGCGTCCAGCAGTTCGGTCATTTTACCGCGCTCCTGATCGGTAAAGCCTGCGCTCATGTGGTTGGTCTTGTCGTTCTTGATGTCGATCTCTCTATGGGCAACATTCAGATCGCCGCACAGGATCACCGGCTTTTTTGCGTCCAGTGCCAGCAGGTAGGCACGGAAGGCATCCTCCCACTCCATGCGGTAGTCCAGACGCTTCAGCCCATCCTGACTGTTGGGGGTATAGCAGTTCACCAGCCAGAACCCCGGGTATTCCAGCGTGAGCACACGGCCCTCGTGGTCGTGCTGCTCAATGCCAATGCCGGCGGTCACGGTCAGCGGCTGCTCACGGCACCAGCAGGCCGTGCCGGAGTAGCCCTTCTTCTCGGCAGAATAGGTATACTCGGTGTAGCCATCCGGCGCAAAATCCGCCTGACCGGGCTGCATCTTGGTCTCCTGCACCGAAAAGATATCGGCATCCAGAGCCGCAAAGCTCTCGGCAAAGCCATGGGTCAGGCAGGCGCGCAGGCCGTTGACGTTCCAGCTGATCAGTTTCATAAGTATACTCCTCTTTATGTTATGCCTGATATTTGGTTTTCCATACACCGCTGCGGAAGCGGAGCACAAAGCATGTCACGCGGCAAACCCAGTCAATGATCATTGCGATCCACACGCCCACAGCGCCCCAGCCCATGCGCACGCACAGCAGGTAGCTGAAGCCCAGCCGCCACACCGCCATGCTCAGGATGGACACGATCATGGTGAACTTCACATCGTTGGCTGCACGCAGGGCGTTGGGCAGCACGAAGGACAGGGTCCACAGCAGGATGGCAAAGCCTGCATGGATACGTACCAGCAGCTCAGAAAGCACCATCGTCTCACCGGACAGCGCGTAGATGCCGATGAGCTTGTGCAAAAACAGCAGGATGGCACCGTTGGAAAGACTCATTGCGATGTAAGACCACACCGTCAGCTTGCGGGTATAATAAACAGCCTGCTCGTCGTCCCGCGCACCGATGCAGCGGCCCACCACCGTGATCATGGCAAGGCTGAGGGCCTTGCCGGGGATCACGCCCATGCCGTCCAGATTGTTTGCCACGGCGTTTGCTGCGATCTGCACTGTGCCGAAGGTGGAGATCATGCTCACCACCAGAATGCGTCCAGCCTCGAACAGGCTGTTCTCAAAGGCGGACGGGATGCCGATGCCCAGAATGCGCTTTGTCATCTTTGCATCCAGCCGGGTGGTCTTGGGCACCGTGATGGCATTGCCCTTCTGGTAGCACTTGCGCAGGATAAGGGCCGCTGCCACCACACGAGACAGCACGCTGGGCCATGCAACGCCGTCTACACCCATTTTAAATCCGAAGATGCACACTGCGTTGCCCACAATGTTGATCACGTTCATCAAAAAGCTGATCTGCATGGAGATCTTGGAGTTGCCCATGCTGCGGAACAGTGCCGCACCGCCGTTATACAGTGCCAGAAACGGATAACTGATGGCGATGATACGCAGGTACAGCACGCTGGCATCCAGCACATCGGCATCGATGGCACCGTAGAACAGCCGGATCATCGGCCTTGCAAAAACAAAACAGAATGCCCCCACCAGCAAACCGAATACGCCGCTGAGCAAAAGCAGCTGGCCAGAGCTTGCATCGGCCTCCTTCTGCTCCCGCGCACCCAAAAACTGGCTTACCACCACTGCGCCGCCAGTGGCCAGCGCCGCAAACAGCACGATGATGAGGTTGTTGATCATGTCCACAAGGCTGACACCGGAAATGGCCGCTTCGCCGCAGCGGGACACCATCATGGTATCGGCCATACCCACGGTCACTTCCAGCAGCTGCTCCACCAGCAGCGGGCCGGTCAGCAGCAGCAGTTCCTTTTGTGTGAACAGCGGCTTCCGCCCTCCGAAGAGCGGCTTTTTTGTTCCGCTCACCGCCTGATTTTCCATTGATATGCTCCTTTCCCCGTGCCGGGCCATCCCGCTCGGACACATACGCCCACCCTTCGCAGGGCAGACTTCCCATTGAATGTATTCATCTTAGCACACGGGCCGGTTCTTGTAAAGAACTGTCGCATTCTGCGTCTTTTTTGCCGCCGTTCCGGGCCGCACCGGCTCATTTTTATGCTTGTTCGTCAGTTTGCCGGGAACTTTTCGTTGAATTTGTGCGTTTCTCCAAAAATGCGATTTTTCGCACGTTTATCGGTGAAAAATCGAAAAAAGGGCTTGTAATTCTTCCAAAAAAGTGGTATGTTGTATCCAACAAAGGCACTACGTTGGATACATGGACTTCTACGAGCGGTTCTTCGCTCAGCACAAAACCTTTGTTCTTAAAATTGCTATTTTCTTCATTTACCTTCTTATCATTTACCCTGCCTGCCCCGCAAGGGGCAAGAAAAGCGATGACTCAACCTGCACGAGTCACCGCTTTTTCTTTTTGTCTGTGCTATCGCAGGCCTAACCATTTAAATGCCCTCCGTTTCACTCTGGGCATTTTCAGCGGAAAAATATTTTTATATTTGCAAATCAGGAATGACTGCGGTCATTCCTGATTTGCTTTTTCACGGGAAGGGGCCGTGGCGAGTAGCTGCATCTGCTGGCGCTCGCTCCCCTGCGGGGAGCTGTCGCACAGCGACTGAGGGGCCTTGAAATCGGCGCAACACAAAAAATCCTTTAGCGGAGCGACTTGGATTTTTTGTATGGAGCCCAACAACTTTGGGGTTACTAGGGGCGTGCAGCCCCTAGTTTGCAACGGCGACGACCGCGGCCAGCGGCCGAAACAGGGAGGAGCTGTTGGGGCAGCGGCCTGCAGGATGCGAGTGCCATCCAAGGCACGAAGCAGACGCAGGGAGCCGCAACCCGCCGCCTCCCGCGCCTCGAAAGTAGCGGAGACCTTGCCGCGCTGAACACGCGGCATTTGCTGCGCAAACCGGTCTGCGGCTTAAAAGCCCCACTGGGGCTTTCATGCCCTGCGGGCACTGCCGTCCTTTCTGGTTCTCTTTTGGCACGCAAAAGAGAACATACCCGGCGGAGAAGAATTTTATAAAAGCCCTTAAGCCTGTCCCACGCGACCGCTCTCTGCACAAGAAGCAACTTTTTCCGTGAAAAAAGCAAATCAGGAAAATCCGCAGATTTTCCTGATTTGCAAATATTAAAAATATTTTTCCGCTGATGATGGCGCAGCGCACGCGGAGCCATTTTAAATCTTCAGCCCTTCACAAGTTCCGCAAACGCCTTCCGCACATCGCCAGAGAAATACAGCGTGCCCAGTGCGCACACCGGGCCTTCGCCGCCCAGCTCCACCGCCCGGGCCACGCCCGCTTCAATGGAAGCTGCCGCTTCCGCCCTGCAGCCATAGGCCCGGATGTGTTCTGCCAGGGTTTCGGCAGGCATGGCGCGCGGCGTGTGCGCCGCCACCGTGACGAACCGCACCGCCAGCGGTGCCAGCAGGCTGAGCATCTGGTCCACATCCTTGTCTGCCATGATGCTGACCAGAAAAACGAACTTCTGCCCGGGGAAGCGGTCTCTCAGGCTCTGCACCGTGGCACGCATTCCGTGGGCGTTGTGGCTGCCGTCCAGCAGAAACGCCGGTTCGCGCCGCAACAGTTCAAAGCGGCCCGGCCAGCTGACCGTTTCAAGACCAGTACGGATGGCGCTTTCCGGAATGTTCCAGCCATGGGCACGCATCACCCGCAGAGCCGTGATAGCCAGCGCCGCATTTCGCGGCTGGTAGCTGCCGATCAGGGGCAGGTGCACATCCGTCAGGCCGTCAAAGTCGAACTCCACCGCGTCAAGGCTGCCGCCCTCGTATTTCAGCCTGCTGAAATCCACCTCAGTCAGCTCGGCATGCTTTTCAGCACAGACGCGGCGGATAACAATATCTGCCTCTGGCACGCCGCCGTAGCTCACCACCGGGCAGCCTTCCTTGATGATCCCCGCCTTGGCGGCGGCAATGTCCGCAAGAGTGGGGCCAAGCTCCTTCACATGATCCATGCCCAGTGCCGTGATGACTGCGCACTCCGGGGCATCAATGACGTTGGTGGAATCCAGCGTGCCGCCAAGGCCCACCTCCAGCACCACGATCTCACATTTCTGCTGGGCAAAATAGAGCATCCCAAGCGCCGTGATGATTTCAAACTCGGTGGGCACATCTTCCATGGCATCGGCGGCGGGCTTTACCTGCTCCACCAGTTTCACCAGCTCTTCGTCCGGGATCTGCACGCCGTTGATCTGGATGCGCTCGTTGAAGCGGTTGATGAAGGGCGAGGTGTACAGGCCCACCCGATAGCCCGCGGCCTGCAGGCAGGACGCCATCATGGCGGCGGTGCTGCCCTTGCCGTTGGTGCCTGCAACATGCACGAATCTGAGCTGTTTGTGCGGGTCGCCCAGTGCGGCCAGCAGGGTGCGGGTGCGCGTCAGGCCGGGCTTGTGGCCGGCCCACTGGACCGCATGGATGTATTCCATTGCCTGTTCGTAATTCATTGTAATGCCTCTTTTTACTTTTTCACCATCTTCATCAGGGTACGGTTCTCCAGCAGGATGCGCAGCAGCACAGTGTTCACCGCAGCCAGGATCAGTGCATTGGGGATGCGCACTGCCAGCGTGGCCCACGGGTAGCCGTAGAAGATGCGCAGTGCCAGCGAGGTGATGACCATGGAACCCACAAAGTGTCCCAGCAGCACGCTGATCTGCAGCCGCAGGCCGGTGCGCAGCCCGGGCAGCTTCTGCCATGCAAGCCCCGCCACCAGACCAATGGCACCCGCGCCCAGCGTGATGAGCGGGTTGATGGCGTAGCCTGCCAGCACGCCGCCGATCATATCGGCCACAGCGCCCACGGCAAAGCCGGCACCGGGGCCGAACAGCAGCGCTGCCAGCAGCACCGGCAGGCTGCCCAGATTGAACCGCACAAAGCCGGTGGAGATGCTCAGCACCCGGCTGAACACGATGCTCATTGCCACCAGCAAGGCCAGCATGGTGAGCGTGCGGACGGAATTTTTCGAGTTGTTCATATCAACTGTCCTCCTTGCAAAAGGAATACCGGGTGGGCGGTCTGCACAAACAAAAACGCCCTCCCTGTGACAAACCGCACAAAGGAGGGCGTGAATCCAACAACTTTCACTTCCGGGCGGGACGCAAGCCGTCTCGCCTGCACCCAAGTCCATGCAGCAGCGGGATGCAGACCATGCACCGCGGGTACACCTTCGTCCACAGCACAACTCCCCGTTGATGCGGCACTTAACGCACATGGTCTTACTCTGTTGATGGTTTTATTATAGTCCTTTTGCCGCAGCCATGCAACCGCCTGCACAGACAACTTTGCCAAACCACCTCGTCAAATTTTAGCAGTTGTGCATAGCATCTGCCGGGTTTTGGCCTGTGTCCCCTTTTCATTTGCCGCATAACGTGGTAAGATGGGTTTAACCTTAAATATGGAGTCTTCTCCCGGAAAGGAATGTTTCCCGATGAAATTCAACGAAATGACTTATACCCGCCCGGACATCGATGCCCTGCTGGCCCGGTGCAGGGAGCTGGCCGCAAAGGCCGCTGCCGCACCGGACGGCGATGCCCTTGTCCGGCTATACTATGAGCAGAGCGAAGCCTTTGCAGAGTACAACACCGCTGCGAACCTTGCCAACATCCACTACACCTGCGACACCCGCGATGAATACTGGAAGGCTGAGCAGGACTTCTTTGATGCTAACGGCCCCGCCGTGACCAACGCCAGCGTGGAGATCAGCCGCGCTTTTCTTGCGAACCCGCATGTGGATGTTCTGACCGCGAAGTTCGGCACCACCTGTGTGGCCGGTATGAAGAATGCCGTTCTGGGCATGGATGACCGCACCGTGGAGCTGCAGCAGCAGTTCAATGCTCTGGTGAGCCGCTACCAGCAGATCTACGGCGGCGCACTGGTGGAGCTGGACGGCAAACAGCTCACCATCCCGCAGCTGGGCCCTTACAAGGAGGATCTGGACCCTGCCGTGCGCCGCGCCGCCTACGAGGCCGAGGCCGGTTATTTTGACGCCCACCGTGCCGAGCTGGACGAGCTGTACGGCGAGATCGTGAAGAACCTGAATGCACAGGCCCGGGTGATGGGCTATCACGATTACAGTGAGCTTTCCTATGTGCGCATGAACCGCATCGGCTACGGCCCGGAGGAGATCCGGAAATTCCGCGATCAGGTGGCAAACGATGTGGTGCCCCAGCTGCAAAAGGTGATGGCCCTGCGTGCAAAGCGCACCGGCATCGCCCGCCCCACCTTCACCGATCTGCCCATCATGTTCAAGGACGGCAATCCCAAGCCCATTCCCGGCTACAAAGCCCGTATGGATGCCGCCCGCACCATGTACCATGAGCTTAGCCCGGAAACCGCCGAGTTCATCGACTTTATGCAGGACAACGAGCTGTTCGATGTGGAGAGCCGCCCCGGCAAGATGTCCGGCGGCTATATGACCAGCCTGCCCAGCTACAAGGCCCCCTTCATTTTTGCCAACTGGAACAACACCTCCGGCGATGTGGACGTGCTGACCCACGAGTGCGGCCACGCCTTTGAGGGCTATGTGGCCGAGCGTGATCCCGAAGTGCCCGCCGATCTGGAATGCCCCGGCATGGAGAGCGCCGAGATTCACTCCATGGCCATGGAGTTCCTGACCGCACCGTGGCATCATCTGCTCTTCGGCCGGGATACCGACAAATACGCCCTGCTCCACGCTGAGGACAGTTTTGTGTTCCTTGCTTACGGATGCGAAGTGGACGAGTTCCAGCACATCATGTACCAGAACCCGGACCTGACCCCCGATGAACGCAATGCCGAGTGGCTCAAGCTGGAAAAGAAGTACCGCCCGTGGATCGATTTTGCCGGTCTTCCCTTCTATGGCCGCGGTGCAGGCTGGCAGCGTCAGCTGCACATTTATGAGTGCCCCTTCTACTATATCGACTACTGCCTGTCTACCATGGCCGCACTGCAGTTCTTCCTGCTGAGCCTGACCGACCACAAGGACGCATGGCAGCGCTATCTGCGCCTTGTGCGCCGTGCAGGCATGGCCAGCTACACCGAGCTGCTGGAGACCGCAGGGCTGAAAGTCCCCTTTGAGGAAGGCAGCATCAAGGGCATCGCCCAGCAGATGACCGACTGGCTGGAGACCCATCAGGTATAAGAAGCCGTTTTCATCCGCACCGCACCCCGTCTGAATGGTCGTTCTGATGCATCTGAGGGGCGATTCATGCCGTTTTGCTGTCAGGAGCTGTAAAATCTGGTATGCTCTGGACAGAGAAAAAGCGTTTCTGTGAAGCGAAAGGAGATCCTTATGAAACTGACCGGACTGTTCAAGCGCGGTGCCGCCTGCCTGTGCACCGCCGCCATCCTGATGGGCGGCGTCTCCGCCTTTGCCCTGAGCCCTGCTCTTCCGGACGAGCCTGCCCCGGCAGAGCTCTCTGTGACCAATGCGGTGTCGGAGGCGCAGCTGCGCTCTGCCCTGTCCAAGCTCACTGTCACCTATGACAGCGAGGCCGAGGGCTGGCAGATCGATTCTCCCTACGAGGAGGCCAGCATGGAAAAGGCCTCCTGCGGTCTGTACCCCTACCTGTTCGTTACCAACGATGATCCCACCGTGTATCTTAGTCTGGGCATGACCTACTTCGGCAATAAAAAGCTGGACATGAAATCTGTTCGGGTAGAGACCGAGGATAACTACTACGACTTCACCTGTGATGAAGAGTTCATCGGCGGCTACGACAACGACCTCAAGGCATGGTTCGACTATGAGCTGTTCGACATGGACGACAGCACCAGCTGGCTGAACGAGTGGCTTGCCGCCAAGAGCGTCACTGCCACCTTTACCGGCAAGGACGGCTCCACCAAGACCTACACCCTGACCAAGGACAACCTGCAGGCCATCCGCGACATCCTGAACGCCTACGACACCCTGCTTGGTTCCGACGTTTCCACTGCACGTGTCGTGCTGCGCAGCCTTGTAAAGTAAACATTATCTGCTTACAGCAAAAGCCCCCGGAACGTTTCACACCGTTCCGGGGGCTTTGTGTTATGCCTTATTCAGGTTCAGGCACTTCTCTTACAGGTTGAAGTAGCGCTTTGCGTTGTCGAAGCAGATGCCCTTGACGATCTTCTCCAGAGCCTTCTCGTCGTTGGGATACTCGCCATCCTCGACCCACTGGCCGATGATGTTGCACAGGATGCGGCGGAAGTAGTCGTGACGGGTGTAGCTCAGGAAGCTGCGGCTGTCGGTCAGCATGCCAACGAAGTTGCCCAGCAGGCCCAGGCTTGCCAGACGGGTCATCTGCTCTTCCATGCCGATCTTGTGGTCATTGAACCACCATGCGGAGCCGTGCTGGATCTTGCCCGGCACCTCGCTGTTCTGGAAGCAGCCCAGAATGGTGCCGATCTGTGCGTCGTCGGCGGGGTTCAGGCTGTAGATGATGGTCTTGGGGCACTCGTCGGTGTCGTTCAGGGCGCTCAGCAGGCTTGCGATCTCGCCGCCGCAGGTAGCGGTGTTGATCATATCATAGCCGGTGTCGGGTCCCAGCAGAGCGTTCATCTTGCGGTTCACGCCGCGCAGGCAGTTGTAGTGGATCTGCATGGCGATGCCCAGACGGTGATACTGCTTGCCCAGATGGATCAGGATGTAGGTCTGGTACTTCTCAGCCTCTTCCACGGTGCAGGTCTCGCCGGCCATCACCTTCTGGTAAATGGCGTTGACCTCTTCCTTGGTGGCCTCACGGTAGGGAATGTAATCCAGACCGTGGTCAGAAGCGCGGCAGCCCATCTCGGCAAAGAACTCGATGCGCTTGGTCAGAGCGTCGGTGACGCAGTCGATGCAGGCCAGCTTTTCCTTGCCCACAACAGCGGCCAGCTTGCCCATGTACTCGGCAAAGCCGGGCTTGTTGATGTTGATTGCCTTATCGGGGCGGAAGGAAGGAGCCACGGTGAACTTGATGGTGGGATCTTCCTTGATCTTCTTGTGCCAGTACAGATCATCGATGGGGTCATCGGTGGTGCCGATGAAGGCCACGTTGGACTGCTCGATCAGGCCGCGGACAGTCAGCTTGGGATCGTGCTGCAGCTTGTCGTTGCACAGGTTCCAGACTTCCTCAGCGGTATCGCCGTTCAGCACGCCGTCGTAGCCAAAGAACACATGCAGCTCGAGGTTGGTCCAGTGGTACATCGGGTTGCCGATGGCCATGGGCAGAGCCTCTGCAAACTTCTGGAAGCGCTCGCGGTCGGGCTTATCACCGGTGATGTACTCCTCGGGCACACCGTTGGAACGCATCACGCGCCACTTGTAGTGGTCGCCAAAGTAGCTGCCGTCCGGGTTGCGGCCGCCCAGCCATACCTGAGCGATGTTCTCAAAGCGGCGGTTCTCGTAGATCTCACGGGGAGGAATGTGGCAGTGGTAGTCGCAGATAGGCATATCCGCAGCGTAGTCGTGGTACAGATGCTGAGCAGTGGGAGACTGGAGCATGAATTCCTTATCCATAAATGCTTTCATGGGTCGATAACTCCTTTTCTCTGATGGTTTTTGTTAAAAATCCGTCAAACCTTGTGTACAACGGGACGCCCGCCTGCACGGGCAGGTTTGTCTTACCTTTAGTATAACGGAAAAAGCGCATGTATACAACTGAAAAAGTGACAAATTTTCTAGCACACAATTGTGCTTTTCGCTGGAAATGCCCCAAATCGTCACCTTAAGGCTAAAAATATTGCACAAAGCTCTTGACTTATTTGTATACAACAGCATAAAATAGGGTAAGGAGCAGAGGGCAGACAAAGAGGCTCTTTGATAAGCAAAGCAAGTTTATAAAGGAGATCAACAAGATGGAAACTTTGAACTACAAGGTTCTGGAAGGCACCGGCTATAACGGCTACATCCTGAAGGATGCACCCGTCAAGGTCATGCAGTTTGGCGAGGGCAACTTCCTGCGTGCTTTCGTGGATTACTTCTATGACATCGCAAACGAGAAGGCCGGCTACAACGGCAAGGTCAAGCTGGTGCAGCCCATCAGCAACTTCCCCCAGATGGCAGACTGGATCAACGAGCAGGAGGGCCTGTACACCCTGTACCTGCGCGGCAGCGAGAAGGGCCAGAAGGTCGATGCAAAGCGCGTGATCTCCTGCGTGTCCGACTGTGTGTGCCCCTACATCGACGGCAAGTGGGACGAAGTGCTGGAGCTGGCACGTTCTGCCGATCTGGAGACCATCGTTTCCAACACCACTGAGGCCGGCATCGCCTACACGCAGGGCGACAGCCAGTTCGATCAGGTTCCTCCCAACAGCTTCCCCGCAAAGCTGACCCGCGTGCTGTTCGAGCGCTACAAGGCATTCAACGGTGCTGCTGACAAGGGTCTGGCCATCCTGTCCTGCGAGCTGATCGACAACAACGGCAAGGAGCTGCAGAAGTGCTGCAACAACTACGCCAAGGACTGGAATCTGGAGCCTGCCTTCATCGACTGGATGAACAACGCAAACACCTTCTGCTCCACTCTGGTGGACCGCATCGTTCCGGGCCGCATCCGCGATCCCAAGGAACTGGCTGCCATGGAAGAGGCCAACGGCTACCACGACACCGTTCTGGATGTGGGCGAAGTGTTCGGCGTGTGGGTCATCGAAGGCCCCGCTGAGCTGGAGGACAAGCTGCCGTTCAAGAAGGCCGGCGTGAACGTCATGGTCGTGCCCGATGTTACCCCCTACAAGAAGCGCAAGGTCCGCATCCTGAACGGTGCACACACCGGCTTCGTTCTGGGCGCATATCTGGCCGGCTTCGACATTGTGCGTGACTGCATGCACAACGACACCATCCGCGGCTTCATGAACAAGATGCTGCACGAGGAGATCATCCCCACCCTGCCGCTGGACAAGAAGGATCTGGAAGAGTTTGCTTCCGCTGTTGAGGACCGCTTCAACAACCCCTTCGTCAACCACGAGCTGATGAGCATTTCCCTGAACTCCACCTCCAAGTGGAAGGCCCGCAACATGCCTTCCTTCCTGGCTTACATCGAGGAGCAGAAGCAGCTGCCCAAGTGTCTGACCATGTCTCTGGCAGCCTACATTGCCTTCTATTCGAGCGACATTCAGGAGCGCACCGCCGACGGCCTGATCTGCAAGCGTCCTGCCGGCAACACCTACAAGATCCAGGATGACGCATGGGCACTGGACTTCTACTATGCACACAAGGACGACACCGCTGCTCAGCTGGTGAACGCTGTGCTGACCAACACCCAGATGTGGGATCAGGATCTGACCAAGATCGAGGGTCTGGAGGCCGCTGTTCTGGCAGACCTCGAGAAGATCCGCACCGAGGGTGCTGAGGCTGCTTACAAGAGCTGCCTGTAAGCCTGATCGTTTAAAAGAAACATTGCTTTGAGGTGTGAACCCTCTCAGTCCGCTTCGCGTCCAGCTCCCCCGAGGGGGGAGCTTTTGCGGAAACGTGGAAACGTAAAGTTTTCATCGCAAAGACCTCGCCCTTCGGGAGAGGTGGCATCGCATGGCGATGACGGAGAGGGTTCATTCCCTTTTGTGCGATACGATAAGGAGAACTACTATGCCGCAGGCAATTCATATCAGCCCCATCGACAACGTGGTCGTTGCCCTGCACCCCATTGCCAAGGGCACGCTGGTGGAAGTGGACGGTCTTTCTGTGACTGCTCTGGAGGACATTCCGCAGGGCCACAAGATGGCCGTGAAGCCCATCAAGAACGGTGAGAACGTGATCAAGTACGGCTTTCCCATCGGCCACGCCACCGCAGATGCCGCTCCCGGCAGCTGGATGCACACCCACAACGTGCACACCAACCTGTCCGGTGAGGTAGAGTACAGCTACAACCCCGCCCCGGATCTGGCTCCCCTGCCCAAGGTCGAGCCGGAGACCTTTATGGGCTTCCGCCGCAAGGACGGCCGTGCCGCCATCCGCAATGAGATCTGGATCATCCCCACCGTGGGCTGCGTCAACGACATCGCCAAGAAGATCGTTGCCGACAATCAGGATCTGGTCACCGGCTCCATCGAGGGCCTGTACACCTTCACCCATCCCTTCGGCTGCAGCCAGACCGGCCACGACCATGCACAGACCCGCAAGCTGCTGGCTGCGCTGGTGCGCCACCCCAATGCTGCCGCCGTTCTGGTGCTGCATCTGGGCTGCGAGAACCTGCAGCACGATCAGTTCGTGGAAGAGCTGGGCGAGTACGACCACGACCGTGTGAAGTTCCTCACCTGTCAGGAGGTGGACGACGAGTTCACCGCTGCCCGCGATATCCTCAAGGAGCTGGCTGCCTATGCCGGGCAGTTCAAGCGTGAGCCTATCCCCGTGTCCGATCTGGTGGTGGGCATGAAGTGCGGCGGCTCGGACGGCCTGTCCGGCATCACCGCCAATCCCACCATCGGCCGCTTCTCCGACATGATGGGCCAGCGCGGCGGTTCCACCGTGCTGACCGAGGTGCCCGAGATGTTCGGTGCTGAGGGCTTCCTGATGGATCGCTGCATCAACCATGACGTCTTTGTCAAGGCTGAGCACATGATCAACGGCTTCAAGGATTACTTTATCAGCCACAACGAGGTGGTCTACGATAACCCCTCTCCGGGCAACAAGCAGGGCGGCATCACCACGCTGGAAGACAAGAGCTGCGGCTGCGTCCAGAAGGGCGGCACTGCCCCCATCATGGACGTGATCGGCTACGGTGATCCCGTTGTCACCAAGGGCCTGAACATGCTGTACGGCCCCGGCAACGATCTGGTTTCTGCCACGGCCATGACCGCCGCAGGCGCACACCTGATCCTGTTCTCCACCGGCCGCGGCACTCCGTTCTCGGCCCCGGCTCCCACCCTGAAGATCTCCACCAACACCCCGCTGGCCCAGAAGAAATCCGGCTGGATCGACTTCAACACCGGCGTGATCGCCGATGGCGAAAAGACCATCGACGAGGCTGCAAAGGATCTGCTGGATCTGGTCATCCGCGTTGCAAGCGGTGAGCAGACCAAGGCCGAGAAGCACGGCTTCCGCGAGATCTCCATCTTCAAGGACGGCGTCGTTCTGTAATCGTTTCGAGGCTGCTGTATGGCACTTTGGCTGTACGGCAGCCTCTTTGTGCATGAAAACGGAAGGGAAGTGTTTTTATGGCTATGACCACTCGCATGATGATCTATGCGTTTCTGCTTTACGGCGGCATTTTTGCCGCTATCGTGGCCGTTATTGCAAGGGTCATAAAATATCTCATTCGCTATGGCATTGATTATTATTTTGAAAAACTGGCACAGAACCAGAAACATAAGGAGGACTGAACTATGAATCAGATCACCACCCGTTATGTCACCGAAAACGGTGCCTGCTATGAGCAGTACGTTATCACCGATGCTGAGGCAAAGACCGAGCTGGTCATCACCCCGGAGCGCGGCGGCATGATCACCGGCTTCTCCCTGAACGGCGAGGAGTACATCTGGACCCGCCACCCCAATTTTTCCGAGTGCAACCGCCCCCGCTTCGGCGTGCCGGTGCTGTTCCCCAACTGCGGCCTGCCGGATAACGGCGTGCACATCTTTGACGGCAAGGCATACCCCATGGAGAACCACGGCTTTGCCGACCTGTGCGCATGGGATGTGGAGAGCGTCGGCCCGGACGGCGTGACCCTGATTTTGGAGTCCACCCCGCTGACCAAGTTCCTCTATCCCTTCGATTTCACCGTGCTGATGAACTATAACCTTGAGGGCAACACTGCCGCCATCAACATGACCGTGATCAACGAGGGCGACACCAACATGCCCTTCAGCTTCGGCTTCCACCCCTACTTCAAGGCTTCCAAGCTGGAGAATGTGGACTTCGATATCAAGTGCGCCACCTGTTCCGAGAGCGCCAAGGGCGAGCAGCCCGCTGCCCCGGAAAAGATCACCCTCACCCGCAAGGAAGGTGCGGACAACAGCGTGCGCCTGCTGACCGGCGTGCAGTTCCCCATGACCCTCACCGACAGCGGCAGCGGCCACAAGGTGACTGTGGATGCCGACGACAGCTTCGACCACGCCGTGCTGTGGCAGCAGGATGCCGAGAGCTTTGTGTGCATGGAGCCGTGGAACGGCTGGGCCAACAGCGTCAATGAGGAAGGCAAGCACGAAGTGCTGGAGCCGGACGAGGCCATGACCGCTGATTGGAGCATCACCATCGAGAAGGTCTAAGCTTCATATCGTATAACAAAAAGGACACACCGTTGTGGTGTGTCCTTTTTGTTATAATTCAGTTCTTTGCCGGAATCATAAAGCTCTTATTTTCCGCCGGGTCCCAGTAGAGCAGTTCCACCCTGCCGCCCTGTGCCAGCAGTTTTTCCTTTGGCTCCTGCTTTTGCCAGCAGCGTTCCAGCAGCTTTTCCATGTCGGCATCGGCAGACACCTTCTCCGGGCAGAGGGTACTGCCCTGCCATCTGCCGTCGGCATACAGGCTCAGCGCACCGGCATTGCCCGCCAGAATCGCGGCAACGTCCTTCTTCATGCGGTCGTAGTCATACTCCACGGCCTTGTACTGCCCATGCCACAGGCCGAAGAACACCGAGAACTCGCCGCCCAGTTCAATGAGCAAATTCTCATCATTGTGCGGGTTCTTGACCACAAAAGCCACATCCCCGTTTTCCATGTAGTCGAAGTCCGGCTCCTCATTCGTGTGCACGGTCACATGCTGGCTGCTCAGCGCCGCAAGCAGGTCCTCCTGCACGGCACTGGTATCCGGGATCTCATCATAATTGATATTTGCGTTCATGGGATGCTCCTTTTCTCTGTACTATTTGTGTTGTTATTTTTCACCAGACCGCACAGGTCTTCTTATTTTCCTTCATATTGCCGGATCATTTTTATACGCTGTGTAACAGAATCCATAAAACGGTTCACCCTACTTCACATTAGATCAATGCTTTTTGAATCTAACCATCGAACACACGACCTCGATATGTGTCGTCGCTAGAATCGAAACACATGGATTCAGCCTCGTTAGAAGCATGGGAACACAAAACAGCAGGGGAGTGGTTCTCCTTGCTATTCTTGCGAAGCGGCTTGAAATTCTTGCCGTCCACACTGTTTTTGAACCCGGTCTTGTAAACAAAGACAATCATGTAGGGGTCTTTGTTCCCATTACTATCATAACCGCCCACGATTACTTTTTCAACTATACTTTCAAAAATATGTCGGTCAAAGGTGTCCAGAACCTCGTTCTGTTCAAGGGTCTGCCGGAACGTGGCAACACGCTTGCGCATTGTAGATTCGGTTTCGGCTGCATCTTGCAGGCTTTCACACTCTTTCTGCAACTGCTCAATCTGGCTGGACAGGTCCAAATACCTTCGGTCGTAGGTCTCCTTGTCGATGGTATCTTCAAGACGCATATCAACCAGCTTGTTTTTCTTGACTTCCAGAGCGTGAATATCTCTTTCGGCTTTCGCAAGACGCTTGCCCGCGTTGCTTTCAGAAAGAGTTTCTTCTGTTCGTTTCATAAACTCGTCCAGAACATCCTTGTTATTCTGGCACAAGAGGCGATAAGATTCTACAAAAGCCCGCTCAATCGTTCTTTCGTCAACGCCCTTGCTCTCCGGGCAGAACTTTTTTCCTTTTTTGGTGGAAACAACACATTGCCAGATAGCTTTATTATACTGTGAACTGCTATGCCAACTCCTCCTTGTCAGGGTGCCACCACAGAAACCACATTCTATCATGCAGCTAAAAGCGTATTTCCGACTGAACTTTTCACGTTTGCCGTCCACGTTAAGGCTGCGGGGCTTTGCACGCCGCCGCAAAATTTCCTGTGCGGCTTCAAAGACTTCTTCCGAAATAATGGGCTCGTGGTGCTCACGAATATAAAATTGATCTTCCTCGCCGAAGTTGTACAGACGCCGTTTTGAAATAGGGTCAACGGTAAATGTCTTTCCTAACAAAATGTCGCCTTTGTATTTTTCGTTTTTGATAATGCCGATTACGGTACTGTCTGCCCATTTGGGACTGCCGCGTTTGGTTTTATAGCCTAAGTTTTCAAGTTCTTTGGCAATAACCGAACCACCGGCACCCTCCGTGTATCGCTGAAAAATGTAACGGACAACAGCCGCTTCTTCTTCGTTGATGGTGATGGTTTTGTCCGCTGGATTGTAGTCATAACCTAAACAGCCCTGAAACCCGACCAGCTCACCGCGCTGCATCTTCATCTTCAAGCCCTTTTTGACATTTGCAGAAATATTTTCGACTTCTTGCTGTGCAACAGAGCTTAAAATTACAAGGAGCAGTTCACCGTCCATAGTAAGGGTGTTGATGTTTTCTTCCTCAAAAAACACAGCCACGCCTTTATCTTTGAGCATCCGAACATATTTCAGAGTGTCAAGCGTATTTCGGGCAAAACGCGAAATGGATTTGGTAATCACCATATCCACGTCACCGTTCATACAGTCGTTGATTAAACGCTGGAAATCCTCGCGCTTTTTTACCTGCGTACCCGTGATAGCTTCATCAGCATAGATGCCGGCCAAAGACCATTCCGGCTTACTTTTTATAAGTTCGGTATAGTATTTGACCTGCGATTTGTAGCTGTTCAGCTGATCTTCGGTATCGGTGCTGACACGACAATAGGCGGCTACGCGCAGCCTTTTTTCAAAGTTCGTACGCGCTCGTGGAGAGAGCGTGTTGCGCGCTTTAATGACTTCAACGTCTTTCATGCTTGACCTCCTTGTTAAATGTGTTCCTTTCATTGCGTTAATCATAATGCCAATGCGACACAAAATCAAGAGGATAGTTCGGAAACCACACGATAATCTTTCATTAAGCGCTGTTTGATAAGGGAATACTCTCTATCGGTTATGAGCTTTCTTTCCAACAGCTGCTTCAAAAAAGCAAGCTGAATGCTATAACGTATCAAATTTTGTTCTTTCAAAAATATCCCCCTTTCACAAAATAAAAAATGAGCCAACGGATGGCTGCTGGCAGCAGCCCACGGGAATCTCGCCCCTGCATTCCTCATGCAACCCTACTCATTGCCTGCGACGCTCTGAACGCTCGGACTTTGACGGTAAGGGAGTATCAGCCTGTCAGTATGTCATGGCCCGCAAGCAGCTGCGCTTACATTGCGGCGGGGTGGAGATCGCTCCGCTTTTCAGAGAAAAGCATCGTGGCGCACCCGCCGTCCAGCTCGATACAGACAGCAACGTATCCGTTTGCCCTATGATGCACCGCCGTTATCTTGCGGGCTTTCTTTATCAAGGAACAATAAGGCTTTGTCAGCCTGTAAAAGCATACCGTTTCCGATATGCTTTTACGGAACGACAAACAGCCCATAACGGGAAGCGTGGAAAGGGGTACACGCTCCCCGCATGGGCTTAAAGAGTTAGCCTACATGAAACGCAAGAGTGCGGGTAATAAGGCGCACTTGCAGCCTGTTACGCATTTCTTCGTCCACATAGGAGTAAGTATTGCCCGCGTCGTCTTTCAGCGTTCGGGTACAAAGTTTCGCTATGTAACCCTCGTAATGCTTCAAGATCGCGCACATGGCGTTTGTGTCGCCGTTTGCCGCTGCGGAAATGACAGGGAACGGCAACAGATTTTCAGATTTCCTAACGGTGTTCATCATCTGCTTTTCCCTCCAAATACTGTTTGATCTTCGCAAGCGCGGATTTCCTATACGCGGCGAGAGATACCTGCACCAACTCCCAAAAAAAGTAGTGCTGCCGGGATTGCCCATATCGCATACAGCATACCGTTACTCATTTGTTCCACCGACAGGAGCGAGATAGCCAGTCCATGATAGATAGGAAGAAGTCCAACCAATCGGAACAACGGATTTGCTTCTGTGATCGGCAGCAAAACCGGGAACAGAAAAATTGCCATCGCTGCAACCAAAGCTACAATCTGATTTTTACTGATTGCAGATAGGAACAGCGTAATTCCAGTAACGCTAAGCGTACAGGTAAACGCCAACAGGATTTGATACTTGAGCAGCGTCCAACAAGTGATATTAAAAGGTATAAACGCTTCCACATAGTCACTGGGGGCAAATAGAATACTGCAATCCAACCCTTCTGTTCCATAAAAAACAAAAGCAAAAAGCAGGTTAAATGCTGCAACTAGTGTGGTAGTGAAAACGGCGGTGATGATACCTGCAATCACCTTTGCAGTAGCGCATTTGGTTTTGCCGTATTTGCTTGTCAGTATGATATTATCAACACCTTCATACTCGATCATATGACAGGCTTCCACAAAGCGGTCATCCAGTTCATCCTCCGGCGATTGCGGGGCATATTCGACCTTCCAGCGTTCCAGCAGATGCAGATAATCGCAGAGCACCCGCTGGCAGTGTATCTCATCGTTGCGGAAAGCCCGCGCCAGCGGATAGGGCTTTTTCAAAGCCATCGCTGCCGGGGGCTTGTCCGGGTCGATGCCAAAGTCATAGGCCAGCTTCTTTGCGGCCTCGTAGCTGCTCAGGCCGAACAGCCGCGCCACAAAATCGATCACATCCCCGGTAGCCCCGCAGCCAAAGCAATAGAAATAATCCCTGTTCAGCTTCATGCTGGGATGCCGGTCATCGTGGAAGGGGCAGCAGATCATATCGCCCCGGTTGACCTTACAGCCGTAGTATTCGGCGGCCTGCTTCACGGTGACAGCGGATTTTACAGTTTCAAATAAATTCATAGGCTTTGTCCTCCATTATTTATTGACGGTATCTGCCCGTCTGCCTGAATATACGGGGAAAAAGCCTATAAACCGAAAAATCCGCTAAAAGTGCAAGAAATGAAAAAACGCCGCCCTGAAATCTTGCAAAAATGCAAGACCTCAGAGCGGCGAAGCCAGCGGAAAGCATTTGCCCGCGCTGGTTTTATCAGGTATAATGGATAAAGAGAGTTTTCAGAAGAGAGGTGCGTCACATGGAGGGAGCCTATCTGCCCGGCAATATCCGGCAGCGGATGCAGGAGCTTATGAAGGAACATAAAATTACCCAGGCACAGCTGGCGACCCGCATCGGCAGCACCGAGAGCGCCATCAGCCGGTTTGTCAGCGGTAAGACTGATAAGATCAGCACAGAACATTTGCTCCGCATTGCGAAAGTGTTTGAAGTCTCCACAGATTTCCTGCTGGGGGAAGTCAACACGCCCGACCGGACAAATTTTGATATTGAAGAACTGGGCCTGTCGGTGCAGGCGGCGCGGAATCTGTACACCGGAAAAGCCAATGCAGAGATCGTCAACCGCCTTTTGGAAAGCCCTCGCTTTGCAGAAGTCACCTATATGATTGAGCAATATTTTGACGATACGCTGGCCGCCGGTTTCGCCGGACAGAACCAGATGCTTACTACTCTCAGCGCCATGCTGCGCCGAAACAATAAAACAGACGCTGCGGTGCAGGCGGCCAGAACTGTCAACCGGCAGAAAGTTCCCGTATATCAGGCAGACCTGACGATGATACAGAACACATTTATGGCGGCGCTGCGGGAAGTGAAGAAAGAGATCGGCAACGATTTCACAGCAGCGCAGTCCTTGACCAAGGGCATCACTCAGCAGATGTTTACCGAACTCACCAAAGGGGCGGATGTTCATACTCCGACCATCACGCCCGAAATGATTTCCGCCGCCGTCACCCAGAGCGCAGCGGGGATGGACGGTGTGCAAAAGGAAGCATTAGACAAGTTCGGTCAGGCGCTGACGGAATTTCTCCAATCCACCTTAGACCACGCGCAGGAGAAGCAAAATGCCGACCCGGAGCAATGAGCAGCTGTGCAGACTGGCACAGAAAGGGGATACGGCTGCCCGTGACATTCTGCTGGAAAAGAATCTGGGATTCATCCGAAAAATTGCGCTGGAGCAATACCGAAACATGGGGCTGGATGAAAATGATATTGGAATTGATTTGGATGATTTGATGCAGGAGGGAAGTATCGGCCTGCTGAACGCGATCCCTTTGTTTGATGCCGGACGGGGCATGAAATTTCTGACCTATGCAGCACCGGCGCTCCGCAACGCCATGACGGACTGCATGCCCAGCATCGGGCAGCCGCCGCAATTTTTGGCACGCAGTTTGCAATCCATCTTCCGCTCTCCTTTTTACCCATAAGGGTCATACAGATCATATTCTTCCGCTTCCAGATGCTTTTCCTCCAGCACCTTCATGGCCTGTTCCAGCTCGCTCTGGCCGCAGCCGCTCTCGCTCACCAGCGCGTGCACCGCCGCCGCAAGGTCGCCGCCAAAGAGGGTATCCAGCCGTTCCCGCATACTCCACACATTATAGGCGCGCTGGGTGATGGCCGGAGTGTAGGTGTTGCGGTTGCCATCCTTGCCGCTTTTCACCCAACCCTTTTCTTCCAGCCGGTAAAGAAAGTTGAGCACGGTCGCCGGTGCCCAGCCCTTTGCGCGCAGCTTTGCGTCGATGTCCCGCCGGGTGACGGGCGCACGGCAGGCCCACACCGCCAGCATCACCTGCTCCTCTGCCGCCGAAAGCGGCTTTACACTGTCCGGGATGCCATACATCCTGCTGTTCTCCCTCCTTTCCGCATCTTTTTTGCTTTTACGTTTGTCTTTGTTTTATTATTATACCAATTTCTGCGCCAAAGCGCAAGAGCCGGAAACGCCGATGAAATCAGGCTTTTTCAGCTATATTTTACATCTGTCTTTGTTTTTGTTTTTCTATCAAGGACATTTGTGTGCTTTGTGCCCGCACAGGGGCTTTTGCGCCGTATCTTTGTGCAAAGATGCTCTTGTTTTCATCCCTGCAAAACCGGTATACTACGGCTACAGCAATCAACAGAACGCACCGCAGAAAACCGCGGTGCTGTGCGATACAGGAAAGGGAGAGTTCATTATGGCACGAGTTTACAACTTCAGCGCAGGCCCCAGCATGCTGCCCGAGAAGGTGCTCAGGCAGGCACAGGCAGAGCTGCTCGAGTATGGCGACAGCGGTCAGAGCGTGATGGAGATGAGCCACCGCAGCAAGTGGTTCGATGCCATCATCAAGGACACCGAGGCCACCCTGCGCCGGGTAATGGACATTCCCGACAACTACAAGGTCGGTTTCTTTCAGGGCGGTGCCACCCAGCAATTTGCCATGGTCCCGCTGAATTTCATGACCACCGGCAAAGCAGATTACCTTGTCACCGGCAACTTCTCGAACCTTGCCGCCAAGGAAGCCGCCAAGTTCGGCGAGGTGAACATCGTTGCTTCCAGCAAGGACAAGAACTTCACCTACATCCCGGACGTGAACGCCATCAACTATGATAAGGATGCCAGCTATATCCACATCTGCCAGAACAACACCATCTTCGGCACCCAGTTCGTGGAGGTGCCGCAGGTGGAGGGTGTGCCTCTGGTAGCCGACATGAGCTCCATGATCCTCTCCAAGCCCGTGGATGTGACCAAGTACGGCTGCATCTACTTCGGCGTGCAGAAGAATGTAGCTCCCGCCGGCATGGCAATTGCCATCGTCCGCGACGACCTGCTGGGCCATGCTGCCGACAATGTGCCCACCATGATGAACTACACCACCCTGCTGGGCAAGGACAGCATGTATAACACGCCCCCCTGCTGGTGCATCTATATGACCGGTCTGGTGCTCAAGTATCTGGAAAACGACATCGGCGGTCTTGCCAACATGCAGAAGATCAACGAAGCCAAGGCCAAAGTGCTGTACGACTATCTGGACGGTCAGGGCTTCTTCACGAATCCTGTGGAGCACCGCTACCGCAGCACCATGAATGTCACCTTCACCAGCCCCAATGCAGATCTGGACAAGAAGTTCTGCGCCGAAGCTGCAGAAGCAGGCTTCGTGAACCTGAAGGGCCATCGTCTGGTAGGCGGTATGCGCGCTTCCATTTACAACGCAATGCCCGCCGAGGGTGTGGACAAGCTGGTGGACTTCATGGAGAAGTTCCGCAAGGAGAACGCATAAAACCCTCTCAGCCTCACTTCGTTCGGCAGCTCCCCCGAGGGGGGAGCTTTTTATCAGAGGGACAACTTGATCGAACCCGCTTTCTAAGCTCGCCCTTCGGGAGAGCTGGCACGGCGCAAGCCGTGACTGAGAGGGTTCCTGTATAATAGAAGGGAAATCTGGACTATGTACACCATCAAAACTTTGAACGCCATCAGCCCGGTGGGTCTGGCAAAGCTGAACAACAAGCAGTTTGACGTGGCTGTGGACACCGATACCCCGGACGGCATCCTCGTTCGCAGCGCCGACATGCTGAATACCGCCTTCAACGACAATCTTCTGGCCATCGCCCGCGCCGGTGCCGGCGTGAACAACATCCCGCTGGACCGCTGCAGTGAGCAGGGCATCGTGGTGTTCAACACCCCCGGTGCCAACGCCAACGCTGTGGCCGAGCTGGTGATCGGTATGCTGATTGCCGGCAGCCGCAATGTGGCTGTTGCTGCCCAGTGGTGTCAGGGCCTGACCGGCGACCCCGCCATGGCAAAGACCGTGGAAAAGGGTAAGAAGCAGTTCGTGGGCAACGAGATCAAGGGCAAGACGCTGGGTGTCATCGGTCTGGGTGCCATCGGCTCCCGCGTGGCCAACTGCGCCATTGAGCTGGGCATGGAGGTCTACGGCTACGACCCCTACATCTCCATTGACGCCGCATGGAACCTGAGCAGTCAGGTACACCACTGCGTGAACCTGAACGACATGCTGCCCCTGTGCGACTACATCACCATCCATGTGCCCTACCTGCCCACCACCAAGGACACCATCAACGTCCAGACCCTTGCCCTGTGCAAGGACGGCGTGAAGATCCTGAACTACGCCCGCGGCGAACTGGTCAACACCGAAGCCCTGCTGGAAGCCATGGAGACCGGCAAGGTGTCCGGCTACATGACCGACTTCCCGTCTGAGGCCATTCTGGGCAAGCCCGGCATCGTGTGCACCCCCCATCTGGGCGCTTCCACCCCGGAAGCCGAGGACAACTGCGCCGTGATGGCTGCAAAGGAGCTGAGCGACTACCTGAAGAACGGCAACATCATCCACTCGGTGAACATGCCGGAGGTCAACCAGCCCAGAGCCGGCGGCAAGCGCATCTGCATCATCCACAAAAACGAGCCCGGCATGATCAGCCAGATTACCGCCCTGACCACCGAAGCCGGCCTGAACATCGAGAACATGGTGAACAAGAGCAAAAAGAACATGGCCTACACCATGCTGGATGCTACCGGTGCTGTGGACAAGAAGCTGGCCGAAAAGCTGGCTGCCATCCCCGCCGTGATCCGGGTGCGCATCCTGTAAAGCAAAACGGTTTAAAATGCCCGCCGCGTCGCTCTTGGCATCTTCAGCGGAAAACGATTTTTATTTTAGCAACCCGGAAAAATCTGCGGATTTTTCCGGGTTGCTTTTTCACAGAGAAGGGCCGTGGCGGCAACCTGCATTTCCAAACCAGGATTTTTTACAAACTGGAAATTCTTTCTCGTCCCATCTGCCGGTTAGTTTCCATTTACAAACTGTAGTTTGTCTTAAAAAACGCGTTAGAGATAGCTTTTTCTAACTACACATCGTAAAAAGTTTACATGTATTAACATTCAAGAAAAAGCTTGAAAATGGTAAATTCTGTGCTACAATAGGCTCGACAGAAGGGAAATGTCCACCCTGTTCTCCGGCTTTTGGGCCGGTATATTCATCTTACAGGTCCTGCGGTGCAGGGCCTCTGACAGGAAATAGAAAAGGTAGGGAAGTTACTATGGATATCAAGAAGATCGCACTGTTCGCCGCCGGTACTCTGTTCGGCTCTGCCGGTTTCAAGCTGCTGTCCAGCAAGGATGCCAAGAAGGTCTACACCCAGACCACTGCTGCCGTGCTGCGCATGAAGGACTCCACCATGGAGACCGTCAGCAAGGTCCAGGAGCAGGCCGGTGACATTCTGGCCGATGCAAAGGCCATCAACGAGGCTCGTGCTGTTGAAGCCGAGGCTGCTGTGATCGAGGATGCCGCCGAGGAGACCACCGAAGAGACCGCTGAGTAATTTTCGGTTCGTAAAGCATTGAAAGCCCCAACGTGGCTTTCGAGCCGCCTTCGGGCGGCTCTTTTTTGTGAGAGTGGGGCCGCAGGCGTGCAGGGTATAGCAGCCTGACGCTGCGGCAAAAAGATAGAGAAGGATATTTGATATATGAAATGTACCATTCTGCATGAAGGCAAAGGCCGGATGCGCGTGCATGTGGAAAAAGTCCGCATGACTTTGCACCGTGCCGATGTGCTGGAAGCTTATCTGAACCACCATGATGCCATCGTCCATGCCGCCGTTTACGAGCGCACCGGCGATGTGGTCATTACCTATACCGGCAAGCGCACCGCCGCCATTGCCATTCTGGCAGGCTATAAGTTCGATGTGGCCGAGTATGACGCTCTGGTCACCTCCGCCGACAGCCGCAGGCTGAACCGGGAATATCAGGATAAAATGTTCGATTTGGTGGCAGGCCGCTGCCTGCGCAAGCTGTTCCTGCCCGCACCCCTTGACGCTGCCTACACGGCATTCCGCTCCATCCGCTTCCTCTGGAAGGGTGTGCGCTGCGTGCTGAGCCGCAGGCTGGAAGTGGAGGTGCTGGACGCTTTGTCCATCGGCGTCTCGCTGCTGCGCGGCGACTTTGGCACCGCCGGTTCTGTCATGTTCCTGCTGAATCTGGGCTCTCTGCTGGAAGAGTGGACCCGCAAGAAGAGTCTGGACGATCTGGCCCGCAGCATGGCCCTGAACGTGGACAAGGTGTGGGTGCGCAGCCAAGGCACCGAAGTGCTGGTGCCTCTGACCAAAGTACGCTCCGGCGATGAGGTGGTCGTGCGCAGCGGCAACATGATCCCGCTGGACGGCACCGTTCTGGAAGGCGAAGCCATGGTGAATCAGGCTGCTTTGACCGGCGAGTCCATGCCGGTGCGCAAGACAGAGGGGTCCACCCTCTATGCCGGCACCGTTGTGGAGGAGGGCGAGTGCGTCTTTATCGCCAAGGCCGAGGGCGGTTCCAACCGCTACGACAAGATCGTGGCCATGATCGAGGAATCCGAAAAGCTCAAGTCCAGCACCGAGAACCGTGCGCTGGTGCTGGCCGACAAGCTGGTGCCATGGTGTTTGGGCGCAACGGTGGTCACCTATCTGCTCACCCGCAACGCCACCCGCGCCATCTCCTGCCTGATGGTGGATTTCTCCTGCGCGCTCAAGCTCTCCATGCCGCTGGCCGTGCTTTCCGCCATGCGCGAGTGCGGCAGCTACCACATCACCGTCAAGGGCGGCAAGTATCTGGAAGCGCTGTCTCAGGCCGACACTATCGTGTTCGACAAGACCGGCACCCTCACCCGTGCCACCCCGCAGGTAGTGGAGGTCGTACCCTTCTCCGGCTGTAACGAGCGCGAAGTTCTGCAGCTGGCCGCATGTCTGGAAGAGCACTTCCCCCATTCCATGGCCAACGCCGTGGTGCGTGCCGCCAAGGAGCGCGGCATTTCCCATGAGGAGATGCACTCCGAGGTGGAATACATCGTAGCCCATGGCATTGCAAGCCGCGTGGGCGGTGAGCGCGTGGTCATTGGTAGCCACCACTTCGTCTTTGAGGATGAAAAGTGCACCATCCCCACAGCCGAGCAGGCAAAGTTTGATGCCCTCAAGCCCGCGTATTCGCACCTGTACATGGCAGCCAGCGGGCAGCTGGTGGGCGTCATCTGCATCTCCGACCCGCTGCGCCCGGAAGCCGCCGCTGTGCTGAACGGACTGCGTGCGCTGGGCATCCGGAACACCGTCATGATGACCGGCGACAGCGAGCGCACCGCTGCCGCCATTGCAAAGCAGGTGGGCGTGGACCGCTTCTTTGCCGAGGTGCTGCCCGAGGACAAGGCAAACTTCGTCCAGCAGGCCAAGGCCGAGGGCCACACCGTGGTGATGATCGGCGACGGCATCAACGACTCCCCCGCCCTGTCTGCTGCCGATATCGGCATTGCCATCAACTCCGGCGCTGCCATCGCCCGCGAGATCGCCGATGTGACCATCAAAGCCGACAGTCTGGAGGAGCTGGTGGCCCTCAAGGCCATCGCCAACTCTCTGCAAAAGCGCGTGCACGCAAACTACCGCTTCGTGCTCACCTTCAACTCGGCCCTCATCGCGCTGGGTGCTCTGGGCATCCTGCAGCCGGCCTCCTCTGCCATGCTGCATAATCTCTCCACCATCGGCATCAGCCTGAAGAGCATGACCAATCTCCTGCCGGAGAACAAGGCTCCGCAGCTGAAAGCATAATTACCGCAAAAAATAACGCCGTGTCCGAACATTCGACACGGCGTTATTTTTTTATCTGTTATTCCAGCCCGATCTGCTGTGCATACTCTTCCAACAGCTCCCGCTCCAGGAACGGGGTCTTGACACCCTCGCGGTCACGGTAGGTTTCGTGGCCCTTGCCGATGACGGCGATCAGGTCGCCCTCCTGCGCGTGATCCACGGCGTAGTGCAGGGCATCCAGACGGTCCGGGATCTCCACAAACTTTGCGTCCGGGTTGCCCTTGTTCATGCCCACGCGGATATCAGCAAGGATGTCCTCCACCTTTTCAAAGCGGTTGTTGTCCTCAGTGAGGATGGAGAAATCGGCCATTTTGGCGCAGATCTCGCCCATGCCATAGCGGCGCAGCTTGGAGCGGTTACCGCCGCAGCCGAACACCACCACCAGACGGTGGGGCTTGTAGGCCCGCAGAGTGGTGAGCAGGCTTTCGGTGGACACCTCGTTGTGAGCGTAGTCCAGCAGGATGGTGAACTTCTTGCTGATGGGCACCAGCTCCACGCGACCCTTGACCACGCACTTGCCAAGGCCGTCGTGGATCGCCTGATCCGGCAGGCCCAGCACCTTGCCCACGCTCAGCGCGGCCAGCGCGTTGTACACGCTGAACTCGCCGGGCATGTTCACCTTCACATCCATCTCGTCCTTGCCGGTCACATGGAACTTCACGCCCAGAAAATCGTGGGTGCGCAGCAGTTCAAAGCCGGTCTCGCGGTAGTCCGCCTGCTCAGCGCGGCCATAGGTGACAAGGCGGCAGGTGTGGCCTTCCAGCAGGGCTTCGGTGTTCTCATCGTCAATGTTCACCACGCCCACGTCGCAGCGCTTGAACAGCTGGCCCTTCCAGCTGCGGTACTCCTCAAAGGTCTTGTGCTCGCCGGGGCCGATGTGATCCGGCGAAAGGTTGGTGAACACGCCCACATTGTAGTGCACACCGGCCACGCGGTCCATCATCAGGCCCTGGCTGGAAACTTCCATCAGCGCGGTGTCGCAGCCTGCATCCAGAAATTCCCGGAAGGTCTTTTGCAGCTCGTAGCTTTCCGGGGTGGTGTTGGCAGTTTCCTTGTGGCGGCCCATATAATAAATGCCGTTGGTGCCGATCATGCCCACCTTGCGGCCTGCAGCTTCCAGCACGCTCTTGATCATGTGGGTGGTAGTGGTCTTGCCCTTGGTGCCGGTCACACCGATCATGGTCATCTGGCGGGACGGGTTGCCGAAGAGGTTCGCGCTCATCAGAGCCATGGCATAGCGGCTGCTTTCCACCTTGACCACGGTCACGCCCGGCATGGCAGAAAGGTCGATGTCGTGCTGGATGACCAGTGCGCTGACACCCTTTGCCGCACAGTCGGCGGCAAACTCATGGCTGTCACGCTGGGTGCCCACGATGCACACGAACAAAAGGCCCGGTGCCGCCTTGCGGCTGTCGTAGATGATATCTGAGATCTCGGTGTCCAGACTGCCCTGCGCAAGGGTAAAGGGCACGCCTTCCAATAACTGTTCCAGTTTCATACTGCACACGCTCCTCAAAACATTTTGTCACATGGGGTTTTCTTCGTTATTTGCGGTCATGCGGGCAGTGTCGGTCAGCGGTGTTTCTTCCGCAGCTGCCGCCGTATCGTCCGCAGGCTGGGCCGCAGCGGCATCCTCTGCACCGTCTGCCGCAGTATCCTCGGCAGCAGAGGTATCAGGCTCTTCCGGCACGGTCTTTTCCGGCACAACATAACCGGAGGGCAGGGTCGGCTGGCCCTGTGCAAAGTAAATTTTACGGGTGCTGCCCGCGCTGACATGGCTGAAATCCAGTCTGCCGGTGTCGGTAGGGGCACAGCCCTTGCCGTCGGCATTGGTCAGCACATAGCGTGCGCGGTCCAGCTTATAATCCAGATCGTTCCGTGTACCCAGAAGCACACTGACACGATCCTGATACAAAAATGCCATCTGGTCGGTGTCCGCAAATTCCATGCGGGTCACATCGTCCAGCATCCCATACTCTTCCAGCTTTGCCTGCAGCTCATTCAGCGCATCCAGACGGTCGTCCGTCTGCACCGCTGCCGAAGCTGCTGCCGAACCGGATGCATCCGATGCCGCTGGGTCTGCCTGCGTTGCAAAGGTCAGCTGGTCGCCGGGTGTCACCGACACCGGCTCGCCGCCGTATAGGGTCTTGAGTTCTTCCGGCTGGGCAGACTCGCAGGCCAGGATCTTGAACTGATCCGAGAGGGTCAGCCAGCCGCTCTTCGTCTGCATGGCATAGGTAGGCACCGCCTCGGTCACCTGCACCACCACCGTGTTGGGGTAATCCCGAACCACCCTGATGGATTCCAGCAGCGGGAACTGCTTTTCCAGTTCCGCTTCCTTGGCGGCGGGGTCAAAGCTGAAAATGTTCTCTTCGGTCTGCACACCCAGTGCCTGCAGGATCTGGCTGCTGGAATAGCCGCCCACCTCCTGCACTACGGTGCCGTCCGCCGTCTGCACTTGAATGGTGCCGATCTTAAACAGCATGGTCATGGTCAGGTAAACACCGGCGGCGATCACGGCCAGCAGGGTCACAAAGGCCATCAGCCGCCGCAGCATCCGCCGCCGCTTCAGTGCAGCGCGGGTCAGGCGGCGCTTCTTGCGTTTTTCCCGCTGTACCGGGTCGCGTGGCTGCTGTTGTGCCGGGCGCAGACGCTGGTTTTTGTAGCGCTGCTGCGCTGCCTGAGCCGCTGTCTTGCGCGGCTTCTGCCCCTGTGAACGGCGCTGCTGCGGCTTGCGGGCCGTGCCGGATGCACGCTGTTCCGGCTGGGCCGTGCGGCTTCGCTGCGCGGTACGGTTCCGGTTCTGGCCGCTGGTGCGCCGGGTTCCGCTCTGTTCGGTGCGGCGCGGCTGCGAAGGGAACTCGATGCTGTTATCGGTACGGGTGCGGCGCACCGTACCATTGGCGGTGCGGTCCGGCGCAAAGCTCAGCGGTTCCCCGTTGAAGCCATAGCGCCCGTCCGCACTGCCGGAAGATCCTTTTTGTTGTGAAGGCGGCGGAGTATGCTGCAGGTCTTTCCGCAGGTCGTAGATATTGCCGTTGTTTCTGTTATTGCGGTATTGCTGCATGGCGCACACCTCCTTTCCGGTTTAGGTTTTGTTTTACTTCTGCACCAGTTTCATCAAAGCGTCTGCAATACGGTCAAGGCTGTCATCCACCGACAGGCTGCGGGCATTTTTGCCCATCTCAGCCAGCTTGCCGGGCTGTGCCAGCATGTCGGACACCGTGCTCACCAGCTTTTCGCCGGTCAGATCTTTTTCCTCGATCACCACAGCGGCATCGGCCTTCTGCAGTTCCATGGCATTGAAGTACTGGTGGTTCTCAGCCACATTGGGGCTGGGGATGAGCACGGCTGCACGGCCAACAGCTTCCAGCTCGGCCAGCGTCAGCGCACCGGCGCGGCTGATGACAAGGTCTGCCGCAGCCAGCAGTTCCGGCATATTGTTGATGTATTCCTTCACCACAAGGCCGTCGCCTTCCGCGAAGTTCTTTTCCTTTTCCAGATCCTTGAACAGCTGCACACCGTACTGGCCGGTAGCGTGGAGATGCAGCACCGGCTTCTTCTCGTGCTGTTCCCATGCACACAGGTCGGCCACCACCTCGTTGACGCGGCGTGCGCCAAGGCTGCCGCCGAAGGAAAGGATCACCGTGCGGTCGCCCGCGCCCAGCTCAGCGCGGATGGCATCGCGGTCCTTTGCCTTGGTGAACACCTCCGGGCGCACCGGATTGCCCACCACGATGGTCTTATCAGGTGCGCCCAGCTTTTCCACAGCAGCAGGCACGGCGGCAAACACGAGATCCACATCCGGTGCCAGCAGCTTGTTGGTCACGCCGGGGAAGGCGTTCTGCTCATGAATGGCGGTGTGGATGCCCATTTTGGCGGCACAGCGCACCACCGGGCCGGACACATAGCCGCCGCAGCCGATCACAAGATCGGGTTTGACCTCCTTCATAATGGCCTTTGCCTTGGGGCCAGAGAGGGCCAGATTCCACAGCGTAACGATGTTGCGCTTGATGTTGTTCAGCGACAGCCTGCGCTGGAAACCGGTGATCTCGATATGGTGGAAGGGATAGCCCGCCTGTCCTACCAGGCGGTACTCCATGCCCTCCTTGCGGCCGGCAAAGTGGATCTCGGCAGAAGGGTCTGCCTTTTTGATAGCACCTGCAATGGCAAGTGCCGGGTTGATATGGCCGGCAGTGCCGCCGGCAGCGATCAGAACTCGCATGACGATTCCTCCTCTATTATTAGTGCATCTGGTCAGGCCATCGGGGAGCTCCCCACTGGCCTGCGCCCTCAAAACAGTCGTTACAGTTCATTGCGCGCACGGCGGGCATCGTCCAGATTGATGGTACGGTCCTTCAGCTCCGCATCACGCTGAGCCTTTGCAGCCTGCCGCTGTGCGTGGGCCGCTGCCCTCTGCTGCGCCGCCCGCTCTCCGTTGCGCCCAATGTTCACCATCACGCCCATTTCTGCCAGCAGCAAGATCAGACTGGTGCCGCCGGACGAGAAAAACGGCAGGCTGATGCCGGTATTCGGGATGGTGTTGGTGACCACAGCGATGTTGCAGAACACCTGCCAGGCGATCTGCGCCATAATGCCAATCCCCACCATGGTGCAGAACTGGTTCTCGGCCTTATAGGCGATCATCAGGCCCTGCGCTATGAGCAGCATGAACAGCACGATGATGAGCACCGCACCGATGAAGCCCAATTCTTCGCACACCACACTGAAGATGAAGTCGTTGGTGCTTTCCGGCAGCCAGAGCTGCTTTTCCACGCTGTTGCCAAGGCCAAGGCCCTTCAGTCCGCCGGAGCCGATGGCGTACAAGCTCTGCTTGGTCTGGTCGTTCAGCGCTTCCAGATCATCGGACCATGTGTTCAGGCGGTCCTGCAGATAGCCAATGGATTCCACCAGCGTCAGGGCCGGTTTCAGCAGCAGAGCCGCCGCTGCGGCCCCGCACCATGTCAATACACCGCCGCAGCCGGTCAGCATGAGGATGGTGCCCACGATGGCGGTGGTCAGCAGGATGCCGGACATGTGCGGCTCTAAAAACAGCAGCAACACCACCGGCACCAGCGGCAGCACCGGCACGATCAGCTGCCTTACGATGCGGATGAACAGCCAATCCTTTGGCTTGACTTTTTCTCTCAGCGACGGGCTGAACCGGCCGATCTGCGGCGCACTTGCCGCCAGATGGGACGAGAGCAGGATCATCTCAAACTTTGCCGCCTCAGAGGTCTGCAGAGTCAGGCCGCCCAGACGGATCCAGCGGCGGCAGCCGTTCAGCGGTGCAAAGGTCAGCGTGACGGCCAGCATGGCCAGCACCACCCAGTACAGCGGCTTGCTCGCCCAGCGCAGAAAGCGGTGATCCACATAGCTCATGACTACCATACAGCCAATGCCAATGGCCATGCAGATAGCCTGCTGCTTGATGTAGTGCAGGCTGTCGCCCATGCGCAGGTAGCCGGTGGTGTAGCTTGCGCTGTACAGCATTACAAGGCCGAACACCATGATAATGGCCAGCGTTGCCAGCCAGTTGAGCAGCAGCCGGTTCCATGGTCCCGGGTCCCGCTGCAGCGGCGGCGCCCATGCACTTTCTTTTTGGTTTTTATGTTGTCTGCGGGTGGCTGCCATTGCCACGCCCCCTTATTTTCAGAATCAGGCGCTCAGACCCAGCGTGCCAGACGCACGGCCAGCGCCAGCCCGCACACGCTCAGTGCGCACAGGCTGTAAAAAATATTCACTGCACTCATGCCGCGCTTTTCCAGCCAGCGGTGCAGCGGTGCCGCCGCAAACAGCGGCCTGCCCTTCCAGCGGCAGAACAGGACCTGCAGCACCACCATGCCGCCCTCCACCCAGAAGGGCAGTGCCAGCGGGATGCTCAGCTCTGCGTAGCCAATGCACAGCGGAATGCAGCCAATGGCTCCCGCTGCATACAAGCAGCCGCACCGGCCGGGGTGCAGCTTTGCCGGTGGAAAATCCCACAGCAGAAAGGCCATCAGTGCACCGGCCAGTGCCGCCGGGAATACTGCCAGCGGAAACCAGCCCAGCTGTGTTTCCAGCATCATCAGGCCCAGCATGGCCGCAAAGGCCGCGCCGCACACCGTGCCGTCGGCACCGTCGGCCACGCGGGCCGCCTCGGCCATCGCCACCAGCAGCACAGCCCACAGCAGCGGTGCCAGCGCACATTCCACATAGCCTGCTCCCGGCAGGATCAGCCCTGTGGGCAGGCACCCGTTCAGTGCCAGCAGGCCCAGCACCAGCGCTGCAGCGATGCATTCCAGTGCAAGGCGCTGTGTGCGGCGCAGGCCAAGGCCCAAACCGTTCGGGTAGCGGCCGCGGATGCGGGCCAGATCATCGGCCAGCCCCACTGCGCCAAAGGCCAGCGACCCCAGCAGTGCAATGAGCAGGCGGGAGGTCATCTGCCGGTCGCTGCCAAGCAGGGAAGGCTGTGCAGCACATGCGGCCAGCCAGCCCACGCCCACAGCGGCAAGGGTGCCCACCATCAGGCACAGCCCGCCCATGGTAGGCACCGGGCTGTCCGGGTCATCGCTGTCCGGCTGTGTACCGCGTGCCGCACGCTGCAGCTCCCGCAGCAGCGGCACCATCATATTGCCGAGCGCCGCAGTCAGCACAAAACCCAGCACCGACGCGACGACCAAGGCGAAACGAATCATTTTTCAATCTCCAAATTCATGCCAAAGGGTTATTCTTCGGCATCTTTCTGCTCTGCGTAGAAAATTTCCAGCACTTTTTCCAGCGCCATGCCGCGGCTTGCCTTCACCAGCAGGGCATCGCCCGGCTCTATCCGGTTCAGCAGAGCATCCGCTGCCTCGCGGTAGTTGTTGGCATGGAGGGTCTTGACCCCCTTGGCCGCAGCCACCACAGCCGTGCGCTTTGCGTTTTCGCCGTAGGTCACAAGGCAGTACAGATTACTCTCCGCAGCCAGACGGCCCAGCTCCTCGTGGGCTTCGCGGGACAGCTCGCCCAGCTCCAGCATATCGCCCAGCAGGGCAAAGCGGCGCTTGCAGGGGAATTCCTTAAACATGGCAAGCGCGGCCTTCATGCTGTCGGGGTTTGCATTGTAGCAATCCTCAATGACGGTAACACCCTTGCTGTGCACCACCTTCTGGCGGCGGCCGGTCTGCTCAAAATTGGAAAGCCCCTTGATGACACCGCGCGGGTCGCAGCCCAAGCGGGTGGCGGCGCAGTAGGCAGCCAGAGCGTTTGCCACATTGTGCTTGCCCATGGCCGGGATCTTGACCACAAAGGTGCCCTCTTCCTGATCTTCCAGCACAAAGCTCATGCCGTCCTCTTCCTGCCGGATGGACAGTGCACACACATCAGCGTTCTCATCTGCCAGACTGAACCATACCGGCTTCACGTGGGCGGGCAGCTTTGCGGCGCGCAGGAACTTATCATCATAGTTCAGCACCAGCGGTGCACCCTCCGGCAGACCGTTGCAGATCTCCAGCTTTGCCTTGCAGATGTTCTCCTGACTACCCAGATTGCCGATGTGGGACACACCGATGCAGGTAATGATGCCCACATCCGGGCGTGCGGCCCGGGCCAGACGGTCGATCTCGCCCGCATGGCTCATGCCCATCTCGATCACGGCATACTCAGTGCTGCTTTCCAGCCGCATCAGGGTGCGGGGCATGCCCAGTTCATTGTTCTGGTTGCCCTCAGTCTTGATGGTCTCGCCAAAGCCTGCAAGGGCGGCGTAGGTCATCTGCTTGGTGGTGGTCTTGCCCACGCTGCCGGTCACACCCACCATCTTGGGGTGATACTGGCTGCGGTAGTTCGCGCCCATCACCATCATGGCATGGTAGCTGTCCGGGCAGAGGATGGCCTTTTCCGCAGGCACGCCCTCCACCGGGTGGTTCACCACCACATAAACAGCACCGTTCTCCAGTGCTTTGGCCGCAAAATCGTGGCCGTCAAATTTTTCACCCGGGAACGCTACAAAAATGCAGCCGGGCCGCACCTCGCGGCTGTCGGTGGTCACCAGTTCCACCTGCACCTCTTCCCGGATGAAGTCTGCGGGCACCAGCCCTGCCAGAAGCTTGCTTGCAGAAATTTTTTCCATTGTTCATGTCCCCTCTCTTTTATCTTGTAAAACCCTCTCAGTCAATGCCTGCGGCATTGCCAGCTCCCCCGAAAGGGGAGCTCTTTTGCATCTTACGATAAAGTGCAGTTCTTCAGAAGATTCACTTTACCGTGCCCACTCATAAAGCTCGCCCTTCGGGAGAGCTGGCGCGCAAGCGCCTGAGAGGGTTCTTGTTACCCACAGGTAATGATCACGATGGTGCCGCGCTGCACACTGGAACCAGGGTCTGCACTCTGGGCCTGCACAGTGCCGTTCGCATTGCCCTCCACCACACAGTTCAATCCGGCGGCAGACAGCATCTGGCGGGCAAAGTCCGCGCTCTTGCCGGTCACATCCGGCACATCGGTATGGCTGCCCTCATAGGTATCGGTATACAGGTACACGGTGGTGCCGTAGGCCACCTTTGCACCCGCGTGCGGATACTGGTAGGTGACAGCTGCTGCCGCCTGACTGGTGGTGCTTTCGGCCAGCTGATGCCTGAGGCCCTTGATGTTCAGCTGCACCTGCGCACTGCTCCACTCGGTGCCCACCAGATTCGGCACAGTGACCACAGTCTGGCTGCGATCCTCGCCGTCGGCGGCAATGCCAAGGTAGGGTGCGATCTCGCTGATGATGTTGCCCACAACGGGCGCTGCCAGCAGGGACGAGTAGTCCGTTCTGGCGTTGTTGGGGTCATCCAGCATCACATAGACGATGATCTCCGGGTCGTCGGCGGGCAGGACAGCGGCAAAGGATGCCACCTTCTTGTAGTCGCCGTCGGCACGGCGGTCCATGTTCAACTGTTCGGAAGTGCCGGACTTGCCGCCGATACGGTAGCCGGACACATAGGCATACTTGCCGCCGCCGGTGCCGTTGCCCACCTCATATTCCATGATCTGGCGGATCACATTGCTGGTACTCTCGCTGATGACCTGACGGCGCACATTGGCACCGATCTCCTCGATCACGTTGCCATTTGCATCGGTGATCTTATCCACCACATGGGGCGTGACCAGATAGCCGCCGTTGACGGCTGCGGCCACAGCGGTGCACATCTGCAGCGGGGTGATGGCCATTGCCTGACCAAAGGCCGAGGAAGCCAGCTGCACTTCGCCCAGCTGGTTGGCCTTATAATACTGCATGAAGCCCGTCTCACTGGGCAGGTCCACGCCGGTGCGGCTGGTAAAGCCAAAGGCATCGAAGTAGTTATAGAAGGTCTGGGAGCCAACGCGCTGACCCAGCTGGATATAGTAGATATTGCAGCTCTGGCGCAGAGCTTCGGCCAGTGTGATGGTGCCGTGGGCTTTGTGGCCTGCGCAGTGGTAGGTCTCCTTTGCCACGCCGTAAGCACCGGCGCAGGTAAAGGTGGTGTTGATGTTTGCAAGGCCGGAGTCCACGCCCATGGCCGAGGTGATCACCTTGAACACACTGCCGGGGTAGTACAACTCGGTGATGGCCTTGTTTTTCCACTGGATATCGCGGAAGTAGCCGGAGTAATCGCCCTCCTCGTCCAGAATGCGGTTGCCGTTTGCATCCTTCAGCTCGTTGCCGTTCTCATCCTTTTTGTAGATGCCGTACAGCTCCGGCTCAGCGCGCACCAGCTCGTTGAGGTAATCCAGATTTGCGCTGTAGTCCAGCGGGTCGTTGGGGTCAAAATCCGGCTTGGAAGCCATGGCAAGGATGGCACCGGTCTTGACGTTCATCACGATGGCGCAGCCGCGGTTTTCCACCGTGTTGGCTGCAATGGCTTCGTTCAGATACCGTTCCACGATCTCCTGCACATTCACATCCAGCGAAAGCACCAGATTGGAGCCATCCTTGGCTGCAAAGGTGGTGGCATTCTCGTCCGCAATGGCGTTGCCGTAGGCATTGCGCTGGGTAATGGTGCGGCCATCCACACCGGCCAGCGTGGACTGATAGGATTTTTCCAGACCGTAAGTACCAATGCCGTCCGCATCGGTAAAGCCCAGCACTGCCGCTGCAAACGCTCCGTAGGGGTAATTGCGCTGGAAGCTCTTCTCGCTGCCGACCGAGATGTTGCCCTTGCGGGAGGTCTCAGTGGCACGCTTGTGTGCCTTGTTGAACTGGGAAACGTAGGATTCGATGGACAGCTTGACAGCGTTGTTCACCTTGGTGGCCAGCACCTGATACTTGGTGTCCATCTTGGAAAGTGCATCGTAAACCTTCTGGTACTGGGTCTGGTACGCTTCCGAGGAAGTGTCCACCGCGTCCAGACTTTCGCCGTCGCCGGAAAGCAGGCGCAGGGTCAGTTCCCGGCTGACCTCGGCGCACATGGCCGTGTCCAGCGTGCGCGCCGCCTCCCCATCCTTGCCGGTGGTGGTATATAAGATTTTGCTGTTGTCCGGGTCGGCCCAGATGGTCCACACCACGCTGGTGGAGGCCAGCGTGATGCCGGAGGTATCGTAGATCTCACCGCGGGTGGCCTTGATGGTGGTATCCAGCAGCTGCTGCTTTGCGGCCAGTTGGCGGTAGGTGTCGCCGTTTTTGATCTGGATATCATACAGGCTGTAGGTCACACGGGCCGCAGCAAGGCCCATGACCACAAGGGCCAGACCGCCGCAGATCAGACTGGTTCTGGGGTTCATGCGGGCACCGGTGCTGGTTTCCGGCCAGGGGCCTTTTATTTTTTTGATGAATTTTCGGAAGAATTTCCACATGGTATGCTCCTGCGGCAGCGGGCATTTGCTGCCTTCTGCCGCGCTTTTGTCAAATTTGGAACTGCCCTGCAAACAGGGTGTATAAACCGAAAAAGCGTGCGCTGCCGCACGCTTTCCCGTATTTGGTTCACTTTACAGTGCCAAGAATGTTCACGGCACCGTTGTAGATAAAGTCGGTCCACTGCCGCACAGCGGACTGGGTGCGCTCCAGCGTGTCGCTCTCGCCCAAACGGATGTAGGTGATCTGGCTCTGATCAATTTTCATCAGGCCCAGCCTGCCGGCCGTCTCTTCCACGCTGGTGATGTTGGTCTTGCTGTTCAGGGTGCTGTTATAGTAAGTATACTGGCTCTGCTCACTGACCAGCTGAGCCTTTGCGTCCTGAATCTGGTCGTTCAGCTCCACCAGCTTGGACTCGCTCCACAGCAGGCTGATGGCAAACCCCACCAGCAGTGCTGCTGCTACCAGATGCATGGCGTTGTGCACCGCTGCCTGCAGCGGCGAAAGCCGACGCTTGCCGCCCTTTGCTACCCGCAGATCTGCCTTGCGCTGTGTCTGCGGGGCTTTTCTGCGGCGTACCGCGTTATAATCATATGCTGCCTGACCCATGGTTTGCTCTCCTCCTCACACAACGGCTTCTGCCGTTCAGCATTTTTCCAAAACTCTCAGGTGGGCGGACCGGCTGCGCCGGTTCTCTTCCAATTCCTGACTGTTTGCTTCAATGGGTTTGCGGGTGATCAGCTTCGCTTTGGCTTTGCCGCCGCATACGCACACCGGAAACTCCGGCGGGCAGGTGCACGCGGTGGACCAGCGGCGAAATTTGTTCTTCACCAGCCGGTCCTCCAGCGAGTGGAAGGTGATCACGCACAGCCGGCCGCCCGGCGCAAGATGATCGAAAATGGTATCCAAGCCTTCTTCCAGCGCATCCAGTTCATGGTTCACTGCAATGCGCAGCGCCTGAAAGGTGCGGCGGGAAGGGTTCTTGTTTTTGCGGCGTTCCGCCGGGGGCATGGCGCTGGCCACGATGTCTGCCAGCTGCAGGGTCGTTTCGATGGGAGAATTCTCCCTTGCCTCCACGATCCTGCCCGCGATCTGCCATGCGAAAGGTTCTTCGCCGTAATCCCGCAGAATGCGTGCAAGCTCTTCGCGGCTCTCGGTGTTCACAAGGTCCGCTGCCGTTTCGCCCTGCTGGCTCATCCGCATGTCCAGCGGTGCATCCGCACGGTAGGAAAAGCCGCGGGCCGCATCGTCCAGCTGATGGCTGGAAACGCCCAGATCCAGCAGCGCGCCGTTGACCTTGTCGATGCCAAGGCTTTCCAGAGCTTGTCCCGCATAGCGGAAGTTGATCTGCACCACCGTAGCGGGCAGGCCCGCCAGACGGGAACGCGCGGTCTGCACAGCATCCGGGTCCTGATCCAGCGAGATCAGGCGTCCGCCCTTTGCCGCATCCAATCGCAGGGCGATCTGGCGGGAATGTCCCGCGCCGCCCGCCGTTCCGTCAAGGTAAGTGCCAGCCGGGTCAATGGCAAGACCCTCCAGACACTCGTTCAGCAGGACCGGGATATGCTCAAACGAGGCCGGGTCAAAGGCTGCTTGTGTTTCAAGTTCCATCGGTACGGCCTCCTTTCTTCGTTCATGGCTTTGTACATCAAAGGGCTGTGCGCGCAGTGCACGCTTTCACCCGATGACACAATTTTATTGTAGCAAATCAAGCCCTTGAATGCAAGGGTTTCCGTTTCCGTTTTTCCCGCAAAATGTAACAAAAAAAGCCCCTGTCAGCCGTCATTTTTGCCTGCAGGGACTTTGTTATTCCGGGGATGTGTAATTTGTGTGTGAGCTTGTGGGTGCAGAGCCTCTCTGCCCGACTGTCTGGCGCTTTTGCTGCGGTGTCACATCATGCAGCCGCAGTTTATCCGTTTTTCTTGGCATTCTGGCGCAGATTTGCCCGCACATTTTTCACCTGTGCCGCATTTTCCACCATGGTCTCCTCGGTGTTGCGGAGCATATTGTCGCAGTAGTCCGTCACGGTCTGGCGCAGGGTGCGCACCTCATTCTGGGCTGCGGTGGTGATCTCCGCGGCACGCTGCTGCGCCGCCTTCACGATCTCCGCCTCGCTGGTCAGGATGCGGGCTCTTTCCTCCGCCTTTTTCACGATGACCTGTGCCTGCGCGTTGGCCGTTTCCACGATCTGGGCGCGGTCGTTCACGATCTGCTGGGCCTGCCGCAGCTCACCGGGCAGGTTTGCGCGGATCTCGTCCAGCAGATCACGGATCTGCTCCACGTCCACGATCTTCTTGCCGCCGGACAGAGGGACATTTGCGCCTTCCTCCAGTGCATCCTCAATGGTATCCAAAAGTTCGTTCACGTTCATAGTGCTTCTCCCTTCTGCTCATCACCGGCCGGCTGCATGGGCTTTGTGTACTTCCACAGCAGCACTCTGCCGTACTTGTACTGCTTGCGCAGGGTCAGGCCGCCTGCCTCGGCCGGCAGCACGATGCCCGTCTCGCTCTCGCACAGCACGATGCCGCCGGGTGCGGTGCACTTGTCCACCGCCGGCAGGATCTTTTCCAGCGTACCATTGCGGAAGGGCGGGTCCAGCAGTACGATGTCGAACTGCTCCCGGCAGGCGGAAAGATACCGCGCAGCCTCGCCGATATTGACGCGGCTGCGGTCGAACACGCCGCAGGCCTTGCAGTTGCGCATGATGATATTCACTGCCTCGCGGTTCTCGTCCAGAAACACGCAGCGCGCCGCGCCGCGGCTCAGTGCTTCAATGCCAAGCTGGCCGCTGCCCGCATACAGGTCCAGCACCCGTGCGCCGGGCAGGTCGAACTGGACGATGCTGAACATCGCCTCTTTTACCTGCGAAAGGGTGGGCCGGGTCACATCTGTTCCCGGCAGGGCCTCCAGACTGCGGCCCCGGGCTTCTCCTGCGATCACGCGCATGTTCTCTCTCCTCCTCCTTGCAGCCGGAAGATGCGGCTGCAAACACGTTTTTGTATCACTTTATTATCACCCAACTGCATATTCTTGTCAAGGGCCGCGCGTTGCGCCGTCTGTCGGTTTGTGCTACAATAAAACCGGCAGCGCCGGGCTTTTGCGGCGCATTCTGGACACCAAAAAGGAGAGTATCTGCATGAAAGTTCTGCTCATCAACGGCAGCCCCCACGAAAAGGGCTGCACCTATACCGCCCTTTCCCTCATCGCAAAGGAACTGAACGACGCCGGTGTGGACACCGAGATCCTGCATGTCGGCGGCAAACCCGTGGGCGGCTGCATCGGCTGCGGCGGCTGTGCCGCAGGCAACGGCTGCGTGTTTGGCGGCGTGGTCAACGAGGCCATCGAGAAGGCCAAAACTGCCGATGGCTTCGTGTTCGGCAGCCCGGTGCACTATGCATCCGCATCCGGCAACATGACCAGCTTCATGGACCGCCTGTCCTACGCGGGCGGCAGATATCTGGCCTACAAGCCCGCCGCCATCTGCTGCTCGGCCCGCCGTGCAGGCACCACCACCACGCTGGACCAGCTGGTAAAGTACCCGCAGTTCTTCCACATGCCGCTGGTGAACGGCTCCTACTGGGCCATGGTGCACGGCTCCAATGCCGAGCAGGTGCTGCAGGATGCCGAGGGCTGCGCCGTAATGCAGGAGCTGGGCCGCAACATGGCATGGCTGCTGCACTGCATCGAAGCAGGCAGGGCCGCAGGCTTTGAACACCCGCAGAACCCCAAGCGCCCCATGACCAATTTTATCCGCTGATCGGAAAATCAATTTCTGATCCAAAGGCTCAGAACAGTCCGTAAGCTGCTCTGAGCCTCTTTTTCTTTGCAGTCCACGCCATTTCGTGCCAAAAACAGCAAAAAACCTTTTTCAAAGCGCCTTCCGCTTCTTTTTTCGTTCATAAGTTTGTGTTACTATAAGATGTAAAGTGATTTTAGCAGGATGGAGACCCTTGTATGGAACACTACGATTGGAACGAAGGCTGGCTGTTCACGCCCCGGTTCGACCCGGCACTGGTGCGGCCGGAGTGCGGACTGGAACTGGAACCGGTGCGCATCCCCCACACTGTGCGGGTGCTGCCCTACAATTACTGCAACGAAAATGAATACCAGTGCCTGTGCGGCTACCGGCGGGAGTTTTTTGCACCCAGAGAGTGGGCAGGCCGCACTGTTCTGCTCACCTTTGGTGCTGTTGCCCATGACGCGACCGTGTTCTGCAACGGGCGGCGGCTGTTCCACCACGCCTGCGGCTACACCGCCTTCACGGTAGATCTGACCAGCGCTTTGCATCTGGGTCAGAAAAACGTGGTGGCTGTGCGCTGCGACAGCCGTGAGGATCTGAACATTCCGCCCTTTGGTGGGCAAATCGATCACCTGACCTACGGCGGCATCTACCGTGCCGTCAGTCTGGACATCAAGGAGCCTGCTTACCTGCGGGATGTGTTCATCGAGGCAAAGGCCGAGGGCGATTTCCGCATCTATACCTCCACCGTGGGTGAGACGGTGGGCTGCACACTGCAGGCCGAGATCCGCAGTCCTTCCGGCAGCCGCGCCGCCTACAGTGGCGAGCTTTCCCTGCCCATCACCGGCGTGCTGAACGGTGTGCACCCGTGGAGCATCGAGCATCCCACCCTGTACACCCTCACCGTACAGCTGATCCGCCCCGGCTCTGCCGGTCTGCCGGACCGTGTGCTGGACGAAAAGACCATCCGCTTCGGCTTCCGCACCGTGCAGTTCGTGGCAGGCGGGCTGTACCTGAACGGTCAACGCGTGGAGCTGCGGGGCCTGAACCGCCACCAGAGCTACGCCTATCAGGGCTATGCCATGCCGGACAGCATCCAGCGGCTGGATGCTCAGATCCTGAAAAAAGACCTTGGCTGCAACGCGGTGCGCACCAGCCATTCCCCCCAGAGCCCTGCGTTTCTGGATGCCTGCGATGAGCTGGGCCTGCTGGTGTTCACCGAGATGCCCGGCTGGCGGTACATTGGCGACGAGAGCTGGAAGGCGCAGGCCTTGCAGAACTGCCGCGAGATGGTATGCCAGTGCCGCAACCACCCCAGCATCTTTTTGTGGGGTGCCCGTGTGAACGGCAGCGCCGACGACGAAACATTTTATAAGCGCACCAACGAGGCCATCCACCGGCTGGACCCCACCCGCCCCACGGCAGGCGCGCGGAACCACCGCAAGAGCCAGCTGTTGGAGGATGTTTACGCCTACAACGATTACTCTTACCGTGGGCGCGGTGCCGCCTGCGAAGCCCGCGCCGCGGTGACTTCCGATCCCCGCAAGGGCTACCTCATCAGCGAGTTCGGCGGGCAGCAGCTGCCCACCAAGCCCTTTGACGACGAGACCCACCGGCTGGTGCAGGCTCTGCGCTATGCCGCCGGGATCAACGATTCCATTGCGCAGCAGGGCGTGGCCGGCAGCTTTGGCTGGTGCATGGCCGATTACAACACCCACCGGGAATTTGGCAGCGGCGACCGCATCTGCTACCACGGTGTGATGGATATGTTCCGCAACCCGAAGCTTTCGGCGGCGGTATATGCAAGCCAGAAAACGCCGCGTTCCCCCTCGGACATCGTGCTGGAAGTCTCTTCCGGCATGGCACTGGGCGACCTGCCCGGCGGCGTTCCCACGGCCTGCTGGGTGTTCACCAACGCCGAAAGCGTACGGCTGTACCGCGGCAACGACTACATTGCCGAGTTCACGCCTGACCGGCACGGCCGTTTTGCCGCCATGACGCATCCGCCCATTGAGATCAACGATTTTGTAGGTTCTCTGTTGGAAAAGTACGAGGGCATGGACCCGGCCTCCGCCCAGATGACAGCCGCTATCCTGAACGAGATGCGCCGGGATGCCATGGAGCTTTCGCCGCTTTCCAAGGCGCGGATGCTTTCGCTGCGGCTGAGCTGGAACGAGGTAGCCCGCATGTATTACAAATACATCGGCGTGCTGGGCACACCGTGCGCAGCCTACCGTTTTGAAGCCGTGTGGCATGGCCGCACCGTGCGCACCGTGGTGCGGGAACCGGTGCAGAGCGTCCGGCTGGAATGCACCGTGCACAACCCCATCCTCACCGACGGCCCCACCTGGGACTGCGCCGCTGTCAGCCTGCGCGCCATCGACCAGAACGGCAGCCTGCTGCCCTACTGCGGCGAAGCCGTTCAGCTGAGCGTGGACGGCCCGCTGAAGATCATTGGTCCCAGCGTGGTGCCGCTGCGCGGCGGCATGGCGGGCACCTACCTTGCCACCACCGGCGAAGCGGGCCGCGCCGTGCTGCACTGCCGCATGGAAGGTGCGCTGGATACCGATGCCGTGGTGACCATCCGTTGCCGGGAAGCTTAATTTCCGTCCCTTCATGATAGATTTGCACTCTGTTCAAAATTTCATCATGGTTGACTGGTATCCTAAGAACTGTAAAATAACGGCGGGCGCGCCCGCTTTGATTCCAAAACAAAGGATGCAGGAGTTATGAGAGAAAAATTCCGTCAGTTTATGATCGGCCGCTACGGTACCGATGGCCTGAACCAGTTTTTGAGCATCGCGTCCATCGTGCTGCTGCTGATCTCGCTGCTCACCCGCTTCAGCCTGTTCACATGGCTGGGTCTGGTGCTGCTGGTGCTGTGCTACTACCGCTCGCTCAGCCGCAACATTTCCAAGCGCACGGAGGAGAACTACCAGTACTATGCTCTGAAGGACCGCGTAGACCGTAAGTTCCGCGGTCTGAAGGATCAGTGGGCCAACCGCAAGCTCTACCACTACTACCGCTGCCCCAAGTGCCGTCAGAAGCTGCGTGTGCCCCGTGGCCGCGGCCGCATCCAGATCTCCTGCCCGCGCTGCGGCACCCAGTTCATCAAAAAGAGCTGAGCGGCCATGTTTGGTTATGTTGTGCCCAATCAGGCTGCGCTTTCGGACGAAGCACAAAAGCGATACCGCACCGCCTACTGCGGGCTGTGCCGCCGCATCGACGCACTGCACGGCCTGCGGGGCCGCTTTACGCTGAGCTATGACCTCACCTTCCTGAACCTGCTGCTGTGCAGCCTGTACGAGGGCGAGACCGAAGCTTCTTCCGGCCACGACCGGTGCCCCATCCACCCCTTGGGCGGTGTGGAATGGCGGGCAGCCTCCCCCACCGATTACTGTGCAGATCTGAGCGTAGCCTTGCACTACTACAACGCCGAGGATAAGTGGAAGGACGACCGCAGCCTGCTGGGCCTTGGATATGAAAAGCTGCTTACCGGCTGTAAGCAGGCTGCCGAGAGCCGCTGGCCCCGTCAGTGCAGCGCCATCCGCACCTGTCTGGACAGGCTGGCAGAATATGAAGCTGCCGGGAGCGAAGATCTGGATGCCGTGTCCGGCTGCTTTGGCGAGCTGATGGCAGAGCTGTTCGACTACCGGCAGGATCACTGGTCGCCGGAGCTGCGCAGCATCGGCTTCCATCTGGGCAAGTTCATCTACCTGCTGGATGCCTATGACGATCTGGAGCATGACCAGCGCAAGGGGGCCTACAATCCGCTGAAAGTACTCAGTCAGCAGCCCGGCTATGAGGAAGAGATGAAAGAGATCTTTGAGCTGCTGCTGGCGCAGTGTGCCCAGAGCTTTGAACGCCTGCCCTGCGTGGAGGACGCAGACCTGCTGCGCAACATCCTTTACTCCGGCGTATGGCTCAAATACAACTGCAAAACAGCCAAGCAGGCCCGCAGCCGTGGCTGAATGGCGGCTTTGTCTTGATTTTTCCACGGCAATACGGTAGACTATAAACATTGCGCGGCACTGTGGCTGCGCGAAATGAGACGTGAGGAAGTATATCCATGAGAGACCCCTATGAGGTGCTGGGCGTTTCGCGCGGCGCAAGCGATGACGAGATCAAAAAAGCATACCGCGCCAAGTGCAAGCGCTGGCACCCGGACCTGAACCCCAACGATCCTACCGCCGAGGAGCACTTCAAGGAAGTGCAGGCGGCTTACGATGCCATTACCAAGGGCGAGACCGGCCCCCAGATGGGCGGAAATCCCTACGGCAGCTACCAACAACAGGGTTACGGCCAGCAGAACTACCAGCAGCAGGGTTATCAGAACGGTTACGGCGGTTTTGACGGATTCGATGGCTTTGACCCGTTCGGTTTCGGGTTTGGCTTTGGCGGCTACCAGCAGGGTTACGGCCAGCAGGGCGCAAGCTATTCCGGCTCCGACAGCCCGGAGATGCAGGCCGCCCGCAACTTTGTGGCCAATGGCCGCTATGCGGAGGCCCGCCGCGTGCTGGACGGCATGACCGGCCGCAATGCCCGGTGGTATTATCTGTCCTCCCTCGCAAATCAGGGCTTGGGCAACCGCATCGATGCGCTGCAGGATGCCCGCCGTGCCGTGCAGCTGGACCCGGGCAACACCGAGTACCAGATGCACCTGCGCCGGATGCAGAACCCCGGCCAGACCTACCGCACCACACAGGCCACCTACACCAGCCCCGGCGGCCTGATGCAGTGGTGCTGGAGCATGATCCTGCTGAACCTGCTTTGCAACTGCTGCTGCGGCGGCTGGGGCTTCCATTTCCGCATGTGATCCCGTTTTTCTCATAAGATACAGCAAGACCCCGCACCTTCTGGTGCGGGGTCTTGTTTTTGCTTTACGACATCACTTTACGGTGATGTTGCGGCTGATCTTGCTGCAGGAGTAATTGCCGCCGATCTCTGCCGTCTGCACATAGGTGCCCGGCTCTGTGGGCAGCTCGCTGGTGGCATCACAGCCCCAGCCGGACTTCTTGTAGCTGTAGCGGATCTTATCGGTGGGCACCACCTGACCATCCACTTCCAGCACAGCCGCTTCATTGAAGCTCTGCAGCTCTTCGGCGGTCATGGGCTTTTCGGCCTGCTGTGCCCAGTACATGCGCACGCCGTTTGTCTTGGGCTTGATCTTGAACATGGCAAAGCCTGCGGTGTTCATATCGCTGCTTTCCAGCGCCAGTGCACCGGCCACATAGTTGCCGGCATCCACCGGCTGCTCGTCCAGATAAATGCGGCTGAACGCGCCCTCCGGCAGATACTTGCGGATCAGGTTCAGCGCAAGGCGCAGGCCGTTGGACACCTGATCGATGGTAGGCACATAGAAGTGCAGTACATCCATCACCGAGACGGCCTCATCGGCCACCCGCAGCAGCACGCTGACATCGTTGCCGTCGATCAGCTGCTTGAGGTAGCTGTACACATTGAACTCCTCTGCCTGATCCGGTGTCTTGGACATCTTCTTGGGCAGCGGGATCATCTTGAGCAGCGTGCGGATCTTATCCGACAGCACCAGCGTCACATAGCCATTCGCTTCGCCGCCAACGCCCACCACAACACCGATATACTGGGTATCGGCAGGGTTGGTCTGCACCTCCAGCTTGTAGTTGGAGCCATAAACAAGGTCGCCCGTGGCTTTGAGCCGGATGGAAACCATATCATTCTGCTGCTCCAGCGCTGCATTTTCCTGCGGCAGAGCTGCTGCGGCAAACACCGGCGTTGCTGCCGCGCTGAGCATGAACACTGCTGCCAGTGCAAGAGCTATCAATCGTTTGGCCTTCATTGCTTAAGACCTCCTTATTCTGTAAAGGGATCGCACAGCCGCGCCCCACGGCACACTGCGTCGGGAACCGGCATGATACCATGCCTGTTGCACCTCGATTTTACCGCAAAACGCTGTTTTGGTCAATAACGTGATTCAAGTAATTCAATTTTTTTATATTTTATGCAAAAAAGAGGAACCTGCCCTCTTCCAGCGGTTTCTCCCTCAAGTTCATTCATCAATAAAATATTCCGGGTGGACGCTGCGGGCCTGCGCCACCGACTGCTTATACCGGCTCAGGTGGCTTTCCAGCGCTTCGCTCACGTCGTCCGCGCTGCCGTGCAGCAGTGCTTCCAGAATTGCCGTGTGCGAGGAGCAGACCGACTTGTTTTCCTCGGTCAGCAGGCTGAACTTGCGGATGCGCTCCACATGCTGCAGGCTGGCCAGCATGTGGTCGTAGTGAGCTTCCATGCCGCACAACTCAAAGGATTTGCGGTGGAATGCATTATCCAGCTCCAGCATACGGGCAGTGCGGTCCGGCTGGCTCATATCCGCTTCCAGCACACGGTATGTCTCAATGTTGCTGCGGTATTCTTCCTCCTGCCGGGGTGTCACACGGCCGCGCAGCCGGTTCAGGATCTCTTTTTCCAGTGTATAGCGGGCAAACTGCTCCATCTCCATCAACTTTAGGTTGATGGGTGCCACATGGGTGCCGCTCTGCGGTTTGATGTCCACCATGCGGGCCAGATTGAGCATCAGCAAAGCCTCCCGCATGGGCGTGCGGCTGATGCCCAGCTCTTCGGCCAGCTCCCGGTCATTCAGCGGATCACCGGGCTTCAGCTCCATCGTGATGATCCGGCTGCGGATCGTCTGGTATGCCGTTTCGCGCGCACTCAGTAATGGCATGTGGTCTCTCTCCCTTCAACCTCCGGTGTAAAGCAAAAATTGATATACTAGTATTGAAGTTATCAAGACCATATTACCCAACCACAGGGCGGCTGTCAAGTGTGGCTGCAACTAAAAATCGCCAACATTTTTCTCTGTTTTGTCAAGACAGGCCCCATGGCAGCACAAAAGCCCTCCGGGTGAAGGGCTTTTGCTGCGTTTACTTTTTAGCGGAACGGTACACCACCGGCACCCACACAAAGGCTACGGCCAGACCGCACACCACATCAATAATGGAGTGCTGCTTGGTGAACACGGTGGACGCACAGATCAGTGCAGCCCACACCCAGGCCAGAATTTTCAGGGCCGGGCGCTCCTTTGCCAGCTTGCTGTGGCTGAACGCCAGTGCCATGCAGGCCGAGCTTTGGCAATGGATGGACGGGCACACATTGACCGAGGCGTCCGCCCTCCAGATCAGCTGCATGATGCTCATTGCAATGTTGCTGCGGCCCACCGCATCCACTGTGGGGCGGATATCCAGACCGTTGGGCAGCAGCATGTACAGGATCAGGCAGAAGGTCATGCCGGAAAACATGGTCAGGCAGAGCTTATCGTAGCTTTGGGTGTCGCACCACCACAGCAGGGCCGTCACACCAGCCAGCAGCACAAACCAGCTGCAATACGGAAAGATGAACCACTCATTGAAGGGGATCCGGTCATCAAGCGGGGCGTGGATGATATATTTGGGATCTTTGATGGTCAGATCCAGCCAGAAGAACCAGATCAGATACACCACCCAGTACAGCTGGAACCACAGGTGCGGGCGGCGCCGGCTCCACAATTGTTTGGGATTCATGGTATTTCTCCTATATTTTCAATGTGATAAGATATGATTATACCACATCACGCCATCTTGCGCAAATCTTTCCGGTGCGATAAAATAAAAAGAGTGTTGTAAACTTGCGCTCTGTTTTTGAGCGTACCTATTATAAAAGGAGCCATTATGTTGCAAAGCTTTCCCCTTGTCCGCCTTGCCGCGCTGGATCTGGACGGCACCCTGCTGAACCGGAACAACGAGGTCACCCTTGCCACCCGTCAAGCCATTGCCCGCGCTGTAGAGCATGGCGTGGTGGTGGTGCCCGCCACAGGCCGCCCGCTGGCCAGCCTGCCGCCTGTTGTGGCAAAGCTGCCCGGCATCCGGTATGCCATCACCTCCAACGGTGCCGCCGTGTGGGACCTTGGCGATGACCCCATGGGTGCTGTGCACAGCCGCTATGCCAACGCTGCCCAGCGCCACACCAGCGAACCCGCCTGCCTGCTGCACCGCCTGATGCCGACAGAAGTGGCACGGGAAGCTTTTGACCTGTTCCAGCAGTACGATGGCGAGCTGAGCGTATTCAGCGACGGCCTTGCCATCAAGACTCCGGAGGGCATTGCAAAGCTCACCTCCCGCACCGCCCGCTTTCTCTCCTCCGAGGCGCGGCAGAACCTGACCGACGGCCGCTTTACCGTCATTCCCGGCATCGAGAGCTGGATGTCCCGCCATGCGCACGAGATCGAAAAACTGTGCATGTTCTTCGACAGCACCGAAAAGACCGCCGCTGCCCTGCCAAAGTTTCAGGCTATCCCGGGCGTGGCCGTGGTGCAGGGTTCGCCGGATAACATTGAAGTGACCGCTGCCGGTGTGGATAAGGGCAGTGCCCTGCTGGCTCTGGCCGACCTGCTGGGCATCCCCCACGAGAACACCCTTGCCGTGGGCGACAGCGAGAACGACCGCGCCATGCTGGAAAAGGCAGGGATCGCCGCTGTTATGGCCAACGGAATGCCCCAGATCAAGGCCATTGGCAGCATTGTGAGCGAAGCCGACTGCGATCACGACGGCGTTGCAGAGCTGTTCGGCAGGCTCGGCATCTGAGCAAACCGGGGCAAAACGGCCCTGCTTTTCAGGTCATTCGTCATTTTTGTGCAATGTATACAAGCTCTTATGCAAAACATTGTGCTTGTTGAGCATTACCAAACTTGTTTCCGTCGTTTATACTAATATTACAAGCGCACGATGGGTGTACCATGCCCAAACGGCAGCCCACGCGCACCAAGAGAGTTCAAACTAAAAGGAGAAATGCATTTATGAATCCCATCGTAGAAAAGGTCTATCAGATCGGCATTATCCCTGTTATCGCTTTTAACAGCGTTGATGAAGCCCTGCCCCTGTGCAAGGCTCTGGCTGACGGCGGTCTGCCCGCAGCTGAGGTCACCTTCCGTACCGCATGCGCTGAGGAGTGCATCCGCAAGATCCACGAGGAGATGCCCGAGATGCTGCTGGGCGCAGGCACTGTCCTGACCACCGAGCAGGCTGACCGTGCAATGGCAGCAGGCGCATCCTTCATCGTTGCTCCCGGCTTCGACCCCGAAGTCTGCAAGCACGTCATCGACAAGGGCGGCATCATGATGCCCGGCACCTGCTCTGCAGGCGAGATGCAGCAGGCTATGAACATGGGCTGCGAGGCCCTGAAGTTCTTCCCCGCTGAGGCAAACGGCGGTGTCGGCATGCTGAAGAACATCGGCGCTGCCCTGAAGAGCGCACGCTGGATGTGCACCGGCGGTGTCAACGCAAAGAACGTCAACGATTATCTGGGCTATGACCAGATCTTCGCTGTGGGCGGCACCTGGATGTGCAAGAGCGACGTGATCAAAGCCGGCGACTGGGCAAAGATCACTGCTCAGAGCAAGGAAGCTGTTGACACCATGCTGGGTCTGAAGCTGATGCACATTGGCATCAACACCGAGAACGAGGAAGAGGCCATGAAGTTGGCAAACCTCATCGGCAGCCTGCTGAACATGAAGGTCGCTCCCGGCAACTCCAGCATCTTCGTCGGCAACAAGGAGTTCGAGATCATGAAGAAGGTCGGCCGCGGCACCAATGGCCACATCGCCATCGGCTGCAACAACGTGGATCGTGCCATCTATCACCTGTCTCAGCGCGGTGCCAAGTTCGATCTGGACAGCAAGGTCGTGAAGAACGGCAAGACCATCGCCTGCTACTTTGCAGACGAGATCGGCGGCTTCGCATTCCACCTGGTTCAGGCCTGAGCTCCGGCTCCCCTATCCGTGAAAGCCCTGCTGCGCCGGGGATGCCCCGCAGCAGAAGGTCATAAACACCTGTAAATAAAAGGAGAATAACCAATGAAAGTCGTTACTTTTGGCGAACTGATGGTTCGTCTGCAGCCGTTCAACTACGAGCGTTTCGTTCAGGCTAACAGCCTGGAGTTCAGCTTCGGCGGCGGCGAGGCAAACGTTGCTGTTTCTCTGGCCAACTACGGTCTGGACGCAGCTTTCGTCACTAAGCTCCCCGCACACGCAATCGGTCAGGCCGCTGTCAACAGCCTGCGCCGTTACGGCGTTGACACCAGCATGATCACCCGCGGCGGCGATCGCGTTGGCATCTACTACAACGAGAAGGGTGCTTCTCAGCGTGGTTCCGTCTGCATCTACGACCGTGCCAACAGCGCCATCCAGCTGGCTCAGCCCTCCGACTTTGATTGGGATAAGATCTTCGAGGGCGTGGACTGGTTCCACTTCACCGGCATCACCCCGGCTCTGGGCGAGAATGTCGTCGAGATCTGCCGCGAGGCCTGCAAGGCTGCTAAGGCTCACGGCGTGAAGATCAGCTGCGACCTGAACTACCGCGGCAAGCTGTGGACCCGTGAGCAGGCCCGCGCTGCCATGACCGATCTGTGCCAGTATGTTGACGTGTGCATCTCCAACGAGGAGGACGCAAAGGACGTGTTCGGCATCGAGGCCGAGGCTACCGATATCTACGGCGGCAAGCTGAATGCCGAGGGCTACAAGAGCGTGGCAAAGCAGCTGGCTGACAAGTTCCACTTCGAGAAGGTCGCTATCACCCTGCGTGAGAGCCACAACGCTTCCGAGAACGGCTGGAGCGCAATGCTGTACGATGTTGCTTCCAATGAGTACTGCTTCTCCAAGAAGTACGAGCTGAAGATCATCGACCGCGTTGGCGGCGGTGACTCCTTCGGCGGCGGCCTGATCTACGCTCTGCTGAACGGCAAGAGCACTCAGGATGCTGTTGAGTTCGCTGTTGCTGCTTCTGCTCTGAAGCACACCATCGAGGGCGACTACAACATGATGACCGTGTCCGAGGTCGAGAAGCTGGCTGGCGGCGACGGTTCCGGCCGTATCCAGCGCTAATTGCAGGAAGGAGTCCAGAATGGATATCCGCTACTCCTGCAACCAGAAGGATTTCAAGCGCTATACCACTGAGGAAATGCGGGACGAAATGCTCATCACCGGCCTGTACAAGGCCGATGAGGTCGTTGCTGTGTACAGCCATGTGGACCGAATGGTCACGCTGGGCTGCATGCCGGTGCACGAGACCGTGTCCATCGACAAGGGCATCGATGTGTGGGCAAACTTCGGCACCCACTACTTTCTGGAGCGCCGCGAGATCGGCATGTTCAACATCGGCAAGGATTCCACCGGTATCGTGGTGGCCGACGGCGTGAAGTACGAGCTGGGCTACAAGGACTGCCTGTACATCACCAAGGGCACCAAGGAAGTCACCTTTGCTTCCGCCGACCCGGAGCATCCCGCCAAGTTCTACATGGTATCCGCTCCCGCACATTGCTCTTACGAGACCCGCTTGATCAAGATGGCCGATGCAAACCATCGTCCTCTGGGCAGCGTCGAGACCTGCAATAAGCGCACCATCAATCAGTTCATCCACCCGGATGTGCTGAAGACCTGCCAGCTGAGCATGGGTATGACCGAACTGGAATCCGGTTCCAACTGGAACACGATGCCCAGCCACACCCACGAGCGGCGCATGGAAATTTATACCTACTTTGAACTGCCCGAGGGGCAGGTGGTGTTCCACATGTGCGGCGAGCCTACCCAGACCCGCCACATCGTGATGCACAACGAGGATGCTGTCATCAGCCCTTCTTGGAGCATTCACAGCGGCGTAGGCACCTCGAACTATACGTTTATCTGGGCAATGGGCGGCGAGAACATGGAGTTTGACGACATGGACAACATCGCTACCACTGACCTGCGCTAAAAAGCACCATACACAAGCCCCGTACCGGGTCCACCGGTACGGGGCTTTTTGCTAAAAATTTAACTTGAGAAGGAGAAAATCATGGATCTTTCCGCTTTCAACCTGCAGGGCAAGGTGGCTCTGATCACCGGCGGTGCCCACGGCATCGGTTTTTCCATCGCCGAAGGCATGGCCAAGTGCGGTGCCGCCATCTGCTTCAACTGCTCTTCCGAAGCAAGCCTTGAAAAGGGCCTTGCAGCATACAAGGCAGCCGGCATCGACGCACACGGCTATGTGGCCGACGTGTCCGATGAGGATGCTGTGAACGCCATGGTTGCAAAGATCAAGGCCGAGGTCGGCCCTGTGGACATTCTGGTAAACAACGCCGGTCTGATGAAGCGGGTGCCCATGATCGAGATGAGCCACGCCGACTTTATGCGGGTCATCGATGTGCATGTAGGCGGTGCCTTCAACTGCTCCAAGGCCGTTCTGCCGGACATGATGGAAAAGCGCGAGGGCAAGATCATCAACATCTGCTCCATGATGAGCGAGCTGGGCCGCGAGACCGTCTCCGCCTACGCTGCCGCCAAGGGTGCACTGAAGATGCTCACCAAGAACATCGCTTCCGAGTACGGCGAGTACAACATCCAGTGCAACGGCATGGGCCCCGGCTACATTGCCACCGCCCAGACCGCACCTCTGCGGGAGGTGCAGCCGGACGGCAGCCGCCACCCCTTCGACCAGTTCATCACCGCCAAGACCCCCGCAGGCCGCTGGGGTGAGCCGGACGACATGGTTGGCCCCTGCGTGTTTCTTGCAAGCCACGCTTCCGACTTTGTGAACGGTCAGATCCTGTACGCCGACGGCGGCATTCTGGCTTACATCGGCCGCCAGCCCAAGTAAAGCCATTTGGGTGCTGCGCCTTCCTTAATCTTCCGACCAGACAGCTCTGTGCAGGCCAAAGTCTGCATGGAGCTGTTTTTTACGAAGCGGCAAGCAGCCTTTCCTACAAAACTTTGCTTCATGTGAACTCATGTTAAAATGTTCCAATTTCATGTCAAATTGGTAACAGTTCCTGTTTCATCGTTCAAACTGCACATAGACGTCTTGATTTTTTGTCGAAATTCCCGTATAATCGTCCTCATCATCCATCACACCCTGTTGGTTGATCTGAATACGAAGAAATTTCAAAGGAGTATATTTCACATGAAACTCAAGAACATTGCGATCGTTGCTGCCGCTGCAGCACTGGCTGTTGGCATGACCGCCTGCGGTTCTTCTGCATCCTCCACCGCCGCTTCCTCTTCTGTGGCTTCTTCTGCTGCCGCTTCTTCCGAGGCTGCTTCCAGCGAAGCAGCTGAGTCCACCACCGCTGAGTACACTGTGTACAACACCACCGGTTCTACCGTCACCGAGCTGTATCTGTACGATGCAGGCAGCGACGAGAAGGGCGACAATCGGGCCGGCGAGAACGGTCTGGCTGACGGTGAGAACATCGTCATCACCCGCGATGTGGAGGCCGACAAGCAGTCCAACGTGACCTACATTCTGGAGTTCACCACCGAGGACGGCCAGACCCAGAGCTTTGAGACCCTGCACTACGAGGTCGCTCCCATCTCCCTGCTGAGTGTGGATGCCGCTGCAGGTGCTACCCCCATCGCTTTTACTGCACCGGAAAAGTAAGAACTGTTTCATCCTTGCAAAATGGGAAAGTCTGCGGGCTTTCCCGTTTTATTTTTTTGCCAAAAGAGGGCTGAGGCTGTCATTTTCCCTTGCAATCACGCCAAAAATCCGCTATCATAGACGCAAATACGTTCCCTTGCGGCATAAAGGGAGTAAAGGAGTGGATTTTCTTATGGCAGAAAAAGAAGTGAAAGGCATCAAAAAGTTTTTTGAAGAGTTCAAGGCCTTTGCCATGCGCGGCAATGTGCTGGATATGGCAGTCGGCGTTGTCATCGGCGGTGCCTTTACCGCCATCGTCAACTCACTGGTGAACGACATCATCAACCCCTCCATCGGCCTGTTTTTCAACGCCGATTTCTCGGACGTCGGCATCCATGTGGGTGACGTGATGATCGGCATTGGTTCCTTTATCAATGCCATCATCAACTTCCTGATCGTGGCCTTTGTGCTGTTTGTGGTCATCAAGACCATCAATGCCCTGCACAAGAAGCCTGCTGAGCCGGAAGCTCCCGCAGAGCCCACCACCAAGGTGTGCCCCTACTGCCAGAGCGAGATCTCTATCAAGGCAGTGCGCTGCCCCCACTGCACCAGTAAGCTGGAGGGCTTCCCGGAGATCAACAATTAAATTTTGAATGGCCTCCGCTTTGCTCTGGCCATATTCAGCGGAATCATTTTCTAAATTACAAATCGGGAAAGTCTGCGGACTTTCCCGATTTGTTTTTTCACCCGCGGAGCCGCAAAGGCAAACAGCATAATCAACGCAAAACCTCCCTGCCCGGCCGCAGTCGCTGCGGTTCCAGAGCGGGGAGGTTTTACTTTATCCGGGAAAATGTGAAAAATCAGTCCGGTGAAGCTTTACTTGACCTTGGTCAGGTCGGCCAGCTTGTGGAAGATCTCGGTGTTGTCGAACACGCCGCCGAACTTCTCCGCACCCACGCCGTTGGCGTAGACGTTCACCATGGCACCGGTGTGGGCGTAGGTGGTATGATCCATGCCGGACTTGTGGTTGATGGTGTGGCAGATTGCCATGCTGAACGGGATATAGGTACCGTACAGCTCATAGTCCTGCTGAGACATGTCCTTCTGGCTGGCAGAGCCAACCTTCAGGGTGCGCTCGTAGGCGGTGCGCAGGTTCTGCACCTCGTAGTCGGTCAGCAGCAGCTTGCCGGCGTTGGCGGCATCCGGGTCGGTGGGCAGGGTCAGGCCGAAGTTTGCCTTCACATCCTGCATGGCAGCTTCAAAGGGGGTCTTGTTGGCGATGTAGTTCTGCACATAGGTGGAATCAAACTTTGCGTAGGACATCTTCTGGTGGGTCAGGTTCGTCAGGAAGGTGTCGTAGTTGGTGGTCTTGTAGCCGATGGCCATGCCGCCGGTCTCGTGGTCGGCGGTGACGAGGATCAGGGTATCATTGGGGTGCTTCTGCTGGAACTCCACGGCAGCCTGCACGGCGTTGCTCATCTCCAGCACATCGTGGATGGAAGCAGCGGCATCGTTTGCATGGCAGGCCCAGTCGATCTTTCCGGACTCGGTCATCAGGAAGAAACCCTTGGGGTTATCCAGCAGCTCGATGCCCTTTTTCACGTAGTCGGTCAGCTGCCACTCGCCTGCGGCGGCATCCATGGCGTAGTTCATGGCCTTGCCGTCGGCCAGATTTTCGGCAATGATCAGGGTCTTGCCTGCGCCTGCGGTCAGTGCAGCAGCACCCGCCTGCGTGGTGACGACATTGTAGCCTGCCTGAGCCGCTACTTCGTGGTTGTTGGGGCCGGCACCGTCGCCGTTCACCTTCTGGAACTCGCCGCCGGCAAAGTATTCAAAGCCGGAGTTTGCCAGCTCTACGCCGATCTGGTAGTAGTTCTTGCGGGTCTTCTGATGAGCGTAGAAGGCGGCGGGAGTGGCGTGGTCGATATTGACCGAGGAGATGATGCCCACCTTGTAGCCCTTCTGGGCGTGCAGCTTTTCGGCAATGGTCTCATAGGGCACATCGCGGGTCCACGGGCACATATTGATGACACCGCTCTCGGTCTTGTGGCCAGTGGCGATGGAGGTTGCGGTGGAAGCGGAGTCCGGGCAGAAAGAAGTGCTGTCGTAGGTGGTCACGCTGCCCACGGTGGGGAAGCTGGTGAAGCTCAGGTCGGCCTCGGTCACAGCGCCGTTGTTGTCCACGGTGCCCTTGTAGAAGCGGGCAGACTGGATCTGGGCAGTGCCCATGCCGTCACCGATGAACAGGAAGATGTACTTGGGTTTCTGGAACAGGCCCAGCAGGCAGTTCTCCTCGTCGGCTGCGGCATCCGCATCCGGCTGTGCTGCGTTTGCGGCAACGGGTGCAGCAGCCATCATGCCGGCGGCAGAAGCAGCTGCGCCAAACTTGAGAAAGCTGCGGCGGGAGATCTTATTTTCTTTCATGACGTGATCCTCTCTTTTCATTCAATCAAACATTGCGGGCCTGCCTCAGGCCCCGTTTTTCTTCTTGTGGGAACGCTTTTATTGTAGCGCACCGCCTTGCGGGGAAAAACCATGCCGCCGCAAAGCTTTGGTAAAACCGGTGCGGCTGCATCCGCGCCAACGTAAAAAGCCGGAAAGGGATGTAAAATCCTGCTCAAGTGCCACCACTTTTTCCACAAACGTCTCTGCAAGGGTTGAAAGATGATGGCATTTCATTGTACAATAAGAGAGTAAGTGCTTTTTTACCTTTATATAAATTGAGAGGATTTTATATGGCAGAGATCAAAGTTCTGGCACTGGATCTGGATGGCACCCTGACCAACAGTCAGAAGGAAGTTACCCCCCGCACCCGCGCCGCACTGGATGCCGCAATTGCAAAGGGTGTCACCATCGTGCTGGCATCCGGCCGTCCCACCGCGGGCGTGCTGCCGCTGGCAAAGGAACTGGGGCTGGATAAAAAGGGCGGCTGCATCCTTTCTTACAACGGCGGCAAGATCATCGACTGCCGCACCGGCGAGACTTTGTACCAGAAACAGCTGGATGCCCAGTACGTACCCGAGCTGTGCGCCTTTGCCGCCGCACAGAACGTGACCATTATCACCTATAATAAAGAGGGCGTTGTCACCGAGCACCCGGACGACAAATGGGCACTGCGCGAGTGCTTTACCTGCAAGCTGCCCATGACCGGCGTGGACGATCTGGCAAAGTATGTGGATTACCCCATCTGCAAAATGCTCATCACGCTGGACCCCGCCCGCCGGGACGAGGTGTGGGCCGCCGGCAAAAAGCAGTTTGACGGCCGCATCGACCTGTACCCCTCCAGCCCGTTCTTTATTGAAGCCGTGCCGCTGGGCGTTGCCAAGGACGGCAGCCTTGCCGCCCTTTTGGAGCACATGGGCCTTGGCCGCGAAAACCTGATGGCCTGCGGCGACGGCCTGAATGACCGATCCATGATCGCCTACGCCGGTGTGGGCGTGGCCATGCAGAACGCCGAAGAGCCGGTAAAGGCCGTAGCCGACTATGTGACTGCCGCCGACAACGACCACGACGGTGTGGCCGAGGCTGTGGAGAAGTTTATTTTATAACCCTCTCCGTCTTTGCTTCGCAAATCCACCTCTCCCGAAGGGCGAGGTTTTATCCATCTAATCGTAACGTATGATAAAAGCTCCCCCTTTGGGGGAGCTGGCACGGCGCAAGCCGTGACTGAGAGGGTTTGATTCAAAAGAGAGGACAAACAAAATGCCGCGCAATCTGGTTTTATTTGATCTGGAATGGAATATCGGCTACCAGCCGTATACCTTTAATTACCATGGCGTGCAGCAGACCTTCCGGGGCGAGATCGTGGAGATCGGTGCCGTGAAGATCGACGAGGATGCCAACGTGCTGGACACCTTTTCCATCCATCTGCGGCCCCGCATCTTCCGTAAGCTGCAGCATCACATTGCTAAAGTCACCGGCCTGACGCAGGCCGATCTGGACAAGGGTGAGCCCATCGTGCAGGGCCTGCGCCGCTTTATGCAGTGGTGCGGCCCGGATGCCGAATTTGCCGAGTGGGGCATGGATGACGTACCGGTGCTCAAGCAGAACCTGTACCTGTGCAACATCGACGAATCAAAGCCCACCATCTGGTACGACCTGCAGCAGGTGTTCCTGCGGGAGCATCCCCGCAAAGAGGGCGAGGGCATGACACTGGAAAGCGTCGTCACCCGCTTAGGGCTGCCCATGGAGCGGCAGTTCCACGATGCCCTTTCCGACACGCTGTACACCGCCGATGTCTGCCGGATGCTCGACCTGCGGGCCGGTCTTGCGGCCTACCCCACTGAGGAGGAATCCCTGCGGGCCAGCCTGTGCCCTGCCCCCGGCGACTACCGGGATTTTGAGGTCTTCCACGGCTATGTGGAGCAGTACACCTGGCGCACCGACCCCAAAATTTACATCATGAGCTGCCCGGAGTGCGGCGCACCGCTCAAGCCCGATGATGTATGGTTGAAAAAGGGCAGCAACAGCTGGTACACCCTGAGCCAGTGCCCCCACTGCGCCGGCAGCAGCAATGCCGCAGGCAAGGGTGTGTTCCAGCGCTACAAGCTGGCCCGCCGCGACGGCCTGCACTGGAGCTACGCCCGCTGCCTGCAGATCCCGGACGACGCTTCTCTTGCCCGGTGGGAAAAGCAGCGCACCGCCCAGCTGGAGCGTATGAAGGCCCGCGCAGAAAAGCAGGCTGCGGAGTAAAACAGCACCGGCAGCTTCGTAGTATCCCAAGGAAGCTGTGCACAGGGCAAAAAAAATGTCGCTTTGTGTTCATGCTTGTGTCATACAATATGGATATACTACGGATAGAGGAACCTGCGGATGGGAAAGCGCAGGCGGAAGGGATGGATGTGCACAATGAACTTTTGTCTGCGCCAGCTGGGAACGCTGGAGTTCTGGGAAACTCTGCTGGACAGTTTTGGCAACCTTGGCCCCATTGCCCCCATCATGCTGGCCATGGTGGAGTCGTTTTTTCCGCCGCTTCCGCTCATTGCCATTGTGGCGCTGAATGTAGCGGCTCACGGCGGCATTCTGGGTTTTCTGTACAGCTGGGCCGGTGTGGCGCTGGGCGGCAGCATCATGTTCCTGTTCTGGCGGCGGGTGGTCAAGTGCTTCTTCTGGAAGTTTGCCTCCCGCTCGCCCAAGCTGGAAAAGGCTCAGCAGTGGGTGAACCGCTTTGACACTTCGTCGCTGTTCATGCTCGCGCTGCTGCCCTTCGCGCCAAGCTCCTTTATGCATCTGGCCTTTGGCATCTCGGACTTTGACGAAAAGCGCTATCTCATTACCATGCTGCTGGGCAAGGGCGTGATGATTGCCATGATGGCAGTGTTTGGGCAGTCGCTGGTCAGTTCCATGAAGAACCCGTTGTATCTGGTGCTGGCCGTTCTGCTGTGGGGCGGGATGTACTGGGTGAGCAAACAGTTCTGCAAAAAACACAATCTGGAATAATAATTTAGAATGCCCTCCGCTTCGCTCTGGGCATATTTAGCGGAAAAATATTTTTATAATAGGGCAACAGCAGACAGCCTGCGGGCTGTCTGCTGTTGCATTTTCACAGGAATGGCCCAAAAGGTAAACTCCATCTGTTGCGCTTATTTCCTTCGGAAATGACCGCGCAACCGGAAAATATGCCGCTTGCAACTACGGCCCCTTCCGTGAAAAAGCAAACCAGCCAAGCCCGCAGGCTTGGCTGGTTTGCAATATAAAAAATAATATTTCATTATTTTATGCCCAGAGCAAAGCGGAGGGCATTTAAAATCGTTTCCTTCCCCTTGACATTCACTTTGACTGCTGTATAATATGTATGCTATCAAACAGTTTTATTTGAAACTGTTCAATGCCAAAACAACCATGAAGGACAAAACCATGATGTGTGACGAAACCAAAAACGAGTGCTGCAATCACGCCGATCCCCCTTGGGAAGGCCCACAGGTCATCCCGGCGCAGATCCGCCGGGTGGACAACCTGATCTTCCGCAAGATCAACCAGTTTGCCCGCGAAAATGACGTGGAGCAGGCCACCCCCATGCACGGGTGGATCATTGGGTATCTCTACCGCCACCGGGACACCCCCGTGTTCCAGCGGGACATTGAGCGGGAGTTCTCTATCACCCGCTCCACCGTGACCAACATCCTGCAGTTGATGGAGCGCAAGGGGTATATCGAGCGGCGCAGCGTGCCGCAGGACGCCCGGCTCAAGCAGCTGGTGCTCACCGAAGAGGGCATCTGCTTCCACGAAAAGACGATGCTCTGCTTCCACCAGACCGACGACTATGTGGCTGGGCTGCTGACAGCGGAGGAAAATACCGAGCTGCTGCGGCTGCTGAACAAGCTGCGGGAAGCACTGAAATGAACCCTCTCAAGCTCGCCTTGCTCGCCAGCTCCCCCGAAGGGGGAGCTATGTGCACCATAATACAAAGGGTGATGCGTCCAATTCAAAGCAGGTCGTATCGTTCAGAGCAAGAAAAGCTCCCCCCTTTGGGGGAGCTGGCAAAGCTGACAGGCTTTGACTGAGAGGGTTTGTCAACTTGCCTAAAATCGGCTTGCTAAATTAGTAATTATGAACATTTTTTGAAACGTCTTGACAATTAAAATGTTTTGTATAAAATTGTTCTGTACCAAACAAATAAAAAGTAACAGGAGGTAACTCAGATGATCAAAAAGTTAGTGTCACATCTGGGCGAGTATAAACGCGCCGCAGTCCTGACACCGCTCTTTGCCGCTCTGGAAGCCGTGATGGATGTGCTTTTGCCCACCATCATGGCCTTTATCATCGATCAGGGCATTGAAAAGGGCGATATGAACGCCATCCTCAAGTACGGCCTGCTCACCTTTCTGGTGGCTGTGGTCGCGCTGGCGCTGGGCGTTCTGGCCGGCAAATACGCCGCCGAGGCATCCACCGGCTTTGCCGGAAATCTGCGCGATGCCATGTATGAGAACATCCAGCATTATTCTTTTTCCAACATTGATAAATTCTCCACCGCAGGCCTTGTCACCCGTATGACCACCGACGTGACCAACGTGCAGAACGCCTTCCAGATGATCGAACGCATGTGCGTGCGCGCCCCGGTGCATCTGGTGTTCGCCCTGTTCATGGCCGTGATGATCGGCGGCCCTCTGTCACTGATCTTCGTGGTGGCTGTGGTCTTTCTGGTGGCGGTGCTGGCAGGCATCATGGTGCCCACCTTCCACATCTTTGACCGGGTGTTCAAAAACTACGATGCCCTGAACGCTTCCGTGCAGGAAAACGTCTCCGCCATCCGCGTAGTGAAGAGCTTCGTGCGCGAGGGCTTTGAGAACGAGAAGTACACCAAAGCCTGCCAGAGCCTGTACGACCAGTTTGTGAACGCTGAGAGCCGCCTGAGCTTCAATAACCCTGCCATGCTCACCGCCGTTTACGGCTGCAACATCGCCCTGAGCTGGCTGGGTGCCAAGTACGTTCTGCATGGTGCCATCACCACCGGCCAGCTGAACGCTCTGTTCGGCTACATCATGAACATCCTCATGGCCCTGATGATGCTGAGCATGGCCTTTGTCACGATCTCCATGTCTGCCGCTTCCGCAAAGCGTATTGTGGAAGTGCTGGACGAGACCACCGACCTACCCCCCGCAAAGCAGCCGGTGCAGCAGGTGAAGGACGGCGGCATCGAGTTCGAGCATGTCACCTTCAAGTATAAGCACGGCAGCGGCCAGCCGGTGCTGAATGATATCACCTTCAGCATCAAGCCCGGTGAGACCTTAGGTATCATCGGCGGCACCGGCAGTGCAAAATCCAGCCTTGTGCAGCTGATCCCCCGCCTGTATGATGCCGAGACCGGCACCGTGAAGGTGGGCGGCGTGGATGTGCGCGACTACAACCTCGACGTGCTGCGCCGCGAGGTGTCCATGGTGCTGCAGAAGAACGTGCTGTTCAGCGGCACCATTCTGGATAACCTGCGCTGGGGCGACGAGAACGCCAGCGAGGAAGAGTGCATCCGTGTGGCAAAGCTTGCCTGCGCCGATGAGTTCATCGAGCGCTTCCCGGACAAATACAATACATGGATCGAGCAGGGCGGCTCCAATGTGTCCGGCGGCCAGAAGCAGCGCCTGACCATCGCCCGCGCCCTGCTGCGTAAGCCCAAGGTTCTGATTTTGGACGACTCCACCAGCGCCGTGGATACCGCTACCGATGCCAAGATCCGCAAGGCATTCCGGGAGGAGATCCCCGGCACCACCAAGATCATCATTGCACAGCGCATTTCCTCGGTGCAGGACGCTGACCGCATCCTTGTGCTGGATAACGGTAAGATCGATGGTCTGGGCACCCACGAAGAGCTGCTCAAGACCAACGCCATCTATCAGGAAGTTTACAACAGCCAGACCCAGGGCGGCGGCGACTTTGACAAACAGGGAGGTGAACAGTAATGGCTCAGGCAAAAGAAGTTCGCGGCCCCGGCCCCCGCATGGGCGGCCCCCGGCCCAAAGTGGAAAACCCGGGCAAGCTGCTGAAGCGCATCATGGATGAGGTATTCCGGCACTATCTGCCCCATTGCATCCTTGTACTTGTCTGCATCGTGGTCAGCGCGCTGGCAAACGTTCAGGCCAGTCTGTTCTTAAAGACCCTGATGGACGATTACATCGTGCCCATGACCCAGCAGCAGGACCCCGATTTTGCCCCGCTGGCAGCAGCTCTGCTGCGGGTAGGCATCATCTACGTTATCGGCATTCTGGCCGCATGGCTCAACGCCCGCATCATGGTCAACGTGACGCAGGGCACCCTGCGCAACCTGCGCACCCAGCTGTTCACCCACATGGAGAGCCTGCCCATCAAGTATTTTGACCAGCATCCCCACGGCGACATCATGTCCGTGTACACCAACGATGTGGATACCCTGCGCCAGATGCTCAGCCAGAGCATCCCGCAGCTAGTGTCCAGCGCCATTACCATTGTTTCGGTGTTCTTCAGCATGTGCATGCTCAGCTGGCAGCTGACGATCGTTACCATGCTGATGGTGGCGCTGATGATGTTCTGCTCCAAAAAGATCACCCAGCAGTCCGGCAAATACTTCATCCAGCAGCAGCGGGATCTGGGCAAGTTGAACGGCTATATCGAAGAGATGATGGAGGGCCAGAAGGTCGTCAAGGTGTTCACCCACGAACAGAAGGCGCTGGCCGGCTTCCGCCAGCTGAACGACCAGCTGAAGGACAGCGCCAACAAAGCCAACAGCTTTGCCAACATCATGATGCCGGTCAACGCCCAGCTGGGCAACATCAGCTATGCCGTCTGTGCGCTGGCAGGCGCAGCCATGGCCGTGAGCGGCATGGGCGGCACGACCCTTGGCACGGTGGTGGCTTTCCTGAGCCTGAACAAGGGCTTCAACATGCCCATCAGTCAGGTGTCCATGCAGGCCAACAGCATCATCATGGCTCTGGCCGGTGCCGAGCGTATCTTCAAGATGATGGACGAAGAGAGCGAGACCGACGAGGGCTATGTGACCCTTGTCAACGCAAAGTACGACCGCAACGACCAGCTGGTGGAGACGGACGAGCGCACCGGCCTGTGGGCATGGAAGCACCCGCACCACGACGGCACTACCACCTACCACAAGCTGGAAGGCAGCATCACCTTTACCGATGTAGACTTTGGCTATGTGCCGGAAAAAACCGTCCTGCACGATATCAACCTGTATGGCCGTCCGGGCCAGAAGATCGCCTTTGTCGGCTCTACCGGTGCCGGTAAGACCACCATCACCAACCTCATCAACCGGTTCTACGACATTCAGGACGGCAAGATCCGCTACGACGGCATCAACATCCACAAGATCAAAAAGGCCGATCTGCGCCGTTCTCTGGGCATCGTGCTGCAAGACACCCATCTGTTCACCGGCACGGTGATGGAGAACATCCGCTACGGCCGGCTGGATGCCACCGATGAAGAGTGCATCGCCGCCGCCCGCCTTGCCAACGCGGATGGCTTCATCAAGCGCCTGCCGGAGGGCTACAACACCATGCTCACCGGCGATGGTGCCAACCTCTCGCAGGGCCAGCGCCAGCTGCTGGCCATCGCCCGCGCCGCCGTGGCAGATCCCCCGGTGCTGATCCTGGACGAGGCCACCTCCTCCATCGATACCCGCACCGAAGCGCTGGTGCAGCGCGGCATGGACGGCCTGATGTACGGCCGCACCAGCTTTGTCATTGCGCACCGCCTGTCCACCGTCCGCAATGCAGACTGCATCGTGGTGCTGGAGCAGGGCCGCATCATCGAGCGCGGCAGCCACGACGAGCTGATCGCTAAAAAAGGCAAGTATTACCAGCTGTACACCGGCAACCTTGCCGAAAACTAAGCGTTTTTCTACCTCCTCAATGAAAAAGCGACAGCGTGCATCAAATTGCGCGCTGCCGCTTTTTGTGTTATACTGGCTCTGCGGCCCTTCTCCAATCCCCCTGTCGCGGAAAGGAGGTGGTAAACATGCCTAGCTTTATCGCGTTTTTTCAGACTGTCGCAGCAGAGGTAGTAGCCTACTATTTATGCAAGTGGCTTGACAGCCTGTTCTTCAAGGGCAGCAAGCACTAATGAAAAGAAGCACCCCGGTACTGGTTCTACCGGGGTGCTTCGATTTTTTACGTGGTAAACACGTTCGGCCTTATCGCGTTGCCTACCCTTATTATACGCACTTTCATGCAAAAGTCAAGAGGTTTCTGATTCATTTTTCTACTATGTTACGTCAGAATTTTTTATACTTTACAAGGCTTTGCCGTTGGTTTATACTGAAAGCTGAATGATTCTATCAAATTGAGGAGTTTTGCATCGTGGTTTCGGAGAGCACACTCACCTTGGATATCCTGCCGCTTTCGGCAGACACAGCCCGGCTGGTGCGGGTGTACGGCACAGAGCCGTGTATCGCGCTGCCCGGCACCCTGCCAGCACCGGAGGGCGGCAGCTTTGCTGTTACCGAACTGGGCGACTACTGCTTTTCCGAAAAGCCGCGCAGCCTGCCTGCGGCAGACAAGACCTGCCGCTACGAGGCGGCCCCGGACGGCACGGCGCGGCTGACTCGGGCCTTTGGGCAGACGGTGGGCGGCACCTGCCGTCGGTATGACTTCGACTTTGACGCGCCCGCTGCCGGTTCGGATGCAGACGATCTGCACCCGGTGTGTGGGAACTTTCTCGAAGAGCTGACCCTGCCGGACAGCTTACAGGTCGTCGGCAGCTGCGCATTCTACAACTGCCGCAAGCTTCGTCTGCTCACCGTGGGCACGGGCAGCCTGACCATGGGCAGCGATGTGTTTTTGAACTGCTTCGCGCTGGAGACCATCCGGGTGCAGGCAGGCCCTGAAGAACCCACCGGCCTGTTTGCCCTTGTGAACAACATCACCGAAGCGGTACGGGCTGAGTTTTGCCCTGCCGGTACAGCAGCCCCGCTGGCAGCGCTTTGGTATCCCGCCTACTGGGAGGATATCGAGGAGACCCCCGCCCACATTCTTCTACACACCTTTTCCGGCCAAGGATATCATTACCGGCAGTGTTTTTTAGAGAACAAATTCCTCCCCGCAGAATACGACGCGATCTTCCCGCAGGGCCACGATGCCGACGATGCCAATGTGATGGCAATGCTCTGCTTTGACCGGCTGCGGTATCCGTGGCAGCTGACCGAAGCCGCTGCCGGGCACTACCGGGCATTTCTGGCAGCCAACACCGACCGGGTGCTGGCCCGCCTGCTGAAGGCGCAGGACAATGATGCCGTGCGTGCACTCATTGCGCTGGATGTGCTGGACAAAGACGGCTTTGCCGAAGCTTCAGCCCTTGCCGCCAAGGCCGGGAACGCCGCTGCCGCCGCTCTGCTGGCGGATGCGGAGCACAAAAAGTATGCTCCTCAGCCCAAAAAGCAGCGGTACGATTTTGATTTTTAAACAGCAGAAAACTCCTTCCGCCGCACTTCGTGCGCCAGCTCCCTCTAAGGGGGAGCCTTTGGCAGTAAGGGTAAGCTTCCGGTTTCGCCAGAGGCCCCATCCCTGAGGGGGCTGGCATCGCGCAGCGATGACTGGGGGAGTTTGCAGCAAGGCTGAGAGGGTTCCAAGTGAGGTGACACTTTTGCCCCAAACGATCCAAAAAGAAAAATTTTTTGACCCGCGCAAGCCGTTCCAGTCCCAGCGGCCGGAGACCCACGAGGAGTGGCAGGCACGCATGGGCGGCGAGGTGCTGGCGGTGGTGCGCAGCGGGCTGTATCTGGACTTCCGCTTTCTGGATATAGCGCTCAGTGCCTTGTCCCCCGCCCCGGACGAGCGCTGCCGGGTGCTGGCTACGGATGGTCAGGTCCTGTTTTATCAACCCAGCCACCTGCTGCGGCTCTATCAGGACAATCCAAAATATCTCAACCGGTTGTATCTGCACACCATATTCCACTGCGTATTCCGACATTTGTGGCTGAAAGGCCGCCGGGAGCCGCAACTGTGGAGCCTTGCCTGTGATATCGCAGTGGAAAACGTTATCGACAGCCTGAACCGCACCAGCGTCAAGCGCCCGCTGACCTATGTGCGCCAGAACGCCTACCAGCAGATCACCGCCGAGGAAACCGTGGTGGCAGCCGCGCCGGTGTATCGGTGGCTCACCCGGCAGACCCCCGGTGTGCTGCGCCAGCTGGAGCGGGAGTTCGTGACCGACGACCACCGTCTGTGGCCGAAGGATGCGCCTGACCAGCCCCAGCAGATGCCCACGCCGCTGCCCCAGAAAACGTGGCAGAAGATCGGGGAGCGGATGCAGACAGAGCTGGACCTGCGGGATAAGGAAGCCGGGGACGGTGCCGATGCCCTGAAGCAGCAGGTAAAAGCCGCCAACCGCAGCCGCCGCAGCTACCGGGATTTTCTGCGCCGGTTCTGCGTGCTGCGGGAGGAAGTAAAGCTGGACCCGGACGAGTTCGACCTGAACTTCTACACCTACGGCCTTTCGGTGTACGGAAACCTGCCCCTCATCGAGCCTCTGGAAAGCCGGGAGAGCAAAAAGATCGAGGAGCTGGCCCTTGTCATCGACACCAGCTACTCCACCTCCGGTGAACTGGTGCGGGCGTTCCTTGCGGAGACCTACACTCTGCTGAAAGGACAGGAGAACTTTTTCCACCGGATGAACCTGCACCTGATCCAGGCCGATAACGCCATCCGGCAGGATATCCTGATCCACAATGAGGACGAGCTGATCCACGCCATGAACCACTTTGAGCTGCGGGGCGGCGGCGGAACGGACTTCCGCCCGGCCTTTGAATACGTGAACCAGCTGTGCGCCGAGAAGAAGTTCTCGAACCTGCGGGGCCTTTTGTACTTCACCGACGGCATGGGCACCTACCCCGCCAAGCGCCCGGCCTACGACACCGCTTTTCTGTTTCTGGGGGAGCGGTTCGACGATGCCAATGTACCGCCGTGGGCCATGAAGGTGGTTCTGGATGAAGAGGAATTTACCGGTGCAGCAGCCCGCCCGCAAAGCACCCTTGCCGACGCGCTGGCCGAAGAGGACGACCTGTACCGTGACCTGAACAATTCGTGAGGGAATTTGTTATGAATATCAAACGAGCCAAAGAAGAAATTGAACACACCGTAAAAGCCTACCTTGCCAAGGATGCTCTGGGCGAATACGCCATCCCGGCCATCCGGCAGCGTCCCATTCTGCTCATGGGGCCTCCGGGCATTGGCAAGACGCAGGTGATGGAGCAGGTAGCCCGGGAGTGCGGCGTGGCGCTGGTGGCCTACACCATCACCCACCACACCCGCCAGAGCGCCGTGGGCCTGCCCTTCATCCGCCAGCGCAACTACGGCGGAAAAGATGTCTCAGTGACTGAATATACCATGAGCGAGATCATTGCCAGCATCTACGCCAAGATGGAGGCCACCGGCCTCTCCGAGGGCATTCTGTTCATCGACGAGATCAACTGTGTGTCGGAAACGCTGGCCCCCACCATGCTGCAATTTTTGCAATGCAAGACCTTTGGCAATCAGGCCGTGCCTGCGGGCTGGGTGATCGTGGCGGCAGGCAACCCACCGGAATATAACAAATCTGTGCGCGACTTTGATATCGTTACGCTGGACCGCGTGCGCCGCATGGACATTGAGCCGGACCTGCCCGTGTGGAAGGACTATGCCCGCGCTGCCCACATCCACAGCGCCATTTTGAGCTATCTGGAGCTGCACCCGCAGAACTTCTACCAGATCAACGCCGATGTGGACGGCACCCAGTTCGTGACCGCCCGCGGCTGGGAGGATCTTTCCAATCTGCTGGACACCTACGAAACACTGGGTCTGCAGGCTGATGAAGACCTGATCCGCGAGTACATCCAGCACCCGAAGATCGCAGAGGACTTCTCCGCCTACCTCGACCTTTACTATAAGTACCGCGACGACTACGGCGTAGAGGAGATCTTGGCCGGACAGGCAAAGCCCGCCGTGTTCGCACGGCTGCTGCAGGCCCCCTTCGACGAGCGGCTTTCGCTGGTCAGCCTGATCCTTGCAGGCCTCGGCACCCGGTTCACGGCCTCCCGTCAGGCAGATGCAGTGGCCGACAGCTGCTATGCCTTTCTGCGGGAGACCAAAAAAGCCCTTGCCACCGTTCCGGAGGATATCCCGGACGGCTCGGCAGAAATGTTCCACCAGCAGATCATGGATTACGACACCGAAACACAGCAAAAGCGTGCCGCCGGGCTGCTGAGCAAAGATGCTCTGACCACCCGCCTGCAAGTGCTGGCCGTGCTGCGCGGCTGGGAGGGCGAACTGCGCCGTGCCAACGCCGCCGGTACACAGGAAGCCTTCGACCTGCTGCGCGGGCAGTTCCAGTCCCTTGCCGATGAGCGCGAAAAGGCCCAGCAGACCGCCAGCGCCGCGCTGGAAGCCGCTTTCGACTTTATGGAACAGGCCTTTGCCGAAAGCCAGGAGATGGTGGTGTTCGTCACCGAGCTGACGGTGAACCCGGTGTCCCACGCCTTCCTCACCGAGAACGGCTGCGAACGCTACTTCAAGTACAACAAAGACCTGCTGCTGGACCACCGCAAAGCTGCCCTGCAGCAGGAGCTGGCGGCAGAGCAGCGCCGCCACGGCGGGGTGTGAGCCATGCTGGAAAATCTTCTGTTCAGCATGAACAGCACCATGCCGCTGTTCTTTATCATGCTGCTGGGCTATGTGCTGCACCGCACCGGTTTTCTGAGCGATGCGTTCGTGGCCGGGGCCAACAAGTTCGTGTTTTATGTGGCACTGCCGGTGCAGCTGTTCCGCGACCTTGGCAAAAACGATGTCCGCGCCACCTTCGATGGCCGGTATGTGCTGTTCTGCTTTGCGGTCACACTGGCGTGCATCCTTGTGATCTGGGCGCTGGCAAAGCTGTTTTTAAAGGGCACCGGCCTTGTGGGCGAGTTCGTTCAGGTGTGTTACCGCTCGTCGGCTGCCATCCTCGGCTCGGCTTTTCTGCAGAGCATCTACGGCGATGCCAGCATGTCCAGCCTGATGATCCTTGGCAGTGTGCCGCTGTATAACATCATGGCAGTGGTCATTTTGATGCTGGAAGCGCCCACTGCGCAGGCTCAGACCGGCAATATGGCTGAAAAGCTCAAAAAGAGTGTGAAAGGCATCCTGACGAACCCCATCCTTCTGGGCATTGCAGCGGGCTTTGCGTGGAGCATGCTGCACATTTCCATGCCTGCCATGCTGGATAAGGCCCTTTCCAATGTGGCCGGTCTGACCAGCCCTCTGGCCCTGCTTGCCATTGGTGCAGGCTTCAAGGGCAAAAAAGCTCTGGGATACCTCAAGCCTACTGCTGTGGCTACTGTGGTCAAGCTGATGGTGCTGCCTGCGCTGTTCCTGCCGCTGGCTGTGCGCTTTGGCTTTACCGATGAAAAGCTGGTGGCCCTGCTGGTGATGCTGGGCAGCATCACCACCCCGGCGTGCTACGTTATGGCAAAGCAGATGGGCCACGAAGGTGTGCTTACCGGCAGCGTGTGCGTTACCACCACCCTGTTCAGCGCATTCAGCCTGACCTTCTGGCTGTTCGTGCTGCGGAGCCTCGGATATATTTTATAACATCTTTTGCATAGCACAACAGCGGACGGCCTGCAGGCTGTCCGCTGTTTGCTTTTCAGATGTTGCTTGGGGAATCAGGCCGCACCGAAGGGATGCAGCTTCTGCCCTTTATTCTGTCATTTCCAGTTCAGAGATCCATTCCCGCACGCGGTCCGGGCGGTTTGTGACGATGGCATCCGGCTGCAGGGGCCAAAGGTCTTTCACGGCCTGTTCCCCGTCCACCGTCCAGTATGCCGCCTTGATGCCCAGATCATGCAGCTTCTGCACCATGCTGGGCTGCTGGTAAGCGGTGTGATATTCGCAGCTCACCCAGTCCGGCTTGAAGTCCAGCGTCTGCACATACTTTACCGGGTCCCGCTGTTCCAGCAGGCGCTGGGCTACCTCTACCAGACTCTTGCCCGGAAAGTTCGCCTGCAGCATACTGATCTGATTGCCCATCCAGCGCAGGGCCCAGCTGCAGTTTTCGTCATCCACATTTTCCACCGACAGCGGCGGCAGCTGTGGAAAATCATCCTCTTCCAGCCCGTTCTGCAGGCCAAGCATTTCCCATGTGCTAGTGGGCAGCGCCATGGTCTCCAACGCACCGTAGACCAGCACGCCCACCTTCAGCTCCGGCATCAGCTGCTTTGCCTGCCGCAGCAGGTCGTGGTTGAACGAGATCACCACCAGCCGGTCGGTAATGTTTGCTGCACGCACCTCCTCGATCACGCGGGGGACAAAATCCGGGTCGTCATCGATGGTAGCCTTCATTTCCAGCTGAACGATGGTACCTTCCATTTCCCTGCACAGAGCCAGTGCCTCCTGCAGGGTAGCGATCCTCTCGTTCCGATAGTTCACATCCTTCCAGCTGCCAAAGTCCAGCGCCTTCAGCTCGCCCTCGGTCATGTCGTAGATCTGGCCACGCATATCGGTGTGCCAGTCAATGACAAAATCGTGGTGGATCACCAGCTTTTTATCGCTGGTCTGCTGTACGTCCATTTCCACGCCGTCCGCGCCGATCTCCATCGCCTTGCGGAACGCAGAAAGGGTATTTTCCGGCGCAAGATAGGACGCGCCGCGGTGTGCAATAATCTCAGGTGTCATAAATTCCAATTCTTTCTCACAAATTTATTTTTTCGCAAATTTCAGGCAAGGTCGGTGCCGTTTGAAGCAATGACCTTTTTGTACCAGTAGAAGCTGTCCTTGCGGCTGCGGGCCAGTGTGCCGTTGCCGTCGTTGTCCTTATCCACATAGATAAAGCCGTAGCGCTTTTTCATCTCACCGGTGGATGCGCTCACAAGGTCGATAGGGCCCCATGTGGTGTAGCCCATCAGCGGCAGGCCGTCCTCGTTGACGGCCTTTTCCATCTGCTCGATGTGGGCGCGCAGATAATCGATGCGGTAGCTGTCGTGGATGGAGCCGTCCGCTTCCACGGTATCCACCGCGCCAAGGCCGTTCTCCACAATGAACATGGGCTTTTCGTACCGGTCGTAGATGGTGTTCAGGGTCACGCGCAGGCCCACCGGGTCGATGGCCCAGCCCCACTCGCTGGCCTTGAGGTACGGATTCTTCACGGCATCCAGCACCGCATTGCCGTCGGCCTTTTCTTCTGCCAGGATCTCCTGATCCGTGGTGATGCAGCGGCTGGAATAGTAGCTGAAGGAGACAAAATCCACGGTGCCTTCTTTCAGAACCTGCTCATCGCCCGGCTCGGTGTGTAGGGTGATGCCGGCCTTCTCCATCCGCTTTTTTGCCCACACCGGGTAGGCTCCCCGGGCCTGCACATCGGTAAAGAAGTAGTTGTCGCGGTCCGCTTCCTGCGCGGCACGGATATCCTCCGGTGCACAGGTGCGCGGGTAATACTGGCCTGCCGCCAGCATACAGCCCACCATGGCACCGGGCATCTTTTCATGGGCCAGCTTGACCGCCTTTGCGCTGGCCACCAGTTCATGATGTGCCGCCTGATACTCCACCTGCTGCACATTCTCTCCCGGATAGAACACTAGCCCCGCGCCGGTAAAGGGCAGATGCAGCAGCATGTTGATCTCGTTGAAGGTGAGCCAGTATTTCACCTTCCCCTTGTAGCGGTCAAACAGCACTTCACAGTAGTGCACATAGGCATCCACCATGCGGCGGTCTTTCCAGCCGCCATACTTTTTTATGAGGGCAATGGGGGTATCGAAGTGGCAGATGGTCACAAGCGGTTCAATGCCGTATTTGTGGCACTCATCAAACACATCCTCATAGAACTTCAAGCCCTCTTCATTGGGCTGGGCATCGTCGCCGTTCGGCAGGATGCGGGTCCATGCGATGGACAGCCGGAAGCACTTGAAACCCATCTCGGCAAAGAGGGCGATGTCCTCTTTATAATGGTGATACAGGTCAATGGCTTCATGGCTGGGATAATAGTGCTTGTCGTCACACTCCAGCATTTCCAGCCGACCCAGCGCCACCGGGAAGCGGTCCGGGCCAAACGGGGTCACATCCACGGTGGCAAGGCCCTTGCCGCCTGCCTGCCATGCGCCCTCGCACTGGTTGGCAGCGGTGGCACCGCCCCACAGAAAATCTTTGGGAAAACTGCCCATATGTAAACCCTCCCTATTCTAATTTGTTGATTATAAGATACCGCACAATCGCCGGAATGTCCATGCCTACATTTTACAAAAAGGTGCTTCATTGTTGTGAAAGTACGACTTTTATCGTCAAATCGCCGAATTTTGATTCTATTTTTCGTACATTTTTCACGAGAAAAATGCAAAAACGGCCTGATTTTCCTTTCATTCTGTTTCTTTCAAACTGTCCGCAGACATGGTACAATAATCAGGTAAGATACACCGCCGCTTTTTCGGCATTGGAAAATGGAGTGTTTGATTATGACTGAGTTCAAGCCCATTAAAGAAGGCAAGGTTCGTGAGATCTATGATAACGGTGACAGCCTCATCATGGTTGCTACCGACCGCATTTCCGCGTTTGATGTCATCCTGAAAAACAAGGTCACCAAAAAGGGCACCGTTCTGACCCAGATGAGCAAATTCTGGTTCGATTACACCCGCGATCTGCTGCCCAACCATATGCTGAGCGTGGACGTGAAGGATATGCCGGAGTTCTTCCAGCAGCCCCAGTTCGACGGCAACAGCATGATGTGCCGCAAGCTGACCATGCTGCCCATCGAGTGCATCGTGCGCGGCTACATCACCGGCAGCGGCTGGGCCAGCTACCAGAAGACCGGCAAGGTGTGCGGCATCCAGCTGCCCGAGGGCCTGAAGGAGTCCGACAAGCTGCCCGAGCCTATCTACACTCCCTCCACCAAGGCCGAGATCGGCGACCACGACGAGAACATCTCCTACGAAAAGAGCATCGAGGTGCTGGAAAAGCAGTTCCCCGGCCACGGCGAGGAGTATGCCACCAAGCTGCGCGACTACACCATTGCCCTGTATAAGAAGTGTGCTGAATATGCGCTCTCCCGCGGCATCATCATTGCCGACACCAAGTTTGAGTTTGGTCTGGATGAGAACGGCAACGTGGTGCTGGGCGACGAGATGCTCACCCCGGATTCCTCCCGCTTCTGGCCGCTGGAGGGCTATGAGCCGGGTCACAGCCAGCCCTCTTTTGATAAGCAGTTCGTTCGCGACTGGCTCAAGGCCAACCCCGACAGCAACTACGACCTGCCGCAGGACGTGATTGACAAGACCATTGCCAAGTATCTGGAAGCTTACGAGCTGCTCACCGGCAAAAAGCTGTAAGATCGACCGTATAAACGTATAAAAAATGCTTCCGTGCGCCGCACGGAAGCATTTTTTGTTTCACTCACTCAGCTCCGCGCTTTCCTCGGAAAAAGCTTCGGACTCTGCCGTTTCTTCGTTTTCTTCGTCCAGCAGATACTGCACCTCGGTCTGCTTTGCCATCTGCTCTGCTGTCCAGTCCAGCTGTGCGATGCCTTCCAGTTCCAGCGTGTACTGCTCCACATTCTGCAGGCTGCCGGAGGCAAGACTCTGGCCCGGGTCGTTCTCCGGCGACCATGTAATGCGCAGCTCATCCGGCTGTGCGCTGCACTGCTGCACGGCATCGGTCACGCTGCGGCAGTCCTGCGCAAAGGCCTGTACGCTGTCATAGCCGCCAAACAGCTCCACAGTCAGGCTCAGATAGCCGTTTCCGGCATTCACATCCCGCAGCGTTTTCGCCTCACTGCTGTACAGGTAGGCGTTTCCGCTGATATTCTTCACACGGATATCCGGGGCTGTTTGTTTGATCTTGTCATAGGCTTCTGTCGTATATTCCTGCCCCAGCTTCATGCTTGCCTGATTCCGCTCCGGGCCGAGTTCATCCCACACCACCGGCAGCAGCGAAAGGCCAAAGCACCCGGCCATGAGCACAAGGCAGATCAGCACCGACCAGAAATCGTATTTCCAGCGGCCCGGGCGGGCGGCAAAGAACAGCACCTCGCCGCCCAGCAGGATCAGCCCTGCCGCCGGGGCGATCTTGAGCATCAGCTTCCAGTCAACGCCCGGCACAAAATAGGCAAGCAGAAAGAAGATGCCCGCTGCGATCAGGCATACGCCCAGCGTAAAGCTGCCCACCCGGCGCAGCGGCTGCGGTTTTGCAGGCTGCGGTGCTTCACCGGTCAGCGGCGCATCATTTCTCGTCTCGTCCATCGTCAGCATCCTCCGTCTCATCGTCCGGGGTCACGGGCTTGCCCAGCAGAGCCGAGAGCTTGGGCATGGCAAAGCCCTTTGCTTTCGGCTCCGCCTGCGCATCCTGTGCAGTATACTCGGTAAAATCTTCATCTTCGGCATCGTTCTGCGGCTTCTGCTTTCTGCCCTTGGGGCCGCGCACCAGCCACGCACCGCAGATGATCAGGGCCACGCACACCACCACCTCCGGCAGCTGATCCATCATCAGGTAAAGTGCGCGGAAGAAGGGGCTGCTCTGGCCCCAGCGCCACACGATATCCCCCAGCGTGTTCATAAGGATGTTCTGGTAGGCCACCAGCGCGCCCAGCGCGATCAGGCCCCAACCCAGCAGCTTGTGGCTGTCCAGCATGAACTGTTCCATGCGCTGGTCGTGCCAGTTGATGTGCACCAGATAATCGTCCTGCGGGGCGGTGCCTGCGCCGATCTGCGCCCGGAGATTGAAGGTGTCAAAGAAGCTGTACATCCACACAATGGGCATGGCTACATACAAAACTTCCAGCAGAGTGCCCGCACCAAAGGCCACGCAGAACATCGTAATGAGCGAAAGGCCGCGCTTCATGTAGCCCTGATACATCTGGCCTGCGCCCGGGCAAAAGGCGAAGAGGAAGGTCAGGATTCCGTTTTTCATCATAATCGATCTCCTTATTTCGTTTGATCTGCAAGTGGCGAATTTTTGTATTTTTCTGCTGCAGGGCCGCCGGCTCCGAACAGCAGGTCATTGAGTGCTTTTGCCAGCGAAGCCTGCTGCTTCGGCTTGTCGTCGTCCATTGGCTTTCCCAGTATTTCCGGCTGGGCGGACGGTCGGCCATCTTCCACCGGCTTGCCCAGCTGCAAGGCTTCTTCGGTCTGGCTCTGGCTGGTCTCCGGTGTCCATGTGTGCAGCTCCTGCCGGAAATTCAGCAGCTGGTCTATGGTGCCGGAGCGCCACATGGTAAAGGCCAGCACCGCCGCCACACCGGCCACTGCGGCACGGCCCCATGTGTTCTGCATCAGCCGCACCCAGATAGCGGCCATCACCGCCTTGTGCGCGGAGTGGGGCGGCGTTTCCAGCGCATCTGCCGTCAGCAGAGCGGTGTAGCGGTCCATGCATTTATCGCAGTAGGATAAATGCTCGGCGGTTTCCAGCCGGCCCAGCTCATCCAGCCCGCCTGCCTGCAGGGCCTGCAGGCCTTCGTCGGTCAGGCAGCCGTTTTTGTCAAACAGTTCCATGTACGCACTCCTTTCCATCGTTTTCACGCTGTAGTATCTGCTGTGCCAGCATCTTTTTTGCCCGGTAGATCTGTGCTTCCACCGTCTTGGGCGGGCGGCCGCACAGCTGTGCCGCCTCGGCCATGGTGTGCTGTTCCAGCAGCACCAGACGGCAAGGCGTTCTGTAGGGCTCCCGCAGGTCCAGGATCATGGCGGTGAGCTCTTCCTCGCCCAGAGCATCCAGCACCTGCTGTTCCGGCTGGGTGCCGGGCGGCGCACCTTCCAGCGCCAGCACATCGTCGCCGGGAATGTTCACCCTGCGCACCCATGCGCTGCGCAGATAGTCCTTTGACTTGTTGGCAGCGATGCGTGCCAGCCACTGTTTTTCAAACCCGGACGGGCAGCGGTCAATGGCCCGCCATGCCGCCAGAAAGGTCTCCTGCGTCAGGTCCTGCGCATCGCCGGCATCCGGCACCAGCTGGTGGCAGACCGTATATACGAGCGACTGGTATTTCTGCACCATCGCGCTGAATTCCAAGGTTGTCAACGGCCTGCCCACCTCCTTTCAGTTTCGTCCCGGTCCGACGAAGTGCAGCCCCTGCGCTGCCCTTCTGCACATTCATACGAAACAGCCGTTCAAAATCCTGCAAAAACTTTTATTTTTATGATACAATAGAAGTAGTATAGCACAAAAGGAGGCATTCGGCCATGGCTGTCAGTACCCGTCAGGCACTTTTGCAGGCACTTTCCGCTGCCGGGGGCAGCTACGTTTCCGGCCAGCAGCTGGCCGAGACCCTCGGCGTGAGCCGCGCTGCCGTGCACAAGGCCGCTGCGGCCCTCACGGCCCAAGGGTACGCGCTGGAAGCTGCGCCCCGCCGGGGCTACCGGCTGGCAGGCGGCGACCCGTTCTGCACCGAAGCCATCGGGGACTACCCTGCACCCATCTATTTATATGACACGCTGGAGAGCTCCAACCGCACGGCAAAGCTGCTGGCGCTGGATGGTGCACCCCATGGCACGCTGGTGCTCACCGCCCACCAGAGCGCCGGACGCGGCAGGCTGGGCCGGAGATTTGAAAGCCCGGCAGGCAAGGGCGTTTACTGCTCGGTGCTGCTGCGCCCGGAAATGCCCGCCGCCAATGCCCAGACCGCTACCATCAGCGCCGCGGTGGCGGTCTGCCGTGCCGTGAAAAAACTCTGCGGGCTGGAGCTTGCCGTCAAGTGGGTCAACGACCTGTACTATCAGGGCAGAAAGGTCTGCGGCATCCTGACCGAAGCGGGGACCGACCTCGAGAGCGGACAGCTGGAATGGCTGGTGGTCGGCATCGGGCTGAACCTTACCTCCACCGCTGCCGACTGGCCGGAGGAGCTGGCCCGCAGAGCCGGGAGCCTGTACCCCGGCGGGCCTGCCCCGGTGAGCCGGGCCGCACTGGCCGGGGCCATTGCCCGGGAGCTGCTGGCCCTGTGCCCGGCGTTTGACTGTCTGGATGAGTACCGCGCCCGGTGCTTTGTGCCCGGCCACTGGGTGACAGTGTGCGCCGAGACCGAGACCTACGCCGCAAAGGCCCTTGCCATCGACGAGGAAGGGCGGCTGGTCATTCAGCGGGAGAACGGCCGACAGGAGGCTCTGCGCTGCGGCGAGGTGACCACACGGCCTGCACGGACCGAATAAGACGCAAAAAAGCACCCTTTCCTGCCCGGAAAGAGTGCTTTTTATGTTCTGCACTTATGTATCCAGATCCACGGCTTCCAGCACCGTGATGTCCTCTTTTTCAAAGGCGGTGCGGATCATCCCGGCAAGGCCGGGCATTTCGGCCTTGTTCTCGATGCACAGGGTGATGATGCCATTCAGGCTGGAGGCTTCCACACCCATGGAGCCGCCATCCGGCGGGACCCAGACGTTGAAGTCTTTGGTGTACTTCTGAAGCTCCTGCGTGGCCGGCAGCAGCGGATTGCCCAGATAGCTGAGCCAGAAATCCGCCGGGACACCGCTGATGTACTCACCCATCTGGAACACCCTCTGCTTGATGCGCAGGGGCGCTTTCTGCTGGTCTACCTTGTACACCCAGCTCATTTGCTGGATCATCTGGCGCAGCTTTGCCTCCGGCTGCAGGGTGCGGAGCACCTCGGCATCCATTTCCGGCACGATGTCCGCAAGGCGGGTGTCATCGTTCAGCTTCACGCCGCTCTGGAAGGAGCACACGCAGTTGTAAAGGGCATCCGGCACGCCCGCTTCCCTGCGGGTATCTGCCGAGTAGGAATACTGGATCTCGTCTTTGCCCAGATAGTTGCGCAGCGCAAGGCTCAGCAGACCGGCCAGCGCTGTAAAGGGCTTGACACCGTTCTCCACTGCCCGGTCCACAAGGCTCTGCTTGGTCAGCCGCACCCGGGTGCGGCGCATCCTGCCCTCCCATGTCTGCACCACATCCCTCTGCATCGTGCTCTCGGTGGCTGTGAGGGGTGGATATTTTTCCATCATGGCCTCGATGTCATAGGCCGGGCTGCACACGATGGGCGTGTTTGCAAACGCCGTGCCATAGCGCAGGTTGCAGTACTGTTCCAGAATGCGGGTGAGGAAGGGTGACACCCCGTGGCCGTCCATGAGGAAATGATACCAGTCAAAATAGACGGTGTCCCCCTCACAGCTCACGCTGAAAAGATAGCCGTTCGTTTCCTCCGGGATATCGCGCTGTGCACTGTCCTGATACACAAGGCAGGGGTTCGGGTTCGGCTCCAGAAAAAAGCTCCGCTTTTCCTGCACCAGCTGTACCCGATAGTACGGTGCGGCCGAAAGCGCCGCCTCCAGTGCGCGCTGCAAAAGAGCGGGTTCCACCGCATCCTGCAGCGCAAACTGGTACCGACACAGGATCTTCTCCCGACGGAAGAAGTACATCGTTCCCTGAAAGATGTACTCCGTCGAGCGCTGCGACTCATTCATGAACTGTTACCCCGCGTTTGCCGCCAGATAATCCACCAGATCCCCTATGGTCACAAAGTTGCGCAGCTCCTTTTCAGGGATGCGCAGGCCGAAGGTCTCCTCGAGGTCTGCCACAATGGTCAGGATCTCCATTGAGGACAGATCCAGATCGTCCATCAGGACGCTGTTCTCATTCACATCTTCGGGAGAGACCTCGGCAACATCCTCCAGGATGGCCAGGATCTGGGAAATGATCTCTGCTCGTTCCATAGAAATTTTCTTCCTTTCCGTGACGGATGATAGGCACAATCTCCTATGCCTTTCCATAATAATACCCTGATTCTCTCCTGTGCGCAAGGGTTCCGGCAACAAAGCTTTGTTTTTTGTCGGAACTCCTGTTTTCAGTCTGCCGGTCTGCCGGCCCATTTATGCATCCGGGCATTCGATCGCATCTGTATCACTGGCGCAGCAGCTTGCCTGCACCGTTGCGCGGCAGCGGCTCGGTGCTGAACTCCACTGCGCTCATGCGCTTGTACAGCGGCAGGGTGCGGTTTGCCTCGGTGATAAAATCCCGCACCTGCTGCTGTTTGTCCTCGTCACAATAGACCACCACGCCGATCTTCTTGCCCATTTCTTTTACTACACATTCCTTCACGGCTTCGCACTTGCCCACGATGCCTTCCAGCTCTTCGGGGCTGATGTTCTCGCCGCTGTCCAGAATGATGAGGTTCTTCTTGCGGCCGGTCAGGAAATAGTAGCCGTCCTCGTCCTTGCGGGCCAGATCGCCAGTGTGGAACCAGCCGTCCGCGTCAATGACCTCGGCGGTGGCCTCCGGGTCCTTGTAGTAGCCCAGCATGATGCTGTCGCCGCGCATGCACAGCTCGCCGTCCTCGGCGATCTTGTAGTCCAGATAATCGTTGCCCTGACCCACAGCGCCGATGTGCTTTGCGTCCTGTGCGTAGTTGATGATGCCGTCGCCGCAGGTCTCGGTGCTGCCGTAGGTCTGCACCACAAACATGCCGTGTTCCGCCATATCCAGCATCACCTGCGGGTCGAACATGGCAGAGGAGCAGATGGGCACCCACAGCTCACCCAGACGTTCCTTGCGGCCGCGCATCACATCGTGGTGGAGCGAGTTCATAATGACCGGCACCACCGCCATGGCCTGACTGGGCATCCGCTTTACCTCTTTATAGAAGTTGCGGATGTCGCTGCTGACGTTCAGCGCCCAGCCTGCATGGGCCCAGGAGAACAGGCAGATGAAAGCGCCCAGATGGAACATGGGCAGCACGGTGTACTGGCTCATGACGAGGTCCGGTTCGTGCTTATACGCCATCATGTGCTCACCGATCTGGGTGTGGGCACGCATCACCGAGAAGAAATTCTTCTCGCTCAGCATCACGCCCTTGCTGCGGCCCGTGGTACCGGAGGTGAACATCAGGACCATCAGGGCTTCGTGGTCGATGCAGCGGGTCAGCTGCGCAGGCTCATAGCTGCGGAAGCCATCCATGGGGCGGAGGATATCGCCGTAGGCAGCCTTGAGCTGGTCGTTGAAGCCGTAGTCGTCGCCGTCGGTCAGGATGGCGTCCGGCTCCACAAGGCCCAGCTCATAGCTCAGCTCGTCCCAGCTCTTGCGCTGGTTCAGCAGCACCAGCACCGCACCGGCCGCCACCACGCCAAAGGTGTTCACGGCATACTCGTAGCTGTTCTTGGTGAGCAGGCAGATCTTTTTGCCCTTGATCTCCGGGATTGTGGACTGGAAGTAATTCACCGCCTTGCGGATATCCTGCACATAATCCTTATAGAGGATGGTGGTCACGGCATCGTTTGCGGTGTCGTAGAAGCGGAAGGCCACATTATCCTTGAAGCGGTCTTCCATGTTGATGGTGATAAGGTCGTAGACATTATCCAGCACTCTGATCTTACGCATTGTTCTGTTTCCTCCTGTGTTCAGCGCAGCAGTTTTCCCATGGCGTTGCGGGGCAGCGGCTGTGCGCTGAACTCCGGCACCATGCGCTTGTACAGCGGCAGGCCGCGGTTGACCCCAGTGACGAACTCCTTCACAGTTTCCTGCTTTGCAGGGTCACAGTAGATGAGGGCACAGATCTTTTTGTCCTTTTCCTTCACGATGCACTCCTGAATGTCCGCACAGGGCACCAGCAGCTTTTCCAGCTCCTCGGGGCTCACGTTCTCGCCGCTGTCCAGAATGATCACGTTCTTCTTGCGGCCGGTCAGGTACATGTAGCCGTCCTCTTCCACCCGGGCAATGTCGCCAGTGTGGAACCAGCCGTCTGCATCGATGACTTCTGCAGTGCCTTCCGGGTCCTTGTAGTAGCCCAGCATGATGGGGTCGCCCCGCATACACAGCTCGCCGTCGTCCAGCTTGTATTCACAGCTGAGGTCCACATGGCCCACGCTGGTCAGGTACTTTGCCTCCTGCGAGGAGTTCCATGCACCGTCGCCGCAGGTCTCGGTCAGGCCGTACATCTGGGCCACAAAGAAGCCCTTCTCCATCATATCACTCAGAATCTTGGGGTCGAACATGGCAGCGCCGCAGGTCAGCACGCACAGGCCGTTCAGGCGGTCGCGGCGTCCCTTCATCACATCGCTGTAGATGCTCTTCAGCAGCACCGGCACCACCGCCATCACCTCGCTGTGCATGGCACCCAGATCACGGTAGAAATACTTCAGGTTGTTGCACAGGTTGATGGAGTGGCCGGTGATGCTCCACGAAACAAGGCTGGTCATGGCGGAGATGTGGAACATGGGCAGGGCGGACAGGGACGAGAACTCGTCGGTGTTCCAGCCCGTGTACTTCTTCACATCGTCAAAGGGGTCCAGAAAAGCCGGCATGGCGCTGAACAGGTTCTTCTGGCTCAGCATAACGCCCTTGCTGCGGCCGGTGGTGCCGGAGGTGAACATGATAAAGGCCAGAGCAGAGAGGTCCTCCACCTCGGTCACGTCCTCGGCAGGCTCATAGGCCGCAAAGACATCCATGGGCTTCAGGATGCTGCCGTAGGTCTCAGCGAGGGCAGGCTCCCGCTCCGCGAACTCGCCATCCTGCAGGATGCACACCGGCTCGGTGAGGCCCAGCTCATAGGAGATGGCATCCCAGTCCTTGCCAAGGTTCAGCGGCACAGCCACGGCTCCGGCAATGACCGTGCCGTACATGCAGATGACATACTGGTAGCTGTTGCGGGCCAGGATCGCCACACGCTTGCCGCGCACATCGCCATACTCTGCACGCAGGAACGCCACGAACCGGCGCAGATCCTGGGCATACTGTGCGTAGTGCACCTCGGCCACGCCCTGCTTTTTTTCATCATACCAGCGCAGAGCCACACGGTCTGCAATGTTGGTTTCCATATTGCAAAGTGACTGATACAGCGATGTAATCATTTTTTTCCTCCATTTTCATCATCCGATCCGGCGCTCCTGTGTAGGCCAACACAGATCCTTCCAATCATTTCCAACTGTGCCCAGTATACAATAAGGCCCGTGTCAATGCAAGAGTTTTGCAACATTTAATTCCAAACATTGACAATAAAATCTTGCATATCATGTCGTTTCCAGATGTAAATTCTGCCTTTCGTTGCGAAGCCGCCCTGCCTGTGCTATGCTTTTATTGCAGGCTGCAATGTGTCCCCGCCCGCCGGACCGCAATTCAAAATTGACAGTCTGTGCAAAAAGCATTATACTGGGTTCATATCCATACAAAATTTTATCTTTTTCATTCAAAATCTACGCATTGTGCGGCGTCCGGCTCTGATGGAATGTCCCGCGCAAGGAAGGAACCTCCATGGAAGGAACCAAGCCCCGCACCGCCAGCTCCATCGGCATGTTCGACATGCTCAAGGGTGCCGGTATGCTGACCATCGTTTTTGCGCATACCGCCGAGCTTTATCCCATGCAGGCGGTCAGCGGCCTGTCCCTGACCGCGTTTTTCCCGTTCATCTACCGCGAAGCGCTGATGTCCGCCTTTTTTATTGCCAGCGGCTACGGCTTCCGCAAGCGCTCTATCCATAAGTGCATCCACCAGCAGCTCAAAAGCCTTCTCAAACCCTATGCTTACACGGCGCTGTTCACCTGCGTGCTGCACTTTATCATTCATTATAAGACGTTCCAGTACCTGCCCGGCACCATCGGCGAGTCTATCAAGGTCACCGGCGGCTTTCTGCTGGGCCTGCCCCACACGGCCGAGTATTTCGGGCAGGAGTTCTTCTCCTGCGGGCCGATGTGGTATCTGCTGGCACTGATGGTAGGCTGGGTGCTGCTGGATGTGATCCTGAACATCTTCCCGGAGCGCTATGTTCCATGGGCTGTGGCAGGCTGCGTCCTGCTGGGCTGGGGCGCGAGCCTTGTGTGGGAGCTGCCCTTCTGCCTGATCCAGGGTGCCGTGGTAGTGCCCTACCTCTATATCGGCTTCCTTGCCAAAAAGAAGCATCTGCTGGACGAGCCCCTGCCGCCCAAGGTCTTTGCCGGGCTGCTGGCCGCCACAGCACTCATTGCCGTAGGCGCTCTTGCTACCCGCACCACCGACTGCATCTCGCTGGCCGAGTGGTCGCTGGGGCCGCTGAGCATCTTTCTGGACGGTGCTGCAGGCCTGCTTTTCATCCGGCTGTTCATGCGGCTCAGCCGCGGCCATGGCCCCATCGTGCACTTTCTGGAAGCGGTGGGTCGCCGTTCGCTGAACATTTTCTGCGTACATACCGTGGAGATCATCGCTATTCCGTGGTATCTGATGGTAGCAAAGTTCTCTGCGCAGCCGGTGCTGGGCATGTGGCTGCAATATGCCATCGCTCTGGGCTCTATCTGGCTGGTGTGTGAGCTGCTGCGTGTACGCCGCGCACTCATCATCCGATTTTTCCCTGCACAGCGCAGAACGCCCGCCGTGCACTATACCTCCCGGCACTGACATGTTTTTCCGGCTGCTGCGGTGCAGCCATCATAAAAGTAAGAGGAGAATCCGGTTATGAACAACGATGTCCCCGAGACCCTTGCTGCGGCCCGCAGCCGCGCTGCTGACTTGGAACAGCAGCTCAAGCTCTCTGACGAAGGTGTATCCCGGCTGGCACAGCGGTGTCTGGAGCTGGAACAACAGGTGCTGAACTATCAGGCCGCACTGGCAAGGCACGGCAGCGACAACGAACCTGCTGCCCTGACCCTGCCGCAGCTGTTCTACGATTCCGGCTCCGGCTATTCCCCGCGGGAATGCCTGACCGTTGCCGAGGATGCCTACGACGAACTGACCCACGAGGTCTCTGCGGTGTTCACCCTGCCCACGGATGCCCGTGCGTTGCGGCTGGACCCCGGTGAGCTGGCCTGCTGCGTGACTGACCTGAGCATCTCGGACGAGCGGCTGGAATGCCGCGCCATGAACGGCATCCGGCTGCAGGAAGACTGCCTGCTGTTTTTGGATGTGGACCCCAACCTGACCGTGTGCAGCACCGTGCCCTTTGCGGCCGGGATGAAGTTTGCCGTGACCTATCATTACTATCCGCTGGGCCGCTTCCAGCACGAGCAGCCCGGCAAGGCCCTGCTCAGCGCGTTGAATACCATCAAGCTGCAGGCTGAGGCCGAAAAGAACGATGTTCTGGAACAGCTGCAGGCTGCCCTTGCCGAGAACACCCGGCTGAACAATCAGCTGACGGAACTGCAGAACAGCCGTGCTGCCTATGAAGATTCGCTGGAAAACCTGTACGAGAGCAGCAGCTGGCGGCTTACCGCACCGCTGCGTGCTTTGCGCCGCCTGCTGCGCGGCTGAATCGGATCGCTAAAGGAGTTGTCAACATGTACAGCAGTTACAGCACCCTGCAGCGTAAGCAGCTGACGAAGCAGGTTTATACCGATACCCAGAGCACCTATCTGCTGGTGTATGCACCGGGCCGTCATCAGGCGCTGGAGCACGCACTGGAAAACCAGCTGCACCGCAAGTTCCGGCTGGTGACGGAGCTGGCCCCCGCCCTGACCGACTCGGTGGAGGGCGTGCTGCTGGTCAGCGAAGATCTGGAATGCACCTCCACCGCCCTGACCTATTTTGCCGCCGCCCTACGCACCGGTGCCGATTTTGTGGTGTGTGATGCCGCCTTTGGCTTCGATGGCTCCACCGCCCTTTATCTGAGCACCCAGCACATCCCGTGCAGCCGCTGCGCCATGGTATCGCGGAAGCTTCTGGACCGGGTGCGCGCCGCTGCGCGCGGCAGGGACAGCGTGACCGAGCTGCTGCGCCTTGCCACCGCCATGGCGGAAAACTGCCACCGCATCCCGCAGTCTTTGCTGCACTTCCGGCGGGAGCTGTGTGCCGACGATGTGTTCTCTGCAGACGGAAAGCGTGCTTTGATCCTGAGCCACGAGCTGACCATGACCGGTGCGCCCATCGTGCTGACAAGTGCCGTGCCGGTGCTGCGCAGCATGGGCTTTGAAGTGGTGGTGCTTGGCCCTGCGGACGACGGCTCGCTGCCGCTGTTTCTGGATGCCGGTGCCGCCGTAGTGACCCGCAGCGACTGCGTGATGAACTCGTCGCTGTGGGGCCTTGCCACCAGTGCCGATTTTGTGCTGGCCAACACCGTGGTAGAGGCTGCCGCCGTGAGCACCCTGAACGGCTCCTTCGTGCCGGTGCTGTGGTGGCTGCACGATGCCTTTGCAGGCTACCCATTCATTGCACACAAGATTCCCAAAACACTGGGCTCCAATGTGCATGTGTGCGCCGTAGGCTCCCACGCCACTGCCGCCATGCACTCGGTGCGGCCGGACTTCAGCATTGAACAGCTGATCTACGGTCTGCCGGACTATGCGCAGGAAAGCTTCCCGCCCTACGATATCAGCTATGCCGGCGGCAGGCCGCTGTTCGTGACCGTAGGTTCCTTTGAGCCGCGCAAGGGTCAGGATATTTTCTGCAACGCCATCCGCCTGCTAAAGCCCGAGGTGCGCCAGAAGGCTGCTTTCCTGTTCGTGGGCAAGGCGGCGGACAAGAGCCTGAAGAACGCCGTGGATGCACTGGTGGAGGACTACCCGGACACCGTTTTCTACCGCAAGCGTCTGGAACGGCCCGAGATTAAATCCCTGATGGATCAGTGCGCCTGCGTGGTATGCGCTTCCCGCGATGATCCCATGCCAACCTTCGTCACCGAGGGCCTGATCTTCGGCAAGCCCTCCATCGTGTCGGAGCACACCGGCACCGCCGGGCTGATCACCGAGGGCGTGGACGGCTTTGTGTACAAAGACGACGACCCGGATCAGCTGGCAAAGGTGCTGGAGCATGCTATCCTGCATCCGGAACAGCTGGCCGCCATGAAAGCTGACTGCCGGAAAATGTACGAGAAATATTATTCCAACGAAGCCTATGTTGCCACCCTGACACGGCTGGTGAACGAATCAACAGACTAAAAACAAGATAAAGGCAAGGGTCGATGCGTACATCTGCCCTTGCCTTTTTATCATTCCATCAAAATTGCACAAGAAAATTCCAGTTCCGTTCACAAAGACACAGGCCGCGTGTGTTATACTTTTATCAAATCATTCCGCCTGAAAGGAGCCTGTTCTCTCTATGAGCCAACCCGCCTCTGCCGCACCTTCCCGCAAAAAGACAGTGATCTCGCTGCTGGTGCTCGCCGCACTTACCGGCATCATCGTGCTGCTGTTCAAGGACAACTGGGCCGAGATCACCGAAGCGCTTTCGCAGCTGTCCGCATGGCAGGTGCTGGTGGTGCTGGCCATCGGCCTCAGCTATCCGCTGCTGGAGGGGTGCGTGGCGTGGGTCATCGTGCGCAGCCGCATCCCGGGCTTCAGGCTCTGGCAGGGCATCGATACCGCGTGGTGCGGCACCTTTGGCAATGTGGTCACGCTGGGCGCAGGTGCAGTGCCGGTGCAGACATGGTATCTGCACCGCTGCGGCCTGCCGGTTGGCCCGGGCGTGGGCCTGATGACCCTGCAGTACGTGTTCCACAAAACCACCGTGCTGCTGTATGCCACGGTGATGCTGCTGTTTCAGCACAGATGGCTTGCCGCCAACACCACCGGTGTGATGAATTATCTGCCCATGGCATACGCTGTAGTGGCGGCCATCATTGTGGTGCTGGTGCTGGTGTGCGTATCGCCGCTGGTGCAGAACCTTGCCCGCTGGCTGATGCGTCTGCTGCCCAAAACGGAAAAATGGCAGCAGCGCCGCGCCGACTGGCAGCAGCAGCTGGATGTTCTGGGCGAGGAGAGCCGCCGTCTGCTGGCGGATAAGCCCCGCTGCGCTGAAATTCTGGCATTGCAGGCGGTCAAGCTGTTCGGACTGTTCTGCCTGCCCTACCTGTGCATCCGGTTCATGGGGCTTTCCCCTCTGAGCTTTTTGCAGGTGCAGCTGCTCACCAGCCTGATGCTGTTTTTGTCCAACGCCCTGCCCAATGTGGCCGGCATGGGCTCCATCGAGACGGCATTCCTGCTGGTGTTCGGCAGCTTTCTGGAGCGCAGCGAGGTGATGAGCGTGATGATGCTCTACCGCATCGCCAGCTATTATGTGGTGTTCGCCGCCAGCGCCGTGGGCTTCTTCATCGCTCAGCGGCATCTGGGCCAAATGGGAGCGGAGCCGCCAAAGGAGGCATGACTCTTATGAAGGAAAAAGGCATTCTGTCCCGGTTCGGCATTGTCATTTTAGTGCTGCTTGCACTGGTGCTGATCTTTCCTTCCGCAAAGATCGATCTTGCATCCGGGATCAAGGCCAGCACACAGGCCAGTGTCCGGGTGGAGCACATTCAGAACTTTGCCCGCTCCGCAGAGATGGATGTTCAGCTGCTTTCTGCCGACGACCCTGCCTATCAGCAGATCGCAAACGTGCTTTCCGGCCTTACCTGTGTCAAGCGGTTCAACCAGCAGTATTCCTCCTACAGCCACGAATACCCGGTGGATTCCGTCACTGTGAGCTACTACGATGATGCCGAGAACAATAATCTCCTGTTCACCGTCTACTCCGATGGCACCGCCATCGTGAACAGCCAGTTCGTAAAGGTCAAAGCGCCCAAAGGCGGCGCGGAGGAAGTGTATCAAAAGCTGGCGGAGATCGTGAAGTAAAACTCCTTCCGTCTGCTCGCTGCACTCGCATCCACCTCCCTCAGTGAGGGAGGCTTTGGCAAAACTATAAAGTTTTCCGCACTGCCAAGGGCTCCCTCTTTGAGGGAGCTGGCATGGTGTCAGCCATGACTGAAGGAGTTAAAAACAAAAATCGGGGCACGCAGGTGGTCAAGCTGCATGTCCCGTTTTTGTTTCTTTTGCACACGGTGCGGTACCAATCACACCGAATGCCGCGCATCGAGCCGTGGGAGCAAACTAAAACCACAGCTCACTTGAAAAAGAGAATGGAATGGAGGAATTGGCGTTTGCGCAGCAATGAAAGCCCCAGTGGGGCTTTTAAGCCACGAAGCGGTCTTGCGTAAGCAAGATGGAGCGGCCCCGCCGCGACAAACTTGGGGTCTGTGTCCATTACACAGACCGGTTTTTCACAGACACTTTTGCAGAAGCATCTGCTTTTCTGGTGCAGCGTGGTTAGATTTGTCTAACCTCGTTGCGAGAACAGAATACCACAGCCGGTTAGTCTTGTCAACCCTTATTTTGCGATTTTTTTCGCAAAAGGGGTGCGCCGCCGGGATTTCGGCGCTTTTTCTACATTCTGCCCAAAGAAAGCCCCTTGCTTTGGCAGAAAACCCACTTGTTTTCTATTGCATTTTAAAGTGGTTCTTGCTATTATAATAACGCAAGATTTTGTGGGCAGGTTTTCATTTTTGTCTACACCTTGTAGTCGGGGCTGCCGCAGTCGGCAGTTCAAGACCGTTTTGCCCCCAGAAAGCCGCCATACAGAGCGGTTTTTCAAAGGCTCATTAGTTAGAAAACGCTAACTGCGTGATGGAGCAAGGAGGTTCCAATGATCAATTTTGAACAGTGGGAAGGCTTTGAGGGCCGCATCTGGAAAGAAGAAGTCAATGTGCGCGACTTCATCCAGAAGAACTACACCCCGTATGACGGCGACGAAAGCTTTCTGGCCGGCCCCACCGAGGCGACCGACAAGCTGTGGGGTGCCCTGCAGAAGCTGCAGAAGGCCGAGCGCGCCAAGGGCGGCGTGCTGGATATGGAGACCGAAGTGGTCAGCAGCCTGACCGCTTACGGCCCCGGCTATATCGACGAAAGCCTGAAGGATCTGGAGCAGATCGTGGGTCTGCAGACCGACAAGCCCCTCAAGCGCGCCTTCATGCCCTACGGCGGCATCAAGATGGCAGAGCAGGCCTGCACCACCTACGGCTACCAGCCCAGCGCCGAGCTGCACAAGATCTTTACCGATTATACCCGCACCCACAATCAGGCTGTGTTTGATGCCTACACTCCTGAGATGAAGGCGGCCCGCCACACCCACATCATCACCGGCCTGCCGGACACCTACGGCCGCGGCCGCATCGTGGGCGACTACCGCCGCGTGGCCCTGTACGGCATCGATGCACTGATCAAGTTCAAGCAGGAGGACTTTGCCAACTGCGGCGACGGCACCATGACCGACGACGTGATCCGCCTGCGCGAGGAGATCGCCCGCCAGATCAGCGCCCTGAAGGGCATGAAGAAGATGGCCGAGGCCTACGGCTATGATATCTCTCAGCCTGCAAAGAACGCCAAGGAGGCCTGCCAGTGGCTGTATTTCGGGTATCTGGCCGCCATCAAGACCCAGAACGGCGCTGCCATGAGCGTGGGCCGCATCTCCACCTTCCTGGATATCTATATCCAGCGCGATCTGGACAACGGCACCCTGACCGAGACCCAGGCTCAGGAGCTGATCGACCACATGGTCATGAAGTTCCGCATGGTCAAGTTTGCCCGCATCCCCAGCTACAACCAGCTGTTCTCCGGCGACCCCGTGTGGGCAACGCTGGAAGTGGGCGGCATCGGCATGGATGGCCGCAGCATGGTCACCAAGAACTGCTACCGCTTCCTGCACACGCTGGAAAACATGGGCCCCGCACCGGAGCCGAACCTGACCGTTCTGTACTCCTCCGCCCTGCCGGAGAGCTTCAAGAAATATGCCGCCAAGGTGTCCATCGATACCAGCTCTGTCCAGTACGAGAACGACGACGTGATGAAGCCCGTCTGGGGCGATGATTACTCCATCTGCTGCTGCGTGTCTGCCACCCAGACCGGCAAGGAGATGCAGTTCTTCGGTGCCCGCGCCAACCTTGCCAAGTGCCTGCTGTACGCCATCAACGGCGGTGTGGACGAGAAGAGCCACGAGCAGTGCGGCCCCAACTATGCCCCCATCACCAGCGAGTACCTGAACTACGACGAGGTGCTGCCCAAGTATGTCCAGATGCTGGACTGGCTGGCTGGCCTGTACGTCAATGTGCTGAACCTGATCCAGTATATGCACGACAAATACTACTATGAGGAAGCCGAGATGGCCCTTATCGACACCGACGTGCGCCGCACCTTTGCCACCGGCATTGCAGGCTTCTCCCACGTCATCGACTCCCTGAGCGCCATCAAGTACGCCAAGGTGAAGGTAGTGCGTGACGAGAGCGGCCTTGCCACCGGCTTTGAGACCGAGGGCGACTTCCCCAAGTACGGCAACGATGATGACCGCGCCGACGAGATCGGCGTGTGGCTGCTGCGCACCTTCCTGGAGATGATCAAGAAGCGCCACACCTACCGCAACTCTGAGGCTACCACCTCTATCCTGACCATCACCTCCAACGTGGTGTACGGCAAGTACACCGGCGCTCTGCCCGATGGCCGTGCCGCATTCACCCCGTTTGCTCCCGGTGCAAACCCCAGCTATGGCGCAGAGCAGAACGGCCTGCTGGCTTCCCTGAACTCGGTGGCAAAGCTGCCCTACCACTGGGCACTGGACGGCATCTCCAACACCCAGACCATCAACCCGGACGCTCTGGGCCACAGCGAAGGCGAGCGGGTGGAGAATCTGGTACAGGTCATGGACGGCTACTTCGATCAGGGCGCACACCACCTGAACGTGAACGTCTTTGGCAAGGAGAAGCTACTGGATGCCATGGAGCACCCCGAGAAGGAGGAGTACGCCAACTTCACCATCCGCGTCTCCGGCTACGCCGTCAAGTTCATCGACCTGACCCGCGAGCAGCAGATGGACGTTATCTCCCGCACCTGCCATGCAGCCCTGTAACCCCATCGGCTATGTCCACTCGCTGGAATCCTTCGGCTCTGTGGACGGCCCCGGTGTGCGCTTTGTGGTGTTTTTGCAGGGGTGTGCCCTGCGGTGCAAATACTGCCACAACCCGGAAACGTGGGCTGCGGAGGGCGGCGAGGAATGGACGGCAGAAAAGCTGTTCCAGCGGGTCTACCGCTACCGCAACTACTGGGGCAAAAAGGGCGGCATCACGGTCAGCGGCGGCGAGCCGCTGCGCCAGATGGAGTTCCTGACGGCATTCTTCGAGCTGGCCCGCTCCAAAGGCGTGCACACGGCTCTGGATACCGCCGGGCAGCCCTTCCGGCCCGATGACCCGGATTATCTGGCCGGTTTCGACCGGCTGATGAAGTCCACCAGTCTGGTCATTCTCGACCTGAAGGAGATCGACCCGGAACGCCACCGGCAGCTCACCGGCAAAGACAATGCCAACATCCTTGCGATGGCGCGGCATATTTCTGACCTCGGCATCCCGCTGTGGATCCGGCATGTGCTGGTGCCCGGCCTGACCGACGACGAGGAGGGCCTGCGCAGGACCGCAGACTTTATCCGCAGCCTGAAAACGGTGCAGCGGGTGGAGGTACTGCCCTACCACACGCTGGGCCTGTTCAAGTGGCAGAAGCTGGGCATCCCTTATCCACTGCCGGACGCCGTGCCGCCCACCGCGGAGCAGGTGAAGCGTGCAGAAGAACTGCTGGAAGTGAGCAGGTATCCCGGCTAAGCTCCTGATTTGAAAAACGACCGTTTCCGGTGTGCAGAATGCGCCGGGAGCGGTCGTTTTTTCTTGACTTCCCTTCTGTACACCGTTATAATGAAAAAAGTAAAAAAGGAGAAACAGCCATGCAGATTTTCAATACGCTGACCCGCCAGAAAGAAGAATTCGTGCCGCAGGTGCCCGGTGAATACCGCATCTATGTCTGCGGCCCTACCGTTTATAACTATATCCACATCGGCAACGCCCGCCCGCTGATCGTGTTCGATACCCTGCGCCGCTACCTTGAGTACCGCGGCAACAAGGTGTTCTATGTTTCCAACATCACCGATATCGACGACAAGCTCATTAAGAAGGGACAGGAAGAGGGCACCTCCATGAAGGAGGTCGCTCAGCGCTTTGAGGCCGAGTACCTCAAGGATGCCGCCGGCCTCAACTGCAAAAAGCCCACCGTCCAGCCCCGGGCTACCGAGCACATCCAGCAGATCCTGGATATCGTGAAGGATCTGATCGACTCCGGCCACGCTTATGTTGCCAAGAACGGCGATGTGTACTTCCGGGTGAAGAGCGACCCCGAGTACGGCAAGCTGAGCCACCTGAAGCTGGACGATCTGGAGAGCGGCAACCGTGAGCTGCGCAGCCAGATGGACGACGACCTGAAGGAGGACCCCGCAGACTTTGCCGTGTGGAAGGCCGCAAAGCCCGGTGAACCTGCATGGGAAAGCCCCTACGGCATGGGCCGTCCGGGCTGGCATATCGAGTGCAGCGCCATGAGCCGCACCCATCTGGGCAAGACCATCGACCTGCACTGCGGCGGTCAGGATCTGATCTTCCCTCACCACGAGAATGAGATCGCACAGAGCGAGTGCGCCAACGGCTGCACCTTTGCCCGCTACTGGATGCACAATGGCTTCATCAACGTGGACAATCAGAAGATGTCCAAGAGCCTGCACAACTTCTTCACCGTGCGGGACGTGGCGGATGTCTACGGCTACGAACCCATCCGCTATTTCATGCTGACCGCAGGCTACCGGATGCCCCTGAACTACACCGTGGACCTCATTGAAAGCTGCAAGAACAGCCTGGAGCGCCTGTACACCTGCCGCGAGAATCTGGATTTTGCCCTGACCAAGGACACCTTTGGCACCGACGAGCCCCTGAAGGAAAAGGCTGCCGAGGCCCGCACCAAGTTCTGCACCGCCATGGACGATGACCTGAACACCCCGGATGCACTGGCTGCCGTGTTCGATCTGGTCAAGGAGATCAACACGCTGTCGGCTGTTTCCTCCAAGGATGCCCTGCAGACCGCCGCCGCTGCGTTCGACGAGATCACCGGCGTACTGGGCCTGCTGTACAACCGCAAGAAGGACGAGGTGCCCGCCGAGGTGACTGAGCTGGTAGAGAAGCGTGCCGCCGCCAAGAAGGCCAAGGACTGGGCCACTGCCGATGCCATCCGTGCACAGCTGACCGAACTGGGCTGGGCGGTCAAGGATACCGCACAGGGCCCGCAGCTGAGCAAGCTCTAAATTAAAGTAAAGCTATTCGCGGCATGTTGCGGATGGCTTTACTTTTTTGCACGCATTTGCCATAATAAGGAAGAAGATCAGCTTTGCGGAGGGAACAGCAATGAAGGTCATGGTTTTTGACGTAGGAGGCACCGAGATCAAATATTCGGTCATGGACGAGCAGATGAACCGTTTCGATGCCGGTTCCGTGCCCACGCCGCAGGATACGCAGGAGCATTTTCTCGACACAATATACGCTCTGTATGCACCGCATAAGGATGAAGTGGCCGGTATCGCCATGGCGCTGCCCGGCTTTGTGGATGCCAACACCGGCTATGTCTCCAACGGCGGGGCACTTCTGTACAACACCGGCACGCAGGTGGGGCAGCTGGTGCGCGAAAGATGCGGCTGCCGTGTCACGCTGGAAAACGACGGCAAGGCTGCAGCCATTGCAGAGCTGCGGGCCGGTGCCTTGCAGGGCTGCTGCAATGCGGCAGTGTTTATCATCGGCACCGGCGTGGGCGGCGGCATCATTGCCAATGGCCAGCTGGTGCGCGGCGTGCACTTTACCGCCGGAGAGTACAGCTTTGTGAACACCAACGCCGACGAGTGGGAGAATGCCGAAAAAACCATGGCCTGCCAGTGCAGCACCAAATACCTGCTCAAGTGGTATCGCGCCCGCAAGGGCCTGCCTGCCGATGCCCCCATGAACGGTAAACTCTTTTTTGATGCCGCCAATGCCGCCGAGCCGGAAGCGCTGGAAGTGCTGGAACGGTTCTGCAAGATGGTGGCCGTGCAGATCTACAACCTGACCGTATTGCTGGATGTGGAAAAGGTAGCCATCGGCGGCGGCATCAGCAAGCAGCCGCTGCTGCTGGACAGTCTGCGCCGGGTATATGCCGGGCTGTTTGCTTCCCGTGGGGAATCACCTTACATGATCGGTCTGCCCCGCTGCGAGATCGTGCCCTGCCATTTCAGCAGCGAAGCCAATCAGGTGGGAGCATTGTATACCTATCTGCAGGCGGAAAGCAAAACCATTTAATGGCTTCCGCTTCGCTCTAGCCATATTCAGCGGAACAATTATTTTTATAGAGCAAACTCCGGCAGACTGCAGTCTGCCGGAGTTTGCTTTTTCACAGGATAGGGCCGTATTGGAAAACGGCATCCTCCCTTAGATTTACTTATTGGTCAGCCGGTTGAAGTGCGGCTTTTCGTCTTCTTCCTTCTTCGGTTCCGGCTTTTCCGCCGGGGTCAGGCGCACCTCGGTCACGCGGCGCTTGGCCGTGCGGGTAACGACACCGTCGTACTCGCCCAGCGTGAACCGGTCGCCCACCTTGGGCAGATGGCAGGTTTTTTCCTGCACCAGACCGTTCACCGTATTGGAATCGATATCCTCATCCTCCGGCAGGCCCAGCCTCTCATACAGGTCGTCCACACCGGCACTGCCCAGCACGATCCAGCTGCCATCCGACTGCCTACGGAAGTCCTCGGTCGCTTCGTCGTGCTCGTCCCAGATCTCGCCCACCAGCTCTTCCAGAATGTCTTCCAGCGTGATGATGCCCTCGGTACCGCCGTACTCGTCCACCACCACCGCCATGTGATGGTGCTGCTCACGCAGGGTGCGCAGCAGCTGGGAGATCTGGGTGGAGCCAGTGGTATAAAGGGTGGGCTTCACAAGGTCTTCCAGCGTGGTATCCTTGCGCAGACGGCCAAGGTAAAAGTCCTTTTCATGTACCACACCGATGATGTTATCAATGGTGCCGTGGTAAACGGGCAGACGGGAATATCCCGATTCCGCAAAGGTATCGGCCACCTCATCCAGCGAGAGATCGTCCTCCACCGCGATCACATCCACGCGGGGCGTGAGGATCTCCTCCACCTCCACATCGTCGAACTCAATGGCGCTGCGGATGAGCTGGCTTTCCCGGTCGGTCAGCTCGCCGTCGTTCTCGGCCTCGCTGACCATGGTCATCAGCTCACCCTCAGTGATGGTGTCCTCCTCGGTGCTGCGGATGAAATGCCCCAGCAGGCGCTTCCACTGGGTGAACAGCCAGGTCAGCGGGGTAAACAGGATCATGAGCAGGTTCAAAAAGGGCGAAACCGCCGTGGCAACCGTCTCCGGCATCTCCTTTGCAAGGCTCTTGGGGGTCACCTCGCCAAAGATCAGAACCACAATGGTCAGCACGAAGGTGGACACCGTCGCGCCCCGCTCCGGGTCCAGCAGGCGGGTGAACAGCACTGTGCCAATGGATGCTGCGGCAATGTTGACGATATTGTTGCCGATGAGGATGGTGGAGAGCAGCTTGTCGTACTTTTCCGACATAGCCAGCACGCGGGCTGCTGCCGAATCGCCGTCCTCGGCGCGGCTTTTCAGGCGGATCTGGTTCAGGGAAGAAAATGCGGTCTCAGAGGCGGAGAAAAAGGCGGAAAATGCCACCAGAATGATCAGTGCCGCCAAAAGCGTAATACTGCCATCGTCCATAAAAAGGGAAATCACACTCAACTTTCTGTTTTTATTAAAGAACAGACTCCCTCAGTCTGCTTCGCAACCAGCTCCCTCAAAGAGGGAGCCTTGCCGCGCGATGACGGAAGGAGTTCTTTCCGTATACAAAAATGTGCTCCCCATCGTTGCTGTTCCGCGATGAAAAGCACATCAATGTTATTTGTAATCATACCATATTCTGTACGGTGGTGCAAGCTTTCTTGCCGCAAAGTCCGTACAGAACAGGTAAAATTTACATTATCGCAGGGTCAAAGCGCCATTCTCGCAGTCTACCGTCAGGGTGTTGCCCTCGGTATAGCTGCCCTGAATGATGGCCTTGGCGATCAGGGTCTCCACGCGGCTCTGGATGAACCGCTTGATGGGACGTGCGCCATAGACGCTGTCGTAAGCAGAATCGATGATGAAGTCCTTGGCAGCGGTGGTGACCTCCAGCTTGAGGTGCTTGCCCTCCTCCATGCGCTTGCGCAGATCCTGCAGCTGCAGATCCACGATCTTGCGCATCTCGTCCTTGGTCAGGCTCTTGTAGTAGACGATCTCATCCAGACGGTTCAGGAATTCGGGGCGGAACTTGCTCTTCAGCAGCTGGTCGATCTGATGCTTTGCTTCCTCGCTCAGCTCGTTGGAGCCGTTGGCGCGGCGCTGCTCCAGATCGTTCAGGATGATGTCGCTGCCCAGATTGGAGGTGAGGATGATGACCGTGTTCTTGAAGTCCACGGTGCGGCCCTGACTGTCGGTGATGCGGCCATCGTCCAGCACCTGCAGCAGGATGTTGAACACATCGGGATGGGCTTTTTCCACCTCATCGAACAGCACCACACTGTAGGGCTTGCGGCGCACAGCCTCGGTCAGCTGGCCGCCCTCTTCGTAACCGACGTATCCCGGAGGCGCGCCGATCAGACGGCTGACGCTGAACTTCTCCATATACTCGGTCATATCGATTCGCACCATGTTGCGCTCATCGTCAAACAGGGCCTGTGCCAGTGCCTTGGCCAGCTCAGTCTTGCCAACGCCGGTGGGGCCGAGGAACAGGAAGCTGCCGATGGGGCGGTTGGGGTTGGCGATACCGGCGCGGCTGCGCAGGATGGCCTCGCTCACCTTGGTCACAGCCTCGTCCTGACCGATGACCCGCTGGTGCAGCACATCGTCCAGATGCAGCAGCTTCTCGCGCTCACCCTCCACCAGTTTCTCCACCGGGATGCCGGTCCAGCGGGCCACGATGCGGGCGATCTCCTCATCGGTCACGCGGTCACGCAGCAGGCTGTCCTCCTTCTTGGCGGCGGCGATCTTCTCTTCCTCTTCCAGCTGTTTCTGCAGCTGGGGCAGCTTGCCGTATTTCAGCTCAGCAGCCTTGTTCAGGTCGTACTCGCGCTGAGCCTTTTCAATGTCGGCATTGGTCTGCTCGATCTGCTCACGCAGGGATTGCACCTTGCCGATGGCGTTCTTCTCGTTCTCCCACTTTGCCTTCATGCTGCGGAACTTGTCCTGCAGCTCGGCCAGCTCCTTTTCCAGATCCTTCAGGCGGCTCTGGCTCAGGGCATCGGTCTCCTTTTTCAGGCTCACCTGCTCGATCTGCAGCTGGGTGATGCGGTGGGCCAGATCGTCCATCTCGCTGGGCATACTGTCCATCTCGGTCTTGATCATGGCGCAGGCTTCATCCACAAGGTCGATGGCCTTATCCGGCAGGAAACGATCCGTGATATAGCGGTCGGAAAGGGTGGCAGCGGCGATCAGGGCGCTGTCGTTGATCTTCACGCCGTGGAACACCTCGTAGCGTTCCTTCAGGCCGCGCAGGATGGAGATCGTGTCCTCCACGGTGGGCTCATCCACCTGTACCGGCTGGAAGCGGCGCTCCAGAGCGGGGTCTTTCTCGATATACTGGCGGTACTCGTCCAGCGTGGTGGCACCGATGCAGTGCAGCTCGCCCCGGGCCAGCATGGGCTTGAGCAGGTTGCCTGCGTCCATGGCACCATCGGTCTTGCCGGCACCCACGATGGTGTGCAGCTCATCGATGAAGAGGATGATCTTGCCCTCGCTCTTCTTCACCTCGTTCAGCACGCTCTTCAGGCGCTCCTCGAACTCGCCGCGGTACTTTGCACCGGCCACCAGAGCGCCCATGTCCAGACTGAACACGATGCGGTCCTTCAGGTTTTCGGGCACATCGCCGCGCACGATCCGCTGTGCAAGGCCCTCTGCAATGGCGGTTTTGCCAACGCCGGGCTCACCGATCAGGCAGGGGTTGTTCTTGGTCTTACGGGACAGGATGCGGATCACGTTGCGGATCTCCTGATCACGGCCGATGACGGGGTCCAGCTTCTGCTTGCGGGCAAGATCTACCAGATCCTGACCATACTTCTGCAGGGCGTTGTAGGTCTCCTCGGGATTGTCGTTGGTGACGCGCTGGTTGCCGCGCACTGCTGTGAGCTGCTGCAGGAACTTATCTTTCGTGATGCTGAACGCACGGAACAACTCGGTGGTGTTCTGGGTCTGCTCGTCCAGCAGACCAAGGAACACATGCTCCACGCTGATATAGTCGTCCTTCATGGCCTTGGCTTCTCGGGCGGCGGCGCTGAGCACCTTATCGGCAGCCTGCGAGATATAGACCTTGTCGGGGTCACGGCCGGAGCCGGAGACCCGGGGCAGAGCCGAAAGCTTTTCGGCCACGGCGGCAGCAAAACTACCGGGGTCAACATTCAGCTTCTGCAGCAGCTGCGGGATCAGGCCCTGCTCCTGCGAAGCGAGGGCGTGCAGCAGATGTTCAGGTTCCAATTGATTGTGCTGGTACTCCACAGCCAGCTGCTGCGCTGCCTGCAGAGCTTCCAGCGTTTTCTGTGTATATTGATTGGTATTCATAAAGTCAAGCCTCCATTCATACCGGAAGGTTTATTTTAGCGGACACGATATCCATCTGCTAAAAGCCCGGTGCAGAGATGCTGCCGAACGGGAAGCAGCGGCTATTCTTCAGTTGTTTCACGGTTTCAAGCACCTCCTGCCGAACTGGTTTTACTTGTTTTAGCACTCTATCTGTTTGACTGCTAAAACTATACTCCTGTTTTCCCACTTTGTCAATAGGGTTCATAAAAAGTTTGCAAATAGGAAAAAAGCGCCTGCGGGGGCTAAAAAAAGACCACCGCACAACGTTTGTGCGGTGGTCTTGCCTTTTTGTATAAAGATATCAGCCCTGCTTTTTCCAGCGGCGCATCACGCCCATGCCCAGCGCATAGGGGCCGGTGTGCACGGCAATGGTGCAGCCGATCTGCAGCAGGCCCACTTCGCACTGTGCGCCGGGGTACTTTGCACGCAGGGCCGCGCGGGTCTGCATCCACAGGCGCTTGCCTTCCTCTTCGTCGTAGCCGTAGCCTACGGTGATGCGGTAGTCGTCCGGGGTGCCGCCGTGGGCATCCAGATAGTTCATCAGCTGTTCCAGCGCTTTTTCAAAGCTCTTCTGTCGGCCGCGTGCCACACCGCCGGAGAAGATCTCGCCATCTTTGAACAGGATCATCGGCTTGATGCCCAGCATGTTGGCTGCACGGCCCGTCACCTTGCCGATGCGGCCGCCCTTAATGAGATAGTCCAGATTGCCTACCGTGAAGAAGATCTGGTTGGTAGCTTTCTCTGCTTCCAGCCATGTCACAGTCTCGTCCAGCGTGCAGCCTGCGTCCCGCATGGCCACGGCGTTTTCCACCATGGTGGACTCGGTAACGGTAGCCGCCGCGCTGTCAATGACCTCAATGCGGGCATCGGGGAAATCTTCCAGCACCAGATCCCGGGCATTGCGGGCGCTGCCCACACAGCCGCTCATCTTGCTGGTGAACACCAGACACAGCACATCCCGGCCAGCAGCAGCATGGGCACGGAATGCCTGCTCAAAGTCCTCAATGGAAGCAAGGCTGGTTTTGGGGTAGGCCGAAGGGTTGTCCACCATGAACTGGTAGAAGTCCCGCACGGCGATCTCCTTGCCTTCTTTGCGGTAGTGCTCGCCGTCCAGCGAGACATAGAAGGGCACGACCTCGATTTGGAGCTGTTTGGCAGTGTCCAGCGTCAGGTCGCATGCGCTGTCGGTAATGATATCAAACATCTGTGACGCTTCCTTTTCTGAATCATTCAGGAGCTTTGCAGGGGATCATACGTGGTGGATATAAGCCTCACGCTCGGCACCCACAGAGATGTAGGTGATCTTGCAGCCGACAGCCTTTTCCAGATATTCCACGTAATCGCGTGCTTCCTTGGGCAGGTCTTCCCACTTGCGGGCTGCAGTGATATCACAGTGCCAGCCGGGCAGGTACTCCACCACGGGCTGTGCGGTGTCCAGAGCTTCGCCCATGGGGAAGCGGGTGGTGGTGCTGCCATCGGTCAGCTTGTAGGCAGTGACCATGGGGATCTTTTCCATGTAGTCCAGCACGTCCAGCAGGGTCAGAGCAACTTCATCGCAGCCCTGGCAGAACACGCCGTAGCGGCTTGCCACCAGATCGATGGGGCCAACGCGGCGGGGACGGCCGGTGGCTGCACCGTACTCGTGGCCAGCCTCACGCAGGTCGTGCTTTTCCTCTTCGGTCATAGCCAGCTCGGCAGTGAAGGGGCCGTCACCCACGCAGGAGGAGTAAGCCTTCATGACGCCGATGGAGTTGTGCAGCTTGTGGCCCGGGATGCCTGCGCCGATGGGAGCGTAGGCACCGATGACGTTGGAAGAGGTGGTATAGGGGTAAATGCCGAAATCGATGTCGCGCAGAGCGCCCAGCTGAGCCTCGAACAGGACCTTCTTGCCTGCAGCGTCTGCATCGGCCAGATACTGGCCCACATCGCAGATGTAATCCTTGAAGATGGCGGCATACTTTTCGAGCCATGCCCACATCTCATCCACGCTGATGGGAGCTGCGTTGTAGCTGCCCTCCATGACCAGATTCTTGGAATCCACCATGGTGACCAGGCGCTTCTTCACAGCGTCGTCCAGATGCAGCAGGTCGCCCATGCGCAGGGTCTTCTTCATGTACTTGTCGCCGTAAGCGTAGGCAATGCCGCGCTTGGTGGAGCCGAACTGTGCGCCGGTCTTGGACAGACGTGCTTCTTCCAGACCGTCCTGCTCCACATGGTAGGGCATGGTGATGGTTGCACGGTCGGAGATCTTCAGGTTTGCCGGGCTGATCTCAACGCCCTGCTCCCGCAGCTTGTTGATCTCGCCGTCCAGATGATGCGGGTCGATGACCATGCCGTTGCCCATAACGCAGACCACGTTCGGACGCAGGATGCCGGAGGGCAGCAAATTCAGCACGAACTTGCCGCGCTCGTTCTTGACCGTGTGACCGGCGTTGTTGCCGCCCTGATAACGTGCAACGATGTCATACTCCTGGCTGATGAGGTCGACCATGCGGCCCTTGCCTTCATCGCCCCAGTTGATACCCGTAATTGCAGTAAGCATAATAAATGACCTCTTTATCATTTTTTCAAAAGACAGCCTTTTCCGTGCACCTTGCCCGGGATACGCCACCTTGGGAAAACACATCAGCAGGCATACACAAAACACATACCAATGCAAGTATAGTATAGCACAGATCGCCGTGCAAAAAAAGAGGAAAACACAGCTTTTGGCTGCGTTTTCCTCCAAAAAAGTGTGCGCAAAATTGTGCGTTCAGCTACGGGGGTTCTCAAGGTCGGCACGGCGGATCACCTTGTGGATAGTGCCGTCCGGCTCCTGAATGGAGGTGTTGGCCAGCTGTGCGCGCAGGCTGGCCTTCATGTCGTCGATGTATTCGCGGCGCAGGGCCTGCTGCTCTGCCTTTTCGGCCTCGGTCAGGCCGGTGGTCTTGCTCTTTTTTGCCAGCTCGTTGATGCGGGCGATCTTTTCCTGTGTCATGGTGCCTCCTGTATTTTCAAGCGGAATATGTTATAATAAGAAAGCAAACCCTCTCAGTCATTGCTGTGCAATGCCAGCTCCCCCGAAAGGGCGAGCTTTTTAAGGAATTTTCTCAATCAGTATAGCAAAGGATGATAAAAATGGCAACTCAATTGAATTTTGCACAGCAGATGGATGCCGTGCTCAAAACGCTGGACGGCACCCGGCCGCGCCTTTTGCTCCACGCCTGCTGCGGCCCCTGCTCCAGCGCAGTGCTGGAACAGCTGTGCCAGTATTTTGAGATCACAGTGCTTTACTATAACCCCAATACATGGCCTGCAGAGGAATACCACCGCCGCGGCGAAGAGCTGAAGAAGTTCGTGGCAGCAGCCCATCCTCTGGGCGTGACCGTGGTGGAGGATCACTACGACCCGCAGGAGTTCTACTCTGCTGTCACCGGCCTTGAAAACGAGCCGGAGCGGGGCAGCCGGTGCACGATCTGCTACCGGCTGCGGATGCGCCGGGCGGCGCAATACGCCAGTGAGAACGGCTTCGACTGGTTCACCACCACACTGTCCATCAGCCCGCATAAAGATGCCAAGCGCATCAATGCCATCGGGCAGGAGCTGGAAGCCGAGTTCGGCGTAAAGCATCTGCCCTCAGACTTCAAAAAGCACAACGGCTATCTGCGCAGCCTGCAGCTTTCGGAGGAATACGGCCTGTACCGGCAGGATTACTGCGGGTGCGAGTTCAGCGCGAAGGCCAGAGGCATTGAGAAATAACCCTCTCAGTCATTGCTTCGCAATGCCAGCTCCCCCGAGAGGGGAGCTTTTTCTACTTCCCAACGGTTATTTTCTTTACTGAAAAGAGAATACCAAACGGTTTTAGCACATAAAGCTCCCCCCTTCGGGGGAGCTGGCGCGATAGCGCCTGAGAGGGTTTATTCCTCCGGCAATCTAGCTACCAGCAGGGTGAAAATAATCAGCCCCACGCAGGGCACGATGTTGGAAGCCATACCAGCGGCAAGGCCAGCCTTTTCGGCTACGATGCCAATGATCCACGGCATGAGGATGGCACCGCTGGATGCCACCGGCAGCATGATGCCCATGCTGGTCACGCTGGTCATGCGGCCCGCGCTGGCCACAGCGGTGGGGTTCAGGCCCGCCATGGAGAACGCAAACGCAAACAGCAGCACGATGGCCATGCCCTGCGTGTGGGCCATGACCAGCAGCACATAAAAGATCGTACACAGCACGCTCATGCCCACCATGGCCTTGCGCGGGTTCTTGAACGGGAACACGAATGCGATCAGCAGACGGGCCACCAGCGTGGCACCCCACATGACCGTGACGGTGTAAGCCGCCAGTGTGCCCACAATGATGCCGCTGCCCTTGAAGTAAGTGACCATCCAGCCGTTGACGCTCTGCTCTGCAGCGTTCTGGAAGAACAAAAGGCCTGTCAGCATCCAGAACCGTGCCGAACGCAGAAAGCTCCAGTCAATGGCCTGCTTTTCCTTGGCATTCTTGGCCCTGCCGCCGCCCAGCGGGGTAAAGGCATATACCAGCCACAGCACAAGTCCCAGTGCCGCCAGCAGGAACACCGCCAGCTCAGTGCTCACCTTCGCCGCTGCCGCAATGAGGAAGGGGCACAGCAGCGCACCGCAGGCGTAGCAGCTGTGCATCAGGTTCATGCCGCGGGTGCGGTCGGCAGAGTGATCGCTGACCAGAATGGTGCAGGTGTTGATAACACTGCCCTTGGCAATGCCCACCACAAAGAAAGCCACTGCCAGCAGGATCTCTACACCGGTCAGGCCCATGATGCCGTAGCCCACCGCATAGCCGATGGTGAGCAGCAGCACACTGGGCTTCATGCCCAGTACACTGGGCAGCATACCGATGAGCAGGCCTGCCAGCAGATTACCCACACTCATAAGTGAGAGCAGGGTGCCGGTCGTGCCGTAGGCAAAGCCGTAGCGCTCCTGCAGCAGGCTGACCACCACGCCCGCACTGATGGCACAGATGCCACTGAAGAAGAAAGTAAGAAAGCCTGTATTCCGCAGGCGTGCAGACTGTTGTTCCATAATCGTCCTCTTTCTGTGAAAATATCCTCCTTCTATTTAACCATAATTCCGCATCATTGCAACCGGATTTTCTTACAAAAAGTTGCAAAAAGCCCGCCGGGTTCGGACGATTTAAAATGCCCTCCGCTTGCGCTCTGGGCATCTTCAGCGGAAAATTCATTTTTAATTTCGCGTTTGGAGCGACCGCATTTGCACAGCAATGAAAGCCCCAGTGGGGCTTTCAAGCGGCAGAGCGGTCTGCGTAAGCAGATGGAGGGGCGTTGCCCCGACAAGCTCTGCGGAGCGCTCCAAACGCTTTTTCACGAGAGGGGCTGTGACTGGAAAATGCATCTCATCTCTGCGACCTTTCTTGTGAAAATGGTAGAACGGAACGCCCGCAGGCGTTCCGTTCTACCGAAATCCAGAAGAATATTTCCTTGAATTATGCCCAGAGCAACGCAGAGGGCATTTCCAATCATTTTCTATGCAAAAAGCCCGCCGGGCATCGCTGCACGGCGGGCTTTGGTTTACAGTTTACTCTGCCTTGGTCTCGGGCTTTGCCTCAACCTTGGCTTCCGGCTTTGCTGCGGGAGCAGCAGCGGGAGCGGCGGGCTTCACCACGGGCTTCGGGGGATTGGGGTCATCCTTCAGCGGGAAGAGGATGATGTGCTTGGGGCACTTCTGGGCACACATGCCGCAGCCCTTGCACTTGTCATAGTCGATGCGGGCCACGCCGTCCACCACGTGGATAGCGTCGAACTTACAGGTGCGCTCGCACATACCGCAGGCAATGCAGGAGGTGGTGCAGGCCTTCATGGCCACAGGACCCTTGTCCTTGTTGGAGCACATGACCACCGGCTTGCGCGGGCCGCCCACGTCGATCATGATGACCTGCTTGGGGCAGATGTTTGCGCAGGCACCGCAGCCGGTGCACTTGTCCTTGTCCACCTTGGCAACACCGTCCACAATGTGGATGGCATCGAACTTACACACCTTGGTGCAGTCGCCCAGACCAACGCAGGCAAAGGAGCAGGTCTTGGGGCCGCCGTACAGTGCAGCAGCGGCTGCACAGGTCTGGATGCCCTTGTAATCATAAGCAGGCTTGCAGTGCTCGGAATTGCCCTGACACTGGACAACAGCCTTCTTTTCCACAGCGCTGGCCGTGCCGCCCATGATCTTGGCAATGGCAGCGGCAGCCTTAGGGCCGCCGGGTGCGCACTTGTCGCAGGGCACGCCGTCCATGACCACAGCCTTTGCGTAGTCCGCACAGCCTGCGTAGCCGCAGCCGCCGCAGTTTGCACCGGCAAGGCAGTTGGTAACTTCTTCAATGCGGGGGTCTTCCTCCACCGCCATGAACTTGGACGCTGCGACCAGAACGATCGCGCCGACTGCGCCCACGATGGTACACAGGATAACAGCAGATACAATATTCATAATCCTGTTCCTCCCTTACAGCGTGACATTGAACAGGTTTTCGACGATGCCGCCGAAGCCCATGAAGGACAGGCTGGTGATTGCTGCTGCGATCAGGGTGATGGGCAGGCCCTTGAAGGGTGCCGGGGGATCGCAGGCTTCCACGCGCTTGCGCACGCCGCTGAACATGACCATGGCCAGCATGAAGCCGCAGCCTGCGCCGATGGCACAGACCAGAGCCTCAATGTAAGCAACACCGAAGCCCATAGCAGCCACATCTGCGCCGTAGTCGCCCACGACCAGAATGGTGACAGCCAGAACACAGCAGTTGGTGGTGATCAGGGGCAGATAAACGCCCAGAGAGTTATACAGTGCAACCACGTACTTCTTGAGGAAGATCTCGATGAACTGCACCAGAACAGCAATGACCAGAATGAACACGATGGTCTGCAGGTAGCTCAGACCAGCCGGGTCCAGAATGAAGATCTGGATGGGGAAGGTAACGGCCGTTGCCATGAACATGACGAAGATGACGGCGCCGGACATACCAACCGCAGAATCCAGCTTTTTGGAAACGCCCAGGAACGGGCAGATACCGTAGAACTTCACCAGCACGTAGTTGTTGACCAGGATCATGCTGAAGAAGATCGCAGCGAGTTTTACTAACATCTTATTCTGCCTCCTTCTTCAGGTTATCAAGGTCGCAGCAGCTCTTGCGCTCGATGCGGGCATCCAGCTTGCCTTCCAGCCACACACAGCCGGCCATCAACAGGCCAAAGCAGAAGAATGCGCCGGGAGCCTGCGTCATGATGGAGACCTTGGCAACGCTTTCCGGGATCACCTGGAAGCCCAGCCATGTGCCGCTGCCCAGGATCTCACGGATGGATGCCATCAGGGTAGCGGTGAGGGTGTAGCCAACGCCCATGCCCACGCCGTCCAGTGCGGAGTCCACGATGCTGTTCTTGCAGGCGAACATCTCGGCACGGCCCAGAATGATACAGTTGACAACGATCAGGGGCAGGAACACGCCCAGAGCGTTGTACAGGCTTTCCATGTAAGCCTGCATGAACATCTGAACGATGGTCACGAAGCTTGCGATAATGACGATGTAGCAGGGCAGATGCACCTTGCCGGGGATCACCTTGCGCAGCAGGGAGATCATGATATTGGAGCACACCAGCACGAAGGTGAAGGCGGCACCCATGCCCAGAGCGCTGGAAACTGCAGTGGTAACTGCCAGAATGGAGCAGGTACCCAGAACCAGACGCAGAACGGGGTTTTCTTTGATAATGCCGTTGGTAAGGATGCTTACCTTGGACTTATTTTCTTGTGCCATTTCTTACCAACCTCCTTTACGCCAGCTCGTTGTAGCAGTTGACACAGTCATTGATGGCAGCAAACAGTGCGGTGGAGGAGATGGTTGCGCCGCTGTAGGCGTCGTAATCCTGATTCATCACAATGTTCTGGGTGCCGTCCATGCCGTCGAACTGCGCCAGGAAGTCGTCACTGCTCACGTTGGAGCCGATGCCCTTGGTCTGGGTGGAAGCGTCCACCCAGATGCCGGTCTCGGCACCATTGGCATCAAAGCCCATGATAACGGTCAGGATACCGCCGTCAAAGCCCTTTTCCTCAGCCTTGATGGCAGTGCTGCCGTCCGGAGCTTTGACCACGCCGGTGATGCCGGCGGTGGTGTAATCGGTCACTTCTTCCAGCTCGCTGGCATCCGAAACGGAGGGCAGCACGCCGACATAAGCGGCCAGAGTGGTGCGCTTGGTGTTCTCGGCAATGACCGGGGCGGTCATACCGTTCACCAGTGCCAGCAGCAGGCTGGCGATCAGGGAGATAACGCTCAGCACAACAATGGGCTTGATGGTGCTCTCCCAGTTGGAAGACTTACTCATTTGCCAGCACCCTCCTTTGCTTTCTTTGCAGGCTTGATGTAGCCATACGGGGTCTGACGGGTCAGATCGTTGATGTAGGGGACCCACAGGTTCATGAACAGCAGTGCGAAGGACACGCCCTCGGTGTAGCTGCCCCAGTAACGGATGGCAAAGGTGACGATGCCCAGTGCCACGCCGTACACCAGCTTGCCCTTCAGGGTGAAGGGGCTGGTAACGTAGTCGGTAGCCATGAACACGGCACCGAACAGCAGGCCGCCGCTCAGCACGGCAACCAGAGCCTCGTGCATACTGTGGGTAGCAATGAGGTAGAACACGAACATGCTGCCGACGTAAGAAGCCGGGATGGCGATGCTGATGGTCTTGGTGGCCACCAGATAAATCAGGCCCAGCACGATGGCCAGTGCGCAGGTCTCGCCCAGCACACCGCCGTGGATGCCCATGAACAGATCCAGCAGGCTCAGCTTGGACTTATCGGCCACAGCCAGCGGGGTAGCGCTGGACAGCTGATCCACCGCTGCATCCGGGAACACCCACTTGTTCATGGAACCGGCAAAGCTGATGAACAGCACGATACGGCCCACCAGAGCGGGGTTGGCAAAGTTCATGCCGATGCCGCCGAACAGCTGCTTGACGATGACGATGGCCACCAGATCACCGATGATGAGCTGGCCGATGGGCATGCCCACGGGCACGTTCATGGCCAGAATGATGCCGGTGACGACGGCGGACAGGTCGCTGATGGGGTTGGGCTTCTTGAGCAGCTTGCAGTACAGCCACTCAAAAACCACACAGGCCACCACGGACACGGCTGTTACCAGCAGTGCACGCATACCAAAAATGATGGCAGAGGCCACCACGCAGGGGCACAGGGCGACGATCACGTTGGCCATCAGGCTCTGGGTGGTCTCTTCGCTGCGCACATGCGGGGAAGCCGAAACAATAAGCTTCGTATCCATTACTTATTGCCTCCTTTTTTGATTTCACCAAGGTAGAACGCCTTTGCCAGACTCATCATCTGGGTAACAGGGCGCTTTGCCGGGCAGACGAAAGAGCAGCTGCCGCAGTTGAAGCAGTAGTCTGCATGCAGCTTGCCCAGCTCCTGCACATCGCGTGCAGCGTATGCCTGATTGACCTCCACAGGCTCCAGACCCATGGGGCAGTACTCCACGCAGCGGCCGCAGCGGATGCAGGGATTCACCGGTGCAGGCTCTGCAGCGGCCTTGCTCAGGAAGATCAGGCCGGAGGTGGTCTTGGTGGTGGGGTAGCTCAGGTTCTCCACAGCGGGGCCCATCATGGCACCGCCGGCAACCACTTTGCCCAGCTCGCCCTTGACACCCGCAAAATCAATGATGTCCTGATAGGCAGTGCCCACGGGGACAACGATGTTCTGGGGCTTTGCGCAGGCATCGCCGTCCACGGTGATGGTGCGCTCGACCACCGGCATACCGGTAGCCAGATACTTGCCAAGGGTGGAGACGCTGGTCACGTTCATGACGATGGCGCCGGCATCTGCGGGCAGACCGCCGTGGGGCACTTCGCGGCCCAGACACTTTTCAATGAGGATCAGCTCTGCGCCGGTGCCGTAGACACTGGGCAGGGGCTTGACCTCGATGGTGCTGTCGCCATTGGTCTTTTTGCACAGCAGGTCGATGCACTCGGGCTTGTTGTTCTCAATGCCGATGACGCACTTCGGGATGCCGGTGTACTGCAGCACGGCCTTGATGCCGCGGATGATATCATCGCTGCAGTTCAGCATCTCCTGCGTATCGCTGGTCAGCCACACTTCACACTCGGAAGCGTTGATCAGCAGGGTATCCACCTGCTGCTTGGGCTGCAGCTTTACGTCGGTCGGGAAGCCTGCGCCGCCCAGACCGACCAGGCCGCACTCACGCACAGCCTTGAGGAAGCTGGCCTTATCGGTCACTTCCGGTGCCTTGACAGCCGGGTCCACGGTCTGTTTGCCATCGGTCTTGATGACGACAGAGTCGCACATGCGGCCATTGGACAGACGGAAGGGCTCCACTGCGGCAACCGTGCCGGAGACACTGGAGTGGATGTTTGCAGAGACGAAGCCGCCAGCCTCGCCGATCTTTGTGCCAACGAACACCTCGTCGCCCTTTTTGACCAGAGCTTTGGCGGGAGCGCCGATATGCTGGCTCATGAGGATGCGTACCTGCGCGGGCAGAGGCATCGGGATCGGTTTGCTTGCAGCAGTTGCCTTGTCATGCGGCGTATGCGCGCCAAGCGCCGCACGTTTCAGCTTGTTCAACATGGAATTCAAATCCCCCATTCTGCTTGAATTGCCGCCCCCACGCCCATGCAGGCGCACTGGTACAGGGACAGCAGCTGCTTAACATGTTTATTGTATCATTTTGGCGTGGGAAGTCAACGACAATGGCACAAAAATGATGTATTTTCCTGAACTTTCTTTTCATTTTTTCGTGGTTATATATAACTAACCACCGTATTTTTCTTCCTGTATCCGGTGTTTGCCTTTGTATGCGGATTATGCTATACTAAGGGCAACCAAAAACTGCGGAACGTCCCCCGCTCCGCGCCAGACTTACCAAGGAGGCTTGAAACGATGAAGGTTCTCAAAGCACTGCTCGCCGTCCTCACTGCTCTGGCGGTGGCCCTGACCGCCGCGCTGCTGTTCATTCAGGATAAGAATGCACCCCGTTATATCCAGATCTACGAGAACGAGCAGTAACACCCGTCTTGCACAAAAAGCATCCCCCAGCCTGAACGGCAACGCCGCCCGGGCTGGGGGATGTGTTGTTTTATGGCATACAAAAAACACCGCCGGGTCTCCCTCAGCGGTGTTTTTAAGCAAAATATTCCTTTTAGTAATCTTTTTCGCAGCCCAGCAGGTATTTCATGTGCTCAAAGGTGCGGTCATGTCCAAGGTCGCGCACCATTTTCAGCAGCTCTTCCAGCAGGGCACGGGTCTCCGGGTGGAGCAGGTAGTGGGTCTTGCTGCGCTCGTAGTATTCCCACGGGGAAGCATCGGTGTACTTGTCGCCCAGATAGATCTGGCTTGCGGCCACGCGGTCGCACACCATTTCGCACACATAGCGCAGGGGCATCTTCATGCCGGCAAGGCCCACCTTCCGGGTGCTGTAGTCGATCCAGTATTCCAGATGGTGCTTGTTGCGGCCCTTGTGGTGCAGCCACGCGGAGGAATAGCCCCGCGCCAGACGTTCCGCTTCGTTGGGGCTGTGGTCACCCTGATAATAGATGCAGCCCGGAATGAACTCGGTAGGGCTGTACTTGCTCAGGTCGTGGGCAAGGCCCTGCTCATAGAGCCCGCAGGCAAAGCAGTATTTCATCACCAGCAGCTTATGCCGGGTGATGGTTTCAAAATGGCCCTTGATGTTCATTTGGTGCTCCTCCTAATAACCCTCTCAGCCATCGCTGCGCGATGTCAGCTCCCCCGAAGGGGGAGCTTTTTCCCTGCGAATCGGCAAGTTTTTCCTGCAAACAGAAGGTTTTCTTTTCCTCCACAGCGCATAAAGCTCCCCCTTCGGGGGAGCTGGCGCGATAGCGCCTGAGAGGGTTCATCCCCTCCACTGCACCGTGATACGTCCCTCTTTCAGCCCGCGCAGATCATTGCTTTCGGAAAAATCCTCCCGGTCCATGGTCAGGTTGGGGTTGTAGTAGGGGTCGTGCAGGATGTTCGCCTTGCCGTGCACGGCATACAGCCGCTGCTGCTCGGCGGCAAAGCGCCGGGCTTTCACCGGGTCTTTTTCGTCGCCGCCGCGGCTCTTGCTCTCGTAATGGGTCAGCTGAGCATAGGGTGTCCACGCAATGCGGTATCCTGCATCCCGCACTCGCAGGCAGAAATCCACATCGTTGAAGGCCACCGCAAAGGCTTCGTCCAGACCGCCCACTTCGTCCCACACGCTGGTCTTTACCAGCAGGCAGGCACCGGTGACGGCGGAAAAGTCCTGCACCGTTGCAGCGCGGAACATGTAGCCGCTGCCGCCCGCCTTGCGGTATTTGTGGCTGTGGCCCGCATAGCCGCCAAGGCCGGTCACAACGCCCGCATGCTGCAACGTCTCGTCCGGGTAAAAAAGCTCTGCGCCGCAGATGGCCGCGCCGCCGGGGTGAGCACACTGCCGCAAAAGCTCCGTGAGCCAATCCGCATTGCGCACCTCCACGTCGTTGTTCAGCAGCAGCAGGTAATCCCCGCTGGCGTACTGCCGGCCAAAGTTGTTGATGCCGGAAAAGTTGAAGCCCTTCTGCAGGTAGTTGACCACCTGCAGGCCGTCGTAGCGCTGCCGGGCTTCCTTATAATAGGTAAAGGTGGCCGGGTCGGTGGAGTTGTTCTCGATGACGATAACCTCAAAGTTCTCCCAGCTGGTTTTGGTCCAGATGCTGTGCAGGCACTTTTCCAGATCGTCGGTGTGGTCCTTGTTCGGGATGAGGATGCTTACCTTCGGGTCGCCCACAATATCCCACTTCACCCGGTAGGTACTGGGGAACAGGCCATCCTCCACGGTGCCGGTGCGCCCGGTGCGGGCCAGATGGTCGGCCAGCGCCTTTTTGGCTGCTGCCGCCACATAGGGCTTGGCATCGGTGCCGCCGGAGGTGGAGCCTGCGTGCACCCGCCAGTAGTACAGCACCTGCGGTACATGGGCCGCGCCGCCGGTCTTTTCCACAAGGCGCAGGAACAAATCGTGATCCTGACTGCCGTCGCACTCCGGCCGCTCCCCGCCGATCTCATCCCACAGCGCCTTTTGGAACACCGCCAAGTGGCAGATGTAGTTGCAGCACAGCAGGTAGTCCGGGGCGTAATCCGGCTTGAAGTGGGCCACCATGGGCCGCTGGATGCTCTTGGAAAAGAGTGCTTCATCGCTGTAGAGGAAGCCGTCCGGCTCGCCCTGCGCCCGCAGCTGCAGAATGGCTTTGCCCATGGTGTACATGGCGTGGGGCGCAAGGATATCATCGTGGTCGGCAAGGGCCAGATATTCCCCTGTGGCAAGCTCTGCCGCAGCATTGGTGTTGGCCGCAATGCCCTTGTTTTCGATCTTTTTGTATACGATGCGTTGATTCTTTGTCTGATATTCCTCCACGATGCGCTTCACATCGGCATGTTCTGCATCGGAAGCATCCGCAAGGCAGAGCTGACCGTTGGGGGCCGTCTGGTTCACAAAGGAATCCAGAAATTCCCGCAGGTATTTTTCCGGCGTATTATACAGCGGGGTCAGGATGCTGATGGTGGGCAGGCCGCAGTCTGCCGCCGTTTTGCCGGCCATTTCGGCCCGCTGGGCTTCCAGCACCTTTTTGGCGGGCAGATAGCGGGCACGCTTGCCAAAGCAGCGGCGCTTGACAAAGCCCGCGCCCCGTTTGAGCATGGTGGGCAGGCCCTCGTCCCTCGTCAGCTGCACCGCATAGCCTGCCAGTTCTCTGGCACGTTTCAGTCGTACATTCATATCAGGCCTCGCCGCGCTGCGTTGCCTTGTAGGCCGCGCAAACCGTTGCCGTATCGCCATTCATTTTCAGGTGGCCGTGGCTCAGCCATGCCACCTTGCTGCACATGCGCTCGATCTGCTCAATGGAGTGAGACACCAGAATGACCGTGGTGCCGCCCGCCATCAGCTCCTGCATCCGCTTTTCGCACTTCTGCTGGAACAGGAAATCGCCCACCGAAAGCACCTCGTCCGCAATGAGGATATCGGGCTTGGTGATGGTGGCAATGGCAAAGCCGATGCGGGCCACCATGCCGGAGGAGTAGTTCTTGAGCGGCACATCCAGAAAGTTCTGCAGCTCGCTGAACTCCACGATCTCATCAAACTTTTCGTCCAGATACTTGGGCGAGAAGCCCAGCACCGTGCCGTTCAGATAGATGTTCTCGCGGGCAGTCAGGTCCATATCAAAGCCCGCGCCCAGCTCGATGAGCGGGGCGATGGAGCCGCGGACCGTCACCTTGCCCTTGCTGGGCTTGTACACGCCCGCAATGGTCTTGAGCAGGGTGGACTTGCCCGAGCCGTTCAGACCCACAAGGCCGTAGAAATCACCGGGCATGATGTCCAGACTCACGTCCTTGAGGGCGTAAAATTCATCGTACTGCAGGCGGCCCTGCACCATGGCCAGAAAATACTCTTTCAGGCTCTCATGCTTTTCCTTGGAGAGGTTGAAGCACATGGAAACATTGTCCACTTTGATGATCGGTTCCATTGTTCTTCCTCCTTAAATATGCAGCACAAAGCGGTCCTGCGTTTTGCGGAACACCCACACGCCCACCAGCATGGAGAGCACGGCGCAGCAGCCGCACACCGCGAACATGTTGAAATCCAGCGGGATGCCCCACATCACGGTACGGCGGAAGCCTGTGATGTACCAGTACATGGGATTCAGCTTGATGATCTGCTGCATGTTGAACCCGCCGATGGAAAAGGTCATCTGGGTGGGGTCGTAGAAGATGGCGGAAAAATACAGCAATGCGGTGATGAACACGCTCCAGATGTGCATGATATCCCGGAAGAACACGGTAGCCGCTGCCAGAAGCAGGCCCACGCCCAGACTGAAGAAGAACAGCGTCACCAGCGGGTAGACTGCCTCAATGAGGGTCAGGTGGAAGGGTGCACCGGTAAAGATCATGACCAGCAGCAGCGCCACAAAGCTGAACACGCAGTTCACCATGGCAAAGCAGCACTTTTCCAGCGGGAAGATATACTTGGGGATATACACCTTTTTGAGCAGGGGCGCAGCGCCCAGCACACTGCTCATGCCGGTGGAGGTGGCCTCGTTGAAGAAGTTGAACAGCAGCTGGCCGCACATCAGGAACACGGCAAAGTTGTCGATGCCGCTGCCGCGCATGTCCATCAGACTGCTGAACACGGCCCAGTACACAAGGCACATGAGCAGCGGGTTCAGAACGCTCCACACCACGCCCAGCACGCTGCGGCGGTATTTGAGCTTGAAGTCACGGCTGACGAGGTTCCACAGCAGATAGCGGTAGCACCAGAAGCCGTTCCACATTGCTTTGAATTTTGCCACAGGCGATCACCACTTTTCAAAATATTCAAACTTCTGTGCAGCAAAGGGCTCGTGCAGCTTGTCCTTTGCGCTGGTCTTGTGCTCGCAGCCGCAGTCCGGCCACTGCACGTTCACGGTGGGGTCATCGTAAGGGATGCCGCCCTCGCTGGTGGGGTCGTACACATCGGTGCACTTGTAGCAGAACTCTGCCACATCGCTCAGCACCAGAAAACCGTGTGCAAAACCCTCCGGGATGTAGAACATCTTCTTGTTCTCCTCGGAAAGGGTCACGCCCACCCACTTACCGAAGGTGGCGCTGTGGGGGCGGCAGTCCACGGCCACATCAAACACCTCGCCCTTGGTCACGCGCACCAGCTTGCCCTGCGTGTGGTTCTTCTGGAAGTGCAGGCCGCGCAGCACGCCGCGGGTGGAGCGGCTCTGGTTGTCCTGCACGAATTCCTTATCGATGCCGGCTTCGGCAAACTGATCCTTCTGATAGGTCTCCATAAAATAGCCGCGGTCGTCGCCGAACACCTGCGGCTCAATGACCACAACACCGGGAATCTCGGTCTGAGTAAACGTAAACTTGCCCATATTTTGTACCTCTCTTTTGTGAAGCATGTTTGTTTTATCTGGAAAAGTCTGTTCGACGCAGGCTTTTGCACTTATTTGCCGCGGCGGGTCTGTCCCTGTTCCGTGCGCGTTCTGCGGCGTTTCTTCCGCCAAGTGATGAACCGCACCACCAGAAAGGTCACCAGCGCTGCCGCTGCGGTGGACCCCAGCGAGATGCCCAGCAGCCAGAATGCATGGCTTTGGGGCTTTACCGCCTTGGCCGCTTCCAACTCCTGACCGGTGCTGTTCTCCAGCAGTTCAGGCAGGCCGGAAATTTCCGCATCCACACGCACGCTGGTGCTCTCCTGCTTTTCGCCGCCGTGGACGGTGTACACAGCGTACACCTCCGGGTCGGAGCCAAGGACATAGCTTTCCGGCAGTTCCAGCGTCACCTCCACATCGTCGGCAGTCAGGCCGTTGGCCAGCAGCAGCCGCACGCCGGGGTCGGAGACGGTCACGGTGCCAAGGCTCCCGCCGCCGCCCACCACGCTCAGCGGTGCTGTGATGCCCCGGGCGGGCAGGTCGGTGTAGCCGGTAAAGGTGCTGAACGCATAATCCAGCAGAGTGCGGACATCGTTGTATTTATTGGTGCTCAGCTCGCTCTGCATGGTCACGCAGATGAGCCGGACGCCGTTCTGCTCCGCCAGACAGGCGTAGCTGTAGCGGGCCGTGTTGGTATAGCCGAGCTTGGAGCCCTTGACCGACGTGATATGGTACCGGCTGGAGCCGATGCGCATTTTGTCCTGCTGGGAAAAGTAGCGGGTCACGGGCTGGATGTTGGTGGGGTCCATGGTGTACATCTCATTGCGGGTGAACACCTGCTCAAAGCCCGGCTGCTCCAGTGCCCAGCGCAGGATCTGCGCCATATCGTAGCAGCTGGTGTAGTGGTCCTCGTCGCTGATGCCGTGGGGGTTTGCAAAGTGGGTGTGCGCAAGGCCCAGCTCTTCTACCCGCGCATTCATCTTTGCCACGCCGTCCGCGATGGTGCCCTCTCCCACATATTCGGCCAACAGGTTGGCGCCGTCGTTGGCGCTGGCCATCTGGGTGGCATACAGCGCATCCGTCAGGGGGACTTCTTCGCCCTCGCGCAGGGCAATGTGACTGGAATCGGTGCCTGCCAGCGAGTAAACATCCTCGTGGGTCACGGTGAGCTTTATATCATCCCAGTTCCCCTGCGCCTTTTCGCAGGCAAGGCCCAGCGTCATCACCTTGGTGATGGATGCCGGGTGCAGCTCTTCGTTCATATTCTGCTGTGCCAGCACAAGGCCGGTGTCTGCATCGATGATGCAGTAAGCGCGGGTGGCACCAAGGGCAGGGCCAGCCGCCGCTGCCCCCGGCACGAACACGCAGATCATAAGCAGCACAACGCACAGCGCCGCTGTCAGTTTTTTCATCTGGTTTTTCTCCATTGAGCGTTTTTCTGCCCGTCGTACTGCACCGGCAAAGCATCAGATAATAGTATACCACACTTTACCCCGGCTGAAAAGCCATTCAGACGTTGTTTTGCAGCAGAACGGGCTGCAGCTGCCGCCCGGTCAGCGCAGCGTCCAGTGCAGCGGGCAGACGGGCAAAGTCCGCTTTCAGGCTGTTGGGCTTGTGGGTGGGGTCATCCTGCCCGTAGGGCACAAAATAATAGTGCTTGCGCTGGTAGAGCCGGGCCATGTTCTCCCACGATGCGCCCAGGCCGTCGTTTGTGGAAACGCCCACCAGAACCGGGCACCCCACCCGCAGCAGGCTCTTTGCCGCCAGCGTCACCGGCGTATCGGAAAGCCCCGCCGCCAGCCTTGCCAGCGTGGCCCCGGTGCAGGGCGCGATCACCAGTGCACTGGCCAGCTTTTTAGGGCCAAGCGGCTCCACGGCCTGCAACGTGTCCAACACTGCATGGCCGGTAAGGGCTTCCAGCCGTTCCTGCCAGAACTGCCCGGTGCCAAAGCGGGTATCCTGCTTTGCGGCAAAGCTCATGATGGGCAGCAGCTCCCAGCCCTGTTCTGTCAGCTGCTGCGCTGCCGCAAGCGCCGCTTCCAGTGTGCAGAAGCTGCCGCACACCGCAAATGCAATGCGTCCTTTTTTCTGCGTGCTCATGTGTGTTCCTCCCGCTCCTGCAAAATGGTCAGCACGGTGCGCGCCACCGCTTCCCCAGCCGTGTCCGGCGCACAGGCGGCGGGCAGGCTGAGCGCATGGATGGCATTGCAGCCCAGCCGCTGCGCCGCAGCAAAGTCGGTGCCGCCGGGCTTTGATGCCAGATCCACGATCAGGCTGCCGGGCCGCAGAGCCGCCAGCACCGGCTCGGTCAGCACCGGGGCCGGGATAGTGTTCACCACCGTATCAAAGGCCGGAGCCAGCGCGGCCAGCCGGGCAAGCTCTGCACCCCGCAGACCAAGGCTCTCGGCCAGCGCACGCTGTTCGGCGCGCCGGGCACAGACAGTCACATTTGCCCCCAGTGCCGCCAGCCGCGCCCCCAGCGCCTGCCCCACCGGGCCAAAGCCCAGCAGCAGAAGGTTTGTGCCCCACAGGGTACGGGTGCGCTCGGCCAGCAGGATGCCAATGCAGCCCTCCGCCGTAGGGATGGCATTGTACACCGTCAGCTCCGGTCGGGCAAAGTAATCCACCAGCTCCACGCCCGCTTCCTGTGCGATGGTCTTTGCCTGAACTGAGAGCCTACCGCCCAGTGCCACCGCACCGGGCTTTGCGGCCCGCAGCAGCTCTGCCAGCGGGGTGCGGGCCGCATCCAGCGGCAGAGGCAGCAGGATATAATCTGCCAGTGCAACCTGTTCGGCTCCGCCCACCGCATAACCTGCCCGTTCCAGCACCCGGCCTGCCGCCGCCTGCCGGGCATCGGTGCCCACCACCACAAACAGCTTTTTCGCTTCCATGCCGCATCCCCCTTTGCCTGCTCGTGGGCCATCCTATGCAGGAGAAATATTTGTTGTGAAAAAACTCCTCCAGCTTTCGCCGGAGGAGTTTTTTATCACGATTATAGAATGCGCCGCCCTGACATCCCGGCACATCTTTTATTTTACGAACTTTGCCACAGCACGGGCTACGATGCCGCCCAGAATGCCGGAGACAAGGAACTCGGCCACGCCCTGCACGCCGACCAGCAGCACCACGAACATGAAGGGGTTCGCAGCACCCTTGACGGACACGAGGTTCTGCACGTAGTCACAGCCGTAGAAGGCCAGCACGATCCAGCCCATGAAGAACACCGTGTTCAGGAAGGGTGCGCTCATGGCGCTGAGGATGTAGCTCCAGGTGCCGGGCTTGTCAAAGCGCTTCAGGCCGCTGAAGATCAGGCCGCAGCACAGGCCCATCAACACGCGCATACCCACGCACAGGATAAAGGTGTTCACAGGGCTCACCTGAAACAGTGCGCCGGTCATGGCGGAAGCACCAGTGATAGCGTCATAGAAGCTCACTGCGCCGAACACACCGCCCAGCAATGCGCCCACAGCGGGGCCCATGGTGATGGCACCCACTGCAATGGGAAGGGTCAGGAAGCTCATGTACAGCGGGCCCACAGGCACACTGCCCAGACCCACCATCTTCATGACCAGCTCAATGGCAACCAGCAGCGCCACACGGGTAAGAGTTTTTGTATTTTTCATATTCAGTTTTCCTCCTGCTGCCGTTCCGCCCTATACGTCGGATACGGCGCAAACCTGCCCGCTCTATGCGGGTTTTAAAGTAAATATTCAAACAATTTGGAGCGCGTTTTTGTCAGGGCGTGTTCCAATGGGAAAGGCTTTTTCAGTGGTCGCACGGGAAGCGGATGCCCGCATTGCGGCGGGCCACCGTGAGCACACGGCTCACCGCGATGGTGGTATCCTGCATCCGGCCGCACAGCTCCTGATCTCCGCTCTCCAGCGCACGGGCAAAGGCTTCAAACTCTGCCGCCTGCCGGGGCCTGCCGCCATTCAGGTTATAGTGCTCTTCCTTGCACTCGTTGGGGTGGAAGGTGATGCCGCCGCAGCAGTTGGCGGTGGACTTCTGCATGATATAGCCCTTCGTGCCCTGAATAATGTACCGGGCCGGGGCCGCGCAGTCCTTGGCGGCGATGCTCACGGCCTTGAAGCCGCTGTAATCCATGGTCAGGATGCCGCTGGTGTCGATGCCGCGCTCCATGTTGGCGGTATATTTGGCCTGATTCGGCTCCCCGAACAGGCCCACGATGTAGCTTACATTATATACGCCAAGATCCATCAGGGCACCGCCGGCACAGGCCGGGTCAAAGGCAGGCTGTACATCGCCTGCACAGAAGGCATCGTACCGGCTGGAATACTGGCTGAAATTGCACTGTACCAGCTTCACGGTGCCAATGCGGGGCAGCAGCTCCCGGATCTTTGCGTAGTTTTCAAGGTACTGGGTGGTGATGGCTTCAAACAGGAACACCTTTTTGTGCCGTGCCAGATTTACCAGTTCTTCAGTCTGGGCCGCCGTGGGTGCCAGCGGCTTTTCCACAATAACATGTTTGCCTGCTTCCAGCGCCACGCGGGCATAGCGCACATGCTGCAGGTTCGGCACTGCAATGTACACCACATCCACCCACTGCAGCAGTTCCAGAAAATTGGTGGTGTGCTGCGGCACGCCGTACTGGCCGCAAAGGCTCTGAGCCAGCTCGGCGCTGCGCTCGGTGCTGCAGATGGCCTGCACCGTAAAAGGCGTGTGCTCTGCAAGCCATGGCAAAAATTCCCGCACGATCTTGCCCGTGCCAAGAATGCCTAATTTCATCTGATTTTTCTCCCCATCCTGTCGTTGGTCAGCCTACCAGCGCTTCCGGCTCGCGGCGGGTGCGCTTTTTGGGGTAGGTGCGCTGTTTTGCATGGCCGTGCTGGTTCTGTCGGCCATAGTGCCTGCCGCCGCCCACACTGTGGTGCTGCGGCTGGGACGCATTGAGCTGGTACAAAAGGGCAAGTCCCTTCATCAGCAGCTCCGGGTCGTAGGTCAGCGGGTGGCGGCACAGCGGTGTCACGTACTTTGCCAGCCCTCCTGTTACCACCAGAGTGGCCGGACGGCCAAGCTCTTCCTCAATGCGCTGCACCATGCCGTCAATGAGCACAGCCGTGCCCATCACGGAGCCGGACAGCATGCATTTCTCGGTGTTGGTGCCAATGGCGCTTTTGGGCGAGCCAAGATGCACCTGCGGCAGCTGGGCACAGCGGTCGCCCAGTGCCCGCAGCCCGGTGGAAAGCCCCGGGCAGATGACACCGCCCCGGAACACGCGGTTCTCGTCCACCACATTAAAGGTCGTGGCAGTGCCAAGATCCACCGTGACCACCGGCAGCGGAAAATTTGCCGCCGCATAAGCCGCATCCACAAGGCGATCCTTGCCCACGGCGTGGGGTTCATCCACGCCCATGGTCAGTCCGGTTCGAATCTCCGGCGAAACGATGACCGGCTTCCTGCCGGTGTAATGACGGGCGCACTCCGCCAGCGCCCCCGTGATCTGGGGCACCACGCTGGTGAGCACAGCGCCCTCAAAGCGCATGGGGCGCTCAGGATGGCGGCGGTGCGCAAAAATTTTATCCATTTCGACACGATATTCTGCAGCCGTGCGAGTGCGCACCGTGTCCATGCGCGCCACAAAGCATACACGTCCGTCCCGAATGCCCCCAAGGGCGACGGTGGTGTTGCCTATATCAATGGCTAAGATCATAATTCTGTTTTCCCTTTATAACGCGGCAGTATCCGGCAGGACGGCGGAGAAAGCTCCCCGATGGCCTGCCCCTCACCGCAGTCTGTCTATTCTTTGTCAAGCTGTATTTTACCGCATTTTGTCCCCAATTACAAGCCTGTACAAAGATTTTGTTGTGCTGGCGGAACTTTTGCATTATACTAAGGTAAGAAATGTGGAAACAGTACGTTTTTGCAGGAGGTTTTACCAATGGATCTGAACGGAAAATGCGTCCTTCTGGGCGTAAGCGGCGGCATTGCCGCCTATAAAATGGCCAACGTGGCCAGCGCACTGCGCAAGCTGGGAGCCGATGTGGAGGTCATCATGACCAAAAATGCGACCCAGTTCATCACCCCTGTTACATTTGAAACGCTTACCGGCCACAAGTGCATGGTGGATACCTTTGACCGGGATTTCAAGTTTGAAGTCACCCACATCTCGCTGGCAAAAAAAGCCGATGTGATCCTTGTCGCCCCGGCCACTGCCAATGTCATCGCCAAGATGGCCCACGGCATCGCCGATGATATGCTCACCACCACAGTGTTGGCTGCAAAGTGCCCCAAGCTCGTTTCTCCGGCCATGAATACCGGAATGCTGGAAAACCCCATCACGCAGGATAATATCGCCACGCTGGAACGCTACGGCTTCACGGTGATCCCCTCCGAGAGCGGCGTGCTGGCCTGCAAGGATGTTGGCAGCGGCCGTCTGCCTAAGGAAGATGTGCTGATCGAGTATATCCTGCATGCCATTGCCCGGCCCAAAGATCTTGCCGGTCTGCGCATTGCCGTCACCGCCGGCCCCACGCAGGAGCCGCTGGACCCGGTGCGCTACCTCACCAACCATTCCACCGGCAAGATGGGCTATGCCCTTGCCCGTGCCGCCGCCATGCGCGGCGCGGATGTCACCCTTATCCACGGCGAGACTGCCCTGCAGCCGGTCAAGTTTACCACCGATGTGCCCGTGACCACTGCTCAGCAGATGTACGAAGCCGTCACCAGCCGCTTTGATGCTACGGATGTGCTCATTATGGCCGCTGCCGTGGCCGACTACCGCCCCGCTGCCGTGGCAAACGACAAGATCAAAAAAAAGGACGGCGACATGTCCATCCCTCTGGAACGCACGCCGGATATTCTGGGCACCATCGGCCCCAAAAAGACCCACCAGTTCCTGTGCGGTTTTTCCATGGAGACCCGCGATCTTGTGGAAAACTCCTCTGCAAAGCTGACCAAAAAGAATCTGGACATGGTGGTTGCCAACAACCTGAAAGTGGCCGGTGCCGGTTTTGGTGTGGACACCAATGTAGTCACCCTCATTACCCCGGACGGCACCCGTGAGCTGCCGCTGATGAGCAAGGCCGATGTGGCCGATGCCATTCTGGATGAAATTTTAAAACGCCGCTCCCAGTGAGAAAAAGTGGCTGTCGCATGTGCAACAGCCACTTTTTTATTTTTCCTTCCGTGCAAACACGATGCCAATGGTACCCGGGCCGGAATAGCCGCCGATGGTGGTGCCGATGTCTGTCTCGTGGCATTCCTTGAAGCTGCCGTATTTCTTCAGCCCCGCCTTCACCGCGTCCATGCAGCCGGGCTTCGGCTGGCAGGAGGAGATGAACACAAGGCTGTCCTCGATGTCGTCGCGTTCCACCAGACGGTCGGTGATGTACTTGCCCACGCAGATGGGCAGGCTGCCGCGATATTTTTTGACTACCTTCAGTTCGCCGTCGATCACTTCCAGTGCGGGCTTGATGCCCAGCAGGTTTGCCCCGAAGGCCAGCACACCGGAGCAGCGGCCGCTCTTGGCCATAAAGTCCAGCCGGTCCAGTACAAAGCTCAGCTCCACCCGTTTGGCAAGGCTCTGCAGCCGCATCGTAATGTTGCGGGGGGTCAGGCCATCTGCAGCCCACTTGGCCGCTTTCAGCACCAGATAGCCCTGCCCGGTACAGATATTCTGGCTGTCCACCACATAGACATTCTCGAATTCGCCTGCCGCCAGCTTCGCATTCTGGAAGCAGGACGAAAGCTTGCTGCTGACCGAAATATGGATCACCGCATCGCACTCTTTGGCAAACGGCTCAAAAAATTCGGTATATTCCACCAGATTTGCGGCGGCGGATTTGGGCATTTTGCCGCCCGCATTCACATAGGCAAACACATCTGCCGGGTGGATCGTTACGCCGTCCAGATAGCTATCCTCGCCCATCAGAATGTGCATGGGCATCAGGGCAATGTCCCACTGTGCCAAAAGCTCTTCGGACAGGTCGCAGGTGCTGTCCGCTGTGATCTTGATTCTCACATTATTTCTCCTTTTATAAAACCGTTCTGCATCCTCTGTCGGCCGCACCGACGATCCCTTAAAAAATTGTCCTTTTCTATTTTACCACAGATGATTCAAAGTTGTTAAGTATTTTGTAAAGGCAAATGTAAATCTTTTATGAAGAAGTTCCCGGTTTCGGTTTTCTTGTACACTTATCACAAATTCCGAATTGGATTTATGGTTCTTTCCGAAAATTCGGGTTTACCTGTTTATTTTGTCCGCCAAAAATTATATAATAAGATGTATCCTAATAGAATGGATTGAATCGGTCTGCTCTGCGGCCGTTATTTATTTGGAGGTTGCCTTATATGTTCATGTACACCGATTACAACCAGCACCTGCTGGACAATGTAAAAAAGATCCACTTCATCGGCTGCGGCGGCAGCGGCATGTATCCGCTCATCCAGATCCTTGCTGCAAAAGGCTACGAGATCTCCGGCAGCGATGTGCTGGATGGCAGCATCATCCGCTACGAGCGTGAGATGGGTGTCAAGGTCAGCCTGGGTCACAGCGCCGATAATGTGATCGGCACCGACATGGTGGTCTACTCTGCCGCCATTTCCAAAGATAACGTGGAGCTGAATGCCGCTGCCTCCTACGGCATCCCCACCATCGAGCGCAGCGTTCTGCTGGGTTACGTGAGCCGCCTGTACAAACAGAGCATCTGCGTCTCCGGCACTCACGGAAAAACCACCACCACTTCCATGATCACCACTGCGCTGGAGTTGGCAGGCCGCGACCCGTCCGCTGTCATCGGCGGCAAGCTGCCCCTCATCAACGGCTACGGCAAGGCCGGCAAGGGCGACGATATCGTAATTGAGTCCTGTGAATTTGCCGAGACCTTCCTGAAACTGACCCCGTACCTGTCCGTTGTGCTGAACATCGACAACGACCATCTGGATTACTACGGCAGCATGGGCGAACTGAAGTTTGCCTTCAAGCGCTTTGCCCTGATGACCAAGTTCATGATCTTTGCCAATGCGGACGACAAGAACACCATGGATGTCATGTACACGCTGGACCGCCGCGTGCGCACCTTTGGCATCCAGAACGACGGCGATTATCAGGCATTGAACGTGAACGAATACAAACCCGGCTTCTTTGAGTTCGACCTGAAGGAGTGGAACAAGATCACCGGCCATATCCGTCTGGCTGTGCCCGGCTACCACAACATTTACAATGCGCTTGCCATGTGCGCCGTCTGCCGCTTCGTCGGTCTGACCGTGGAGCAGTGCGCCGATGCCGCCCTGAACTTCAAGGGTGCCGGCCGCCGCTTTGAGGTCTACGGCGAGTGTAACGGCGCTTTGGTCGTGGACGATTATGCACATCATCCCACCGAGCTGCGCGCTACCCTGAACACTGCCAAGGAGATGGGCTACAAGCGTCTGATCGCCGTCCACCAGCCGTTTACATACAGCCGCACCAAGATGCTGTTCAACGACTTTGTGGATGTGCTCAAGATCCCCGATATCACTGTGCTGACCCCGATCATGGGCAGCCGTGAGCCCAACGATCCCACCATTACCAGTGCAAAACTGGCCGCTCAGATCCCCGGCTCTGTTCTGGTGAACAGTCTGGAGGAGGCCGCCGAGTGGGTCAAGCAGAACGCCCGGGAGGGCGATCTGGTCATCACCCTCGGCTGCGGCGACATCTACAAGGCCAGCAAGATGATGGTGGCCGACAACCAGTAAAGAATCTGCTATACAAAAAGAGGAACGACAGCTGTCGTTCCTCTTTTTTTCGTTGATCCGGGTCAGTTCCGCGAGCACTTTTCCGCGTCGATGGCCAACACGAACATCAGCACATAAAGCGCATCCTTCGGGTCGGTGATGTCCAGAACGTAGGTGTCCGTCCAGTGGAACGGTTCCTTGGACACGGCAGCCACCGTGCCGCCGTCCGGGCCGGTGATGGTATAGTCCCACTCGAATACATCGCCCTCCACATGCCAGCCGTTGAAGTCGATGTTGTACTTCGGCTTGAAGAAGGTCAGCTCCTTTTTCAGGGTACCGATGCAGGTCTCGCCCTCGTACAGCTCAAACTTGGGCAGCCAGGTCAGGATCTCTTCCTTGACGGTGCCCAGCTCCTGCTGTTCTTCCGGGTCGTAGATCTTCAGGCAGTGCCCCCAGGACAGCTGCCCCTTGACCACATACACGGTGTTTTCGTTTTCGTCGTAGATGTCGTAGCTGTCAAACCAGCTGAATGCACGCTGTCTAAAAAGCAGTTTCATCTTCCTCACCTCACTCGGAATACGATTTGGGACGTCCTTTTCGTGCGGTTCTTCCGCTTTTTTCCATCATACCAGATTCTGCCTCATCGTGCAATCCCGAAGCAGCCCCGCCCGGAACATTCTCCGGGCGGGGCTGCCGTTTGCCGTTCAGTTTTCTACGATTCGGCATGTTTTGTCATTCTTTTTCGTTTTGTATTTCAGTGGTGTCTGCACTTCGGCGCGGATCTTGCCAAGATAGGCGCGGGTCTGCTCTGCGCCCTGCAGAATCGCTTCCACCTGCGCCCGCTGTTCCTCAGTCAGGTCATCCTCCGCCAGCAGCTCCGCGTTGCCCTTGATGATGGTCAGCGGCGTTTTCAGCTTGTGGGACAGCCGAATGATCTGCTCCCGCTGCCGCTGCTCCATGTCCCACTGCTTCTGCAGGCTACCGGTCAGTTCATCGCCCATGGTTTGCAGCGCCTGCAAAGTGCTCTCGTACTCCCGCACCTTCGCGCCGGAAAACACCGCGCTGTCCAGATCCTTCCGTGCCACCGCCTGTGCTGCGGCGGTCAGCTTTTCAGTCTCCCGGGTCAGGAAGCGCCCGGTCCTGTGGGTGCTCCACACCACCGCCCCCACCAGCAGCAGAATGCCCAGAATGCAGTGCACGGTCTGCATATCCGGCAGCACGCCCCGCAGCGCAGGGTTGGCATAGGGCACGGCATAGTCAAATTGCAGCAGACAGACCGTTCCGTCCTGCAATTTTGATGTCATATAATACTGCGTGTAGCCAAAATGCCAGCGGGTCTTCCCCTGTCGGTTCTCCATTGCCCGCTGCAAGTGCCCGGCATCCATGTTGGTGGCCAGCACCTCGCTGCTGTCCGGCGCGGCAAACAGGGCGTAACGGCACAAGGAGTCCAGCTGCGTCTCGTCAAAAGTAGCGGCGGTCATGCCTGGCAAAACGTCCTGTGCGGCTTTCTGACAGGCCTGTGCAGCTTGATTCGCGGGAAGAAACAGCCCGCCGTTCTGGATCCACAGCATCAGCACCAGCAGCCATCCCACCGCGACCAGCAGGCAGGCCAGCGCCGTGCGCACCAGATATTGCAGCAGCACGCTGCGCAGAGAGGTCAGTCTTCGCTTTTCCATCGGTACCCCACGCCCCATACGGTATTGAGCAGCTTTTCCGGCTCCGGCACGCCCGCCGCCCGCAGCTTTGCCCGGATATTTTTGATGTGCTGTGTCACGGCGGTGTCGTCCGCAGTGCCGTCAATGCCAAAAGCCGCTTCGTAAATTTGCTCCTTGGTAAAGGTCTGCCCTGCGTGCAGCGCCAGATACTCACAGATGGCATACTCCGAGCGGGTCAAGGGCAGCATCTTCCCCTCCACCGCCGCGCTCTGGGCGGTCAGGTCAAAGGCTACGCCGTTGCGCACCATCCGGTGCGCCGGGGTGCGGCTCTGCCGCCGCAGATGTGCCGCAACCCGCGCCCGCAGCTCAGCCACCCGGAAGGGCTTGGACAAAAAGTCGTCTGCCCCGATGCCCAGCCCCTCCAGCACAGCGGCCTCATCGGTGCGGGCGCTCAGAAACAGGATGGGCACTTCGGTCAGGCTGCGGATGCGCCGACAGACCGCAAAGCCATCCTCCCCGGGCATCATCACATCCAGCAGAATGCAGTCTGCCCAGCGGCAGAGCGCCTCGGTCAGCGCTCCGCCCGCCTGCCGCGTTTCTACCCGGTGGCCGTCCCGCTCCAAAGTGGTGCGGATCAGCTTGCAGAGCTCCAGATTGTCGTCCACGGCCAGAATATTCGCCACAAGATCACCTCAACACGTTATAAACAAGGCAGGATGCTCCATACAGCAGGTACACATGGGCGGGGTAGAACCAGTAGAACAGCCGCTTATGTCCGCTGCCACGCTGCCCATTGTACAGCAGCATCAGCAGCACCGCCGCTACGCCGAACCACTCGTAGTAGTCGGTGAACATCTGCGTCCACACAAAATCCGCCTGTCTGCAAAGCATCCCAAAGGTCGGCACAAAATCACATAGGAAAATGAGCACGGCCCATGCCGTCAGCTGTACGCGGCGATGCCCCCGCAGGGCATACAGCAGCACACCGCCCAGCAAAAAGCTCCAGCCGCCGTCCGTGATGGTTGTCCACATGGGCAGCGGGCTTGTAATGACAAAGGCCACGATCGTTGAAGCAATGGGCATCTCCTGTACCCCGGGGAAGAGCAGCAGAAATACTACCACCACATACGGCCAGCACAAAACGGCGGCAATGGCGCCAATGCCCTTTGCGAATTTTTTCTCCCGCAGCCAGTCAATGCCCTGCCAGACGATGCACAGCAGCACAAGATCCTGAAAAATAGCATTCTGCGGGTAGAAGCCATCCCCGCGCCGGAAGGCCTTGGCGTAAATCATAAAAAATTCCAGCGCCGCCATGGCTGCGCCGATAGCCCAGATGCGGATAAAATACCGCCTGCGGTCATGGGTATGGGCAAAGCCCTCTACCGTGCAGAACAGAAACAGCGGCGCACTGAGCCGCCCCAGCATACTGAACACCGTCGGGATGCAGCCGGTGAACTCGAAGAAATAATGAATGTGATCCAGTACCATCAGCACCAGTGCAATGGTCTTGAGCTGGGTACCGTCCAGCCCTTTTTTCGTCAATTTTTCCATACAGGCTCTCCTTTCCTTGTGCATTCAGTGTAACAGGAAAATCTGTAGAAAGTATAAGTTTCTGCCTTTATGATACTATTTTTTGCCCCAAAACGCAAACAAAAAAGCCCTAAGACTTTCATCTCAGAGCTTTCTGTTCAAGTCGGCGACTACCTATTTTCACGCGCCGTTTCCAGCGAACTATCTTCGGCACAAGTGAGCTTAACTTCTGTGTTCGGAATGGGAACAGGTGGAACCTCACCGTCATCGACACCGACCGATCTGACTGAACCAGTATAACATGTCTGTCGTACTTTGTCCAGTGTTTCTTAGAAGGACGTGCCTTCAAAACTGAATAATCACTGCTTACATTTTTTCGTTGACTCTCAGAGTCTCAAGCGAATTGTGGTCAAGCCCTCGACCTATTAGTACACGCTTGCTGAATGGATCGCTCCACTTACACATCGTGCCTATCAACCTTGTAGTCTTCAAGGGGTCTTACTTGTTTAAAACAATGGGATATCTTATCTTTGGGTCGGCTTCACGCTTAGATGCTTTCAGCGTTTATCCGATCCGTACATAGTTGCCCAGCTATGCTCTTGGCAGAACAACTGGTGCGCCAGAGGTACGTCCGCTCCGGTCCTCTCGTACTAGGAACAGCTCCCATCAAATATCCTGCGCCCACGACAGATAGGGACCGAACTGTCTCACGACGTTCTGAACCCAGCTCGCGTACCGCTTTAATTGGCGAACAGCCAAACCCTTGGGACCGAATACAGCCCCAGGATGCGATGAGCCGACATCGAGGTGCCAAACCTCCCCGTCGATGTGGACTCTTGGGGGAGATCAGCCTGTTATCCCCAGGGTAACTTTTATCCGTTGAGCGATGGCATTTCCACTCACATACCACCGGATCACTAACTCCAACTTTCGTTACTGCTCGACCCGTCAGTCTCGCAGTTAGGCTCGCTTCTGCGTTTGCACTCTTTTGCTTGATTTCCGTTCAAGCTGAGCGAACCTTTGAACGCCTCCGTTACTCTTTAGGAGGCGACCGCCCCAGTCAAACTGCCCACCTAACAATGTCCCCCGCCTTGATTCAAAGGCGCAGGTTAGAATTCCAATATCGCAAGGATGGTATCCCAACGGCCACTCCACAAGCGCCAAAGCACCTGCTTCCCAGTGTCCCATCTATCCTGTGCATGCAACATCGAAACCCAATATTAGGCTACAGTAAAGCTCCATGGGGTCTTTCCGTCTTGTCGCGGGTAACCGGCATCTTCACCGGTACTACAATTTCGCCGGGCGGGCTGTTGAGACAGTGCCCAAATCATTACGCCTTTCATGCGGGTCAGAACTTACCTGACAAGGAATTTCGCTACCTTAGGACCGTTATAGTTACGGCCGCCGTTCACTGGGGCTTCGATTCAATGCTTGCACATCTCCTCTTAACCTTCCAGCACCGGGCAGGCGTCAGCTCGTATACGTCATCTTTCGATTTAGCACAAACCTGTGTTTTTGGTAAACAGTTGCTTGGGCCGATTCTCTGCGGCTGCATTGCTGCAGCACCCCTTCTCCCGAAGTTACGGGGTCAATTTGCCGAGTTCCTTAACAACCCTTCTCCCGTTGGCCTTAGAATCTTCTTCCTACCTACCTGTGTCGGTTTGCGGTACGGGCACCGCAGAAATTCACACAGCTTTTCTCGCCATCTTCCATCTCAGACTTCGGTACTAACTTCCCTCGATCGCTACCGGAACCAACACCCGGCTCCGAGACTTCATATGTGTCCCTGTGTTTAACTCTTTTGGTGGTGACGGAATCTCTACCGTCTGTGCATCGGCTACGCCGTTAGGCCTCACCTTAGCTCCCGACTAACCTGGAGCGGACGAACCTTCCTCCAGAAACCTGAGGCTTTCGGCCATGCAGATTCTCACTGCATTCGCGCTACTCATTCCGGCATTCTCACTTCTATACACTCCACAGCCGCTTGCGCTACTGTTTCACCGCGTATACAACGCTCCCCTACCCAGCATGTAAACATGCTGCCTAAGCTTCGGTGTCAGGTTTAGCCCCGTTAAATTCTCCGCGCAAAGACGCTCGACCAGTGAGCTATTACGCACTCTTTGAATGAGTGGCTGCTTCTGAGCCAACATCCTGGTTGTCTACGTATCTTCACATCGTTTTCCACTTAACCTGACTTTGGGACCTTAGCTGTAGATCTGGGCTGTTTCCCTTTTGACAATGACATTTATCTGACACTGTCTGACTCCCAAGCATCAATACTCTGGCATTCTGAGTTTGATAAGCTTCGCTAACCTCTCGGCCGCTAGGCTATTCAGTGCTTTACCTCCAGGTATCTAACTTGAGGCTAGTCCTAAAACTATTTCGGGGAGAACCAGCTATCTCCGGGTTCGATTGGAATTTCTCCGCTACCCACAGTTCATCCGCCGCCTTTTCAACGGAGGTCGGTTCGGTCCTCCATGGAATTTTACTTCCACTTCAACCTGACCATGGGTAGGTCACCCGGTTTCGGGCCCATTATATGCAACTTAACGCCCTTTTCAAACTCGCTTTCGCTTCGGCTCCAGACCTTAAGTCCTTAACCTTGCTGCATACAATCGCTCGCCGGACCGTTCTACAAAAAGTACCCTATCACGCTTTGACGCGCTCTAGGTGCTTGTAGGCACAGGGTTTCAGGTTCTTTTTCACTCCCCTCCCGGGGTGCTTTTCACCTTTCCTTCACAGTACTATACGCTATCGGTCACTGGGTAGTATTTAGGGTTGGAGGGTGGTCCCCCCGTATTCCGACCAGGTTTCACGTGTCTGGCCGTACTCTGGAATTCGCTCGGCTCTTGTCGTTTTCACCTACGTGGTTCTCACACTCTCTGACCGGCCTTCCCATGCCGTTCGGTTAACAACTTAAGTCCTAAATGCGCTCCGTACCCCGAAAGTATTTCTACTCTCGGTTTGCCCTCTTCCGCGTTCGCTCGCCACTACTTACGGAATCTCGTTTGATGTCTCTTCCTCGCCCTACTTAGATGTTTCAGTTCAGGCGGTTCCCTCGATATACCTATTTTAAAGTTCAGTATAACGTACCTGAGTATGAACCCAGGTGAGTTTCCTCATTCAGAAATCTCCGGATCAATGCTTATTTGCAGCTCCCCGAAGCTTATCGCAGCTTATCACGTCTTTCATCGGCTCCCAGTGCCAAGGCATTCGCCCTGCGCCCTTGTTCGCTTGACCTTTCAAACGTTCTCTTGGAACATTTGGTATCCTCTTGATTCTCTCTTGCCAACGAAGATTATTGTTACCCTTCCTTTTGAAATTGCAATATTTCTTAAAAAGAACTTACTATAATCTTTGTTTCGCAGTTATTATTCAGTTTTCAAGGTACGTCTTGGTGATGTTTCTCAAAGCCCGGTCTCCCGGAACTTTGAAAAACATCACATGGTGGGCCAAAATGGACTCGAACCATCGACCTCACGATTATCAGTCGTGTGCTCTAGCCAGCTGAGCTATTGGCCCATGTGGTGGAGATTAAGGGAATCGAACCCTTGACCCCCTGCTTGCAAAGCAGGTGCTCTCCCAGCTGAGCTAAACCCCCACATTAGGAATTGAGTTCCCTTTTCAGGGCCCTCAAAATCGAACAATATCTACTCTACTCGTTTGTTACCTGTCCGAAAGATCTCCATCTTCGATGTCGCTCTTTCGCCTGACTCCTTAGAAAGGAGGTGATCCAGCCGCAGGTTCTCCTACGGCTACCTTGTTACGACTTCACCCCAATCACCAGTTTTACCTTCGGCGGCGTCCTCCTTACGGTTAGACTACCGACTTCGGGTCCCCCCGGCTCTCATGGTGTGACGGGCGGTGTGTACAAGGCCCGGGAACGTATTCACCGTGGCATGCTGATCCACGATTACTAGCAATTCCGACTTCGTGCAGGCGAGTTGCAGCCTGCAGTCCGAACTGGGACGTTGTTTCTGAGTTTTGCTCCACCTCGCGGTCTTGCTTCTCTTTGTTTAACGCCATTGTAGTACGTGTGTAGCCCAAGTCATAAAGGGCATGATGATTTGACGTCATCCCCACCTTCCTCCGTTTTGTCAACGGCAGTCTGGCCAGAGTCCTCTTGCGTAGTAACTGACCATAAGGGTTGCGCTCGTTGCGGGACTTAACCCAACATCTCACGACACGAGCTGACGACAACCATGCACCACCTGTCTCCTTGCTCCGAAGAGAAAACATATTTCTATGCCTGTCAAGGGATGTCAAGACTTGGTAAGGTTCTTCGCGTTGCGTCGAATTAAACCACATACTCCACTGCTTGTGCGGGCCCCCGTCAATTCCTTTGAGTTTCAACCTTGCGGTCGTACTCCCCAGGTGGATTACTTATTGTGTTAACTGCGGCACTGAAGGGGTCAATCCTCCAACACCTAGTAATCATCGTTTACGGTGTGGACTACCAGGGTATCTAATCCTGTTTGCTACCCACACTTTCGAGCCTCAGCGTCAGTTGGTGCCCAGTAGGCCGCCTTCGCCACTGGTGTTCCTCCCGATATCTACGCATTCCACCGCTACACCGGGAATTCCGCCTACCTCTGCACTACTCAAGAAAAACAGTTTTGAAAGCAGTTTATGGGTTGAGCCCATAGATTTCACTTCCAACTTGTCTTCCCGCCTGCGCTCCCTTTACACCCAGTAATTCCGGACAACGCTTGTGACCTACGTTTTACCGCGGCTGCTGGCACGTAGTTAGCCGTCACTTCCTTGTTGGGTACCGTCATTATCTTCCCCAACAACAGGAGTTTACAATCCGAAGACCTTCTTCCTCCACGCGGCGTCGCTGCATCAGGGTTTCCCCCATTGTGCAATATTCCCCACTGCTGCCTCCCGTAGGAGTCTGGGCCGTGTCTCAGTCCCAATGTGGCCGTTCAACCTCTCAGTCCGGCTACCGATCGTTGCCTTGGTGGGCCATTACCTCACCAACTAGCTAATCGGACGCGAGGCCATCTCAAAGCGGATTGCTCCTTTTCCCTCTGCTCGATGCCGAGCCGTGGGCTTATGCGGTATTAGCAGTCGTTTCCAACTGTTGTCCCCCTCTTTGAGGCAGGTTCCTCACGCGTTACTCACCCGTTCGCCACTCGCTCGAGAAAGCAAGCTCTCTCTCGCTCGTTCGACTTGCATGTGTTAGGCGCGCCGCCAGCGTTCGTCCTGAGCCAGGATCAAACTCTTTATAAATGATATTTATCACTTTTAAAGTGTTAAATCTTGTTCGCTCAGCACGCAATCGCTTGCGTCCTGTGTGAATTACTTTTGGAATTGTTTTTAGTGTTTTTCCAAACACTTAAAAGGTTCCTTACAAGTTTTTCGATATTGTTCAATTTTCAAGGTCCTGTAGCGCCTCAGCCTTGCGGCTGACGACCTGTTCATTTTACCACCGAAGTGGTTTTTTGTCAAGCCTTATTTTTTAGAAGCTTTTGAACTTTCTGAACTTGGATGTCTTGAAGTTTCTCGGAACAAACCGGTCTTTCTTGACGTCTATTGGTTCTTTTCAAGGGCTTCCTGCTGAGACTTCGGAAGTCATTCTTTTGCCTCAGCGCTTGGCGCTCAAGTATAATACCACACCCCCGCCTCCTTGTCAACACTTTTTGACAGATTTTTTCCAATTTCTTTGCAGAATAAAGAATTCCCCTGTTTTTCACCCGTTACAGGGCGCGCCTTTTTCTTGACAAGGCGGCGGGCAGAACGTATTATGGAGTCATCCCCCAGCATCCTGTATAAGGTAGCTATACTTATTACATAAAGGAGAAGCGCCATGTCCTGTGTCAACATCCGCGGCTGCTGCATCGGTGAGGGCCGCCCTAAAGTTATTATTCCTATTGTAGAGCCCACAGAAACCGCCGTTCTGGAAAAGGCTGCCGCGTTTTCCACATTGCGCGCCGATTGTGTGGAATGGCGTATCGATTGCTTTGAAGGTGCAAAAGACCTTCCGGCTATCGTGCACTGCGCTGCGAAGCTCCGTGTTGCCTTAAAGGATCAGCTGCTTCTTTTCACCTTCCGCACAAAGGCCGAGGGCGGCAAAGTCGCTCTGGCCCACGAAGAGTATCTTCATTTTATCCGCACCGTTCTTGCCACCGACTGCGCCGATCTGATCGACATTGAATTTTACACTGCGGGCGCAGAACTTCCCGCGCTGATCGAAGAAGCCCACACCGCCGGGGCTGCAGTGGTGTGTTCCAGCCACGACTTCCATAAAACGCCGCCGCGCGCCGAACTGGTGAGCCGCATGGTTGCCATGCAGCAGGCCGGGGCTGATCTGCCCAAACTGGCTGTGATGCCCCAGAGCCGTGCCGATGTGCTGGAGCTTCTGGCTGCCACCGCTGAAATGGCCGACCGGCATCCGGAGACTCCCATCATCACCATGAGCATGGGAGCTTTGGGCGTGGTGAGCCGCCTTTCCGGCGAAGCCCTTGGCTCCGCCATGACCTTTGCCAATCCCGGACAGGCCAGTGCACCGGGGCAGGTATCATTGGAGGTCGTAAACGAAGTATTGGATGCACTGCATTTATAAATCCAGAAAGGAGCTTTTATGAAAAAGAAGTATTCTGCTCTCCCAGAACTTCTTTTGCGAAGTATTTTTTACACGCTTATCAATTATGTGCTTCTCAGCATGGTGCTGTCTTTTCGGCTTCATTGGAGCTCCATTCTGTTTTCTGCTGCCATGCTGTGGTTTGCTTTGGATTATTCAAAGACCATCCAGCAGTTGACCGGCAAACGGCTTCTCGCAGACCTTTTGTGGCTTGGCTGCATTCTCATCAGCACATTTATTGCATTCTTTGTCGGGTACATTCAAGGCTCGTTCGCATCATTTTAACGAAAAAGACCGGAGCTGTAGGTCGCACTTACAGTTCCGGTCTTTCTTTTTATGTCACAAAGAGATGATTATGCCAGCTTGGCTTCCAGACGGGTGCGGATGGCCTTGATAAAGCCCTCGCTGTCCACAGCGGTGGGGGTGATGCCCTCAGCCAGACCACACAGGTCTTTCGTCATGATGCCGTCGTTCAGGGTCTGCAGGCTGGCGGCTTCCAGTGCCTCGCCAAACTTCACCAGCTCCGGCAGGCCGTCCAGTTCACCGCGCTTCTTGAACGCGCCAGACCACGCAAAGATGGTAGCCATGGGGTTAGTAGAGGTCTTTTCGCCCTTCAGGTACTTATAGTAATGGCGGGTGACGGTGCCGTGGGCGGCCTCGAACTCGTACTTGCCGTCCGGACTGACCAGCACGCTGGTCATCATAGCCAGAGAGCCAAAGGCAGTGGAGACCATATCGCTCATCACGTCACCGTCGTAGTTCTTGCAGGCCCAGACAAAGCCGCCCTCGCTGCGAATGACGCGGGCAACGATATCGTCAATGAGGCTGTAGAAGTAGGTGATGCCTGCGGCCTCGAACTTTGCCTTATACTCGGTGTCATACACCTCCTGGAAGATATCCTTGAAGGTGTGGTCGTACTTCTTGGAGATGGTATCCTTTGCGCCGAACCACAGATCCTGCTTCACATCCAGTGCGTAGTTGAAGCAGCTGCGGGCAAAGCTGCGGATGGAATCATCCTTGTTGTACTGGCCCTGCAGAACGCCAGCGCCCTCAAAGTCAAAGACGGTGGCGCGCTGCTCAGAGCCATCGGCACCGGTGAACACCAGTTCAGCCTTGCCTGCACCCGGGATGCGGAACTCGGTGCACTTGTACACATCGCCGTAGGCGTGGCGGGCAATGGTGATGGGCTTTTTCCAGTTTTTGACCACCGGCTTGATGCTGTCGATCATGATGGGTGCGCGGAACACGGTGCCGTCCAGCACCGCGCGGATGGTGCCGTTGGGGCTTTTCCACATCTCATGCAGCTTATACTCGTCCATGCGCTGGGCATTGGGGGTGATGGTGGCGCACTTGACCGAAACGCCGTACTTCTTGTTGGCAAGGGCGGCATCCATGGTCACCTTGTCGGCGGTAGCGTCGCGGTTGGGCAGGCCCAGATCGTAATATTCGGTCTTGAGGTCCACAAACGGAAGGATCAGTTCGTCCTTGATCATCTTCCACAGAATGCGGGTCATTTCGTCGCCGTCCATCTCGACGAGGGGCGTGGTCATTTTGATCTTTTCCATAGCAGGGTTCCCTTTCCTCTCTTTGGATCGTTTTTCCAGCCGCGCTGCACTGCCAGATGCCGCGCGGGCAGTTCGGCAGAATGTTTATTTGCGGTAAGCGGCTGCCAGCTTTTCAAGGGCCGGCAGGCTGCGCTTGACCTTTTCGGTATCGATGCAGTAGGCAAGGCGCACATAGCCCTTGACACCGAAGCTGTCGCTGGGCACCAGCAGCAGGTCAAACTCCCGGGCCTTCATGCAGAAAGCGTTGGCATCCTCTTCCAGAGCCTTGGGGAAGATGTAGAAGGTACCGCCGGGGCGCTCCACCTCAAAGCCCAGCGCGGTGAGCTTATCGTACAGCAGGTTCATGTTGGTCTCATACACACTCAGATCACTGGTCACATCCTGACAGCGGCTTACGGCCCGCTGGATGATGCTGGGCGGGCAGTTGTGGCCGGTGAAGCGGGAGATTTGGGCCATCATGTCCACCAGCACATCCTCGCCCTCACAGCCCGGACGCACCGCCACATAGCCAAGGCGCTCGCCGGGCAGGCTCAGGCTCTTGGAATAGGAGAAGCAGGTGAGAGTGTGGGGGTAGAACGCCGCCGGGTAGGGCACCTTTTTGCCGTCGAATGCGATATCCCGGTAGGGCTCATCGCTGACGAGGAAGATGTTGTGGCCAAAAGCCTTGCTCTTCTCGGTCAGGATCTCTGCCATGCGGGTGAGCGTCCCGGCAGAGTAGACCACGCCGGTGGGGTTGTTGGGGGTGTTGATGAGCACACAGGTGGTCTTTTCGCCGATCATCTGCTCGAATGCGTCCAGATTGGGCTGGAAGGTCGGTGCCTGCGGCGGCACCACCTTGAGGACTGCCCCGGTGCCCGCCACATAGGGGCCGTACTCCGGGAAGTAGGGCGCAAAGGCGAGCACCTCGTCGCCGGGCTGCGTGACCGCACGGATGGCATGGGCAATGGCACCCGCCGCACCGGTGGTGGGGAAGATGTGCTTCTGCTCATAGGGCAGGCCAAAGGTCTTTGTCAGGTGCGCTGCCACATCGGTGCGGAAGCCCGGGTCACCCTGACTGGGGCAGTAGCCGTGCAGATTTACCGGCTCTTCGTTGGCCAGCAGATCCTGCATAGCGGCAGTGAACTCCTGCGGGCAGGGCACGCTGGGGTTGCCCAGCGAGTAATCGAACACGTTCTCATATCCGATCTCGGCAGCACGCTGCTTGCCGTACATGAAGGTCTCGCGGATGACGCTCTTATTGCCGAGCATCGCGCGATAAGTCTCGTTCAGCATAATACTTCCCCCCGAGAGTTTATTTGTGGGCAGCCGTATAGCTCTGCTCCACCTTGATGATGCAGCTGTAGGCTGTATCCTGTTCCTTGATGAACTGTTCCAGCTGTTCCAGCAGCTCTACTTTATCCCCTGCATAGCCTGCCGGCAGCACCAGATCGAACAGCACGTTGGTGTGGGTCCTGCCCGGCACGATGCGCAGATCGTGCAGCGAAAGGGCCGGGTCGAGCTGGCGCAGCTTTTCGGTCAGGCGGGCGCGCAGCACGCCCACGGCAGCATCCGAGGTAACGATGGGGTCGTAGTGGATGGTAACCAAAAGCCGGTCATTCTTTAGAAAATCCCGTTCAATGTTGTCGATCAGGTCGTGTGCCTCCAGCGGGTCCTGCTCGGCAGGCAGTTCCACATGCAGGGAGGCGAACTGGTGTCCCGGGCCGTAGTCGTGCACCATCAAATCGTGCATTCCCAGCACGCCGGGATAGGAGAGCACCTTCTGCTCGATGTGGTCCACCAGATCCTCGCTGGGGCTTTCGCCCAGCAGCGGGCTGAGCGTATCCATCACAAGGCCCCAGCCGGAGATCAGGATGAACGCCGCCACGCCTACACCCATCAGGCCATCCAGCACGTCCCAGCCGGTCACGCGGCACAGCACCGCTGCAATGAGCACCGCGCTGGTGCTCAGCACATCGTTGCGGCTGTCCGCAGCAGTGGCAATGAGGGTTTCGGAGCCGATGATGCGCCCGATGGTGCGGTTGAAGCCGCTCATCCACAGCTTGACGAGGATGGATGCGATCAGCACGGCCACCGTCAGCCAGCTGAACATCACCGGGGTGGGGTGCAGCACCTTGACCACAGATTCCTTCAGCAGCGAAAAGCCGATGCCGAGAATGGTCACGCTGACTACCAGCCCCGCCAGATATTCATACCGGGCATGGCCGAAGGGATGCTCTGCGTCCGGGGCCTTGCCGGCCAGCTTGAAGCCCACCAGACTGACCACGTTGGACGAGGCATCCGACAGGTTGTTCAGGGCATCTGCCATGATGGCAATGGAGCCGAACAGAGTGCCCACGGTCAGCTTGCCCAGACACAGCAGCAGGTTGCATGCCACGCCCACCCAGCAGGCAAGGTTGCCGTAGGCGGCGCGCACCTTAGGGTCCTGCGCATGGTCGGGCTGGCGGATGAAAAGACGTATCAAAAACTGAGTCATAACGGTCCTCCATGGGCAGCGCTGGACACCTGCATACCCTGTTATAGCTTATAGTATAGCATTTCGCTTTATCGTTTTAAAGTATTTTCCGAAAACTTTTGCCCGGTATAGAAAGACCCCGGCAGAGCGGGATGCCCTGCCGGGGAGCTTTATGGGAACGGTAAACCGGGATTCTCGGATGAATTACTTCTCAGAAGGCTTGCTCAGGTCCACGCTGCGGATGATCTTGCGCACCGGCAGGATGCTCTTGGCATTCATGGACAGCTCGTCCACGCCCATGCGCAGGAAGGTCTCGGTCAGGGCGGTGTCGGCACCCAGCTCACCGCAGATGCCCACCCAGATGCCGTGGCGGTGGCCCGCCTCAATGGTCATCTTGATGGCGCGCAGCACAGCGGGATGGTGCGGGTTGAAGAACGGCTCCAGCTTTGCATTCTGGCGGTCCAGCGCACAGGTGTACTGGGTCAGGTCGTTGGTGCCGATGGAGAAGAAGTCGCACTCGGCAGCCAGCTCGTCCGCAATCAGCACAGCGGCGGGGGTCTCGATCATGGTGCCTACCTCGATGTTCTGGCCCATCTTCACGCCCTCGGCGGTCAGTTCTGCACGGCACTCTTCCAGAACAGCCTTGGCATCCTGCAGCTCCCGCAGGCTGGTGATCATGGGGAACATGATGCTCATGTTGCCGTAGGCAGAAGCACGCAGCAGAGCGCGCAGCTGGGTCTTGAAGAAGTCCCTGCGGGTCAGACAGATGCGGATGGCGCGGTAGCCCAGAGCGGGGTTCTCCTCGTGATCCAGCTTCATGTAATCGACGGTCTTATCGGCACCGATGTCACAGGTACGGACGACCACCTTGCGGGGAGCCAGACTCTCCACCACCTGCTTGTAGGCCTCGAACTGGTAGTCCTCGGTGGGGAAGTCCTTGCAGTTCAGGTAGACGAACTCAGTGCGGAACAGGCCTACGCCGCCGGCATCGTTCTGCTGCACAGCACCCACATCGCTCATGCCGCCGATGTTGGCAAAGACATTGATGGTCTTGCCGTCCAGCGTGGTGTTGGGCTTGCCCTTCAGCTCCTGCAGCAGGGCCTGCTTCTTCTGATCTTCCTGCTGGCGCTTCTTCAGGCTCTTGAGCAGGTCGGGGGTGGGTTCAACGTAAACGCAGGCATTGTAGCCATCGATGACCGCCATCTTGCCGTCCCAGTCGTCCTGAATATCCTTGCACTGGATCAGGGCAGGGATGTTCATGCTGCGGGCCAGAATGGCGGTGTGGCTGTTGGAGCTGCCCTCACGGGTGATAAAGCCCAGCAGCAGGCTCTTATCCATGCGGACGGTCTCAGACGGGGCCAGATCCTCCGCGACCAGAATGCTGGGCTCGGTGCCCTGCAGGCTGGCGTTGTCCACCCCCTGCAGGATGTCCAGAATGGCCTGTGCGATATCGATGACATCTGCACTGCGGGCCTGCAGATACGGGTCATCCATGGCGGCGAACACCGCAGCCTGATTGTTGCCTGCCGTCTTGACGGCGTACTCGGCACACTTTTTCTGGCTGTTGATGATCTCCTTGATGGCATCCACAAAGTCGTCGTCTTCCAACATCATGGCGTGGATGTTGAACACCTCGGCGATGTCCTCGCCAGCCTCTGCCAGTGCCTTTTCATACAGCGCAGTCTGCTGCTCAATGGCCTTCTGCTGCGCTTCTTCAAAACGCGCCACTTCCGCTGCGGTATCCGCTACCTCTGCGGCAGAAATGGCAGTATCCTTTTTCTTGTAGATCTTGAGCTTGCCGATGGCGATGCCATTCAGGACGCTCTTACCGGTGCCTACCTGCATTGCACACTACTCCTTCTTCATCTGTGCCGGGGCCGCACTGCTCCGACAGTCCAAAAAAAGCCCCCGCAGCTCACCCGCGAGGGCCTTCCTCATCTTAACTGCGGAATCAGACGTTCTCGGTCAGGAACTTCTGGATGGCTGCTGCAGCAGCTTCCTCGTCGTCGCCCTCGACCTTGACGGTAACGGTCTCACCCTGCTTTACACCCATGCCCATCAGAGCCATCAGCTTGCGCATATCGCAGCTCTTGCCGTCCTTTTCCAGGGTAGCGCTGCTGGCAAAGCCCTTGACGGTCTTGACGAGCAGGCCGGCGGGACGAGCGTGGATGCCGCATGCATCCTTAACGGTATACTGGAATTCCTTCATAATCATTTTCTCCTTACTTGATCCCGTGCGGCGCTTCTGCACTTGCACCAGACGCGGCCGAGCCGCGGCACGGTTGATACATCTATTATAAACCCTTGCCGGTAATTTTTCACCATTTCATATTGCTAATTTTTTATGCAAAATTTTGGTACAATTGAACATACAAATGTGACAAAAATGCACGCATTTCACTTTTTCTTCTGCTTGTGCGCAAATTTTAGGCAAATTGCGACCTGGTTTTGCATCAAAACCCGAAGCTGTTCCCGGTCGTTTCCGGCTTTGGCAGGTCGTTCCGGTGCTTATTCCACCGGATATCCCTCGGCATCCAGCGGCAGTTCCGTATAAGGCACAGCCTGCGGCACGGCATCCGGCTCACCGGAGGTCTGCTGGGCGGTCAATTCCTCGTCATGGCGTTCGCCCCAATCGCCGCTGTAGTCCTCGCCGGAGGTCTGCTGTGCCGGTTCGCTGCCGGTCAGTTCTTCGTCGTGGCGCTCACCCCAGTCTCCCTCGTAGTCCTCGCCGGAAGTCTGCTTTGCCTCAGCTTCCGCCATGGCGGCCTGCATGTCTTTCAGGCCCACCACAACGCCGGAGGGCCGTTCCAGCAGGTAAGCTCCCACGGCCTTTTTGCGGTACACCAACAGCACGCCGTAGCGGCTGGTTTCGCCGCTGCTTGCCGCCGGGATCAGCGCCGTCCATTTTTCCACGGTCTTTCCCTTGTAGCGTGCAAGGTCCATGCCGCTCTGCTGCACCACCCCGTTGAAGGCCGAAAAGCTGTCATCCCACTTGCGGGGGATCTTGACCTTGTCTGCCGTGATGGATGCGCCGTCCACATCCAGACCGTAGCCGGTGAACCATGTCTGGATGTCCTGTGCACTCTCAATTTTGTTCACCGCCGCCGAGACCGCAACGGTGCGGTTGCTGATGAACCGGCCCAGCAGAGCACTGCCCACCACCAGTGCGCAGCACATGGCACCCAGACCCAGTTTTTTCAGGCTCGTTTTGCTTAACGTGACTACAAACATATCCCCATGCCTCCCCAGCCTGTTTATTGCTCTGAGAACAATTTATTCAGAGTTCGGGCAGGTTATGACGATTTAAAATGCCCGCCGTTTCACTCTGGGCATATTCAGCGGAAATATTATTTTGTTTTCGCGTTTGGAGTGGCCTGCGGGCCGCTCCAAACGCATTTTTACAAAAAGAGTCGCTGCCGGAAAATGCATTTTTTCTGCTGCACGACGGCTGCAAACCGACAGCAGCAAAATACCGCTACCCGTTACGTCCCCTTCCCGTGAAAAAGCAAATCAGCCAGACCCGCAGGTCTGGCTGATTTGCAATACTAAAAATAATTATTTCCTCTATTATTGTTAGAGTGAAGCGGAGACAATTCTAAATCGTCACGTCTCCGTGCGCTTTCACAAAATCCTCCGGCGAGACTTCGCCGTTCTGGCGGAGCACCTGTTTCAGCACCTGCATCACGCCGTATTCCCGGTGGGACGGTGCCAGAAACGGCACCTGCGCCCGCAGCGGTCCGCTGCCGTTCTCCATCAAAAAGCCGTACTTCGCGGTGGTGAGCATCTCGGCATCGTTGTAGGTGTCGCCAAAGGCCATCATGCTGTCGGCCGGAATGCCCAGCAGTGCACCCACCTTTGCCAGTGCTGCACCCTTGTGCACACCTGGGTTCATCACGTCCACCCAGTTTCTGCCTGCCACTGCCACCGAGAATGCACCGCCATTTCCGGTGTGGAATGCGCCGTAGATCCGGTCGAAGGCTTTCTGTGAGTCGTCGTTGGCCAGGTAGACGGTAAACTTATCCGCCGCCGCTTCCACCGCAGTCAGGTCATCCACGTATTCCACCCGGGTATAAAAATTCTTGAAAACTTTATCGTATTTCTCGTCCTGCTTTTCCGCGTAGGCCGCCTGCAGTCCGCACAAAAGGCCCACGTCTCCGGCCTGCTTTGTGCTGCGGGCCAGCTGCCGCCAGCCCTCGGCAGGCATTTCGGACACAAACAGGTCTTTCCCCTTCCAGCGGGCAGCGCCGCCGTTGTCGCCAATGAGAATGATCTCCTCCAGCAGATCGGGGAACATCGTTTCCAGTGTGTACAGAGGCCGCCCGCTGGCGGCGGCAAACAAGATGCCCTGCCCGGCCAGTGCACAGATGGTCTCGGTAAACTTTGGCGGCAGCTGGCTGTACTCGTCCAGAAGGGTCGCGTCCATGTCCGATGCGATCAGGCGAATGCGGTCCATTGCAGTTTCCTCACTTATCCGATGTAGCTGATGTTCACGTCCATATCGCCCTTATAGCCGGGCAGGCGTGCCGTGCAGGTGCCCTGCCACAGGGCGCAGTCGATGGGGCTGCTGGCAACACCATAATGCGCGTTCCAGATGGTATATTTTTTCAGGCTGTTCAGATTGACACGCTTGCGGTACCACAGGGTAGAAGCATACACACCGGGTTTGTAGCCCTGTGCCTTGACCTCCTCACAGAAGGCGATGGCGCACTTGGTGCGGTCCTCCATACCCAGACCGTCGGCACGGCCGGAACCATTGGAAGCGCCGGATGCTTCGGTGTCAAAGAAGATGGGGTAATCCAGCTTGCGTCCGTTCAGTACGTAGGCGCAGGCAAAGGCTTCCTCCTTGGCTTCCTCCTCGGTGGTGGCCTGACTGAAGAAATACACACCCACCTTCAGGCCCGCATTCTTCACATTGGTGAAATGCTCCTCGAACATGGGGTCCAGCACCAGCGTGCCGGAAGCACCATAGCCGCGGTAGCCGATGCGGACGATCACAAAGCTCACGCCTGCCTTTTTGATCTGGTTCCAGTCGATGTTCTTCTGATACTTGGAAACATCCACACCAAAGGTCTTGCCATTTTCCAGCACACCGTCCGCATTGAAGTAATAGAGTTTATTGTCGATGCACTGGATGCCGGTCACCGGCTTGTTGGTGGTCTGGCTGTAGTAGTAGGTCTTGCCGCCGGAGGTGCGCCAGCCGGAGTAGGCTGGCTCCGGCTGGGACTCGTCTTTGCCCAGCCAGCCGAACAGGAAATTGAGCAGCCAGCTGAAAAAGCCGTTCTCATCGCTCAGGTCGATGCACTGGGCCTCGGCGGCATCCATGGCACCGGCATCCAGCGCGGCACGGATCTCTTCCGGTGTCAGCACCACGCTGTTTTCCGGCGTGTGCTGGTTCGTGCTGTTCTCCTCCGCTTCAGTGGCCTGTACAGGCGGTGCTTCCGGGTCCTGTGCAGCAAGCTCCGGGGTCTCCGTCTGCAGGGTGGGCATTGCCGTTTCCTGCTGTGCAGAAACAGTCTCGGTCACTGCCGCGGTACTTTCTTCCGGCTGTGCAGCCAGTGCCAGCGGTGCGCCCATTGAAAAGGTCATTGCCAATGCCAGAACTGCCGCTGCACACCGCGTTTTGCCGCGGGTGCCGCGGGCAGTCAGTTTATTCCAGAACGTTTTTTTCATGCTGTGCTCCAAACCTCATGCATTTTTATCGGGATGCCGCCCTTCGCAAAAAGGGCAGCGTTTCATCTTCTCAATACTCTTTCAGTATACACCCGCGGGCAAGCCCCCGTCAATTGCCGCACACTGCAAAGCGCAGCTCCGAAAAGCTGCCGCCCCGGTATCAGAAAATGCTCCAAAATAGATACGTCTCAGCCCGCAAAAACATTGCACAAAGCCAAAAATTGCAGATATTTCCAGCAAAAACAGCATTTTGTCTTGTTGTCTTGACATGTGTATGGTATTATACTTGACATGCAGTTTTTGCATTGAATCCACCATCTTGAAACAGAAAGGCAGTTTCTCATGTCAAATGTGAAAGATTTCTTAAAACGCAAGGATATCGTCATCACCCCGCAGCGCTATCTCATTGAAGCGCTGGGTGCCATGGCGCAGGGCCTGTTTGCCAGCCTGCTGATCGGCACCATCATCAAGACGCTGGGCCAGCAGACCGGCCTTGACGTGCTGGTAGACCTTGGCGGTTACGCCACGGCCATGAGCGGCCCGGCCATGGCCTGCGCCATTGGCTGGGCACTGCACTGCCCGCCGCTGGTTCTGTTCAGCCTGATCACCGTAGGCTACTCGGCCAATGCTCTGGGCGGCGCAGGCGGCCCGCTGGCCGTGCTCATCATTGCCATCGTGGCTTCCGAACTGGGCAAGGCCGTGAGCAAGGAGACCCGCGTGGACATCCTCGTGACCCCGCTGGTGACCATTTTTTCCGGCGTGGGCCTTTCCATGCTGATCGCCGCACCCATTGGCGCTGCCGCAAGTCAGGTGGGCACCCTGATCATGTGGGCCACCGAACAGGCTCCGCTGGTCATGGGCATTCTGGTATCCGTCATTGTGGGCGTGGCGCTGACCCTGCCCATTTCCTCTGCCGCCATCTGCGCCGCGCTGGGTCTGACCGGCCTTGCCGGCGGTGCCGCCGTGGCAGGCTGCTGCGCCCAGATGATCGGCTTTGCCGTGATGAGCTACAAGGAGAACGGCGTGGGCGGTCTGGTCAGTCAGGGCCTTGGCACCAGCATGCTGCAGATGGGCAACATCGTCAAGAACCCCCGTATCTGGATCGCGCCCACACTGGCCAGTGCCATCACCGGCCCGCTGGCCACCTGCGTGTTCCACTTTGAGATGAACGGTGCCGCTGTCTCTTCCGGCATGGGCACCTGCGGTCTGGTGGGCCAGATCGGCGTGTACACCGGCTGGGTCAGCGACATTGCCGCCGGTACCAAAGCCGCCATCACCCCGATGGACTGGGCTGCCATGGTGCTGCTGTGCTTTGTTCTGCCCGCCGTGCTGAGTGTGATCTTCTGCGAGATCGAGCGCAAGCTGGGCTGGATCAAAGAGGGCGATCTGAAGCTGAACTAACTTTTAGAATTGTCTCCGCTTCGCTCTGACAATATCAGCGGAAAAATATTTTTATATATAGCAACGCCGGAATGACTGCGGTCATTCCGGCGTTGCCTTTTCACGATAAGGAGCCGGGCGGTGAACAGCCTTTTGCTACCGTCAACCTGCAGCTGTCGCACAGCAGATGGAGCTCAAACGATTCGTTTCCCGTCCAGCACTGCCTGCGTGAGGGTGTCGCCTTCATACACCAGCTTGAGGGAGAAATAAGGCCGTTCCTCATTCAGCAGCCGGAAGAAGATTTTGTCGCCCTCCCAGATGGGCAGTTCAGCCGCCTTATCCTTCGGCACCCATTCCAGCACGCCTTCCCTGCAGGCATCGCCCTGCACCATCTCGCCCGTCCATTCATCAGCGGTGTACAGGTGGATGAACTCGGTCATGTTGCCCCAAATAAAGGTCAGCAGACCCCGGGCGCGGAAGCGCTTCAGCGTCAGGCCGGTCTCCTCCTTCACTTCCCGCAGCAGACAGTCCTCCGGGCTTTCAAACCGCTCAAACTTTCCGCCTACACCGATCCATTTGTCGTGGTTGTAGTCGTCCTGCTTTTTGATGCGGTGCAGCATCAGGTAGGCATCGTCCCGTTCCAGATAGCACAGCGTGGTGCTGAAAATGGGAAATTCGGGGTTCATGAAGGCTCCTAGATTCATTGCGTTCTCCTTCTGATCTTGTTTTTGTGGAAAATGCCGTTTTTCGCTGCGGCCCCTCCCGTGAAAAAACACCCCGGCAAAGCCCGCAGGCTTTGCCGGGGTGCAAACCAAAAATAACTTTTTCCTCTGAATATGCCAGAGCAACGCGGCGGCAATTTAAAATCATTGCCCCTTCCGGCTTGCTCTTCCCTTGCCCGCATTGTTCAGCTTGCGCACAAGGTCGTTCTGATGCTTGCGCTGGCTGGGCGTGGGCTGCGGGTCTTTGGCCTCCTCGGCGCGGCGGCCGCTCTGGGCGGTGTCCGGATCGATGCGTTCCAGCGTCCACTCCTGATTGCCGCCTGCTACAAAGTTCCAGATCTGGGCCTGTGCACCGTTGGCGGTGTTCATGCCCACAAGGTCAATGTATTTATCCGCCAGCACATTGCGGATGCGGGTGCGCCCGCTGCGGGTGGGCTCCAGCGCCCAGCACTGACTCAGCCCGCTGGTACGGTCCCACTGGTGCAGCCATGTGCCCTCCACCACACCGCCAAGGGCCAGATCCATCATCTTGCCGGTAAAGCGGTTGCAGATGCGCCAGCGGCCCTCGCCTGCATCCACGAACTGCCACTGCTGCCACGGATGGCCTGCATAGCTCCACAGCTGGATGGCCGCGCCGTTCTCGGTGTTGAAGTTCTTTACTTCCAGTACCTTTCCATTGGGGGCTTTGATGATATAAAATTCATTTTCCAGAATGACTGCCTGCGATGCCTTTGCCATAGAGCACGACTCCTTTCCAGTTTGGTAGCCCTATTATAGCGTATTTGTCCTTTGGCAGCAAGAATGCTTTTCCATAATCTTTTTACGTTTTATTGTGCATTTTGACATGATTCCCACAACGATAACGTTTACGCGCAACAAAACCGTCTCTGCAGGGAATTTCTTTACACTCCGGCCTGTCTTGTGATACAATAAAGGCACACGCTTTTAGGGAGGGATTTGGAATGACCAACGAAACCTTGGAAACCATTAAAAGCCGCCGCAGCTGCCGTGCCTATAAGCCGGAGCAGATCACCGACGAAGAGCTGAATGCCGTGCTGGAAGCCGGCACCTACGCTGCCAGCGCCATGGGCCGCCAGAGCGCAAAGATCGTGGTGGTGCAGGACGCTGCCACCCGCGCCCAGCTCACCCGCATGAACGCCGCTGTCATGGGCAAGGACACCGACCCTATGTACGGCGCTCCTACCATTCTGGTAGTGCTGGCCGATGCCGGTTCCAAAAATGCCGTGCAGGACGGCAGCCTTGTCATGGGCAATCTGATGCTGGCCGCGGCCTCGCTGGGGCTGGGCAGCTGCTGGATCAACCGCGCAAAGGAAGAGTTTGAATCCGACGAGGGCAAGGCCCTGCTCCGGCAGTGGGGCATCGAGGGCGATTGGGTCGGCGTCGGCCACTGCATTCTGGGCTATCCTGCTGCAGACCCCAAGCCCGCCGCCCCCCGCAAGCCGGATTATATCGTAAAAGTATAAGGAGAACTATGAAGCCTGATTACAAGCTGGTCGCCAAGGCCAAATACATCCACGCCACCGCCGACCTTGCCAGTGAGCTCTGGCACGAGGTGTACAAGCGCTACTATCCCGCAAAGCAGCTGGACACCCTTGTGGAAGAGCTGCAGAGCGCAGACGCCATCGAAGCAGACATCGACAACGATGTGAACTATTTTCTGGTCGTTCTGGGCGGCAAAACCATCGGCTACTTTGCGTGGAAGATGGAGAACACCGCCCTGCATCTGATGCACCTGTACCTCAGGCCCGAATACCGCGGCAAGGCACTGGGCCGGGACATCGTGCTCTCCTGCGAGCGGCTGGCCCGCGGCGAGGGCAAGGGCCGTGTGTGGTGCACCGTGCACGCCAAGGCCCTGCCGGTGCAGCAGTTCTTCAAGGCCCTGCGCTACCGCAATTTAAAGCCCGCCGAGCAGGAAAACGGCACCGTCCCCCGGGACGAAGTGGTATTTGAGCACACGCTGGGCTAAAAAGCCGCAAATGCTATTGAAATTTCTCCCCGTTTGTACTACACTGGTGTAGTGTAATAAAGTGTCTGCCTGTGGGCGGCATCTGCAAAAAAGGAGAACAACATGGCAAAAGATCATCCTACCGGCCAGTCCGGTCTGTATCAGGCATTTTTGCAGCTCAAGACCCCGGAACAGTGCTACCGTTTTTTACAGGATGTGTGCAGCTATTCCGAGCTGAGCGCAATGGAGCAGCGCTACAACATTGCCGAAATGCTGGTGGACAAGCGCATCTACACCGAGATCATGGATAAGACCGGTGCATCCAGCGCCATCATCAGCCGGGTAAGCCGGGTGCTGAGTGCCAACGACAGCGTGTTACGCGCCTTGCTGGAAGCGGAAAAAGCTGCCGACGATCAAAACTGAACTTCCACACAAACCATGCCGCGTGCCGCCCGTGCGGTATGCGGCTTTTATCATTCAACCGGGAAGGCAGAAGTCCCCACGCCAGCGGGGTACTTCTATCGTTTTTCCTCATGCGGCGCAGATGTGCCGTCTTCATCAGAGATCAGGGAGGTTTGATTTTCATGAGCAAAGCTGTTGTATTTTTTGCCGAGGGCACCGAGGAATGTGAAGCCCTGCTGGTGGTCGATCTGCTGCGCCGCGCCAAGGTGGAGGTGACCGTGGCCAGCGCATCCGGCAGCCGCGAGATCGTGAGCAGCCACAAGGTGCATATCACCGCCGACGCACTGGCCGAAGAGGTGGATTATTCGGATGTGGACATGGTGGTGCTGCCCGGCGGCATCCCCGGCACCCCGAACCTTGCCGCCAACAAGACCGTTACCGACACCTGCATTTCCTTTGCAAAGAGCGGCAAAAAGGTAGCTGCCATCTGCGCAGCACCCAGCGTGCTGGCATCTCTCGGCCTGCTGGAGGGCAGAAAAGCCACGGCGCACGCCGGTTTCCAAGACAAATTGGCCGGTGCCGAGGTGCTGGACACCGAAGTGGTAGTGGACGGCAATATCACCACCAGCTACGGTCTGGGCGGTGCCATCCCCTTTGCGCTGGAGCTGGTGCGCCAGCTGGCCGGGCAGGCTGAGGCCGACCGCATCCAGAACGCCATCGCCTACCGTCACTGAGGGAGGAAACTGAAATGCGTTTTGTCACCTGCCGCCTGCCGGACGGCGTAGAAGATCCGGCCATTCTTTCGCCGGACGGCACACAGATCTGGCCGCTGAGCTGGCTGGGCCTTTCCTATGAAACCTTGTCCGATGCCATCCCCTTTCTGACCCCGCAGGTGCGGGCAGGCCTGCAGCTTGCCATTGCGGGCATCCCGGCCCTGCCCGTGGATGCCGTGCAGCTGCAAAGCCCTATTCCCTGCCCGGCGCAGGATGTGGTGTGCCTTGGCATCAACTACATGGCCCACTCGGACGAAGCGGAGAAATACTCTGCCGATGCCTTTGCAACCAAACATCAGGATGCCATTTATTTTTCCAAGCGCGTTTCCCGCGCTGTGCCGGACGGCGGCTTTATTGAAGCTCACACTGACCTTGTGCAGAAGCTGGACTACGAATGCGAGCTGGCTGTGGTTCTGGGCAAAGATGCCAGGGATGTGCCCGCCGGGCAGACAAAAGACTATGTGTTCGGCTACACCATCCTGAACGACGTTTCCGCCCGCGATGTGCAGACCGCCCACAAGCAGTGGTATTTCGGCAAAAGTCTGGACGGCTTCACGCCCATCGGCCCCTGCATCGTTACCGCAGACGAATTCGACACCTACCCGCCCAAGCTCGGCATCCGCAGCTTTGTCAACGGCGAAAAGCGGCAGGACTCGAACACCGGCCTGCAAATTTTTGACATCGACCACGTGATCCACGAGCTGACGCAGGGCATGACCCTGAAGGCCGGCACCATCATTGCTACCGGCACCCCGGCAGGTGTGGGCATGGGCATGGACCCGCCGCAGTTTTTGAAGCCCGGCGACACGGTGCGCTGCGAGATCGACGGCATTGGCAGTCTGACCAACACCGTGCGGTGAACACTGGCATTTGTGCCAAACATCCACTGCGTTTTCCGTCTGTTTGCATGAAAATCCGCAGCGGCACTGCTCTTTTGCGGGTAGGTGTGGTATACTGGAACACGCGAAATACTGCGGCCGCTGGCCGTCAAAAAGAGGTAAATGAAACATGAAAGAATACGCATTCGGCATCGATCTGGGCGGCACCACCGCCAAGATCGGCCTGTTCAAGACCACCGGCGAACTGCTGGAAAAGTGGGAAGTTCCCACCGACACCTCCAACGCCGGTGAGCACATTCTGAAAAATCTGGCCGCTGCCGTGCAGGGCAAGATGCAGGAAAAAGGCCTTGCCGCTGAGCAGGTAGAGGGCGTGGGCGTGGGCGTGCCCGGCCCTGTGTTGGACAGCCGCATCGTGCCCATCATCTGTGCAAACCTCGGCGGCTGGGGCAAGCATAATGTGGCCGAAGAGCTTGGCGATATGCTGGGCGGCATCAAGGTTCTGGTGGGCAACGATGCCAACGTGGCCGCTCTGGGCGAGATCTGGATGGGTGCCGCCAAGGGCTGTCGCAGCGCGGTCATGGTCACGCTGGGCACCGGCGTGGGCGGTGGTGTCATCGTCAACGGCAAGGTCATTGATGGCACCCACGGTGCCGGCGGCGAGATCGGCCACATCACCGTGGACCGCCACGAGACCGCTGCCTGCGGCTGCGGCAAGCACGGATGTCTGGAGCAGTATTCCAGTGCCACCGGCGTTGTGCGCTGCATGAAGAAGCTGCTGGACGAGAACCCGGATACCCCCTGCACCCTGCGCGGCACCGAGTTTGCCGCCAAGGACGTGTTTGATGCCGCCCGCAATGGCGACGCCCTTGCCGCCCGTGAGGTGGACGAGATGACCGATACCCTCGGCATGGCGCTGGCAACCATTGCCGCCACCGTGGACCCGGAAATGTTCATGATCGGCGGCGGCGTGTCCCGCGCAGGCGAGGTGCTGTTTGCCCCGCTGCGGGAGCATTTCAAGGTCTATGCCTTCAAGTCCTGCCGTGAGACCCCCATCGTGCCCGCCATCCTCGGCAACGATGCCGGTATCTATGGTTCTGTGCGCCTGATCGTGGGCGAATAATTCAGCGGTATTTTCTCAGAAACTTAAAAACCCGGAAACGACGGTCGTTTCCGGGTTTTTCTTTGTACGTTCAATAAAATTTACAGCGTATCTTCCCCCGGCAGCTGATTCCACAGGCGGTAGTAGACGCCCTGCTTTGCCAGCAGCTGGTCGTGGGTGCCGGATTCTACGATGCCCTCTTCGCCCAGCACAAGGATTCGGTCGTAGTCCTTGATGGTGGTCAGGCGGTGGGCGATGGTCAGGGTGGTGCGGCCATGGGCCAGCTTTTCAAGGCTCTGGCCCACCAGGATCTCACTCTCATTGTCCAGTGCGCTGGTGGCCTCGTCCAGAATGAGGATGGGCGGGTTCTTCAGGAACACCCGCGCAATGGCGATGCGCTGCTTCTGCCCGCCGGAGAGCTTGACGCCGCGCTCACCCACATAGGTATCAAAGCCATCCTTCAGGGCCAGAATGAACCGCTCGGCCCCGGCCAGACGCGCCGCTTCCATGATCTCTTCGCGGGTGGCGCCGGGCTTGCCGTAGGCGATGTTTTGGGCCACCGTGCCGCTGAACAGATACACGTCCTGCTGCACGATGCCGATATCCTGCCGCAGGCTTTTCAGGGTGACATGGCGGATGTCCTGCCCATCGATCAGGATGCGGCCACTGGTCACCTCGTAGAAGCGGGGGATGAGGTTGCACAGGGTGGTCTTGCCGCCGCCCGAAGGGCCGACCAACGCCAGCCGTTCGCCCGGCCGGATATCCAGACTGACGTTGTGCAGCACCTTGTTGTGGTCATCCGGGTACTCAAAGCTGACGTTTTCAAACCGGATGTCACCGGGGCCGGGCTGCAGCGGTACCGCATCCGGGGCGTCGCCGATGGTCACAGGGGTGTCCATGATCTCGGCAAAGCGCTCGATGCCGGTCATGCCGCGCTGGAACTGCTCGGCAAACTCCACGATGCGGCGGATGGTGGCAATAAGGGTGGTGACGTACAGCATATAGGCCACCATGTCACCGGCGGTGATCCTGCCGTACACCAGCGAGAGGCCGCCTGCCAGAATGACCACCAGATACATCAGGCCGTCGAACAGGCGGGTGGAGGTGTTGAAGGCACCCATGGCGTAGTAGCCGAGGGTCTTGATCTGCTCAAAATCCCTGTTGCCCTTTGCAAACTTCTCGCGTTCCTCATCCTCGGCGGCAAAGGCCTTCACGACACCCTGCCCCAGCAGGCTGTCCTCGATGGTGGAGTTCAGCTCGCCGATCTGCACGCGCTGCTGGCGGAACCGCGCCCGCAGCCGTCCGTTCAGGTAAACGGACACCACGCCCATCAGCGGCACGCAGGCGAACACCGCCAGCGTCAGCGGCACACTGGCCCGGCACAGGATAATAAAGGACACCACGATCTTGATGGCCGCAATGAAAAATTCCTCCGGGCAGTGGTGGGCAAACTCGGTCACATCGAACAGGTCGTTGGTGATGCGGCCCATGATGGTGCCTACCTTGGTGTTGTTGTAGTAGGTGTGGTCCAGCTTGAGCAGGTGGTCAAAGGCATCGCGGCGCATATCCGTCTCGATGTGCACGCCCATGATATGACCGATGCTGGACATGTAATAGCTGGCTGCACCGTCGATGATGCGCAGCACAAAATAGAGTGCTGCCAGCCGCAGCACGATGCCCGCCGTCAGAGTGATGCCCACGCCCATGGCGGCGTTGGTGATGGTGCTCATGATCTTGGGCAGCACGATGTCACACAGGGTGGTCAGCGCCGCACAGAACAGGTCCAGAAACAGGGTCATTTTGTACTTTGCCAGATAGGGCAGAAAACGCCGGATCAGCGCACCGCTGCCTGCGTGGTGCGCCCCGGGGTCGTTGATTTTGGTTTTTGACATGGTTCCTCCTGTTGTAAAACCCTCTCAGGCTCACTTCGTTCGCCAGCTCCCCCGAGAGGGGGAGCCTTTGCATCTTTCGGGAAGCTGTACAAAACCTCCCCCTTTCGGGGGAGGTGGCATTGCGCAGCAATGACGGAGAGGGTTCGTTCTCTTACTTTTTACTGTAATCCCGCTCGCCGTAGATGGCGGTGCCGATGCGCACGAGGGTGGCGCCCTCCCGGATGGCGTTTTCAAAGTCGCCGCTCATGCCCATGGAGAGGGTCTCCATGGACACGTTGGAATAGCCGCGCTCTCCGGCCTGCACAAACAGCTTGTACACCTCGGCCAGATAGCGGCGGTTGCGGGCATCATCGTCGTTCACGGGCGGAATGGCCATCAGCCCCTTGACCCGGATGTGCTCCTGTGCGGCAGCAGCATCCAGCAGCGGCCAGAGCGCTTCCGGTGCCACGCCGGTCTTGCTCTCCTCGCCGCCGATGTTCACCTCCAGCAGCACGTTCTGCACGATGCCGGCCTTGGCTGCTTCCTTCTCGATGGCGTTCAGCAGATGCTCGCTGTCCACGCTTTGGATGAGGCTGGCACGGCCCAGCACTTTTTTAATTTTGTTCGTCTGCAGATGGCCGATAAAGTGGCTGGGCTTGCCGCAGTAAGCACCTGCGTCAAAGTTTGCGCACAGCTCCTGCACATGGTTCTCACCGAACACATCGATGGGCAGGGCTGCGCTTGCAGCCACGGTCTGTGCCGTGCGGGTCTTGCAGGCGGCGCACAGCTGCACCGCTGCCGGGTCGCGGCCTGCTTCACGGGCCGCGGCTGCCATCTTTTCCCGGATCTCTGCCACGGCCTCCTGCATCTGTTCCAGATTCTTTTCTGCCATGATGCTCAGTCCTCCTCGGTATACTTGGCGCGTTCGCCGCCGATGAGTTTCGGGCGGGTGCGGGCGCACAGGATGTTCGCTTCACCAATTTTGGAAAGGCTCAGCCGCACCGGCACTGCCACCCGCTTCAGGTGCATCCCGATCAGGGTGCCGCCGATATCAATGCCTGCATGGGCACGGATCTCTTCCACGGCCACCGGCTCCCGGAACTTCTTCCAGCAGGTAGTGGCCCAGCTGCCGCCTGCGTGGGGGCGCGGCACCACGCACACCTCTTCCCAGCCGTATTTTTCGGCGGCTTCGCGCTCGATGATAATAGCGCGGTTCAGATGCTCACAGCACTGCGCGGCCAGCCAGATGCCGTTTTCGGCCAGCACTGGGGCAATGCCCGCGTACACGGCCTGCGCGGCTTCCAGACTGGAATCCTTGCCAATGTGCCCGCCCACGATCTCGCTGGACGAGCAGCCCACCACGAACACATCGCCCTTTTTCAGCTTTGCTTCGGCCAGCAGTTCGGTCACTGCCTGCCGGGCCTGCATCTCGATTTGTTTTTTGAATTCTTCTGTCATAAAAAAACACCTCGGTTTTTATCAAAGATCAAAGATTTGCACTGCGCACCTTTTCGCTGCCTGCAAGGCCGAGATACAGCCTGCTCTCCACCGGGCACAGAGCTGTCACACCGCCTGCACCCTTGCTGGAGACCGTCCGCTTCCAGCTGCCGTCTGCCGTATCTACAGCTTCCGCGCAGGGCGCATCGGCAGGCAGGCTGAACAGCTTTTCCTGCAGATTCCGGCCTGCACGCAGGGCAATGCCCCGCAGCAGGGTGCTGTCGGCGTTCTTTTCCAGCCAGCTGCTGCGCGCCCACCGGTAGCCGATGTACAGGGTGCCGTCTGCATCCATAGCAAGCGCACCGGGATACCCCGGCAGGCCGGAAACAAAGCTCTGGCAGTTTTTACCGCCCGCCGTCAGGTCGCGGGCATCGGCGGCAGCGCTCCACACACAGCGGTTCCCAAGGTCAGCCACGAACAGCGTGCTGCCGTCCCGGCTCAGGGCCAGCCCGGAAGCACCGGCCACACCGCCCAGCACCTTCTGCACCGTGCGTGCTGCCGGGTCGTATACATACACGCAGCCCGTGCCGGTGTGGGCCAGCAGTTCGGTGCGCAGAGTGCTCTCCAGCCCGTCCGCGGCACTGGCACTGGCAGCAACAGCAAAGTAGATCCTGCCGTCCGGCGCGGCTTCCACCGCTGAGACAGCCCCCAGCGGTGCACCGTCGATCTGGGTCACTACCTGCTCCACCGCCGTGCCCCAGCTGTCGTGGGCGGCGCGGCACAGGCTGCCGCCGCCGGGCGTGAGGATGCTCAGCCACAGGTCCCCGCTGCCGTCAAAGGCAAAACCGGTCAGCTCACCGTCCACGGAAAGGATGGCCGCATCGTGTCCGCCGTCGGTGCGTACAAGGTCGCTCGTGCGCTTTTTTAAGGCTGCGCCGTCGTATGCTGCGGCATACACAAGGCCGTCCTGTGTGCGGATGCAGTCCACACCCTGATATTCGCCCAGATCCAGCGTTCCCTTATGATCGGCGGCAAGGGCCGTCTGTGCTGCACCGGTGTCCTGCCGGACATCCGGCGCGGTGTAGCCTTGTGGCGGCGTATCGATGGGCCGGAACACCAGTGCATACACCAGCGCCAGCAGAATGCACACGCCAAACACCGTGCTGGCCGTGCGGAACCGCTTGAGCAGCGCGTCCCGCTCCACCGCCATCTGGGCCGCATACTCGGCACGGCGGCGGGCGGCGCGGGCATTGGCGCGGTTTGCCCGGCGCATCCAGCGATCCACGAACAATGCCACCTGCGGCCCGATGGTGAGCGACGCAATGGCAAGGATGAGCAGAAATTCAATAAGTCCGATCCTCATAGGGCTTTTTCCTTTATCTTCAGAGCTTTTTCAGGGGGGGGATATCCCCTTATCGTTTCAGTATAGCATCTGTGGCGCGGCAGTTCAAGCACCCAACTCTGTCTCCCGGCTTTTGCCGCCGCCTGCCGCCTTTTTCTCCATCTTTCCTGCCAAAGACTTTTTTGCCGTGCTGAAATATGCTATACTGATTATAAATATGGCATTCTGCACCGGAATGCCGCGTGTCAGTGTAAAAGAGGATAACATGGAAGCATTCAAATATAATGTGCAGCCGGGCCGCTACCGGCATTTCAAGGGCAACGAATACGAAGTGCTGGGCATGGCCCGCCACAGCGAGACCGAAGAGGAAATGGTGGTGTACCGCGCCCTGTACGGGGAACGCGGGCTTTGGGTGCGTCCTGCCGCCATGTGGTGCGAGACCGTGGAGCGGGACGGCAAAGTGCAGCCGCGCTTTGTGCGCATTGAGGAGTGAACCGGCAGTTTTTGCCGATGGGATAAAACGGAGGGTGATACTTTTGTACAGTGAACAAAAACAGGCGCTTGCCGCCGAACTGAGCTTCAAGCATCCGGCAGTGCTGGCTGTCAGCGGTTCCGCAGGCAGCGGCAAGACCGCTCTGCTGGCCGCGCTGCTGCCGGTGCTCAAGAGCCGCGGGCTGAAGGTGGGCGTGATCCGCGAGGCTGACGATCTGCGCCTGCCCGCCGAGACCGACCGCCTGCATGAGGCCGGTGCCGAGGGTGTGGCCGTGTTTACTGCCGGGCGCTATCTGCTTACCGAGCAGTTCCGCCTGAACGAGCAGGACCTGCTGGCTTTGTTCGAGCGCCACGGCTACGACCTTGTACTGCTGGAAGGCTTTGGCGACAGCGGCTGGGCCAAGATCGAGGTGGTGCGCAGCTCGGTCAGCCCGGTGGGCACCGCGTTCCAGCCCATGGCCATCGTGGGCGATGTGCCGGGCGCTGATTTTGCACTGGACGATCCTGCTGCTCTGGCAGACTGGATCGAGAACCAGATGCCGTCCCTGTAACGGAGGTTCTGCATGAAACTCATCCGTACCGAAGACGCTGTCGGGCAGGTGCTCTGCCACGACATTACACAGATCATTCCCGGCCAGTTCAAGGGAGCACGCTTCCGCAAAGGGCACATCGTCCAGCCGGAGGATATCCCCGTGTTGCTCTCCATTGGCAAAGAGAATCTCTATGTCTGGGAGAAGCGCCCCGGCATCCTGCACGAGGACGAAGCCGCTGCCCTTTTGTACAAGGCAGCGGCGGGCCGCAACATCCACGGCACTGAGCCGAAGGAAGGCAAGATCGAACTGGTTGCCGACTGCGACGGTCTTTTGAAGATCGACCGCGCCGCCCTGCTGGCCGTGAACCGCACCCCCCAAATGATGATCGCTGCCATCCACGGCGACCTGCCCGTGAAAAAGGGCCAGAAGCTGGCCGGCACCCGCATCATCCCGCTGGTGATCGAGCAGGAGAAGATGGATGCCATGCAGGCTGCGGCAGGCAGCGAACCCATCCTGAACGTGCTGCCTTTCCACCCGAAAAAGTTTGCGGTCATCACCACCGGCAGCGAGGTATTCAAGGGACGCATCGAGGACAGATTCACCCCCATTCTGGTGGGCAAGCTGGCCGAATACGGCTGCGAGATGACCTATCACAAAACCTGCGACGATGACCCCGCCGGGATCACCGCCGCCATTCTGGAAGCAAAGGCCGCAGGCTGCGAGCTGATCTTTACCACCGGCGGCATGAGCGTAGACCCCGACGACCGCACGCCGCTTGCCATCAAGAACACCGGTGCCGAGATCATCACCTATGGCGCACCGGTGCTGCCGGGTGCCATGTTCCTTGTGAGCTATCTGGACGGTGTGCCGGTGTGCGGCCTGCCCGGCTGCGTGATGTACGCCAAGCGCACCATTTTTGACCTGCTGCTGCCGCGCCTGCTGGCCGACGACCCCATCACTGCCGAGGACATTGCCCGGCTGGGCGAGGGCGGGCTGTGCTTAGGCTGCGCCGAATGCCACTGGCCCAACTGCGGCTTCGGGCATTGCTGAAATCCTCTCAGTCAAAGCCTTACGGCTTTGCCAGCTCTCCCAAAGGGGAGAGCTTTATCAAGGTAAAAATTATGAGCGAAACAAAACTTTCTCATTTTGATGCGTCCGGCAGCGCCGTGATGGTGGATGTGAGCGAAAAGCCCGTCACTGCACGGCAGGCTGTGGCCCGCGGCATCATCACTATGAATGCGGCAGCCTTTGCCGCTGTTCGGGACGGCACCGCCCAGAAGGGCGACGTGCTTGGCGTGGCCCGCATTGCAGGCATCATGGCGGCCAAGCGCACCAGCGAGCTGATCCCCCTGTGCCATCCGCTGCCGCTGAGCAAGCTGACTGTGGATTTTCACCTTCTGCCCGAACAGCAGGCCGTAGAGGCCGTGTGCACCGCCAGGACCATCGGCGTGACCGGCGTGGAAATGGAAGCTCTTACCGGCGTTTCTGCCGCGCTGCTCACCATCTACGATATGTGCAAGGCCGTGGATAAGGGCATGGAGCTGGGCGAGATCCACTTGGTCGAGAAGACCGGCGGCAAGAGCGGGCACTATGTGCGGGCCGAGGGCGGCTATGTTTGATGCATACGGCCGCAATATCCACTATCTACGCCTTTCGGTCACCGACCTGTGCAACCTGCGCTGCCGCTACTGTATGCCGGACGGCGTGCCAAAGCTGGCCCACGAAGATATTCTGACCTATGAGGAATTTCTGCGGCTGGCTGCGCTGTTCGCCCAGTGCGGCATCGACACGGTGCGCATCACCGGCGGTGAACCGCTGGTGCGCCGGGGCGTGGAACAACTGACGGCGGGCCTGAAAGCCATTCCCGGCATCCGCCGCGTTGCCCTTACCACCAACGGCGTGCTGCTGGCCCAGAAGCTGCCCGCCCTGCTGGCGGCGGGCCTTGACAGCGTGAACATCAGCCTTGACACCTTGCACCCGGAGACCTTCCGGCGCATCACCGGTAAAGACGAGCTTGCCGCCGTGCAAAACGGCATCCGGGCGGCCCTTGCCAGCGGCATTCCGGTCAAGCTGAACTGTGTGCCGCAGCCCGGCGTGAACGAGGGCGAGCTGGAAAGCCTTGCTGCCCTCGCACAGGAGCATCCGCTGCAGGTGCGCTTTATTGAAATGATGCCCATTGGCTTTGGTGCCGGGCTGCCCGGCCTTTCCGGCCCGAAACTGCTGGAGCGCTTTTACCGCCGCTGGCCGCAGCTGCAGCCGGTGACCGGTGCGGCCTTTGGCGATGGGCCGGCGGTGTATTATTCTGCGCCCGGCTGGCGCGGCAGCATCGGGTTGATTGCTGCCGTGCACGGCAAATTCTGCGCTTCCTGCAACCGGGTGCGGCTGACAAGTCAGGGCTTTCTGCGTCCGTGCCTTGCCAGCGAATCCGGCACCGACCTGCGTGCTCTGCTGCGCAGCGGCGCGGACGACGCGGCCCTTTTACAGGCCATTCAAAACACGATTCTGGCAAAACCCCGGGAACATCACTTCGGCCAAGGCTCCATGCCCGCCACACGAGGGATGTACCGGATCGGAGGATAACACAAATTTATGGGTAAAATTCTGGCTATCTGCACAAGCCCCCGGCGCGGCACCTTGAAAACGCCGGTGCCGTCCGCTGTTCTCACCCCGGAGTGGGGTATTGTGGGCGATGCCCACGGCGGCAGCTGGCACCGGCAGGTCAGCCTGCTGAGCGCGGAAAAAATTGAATCTTTCCGTCAAAAGCTCTGGGTGGACTACGGTGCCTTTGGCGAAAATCTGGTGGTGGAAGGGTTCAATCTTGCCACCCTGCCGGTGCCCAGCTTTTTTGCCATTGGGGATGCCGTGCTGGAAATGACCCAGATCGGCAAGGAGTGCCACAGCGGCTGCGCCATCCGCCAGCAGACCGGCGACTGCATCATGCCGCGGGAGGGCGTGTTCGCACGGGTGGTAAAAGGCGGCACCATCCACACCGGCGACGAGATGAAGCTGCTGCCCACCCCGGCAGACCTGCCCCTGCGCGCGGCGGTGATCACCCTTTCCGATAAGGGCAGCCGCGGCGAACGGGAGGACAAAAGCGGCCCGCTCATTGTGGAAATGCTCACCGCCACAGGCTACAAGGTGGAGGAAGCGCTGCTTCTGCCGGACGATGCCGCCCAGCTCAAAACCCAGCTGCTGCGCCTTGCGGATGCCCGTCAGGTGAACCTGATCCTCACCACCGGCGGCACCGGCTTTGCACCCCGGGATATCACCCCGGAGGTGACTTTGAGCGTAGCCGAACGCAACGCGCCCGGCATTGCCGAGGCCATGCGGTACCATAGCCTTACCATCACACCGCGCGGGATGCTGAGCCGTGCCGCCAGCGTGCTGCGCGGCAAGACCCTGATCGTGAACCTGCCGGGCAGCCCTAAGGCCGTAAAAGAGAACCTCGAGTACATCCTGCCCGGCCTTGCGCACGGCATCCGCCTTGCCGCCGGGCTGGACGGCGAATGCGCCCGGAAGTAAAAAAGTATCCCGGTGGGCGGCACCGCATCCTGTACCGTATCAAATGCAAAGATTCATTTTAAAAACAGGAGCGCTTATCATGAACAACACTAAAATTTCCCGCCGCAGCTTTCTGGCTGCTGCCGGTATCGCCGGTGCCGCTGCGGCCCTGACCGCCTGCGGCTCCTCCGCTTCCAGCACTGCATCTTCCGTGGCAGGCTCTGCCGCTGCTTCTTCTGAAGCTACCGGTGGATCCATGGAGCTGATCGTGTTTGCCGCCGCATCCCTCACCGAGACCCTCACCGCCATCGGCGAGATCTACTCTGCCGAGAACCCCGGCGTGACCTTCAGCTTCAACTTCGACTCCTCCGGCACCCTCAAGACCCAGATCCAGGAAGGCGCGGACTGCGACCTGTTCATCTCCGCCGGTCAGAAGCAGATGAACCAGCTGGACAGCACCGCTTCCGCCGATGTGAACACCGAAAGACTGGACTTCGTGGACAGCGATTCCCGCGTGGACCTGCTTGAGAACAAGGTCGTTCTGTGCGTGCCCGAGAATGGCGATAAGGGCATCGACAGCTTCGATTCTCTGGCCGAGCACCTCAAGACCGGGGACATTCTGTTCTGCATGGGCAACAGCGATGTGCCCGTGGGCCAGTACACCCAGAAGATCCTTGCCTACTACGCTCTGGACGAGGAAGCACTGGCCGCAGCCGGTGTCATCACCTACGGCTCCAACGTCAAGGAGGTCACCACCCAGATCACCGAAGCCAGCGTGGATGCCGGTGTCGTGTACTGCACCGATGCCTACAGCGCAGGCCTGACCCCTGTGGATGAGGCCACCAAAGAGATGTGCGGTCAGGTCATCTATCCTGCCGCCGTGCTGAAGGCCGCCCCCAACGCCGAGGCTGCCAGGGAGTTTCTGGCCTATCTGCAGACCGACCGCGCCGCGACCGTGTTCGAGAGCGTGGGCTTCACCGCACTGTAAATCCGTTGTTTTTCAGAGCTTCCCCTCTGGGGGAAGCCTTTTTATTCGGAGGTATCATTTATGGACTGGTATCCCCTTTGGAACAGCCTGCGCATCGCCCTCGTCAGCTGCGCGGCGGTGTTCTTCCTTGGCATTTTTGCCGCCTACTATATTGCCAAGCTGCCGCGCACTGTCAAAGGCGCGCTGGACGTGGTGCTCACCCTGCCCATGGTGCTGCCGCCCACGGTGGTGGGCTATTTTCTGCTGCTTTTGTTCGGCGCAAAGCGGCCGCTGGGCATCTTTTTCATGGAGCATTTCGGCGTGAAGCTGGTCATGAACTGGTACAGTGCCATCTTTGCATCCATCGTGGTGGCCTTTCCGCTGATGTACCGCACGGCGCGCGGCGCGTTTGAAAGCTTTGACGAAACGCTGGCATGGTCGGCGCAAACGCTGGGCCAGTCGGACGTGTGGATCTTCTGGCGGGTGCGGATGCCCTGCTGCCGTCAGGGCATTCTGGCCGGCACGGTGCTGGCCTTTGCCCGCGCGCTGGGCGAGTACGGTGCCACCAGCATGATCGCAGGCTACACCCCCGGCAAGACCGCCACCATTGCCACCACCGTGTACCAGCTGTGGCGCACCAACGACGAAGCCGGTGCCATGCGCTGGGTGCTGGTGGATATCGTGATCTCGGCAGTGGTGCTGCTGGCCGTGAATCTGCTGGAGAAAAAACAGAAAGCAGGTGGCCGCGCATGAGTCTTGAAGTGAACATTACCAAAAAGCTGGATGGCTTTATCCTTCACGCCAACTTTGCCGCGCGCAGCACCGCCACAGCCATTCTGGGCGCATCCGGCTGCGGCAAAAGCATGACCCTGCGCTGCATTGCCGGTATCGTAAAGCCGGATGCGGGCCGCATCGTACTGGACGGCCGGGTGCTGTTTGACAGCGCCCAGCACATCGACCTGCCGCCGCAGCAGCGCGGCGTGGGCCTGCTGTTCCAGAACTACGCACTGTTCCCCAACATGACCGTGGAGCAGAACGTGCTCTGCGGCCTGAAAGCCGAAAAAGACAAGGCCGCCCGCAAGGCCCGCTGCGCCGAAATGCTGCAGGCCATGCGGCTGGAATCCCTTGCCAAGCGCTACCCGGCCCAGCTTTCCGGCGGACAGCAGCAGCGCACCGCGCTGGCACGCATCCTTGTGGGCAGGCCCAAAATTCTGATGCTGGACGAGCCGTTCAGTGCGCTGGACAGCTACCTGCGCGAGGAAGTGGAGGGCGAAGTGGGCAGCCTGCTGGCCGGGTTTGGCGGCACGGCGCTGCTGGTCACCCACAACCGTGACGAAGCCTACCGCCTGTGCCGGGATATGATCGTGATGGATAGCGGGCAGGTGCTGCGCACCGGCGGCACCAAAGAGGTGTTTGCAGACCCGCAGAGCACCACCGCTGCACGGCTGACCGGCTGCAAGAACATTCTGTCCTGCACCCGCGTGGATGCCCACACCGTGCGCCTGACTGGCTGGGATGCGCCCCTTCACCTTGCCGCCGAGGTGCCGGAAACCTGCACCGCCGTGGGCATCCGCGCCCACGACTTTGCCCCCTGCGCACCAGCTGCGCCGAACGCTCTGCCGGTGCAACTGAACTCCACCAGCGAGAATCCCTTTGACTGGAACCTGATCTTTACCGCGCCGGACGGCACTACCCGCCTGTGGTGGAAGGTGAGCAAGACGAACCTGACCGCTGCGTCGCCGGAGGCACCGGCGTTTCTGGGCACTGCACCGCAGAACATCATGCCGCTGGGGTGACGGACAGCACGCCGGGGATTTTCTTCAGCGCTTCCTGATCGGCCTTGTTCAGGTCCTTGACCGCGAACCGCAGTCGGATCATGCAGTGTGCCACGCTGGAAATGTTCTCGGTGCCGCCCACCAGCTGAACCACTTCCGCAGCAGGTTCTGTTTGGCCTGCTCGGTGGGCGCGAAGTTGTATTTTGCCAGCACGCCCACCGCCTGCCGGTTGAACTCCTCCGGATAGGGGGAATCCAGATCGTAGGTGCGCAGTCCGGCTTCCACATGGCCCACCGGGATGCGCAGGTAAAAGCAGGCCAGTGCTGCCGCACCTTATCCACAAGCTCACTATTATATGCGCCAAACTCGGAATTGTGCAGGTCGGAAAGCACCACCATCCGGCTGGGCCTGCGGTCTGCCCTGCAAACTCCGGCTGTGCAGGGCCGTTTTTCTGTGGTATACTGGTACTGGAAGCAGCCCGCCGCTGCGGGCACTTTTTTTGAAAAGCATTCACGCAAACTTCATAGCTTTTTTTTATTCTTGCTGTATGATATTCTGGTCAAGAAGTCTATTATTGAGGAAGGTGTCTGTATTATGGCTAAGATCCTGATCGTTGACGATGAGCCGCGCATCCGCGAGCTGATCCGTGAACATTTACAATATTCCGGTTATATCTGTGAAGAAGCCGCTGACGGCACAGCTGCGCTGACCCAGCTTTCCGGCGGAGCCTTCGATCTGGTCATTCTGGACCTGATGATGCCGTTCATGGACGGTATGACCTGCCTGCGGGAGATGCGCGCCCGCCACATCAACACGCCGGTCATCATCCTGACCGCCCGCGGCGAGGAATACGACAAGCTGGCCGGCCTGGAGAGCGGTGCCGACGACTACGTTGTCAAGCCCTTCTCTCCCCGTGAGCTGGTAGCCCGCGTCAAGGCCGTGCTGAACCGCACCATGCCCAAGCCCGCCGCTGCCTCCGACACCATGACCTTTGGTGAGCTGACCATCGACACGGCCAGCCACACGGTGCGCGTTTCCGGCGAGGAGGTGGCCCTGACCCCCAAGGAGTTCGACCTGCTGGTGTTCCTTGCTTCCAACAAGGGCATCGCCCTCAGCCGTGAAAAGATCCTGCAGAAAGTGTGGAACTACGACTACTTTGGCGAGGACCGCACCGTGGATACCCATGTCAAAATGCTGCGGGGCCATCTGGGCAAGTGCCGCAGCTACATTGCTACCGTGTGGGGCATCGGCTACAAATTCGACCCCGACGCAACGCGCTGATAAAGGAGCGGAGGATTCATGCGGCACCATCACTCCCCCGGCATCCGCGGCCAGCTGATGTGGTTTTTGTGTTGTATCTGTCTGTTCCTGCTGGCACTGGTGTGGTTTCTGTCCACCCAGCTGCTGGAACCGCTGTACACCAAGCACATTGAAAAACAGCTGACCACTCAGGCAGAAAGCATCACCGCCGAGCTGGACAAGGCTATTGCAAACGGCGAAGCCCTTTCGGCATGGTCTTTTGGCCATCTTACGGTCAACACCACGTTCTTTGACCGGCTTGCCACCCAGCTGTACGCCAGCGGTTCGCTGAACAGCTTCTGTGTGGATATTTCCGATACCACCATGCGCACGATCTATAAGATCGAGAACCAGTCCTACTGCAACCTGCACGAAACGCTGCTCTCGGATTCCGCCAACAATGATATGATCGTTTCCACCGCTGTGGCCATGCGCAAGAAATGCCGCACCACCGGCGGCTTTGTGCAGACCCTGAATCCGCCGCGGCTCTCCGGCTCGGCACAGCTGCTGGTAGGGCGCAACACCTCCGGCGGCGAGTACACCGTTCTGGTCACTACCAGCCTTGTGCATGTGGCCGAAGCCGGCAAGGTGCTGAGCACCGTGCTGCCCATGGCAGCGGCGCTGATCTTTGCCTTTGCCATGACGGCGGCATGGCTGTTCAGTGAGTGGTTCACAAAGCCGCTGCGCCAGCTTTCCAGCGCTGCCCGCCAGATGGCCATGGGCAACTATGCCGTGCAGGTGGATACCCGCCGCAGCGATGAGCTGGGCGATCTGGCCCGGGACTTCAACCACATGGCAAGCGAGGTGCAGCATTCTTCGCAGATGCAGCGCGATCTGCTGGCCAACGTCTCCCACGACCTGCGCACCCCGCTGACCCTTATCAAGGGCTATGCCGAGACGGTGCGCGACATTACCGGCGACGACAAGGCCCACCGCGATGAGCAGATGAACATTATCGTGGACGAGACCGACCGCCTGACCGCACTGGTCTCCAGCGTGATGGAGCTGAGCAAGGTGACCAGCGGTGCCGACAAATGCGAGCGCGTGCACTTTGATATGGGCCAGCTGTGCGACGAGGTGAGCGAACGGTACGATGCCATCTGCGCCCAGAACGGCTGGCAGCTCCAGCTGGAGCTGCCGGACGAGGAACTGCCCGTTTACGCAGACCCCAACATGATGCAGCGCGCACTGCATAACCTGCTGGGCAACGCCATGCACCACATCGGCAAAGACGGCATCTTCATCCTGCGGGCCCAGCGCTGCACCGAGGGCGTGCGGGTAGAGGTGGAGGACCACGGCCCCGGCATCTCTGCCGACGACCTGCCCTATATCTTTGATCGGTACTACCGCTCCCGTTCGGATGCCGGCAAGCAGGGCACCGGTCTGGGCCTTTCCATCACCAAGGCCATCTTCCAGCAGCACGGCTTCCGCTTTGGTGTGCAGAGTGCCATCGGCATGGGCACTACGTTCTGGTTCATCATGAACGACCTGCCCGCCAATGCAGCCGAGATGGCCGGGCAGGAATAATCAGGAATAATTTTAAAGCCGGGATGACCTTGTGGTCGTCCCGGCTTTTGCTTTTTCTATAGAGCATCGTTTCTGCCCGCAATGCTGCGGCCATTCCAAATGATTTACTGGCTGGAATCTGCTGTGTGATAAATTCCGAATGTATTATCCGGTGCGGGCATTTCCACCCGGGAGGCACGATCATTCACAGCCCACATCATCCAGCCCATTGCAGCCAGTGCCGCCAGAATGATGATCCATTTGACAAAATTCGGCAGTTTTTTCATAGAAGATCCTTCAAATCCGTTTTATACTTTATTTTATATTTTCCGCTTTTATTCCGGTCTGCAAAGCTTCCGTGCACATCTGAGCAGCTCTTCGGCCTGCTGGCTGTCCAGCTGCTTCACCCATGCACCGCGCGGCACAGCGCCTGCGCCGGTGCTGCCCGCTTCGGCAAAGCAGGCAAGGTCCGAGTCGGTGCGGCTCTGCCAGGGCGAAAAGCCCTCCGGCGCGATGTGTGCACCAAGGCGGCAGTCCAGCACAGCCGTTTTACCGGTGGGCCGCCACGGCCTGCCCAGAAACACCGTGCCTGTCGGGCAGTCGTCCGAAACAAAGTCGCAGTCCCAGAACACAAACCCGAGGCCATCGGCACGGCCCGAGGGAGCCGTGACGTAGCTTGCAGGCAGGTGGTTGTTCACGGTGCGGATGGTGCACTGCTCAAACAGAGCGTCCGCGCCGCCAAAAATAAAATCGATATCTCCCGCGATCTCGCAGTGCCGGTAATACTGGGCCGTCGGGCGGCGGGGCGCAAAGCGGCCCGGGCCAAGGAAGCCATCCTTCTCCCGCTCCTTCTCCGGCAGAGGGGCGCAGAACAGCGTATCCTGATTGCTCAGCAGCCGCACATTCTCAAAGAGGGTGTGAGAGCAGTCCACATAAGCCGCCACGGCCTGCCCCACCTTTGCCCCGGGGCCGGCATCGTTTTCAATGGTCAGATCCCGCACCCGCAGTTCTATCCCCCGGAAAAACGCGGTATAGCTGCGGAAGGTGTGGGTGGGCCTGCTGTCCGGGTGCGGCAGCTTGCCGCCGTCGCCCCACACGATGCGGGTGCTTTCCATGCCTGCGCCGATCAGGGTGATATCCTGTTTTTCGCACACCAGCTTTTCGCGGTAAACGCCCGGGCCAATGCGGATCTCTGCTGCGCAGGCATAAGGTACGGCCAGCACCGCTTCGGACACCGAAGCAAAATCGCCGCTGCCATCCTGCGCTACGGTTATGGTAAGCATGTTTCTGTCCTCCCGTTTTGTTTCTATGCTTCCATAGTATACCTTCTCCTCCGTCGAAAATCAACGAAGTTTGTATGAACATCAAACGCATTTTTCCAGCCGCAGCACCGCCGCCGTAATGTCGTCCGGCCTGCCGGTCTTCTGGGCGCGCACGCGGGCCGTTTCCACCAGCGTCTTTGCAACTTTTTCCGGCGCTTCTCCTGCCGCAGCGGAAAGCTCCAGCTGCTTTGCCACCCAGCCCGGGCCGTCCACCAGCAGCCCGTCCGAGACCAGCACCGCATAATCGCCCACCGTCAAATGCACCACCCGGCTCTGGCCGTTCACTCCGCCCAGAATGCCCACCGGCAGGCTGGTGTCGCCCACAGCACGCACCCGCCCGCCGTGCACAAGGAAGCCCGGTGCCGCACCGGCCTTGAACAGCCTTGCCGTGCCGGTGTAAAGATCCACGCTGATGAGGTCCAGCGTGGCACCGCTCTCATCCTCACTTTTCAGGGCAAGGGCCACGTTGACCAGCCTTGCCGCCAGCTCTGCGGTAAAGCCCGCCTTGAGCAGCCGGGCCGTCAGCTCGGCGGCAAGGTTGCCATCCACGGCTGCAGGCCTGCCGGTGCCCATGCCGTCGCACAGGATCATCTGCGCTGCCGCCGGGCTGCAGAACTGCTGCACCGCATCGCCGGAAATACTGCCCCGTGCCGCCGCGCCCGCCATGCCGAACACGGCCCGCAGCACAGGCTTTTCGCTGAACAGCAGGGTGGTCATTCCCTTGCAGGAAAGCACCTGCGGCACTTCCAGCGTGCGGCGGCAGATGCGGCCCACCTCCCCGGCCAGCGCGGCCAGCTCCTGCGCCGAGAAGCGGGTGCGCGGCAGCGTGACCGCCGCATGGGTGCGGCCCAGATCATCCAGCGTGACGGCACACTCCTGCGGCGGAGTGCCAAGCTGCGCAAAAAAGTCCGCCACCCGGCCGGATTTATAGGGTTCCGGGTCGCCCGGACGGCCCAGCTGTTCTCCCAACACGCCCAGCGCTTCGGCCACGGCGCTGTACTGCTCGGTCAGGGCAGTGCGCATGGCTTCGGCATGAAGGCGGGCCTCCTTGCGGCTGCGGTACAGCGCAAAGGAGCGGTTTGCCGCTGCGCACAGCGCTGCCGGGTGGATGCACCGGGATAATTGCCCGGGCAATTGAGCCGTTTCCAGCCCGCCGCTGCTTTCCAGCAGAGGGCGCAGTGCTTCCATGCCCTCCAGCGTGGCGGCATACTCCTGCTTCCAGCAGGTATCCCGCCGTCCGCAGTTAAAACAAAGGGTATCATGTGTGTTGTCAATTACCCAATGGAAATCCTCACGCCGGTGCGGCAGCGTTTCGTAGACATCGTTCACGGTCTCTGCCAGCGATGCAAGGCTCTGGGACACCTGTTCCAGCCGGGTGGCCGCTGCACTGTACTGCTGCGGCTGGGCCTGCCCTGCCTGCGGCTTTTCTTCCGGCTCCGGCACAAGCCATGCTGCGGGCATGGCCGCTACGGCCGTGATGCCGATGCAGACGTTCAGCAGATATTGGAACGCGCTCCCGGGCGGCTGCACACAGAGTGCACCGGTCACGCAGCCGCCCGCGTAGGCGGCTACCGTTTCCATGCGCCGTCCGGGTGCCAGCACTGCCGCTGCCACCGTGGCACAGGCAAGGCCGGATGCCGCAAAGCTGAGAGCCGGGTCTGCCGCGCATAGCGCAGCGCCCAGCACCGCGCAGGCCGCAAGCGCGGCTTTGGCCTGCCCTTTGCTGCATAAATACAGTTCCAGCGCCGCGCAGACGATCACGCCCGGCAGCAGCTGCCACAGCTGCACACTGCCCAGCGCCGCCGCTGCCGCCGCACCCACCAGAAGCATCCCGGCACCCGGCTTTTCGGGCGCGAACTGCCGCAGACAAAAGCCCATGGCTGCGGCCAGCAGGGCATCTGCCGCACTGTAAAACACCAGCTCTGCCCCGCCGCCGCCAAAGGCAAAGCACAGCGCCACGCCCACCAGCGTGCCGCAGCCCGCCAGTGCCGCCGGGGTCAGTGTTCTGGCACCCATCCACCGCGCTGCCACTGTAGCACCCAGTGCGCACAGCATACAGACACTGCGCAGCGAGAGCGCGCCAAACCCGTGCAGCAGCACACCCAGCGCCGCACCCGCCGCACAGGGGGCAAAGCAGTCCTCTGCAAAGCCCAGCACAAAGCCCAGACCAAAAGGCATCAGTGCACCGTACAGAACGGCCCAGCCGCCTGCAAATCCCACTGCCACAGCCGCCAGCCTGCGCGCTGCCGGGCGCAGCTCCGCCCGCCGTGCCAGTGCTGCCCGCTGTCTGTTCTGCCGCCCGGCCGCTGCCAGACCCATCCGCTCTGTCATAAAAACTCCCCGCTTTCCGGCGGGGCGTTGTGGTTCTGTTCCCCGCGCTTTCTGCATATACTGTAGCGCGGGCGCGCGGCGATTTTTGGCGCGGTGCAGTGTTCTGCCGCAAACCGGCCCAAAGACGCAAAAAAGCCCTGCAGCGTTCAAAAATGCTGCAGAGCTTTGTGGTTTTATGGCAAAAATCAGCCGTTCAGCTTTTCAATTGCCGCTTTTACGCGGGCAAGGGTGGTTTCGCGGCCCATCATGCAGGCAAGGTCGGTGCCGCCGCCGGGGGTGCGCTGCTTGCCAGAAAGGGCAATGCCCAGCGGGTACAGCAGCCAGCCGTTCTTCTTGCCCAGCTCCTCAGCCTTGGCCTTGCAGGCATCGAAGACGGCATCGCGATTGCCAAAATCCAGTGCTTCGTCGCTGAGCACAGGCAGCAGGGCTTCCAGTGCCTCCTTGGCGGTCTCCGGGGTGGTCTTCTGCTTCTTGTTGGCGTACATGCTCACATCGTACTCGGGCATCGCATCAAAGAAATCCAGCTGCTCCGGGATCTCGCCCAGCACTTCGCAGCGGGGCTGCAGGTTTGCGCACAGCAGCTTCTTGTCGATGGAGGTGTGCACGGCCTTGTCGATCCACGGCTCCGCCTTCTTCTGGAACTCTTCCGGGGACAGGCGGCGGATATATTCCGCGTTGATGGCCCGCAGCTTGAGGGGATCGAAGATGGCCGGAGACTTGGAGATGCCGTCCGGAGACCAGATTTTGACCAGCTCCGGCAGGGAGAAGATCTCCTGCTCGGCATACTCGCCCTTGGGGCTCCAGCCCAGCAGGCAGATGTAGTTCAGCACGGCCTCGGTCAGGTAGCCCTTTGCCACCAGATCCTGATAGCTGGCATCGCCGTTGCGCTTGGAAAGCTTATTCTGCGCATCCTTCATGACCGGCGGGCAGTGGATGTAGGTGGGGATCTCCCAGCCGAACGCCTGATACAGCAGGTTGTACTTGGGGGTAGAGGACAGATACTCGCTGCCGCGGATCACGTGGGTGATGCCCATGAGGTGGTCGTCCACCACGTTGGCAAAGTTGTAGGTGGGCATGCCGTCGGTCTTGATGAGGATCTGGTCGTCCATCTCGCTGTTGTTCACCTCGATGTGGCCGTACACCACATCGTCGAAGCCGGTCACGCCCTCGCGGGGGATCTTCTGGCGGATAACATAGGGTTCCCCGGCAGCAAGACGCTTTTCCACTTCGTCCTTGGGCAGGTCGCGGCAGCATCCGTCATAGTGGGTCATCTCACCGTTGGCGCGCTGCTCGGCGTGCAGGGCCTCCAGACGCTCCTCGGTGCAGAAGCAATAATATGCCTTGCCCTCAGCCACCAGCTGCTCGGCATACTGTTTGAACATGCCCATGCGCTCGCTCTGCACATAGGGGCCCACGGGGCCGCCGATGTCCGGGCCTTCGTCCCACAGCAGGCCGGTCTCCCGCAGGGTGTTGTAGATGACATCCACAGCGCCCTCCACATAGCGGCCCTGGTCGGTATCCTCGATGCGCAGGATGAAGGTGCCGTCCTCGTGCTTTGCCATCAGGTAGGTGTACAGGGCAGTGCGCAGGTTGCCAACGTGCATATAACCCGTGGGCGACGGCGCAAAACGGGTGCGGACTTTATTGCTCGGCATAGAAAAACGCTCCTTTATTCTCATGCAAAAAATTTGCGGACAGCTATGTTTTATTGTACTGATTCTGCGCTGTTTTGTCAATGCGGGATAACATCATGCATTCACATCTAACCCTTTTCCTTTTGTTCGCAACATGCTATACTTGATTCAACAAATCGAAAGTTGACAAAGGAGTTGAGCTGATATGAAAAAGAAAATCATCCTATTGCTGTCTGTTGTGATAATTCTTTTGATGGGCATTGTTGTATGGTTTAATATTCCACTCGACTTGATGGACTTAGACCCTAATGAGGTCATGGAAATAGTTGTTTTCAATGGCAATAGCGGAAACGCAACACATATTACCGACAAAGAGCAGATTCAGCATATTGTCGAAAATTTGAATGGCGTCGAATTAAAGCGGTCAAAGCCGTCTTTGGGATATATGGGATATAGTTTCAAAGTTACTATTTATTTGTCTGATGGCAACGAGGCAGGCGATTGGAATAATTTTATTATCAATTCAGATGATACAATTAGAAAAGATCCATTTTTCTATTCTGTTACAAAGGGAAATATTGATTACAGCTATATTGAAGGTATCGTAGAATAACAAAAATTCCAGTTTGCCGTACAGCGCCAAACAGAGGAAAAGCCCCTGCATTCCAAAAACGGATGCAGGGGCTTTCTCTTGTTTACTTCAAGATGATCTCGCCGTTTTCACCGGCATCCACCACAAGGGTGCCGCCGGATGCCAGCGTGCCATCGATCAGGCGCTCGGCGGCGGGGTCTTCCACAGCTTTGCGAATGACGCGGCGCAAATCGCGCGCACCAAACTTGCCGCCCTGACTCTTTTGCACCAGAGCCTTGAGGGCTGCCGGGGTGTAGCTGTAAGCGATGCCCTTGGCCTCCATGCCGGGCTTGTACTCGTCCAGCATCAGGGCCGCGATGCCCTGCAGGGTCTCCTCGGTCAGGGGCTTAAAGGCGATCACTTCATCCACGCGGCCAAGGAACTCCGGGCGCAGGAACTGGGCCAGCGCCTTGCGGGTCTTTTCCTCGCTGAGCTGTTCCTCGCTCTTATTGAAGCCAAGCCCACCGGTGCTCTGGTCGCTGCTGCCGGCGTTGGAGGTCATGCAGATGACCGTGTTGGAAAAATCCACCGTGCGGCCCTGCGCATCGTTGATCTTGCCCTCGTCCAAAATCTGCAACAGAATGTTCATGACATCCGGGTGAGCCTTTTCGATCTCATCGAACAGCACCACGCTGTAGGGACGGCGGCGCACCTTTTCGGTGAGCTGGCCGGCCTCCTCGTAGCCCACATAGCCCGGAGGCGAACCGATCATGCGGGACACCGCGTATTTTTCCATATACTCGCTCATGTCCAGACGGATGAGCGGATCGGGGCCGTCGAACAGCTGATTTGCCAGCTGCTTGACCAGCTCGGTCTTGCCCACGCCGGTGGGGCCCACAAAGATGAAGCTTGCGGGACGGCGGCGGCCGGAAAGGTCGGCGCGGCTGCGCTTGATGGCCTGCGCCACCAAATGCACGGCCTCGTCCTGCCCGATGATCTTCTTTTTCAGCTCGCCCTCAAGGTTTGCCAGCTTTGCGAACTCGGTCTCCCGAATTTTGACCGCCGGAATGCCGGTCCACAGCTCGATGACCTTGGCCACATCGTCCATGGTCACCTGGATCTCGCTGGCGGCAGCCTGCTTTGCGGGCAGGTCGGCTTCGAGCTTTGCAATGCGGGTCTTGCGCTCGGCCACGCGCTCGTAGTCGATTGGCTCGTTCACATCCGCATTCTCCATCTCGGCTTCTTCCTGCTTGAGGGCATCCAGCTCCTTCTGCATTCCAAGATACTCGGAAATGACCGGGTGGGCCAGATTGCAGCAGGCGCAGGCTTCGTCCAGCAGGTCGATGGCCTTATCGGGCAGATAACGGTCGGTGATATAGCGCTCACTCAGGGTGACAGTGGCAGAAAGCACATCGGCAGGCACCTGCACATGATGGTGCTGCTCGTAGTAGTGCTTGATGCCGTTCATCACAGCAAGGGTATCGGCCACGCTGGGTTCTTCCACCCGCACGGGCTGGAAACGGCGTTCCAGCGCCTGATCCTTCTCGATATACTTGCGGTACTCATTGAAGGTGGTGGCACCGATGACCTGAATTTCACCACGGGAGAGGGCGGGCTTCAGGATATTGCCCGCGTTCATGGCACCCTCGCTCTCACCGGCAGAGGTGATGGTGTGGATCTCATCGATGAACAGGATCACATTGCCTGCGGCCTTCACTTCGCTCAGCAGGCCCTTGACCCGCTGCTCGAACTGGCCGCGGAACTGGGTGCCTGCCACAAGGCTGGTGAGGTCCAGCAGATAGATCTCCTTATCCTTCAGGCCAATGGGCACATTCCCCTTGGCAATGCGCTCCGCAATGCCCTCGGCAATGGCGGTCTTGCCCACACCGGCTTCGCCGATCAGGCAGGGGTTGTTCTTCTGGCGGCGGCTCAAAATCTGGATGGTGCGGTAAATTTCGCGGTCGCGGCCAATGATATCGTCCAGTTTGCCTTCCCGGGCCTTGCGGGTCAGATTCTCGCAATAGGTATCCAAAAATTTGCGCTTAGGCGGCTTTTTGCCGTTTTTGCGGTCGGCCTTTTTGTCGCCATCTTTCTTCTCGCTGCTGGTAAAGCCCAGCGGGAAGGTGGCATTGCTGCCGGGGATCAGATCTTCGTCCATGCTGTCCGGGTCAGCATCCTCGCCGCCGTTCGCCATGTTCATCATCATGGAGAGCGGGTTTGCATCGCCCATCTCCTCCATCATGCTTTCCATGCGGTTCTCCATGTTATCAAGATCCTGATCCGACATGCCGAACTGCTTCATCAGATCGTCCACCGGCTTGATGTGCAGCTCACGGGCGCAGTGCAGGCAGTAGCCCTCCTGCTTCATCTGACCATTGTCCATCCGCTGGATGAAGATGATCGCCGGACGTTTCTGGCATCGAATACAGACCATAGTTCCTCCTTTATGCAAAACCCTTTACAGGAAAGGGTTGAAGAGATTGAAGATTTTGTAGTAAAGACTGCTGCTCATCACCGTATCGTTGAGCACATTCAGGTTGCCGCCTGTGATGACGATGATGCCCCACAGGATGCACAGCACCAAATAGATATCCAGCAGCGCTGTGGCACCGCCCACCAGCCAGCCAAGGCCGCGGTTTACCGTGCCAATGACCGGCAGCTTGTTCACAAGGCCCAGCACCGTGACCAGCATACTGACCAGCAGGCGCAAAAGCGCGTAGAACAAGAAGAACAGCACCAGCGTGATCACCGGTGTGAGCAGCGGCTGCAGCACGTTTTCCACAATGGAATCGGCCAGCACCACCGCGTTATCGGCCAGCACAGCGCCAATGGAGCGCTCGCAGGCTGCCACGATGGAAGCGCGGAAAGAAGCAGGCAGGAAGCCCGCATACTTTTCCGCAATGCCGGAAAGGTCTACCGCACCGCCCGCAGCAATGTTTGCTGCGATCTGGGTGCGGAAGCCGCCTGCCAGCATGTGTTCGAACACCCAGCCGGCGCAGGCAGCGGAAAGCTCCTTGGCCCCCAGCAGACTGAACAGGTTGCCCACCAGCTGCACAATGGACGAAAGAAAGCCCTTGCGCGCATAGCGCACCACCAGAATGATCCATGCTGCCGTGCATATGATATCAAAAAGAAATGACGGATTCTTGAACATACCTTGTTTTCCCTGTTATTTTTATCACTTTCCCCGCAAGAGTGCTATTTACGCATGATCTTCTCACCCAAAAATCACTGTCCGCTGGAAGCTGTCTGCTCCGGCGGTGTGACCACCTGCACCGTGTTGCCGGTGAACACCAAGATCTGCCTGCCCTCGATCAGTGCCCGGGGCCGGGCCGAAAGCGGCTGGCTCCACTGGAACTCGCCCACACTGTTGAAGCGCTCCACTGTGCTGTCGGTGAGCAGGTAGAAGCCGTCGTTCTTTGCCCGGATGATCTGGCTGGCCGAGAGCACGCTGCCGCTGTAACCCACGGTCAACTCCCCGTCCAGCAGCACGGCAGTACAGGTCTGGCCGCTGCTCAGCAGCAGGGCCGCACCGTTACTGGTGTTGGACACGCTGACGAGGGTGCCGCCGCCAAAATCGTAGCTGGCGCGTTCGCCTGCGCTGCCGCCGCTCGTGTTGTACAGCACGGCGCGGTTCTCATAAAGCACCAGCAAAAAGCCGTTGGACATCCAGCCCATCCACTGGGGCACACTGTTCTCGGAGCCAAGGCATACCGGGTCGCCCTGCGAGAGGGGCAGTACATAAAGGTTCGTGGTCAGCTGGCCGCCCACCGCCGATACAGCGGCCACGGCAAGGCGGCGGCTGTCCGGCGCAAAGGCCATGCGCAGCGGGGTGCCCTGCTCACTGGTCAGGTTCCACACCAGCTGCTGCTGCATACTGGAATTGTAAACGGTCAGCTTTGCCACGCTGTCGGTGCTGTCGGTCACAACAGCCACCTGTCCGGCATCTGCCACGGCGCACAGCGAGATGGTGCTGTCCATGGTTTTTGTATAAAGGTTCTGGGTGCGGCTTTCCACCCGCAGCTCATTGCCGGAGCGATTGTACAGCACAAAGCGGGTCTTGCCTGCAGCAATGGCCGGGCGGGCATAGCCGCTCTGGATGCTGTTCAGGCGGGTGCCGCCAAGACTGTATACCACGCAGCTGTCGCCGCCCATCTCCACAAAGCTGCCAGACATCTGCGCCACCGCATCCGGGTCGGTGATGCCGGTCTGCTGCGGCCAGCCTGTGGCTGGTGCCAGCGCGATGACGGCAGTATCCACAAGGTCTTTTGCGCGCGCAATGGAAGACCCCACTGCGCCGGTGGCAAACAGGACAAGGATGGTCAGCACCGCTACGATGATGACAGTGCGGCGGATGCGCCGTGTGCGCACCCGGACCCGGGCGGCTTCCAGATATTCGACGCGCCCGGCAGAAAGCGGCTCTCCTTCGGCGGAATGTCCGCCGCGGCGAATTTTGCTCATGAATGGTTCTCCTTACAGATCATACTCCACACACTTCAAAAACAGGCCCTTGGCGGGCAGGGTCGGCCCGGCGCGGCTGCGGTCACGGCTTTCCAGAATGGCGGGAATTTCCGCCGGGTCCAGCCGGCCTGCGCCCGCTTCGCACAAAGTGCCTGCCAGAATGCGCACCATGTTGTACAGGTAGCCGTCGGCGGTCACTTCAATGTCGATCTCGTCCCCCTTGCGGGTAACATGACAGTCCGTGATGGTGCGCACGGTATCGCCATGGGCTGCAGCGGAAGAGCCCGCCGCGCACAGGGCCAGAAAATCGTGCCTGCCCACGAACTGCTGCGCCGCCGCCTGCATTCTGGCTTCGTCCAGATGCCGGGGCACCCGGGTGTAATAAGCCGCGTCAAAAGGCGAGTCGATGGGGTGGTTGTGGATGCGGTAGAGGTAGGTTTTGGTATGGGCCGCGTACCGGGCATGGAAATCCTCCGGCACCATCTGCGCGTCCAGCACCCGGATGTCCGGCGGCAGATGCTGGTTGAGCGCCAGCGGGAGCTTTGCCGCCGGGATGCGGGTATCGGCGTGGAAGTTGAGCTTGAAGCCCAGCGCGTGCACCCCTGCATCGGTGCGGCTGCAGCCCTTGATATCGGGGCGGCTGCCCAGCACGGCCTGCAGCGCATCCTGAAAGGTTTGGGCCACGCTGCGGCCATTGGGCTGCACCTGAAAGCCGCAGTAGTTCGTGCCGTCGTAGGCAAGGGTAAGTAAAAAGTTCTGCATGGAACTCCTTCCGTCACGGCTTTGCCGTGCCACCTCCCTCAAAGAGGGAGGCTATAAGGCCCCCTCCTCGAGGGGGCTGTCGCCGAAGGCGACTGGGGGAGTTTTAAAAATTCGGGAACACCAGCCGGGAGGCAAGGATCACTGCAAAGCAGGCGATGCACACGGCAAGGTCGATATAATCCTGCTTTTCGCAGCGCAGCACCTTCAGGCGGGTGCGGCCGTCACCGCCCCGGTAGCAGCGGCATTCCATGGCCATGGCCAGCTCGTCCGCGCGGCGGAAGGCCGAAATGAACAGCGGGATGAGCACCGGCACCAAGGCTTTTACCCGGTCGGTCATCTTGCCGGTATCCAGCTGGGCACCGCGGGCTTTCTGGGCGTTCATAATTTTGTCCGTCTCCTCAATGAGGGTGGGGATGAAGCGCAGGGCAATGCTCATCATCATCGCCAGCTCGTGCACCGGGAAGTGCAGTTTGCCCAAGGGCTTCAGCAGCTGCTCGATGGCATCCGTGAGCACGATGGGGCTGGTGGTGTAGGTGAGCAGGCTGGTGCCCGCGATGAGCGCCATGACGCGCACCGCCATCAGCACCGCATAGCGCACGCCCTCGGCATAAATGGTCAAAAACCAGATATGCACCAGCGGTTCGCCCTCACCCGACACAAAGAACAGGTTGAGCACCGCCGTAAACACCACGATGGGCAGGATGGGCTTTAAGCTCTTGAGGATCATTTTACCGGGAATTTTTGCCACCTTGTACATCACTGCCAAAAACAGGATGGAAAGGGCAAGGCCCAGCGGATTGGAAGCTGCAAACAGCAGCACGATATAGGCGATGGTCAGCACCAGTTTCAGGCGCGGGTCGAACCGGTGCACCAGACTGTTGCCCGGGAAGTGCTGGCCAATGGTGATATCTCTCAGCATCCGGCAGCGCCTCCTTCCTTCTTTGCTTCCCGCGGGAGCACAAGGCTCTCGCCTGCCTCCCGGCGGCGCTTGGCCTCCAGGATCATCTTGACCGCATAGGGGATGGTGTACACATCAGCGGGCACATCCACACCCATCTCCCGCAGCTTGAGGAAGATCTTCGTCACCTGCGGCACGGAAAGCCCCAGCTCCAGCAGCTCCGGAGCGCGGGCAAAGACTTTTTCCACGGTGTCGTACATGGCAATTTTCTTATTGCTCATCACCAGAACACGGTTGGCGTACTTGGCAATGTCCTCCATGCTGTGGGACACCAGCAGCACGGTGGTTCCGGTCTTTTTGTGGTATTCCTTTACTTCGCTGAGGATGTCGTCCCGTCCCTCCGGGTCAAGGCCCGCAGCAGGCTCGTCCAGCACCAGAATGCGGGGCTTCATGGCCATAACGCCCGCCACGGCCACCCGGCGCTTCTGGCCGCCGGAAAGCTCAAAGGGACTGCGCTCCAGCAGGGCCGGGTCAAGGCCAACGAAATCGGCGGCTTCATGCACGCGGCGGTCGATCTCGGCTTCGTCCAGACCCATGTTCTTGGGGCCGAACGCGATATCTTTATAACAGGTCTCCTCGAACAGCTGGTACTCCGGGTACTGGAACACCAGACCGGTGAGGAAGCGGAAGTCTCGGATCTTCTCCGGATCTTCCCACAGGTCGCGGCCATCGATATAAATTTTGCCGCTGGTAGGCTTGTTCAGGCCGTTCATGTGGGTAATGAGGGTGCTTTTGCCGGAGCCGGTGGCCCCGATGATGCCCACAAAGTCGCCCTCTTCCACCGTAAAGCTCACATCGTCCAGCGCAGTGACCGCATTGGGCATGCCGGGGTTGTAGACGTAGCTCAGATGTTCTACTTTGATGATATCTGCCATTTGCGTCTGCCCCCCTTACTGCAAAAGCTCGTACAGAGCCTGTGCGCATTCGCCGGTGTCGATGATGCCCTCCGGCATCGGGATGCCGGCCTTCACCAGCTCGTCCCGCAGCTCTGCAGCCTGCGGCACATCCAGATGCAGGGAGCGCACCTTCTCGGTCTGGCTGAACACCTCTTTGGGGGTGCCCTCCATCACCACATGGCCCTTGCTCATCACCAGCACACGGTCTGCCTGCGCAGCTTCCTCCATGTAGTGGGTGATGGACACCACGGTGATGCCCATATTCCTGTTCAGGTAGTGGATGGTCTGCATCACCTGCTCACGGCCCCGGGGGTCCAGCATGGCGGTGGCTTCGTCTAATATCAGGCAGTCCGGCCGCATGGCAACAACGCCTGCAATGGCAACGCGCTGCTTCTGGCCGCCGGAAAGGTTGTGGGGTGCGCGCTCGCGGTACTCATAGATGCCGGCCATCTTCATGGAGTCGTCCACGCGGCGGCGCATCTCTTCGGGCGGCACACCGAGGTTTTCCAGTGCAAAGGCAACGTCTTCCTCCACCACGGTGGCAACGATCTGATTGTCCGGGTTCTGGAACACCATGCCCACGGTCTGGCGGATATCATAGATCTTGTCATCGTCTGCGGTGTCCATGCCCTCCACGTAGACCTTGCCGCTCTCCGGCAGCAGGATAGCGTTGAAGTGCTTTGCCAGCGTGGACTTGCCGCAGCCGTTGGCACCCAGCACGGCCACGAATTCGCCGCGCTTTACTTCCGTTGAGACACCGTCCAGTGCGTAAATCGGCTGGTCGCTGTCGTAGCGGAATTTCAGATTTTGTGCTGTTAAAATCGTCTCTTCCATTTGTGTTTCTCTTTCTGGTGGTGCGCCCCTCTGAAAGGGGCTGTACCCCATTCTTGAATCGTATAACCCTCTCAGTCACGGCTGACGCCGTGCCAGCTCCCCCGAAGGGGGGAGCTTTTAATCATCTTACCGTAAGCTCTTATAAAGCTCCCCCTTTCGGGGGAGCTGTCGCCGCAAGGCGACTGAGAGGGTTCTTTCCTTATTCTTCCCAGATGGCGGTTGCGCCGCAGGGCACCACGCCGCCGGTGGCAGAGACCGGCAGGCCGATCTCATCGCAGGAGGTCTCGCCGCCAAAGCGGGGCACCAGCGTGGTCTTGAGCATATATTCCATGACCGCCGGGGACAGGCCGGTGGTGTAGCTGTTCACTGCAAAAAACAGCGGTGTATCGCTCAGCACCTCTTCGCACTGGCTGATGAGGTCGTAGATGCAGTCCTCCAGCTTCCAGATCTCACCGCCGGGGCCGCGCCCGTAGCTGGGCGGGTCCATGATGATGCCGTCGTAGGTGTTGCCGCGGCGCTTTTCGCGGGCAACGAACTTGGCACAGTCGTCCACCAGCCAGCGGATGGGCCGGTCGGCAAGGCCGCTTGCCGCAGCATTGTCCTTGCCCCACGCCACGATGCCCTTGGAGGCATCCACATGGCAGACGGTGGCACCTGCCGCCGCACAGGCCAGCGTGGCACCGCCGGTGTAGCCGAACAGGTTCAGCACCTTTACCGGGCGGCCTGCGGCACGGATTTTTTTGGCGTACCATGCCCAGTTGACAGCCTGCTCCGGGAACACGCCGGTGTGCTTGAAGCCGGTGGGGCTGACGATGAGGGTGAGCTTATCCTCGCCCTCGCCGCAGCTGATCTTCCACTTTTCGGGCAGACGGCGCTTGTACTCCCACTCGCCGCCGCCCTGATTGGAGCGGTGATAAACAGCATCTGCCTTTGCCCATAGCGGGCTTTGCTTGGGCGTTTTCCACACCACCTGCGGGTCCGGGCGGATGAGGATGGTCTCACCCCAGCGCTCCAGACGGTTGCCGTCGGTGGCATCCAGCAGTTCATAGTCTTTCCAGGTATCTGCAGGGCGCATAGCGTCCTCCCTTCTCTTTTATCCGTTTCTTACTGGCCCAGAATGCGCTTGTTGATCTTATCCACGATGCGGTCGGCGCAGCGGTGGATGGCGTCCAGATCCTGGCCCTCCACCATCACGCGGATCTTCGGCTCAGTGCCGGACACCCGCACCAGCACGCGGCCCATGCCCATAAGCTTCTGCTGCTCGTTCTCAATGAAACCAGCCAGAACTTCGTCCTCTTTGTAGGCTTTTTTCTGGGCGGCGTTGGCGGTCACATTCACCAGCACCTGCGGATACTGGGCGTAGATGCCGTTCAGTTCGCTCATCTTCTTGCCGCTCTCAGCCAGCAGCTTGAGCAGCTTGCCGGCGGTCAGCTCACCGTCGCCGGTGGTGGCATGGTGCAGCAGGATGACATGGCCGCTCTGCTCGCCGCCGATGGCAAACCCGTTCTCGCGCATGTTTTCCAGCACGTAGCGGTCGCCCACGGCGGTCTTTTCGGTGTTGATGCCCTGACTCTCCATATATTTGATGAAGCCCAGATTGGACATGACCGTAACCACGGCGGTGTCGCCGTCCAGACGGCCTTTTTCCTTCATGGTCATGGCCAGCAGGGCAATGATCTTGTCGCCGTCCATCTCCTGACCCTTTTCGTCGCAGCCAAGGCAGCGGTCGGCATCGCCGTCAAAGGCAATGCCGCAGTCAAAACCGCCTTCCACCACAGCCTTTTCCAGATTTTCCAGATGGGTACTGCCCACACCCTTGTTGATGTTCTGGCCGTCAGGCTCAATGCCGATAAAGGTGCACTTTGCGCCCAGACGGGGGAACAGCTTCTGCGCCACAGCAGCCGAAGCGCCGTTTGCACAGTCGATGCAGATGTTCAGGCCGGTCAGGTCGCCGTGGATGGACTCATACAGGTGATCCACATAGTCCTGCAGGCCGTCATCGCGGCGGTACACACGGCCCACCTCGGCACCGGTCTTCAGCTCAATGCCCGCGCAATCGTTGTCGATGTAGGCTTCGATCTGGTTCTCCACCTCGTCCGGCAGCTTATAGCCGGTACCGGCAAAGATCTTGATGCCGTTGAACTCCATCGGATTGTGGGAGGCAGAGATCACGATGCCGGCATCGGCATTGTACTTGCCCACCAGATAGGCCACAGCGGGCGTTGGCAGAACGTCAAGGCTCTCCACATCCGCACCCACGCTGCACAGACCGGCGGTCAGGGCTGCTTCCAGCATATCACCGGACTGGCGGGTGTCCTTGCCGATCAGGATGCGCGGACGGTGGCCGGTGCTGCCGGTCAGCACCGCAGCAGCGCCGCGGCCGATCTTCATTGCCAGCTCACAGGTCAGGTCTGCGCCTGCAACACCGCGCACACCATCGGTTCCAAAATATTTTCCCATAATACTACCCCACTTTCTATAGAAAGAAGAACCCTCTCAGTCAATGCCTTGCGGCATTGCCAGCTCCCCCAAAAGGGGGAGCTTTTTGGCATCTTTTGGTTTTTCGCTCATGAAGCTCTCCCTTCGGGAGAGCTGGACGCGAAGCGGCCTGAGAGGGTCAGAACAAACTCTGCTGCCCGTTGTCCTCGGGCGCAGCGGCCTCCAGCGCTTTCAGGCCCAGATGTTCGTAGGCCAGCCGCGTTGCGCAGCGGCCCCGGGGCGTCCGGGTCAGAAAGCCCATCTGCATCAGATACGGCTCACACAGGTCTTCCAGCGTGACGGATTCCTCGCCGAGGGCCGCCGCCAGCGTTTCCAGACCCACCGGGCCGCCGTTGTACATTTCAATGATCGCACGCAGCATACTGCGGTCCAGTTCGTCCAGACCCAGTGCGTCCACGTCCATCCGCTTGAGGCCCATCAGGGCCACATCCCGGTCAATGATGCCGTCGCCCAGCACGGTGGCAAAGTCGCGGATGCGCTTCAAAAAGCGGTTTGCCACGCGGGGCGTGCCGCGGCTGCGCTTGGCCAGCTCGTAAGCACCTTCCGGCGTGATGGGCTGGTCGAGGATGCCTGCCGAGCGCTGGATGATCTTGCTCAGTTCATCCGGGCTGTACAGCTCCAGCTTGAGCAGCACGCCAAAGCGGTCGCGCAGAGGGCCGGTGATCTGGCCTGCACGGGTGGTGGCACCCACCAGCGTGAACCGCGGCAGGTTGATGCGGATGCTCTGGGCGCTGGGGCCTTTGCCGATCATGATATCCAGCGCATAGTCTTCCAGTGCCGGATACAGCACCTCTTCCACCTGACGGGACAGGCGGTGGATCTCGTCGATGAACAGTACATCGCCCTCCTGCAGATTGGTGAGCAGGGCAGCAAGGTCGCCGGGCTTTTCAATGGCCGGGCCGCTGGTAATACGGATCTGTACGCCCATTTCGTTGGCAATGATGCCTGCCAGTGTGGTCTTGCCAAGGCCCGGCGGGCCGTAGAGCAGGATGTGGTCCATCGGTTCGCCGCGCCGCTTGGCAGCTTCCAAGTAAATTTTCAGGTTCTGCTTGACCTTTTCCTGCCCGATATAGTCTTCCAGATGCTGCGGGCGGAGGTTGTTTTCCTCGCTGTCCGCCGCCGTCATGCCGGGCTGCATCATTTTTGCGCCGTACAGCGCAGTTTCGTCCTGCATTCTTTACCTCCTGCCTGCCATGCTGCGCAAGGCCAGTTTGATGATCTCTTCCACGGGCAATGCCGCGTCGATCTTGGAAACGGCAAGCGCTGCTTCGCTCTGGCTGTACCCCAGCGACACCAGCGCCGCAATGGCCTGACTGCTGCCCTGAGAAGCCTGTGTGTCGGCGGAAGCACCTGCCACATCCTCCAGCGAGATGCCGTCCACAAAGCCCTTGGCGACCTTGTCCTTCAGCTCCAGCACGATGCGCTGTGCAAGCTTCGGCCCCACGCCGGAAGCCGCCTTGAACGCCTTGTGGTCCCCCGCCGAGATTGCCAGTGCCACGCGGTCCGGCTCCATCACACTCAGGATGGCAAGGCCAACCTTAGGCCCCACGCCAGACACGGCGGTCAACATCTCAAAGCAGGCCTGCTGCTGCTCGGTGGCAAAGCCGTAAAGGCTCACGTCGTTCTCGGTGATGCTCATCACGGTATAAATGGTGGCTTCCTTGCCCACGCCGGGCAAGGCCCCGGCCACGCTGGCCGGGCACTGGGCATAGTAGCCTACACCGCCGCAGCTGAGCACCACGGCATTCATGCTTTTTTTGACGATTTTTCCTGTCAGACAGTAGATCATTTAAAGCCCTCTCAGTTTCTGTGTCGGCCAATTTTCCTCTGTTCAGCTCGCCCTTCGGGAGAACTCCGGTGCCGCGCCGCTGCAGGCGGACGGAACCGGTGAGAGGGTCAGATCGGCCCGGCCACACGGCGGACAAAGCGGTTGAGCTGGTTGCCGTTGGTGTGGCAGAAGGTGATGGCCATTGCCAGCGCATCGGCGGTATCGTCCGGCTTTGGCACGGCGGGCAGATGCAGCAGCACGCGGGTCATCTCCTGCACCTGCTTTTTCACGGCCTTGCCGTAACCGGTAACAGCCTGCTTGACCTGCATGGGGGTGTACTCGTAGATGGGCAGGCCTGCCTGCGCTGCCGCCAGCAAGATCACGCCGCGGGCTTCTGCCACGCCGATGACCGTGGTCTGATTGTGCTGGTAGAACAGCTTTTCGATGGCAAGCACCTCGGGCCGGGTGCGCTCGATCACCTCTTTGATGCCTGCATACACCTCGTCCAGACGGCGCTCGAACGGCACACCCGCGTCGGTGCACACCGCACCGAAATCCACCGGCGCAAACCGGTTGCCTGCGTAATCCACCACGCCCCAGCCCACGATGGCGTAGCCGGGGTCGATGCCCAAAACTCTCATGCTGCAAATACCTTCCGATACTATTCCTATTATAACTTTATTATTATATCACAACAAAACAGTGTGAGCAACAGAAAACCTTTCGCATGCCGCCGCCAAATGTGCGCTGGCGCGTAAAAAGGGCAGTCAGCGCCCCTGCCTTTAAAAAAGTTTTACAATTTTTGAAAAAGCACTTGCTTTTTGGCAGAAGGTATGGTAATATAATCAAGCTGATTTCGGCAAAACAGAATATGGACGGTTAGCTCAGCTGGTAGAGCATCTGCTTGACGTGCAGGAGGTCACAGGTTCGAGTCCTGTACCGTCCACCAAACAGTTCGTACTCGAACCCGATTCTTTACGAGAAAGGGTTCGGGTACGTTTTTTGTTTATCGGAGGTTCTGCGGAAGGACTACTCGGAACGGTAAACGAGCAAAGGCAGGGTATCATCGTGGTGATGGTATCCTGCCTTTTGTTTTGCGGGATCAAGGTCGCTTTGTGCGAACTTGATCGTCCCCCTATATGGCGCGTTTGGGGGTAATCGCTGCGTACGTGCGTACCGGGAGCCTGTACACCTCTGACAATATGTAACACACTAGACTTTGTTCCAAAGTCCGTGTGCTAAGGGGCAGGCCCCTTAGAATTCCTGTGGAGTGTGTACGCACGTACGCAGGAAAACGGCAAAATTTCACTATATCGGGGTGTTCTTTCATTGGAGAGTATGATATACTCGGCTTAGTTCAACAAATCGAAATTTGAGGAGATAGACTAGTGAGAACATACGAGAATAAAGATGAACTTAAGAACGAGATAAATAAAAGTTTTGCAAAGTACATTTCAGAATTTGATATTATTCCGGAATCATTAAAAGATAAGAGAGTTGAGGAAGTTGACAGAACTCCAGCAGAAAATCTTGCTTACCAGGTTGGCTGGACAACTCTTGTTCTTAAATGGGAATCAGACGAAAGAAATGGTCTTCATGTCAAGACTCCTTCGGATGATTTCAAGTGGAATCAGCTTGGCGAATTATATCAATGGTTTACAGATACATATGCTTATCTGTCGTTGCAGGAGTTGAAAGATATGCTGAGAGAGAATATTAATTCGATTTATGAAATGATTGACTCATTAAGCGACGAAGAGTTATTCGAGCCACATATGAGAAAGTGGGCCGATGAAGCAACCAAAACAGCGGTCTGGGAAGTATACAAGTTTATACATGTTAACACGGTTGCTCCGTTCGGAACATTTAGAACTAAGATTAGAAAATGGAAAAAGATAGCACTATAACTTCCAGTTTGCTGTACTCGTTCCTAGCAGGGTTTGGGGCAGGCACGCCCCAACAAGAAGCTGTCCCAAAGGGGCAAGAATTTTCAAGAATTGAAAATTTGTGGCCACGGGACGATTCTTGCTCTCACCTTTTTCGCTGCGTTTCGCAATTTTCACATTTCAATCTGCTCGCAGATTGTTGACAAGCTGCGCTTGACCCGATACTATAAAGGCAAGTCGAATACACGCCAAGGAGGTGCAACCATGACCGCCGTGATCTACGCCCGCTATTCATCCGACAGCCAGCGTGAAGCGTCCATTGAGGGACAGCTGCGCGACTGCAAGGACTACGCCGAGAAGAACGGCATCACTGTGGTCGGCACCTACATTGACCGTGCCTACTCTGCCAAAACGGATGACCGCCCGGACTTTCAGCGGATGATCAAGGACAGCGCGAAGAAAATCTTCGATGTGGTTCTGGTCTGGAAGCTCGACCGCTTTGCCCGGAATCGGTTCGATGCCGTGAACTACAAGTACCAGCTGGAAAAGAACGGTGTCCATCTGGTGTCTGCCATGGAACCCATTTCGCAGGGACCTGAAGGCATTATGGTGGAGAGTATGCTGATCGGCATGGCAGAATATTATTCCGCCGAACTTGCCCTGAAAGTAGCGCGCGGTGAGCGCGAAAACGCCCTCCAGTGCAAGTACAACGGCGGTATCGTTCCGCTGGGCTTCACCATTGGCAAGGAGGACCGACTGTACCATATCGACCCGGAGACGGCTCCCATTGTGCAGGAGATCTTCACCCGGTACGCCAACGGCGAGCCTGCCGAGAAAATCGCAGCCTCCCTGAATGAGCGAGGGCTGCGCACCCGCACCGGGAAGCCGTTCGTGAAGAACAGCTTCTTCCAAATTTTCCGGAACCGCCGTTACATCGGTGAATACCGATATAAGGACATCGTGACACCGGGCGGCATTCCCGCCATCGTGGACGAGGACTTGTTCAACCGGGTGCAGCAGCGTTTCGAGCAGAACAAGGTCGCCCACGGTCGCCCTGCAAAAGAGGATGTGAGCTATCTGCTGACCACCAAGCTGTTCTGCGGCAAGTGCGGTACGCTCATGGGCGGCGAAAGCGGCACAAGCCACATGGGAAACACCTACTATTACTACAAGTGCGGCAAAGCCAAACGCCACGGCAAGGCGCACTGCGATCTGAAAGCCATCCGCAAAGAGCCGTTGGAACGGTTCGTGGTGGAGACTGCCATCAAGGTGATTTTCAGCGATGAAATCATCGAACAGCTGATAGATTTGGTCATGGAAGCCCAGCAGAAGGAGAACACCCGGCTGCCTGTCCTGAAAGACCAGCTCAGGGACACAGAGAAGCGGCTGGCAAACCTTCTGGAAGCCATTGAACAGGGCATCCTGACCCCGACCACCAAGCAGCGGTTGGACGAACTGGAAGCCCGGAAGGAAGCCCTGAACACCAGCATTCTGGAAGAAGAGCTGAAAAAGCCAGTCCTGACCCGCGAATGGATGCGGTTCTGGTTTGAAAAATTCCGCAAGGGTGACATGAGGGACATGGAACACCAGCGGCAGATCATTGATACCTTTGTCAACTCGGTCTACGTTTTTGACGACCGGGTCGTGCTCAATTTCAACTTCACGGACGATTCCAAAACCATCTCCCGTGAAGAGGTGTTGGGTTCGAGTGCTGTGGACAATGCTCCACCACAAAAATCCTCAGACTTTCGTCTGAGGATTTTTTGTTTGGTGGCGGTACAGGACTCGAACAGGGCGGCTCTGACGACGCCAGTCGGCAGAGTAAGCAATCAGCCCAGTGGGCTGTTGCTTAGCCCGCGGTTCCCAACACCTAGGAATGTCTACCAAGAAAGATGTCGCCCGACCATTCGGTCTGGGAATGTGGTGGGCGGTACAGAACTCGAACAGCAATAAACAAAGGCAGGGTATCACCGTGGCGGTGTGCCCTGCCTTTTGTTTTGCATCCCCCTATATTGTGCGTTTCGGGTCAATCGCTGCGTACGTCCGCACATGGTCGGTACGCACGTACGCAGGAAAAAGGGCAAGTTCTGATATATAACAGTAGTCTTTTATTGTGTAATATGATATACTCACGTCAACATAACAATTGTGAATGAGCGCAATTTCAAATGGACATCAATCGTATTTTAAGTGAACGAGCTATCTAAAAAAGGAGGTATTTGCTATGAAAAAAGCATCGAACATTTGGGTTCGCAGAGGTCTTTTGCTTCACCGTTTGCATGGACAGGAATTAGCATTAGCTCTCCTATTAAAGCAAAAACCGATGTCTGCTCCACAAATTTGCTCGTCCCTTTTGGAAAAAGAAATACGCTTTGACCGCAAGAAGATTGGAAAACTTTTGGCAGACCTTGAATGGTGGGGAGTTGTCTCTAACGATAGTGGTGTATATAGCTGCCAATGCGCTGTGCTGGATAACTGTCAAGAGCGCTATAACGAGAGCCAGTTGATCGATTTGATTGGGTTGACTCAAAACACTGTGAACGGCCAATCTTTTTATAGTTCTATGCCTCCGATGAGCGTCAGTTCTCGTGGACCCAGTGGTGCATAATCATGTAATTTCCAAATAGTAAGAAGCAGGGTTTGGGGCAGGCACGCCCCAACAAGTTCGCGTTTGCGAAGCAACAAACGCCCCAGTGGGGTGTTTGAGTGGCAGCCCGGTCTTGCGCTGGAAAATTATAAAAACCCGGAATCTTTTTGGGGCCAAAATGGCTCAAAAAGGGTTCCGGGTTTCTGATTTTGCGCTATTCCTTTGTGCAAGCTGCTATCGCATTTTTATTTTGCAACAGCCCCTCTTTTTTATTTTCGGGTATAGGCTTCCATGCCGTGCTCGGCGGGGTCGTAATATTCCATCAGGGTGATGTAGTTTTCCGGGTAGTGGCAGAATGCCGCACGCAGAACGCTGTCTGCCGGGCTGTTCACGCTCATCAGGCTGAGGATGTAGTACACCAGCATCCTCAGCACATCGCTCTCCACCTCGTAGCACAGACCCACCGCCAGCACCGGCACCACCACCTGCTGCGCCCGCAGCGGCACGATGGCCCCCACCTGCTCCAGAATGGGTCTGCTCATGGCCGAAGCCGTCATCACGCAGCGCAGCACCTTCGTCCACGACATTTTACGGATGTTCTCCATGCTGCGCAGCCGTTCCATCACAGCTTCATCGTCCAGGATCACGCCCTCGGCCGCCTCTTTCTCCGAGAGGGTAAAGGCACACTGCAGCATATCCATAAAGGCAGCTTCATATTTTTCGTGGTAATTTGCGGCGCTTTTGCAGAACGCCAGAGCCGCCGCGATCACCGAATCCACATCTTCCTTTGTGGCCAGCTGGTCGAACCGCAGCGGCACGCCTCCCATCCGGCTCTCGATGATGCTCAGATCATCCAGCTCGTTCTGGTACGCCGTGGAGGGCAGAAAGCGGTCGTTTCCGTTGCGGTGGTAGCCCCACTCTTCCGGCATCACGCGGGCCACGATATCGCCGCTGGAAATGATGTTGAAGATATTGCTTACATCCCAATCCGTTTTCAGTCCTCCGTCTGCCGTGTGGTCGTTGTCGTAGTCCGCCTGCAGATCCGGGCGGTCTGCTGCCGTCAGTGCCGCCGGTGCGGCAAAGGTGTAAACAAAGGTATTTTCCTGTGCGATCTGCGGCAGCTGCTGCCGGATGCGCGCCGCCGTCAGGTTTGCCACAGCCGCGCCGCGGCTGTAGCCGCCCAGCCAGAGCTTGATGGTGCCCAGCGTTCCCGCTGCAGCCTCGGCTTTTTTCAGGTAGTCCTGCAGATCTTCAAAAAAATGCTCTGCTGCTGTCACAAAGCCATAGTGCCCGCCGCCTTCGCCCACATGCAGGTTGCTGGCCCACTCGGCACCATAGCCGACACCGCGCAGCATGGCTGCAATAATGGTGGTGCGCTGGCCATCCTGTACCAGTGTTTTCTGCGCAAAAGCACAGCCCGCGGTATCCACCGGGGTGTTCAGGCTGCACTGGTAGCCCGCATAGACCGCATTGGCAAAGCCAAGCTTCTGGTAGGCATCCGCAATGCTGTCCTCACGGCCCGCTTCACCCTCCACCCAGTAAAGCGCATCGCTCTGGTAGGTGTTGCCACTTGCCGCCACAAGGCCCAGCGTTGCCAGTGCCAGCTTGTGGCTGTACTGCAGCGCCGTGTTCTCAAAAAAGGCATCTGTATAATAAAAATCGTGGGAGAGATCTGTTTCGCTGTGGTCGCTGCGGAAAGCAAAGGAGTAGTAATCCTCCGGCACCGCACTGCCCACCACAGCCTGTGCGGCCTGCGGCAGCAAAGCCTCTGCCGCCGCGTGCGGGGCCAGCACGCCTGCCACGGCAGCTGCTGCCGCCTTGCAAAAGGCACGTCGTTTTATGGTCTTCATCTTCCTGCTCCAATCAAGGCTTCTGCATAAAACCAGCCTGTTTTTCTAAGTATAGCGGATTTTGCACGCTGATACAATCGCTCTTTCTTAATAAAAAAACAGTCCATGCTCCACACACAGACTGTTTTATGGTATAGTATAAAGGTGTCCGGCTCATCTCAGCTCGATCTGCCTGCAGTAGTCCACGATGTGGTGGAACATCTGTTCCACTGCCGGGGCCATTGCGGCGGGGCGCTGCACAGCCAGGCCCACCACACGGTCTTCCTCTGGCTCGATGGGATAGATCTTGATCGCGGCCTTGCAGTCGCGCAGCAGCATCTGCGGCATGATGGAAATGCCCAGACCTGCTTCCACCATGGCGATGTTGGACTGGTCGTCGATGACATGGCAGCGGCGCTCGGTGCCGATCTTATATTTTTTCAGGAACTGGCGCATCTCAGCATCGGTGGCATCGCACTGCACAACGAAGCTTTGGCCGTTCATCAGGGCGGGAGTCATCACGCCGTTTTCCGGTTCGGGCCAGTCCTGCGGCACGATGCACAGCAGCGGCTCGCGGAACAGCTCGGTGAGGTTGAACTCTTCACGGCAGGTGGAGGAAAGGAACGCGATATCCACCTGACCGGTTCGCAGCCATTCCTTCACATCGTCGTAGGTGCCCTGATACACCTCGATCTCGATCTGCGGGTAGTGGGTCATAAAGCTTTTGAGCAGGCCCGGCAGCAGCGAAGCACACACCGAGTTGAATACGCCCAGCTTCACCTTGCCCTTTTCCAGGCCGTTCAGGCGGGCGATGCTCTGCTTGAGGGCCTCGTCGCTGTTGAGCACATCGCGAATAGAGGGATACAGGGATGCGCCGTAGCTGGTCATGGATACGCCGTTTTTGCCGCGGTTGAACAGAGCAAAGCCCAGCTCCTCCTCCATTACGGCAATGGCGTGACTGATGGCCGATGGGGTCAGGTGCAGCTGCTGTGCCGCCTTGTTGAAGCTGCCCTGCCGGGCCACGGCATCAAAAATCTCGTAGGAAAAAAGCGTCATGCCCAAAGCCTCCTTCCGTTTTTACTGGTTCGGAGACGCCCGATTCTCTGTGAATCTTTTTCATCTTTCATTTGAGATAGTTCAATTATCTTCTTGATTGTACTATCCCGCGCCTTTTCTGTCAAGCATTTTCGCCCGATTTATGCGCCTTTCCGGCGTATTTTGTCAAGGATGACGCAGGAGCCTGCCAGCCTGCGCCGTATCATTAAAAAAGCACAAAAAGTAGATTTTTTATCAAGTGAGGGATTCCTTATGACCGAGACTGCCAAAGCCCCTGTCCGCTGTGGACTCAGCGGCACAGCGCTCAAATACATCGCCTGCATCACCATGCTCATTGATCACATCGGCGCTTCCTGCATCGAAGCCGGTATCCTGCTGCCGGCCCTCGCCGCCGGTGCTGCCAGCTGCGGTGGCATCCCGGTCAGCACCCTGCTGGCGGCAGACCGTGTGCTGCGGTATATCGGGCGGCTGGCCTTTCCCATCTTCTGCTTTCTGGCCGTGGAGGGCTTTCTGCACACCCACGATGTAAAAAAATACGTCCGGCGGCTTCTGCTGTTCGGCCTTCTGAGCGAGGTGCCTTTTGACCTTGCCTTTTTCCGCACACCGTTCGCCCCGCAGCACCAGAACGTTTACTGGACGCTGGCGCTGGGCGTGCTGGCTATGGCAGGACTCAAGCGCTTTGAAAAGGAAAACGGCCTGCCCGGCTGGCAGGGGCTTGTGTGGGCGGGCGGCTGCGCCGCGCTGGCGCTGGCTGTCAACACCGACTACCACGCCATCGGCGTGCTCATCATCTGCACCCTGTACCTGACCCGCGCAGACCTCAAGCGGCAGTGCCTTGCAGGTGCGCTGCTGTTTTTGTTCGAGCTGACCGCGCCGCTGGCCTTTGTGCTGGTCTGGTTCTACAACGGGCAGCGCGGCGCGTGCAGTCCGCTGCAGAAAAAAGCCTTTTACTGGTTCTACCCGGTGCACCTGCTGGTGCTAGCAGGTATCACAAACCTTATGCTATAACAGCAGAAAGCCCGCCGTCCAAAGACAGCGGGCTTTTTTACAGCTTCTCACATCGGGAACATCGCACCGGTCAGCAGCAGCATGGCAGGCACTGTGACCAGCATACACACGGTGGAGTGGGCCACTGCCTGACTGGCAAGGGTCGCTTCGGTGCCGGTCTGCTTGGCCAGCACAGCGGCAAGGCTGCCGGCCGGGCAGCATGCGATGATGGACAGGCCGGTGCGCAGCACATTGTCCAGCGGCAGCAGCCACAGCAGCAGCATGAACAGCAGCGGGAACAGGATGCCGCGCAGCAGGGTGACCCGGTACAGGAAACCGGTGTGCAGCAGCGCACGGATGTCGCTGTCTGCCAGCAGCACACCTACGATCATGAGCGCCAGCGGGGTGGTGCAGCCGCCCACCGCACTGCAGAACTGCTGCACCGGTGCGGGCAGCCGCCAGCCGGTGGCCAGCAGCACCAGCATAGCCACTGTGGCAATGTTGGTGGGGGTGATGAAGGTCTTGAGCCGGATCTTCTCGCCGGGGCGGAACAGGCACACCACATAGGTAAAGAACCATACATTATAAGAGGCCATGGCCATGCCTGCAAACACGGTGCCGCGCGCGGTGCCCAGCAGGGCGCTGCACAGCGGCAGGCCGATGAAGCCGCAGTTGGGTATAGCCGCCGTGCCCACCAGCACCGCATACTTGCCCGGCGTGTCGTGGTGCAGCCAGCTGCTCAACCGGCACAGGCCGGTGGTCACCACAAACAGTGCCAGCAGCAGCACGAACAGCACCCCTGCCTGAGTGAGCAGCTCCGGCTCACCGTCCACGGCTGCACCAGCCAGCATGGTGCAGGGCAGCAGAAGCTTCATGATAAAATCCGACAAAAACTTGCTGTCACGATCCTTGATGATGCCGCTGCGTGCACCTACATAACCCAGCAGCACTTCCAGAAAGATCACCGTGATCTGACCTGCCAAAACGCCAAGCGCCATTGGTTTCTCCTTTTTGTTCCACAAGCCGCATTTTTCCTTTACAAAGGAAAAAGCCCATTGATTTCAACGAATCAACGAGCTTTTTCTTGGCGGAGTAGGAGGGATTTGAACCCTCGCGCCGTTGTTTAGACGACCTACGCCCTTAGCAGGGGCGCCTCTTCGACCTCTTGAGTACTACTCCAGAGCAAAGTGTGTTACACTTATTCAATAAAAAATGGCGGAGAGAGTGGGATTCGAACCCACGGTACGTTGCCGTACGGCAGTTTTCAAGACTGCTTCCTTAAACCACTCGGACATCTCTCCTTGTGGACATCCGCCTTACGCCGTGTCGAATGCCTATTTAATTTACCAGATTTGCACGCCGGTGTCAAGCCTTTGGGGCAATTTTTTTCTTTCAGCCCTTAAAAACAAAATTTACCACAACCTTTTTGGGTCTCGGCCTGTTTCAGGTCTTTACAAGTACACCTTTTTGTTGTATAATAAACACAAGAAAATTTCCTCGCGGTGTAAAGGAGAAATATACCATGTCGTTTTCAGAACTTTTGAAGCAGTGCCGCAAAAAGCAGGGCATCAGCCAGGCTGAGCTGGCTTCCAAACTGGGCGTGACCCAGCAGGCTGTCGGCAAATGGGAAAGCGGCAAGTCCTCTCCCGATCCGTCTACCGTGGCCCGCATTGCCGAGCTTTTGAACACCACAGCAGATTATCTGCTGGGCCTGTACCGCCCGGTAAGCAATGTTTCCGCCCCGGAAGAGCGGTTCTTTGGCAGCTATTCTGAAAGCCTGATCCCGGTGATCGGCACGGTAAAGGCCGGTTACGGTGCCCTCGCCTTTGAGGAGGACTACGGTCAGGAGTATGCCCGTGTGAAGGACCCCTCCAACTATTTTTATCTGGTGGTGCGCGGCGACAGCATGGAGCCCCGCATTCAGGACGGCGACCTTGCCCTTGTGCACAAGCAGGACACACTGGAAAACGGCGACCTTGGCGTGCTGATCTACGGCGATGAGGGCGAGGGCACCCTGAAGCGCTATATCCAGCGCGGCAACTGCGTGGTGCTGCAGCCCTTCAACCCGGCCTACAGCGAAATGGTCATCAAGGGTGAGGACCTGAACCATCTGCACATCGCCGGCCGCGTGGTGGAAACAAAAGCGAAGTGGTAATAACTCCTTCCGTCTGCTCACGCTGTTCGCAGCCACCTCCCTCATGGAGGGAGGCCTTGGCAAAACCGGAAACTTTCCCGTACTGCCAAAGGCTCCTCCTCCGGGGGAGCTGGCACGGCGGCAGCCGTGACTGAAGGAGTTCGGCACAAATTGATGTAAAGCCATCTGCATTTTGCGCATGGCTTTATTTTTTGACCCTTTTCCCACTTTGGAGGTGTATTCTGCATGGAACAGACCCTGATGGACAAGCTTACCATTCTGGCCGACAGCGCCAAATACGATGTTGCCTGCACCTCCAGCGGCGCATCCCGCACCGCGCGGGCAGGCATTCTTGGCAGCTGCTATGCACCGGGCTGCTGCCACGCCTTTACCGCCGACGGCCGCTGTGTAAGCCTTTTAAAGGTGCTCATGACCAACTGCTGTGCCTTCGACTGCAGCTATTGTGTCAACCGCAAGTCCAACGATATCCCCCGTGCCACCTTCACGCCCCGGGAATTGGCTGAGCTGACTGTGGAGTTTTACCGCCGCAACTACATTGAAGGGTTGTTCCTTTCCAGCGCGGTGCTGGGCACGCCGGACTACACCACCGAACGGATGCTGGCCGCCCTGCGGCTGCTGCGGGGCGAATACCGCTTTGGGGGCTACATCCACGCCAAGGCCATCCCCGGCACAAGCCCGGAACTGTTGCAGCAGCTGGGATATCTGGCCGACCGCCTGAGCGTGAATGTGGAGCTGCCCAGTGAGCAGAGCCTGAACCTTCTGGCCCCGGACAAAGGGCGGCACTCCATTTTCCGGCCCATGAAGCAGATCGCAGTTTCCGGCGCGCAGAGCAAACAGGAGCTGACCGTCTACCGCCATGCGCCAAAGTTCGCACCCGCCGGGCAGAGCACCCAGATGATCGTAGGCGCTTCGCCGGAGACAGACTACCACATTTTAAAGCTCACTGAGGGCATGTACCAGAAGTACAGTCTGAAACGGGTGTTCTACTCCGCCTACATCCCGGTAGCCGAGGACACCCGCCTGCCTGCGCTGGACACCAAACCCCCGCTTTTGCGGGAGCACCGGCTGTATCAGGCTGACTGGCTGCTGCGGTTTTACCAGTTCAAGGCAGACGAAATTCTGGATGAAGCCAACCAGAGCTTCAACCCCTACCTCGACCCAAAATGCAACTGGGCCGTGCAGCACTACGGGCTTTTTCCGGTAGATGTGAACCGCGCGCCCTTTGAAATGTTGCTGCGTGTGCCGGGCATCGGTCCCAAAAGCGCCCGGCGCATCTGGCACGCGCGCAAGCTTTCCAGCCTTGGGTTGGACGAGCTGAAGCGCATGGGCGTGGTGCTCAAGCGGGCACAGTATTTCATCACCTGCAAGGGTTTTGCGGGTGCGCACCCGGGCCGCGGCACCGCCGGGCGGGAGCGCATCACGCAGGCGCTCATCGACCCCAACGTGTTCGGCGGCAGCTGCGAACAGCTCAGTCTGTTCACGCCGCCTGCGGTGGACGATTTGATCACGCAGGGCGTGGCACCGCGCGCAGCCATGCGCATGGTGCGGGAGGAGGCGGTGCAATGTCTGGCGAAGGCGCTGTAAATGTTCAAGTTCAGAAAGCCCGCAGGCTCCACGATGCGGATGTGGTGTACCTCTACGACAGCAGCTTTGAAGGCTTTCTGTGCTGCGTGTTCGAGAGCTTTGCCCAGCACGAGATCCCCTTTGCGGTGTGGACACCCCAGCGGGAAACTTCCACCCTGTACCCGGTCAAGGACATCCCCACCGACCACGCCAAGGCTCAGCGGGTGTTTGCCAGCTTTGGCAGAAAGCTTGGCCCCGAGACAGAGTACCTCGTCAGCCGGGATTTCCTCTCTGGGCGGGAGGACAAAGAGCTGCTGCTCATCCGCTTTCTGCATCTGGCCTTCGCCCTCGGCCCCGGCACCGTAAAGCGCACCGGCCACCCGGACGTGGCCCCGCTGTATGAGATGAAGAAAAGCCTTGACTGGGAAGTGGACAAGTTTCAGGGCTTTGTGCGGTTTGAGGAGCACGACGGGATGCTGGGCGCCGTCATTCACCCCAAAAACTACATCCTGCCGCTGCTGCGGCCCCACTTTTGCGGACGGTTCCCGGAAGAAAACTTTATGATCTACGATGCGGTGCATCAGGCTGTGCTGCTGCAGGAGGACCACAAGGCCCGGCTGCTGGAGCTGGCTGCACCGCTGGAGCTGCCGCCGCCCAGCGAGCGGGAGCAGCAGTTTCAGGCATTGTGGAAGCAGTTCTACCAGACGCTGGAGATCAAGGCCCGCCACAACGAAAAATGCCGCATGACCCACTGCCCCAAGCGCTTTTGGGCCGATATGGTGGAGATGAAAGATGAATTTTAACAAAAACGTTGCATCTGCGGCGTTGCAACCCCCAAAACCTATGGTATACTATAAGAGATATCCGGCAGGCCTTCTGCCGAACACTCCCGCACTGCTGCGGGGCAACACAAAAGGAGTATTGTAGCGTTATGGTTCGCATTACTATGGAAGACGGCGGCATCATCGATATCGAGCTGAACGAAGAAGCCGCTCCTATCACCTGTGAGAATTTCAAGAAGCTGGTCAGCGAGGGCTTTTACAACGGCCTGACCTTCCACCGCGTGATCCCCGGCTTTATGATCCAGGGCGGCTGCCCGCTGGGCAACGGCACCGGCGGCCCCGGCTGGAACATCAAGGGCGAGTTTGCTGCAAACGGCGTGAACAATCCGCTCAAGCACACCCGCGGCGTGATCAGCATGGCACGCGCCATGAACCCCAACAGCGCCGGCAGCCAGTTCTTCATCATGCATCAGGATGCACCCCATCTGGACGGCCAGTACGCCGCCTTCGGCAAGGTGGTTGCAGGCATGGACGTTGTGGATAAGATCGCAGCGGTCCGCACCGACTGGAACGACAAGCCCACCACCCCGGTCAAGATGAAGACCGTGGAGCTCATTGGGGGCTGATTTTTAAACCTAAAAAATCCCGACACCTTGCGGTGCCGGGATTTTTTGTTTTTGTTGATGCTTGTTTTTAGCAGCCTTCCTTTTCGGCCAGCTTGCGGCCCATGAGCACGCCCATGACCGAAGCCATCATCAGGCCGCGGGTCCAGCCGGAGGAGTCGCCCAGACAGTGCAGGCCCTTGATGTTGGTGTCAAGGTTCTCGTCCATCTTCACCTTGTTGGAGTAGAACTTCAGCTCCGGGCTGTACAGCAGGGTCTCGTTGGCGGCAAAGCCGGGCACCACCATATCCAGCATCTTGATGAACTCAATGATGTTGGTCATGGCGCGGTAGGGCATGGCGGCGGTAATGTCGCCTGCCACGGCATCCTTCAGGGTGGGCTTCACGTTGGACTGGGCCAGCTCCTTCTGCCATGTGCGCTTGCCGTCCAGAATGTCGCCGTAGCGCTGCACCATGATGTGGCCTGCGCCCAGCATGTTGGTCAGCTCGCCCACCTTCTGTGCGTAGGCAATAGGCTGGTTGAACGGCTCGGTAAAGTTGTGGGAGACCAGAATCGCAAGGTTGGTGTTCTCGCTCTTTTTCTCCTTGAAGCTGTGGCCGTTGACCACGGCAAGGTCGTTGTCGTAGTTTTCCTGCGCCACAAAGCCGCCGGGGTTCTGGCAGAAGGTGCGCACCTTGTTCTTCCAGGGCTTGGGGTAGCCAATGAGCTTGGACTCATACAGCACCTTGTTCACCTTTTCCATGACCTCGTTGCGGCACTCCACGCGCACACCGATGTCTACGGTGCCGGGCTTGTGGGCAATGTGGTGCTCGGCGCAGATCTTTTCCAGCCAGTCCGCACCGCGGCGGCCGGTGCCAATGACCACGGTATCCGCATACACAGGCCGGACCTGATCGCCGTCCTTCAGCAGCACACCCTTGCACTCCTCGTTCTCAAGGATGATGTTCTCGCACTCAGTATTGAACAGCATCTCCACGCCGTTGTCGGCCAGATAGTTCTGGATGGCCAGATACAGCTGCTGCGCCTTCTCTGTGCCAAGATGGCGGATCGGGCAGTCCACCAGCTTCAGGCCGGCATGGATGGCGTTCTTGCGGATCTCCTTGATCTCCTCGCCGGTGTAGATGCCCTCCACATGGGGGTCTGCGCCGAACTCAAGGTAGATCTTGTCGGTGTAGTTGATAAGCTCCTGTGCAAACTCCTCTCCGATCAGGGTGGGCAGGTCGCCGCCCACCTCATAGGAGAGGCTCAGCTTGCCATCCGAGAAGGCACCTGCACCGGAAAAGCCGGTGGTGATGGCGCAGGTGGGGCGGCAGTTGACGCAGTGGCCCACTTCGGCTTTGGGGCAGTGGCGCTTTTCCACGGGCTTGCCCTTTTCCACCAGCAGCATCTTCTTTTTGCTGCCGTGGCGCAGCAGCTCCACAGCGGTAAAAATGCCAGCCGGGCCGGCACCGACAATAATCAGATCATACTTTTCCATTTTCTCTTTTTCCTTTGCTTAGTCGTTAGTATAAAACCCTCTCAGTCAACGCCTGACGGCGTTGCCAGCTCCCCCGAGGGGGGAGCTTTTTCCTGCGGAAGAAAGGGTACACCTTCTTCACAGTATGAGGAAAACGTCATCAAAACAGCGCATTAAGCTCGCCCTTCGGGAGAGCTGGCGCGGAGCGCCTGAGAGGGTTTATTTCTCGTTCTCCTGTTCCACAGTGGCGCTCTCGTCCACCTCATCCAGCTCCACAGCGCTGGCCTCGGCATCAGTGCGGGTCACATCCGGAGCGACTACGCCGTCGCCGTTCAGGTCTTCACCGGTCAGGGACTCCAGCATGGACTGAGTCTCCGGGTGCAGCTTGGCAAAACGGCGCACGGCCAGCACCGTGTACAGGGCGCTGAGCAGGTTGATGGAACCCTCCACGATCAGGATGATGCCAATGGCCATGACCAGCGTTTCCATGGTGCCGAAGGGGTTCAGGATCATGATAATGCCCAGCACCACGCTGAGCACCGGCAGCAGCAGAAAGCTCTTCCAGCTGGAATAGCCGCAGCGGCGCAGATCCAGTGCGTTCTGCACACGACTGATGCTGTCAAAGATCACGAACAGGCCGAACACGATGGGCAGGATACTCACCACGATGTCGCTGCGCAGGATCAGGAACGCACCCAATGCCAGACAGATGATGCCGGAGATCAGGGTGAGCTGGCTTTGGAACACACCGCGTTCCACCACAAAATAGCGGATGAGCTGCACCGCCGCGCAGGCCAGCACCACAGCGCCCAGCGCATAGCACACGATGTTCAGGGCCGTGGTGGGCTTCATGAGCAGAAAAACGCCCAGACCCAGATACAGCGCACTCATGAGCACCAGATTCCATTTGAGCTTTTTTACCATAGAGATCACGTTCCTTTCCTTTGCAGGGACAGTTTTTCACGCCCCTCATTCGGCAGGGGAATACATGGGGGCAATGATGTTTTTGTTGATGCGGGCGTAGAAGCCAAGGCTCAGCAGGACACTGACGATCTCAGCGATGAGGAAGGCCCACCAGACATTGTTGACATTGCCGGTCTGTGCCAGCAGCCATGCGGCCGGCAGCAGCACGAACAGCTGCCGGCAGACCGAAACGATCAGGCTGAACACACCGTTGCCCAGTGCCTGAAACACCGAGCTGAGCACGATGCTGGCACCCGCCAGCAGGAAATGCAGGCAGATGATGCGCATGGCTGGGATGCCAATGGCCAGCATGGCATCACTGGCCGCAAAGATGCCAAGCACCTTATCCGGTGCGAACTGGAAGATGCAGAAACCAATGAGCATGATGCACTCGGCATAGCAGACTGCCAGCTTGATGGTTTTTTTCACGCGGTCCGGTCTGCGGGCACCGTAGTTGTAGCTGATGATGGGCACCATGCCGTTGTTCAAGCCAAAGATGGGCATGAACACGAAGCTCTGCAGCTTGAAGTACACACCGAACACCGCCACCGCTGTGGCCGAGAAGCTCATGAGGATCAGGTTCATGCCAAAGGTCATCAGGCTGCCCACGCACTGCATGGCAATGCTGGGCAGGCCCACCGTGTAGATGCGGCCAATGGCCTTGGCACTGGGGCGGAAGCCCTTGAAGCTGATCTGGATATCTGGGTTCCTGTTCAGGTTGAAGAACAGGGTCATGCCTGCGCCGCAGAACTGGCCGATGACCGTTGCCACAGCTGCGCCGGTGGTACCACTGAGGGCCTCACCGCAGTAACCAAAGATGAAGATAGGGTCCAGAATGATGTTCACCACGGCACCCACCAGCTGGCTGATCATGCTCAGGTGGGTGCGGCCGGTAGCGGCCAGCAGCTTTTCGCCCATGGTCTGGGTGAAAAGGCCCAGACTGAAGATGCAGCACACCGAAAGATACTGGATGCCCTGCTGCGCAATAGCCGCATCACTGGTCTGTGCATAGAAATAGGGCTTCATGCAGGTAAGGCCAATGACGAGGAACACCACGAAGCTGCACAGCGAAAGAAAGATGCCGTTTTTCGCCGTGGCATTGGCGCGGCTCTGGTTCTTTTCGCCCAGACTTTTGGACAGCATGGCGTTCACGCCTACGCCGGTGCCCACGCCCACAGCGATCATCACATTCTGCAGCGAGAAGGCGAGGGACACAGCGGTGAGGGCGCTTTCACTCACATGGGACACGAACACCGAGTCCACCACGTTGTAAAGCGCCTGCACCAGCATGGAGATCATCATGGGCACGCTCAGCTTGACCAGCAGAGGGTTGATCTCCATGGTGCCCATAATGTTTTCCCGCGTTTGGGCGGGAGAGGTCTGGGGTTGCTTTGTTTCCACGTTTGCTCCTTTTTTACATTGGGATGGGTTTGCTAGAGACAGATTGCCGCACTTGTGCAGCTGGCAGGGCTTCTGAAAACCGGAAACGGCATCAGCGCCCGGGTTGCGGCTCCCAGCGTCCACTTCGTGACCGCCCATGCGGCACTCGTGTCCTGCTGGCCGCTGCCCCAACGGCTCCTCCCTGTTTCGGCCGCAGGCCGCGGTCGTCGCCGTTGCCCGAAACGTGGGCAGGGTGCAAAAGCACCCTACCCACGAATCATCGTTGTTTTATTTTGAAGTGCCCGGGCGGTCAGCCAAGGTTCTTCTCCTTGGCGGCGGCTGCGTCCAGGATCATCTTCACGCAGGTCTCGCGGCCCAGAGCAGCGTTGATGGCCAGATCATAGTTGTGGGCATCACCCCAGCGGTTCTGGGTGTAGTAGTTGTAGTAGGCAGAACGGTTGCGGTCGGTCTTTTCCACCTCGTCCTTGATGCCCTTTTCGTCCTTGGCCTTGACCAGAGGATTGGTCTTTGCGTATTCCAGCCGCCACTCCTTGGGGGCGTACACGAACACGCGCAGCACATCCTTGCGCTCACGCAGCACATAGTCGCCGCAGCGGCCCAGGATCACGCAGGGGCCTTCCTCGGCCAGCTGCTTGATGATGCGGCTCTGAAGAATGAACACCTGATCGCCCAGCGGCAGCTCATTGCCCATGGTGTACAGACTGTACAGCAGGCTGTGAGTATGCCGTTTTTCACTGGCGGCAACAGCTTCTTCCGAAAGACCGGAGTGCTTTGCTGCCATGGTAATCAGCTCTTTGTCGTAAAGCTTGATGCCCAGCGCATTTGCCACATCTTCAGCGATGTAGCGGCCGCCCGTGCAGTATTCACGTCCCAAAGTGATGATCGTCTTTGCCATAATGTGTTCCTCCTATGTCTTGATCTATAGCCCAAAGGCTTTGGGTCGGGCCGGTCATTCCGCCGGCTTTTCCTGTGCCTGGGAAACAGGTTGCTCCGGCGTGGGGCGCGGCTTTGGCAGCCGCACCTCCGCCACGCGCATGGCACCGGTCTGGTCCACTGCATACACGCTGCAGCGGCAGCCTGCGGCCATGATCTTTTCCGGGAAGCGGATGCCTCCCTCCGGCGTGCGCTCCATCCGGCAGAAGCTGCGGTGGGCGGTGGTGGCGTGGGCCACACCGTCGTGGCACGCACAGGCCACCCAGCCGGAAAAGCCTTCCGGCAGCGGGTCCTTCACGCCGCGCTGCTCAAAATAGTAAACGTCTGCCGTCTCGCCGGGCACCAGCTCGCAGCGCATCCGCAGCGGACGGTTGGCGGCAACATCGCGGGGTTTTGCCCGCAGGGCGATGGCGCGCCCGGTAAAGTAACGCATAAAGTCCACCAGTGCCATGGTGCAGTTCACTGCGCCGTTGGAATCTGCGGTGGGGTCGTTCAGCAGCACATAATCTGCCATTACGGCATCGTCGTGGCCAAAGCCGCGCAGGCCCATCCAGACCCGCACCGGGTCCCGCTGGCCGCGGATGCGCCGCTCCACCTGCACTGCCACACAGCAGTCATCGTGGATCTGGGCACGCAGGTCGGCAAGGTCCATCCATGCCTGCCAGCAGGGGTAGCCGCAGCAACCAGCGGCAGCAGCCGCAAAGGCCGCATTGGCGGTGGTGCTGTGGGCCATGTCCTCCATCACATAAGCCACTTCTTCGGGCAGGACATCCTCGCCCCAGCAGTTCATCAGTGCCGCCATGACCAGCGGCAGATCCATGGTGCGCCCAAAGCTGGGATCGTGGGCGGAAAGGCAGTATTCCGGCAGATAGAGCTGCCGGTTCAGCGGGTGGCCGTTGTGCTTTTCCCACGCCAGCGGCCGCACTGCCGCGGCCAGCAGGCGCACTGCGGGCGAGACCTTGTCATCGTTGGTGGAAAGGTTCACCTGCAGCTGCACACCGGTGCCGCCGCCGGGCGTTGCCACAGTCACAGTATCGCCCATGAGGAAGATCATGCCGTCGTCACTCTGGGAATTGCAGCTGCAGCGGGGGTAGCCCGGTGCCCACTTGCCAAAGCTCATCCAGCCGGTCCAGTTTCCTCCGGCATATACCCGGCAGCGCACCTCCACCATGGTGTTGTGGGGCGCAAAGGCGTTCCAGCTGACATTCAGGTTGCAGAAGGCCGGCATGGCAAATTCCGGCGTGGTGTAGCTGCCGTATTGCAGGCAGCGGCCCGCCACGCTGTCCAGCACCAGTGCACCGCCGTCCAGTGCCACATTGTCCAGCTGCCCGCGGGAGAAGGTCTCGGTGCCCTGCAAAACCAGATTATTCCGTTGTTCCATGGAGCACCCCTCCTTTGCGGAAGTTCAAATTTACTCTTCGGTGTCGTCGGTGCTTTCGCCGTAGTCCTCTTTGAGGGCGGCTTCCAGCTCGGCATCCTTCATTTTGCGGATGCTCTCCTCAATGTGGAACACCTTTTCAATATCGCCGTAGATGATCTGGCAGGATACTTCGGTCACGAACCAGAAGCCGAAGATCAGCATGAGCAGCAGGCCCAGCGGCATGCACAGGATCACCACGCCCCAGAACAGGATCTGCACGATGGCCGCCGCCAGTGCGTGGGGCAGGAACGCGATCATGCAGTTGATGCTGTTTTTCACGGTCAGGCTGAAGGGCTGATCCAGCAGCACCACCTGCGGCCACATGTAGGCGAACAGCATCTGGAAGATGAGCAGGTTCAGCACCGTGGCTACCCACAGCGGCACGCCCACATTGGTGCCCTTGCTCAGCATATTGAAGCAGAAATACACAAGGAAGATCTGCGCCGTGACCACCACACAGTAGAAGATGCCCGGCGCAATGCTGGCCTTGAAGTTGCGCTTGAAGGCACGGCGATAGGTCACCCACCAGTAACCGGCTTCGTCACGCAGGGCACGCAGCACGGTATCGTACATGCCGGCCAGCGCAGGCCCGGCCAGAATGCCGCCTACCACCGCGCTTGCCAGCATGACAGGCAGGCTGTTTGCCAGAAAGCCGATGTACACCAGACAGATCACCGGCAGAAAGCCGATGCAGGCCAGCAGGTTTGCAAGGAACATGCCGTTCATATCACGGCCCACAAGCTCAAAAAAACGGCCCACGCCGGTCTTGCGGGGAGCATCCTTTTCAACGCCCTTACCGGCCTTGAAGTCATTTGCGGAAGGAAATAAACCCATGTTCGTATGGTACCTCTCTCTTCATCCATTGGGCCGGCAGAAAGCATTTCGTGCAGAAAGTGCCATTGTGCTGGCTTTACAACTATAAATATACCCGCATTTTGTCAATTTTGCAAGACCGCAGATCCTCCGATTTGTAAAAAAAGTGTTATTTCTCCCCTTTTTACAAAAAGTGTGATACAATGACAATGGCATATTTTGCCGGAGGGAGGAAAACGCAATGAGCATTTTTCGCACGATTGCGATGTTTATTTACTTATTTGGTTATATGATCGTCCATTATGGCGTGCTGCGCCGGGCGGAACGCGCTCTGGCTGCAGGCGACATGCAGCTGGTGGAAGAGCTTGTCAACAAGCATATCCCGCACTGGAGCCGGGGCATTTTAAAGGTGACCGGCGTTTCCCTGAGCGTGGAGGGCCTTGAGAATATCCCCAAAGATACGGCCTGCGTGTTCGTGGGCAACCACCGCAGCTACTACGACATCCCGCTTTTGCTGGCCAGTCTGGATAAGCCCCACGGCATCCTTGCCAAGGAAGAACTGGAAAAGATCCCGCTGCTGAACCGCTGGATGAAGCTGCTGGGCTGCGTGTTCGTGCAGCGCGACGACCTGCGGGCATCCGTGCGCGCCCTGAACGACGCCACTGCCATTGTGGAGAGCGGCAAGAGCTTCGTCATTTTCCCGGAGGGCACCCGCTACAAAGGGGAAGAGGGCGGTGCCGGTGAGTTCAAGGCCGGTGCATTCCGCATTGCCGTCAAGACCGGCGCACCGGTGGTTCCGGTGGCCATTACCGGTGCACGTGCCCTGTTCGAGAACAATGGCAACCTGTGCCATCCGGGCAGCGTGCATATCAAGGTGCTGCCGCCCATCCGGACTGCAGGCATGAGCAAGGCCGAGCAGAAGCAGCTGCCGGATGCTGTGCGTCAGGCCATTCTGGCACAGCTGTAAATCAGAACTTGGAGGGAACTGCCCCATGGCAAGCTACCGTTACGAACGCGATATCGACCCCAAAGACCTCCAGCCCCGCAAACAGCGCCAGTACACCCGCAAGGAACGCTGGGCCAACTGGTGGGATTATAACCTCAAGTGGGTCATCATCATCGGCATCATCGTGGTGTTCTTCGGCTACAACTTCATCGGGCAGTATTTCTTTACCGTCCATGCAGACTATAACGTGGCCGTTGTGGCCCCCCACTACCTGCCGGAAGCCACCCAGACCGCCCTGCAGGACGCCCTTGCCGCCTACGGCGAAGACCGCAACGGCGACGGCAAGGTGGTGGTAAAGCTGAACCTCTACACCATGGATTTTGGCAACGAGGACTCGGATGCCTACCTTGACATGGCAGGCACCACCAAGCTTTCCACCGACATTCAGGGCGCGCTGAGTTCCATCTTCATCCTGTACGACCCAGCCGGGTTCCAGCAGACCACCGGCACCCTGCGCTACCTCGACGGCAGCCTGCCGCAGTCCGACGCAGACAGTGACTGGTGGAACATGGTCTACCGCTGGACCGACTGCCCGGTGCTGGCGGGCCTTGATCTGGGCGATTACGCTTCTGATGCTGTGCAGAGCGAAAGCGGCTCCAGTCAGGAGCTGATGAGCCGGTACTATATCGGCATCCGCGGCGCATGGAACAAGGACTCCGCCGACCTGCTTGAGGGCGGCGAAGAACTGTGGAACAAGCTGACCGCCGGGGCTGTTTCTACCGCCAGTGCAGAGGGCTAAGCCATGCGGTTCCGGGTAAAGCGCGGCGGGCCTGCCGCCGGGTTCACATTTGACCGCACAGCAAAGCCGGTGCAAAGGCCGGAGCCGGAAAAGCCGGTCTCCCTTGCACAGGCGCTGGATAATCCCTATGGGAGATATTACGGCAAAGCCCGCAGCAGGGAAGAACTGCTGAAAAACAGATAATATGCAAATAGAACTCCCCCAGTCGCCTTCGGCGACAGCCCCCTCGGGGATGGGGCCCTTGGCAGAGCCGGAAACTTTTCCGCTTTGTCAGCGGCTCCCTCTTTGAGGGAGCTGGCAAACCCGCAAGGGTTTGACTGAGGGAGTTCGTTTTCTATTTTGTTCTTTTTACACATCTGTCATTTGAATTATTCTCCCCTTTGAAACGCCGGAGGTTTTGTTGTTTCTCCGTCCCAGTTATGGTATACTTACTGGGTATCTATTATCTTGATGGTATTTATCATACATACAAAAGGATGTGAACCCATGGACGCACTGGAACAGGCACGCGCCGAGATCGACACGGTGGATGCCCAGCTGGCTGCGCTGTTTGAGCGGCGGATGGCCGCCGTGCTGCAGGTGGCCGAATACAAAAGAGCCCATGGCCTGCCCGTTTACGATGCCGCCCGCGAGACGGCAGTGCTGGAAAAGGCTGCGGCCCGCATTCAGGACCCGGCCCTGCGGCCCTACTATAAAGACCACGTGCAGAACCTGATGGACGTGGCAAAGCAGTACGAAGCCGTGGTGCTGGGCCAAAACCGCGCCGCCTATCAGGGCGTGGAAGGCGCTTTTGCTCACATTGCCCTCCGGGCGCTGTTCCCCCACGCCGAGGCTGTGAGCTACCCCACCTGGGACGAGGTGTTTGACGCGGTGGAACGCGGCGATGCTGCCCGGGGCGTCGTTCCCTTTGAGAACAGCCATGCGGGCGATGTTTCCGCCGTGCTGGATCTGTGCTATAACCATCCGGCGCTGTGGGTGGTGGATGTGTACGATCTGCCCATCTCCCAGAATCTTCTGGTGCTGTCGGGCACAAAGCTCGACCAGATCAAAAGCGTCTACAGCCACCAGCAGGCCATCGCCCAGAGCGAGACCTTTTTAAGGCAGTTCGGCCTGCCCGCCACCGCCATGGCCAACACCGCCATGGCCGCAAAGTTCGTGGCCGAAAGCGGCGACTCCTCCAAAGCGGCCATTGCAAGCGTGGAGACGGCGGCGCTGTACGGGCTGGAGGTGCTGGTGCCCAGCATCAACACCGACGGCGACAACACCACCCGCTTTATCGTGCTCAGCCGCGAAAAGCCTACCGGCGGCAACCGGTTCTCGCTGCTGTTCACGGTGGACAACAAACCCGGCAAGCTGGGCGAGGTGATCCAGATCATCGGTGCCAGCGGCTTCAATATGGAGTCCATCAAGAGTCGGCCCATGCCTCATGTGCCGTTTGAATATTATTTTTACGTGGAGCTGGTGGGCGACCCCACCGCCGACGAGACCGCCGCGCTGCTGCGTGAGCTTGACCGCACCTGCCGTACCGTGCGGCTGTTAGGAGTGTATACCAAATGAGTGAATTTATCGGAACCAAGCTGACCATGAATCTGGGCGAGCGCAGCTATGACATCATCGTCAAGAGCGGCTCGCTGGAAAACCTGTACCAGTTCGCCCGGCTGGACCGCCGTGTGGCCGTTGTGACCGACAGTGGTGTGCCCGCACAGTACGCCCAGATGGTGGCCGACCAGTGCAAGGATGCCCACATCATCACGGTGCCGCAGGGCGAAGCCAGCAAGAGCTTTAAAATTCTGGAATCCGTCCTCAAGCAGATGCTGGAATTCGGCATGGGCCGCGGCGATCTGGTGATCGCCGTGGGCGGCGGCGTGGTGGGCGATCTGGCCGGTTTTGCCGCTTCCATCTACATGCGGGGCATCGACTTCATCAACTGCCCCACCACCACCCTTTCCATGATCGATTCCTCCATCGGCGGCAAGACCGCCGTGGATCTGGGCGATACCAAAAACATCGTGGGCGCTTTCTGGCAGCCCAAGCTCGTCATCGTGGATCCGGACACCCTTGCCACCCTGCCCCGCCGCCACTTCATCAACGGTCTGGCAGAAGCCGTCAAGGCAAGCCTGCTGGCAGACCCCGAGCTGTTCGCGATCTTTGAAAATGGCGACGTGGATGCCCAGATCGGCGAGATCATCTGCCGCAGCCTGCGGTTCAAGAAGAACATCGTGGAGCAGGACGAGACTGAGCAGGGCATGCGCAAGGCCCTCAACTTCGGCCACACCATCGGCCACGGCATCGAGGCCGTCAAGGGCATCAAGGGCCGTCGCACCGTGGGCCTTTACCACGGCGAGTGCGTGGCGCTGGGCATGCTGCCCATGATCGAATCCAAGGCACTGCAGAAGCGGGTGCGCGCGGTGTACCGCCGCCTCGGCCTGCCCACCCGCACTACTTACGATAAGGAAAAGGTGCTGGCTGAAATGCTGCACGACAAAAAGGCACAGAGCGGCCAGATCACCATTATCAAGGTGCCGGGTCTGGGCTGCTGGCGCGCCGAAACCATCCCGGTGGAGGGCCTGCGTCCCCTGCTGGGCATTGAGGAGTAAGCCATGAAAAATACATTCGGCAGCGACCTTTCGCTGACCATTTTCGGCGAGAGCCACGGCCGCGCCATCGGCGCGGTGTTGGACGGCATGGCCGCAGGCCTGCCGGTGGACGAGGCATTTCTTGCCGCCTGCATGGACAAGCGCCGTGCCCGGGGCGACGGCCTGTCCACCCCCCGGGTGGAGGCAGATGCCGTGCAGCTGCTGTCCGGCGTGGTGAACGGCCGCACCACCGGCACCGCCATTGCCCTGATGATCGAAAATACCAACACCCGCAGCGGCGATTACGCCAAGACCGCAGACCTTTTGCGCCCCGGCCACGCAGACTATACCGCCTATGCCAAGTACCACGGCTTTCAGGATGCCCGCGGCGGCGGGCACTTCTCCGGCCGGGTGACGGCCGCCCTTGTGGCGGGCGGTGCCATTGTGCTGAGCGCACTGCGCCGTGCGGGCATCGACATCACCACCCATATCGCAGAGTGCGCCGGCATTGCGGACACCCGCTTTGCACAGGATGATGCCGCACAGCTCTCTGCTCAGGTGGAAGCCCTTGCCAGCAAGCCCGAGGGCTTTGCGGTGCTGGATGAAACCGTAGAAGAACCCATGAAAGCCGCCATCCGTGCCGCCGGTGCGGAGGGCGACAGCGTGGGCGGGATGCTGGAAACCGCCATCCTCGGCCTGCCGGCAGGCATCGGTGAGCCCTATTTTGACAGCGTGGAAAGCGAGATCGCACATCTGGTGTTCTCCGTCCCCGCCGTCAAGGGCATCGAGTTCGGCACCGGCTTCGGCTTTGCCGGGATGCGCGGCTCCGAAGCAAACGACGCTTTCCGCATGACGCCGGAGGGAGCAGTGGTGACCGCCACCAACCACAATGCGGGCATCAACGGCGGCATCGCCAACGGGATGCCGGTGGTGTTCCGCACCGTGGTCAAGCCCACACCCAGCATCTACAAGCAGCAGGACACAGTGGACTATCTTGCCAAAAAGGACGCGCAGCTGTCCATTCAGGGCCGTCACGACCCCTGCATCGTGCCCAGAGCCGCCATCGTGCAGACCTGCGTCGCCGCACTGGCTGTGGGCGACCTGCTCACGGCACGCTACGGCGAGGCTTGGATGACCCACCCCACCAGCTTCCGGAAGGAGGACGAGTAAAATGGAATACGGACTCATCGGCGCAAAACTCGGCCACTCCTACTCCAAGATCATTCACGAGATGCTCTGCGGCTACCACTACGACCTGTGCCCTCTGCCCACCGAGGAAGAGGCCCGGGCCTTTCTGGCAAAGCGGCAGTTCAAGGCCATCAATGTGACCATCCCCTATAAAAAGCTGGTTATGGAATACTGCTCCTACATCGACCCGCGGGCCAAGGCCATCGGGGCGGTGAACACGGTGGTGAACAAAAACGGCCTGCTCTACGGCTATAACACCGATTATATGGGCTTTGCCCACCTGTGCGACGCCCACAGCGTGAATTTTGCAGGCAGGACCGTGCTCATTCTGGGCACCGGCGGCACCCACAATACCACCAGCGCTGTGGCCCGGGACAAGGGCGCGGCAAAGGTGCTGACCGTCAGCCGCCATCCGGATCCGGAAAAGGGCGAACTGAGCTATGCAGAGGCCGTTTCCAGCGGGGCACAGATCGTGGTAAACACCACCCCGGCGGGCATGTACCCGAATGTAGGTGTGTGCAATCTGGACGTTGCCGCCATGCTGGACCTTGAAGCTGTGGTGGATGTGGTGTACAACCCCGACAAGACCGAGCTCATCCTCCGCGCCGAGGAAGCGGGCGTGCCGGTGGCTGTGGGCGGCCTTGAAATGCTGGTGGCGCAGGCGGTGTATGCCGCAGAATATTTTCTGGACCGCAAGTTCGAGGATGCGCCGGTTGAAATTCGGCGCATCACTGCCGCACTGCGCCGGGATATGCTGAACATTGCCCTGATTGGGATGCCCTCTTCCGGCAAGACCACCCTCGGCAGGATGCTGGCAAAGAGCCTTGGCCGTACCTTTGTGGATCTGGATGAGGAGATCGTAAAGACCGATGGCCGCAGCATCCCGGATATCTTTGCAGCCGAGGGCGAGGACGGCTTCCGCACAAAGGAAACTGCCGAAACACAGTGCTTTGGCAAAGAGGGCCGACAGCTCATTTCCTGCGGCGGCGGCATTGTAAAAAAGCCGGAGAATCTGCGTGCTCTGCACCAGAACGGCATCATTCTGTTCATCGACCGGCCGGTGGATGCGCTGGCCGTGGGCGGCGGCAGGCCGCTTTCTTCCAGCATGGACGCACTGCGCCAGATGGAAGCACAGCGCCGTCCGCTGTATCTGGCAGCGGCAGATGCCGTCATTCCCAACAACGGCACGCTAGACGATGCCCTGCATGCCGCCATGGAGGCACTGGATGAAATTTTTGATTCTTAACGGCCCGAACCTCAACATCATGCGCTGGTCGGAGCCGGGCGTACCCGGTGAGCTGGATTATAACGCCATCATGGACTATGTGCAGGCAGGCTGCGAACAGCTGGGCATTGAGACCGACTGCTGCCAAACGAACCACGAGGGCGACCTCGTGGACGAAATTCAGGCCGCAGCGGGCCGGGTGGACGGCATCGTGCTGAATCCCGGGGCCTACGCCCACTACAGCGTGGCCATTCTGGATGCCCTGCGCCTGTGCGGCGTACCCGCCGTGGAAGTGATGCTGCACGCCCCGGACGAGCGGGAGCCTTTCCGCAAGACGGATGTGGTGTCCTTTGGCTGTCAGGGCCACTTCATCGGGGAAGGCCCGCAGGGCTACCTGCACGCCTGCATTTATCTGGCCCAGCTGCTGCGCACCGACGGCTCCAGCAAGGCGCATATCGTGATGTAAAAACGAAAGGAAATTATCACCATGATCATCTCCACCAAAAAAGGGACTCCGAAGGACGAACTGGAAAAGATCGTTGACAAATTCGAGAAGCAGGGTCTGGACGTGACCCTGATCACCGGCAAGGACTACAACGTGTTCGGCCTTGTGGGCGACACCACCAAGATCGACGAACGGGATGTGCTGGCAAACCCGTGGATCGACAACGTCACCCGCGTGTCCGCGCCCTATAAGCGTGCAAACCGCCTGTTCCACCCGGCAGATTCCGTGATCGACTGCGGCGGCGTGAAGATCGGCGGCAAGGAAAAGATCGCTGTCATGGCAGGCCCCTGCAGCATCGAGGGCGCAGAGCAGGCTCTGCGCATTGCACAGGGCGTGAAGGCCGGCGGTGCCACCCTGTTCCGCGGCGGTGCCTACAAGCCCCGCACCTCTCCCTACTCCTTCCAGGGCCTTGAGACCGAGGGCATTCTGGATATGGTAAAGGCCCGCGAGGCCACCGGCATGCCCATCGTCTCCGAGCTGATGAGCGAGGACCGTATCCCGGAGTTTGAGGAGTACGTGGACGTGGTGCAGATCGGTGCCCGCAACATGCAGAACTTCCAGCTGCTCAAGGCCGTTGGCAAGATGCACAAGCCCGTGCTGCTCAAGCGCGGCCTGTGCAACACCATCGAGGAGTGGATCATGAGCGCCGAGTACATCATGGCCGGCGGCAACGAGCAGGTCATTCTGTGCGAGCGCGGCATCCGTACCTTCGAGAAGTACACCCGCAACACCCTCGATCTCTCTGCAGTGCCCATCATCCACGAAAAGACCCACCTGCCCATCATCGTGGACCCCAGCCACGCCACCGGCAAGGCCAATCTGGTCGAGCCTATGATGATCGCTGCCGTGGCCGCCGGTGCCGACGGTCTGGAAGTGGAGGTCCACTACGACCCACAGCACGCATGGAGCGACGGCGCACAGTGCCTGACCCCGGATTCCTTCGCACAGGCCATGGCAAAGTGCCGTCAGGTGGCATGGGCCATTGGCCGCGATATGTAACGGCCTATGCTGGTAACGATTCAGAACGCGCGTTCCGTGGGCGGCACCATCACTGCCCCACCCAGCAAGAGCATGGCTCACCGTGCTGTGCTCTGCGCGGCACTGGCCGAGGGCCGCAGCCATATCACGAATCTCGAATTCAGCAAGGACATCTCTGCCACGCTGGGCGCAGCGGCACAGCTGTGCGCCCGTGTGCGCACCGGCGCAGACGACGCTGTGGTGGAAGGGCTGGGGCATTTTGTGCCTCTTGCTACGCCGGTGGACTGCTGCGAGAGCGGCAGTACCCTGCGCTTTCTCATCCCCATCGCCAGCCTGACCGGGCAGGCCGTGACCTTCACCGGCCGTGGGCGGCTGATGGAGCGGCCCCAGTCGGTGTACGAAGCTCTGTACCGGGAGCAGGGCCTGCGGTTTGAGCAGAGCGCTTCCGGGCTGACCGTGGAAGGGGCACTGACCCCCGGCGAATACCGCCTTGCAGGCAATGTATCCAGCCAGTTCATCAGCGGGCTGCTGTTTGCTCTGCCGCTGCTTTCCGGCAACAGCACGCTGCACCTCATTCCGCCGGTGGAGAGCCGCAGCTACATCGATATGACCCGCTCTGTGCAGGCAGCCTTCGGTGTGCAGAGCCATTGGCTGGACGAAAACACTCTTGCCATCCCGGGCGGGCAGCACTATCGCCCCTGCGATTACACCGTGGAGGGCGATTACAGTCAGGCCGCGTTCCCGGCGGTGCTGGGGGCCGCGTGCGGCGGCGTGACCATCACCGGCCTTGCCCCGGAGACGCTGCAGGGCGATGCCGCCATTCTGGACATCTTGCGCCGGTGCGGCGCGGTGTTTACCCGCACGGCAGAGGGCATCTCTTTTGAAAAGGCCCCCCTGCACGGGGTGGACATCGACCTTGCGGACTGCCCGGACCTTGGCCCTGTGCTTATGGTGCTGGGCCTGCTGTGCGAAGGCACTACAGTCATCCGCAACGCAGAGCGTTTACGCCTGAAGGAGAGTGACCGCATCGCTGCCATGGAGGCCGAGCTGCGTGCCTGCGGCGGCGTGCTGGAAAGCGAGGGCGGCACCATTACGGTGCACGGCTGCGCGAACAGGCTGCACGCTCCGGCGGGTGCTCTGCATGGGCACAATGACCACCGTGTGGTCATGAGCCTTTCGGTGCTGGCCCTGAGTACGGGCATCCCCCTGACCGTGGACGATGCCGAAGCCATTACAAAAAGCTGGCCGAATTTCTTTGAAGCCATCAAGCCCTTGGGCGCGGAGGTGGAATATGCTTGATAAAACAAAACGTTATCTCGTGGTAGGCCTTGGCCTGCTGGGCGGCAAATACGCGCTGGAACTGACAAAAGCCGGTTTCCATGTGGACGGCATCAACCGCAGCGAAGGGCATTTGCAGTACGCGCTAGAGCACGGCTATATCGCCAGCGGTAAGACCCACGATTTTGAGGACCTTGTGAGCAGCGCCGACCACATCATCTTTGGTCTGTACCCCACGGCCCTCATCGAGTGGTTCCGCACCTACGGCCATCTGCTCAAGCCCGGCTGCATCTTTACCGATGTTTCCGGCGTAAAGACCGGCCTTGTGGAGCCGGTGCAGGCCATGTGCCCGGCGGGCGTGGAGTTCATTGCCAGCCACCCGATGGCAGGCCGTGAGACTTCCAGCGTGGAGCACGCCGCCGAGGTGAACTTTGCCCCGGCCAACTTCATCATCACTCCCACGGAAAAGAACACGCCAGAGGCCATTCAGTGGGCAAAGGACCTGGCCGAAGTGCTGGGCTTCCACCACATCTGCACCCTGACGGTGCAGGAGCACGACAAGATGATCGGCTATGTGAGCCAGCTGTGCCATGCCATCGCCGTGAGCCTGATGTGCGCCAACGATAACTCTTCGCTGTGCGAGTACACCGGCGACTCCTTCCGTGACCTGACCCGCATTGCACACATCAACGATAAAATGTGGGCAGAGCTGTTTTTGTGGAATAAGGAAAACCTCATCAGCGAGATCGACCAGTTCGATGCTGCGCTGCAGCAGATGCGCGCTGCCCTTGTGGCCGACGACCGGAACAGGCTGGAAGAGATGTTCCGTCTTTCCACCCAGCGCCGCGCGGCGTTCGACAAAAAACTGCCCGAATAAACCGGAGGTGCTCCCATGCCCAAGCAGGAAGGCCAGAAATCCAAGCTTTTGACCCTTTTGCGCATTCTGGAACAAAAGACCGACGAAGAACACCTGCTCAATGTACCGCAGCTGGTAGAGCTGCTGGAACAGCAGGACATTCTTGCCGAGCGCAAAAGCATCTACAGCGATATCGACACCCTGCGCAGTCTGGGGTATGACATCCAGCTGCGGCGCGGGCGCGGCGGCGGCTACTGGCTGGCCAGCCGCACCTTTGAGCTTTCTGAGCTGAAGCTGCTGGTGGATGCCGTACAGGCCAGCAAGGTTGTGTCGGCACGCACCAGCAGTAAACTCATCCATAAACTGGAAGCCCTCTGCTCCGACTACGAGGGCACCCAGCTGCAGCGTCAGGTGTACGTGGATGGCCGCCCCAAAAGCGACAGCCACACCCTGCTTTACAGCATCGATGCGCTGCACAGCGCCATCAATGCGGGCAGAATGGTGCGGTTCCGCTACAAGGACGGCGGCACCCGCACCGTCAGCCCGTGGCAGCTGGCATGGGAAAACGGCTGCTACTACCTTATCGCTTATCAGGACGAGAAAGAGCCTGCGGGCATCCGCAACTACCGCGTGGACCGCATGTCTTCCGTGACGGTGCTGGGCGATGCCCGCCGGGGCAAGGCCGAGTTCCGCCAGTTCGACCTGCCCGCCTATCTGCGCAAGCACTTCAACATGTTCGGCGGGCCGGAGCACCGGGTCACCCTGCGCTGCACCGCCGACCTGGAAAGCGCCATGCGCGACCGCTTTGGCAGAACGCCGCTGTTCGTGCCGGAGGAAGACGGTGCATATTTTCACTTTGATGTGCCGGTATGCGTCAGCCCCCAGTTCTACGGCTGGGTGTGCGGCTTTGGCGGCAAGGTGGAAGTAATGGCTCCCGCCGAGGTGCGGCAGGGCCTGCGGGAAATAGCCAAAAATTTAGCGGAGATGCATCAATAATTGAAAAAAACGGCTCCTGCCCATTGGGTAGGAGCCGTTTTTTGAACTCCTTCCGTCATCGCCTACGGCGATGCCACCTCCCTCAATGAGGGAGGCTTTTGGCAGTACGGCAAAGTTTTCCGCTTCGTCAGAGGCTCCCTCTTTGAGAAAGACTTTCCCCGGTCGGGGGGAAGATGTCGCGTAAGCGACAGAAAGGGGAACGGCTGTCGAGCGAATGCGAGACTGAAGGAGTTCTTTATTCTTCAAATTCCAGATCGCTGGGCAGGATCAGGTCCAGCTCGGCGGCAGGTTCTGCCACAAGGCGGCGGCTCTGGTGGAAGATGGCCTTTTCCAGCGTGTTGCGGGCAAGACGGCCGTTGCCGGCGGTGCGGCTGTCCAGCGCCTGACGGCGCTTGTAGTAGCCCAAAAGCGGGAAGGTACAGCCCTCGGCAAGGCGGTAGCCCTTGCCCTTTGCCAGCACGTTGGTGATGTCCAGCAGCTCGTCCGCCGTGTAGTCCGGGAACTCGATCTTGTTGGGGAAGCGGCTGGCAAGACCGCTGTTGGCGGTAAGGAACACCTCCATCTCCCGGGTGTAGCCCGCCAGAACGACCACCAGCTCGTCCCGGTGATCCTCCATGCCCTTCACAAGGGTGTCGATGGCTTCGAGCCCAAAGCTGTCCTGCTCGCCGCGGTAGAGGCTGTAGGCTTCATCGATAAACAGCACACCGCCGAGGGCACTCTCGATGACGCTGTTGGTCAGCGGGGCGGTGTGGCCGGTGTAGCGGCCCACAAGGTCGGCGCGGGTCACTTCTACCAGCTGGCCGCCCTTCAGCGCGCCGATGGCCTTGAGGTACTTTGCCACCAGCCGGGCAATGGTGGTCTTGCCGGTGCCCGGGTTGCCGGTGAAGATCATGTGCATGGAAAGGCTGGCGGTCTTGAAGCCTGCCGCCGCGCGGCGCTGCTGCACCTGCAGGTTATCCGCCAGACCGAACACATACTCCTTGACCGCCCCAAGGCCCACAAGGCCGTCAAGCTCTGCGCGGATTTCATCTACAGCGCCCGTGTACTCGGCAGGCAGCAGGGCAGACAGCTCCTGCTCGGGCTGGTCGTTCAGGCAAAACCATACGCCCTCCGGCTTTGCGGTCAGGGTGACGGTGCCGGTAAGCTTTGCATCGGTCTGCAGGCAGTATTCACTCAGGGCACGGAACATTTTATCGCAGCATTCCGCAAGGCCCGCCGCACCCTTTTCCTTAGAGCACTGGGCGGCTACATAGTCCCGCACATCGGCCCCGGCAGAGAGGGTCAGGCCAAGGCGTGCGCTCACCTTCTGGGCCAGCGCATTCAGCTGCTGCGCCGCCAGCGCTGCAAGGTCCCCGCGGGCAAAGGCGCTGGTGGCGCACACATCGCCCACCGCCGCCACAAAGGGCGCACCGAACTTATCTGCCAGCGCGTCCCGGCCCTTGCGGGAAAAGAAGATGAGGTACTTGCCGCAGGGCGTGATGCTGCTCACAGCGCCCGGTGCCAGCGCCGTGCCCGCATCCACAAGGATGCCCTCCTTGTTCACCAGATACCGGCTGGAAAGCAGCGCACTGCCCTTGACGGCCAGATCGGACAGCGTTTTCAGGAAGCTGGGATGGCAGCTCTCGTAATGCTCAAAGATCACGATCTCCCCGGGGGCGTGCAGGGCCGCATACAGATCCTGCAAAAACAGCCTTTCCGCACCGGAATTGGGGTAGAGGGCAAGGTCCACCACCGCGGTTTTGTCGCTCTGCAAAAGGCCCCGCGCCGCCATGATGCGGACGGTCTCTGCCAGCGCAAAGTGCCGCCCCGTACCGGCTCCGCCGCACAGCAGGATCACATTGCGTGCTGCCGGGCGCTCGGTGCCCAGCACAAAGGGCCGGCGCATGGCGCGCACCACGCTGTCCACAAAGGCATCCTGCCCGAGAACGGTCTTTTTCACCTCGGCGGCAAGGCCCTCAAAGCTGCCAAGGTGCTCTGCGGTCACATCGGCAGTGCCCTTGGCAAGCAGGCCGTCCGCTTCCATATCCCGCAGCATCTGGCGGCTGTCCTCCAGAGCGGACTGCACCGCAGTGTCCTGCGTTTTCAGCTGGGCGTTCTGTTTTTTGAGCAGGGCATCCAGCTGCTTCTGGTTTTCCAGCAAAGCAGCGTTCAGGTCCGGCACTGCGGGCGCTTTGGCCTTTGGCGTTTTGCTTTCCGGCTGGGCGGTGCCGCCAAAGCGCGGCTTTCCCCCTGCGCCGAACACACCGTTCATAAGGTTTTCCCAATCGTCGGTATATGCCATGGTTTGCCCTCCGTTTTTGTCGTTTTCTTCCAGTATAGTGTACCCGGACAGGTTTTGCAATTCCCTCTTGCAAAAAAGACCGCCGGTGTTTACACTTATATCTGATAGGAAATCTGCAAGAAGGAATGAAGAAACTATGACCGTCAAAACGCCCGCCGAACTGAAAACGCTATACGAGAGCATCTCCTTTGACCTTCAAACCACCTACACCGGCCCGCTGGGGCAGGAATATGCTGTTTCCGGCACCCATCTGCGCCTGTGGGCACCCACGGCGCAGAGGGTGGAGGTCAGCCTTTACCGCAAAGGCAGCGGCGGTGAGCCCATAGGCACTCTGCCGCTGGAGCGGGGGCAGCAGGGGGTGTGGAGCATCTATCTGCCCGGCGACCAGCACGGACGATACTACACCTATACGGTCACGGTGGATGGCATTTCGCGCCAGACCGGCGACCCCTACGCCCGCGCTGCCGGTGTGAACGGCACCCGCAGCATGATCGTAGATCTTGCCCGCACCGCCCCCTCCGGGTGGGAGCATGATGTGCGTCCGGTCATCCCGCCGGAGCAGCGCGCGGTGTGGGAGGTGAGCGTGCGCGACTTCTCGCAGGACGCTGCCAGCGGCGTGCGCCCGGCATGGCGGGGCAAGTTCATGGCCTTTACCCAGCAGGGCACCACCCTGCACGGGGACGGCATCCACCCCACCTGCCTGAATTATTTAAAGCGGCTTGGCGTGAAGTATGTGCAGCTGATGCCCATTTTCGACTTTGGCAGCGTGGACGAGGCAAAGCCGCTGCTGCGGCAGTACAACTGGGGCTATGACCCCACCAACTACAATGTGCCCGAAGGCAGCTATTCCACCGACCCCACCCGCGGCGAGGTGCGCATCCGGGAGTGCAGGGAAATGATCGCAGCCCTGCACGCGACGGGCATCGGTGTGGTGATGGATGTGGTGTATAACCACATGTACCGCAATGAGAACCCGCTGAACGACACCGTGCCCTGCTACTTTTTCCGCCAGAACGAGGACGGCAGCTTTTCCAACGGCAGCGGCTGCGGCAACGAATTTGCCAGCGAGCGGCCCATGGCCCGGCGGTATATGATCGATTCCATCCTCTACTGGGCGCAGGAATACCACATCGACGGCTTCCGGTTCGACCTGATGGGTCTGTACGACGTGGAGACCATCAACGCGGTGCGCGCCGCGCTGGATACGCTGCCCGGCGGGCGGGATATCCTGATGTACGGCGAGCCGTGGCAGGGCGGCGGCAGCCAGCTGCACCGGTACGAGGCCAACAAGGCGAATCTTGCCATGCTGAACGAGCGCATCGGCATCTTCTTCGACGACACCCGCGACACCATCAAGGGCGGCTGCTTCAACGCCCGGGAGCCGGGCTATGTGGAGGGCAGGCCCGGCAGCTTCTGGGACATCGGCGGCGCGGTGGCGGCATGGTGCCGCAGCGACCGTCTGCCGCCCCACGCGCCCAGCCAGATCGTGAGCTATGTTTCCGCCCACGACAACTTCACCCTGTGGGACAAGCTGCTGCTGGTGCGGTACGAAAAGCCGGAGTTCACGGCGGCAGACAGCACAGCCCTTGCCCAGAACCGGCTGGCGGCGGGCATTTACCTGACCAGCTTCGGCCTGCCTTTCCTGCAGGCGGGCGAGGAGTTTGCCCGCACCAAAAAAGGGAAGGGCAACAGCTACCGCTCTTCGCCTGCGCTGAACCGGCTGGACTGGGAGCGGGCCGAAAAATATCATGCACTGGTGGACTACTACCGCGGCCTGCTGGCTCTGCGGGCAAGGTTTCCGCGGCTTTCCAGCACCGACCCCCACGCGCCGGATGCCCTGTACTTTTTCTCACTGGAGCAGCCGCTGGTGGGCTGGCAGCTGCCCGCCCAGTGGGGTGACGGCGCAGCATGGCAGGCGCTGTGCGTGTTCTATAACCCCACCGAGATCAGCAAGGTCGTGCCGCTGCCGGTTGGGCGCTGGCAGATGCTGAGCGACGGCATCTCGTCCAGCCTGTGGCGTGGCCCGGCAAGAGTGTATGAGCACGAGGCCGTGCTGATGCCTTACAGTGCCACCATCTTTGGACAGATATAAAAACAGGAGCGGATGGAAAACTCTCATCCGCTCCTGTTTTCTATTTTGCTCAGCTGTTGGAAGCCGTCTTTTCGCCCAGTGTCACATTGACCGTCTGCATCTGGCCGTCGCGTGCAATGGTGATGGAAAGCGTATCGCCTGCTGCGTGCTTCTGCATCAGGGTGCCAAGGTCGTCCTTGGAGGCGATCTCGGTGCCGTCCACGCTCACGATGCGGTCACCGGCCTGCAGGCCTGCCTTTTCGGCAGGGCCGCCCTTGACCACCTCCACAACGTAAACGCCGTAGGCATTCACGCCCAGTTGAGAAGCAGTCTGTGCGTCGGTCACGGCCAGATAGGTGATGCCCAAATAAGGCCGTCCGGTCACATAGCCGTTCTCCAGCAGTTCCTGTGCCACCTTGATGGCATCGTTGATGGGGATGGCAAAGCCCAGACCCTCTGCATCGCTGGAAGAGGATTTTGCATTCACAATGCCGACCAGCTCACCGTTCATATTGAACAGGCCGCCGCCGGAGTTGCCGGGGCTGACCGAAGCATCCATCTGGATCAGGGACATGGTGTTCACAGAGCTGCTGCCCTGAATGGTGACGCTGCGGTTCAAAGCGCTGATCATGCCGCCGGTGACGGTGCCGCCCAGCTCACCCAGCGGGTTGCCCACAGCCATCACGCTCTGGCCCACCTTCAGGCTGTCGCTGTTGCCCACGGTGGCGGGGGTCAGGCCGTCAGCATCGATCTTGATGACCGCGATATCGCTGGTGGTATCTTCGCCCACGAGGGTGGCGGTGTAGTCCTTGTCACCAATGGTAACGGTGATGGTGGAAGCGCCGTCCACCACATGTGCACAGGTGAGGATGTAGCCGTCCGAGCTGATGATCACGCCGCTGCCGGCACCACTCTCCACCTGATTCTGGCCGTACCACGACCACTGAGAGTAGACCACCTGCTCCGTAGTGATGACCACCACGCTGGGGCTGACCAGATCAGCCACCTGTTCAGTGGTCAGGCTGCTGCCGCTGCTGGATGCTGCGGTGATGCTGCTGTCCGCGCTGTCGGAGCTGTTTGCCGTGGAGGAAGGTGCCACCTGCTGGATGACCACCTTGCCGCTGCCGCCAAACTTTGCCCCCACAAAGCCGCCCGCAAAGCCCATGGCTGCGGCCAGCACCAGCGCCACGGCGCTGCGTGCAACGCGCTTGCCGTTGAACTTTTTCTTCTTTTTAGGGGGCTGCGCGTCCTGCGGCTGTACCGGATGTACCGGCGGCGTTGCACCGCCTGCGCCGTTGTCTGTCTGCGGGGCGGTGTAAGCGGTCTCCGGTTCCGGCTGCGGGTCGTTGTACTGGTTGGCGGTGTTCATGCCGCTGCTGCCCACATTGGGATAACCGGTATCTCCGCTTTCGTTTTTATCCTGAGAGGAATAATCATATTCCCATTTGTTCTCATTGTCCATGCTGATACTTCCTTTCCGTAAGGGATACGTCCACAGGAGCCCTGTTCCTTTGAACTGCTCCTATTGTAACCGTCAATTGTGAAAATCAATCGCGCGCGCCGTGAAGAAACTGTGAAAAAAAGACGCACTTTCCGCCCTTGACAGCGGCCTTTGCGCTTGCTATTGTAAAAGCGTAAATTCAGGAGGAACACACCATGGAACTGCACCGCACAGACGAGGGCTTTGCCCTCTATAAGGAAAAAACACAGATCGGCTTCTGCGCGCTCACGCCCGCCGCAAAGGGGGCTGCCATCACCGCGTTTGGCATCGAACCGCAGTGGCGGCGCAAAGGCTACGGCTCCTATCTATTAAAAGAAGCCTTGCGCGCCTACGCCGGATACGACCGCGAAAAGGCTACCGTATTTACCGCCCCGCTGCCCGCCGATGCCGCAGAGCTTGCGTTCTGGGCAAAGTTCGGCTTTGCGGCAGAAGGCAGGCAGCTGGTGCGCCGCCGCACGCCGGATCTGACCGCCGTCAAGTTCGTGCAGGACTTTCTGGCCGCGCGGCTGGCACAGCCGCGCCTTTGCATCGATGCTACCTGCGGCAACGGCGGCGACACGGCCTTCCTGTGCGGCATCACCGCGCCGGAAGGAAAGGTAGTCGGCTTTGACGTGCAGGAAGCTGCCATTGCATCCACCCGGAAGCACCTGGAGCAGCTGGGCGTGCCTGCCGCCCGGTATGAGCTGCACTGCCAAAGCCACGCAGACCTTTTACAGGTTGTGCAGCCCGGCACGGCAGATGCGGTGATGTTCAACTTTGGCTGGCTGCCCGGGGCCGACCACGCAGTGTTCTCCACCGCGCAGAGCAGCATCCCCGCCCTGCAGGCGGCTTTGGAAGCCGTGCGCCCCGGCGGCGTGGTGAGCGCCATCCTCTACAGCGGGCAGGTCATCGGCACGGATGAAAAGCAGACGGTGCTGGAATATCTCCGGGCACTTCCGCTCAAAAGTTTTACCGTTCTGGTGTGTGATTTTGCCAACTGGGCCGAAGCCGCCCCTCTGCCCTGCATCATCCTGAAAAAATAACGAAAACACTTGCATTATGGAGCGTTTTCGGATAAAATAGGGTACGTATGTGTAAAAATATACTCCTTCCGTCATCGCTGCGCGATGCCACCTCCCTCTGAGAGGGAGGCTTTGGCAGGGCGAGAAGCTTTTCCTTTTCGCCAGAGGCTCCCTCATTGAGGGAGCTGTCACGGCATCAGCCGTGACTGAAGGAGTTCCATCCATTTCAGGAGAAATACTAGTTTATGACAAATCGTGAAGAAATCGAGCGCCGCCGGACGTTTGCGATCATCAGCCATCCCGACGCCGGTAAGACCACTCTGACCGAAAAGCTGCTGCTGTACGGCGGAGCCATCAATCAGGCAGGCTCCGTCAAGGGCAAGCAGAGCGCAAAGCACGCCGTGTCCGACTGGATGGACATTGAGAAGCAGCGCGGTATTTCCGTCACCTCTTCTGTCCTGCAGTTCAACTACGCGGGCAAGTGCGTGAACATTCTGGACACCCCGGGCCATCAGGACTTCTCGGAGGACACCTACCGCACCCTGATGGCGGCAGACTCTGCCGTCATGGTCATCGACGCCGCAAAGGGCGTTGAGGCACAGACCATCAAGCTGTTCAAGGTGTGCACCCTGCGCCACATCCCCATCTTCACCTTCATCAACAAGATGGACCGCGAAGCCCGCGACCCCTTTGAGCTGATGGAGAACATTGAGGAAATTTTGGGCATCAAGACCTACCCCATGAACTGGCCCATCGGCTGCGGCAAGGAGTTCAAGGGCGTGTTCGACCGCAACACCCGCAAGGTACTGGCATTTTCCAGCGACGGCCGCGCCAACGGCGTGAAAAAGGTGGATGAGACCGAGGCCGAGCTGGGCGATCCCGCACTGGACGAGCTGCTCACCCCGTATCTGCACCAGCAGCTGGTGGATGAGATCGAGCTGTTGGACGGCGCTGCCGAGGAATTTGACCTCGACAAAGTGCTGCGCGGCGAGCTGAGTCCCGTGTTCTTTGGTTCCGCTCTGACCAACTTCGGCGTGGAGCCCTTTCTGGAGAACTTCCTGCGGCTCACCCCCACCCCGCTGGCCCGCGTGGACAGCCTGACCGGCGAGACCGTGGACCCCTGCCGCGACGAGTTCTCTGCCTTCATCTTTAAAATTCAGGCCAACATGAACAAGGCCCACCGCGACCGCATCGCCTTTATGCGCATCTGCTCCGGCAAGTTCGAGCGCGGCATGGAGGCCTTCCATGTGCAGGAGGGCAAGAACATCAAGCTGGCCACCGGCACCCAGCTGATGGCGCAGGACCGCGCCATCGTGGACGAGGCCTACGCCGGCGACATCATTGGCCTGTTCGACCCGGGCATCTTCTCCATCGGCGACACCTTGTGCACCGGCAAAAAGAAGGTCCAGTTTGCGGGCATCCCCACCTTCTCGCCGGAGCACTTTGCCCGCATTGAGCAGAAGGACACCATGAAGCGCAAGCAGTTCGTGAAGGGCATGGAGCAGATCGCGCAGGAGGGTGCCATCCAGATCTTCCGCGAAGTGGGCGGCGGCATGGAAGAAGTGGTAGTCGGCGTGGTCGGCGTGCTGCAGCTGGAAGTGCTGGAGTACCGCCTGAACACCGAGTACAACGTGGAGATCCGGATGCAGCAGCTGCCCTTTGAACAGCTGCGCTGGGTGCAGAACGACCCCGACACCTACAACCTGCGGGATCTGGACCTGACCAGCGACACCAAGGCTGTGGAGGATATGAAGGGCAACCGCCTGCTACTGTTCACCTCCGACTGGGCGGTGCGCTGGGCTGAGACCCACAACGAAACGCTGAAACTGAGCGAGTTCGGCAATATCTGAGTTGAAAGAGAGCTGCGGTGCGGGAATATCCTGCAGCTGCGGCTCTTTTTTCATAAAGCACAAAAAATACAACAAAGAATGCCAGTTATGGAATGAGCTGCTCCCATTGCGGGGAACACTGCTGGCATGGAGGGTAAAGTATATGCAGAATATCAATATTGGCAAAAGCGGCATTCAGGTGCCATTTCTCGGCATGGGCACCTGGGCCATCGGCGGCGGTGCATGGTGGGGCGATAACGACGACAGCCTTTCAGTCAAGGCCATCCAGACTGCTGTGGAGCAGGGCATCCAGTGGATCGACACCGCGCCCATCTACGGCCTGTACCACAGCGAGACCGTGGTGGGCGAGGCCATGAAGCACATCGACCGCGACAAGGTGGTGCTTTCCACCAAGTGCGGTCTGGAGTGGCGGCATGAAACACCGGTGCTGCACAAGGTCGTGGACGGCACCACCGTTTACCGCGATCTGTCTGCCCAGAGCATCATCGAGGATGTGGAGGACAGCCTGCGCCGCCTGCACACCGATCATCTGGATGTGCTGTACACCCACTGGCAGACCCCCGATTTCGGCATCTACCCGCTGGAAGAGACGGTGGAAGCCATGATGAAGCTGAAGGAGCAGGGCAAGATCCGTGCCATCGGTGCATCCAACGTCACTGCGGACATCATCCGCGGCTACTGCAAGTACGGTCAGCTGGATGTCATTCAGGAAAAGTACAGCCTGCTCACCCGCCGTGTGGAAAAGCAGCTGCTGCCTACCTGCAAGGAGCTGGGCGTATCTGTGCAGGCATACTCTCCGCTGGAGCAGGGCCTGCTGACCGGCAAGGTGACTATGGAAACCACCTATCCCGAGGGCAGCACCCGCAACTCGAACCCCAGCTTCCAGCCGGAGCGCCGCTCTCAGGCGCTGGATATGCTGGCAAAATGGGGCGACCTTACCGAGAAATACGACTGCTCTCTGGCACAGCTGGTGATCGCCCTGACCGCCCGCATGATCCCCGGCCTGCATGTGCTGTGCGGTGCCCGCACCCCGCAGCAGGTGATGGACAACGCCGGTGCGCTGAACATCAAGCTGGACGGTGCCGATGCCGTCCGCATGAAGTGGGACGTGGATGCCATTTCCTGATGGTTTGACCATCGGAACAGCCTCCGCTTCGCTCTGGCCATAAACAGCGGAATTTTTATTTTTATAAGAGCAATGCCGGACAGCCTGCGGGCTGTCCGGCATTGCATTTTCACAGAAAGGGGCGTAAAGAAAAACAGCATCATCTGCCGGTTTCGACCTTTTGCGTGAAAAGGGGGGTTCTGAAAAGCCCGCAGGCTTTTCAGAACCCCAGATAAAAGAATAGTTCCTATAAACATTGCCAGAGCAAAGCGGAGGCCATTTAAAATCGTCAGCTGTTCTCCTTCCAGAACAATCCGCCGCTGGTCTGGAACAGCATCCACGGGTTCACGCTCTTGCTGCCAAGCTTGAAGTCCATGGTCAGCTCCTCGCCCAGCACGCCTACAGCCTGCCCCTTTTCCACGCTCTGCCCGGCAGAGACGGAAAGAGTCTGCAGCCCGTACAGGTAGCTGCGCATCCCGCAGCCATGGTCGATGACCACCGTGTTGCCGGTAAGGGCCAGCTCTGCGGCCAGCACCACCACGCCGTTTGCCGGGGCGCGGCAGGGCTCGCCGGGAATGGTGTAGAGCTTTGTGGAGTTGGAACGGCTGCTCTGCCTGCCGTTCACCACCCTGACCTGACCGTAATCCACAAGGGTGGTGTAGCTTTCCACCGGGTTCACAAAGCCGCCCTGCCACATTTTTTCCCGCGCGGGCGCTTCGTACAGGCCCCAGACTGCATTGCGGAACTGGGTGTTTGCCGCATCCGATGCATCCGGTTCCGGCTCCACGTCCACCGTGCCAAAATCCTTGGGCAGCACGATGATGCTGCGGGTGATGGTCTCGCCGTTCACGGTAATGTTCACCTCATGCCCGCCGGAGGAAGCGTTGTATGCCGCCGGGATGTAGGCCCGCCAGCCATCGGCTGCACGCACGCACTGCACATTGCCGAGGTCTGTTTCCACCGTGGGTGCTGCATCGCCGGTCATGCCGGAGATGCGCAAGCCCACAATGCCGCCCTGCTCCGCCCGCTCGGCGGAAAGCTCCACCTCCGCGCTGGCCTGCAGGGTGAACCGGAAGGCATAACGATACCAGCCGGTGGGCTTTGCGGGCTTTTCCAGCCCCAGATTTTTGCGCACTGAGCCGGTGCTGCCGCCCTCAAATTGGGTGGCCATGCCGCCCTCCGGCACCCGCCAGACCGATAGCTCTGCCTTATATTCGCCGTTGGTCGGGAACAAAAAGCTTTGATAATCGCTTACACTGCCCACAAATACAATGCTGCCATAGGCGTTCTGGATGGTGAGGGTGGTGTAGCTGGCCCAGTCCGGCAGGGTGATGGCCGGGTGGGCCGTGTACAGCGTGCCCAGCTTCTGCACCGTGAGGGTGGCGGGGCTGGCAAACACCTTATCGAGCTTTCCGCCGATGAGCGGCACCTGCCAGCACCAGCCGTTGGGTTCCAGCGCTTCGGTGCCAAACTGCGCGGTGCTGTCCGGGCAGCCGCCCTCGGTGGTAAAGGCATAGCTCACGCCCATCACCGCGCCCAGAAAGATGCCTACGCCCAGCACCACACCCACGAGCCAGAGCAGAAAACGCTTCATGATACACTCCTTCTATGTAGCAAAAAGGGCGCACCGGCACAGCCTTTTGCAGACTGCCGGTGCGCCCGAAGGTTTACGGTTCGTGTTTTTTATTCTGCAGCATCCTCTGCAGGGGCAGCCTCTTCGGCAGCAGCCTCCGGCTCTACCGTTGCAGCATCGTCCTCGCCGAACAGCAGACGCTCGTACTCGTCCAGCTCCTTCTCACGGCGGTGCAGGTAAACAGCAACAGCAGCAAGGGCACCGGCAACAGCGGCCAGAACAGTGATCACAGCGACCAGACAAGATTTCTTCATAGGTTCAATACACTCCTTTTTTCGTTGAAACGATGTTTCAGCTTTCATTCCAGTGCTTGTTGGCTTTTATTATACCCGTTCCTGTCAAAAATTACAACCATTCAGGTCAAAAAGGCCAAAATTTCATACTATAAGCTTCCTGTATGCCTTGAATGCGCCGGGCAGCGTATACTCGGCCTGCAGGGCTTCCCGGCTTGCCCACACGCAGCCTGCCGGGGCATCTTGGGCGGGCACATGCTGCAGGATGCCGTTCATATGCCACTCGATGTGGCTGAAGATGTGCTTTGCAGCGGGCAGCGCTTCCGGCGCGGCGGTGCCGGTATTCACCCCCATGGCCTGCAGGCGGGCAAGGACCTCTCCGGCTGCAAGGGCTTCACCCTCCCACAGTACCGGCTGCCACAGCCCGGCAAGCAGGCCCTTTTGGGGCCGCTGCTGCAAAAGGAAGCCTGCCGGGCTTTCCAGCAGGGCCAGCGTCACAGGCTGCAGTCTGCGGGGCTTGGGCGCTGCTTTGCGGGGCAGCTCCAATGCAGTGCCCGCAGCACGGGCGGCGCACAGGTGGGCAAGCGGGCATTTTTCGCACAGGGGCGCACCGTTCGGCACGCAGACCAGCGCTCCCAGCTCCATAAGGGCCTGATTGTAGTCGCCGGGCGCATCCGGCGGCTGGTGCTCCATCACGCGGGCGGTGAACGCTTTTTTCACTGCCGGTTCCGTGACGGCAGCGGGGTCGTTGTACAAACGGGAGAACACCCGCAGCACATTGCCGTCCACGGCGGGCACCGGGATGCCGAAGCTGATGGACGCAATGGCCCCCGCCGTGTAGTCCCCGATGCCGGGCAGGGCCCGCAGGGCATCATAGTCGGCGGGCAGCTGTCCGCCGTACTGCTCGCAGACGATGCGTGCAGCCTTTTGCAGGTTGCGCACCCGGCTGTAGTAGCCAAGACCCTCCCAGAGTTTGTGCAGCTTTTCCTCTTCGCAGGCGGCAAGGGCCGGAATGTCCGGCAGGGCGGCGAGAAAGCGTTCGTAGTAGGGCAGTGCCGCCGAGACCCGGGTCTGCTGCAGCATGATCTCGCTGAGCCACACATGGTAGGGGCTGGGGTCGGTGCGGAAGGGCAGGCTGCGCTGGTTTTTGTAGAACCAGTCCAGCAGGGCAGAGGAAATGTTTTCCACTTGTTTTGTGCTCCTTATCAAAAAACGGGCCGCCGCAAGGTGCAGCAGCCCGGTAAAAGTATGCGCGCTTATCAGAAGCCGTATGCAGTGCGGGGGAAGGGCAGCACGTCACGGATGTTCTGGATGCCCGTGAGGTACATGATCATGCGCTCGAAGCCCAAGCCGTAGCCGGCGTGCTCCACGCCGCCGAACTTGCGCAGGTTCAGGTACCAGTCGTAGTTGGTCTTGTCCATGCCAAGCTCGTCCATGCGGGCCACCAGCTTGTCGTAGTTCTCTTCACGCTGGCTGCCGCCGATCAGCTCGCCGATGCCGGGCACCAGCATATCTGCGGCTGCCACGGTCTTGCCGTCCGGGTTCTGCTTCATGTAGAAGCTCTTGATCTCCTTCGGGTAGTCGGTGACGAACACAGGCTTCTTGAACACCACCTCGGTCAGGTAGCGCTCGTGCTCGGTCTGGATGTCCACGCCCCACTCCACAGGGAACTGGAACTTCTTGTTGTTCTTCTTCAGGATCTCGATGGCCTCGGTGTAGCTGATGCGGCCAAACTCGCAGTTTGCCACCAGCTCCAGACGCTCGATGAGGCCCTTGTCGATGAACTGGTTGAAGAAGGCCATTTCATCCGGGCAGTTGTCCAGCACGTAGCGGATGACGTACTTGGTCATGGCCTCGGCGGTGTCCATGTAGCCGGACAGATCGCAGAATGCCATCTCCGGCTCGATCATCCAGAACTCGGCGGCGTGACGGGTGGTAAAGCTCTTCTCGGCACGGAAGGTGGGGCCGAAGGTGTACACCTTGCCGAATGCCATAGCCATGGCCTCGGCTTCCAGCTGGCCGGAAACGGTCAGATTGACCGGCTTCTCGAAGAAGTCCTGGGTGTAATCCACAGTGCCGTCCTCGTTCTTGGGCACATTCTCAAGGTCGAGGGTGGTCACGCGGAACATCTCGCCTGCGCCCTCACAGTCGGAAGAGGTGAGCAGCGGAGAGTGAGAGTAAACGAAGCCGTTCTCCTGGAAGAACTTGTGGATGGCGTAGGCAGCGGCGCTGCGCACGCGGAAAGCGGCGTTGAAGGTGTTGGTGCGGGGGCGCAGGGTGGGCATGGTGCGCAGATATTCCATGCTCATCTTCTTTTTCTGCAGCGGATACTCGTCCGCCGGGCAGTCGCCCAGGATCTCCACACTGTCGGCATTCAGCTCAAAGGGCTGCTTTGCCTGCGGGGTGAGCACCAGCTTGCCCTTGACGCGCAGGCTGCTGTACAGACCGGTGTGGATCACCTCATCGTAGTTTGCCAGCTTGCCTGCTTCCAGCACGACCTGCAGGGTTTTGAAGCAGCCGCCGTCCGACAGGGCGATGAAGCCGATGTTCTTGGAGTCGCGGATGTTCTTTGCCCAGCCACAGACGGTGATCTCGGTGCCGTCGGCGGGGGTATTTTTGAACAGCGAAACGATCTCAGTGCGTTCCATAGTGTTTGTTCTCCCTTTCGATATAAAATGAAAAAGACAGCTTTGTTCTCCCTGAAAGTTCAGGGCGAACAAGCTGTCTTGTAATGTCCGCGGTGCCACCTGAATTACCGGAAGTGTCCGGTCGCTCACGCGCTCAATAAAAGCGCTGCCCCTGTAACGCAGGGCCTGCGGCGCACCTACTAATGGCAGCTGCCATGTTCAGTTTGCTGCTCCCGGGTGTTCGTTCACGCGGCGTGCGGGCGCGGCTCTCAGCTGTGCCGCACTCTCTGGGCCGGACGGCCCGCGCTACTTTTCCCGATCTTTGCATTTGACCTTTAAAAAATAGCACTTTGGCGGCGTTTTGTCAAGCACCGCCCAGCAAGGCGGCAGCAAGGCCCTTTGCCGCCAGCTGCCCGGCATAAAGAGCCTCGTTCAGGTTATTGCCGTGCCCGCCGATCTCAATGAGCAGGCTGCCGGTGGTCAGATCCTGATTGTAGAACCGGTAGCTGAACAGCACCGGCCGGGTAAAACCGGGGTACATTCCTTCCATGCTGCGCTCCCACGCAGCGGCAAAGCGCAGATTCTGCCGCCAGCCCGGCAGCTGAACGGTGGTGCCGTTGTCGCACCCGCAGATGATCATGACCTGTGCGGCCTGCCGCCCGTCCACCGTGCACACCGGGGCATAGCGGCTGCCGCTTTCCGTCTCGATGGCATCCCGGTGGACATCCAGCACCACCTTGATGCTGGGATACCGGGCCAGATACTGCTGCACCACGGCCCGGCTGTTGGCATAGCTGCCGGTGTAGCTGGGGTAGTCGTTCAGGGTCTCGTCGTGCAGGGTGTTGATGCCTGCCGCATTGAGGGTATCGGCCACCACACGGCCCACCGCGCACATGTTCACGCTGCAGTCGGTGCTGCGGGCACCATCGCCGGGGGCAAACCACAGCCCGGCCGAAAGGCGGTAGTCCTCGGTGGCGTGAGTGTGCATCACCAGCACCTGCGGGTCGGGGCTGTTCGGCTCAATGGCAAATGGCAGCGGATTCTCGATCTCTGCCGCAATGTCTGCCGCCGTCTGCCGAGTATTGTTTTTGATGCTGCCCACCCCGCAGGGAATGTACTTTTCGCCGCTGCCCTGCGGATAATTTTTTTCAATGACAGTACCCGCATCCGCCGGGCGGGCTTCCTCGCCCAGCAGCGGCACAAGGTAGTCCTCAATGTTCCCGGTCAGCGCCTGCACGGCCTGCGGCAGAGAGGATGCCGCCGCTTCCGGTGTGCTGTCCGGTGCGGCTTCCACCTGCACAGATGATGCGGGCTGCTCCTGTGCGGACTGCCGCCCCAGCCAGAAAAGAGTTTCGGCCATTGGCAGCGGTGCAGTAATGGCCGCAGCCAGCATCAGTGCCGCCGTGCGGGCAAAGATGCACAGTGCGGCAAACAGAGCAGCCGCTTCCAGAAACGGCACGATATGCCCCTGCGCCCGGGCGGGCGGCAGTGCTTTGCTGCGCATAAAATAACCTCCCTTCCGGCCCACCGGTGTTACCCCGCCAGCCAGAACAGCTGCGCCACGCTGAGCCTTGGCTGCAAGGCCCGGTTGATGGCACCGGCCAGAAGAGCCGAGCCGTGGGCGATCACGCTGTCCAGCGCCCGGGGCGTGACCACAAGATCTGCTCCTTCGTCCGAATCCATCAAGGTGGGGATGCCCGCCGCGATCACCGGCACGCCCAGCGCTGCCGCGTCCAGATGCTTTGCATGATCCGCCTGCGCCGGGTACAGCCCGGTGTCGGAGAACTGCACGCTGCGGCCCAGCCGCGCGCCCTCGGCACTGCAAAGGCTGTCCACGCAGATCAGGGCCGCCGGCCGCACCGCTTCCACCATGGCCCCGGCCAGCTGGCGCAGAGTCAGCCCGGTGGAGGCCGACACCCCCGGCGCAATGGCGGCCACCGGCCGGATGCCTTTTACCGGCAGCGTGTGCTGCGGCCCCATGGTGACTAAAATCTTCTGCGCCGTGCGCGGGCCGAGGGCATCCGCCGTGACCCGCCGGTTCCCGATGCCCAGCACCAGCACCGGCCCTTCCGGCGGCAGCAGGGCGCGCAGTTCTGCCGCACAGGTCTCGATCACCGCAGCGTCCCGCTCGTCCAGCACGCTGACGCTGGGCATTTCCAGCGTGACATACCGTCCGCGGGGCTTCGCCAGCCCTTCGCGCGCGATCTCCACCCGCGTTATTGTGACCCCGCCGCGCTTTGCTGTGGCAAGCCTTACCCCGGCAGGCAGCGCCCCCTGTGCTGCACCAAACATCTCGTCTGCCATATCGGTAAAACGCATTTTTCTGCTCCTCCTGCCTGTTTTGGGGCCAAATGCCCCCTCTGCATGCAGAAAGTATGGAAAAAATAAAACTTTTCTAAACAAAAATCAAAAAAACGCTTGCGCTGGTACGCGAAATATGGTATCATAGGGTGCGCTGTTATAGGTAGCCAAGGAGGTGGAACGAATGCCTAACATCAAATCTCAGAAGGACCGCGTCGTGCAGGCTGCTGCAGAGCAGGCTCACAACAAGGCCATTAAGACCAACCTGAAAACAGTCGTCAAGAAGGCAGACGCTGCCATCGATGCGAATGCCGCTGACAAGGACGCAACCGTCCTGGCTGCTGTTTCCGCGATCGACAAGGCTCGCGCTAAGGGTGTCATCAAAAAGAACACCGCCAGCCGCAAGATCAGCCGTATGGCAAAGCGTGCTAACAAGAACGCTTGATCGCTTTCTGATTGACGAACAAAACCTCTGTACCGGGTTCCCGGCACAGGGGTTTTTGTTTTGCCCGCTTTTCAGGGCACGGCAGCAGGCCGCTCAAAATCGCACAGGGTGGCAAAATCGAACCCCGGTGCCTGCTCCAGAAGCTGCTCCGGCGGCAGGCCGTCGGGCGGCTCGGCCAGCAGCGCCCACGCAGCCCATGCCGTGGGCACCGCCGCCGCAAGGGCCAGCCCCGGCAGCGCCAGTGCCGGGCATGTATGGAACGCACTGCCCGGCGGCAGGGCTGCCACCGCGCACAAGGCCTGTGCAGTCCAAAGCTCCCACAAAAGGGTCGTCCAGCGGTGCTTCATCCGCATCACCTCCTGTTTTGCACAGTTTACCGCAGTGCGGTGGAAAAACAGGGCGAAGGGTGGCAGACAAAGCAGCAATGTTCTTGTGTATTTCTTCTTCAGTTCTGGTCGTGACTTTTGCCCACCCAGCTGCACACCACGCCGCACACAAGGCTGGTGGTAACACCGGCCGCAGCGGCGGTCAGCCCGCCGGTGAGGATGCCCACAGCACCTTCTTCCTGCAGCGCGGTGCGCACGCCCTTTGCCAGCAGATGGCCGAAGCCCAGCAGGGGAACCGTGGCCCCGCACCCGGCAAACTCGGCCAGCGGGGCATACCACCCAATGGCCGAAAGCACCACGCCCGCCACCACATATCCGGTCAGGATGCGGGCCGGGGTCAGGCCGGTCAGGTCGATGAGCAGCTGTCCCGCCACGCAGATGGCCCCGCCCACACAGAAAGCCCAGAAATAGTTCATCTTACTTCTCCTTTTCCGGCGCACGCAGCTCCACCAGATGCGCCACCGCCGGGATGGTCTCCTTCTGCAAAAAGGTGGTCTGGCTCATCAGGGCCCCGGTGGCTGTGAACAGCACCCGCTTCTGGCTGCCCCGGCGCAGGCGCGGCAGGATGTGCCCGCACAGCACCGCCGCGCAGCAGCCCGGGCCGGAGCCGCCGCTCTTTACGCTCTGCTCGTTTGCGTCGAACAGGATGCACCCGCAGTCCACATGGTTTTTGATCAGCAAGCCTTCTGCGGCCAGCAGCTCCCGCAGCAGCTGACTGCCCACCTGCCCAAGGTCGCCGGTATAGATGCAGTCGAACTCCTGCGGTTCGGTGCCGGTATCCTTAAAATAGTGCAGCAGGGTGGAAGCTGCTGCCGGGGCCATGGCAGCCCCCATATTGTTGATGTCCTTTACCTGATAATCCTGCACACGGCCAAAGGTGGCAGCGGCAATGCCAACGCCTTCGCCCTGCGGCTGCAAAAGGCAGCATCCGGCAGCGGTGGCAGTCCACTGGGCCGTGGGCGTGCGCACCGCGCCGTAGCTCAGCGGCGTGCGGAACTGCCGCTCTGCTGCGCAGAAGTGGCTGGAAGCCATGGCCAGCAGATTGCGCGCAGCACCGCCCTCGCACAGAGCAGCGCCCAGCGCAAGGCCCTCGGCCATGGTGCTGCAGGCCCCGAACAGCCCGGCAAAGGGCACGCCCAGCTCCCGCATGGCATAGCTGGATGCTGTGCACTGGGCCTGCAGATCCCCGGCAAGGGCCAGCTGCACCTTTTCCTGCGGAAGCGCCGCCTTTTGCAGGCACAGCCGCGCGGCGCGCAGCTGCAGGTATTTTTCCGCAGCTTCCCAGCTGGACTGGCCAAAGCGGTTGTCTGCGCTCAGCTCGTCGAACTCTGCCGCCAGCGGGCCTTCGCTCTCTTTTTTGCCGCCCACCGCTGCACCCGCAGCGATCACCGGCAGTGTCTGGAACAGCAGGGTATCCCCGCACCGGACCGTCATAGGCAAAATTTCTCCTTCGTGGAAAATAGATGAAAAACGTTCCATAAAATGTTGTATAATAACATCATGCTGCAATCTTATGGCACACTTGCCCGTGTTTATGACAGCACAGGCACACTCGCCATGCCCAGCACCCACAGCACCGCGCCGTACACCACCGCCGCCAGCGTGCCGTACACGATCACCGGCCCGGCAATGGTGAACATCTTGGCCCCGGTACCCAGCACCCGGCCCTCGGCCTTGAACTCGATGGCCGCGCTGACCACCGCATTGGCAAAGCCTGTGATGGGCACCAGCGACCCGGCCCCGGCCTTTGCGGCCAGCTTCTGGTACCAGCCCAGCGTGGTAAGCACCGCTGAGAGCACGATCAGGCTGCAGCTGGTCAGGGTGCCGGCAAGGTCGGCTTCCACGCCCATGGCAAGATAGCTCTGGCGCAGCACTTCGCCCAGCAGGCAGATGCCGCCGCCCACGCCAAAAGCCCACAGGCAGTCCAGACCCAAGGGCGAGTGCGGCCCGATGCGCCGCACCCGGCGCGCATATTCCTGTGCTGTCATTTTCATATTGTTTCCCCTCCGGGCATATCTTTCCCATAGGAAGCAAACTCTATGCACATCCACCGGAAAGAAGGTATTCCAGATGAATCCGTCTGTCCATCCTCATCACCGCCGCCATCTGCGGCCCGCCGTGCGGCGCGTGCTCACCGTTACCGTCGTGGCCTGCATTGCCGTGGGCGGGGCCTCGTTCGTGCTGCACAGCCGTTCCGCTGTGCCTGCCGCCTCGGCAACTTCCACGTCCAGCGCCTCGGCAGCATCAGAGGCAGAAAGCAGTCTGCTGACCGCCCGGCAGGCGCAGGCCATTCTGGATGATCCCCGCATGGTGCTGGTGAACCACACGAACAAAATGCCGGACGATCATACCTTTACCACCAAGGTGTGCGGCTCGGCCACCGCTGTGAACAAGACCCTGCAGACCGAAGCCGCCGATGCATTCCTCGCCATGCAGGCCGCCGCCGCAAAGGACGGCGTGACCATCTGGATGCAGAGCGGCTACCGCAGCGTGGACTACCAGAAGAACCTCTACGACCAAAAGACCCAGTATTTCCGCAATAAGGGCCTGAGCGAAGCCGAAGCGAAAAAGCAGGCGGCAAATATCGTGAACCCGCCGGGCTACTCGGAGCACAACTGCGGCCTTGCTGCCGACCTGAACAGCCCGGAGCACACCGACCTGACCGAGGGCTTTGAAAACACCGAGGCCTTCCGCTGGCTGAGCGCCCATGCCGTGGAATACGGCTTCATCCTGCGGTACCCCAAAAACGCAGAAGCCGTTACCGAGATCACCTACGAGCCGTGGCACTGGCGCTATGTGGGGCCGGAAAATGCGGCCCTGATCCAGCAGAGCGGCCTGTGCTTTGAGGATGCCGTTGCCGTGCTGCAGAAGCTTGCTGCAGGGGAGAAGATCACCGGTTAAAAATCCGTAAAACCGAGGGGCTTTTCGTTGCATTTTGCACACAGTTATGGTAAGATAACAATAGTCTGCCCTGATGCAGGACCGCTTTGGGCAGCTGCAAAAATGTTTTGAACAAAAGAAGGAATATTTTATGATAAATCGCACAAAAATCTTTACAATTGCTCTCACCGGCGCGCTGGCTGCTGTCGCTCTTACCGGCTGCGGCGGTTCCGCCAGCTCTTCGGCCGCTCCCTCCTCCGTTTCCACCGCTGCTGCGGAATCTCCCGCTTCCAGCGCCGCCGCATCCGCTGTTGTGGACAATGCTGCCGAGAACGGCTCTGATGCACTGGACGGTGTTTTCAATGCTCTGCTGGAAGCCGACCCCATCTCCAACCAGTTCGAGATCGCAGCCATGAACATTGAGTACGATTTCGGCCTGAAGGCTGAGGACGTGGTGAGCTACAAGGGCGTGAAGAGCAACGACAACGGCGATGCCGGTCTGGTGCTGGTGCTCGAAGCTGCCGACGGCAAGGCCGAGGACGTAGCCAACCAGCTGGCTTCCTACCAGCAGGATCAGGTGGCCTTCTACGGCAACTACGCCGAGTTTGCTCAGGCGCAGGATAACGTGGAGAACGCTGTCATCGCCTTCAAGGGCAACACCATTGTCATGGTGATCGCATCCAACGAGTGCACTGCCGATCTGGACAGCGCCGTGGACAGCGCACTGGCAGACTGAATCTGGATCCACCCAAGGCCGGTGCCATTTGCGGCATCGGCTTTTTTCGGCTAAAAGGAGGCTGACGCTTTGGTTTTCAGCACCATCATCTTTCTGTTCCGGTTTCTGCCCATCACGCTGGCGCTGTATTACCTTGCGCCCGCAAAGCTCAAGAACACCGTGCTGTTCCTCTGCAGTCTGGTGTTCTACTGCTGGGGCGAGGTACGGTTTTTCCCGGTCATGGTGGCCCTCATCCTCATCAACTACATCAGCGGCCTGTGCATCGAGCACTTCGACCAAAAGCCGGCCCTGCGCAGGACATTTCTGCTGGTGGCCCTCATTGGCAGCCTTGGGATGCTGTTCTACTTCAAATACGCAAACTTTGTGCTGCGCAGCGCAAACGCCCTGCTGGGCACCGCCTTTGCCGAGATCCAGGGCATTGGCACTCTGCCGCTGGGCATCAGCTTTTACACCTTCCAGACCCTTTCCTACTCCATCGATGTTTACCGCCGGGATGTAAAGGCAGAGCGTAATATCATCGACTTTGGTGCCTATGTGGTCATGTTCCCTCAGCTGATCGCCGGCCCCATCGTGAAATACCGCGATGTCTCGAACCAGCTGCACGTATACCGGCACCGCTACAGCCTGCAGCAGATCGAAGAGGGCATGACCCTGTTCACCTTTGGCCTTGCCAAAAAGGTGCTGCTGGCGGATGCCATCGGTGCTTTGTGGACGGACATCATCGGCGTTGCGGACAGCCCTTCCACCACCTTTGTGGGCCTTGCCAATGCATCCACCCCGCTGGTGTGGCTGGGCATCATCGCCTACAGCCTGCAGCTCTACTTTGACTTTTCCGGCTACTCCATGATGGGCATTGGCATGGGCAAGATGCTGGGCTTCGACTTCCCCGCAAACTTCAACTACCCTTATATCTCCGCATCCATCACCGAGTTCTGGCGGCGCTGGCACATGACCCTTTCCGGCTGGTTCCGGGAGTATGTGTATATCCCTCTCGGCGGCAACCGCAAGGGCCTGAAGCGCCAGATCTTCAACCTGTTCGTGGTGGAGCTGCTCACCGGCATCTGGCACGGCGCGAACTGGAACTTTATCTGCTGGGGCCTGTACTACTTTGTGCTGCTGGCTGTAGAAAAGCTGTTCCTGCTGCCCCACCTGCAAAAGGGCAGAGTGTGGCCCCACATCTACACCCTGTTCCTCGTTGTGGTGGGCTGGGCCATGTTCGTGGGCAACGACACGGGCGTAAGCTTCGGTCTGCTGTTCCACAAGCTGTTCGTTCCTTCCGGCGGTGTTTCGCCGCTGTACTTCCTGCGCAACTACGGTGTGCTGCTGGTGGTCAGCATCCTCTGCTGCACCCCGCTCATTGAAAAGATTTGGAACCTGCTCAAAAAGAATGCCGTCACCCGCTGTGCCGCCATTCTGGCGCTGCTGGTGGTCTCCACCGCCTATGTGGTGGGCAGCACCAACAGCCCGTTCCTCTATTTCAACTTTTAAGGAGGCGTGAAGATGGACAAGCATTCCAAAAAATCTTCCTCGCTCCTGCACTACCCGGTGCTGGTGGTGTTCAGCCTGTTCTTTATTGGTCTGTTCGCACTGGACCTTATTACACCGGACCGCGCCTACAGCGAGATGGAAAACACCACCCTTTCCCAGCGCCCGGCGCTGACCCAGCTTTCCGCCAAGGGGCTGAACAGCTACTTTACCGCCTACACAAAGTACGTGAAGGATCAGGTGTTCGGCCGCGATGAGTGGATCAGCCTGCAGAGCGTGGTGGAGACCACCCTGCTGCAGAAGGAGCAGAACGGCGGCATCCTGCTGGGCAAAGAGCACATGATGTTCCCCCGCACCTTCAGCCTGCTGGACAGCGAGAACCGCACCCTGCCCAAGAACACCGCCGCTGTGGAAGCACTGTGCCAGCGCCACCCGGGTAAGGTGGATGTACTGCTGGCCCCGGCAGCATCGGTGATTTACCCGGAAAACGTGCCTGCAAACGCGCCGTTGCTGGACGAGGATGCCTATCTCGACCAGCTTTCCGCTGCCGTACAGGCCGCCGGAGGACGCTTTGTGGATGTGCGGCAGACCCTTGCCGAACACAAGGACGAATATATCTACTACCGCACCGACCATCACTGGACGAGCCTTGGCGCATACTACGCCTACCAGCAGCTGTGCGGTGCGCTGGGCCTGACCCCCTTCGACCCCGCCGCGCACACGGCTCTGACCGCCGAAAATTTCTACGGCACCCACTACTCCAAGGCCCGCACATGGAATGCCGTGCCGGATACTATCACCTACTACGACCTGCCGAACAGCCTGACCATCTATAATGTCACCGCTGCAGGCCAGCCCGCAGACGGCCAGACCACCGGCCTGTACGACACGGACAAGCTGAACGTGTACGATAAGTACGCCATGTTCCTGCATGGCAACAACGGCCTGAGCCGCATTGAGGGCGACGGTACCGGGCGCATTCTGGTGATCAAGGACAGCTACGCCAACTGCTTTGCACCGTATCTGACGGCAAACTACGCCCAGATCGATGTGGTGGACTTCCGCAACTACAACTACGGTCTGGATCAGCTGATCGCGGATAACGATTATGACCAGATCCTTGTGCTCTACAGTTTTGACAGCTTCAAGAGCGACCCGTACCTCTACCGTGCCGGTGTGGCCGGGTAAACATGGCAGCGCCTTTTCCGCAAAGGAAAGGGCGCTGTTGTTTTATGTCAAATTATTGCAGTCTTTTTTCACAAATTTTTCTAGTTCTTTTCGGAAGTCTCTCCAGTTTTTGCGCACTCTGCCCATTCACCCCTTGCAAAAAATCAACGGGTGTTGTACAATGGCGATATAGAGCAGTTGCTCTTCATCGATGGTTCGATCTGGTGTGAACAGTGCATAGAATGTGCTGATACGATCTTTGATTCAAAGGAGTGTTATTATGGAAAACAAGATCATGATGCCTGCTTCCTACAACGTTCTTTCCTGCGAAGAGATGACCTACACCGAGGGCGGTGCTACCTTTACGGAAGCTCTGCTGAACTGGATTCCGCCCATTGGCTGGTACATGGGTGTTACCGCCATGCGCAACTACCGCAAGAGCCACCCCAACGACTGGCTGGATACCGGTCTGGATGCTCTGAGCCGCGATATGGATTCCAGTGCGCAGAACATGCTGCGTGATCTGGGACGCATCGTCTGGGTCACCGCGACCAGCGCTACCGGCGTTGGTTTTCTGGTCAATGCTGCCATCGTCCTGCTCTGACCCTGCTCATAAGATCCGTCCGGAGAGACCAAAGACCCCTTTACCCGCGGCCTTTTCCGCCAGAGAGGGCCGCGGGCTTTTCATCAAGCAGAAATAAGAATCGGCTGCCTGAGCACTGTATACCGTCTGAACGGTCTTTTGCCTGCAGAGAACAGCACTGCTTTCCTTTTCCTGCAAGCAACTACTCGCGTCATGCGGCGGCGCGCCCTGCTTTATGAGAACGATCTCCAAGCGCATATCCCGGTTTATTTTGGGTTTTAAACAGTGCGATCTTGCACTGTCTGGATAGCTTTGATTCAAAGGAGTGTTATTATGGAAAACAAAATCATGATGCCTGCTTCCTACAACGTTCTGTCCTGCGAAGAAATGACCTACACCGAAGGCGGTGCTACCGTCGGTCAGGCTGTCGCTGCATGGCTGTGGCCCGGCTACGCTACGGTTATCGGCATCAACACCTGCCGTGAAGCACGCAAGAAGGATCACGACAACTGGGCATCCAACGTCTGGAGCGATATCAAAGCCGACTGCAAGGGCAATGTGACCAACACCTTCTACCATGCCGGCATGATCTTCTGGAATGCTGCATCGACCATCAGCAGCTTTGGCCTTTCTGCCGTTATGTCTCTGGGCATCATCTACTTCTAATTTTCAGGAGTACACCAAAGGGCTTTTTGCGGCGGCTCTTCAACGGAAGAGCCGCCGCTTTTTTTATCAAACCTAAAAAAGGAGTTTTGCTTTATGACGAACGCCATTACTTATCCTGCTGCATACAATGTTTTGTCCTGCGAAGAAATGACCTACACCGAGGGCGGCGTAGGTGTTGTGGAAGCCGCCATGGCATGGTTCCCGCTGTACGGCTGGTACAAGGCTGTTTCTGCCATCCACGATTACCGCAAGGCAAATATCAACTCCAACTGGGTGGAAAACGGCATGAACGCTCTGGTTGCCCATGCTGAAAAAAGCCCCACGAACACCATCCATGACATCGGCTGCAGCTTCTGGTTCATTGGTTCCTGCGCAACCATCATTGGCCTTGTGCCCAACGCCCTGTTGATCTTCGGCAACTAAGTCCCGGTCTCTGTTCTGAAAAAGCAAAAGCGGCGGCACCTCCCGTTTGGGAAGTGCCGCCGCTTTTTATGTTATGCGGTTTTCAGTCTCAGTTGTTGAACATGTCCTTCAGCTTTTTGAAGAAGCCCTTGCGCTTTTCGTAGTTTTCTTCTTTCAGGGTGCCCTCGAACTTCTTCAGGGCCTCCCGCTGGGTCTTGTTCAGCTTCTTGGGGATCTCCACCTCGCACTTGACGTACATATCACCGCGGCCGCGGCCATTCAGGTACTGGATGCCCTTGCCGCGCAGGCGGAAGGTGGTGCCGCTCTGGGTGCCCTCGGGCACGGTGTACTCCACCTTGCCGTCAATGGAGGGCACCTGCACGGTGTCGCCCAGCACAGCCTGACTGAAGGTGATGGGCACGGTGACCCACACATCGTAGCCGTCGCGCTGGAACACCTCGCTGGGGCGCACCGTGACCATGACGATCACATCACCGGCAGGACCGCCGTTTGCACCGGCATCGCCCATGCCGCGCAGTGCAAAGCTCTGGTCGTCGTCGATGCCCATGGGGATGGACACCTCCAGCGTCTTTTTAGCAGCCACCTTGCCGCTGCCATGGCAGACCTTGCAGGGATTCTTGACCAGCTTGCCCTTGCCGCCACAGCGGGAGCAGGGCTGCTGGGTCTGCATCACGCCAAAGGGGGTGCGCTGCTGACGGATCACGAAGCCGCGGCCGCCGCAGTCCGGGCAGGTCTCGGGGCTGGAACCGGCGGCACAGCCGCTGCCGTGGCACTCGGTGCACTCCTGCTGGCGGGTGATGGTGATGTTCTTCTTGCAGCCGTGCACGGCCTCGTCAAAGCTCAGGGTGATGCGCACGCGGATATCCTGACCCTTGCGCGGTGCGTTGGGGTTCGCCTGACGGGACGAACCGCCAAAGCCGCCGAAGCCGCCGCCAAAGATATCGCCGAAAATGTCACCCAGATCCACGCCGTCGCCGCCAAAACCGCCAAAGCCGCCCGCACCGGGGCCGCCGCCGTTCTGTGCTGCATAGGCAGGGTCAACACCTGCAAAGCCGTACTGGTCGTACAGCTGGCGCTTCTTCGGGTCCGAAAGCACCTCGTTTGCTTCGTTTACTTCCTTGAACTTTTCCTCGGCGTTCTTATCGCCGGGGTTATAGTCCGGGTGGTATTTCATTGCAAGCTTGCGGTATGCCTTTTTGATCTCGGCATCGGTCGCAGTCTTGGATACCCCCAGCACTTCGTAGTAATCACGCTTTTCCTGTGCCATATCCACTCACCTCTCCGGGAACGTTTGATCCGGGAAACGCCCCGGTTGGTTCCTCGCTCTATAACCAGCAAGAGCCGCTCCGGCAAAACCGGAGCGGCTTTTGCTATTCCACGCGTGCGTCCGCCGGTTTGGCCGGGCACACACTGCTGTGTTTTTTATCAGACTTCCTTGAAGTCGGCATCCACAACGCCGTCATCACCCGGCTTCTGCTGGTTGTTTGCACCTGCGTCGGGGCCGGGCTGTGCACCGGCAGCCTGCTGTGCGGCAGCGGCTGCCTGATACATCTTCTCGAACACCTGGCTCAGAGCTTCCTGCTTTGCCTTGATGTCGTCCACGTTGCCGGACTGAACAGCGGTCTTCAGGTCGGCCAGCTTGCTCTCGGCCTCGCTCTTCACGTCGGCGGGCAGCTTGTCGCCGTTCTCCTTCAGCATCTTCTCGGTCTGGAACACCATCTGGTCGGCACCGTTGCGGATATCGACCTCTTCACGCTTCTTCTTATCGTCGGCAGCAAACTGCTCAGCTTCCTTCACAGCCTTGTCGATGTCCTCCTTGGACATGTTGGTGGAAGCGGTAATGGTGATGTTCTGCTCCTTGCCGGTGCCCAGATCCTTTGCGCTGACCTTCACGATGCCGTTTGCATCGATATCGAAGGTAACTTCGATCTGAGGCACACCACGGGGAGCCGGAGCGATGCCGTCCAGATGGAAGACACCCAGGCTCTTGTTGTCGCGTGCGAACTCACGCTCGCCCTGCAGAACGTTGACCTCAACAGAGGGCTGGTTGTCTGCAGCGGTGGAGAACACCTGACTCTTGTGGGTGGGGATGGTGGTATTGCGGTCGATGATCTTGGTGCACACGCCGCCCAGAGTCTCAATGCCCAGGCTCAGCGGGGTGACATCCAGCAGCAGCAGGCCCTTGACATCGCCCTGCAGCACGCCGCCCTGAATGGCAGCACCCACGGCCACGCACTCATCGGGGTTGATGCCCTTGAAGGGCTCGCAGTTCAGTTCCTTCTTGACTGCATCGTAGACAGCGGGGATACGGGTGGAACCACCGACCATCAGGACCTTCTTCAGGTCAGAGGGACGCAGGCCTGCATCCTGCAGAGCCTTGCGGACGGGGCCCATGGTGCGATCCACCAGATCAGCGGTCAGCTCGTTGAACTTTGCGCGGGTCAGGGTCATATCCAAGTGCTTGGGGCCGGTAGCATCAGCAGTGATGAAGGGCAGGTTGATCTGGCTGCTCATTGCGCTGGACAGCTCGATCTTTGCCTTCTCGGCAGCTTCCTTCAAACGCTGCGCAGCCATCTTGTCCTTGCGCAGGTCGATGCCGTTCTCGGTCTGGAAGGCATCTGCCATCCAGTTGATGATGCGCTCATCGAAGTCATCGCCGCCCAGATGGGTATCACCGTTGGTGGCCAGAACCTCGGTAACGCCGTCGCCCATCTCGATGATGGACACATCGAAGGTGCCGCCGCCCAGATCGTAGACCATGATCTTCTGGTCTTCTTCCTTATCGATGCCATATGCCAGAGAAGCGGCAGTAGGCTCGTTGATGATACGCTTGACGTTCAGGCCTGCAATGGTGCCTGCGTCCTTGGTAGCCTGACGCTGGCTGTCGTTGAAGTAGGCAGGAACGGTAATGACAGCCTCGGTAACAGGCTCGCCCAGATAAGCCTCGGCATCAGCCTTCAGCTTCTGCAGGATCATAGCGCTGACCTGCTGGGGAGTGTACTCCTTGCCGTTCAGGGTCACCTTGTGGTCGGTGCCCATGAAGCGCTTGATGGAAGCAACGGTGTTCTCGGGGTTAGTGATGGCCTGACGCTTTGCCACCTGACCCACCAGACGGTCGCCGGTCTTGGTAAAGCCGACCACAGACGGGGTGGTGCGTGCACCCTCAGAGTTTGCGATAACAACGGGCTCGCCGCCCTCCATGACAGCCACGCAGCTGTTGGTAGTACCAAGGTCGATACCAATGATCTTACTCATAATGAAAACTCCTCTCGAAAGAACAAATCGTATTGTTTATGTGATGCTCAAATGTTTGTAAGCGGATGTTATATTCAAAACCCTTTCGGGTTTCTGCTTTGTTATTCGGCCACTACAACGGTCGCATGGCGGACGATCTTATCGCCCAGCTTGTAGCCCTTCTGGTAGACCGTGATGACGGTGCCGCTCTCCTGTCCGTCCGGGGCGGGGATCTGCTGCACTGCATTCATGAAGTTGGGGTCAAAGGGCTTGCCCAGCGCCTCGATCTCCTCCACATGGAGGGCATCCAGCGCCTTGGCGGCCTTGTCCAGCGTCATGGTCACGCCCTTTTTGTAGTTCTCGTCGGTGGTGGGGGCGTTGGCCGCCATCTCCAGCGTATCCAGAATGGGAATAATCTGGTTCACCGCAAAGGAAATGCCATCGTTGAACTTCTGGTCGGCTTCGCGGGTGGAGCGCTTGCGGTAGTTCTCGTACTCCGCTGCCATGCGCAGCAGCTGGTCTTTGGCCTGTGCAGCGTTGGCTTCGGCAGCATCCAGCTTTGCCTTGACGGCTTCCAGCTCACGGGCCTTCTTGTTGAACCAGCCGCCGTCCTTCTTCTTGTCATCCTTCGGGTCGGCAGCTTCAGCAGCAGGTTCCTGTTCGGGTGCTGCCTGCTGGGCCTTTTCCTCGGGAGCCGTTTCGGGCTGCTCCGCTTCCTGAGCCGGAGCCGTCTTTTTTGCTTCTTCGCTCATTCCAGATCCTCCTTATAGATCACAGTCCGCCGCGGTACGGCAGCCTGCGGGGTGTCTTTTCGTTTGCCGCTCATTCCTTCGCCAAGCTGATCTGCAAAGTAATGCAGCAGCGGCATCAGCTTCTGGAAGGGCATCCGGGTGGGGCCGATCAATGCAATGGAGCCCCACAGGCCTCCGCCCACCAGATACCGGTCGCTCACGATGCACAGGCCCGGGATCTGCGGTTCCAGATCCTCGCCCAGCAGCACGCTCTCACTGCGTTCTACCGGAGGTGCGATCAGGCCAGCGGCCTGCTCCTCGTCATTCAGCAGTGTGAGGATGTCGCCCACCTTGCCGTCCAGCTGGGGCCAGTCCAGCAGATACTGCTCGCCGCCCAGAAATACGTGGGGCTTGACGGAATCCTGCAGGATGGCCGCTGCCGCGCTGATGACAGGCACCAGCTCCGGGTCGATCTGGCTGCACAGCTCTGCCAGCAGCCGGGTGGAAAGATCCACCGGCGCTACAAAGGTAAGGTTGCGGTTGAGCAGTGCAGCAAGTGCTGCCGCATTCTCGCGGGAGAGGCCGGTGCGCACCCGTGCCACACGGGTACGAACGTAACCGGCCGTGGTAACGGCCAGCACAGCCGCTGCGCTGCGGCCCACCTGAACCACTTCATAGTGGGCGATGCACAGGTCTTCGGCGCACGGGGTGCTGATGGCGGCGGTGCAGCCGCTGATGGCGGCCAGCGCCTTGGCGGCACCTGCGGCCAGCTTTTCCGGCTCATGGTCGAGGCTTGCGAACACCGCATCCACACGGGCGCGGCTCACACGATCCAGCGGCTGATCGTCGGTCAGCAGATTATCAAGGTAGTAACGGTAGCCCTTGGCGCTGGGCACACGGCCCGCGCTGGTGTGGGGCTGCTCCAGCAGACCCAGCTTTGTCAGCGCCGCCATCTCATTGCGAAGCGTTGCGCTGGAAACTGCCATGTCAAAGTAGTTTGCCAGCACGCTGCTGCCAACGGGCTCGCCTTCGAGACCATACAGCGCCACGATCGCCTGCAAGACTCGCTGCTTGCGTGCATCCATCGTCATAGCGCCTGCCTCCTTTTTGCGTTCGCTTTGTTTGTTTAGCACTCCTTGTTCCTGAGTGCTAAGACCATTATAGCCAATTTTCCGGTGCTGTCAAGCCCCTTGGAAAAATGTTTTAAAAGATTCATAATTCTGTCATAAACGAAGAAAGCGCCCTCCTTATTATAAGGAAAGCGCTCCGGCATGTTCTTTACTCTTCCATCTGCCTTGCCAGAAATGCCGCCGCCACATTCACGGCCTTGAGCTGGGCGGCATCCGGCGTGGCCGTGCGGTCTTCGGTCAGCAGGGCCACCACGCCGGTCACATCGCCCGCCGCAATGATGGGTGCGGCGCACAGCACTGCTCGGGGCGAGCCTTCGCAGGGCAGGATGCACTTTTCGGCAATGCCCTCGCTCTGGTACAGCCTGCGGCCATCCATCAGCTTTTCCAGCGGCTGGCTGATGCTGCGGTCGGCCAGCTCCCGCCGGCCGGAGCCGCTCACCGTAAGGATGCGGTCACGGTCGGCCACCAGTGCAGTCAGCGCAAAGCTTTTGCTGAGCACCTCGGTATACTGGGCCGCTACTGCGTTCATCTCGCCAATGGGCGAATACTTTTTAAAGATCACCTCGCCGTCGCCCGTGGTGAAGATCTCCAGCGGGTCGCCGCGGCGGATGCGCTGGGTGCGGCGGATCTCCTTGGGGATCACCACCCGGCCCAGCTCGTCGATGCGGCGCACGATTCCTGTTGCTTTCATGTTTTTGCTCCTCCGTTTCCTTAAAAATGCCTGCAGCACTAGTATCTGTCAGGCCGGGCCATTTATACCTGCTGCCCCCGCGCAAAAAGACCTGCACGGAAAGCTGCCTCTTCGTTGCGTTTCCGGCAGGGTTCTGCTACAATGATACAAAAAGCCGTTTTCATAAGCACAGCACCCCGCTTATGAAGACAGATCCTAAAATTCTGCTGAGAAAGGCAGGTGTCCGGATGCCGAACATCCTCATTCTGGGCGGCGGTGCCGCCGGTCTTGCAGCCGCGCTTGCGGCGGCACAAAGTGCCCCCGCTGCACAGGTCATTGTGCTGGAGCGCAACCCGAAGCCGGGCAAAAAGCTGCTTGCCACCGGCAATGGCCGTTGCAATCTGGATAACACCGGCATTGCGCCGGAGCTGTATTTCACTGCCGACCCGGCAGCACTTCGTCCGCTGCTGGATGCCGTAAATACCGCCGACCCGCTGCGCTGGTTCCGTGCGCTGGGGCTTTACACCCGCACCGACGAGGCGGGCCGGGTGTATCCGTACTCCAATCAGGCGGCGGACGTGCTGGCCCTGCTGGAGCACCACCTTGCGCAGCACCATGTGCAGCTGCGCACAGGCTGCACCGTGCGCACCCTGAGCCAGAGCCGCAGCGGCTACGCCGTACAGTTCGAGACGGCAGAGGGCTCTGCCGAAACGCTGCGCGCCGATGCCGTCATCTGCGCCATGGGCGGCGAGGCAGGGCCGCAGTTCGGCACCGACGGCTTTGGCACCCGGTTCGCCGCCCAGTGCGGCGGCAGGGTGGAGCCGCTGTACCCCTGCCTGACCGCCCTGCAGTGCGCAAAGCCCCGCAAAGCGCTGGCTGGCATCCGTGCCAAGGCAGCAGCATCCCTGCTGGACGGTACCCATGTGCTTGCCTGCGAGAACGGCGAGGTACAGTTCACCGATTACGGCCTTTCCGGCATCTGCATCATGCAGCTGTCCGGCCTGCTGGCCCCGGGCCGCGGCCCCAAGGCTCCTGCTGTGGAGCTGGACCTCTTCCCGGCAGTGGACGAAACCGCACTTGCCAGCCTGTTTGCGGCCCACGCCGCCCAGACGGCAGGGGGCAGCGCCGCTGACTTCTGGCTGGGCCTGCTGAACCAGAAGCTGGGCCGTACTGTGTGGTCTGCCGCCGGGCTGCAGGACAGCGACGCGCCTGCCGTGCTCACCGCCGCACAGTGGCAGAAGCTGGCCCACACCGCCAAGCACTGGCGCTTTGAGGGGCTGACCCCCTGCAGCTGGAAGCAGGCCCAGACCACCGGCGGCGGGCTGGCCCTGCGGGAGGTGGATCAGCACTTCCAGTTCAAGGGCTGTCCGGGCCTTTACTTTGTGGGCGAAACGCTGGACTGCGCGGGCAGCTGCGGCGGTTTCAACCTGCACTGGGCGTTCGGCTCCGGCCTTGTGGCCGGGCGCAGCGCTGCAGGCCATGCTGCAGCAGGCCGTGCTCTGCCAAAAGCCTCCGCGCCCGCAAAGAGCAGGAAAAAGCCGCACAGGTAAAAATGAGCTTTAAATTTTCAACAAAAGCTTGACATCTTGTGCAGATCGCATTATCATAAAGACAATAAAGGTTTGTTCAGAGGATTGAGCAGAACAAGCAAGGGGAGAGTCGAAAGGCCCTTTTGTTTGTCCTGCTCTTTTTCTTTTATTCGGCAAACGGAGCGATCAGGAGGTTTTTATGCTGGATGTAGCAATTATCGGCTGCGGTGTCATTGGTGCGGCAGCCGCCTATGAGCTGTCCCATTACCCGCTGCAGACCGCCATTTTCGAGGCTGAAAATGACGTGGCAGACTGCACCACCAAGGCCAACAGTGCCATTCTGCACGCTGGCTACGACCCCGAACCGGGCACCCGGATGGCGCGGCTCAACGTGGAGGGGTCCGCACTGGCCAAGGAGATCTGCGCCCGGCTGGATGTGCCGTACCTGCAGTGCGGCAGTCTGGTGCTGGCCCTCAGCCCGGAAGAGCTGCCCCACCTGCAGAAACTGTATGAGAACGGCATCGCCAACGGCGTGCCGGGCATCCGGCTGCTTTCCGCAGAGGAAACGTTTGCCATGGAACCGAATCTGGCCCCCACTGTCGTTGGCGCGCTGTATGCGCCCAGCGCCGCCATCGTCAGCCCGTGGGAGTTTGCGCTGGCAATGGCAGAAGTGGCTGTGCGCAACGGCGTGGAGCTGCACCGCAGCTGCCCTGTGACCCGCATCGAAAAGACCGCCGGCGGCTGGGCGCTGACCACCCCCTCCGGAATTGTGGAAACGCGCTATATCATCAATGCGGCAGGCATCTCGGCGCAGGCCGTGCACGATATGGCCGCACCCCACAAATTTACCATCCAGCCCACCCGGGGCGAATACTACCTGCTGGATAAATCCGAGGGCAGCCGTGTGCACCACGTCATCTTCCAGTGCCCCAACGAAAACGGCAAGGGCGTTCTGGTGGCCCCCACCGTCCACGGCAACCTGATCGTCGGCCCGAACGCCGACCCCGTGGAAGGGGACGATACCGCCTGCACCGCCGCCGGGCTGGCCTTCGTCAGCGCCGCAGTGCGCCGCAGCGTGCCGAACATCCGCTTCAGCGAGTCCATCCGCAATTTTGCGGGTGTCCGTGCCAATGTGGACACGGGCGACTTCGTTATCGGCGAAGCAGAGGGCGCGCCCGGTTTCATTGATCTGGCGGGTATGAAATCGCCCGGCCTTTCCAGTGCACCGGCCGTTGCCAGAGAAGCCGTCAAAATTCTGGAAGCTCACGGCGATCTGCCCGCCCCCAAGGCGGATTACAGGGATGGCCGCACCCGGGTGCGCTTCAAGGAGCTTCCGCCCGAAGAAAAAGCCCGGCTCATTGCAAAGGAACCCGCCTATGGCCGCGTGATCTGCCGCTGCGAGACGATCACCGAGGGCGAAATTCTGGACGCTCTGCACGAAGAGATCCCCGCCACCACCATTGACGGTGTCAAGCGCCGCTGCGGTGCCGGTATGGGCCGCTGTCAGGGCGGCTTTTGCGGGCCGCGGGTGCTGGAACTGATCAGCAAAACGCTGGGCATCAGTCCGCTGGACGTGCTGCAGGATAAGGCCGGCACCAACGTCTTACTGTGCGAAACCAAGCAGGAGGGAGAGCACCATGATTGATCTGGTCATCGTCGGCGGCGGCCCTGCAGGCCTTGCCGCAGCTTACAGCGCATGGCAGCATGGTCTGCGCGATATCCTTATCTTAGAGCGCGACAACGAGCTGGGCGGCATCCTGAACCAGTGCATCCACAACGGCTTCGGCCTGCACCGCTTTGGCGAGCAGCTCACCGGCCCGGAATACGCAGGCCGCTGCATTGAACTGCTGCGCTCCACCGGTGTCCGGGTGGAGCTGGGCACGATGGTGCTGGACGTCACCCCGGACAAAAAGATCCACTGCGTCAGCCGGGAAAAGGGCTATCAGATTTTGGAAGCCAGAAGCATCATCCTCTGCATGGGCTGCCGGGAACGCACCCGCGGTGCCATCGGCATTCCGGGCAGCCGCCCCGCCGGCATCTACACCGCCGGTGCGGCCCAGCGCTATGTCAACATGGAGGGCTATCTGGTAGGCAAGCGGGTGCTCATCCTCGGCAGCGGCGACATCGGCCTGATCATGGCCCGCCGCATGACGCTGGAAGGTGCCAAAGTACTGGCCTGCGTGGAGGTCATGCCGTATTCCGGCGGCCTGACCCGCAACATCGTGCAGTGCCTGCAGGACTTCGACATCCCCCTGTATCTGTCCCATACCATCGTGGATATTCAGGGCAAGGCCCGCGTGGAAAAGGCCACCGTTGCCAAGGTGGACGAAAACCGCCGCCCCATCCCGGGCACCGAGATGGAATTTGATGTGGATACCATCCTGCTCAGCGTCGGCCTGATCCCGGAAAATGAGCTGACCCGGCAGGCGGGCATCCCCATGGACCCTCACACCAAGGGCGCTGTGGTCTACGAGAATATGGAGACCGGCATCCCCGGCGTGTTCGCCTGCGGCAACGTGGTGCACGTGCATGATCTGGTGGACTTCGTTTCGGGCGAAAGCGACCTTGCCGGTGCTTCTGCGGCGGCCTATGTTTTGAAGGGCGAAGCCTCCGATACGGTTGTGCTTGACCTTATTCCGGGCAATGGCTTGGGCTACACCGTGCCGCAGCGGGTGCGCCCCGCTGATGTGGACAGGAGCGTGAACATCTCCTTCCGTGTGCGGCAGAACTACGGTCCCAGCCAGATCACCGTGACCTGCGGCGGCAGGCAGCTGGCCCGGTTCAAGCGCCAGCGCATGGCTCCCGGCGAGATGGAGCACATCGCACTTCCAAAAGTCCTGCTGGAAAAAGCAGACGGCCCGCTGACCGTTGCGGTAGAGGAGGTTATTGCAGAATGAGCAGCATCAAAGAAGTCATTTGCATCTGCTGTCCCTGCGGCTGCCACTTGCAGGTGGACCCGGAAAATGATTATAATGTAACTGGAAACGCCTGCCCCAACGGTGCCGCCTACGGCAGGGAAGAGCTGACCCATCCCACTCGCATCATCACCAGCACGGTGCGGGCGGAGGGCGGGCTGTACCCGCGCTGCCCGGTAAAGACTGCGCAGGCTGTACCCAAAGAGAAGATGACCGAGGTCATGGCTGCGCTGGACCGCGTCACCCTGCACGCCCCCGTCCGCACCGGACAGGTGGTGCTGGCAGATGTGTGCGGCACCGGCGTGGACGTTGTGGCGACGCGAAATCTGTGATACACACTCCTGAAACGATACGGAGGAAGCAAAAGCATGAGTACAAAATATGTTCTGGCGCTGGATCAGGGAACCACCAGCAGCCGTGCCATCCTGTTCGACAATGAGCAGAATATCATTGCGGTGCAGCAGCGCGAGTTTGAGCAGATCTATCCGCAGCAGGGCTGGGTGGAGCACAACCCTATGGAGATCTGGTTCACCCAGTATGGAGTCATGAACGAGGTGGTGGCCCAGAGCGGTGTCGATGCCCACGATATCGCCGCCATTGGCATCACCAACCAGCGGGAGACCACCATCCTGTGGGAAAAGGCCACCGGCCGCCCCATCTACAATGCCATCGTCTGGCAGTGCCGCCGCACGGCTCCGCTGGTGGATGAACTGCTGCAGCAGCCCGGCATGGCAGACTACATCCGGGAGAACACCGGCCTGATGCCTGATGCCTATTTCTCCGCAACGAAGATCAAGTGGATCCTGGACAATGTGCCCGGTGCGCGGGAGCGGGCCGAGGCAGGGGAGATCCTGTTCGGCACTGTGGACACATGGCTGGTCTGGAAGCTGACCGGCGGCAGAGTGCATGTCACCGACCGCACCAACGCCAGCCGCACCATGCTGTATAACATCCGCACGCTGGACTGGGACGACACCCTGCTCAAAGCGCTGGATATCCCGCGCTGCATCCTGCCCCGCGTGACGGATTCCAGCGAGGTCTACGGCACCACCGATCTGTGCGGTGTGCAGATCCCGGTGGCCGGCATTGCCGGTGACCAGCAGGCTGCGCTGTTCGGACAGAGCTGCTTTCGCAAGGGCGAGGCCAAGAACACCTACGGCACCGGCTGCTTTTTGCTGATGAACACCGGCGACACCATCTGCCGCAGCCGGAACGGCCTGATCTCTACCATCGCCATCAGCCTGAACGGTAAGGTGGAGTACGCGCTGGAGGGCAGCGTCTTTGTGGGCGGTGCCGTCATCCAGTGGGTGCGCGACGGCCTGCGCATGATCCAGGAGAGCCGCGATGCGGAATACTATGCCCAGAAGGTGCCGGATAACGGCGGCATTTACATCGTGCCGGCCTTTACTGGTCTGGGTGCACCGTACTGGGATATGTACGCCCGCGGTGCCATTGTGGGCATCACTCGCGGCACCACCCAGAACCACATCATCCGCGCGGCAGAGGAGTCCATTGCCTACCAGAGCGCAGACCTCGTGGCTGCTATGGAAAAGGACACCGGCGTGCCCATCACCTCGTTGAAGGTGGACGGCGGTGCATCCCGTGACCAGTTCCTGATGCAGTTCCAGGCCGACATCCTGAACAAGACCGTGCTGCGCCCGGCCATCCGGGAGACGACCGCTCTGGGCGCTGCCTATCTGGCGGGCCTTGCCACCGGCGTATGGAAGGATCGGGACGAGATCCGCAGCCTGTGGCACTGCAATATGACCTTTGCCCCGCAGATGGACGAGGCTGAGCGCACCCGTCTGCTCTCCGGCTGGCACAAGGCTGTGGGCCGCAGCTGCGACTGGGCAGAGCATTGATAGTTTTCGCCCGACTTTATGGTTCGCGCACAAAATATTTTTTAATTGTTTATTTTTTATTGACATTTTGTTACAAAACGCTATACTAGAAGCATCCCAAGAGAAGTGAGATGGGGATGCACTGTATCGTCCAGATGCAGTGTGTCCCCATTTTTATTACGGAAAAATCAGATTCAAAAAGGAGGTCCCAAGCATGTCGCATCAAAAAGGTAGGTTGAAAAACAGCAAATTCTGGTTGTGCCTGTCACTGATTCTTTGCCTTGTAAGTGCCATCGTAGCGTCCGCTGTACAAACTTCTGGTGGGATCAGGATCAAGGAAATGAGCTGGGAAAGTCCCTCTGGACACCAGCTGGCCGCATACCTTTACATTCCACAGAATGCAACCAAAGACACACCGGCGCCGGGTGTTGTTACAATCGAAGGATGGTATAACAACAAAGAAATGCAGGACTTGTATAGTATTGAGCTGGCTCGCCGGGGATATGTGGTGCTGGCACTTGATCTGCACAGTCATGGCGACTCGGAAAGCCTGTCGATTGCAGAACTTTACGATGGTGCTGTGGGCGTCGATGGTGCAGTTCAGCTTATTGCAAGCCTTCCGTACGTTGACACAGCTCGTATTGGCGTTACAGGCCATTCCAGCGGCGGTACAGCTGCTAATATGGCGGTAGAGATCGATAATTCCCGGGAAACTCCTTTGATTGCTGCTGTTCTGCAGCAGGCTGGTGACTGGCAGGATGACACCGGCGGTGATCATAGCGGAGATTACGGCTCACGCAGTGTAGGCATTATTGCCAGTACCCATGATGACTTTTACTTTGGAACCTATGATGACGCTGGAAATATGCTGACCAATCCGGTAGCCTTCATGGAAACAGATGGTGCTAAAAAATTCCTGAATTTTAATGAGGACGGCTTTGCCGGTATCGCAGAAGGCGGCAAATATTATACGCGCGATTTTGATGGAAAGACCGCTTATCGCGTGATTTATCGGCCGAACATGATCCATCCTCTCGTTGCTTTTTCTACTACTTGTGTCGGCTATGCCGTTGATTTTTTTGATACAACGCTCGGCGCTCCAAAGCCCCTGCCTGCCAGCGATCAGATCTGGCCCATTAAAGCGGTGTTCAACAGCCTCGGCGTGATCGGTCTTTTGATCTTCATGGTCAGTTTCACGCTGGTTCTGCTTGATACTCCCGTATTTTCCGCTCTCCGCAGTGGTGAAATTGTACAGCCAGCCCCTGTGCAGGACAGCGGAGCCAAGGCATGGTACTGGGTTCTGCTGATTATCGGTGCAGTTTTTTCCGGTTCAAGCTTTTTGTTCTGCATGAATACCGTTTACTCAAAGACAACAAACTTCTTTGTGCAGACCGGCCCCCTGACGATCGGTACATGGGCTGCTCTTTGCGGCATCTTTGCAATATTCTGCTCTGCTGTTTTTTACGGTGCTTATGGAAAAAAACACGGTTGGAGTGCTCGAAGAGCGGGTCTGTATTTGAATCTGGAGCAGCTGTGGAAGACCATTGCCCTCGCTGTTATCGTGATCGTTGTTTCGTTCGGCCTTGTTTTTGCAGCACACTATTTCTTCCAAGTTGATTATCGGATGTATGTCGTTGCGTTCAAAACCTTCGGCGCTGATAAAGTGCTGATCGCACTTCGCTATCTGCCATTCTTCCTGCTGTTCTACGTTATGAACTCGATCTCGGCAAATTGCTTCAACTACAACACCATTGGCGGAAAAAATGGCAACATCTTGATTTTTGCATTCTTTAATGCGCTTGGTGCTATTTTTGTGGTTGCAAGTCAATATATCTACTTCTATGCAACGGGTTATCAGCTTTATGGTTTGACCGAAGGCCAGCGCATTGGTCCCATTTGGCTGTTCCCCTGTATGGTTCTTCTGTTTGTCACGCCCATCATGTCCCGCATCATCTACAAACGCACCCGCAATCCGTACATTGCAGGTCTGATAAATGCAATGTTTATTGTAATGATCAGCTGTTCCAATACTACTACCATTCTGGGCGGCGGTGAGCTGATTGCAACCACATTCTGATAAAACCTAGATTTTACATTACAGCCGCCGTGTAACTTATTTACATGGCGGCTTTTTTGTAGAATAATATAAATCAAGTAATTGATAAAAAAGGAGTCTTACCCAATGCATCCTCTTGCCGAAACTTTGTTGAACGAACCGGTGATCGCCGCCGTGAAAACGGACGAAGCCCTGACTGCTGCGCTGGCTTCGCCCTGCAGCGCCGTTTTTCTGCTGGCGAGCACCCTGCTCACCGTAGACGGGCTTGTGCACCGCATACATGATGCCGGAAAACTGGCCGTGGTTCACATCGACCTTGTGGACGGTCTTTCGTCGCGGGAGATCGCGATGGACTCCCTCAACGCCCTGTGCCACCCGGACGGCATCATCTCCACCCGCCCGACCCTGATCCGCCGGGCGCGCCACCGCGGCCTGCTGACCGTCCAGCGGGCATTCATCCTGGATTCCCTCTCGCTGACCAGCCTGTCCGGTCAGCTGGAGCAGGGCAAGCCGGATTTTGTCGAGATCCTTCCCGGCATCATGCCTCGGGTCATCGCCGAGATCAGCGCCCGCACACAGGTGCCTGTCATTGCAGGCGGCCTGCTGCGGGACAAAGCCGACGTCATGGCCGCCATGCGCGCAGGTGCCGCCGCAGTTTCCACCTCTGCGCCCTCCCTGTGGGATATCTGAGCCAGAACAAGATCCCAGCTGAACTACGAAAAGCATAATAGTATCCTGGTGTTTTATTGGATATGCCCGCCCACCGATGGAGCCGGATCTCCACGGTGAGCGGGCATTTTTTCGTTTTCATTCGATTTGAGTGAATCTATTCAGCCTGCGGATTAACTCGATAATTTAAAGCAATCCTACAAGTCGCACTCCCCTTAAAGTCTTTCTGCTTCCTGCATCTTAGCATCATACCGGATGGCAGAGATCGGCACGAAGCCCTCGATCATATCCAGTTTGCTGTTGACAAGGTCATCATACACATCTTTGATGGGCGACGTAATGGAAGGCTCCAGCTGTTCATTTGCAATTACGCTTTCCACCAGTGCTTGTTTGTTTTTCAGTTTCTGCGCCATATCGGGCAGGAAGTGATAATTTTCAATCATGCGCAGAATGATGTTTGCCATAAAATTTCCGCGGATGCTGCTCAACTCGATATAAATCGCTCCGGCATCCTCCACGGAAATTTGTGCGATGCTCATCAGGTAATCAGCCAGAGTCCCTTGCGTATCGTTCAAAATTCCCTGACTTGCCATACTGCGTTGCAGGATATTCATTTTTCGATAGTCCTGAATTATACCGGTTTTTATCAGTACATTCCACTACTTTATGCAGTCACATGGGTGGCATTCTCTTTCACCGAATTGATCGTATCCATCAGTTCACTCCCTGTTTTGCCATCAAACAGGCGGGTAAACAGGATGGGTTGGTCAAAGGGTGGTTTCATCAGAACCGCTTTGCTTTCCACATAACCGTTCTGCTCGATGTAATGAATGACCTTCTGCACGAACGCGATCTGCTTCGCATTCAGCGATTCGTCGTTGATGAACTTGGAAAATGCCTGCATGGCAGCATCGTGGTCCAGCTTTGCCACTTTACGCACCAGCAGACCAAAGGGTGTATCCCGAAACTCCCGTGCATAGTCCTCTTTGCTGCCCAGCTCACAGGTAAAGATATGTTCCAGCTCGGTATAGTCGCCCCGGGAAAGCGGAATGTTCTGGGTCAGCTTGTGGATGGCCAGCGTATCGCTGCGGTGCTCCATGATGTAGCGGTTCACACGTTCCCGGTACTCGCCGAAATCATAGCAGGGATCCAGCGTTTTGCCCTCGGTCTGTTCCAGTACCGGGTCGGCAAGGGCCGTGTAGACAGGCTTTTGCCCTTCTACACCGTCCACCAGAAACTTGATGAGCTCCCGCAGCTCCTGCCGCATTTCCTCAAAGCGGAGAAGGTCATGCGAGGTCAAAAATTCGTCTGTCTGCACCTCGCGGATGAGCGGCAGCTTTGCCTGCACCTGCGGGATGGTAGCCTTCCCTTCCAGCATTGCCGCTGTACTGCGCAGCTGTTTCTGGGCGCGGCCCAGCCCCGGCAGACCTTCCAGTTCACAGAGCAGCAAGCCATACACAAAGTTATCGAACCGCTTGGCGGCTTCATCTTTGTCGTCCAGCGAGATGAGCGGTGCCACCTCTTTCATCAGAGTACCCTTGTCCGTTTCGGTCAGGCTGACAAAGGCTTCCGGCTTTTGATAGTGTTCCACGGCCTGTCGGTGCAGCCGCACGGATACCAGCTCCGGGTTCAGCGCTCCCACTTCGGCACGGCAGGTCTCCGTTAAGATCTTGCGCCAGTTCTGGTAGTTTTCGTCCCCATAGGCTCCATCCTGCAGCGCGGCGGCGATCCGCACCTGCTTGCAGAAAATGCTCTCGGACAGGTTTTTGGTGTCCGTGCCCTCGTAGCCGTTGGGTTTCTGACGGAAAAATTCAAAGTTGCCGCAGTAGTCGAAGATCAGAAAACGCCGTTTGCCCGTATATTCGCCGTCGATGGCATCCATGCAGGCAAGGGATGGGCAGAGCCGCGTACCACGGCCGATCATCTGCCAGAACTTCGTTTTGCTGCGTACTTTTTTGAAGAACACCAGATTCGCGCACTCCGGCACATCAATGCCCGTGTCCATCATATCCACCGAGACCGCAATAAACGGCGGCTTGTCCGGCTGTTTGAAGTCGTCAATGATAGACTGTGCATAGGCGTCATCGCAGACCACCCGCTGGATGAATCCCGGGTACTGGGTCTCCAGCTGCGGGTAGAGCTTGCCAAAACGTTCCCGGATAAACTCCGCGTGGCGCTTGTTCTGGGCAAAGATGATGGTCTTGCCGATGCGGTCGCCGCCTGCCGTCTGGATGCCCCGTTCCATCAGGTCTTGCAGCACCGTGTCCACGGTGTTGGCGTTGAAGATAAATTTGTTTAGCTTTTCGGACGGGATGAAGGTGGGCAGGGTGTCGTCCTCGGCAAAATCGTCCTCATAGCGGGCCTTATCCTCCGGTGAAAGCTGGTCGTAGTGGATGCCCTCTTCTGTGAATTTCGTCTTGACCTCGTAGTTGTAGTAAGGCACCAGCACATGGTCGGTGTAGACCGCCGTGTCGTAATCGTAGGCGTAGGTGGGGATGCCGTGTTCCATCTCGAAAAAGTCGTAGGTGTTGCGGTCCACGTCGGTTTTCGGGGTGGCGGTCAGACCCACCAGAATCGCATCGAAATAATCAAAAATGGCGCGGTATTTCTTGAAAATGCTGCGGTGGCTCTCGTCCACGATGATGAGGTCAAAGTGGGCGGGCGAAAACAGCGGCACGCCGTCCTTGGTCTTGGCGTTGTCGATGGCGTTGAGCATGGTGGGATAGGTGGAAAACACGATGCGCGCGGCCTTATCGTCCTTGGAGGAGCAGAGGTTGCACAGCGACTGGTCGGGCAGATACTTCTTGAAGTCGTCCTTCGCCTGCTTGACCAGCGCGGTGCGGTCGGCCAGAAAAAGCACGTTGGTCACGTGACCGCCCCGGCTCAGCACATCGGTCAGGCTGGATGCGGTGCGGGTCTTGCCTGTGCCCGTTGCCATGACCAGCAGATTGCGCCGGAAGCCCTGCGTAATATGGGCGCAGACTGCCCGGATGGCGTTTTTCTGGTAGTAGCGGTCGGTGATTTTATCGTCAATTTCGATGGTGTCCAGGGGTTTTTTCTCGGTGCGGCGGTTCATCAGCTTCTGCAAGTCGTCCTTGCAGAACACCCCGCTCACGGCACGCTGCGGGCCGCTCTGCTCATCCCAGAAATAGGTGGTGTAGCCGTTGGTGGTAAACAGCATCGGACGGCGGCCAAACTTCTGTTCCAGACAGTCTGCATAAAGCTGAGCCTGCTTGCGCCCGATGTTGGGGTCTTTGGTGCTGCGCTTGGCTTCAATGACCGCCAGCGGCAAGCCGTCCTTGCCCATCAGCACATAGTCCGCATAGCCCTTCTGCCCCAGCACGCCGTTCATGTTGTCCACTTCGTACTCGGTGCGCACATCGGCATCCGGCCCGGTGAATTTCCAGCCCATGGCCTTGAGATCGATGTCGATGATCTTCTGCCGCGTCTCGGCCTCGGTCAGGTCGGCGGCGGTGAAACTGCGGCTCTGCCGGTTCTGTTGTTTGCTGGCTGTGTACGCCGCCGAAAGGCTCTCCACCTGCTTGCGCAACGCTTCCAGCTCGGCATCCTTCTGGGACAGTAAACTTTCCTGCTCCCGGATCTTCTTTTCGTCCAGTGTTACCTTTTCGCCGGGGATGGCTGTTTCATCAAAGGAGCGCTCCACATAGTCCGTGCCGTAGCAGTAATCCACCCACTGGATGAAATCGAACAGCCCCCGCAGGCTGAACACTGCATCCGCCGCCGACACGCTGTGCCCCGTATGTACCGCCAGATTGCCCGCCTTCACGATGCTGGGCAGCACGCTCCACACATTGCGGTCCACCGCGAACCGGAAACTCGGCTCGTGCAACAAGGATTGCAGGTTGTCCTTGTAGGGCATCGTGATGGTTTTGTCTGCCGCATACACCCACTTCACCGCCAGCTCCAACGCCTTCCGGCACCCCACCGCGCACATCGCCGGGGAGGTGGAGAACACTTTCTCGGCCTCGATGGCAGAATTGGCGAAGAGGGAGTATTCGGGGCGGGTGGAGAGATAGGAGAAGTTGGACATGGGAGGGCTCCTTTCTGAAAATTGTTTTTAGTGAGTAAATACATCATCCAGCATGGCGTTAACATCTTCGTCCTTTGCTGTTTTCTCATTTATCATATCATCAAGTATTCTTTTCACATCCGAAGCTCCTAATCCGACAGATATTCCCGTATTATTAGGTTCACGAGCAACGTCAGTCCTTAGGTTCATAGAAAATATGTCGTGGTTGACATCAATATGTATTCTATTTTCCAAAGACTTTCTTTTTTCTTCTGGAACATCTCCATACAAAAACAGTTTAGAACGTATTTCCTTAACTATTCTGTTCCACCGAAACGGGAATTTTGCGCCAGCTCTATGCTGTAGAATGATTAAATGGTTCCCAGTACTTCTTTGTAGCCAATCCATCACCAGTTTCCACCATATTTTATCCGTCGAGCCAATGGACATTCCATAAACGCAGATAATATCACTTCCGTTTATAATGCGTACCGCATTATTGTCAAAGTTCATTCGGATAATTTGATTTTGCAAAGGTTTAACAATTTCCTCTGTTATATCTATATCTTCAGAGAATGATTTGTTCTTTATTTGTTCTATATCGTTCACTCCCATTATCATGTCATGATCTGTAAATCCATGCACATGAATAATATCCCTGATGTATCCTTTTATTTCCGCATCATAATTGGGTTTATGCTTGAGAATTTCCAAGCAGTCATTTAGGCACAGCGTATAATTAAACGATATAAAATTAAATTCAGCTCTATTTCCATCTATTCTATTTATGAGCGCTTCTTTATCTGCCGGTCGAATATTATAATAAGAGGTCAGTGCTTCCTTCATCCTTTTTATAATTAAATCGGATTTTGAAGGATCAAAATTATTTTCCTCTTGGCTTAAATATTCTGAGAACGATTCTACAAAATCCTCAAAAAAGGCCAAGTAGTCTTCAGCATCATCTATTCTGCCTGCATATTCACCAAACGCTTCTTCAAAATCCGACCAATTTTCATAATTTTCTTCTAGTTCCGATTTAAATTTCCTTACTTCCGGAGAATCTTTCGAGTTTGGTTTACAGTACACTTTATAGAAATCCGAATAGGCCGTCCTTAATCCAATCCCTAAATCAAAACCATTTCCAATCATAAAAGTAACATTCATCTTTATTGTTTTTCCCTTCCATTTCACATATTCATATGACGGTAGTAACTCCTTCCGTCACGGCTGCGCCGTGCCACCTTCCTCAAAGAGGAAGGCTTTTGCCTTGCGGCCACGTTAAGGCTCCCTCTCTGAGGGGGCTGTCGCCGTAGGCGACTGGGGGAGTTACCCAAAATATTCCTGCATCAGCGCCTTTTTCATCAATTCCAACTTTTCAAGGCTCTGCTGTACAGTCTGCTTCTGCTGGTCTACACGCTCCACAAAAGCGGCGAACTGATTTTGAAACGGAATTGAAGGAACAATAAACTCTTCTTTGCCCAGCGCACTTGCCGTTACGGCCATTTTCACGCCACTTCCATTAGCTTGTGCTTCATGTTGCTTTAGCTTTTCTTGTAGTAAGAAGTCAAAGAAAACTCGGTTGTAAATAGAATCCTTCACACGAATTTTCATAATGGATGGGTGCATAATGCCTAACGGCGCATTTAAGGGGACAATATAGGTTTCGCCTATTGTTCCTCGACAACTAACAATAATATCGCCACCATGAATTGAAAATCGTTTAAGTTCTTCATATTTCGGTTTGTCTATATACCGAGTTTCGACATCCATAGTTTTGCGAATAGCATGCTTTTGTTCATATACCATGCAGTAACCATTTTCTTTGGAAACAAAGTTTTCATTTTTCAAACTACTGCCAAAAGGCCCAATGAACATTTCTTCAACATTTTGGCTCAGCGGTTCTTTATTAAATGCCTGTTCATCCCCAAACATCTCCACAAACCGTGCCTTTACCAGTTCGTCCAGTTTGGCAAGCTGCTGCTTACGGAGCGAAATCAACTGCTCTAGCTTCTTGAATTTTTCTGCAATTTCTTTTTGCTGGTTTACTTCAGGTAACGGAATCTCAATATTTTCAACGATGGATTTAGAAATTTCTTTAAAAGTTGCGCCACGTCCCAATGAATTGAGATAGTCTGTTTTTGATTTCAAGAAAAAATAGAGGTATTCATTATAAATCGCATCTGAGCAAATAAGGTTCTTAAATCCTTGATTGCAACACATTTTACAACCGGCAATTGCGGTTTTGCCAATCGGCGCACGAGACGATAAAATGACTGTTCCTGTCGGCAGATAAGACAATCCTGTTTTTTCTTTTCCCTCTTCAGTAATGTGCCGAACTGAATCCATAATGTAAAAAGTATCTTCGTTCAATTCAGCAGGTGTTATCCATTTGATGTTGCCATCCCAGTAGGACGTAACAGATGTTTTTGGTGTCGAACCAGATACAATAGTACAAACCTCTCCCAACTTCGCCATCACACCATCTCCTCCAACTCTGCTAGACCCTTGGTGATCTCCATTTCCAGCTCATGCAGGTCGGCCAGAATTTCCGTGGTCGAGGGATACTCCACCGGCACATACTCGGTCTCTTTGTACTTATTGATGGATAAATCGTACCCGTTGGCGGCAATTTCTTCTTTGGGCACAAAGAAGCTCTGCTCGGTGCGCTTGCGGTCGGCTTCGGCATCAAGGTTCTGGAACCGGGCGATGATGTCCGGGATGTCGTTTTCCTTCACCTCGGTGCGCTTGTCGTCCAGCGAGAGGCCGTCGGCTTTCATATCGTAGAACCACACCTTATCGGTGCCGCCCGCGCCGGTTTTGGTAAATACCAGCACCGCCGTGGACACGCCTGCGTAGGGCTTGAACACGCCGGAGGGCATGGAAATGACCGCCCGCAGCTGATGGTTTTCAATCAGTTCCTTTCGGATGCTCTGGTGCGCCTTGCTGGAACCGAACAGCACGCCGTCCGGCACGATGCAGGCGCAGCGTCCGCCGGTTTTGAGCATCCGCAGGAAGAGCGCAAGGAAAAGCAATTCTGTTTTTTTGGTGTTGGTGACAGCCTTCAGGTCGTCGTTGATGCTCTCGGCATCCACAGTGCCCTTGAACGGCGGGTTCGCAAGGCAAACGGTATACTTGCTGCAAATGGAGTTTTGCTTCGACACGCTGTCCTTGTAGTCGATTTCCGGGTTCGTGATGGAGTGGAGCATCAGGTTCATGGCCGAAATGCGCAGCATGGTGCGGTCCATGTCAAAGCCTGCAAACATCGGCCCGGCAAAATGCTGCCACTGCTCCGAGGTCATGCTGTCCTCGTAGTGGGCGCGGAGGTACTGCGCGCTGGACACCAGAAAGCCCGCCGTGCCGCAGGCGGGGTCGCAGATAAAGTCGTCCGGCGTGGGCTGCACCAGCTCCACCATCATATCAATGATATGCAGAGGCGTGCGGAACTGGCCGTTCCGACCCGCCGTTGCCAGTTTTCCCAGCATATACTCGTACAAATCGCCCTGCATATCAAGGTCGGCAATGTCGTGGGTGTAGAGATCCTCCAGCCCGGTGATGATCTTTTGCAGCACCTGCGGCGTGGGGATCAGGAACATGGCATCGTCCATATACCGCGCAAAGGCGGTGTTACCCTCGTCCGGGCGGGTGGGGTCGTCTGCGATCTCCACCAGCTCGCCGTTTGCATCAAAGTCCGGCAGACGGCCATATTTCATCTTTTTGATGGCAGGGAACACCCGCTGCTGCATGGTCAGGAAAATTTCGCGGGAATCTTTATCCTTGAAGCGGCTCCACCGCATAGACTGTCCTGCCGCGCTGGCCGGGAAGATGTGCTCCATCTTTTCGCCCGCCATGTTCTCAAAATCTTCGGTGGCAAGCTCTTTCTCGTCCAGTGACCGGATGAACATGAGATAGGTCAGCTGTTCAATGACGGTCAGCGGATTGGTGATGCCGCCTGCCCAAATGTCCGTCCAGATTTTGTCTACCTTATTTTTAATGGCTCCTGTTACCATGCGTTCCTCCTGAATGTTTGCCAATCGCAAACGCTTTGCATCTCGAATTTTTGGTGATAATATCACAATTTTATTATAGCAGTGTACGATTATATTTTCAATGTAGAGCGTTTATCGTAAGTGCTTTCTTGATCGCAAGGCAAAAAATTAGTGGAACGTTAAAACAGCAATTTGCGATATGCAATTCAACGCTGTTGCTGTTACATGAAGAAGTTGAATTGCTATAAAACGGTAAAGTGAATTTTACCTGCTTTGCCGTTTTTTCTTTACATCTGGACTCCAACATGCTTTTGTGCTATTCAGCGATTCCATCGCGCAGCCTGCGCTCTGCTTACCAACTGATGATCTCCGGCGGTGATGTGAAAGCCGTACAGGGAACAACACCTGTGCAGGCTGCCCCGGTTGAAGCAGAACCGGCCATCTCCGTGTCGGCACTTTTGGAGCTTCTGAAGGACGCAGACCCCTCTGTAAAAGCGCAGCTTCGCCTGGCTCTGCTGACCTGAATTGCAAAAAATAGCACGGATTGCAGAGTAATTCACAGACTTACTCCATCTGACACGAAAAATGCGGACCGTGCAGAGGCCGTGCAGAGACCGTGCAAATGGCGTATAAAAGAAAATCCCACGAGGAATCTTACGACTCTTCGTGGGATTTTGGTGCGCTCGAGGGAACTCGAATCCCTGGCCCTCTGATTAAAAGAATCCAAGGTGCATCATTCGTCAAATTTCAAAAGTTCGAAGAAGCGTTATTTTTATCGTATCATCGCAAAACACGCCTTTGCACACACCGCATTATTTGCATACAGTGTAATGCTTTGCAACCGTTATCCAGCTATTCAGGTGTGCAAAAAGTGTGCAAAAATGTGCAGACGGGCAAAACAAAGCCCAATGGACAAATCAACCACCGGTTTTATGGCAGGGTTTAGGACATCCGAACAGACACCGTTTGATATAGAAATGAGGTTCACCATGAACAAACTGCTTTCCTGCTGCTTCAATATGGACACCAACCGGGTGGAAGCCCGGTTCGAGGATGGCACCACTCTTGCCATCGACTGCATCGCCGTGGAGGACGAGTACGGCAGCACCCCGGCACAGCGGGCAGAGCTGGACTGGCTACCGTTCTTGGCAGGCGGAGCACCCGGACTTTGAAAAGATTGTGGTTCACGGTCACCGCCACCTATAAACAGTAAATCGCTGCAAAAGCAGAATCCCAAACTATCAATGCCTGCTGATAGTCTGGGATTTTCGCTTTAATATCTCATTCTACAACCTTGCCGGTAATGTATGATGTTCTATCACCATTGCCTTTTTCAAAGAGGACTTCGGTTGTCGCACCACATTCTTCGCAATGTAGATATAGTTTTTCAACCATACCATCGGCATCTGTATCATCGCCATCTATACTGAGCTTCTTGCTCTTACATACGGAACAGTAATATTGTGCGAGAGGGTCAAATACTTTTTGAAGAATGTTTTCGTAAGCACCAACAAGAGAGATGCACAGAGTAACACAAGTTGACGCTTCATAGTATGTAGCACTTCGTGAATGCGTGATTTTGTTTGCATAATCCCATGTCGCCTCTGTCAGCTTCTTAATGATGCTACGGTAATCAGAGTTTTCTGATCCTTTCAAATAAAACTGAACAAACAATTCTGCCTTGCGCTTAAAGTTTGATGCTTGGGGCTGCTCCTCGTCCCCAGCCATTACAGGTTTGTAAATGTGGTTTCCAAGTTCAATTAGCGTTTCCCTGCATTGGACGCCTATTGCTTGAAAATCTTCTATTTCCTTAGCAGCATCAATCAAGGCAGCAACACTTTTTAGTTTTCGGAATAATTGGGGAGCAATTTCTGCTCCGAGGGTTACTCCATTCACAAAATCTTCTGGATGGTATTCATCTTGAGCGGCGCTCATTCTTTGCATTAACCCCATGTGAAAAGAGTACACCTCGTCGGTTCCGAAATAATAGGCGCTTTGAGGATACAAGTTCATGGGAACACTATCACCCTCTACTACCCACCAATCACCATCGGCATCAGTTTTGACATTCCAGACACAAACATCAACACCTAAGTCGTTAAAATGCTGTTCTGGTTTGGCACTTAACACATTGCATTTACCTCGGCTTTGCCACTCAACATATTTTTTAACATCCTCAAATGTACGTTTCCCCATAAAAGCCTCCGTTTCGCATTTGCAGTACACTGACTTTACCGATATTATAGCATAAAATGCTAATTTTCATAGAGCGAGTTGCGTGCGCTTGATGAATTTTCAATCGCACGCTTATCCTGATGCTCGGCGAAAAATTCGCAGAGCTTGTCAACTTCATCAGAGAGGACAAAGCCTTGTCCGACCACTCTGTAATGCCAGACGGACAACCTCCCGTTTCTGCCCTGACAGAAGAGTGACAAACGATGCCCACTCACTTATGGTAGAACCATAGGCGGGTGGGCATCGTTTTGTTAATCGAGATTTTTCGGCAAGCGGTCATACAGAACCACCGTGTCTTGCGTTTCGATATGTACACGCTCTTTCTTCAGGAGCGTTCGAGAACGTTGGTTTGCACGGTAGTCACGGCCGCTTTCTTCAAAAGCAGAACAACACAGAAAGTCACATACCGCATTGCCGGAGGGAGATTCCCGGATAATGAACACAAAGGCAGTTGGTTCGATTCGGCTGGAAATCAGGTAATCCGCTTTGATTTTGGTCACGAACGGATAAAACTGGGGCATATAGGAGAACAAATCGAACTCCTGTTCCAGTATTTCTTTCAACCGCACCAGTGCCAGCAGACGCGGTTTCACATACTCCTGATAGAGTGTGCCCTTCTTTACCTTGTCGTAGGTGATCTTATCAGACAGAATCATATCAACAGTCTTGCGTGGACTATACCGGGGCAAGGCGATGTCTTTCAGGTAGTGGAACCCAGCAAGGTGAGGGAAGTCCTCTGGTGAAAATGTCAGCTTGATCTCGTGCAGTTCACCCTTATAGCCGTAGGTGAAAACATAGTGGTACTCAGTCAGTTCTTTCCAGACTTCTGCTGCCCGATACAAAATATCTTGCTGTTCGTCCTGCACATTTTCACCTTCCCTCAAAAAAATAGAAGCCCTGCCGAAAGGCAAGGCTCCTATTAAGCGTTTTCTTTCGATTCATCGAATCTATTCGGCTTGTGGTTATCGCTCAACCCACGGTCTGGCTCCACAATCGGCTGATACCGAACCAGTCCACTGTTTCATCGCCACCGATAGCTGGTCAATGCCGCTATCCTCTAGCTTTATTATACCACAAAAGGACGTAAGTGCAAGTAGTTGAACTTTAGAAGCTCAAAATTTTTATTTCAATAACAGTGTATGCAACAGTTCAATAAAGCGATTCCTTTATTTCTCTTCTTTCTATGAACCAGCTTTTATCTATCGCATACACTTCTCTCAATTGTCCGAATTGATGTTATGTCAATAAACATATCTTTCCCCTCAGAGTATCTTAAAAACAAACATCAAAATCACAAACGACGCAAGCAACACTGGATAAAACAGCAATTCGCTTGTTGAAAAAAAGCATTTCCAATAACACACTGGTTTTGTCTCATTAAGTGTCGCTTTTGCATTTCCGGTGTTCATGCTAAAGTTGATATTTCCCTCATCTGTCTTTGTGACATTTTCGTAAAGTATCCTATATTCACGCTCTTTCTGCAAGTAAAATGAATCTAGTAACCAAAAACCAATCGTTGGAATAAAAACAAAGACCAAAGCTTGTTTATTGGCATCTTTAGATGATAACGCAAAAATAGCCGCAACTAATGTCATCGTCCAAGTCTTTAGCTGAAAACTATTCTTGGCCATTCTCTCTATAATGTGTTCTATCATCTCTAAATGTTTGATTTTATTTTCCATAATGCGCATCCTTATATAACAATTCCTTTGTTCTTATACAAAGTGTCCAGCGTATGAAGCGGATCGACAGCCTTTTTCCCAAGTTTGTCGGGTTGCAAATCACTAAAACTCAAATCGTTCAATTCTTCAATAGGAGCCTCATACTTTACTTTCAGTTCTTGTGCAAACTCTAGCATCTTATCGTCTTTCCGGAGACCATGTTGAAGAGTCTCTCGATAACTCGCCCAAGTTCTGTGAGGAAATTCCGTAGCCATCAGCAGTTCACTATATATCCACGGAGAGCCAGTTTTTGCTTTATCTTTTGAATCTTCTGCTGCAATTGAATTTGGAGTATTGATAAAAATCAAGCACTCTGTATCAGCAATCATTTTTGCTAACGCTCCATTTAAAAGCATATGCACATGGCTAGTTGACTGGTTTCTTTTACTGTAATCGTACCAATATGAACCATCATTTTTCTGAAACTTGCAATACTTCTCATCAATCTCTTTCAACAAATTTTCTGCATAACCCCATACACAAGAATCAATAAAACACGTTATACCATAATACTCCTGTAAAAATGCTGCTAGTGCCTTAACCGTTTTTTCATCCGCATGAGAATGCGACAAAAACACATTCGCACTTATATGTTCAAACCAATCCGATTCGATTTCTGTTGCGCTCAGACTGCCATCAGCGTTAACATATCCATCCAATGTCTTGCGAATTTGATTTTGTTGATCTTGGAACAACTGATTTCCCTTTGCCTCATAGGTGCTCAAACACTTTTTCTCGGATTCATTCAACTGCAAGTTAAAACCGGTAAACATTATTTCACCCTCTTTTGACTTTTCTTTGATGAAGTATAGCACACTTCATCAACCAGATAAAGTTTTTGCCAATATCAAGTGAAACTTTGTTTGTTTTAACAAAACAAGAGCACCAAATTTCTCTCTTTTCACGAGATTTTCGGTGCCCTTGTTCTATGCCATATTCAATTAACGTTCTTTTGTTAACTCAATGGTGATTGTACCAACCTGTTCATCCAATTTTCTTACTTCGCCCATAAGCTCGCTGATTTTTTGCTGAAGCGGGGCCTTTTCCGATTCAATGGAAGCAGTTAATTGCTCCATTTCATGCTTCAGTTCGTCAATTCTTGCTTGAATGCTCTTCTTTTCTTTGCCTTTGAAGAAGCCTAGAGATTTTAGTTGTTCCTTGAGATCACCCATCACCTTTTGCTTTTCATCGCGCACTGCTATGGATGGAACATTATCCATTTCCTTACGCAAGGCTTCAACTTGAGAGTTCAGATGTTTTCGATTTTCCAGCAGTGATTCCATCTGTGCTTCTAATTGTTTTCTCTCTTCCTCGTGGCAAGCCCAATATTCTTCTGTTCTCCTTTTTGTCGCTGCCGCAATCGCTTCTTTTTCTTCAAGTTCTTTCTTGGCTTTTTCTTCACGGATAGGGATAAGACGGTTCTTGGCCAAATCCATAACTTGGCGACCTGTTTCAGTGATTTCCATACCTGTAAAATTAGCCACTACTGCATATGCTTTCTCGGCAATTTCGTAATCTCCAAAATATTTAACCAATGAATCGCCCACATGAATGTTCATTAAACAAATAGGAACCAGCCATTCATCGACTGCCTTATCAATACTTTCAGTCGTTGTTCCCAAATTATTAGTCGCATTCGGAATTAAGTAACTCGAAAAATTAGCAACTGCATAGGCGACCTCTCTACCTGCTGCCTTTTGCTCGTCAGGAGTATGTAAGTTTTCTTTAATCAAACTATACACAGTATCGATAATATTACTAACGCGATTGGCCGCGCTGCCAATCTGCGTAATCTTTATATTATGCGCAGCATAGTAGATTGTATAAAAGTTTGCCTCCCAGTTATTTGGGTCTTCCTTGAGCAGTTCTTCAAAATACTTAGCAGCCGTTTCTGTATCTCCTTCTGCTTTAGCTCGATCGGCCAGTGTTCTCAAGTTCTCAATTTTTCGTTCGTTATCGACCTTGACGGTACTGCCAGATACGTCAACGGTGCCTTCCACCATCATCTTTTTGGCTTCTTCAATGGAGTATTTGCAACCGCAGGTCTGGCAGACAAAAACACCATCCTGTTTAATCAAATCCGTGCTTCCGCACATTTCACAAGTCAACCGCTTCATTGACATATCCTCCAATTATTTCAGAATTTTGCATTTCCTGTTTCGTTCATCAAGCAGCAAATTAAGATCTTCTATGATTTTCATTTTATCATCCGAAGATTTCAGATTTTCAACTGCAAGCGATATTTTATCTTTCAAAACAGCCAACTGTTCATTGCTCATGGGGTCAGAAAAGCGTATTTTTTCAGCAAGTTGTTCGAGTGCTTTCTTTGTTTTCGCATCTTTTTCCGCGCCTGCAAGAATTTCCATGTCAACTTGAAGATTTTTGATGTAGAAAACCTTTCCTTTAATTTTCTGTTCTACTCTTTCAATCTCTGTTCGACCTGCATCAGCGGCAATCATAAAAATTGCAGCTATGGCAGCGATAGCAGTGCAAATCACAAGAGCAGACCATGTTGGAAGTTTCTCCGCAAACACAAATATGAAAAGAACTGCGATTTGAACAACAAGGTACACAATGCCAATATCCGCTTCAAAGATATTGATTGCATTTGCTGCCATTGTTTGGGCAATGTATGTTTTTACCCTCGTCATAAGGAATGCCCGGAAGAACTGAATCAGCTTTGCCTGTCCTAAAAAGGCTTCCGTGCCAACCAGTTTAATGAGCAATTTTCTGGAATCGGACACACTAAGCGACATTTCACCGCTGGCACCAATCGAGATAGGAAATTTGTATGTAGGTTCGAGGTACTGGACTTTGCTATCTGTACCCCATCGAATTGCCATTTGCTCCGTCTTATTTATAAAATAGACTTCACAATGGAAAGGTGTCTGTCCTCCTGTTGGAAGATTGGCGACTTTACGGATAAGAGGGATGTTTTCGGTTTCAAGGGTATACCGACCAGCACCAAACAAGTCCAGTGCCTGACCGTTCATAAAGAAAATGGCTTCCTGCGATTCATGAACGATCAACTGTGTAGACGTGTTGAAATCTTCACTGGGGTGCTTCCATACGAAGGTGCTGTTATCACCTTCGTATTTGACGATCTGCGCGATTGACAATTCCATTCACCTCCGCTGGCATCTTAGCTTTCCAGAACTGTTCTGTCGTTTCAACCAGTTCTTTTTCATTTTACCACATTGTATCTGTATTATCAATCTAAGTTCCGGGCAAAATAAGGTTTTGTATATGGAACCTTCTTCTTTGTTTCCATGTATGATTTTTCATGAGGTGAACAAAGTGGATTATGCCCTGTACATTCGTCAACACATTACGGAACTCCGCATGAAACGAAATGTTTCAGAATACCAGATGAGCCTTGACTTAGGCCAAAACAAAAATTATATCCAAGGTATCAGTTCTGGAAAAGCATTGCCTTCCATGTCACAATTCTTCAATATCTGTGACTATTTCAATATTACACCGATGCAATTCTTTGATACCGAGAGCCTGCATCCCGAACTCGTTAGTTCGATCTTATCTGAAATGCGTACTTTAGATGAAGAAGACCTGACTCTTTTACTTAGATTTGCACATCGGATGAGCCATAGCAAAGACTGATTCTGCATGACCGCCATGCAACAAGAAGTCACACTTCTACCGCTTCACTGCAATAAAATTTGCAAAACCATCTTGACGCACTCCGTAATCCATGATACTCTTTATCGCAATCCCACCAAATTTGTAGAAAAGTACAGAACGGCGAGGATTTATTCCCCATGAAGATTTTTACCGCCCCGCAACACACCCGATTTATTTTGCCGCTGTTTCACCCGACAAAATTTTTCGCTTGACTTGCAGGGCGGTTCTTTTCTTTTATGGGACAGGAACTGCAAACCTTTCACCAAACCATGACAAGGAGGCGACCCGAAGCGTGATCTATCGAGACAATTTGTTTCTCAACGCCAGATTCCAAGAGGCTATTCAAGCTGCCCATGACCAAGATTGGCAAACCTTTGAAAAATATTCCTTCTACGATGCCAAGATGATGGAAGACCTGCTGTACAAATGCGAACATCTGATGCCTCTTGAAATCAAATGTCGGTACGCCTTACAACATTATTACAGTCACGGCGATCATTCTCCCATCATTCGGAAGTATGTCCGCCGAGCCAAAATCATTCGTCCTGACAACTGGCGCGATGCTCTGCCGGAGAGCGTAAGAGACATTGAGATGTTCACCGTATATCGCGGCGGCATCGGCAGCATTGAGCGCGCACCGCTTTCTATTTCATGGTCGCTCTCTTACGATGTTGCTGAATGGTTTGCACACCGCAGTGAACTTTTTTACCGCTGCCCCTGCCATGTATACCAAGGAACAATTCACGCCGACAAGGTAATTGCGTATCTTCCTGAGCGCAGCGAATTTGAAATCATCCAACATCGGAATGTCAAAGACGTGCAGGAAATCACGCCGCTGAGAGGATACAGTCCTCCGTTCAATGCCTTCAAATCATCGAAAAAATGGGTTCACAATGAAGAGGAAAGCAACCGCTATTTCAATGAATGGTATCAATCGCAGAACTGCTGAATTTTATGTTGCTTCAAATAATAAGTCCTACTATCACCGCTTTACCACAATAAATTTTGCAAAACCATCTTGACGCGCCCTGCAATCCATGATACCCTCTATCGCAAATCCCACCAAATTTGTAGAAAAGTACAGAACGGTGAGGATTTATTCCCCATGAAGATTTTTACCGCCCCGCAACACACCCGATTTGTTTTGCCGCCGTTTCACCCGACAAAATTTTTCGCCTGTCTTGCAGGGCGGTATTTTTCTTTTGGGAAGCTGCACCTTGAATTCTTCATAAGCCGTCTGAACGAGATACTGCGCCATGACCTCACACTTTCTGTGGGTGAGCCGGACAACGCCGCTGCAAAACAGGGGCAGGAACTGCGTTCGGTGTGAACGGTGATCATGAGCAGGGGCTTTGCCTTTTCACACGTTTTGCTCTGCAAAATTTTCAACGTGCATTGCGGTTCGAATTCTGAAATTTTCAGTGTTGCACGGAAAGGGCGAAAGCAAGTATCGACCTGTGGCCACAAATTTTCAATGCTTGAAAAATTGCTGTCCACATGGTCTAGCACTTGTCGGAGTGAGACTCCTCCATTTGCTACGCAAACCGTGCTGCCACTCGAAAGCCCCACTGGGGCTTTCGTTGCTACGCAACCGCGGTCTTGTTGGGGAGTGCCTTCCCCAAACCCTGCTCTAGCTTCGCACCGTTGGTGCGAATGCGGCGTGTCGCATTACATAGCCTTCTCCATCCCGGAGCGGGCATTTATCATTTTCACAGGAGGTCGAATATGGCTGAAATGAAAAGTCCGAACGTACACGCAAAGAAGAACCGCAATGACACGCCACGAAAACGAAAGACACACATCATCAAAGTCAGGGTGACCGCAGAAGAAAAACTGCGGATCGCATACGCCTGCAAAGAACTCCACCTCACCCAATCCGAACTCGTCCGCCGCGTCCTGTACGGCGTGAATGTCAAGCACACCGTTGTGGTGGCGCAGGGCTGCGAGGATGCACTGGCGGCGCTTGCCACCTTGTCTGCCCAGTGCAGCAAGGTGGGAAGCAACCTCAACCAGCTTGCACGGCACTTTAACTCCGGCGGCAAAGACACCGAGCAGCTCCGGGCGCAGATTCTGGAGGAACTGTCCGCACTCACGAACTTTCGGCTGAAAGCCGAAGAAACGGTTGGTGAACTGTATGGCAACCATCAAGCATTTAAGCTCGAAGAACTCTAACTATGCCGCCGCCGAAAGCTATCTCACCTTTCAGCACAACGAATACACCGGTCTGCCCATTCTGGACGAGAAGGGCAGACCCAAGCTACGGGATTCGTACCTGCTCGACACCCTTGAGTGCGGCGAATCCTCGTTCGCTATGGCCTGCCTGATCGCCAATCGCAAGTACAGCAAGAACGGCAGGCGGGAGGACGTGAAGACCCACCATTATATCATCAGCTTCGACCCGAAGGACGCAGTAGAGAACGACCTGACCATGGAGCGGGCGCAAGCCCTTGGCTTGCAGTTCTGCAAGGACAACTTCCCCGGTCATCCCGCCATCGTCTGCACCCACCCGGACGGTCACAACAGTGCCGGGAACATCCACGTCCACATCGTCATCGGCAGCTTGCGTGTCCGCACCGTGGAACGGCAGCCCTTCATGGACAAGCCGTGCGACTGGGAAGCGGGCAAGAAGCACCGCTGCACCTCTGCCATGCTCCGGCACCTCCGTGTCGCTGTCATGGAGATGTGCGAGCAAGCCGACCTGAACCAGATCAACCTGCTGGAAGCCCAAGGCGACCATGTTTCGGAGCGCGAGTATTGGGCGCAGCGGCGCGGACAACGCCGCCTCGACCATGCCAACGCCAAACTTGCCGCCGAAGGGCAGCAGCCCACCCAGACCGTCTACCAGACCGAGCTGGACAAGCTGCGAAAGCAGATCTACGCTGTGCTGAACAAAACCACCACCTTCGAGGAATTTTCTGCATTGCTCATGCAGGAACACGGCATCGCCGTGAAGGAGAGCCGAGGGCGGTTGAGCTACTGCCCGCCCGGTCGGACAAAGTTCATCACCGCCAAGAAACTGAGCAAGAAGCTGGAAAAGGAGCAGGTGCTGACCGCCCTCTCCCAGAACATCCAGCTTGCCGCCATCATCCAGCCCAGCAGCGAGAAGAAGCCGGATAAGATCAGGAAACTAGTTGACATTCAGGCGAATGTTGCCGCAGGTAAGGGCATCGGCTATGAGCGTTGGGCGAAAAAGTTCAACCTCAAACGCTGGTCGCAAACCTTGTGTCTCCTACAGGAGAAAAAGCTGCTCAGCGAAGATGCCCTGCACCAGCGCATTGCCGAACTGAAAACCCAACACGACGATGCACTGGCGGTGGTCAAAGACATGGATGCCCGCATGGTCTCCCTCAAGGAGCTGCGCGGGCATCTTGTGGTCTATCGGCAGTACAAGCCTCTTGCACAGAAGCTCCAGACTGTGCGGAACCCCGCCAAGTTCAAGGAGCAGCACCGTGCAGAGTTTGCCGTGTACGAGGCCGCTTGCGCCTATTTCAAGGCCAATGGGCTCAGGACGCTGCCGGACCTCAAAAAACTGGATGCCGAATACCAGACCCTTTCCTCGGAGAAAAACGGGTTCTACACCCGCTACAAGAAAGCGCAGGTCGAACTGCGTGAACTCCGCACCGCACAACAGAACGTGGAAACCTTCTTCCGCAAGGAGGAGCGCAACTACGCCGTACCGCAGCAGGAGGTCAAATGAACAACACTCTGACGGATCGATGTGTGAATAAACCCAACCTCACCCACGCCCCTCACCGGGCTTCGTCCTTTCGCCTGTACCCCACCCATTGGGACGGAGGGTAGCACCTCTGTCTTTTCGGACGTAAAGAACGCCATCTCGACCCGGCAGGCGGCGGAGCTGTACGGCTTCGCCGTAAACCGGAACGGTATGATGTGCTGCCCCTTCCACGGGGATAAACACCCCAGCATGAAGGTGGACAGCCGTTTCCACTGTTTCGCCTGTCAGGCAGATGGCGATGTGATCGATTTTGTCGGCAGACTTTTTCAACTATCTCCCTACAAGGCTGTGGAAAAGTTGAAGGAGGACTTTGGCATGGCACTTGCCGACGGCAAGGTGCGGCTTGCTCCCCGCAGTCCGCCCACCGTCCGGCAGCAGCTACTGGACTATTACCGCTGTCTGCAGCGTTGGCGGGTCCGATACGCACCGCAGTCACCCACAGAAGAACTTCACCCCTGCTTCCTTGAAGCGATAAAGAACCTTGACATCGTTGAATATTATCTGGACTGTTCGGTGCTCCCGGACCCGCAGACCGAAAACGAGCTACGGAAGTATTGGGAGGGATTGCATGAGCGACTGGAAAAAGAGGAACGAAGATTGGCGTGATGAGGACGAACTGGAAGAAGAGGAAGAATGCGAATGCCCTTGGGTAGACAGCAAGGGCAAAGTGCGTGAAACCGCTTACTGCCAGTACCTTTTAGAGAAACACCCTATGATGTGCCTGAAACAGAAGCTGTTCGACCAGAACGGCGAGGTAGACGAGGACGCACTGCTCTACGAAGTCCACAGCGACCTCCGTGACTTTGTGCTCGACAACCTTGCCAAGAAGGAGAAGCAGGTTCTGGACGCACTCCGTATCGAAACCTATACCCCTGAATGGAAACCCCAGCTTGACCGCATCCATCTCCAGAACGGAACCTACTTTCTGGACGAGCGGGGCTTTGTGCCGGAAAAGGAACTCTGCCTGAACCGGCTCCCCGTGGAATACCAGCCCGATGCCCCCGCACCGACCAAGTGGCTGGAATTTCTGGACGGTCTGCTCATCCCGGAGGACATTCTGACCTTGCAGGAATATCTCGGCTATCTCCTGATCCCGTCTACCAAGGCGCAGAAGATGCTGGTCATGACCGGCAAGGGCGGCGAGGGAAAATCCCGCATCGGCTTGCTGCTGAAGAAGCTGTTCGGGGAAGCCTCTCACTCCGAATCCATCCTCCGCATCGAAACGAACCGCTTTGCCAGTGCAAATCTGGAGTACAAGCTGGTCATGGTCGATGACGACCTGAACATGGTGGCTTTGCCCGAAACACGGAACATCAAGTCCATCGTCACCGCCGAGGATCGCCTGTGCATCGAGCGGAAGAACAAGCAGGCTGTCCAAGGTCTGCTGTACGTTCGTTTCATCTGCTTCGGCAATGGCAACCTTGTGGCTGCTCACGATGACAGCGACGGCTTCTGGCGCAGACAGATCCTCATCACGGTGAAAGACCGTGACCCTGCCCGGGTGGATAATCCCTTCCTCATCGAAGAGTTGTCCGAGGAGCGACCCGGTATCCTGCTGTGGATGCTGGAGGGGTTACACCGTCTGCTGGCGAACCGCTATCAGTTCACCATCAGCGAGCGCTCCATCCAGAACCTCGAAGCAGCCATGGCGGACAGCGATAACCTGACCCAGTTCATGCAGGCAACGGCGTATGTCCGCTTCAAGCCCGACACCGAGGAACGCTCCACCTATCTCTACCGCGCCTACACCAAGTGGTGCGAGGATAATCTGGAATCGCCTGTTCCGCAAAAGAAGTTCAGCCAGTTCCTGCTGAAAAATGCAGGGAAGTATGGCCTGACCTTCTCCAAGCACATCGAGGGAAAGTACCGCGGCTTCCGGGGCGTATGCGTCCACCCCGCCTTTGCTGCGGCATAAAACACACGAAAAGTGAAAATCTCCCGCCCTACGCGCCCCAAATCAGTAGTTTTGACTTGTTATCGCTGTTTTCCCCGGGCGCGCATCTACCCTTTCCGGGCGGATGCGGGGCGGCAACACGCCCTTCGGGGCGGGAGAGAAGGCAAGATGCGCCCCAAAAGGGCGCATACAATTCAGCCATGCGCCCTGTAAAATCAGCACAGGAAGGTACTTTTGTGTGGTTTGGGGCGCGTGGGGCGCGTAAATTCAAGTTCTCGCACTTTTTTGGGCTGCTGCTTCGGGTCAGGAGCGGCAGGCCCTTACATATTAGCCAGCCCACAAGGGTGCAGCTCAACCGGAGCTGCACCGGGTCTGGAGAAGTGCAAAGGAGACATGCCTATGACGAATGTCCGCAAAAATTCCACCAAACTGACCCGTGAGGACTTGAAAATCGCGCCCGAATCCCCTACAATGAAATTGTCCGAAACCCCTGCCGTAGAACCTTCTGACCAGACCAGCAAAACCGTCCGACACGCCCCGCTTGTCTACCGGGTGGAGGAGATTGCCCAACTGTTGGCGATCTCCAACCGTGCTGCGTACAATCTGTGCAACACCACGAAAGATTTCAAGGTGATCCGCCTCGGTACCAGCATCCGGGTAAGCAAGCAGAGCTTCGATGATTGGTTTGCAGCGGTCTGAGGGAGGGAACATCTATGGCATCTATTCTCAGGCGCGGAGATTCCTACTCCGTTCGTTTCAAATACAAAGACCATGCTGGCCGGATCTGTGAAGGCTGGGAGAGCTTCAAAACCAAGAAGGAAGCGCAAGACCGCAAGATCTCGGTAGAGAAAGAACTCTTGGACGGTACGTTCCTCATACCCGATGCAATGACGGTAGCGGAAATGCTGTACAAGTGGCTTCCCATCCAGTCCAGCAAGCACAAGTGGGCACCCAAAACCTACACCCACACGGTAGCCATGATCCAGAATCTTGTCGTGCCCTATCTTGGCAAGAAACAGATTCAGAAGGTTCAGACGTATGACCTTGAACAGTTCTACGCCACGCTGAGCCGGACACCGCGCGGACTGTATAAGCAGGGTGTCAAGCAAACGCTCACCGACAAGCAGAAGCGGCAGTTTCTGACGGGTGCTTCCATCCGGGAAGTCCACGCTATGCTCAAGACTGCTTTTTCCTATGCCGTTGAGTGGGGTCTGCTCCTCAAGTCACCGATTCCGAGAGAAGCCCCGAAATCGACCTCGGAAGAACGTGCCATCTGGGACGAAAAGACCATGCTTGCTGCGTTGCAGACCATGACCGACCCTACGCTTCACCTTGCTGTTCATCTGAGCATGATTCTCTCGCTGCGTGTCGGAGAGATCCTTGGCTTGCAGCCGGGAGACATCGACTTCGATGCAGCGGATGGACGTGGGACCATCACGGTCGGCAGGAGCTTACAGCGCACCGAAAAGGCTGCATTGGAAAAGACCGACCCGAATCAGATCTACCACATCTTCCCCGACCAGCGTGAGGGCAGTAGCTCCGCACTGGTGCTGAAGAAGCCGAAAACTAAGAAATCCAGCCGCACCCTTTATCTGACGAGACCCTTGAAAGAGGAACTGCTGGCTTGGCTGGAAAAGCTCCGTCAGGACGAGCTTGCCATGGATGGCAGATATCACAACTGTGGTCAGCTCTTCCGCCTGCCCAACGGTATGCCTGTTGCCCCGGAAGCCCTTTCTAAATGGTACCGCGCATGGCGTGCGGAGCACCCGGAGTTTGAGAAGATCGTGTTCCACGGTCTGCGCCACTCCAGTGCCACTTACCAGTTGATTGAATCCGGCGGCAACATCAAGGCCGTGCAGGGCAACACCGGTCACGCCACCACCGGCATCCTGATGGACACCTACGCCCACACGCAGGACAAGCCCCGGTTGGAGCTGGCTGAGAAGCTGGAAGCAGACTTCTATTCACAGGACATCGGCTCCCCCAAATCCGGCTCTGTGCCGGTAAAAGAAAATCTGCCGGACAGCATCCAGATCACCCCGGAAGGGATGCTGAAAGTTGTCCGACAGATGAACCCCGAGCAGCGGCGTGAGTTCACCCGCCTGCTGTTCGCCTGAAAAAAGTATGGAAAAAACGCTCACGATGCACAGAATGCAGACAATGCAAGGAAAAACACGGCTTTCCCGCCGGTGTGCAAAAAGTGTGCAAAAGTGTGCAGAGCCCCAGAAAATGGAAAATCCCACGAGGAACCTTACGATTCTTCGTGGGATTTTGGTGCGCTCGAGGGAACTCGAATCCCTGGCCCTCTGATTAAAAGTCAGATGCTCTACCGGCTGAGCTACGAGCGCATATTTCCGCAGTGAACATACTGCCGAATAATATTACCACAACTTGCGCAAAAATGCAAGGGTTCCCGGGCAAAAAGGCGCAAAAAGCTCCTGCATCGGTGTGGGCTTCCGCTTTTCATCCGCGCAGCAGATCGAAGATGCTCCGGGGTCGGCAGCGGAAGGGGCTTCATCCTGATAACTTCCTCTTTACAAACCCGGCAAGAATCGTTACAATCAAATCAAATCCGTCTGCAGTGCGCTGCGTTTTACTGCCCGGCAGTGTGCGCCCCGCCGCGCTGCACCCGCAAACTTTTTCCCGGCTTTGGCATTCTGCCGGGCCGCGCCGATACGTTTTTTGCAGGAGGTTTTTCCTATGAAGATCACTCGCCGTACTGTTCTTCGCCTGACCGGTGCCGCTGCCGCTTCGCTGGCGCTTTCCAGCTGCAGTGCTTCCGGCAGTGCCATTCTGGGCAGCAATTTTTCCAGCTGGCTCCAGCAGACACTGGGCATCAGTTCTTCCGGCGCAGCTTCTTCTGCTGCATCCTCGGAGGACATGGCTGCTTCCTCGCTGGCAGCAGGCGAGCAGCCCGCTGCCAGTCTTGCCGCACTGCCCGCTTACGATGCCGACCCGCTGACCGGTGAGGCCAAGCGCAGCAATGGCCGTATCGTGGGCGTGATGGTCAACAACATCTCCAACACCTCCCGTCAGAACGCCCGTCCGCAGCGCGGTCTTTCCTCTGCCGATCTGCTGATCGAGTGCAAGGTGGAGGGCGGCATCACCCGCTTCTGCGCGGTGTTCCACGATGCCGACTCCATCCCGGAGATCGGCCCGCTGCGCTCTGGCCGCGACCAGTTCCTGCAGCTGCTGATGCCCTATCAGGCGCTGTACTACCACGACGGTGAGAGCGCCGCCTGCACCAAATTCATCAGCGTATACAACTATTCCGGCCTGAACATCGGCGGCAAGAGCTACTTTAATACTCCCACCCATCCGCATGTGGCTCACCGCGACAGCCGGGGCCGGGATGTGGCCTATGAACACACCGAGTTCACCTCCGGCAAGGAGATCCGGCAGGCCGCTTCCAACGCGGGCATCGGGCTGAAGTACGATTACGATGCCACCTTCTTCCGCTTTGCGGACTACCGCACCGGCGAGGAGAATGCCATGCAGGGTGCAGCATCCGGCAGGACGGTCAGCATCACCCACTCGGACCACTACAAGACCAGCTTCCGCTATGATCCGCAGTCCCGCACCTATAAAATGCAGATGTACAGCCGCATCTCCGGCAAGTTTGAAAACACCGTGGACGAGCTGAATGCAAAGCAGCTGAGCTTTGACAACCTGCTGGTCTGCTTTGCTCCCATCGAGCGCTATTCCGGCGACTCCGGCGATGTGCAGCAGGTAAGCTACATCTCCGGCGGCGATGCCTATTATTTCAGCCGTGGCGCTGTACAGCATGTCCGCTGGGAAAAGGCTTCGCCTGAGCATCCGCTGCTGGTCTACGACAAGACCGGTGCGCAGATGCTTTTCAACCGCGGCAAGACCTATCTTGCCATCGTGGACGACGACGAGTGGTCCAACTTCAGCTATCAGTAACGAGGGAACCGCATGAAACGCATCTGGAATCTGGCCCTTGGCACGGCGGTGCTGTGCACAGCCCTGCTGTGCGGGTGTGCGCTGTCCGGCACCACTGCCCCGGACAGTGCAGCGCCCACCGACCCGCTGACCGGGCAGGAGCTGCAGTATCCCGGCGAACGCACCGCCGCCGTGGTGATCGACAACGCCGCTTCCAGCACCACACAGTGGGGTATTGGCAGCGCATCGGTGGTGCTGGAAGCCCTGACCGAGAGCGGCCAGCCCACCAGCCTGTGCTTGGCTTATCCTTCGGTATCGGCCATGCCAACCGTCGGCCCAGTGACCCTTGGGCAGGACCTTTACTGGCGGCTGCTCAGCGGGCAGGAAGTACTGCCCATCCAGCGGGGTGCAGGGCAGTTTGCCCGCAACTATCTGGATTATTATAACCTGCGGGCCGTGGACGCGCTGGAAGTGGGCCGCAACGCCTTTTCCTGCGATGATGTCTGGAGCGGCGCGCCGCTGTGGCATACCAGCGGCGGGGAGGTCGCTTCCGTGCTGGGCAGCCTGAACCTTTCCGGCGCATTGGGCGACCACGGCAGCAGCGCTTCCTCCTCGGCCAGCACTGCCGAGGACAGTTCTGCCATTTCCGCTCTGCCCGCCCTGCTGCCGCAGGCCAAAGAGCCCCGTCTGCCGGAGCCAGGTTCCCGGGATGCCGAACAGGTGCAGATCAACTTTGCGCCCCAAAGCACCACCGGCTTTGCCTACGATGCGGCCAGCGGCACCTACGGGATGCTCCGCGCCGACGGCACCGCCCAGCTGGATGCCAACACCGGCGCGCAGGCGCAATTCGACAATTTGCTGGTCCTTTATTCCGCTTCCAGCCTGCGGGACGACGGCACCACGCTGGACTACGACCTGTCCCTTGGCGGCGGTGTCTGGCTGAACGGCAGCCAGCTGTGGCACATCACATGGACGCAGGGCACAGACTCCACCTTTGCCTTTTACGATGCCGACGGCAGGCCGCTGACCATCCGCACCGGACGCAGCTACATTGCGCTGGTCTCCAGCGTGACCGGGCAGGAGCTGACGGTATTGGATTCCGCCGGGCAGAATGTGCTGAATTGACAAAGCAAAAAAAGACCATCTGAGGCATTTTTAACTGCATCTCAGATGGTCTTTTATTCCGTTCAGGAACTCCTTCCGTCATCGCTGACACGATGCCACTGCTCCCCTTTTTGTCACTTGCGTGACATCTGCTCCTCTCTTTGTCACCTGCGGTGACATTTCTCCCCGGCGCGGGGAGAATCTGTCCCGGCCGGGGGAAGTCTTTCTCATGGAGGGAGGCTTTGGCAATACGGCCAAGTTTTCCTTTTCGCCAGAGGCTCCCTCTCCGAGGGAGCTGTCGAGCGTATGCGAGACTGAAGGAGTTACAGATCCACCACGCTGCCGACCTCGGCAGGAGAGGTGGGCACCACGCCCAGCACGGCGTGGTCAGTGCTGCGGTTGACCGTAAAGGTCACGCTGCGGCCCGCCGCGAAATCCGGGTGATAGGTCAGCTCCAGCGTCTGCCAGTTGTCCGGCACTGCGCAGAAGCAGTGCAGCAGCGCGCCGCGGCCTGCCGTCAGGTTCAGGGTGAACACCGAAGCATCCGCCGCGTTCTCGCCGTAGAGCGGCGCAGCAAAGCTGCCGCAGCGCACCGGCTTGCCATCGCACACAGCGGTAACGCCGGTGCCCATACTGTACAGGTCGCCAAGCGTGCACACCTCACGGCTCTGCAGATAGCTTGCGCCCACCGGCAGGGTGGATGCGGAGAGGTTTTCCACCGAGAGGTACACCAGCACATTGCCCATTTCCTGCGCAGGGGCATAGCCCAGCAGCTCCACGGCAGCTTTGCCGTCCAGCAGGGCAGGTTCGCCTGCAAGACGCGGCTGCTGTGCCGCTGCAGGTACGCCGGTGAGCAGCGCTGCCGCAAGGCTGACCGCACCGGAGCCGGCACATTTCAGGAATGACCGGCGGGAAATGGACTGGGACATGGAACTTCCTCCTAAAATGATCGTTCCCTTATACAATAAAGGATTGCGCCGCTTCTGTCAAGGGATGGGCCGAAACTGTAACCGAATCCTTACTCAAAGGCCTCGTTTTCCTCGGCTTCGGCCTGACCGCGCAGGGTATCGGCATAGCCAAAGGGCACGATGTCGATGGCTTCCACCAGACGGTCCCGCATCCACAGCTGCACATCGGTCTGCACCGTGTAGCCGCAGCCGGGGTCTGCCATCCACTGCTCCGGGCGGCGGGTGGGCACCGCGCGCTGGCTGAGCATGCTCATGATCACGCCGCCATGGGTCACACAGGCTGCTTCGGTCACATCCATGCGGATCATATACTCAAACAGCTTCATCAGGCTTTCGGCGCAGCGGGCGTGGAACTGGTCGGTAGGCTCTGCGCCTTCGGGCACATAGCCGGAGCCGGGGGTGATCCACTTTTTAAAGTCCTCGTCGTGCACCAGCTCCTTGACCGGCTTGTTCTCAAACTTGCCAAAGCCGGCCTCCCGCAGGTCGTGCACGGTAAAGGTGTGCTTTGCATCCGGGAACAGGATGTTGGCTGTTTCCACCGCGCGCAGCAGCGGGGAGGAGAACACGGTATCCACCTGCGGATACTCGAACCGCTCTTTCAGCTCATTGAGCTGCGCGCGGCCCTCGTCGCACAGAGGGATGTCGGTGCCGCTGCCGATGTACAGGCCCTGCAGGTTGCCTGCAGTCATGCCGTGGCGGATGAGATGAAGCTTGAACGTTTTCATGGATAGTGCCTCTCTTTATCGCTGTGCGGCGGCACGGGAACGGGCGGCAAAACCCGCTGCGGAGAAAAAATCTGGCAGAAAAACGTGTCGTCTGCCAGATTTTTTGCTCTTTGGCGGCAGCCGCGGCCCCGCGCACGCCACAAAATGTATGCGTTAATACCTATAGTTTAGCATAGATATGGTGTCCAGAGCAAGTCTTTTGACAGAAATGACGAAAATCAACGAAAAATATCGTCACTTTTCTTGCTTTACAAAAGGTTTTCCGTTGTGTATAATCAACCTGCTGTAAACCAAAAACAAGGATGTCCCCCTACATCGAACTTTGAGGAGCCAAAAATCATGGAATTCAACCGTATCATCAAGCTGCTGCGCAAGGAACGCGGCATCACCCAGAAGCAGGCCGCCGAGGATCTTGGCGTCTCGCAGGCGCTGCTGTCCCACTACGAAAAAGGCATCCGCGAATGCGGCCTGGACTTTGTGGTGCGCGTGGCAGACTACTATAATGTTTCCTGCGATTATCTTCTGGGCCGCAGTGCAGAGCGCAACGGCATGATGCTCTCGGCAGAAGACCTTCCGAACCCGGACAAGATGAAGGACAACATCTACCACGGCAGCGTGCTGCCCACCATGAACAAAAAGCTGATCTCCAACGGCCTGAACGTGCTGTACGCCAAGATCGGCCAGTGCCACAGCAAGGCCCTTACCACCGAGGTAAGCGCCTACCTGATGATGGCCGTAGCCAAAATGTTCCGCCTGCTGTACTCGGCCGAGCCCCACAACGCCGCCAGTATGTTCAGCATCGATCCCATCCGCTGGCGCGGCTGCTCCGATGCCGTGATGCGCATGTCCGAAGCCAACGTGGAAGCCCTGCTGGACGGACAGGATGTGAACGGCGGCGAGGGCGTAAAGGACCCGGCCTGCCTGACCATGACCACGGAAAGCCTGACCCGCGAGTTCCCGCTTTATACGCCCAGCCTGTTAAATCTGGTCAAAACCAGCGAAACACATGTGAAGGGCCTTACCCACGAAGGGTGATATTCCTGTGAAAAAGCTGTAAATTCAGCCCCAAAACCCTTGCATCTTTCGGGCAGAAAGGGTATAAACAGAATAGAACATTCTGGAATACGGTTTTTCCTATCAAAAGGAGGATTTATTTTATGTCCAACTCCATTTCCCGCCGTACCTTCCTCAAGTGCACCGGCGCATCCGTTGCTGCTCTGGGCGCAGCAAGCCTGCTGGGCGGCTGCCAGCAGAATGGCAGCGCCACCATCGTGGATGTCAAGGTCGGTGATAAGGTCAGCAACTGGAACGGCCTTGGCGTTCAGCTGACCAGCCTGTTCAACATTGATACCGCACCTGCACAGGCCGGTTACGAATACATTGCTGTTCTGGTCACCGTGGTCAACCGCACCAAGAACCAGACCTTCAACATCGGCGCACAGAATCTGGCCGAGATCAATGCTGCTTATCCCGTGCCCCCGCAGGAGAACGTGGATGCAAACTTCCACGCACTGGCAGCAGCTTCTACCGATTTCTCTGCTTCCTGCGACGGCCAGAGCGTGGAGTGCGGTGCCAACATCTCGCTGTACAACTCCAACTCTCAGACCTTCTCGGATTCCACCAATCTGCCCCCGCAGGGTACCGGCTATCTGCAGCTGATGCTGATGGTCCCCAAGGGCTGGCAGCAGCTGAGCGTTACTTACATGCCCACCTTTGCAGCGGATAAGACCATGACCTTCGTCATGACCGCTGCAGACGTGACCCGCGCCTGATACGCGGCCCGCACAGGACGAAATTTCGTCGCAAAACAACGTCACAGCTCAAAATTTCATCATTTTATTTTGCCAAAAGGCATTGACATCCGGCCCGGTTTCGCCTATCTTATAGGTAATGCCGCAATGCCGTACTGATCTGCTTTTTAAAGGAGGAACGAACATGTCCTATACATTCTCCCGCCGTGACTTTATGAAATATACCGCTCTTACCGCTGTTGCCATTGCAGGTTCCGGCATGCTGACCGGCTGCTCCAACCCGAACCGTCCTGTCGGCACGATCGGCAGCACCCTGAAGCCGGGCGACGGCATCTGTGAAGCCACGCTGAAGAGCGCCACCTATAATCGTACTACGCTCACTTGCGAGTTTGAGATCTATACCAAGGTGAGCCTGCAGGTCAACCAGCAGCATTTCCAGGTAAATGTTACCGATGCTGACAATAAGCTGCATACTTATTATCAGGGTGTCTCCGGTGTCACGATTGATTTGGTAGGTGGTTCCAACGCCAGTGTCGATGCGAAGACTACTGTGACTCCTACGCTGAAGGTTTCCGGTATTGAGAACCTTACCAGCGCATCCAAGGTTCAGGTGCTGTACATTCCGAAGATGTACGCAAACGGTAGCATCACTGATTCCTACAGTGATATCTATGCCACTTGGGACATCACCGATGCCATCAAGGTTACGATTGTGGACTGATTTTACTTTTGCATTAAAGGCCCGCACCCTGTGGTGCGGGTCTTTTTGCGTATGCGGGCCATTTGTATCCAAGTTTTGGGCGATATCATGTAAAATGCACAAAGTTTTTTAGTGGATTTATGCCTTGTGCACAGGTTTCTTTTCCGGTACAATAGGGTTATAAAAATGTGCAGGAGCATCGCAGCGATGCGGTGCTTTTTGCATTTGAGGGGCAACCCGGAAAACCTGAAAAGGAGTGTTGTTTCGATGATCAATATGGTAAAGCTTCCCACCAAAAAAAGTAACCTGTTCCTGCGCGTAGCAAAGGGCCACTTTGCTACCAGCCACAGCCATATCAACTATTACATCGATGTCACCACCCAGAAGTCCCGCCTTTCCGAGGCCAAGGCCGTGGCAAAGGAGCTGGTGGCCGCTTACCAGCACAGCACCATTGTGGACACCGTGCTCTGTCTGGACGGCACGCAGGTGATCGGCACCTGCCTTGCCAACGAGCTGACCAAGGACGGCTTTGCCAACATGAACGCCCACCAGACCATTTATGTGATCACCCCGGAGTACACCACCGGCAGCCAGATCATCCTGCGCGACAATCTGGCCCCCATGGTCAAGGGCAAGCATGTGCTCATTCTGTCCGCTTCCATCACCACCGGCTACACCGTGCAGGCCGCTGTGGAGGCCGTGAACTACTACGGCGGCACCGTGGCAGGCCTTTCCGCTATTTTTGCCACCACCCATGAGTGCATGGGCTATGAGGTCACCTCGATCTTCGACCCCGCCAGCCTGCCGGACTACGCCAGCTTTGACAGCCGCGACTGCCCCCTGTGCAAGGCCGGCCAGCACATCGATGCGCTGGTGAACAGCTTTGGCTATTCGGCGCTGTAACGTAAAAAGGCTGTCAAGTGCTCACGGATGCGCCCTTGACAGTCCCTTGTGAAATGATTATACTATAAATAGAAAGGCGCTGGCCCGCAAACGGCTTGCTCCTTACTGAATCAGATCAAGAAAAATGACCGTTCAAGTTGGTAGCTGGAGGCGGTCATTTTTTCTTGCGTCTATCGCTGTGAGAAACAGTCCATGTAATTTCAAACGTAACGTAGATCGCTCCGCCGAGAAGCGTGAGCAGCAATACGACCTGTTCAAACGTCATGGTGCATCCCCCCTTTCCGCCCTCAAGCGTCCGGGGGAGCGAGATTTCAAGAAAAATCTCTTTACCCGGCGCGCTCAGGTGCCGGTAAGAAGAAAAAGCCGCCTGTGTTTGTGGCACAGCGCCTTGCCGCCAAAGCGGCAGTTTTATGATAGCATACTTTTCATCAAAACACAACAGGGCTTTGCAGTCGCTTTTATCGCTGCAAAGCCCTGTTTTTACTTCTTCTTTTTCGGGAACACAAAGGGCTCGTGCAGGTACACCGCCACCAGATATGCCGTCATGAAGAACCAGATGATGGGCTCGCACAGGATGACCGCATTGTACTGGAATTTCGGGATGAACACCAGCACAAAGATCACCTTGCCCACCAGCTCGATCACGCTGGAGAACAGCGGCAGCACCTTCTGGCCAAGGCTCTGCAGCGCGTAGCGGGTGCACAGCAGCACTCCCAGCACCGCATAGAACGGTGCGTTCCACAGCAGGTACCGCGCACCGTTTTCCAGCACGATGGGTTCCGAAGAGCCGGAGATCAGCTGCACCATCCACTGAGCACCAAAGTTCATCAGCACCACGGCGGCGACCATCACCACCACCGAGTACAGATACATCTGCCGCATACCCCTGCGCACACGGTCGGGCTGGTTTGCGCCGCGGTTCTGGGAAACGAAGGTGGAACCGGCGTTCGCCATGGAGATGAGCGGCATCTCCGTAAAGGCAAACAGCTTGCGGGCAGCGGTGTGCCCCGCAATGGTCAGGGTGCCAAGCCCGTTGATGCCGTACTGCAGCACCACCGAACCCGCAGACACGATGCTGCTCATCAGGCCCATGGAGATGCTCTGGCTGAACAGCTCCCAGTAGAGATGACTGCCCACAGCGAAATGCTTTTTCTCCGGGATGAGGATGCACACCCTTGCCAGCACGTACAGAACGCACAGCACCACCGAGATGCCCTGTGCAATGACCGTTGCCACCGCTGCGCCCCGCACGCCCATGCCAACCCCGGCAATGAACCACAGGTCCAGCCCCACGTTCAGCACCGAGCTGATGAGCAGGAACACCAGCGGCATTACGCTGTTGCCAATGGCGCGCAGCAGGCCTGCGCACAGGTTATACATAAACATGACCACAACGCCAAGGTCGATCACGATGATGTAGCTGTAGGCATCTTCCAGAATTTCTGCCGGGGTATCCAGCAGCTGCAGCAGGGCATGCAGGCCGAAAAAGCCTGCCGTTGTAATGACCAGCGAGGCGATCAGGCCAATGACGACCGACCCCACCACCGTGCGCTTGAGCAGGTCTTCGTCCTGCGCGCCGTAGGAGCGCGCTGCAACGATGGCAAGGCCATTGCCGATACCGATGCCAAAGCCGACTAAAAGCTCGTAGATCGAACCGCAGGAGCCAATGGCGGCAAGGGCTGTATCGCCCAGCACATTGCCCACGATCATGGTATCCACCGTGTTGTAGAGCTGCTGGAACAGGTTGGAAACCAGAATGGGCAGCATGAACAGCAGCAGGCTTTTTAAAATAGGCCCGTGCATCAGGTCTACGTTCATGTTGAAGAAGCTTTTCTTTTGGGGCTGCGCGTGGGTCATAGGGTTCCTCCAAAGTTCTATTTTTACCGCAAAACAACCCTCTCAGTCTCGCTGACGCTCGCCAGCTCCCCCGAAGGGGGAGCTTTTATGCTGCGTAAAAGAAACAGCAAAACCTCCCCCTTTCGGGGGAGGTGGCAATGCGAAGCATTGACGGAGAGGGTTATCTCCAATTTTTTACAGTTCCTGCGTTTCGAAGCCGTTGCCGGTAAGCACCTGCACGCTAGTAAAGCCTGCAGCCTTGATGGCGGCGGCAGCTTCGTCAAAGCCGTAGGTCAGGCTGTTGATATCATGAGAATCAGAAGTGATGATGACCTTGCCGCCCATCTTCTGCCACTCGCCCAGCAGCCACGGGCCGGGGTAGAAGTCCTTGCGGTAGCCGCGGTACACGCCGCCGGTGTTCACTTCCAGCAGGCAATCGTTTGCCTTTGCGGCCTGCAGTGCCTTGAGGGCAGCGGCCTTGTAGCGGGGCGATTCTTCGTCGAAGAACTCGCCGTTGGCATTCAGCTTCTTGATCAGGTCGATGTGGGCCAGAATATCCGGCTTGAGGGCAGCCACCTTTTCCACCTCGGCAAAGTAGGCTTCCACAGCGGCAAGGGGGTCTGCGTCAAAATCATCGTTGATGCAGTCCCACAGGTCCTGCGGGCGGAAATCGATCTCGTAATACTTGCCGGTGTTCTTGCCGTACAGGTGGTGTGCGCTGCCGATCCAGTAATCGTAGCCGGTGCGCTTATCCTCGCTCAGGATATCCCACTCGATGCCGCACAGGATATCCACCTTGCCCCTGTATTCGGCCTTGAGCTTGGCGATGGTGGCCTTGTACTGGGCGGTGCGGCTGGGGCTCATGCAGTATTCGCGGTCGCGCTGGGTGTAGCTATGGCCGGTGAAGCCCAGCGTGGTCAAGCCCTGCGCACACGCAGCACTTGCCATATCCTGCAAGGTATTTTTGCCATCGCACATGGTGGAGTGGCAATGGACACTGGACTTCTTATAATCTGCCATAGACAATTCACTGCATCCTTTCCTGTTTGACCTTGTGGTCAATGACGTGACGTTTTTCCAGTTCACGGGTCACATCCTCCACCGTGATGCCGGCGCTGACCATCAGCACCAGAACATGGTAGGCAAGATCGCTGATCTCGTAAACGGTCTCTTCCTTATCCTCTTTTTCGCCCGCAATGATGACCTCGGTGCACTCTTCGCCCACCTTTTTCAGGATCTTCTCCTTGCCCTTCTCGAACAGGTAGGTGGTGTAGCTGCCCTCCTTGGGGCTATCCTTGCGGCCCTTGATGAGCTGGTACAGGCCCTGCCAGCTGAACTGCTTCAGCTCCGGCGAGACGTATACTTCGTTGAAGAAGCAGCTCTCGGCGCCGGTGTGGCAGGCGGGGCCGGATTTGACCACTTCCACCACCAGAGCATCGGCATCGCAGTCGGCGGTGATGGACACCACCCGCTGCACATTGCCGCTGGTCTCGCCCTTGCGCCAGATCTCCTGACGGCTGCGGCTCCAGAACACAGTGCGGCCCTCGGCGATGGTGAGCGCCAGCGTCTCGGCGTTCATGTAAGCGAGGGTGAGCACCTCTTTGGTGTAGTGGTCCTGCACGATGGCAGGGATCAGGCCCTTTTCATCAAATTTCAGATTCATAACGGTTCTCCCTCCCCGGATGGGGATATTACTAGTTTAGCGTATTCGGTGCGCAAACGCAAGAGTTTGCGGGTTGTTTTTGCGGAAATCCAGTTTCGCGTTACGGCTTTTCCCCGCGCCGGGGAGAAATGCCCCGGCGTTACAGCCGCATCTCCACGCCGTTTGCGTTGAGGTATTCCTTCAGATCCCGGATGGTCAGCAGCTTCTGGTGGAAGATGCCCGCCGCAAGGCCTGCGTCGATGCCCTTGTGGTGGAACAGCTCCAGAAAGTCTTCCTTTTTGCCTGCGCCGCCGCTGGCAATGATGGGCACGTTCACCCGCGCCGCAACTGCATCCAGCATCTCAAGGTCGAAGCCATTGCGCACACCGTCGGTATCGATGCTGTTCAGGCAGATCTCGCCCGCGCCGTGGTCCACGCACCAGCTGATCCAGTCCAGTGCATCCCGGCCGGTGTCCTCGCGCCCGCCCTTGGCGAACACCCGGAACTGGCCGTTCACCCGCTTCACATCGGCAGAGAGCACCACGCACTGGTTGCCGTAGCGCTGTGCTGCCGCCGGGATGAGGTCGGGATTTTTGAGTGCGCCCGAGTTGACGCTGACCTTGTCCGCGCCGCACTTGAGCACCCGGTCGAAGTCTTCCAGCGTGTTGATGCCGCCGCCCACCGTGAGCGGGATAAAAATTTCGCTGGCGACGCGGGTCAGGATATCCGTGAACAGTGCCCGGCCCTCGAAACTGGCGGTGATATCGTAGAACACCAGCTCGTCGGCACCGGCAGCGTTGTACATGCGGGCCATTTCCACCGGGTCGGCCACATCCCGGATGCCTTCAAAGTTCGTGCCCTTGACCACGCGGCCATTGCGCACATCAAGGCAGGGAATAATGCGTTTGGTGATCATGTCGTTTCCCCTCCGTTCACTCCTGCACCAGCTGCACGCAGCGCGCAAGGTCCAGTGCGCCGGTGTACAGGCTCTTGCCTAAAATGGCAGCGGCAGTGCCCATTTTTTTCAGTTCCAGAAGCTCTGCTTCGGACGAGATGCCGCCGCTGGCCGTAAAGGCCACGCCGGGCATCTCTTTGGCAAGCGTACGGTACAGGCCGAGGTTCGTGCCCTGCATGGCACCGTCGCAGGCAATGTCCGTGTAGATGATGGCAGTGCATCCGGCATCTGCCAGCCGCTTGCAGAAGTCCACGCCCGGCTCGGCGCTCACTTCCTTCCAGCCATGGATGGCCACATAGCCGTCCTTTGCGTCCACGCCCACGGCAATTTTATCGCCGTATTTTTTCAGCATCCGGGCGGTAAAGGCAAAATCCGTCACCGCCACGCTGCCCAGGATGCAGCGGCCCACGCCGAGGGAAAGATATGTTTCAATGCGCTCCTCGGTACGGATGCCGCCGCCCACCTCAATGTATAAGCCGCCCTGTTTTGCCAGCGCGGCAATGGTATCGTAGTTGGAAAGGGTGCCGTCCTTTGCGCCGTCCAGATCGACGACGTGCAGGTTTTTGGCCCCCGCTGCAAGGAACTCCCGCGCCTGTGCGCAGGGGTCCTCGCCGTAGACGGTCATGCGGCTGTAGTCGCCCTGCGTCAGGCGCACCACCTTGCCGCCCCGCAGGTCAATGGCTGGAAATAATTGCATTTAAATCTCCTTCAGAAACGAACCCTCTCAGGCTCGCATTCGCTCGCCAGCTCTCCCGAAGGGAGAGCTTTTTACATTTTACGGTTCACTCTTTAGAAGCTCCCCCTTCGGGGGAGCTGGCAACGCCGCAGGCGTTGACTGAGAGGGTTATAGCTCCGCAAACGCCTTCAAGATCCGTAGTCCGGTATCCCCGCTCTTTTCCGGGTGGAACTGGGTGCCATACACCCTGCCCGCCCGCACCGCGCCGGTGACGGGAATGGAATAGTCGCTCACAGCCAGTGTACTCTCCGTACAGTTCTTGCCGTAGTAGCTGTGGACGTAATAGACGTATTCGCCCTCACGGATGTACTTGAACAGCGGGTCGTCCTTTACAATGTGCAAGGCGTTCCAGCCGATCTGCGGCACCTTCAGGCTCTTGTCCGCAAGGTCGGGCTCCAGCGGGCAGACCTCGCCCTTCACAAAGCCGAGGCCTTCGTGCTCACCGTACTCGTAGCTCTTTTTAAACAGCAGCTGCATGCCAAGGCAGATGCCCAGCAGCGGCTTCCTTTCGGCTTCTTCTTTCATGACCGGCACAAGGCCCGTCGCCTCCAGCTTGGCCATGGCATCGGCAAAAGCGCCCACGCCCGGCAAGATGAGCCGGTCGGCTTTGCGGATGGTGTCCGCGTCCGCAGTCACAACGGCTTCCAGTCCCAGCTGCTTCAGGCTGGACTTCAGGCTGAACAGGTTGCCCACGCCATAATCGATAATTGCGATCATACCAGCAGTCCTTTCGTGGAAGGAATTTCGTCCTTGTGGGCTTCGTCGATCTTCACGGCCGCGCCCAGTGCATGGCCTGCGCCCTTGAAGCAGGCCTCGAGGATGTGGTGGGTATTTTCTCCCGCAAATTGTACAAAGTGGATCGTGGCGGGCACGCTGCGGGCAAAGCCCAGCCAGAATTCCTTGGCGCATTCCACGTCAAAATCGCCCACCTTTTCGGTGCTGCAACGGACATCCCAGTTCAGGGTGCAGCGGCCCGAAAGATCGACGGCGCACAAAATCAGCGCTTCGTCCATGGGCAGGTAGAAACTGCCGTAGCGCTGGATGCCGCGCATATCGCCCAGTGCCCGTGCAAAGGCCTGACCCAGCGCAATGCCCACATCCTCGGTGGTGTGGTGGTAGTCCACCTGCACATCGCCGTGGCAGGTGAGCACCAGATCAAACCGGCCATGGCGGGCGAACAGCTCCAGCATGTGGTTCAGAAAGCCGCACCCGGTGTCCACCTCGTAGCGGCCGGTGCCGTCCAGATCAAGGGTAAGGTCGATCTGGGTCTCATTGGTGTTGCGTTCCAGCGAGATCATTCGGTTCGGCATGGTTCATTCCTCCATAATCTTATCCAGCGTTTCCATAAACGTCTGCATCTGTTCTGGCGTGCCAATGGTGATGCGCAGCCAGTTCTGGATGCGGGGCGCGTCAAAATGGCGCACCAGAATGCCGTTTTTCTTCAACTCTTTGTAGAGTGTTCCGCCGTCTTTCCGGTCGGTACTTGCAAACAGGAAGTTGGAGCGGCTGTCCAGCACGGCAAAGCCGCGCTGTTCCAGCTGCTGTTTTGTCCATGCGCGGGTGTCCACGATGGCGGCGCGGGTCCTGTCAAAATAAGCGGTATCTTCCAGCGCGGCCTGCCCGGCCTTCAGGGTTAGGCGGTTGATGTTGTAGGGGTTCAGGCTGAACTTGACTCGGTTCAGGTCGGCAATGAGCTTTGCATTGCCCATGGCAAGACCCAGACGCGCACCGGCCAGCTGCCGGGACTTGGAAAAGGTCTGCACCACCAGCAGGTTCTCGTACTGGTCGATGAGGGGCACGCAGCTCTCGCCGCCAAAGTCCACATAGGCCTCGTCCACAATGACCACATTGTTCGGGTTTGCCTTTAAGATGCCCTCAATTTCCGCTCGGGGCAGTGCAATGCCGGTGGGGGCGTTGGGGTTTGCAAGGACGATGGTCTGGTTCAGGCCGTAGTAGTCCTTCGGGTCAAGGGTGAAATCCTCTTTCAGCGGGATGATGTGGCTGGGAATGTGCATCAGTCCGCACCACACGCCGTAGCAGCCGTAGGTGATGTCGGCATAGGCCAGCGGGTGGTCTGCGTCGCAGAAGGCACGCAGCGCAAAGAAGAGGTTCTCGTCGCTGCCATTGCCGGGCATGATCTGCTCCGGCTGCAAACCGAAGTGGACTGCGGCCGCCTTGAGCAGGTCGGCACAGGCGGGGTCGGAGTAAAGGCGCAGCTTTTCCACCTCGTGCTCGCTCACGGCGGCGATCACCGCCGGGGAGGGCAGATAGGGGCTTTCGTTGGTGTTCAGTTTGATGTACTGCTGATCCTGCGGCTGCTCACCCGGGGTGTAGGGGGTGACAGCGGCCAGAGTGGGAGAAAGAAAACGACTCATATAAAAACCCTCTCAGTCAAAGCCTTACGGCTTTGCCAGCTCCCCCGAAGGGGGAGCTTTTTTGCATCTTACGGTTTCCACTCTCAAAGCTCCCCTTCGAGGAAAGACTTCCCCCGGCCGGGGGAAGATGTCACCGCGGGTGACAAAAAGGGGAATCTGGCGCGCAAGCGCCTGAGAGGGTCACTTTTCATACCGGATGGTCACGCTGCGGGCGTGGGCGTGCAGGCCCTCGCGCTCGGCAAAATCGGCGATGCGGGGGGCTACTTCGCCCAGCGCTTCACGGGTGTAGTAGAGGAAGCTGGACTTCTTTACAAAGTCGTCTACGCCCAAGGGGCTTGAGAAGCGGGCGGTGCCGCTGGTGGGCAGGGTGTGGTTGGGGCCTGCAAAGTAATCGCCCAGCGCTTCCGGCACGTTGCGGCCAAGGAAGATGCTGCCTGCATTTTTGATCTCGTTCAGCACGCCGAAGGGGTCCTCCACGCACACTTCCAGATGTTCCGGTGCAATGATGTTGCAGGCTTCAATGGCCTTGTGCAGGTCGGTGCAGAGGATGATCTTGCCGTTGTCGTCCACGCTGGCGCGGGCGATGGCGGCACGGGGCAGCTGAGGGATCTGCACCTCCAGCTCCGCCTGCACGGCCTTGGCCAGCTCCGGGCTGTCGGTGACGAGGACCGGGCTTGCCAGTTTGTCGTGCTCGGCCTGACTCAGCAGGTCCGCCGCCACCCATGCAGGGTTGCAGCCGCCGTCGGCCAGCACCAGAATTTCGCTGGGGCCTGCGATCATATCGATGCCCACCTTGCCGAACACCTTGCGCTTGGCGGTGGCAACGTAGATGTTGCCGGGGCCAACGATCTTATCCACCGCAGGGATGCTCTGGGTGCCGTAGGCGAGAGCCGCCACAGCCTGTGCGCCGCCGGTCTTGAAGATCTTGGTCACGCCTGCGGTGGCAGCGGCGGCAAGGATGACCGGGTTCACCCTGCCGTCCTTTCCGGCGGGGGTGGTCATGACGATTTCGGACACGCCTGCCACCTTTGCCGGGATCACGTCCATGAGCACGGTGGAGGGATAGGCCGCCGTGCCGCCGGGCACATAGACACCGGCCTTTTCAATGGGGGTATATTTCTGGCCCAGCACGATGCCGGGCTTGTCGTTCACCACAAAATTCTTGTGCACCTGCTGGCGGTGGAAGCTCTCGATGTTGGCGGCGGCTTCGCGCAGGGTCTCGAGGAAGTAGGGGTCCATGTTCGCAAAGGCCTCGTCGATCTCCTCCTGCGTCACCTGCAGGGCATCGATCTTCGCGCCGTCAAATTTCAGCGCATAATCCTTCAGGGCATCGTCGCCCCGGGCGCGCACATCGGCAATGATGCCGTCCACCACATCCTCTACGTTCTTTTCCGCGCGGATGTCGCGGTTCAGGATCTCTTCGGGCTTCAGCTCGTCAAAGTTATACAGCTTGATCATTTTGCTTCCTCCTTGTTCTGCAGTTCCGCCCGCAGCTTTTCCAGCATGGTGTCCATTTCGGCGTGCTTGAACTGGTAGCTGGCCTTGTTGGCAATGAACCGGGCCGAGATGGGCATGAACTCGGTGACCACCTTCAGGCCGTTCTCCCGCAGGGTGGTGCCGGTCTCCACGATATCCACGATGACGTCCGAAAGGCCCAGAATGGGGGCCAGCTCAATGGAGCCGTTCAGCTTGATGATATCGATGTCCCGCCCCATGGATGCGTAGTAGCTCTTTGCAATGTTGACGAATTTGGTGGCCACCCGCACCGGGCGGCTGGGGTCGTCCTTGTAATCGGCCGGGGCTGCAACGCACATGCGGCATTTGCCAAGGCCGGTGTCCAGCAGCTCGTACACATCGGCAGAAGCCTCTGTGAGGATGTCCTTTCCCACGATGCCCACATCGGCGGCACCGTGCTCCACATAGATGGCAACATCGCTGGGTTTGACGAGGAAGTAGCGGATGCCGGCCTCCGGGTTTTCCACCACCAGCTTGCGGGTAGCGTTGTAGTCCTCCGGGCAGCCGTAGCCGATGCCCGCCAGCAGGTTATACACCTTATCGCCCAGACGGCCCTTGGGCAGAGCCACGTTCAGCATCACCCTGTCGGTGCTGTTCTTCTGCACCGGCGGCAACGGGGCGCTCAGGCGGTCCAGCTCGTCCAGATAGACCGCAAAGCCGATGGCACCGGCACCGGGGGTGAACTTCTGCATCAGCAGGTCGTAGCGGCCGCCCTTGAGCAGGGGGCGGGGCAGGGCTTTCAGGTAGCCCTGAAACACAAGGCCGTTGTAGTATTCCATCTCACCGGCCAGCGTCATGTCCAGCCGGATCACGCCGCCCGCCTTTTCCAGCGGCACAGCCAGCGCTTCCAGCTCGGCCACCGCTGCGCGCATGGCATCGTTTTTGCACAGGGCTGCAGCCTTTTCCATCGTTTCGGCATAGGCACCGGAAAGATCCAGCACGCTGCACAGGGTATCGGCGGCATCGGCAAGACCGGCGGCTCCGGCTGCAGCCCGCAGCTCGTGGGCGTTTTTCTCCCGCAGCTTTTCCAGCAGCTTTGCGCGGGCGGCATCCGGCACGCCCAGCGCGTCGAACAGGCCGAACAGGTAGCCCATGTGGCTCACTTCCAGCACCCACTCGGCCCCCAGCGCATCCAGCGACCGCGCCGCCAGACACACCGCCTGCTGCACCTGTGCTTCGCCCACCGCACCCAGCATCTCAAGGCCCATCTGGCTGATTTCTTTAAAGGTGTGGCTCTCGGCGGAAGGGCGGTAGACGTTCTCGTGATAGTAGTAGCACAGGGTCTCGCCGGGGGCGGGCTGCGCCGTCTTGGCAATGGAGAGGGTCACGTCCGGCTTGAGGGCCAGCAGACGGCCATCCAGATCGGTAAAGGTGATGACCTGCTCGGACGACAAAAAGCTGCGGTTCTCCTGATACAGGCCGTACTCCTCAAACCGGCCCATATGATACTTGCGGCAGCCCGCCGCTTCGTACAAGGCGCGCAGTGCAAAGGAGGCGCGCTCCTTGGGCTGCAGGTTTGCAATGCTGAATTCCATTGTCGGTTCCCCCATTTCTTACTTGAGTTTATTTTACTTTATCTAGGTAAAGTTGTAAAGCAGGAAAGTGACGGTGTTTTCAACTCAATGATACGATTTTTCTGTGCGTTTGTACAGGGAAAAGAAGAAAAGGAGCCGTTGCATGGCGCAACAGCTCCTTTTCAGCACGCATATTTACCCAAGCAGGTCCAGCACACTGGCCTTCGGGCGGGCACCCACGGCCTGACGCACCAGCTTGCCCTGCTCAAACACCAGCAGGGTGGGGATGCTCATCACGCCGAACTGGCCGGCCAGCTCCGGCTGCTCGTCTACGTTCACCTTGCCCACCTTCACATCGGTGCGCTCCTCGGCCACCTCGTCCACAACGGGACTGAGCATGCGGCAGGGGCCGCACCAGCTGGCCCAGAAGTCCAGCAGGACAGGCTTTGCGCTCTGCAGTACCTCCTGCTCAAAATTTTCCTTCGTGATCGTAACAACTGCCATATTTCTACCTCCTGAAAGGGTTCGCTCGTGGTTGTTCTTATGGCATCAGTATACCCAAAACGCCGGGGCTTTTCCGTAACCGGGTCACATTGGGGCGCAAAAAAGCCCGGAGCAGGAAGAAAGAATACTGCTCCGGGCAGGGAAACGCTTATTTCAGTGTTCTGTCAGCAGGGTATCAGACACCGGCCACGCAGTTCTTGCCGGCGATGTAGCCGTAGTAGACGCACAGGCTGTGGCTGATGCCGCGCATGCAGATGGGGTATTCCACTGCGTAGCGGCTGCCCTGCACATTGCCGCAGACATACAGGCCCTTGATGATGTCGCGCTTGGGGCTGGCGGGGTCCTCCTCGGTGAAGGTGTGGCAGTTCTCGTCGCTCTCCAGGCCGCCCACGCACACCAGCATGGAAGTGGTGCCCCACTGGCATGCATAGTACGGGGGATTCTCCAGCGCGAACATCCGGCTTGCGGGCTTGCCGAAGTCATCGTCGGAACCGGCCTTGGCCAGCTCGTTGTAGCGCTCGACGGAAGCCAGTGCATTATCCAGTGCATCGCCCTCAAAGCCGCACTGGGTCAGCAGGTCTTCCAGTGTATCGGCCTTGAACTGGTAAGCCTCGGCCTTTGCGCTGATCTTGGTGTACTGACGGTCGGTGTAGTTGGGGTTGGACTCATCCTCATCCTCGGGGATGATGTAGCACAGGCCGCCGTGGTTTGCGGGCATGTAGGGCACCTCTTCGCCCCACTTGGAGTCGTACAGCTGGAAGGAGGTGCACTCGGGCTGCAGCTCGATCTGGTTTTCCAGCTGCTGGCCGGGGATGCACTCGTTCATGAAACGGTCGCCGCGCTTGTTGATCTGCAGGAAGGGGGTCACGCCCATGCCGCTGCCCATGTGGTGGGTCATCGGTGCGTGGAAATCCTGCACCTTTGCGCCGATCCATGCGCCCATGCGCAGGCCGTCGCCGGTCTCCACGGTCTTGCCCTCCACGTCAACGCCCAGCATACCCATGGCACCCATGTTGGCGATCTTCTTCTCCACGATCTCGGGAGCAAAATGCTTCATGATCTTCTCGTCGCCGGAGTTGTCGCCGGTAGCCAGGATCACGCCCTTGGAAGCGTTGAGCTGGATGTACTTGTTGTCATTCTGTGCGTCGCGGATGATCACGCCGGTCACGCGGCCGTCGCTGTCCTTCAGCAGCTTGGTGCCGAAGCAGCCGAAGAAGGTCTGTGCACCGTTCTCAACGGCCTTGTTCAGGTTGGCTTCCACTATAAAGCCCTGCTGATCCTTGCGGGAAGAGCGGAACTCCATGCTGGAAGGGAAGGTGGGGAACTCTTCGTTGCGGTAATCGTAGTGCTCGGGCTGAGGCCATGCCAGCGGCACCAGAATACCCTTGTCGAACTGCTCCTGGGTCACGGCCTCACGGGTGGAGTCGCAGATGGTCAGCTCGGGGTAAGCCTCGATGAACCAGTCCATGACCTCGTGTGCATGGGAAGCCCACTTTTTCAGGATGGAGCGCTTGTTGCGGTAGGTGCACTCGCGCATCAGGCGGTCGACCACAACATCCTCGTCCACGATGTTCTCACGGCCCCAGCGCTTGTTCAGGCTGCCGTTCAGCAGGGCATACTCGCCGCTGCGGCAGTTGAAGGAAGAGCTCTTTTCCACGATGGCAACTTTTGCGCCCTCCTCGGCAGCCGCACGGGCAGCGCAGACGCCGGACAGACCGGCGCCGATGATGACCACATCAAAGTCCTGGGTCTCACTGGCCTGCACGTCCGGCTCTTCGCCCAGCCAGTCATCGCCGGTATCCCCGGCGGTATCTGCAGCAGGCTCTTCGGAAGCAACGCCCATAGCCTGCTCGATGCAGCTGGCGGCAGCCTTCTTGACCGCGTTGGTGGTGACGGTGGCGCCGGAGATGTTGTCGATCTCGGTACCCTGTGCGGCCATGATGGCCTCCTGCAGGGTGGGTGCGGCCACGCCGCCGATGCTTTCGGTCTCGTTGGAGGCATCGATGACCACCTCGGTGATGGCGGTCTCGCTGAAGGTCATGGTCACCTTCACCTCACCGATGCCGGTGGCCGTGCCGGTGTAGGTACCGGCGGTGTAGATGGCATCGCCGGTAGCGGCGGTGCTGGAAGAAGCTGCGGAGTTGCAGGCAGCCAGTGCACCGGCGGTGACACCGCTCATGGCGGCAGCGGCGGCGACCTTCAAAAAGCCTTTGCGGGAGATCTTTTCCATTTGGATTTCCTCTTTCTTCTCATCAATTTCTCTTCGTCTCTGCGGGAGTTTTTCCCGCGCTGCACTTAGTATAAAATATAACGAAGTAAAAGGGAAACAAAAAAATTTTGCCACCCTGATAAAAAGTGTTTATAACTGTCTCCCGCCATGTTATACTGAGAGCAGACGGAGCTTTCCCTGCACAGAAAGGAGCTTTTTTCGGATGAACGACCACCAGCTGCTGTGTTTTCTCACCGTGAGCCGGACCCTGAATTTTACCACAGCCGCCCGGGAGCTGTACTGCACCCAGCCCGCCCTCAGCTACCAGATCCGCAGTCTGGAAAAGGAGCTGGATCTGGCCCTGTTTGAGCGCAGCACCACCCGCGTGGCGCTGACCGAAGCAGGCCGGGCCTTTGTGCCGCAGGCGGAGGGGATCTATCGCAGCATCCTGAACGCCCGCACCGCACTGAAGGGCTTTGCCCGGCGGCGCACACTGACCCTGCGCCTGCCGCCGGTGCTGCTGCAGCGGGATCCCATTTATCCCATCCTGATGGCACGGCTGCACGCCGCACTGCCGAGATATAAGTTTGCGGTGGACACTCGGCCCGTGTCACGCAACCCCCACGAAATGCTCTGCAGCGAGGCAGACGCAGCCCTCTATCTGCCCTTTGGGCCGCTGCAGCCGGAGATCGAGCGCACCCCCATCCTGCACAACACCTTTTACCTGATCGTATCGCCGGAGCACCCGCTCACAGGGCGCAGCACTCTGGCGCTGGCCGATCTTGCCGGGCAGCAGCTGTTTTATGAGCCGCTGTATCAGGAAATGGTGGATCTTGCCGTTGTTCAGCCCGGCCTGCCGTTTTCCGCACCAAGCTGGCACATGGTGGAAAACTACGAGTGTGTTTACAACGATCTGCTTGCTGGGCGCGGCATGTTTTTGTGTCCGATGAAATACCCGGCCTTTCCGGCTGCATGGTATCTGCCGCTGCAGCTGCCGTTGCCGGACACCTGTCTGCTGACCCTGCGGGACGACCCGCGTCCCGAGATCCAACGGCTGCGGGAGGTATTTACCGCTGTATACGCCAGCCGTGCAAAGCTGCTGGGCGAAGAATGAACGCAAAAAGGGGCTGCTGCACCTCGTTTTGAACGAACGTGCAGCAGCCCTTCAGCTCTTATAATATTCCGGACAGCTTTATTTGCCCAGCATTTCGTGGGCAGTCTTGCAGATGGTAGCGGCATCCAGACCGTAGAACTTCAGCAGGTCCCATGCAGGGCCGGAGCAGCCGAACACGTCCTGCACGCCCACGCGGCGCACAGGGGTGGGCAGCTTTTCGCTCAGCACGGCGCAGACGGCCTCGCCCAGACCTCCGATGACATTGTGCTCCTCGGCGGTGATGACCTTGCCGCACTCCTTTGCAGCCTTGAGGACGATCTCCTCGTCCAGAGGCTTGATGGTGTGGATGTTGATGACCCGGGCATGGATGCCCTCAGCGGCCAGCTGCTCCGCGGCAATGCGGGCTTCGTTGACCATCAGGCCGGTGGCGATGATGGCAATGTCGCTGCCCTCAGTGATCTGCTCACCCTTGCCGATCTCGAAGTGATAGTTCTCGGCATCGTGGAACACAGGCACAGCCAAACGGCCAAAGCGCAGATAGACGGGGCCTTCCATTGCGTAGGCAGCACGCACAGCGGCGCGGGCCTCCACATCGTCGGCGGGGCAGATCACGGTCATGCCGGGGATGCTGCGCATGAGGGCAAAGTCCTCGCAGCACTGATGGGAAGCGCCGTCCTCGCCCACCGAGATGCCGCCGTGGGTGGCACCGATCTTCACGTTCAGGTGGGGATAGCCAATGGAGTTGCGCACCTGCTCAAAGGCACGGCCGGCGGCGAACATGGCAAAGCTGGAAACAAAGGGCACGTAGCCCATGGTGGACAGGCCCGCAGCCACGCCCATCATGTTTTCCTCGGCAATGCCGCAGTCAAAATGACGATCCGGGTAAGCCTTGCGGAACATACCGGTCTTGGTGGCAGCAGCAAGGTCTGCGTCCAGCACCACCAGATCCTCGTGGCCTTCGGCGGCCAGCTCCTTCAGGGTGTTGCCGTAGCTTTCACGGGTAGCGATCTTCTTCACATCTGCCATCTTAGTTTTCCTCCTGCTCCAGTGCGGCGTATGCGGCGTTCAGTTCCTCAATTGCGATCTTGTACTCGTCATCGTTGGGGCCCTTGCCGTGCCAGTCCACAGAGTTGGTCATATAGGAAACGCCCTTGCCCTTTGTGGTGTCCATAATGATGCAGGTGGGCTTTGCAGTCTCTGCATGGAATGCCTGCATGGCGGCTTCGATCTGGTCGTAGTCGTGGCCGTCGATGGTGACAACATTGAAGTTGAAGGCCTTCAGCTTCTCTTCCAGCGGGGCGCTGTTCATCACGGTCTCGGTGGTGCCGTCGATCTGCAGGTGGTTGCGGTCCAGCACAACGCACAGGTTGGAAAGGCCGTAGTGTGCGGCAAACATGAAGGCTTCCCAGCACTCGCCCTCTTCCACCTCGCCGTCGCCCAGGATGGTGTAGACGTTGATGGGCTTACCGGCGTGCTTGGCACCCAGTGCCATGCCGCAGGCGGCAGACACGCCCTGACCCAGACTGCCGGTGGACATATCCACACCCGGGGTCTCGTTCATGTTGGGGTGGCCCTGCAGATAGCTGCCGATCTTACGCAGGGTCTTAAGGTCTTCCACCGGGAAATAGCCGCGCTCTGCCAGCGCTGCATACAGTGCCGGTGCAGCATGGCCCTTGGACAGCACCAGACGGTCGCGGTCGGCCTTCTTGGGGTCCTTCGGGTCAATGTTCATTTCCACGAAATAGAGGTAGCTCAGCAGCTCGGCGATATCCAGACTGCCGCCCGGATGGCCGCACTTTGCGCTGTGCGTGCCCTCGATCACGCCCATGCGGATGTGGCAGGCGTGCTTGGCCAGAGTAAGTTTTTCTGCATTTGTCATGATGGTCCTCCCGTATGAACCTCAGATTTGCACATGTTCAAAAAAGCCTTTCGTCAGCGCCGGTGCAGTCCTGCTGCCCGCAGCGCGCTCTTTTTCAAGTTTATATTAGCTATTCTATGCAAAAAGGTCAAGCTTCTTCATGCAAAATGTACACACGCGGGGAAATATTCATTGAAATTTGCCGCTTTTTGGTTAAATTGCAGGCTTTTTGCCGTATCTTGACAAAGCCAGAGGCATCTGCTATATTTTTCACAGATTCCGGCAGGAAGCCGGGTGCGCGGACAGAAGTCCGTGTTCTCCATCCTGATGGAGCATTTTATCCACCGCTGCGCTTACGCAGCGGTGCAGCGCAAAGCCCACAGGGGGCCTTTGCGTTCTGCCATCTTATTTTTGCTGCTATAGACACCACGAAGGGGTCTGCCGTTGGCTTGTAAGCCGGGCAGACCTCTTTTTTGTCTGGCCAAAGGAGGAAGCTTTTTATGAAAATGAACCCCCATTCCACCACCCGCAGCCTCGTGCTGGCTGCACTGTTCCTTGCACTGGCCTTTGTGCTGCCCATGATCACCGGCCATGTGCCGCAGGTGGGCAACATGCTGTGCCCGATGCACTTTCCCATTCTGCTGTGCGGCTTTGTGCTGGGCGGCCCATGGGGCCTTGCCGTGGGCTTCATTGCTCCGCTGGTGCGGTCGGTGCTGTTCGGCATGCCGCCGATGTTCCCCATCGCCATCTCCATGGCCTTTGAGCTGGCCGCCTACGGCCTTGTGTCCGGCGTGCTCTGGCACAAGGTGAAGCATACCGTGCCCATGATGTACGCTTCTCTTGTCACCGCCATGGTGGCAGGCCGTTTGGTCTGGGGTGCAGTACGCTTTGTGCTGGCCGGCCTGACCGGTTCCAGCTTCCCGTTCAGCGCGTTTTTGTCCGGCGCGCTGCTCACCGCCGTGCCGGGCATCGCGGCACAGCTGGTGCTCATCCCGCTGATTTTGGTGGCTTTGCAGAAGGCAAAGGTCATCGATTGACTTACGATTTAGGCTGCCCTCCGCTTTGCTCTAGGCATAAACAGCGGAAATTTTATTTTTATTATTACAGAAGAGCAGCGGCTGCGGCCGCTGCTCTTCTGTTTTTTCACGGGAGGGGCCGTAATGAAAACGCCCTGCTGCCCGTTACATCTTTTCCCGTAAAAAGCGAAGGGGCTGTTGCCAAGGACTCCCTCAGTCACGGCTTCGCCGCGCCAGCTCCCTCACGGAGGGAGCCTGACATGACGGTAAGCTGTGAAGCCTCCCTCATTGAGGGAGGTGGCATCGCGTAAGCGATGTCGGAAGGAGTTTGGCAACAGCCCTTTTCTATATTTTTAAATTTTTCAGTTCTTCTTACCAGTTAAAAACTCCGGCAGGGACTTGCCCTGCTTGCGCCACTGATGGTACTCGGCGGTGGCAGCGAACTCCACGTCACCGGCAGAGTTCAGGGCAGTCTCAACAGAGTCCTGCACCACGCCGATGATGAAGCCGACACCCACCATCTGCATGGCGACATCGTTGGAGATGCCGAACAGGGAGCAGGCCATGGGGATCAGCAGCAGGGAACCGCCGGCCACGCCGGAAGCACCGCAGGCACCCAGAGCGCTCATAGCGCTCAGCACGATGGCTGCAGGCAGAGACACCTGAATGCCCAAGGTGTTAGCAGCGGCCAGCGTCATGATGGTGATGGTGATGGCGGCACCGTCCATGTTGATGGTGGCGCCCAGCGGAATGGAGACGGAGTACATATCCTTGTCCAGACCCAGCTTTTCGCACAGGGCCATGTTCACGGGGATGTTGGCGGCGGAGCTGCGGGTGAAGAAGGCGGTCAGGCCGGACTCACGCAGGCAGCGGAACACCAGCGGATAGGGGTTGCAGCCCAGATAGATAAACATGATGAAGGGGGAGACGATGAGGGCCATGAACAGCATGGTGCCCACCAGCAGAGCCAGCAGCTTGCCGTACTGGGTAAAGATGGCAAGGCCGTTGCCGGAAACATTGGTGTAGACCAGACCCATGATGCCGAAGGGTGCCAGATTGATGATCCAGCGCACGATCTGGGAGACCGCATCGGCGGTGTTTGCCATAAAGGTCTTGGTGGTGTCAGAGCCGATCTTCTTCATGGCCACGCCGAACATGCAGGCCCAGAACAGGATGCCGATGTAGTTGCCGCTCATGATGGCACTGACGGGGTTTGCCACAAAGTTGGTGAGCAGAGTGCCCATCACTTCGCCCAGACCCTGCGGCACCACGTCCGACTGGGCAGCGTCTGCCAGCACGACCGTGACCGGGAACATAAAGCTGGTCGCCACTGCGATGGCCGCAGCCAGAAAGGTGGTGAGCATGTACAGCCAGATGACCGTGCCGAAGCGGCGGTCCAGCTTGGAAGAGCCCTGTGCCAGAGCACTTGCCACGATCACGAACACCAGCACCGGGGCGATGCCCTTCAGTGCGCCAACGAACAGGTTGCCCAGTTCACCCACCCAGCCTGCACCGGGGGCCACCAGAGCCAGCACCGCACCGATGAACAGGCCGATCAGAATGCGAACGATCAGACTGATGCCGTTGTAGCGGGCAACTGCCTTATTCAACGTTTTCATATAGACACTCCTCTTTCCTATTGTACGCCAATGGCGTACAGTTTCCTGTCTCTTACACAAGGACGGGTGTTATTATAGCACATACGGCAGAGAAATGAAAGCGTTTTCAGACATTTTTCGTTCACAAATTTGCATTCAGGTCGGTGCCCATGAGGGTTTTCCGTTGATCTGTATTTGTAGTGAGGACAGATTTAACCGTTCGCGGCTTCGTTCTCTCCGTCACCGTCGAGCGGCGCAGGGCAGAGCGAGCGGGGGCAAACAAAAAAGCCTGCGTGCGCAGTCCTGCATGGCAGGCTCTGCATCCGCAGACCGGGGCTCTTTGGGGGTGTATTCTGTTTCAACCCAGCGGCTGGGTGGGGGCAAGCTTCTGGTAGGCAAAGCGGGGCGAGCCGTCTGCCACATGGATGATGCCGCAGCGGGTAAAGCCGTTCTTTTCCAGCAGATGCTGCATGATCTTGTTGTCGGCGTGGGTGTCGGCACGCAGGCTCTGGCAGTGCTCCATGCTCCAGTCCAGCACGGCCTTGCCCACGCCCTTGTGCTTTCCGGCCGATGCCAGACGGTGCACCGTGCCATAGGGCAGGGTATCGTCCAGCCACTGGCCGTCCTCAATGGCGGCGTAGGTGGGGTCTGCCCCCAGAATAAAGGCAAACACGGCCTCGATCTGGCCGTTGACCACATAGAGGAACAACCGGTTCGAGTCGATATCCTCCTCCAGCAGTTCCTGCGGCGGGAAATTATCCCCCCACTGGGTCGGGTTACCGGATGCCTTCATGACTGCACGTGCATGGGCGTAGATCTTCAGGATCTGGGGCAGATCCCCTCTCACTGCTCCACGAAACATTCATTCCACCTCGTCTTTTCTGCGCTGCGCTCGGTCCGGCACAGCACTTTGAGAATTGTTCTTATTGTACTACAAATTACCATAAAAATCCAGTTCCCGCACCAAAGTACCTTAAAATGCTCCAAAACGGCAAAAAGCAGGGGCTGCTGCACTTTCGGCTAAAACGATGTGCAGCAGTCCCTGCTGTTAGAGCAAGTACCTTATGCGCTGGCGCGGCCATGGCCGGTGCGCACCAGCCGGTATTCCCGCGGGCTGAGACCATACCGCTCGTGGAACAGGCGGTAGAAATAGCTGGTGTTCTCGTAGCCCACCAGAGAAATGATCTGCTGGATGTTCATGTCGCTGCGGCGCAGCATGCGGGCAGCGGTCTCCATACGGTGCTTTTGCAGCAATTCCTTATAGGTGCGTCCGGTCTGGGCACGCACGCACTCGCTGACATATGCCAGCGAAACGCCGTACTCCCGTGCCACGTTGGAAAGGCTTGCTTCGCGGTAATTCTGGGTGATCTCTTTGAGTGCCGCCTGCACCAGTGCTTCGCGGCTGACCGTCTCGCTGCGTGCTTCCAGCGGAAAATGCTTCATCTGTGTCATTTTGATCTTCCTCCATAAAGGTGCGGCGGGCGGGGACTGGGGGAAGCCGGACACCCGCCGCACAGAGATCGCAGGCCCTTTGCCGGCCCTTACACTTCTGATACGAACCGGCCTGCCGGAATATTGCAGAAAGCTAAAAAACTTTTATTATTTTTCGTTGTAGGAGTCAGACCCCTCTCAGTCACGCCTGACGGCGTGCCAGCTCCCCCGAAGGGGGAGCTTTATCGGCACGAACCGGTAGATGCTTAAAAGCTCCCCCCTTCGGGGGAGCTGGCGAACGCAGTGAGCCTGAGAGGGTTTTCGTCTTACAGAAAAAGACCGCTTCCGCACCGGGCAGAAACGGCCTTTTTCAGGAGAAATAAAGAAAACACGAACCCTCAAACATGAGGAAGGGAAATGCTCAGAACATGCTCTCGTCCTTATAGCGGCCGGTGCGCACGAACTGCACCCACTCGGCCACATTCACGGCGTGGTCGCCGATGCGCTCCAGATACTTAATGACCATCAGCAGGTCCAGCGCTGCGTCCACCTTGCCGGGATCTTCGGCGATCTCCTGCGCCAGCTGATGCTTGATGGCGTTGAAGTCGTAATCCACCTCGTCGTCTGCGGCGATCACCCTGCGGGCGGCATTTTCGTCCTCTGCCGTCAGGGCATCGAGGGCATTCAGGATCATCTGGTGAGCCTTTTTGCCCATGGCAATGGCCTGACTTACCGCCGCGTCGCCCTCTTTGCGGACGGTGACAAGGTGGGGGATGATCTCGGCGATGTCGGCGGCATGGTCGCCGATGCGCTCGATGTCCGTGACCACCTTCATGGCAGTGGAGATGCGGCGCAGATCGCCTGCCACCGGCTGCTGACGCAGCAGCAATGTCATGCAGCGGTGCTCGATATCCCGCTCCATATTGTTGATGCGGGCATCCTCCTTCACGATGGCCGCAGCCGCATCGGCATCAGCAACGCAGAGCGCTTCCAGAGCGTTCTCCACGGCATCGGCAGAGTTGCGGCCCATTTCGGTCAGCGAATTTTTCAGCGATTCCAGATCGGTGTCGTACTGTTTACGGATACTCATAGCTGTTTCCTCCTTTAACCGAACCGACCGGAAATGTAGTCCTCGGTGCGTTTATCCTGCGGTGCGCTGAAGATCTGGGCCGTGGGGCCCACTTCCACCAGCTCGCCCAGCAGGAAGAAGGCGGTGCGGTCGCTGATACGGGCCGCCTGCTGCATGTTGTGGGTAACGATGACCACCGTGTAGTTCTTCTTCAGTTCACTCATCAGCTCCTCCACCTTCATGGTGGAGCCGGGGTCCAATGCGCTGGTAGGCTCGTCCATCAGCAGCACTTCGGGCTTCACCGCCAGTGCGCGTGCGATGCACAGACGCTGCTGCTGTCCGCCGGAAAGGCCCAGCGCGCTCTTTTTCAGGCGGTCCTTCACCTCGTCCCACAGGGCCGCGCCCCGCAGCGAGCTTTCCACCAGCTCGTCCAGCTCAGCCTTATTGCGCACGCCGTGCAGCTTGGGGCCGTAGGTGATGTTGTCGTAAATGCTCATGGGGAAGGGATTGGCCTTCTGGAACACCATGCCCACCCGGCGGCGCAGGTCGGTAAGCTGCATTTCCCGGGCAAAAATATCCTCGCCCTTCAGCCGCACATCGCCCTCGATGCGCACATTCGGCACAAGGTCGTTCATGCGGTTGAGGGTCTTTAAAAAGGTGGACTTTCCGCAGCCGGAAGGGCCGATGAGCGCGGTGATCTCCCGCTCGCCCACGTCCAGCGAGATGCCTTTCAGCGCCTTGAAGTCGCCGTACCAGAGGTTCAGGTCTTTTGCCGATATCACCGGCATGTTCGTGTTTTCCATAGAGTACCTCATTGTTGAATTGGAACGAACCCTCTCAGTCACGCCTGATGGCGTGCCAGCTCCCCCGAAGGGGGAGCTTTTGATCATCTGCCGGTCAGCACCACTCTAGCTCCTCCTTTGGGGGAGCTGGCATTGCGCAGCAATGACTGAGAGGGTTTCTTCTCTTTTTACTGTTTCTGTTTCAGCTTGGTCTTTGCCAGCCGCGCCGCAAGGTTGATGGCCAATACCAGCACCAGCAGCACCGCACCGATGCCCCATGCGGAAGCAAAATCGCCGTCCTCAAAGGCACGCAGGTACAGCAGCACCGACAGGGTGGCACCGTTGGAGGTGTAGGCTTTGGCCACGCTCTTGGCAATGACCTCTGCGGCACCGGCGGTGAAGAGCAGGGCGGCACTTTCGCCCACGATGCGGCCCACAGCCAGAATGCAGCCGGTCACGATGCCGTCGATGCTGCAGGGCAGCACGATGGTGCGGATGATGTGCCACTTGCCTGCACCCAAGCCCATGGCACCCTCACGGTAGCCCTGCGGCACCGTCTTGAGGGATTCCTGCGTGGTTCGGATGATGGTGGGCAGGTTCATGACCACCAGCGTAAGTGAACCGGACAGCAGACAAGTCTGGAAGCCCAGCGCCTGACTGAACACCAGCATACCCACCAGACCGTAGATGATGCTGGGGATGCCCGCCAGCGTTTCGTTGGTGAACTCAATGACCTCGATGAGCCGCCGGTTGGATGCATACTCGGTCAGGTAGACCGCCGCGCCCACGCCCAGAGGCAGTACGATCAGTAATGTCAGCACAATGACATACAGTGTGTTGAGGATGGCAGGCAGGATGCCGTCGGTCTTTTTCAGCACACTGGCGGTGGTGGAAAGGAACTTCCAGCTGATGTGGGGGATGCCCCGCACCAGCACCATGCCGATGATACCGGCCACCAGAACCATCACCAGAACGGCGCTGGCCCAGACCAGTGCGGTCATGACCCGGTTCCACATCTGACGGGAAGGCGAAAGGCCCTTATTCATCCCGGCTTCCTCCCTTCAGCACAACGTTCAGCACAACATTGATGATCATGATAAAGACGAACAGCACCAGCGCGATGCTGAACAGCGCCTGCCGCTGCAGACCGCCGGCATAGCTCATCTCCTTGGCGATGGCGGTGGTCAGGAAGGTGACGCTGCGGAAGGGGCCGTCCGGCATGTTGGGGCTGTTGCCTGCCACCATCATCACCGCCATGGCCTCGCCGATGGCACGGCCGATGCCCAGCACAATGCCTGCGGCAATGCCGCTTTTGGCTGCCGGAATGCTGATCTTGAACCATGTTTCGGTGTCGGTGGCACCCAGTGCCAGACTGCCCTGCTCATACTCCGGCGGCACGGCGTTCAGTGCCGTGACCGACACGGACACGATGCTGGGCAAAATCATGATGGAAAGCACCACGATAGCGCTCAGCAGGCAGGCACCGGAAGCCTTGCCGAAGGTCTTTGCCACGGCGGGCACCAGCACCTGCATGCCCAGCAGGCCGAACACCACGCTGGGGATGCCGGACAGCAGCTCGATGGCGGTGACCACCACGGTGCGCAGCTTGGGGTCGGCGGCCTTGGAGAGGAACACCGCCGTCAGCAGGCCGATGGGCACACCGATGATGGCAGCGCCCAGCGTGCCGTAGATGCTGGACAGGATAAAGGGCAGGATGCCGAACAGCGGCTGGGCCGCCGTGGAGGCCCACTTTGTGCCGAACAGGAATTGGAACAGGCCGATCTTGTGGATGGCCGGCACGCCGGAGATCACCATGTACACCGAGATGAGCACCACGCAGCCCACAGCCAGCATACCGCACAGGAAGAAGATGAAGTTCATCACCGCTTCCAGCCATTCGGCGGGGGTGCGGGGCAGCCGCACCCGGCTCAGATAGGATTTTTTGTTCATAGCTGAAATCCTTTATAAAAGCCGCGTCGGCCCGCAGAAACGGCAGCCCGACGCGGCGGGGTATTTTGTGAACGGCCTTGCCCTCTAACCGTTACTCGTTCACCGGCACAGCGCCTGCGGTGCGGATGAGGTCGGCAGCGTCCTTGCTGGTGGCAAAGTCCACAAAGGCCTGTGCCTGCTCCGACAGGGTCACGCTCTTGTTGGTGACGAACACGAAGGGACGCTGGATCTTGTAGCTGCCGTCCTTGACGGTATCCTCGCTGCACTCCACACCCTCCACAGTGACCATGGCGACGGTGTCGCCCACAGCGGACAGGGAAGCGTAGCCGACAGCCAGAGGATTGGCCTCCACAGCGCTGATGACAGCGCCGGTAGCGGTCAGCTCCTGTGCGTACTTGCAGCTGTCCTTCACGTCCACGATGCTCTCAAAGCCATCACGGGTGCCGGAACCGGCCTCGCGGCCCACCAGAACGATCTCGCCGTCGTCGCCGCCCACATCCTTCCAGTTGGTGATCTCGCCGGTGAACATCTGCTTCAGCTGGTCCACGGTCAGGTCTGCCACCTTGCTGGCCTTGTTGACAACGATGGCGATGCCGTCCAGAGCCACGGTGGTGCCGTCCACATCGTTCTTCTCGTCGTCCTTCAGGGCGCGGGAGGACAGGCCGATGTCCAGCGTCTTATCGGTAGCACCGGTGATGCCTGCGCCGGAACCGGTGGGGTCGTAGCTGACGGTGACACCCGGCTCCACCTCGGCAAAGCCCTCGGTCAGGGCTGCGATGACGTTCTTCATAGAGGTAGAACCGCCGGTAGCCACATTGCCGGACAGGGTGCCTGCAGCGGTCTCAGCAGCGGCAGAAGAAGAGGTGGACTCCGCAGCAGAGGATGCCACAGTGGAAGAGGCTGTGCCGCCGCAGGCGGTCAGAGCCATAGCCGCAGCAGCAGCGCCGCAGACAGTGATAAACGAACGACGAGTGATCTTTTTCATAACCCTTTTCCTCCAATAAATGCCGGAACGCCGTTCCGGCCGATGTTTTCTTGTGTTTTCCTTGGGAACGGCCTAATTGTACCGCACCGCCGTGTGCGCTGCGACCATGTACGCGCAAAATGGAGGTAAAGCTTTTGCACAGGCTCCGGCGGCTGTGTCAAGCCTGCGTAAAGCCGGCATGAAAAGCCTGTACTCAAATTTTACAAACAGGATAAATATGCCGAAAATGCCATTTTCTGGCTGGGCAAAGTGACAAAAAGCCGCCGGGCACTCCTTTTCAGGAATGCCCGGCGGCATGACGCTCACGGGATGATTTTATTATGCCTGCGGTGCGGCATTGGTCACGACCAGACCGTTCTGCTCACCGTTCCAGTACAGATACAGATAGCCCGGTGTATTGTTGATGGTAATGGTCAGCTTGACCGGTGTGCCATTCTTAAACGCTGCAAAATCCTCTTCCTTCTCAAAGCTCAGTTTCAACTCCACTTCGGTCTTTTTTAGAAATGCGCTCAGAAAAGGCATGTTGGAAGCGACCAGACTGTCGCTTCCGTTCGGTGCATTCGTGCTCAGTGCAGAATCACCAATGGTGCCCACAAACATGCCCTGATACTGCTGCGAAACAAAGGTGCTGTTTTTCGTGTCCAGCGTCAGCCGTGCAGTGGCTGTGATATAATTGCTGCTGTTGGTGCCCGTGCCGCCGACCCAGAAAGCCTTTGCATTGTAGACTTTTGCGGTAAATGCGCCGATCTGTACCTCATCCTGTGCCAGACCGCCGCCGCAGCCGGTCAGCACGCCGGACAAAGAGATCGCTGCAGCCGCAGCTGCTGCGCTCTTCATAAAGGTACGCCGGGTCATTTTTTCTGCCATAACATTGCCCTCCTCTAAAAGCGTTTTTCTGTGCTTTTAGCGTACCACTTTTTGGGAGTCTGTCAACAAAAATATGACAAAAAGGCGCTCTGTACACATAATTTGCACAGAGCGCCTTCTGCTCAGCAGTATTTTGTTCCGTCCGGGCAGTAGAACTGCACGTACTTCTGCCACTCGGTCTCGCTGATGGTGCGGCGGTAGCAGTCCACCAGGGCATCCACGGCCTGCCGGTCCGCAAAGGTACCGGCACCCGGGCAGTCCAGCACCAGAATGCGGAACCATGCATCAAACAAGTGCTCGGTGAAGCCGGTGTCCCGCGCGCCGCACCGGGAGTAAAAGCCCAGCCGCCGCACAGCCATAGCTTCGTCCTCTGCCTTATCCGGGCATTCGGCCTCAATGAGGATGGCCTGCGCACCGCGCTCGTGCTGCGGCAGGTCGGCCAGCAGCTGCGCGCCCAGCCCTGCAGCACGGTATTCCGGCAGCACGGCAAAGTAATCCAGCTGGCTCACCCTGCTGCCTGCCGGGCGCACCATGAGCAGGTACGCCGCCAGTGTTTCGCCGTCGAACACGCCCCATGTGTGGGCTGTGCCGTCCGCTTCGCTGTTCAGGATCATGCTCAGGGGCTTTAGCTCCGTGGGCGGAAAGTCCCGCCGCATTTCGTCCAGATAGACCCGCGTCAGTTCTTTTTCGTTCAGTTTCCGCCAGCTGTACACTTTGCTCATGGTTTTTCCTCCCGTATCTGCCTTTTGAACCAGTATAGCACACTCCGCGCGGGAACGCAAAAAGCCGCCGGGAGCGGCAGGTTCTGCCCTTCTCCCGGCGGCTTTTATGGGAATGCAGGAGCAACCAGTCTCCCGCACAAACTCCGTTCAGAATGCTGTGTGCGTTACAGCATCTTCTTCAGCTCGTCGTACACGAACTGAACCTTGGTGCCGATGATCACCTGGCAAGCGTTCTTGCTGGGGCGGATGACACCGGCAGCACCAGCGGCCTTGACAGCCTTCTCGTCCACCTTGGCGTTATCCTTGACCTCAAAGCGCAGACGGGTTGCGCAGTAACCAACTTCCTTCACGTTCTCCTTGCCGCCGACAGCAGCCAGAACAGCGGAAGCGACTTCGGTATAGTTGTTGTTTGCCAGAACGACCTTCTTCTCGGCCTCTTCGTCCTCGTCCTCACGGCCGGGGGTCTTCAGGTCGAACTTGGTGATGGCAAAGTAGAACACTGCGTAGAACACCACGAAGGCTGCGATGCCCAGAGGAATGATCATCCAAGTCTTGGCAGCTGCGGGCAGGGAAGCGGAGAACACCAGGTCGGTGGCACCTGCGGAGAAGCAGAAGCCGGCACGGAAACCGGAGTAGTAGGTGATGACGGTAAAGATGCCGTACAGAGCAGCGTACACAACGTACAGGGGGAAGCACAGGAACATGAAGCCGAACTCGAAGGGCTCGGTAACGCCGCAGACGAAGGCGCAGATTGCAGCGGACAGAACCAGGCCGATGGCAGCCTTCTTGTTCTTAGCGGTCTTGACCATAGCCAGAGCAGCGCCCAGGACACCGAACATCATGCAGGGGAAGAAGCCGGACATGTACATACCAAGGCTCCAGCCCACATCAGCAGAGGTCTCGCCAGCCCAGAAGTGGCTCAGGTCGCCCAGACCGATGGTGTCGAACCAGAACACGTTGTTCAGAGCGTGGTGCAGGCCGGTGGGGATGAGCAGACGGTTCAGGAAGGCGTAGATGCCGGCGCCGATGCCGTCCATGCCAGCGATGCCGTTGCCGATTGCGACCAGAGCGTCGAAGATGACGGGCCAGACGAACAGCAGAACAACGGACACCAGAATGGAGATCAGACCGGTAGCGATTGCAACGAAGCGCTTGCCGGAGAAGAATGCCAGCCAGTCAGGCAGCTGGATATCCTTGAACTTGTTGTAGCAGGCAGCGCCCACAACAGCGGCCAGAATGCCGATGAAGGAGTTGCCGGCGACCTTCTGGAAGGCGATGTAGGTAGCAGTGCCTTCTTCCAGGTGACGGACCATGCCGACCACACCGGGGTTCAGCAGCTGCTGCATCATCAGGAAGCTGACCAGACCGGCCAGACCTGCGGTGCCGTCGTTGTCTGCAAGGCCGACAGCGGCACCAATGGCAAACAGCCATGCCATGTTATCGATCAGAGCGCCGCCTGCCTTGACCAGCAGGAAGCCAACGGTGTAAGCTGCACCGGAGGTTGCAGCACCGGGAACGCCCATAACGCCCGGAGCAAGGGCATAACCAAGACCCATCAGGATGCCGCAGATCGGCAGGACCGCGACGGGAAGCATCAAAGCTTTGCCCAGTTTCTGGAGATACTTCATCATAAAGCACATTCCTCCTTAAGAAATGTTTGTGTTTACAGACGCCTCTGGTTGCAGGCCGTCCATAATTCCGTAATAGAATAGTAACATATTTCCGCAAAAAAAGAAAGTCCCTTTCGCCTTTTTTCTATCAAAATGCATCAAAAGTCCTCATTTGGCAGTTTTTCAGTCGATAATTTTTAGTTTTTCCGCACAAGGGTCGTCTTTGTGTTGAAAATTCTTTTCTTTTTACGTACATTTTGCCCAAAGGCTTGCATCCCACAGCCGAATCGGGTACTATACTATTATAAAGAACATGCGCCCTCTCAGGCCGCTTCGCGTCCAGCTCTCCCAAAGGGAGAGCCCTTGGCAAAACCGCAAACTTTGCATGGACTGCCAAAGCCTCCCACTTTGGGGGAGGTGGCATTGCGCAAGCAATGACGGAGAGGGCGAGGATGCAAAATAAAAGGAGACAGCATTATGGAATGGACTGATATCCGCCTGACCGTGGCCAAGGCCGATGCCGACAACGCCGAAGCCGTTGCCACCATGATCGCCGAGGGCGGCATCTATATCGAAGACTACAGCGACATCGAGCAGCAGGTGGCCGAGATCGCCCATGTGGATCTGATCGAGCAGGAGCTGCTGGACAAGCCCCGCGATACCGTTATCATCCATATGTATCTGGAGCCGGGCGCTTCCCCCGTGGAGACGCTGGCCCTCATTGCCGCCCGCATGGAAGCTGCAAACATCGCCTACACCGTGGAGACCGAAGGCGTGGAGCAGGAGGACTGGCAGAACGGCTGGCGCAAGTATTACCACCCCCTGGAGATCGGCAAACGGCTGGCGGTGGTGCCCTCGTGGCAGCAGTACGACACCGACCGGGTGAAGCTGATCCTTGACCCGGGCCTTGCCTTCGGCACCGGCGGTCACGAGACCACCAGCCTGTGCATGGAAGCGCTGGACGAGCGGGTGACCGGCGGCGAGCGGGTGCTGGACATCGGCACCGGCAGCGGCATCCTTGCCATTGCGGCGCTGAAGCTGGGCGCTGCCGTGGCCGAGGGCGTGGACATCGACCCTGTGGCCGTGCGCACCGCAGGCGAGAACGCCGCGTTGAACGGTGTGCAGGACAAGCTGACCGTGCTGGTGGGCGACCTTTCCGATAAGGCCAGCGGCAAATACGACATCATCACCGCCAACATCGTGGCCAATGCCATCCTGTCTCTGGCTCCTGCCGTGCCCGGCCTGATGGCGGAGGGTGCCACCTTTATTGCCAGCGGCATCATCGACAGCCGCAAGGACGAAGTGATCGCCGGGCTGGAAAAAGCCGGCCTTGCCGTTGTGGAAGTGAAGGAGAAGCGCGGCTGGGAGTGCATCGTCTGCAAGAAGGCGTAATTACAGAAGCTTTCATGATTTCTTTCAGCTGGCTTGCCCTCTCCGTCACCTTCGGTGCCACCTCTCCCAAAGGGAGAGGCCTTGGCAAAGAGATGAAGTTTGCGTGGACTGCCAAGGGCTCCCACTTTGAGGAAAGACTTCCCCCGGCCGGGGGAAGATGTCACCGTAGGTGACAAAAGGGGGAATCTGGATTTGCGAAGCAAAGACTGAGAGGGCGAGGACGTTTAAGGAGAACCACTATGCCGCACCGTTATTTTACCACCGAGATCTCTGACGGCACCGCCACCCTGCGCGGGGCCGATGCCCACCATCTTGCCCGCGTGATGCGCGCAAGGCTGGGCGATACTGTTATTTTATGCGACGGCAATGCCGTGGAATACACCGCCACCATCACCGGCTTTGGCGATGAGTGTGTGGAGTTCCGGGTGGAGCCGGGCTATCCCAGCGCCGCCGAACCCAGCGTGGAGGTCACTCTGCTGGCCGGCTACCCCAAGCAGGACAAGCTGGAGCAGATCATCAAGCACGGCGTGGAGCTGGGCGCAGCCCACATCGTGCCCTTCTTCAGCCGGTACTGCGTGGCGGCCCCCAAAAAAGAGGAGCAGAAGAACGAGCGCTACAACCGCATTGCAGCGGAAGCCGCCAAGCAGTGCGGCCGGGGCATTCTGCCGGATGTGGCCCTGCCGCTGGCAAACTTCGGTGCCGTGTGCCGCACCTTTGCACAGTACGACCTTGTGCTGTTCTGCTACGAGTGCGGCGGCGCGCCCCTGCGCGACCTGCTGGCCGCAGCAAAGCCCGCCGATGGTGAAAAACTGAAAATCGCCATCGTGACCGGAGCCGAGGGCGGCTTTGCCGCCGAGGAAGCCGAGATGGCCGCAAAGGCCGGTGCCAGAACGGTGGGCCTTGGCCCCCGCATCCTGCGGTGCGAGACCGCCCCGCTGGCCGTGCTTGCTTCGGTAATGACCCTGACGGGGAATCTGGAATAACAAAAAAGCAGCTGCGTTGCAGCTGCTTTTTTGTTATTTTCAGGGTTTATGTCTCTGCTTCCAGCAGAGCTTTCTTCACATTCAAAAGGTTCTGCGGACTCACCGAGAAGCTGCGCAGGCCCAGCTGCAAATACTGCACCGTGTTGGCTTGGTTGCCCACCGCAAGGCCGCAGATGGTCACCGGCACATTGCGAACCTTTGCGGCATCCATCACCATGGTGATGAGCTTTTTCATGGCCTTGCTGGCCGGACGGTAGTAGTGCTCGGCGCTAGCAAGCTCCCGGTCTGCCGCGTGGGTATACTGGGTCAGGTCGTTGGTGCCGACCACAAGAAAATCGACCCCGTGCTCTACAAATTCCTCAGCGGTCAGGCAGGCAGCGGGTACGCTGAGCATCACGCCGAACTTTGTATCTTCGTTGAACGCCACGCCGCGCTCCCGCAGGTGCTCGCGGCAGCGCTCCACCACACGCATGGCTGCGTCCCAGTCCTCTACATTCGTCACCATGGGGAACATCACCCGCAGCGGGCCGCGGGCGGCGGCGCGCAGCAGCGCACAGAGCTGCGTCTCGAACTGGTGGGGCTGGCGCAGACTGTTGCGGATGCCCCGCAGGCCAAGCTTGGAAGACTGCAGGCCCTGATAGGCGTCGGAAATGGTGCGGTCTGAGCCAAAGTCGAAGGTGCGCACCGTTACCGGGCAGCCCTTGGCGGCAGCAAGACAGGAGCAGTAGAAGAAATACTGTTCCTGCTCGTCCAGAATGCGGCCCGGCAGCATCATGTAGCCGGTGCGCAGCAGGCCCACGCCCTGTGCACCGGACTGCATGGCCGTGTCGATGTCCTCCGGCCCAAAGCAGTTGGCCAGCAGCTCAAAGGGCTGGCCGTCCTTTGTCCTGCTGGGCAGAGCATGCAGCTGCCCCATCTCTTCGTTCTCCCGCTGCAGCTCGCAGATGCGGGTCTCGGCCTGCTGGCGGGCGGCAGCGTCCGGGTCCAGCGTGCACTGGCCCCCGGTGGCATCCAGAATCACGGTGCGGCCGTCGCAGTCGTCCAGAAAATCCCGGCCCACCTGCACGATGCCCGGGATATTCATTGCCCGGGCAATGATGGCCGCGTGGCTCTGGCCGCTGCCCTCTGCCGTGATGATGCCTAAAATCATGCCGGAGGGCACGCTGAACAGGTCGGTGGGCATCAGCCGCTCTGCGGCAAGGATCACCGGGTGATCCAGCGCCAGCCACATGCGGGGGCGGTTGGTGATGATGTTGATGACCCGGCGGCTTGCGTCGAGGATATCCACACTGCGCAGCTGCATGTAGGGGTTATCCTTCATGTTGGCCAGCTGGTCAGCGTAGCGCTGGCCCACCTGATTCATGGCCGCTGCCGCGCCAATGCCTGCATTGATGCAGAAGCGCACCTCGTTCATCATGCCCTCGTCGTCCAGCATCATGCTCTGGAACTGGAAGATGGCCTGCTCGCTGGGTGCGGCACGGTCTGCCATGGATTCCAGCTCGTCCTGTGCGGTGCGGATGGCATCGGTGAGCAGCTGCAGCTCCCGGGACGGTTTAAAGGGGCCCACGGTCGTGGTCTCCACATGGTGCTCCAGACGGCTCACCTGCCCCAGCACAAGGCCGGGAGAAGCGCAGGAACCTTTATACACTTTCATGTTCGGTCACCTCCGGCAAAAGCTCGGCTTCCGGCGTGGTCAGGGTGCGCCAGACCAGCGCCTGCAAAAAGGTATTGGGCAGCAGCGCGGCCAGTGCGGCCCGCGCCGCATCGGCACTGCCCTCAAACAGCGGTGCAAAGCTCTGCATCCGTGCCTGATCGCACTTTGCAAGGAATGCATCGCACAAAGTATGGGTGGTGTAGTAATGGGCCGGGTCCACACCGGCATCTTCCGCGGCGGCTTCCAGCGGGGCAAGGTCGGCATCCTTCATCTTGGCCAGCAGCAGGGCCGCATCCGCCGTCAGGGTGACCGGGTATTTCTCCCGCACGGCCTTTTGCACCCGCTCAAATTTTGCGTGGAACGCAGCAGCGTCCGCGCAGCTCTGGGCATCACAGGAGACAGCATAGGCACACCCCCGCAGATATCCCATAGCGCGGCGGGTATCATAGTAGCCCAGCTCGATGTTGCGGCGGGCGGTGTCGGGGTCAAAGTGCAGGATATCGCCCAGCTCCCAGTAGCTGCGCACCATCACGGTGGGCAGGCCGGTGAGGTTGGGGCGGGTGATGCCCACGCCTTCCAGATCGACGCACACCAGTTCATCCGCGCCCATGCGTTTGGCAAGGCCGGTGGGCATGTTGTCGCTGTAGCCGCCATCCAGAAACTTGACCCCGTCGATCTCCCGCGCACGCAGCGCCGGGAAGCAGGCAGCGGAGGCCATCAGGTAGTCCTTGACCTTTCCTGCCGGGATCTCGTCCAGCGTCAGCTCCCGGGGCTTTAAGCCCCGCTGCTCCACAGTGACAAGGCCGAAGCGGATGGGAGCCGCGCGCAGGGCATCCTCGTCCAGAACCCGCTCCACGATCTCTTCCAGCGGGGTCACATCCATGCCGCCGGCTTTCACCACGCTGCGCAGGAACTGGTGCAGGGCCGAAAGGTCGGCATCCTCCTCCGGCAGCTCCATCACATCCTTGCTGCGGATGGCCAGCCACATATCGCGGGCCGTCTCGTACTGGTCCAGCACGAACATGGCACCGTTCAGGCTGCCAACGCTGGTGCCGGTAATGATCTGCGGGTGCCAGTCCAGCTCCATCAGCGCGCGCCACACACCCACCTGATAGCTGCCCCTGGCTCCGCCGCCCGCCAGCACCAGAGCTTTGCACGGAGCACTGCGTTCATCCATTGCATCCGCCTCCTTTGATCGTTTCCGGTTTTGTTCAGATTATAGCATATTTCCAGAGAGATTTCTTCCGTTTTTTGTAAATTGATGCCTTTCTCCCGGCAAAGAAACATGGTATACTTGTCAGGATTTCAAAAGGAGGCATTCTAATGCACTGCAAGCAATGGATCTTTGATATGGACGGCACCCTGACCGACAGCATGACCGTGGTGTGGGAGGGTGCCCCCGACGCACTGCTGCGCCGCTATGGCCGCACCCCGCGGGGGGATCTGCGCGCCACACTGCTGAACATGGGAATGCAGGAGGGCGCACAGTATCTGATCCGGGAGTACGGCCTGCCGCTGACCGAGGAAAGCTATTTTTCCGTGATGCGCGAGGTGATCGCCGAATTGTACGAGACCGTGGAGCTGAAACCCGGCGTGCGCACGATGCTGGCAAAGCTGCAGGCCGAGGGCGCACGCATGTGCATCTGCTCCAACACCTGGGCCGAACAGTGCCGCACCGTGCTTACCCGGCTGGGCATCGCGCAGTATTTCTCCTTCATCGTGGAAGCGCAGGGCGTGCTGCACAAAAGCCGCCCGGAGGTGTTCTTTGAGTGCATGAGCCGTCTGGGCGGTGCAGATCCCGCCGCCTGCGCCGTGTGCGAGGATGCCGTATACGCCGCCGCCACCGCCCACAAGGCCGGGTATTACGTCATTGGCATTGCAGACCGCACCTCTGCCGCCGACGAGCCGGAGATGCGCCGCATCTGCAGCCAGTTCGTGCCCCGGTGGGATGCGCTGGACTGGACACGTGTGTAAGAAAAAAGGGCCGCAGCGTGCGGTTCTTTTCTTTATCTGATCCTTCTTTGCTCTTGCATTTTGTGCGCAAGAAGAGTATGATATTATAAATAGGACTGCCCCAAGGGGGAAGTGTCCTCATTTGTGAGAATACACTCTGTGATTTTTAATATAAAGGTATAATATCCGTAAAGAGGAGACCTTCCGTCATGAACAACCCACTCGTCAGCATTATCGTGCCTGTGTACAACGTGCAGAATAGTGTTGCCCGCTGTCTGGAGAGCATTTGTGCCCAGACATGGAAGAATATCGAGGTCATTCTGGTCAACGACGGGTCCCGGGACGAAAGCTTTTCCATCTGTGAGCAATTCCGTGAAAAGGACCCCCGCATCGTTCTGGTGGACAAATCCAATTCCGGTGTGTCGGAGACCCGCAACTGCGGCATGTCCCTTGCAAGGGGCAAGTATGTGCAGTTTGTGGACAGCGACGATTATCTCGACCCTGATTTTACTGAGCGGCTGGTGACTGCCGCCGAAGCGAACAACGCTGATCTGGTCATTGCACCTTACTGGATGGTGATTCCCGCCAACTCTTCCAAGGCCACGCAGGCACTGGAAAACCTGCAGGAGAACCTTGGCATCGATGCCGAGAAAAAGCCCGATGATATCCGTGAATACGGCTTCCTGCCCGAGGGCATCTACGACCGCGATACCTTTGCCCTGCGCCTGATGGAGAAGCCCGCATCCTTCTTCTACAGCGTGCTGTGGAACAAGCTCTACCGCCGGGATATTCTGGCAGACCATCATCTGCAGTTCACCAGCGAGGTGCGCTGGGCCGAAGACCTGGTTTTCAACCTGGAATACATTTTGTACGCCAATGTTTTCGTATCCATTTCCAAAGCGGGCTACCACTATGTGCAGAACCCCCAGAGCATCTGCCACACCCAGATCAATCTGGCTTCCATCGTGCAGAACAAACTGCAGGTGTTCCGCTATTACAAGGAGCTGTACACAAAGCTGGGCCTGTACGATCAGGTGCAGCCACAGCTGTATAAATTCCTGACCGCGTTCTCCGAGAACGCCTATCCCTCCGGTTCTCCCCAGAAGATCATCATGGACATGGCCAACCACTGGGGCTTTGGTGTTCTGGATGCTTCCGACAAGGAAAAGAAACACAAAACCGAACCCGATGCCTGACCTCCGGGCACGAAAAAAAGAGCCGTGAAAGCGGCTCTTTTTTGTTTGCCATTTTACCGGTCGATCCAGCTGCGGAAGGCTTCGCGCACTGCACCCTCCCGTCCGCGCGGGATGGGGATGCGCGCACCGCTGCACATCTGCAGCTCGCCCGCCGTCAGCAGCTGTGCCGCCGCCAGATTGACCACATAGGAGCGGTGCGGCTGCAAAAAACGCCCGTCTTCCAGCAGCGGCTTTGCTACCTCGGCAAAGGACACCCGCAGCGAAAGGGACACTACATCCTCGCCGCTGAGCAGATGGAAGTGCACCACATGGTGGGTGCACTCCAGATATTCGATCTGCGCATAGGCCAGCGCCCGCAGGCCTTCGGCGGTGACAACGGTCATTGCCGGGCCGTACTCCGGCTCGGTGGCGCGGGCAAGCAGGGCCGAAAGCTCCTGCTGGTGCACCGGCAGAAGCAGATACTGCATGGCATCCACCCGGAAAGCGCTGTAGGCGTGGGCCGGTGTGCGGGCCGCAAAGGCCAGCGGAGCCCTGCGGCCCCGGCGGCGCAGCTCCGCAGCCGCCGAAAGCCCTGCCGGAGCCGCTACAGCGCCCAGCTCGATGAGATACAGGTCAAACCGTTCTCCATCGGTGTCCCGGCGCAGCAGCGCATCTGCATCCGGCAGCTGCTGCACGATGCACGCATCCTGCCGCCGGGCAAAATATTCCATGCACTGGCGTTCCAGCCCGCTGCGCAAGGCCGCGTCCGGGCTGCATACCGCAATGTGAAATACCATCTCACATTCTCCTTTCCGCCAGCCGCCCGCCTTGATTTTTGCGCAGGGCTGGAGTATGATAAATAAAACTTTGCTGCATCGAAAAAAGAAAAAACGGAGGGACCCGCCATGCCGCAGCCGCTTGTCAGCGTTATTGTGCCCGCCTATAACGCGGCGGGCTTCATCTCCCGCTGTGTGGAGAGCATCACATCCCAGAGCTACCCGGAGCTTGAGATCCTTCTGCTGAACGACGGCTCCACCGACGACACCCTTGCTGTCTGCCGGAAGCTTGCTGCCGCCGACAGCCGCATCCGTGTGGTGGACAAGCCCAACACCGGCGCAGCAGACACCCGCAGCTGCGGCCTTGCCCTTGCCCACGGCGAATACATCCAGTTTGCGGACAGCGACGATCACCTGCTGCCGGGCTGCACCGCAAACCTGGTGGCTGCTATGCAGCGCAGCCATGCCGACCTTGTGCTGGCTCCCTACCGGATGATGGTGCCCCGCAAGGATGGCGGCTATGACACCCGGGAGTACAGCCTGCTGCCCGCCGGGGTGTACAACAAGGTGGATTACCTGTGGCAGCTCACCGGCAATGCCGCTGCCTTTTACTACGGCGTGCTCTGGAACAAGCTCTACCGCCGGGATCTCATCCAGATGGCGCACATCCGGTTCGAGCATGTGGTATACGCCGAGGACCAGCTGTTCAATACCCGGTATCTGCAGGTGGCACAGCGGTTTGCCGCCATCGACGAAGCCGCCTACTGCTACATCCAGAACCCGCAGAGCGTATGCCATACGCAGGTGAGCGCGGCGGACATGCTGCGCCACCGCAGCCGGATGTACCACACTTACAAGGAACTGTGCATCCAGCTGGGCGTGTACGATAAATTCCGCCTGCGGCTGCACGGCATCTATCTGAGCCTGTTTGAAAGCCCTCTGCCCAACGGCCCGGTGCAGAAGCTTTCCGACGCATTTGCCCGCACCCACAGCCGCATCTGAGAAAAGGAGAACCTATGGAATTTCCCCTTGTAAGCATCATCGTGCCCATGTACAACACTGCCGGGTGCATTGCCCGCTGTGTCAAAAGCATCTGCGCCCAGACTTATAAAAGCATTGAGATCCTGCTGCTGAACGATGGCTCCACCGACGACACCCTTGCCGTCTGCCGCGCCCTTTCCGCCAGCGACCACCGCATTGCACTGGTGGATAAAACCAACACCGGCGCAGCGGATACCCGCAATCAGGGCATTGCGCTGGCCCACGGCAAATACATCCAGTTTGTGGACAGCGACGACTGGCTGGCCCCCGATTTTACGGAAAAGCTGGTCTCCGCCGCCGAGGCCCACACCGCCGATCTTGTGATCGCGCCCTTCTGGATGGTGTACCCGGAAAACTATGTGGAGCACATCCGCCCATGGGAAAAGGCACTGCAGCATGTGCTCCAGCGCAATCCGCCCCGCACCCGGGCCTATGGCTATCTGCCTGCCGGGGTGTACACCGGACAGGAGTACGCAAAGCATCTGATCCAGAAGCCGAACACCTTCTACTATGGCAGTCCCTGCAACAAGCTCTACCGCCGTGACCTCCTGCGGAAGCACAGCCTCCATTTCCGCAAAGAATTGTTTGCGGAGGATCAGCTGTTCAACACCGAATATCTGCGCTATGTGCGCACCGCCGTTTCCATCCCGGACATCGGCTATTACTACCTGCAGAACAGCCAGAGCGTCTCCCACTCCAGAGTGACCACCGCCGACATCCTTCGGCTGCGGCGGCGGGTGATGCTCCTGTACCGGGACATCTACACCGAACTTGGCATCTACCCGGAAACGCGGGCGGCCATCCTGCGTTCGCCCTTTGGCGAAAACGAGTTCACTCTTCCGCCGCTGGACACCCCACAGACGCACTGCTGCAAGCTGTGACCCTATAAAAAGCACCCGGCTGCCGCCGAGAGCCGCTCTGGCTCCTGCACGGCTCCGGGTGTTTTTTGCGCTTTCTCAGCAGCCGATGGCGGCACACTTCTCCGCCAGCCAGCTGCGCTCTTCGTCGTTCAGGTGCGGTGCCAGCTTTGCAAACACCTGACGGTGGTAATCGTTCAGCCATGCGATCTCGTCCTTATCCAGCACACCGGGCAGGATGGGAGAGGTGGCAATGGGCACGAACATCAGCGGTTCAAAACCAAGGAAGGTACCGTACTGGTTATCGGCCTTGTGCACGCACACCAGCTCGTTCTCGATGCGGATGCCCACGAGGTCGGTCTCGTAAACGCCCGGCTCGTCGGTGACCACCATGCCGGGACGCATAAGCACGGAGTTGGTGCCGCGCAGGCTGTGGGGGCCTTCGTGCACATTGCCCACAAAGCTGACGCTGTGACCGGTGCCGCAGCGGTAGTTGATGAGGTGCCGCCACAGCGGTTCCCGGGCAATGGTGTCGATCATCTTACACTCGCAGTAATCCAGCCAGACGGCCTTGGCAAGGTCGATGTGGCTCTGCAGAGTCCATGTGTAGAAGCGCTTTTCGTCCTCGGTCAGCGGGCCAAGCGGGTAGGTGCGGGTGATGTCGGTGGTGCCGTCCATGTAGGTGGCACCGCTGTCCACCAGCAGAAAGCCCTTCTTTTCCAGCACAGCGTGATCTTCCGGGGTTGCGTGGTAGTGCATCATGGCTGCGTTGCCGCCGTAGGCCGCAATGGTGCCAAAGCTTTCCACAAGGAATTTATCGTCCGCACTGCGGTACTTGTGCAGAATTTCATCCACCGTCAGCTCGGTCAGGGTCTCACCGGCAGCAAGGCGGCTTTCCAGCTCGATCTGGAACCGCACCATGGCCACAGCGTCCCGGATATGGGCCTGCTTTGTGTGGGCAAGCTCCGTTTCGTTCTTCACGCCCTTCATCATCAGCAGCGGGTCGGTGCCGTCCTTCACGGTGAAGGCAGGGTTCTGCTCCAGCACCTGATACACGGCGTAGTTCACCGTGGAGCACTCGGCCAGCACGGTCTGGGGTTCCGTCTCAGCAGCGAGGAACTTCAGCACATCGTCGTACTCCGCCAGCGTGATGCCGTTGGCTTCCAGCTCTGCCTTTGCCTCCGGGGTGACGCGGGCCGTGTTGATGAAGAGTACCGCGCGGCTGGGGGTCACATAGCAGTAGGCCATGGCATAGGGAGTGCACTCAATGTCCATGGCGCGCAGGTTCAAAAGCCATGCCAGATTATCCAGCTTGCCCACAAACTGAGCAGTGCAGCCCAGCTCCTTGAGCTTGCTGCGCAGCTGATCCAGCTTTTCCGCCGGGGAGAAGCCCGCATATTCCTTCGGCAGGATCCACGCTGGGGTATCCGGCAGGGCAGGGCGGCCCTCTGTCCACAGCTCGTCCTCAAGGTTCAGGGTCTTGATGGAAGCGCCCTTCTTTTCCAGTGCCTTTTTCAGGTCGTTCACGAGGGCCGTGCTGGCGGTCAGGCCGCACAGGCCCAGTGCTTCGCCCTCATTCAGGGCATTTGCGCAGTATTCCTCCACGGTGGGCACGCCGGGTTCCCCCATGCGCTGCAGCTTGATCTCGGTACCCGCAATTTCCTTCTCGGCCTGCACAAAATAACGGCCGTCGGCCCACAGGGCGCTCTCGGTGCGGGTGACCACGAAGTTGGAGTTCTCGCCGTGGAACCCGGAGAACCAGGTCAGGCTGGTGTAATGGCAGGGCAGGTATTCGCTGGCGTGGGGATCACCCACAGGGATCAGATAAACGGCCACGCCGTTTGCAGCCATGGCGGCACGCAGCGCGGCAAGGCGCTCGGGTACGGTATTCATGCTCATAATGACAGCTTCCTTTTTTCTATGGCCGGACCGCCGGAAAAGCCCCCGGCGGCAGGGAATTTTTCTGTGTCCTATTGTATCATTCCGGGAAAAAGATTGCAATGCAGGGGCGGGACGGTTTGGAATGACCTCCGCTTGCCGGGGAGCATCCTCGCCCTCTCAGTCTCGCATTCGCTCGACAGCTCCCCCAAAGTGGGAGCCTTTGGCAGTCCATGCAAAGTATATCATTATGCCAAGGCCTCTCCCTTTGGGAGAGGTGTCACCGTAGGTGACGGAGAGGGCGAGCCCGCTGAAGAAGAGAACATTTTTCGCCTTTTCCCCGAAAACGCAACTTTCTTGCAAAAAAAGTTACAATTTTTTCTTGAAAAAGGCCGTTTTCCCATTGACAGCCTTGTTATAATAGGAGTGTAAGTTTTTTGAGCCAGCACTCTGCGGCTCTGTGTGCTATTCGAAGAAAGAGGCAATTGAATCATGACCAAAATCGATATTTTCTCCGGCTTCCTTGGTGCCGGTAAAACTACCCTGATCAAAAAGCTCATCAAAGAGGCCTTTGCCGGCCAGCAGGTGGTGCTGATCGAGAACGAGTTCGGCGAGATCGGCATTGACGGCGGCTTTCTGAAGGAAAGCGGCATCCAGATCAACGAGCTGAACGCCGGCTGCATCTGCTGCTCTCTGGTGGGCGACTTCCGCACCGCCCTGCAGCAGGTGGTGGAGCAGTACCACCCCGACCGCATCGTCATCGAGCCCTCCGGCGTGGGCAAGCTCTCCGATGTGACCCGCGCTGTGGAAGGCGTGGCCGAGCATCTGGATGTGCAGCTGAACAGCTTTGTCACCGTGGCCGATGTGAACAAGGTGAAGATGTATATGAAGAACTTCGGCGAGTTCTACGACGACCAGATCAGCCACGCAAGCTGCATCCTGCTCAGCCGCACCCAGACCGCCAGCGAAGAGAAGATCGCCGCTGCGGTCGCCATGCTGCGCGAGAAGAACCCCACCGCTACCATCGTGACCACCGCATGGGACGAACTGACCGGTGAGCAGATCCTGAAGGCCATGTCCACCAAGGACGACTTCAAGGCAGAGCTGATCGCCATGGCTGCAAAGGCCAATGAGGAGCACGCCCACGAGGACGAGGAAGAAGAGCATCACCACGATCATGACGACCACGACCATTGCTGCTGCGGCCACCATCACGACCACGATGATGACGACGAGGACGAGCACGAGCATCACCACGATCACGATGAAGATGATGATCACGATGAGCATGAGCACCATCATCACGATCATGATGACCATGACCATTGCTGCTGCGGCCACCATCACGACCACGATGATGACGATGATGACGACGAGCACGAGCATCATCACGACCATGACGGCCACTGCTGCTGCGGCCATCACCACCATCATCATGACCACGATGCCGACGAGGTATTCACCAGCTGGGGCGTCGAGACGGCCCGCAAATTCACCAAGGCAGAAGTGGAGCACGCCCTCACCGAGCTGGATACCGGCAATTACGGCATGATCCTGCGCAGCAAGGGCATCGTGAACGGCGGCGCAGACGGCTGGCTGGAGTTCGACTATGTGCCCGGCGAATGGGAAGTGCGTGCCCGCGGTGCAGATGTGGGCGGCAAGCTGGTCGTGATCGGCTCCAAGCTGAACGAAAAGGCCATTGCAGAGCTGTTCGGCTGCTGAGCTTAAAGTAAAAAGGAGAAACCATTCCTATGGCAAAAGAAATTCCGGTCTACCTGTTTGTGGGCTTTCTGGAAAGCGGCAAGACCAAATTCATTCAGGAGACCTTTGAAGACCCCAACTTCGACTCCGGCGACAAGACCCTGCTGCTGATCTGCGAGGAGGGCGAAGAAGAGTATAATCCCAAAAAGTTCGCCTTTCCCGGTGTGACCGTCAAGGTGCTGGAAGACAAGGCCGAGCTGAACCCGCAGAATCTGTTCAAGCTGGAAAAGGAATCCGGTGCAGGCCGTGTGGTCATTGAGTACAACGGCATGTGGCTGCTGCAGGATCTGGCCGAGGCTCTGCCCGAGAGCTGGATCGTGTACCAGTGCATCGCCACCGCCGACGGCACCACCGCCCTGACCTACGCCCGCGACAACTCCATGCGCAGCCTGCTGCTGGACAAGATCGCCCGCAGTGAGCTGATCGTGTTCAACCGCGCTGAGGCCGTGAACAACGATGCCGCCCGTCAGGAGCTGCACAAGCTGGTGCGTCAGGCTTCCCGCAAGTGCGATATCGCCTACGAGTTTGCCGACGGCAGCGTGGCCTACGACGATATCCCTGATCCGCTGCCCTTTGACATCAACGCGGACATCATCGACATTCCGGATGACGATTTCGGCATCTGGTATATGGACTGTCAGGACGAGCCCCAGAAGTACACCGGCAAAACGGTCAAATTCCTTGCACAGGTGTGTCAGACCAATCGTGCCGGCAAGAACAGCTTCGTGCCGGGCCGTTTCGCCATGACCTGCTGCGTGCAGGACATCCAGTTCGTTGGCTTCCCCTGCAGCTACGATGGCTACAAGGCGCTGGAGCAGCGTGCATGGGTGCGGGTGACCGCAAAGGTAGGCTACAAGTTCCACAACATCTACCGCGGCAAAGGCCCGGTGCTCACCGCCATTTCGGTGGAGCCTGCCGAAAAGCCGCTGAACGATGTGGTAACATTCTCTTGATCTGATCTTTCAAGGAGGTCCCGGCATGAAAACACTGTTTCGTATCCTTGGCACGGCCGCTGCTGTGGCCGTTACCGGTGCTGCCATTGTGGCACTGGACAAGATCCTGAACCAGAAAGACCCGCTCCATGTGGAGGAAGTAGAGTTCCCGGAGGACGCCGAGCAGAACGCTGAGGAAGCCGCCAAGACTGCCGAAGCCTACGCCGAAGCGGAAACCAAAGCCTCCGATGCTGCCAACGAAAAGGCTGCAGAAGAAGCTGCGCCGGAAGCTCCTGCCGAAGAAGCCTCTGCCCCGGCGGCACCCGCGGAGGGCGGTGAGAAGCCGGTGTTCGACCCGGAAGCTCCCAACCAGAACCCTGTGGAAGCAGGCCCCGCCGTTGCTCCCAAAGACGAGAGCGGAAAATTCGACCCCACCAAGATCGCCGAAGCCAGCGACTTCGGCGACTGGGAAGAACAGGGCTGCAAAGGATAACCTATGACCCAAAAAGGGACGATGTGATGTTCACATCGTCCCTTTTTTGTTATTCTCCTCTTGCCAGCTGCTGCAGCTTTTTCCTGTCCAGCACCTGCACGCCGCCCCGGAACAGCCGCACCCAGCCCTCCTGCGCAAAGTATTTCAGCATCCGGCTCACCACCTCGCGGGCAGACCCCATGTATTTTGCCATCTGGTCGTGGGTCATGCGTACCTCATCACCGCCGGTCTTGGCCAGCTCATCGGTAAGAAAAATGGCAAGCCTGCGGTCTGCGCTCATGAACAGCACCTGCTGCATGGTCCACATGCTGTCGGAAAAGCGCTCCGCCGTCATTTGGTAGGCGTAGCAGCGCACATGCACGTTCTGCTGCATCAGCCTGCGGAAAACGCCCGCGCTGATGCAGTAGGCCTCGGTGTCCTCTTCGGCATCAATATACAGGTCGATGTTCACCGAGTCCATCACGCAGGAGGCCGACAGGATGCACACCTCCCCGCCGAACAGGCGGTAGAGCGTCACGTCCCGCCCGTCCTCCGAGAGCAGGTAGGCCCGCAGCTGGCCCGAGCGCAGCAGCAGGATGCCCACACAGCTTTCCAGCGGGCTGTGCACCCTTGCCCCCTTTGCGTAGTGCACCGGCCGGGTGTAGCGGCAGAGCATGTCCTGTTCGTCAGGTGTCAGGTCGTTCCAGAAGGGAAAACCTTTGGCCAGACAATCGCGGTGTTCCTTTGTTGTTTCCGACATTGCTTTTCATCCTTTCCGCAGGGCCTTGGCGGCTTCAGTGCCCGCCTGCGCGCCCTCATACACGGCCTTTGCCATCTGCAGAAGGCCGCCGGTGCAGTCGCCCGCCGCATACAGGCCGGGCACGGTGGTCTGCATTTTTTCGTCCACCACGATGCGGTTCCCGTCCACCTCTGCGCCGATCTTCCTAGCCAGTGCGGTGCTGCCCGCCACGCCCAGTGCCACAAATACACCGCTGACAGGCAGCTGCACACCGCCGGACAGCTGCACGCCGGTGACAACGGTTTCGCCCAGAACAGCCTCCACGGCCTGCGGATGGACTGTGACCTCCGGCGGGAAGTCCGCCGTCAGCGGTGCGCCGTTGGTCAGCAGAGCAACACTTTTTGCCACCGGCAGCAGGGCCTGCACCTCGTGCAGGGCATACTCGCCGCTGCCCAGCACCGCCACGTCCTTTCCACGGTAAAAAAAGGCGTCACAGGCGGCACAATAGCTCACGCCGTGCCCCTCCAGCCCGGCAAGGCCCGGGATGCGCGGCACCGCCCGGGATGCACCCGTGGCAAGGATCACAGCGTCCGCCGGGTAATTTTTATCCACTGTTTCTACGGTGAGTTTATCCGTATAGGTCAGGCCCACGGCTTCGGCTGTGACGAATCTCACACCAAGGCGCTTTGCATTCTCGATGCTGCGGCGTTCCAGTTCCGCACCGGAGACCGGCTCGGCAAAGCCATAATAGTTTTCAATTTTTTCGGCGCGGTCCAGCGCACCGGGGCCTTTGGTGAGCACCGTGGTATCCACCCCGGCGCGGACAGCGTACAGCGCGGCGGAAATGCCTGCCGGGCCGGAACCTATAATGATGATGCTGGGCATGGGAAAACCCTCCTTCGGATGCATTTTTCTACAGTATACACCTTTTTTTGAAAAATTTCCGTGACCGGGTCGCAAAGCATCGGTTTTTCGGACGGTCCTGCTCCGGTTCGCTGTCAGCGGATCGTCCCATGCACAAACGCGCTGTCGTACAGGAATCTTCCTGCTCGGCAGCGCGCTTTTTTCTTTCTTCAGAACACCAACTGCACCAGCAGCACATAGCACAGCGTACCGCCTGCGACACTGAGCAGGGTCTCATGCTTCCACTTGTGCAGGCCCACCGTTACCAGCAGGGCGATGGCCTCCGGAATGCCGCGGCTGCCCGCAAAAGGGGTGACGCTTTTCAGGCAGTAGACGATCAGCATACCAAAGATGGCGGCGGGCAGCACCCTGCCCAGATACCGCACCACCTCCGGCGGCTGCTGATCCTTGGAAGAGAACACCACAAAGGGCAGAAAGCGGGTGAGCATGGTGGCGGCGGTGCACACTGCAATGGTCAGGCCCATCTGGACTGCGGTCATGCGCCCACCTCCTCGCCGCTTTTTTCTGCTTCAGTGCCTTCGGCCTTTTCGATCGGTTTACGCAGAGCCAGCAGCAGGATCAGGATGCATCCCATGGAGGGCAGCAAAAAGCTGCTGGAGCCAAAAAGCACCAGACACGCCAATGGGGCAGCAAGGCCGATCAGGGCGCTGTAGTGCTGCCGGTCCTTTTCCCACTGGTTGAGGAAGATTACCGTGAACATGGCGGTCATCACAAAGTCCACACCCTCGGTGCTGAAGGGCAGCACCGAGCCCACCACCGCGCCAAGACCGGCACTGGCCACCCAGTAGCACTGATCCAGCAGGGTGATGAAGAACATGAACCAGCCCCTGTCCACCCCTTCCGGCGGCTCGGCCGAACAGGTGATGGAAAAGGTCTCGTCGCTCATGGCAAAGATCATATAAAAGCTGCGCAGGCCGTAGCCCTTGTAGCGTTCCAGCATGGCAAGGCCGTAGAACAGATGCCGCGCCTGGATCATGAGCGCCATCAGAAACGCCGAAAGGGGTGAGAACGCACTCAGCAGCAGGCTTGCCAGCACAAACTCCAGCGAACCGCCGTACACCACGGTGCCCATGAGCATGGGCATCCACACCGGCAGGCCCAGCGATTGCACATAAATGCCATAGCCCATCCCCAGCACAAAATAGCCCGCCAGCACCGGAATGGTCTGCGGTGCGGCGGCACGCAGTGCCCGCCATACGGTGCTCTGCCGCCTTGTCAATTGTTGTTCGGTTACGTGTTCCATTGGCCTTTCCCTCAAAATACGATGCCGGTTTCCTCTTTGGCCTCATTGCCGCCGATAAACCCATTCTCTCGATATGAATATGTCTGTATTATAACAGGTCTCACGGCTTTTGCAAAGGTGTATCCCCACTGCTTTTGGCAGAACGACAGATTTTTTCTTTAAATTTTATGCAATTTTTAACGGATACAAAGTGACTCGCGGTCAGCGCTTTATTATTTTAATGCAGTAAAGGTTCTTTGCGGGATCCTGTTCCTGAAATATTCCTAAAATGCCGTTTGTGCTTTCGTCATACTCATTTGACAGATGCCTTCTTTTCCGGTATCCTGTCCGTATCGCAAGGACGGCGGGCCGAAAGCACCCGCCTTTTTTCGTTCATTCTGTATTTGGCGGGAGGACATTTTATGGCAACCATGAAGGACATCATCCAGAGCCCGCTGCTGCCGGCCCTGTTCGGCTCCATGGCGCTGGGCCTGTTCGCCAGCTCTGCCAGCGGCAGCAAGGTGGTCAAGGGCGGCATCAAGGGCGTGCTGCCGGTGCTCATCATCATGACGGTGCTCTCCCTCGCCGCACGCCTTGCAGGCTACGGCTCCGTGCTGGGCGGCCTTGTGGGCATCTTCATCATCGTAATGCTGCCCATCGGCGTCCTTACCTCCTATGTGCTGTGGAAAAAGGGCAAGATCCAGGTAGTAGATAAAGAGCAGAAGTAAGGGGAAACAAAAGAACTCCCGGACATCCGTCCGGGAGTTCTTTTGTTTCTTATTCTGCCTTTTCGTCCTTCTTGAGCATATCCAACTCGGGCATCAGCTCGGTGCTCACAATGGTGAGCATCTCCTCCAGCTTTGCACAGTCCTCGGGTGAGAAGCGCTCTCTTGCGCGCTCCACCACAGTGTGCAGGTAGGAATAGCTGATGTTGTAGTAATCGATATACTTCTGGGTGGGGCGCAGGTGATACTCGCGCCGGTCGGTGGTGGACTGGATTTTTTCCACATAGCCCTTCTTCACCAGACTGCCGATCTTATACGCCGCGTTGGGGGTGGAGATCTGCATCATGCGGGAAAACTCCGCAATGGTGGGTTCGCCCATGGCCATGATGCCCTCCATGCAGAAGGACTCCACCGTGGTCAGCGTGGCTTCCCGGGTGGCAAAACGCTGAAAAATGTTCTGGTAGAAATGCAGCTTGAATTTGGTGTATACGTCCTGAAATGCCTGTTCCAGCATAGGTCGTGTGCCTCCGATAGTTCATTTTATTTAAAAATACCACGTTTTGGCCGCGGCGCAAAGCGAAACAGCTGAATTTTGGGCAGGAATTTATTCTGCCGCCTTTTTGTTCGTGCGCACACGGATCACGCTGAGCACCACCAGCTCTACGGCAATGGCAACGGCCAGCAGGATCAGCGAGGTGAACAGGCTGCCGTTTGCGCCAAGGAAAGCCTGTGCAATGCCCGTGATCACATAGCACACTGCCGCGCAGGAAGCCGCCGTAATGGCGTAGGGCAGCTGGGTGGACACATGGTTCACATGGCTGCAGTGGGCACCGGCGGATGCCATAATGGTGGTGTCCGAGATGGGGGAGCAGTGGTCGCCGCAGACGGCACCGGACAGGCATGCCGCAATGGAGATGACCAGCATCTCGCCCTCCGGGAAGGCATGGCACACGATGGGGATGAGGATGGAGAAGGTGCCCCAGCTCGTGCCGGTGGCAAAGGCAAGGAACACTGCCACAAGGAAGATGATGACCGGCAGCATGTACTGCAGCGCCGCAGCAGAGCCACTCAGCAGGTTGGCAACGTAATATTTTGCGCCCAGCAGGCCGGTCATGCCGGACAGGGTCCATGCAAGGGAGAGGATCAGCATGGGGCTGACCATGGCCTTGAAGCCCTCGGGAATGCAGGCGGCAAAGTCCTGAAAGGTCATCACATTGCGCACGCGGTAGAACACAAAGGTGAACAGCAGGGCAATGCTGCTGCCCAGCACCAGACCTGCAGAAGCGTTGCAGTCCGCAAAGGCGGTAACGAAGTCCACGCCCTCAAAGAAGCCGCCGGTGTAGATCATGCCGAAGATGCAGGCCACGATCAGCACCAGCACCGGGGCGAGCAGGTCTGCAACATGGCCGCAGGTATCGGTGCCATCGTCCACATCGTTGCCGTAGGGACGGTCGGCGGTGGTAAACAGGTCGCCGTTTTTGGCGTTGTCCTCGTTGAGCTTCATAGAGCCAAAGTCCGTGCCGGTGAAGATGAGGAACAGGCTCATCACGATGGTGAGCAGGGCATAGTAGTTATAAGGAATGGTGCGCAGGAACATGGTAAAGCCGTTGATGCCGGAGCCTTCCGGCACGCTGGAAGTGACCGCAGCTGCCCAGCTGGACACCGGCGCAATGATGCACACGGGTGCTGCGGTGGCATCGATCAGATAAGCCAGCTTTGCGCGGGACACCTTCTGCCGGTCGGTGACGGGGCGCATGACAGAGCCCACGGTCAGGCAGTTGAAGTAGTCGTCCACAAAGATCATCACACCCAGCAGCAGAGTGGAAAACTGCGCACCGGCCCGGGAGTGGATGTGGGTGGAGGCCCAGCGGCCGAAAGCTGCCGAGCCGCCGGCCTTGTTCATGAGGGCCACCAGAATGCCCAGCATCACCAGAAAGATCAGAATGCCCACATTGCTGCTGTCCGACAACTTGGCCACCATGCCGCCGTCTTCGTTGAAGAACAGGGTGTTGATGGCCAGCTCCAGATTGCCGTTGGCATACAGCAGTGCACCGGATGCGATGCCCACCAGCAGAGAGGTGTACACCTCCTTGGTGTTCAGCGCCAGTACAATGGCGATCACCGGCGGCAGCAGCGAAAAGATGGTGCTGTACACCGCACAGGTATAGGTGGACGGGTCCGCGATCTTGCCGGGCGTTGCCGCTGTGCACCACAGCAGCAGGGCAAACACCAGCAGAGCTGCGAACCATGAAAGGTTCTTGTTTTTCATAACGGATTCCTCTTTTTTCAAATTTCCGGGGATGCATACCCCTCTTTGCGCAGGAAAAACTATCCCCATCGAATGCAAAGGGAGGTGTGCGCCGCGCCGGACTATAAAGCGATGTATTTTGAGCTGTTCCGGGCCAGCGTGCAGGCCGCCCAGCTCTTGCAGGACGCGCAGAAGCGTGCCGAGCAGCACCTGCTGGAAGCTGACCCGCCGCCGATCCGATTGGAGCAAACAGAGCAGACGGATGAAGAATAGTTTTCTTCGGTCAGCGTCCTCGCCCTCTCAGTCACCTTCGGTGCCAGCTCTCCCAAGGGGAGAGCCTTTGGCAAAACCGGGAACTTTACCGTACTGCCAAAGCCTCCCTCATTGAGAAAGACTTCCCCCGGCCGGGGGAAGATGTCGTGTAAGCGACAAAAAGGGGAACGGTGGCATCGCGCAGCGATGACGGAAGGAGTTTTACCCCTTCTTTGCCTCCGCCTTGGCTGCGAACTTGGCGTTGTTGATGACAAAACGTTCGTGGGTGCCGCCGCCTACAGGGCCTTTTTCGTCGTGCAGGGCCACCTTGAAGGTGAGCTTGCGGCCTTCCACCGCCACCAGCTCGCTCTCGCAGGTCACGGTCATGCCCACGGGGGTGGGGGCGGTGTGCTCCAGCTCGAGCTTGGTGCCCACCGAGCCATTGCCTTCGCCCAGCGCGTCGGCAACGCTCATCCAGCAGGTCTTTTCCGCCAGAGCCACAAGGGCCGGGGTGGCAAACACCTCCAGCGTGCCGCTGCCCATGGTCTTTGCGGTGTTGGCTGCGGTGACGAGCACGCTTTGTTCCCCGCGGATACCGGTTTCCAATGTCATATACTTTCCTCTCCTTTTGCGCGCCGTATGGCGCATTTTATTTTTGAACACCTTTATAAGATACCACATTTTGCACCAGAACGCACCCTATTTTGCACTTTTTTGTGAATTTCTCTTTTTCTTTTTGCGCAAACGGGCTGCCAAGTCCTCTCTCTTTGGGAGAGGTGGCACCGAAGGTGACGGAGAGGGCGAGGACACTGACCATGCGGCGACCTCTTTTTTGTTTTCGCCTTCCCTCCAATCCGCATCCTTATTGCGATTCAAAAACGCAAATTTTCTGCGTTTTAAGGCAAATTTCATTAATTTAGAGCAGACACCGAAAATCTTTAAAAAAGCCTTGACAAGGAGCATTCCGTGTGCTACTATGAACACATGAACAAGCGTTCATGTGAATCCACAGCGAAGGGAGACATCAACATGGCGGAAATAAAGGAAGCAATGCCCGTGCCGCAGCCGGAGGCCTTGGATATGCCGGACGACGAGGTGCTGTACGAGTTGGCCGACCTGTTCCGGGTGTTCGGCGACTCCACCCGCATCAAGATCCTGTATGCACTGCACGACAACGAGCTGTGCGTGCAGGACATTGCAAACGCCGTGCAGCTGAGCCAGTCGGCGGTGAGCCATCAGCTGCGGGTGCTCAAGGATTCCAAGCTCGTGCGGTTCCGGCGCGAGGGCAAAACCGTTTACTACGCACTGGACGATGACCATGTGCGCAGCATCCTCTCCATGGGGATGGATCATATCGAAGAATAACGAAAGGCTGGTATTACTTATGAAGAAGAGCTACAAGATCGAAGTGGACTGCGCAAACTGCGCACAGAAGATGGAGAACGCTGCCAACAAGGTCGCAGGCGTGGCAAATGCTACCGTCAGCTTTATGACCCAGAAGATGAAGGTGGAGTTCTCTGAAGGTGCAGACCCCCACGACACCATGGTGAACGTTCTGGCCGCCTGCAAGAAGGTGGAGGACGACTGCGAGATCTTTGACATCTGATGCGCGGCAGGTTGCTGCACACGATCAACAGCCTCGCCCTCTCCGTCACCTGCGGTGACACACTCCCCCTTTTGTCGCTACGCGACATCTTCCCCCGGCCGGGGGAAGTCTTTCCTCAAAGGGAGAGGCCTTGGCAAAGAGATGAAGTTTGCGTGGACTGCCAAGGGCTCTCCCTTTGGGAGAGCTGGCAAATCCAAAGGATTTGACTGAGAGGGCGAGCCCGCTAAAGAAAAAAGCATCTGCAGCAAGAATTCGTAGATTTTCTGAGAGCTCAAACGAATGTGCAGATGCTTTTTACTTTGTGTGCGATTGTGTTGTGCAATAACTTTTTCTGTTGAAAAATCAGACAGTTTTCAACAGTTTCCACTCAGTTTTCAACACCGTTTGCGGAAAAAGCATAAAATAAACGTGGAAAAGCGCTTTTACGCCTGAAAAACTGTGTGGAAAACACGGGTAAAACCGTGGAATATCCATTTTTATGGGGAAAAGTTGTTGAAATCCCCGCCCGCCGCAGCGTGATGCGGCCCATGGATCCCGCAAAAGGAGAGTTTTGTATGAACAAAAAGCAGAAAAAGAACCTGCAGCGCATCATCATTGCGCTGATTTTGGTGCTCATCCTCAAGCTTTTGCCCCAGTTCCCCACGCCGGTGGAGCTGGTACTGTACTGCATCCCGTATCTCGTGGTCGGCTGGGACGTGCTGCGCAAGGCACTGCTTGGCATCAAGAACCGTCAGCCCTTTGACGAGTGCTTCCTGATGGCCGTTGCCACTGTGGGTGCATTTGCACTGGGCGACTACGTGGAGGGCTGTGCCGTTATCATCTTCTACCAGATCGGCGAGCTGTTCCAGAGCGTGGCCGTGGGCAAGAGCCGGCAGAGCATTTCCAGCCTGATGGACATCCGCCCGGACTACGCCAACATTGAGGGCGAGGACGGCAGGCTGGAGCAGATGGACCCGGACGATGTGGAGATCGGCACCGTGATCGTGGTCCAGCCCGGTGAGCGCGTGCCCATCGACGGCGTGATCGTGGAGGGCGCTTCTGCCCTGAACACCGCCGCCCTGACCGGCGAGAGCCTGCCCCGCGATGTGCAGACCGGCGATGAGGTCATCAGCGGCTGCGTGAACATGACCGGCCTGCTGAAGGTAAAGACCACCAAGGAATTCGGCGAATCCACCGTTTCCAAAATTCTCGATCTGGTGGAAAATTCCAGCATGAAGAAGGCCCGCGCCGAGAACTTCATCACCCGTTTTGCCCGTGTGTACACCCCCGCCGTGTGCTATGGCGCATTGGCTCTGGCCTTTATCCCGCCCATCGTGCTGCTGCTCATGGGCCAGCCCGCCCGCTTTGGTGACTGGGTCTACCGTGCCCTGACCTTCCTTGTTATCAGCTGCCCCTGCGCACTGGTCATCAGCATTCCCCTGAGCTTCTTCGGCGGCATCGGCGGTGCATCTGCCTGCGGCATTCTGGTCAAGGGTTCCACCTATCTGGAAGAGCTGGCCCGCACCGGCATCGTTGTGTTCGACAAGACCGGCACCCTGACCCAGGGCACCTTTAAAGTGGCCGGCATCCACCCCGCAGAGGGCACCAGCGAGGAGCAGCTGGTGGAAGCTGCCGCGCTGGCCGAGAGCTGGTCCAAGCACCCCATCTCCCTCAGCATCAAGGCCGCTTACGGCAGGGAGATCGATCCGAACCGTGTCACCGATGTGCAGGAGCTTGGCGGCCACGGCGTGACCGCCAAGGTGGACGGCAGGACCGTTGCTGCCGGCAACGCCCGCCTGATGGAAAAGCTGGGCCTGAAGGCTCCCGCCGTCAGCGAGACCGGCACCATCGTGCATGTGGCCATCGAGGGCATGTACGCCGGTTATCTTCTGATCGCCGATGTGGTGAAGCCCCACAGTGCACAGGCCATCCGGGGCCTGAAGGATGCCGGTGTGCGCAAGACCGTGATGCTGACCGGCGATGCCGAGCCGGTTGCAAAGGCCGTTTCCGCAGAGCTTGGGCTGGATGAATACCATGCGGGCCTGCTGCCGGGCGACAAGGTAGACCAGATCGAAACGCTGCTCGCCGCAAAGCGGCCCAAAGAGAACCTTGCCTTTGTGGGCGACGGCATCAACGATGCCCCGGTGCTGTCACGTGCCGATGTGGGCATTGCAATGGGCGCTCTTGGCTCTGACGCTGCCATTGAGGCCGCTGACGTGGTGCTGATGGACGACGACCCCGCCAAGATCGCACTGGCCATGCGCATTGCCCGCCGCACGTTACGCATCGTGTACCAGAACATCGTGTTTGCACTGGCCATCAAGTTTGCCTGCCTTGTGCTGGGCGCGATCGGCATGGCCAGCATGTGGACCGCCATCTTTGCCGATGTGGGCGTGATGGTGCTGGCTGTGCTCAACGCCACCCGTGCCCTGTACACCAAGGATCTGGCGAAAAAGAATGAACAGTAAAAAACAGTGCCGGACAGCCTGAAAACTGTCCGGCACTGTTTTTATATATGAGGTGCATACAGGCGTTCTATTTCATGCACAAGCTCCGGTTCTTTTTCGATATCAAATTTTCTGGCAAACATGCAGGGCGATGCTTTCAGCTGTTCCAGATCAGCGTATTTCCAGACCCACGGATTGCCTCTGTCCCAATCGATGGCACGGGCACTGGTATCACCCGGCCCCTGATAGATCTTATCCTGATACGGCGACTGCACGATCAGTGTCTGCACAAAGAACTCGTCCGAGCAAAAGGTCTTGTCCAGCACCTGCAGGACCCACTCTTCTTTTGTCAACAGATACCGTGCAAAGCCATCCGTGCAGCTGAACCATTGACTGCCCTTTGTGAAGTGAACGTCCTGATTGCGCTTTATTCTCAGCAGCTTCTGGCCCGACAGCAGGATTCCATTGATCACGCCGAGCACTGGATGGCGGCGCAGATCGATATTCTGGAAAAAGTGCCGGTAATAAACGCGCTCATCATTGAACGGGCTGAATGGGTGCGGGTCGAAATGAACAAATTCCTTGTCCGGGTTTGCCTCAAAGAATGCGCGGATATCTTCCGGTGGCTGAATCGGCAGATCCGCACCGGAGATCAGGTGGTAATGTTGGTATGGGCCGTGATCTACCGCTGCCTTGAGCAATACAAACTCTGCCTTTACTAAAGTAATACCACCCCAAACAGCGCTCGTTCTCTGTGCGTGGAAAACCTTGGCATATTTTACATATCGTTCAACGGTTTCTGGCTGGTAGTTTTCATTCTTGCTGTCCATATGGATGAAAATATCATTCCACGGTGCATCCAGCATCCGAAGCAAAGTCCAAAACATCTCATTGCACTGATGTGCCATAAGCATGTACGCCTGTTTTTCTCTTGGTTCCATCGCTTTTTCCTCTTACTTCTGCACCGCGTTTTCATTTTATTATAACAGAATCCTCTTTAAAAACAATCCCACCACCCCTTTTTTACAGCACAAAGCCGCTGCTTTCCCTTGCAGAGGGAGAGCGGCGGCTTTGTTTGGGTATGGAGAAAAATGGAGGAGGTCTCAAAGTTTATCCGCGGAAAGCAGCGGTATACACCGCCACCACCTCGCCGCGGGTGGGGGTGATCTGGTTGGTGGACATGCAGGTGTCGTGCAGGGCAAGTTCTGCCAGCGCGGCAAAATCTGCAGGGTCCACCTTGTTCAGCTGCGCAAGATTGGCGGGGATGCCCACGCCTGCACTGAGCTGACGGACAAACTGGATCACTGCCGGTGCGGCAGTGTCCGGGGTAAAAGTGCCCTGCAGGCCCATGGCAGCGGCAATGGTCATGAACCGCTCCCGGCACACCGGGCTGCGGCTGTTGAAGGCCAGCACGTAGGGCAGCAGCACCGCATTGCACACACCGTGGGGCAGGTTGTAGTGTCCGCCCAGCGCGTGTGCCATCGCATGCACCATGCCAAGGCCCGCGTTGGAGAAAGCCATGCCTGCCACATTTTCGGCGTAGGCCATCATGGTGCGGGCGGCTTCATCCTGACCGTTGGCAACGGCCCGGGGCAGGTTCTGCACGATCGCCTGTATGGCCCAGTAGGCATCCTTGTCCGTGAGCGGGTTGGCGTTTTTGGAAAGCGCCGCCTCGATGGCGTGGGTCAGCGCGTCCATACCGGTGGCTGCGGTGAGCTTGGGCGGCATGGAGGACATGAAGTCGGTGTCGTTCACCGCGATGCTGACCATGCAGTTGGGGTCCACCATGGCCATTTTGCTGTGGCGGACAGGGTCGGTGACGATGTAGAAGGAGGTGCACTCGCTGCCGGTACCGGCGGTGGTGTTCACCGCCACGATGGGCAGGCCGGGCTTGGAGGACTTGTTCTCGCCCTCGTACTGTTCCACGGTACCGCCGCAGGCCACCACGATGCTGGCTGCCTTAGCGGTATCGATGGCGCTGCCGCCGCCCAGAGCCACCAGCAGCTGCACCTGCAGGGTACGGGCTGCGGCAATGCAGTCGTTCACCACCTGTACGGTGGGGTTGGGCTGCACATTGTAGTACACGGCGTACTCCACACCGGCATCGGACAGTACCTGACCGACCCGGGCAGCGGCACCGGAATCATAGAGAAAGCGGTCCGTCACCAGCAAAGCACGGCGGATGCCCATCTTCTGAAGCTCCGGTCCCAGAAGACGGATGGCACCCTTGCCAAAAAAGCTGGTCTTGACGGCGTTGATGCGTTCTGCCATGTGTTCACCCTCCGCTTACTGTGCCTGACCGCAGACGATCTGCACCGGGTCCCAAATGGAACAGGACGAGGAGGAATAGACGAAATCCACCTGACCCAGTGCTTCCACGGTCATGCCAGCGCGGATGGCAACGGCAATGGCGTTGATGCGGGCCGAAACATTCTTTTCTCCCCATGCCTGCGCACCCAGCACCTGACGGGTATTGGCCTCATACACCAGCTTGATGGTGATGCGGTGGGGGTTCGGGCAGATGCCCGGACGGTCGGTGCCGGTGGCCATTGCACTCTTGACCCGCAGACCGGCCTTGCGGGCCTCGGTCTCGGTCAGGCCGGTGCGGGCGATCTCCAGATCCGCCACCTTCAGGCTGCTGGTGCGCAGAGAGCCGTCGCGGCAGGCTGCGCAGTCGCCCACGGCATAGATATTGGGCACACTGGTGGCAAGGTCGGCACCAATGAGCACAGCGCCATTGGGTGCCAGCTGCGCCCCGGTACCGGCCAGCAGGCCGGTGTTGGGGGTAACGCCGATGGCTACCACGCAAAGGTCACAGGGGTAGGTGCCGCGGTTGGTCTGCACCTGCTCCACGAAGGTACGGCCCGGGAAGGAGCGCACCTGCTCGCCCAGATTGAACTGCACGCCCTGCGCTTCCAGCTCCTTCTGGATCAGCTTGCTCACCTCAGGGTCAAACTGGGGCAAAAGCTGCTGCTCTTTTTCAATGATACGCACATTGCGGCCCAGCTTGAGGAAGGACTTTGCGATCTCCAAACCGGCCCAGCTGCCGCCCAGGATCACGATGTCCCGCACATAGGGGGTGCGGACGAACTCCTTGAGGAAGATCAGATCTTCCACGGTCTTGAGGGTCTGCACGCCCACGCGGTCACTGCCGGGCACCTGCGGCACACGGTTGGAAGAACCGGTGGCCAGCACCAGCTTGTCGTAGTGGTCTTCAAACACGCGTCCGGTGGCAAAATCACATACCGTCACCTTGCGGGCGGCTGCGTCGATGCCGCGCACCTCATGGCGCAGATGTGCGGTGATGCCCTGCGCGTTCAGCTCAGTCTCCTTGGCCTGAATGGCCTTGTTCAGGCTGTCCAGATCCTCGCACAGGTAATGGGGCAGGCCGCCGGTGCCGCAGGAGTAGAAGCCGCCTTTTTCGTAGACGGTGATCTGCGCTCCGCGCTGGGCGGCGGCAAGTCTGGCGGCGGCCGAAACCCCGGCGGCAATGCTGCCGATGATAATAATTTTCATTGTTTAAGCCTCACGATCCCGCCGGGAGGAAGCCCCTCTCTGCGGCAAAACTTGCAGGGTGTTACTTACTCAGGGTGGGAGGATTGTCCACGATGCCCACGATGAAAGCATCAATGGGCGACGGATGATCCAGACCATGCTGGGTGGTCTCGTCGGTGGTGACCAGAACCATCTCGCCTACACCCGCGCCGATGTTGTCGCCCGCCACGATGGTATCCTTTTTGGAGCCGAACACCGGCTCCACCAGCAGGAACTTATAGCCTACAAGCTCCGGCATTTTGCGGGTGGCGACAACGGTCCCCTTGACGATCCCTAAAATCATAGCTTACTCCTCTTTGCCCAGCACGGTGACCAGCTGCCCCTGCTTGAGCAGGAAGGCATTGCCATCGTCCGTGTCGATGTGAAAATCCAGTGCACATTTGTCGTTTGCGCGGATCAGCACCCCGCCCATCACGCCCGGCTTGGGGCCGTCGATTTTTACCTTCACGCGGTCGCCGTCGGCAAGGCCGAAGGCCGCTGCCTGTGCGGGAGTCATGTGGATGTGGCGGTCGGCGATCATCACGCCCTCCGGCACGGTCAGGGTGCCATTGGGGCCGCGCAGGGTCACGCCCGGCGTGCCCTTTGTATCCCCGCTGGAACGCACCGGCGCTTTGATGCCGATGTTGCGGCAGTCGGTCTGCGCCAGCTCGATCTGAGTGGCACTGCGCTCCGGGCCAAGGATGCGGACATGCTTCAGTTCGCCCTTGGGGCCGATGATGTCCAGACATTCCTCGCAGGCAAACTGGCCGGGCTGGCTCAGCGCCTTTTTGGGGGTGAGCTGGTAGCCATAGCCAAACAGCTTGTCCACATCATCGCGGGTAAGGTGGATGTGCCGCACCGAGATGCCTACCGGCACCTGACGGCTGCGCTTTTGCAGCTCTGCCTGCACGGCCTGCGTGATCAGGAGCAGCAGCTGTTCCTGACTGATGTCATGGTAAACCAAGGCACAGCGCTCCTTTCTTATGCAGCGTCAGCGCAGGGTTCAGCGCAGCTCAGGCATGCACTCGGACACGCTTGCGTGCGGGCGGGGAATGACCAGTGCGCTGACCACTTCGCCAATGCGGGAAGCAGCGGTCTGGCCTGCCTCAACAGCAGCCTTCACAGCGCCAACGTCGCCCTGCACGAACACGGTAACAAGGCCTGCGCCGATCTTCTCCTGACCCACCAGAGAGACATCTGCGCTCTTCAGCATGGCATCGGCTGCCTCGATGGAAGCGGTCAGGCCGTTGGTCTCGATCATGCCCAGAGCGGCATCCAGCGGCACCTGCTCGCCTGCGGGCAGGCCGGACTTGCCGGTCGCGGGGCCCTTGGCAGGCATGATGCGGGCCAGATCTGCGTGAGGGCGTGCAATGACGTTGACGCAGAACAGCTCACCCACGCGGGAAGCAGCCTCTTCGCCAGCCTCGGTAGCAGCCTTGACAGCGCCCACCTCGCCGGTAACGATCACGGTGGTCAGACCGGCACCGATGGTGTCGGAACCAATGAACTCAACGTCAGCAGCCTTCAGCATTGCATCGGTAGCGTCGATGTTGCCAACCAGACCCTTCGTCTCGATAAAACCCAGAGCTTTCATAAGTTGTTCCTCCTGTCAGAACACTGAAAAAATTGTATGTGATGGTTTCGTCCTTCAAAAACTCAGATGATGCGCAGCCCGCCCTCGGCCAGCATGCAGCGGCGGCGGCGGCAGAAACTCTTTGCGCAGGTGATGCCCTCGCCGGTGGGGCCGGCAATGGTCATGGTGCAGTGGCCCTCGCCGCCAATGCCAACACCGGCCTTGGTGGCGCTGTTCTTTACGTAGATGGTGGTCTCAATGACCCGGGCAAAGCGGGTCATGTGATCCACATCCTTGGAGAAGATAGAAGCGGTGTGGCGGTTGCCGTGCTCGGCCACCACGGCATTTTCCACTGCCTGTTCAAAGCTCTGGCAGCGCACGATGGGCAGCACCGGCATCATCTGCTCCACCAGAACGAACGGATGGTCGGCAGGCACCTCGCAGATGGCAAGGCGGCAAGTATCCGGCACATGCACGCCGATGGTCTCCAGAATGCGGGCGGCATCCTTGCCCACCCACTTTTTGTTCACCTCGTGGCCGCCGCCCTTCTTGGGCTGCAGCACGATGTTCACCAGCTGTTCGGTCTGGGCCTTGTTCAGCAGGTAGGCACCCTGCTTCTGCAGCTCGTGCAGCAGGCCGTCGTAGGCGGTGTTCACGGCGAACACTTCCTTCTCTGCAAAGCAGAGGATGTTGTTATCGAACGAAGCGCCTTCGTAGATCTTGCGGCCTGCCAGCTCGATGTCTGCGGTCTCGTCCACGATGACGGGCGGGTTGCCTGCACCGGCACCGATGCACTTTTTGCCGCTGCGCAGCAGGGCGTTCACCATGCCCATGCCACCGGTGCCTGCCATCAGGCGGATCTTGGGGTTTGCGGCCATCTTGTCCACATTCTCCATGGTCGGCTCACGGGTCATGGTAATGAGGTTTGCAGGGCCGCCCGCCTCGATGATGGCGGTATTCAGCGCCTGCAGGCAGTCGGCAGACACCCGCTTTGCGCGGGGGTGCACGTTGAACACCACGGTGTTGCCGCCTGCGATCATGCTGATGGTGTTGTTGATGATGGTCTCGGTGGGGTTGGTGGTGGGGGTGATGGAGCAGATCACACCAAAGGGTGCGTACTCTTCCAGCATCAGGCCCGCGTCACCGCTCTTGGCTTCGGTGGTCAGGCATTCGGGGCCAGGGGTCTTGTTGATGACGGCCAGATGTTTTTCCACCTTGTCCTCATAGCGGCCCATGCCGGTCTCTTCCACGATCTTGTGGCACCACTCCTCCACATGTGCCCGGGCACAGCGGCGGATGGCTTCAATGATGCGCTGGCGGTCCTCGATCTTGTAGTTGGCCGCCCAGTCGCGCTGGGCTTTCCATGCAGCCTCCACTGCGTCGTCTACGTTCTCGAACACGCCGCGGTCGCCTGCTGCACCGCCGGGTGCAGCGGTATAGGCTGCAGGGGCGGCGCTTGTCTGTGCACCACCCATACCGGCAAGCACCTGCTTGACGATCGCTTCAATTTCCTGCGAACTGATATCCATGGTTTTCGTTCCTTTCCGTAAAGGTCATATCCGTTGGATCAAACGAAACTTTTTGTTATTGAAAGCTCTTCAGCGTCCGGCGGATGACCTCGGCCATTGCGGCATCGCGGGCATTTGCGGACTTCGGTGCGGCCGGGGCCGCTTCCATTGCAGGGACTGCCGCAGGCTGTGCGGCGGGCACCGGGGCAGGGGCAGGAGCCGCCTGCTGTTTGGGCAGGGTGGGCAGCGCCATGCCCGGCTGGATCAGCCCGGTAACGCCCGGCAGGCTCACCGGCTGGGCAGGCTGTGCGGAGGGTACTGCCATTGCCACAGGCTGTGCAGCGGGCTGAGCCATGGGCTGCACGGCAGGTGCGCCGCACTTGCTGCAGCCGGTGCAGTGACCGCCGCAGCTGCCGCATTTGGAGCAGCCTGCGCAGCCCAGCTTTGCGGTGACGGCTGCGTAGTAATCCAGTGCTTCCACCAGATGGGCCGCATCTGCCGGGGTCTTGCCCCAGGTCAGGCAGCCGTCATTTTCCAGCAGGACAGCCTTATCGGTGCGGCACAACAGGCTGACAGCCTGTGCCTGTGCGTCCACGTTCTGGGCGGGCAGCAGCTGCACCCGTCCCAGCGCCCGCACTGCGGGGCTGAACGCTGCAGGCTGCACGGTCTGGCCCTGCATCCCCATCACAGCCGCGCAGGCCGGATAGGTGTGCATCACGCACTGGGCGTTCTCGTTTTCCTGATAGATTTTCAGATGGATGGGCAGGTCTTCGGGCAGGGGCTTGGGCTTTGCGCTGAGCATCGCCTTGCCATTCATATCCACGCGCACCAGCATATCCTGCGTGAGCGCGGCCTTGTCGGCACCGGCAACGGTCACCCACACGGCCTGCGGGCCGACGCGGACGCTCATGCTGCCGTCACCGGCCACCAGCCAGCCCTTGGCTTCCAGCCGACGTGCCATTTCCATGATGGCTTTTTTTGCCTCAAAGTCTGAGAGGTAAGTAACGCCTTGAATCACCATACGTTTCTTTCCTCCTTTTTAACGGCGCAGCGGCGGGATCTTGAGCATGGCGCGCACCTCGTCGGGAGTCATGGGCATCATGCCCTTGGACTTTACGATGTCCGACACCTTTGCGATCAGCGCTGCGTTGTTGTCCACATGGACACCCGGCGCGATCATGTCCGAATCCTCAAAGCCGATGCGCACGGTGGAAGCGCCCATATCCAGCGCAGTCTTGACCATTTCCCAGTCCTCGCGGTGGGCCTGCGTGTAGCCCCACAGGTAGTCGCCGTTTGGAAAGTTCTCTTCCAGCGCCTGGATCATGTGGCGCAGGGCCGGCACCGTGGCAGGCATCTCGCCGCCATGGCCGAACACCAGTGCAAACAGGATGGGTTTTACAAAGTGGAACTTGTCGTTCAGTTCCCGCACGGTGTTAATCATGCCCAGCTCAAAGACCTCGGTCTCCGGGATCTTCTTGTTGTCCATGATGGTCTTGACGCAGTACTCCACATCCTTGATGGGGTTCTGGTACACCGAGGTACCCAGATTCACCGAGCCGACATTCAGGCTGTTGGCTTCCACCCAGGAGGGGTAGCAGGGCTGCACGCGTTCCTCAATGGTCAGGTTGGACACGCCGCCGGTGGAGATCTCCACCACGATGTCGCACATCTCGCGGATGTAGGCCACCGTTTCTTCCAGCAGGCTCAGATCCGGGGTGAGGTTGCCGTTCAGGTCGCGGCAGTGCAGGTGCACCATGGACGCGCCGTTTTTGTAGCACTCATACACATCCCGGGCAATGGCCCGCGGATTGATGAGAATGTCTGTGGCCGCAACGGGGGCCACGGAGATCATGATTTTTTTCATTGGATGAACACTCCTTGCATGTCGCATTGGAGAAGCTTAACAAAGGATGCTAACGTCATTTTAGCACAAACATCCTATCTTGTAAACTCACAGTCCCCCGCCCGCCTTTTACGGCAGGCAGGAGGCCTGTATGCTTACTTCTTCCAGAAGATGTAGTGATCCTGCACTGTAGCGGCGATCTCGTCCACCTGCCTGCGCTCGATCACACTGAGCAGCTGGCGGTGCAGCTCTACGAACCGCTCGATCTCCTCTTCGCCCTTGGCCAGCACCTTGCGGGTGGTCTCCAGACGGCTGGGCATCGTCAGCCGGGTGATATACTCGGTGATGGTGGCCAGCATGGGGTTCTGGGCCGCATTGGCGATCTGGGTGTGGAACCGGCTGTCCAGCTCCAGCACCTTGTCCACCGAAGGCTCCGGCGAGTGCATTTCGGCAGAAAGCTCGCCGAAGGTGCGGTACAGGTCCGGCAGAAAGGATGTGATATCATTGCGCTGAATGATAATATTCAGCGTACCGATATCGATGACGGAGCGCAGTTCCACAAATTCCTGCCAGCTGTTCTTCTGCAGGATGATGCTGTACAGCATCGGGTCCAGCATTTTCTGGTTGTAGTTTTCGCTCACAAAGGTGCCGTCGGCACGCTTGATGTACAGGATGCCGTAGGCCTGCAGCTTTTTCACAGCTTCCCGCACCGAGTTGCGGCCCGCGCCGAACTGCTTGCACAGTTCCATTTCGGTAGGCAGCTTGTCGCCCGGATGCAGGGTGCCGTCGATGATCTGGGAGATGATCCCATCCATGACCTGATCGACTACAGACTTTACCGCATTCTTCTGTTTTTCAGGATGTTCCATTGACATAGTTCCGCCTCCAAATCCGGTTTGGTGGATATTCGGGGTCGTTCAACGTGGAACGTTCTGGGGCAAAAAGCCTCCAAACATCACACGTTGAACTTCCACCACTATTTTACCATATCTGAAAAGCGGACGCAACGGTTACGCCATCAAATAGGTGGGCAGCAGGATCAGCTGAGGGAAGGCGACCATCAGGGCAATGCAGACGAAGGTAGCCGCAATAAACGGCACCAATGTTGGGAACACCTCGCCGACCGTAACATCCATCAGATCGCAGGCAACGTAGATGCACATGCCCACCGGGGGAGTGACCAGACCAACACCGATGACCACGGTGATCAGGACACTGAGCACGATGGGGTTGATGCCCACGCCCAGAGCAATGGGATACAGGATGGGCATGAACAGGGTCAGCGTTGCGATGGACTCCATGAACATGGTGACGATGAAGAAGATCAGCAGGATCACGATGAGAATGACAGTGGGGTTGGTGGAGAAGCCCAGCATGGTCTTGGCCACCCACTTATCAAAGCCCGCAGTGGTCAGCATGACGGTGTACAGCTTTGCAGCGCCGATAACGATGAAGATACGACCGCTGGTGCGGACGGTCTCTGCAAAGGCAAACTTGATGTCCTCCCACTTGAGTTCGCGGTAGATGATGCCGCCGGCAAACAGACCGTAAACAACAGCGATCACGCCTGCCTCGGTGGGGCTGACGATACCCATGGTGATGGTGCCCACGATGATGATGGGCATGAGCAGGGCGGGCCAGCTCTCCCACAGGCCATGCAGCACGGGACCGATGGTGAAGTGGCCCGGCTCCTTGGGCACGCCTTCCTTCTTGGCCATGAAATAGCTGACGATCATCTGTGCCAGACCGCACAGGACACCGGGGATGATGCCGCCGAGGAACAGCTTACCGGTGGAAATGCCGCAGATACCGGCAATGACCACCATGGGGATGGACGGAGGAATGATGATGCCGATGGTGGAGGAAATGGCGGTAACGGCAACGGTAAAGTTCTTGGAGTAGCCCTTGCGCACCATTTCCGGCATGAACATACCGGAAACGCCTGCGGTATCGGCAACAGCGGAACCGGAGATGCCCGCAAAGATCATGCTGGAAAGCACGTTCACGTGAGCCAGACCGCCGTAGATGTGGCCGACGATGGAGTAACAGAAGTCCATCAGGCGCTTGGAAATACCGCCCTTGGACATGGTGAAGCCGGCAAAGGTGTACAGAGGGATGGCCAGCAGTGCAAAGCTGTTCATGCCCTCAAACATGCGCTGGGCAATGGTGACGGTGCTGCCGCCGCCCAGGAACAGGATGCCGCCCATGGCGGACAGGCCCAGACTCATGGCGATGGGCACACCCAGAAACAGCAGAACGAAGAATGAGATCAGCAGCCATGCGATCATTTGGATTCGCCTCCTTCAGGTTTCGTGGTAAGCTCAACCACCAGATTGAGAACGGCGGACAGGATGCACAGCACACCGGCAATGGGGAAGATGGTGTACACCTGACCCATGGTGAACTGCGGCATGGTGGAAACGGCCTGCTTTGCGCGGGTGCACAGCTGGTAGCCGCCGTAAGTGACCATGACGTAGAACAGGATGATGAACACATCACGGATGATGACAACGATCTTTTTGCCCAGCGGAGTCTTACCAAGGATGGAATCCACCACTTCCACGCGGAGGTTGGTACCCATGGCGTTGATGCCGATGCAGACAATGAGCATGGACCAGACGTTCAGATACTGGCTGCTCTCCATGTACCACTTGAAGCCGCCGATGCCGGGGATCAGGCGCAGCACAACGTTTGCGAACAGAATTACCATCATAGCTGCGCAGAGAATGGCGGAAATGAGGGTGGTGATCTTGTCCAGAGTGGTTTGCAGTTTTTTCACAGTACAAACTCCTTTCCAAGTGCGATTCAGATAAAATGCAAAGGGACGAAGGGCACGCCCCCTCGTCCCTTTGCTTCGGTTTTATTTCAAGGTTTTCTGGTCAGTGATCTCAGCGGGCTTCTTTCCATGCCTTCAGCTGATCCAGCAGGTCGCCGTAGGTATCAGCGTTGTCGGTCAGGACTTTTTCGGTCGCAGCTGCAAACGGAGCCAGTTCCGGGCTGTTGATCTTCATGCCCTTCTCTTCCAGAGCGGAGACCAAGTCGTTGGTCTGCTGCTCGTTCAGCTCACGGTCGTAATCGGCAGATGCCTTTGCAGCGTCGGAAACGATCTGCTGCTGGTCAGCGCTCAGCTTGTTCCAGCTGCTCTCGGCAATGGTAAAGCACATGCCGGAGTAGATGTGGTTGGTGATGCTCAGGTACTCCTGAACTTCGTAGAGGTTATTGTTGTAGATAACGGGGATGGGGTTCTCCTGTGCATCGTAGGTCTTCTGCTGCAGAGCCTGATACAGCTCAGAGAAGCTCAGCGGCTGGGGGTTGGCACCCAGAGCGGTCATGGTAGCCATGATGACGGGGTTCTCGGGGGTGCGGATCAGCAGACCGTTCATGTCGGCAGGGCTGTTGATGGGGCCCTTGGAGTTGGTCACGCAGCGGAAGCCGTTGCAGTAGTGGGCCAGCACACGCATATTCTGGCTCAGCAGGCCTTCCTCAGCGGCAGCCTCGATGTCGCTGTCCATGAATGCCCATGCATCGTCGAAGGTCTCGAACTGGAACGGCAGTGCGGAAATGCCCATCTTTGCATCGTAGGTGGCAAAGTTGGAAGCGTCGGTGATGATGATATCCACCGTGCCGGAATCCAGAGCGATAGAGTTGATCAGGTCAGCATCGCCGCCCAGCTGGCCGGAGGGGTACAGCTGAACTTCCACAGCGCCGCCGGTCTTTTCGGCAACTTCTTCTGCAAACTGCTTTGCGCCCTTTGCACGGGGGTCTTCTTCGTTGGTGGAGAAGCCCAGCTTCAGGGTGACAGCCGAGCCGGAAGCGGCAGCGGAAGAACCGGTGGAAGCTGCAGTAGAGGCAGTGGAAGCAGCAGTGCTGGTGCCGGAGCCGCCGCAGGCAGCCAGACCCAGAGCAGCAGCGGAAATGCCAGCCACCTTCAGGAAGTCACGACGGGAAATCATCTTTTTCATAAGAATTCTCCTTCAAAAAAATATCTTCTCCTGAGCCGGTCTCGTGCTCCGGCTCTTGTTCCTTTTTTAAATGGTGCCTTTCTTTTCCAGCGCCTTTTTCAGCTCGGCTGCACCAAAGCGGGGGCTGCTGAGAACCACCTTGCCAAACTTATCGGCGATATACTGTTCGCAGTAGGCCATGCTGCCCTGTGCAAACACGATCACGTCCACCTTGTCGGCAATGGTACCGGCCATCTCGGTCATGCGGGCCTTGAACTGGTCCTGATCCAGACCGAATGCACCGTCCACCAGACAGTCCACCAGTTCCACGTGCCTGTTGCACTCGCGGGCCATGCGCAGGATGGTGCCCTTGGTGGGTTCCAGCGTGGTGGGCAGGGTAGCCATCACGCCGATGCGCTGGCCCTTGCGGACAGCCTCGCGGCACATCTCCTCGTCCACGCGGACGATAGGCACACCAATGTACTTTGCCACGTCCTGTGCGCTGTCGGCAACTTCGCCCACGCTGCTGCACAGGTTCAGCATGGCATCCACGCCTTCCTCAGCGGCTTTCATGTACATGCCGATCAGGCGTGCTGCCGGTGCAGTGGTCACATAGCCTGCCGCGCGAACATCTGCCAGAATGCTGGGGTCCTGCAGGCTGTACAGCTCCACATCATCGCCCAGCTGCTTTTTGACCTCCTGCTCCACCAGTTCGATCAGTTCCGGGGTGGTGCTGGTATAGATCAGACCTACCTTCATAACGGAAAAGCCTCCTTTTGTTTTTCGTGTTCTCGTGCCGGACAAGCCCGCAGCAAAGGCTCTTTGCTACATCCTACCTTTAGTTCAATCTCAACAGCTTGTCCGTCTTTACATCCTACTATTAGATTGCTCTTCGGTCCGCAAAAAGTAAATTGGCGAATAGCCGATATTTCGGGCCGGTTTTGGTCGTTCTGCACAAATGTGGGATGCAGGTGGTAAAAAATTCACTTCTTTCTGGACATCATCCCATCTTGCGGCGTATAATACCCTTAAAGAAAAAGACAGGGAAGGAGCCACCGGAACATGAATCCGTTTCAAAGTGATAACATCTGGAAAAAGAAGGCCCGGCAGGGCAAGGCGCAGCAGCATCCGCTCACGCCGCGGCAGGAGTGGCAAAAGCAGGTGAACAGCAGCAGCCTGTGGCTGGGCGGCGGCGTGGTGCTGCTGGCACTGTATCTGGCCGCTGTCCGCGCCGGCACCGTGGCGCTGGACGCAAGCGCCGTCGTGCTGATCGTGGTGGTGGGCTGCTTCTGCGTATACACTGCCGCATCCCTCGTCAGGCTGATGAAGAACAAGCCGGAGGAAAAGGCAGCAAAGAAGAAAAAGAAAGCAAAAAAAGATTGATAACGCGTACAGAAAGCCAGAAAATCTGCGGATTTTCCGGCTTTTGTTTTTCGGCTTCCCGCGCAGAGCGCAATCGTGTAGGGCAGGTTTTATGGCTTTTATAAAATTCTTCTCCGCCGGATACGTTCTCTTTTGCGTGCCAAAAGAGAACCAGAAAAGCACCCGCTACTTTCGAGGCGCGGGAGGCACGAATTAAGGGCTACTCGCCCTTAATAATCCCAAAGAAGATGGGCTCCATACAAAAAATCCAAGTCGCTTCGCTAAAGGATTTTTTGTGTTGCGCCGATTTCAAGGCCCCTCAGCCGCTACGGCGGCAGCTCCCCGCAGGGGAGCGGGGCCTGAACATAACGTTTGCGTTATCTGCCGCGCGAATGCTCCCGCAGGGAGCCAGCGCAGGCAATACGCCGTTAACCGCCACGACTCCTTCCCGTGAAAAAGCAAACAAGCCAGCCCCGCAGGGCTGGCTTGTTTGCAATATTTAAAATAATTTTTCCTCTGATATTGTCAGAGCAGAGCGGAGACAATTCTAAATCGTCAGGCTGTCAGCCCAGCAAAATTTCCACCGCTTCCCGCAGGGTGGGCACTTCGCCCACATTGCCCGGGAAGATGATGTACGGCGTGCCGGGGAACAGGCTTTCGGCACCGGTCTGCCATACCGGGATGCCCGGCCGGATCTGGCCCAGCACCTTGGCGCATTTCACGCGCAGGGCCTTCACGCCCACGTCGCTGCTGGTGATGCCGCCCTTTGCCACCACAAAAGCCGGGGAAGCGGTCAGCCTGCCCACGCAGCTTTGCAGTGCATCGCTGATGGCAACGCTGCGCACGAGGGCTGCTTCCGGAGTGTCGTCCGGCAGGGTGAGCACCACGCGCTTTGTGGACACGCAGCAGGTGATGCCCTTTGCGATCTGCTGTGAGCAGTGGGCCACGATGGCGGCTGCTTCCTTTTCCAGCTCGCCCGGCACCAGCACCTTGTCGCTGTCCATCTCAATAAACTCGATGCCCTGTACTTTTTTCAGTTCTTCCAGCTGGGCCGTGGTCTTTTTGGTGTGGCTGCCCACCACGATGATGCCGCCTGCCTTGCTTTCCTGCGTGACCATCTTTTCCCGGGTGAGCAGCGGCTGGTCGGAAATATTGCCGATGGCCTTGACCAGTGCGGCCGCACTGCGGATGGTGAAGTGACGGCCCTTTGCCATGGCGCGGTACAGTGCCACTGCAAACACCTTCACATCGCAGTCCGCCACTGCGTTCACGATCACATGGCCGTAATCGTGCACCGCCAGCAGCTGGGCCTCGATGCCGTCAAAGTCCATGGCGCGCAGGCTTTCCAGAGAGATGCAGGTCACGTCTCCTGCACGGACTTTGCCGCCGGTTTTTTCCTCAATGTATTCGCACAGGTTGCTAGCGTGGTAGCCAAAGGTCTCGTCCTTGGCAAATTCGGTCTGGCCGCAGGGCACAAGCTCTGCGCCGTAGCGCACATAATGCACGTTGTCCAGTGTAAAGCGTCCGCCCTCGCGGAAGTAGGGGCACAGAATGTCGCCATCCATTTTGTAACCGTTCTCAGCCTCCGTCACCTCGCGCAGCAGGTCGGTCTCCAGCGGGTAGTGGCCGCGCAGGGTGGAGTCGCCGCGGCTGATGATCAGGTAGTCCATGCCGAACTCGCGGGCCACCTTGGCGGTGTTCTCCGCGATCTCGCGGTGGGCCTTGGTGGTCTCGGCCACGGTAAAGCCGCGGCTGTTGGTCAGAATAAAGAAGAGCTTTTCCGGCGCAGCAAAGCCCTTGCGCAGGCTTTCTACCGTCCAATCTGTATAAACACAGATATCATGTACCGTCTGTACGCCGGTAGGGTCGTCGTCCAGCACAATGATCTTGCGGTTGCTGGCGGCAGCTTCGGCGGCAAGGGCGGCGTTCAGTTTTTCCTCATCCACCTGCGGAAAATTGGCCAGAACATCGGCACTGCGGATCTGTTCCATCTGAAGCTCCTCCTTTATTCGTACAGCACCTGTGCGATCAGCACCAGCGGCTCGTCGCCCAGGCAGGCGATCTGGTGGGTGTCGCCGGGCATGGCGGCAATGATGTCGCCCTTCTCCAAGATCTGCTCCTCGCCGTTGATGATGTGGACCGCGCGGCCGGAGACGATGACCATGCTTTCCATCTCGTGCTCATGCGTGTGCCTGCCAATGGTCACGCCCGGTGCCAGCGTGTGGCGCACGTAGGCGCGGCCCTTGCCCAGCATTTCGGCAGGCGCATCCAGCAGGCGTTCCATCATCACGGTGCCCTCGCCGCCCATGCAATGGGGGATCGGAGTGGGTTTCATCTCAGAAGCTTTCTTATACAACATCCCATGTTCCACCTTTCAAGTCATCTGCAGCAGCATACGGCAGAGTGTTTTTAAACATCCTACCTTTCAAGTCAAGTCCATTATACATGAGTGCAAGCGGAATAGCAAGATTTTTTCCTGAAAAGCTGTTCAATTTTGTGTAATGCGTTTTGTGCAATCTGGCTGATATCCCGCCGTTCCTGCCCCGCAGGCATACAAAAAAGCTTCCCCGCCGCAGGCACGCAGCCCACGAAAAGGGAAGCTTTTGTCTGATTCAATTTCGGGTGCATCTGACGGAAGTAGTACACCGCAGCATAACACTCCGCTTTCCTTTTTTCGGATCCCGAAATAAATTGGAACTCTGCACATGTTCAAGCTGCAGTTTTTATGTTTTTTTCAGAGAATCCGTTTTTTGTTGCCGGAGCAGCGTTTCTTTTGTATAATGGCAGTGATGGAAGGCCGATGCCTTTTGCAGATTTTTAATACGCCCGGCATCCTGAAACTGGAGCTGTCCGGACAGGTCATTCTCGATTTTCTGCTGGATCATTTTGTTCCCGCCGTGCTGTACTATGACTCTGCATACTGCACCGACGGGCAGGCACCTTCCAAGGCCGACAAAAAGCTTCTCGCCATTTTCTCCGGCAATTACAAGCAGGATTACCAAAACACCCGAACCGGCACGGAATCTTTTGACTTATACCTCCGGCTGCTGATGGTCACCGACTATATCAGCGGCATGACAGATTCCTATGCCCGCACGCTGTACCGCGAGCTTAGCGGTATTGAATAACGCTGCCCTGTTCAGATCCCACGTGCCCGGTTCGTCTGCCGCTTATGGGCTACGGCATGATCGTTCAAAAACTGCTGATACATCACTCTGGAAGCCTCGCACAACTTCAAATCAGGTGCCAGCTTTTTTTACGAAGACACTGCTTGCGAATGCGAACGCCTTTTGAATTGCAAAATGATTTTTCAGTTGCTATACTGGGCTTATCAAATTTTTTCGGGAGGATGTCGCAGTGACCGCACAGACAATGCAAATCGGGAACAGACCTTGCCGCATTTACGGCGAAGCCCATGCAGAATACCTACTGCTCCAAATGACAGGCGAACATGAGCTGCAAAGCATGGAAAGCGAGATTGCCGCTATTGCACAGAGTGCGCACCACTTTTTGTTTGCGGCCATCCCGGTGGAAAGCTGGAACGATGCACTTTCTCCGTGGGAAGCCCCTGCCGTGTGGGGAAAGCAAGGATTTGGTGGCAAGGCTACGGAAACCCTGTGCTTTCTGACAGAGCAGGTCATTCCCACACTGAAGCAGCAGTATCCTCTCCCGGAAAACGTCAAAATCATTCTGGGCGGCTACTCGCTGGCCGGACTGTTTGCATTGTGGGCATCCACCCAGACTGATCTGTTCTATGGTATCGCCGCCGCATCTCCCTCGGTGTGGTTTCCGGAATGGATGAAGTTTGAACAGCAGCACCCGATACAGGCACAGCGCGTTTATCTGAGCCTTGGCAACAAGGAAGAGCATACGAAAAACGCTGTCATGGCTGCGGTAGGTGATAACATCCGCACCCTGCACAGCCGGCTTATAGAGCGTGGCGCAGACTGCACCCTTGAGTGGAACAGCGGCGGGCACTTTAAGGACGCTGACCTGCGCACGGCAAAGGCATTTCGGTGGGCGATGGAGGAAAGCCGATGAATATTTTGATTGATGCCGACGGCTGCCCGGTGGTGGACCTGACGTTGCAGATTGCAAAGCGGTTTGGCGTTCCGGTCATCATCCTGTGCGACACCGCCCACCAAATCGAGCGGGAAGGTGCGCAGACGCTGGTGTTCGATAAAGGGGCAGACAGCGTAGATTTTGCTCTCGTCAACCGGGTAAAGCCGGGGGATATTGTCGTAACACAGGACTACGGCCTTGCGAGTATGTGCCTTGCCAAGTGCGCCCGGGTGCTGAACCAGAACGGTCTGGAATACACCGCCGACAACATGGAAGCTCTCATGCTGCGGAGGTATGAAAACAAAAAGCTCCTCCGTGCCGGAAAGCACCCCAAGGGGAGTGCAAAGCGGACGAAGGAGCAGGATGAAGCATTTGTCGCCACACTGACAGATATTTTAGCGAGCATCTGATTTTCTGAACGGAACACCGGCGAATTTTTTTCGCGTCACATTCTCTGTAAGTGAAACCCGTCAGAACAAAGCACCTCTCCACTGCATGAAATCATTGAGATACCGCCGCTTTATCCTCTGGCCACGATCTTCTGAGCGCCGCATAGGAAATAAGGAAGTTTGCAAGCCAACCTGCCGGGACTGCAAGCCAAACAAAAGCAATGCCAAAACGCGGTGCACAAATCAAAGCAACAGACAAGCGGATTGCAAGGTTTACCATATTTGCAATAAGAAACGGCCGCATGATTCCAAGTCCGCGAAGAACGCCATCCGTTGCCATCTTGATGCCCATGAAGATGAAAAAGTAACCAAGCCATCTCATATAATCACCGGACACCTGATAGGCCAACGCGGTTCCGTCTTTTCCCAAGAACAACGAGGAAATCTGTGTGTGCAGTGTTTCAATGACCACGAAAGCAAGAACTGCAAAGCATAGATCCAACACCAGTGCAGCATGATACCCTTTTTTGATACGCTCAATTTTCTTTGCGCCAAGATTCTGGGATACAAACGGCGAAACTGCATTGCCGATGGATACGAAGATCAGCGAAAAAACATTTTCTACCCGCATCGTTGCCGCATACCCGGCAAGTGCCTGTGTGCCGAAGGGATTTACCACTGCCTGCACGATCATCATACCGATAGACACTGTGGACTGCTGCAAAACCGATGGTACCGCAATGCGAAGCATGGAATACAGCTCCTGCCGGTCGAACCTGCTAAAGGAGCTCTTGTATTGCCGCATCCGAGACAGAAAGATCAAAAACGAAAACACGGCAGAAATTCCTTGTGCGATCAAGGTCGCAAGGGCTGCACCAAACACCCCCAGACCAAGACCAGCCACCATCCAGAGATCCATAAAAATATTCAGGATAGATGAGAATATCAGCAGTCCCAACGGAATTTTGGATTCACCGATGGAAGTAAACATGGTGGAAAGAATGTTGTACATGAATAGAAACGGGAAACCCACAAAGTAGACACGCAGATACAATACTGCTTCTTCCAATATATCGGCAGGGGTCTGTAATCCGCTCATCATGAAATGGGAAAAGCAAAAGCCAAAGACACCAAGGACAACGCTTAAGATCAAAAAGCTGATCAGGGACGTTGACACAATGGTTTTCATTTTACCATAATTTTTTGCACCAAAATAGCGGCTTACAAGCACACCTGCGCCCACACCAGCACCAAGCGCCACACAAATAAAAACATTGGTCAGTGCAGCACAAGCACCAACAGCCGCAAGTGCCGAGGAGCCAACAAATTGACCAACTATTATGGAATCGGCCATATTGTATACTTGTTGAAAAAAGCTGCCAAGGATCATCGGCATCGCAAAAACAGTCAGCGCTTTAAGGGGTGGATCTGTGATCAAATATTCATCTTTCGACATGATTATATTCCTTCCAAAAATCGTTTATCGCAAATTTTATCGCAAGTTAAGAAATTCGTGCAACATTCAAACGGCATCTTTGCGATATGCAATTCACCGCTTTTGCATTAAAAAGTTAAATTGCTATAGTATCGGAATCTATCCAATATAAGTATATTCCCCCCTGTCTCAAAATGCAATCTGCGACTTCTGGCGGAGATGGTGGATATTCTCCCGCGGGCTAAGCAACAGCCCGCTGGGCTGGTTGCTTGCGGTCTGCGGACCGCTGCCCTGTTCTCATCCGCACCATCTTTGCCGCAAAAAAGGCACCAGCCTGAGCTGATGCCTTTTGTTGGCGGAGATGGTGGATATTCTCCCGCGGGCTAAGCAACAGCCCGCAGGGCTGGTTGCTTGCGGTCTGCGGACCGCCGCCCTGTTCTCATCCGCACCATCTAGCCGCAAAAAAGGCACCAGCCTGAGCTGATGCCTTTTGTTGGCGGAGATGGTGGATATTCTCCCGCGGGCTAAGCAACAGCCCGCAGGGCTGATTGCTTGCGGCCTGCGGGCCGCCGCCCTGTTCTCATCCGCACCATCTAGCCGCAAAAAAGGCACCAGCCTGAGCTGATGCCTTTTGTTGGCGGAGATGGTGGATATTCTCCCGCGGGCTAAGCAACAGCCCGCAGGGCTGATTGCTTGCGGCCTGCGGGCCGCCGCCCTGTTCTCATCCGCACCATCTAGCCGCAAAAAAGGCACCAGCCTGAGCTGATGCCTTTTGTTGGCGGAGATGGTGGATATTCTCCCGCGGGCTAAGCAACAGCCCGCAGGGCTGATTGCTTGCGGTCTGCGGACCGCCGCCCTGTTCTCATCCGCACCATCTAGCCGCAAAAAAGGCACCAGCCTGAGCTGATGCCTTTTGTTGGCGGAGATGGTGGGATTCGAACCCACGTGCCCGATTAAGGACAAAACGATTTCGAGTCGTTCTCGTTACGACCGCTTCGATACATCTCCATATATTAGCCTTTATAGTATAGCAAAAAAGCGGTTTTCCGTCAACACTTTTCTCCCGTTACGGCACGGCTGCAAGCCATACGCAGCCGTGCCGTTTTGCGTTTTTGGGGCAGAAAGCGCGGTTTCTTTGCAAAAAAGGCTGTTCTTTTGGGCGGGAGCCGAGTATAATAGGAACGATATTTTTCAAATTTGAAGTACAGAGGAGAGCATTCCAATGGCACAGGCAAAACAAGATATGGGCACCGGCAGCATCAAAAAGCTGATGCTGCAGCTCATGATCCCCGCCGTGGTGGCGCAGGTGGTGAACCTGCTGTATAACATCGTGGACCGCATTTACATCGGCCACATTGCGGGCATTGGCGCGGCAGCGCTGACCGGCGTGGGGCTGTTCACACCCATTCTGATGCTGCTGAACGCTTTTGCCATGCTGGTGGGCGCGGGCGGCGCGCCGCGCACCGCCATTGCTCTGGGGCAGGGGGACAGGCAGCAGGCCGAAAAGATCGTCTCCAACAGCTTTACCGTACTGATGTTCTTTGCCGTGGTGCTGACCATTGGCTTCTATGCCGGGGCACCGGTGCTGCTGCGGCTGTTCGGTGCCAGCGATGCCACCCTGCCGTACGCCCTGAGCTACAGCCGCATCTACATTGCAGGCTCGGTGTTCGTACTGGTGGTGCTGGGCATGAACCCTTTTATCACCACGCAGGGCTTTGCCAAGACCAGTATGCTTACCACCGTGATCGGCGCGGTGATCAACATTATCCTCGACCCCATCCTGATCTTCGGGTTCGGGCTGGGCGTGCGGGGCGCGGCCATTGCCACGGTGCTCAGTCAGGCCGTGGGCGCGGCATGGATCATCCGCTTTCTCACCGGCAAAAAGACCATCCTGCGCCTGCGCAGAGACTACCTGCGCCCGGAAAAGCAGATCATTCTGCCGGTGCTGGCGCTGGGCATCTCCTCGTTTGTGATGCTCTCCACCGAAAGCCTGCTTTCCATCAGCTTCAGCTCCAGTCTGGCGCGGTACGGCGGCGATGTGGCTGTGGGTGCCATGACCGTCATCACCAGCGCATCCCAGCTGTGCACGCTGCCCATTCAGGGCATCTGTCAAGGCGGACAGCCGGTGATGAGCTTCAACTTCGGCGCAGGCAAGAAGGCCCGCGTCAAGGAAGCCTTCCGTTTTCAGCTGACGCTGTGCGGGTCCTACACCTGCTTGTTCTGGCTGTTGATGATGCTGTTTCCCGGCGCGGTGGCGGGCATTTTCACCTCGGACACCGCACTGATCCAGTACACCACGTGGGCCATGCGCATTTACATGGCGGGCATTTTTGCCATGGGCTTCCAGATCGCCTGCCAGCAAAGCTTTATGGCGCTGGGGCAGGCTAAGGTCAGCCTGCTGCTGGCCTGCCTGCGCAAGATCATTCTGCTGATCCCCCTCATCTTCATCCTGCCGCACCTGCTGCCGAACCCGGTGTTCGGCGTGTTTCTGGCCGAGCCGGTCAGCGACATTCTGGCCGCCACCATCACCACCATCACCTTCTTTGCCCGGTTCGATAAGATCCTCGACCGCGGTGCGGCAAGAATCTGACAAAGAGCTTTTTCTGCACAGTTATCAACCCCATCAAAATCCTTTTAGCTTGTATCTGATATCAGCCCACCTATCATAAACCTTGCATCATTCTGTAACACTATGTAATCTTTTGTTTTTTCGCAATTATCCAGCTGACGAAACATGTTCCATGTGATATACTATTTTCAAGTAATTCGCATTTACATCAAAAGGGAGGCTCCGATATCATGGCCCTGCAAAAACTATGCAATTGAACCCATGAAAACCTTTTTGGATGGTCAATATTCCATTCCAAATTATCAGCGGGAATATTCCTGGGAGGAAAATGAAATTCAGGATTTTCTGAATGATCTGGAGGATACCTGTGCCAATCCGAGCACCATTCACTTTTTCGGGCAGATCGTAGTTCACAATGATGAGGACTCCCAAACAAAATTCATTATTGATGGGCAGCAGCGCACAATTACATCCATGATTTTTGTGCACTCTCTTCAGCTTTTGTACGAAAATCTATATTTTACCACTCAATATCATCCTGCATCAAAAAAGGAAGTTCTATTGTCCAATTATGTAGGAGAATACTCTGATGAGGAAAAAAGCCTTCATCTCATCCTTAGTGAAGCGGATAATCCTTACTTTATTCAAACCATAACTGCTAGACAGCCGTCTGATTCCAAAGAAACGAAAAAGTCCTGGGAAAGAATCCGAAAAGCATTCAAGACTATTTATGAATATCTTGATTCGCACTGCCAGGACGCTTCCGATACTTCCAAGAAAATGGATTGCCTTAACTGATACTTCGAGGCCTTCTTCGAGCGGTTCAAAGTCATGTATATTGAGGCCACCAAGCTGGAAGAAGCTTTTATCATTTTTGAAACATTGAATGCTCGCGGAAAAGACCTTGAAACAGCAGATTTACTCAAAAATTTTGTTTTCAGCAAGTCAAAAGATGTGGATGACACTCAGAAAAAATGGAATTCCATTGTAGACAACCTGGATAAAATTGATACAACCAATTATATCCGGCATTATTGGAACTCTTCTCATAAATTCATTCGCAAAAACGACTTATACCGGGAAATCGTAAAATTCATCAAGACCCCTGCTGATGTGTCAGCTTTTCTCGATAGTCTTGAAAATTGTTCTCAATTCTACCATGACATTGCATTTCCGGAGGAAAACGTTGATTTTACAGACGATAAATTGATCTCTTGTCTAAAGAATCTCAAAATCCTCAAGGCCAAAACTTTTTACCCGATTTTGCTTGCAATGAAACAGGCGAAAGAATCCTATTCTGAAAAAGACCTCTTGACCGTCGCCGAAACCATTGAAGTCTATGTTTTTCGTAATTTTACAATCTGCGGAAAGGTTGCCAACACCGGTGAACGATTCTTTTCTGAGATCGCTCTCCGGATTTACGGTGATCTAAATTCCGTTACCGCCATCTGTAAAGAAATCCGAAAATCAATTGTCCCAGACGATGAGTTCACTGCTGCTTTCAATACCTGGTCAGGTTCCAACCGTGAAATTATTCGCTATATCCTGAGAAAAATCAACAAACAAATATCTCCAACAGATGAATTGAATCTCAACAACAGCGATGTTCACATCGAACATGTAATGCCAATTGAAAACAGTAAATGGAAAATCCCGGAAGATACTCACAATGAGTATCTTTGGCGGTTGGGAAACCTCACGCTTTTAAGCGGAAAGCTGAATATCCAGATTTCCAATGAGGTTTTTCCAATTAAAGTGTCAGAATATGCCAAATCAAAAATCGACCTTAATAAATCGCTGTGCACCTGCAGCGATGGTACTCCGCGCACAAAATGGATCGTTCCCGATGATATTGATATCCGTCAAAAATATTTTTCGGATTATGCACTCATAATCTGGCACATCCATTAAACAACTTTTCTATTCAATCAATAAAACAACGCGGCCCCCATACATGAAAAGGGAGCCGCGTTGTTTTTTATTCCGGTTTTATTTCCCCGCCAGAAGAATGGCCAGCACGGCTTTCTGCACATGCAGGCGGTTCTCGGCTTCATCGAAGATCTCCGGTGCGTGCTGCTCGAACACCGCCGAGGAGATTTCCTCATCCCGATGGGCGGGCAGGCAGTGCAGCACCATGACATCGGGCTTTGCGCTTTCCAGCAGCTTGCTTGTGAGCTGGAAGCCCACAAAATCCCGCAGGCGCTGCTCACTTTCCGGCGTGCCGGGCTTGGCGGTGTTCCACACAGCCGTTGCCACCACGTCGGCGTCCTGAATCCCCTCGGCAGGGTCTGCGGTCAGGTGGAAAGCACTGCCGTACTTGTGGGCGAACATCAGCACATCCGCCGCCGGGCGGTAGCTCTGCGGGCAGACGCAGGTGACCTGCATCCCAGCCAGCAGTCCGCCCACGATGAGGCTGTTTGCCATGCTGCTGCCGTCGCCGACAAAGCAGAGCTTCCGGCCCGCAAGGCTGCCCCGGCGTTCCCGAATGGTCATCAGGTCGGCCAGCACCTGACAGGGATGGGCGTAATCCGTCAGGCCGTTGATCACCGGCACACCGGCCAGCTCGGCAAACTCTTCCAGATCGCTCTGGCGGTAGGTGCGCCACACCACGCAGTCGTAGTAGCGGCCCAGCACCCGGGCGGTGTCCTTGAGGGGCTCACCGCGCCCGGCCTGCAGCTCGGCGGTGTTCATGTAGTTGCCCAGACCGCCCAGCTGGTACACACCCACCTCAAAACTGGTACGGGTGCGGGTGGATGCCTTGGAGAACATCAGGGCAACCGTTTTGCCCGCCAGCAGCGGGGCCGTGCCGCCCAGCTTCTGCTGTGCCTTGAGTTGGTCGGCCACATCCAGAATGTGGGTCAGCTCGGCAGGGGAGAGGTCGCTCATTCTCAGCAGATTTTTCATGCCTGCTCCTTCGGAGCCGTCGGCTCCATTTTGCTCAGCACATCGCCCAGGATCTCCAGCGCCATATCCACATCGTGCTCGCTGAGGGTCAGCGGCGGCAGCAGGCGCAGGCGGGTCTTGGCTGTCAGCACCAGCAGGCCCGCTTCGCGGCAGGCGGCCAGCACATCTGCGGCCTTGAGGTCGTAGAACTCGATGCCCACCATCAGGCCGATGCCGGAAATGCTCTTGACATGGGGCAGCTTTGCGATGCCTGCGCGCAGCTGGACGGCGCGCTCGTTGACATTGGCAAGGAAGCTCTGGTCCATGCGGTCCACCACCACGTTGGCACCGGCGCAGACCACCGGGTTGCCGCCGAAGGTGGAGCCATGGGTGCCGGGGCCCATGCCCTCGGCCACCTTTTCGTTCATCAGCACTGCGCCGATGGGCAGGCCGCCGCCCAGACCCTTAGCCAGCGTGACCACGTCCGGCTTGAGGTTGTAGTGCTCACAGCACAGGAAGGTGCCGGTGCGGCCCACGCCGGTCTGCACCTCGTCCACGATGAGCACAAGGTCTTTTTCGTCGCAGAGCTTGCGCACGGCCTGCACGTAGTCCGGGTCCAGCGCCATCACACCGCCCTCGCCCTGAATGAGTTCCAGCATCACGGCGCAGGTGGTGCGGTCCACCAGCTCCTCCAGCGCTTCGATATCGCCTGCCGGAGCATACAGGAAGCCCTCGTTGAAGGGGCCGAAGTAGTTGTGGAACACCTCCTGACCGGTGGCGGTCAGGGTGGCGATGGTGCGGCCGTGGAAGCTGTTCACCAGCGTGATGACCGTGGTGCGGTCCTTGCGGTAGTGGTCCACGCTGTACTTGCGCGCGGCCTTAATGGCACCCTCGTTGGCCTCGGCACCGGAGTTGCCAAAGAACACCTTGCTCATGCCGGTGCGCTTACACAGCTTTTTGGCCAGCTTGCCGCAGGGCGCGGTGTAGTAAAGGTTAGAGGTATGCTGCAGCTTGTGGGCCTGCTCGGAAACGGCCTCGGCCCAGTCCAGATCACAGTAGCCAAGGCTGTTCACGCCAATGCCGCTGGTAAAATCCAGATACTGCTGGCCCTCGGGGCCTGCGGCACGCAGGCCGTGGCCTTTTTCCAGCACAATAGGGTTGCGGTTATAGGTGTGCAGGACGTATTCGTTGTCCCGCTTGATGACTTTTTCAGAATCCATAGGTGTACCCTCCTGTGAACAGAAACTGTGAACAGAAAACCCTCTCAGGCGCTTTCGCGCCAGAAAATGCTGGCAAAGGCTTGAGAGGGTCATTTTTCTTATTATACCGCCTGCACGGCACCGGCGCAATGCTTATTCGCGGTGGCTGCGGCGGTAAAAGCGGGTGCCGGAGCCGCGGTTGGAGAACAGCTCCAGCAGGATGGAGTGGGGCACGCGGCCATCGATGATGACCGCCTCGTGCACGCCCTGATAGATGGCATCGGCCATGCCGCCGATCTTGGGGATCATGCCGCCCGCAATGATGCCGGCGGACTTATAGCCCTCGATCTCGGACACCTCCACCTCGGGGATGAGGGTGCTCTCGTCGTCCTTATCCCGCAGCAGGCCCGCGATATCGGTCATGGATACCAGCTTCTCCGCTTTCAGCGCAATCGCGATCTGCGCAGCGGCGGTGTCGGCGTTCACGTTGTAGGCCTGACCCAGATCGTCCATGCCCACCGTGGCGATCACGGGGATGAAGCCGCCGTCCAGCAGGCTTGCGATCAGGGTAGCATCCACATGCACGATCTCGCCCACATGGCCCAGCTGGGGGTCCAGCTCGGTGCAGCGCAGCATCTGGCCGTCCATGCCGCACAGGCCCACGCCGCGGCCGCGCAGCTTTGCCACCAGATCCTTGTTCACCTTACCGGCCAGCACCTGCTGCACAATCTCCATGGTGGCATCGTCAGTCACGCGCAGACCGTTTGCGAAATGGCTCTCCACACCCACCTTTTTCAGCATCTCATTGATGGCCGGGCCGCCGCCGTGCACCAGCACCACGCGCACACCCAGCAGGGTGAGGGTGACCAGATCGTTCATGACGGCATTTTTCAGTTCTTCGTTGATCATGGCATTGCCGCCGTACTTTACCACCATGGTCTTTCCGTGATACTTCTGGATGTAGGGTGTCGCCTCAGAGAAAAGGCGCGCCATTTCTTCGTTTTTCATAAGATTTCCTCTGAACCCTCTCAGTCAATGCCTTGCGGCATTGCCAGATTCCCCTTTTTGTCGCTCACGCGACATCTTCCCCCGGCGCGGGGGAAGTCTGTCCTCTCAAGGGGGAGCCTTTGCTGGACGGGTCACTTTATTTCATAAACTCAGCTGCTTGTCGTTCGTTTTAAGCTCCCCCTTCGGGGGAGCTGGCGCGCAGCGCCTGAGAGGGTTATCAGGTGCGGTAGTCGCCGTTGATCTTGACGTAATCGTAGGTCAGATCGCAGCCCCATGCCTTTGCGGATGCATCGCCGGTGCCCATGTCCACCTTGACCAGCGCATCGTGCTCAGCCAGCACCTTGGCGGCTTCGTCCTCGCTGTAGGGGTGGTAGGCGGCGTTTTCGCACACATACACCTCACCGGCCTTGCTGGAAAGCCACACGCAGACCTTATCAATGGAGAAATCGCCGGGGGTGTAGCCGATGGCGCACAGGATGCGGCCCCAGTTGGCATCGCGGCCGAACACTGCGGCCTTGAACAGGTTGGAGCACACCACGCTGCGGCTGACGGCACGGGCGGTCTTCAGGTCGGGGGCGTGGGTCACTTCGCAGGTGATGAGGTGGGTGGCACCCTCGCCGTCACCGGCGTGCTCGGCACACATGTGCTCGGCAATGGCAGTCAGCGCCGCCACAAAGGCGTGGTAGTCCGCGTTCTCCTCGCAGATCTCCGGGTTGCCTGCAAGGCCGGAAGCCATGATGATCAAGGTATCGTTGGTGGAGGTGTCCAGATCCACGCTCATCTGGTTGTAGGTGCCGGGCACCACGGTCTTGAGGGCCTTTTCCAGCAGGATGGGCGAGACCGCCGCATCGGTGGTGTAGAAGGCCAGCATGGTTGCCATGTTGGGGGCGATCATGCCGCTGCCCTTGCCAATGGCACCCACCGTGCAGGTCTTGCCGCCCAGCTCGAACTGGATGGCGTATTCCTTTTTGTGGGTGTCGGTGGTCATGATGGCGGTGGCGGCATCGGTGCTGCCCTGCTCGTCCGCAGCCAGCTTTGCGGCGGCGGCAGGAATGCCCCGGGCAAAGGGGTCGATGACCATGGGCTGACCGATGACACCGGTGGAAGCGGGCAGCACGTCCTGCGGGTCGATGCCCAGCTCCTTGCCCACCAGCTCACAGCATTCTTCGGCCAGAGCCACGCCGTTGGCGGCGCAGGTGTTGGCGTTGCCGCTGTTCACGATGATCGCCTGTGCGTAGCCGTCCTTCAGGTGGGCGCGGTCCACCTTGATGGGTGCGCCGCAGACCTTGTTGGTGGTGTACACACCGGCGGCGGCGCAGCGCACGTCCGCCTTGATGAGTGCCAGATCGTATTTTTCTGCATGGTTTGCGCGGATGCCGCAGTGCACGCCAGCCGCTGCAAAGCCCTTGGGCGCGCAGATGCCGCCCGCAACTTCTTGATACTGCATAATGATTTTCCTTTCCCACAGGAAAACCCTCTCAGTCAATGCCTTGCGGCATTGCCAGCTCCCCCAAAGGGGGAGCTTTTCAGCAAGAGGGAAACGTTATCTTTTTTGCCAAAAGCTCCCCCTTCGGGGGAGCTGTCACCGTCAGGTGACTGAGAGGGTTTTCTTTTTTATTCCAACCCTTTGGTCTCTTCCAGCCCCAGCATCAGGTTCATGCACTGGACGGCCGCGCCGGAAGAGCCTTTGCCCAGATTATCAAACAGGGAGACCAGCATCATCTGGTCGCCTGCAGCGTTCACGGTCATGTACAGCTCCATGCGGTCGGTACCGGCCATGGCATTGGAGTACAGGCCGTTCTCCGGCAGGGCTTCGTTCAGAGCGTGCACCTTGACGGTGGCAGCATCCTTGTAATATGCCGCAATGCCCTCGGCCACCTGTTCGGCGGTGCTGCCCGCCAGCGTCAGATCCAGCGGCACCAGCACCTGCATGCCGCAGTAGTAATCGCACACCACGGGCACGAACATGGGGGTGTGGGCAAGGCCGCTGATCTTCTGCATTTCCGGCAGGTGCTTATGGGCAAGGCCCAGACCGTAGCTCTTGGGTGCATCCAGCTTGCTGTGCGCCGGGCGATCAGCGCTCTCGTACTCGGCGATCATCTTTTTGCCGCCGCCGGAGTAGCCGGAGATGCCGGTACAGCTGAAGGGATAATCGGCCGGTGCAAGGCCCAGCTCCACCAGCGGGCGGGCAATGCTGATAAAGCCGCTGGCATAGCAGCCGGGCACCGCCACGCGGCAGGAATTTTTGATTTTTTCCTTCTGGCCCGCCAGCTCCGGGAAGCCGTAGTCCCATGCGGCATCGGTGCGGAAGGCGGTGGAGGTGTCCAGCACCTTCACGTCCGGGCGCAGCAGGGGCATGACCTCTTTGGAAGCGGCATCCGGCAGGCAGAGGAAGGCGAGGTCGGCAGAGTTGATCACCTTCGCGCGCTCGTTCACATCCTTGCGGCCCTCTGCGGAAATGGAAAGCAGCTCGATCTCCGGGCGTTGTGCCAGACGGTCGGCAATGCGCAGGCCGGTGGTGCCGGAAGAGCCATCAATAAAAATTTTCACGCTCATGCGTTCTTTTCCTCCCACGCATCCAGCTGTGCGTTTGCCAGTGCGATCTGGTTGTTCACGCTGGCTTCGCTGGGGCCGCCGTAGCTGGTGCGGCCCTCGCAGCACTTGACCAGATCAATGGCATCGTAGATATCGTTCTCGAACAGAGCGCTGTAGCCCTTGAACTCATCGAGGGTCAGCTCTTCAAGGGTCTTGTCCTTTGCGATGCAGTCGGACACCATGCAGCCGGTCAGCTTGTAGGCATCGCGGAAGGGCATCCCCTTCTTGGTGAGGTAGTCGGCGCAGTCGGTGGCGTTGATAAAGCCCTTGGCGGCGGCGCGGCGCATGTTGGCCGGAATGGTCTTCATGGTGTCCAGCATGGGAGTGACCGTCTTCAGGCACAGCTCCAGCGTATCCACTGCGTCGAAGATGGCTTCCTTATCCTCCTGCATGTCCTTGTTGTAGGCGAGGGGAATGCCCTTCATCATCACCAGCAGGGTGTTCAGGTCGCCGTAGACGCGGCCGGTCTTGCCGCGGATCAGCTCGGTAACATCCGGGTTCTTCTTCTGCGGCATAATGGAAGAGCCGGTGGTAAAGGCATCGTCCAGCTCAATGAACTTGAACTCCCAGCTGCACCAGAGGATGATCTCCTCGGAAAGCCGGGACAGGTGCATCATGCAGATGGAGATGGCATTGGCCAGCTCGATGCAGAAATCGCGGTCGGACACGCCGTCCAGACTGTTGGCACAGGGAGCCGCAAAGCCCAGCTTTTCGGCGGTGAACTGGCGGTCCAGCGGGTAGGTGGTGCCAGCCAGCGCGCCGCTGCCCAGCGGGCACTGTGCGTCCATGCGGGCGGTGGCATCCTCAAAGCGCTGCAGGTCGCGCAGCAGCATGGAGGCGTATGCCATCAGGGCATGGCCAAAGGTGATGGGCTGGGCACGCTGCAGATGGGTGTAGCCGGGCATGACGGCGGTGGTGTTCTCACCGGCCTTTTTGCAGATGACCTTGATGAGCTCCACAATGTAGGCCTGCAGGGTGTGGCTGTAGTCCCGCAGGGTCAGGCGGATATCCAGCGCCACCTGATCGTTGCGGCTGCGGCCGGTGTGCAGCCGCTTGCCCGCATCGCCGATGCGGGCGGTGAGGGTCTGCTCCACAAAGGTGTGCACATCCTCGGCACCCGGGTCGATTTCCAGCCTGCCGGCTGCCAGATCATCAGCGATGGAAGCCAGACCGTTGAGGATGTCCTCACAGTCCTTTTCCGAGATGATGCCCTGCTTTGCCAGCATGGCGGCGTGCACGCCGCTGCCGCGCATATCCTGCGCGATCATGCGCTGATCGAAGCGGATGGAGGAGTTGAAGTCGTTCACGCGGGAATCCACGGCCTTGGAAAAACGGCCCTTCCAGAGTTGTTCTGCCATAGTTTTATCCTTTACTGATAGGCGGCTCGCCCTATTCACTCCCTCAGTCACGGCTGACGCCGTGCCAGCTCCCTCTGGGAGGGAGCCTTAACGTTACGGTCAGCTGATAAACGCCTCCCTCTTTGAGGGAGGTGTCACCGAAGGTGACGGAAGGAGTTTTTGCCGCTCATTTTATTTCTTCTAAAAACGGCAAAGCCGCCGCAGGGGAAAACGCTCCTGCGGCGGTGCCGCCGGCAACGATGCCGGTTGGATGAAACTTCCGTGTGAAAGTGTGAAAACACACGAAAGGGAAGATGTTATAGCTGCTTACTTGACCTCCGGCCAGTTCTTGGACAGCTTTGCGCGCTCCTTGATGGACAGGCCGAACAGGTTGATGAAACCTGTTGCATCGGCCTGATTGTAGTCCTCGTCCTCACCGAAGGAAGCGGTCTGCTCGTCGTACAGGGTGTAGGGAGAGGTGACACCGGCGTTGATCATGTTGCCCTTGTAGAGTTTGAGCTTCACATCGCCGGTGACGGTCTTTTCCAGACTGTCGGCAAAGGCGTCCAGAGCCTCGCGCAGCGGGGTGAACCACTGGCCGTTGTAAACGATATCGGCATACTTCTGGGCCAGCTGAGCCTTGAAGTGAGAGCTCTCCTTATCCAGAGTGATCGTCTCCAGCACATTGATGGCCTTGTACAGGATGGCACCGCCGGGGGTCTCATAGACGCCGCGGCTCTTCATGCCCACCAGACGGTTCTCCACGATATCCAGCAGGCCGATGCCGTTCTCGCCGCCCAGCTTGTTCAGGTGCTCCACCAGCTCCACAGCGCCCATCTCCTTGCCGTCCACGGCGGTGGGGATGCCCTTTTCAAAGTGGATGGTCACATAGGTGGGAACATCGGGAGCCTGCTCGGGGCTGATGCCCAGCTCCAGGAAACCGGGCTTGTTGTACTGGGGCTCGTTGGCGGGGCTTTCCAGATCGAGGCCCTCGTGGCTCAGGTGCCACAGGTTCTTGTCCTTGGAATAGTTGGTCTCGCGGTTGATCTTCAGGGGGATGTGGTGAGCCTCGGCGTAATCGATCTCCTCGTCACGGCTCTTGATGTCCCACTCACGCCACGGAGCAATGATGGCCATATCCGGGCACAGGGCCTTGAGGGTCAGCTCAAAACGCACCTGATCGTTGCCCTTACCGGTGCAGCCGTGGCAGATGGCATCTGCGCCTTCCTTGATGGCGATATCCGCCAGAGCCTTGGCGATGCAGGGACGTGCAAAGCTGGTGCCCAGCAGGTAATCTTCGTACTTCGCGCCGAACTTCAGGGTGGGGAAGATGTAGTTCTCCACAAAGTCCTTCTTCAGGTCCAGCACGTACAGCTTGGAAGCGCCGGTAGCCTTGGCCTTTTCTTCCAGACCGTCCAGCTCGGTGCCCTGTCCCACGTCACCGGAGACAGCGACGATCTCGCAGTTGTTGTAGTTTTCCTTCAGCCAGGGAATGATGATGGAGGTGTCCAGACCGCCGGAGTATGCCAGCACGACTTTTTTGATGTTTTCCTTTTTCATAGGTGACGCTCCTTTTTCATAAAAATACACTTTTGTCTTCTGATGCGCACTTTCCCTTCGCATCCTCTTCCGTTGCGTTTCGGTTGATGCTTTTATTATACGCCGCGCTGTTTTTTCGTCAATAACAAAACCATACAAACCTTTTTTGCTTCCGGCACCCGTTTTTCGTTCATGTTGCATCTTTATGCGTTATTTGCAGAATATATTCACATTTTATGCATTTGCACAGTATATATTCGGGGCACATGCATCCCGCCCGGGGCATGTGCGGACTACAGCACACGGAAAGAATTCACACCGCAAAAACAAAAAGCCCGGGACCCTTTCGTGAGCCGTCTGGCCCTGAAAGAGTCCCGGGTTTCGTTTTCGCTTTATGCGCCGGAAAATGGCCCGCCCGCCGCGCTCCATGCGGCGCACAGCAGTTCCTTCTGGGCCTTGGGCAGCTGCTTGAGGGCATACTCCCGCCGCAGGGCGGCGCGCTTATCCGCGCACAGTTCCAGATAGGCAAAACCCCCGGCCCCTCTGGCACGGGTGTACTTTGCGCCGCGTCCGCTCTGGTGTGCGCGCAGGCGGGCGGCAGGGTCGGTGGTCCAGCCGGTGTACAGCGTACCGCCGGTACACCGCACCATATACACAAAGGCGGGCTTTGGCCGGGCGCACGGCTCAGATGCGGCCATTGTTCTTTAACACCTGACGGCAGGCGGCAAGGGCAGTTTCCTTATCCTTGGCGGTGATGAGGAAGCGGCTGGCGTGGCAGAAGCTGATGCCCGGGATGCCGCTCTTCTGCTCAATGACCTCCTGCGGCTGGCCGGCCCAGCTCTGGGGGAAGGGCAGCTTGGGGCGCTTGGTCTTGTGGTCGGTGACACACTGGGCGCTCCAGCCGCCGCGCTGGCTGGGGTAAACCACGAACAACGCGTCCGTCTTGTACAGGCCGTTCTTCCACGGCAGATAGCAGGGCAGCACCACGATGCCGTCCCGGGAGTTTTTGTAAGCCTGCTGCACCTTTTCGTCGGCGCGGTTCACGGCGTTGGCGCTGGCGATCTGGTTTTCCAAGATCTGCTTTGCCACGGCCACCGCCTTGAAAAAGCAGGTGTCCTGATCCTCTTTGGAGTCCCACACCGGGTTAAAAAAGCCAATGGCATCGCACAGGCTGTTCTGCTCGCCGGTGTTATCGTTGAGGTCCAGCGGCTGGATGAAGTTCTCGTCAATGAGCCGGGCCTGACGCTCACCCACAAGGCCGGGGCCGAGCACCCGCCACAGCAGGCCGAGGGCCGCATAGGGCACGCCATTGGGGCGGCACTCCCGCGGCTCCTGATGGTGGTCGAACATACCAAAGCCCACATCGTACACGATGCCGTCAAAATCATCCGGCACCACAAAGCCGCGGGTGATCTTGATGTCCGGGCGCAAAATTTGCAGCAGGGCAGTGGCAAACACATCGTCGGCGTGGAACTTGCCGGCGTGGGTGAAGCCGTTTGCAGGAATTTTCATAGATGTACCTCGTTCCCAATAAAATGTCTGGCAACAGTATAGCACACTTTGCAGAAAGGGACAACGAAAAGCCCCGGAACGGGCACGCCATTCCGGGGCTTTTTGAGCGTATTCTTACTTTTTCTTTGTGGTGCGTGCCTTTTTAGCGGCAGGAGCGGCGGGCTTTTGGGCCGGGGTGGTCTCCGGCTCGCCCAGAGCCAGAATGCTGCTCAGCTCCTTCTGCACAGCGGCGTTGTTGTCGTCGGTGACGGCCAGCACATCGGAGTAGAACTGCTCCATGCCCTCGCGGGTGGAGAAGGTGGCAACGTACATCTGGTTGCCCATGGCGCCGCTCAGCGCGTCCGGCATGCGGTCCACCATGCGCATGTTCTGCTGGTACTTCTGCATGATCTGCTCGTGGCTGTACACAAAGTGCTTGCCGTCGCGGCGGCCTGCAAACGGGCAGTAGAAGTGCTCACCCACCGGCATATCGGTGCCGCCAAAGGCGATCATGTCCGCCCAGATCTTATACACGTTGGTGGAGCGGGCAAAGTTGATCATATCCGGGGTGAAGCCGCCGCAGGGGCGCATGTTGACTTCCAGTGCCACGATCTGGCCCTTTTTGCCCATGCTGGCCTGATTCTCGGTCATGCGGAAGAACTCAAAGTGGATGAAGCGGCTCTTCACGCCAAAGCTCTTGACGGCGGCACGGCCTGCAGCGCGGGTGTCCTCGGGCAGGTCCTTGATGATGTAGTAGATGGAGTTGTCGTTGTCGTTGACGATATCCATGATGGACATGGGGCTGACGTTGCCGGCCTCAAAGATGGGGTTGCCGTTGGCATCGATGATGGCATCGTAGCTGTTCACCTCGGCCCGGACGAACTCCTCCATGATGTACTCCACATCCGGGTGATGGGCCGTCTTCTGCACGAGGAACTTTTTCAGGTCCTCGTCGCTGGACAGCTTGTGGGTGTCGGATGCGCCCACGCCGTTATCCGGCTTTACCACCACCGGGTAGCCCACCTCGTCGATGAACTTCCGGCAGCCCTCGTAATCGTCCACCATGTGGTAGCGTGCGGTGGCGATGCCGGCCTTCCGGTAATACTCCTTCATCTTGCTCTTGTACTTGATGCGGGGCATATCGGAGGTCTGGAAGCCGGAGGTGATGTGGAAATCGGTGCGCAGGGCTGCGTCCCGCTCCAGCCAGTATTCATTGTTGGACTCCAGCCAGTCGATGCGGCCATACTTGAAGGCAAAAAAGGCCACGGCGCGGTAGACCTCGTCGTAGTTTTCCAGACTGCCCACCTTGTAGTACTCGTTCAGGCTGTCCTTCAGCTCCGGCTTCAGCTCATCGTAGGGCTGGTCGCCGATGCCCAGCACGTTCATGCCGTTGTTTTTCAGCTCACGGCAGAACTGCCAGTAGTTGGTGGGGAAGTTGGGCGAAATAAAAATGAAATTCTGCATGGTTTTATGATTCCTCTTTCCTCTATAAACCTCTATAAAGGCGGCCTCGCCCTCTCCGTCCGCTCGCAAAGCTCGCGTCCACCTCGTTCCCCTTTCTGTCGCTTGCGCGACATCTTCCCCCGACCGGGGGAAATCTGTCAAAGGGAGAGGCCTTGGCAGTACGGCAAGGCCTTTTGGTTTTGCCAAAGGCTCCCCCTTTGGGGGAGCTGTCACCGAAGGTGACTGAGAGGGCGAGCCATTTTACTCGCCCAGAATATACGGCATGTAATATGCAGTCTGCTTATACCACCAGTTCCAGTCGTGGTTCACATCGTGGCCCCACAGGTCTACCCAGATGGGGATGTTCTTGGCCTCGAAGATGCGCTTGAGGAACCATGTGGTGTCCGGCCGTTCCCAGTCGCCCTGACCACAGCAGATGACCGCCTTCTGGCTGCGGAACAGCTGCATGTAGGGGTGATCCTCCGGGAAGTTCTTCATGTAGTCCACGGGCGAGTTCATGTACACCAGCTCGTCCATATAATTGCCGAAGCCATAGTGGGCCGTGTAGATGCCGCTGAGGGCCAGACAGCCGCAGAACACATCCGGGCGGCGCAGGTACAGGTTGACCGCATGGGTAGCGCCCAGACTGCAGCCAAAGGCAATGACACCGGGCAGGTCGTCCCAGCCGTTGCGCTCCTTGGCCAGATACTGGATCTTGGGCACAGCCTCCTCCACGATATAGCGCAGCCACTGCTCATAGCGGCGGATGCGCCAATAGGGGTCACCCTGCGTGTCGGACCAGGTCTCCTTGTCCATGGTATCAATGGAGATCACCATAATCTTACCGGCATCGATCCACGGGGCAAGGGTGTCGGCCATGTGGAAGTTCTCAAAATCGAAGAAGCGGCCATCCTGACAGGGGATGTACAGCATCGGGCGGCCTGCGTGGCCGTAAATTTTGCACTCCATGTCGCGGCCCAGCGCCGGGCTGTAGTCCTTAAAATACTGCATTTCCATGGTGTTTCCTCCTTTTAGGGTTTACTCCTCCACCTCATACATCAGAGTATGGAACATAAAGGGCAGCTGTTTTTCCCAGCTGGCTTCGCTGTGGGTGCCGCCGGGCACGATGCGGCTGGTAAGGTGGATGCCCCGGGTCATGACCTTTGCGCACATCTCTGCAAAGCCGCTGCGCATGCCCTCGTGGTTGCCCATCTCGCGGGAGCCGTAGTCCATGTACAGCACGGTGCCCGGCTCCAGCTTTGCGCGGCCCACAAGGCCGGAAAGCTTTTCCGGCGACACCCAGATGGACGGCGACAGCGCCGCCGCACGGCTGAAAGTGTCGTTGTACTGCAAAAGGGCGTACAGGCTCATCAGGCCGCCCATGCTGCTGCCGCCGATGAAGGTGTGCTCCCGGTCGGGCAGAGTGCGGAAGTTGCGGTCGATGAAGGGCTTGAACCGGTGGATATACCAGCTCATGGTGGCCTGACCCGTGCCGTCGAAGTGGCCGAACTGCGGGTCGTCGAACCGGTAGGGCGAATACTCCACCAGCCGTTCGTTGTTGGCTCCGGCGTTGCACTCCACCGCCGCCACGATCAGCGGGGTGTCGGTGTAGTCCAGATAATCGGCCACGCCCCAGCTCTTGCCAAAGGTGGCATCCTCGTCAAAAAAGACGTTCTGGCCGTCGAACATATACAGCACCGGATACCGGCGGTCGGGGTCAGCTTCATACATCGTGGGCAGATAAACATATACTCTGCGCTGCTCGGTGCCGTTGACGGCAGGGTAGCTCACGCTCCATTTTTTGACCATGGGTCCATTCCTCTCAATCTTTCCTGCACATGGCCTGCCGCAATGCAGGCCGCTGTTCTGTTTTCAGTTTAGCACTGCAGGGCACAGAAAGCAATTGCGCCGGGAAATTTTGGAGGTTTGACGGATACTCCTTCCATCATCGCTGCGCGATGCCACCTCCCTCAATGAGGGAGGCTTTGGCAGTACGGTAAAGTTTCCGGTTTTGCCAACGGCTCCCTCTTAGAGGGAGCTGTCGAGCGTATGCGAGACTGAAGGAGTTTTCCGATATACGGCAAACGCCGCCGAGCGGAGGCCTGGCGGCGTTTGCTGCTATTCTGAATAAAAAGGTTCTCTCCGGAGAATCGGGATCAGTTCTTTTTCTCAACAGGCACGATCCAGCCCTTGGTATCGGGGATCTTGCCCCACTGCATACCGGTCATGGTGTCGTACAGCTTCTGGGTGACAGGGCCGATCTTGCCGTCGCCGATGTAGGCGTGCTCGCCCTTCCAGACCAGCTCCTTGACGGGGGAGACGACAGCGGCGGTACCGGTGCCGAACACCTCTTCCAGCTTGCCTTCGCGGGCAGCAGCCATGATGTCGGCAATGGCGATCTTGCCCTCGACGACCTCATAGCCCCAGTCCTTCAGCAGCTCGATGCAGCTGCGGCGGGTAACGCCGGGCAGAACGGTGCCGACGGTAGCAGCGGTGTACACCTTGCCGTCGATCTTGAACATGATGTTCATGCTGCCAACTTCCTCGACGTACTTCTTCTCCACGCCGTCCAGCCACAGCACCTGTGCGTAGCCCTGCTCCTCGGCCAGCTCGCCGGCCTTGATGGAAGCAGCGTAGTTGCCGCCGCACTTGGTGAAGCCGGTCAGGCCGGGAGCGGCACGGATGTACTCGTCTTCCACGTAGATGCGCACGGGGTTGATGCCCTCGGCGTAGTAAGCACCCGAGGGAGCGCAGATGATGCAGAAAATGTAGTGCTTGGAAGCGTGCACACCCAGACCCACGTCGTTTGCGAACACGAAGGGACGGATATACAGGGAAGCACCGTCGGAATGGGGCACCCAGTCACGGTCCACGTCCACCAGAGTTTCAACGGCCTGAATGTAGTCCTCCACAGGGATCTTGGGGATGCACAGACGGTCGGCGGAGTCCTGGAAACGCTTTGCGTTGCAGTCCGGGCGGAACAGCTGGACGGTATCATCGGCCGTGCGGTATGCCTTCATGCCCTCAAAGATCTCCTGAGCGTAGTGGAACACGACAGTAGCCGGGTCCAGTTCAAAGGGGCCGTAGGGGACAATGCGGGCATCGTGCCAGCCTTCGCCCTCGGTGTAATCCATCACGAACATATGGTCGGTGAACTTCTTGCCAAAACCCAGATTGCTCTCGTCAGGCTTTGCCTTCGGAGCAGTGGTACGGGTGATCTTGATATCCAACATGATTTATTTTCCCTCTTTCCTGATCTCGGGCGCAGCGAGTGAAAATGCGCCCGCAAACACCGGATGTTGTTTTCTATTATAATAATATGAATGTGATTTACAAGGAAACGAAAAATCTTTCATCTTTGGACAGGTTAAGTTGCGCTAAATTGCCTGCTTTTCCATGTGCAAACTGCCCAAAATATGATACAATGAGGGCATAAGCCGGATCTTACAGGCTCAGAAAGGAGCTTTTGCACAATGATAAAAGGTGTTATTTTTGATATGGACGGGCTGATGTTCGACACCGAGCGCATCTGGGCCACCCTGTGGAAGCCCGCACTGGCCACACTGGGTCTTCCTTATAAGGAAGGGCTGGACGCTGCCGCGCGCGGCTCGGCAGGCGATTCCATGCGGGCCGTGCTGCGCCGCTTCTACGGCCCGGACTGCGACACCGATGCCATCATGGATGCCCTGCACGCGCAGGCGGAGACGGCCTTTCAGGCACCGCCGCCCAAAAAGCCGGGTCTGGATGAACTGATTGCCTATCTGGAAGCGCAGCACATTCCCATGGTGGTGGCTTCCTCCAGCCGGATGGCATCCATCCTGCGGCACCTCAACAACTGGCACATGACCGATCACTTTCAGGCCCTTATTTCCGGCGAGCAGTTCACCTCGTCAAAGCCCGACCCGGAGATCTTCCTCACCGCGGCCAAGGCGCTGGGCACCACCCCGGCTGAAACGCTGGTGCTGGAGGACAGCTACAACGGCGTGCGGGCCGGTGCGCGGGGCGGCTTTGTCACCGTGATGGTGCCGGACCTTGCCCCCGCCGACGACGAGATGCGCCGTCTGTACACCGCCGAGTGCAAAGACCTGCGCGAGGTGAAAAAGATGCTGGAGGAGGGGAAGCTTCTTTCCGAAACCTGAAATATACAGTTGGTCTTTTACATTTTCACGCTAAAAAAGCGGAGAACATCCTCAAGGAAGTCTTTGCCCGCCTTATCCAGCAATCCTCCCGTGTGGAACTGGGCAAGAAGTTTGAAAGCGGCTTCTATGCCAAGCCCGACACCCCCAGCCCGCAGGCTGTACCCGCCGCAGGCGAACCCACCATCTCCATGACGGCTCTTTTGGAATTGCTGAAGGATGCCGACCCGGAAATGAAGGCAAAACTCCGCTTAGCCCTGCTCACCTGATGCAAAAAAGGGCACTGATTGCAATGCAATACAGCGCCCTACATCATCGGACATGGATAACACCGACCGTGCAGAAACCGTGCAGCCATGGCTTACAAAACAAAAAAGCCATGAAATCTTTCGATTTCACGGCATTTTCTGGTGCGATGGAAGGGACTCGAACCCCCGGCCTACTGATTCGTAGCGCACGCCGGGCGATTCCCTCAATTTTTGGAAGTTACGTTTTGTCGTTATTTCTTAGCGATACATCGCAAGTTTTGAGCTTGGAGTTTCTGCATCCTTTGTCCGATTTTGCAACGATTTGCACCCTTTGCACGTTTTGAAACCGTGCAAAAACCGTGCAGAAACCGTGCACTTACTCCCGGACAAACTAAAAACCACTTCATCCGACAACGACTTGACGGCATTGGTTCGAGTGACTGCACACCAAAAATCAAGTCTTGGAGGATATGACTATGACAAAATTGCTTTCCTGCCGCTACAACATGGACACCAACCGGGTGGAAGCCCTGTTCGCGGATGGCACCACCGTTGTCATCGACTGCATTACCGTGGAGGACGAGTACGGCAACACCCCGGCACAGCGGGCAGAACTGGACTGGCTGCTGTATAATAAGCCCTTGGAGTACGCACAGATGGTGCTGAGAGGGGAGATGGAGCATTATCTTTCCCTCGGCTGTGACCACGGCAGGCTGGAAGATTGAGCCTTAGAAAACGCGCGGCAAAAATGCTAATCGCGCGGCGCGCGTTTTTATCGCTGACTTTTATTCAGGCAACATTGCACGCGCGCATTCCAGCGTGCGATTCCACTTTTCCGAAATTCAATCGTATTACAGTTTATTTTTACAAGTTCCAACTTTCACGTCGCACCTTCCCACGCATGAAGAATGCACGCCCGTGCGATCTTTGTTCGCGGTTTATTCGCGGTCAGCCGGATTTATTCGCGCTTTGTTCGCGCGATTGCGCGTTTTCAGCGTAAATTCAGCGTAAACCATGCCAAGTCAGCGTATTTTCAGCGTAAATCCCGGGAAGTCAGCGTAAACAACCATTTACCATATATAATAATGCCCGCCCACCTGTGGAAAGCCACAGTGGGCGGGCATTCTGCGTTTTCAGATGGACTGGAACCCTTTGCCGATGATCTCGCTTGAGTTGACAATGGTCAGAAAGGCCTCCGGGTCCTCCCGGCGCAGGAAATCCCGCAGCAGCCCTGCCTGCCGCCGGGTCAGCGCCACCATAATCATGGTGCGGGGCTCGCCGGTGTACACGCCGGTGGCGTTCTGCTGGGTCGCTGTGCGTCCCAGTGTTTCCGTAACGAAATGCCGGATGGGCTCCGGCCTTGAGGTGATGACCGTACACACCTTGCGGAGATTCAGGCTCTCGATAGCTGTATCCACGATGGTGCTGCGCCCGATGAGTCCCAGCACGCAGTACATCCCGGTCTGCGGGCCGTAGAGGTAAGCCGCAAACAGCACTGTGCCGATATCGCTGAGCAGCAGAGCCCTGCCGATCTCCACCTTGATGTACTTGTGCAGGATCATCGCCACGATCTCGGTGCCGCCGGTGGATGCCCCGATGTTGAATACGATGCCGCTGGCAATGGCAGGCAGCGCCACCGCAAAGCACAGCTCCAGCAAAGTATCATCCGTCAAAGGCTGCGACACGGGAAACATCTTTTCGCACATACTGGAATAAAAGCTGAGCATGAAGGAGGAGTACAGTGTCCAACCCATGGTCTTTATGCCCAGAAAGACGCAGCCCAGCACATCCAGCACCGCATTGGTGATCCACATAAAGGTGCTGACGCTCAGAGCCGGAAAGCAGGTGGCCAGAACGATGGAAAGACCGGTGGTGCCGCCAAATACAAAGTGGTTGGGCGCACAGTAAAAGTTCAGTGCTACTGCATAGATGATAAGTCCCAGATTCAGCAGTAGAAAAAAGCGTGCGCCGCTCCACAGCTGTGCCGGAGTCAGGTTTTTGCGCAGACCGTTCTTGATCGCTTCCATCTCAGTCCAGATGCTCCTTTACATCCATCAGCTGGGTGATGATGCAGTCTGCGGCGGACTGGTCCAGCGGCTCGCCGTGGCGGGGCTTCAGTGCCAGCACCTTCAGCCCTGCCGCCTTTGCGGAGGCAATGCCTGTGGGAGAATCCTCCACCGCAATAGCCTTGTCTGCCGTCAGCCCCAGTGCCTTCAGCGCCTTGAGATAGATATCCGGTGCAGGCTTATGGGCGGCGCAGTCCTCGCCGCTGAAGGCGAAATCCACCATGGCTTTCAAGCCGCCCTCCGTGAGCATCTTCATGATATCCGGTGCTGCGCTGGAGGACGCCACCGCCACCTTCAGCCCCCGGCTGCGCAGCGCATTCATCAGCGGCTCTGCCTGCGGGTCGGTAAGCTTGCCGTAGGGGGTGGGGCGAGCCTTGCGGTACTCCCGGTAAGCCATCAGCATCTCCTGACGGCGCACAGGGTCGTTGGGGACAATGGCTTCCCAGATGGCTTTTTCGTTGGAGCCGATGAAGTTGCCCTCCGGGATGGGGATGCCGTTTTCCAGCAGAAAGTTTTTACGGCGGTTCTCGTAGTAATATTCTGTATCTGCCAGCACCCCATCCATATCAAAAATCACTGCTTCAATCATTCTTCATTTCCCTCTTCATCAAAAAAGGGGAGGGGCAAGCCCCTCCCCCAAGCATGGGTCTATTGATCCCGGTCGATCGCTTAGTACTCCAGCTTCCACATATAGCGGCGCAGGGTCAGCGGATGCTGACGGACGTAGGACAGCTCCTCAGCATAGACGCGGAACACGGCGGTGTGCATCAGCGGGTTGAAGTAGGTGATGACGCTGCTGTCCACAGCATTGCCCAGACCGTAATCCTTTGCATCCACAACGGTGGTCAGAGCATCGAAGCGGTGCAGGAAGGTCAGTGCGCGGGCATCCACGGGACGGGTCTTGCCGTCGTTCATCAGCAGGATGAAGGGCACGTCCTTGTCCACGATCTCGAAGGGGCCGTGGAAGAACTCGCCGCTGTGGAAGGAGCCGGAGTTGACCCACTGCATCTCCATCATCAAGCAGATGGAGGTGGAGTAAGCGACCTCCATGGAAGCGCCGCTGGACATGACGTAGACGACGGGAGCGTCCTTGTACTTCTCAGCGAACTCCTTGGCAGACTTGCGGGCAGAGTTGGCAGCGTTCTCGGCAGCCTCGAACACGTTGGTCAGGCCCTCGATCATCTTGTCGTACTTGTCGAAACCTTCCACCTGCTGCAGGATCTCCACAGCCAGTGCCAGAACGTAGCCCATCTTTTCCAGCTTGGCGGCGTAGTTTGCCTCAAAGCCGTGAACGATGGTGTAGTCAGCTTCCTTGGTCAGGGCAGAACCGGCAGCGTGGGTAACGCTGACAACGGTTGCACCAGCGGCCTTTGCCACGCTGTTGGCCTTGACGGTCTCAGGGGTGCTGCCGCCCAGAGAAGCGGTGATGACCACAGTGGTGTCGCCCAGCCAATCGGGGGTATCGTAGTTGAACTCGTTGGCGGTGTAGTGTGCCACACGCAGCTTCTTGCTGCAGTTTGCCAGGAAGTACTTTGCGGGGTACAGCTCTGCCTTGGAAGCGCCGCAGCCAACAAAGGCCACGTTCTCCACGTTGTGCTTTGCCACGATGTCTGCCACGATGGACTTGACGTTTGCCAGATCAATGTTATACATAATGCAATCCTCCAAATTATTTTTCTTTTTGTTCTGATGAATCACAAATTACAGGCGTACGGATATCTATGTAAGCCGGAAACCCGGTTACACCAACAGACCAAGGGCGTTGATGGCAACACCGCCCACGATGCAGATGACCAGCAGCCAGCCGGTCTTGACCTTTTTGCGGATCAGGGTGTACATCAGCATCACGATGCCAAGGTTCAGAAGGTTCGGCAGAATGCTGTTCAGCACATCCTGCAGCACCAGACCGGTGCTTGCGAAGGTGATGGGAGTAGTCAGACCCACCATGCTTGCCACCATGGCACCGATGACCATCAGGCCTACGATGCCGCAGACGTACATCAGCTTGTCCATCATGCCGCCGTTGAGCTTGGTCAGGTACTTGCTGCCCATGGTATAGCCCAGCTTACCGGCAAACCATGTGACCAGCACAGCGGGGACAATGGAGAGGATCATGGCCAGAATGGGGCCCAGAACGTTACCCTGCTGTGCCAGAGAGATGCCCAGACCAAAAGCGATCAGACGGACAGTGCCCTGGAAGAAGGAGTCGCCCACGCCGGACAGGGGGCCCATCAGCGAGGTCTTGACGGCGTTGATGGTCTCCGGGTTGAAGTTTTCACGGTCGGCGGCGTACTGCTCCTCCATGGAAGCGGCCAGACCCAGCGTAAAGGCACTGGTCTGCGGGGTGCAGTTGTAGAACGCCATCTCGCGCTCGTAGGCTTCCTTTTTGTGCGCCAGCTGCTCGGGGTCGTTCTCGTCGGGGTACAGCTCGTCCAGCGTGGGAGCGATGCCGTACAAAAAGCCCATGTTCATCTGACGTTCGTAGTTCCAGGAGGCCTGAATGTTCAGGGAGCGCCACATGAACTGGAAGTATTTCTTGAAGTCGCTGCGCTTTGCAGTCTTGGTTGCGTTGCTCATTTCAGCTTCCTCCTATCAAAGATCGTCGTCATCTTCCAGCGGGTCGTAGTCCGGGTTGGCAGCAGCTGCACCGGCAGCGGCTGCGGCAGGTGCGCCCTTGCCATACTTCAGACCGGTCAGGATCACAGCCAGAATTGCGGCGAAGATCGCCACAGCGGTGATATCCAGACCCAGATAACCCACAAAGAAGAAGCCCAGCAGGAAGTAGACGGTCAGGTCGCGGTTGAGCATGGTGGACAGCAGCAGGGCAATACCGTAAGCGGTAAGGAACTTACTGCCGAGGTTCAGGCCATCGGTCAGCCATGCGGGGATGAAAGCCACGATCTTCTGCACCAGATCCGTGCCGAAGTAGACGGACAGGAAGATGGGGATAAAGTACATCAGGCTGTACAGCAGCGTGCCCCAGACGATGTGCATGCTCCATGCCTTGCGGAACTTGCCTTCTGCAATGGCGTGGTCGGCAACGTGGGTCAGGTTGGACAGGATGGTGCGCATCAGCACGCCCAGCATCTGGCCCAGAACAGCGATGGGAATGGCCAGCGCCAGTGCGGTCTCGGCAGAAGCATCGGTCAGGATGGCAAAAGCTGCGCAGATGATGGCAGCCATGTTCATGTCCGGGGGTGCTGCTGCGCCGATGTTCACGATGCCAAGGCTCATCAACTCGATGGATGCGCCAAGGGTCAGGCCGGTCTGCAGATCACCCAGCAGCGCACCGACGATGGTGCAGGTGATGAGCGGACGCTCGAAGTTCATGCGGCCCAGAATGCGCGAGTCCAGAATACAGAACACGCCAACCAGACCCAGAAGCAGTGCGGTAACAAACATGGGTCAATTCCTCCTTCTTATCTCCTTACGATCAGATGTGATCGATGGGTACTACCTTAAAGGTGGGGGTCTGCTGGCTGTAGATCTTAATGCCCATATCCAGCAGCTTCTGGGTGTCTGCCTGCTCCTCCGGGGTCAGGAATACCGACTGGTCAAAGGCCTTGGAGCCGGGCTTGTTTGCCACAGCGCCGTAGTTGATCTCTTTGATCTTGGGGTATGCCTGGCAGAACTTGAGCAGGGCAGCGGTGTTGCCGAAGATCATCATGATCTTCTCGTCCAGCTGCTCCACCTTGGGCATCTTGGCGATGGCTTTGTCCACCGTGAAGATGTTCACCCGGACACCGGCAGGCTTGCTCAGCAGCAGGGCGGACTTTTTCATCTCGTCGTTGGCGGCGTCATCGTCCACCACGATGATGCGCTGTGCGCCCACATGGCCGGTCCACGAGAATACCACCTGACCGTGCAGCAGGCGGTAGTCCAGACGTACTAATTTGATCATAGGTCATCCTCCTCATCTTGGGCTGCTTTTTTCAGCAGCAGGTTGCAATCAATGATCTGCGCCTTGGCATCTGCAATGCACTCGGCCAGTTCGTCCTGTGTCAGGGCTTCGTCGTTGGAAGCAAGGGTCAGCACCAGAGAAGCGTTCATGCCGCAGATCAGGTGCACCGCCGGATACTCCGGCAGCAGAGTCAGCATCTCGTTGTTCACGCTGCCGCCCATCACATCGGTCACGATGTACACAGCATCCTCTGCTGCAAAGCCATCCAGCAACCGACGTGCCGCCACCGTGATAGGCTCGGTCTCATCCCGCAGGGTAGCAAGGGCATAAAGGTTCGGCAACTCACCAAGGATCATCTGCACGGTGTCCTTCATTCCGGCGGACAGCCCTCCGTGCGAAGCAAGAATGATTCGGTTCATACGCATCCACGACCTTTCCTGTGTTTCCTTCATCTCTTCGGCGTCTGTATCATCTTATTCGTTATAGACGTCATAATCATCATGTACATAATACCACATTTTGCACAGACGTCAAGAGGTTTTTCTAAAAAAATCTTTACTTTGGTAAAGTGCACAAAGCATCTCCCCTATATTTTAGCAGTTTCACCAACAATTCTCCTTGGAACGACAAAAAGAGCGTCTTTTCCGGGTGGAAAAGACGCTCTTGGGGGGACAGAATGCTGCCCTCAAAACTCAAACATATACCGGCTTCCAATGTAATACTGCCGCCCGATGCACAGCGGGTGGTCATATTGGTCATGGAAGTAGGCGTTCAGATACAGCAGCGGCTCGCCCAGCGAAAGGTTGAGCAGCTGTGCCTGTTCTGCCGAAGCCCGTACCGCCTCGATACGCTGGCAGGAGGTCGTTGCAGGGCGCAGCCCGGAGATGCGCTCAATGGTGTCAAACATGGAAACATCATTGAGATTCTCGCTCATCAGGCTCTTGTAGGGCTCGTAGGGCAGGAAGAGATTTTCCAGAAACACCGGCTGACCATCGGCGGTGCGCAGACGCTGGATATAGATGAGCAAGGCTTCCGGGCCTACATGGAAGAAGGCTTCCTCATCCTTACGCACCGGCACGATCTGACGGTTCAGCAGCCGGGCGCCCGGCACCATGCCGTACTCTTTGCAGGTCTCCGTAAAGCTGGCAGTTCCTCTGCCGCTGGCAAACTTACGATGGATGCGGGGCTTGCTGACAAAGGTGCCCCGCCCCTGCATTTTGACCAGATACCCTTCGGCGCACAGCTCTTCCACGGCACGGCGCACCGTGATGCGGCTGACCGAGTACTCTGCACTCAGCTCCGGCTCCGGGGGGATCTTCTCGTTGGTTTTGTACTTGCCGCTCTCGATCGCGGCACGAATGTCATCCTTTACCTGCTGGTAAAGCGGGACGACAGCACTATCATTGATTGCCATGGAATACCTCACCCTCAAATTGAGTATATCGTTATAAACATTATATTCATCTTATGGCTATGATAGTGCATATTCTGCGAATTGTCAAGTAAAACTTGCAGTCAATTTTTTGTGCGAGGTGACGGATGCGCCCCGTGCTGCACAGGGCACCCCATTTTCCAGTGCCCTGCCGGGAAGAATCCAAAGAGCGGCGGAACGCTCGTTGGCACACGACTTTGCTTGCAAAGTCTAGTGTGTTACACCTTGGTTCCGGCTGATGCGGAAAAGGGGCTGCGAAAGGCTCCGGCAAGCACCTGTTCTGTGGCAGAAGGATGCGCGGATGGGCGTGGCAGTTGACGGTCTCTGCCCACCCAGCGCAGGCTTTCAGAGGAACCAATGGTGTACGTTCTCCCGTCCTGCCGCAGCAGCGTTTTTCCCCTATAAGCCGCAAGGTAAATAATCAACGTCTGTGCTTTCCCCGGTTGCCTGCAAGTGTCCCCGGTTTCAGCATTGCCGTTTTATAAAGGATCTTCTTTATCAGCTTTCTTTCATCCTCTGTCAGCTTATCGTAGTTGATGCCGATTGCCTTCAATGCCGTTCGGATCTTCTTTTCATCCGCAGACCCTTCATGTTTCTGTGCATCCTCCAGTTCCTTCATCAGGTTATCGATCATTGAACCATCCGAAGTGGTCTTGTCCTTGCGGTGTTCCGTCTTGATGTTCTTCAGGATGGCCACCAACTCATCGTACAAGACCCGGCCAAAGTACTCATCTTCATCGATCTGCCCCAGCTTCAAGGTGCTCATGTACAAATCGTTTTCATCTGCTGCATACTTCTTTTTCAGCATTTGCCGGGTCGCTTCCAGACCAGCATTGAGGTTTTGAATGTTTGCGCTGACATATCCGTCCACATAGATTTCCAGATCGGTCATGAACCTCTGAAAATTCTCATGCACGATCAGCTCACACAGCAGCCGATGATTGAATTTTCCATTCCTTAATACGTCCACTGCGCCATCGCTCAGATGCAAGTCCGAAAGGACTGCATCTGGGCGTTTTTTGTTTTCCGTCACCCCCAGCAGGTAGTCCGTGGTCACGCCATAGAACTCAGCCAGCGTTGTCACCGCATAAATGCTGAGGTCGGTCACATCGTCGCTCTCATATTTCGACAGTGCCGATTTGGACAGACCCGTCTGCTCTGCCAGCGTTTCCAGCTTCAGATTCCGCTCCACACGCAGGTCTTTGAGCCGTTCTCCCAGTGTCAGCTTGATGTTCATGGTCGCACCTCCGATGTTTTTTGCACAGTATACCACTTCCAGCGGTTCCTGTCCATAAGCGTGGAATTTTGCAGTTTCTGCACCTGTTTTCCGACATTATGGATATACGGCACAGCGGCCATCATGGTGCTATCCTATAGACAGAAAGAAAACATATTAACTCCCCAGCAGCGAACATATTAAGGGCTTCCCGCGAAAGCCCTCTGAAATATCTTTCATAACAGAACCTTGAGAACAGAATGACCGTCCGAACTGCCCAGACCGCCAAGACCTCCCATCGGGGGAGCGAGCGCCCTGCATGGGGCCGACACAGAGTCCAAAAAGATTTCCTGTCGGAAGGCAGCAAGGGAGACCGGCTTCACCGAAGTTCCCACTTGGGGAACACCGGTGACTTTGAACGTGGCAGGGATCAAATTGATCCGTGCCAGAGCCTTTGAGCAAAGGAGAAATTTTGAGTTTATATCAAAAGATCAAGTCCGCCATCACCGTTCGGCAGGTGGGAGAGATGTACGGCATGGAGCCCGACCGCCATGGCATGGTGTGCTGTCCGTTCCATTCCGACAGCGACCCCAGCATGAAGCTGAACGACACCTATTATTATTGCTTTGGCTGTGGAGCCAACGGCGATGCCATCGACCTCACCGCCAAGCTGTTCGACCTGAACCCCCGGCAAGCCGCCGAGAAGCTGATAAATGACTTCGCGTTTGCGAAGCAATGCAGTCCCCAGTGGGGACTGCAAGTGACAGAGCGGTCTTGCGTCAGCAAGATGGAGGGGCCCCGCCCCGACAAGCTCTGGCTTGATCCGGATAAGCCGCCCGCCAATGCCATCGCTTTGCCGCCGCCCAAGCGCGGCCTGACAGACGAGCAGTGGGCAGACATCGCCTACTGCCTGCGGGTGCTGACCGATTATCTCGACCTGCTGCACGACTGGCGAGAGCGTTACAAGCCCGCCAGCCCGGAAGAACCGCTGGACGAGCGGTTCGTGGAAGCCCTCCACACGACCGAGACCATCGAGCACCTGACGGACTGCGTTGCTTTTGGGACGCCCCAGCAGAAGGCCGCTGCCGCCGCACAGCTGCTGTCCGGGTCGTACCTGCTGATGCTGGAGGAGCGCACCGACCGCCTTGCTCTGGCAAAGTGTGCCTGATAATTTATTCACCCGAAGTGGTGGGTCTCACCGTGAGACCCACCACTTCACTTTTCTAAAGGAGAATTACCCTATGAAGAAAAACATTTCCCGCAACCCCTTATGGCCTGACTGGTACAACGGCAAGAAGATTGATGAAGTCCAGTTTGGCCGTGCCTTTCTGGAGCAGTGGCCGCTGAAATGCGTCAACGGAACGCTGTACACGCTGGACGGCCCGGTGGAGGATGAGAGCGAGATCAAGCAGCGCATCTTGGAGAACATCGAGGAATATGTCACCTCCGGCCTGTCCAAAAAGGTTACCAACATTCTGGAGACCATCAAGCTGCTGGCCTTTTCCGACCCGTTTCCCATCGAACAGGACTGCATCCACCTCCAGAACGGCGTGTACCATCTGCCGGATGGCTCTTTTCAGGAGACCCGGCTGTTCTGCCAGAACCGCTTACCTGTGAGATATGACCCCAAAGCCGCCAGCCCTGACCGCTGGCTGACCTTTCTGCACGAGCTGCTGGACGATGCCGACATCCCCACCTTACAGGAATATCTGGGCTACTGCCTGATCCCCAGCACCAAGGGACAGAAGATGATGCTCATTGTCGGCAAGGGCGGCGAAGGCAAATCTCGCATCGGGCTGGTGCTGAAGCGGCTCATGGGAGATGCCGCCAGCAACGGCAGCGTCCAGAAAGTGGAGAACAACCGCTTTGCCCGTGCTGATCTGGAACGCCGCCTGCTCATGATCGACGATGACATGGACATGAACGCCTTGCCCAAAACGAATTATATTAAGACCATCGTGACCGCCGAGGCCAAGCTGGACTTGGAGCGCAAGGGTGTCCAGAGCTACCAGCGGGACATCTACGCCCGGTTCCTCTGCTTCGGCAACGGTGCGCTGACCTCGCTGTACGACCATTCGGACGGTTTCTTTCGCCGCCAGCTCATCCTGACCACCAAGGACAAGCCTGCTGACCGCACGGATGACCCTTTCCTTGTGGAGAAGATGTGCGCCGAGTTGGAAGGCATCCTCCTCTGGTGTCTGGAAGGGCTGCACCGGCTGGTGCAGAACGATTTCCGCTTCACGGTCAGCGAACGAGCCGCCGCCAACGTGGACACCATCAAACGCAGCAGCAACAATGTCATCGACTTCATGGAGTCCGAGGGCTACTTCCGTTTCAAGGCGGACTACTCCATCAGTTCCAAGGAGTTCTACGACATTTATAAGCAGTGGTGCGAAGATAACGCTTGCCACAGCGTATCGGCGATCCGTTTCAGCGCGGAACTGCGCCAGAATGACCGCCGCTATAACCTTGAAGCCACCAACAACATCTACCTGCCCGGTGGCCGCAGGGTGCGGGGTTTTGTAGGCATCGAGCCGCTTGTCCACCCCTGTCCGTAAAAAGTGCATTTTTTTCACGGAAGAAGTTCGTACAACCTGTACGGTCTGTACTTGTACGCACCTGTACAGCGAATCGAAACGAATTAAAACGTGTTATCGTTTATATTTCGCATTTCTGTACGCCGTACAGACCGTACAGGTTATTTGAAGTCCGTACAGATTTTTTGTACACCCCAAGAAGGAGCGTGATCTATGAAAGCCCAATACGGCATTTTAAGGTTCAAAAAGTACAAGGGGCCTGCCATCAGCCCCATCGAAGCCCATAACGAACGCACCAAGGAGCAGTACGCCAGCAACCCGGATATCGACACGAGCCGGAGCCGCTACAACCTCCATCTGGTGCAGCCGCAGGGCAGGTACCGGGAAGAAGCCGACCGCATGATAGCCGCTGCCCACTGCCGTGTCCGCAAGGACAGCGTGCGGGTGGTGGAGGCTCTTGTCACCGCCAGCCCGGAGTTTTTCAAGGATAAGACCAACCGGGAGATCAGAGCGTACTTTGCGTACGCCCTGAAATTTTTGGAGGGCAGACAGCGCCCGGATACCTTTCTCTCTGCCGTTGTCCACATGGACGAGAAAACGCCCCACCTGCACCTCTGCTTTGTGCCACTGACCCCTGACGGACGGCTGAGCGCCAAGGAGATCATCGGCAACCGCAAGAACCTTGTGAGGTGGCAGGACGAGTTCTGGCAGCACATGGTCAAGCAGTACCCGGAACTGGAGCGTGGCGAAAGCGCCAGCCAGACCGGGCGGGAGCACATCCCGCCTCGCATCTTCAAGGAGATGACCCAACTGACCAAGCAGAAGGAGCAGTTGGATGCCCTGCTGGTGGGTATCAATCCCTTCAACGGCAAGAGCCGTGCGGCGGAGATCAGCAAGGTGCTGGACAGCTATATCCCGGCAGTGTCCAAAATGCGCACCGAACTGAACCGCTATCAGATTGCCTTTACGGAGACCGCCGCCGAGAACAAACAACTGAAAGAGAAGAACAAGACGCTCTCTGCCTCGCTGGACAAAGCGAAGGAAGGGAGCGTCTTGAAGCGTCTGGAGGATGCCAAGCTGCGGCAGGACTATGAAGCCGCCCTGAAAACACTGGACAGCATCCCGCCGGAGGTCATTCGATTTTATGAGAACCGCACGCAGGAGCCTGCAATGCGCCACGATAAGTAAGGAGCAATGCCTATGTGTAATAAAATGTACGAGAATGTGAAATCTTTGGATTATACGAAAAAGTCCTTGCAGTCGGACTCGAATCCGGCTACAATGGAGGTGGCCACTCGAACCAATGCCGTCAAGTCTCCGACCAACAGCCCTGAGACCACAAAGCTGGTGTACACGGTAAAGGAGGTCGCGCAGATGCTGGCCATCAGCCAGCGTGCCGCCTACAACCTGTGCAACAGCACCACCGAGTTCCGTGTCCTGCGGGCAGGCGGAAGCATCCGCATCCCGAAGGACAGTTTCGATGCATGGCTCTACCGGGCAGCTTGATAAGGAGGCAAATCTATGGCATATATCACGAAACGCGGCAGCTCTTACAGCGTCCGCTACACCTATCAGGACGAGCACGGCAAGAGTTGCGACAAATGGGAGAGCTTTCCCACCAAAGAGGAGGCGATCAAACGCCAGAAGCAGATCGAGCACGAGCTGGCGACCGGCAATTTCCTGATCCCGTCCACGGTGACGGTGGCAGAGTTCCTGATGGACTGGCTGCCCAAGCAGTGCAGCAAGCACAAGTGGGCACCCAAGACCTACCAGTCCAATCTGGCCCTCATCCAGAACCTCGTCATCCCCTATATCGGGGAGATGCAGATGCAGAAGCTGCGGCCCTACCACATCGAAGCCCTGTACGACACCCTGAGCAAGACCCCTTGCGGACAGTATGTGGGTGGCAAGCGGCGAGACCTCTCGCCTAAGCAGCAGAAGCGCACCCTCTCCGGCACTACCCTCCATGAGGTCCACCAACTGCTGCACAATTCCTTTCTGCTGGCAGTGGAGTGGGGCATCCTTATCAAAAGTCCCGTCCCGGTGGAAGCGCCCAAAAAGACCACCCAAGAGCGCAGCATCTGGGAGGTGGAGGAGATGCGGGCAGCACTGGACAGCATGGAGGACCCCATCCTGCATCTGGCGGTGCACCTGACGCTGGTGGGTGCGCTGCGGGAAGGGGAGGTGGCAGGTCTGACCCCGGAGGACATCGACTTTGATGCCGCCAACGGCATGGGCACCTTCACCGTCAACCGTTCCATGCAGCGGGTGCAGAAGGACACGCTGGCGCAGGTGGACAAGGGCTGCATCCTCCGCATCTTCCCGGACAAGCTGGAGGGCAGCAAGACCTCCCTCATCCTGAAAGACACCAAGACTGAAGCTTCCTGCCGCACCATCTTCATGACTGCCGCCCTGCGGGAGGAACTGAAGCAGTGGCTGGAACGCTTGAAACGGGAAGAAGCCCTCGACCCGGAGCGATACCGCAACAGCGGGATGCTGCTACGGCTGCCCAACGGTCTGGCGGTGGAGCCGGTGCTCATCCGCAAAAAGTTCCTGAAATGGCAGGACGCACACCCGGAGTTCCCCCGCATCGTCTTTCACGGTCTGCGTCACTCCAGTGCCACCTACCAGTTGATGATCTCCGGCGGCGACATCAAGGCGGTGCAGGGGACTACGGGACACGCCAGTGCGGATATGCTGGTGAACACCTACGCCCATATCCAGCAGTCCTCCCGTGTGGAGCTGGGCAAGAAGTTCGAAAGCGGCTTCTATGCCAAGCCCGACACCTCCAGCCCGCAGGCTGTACCCGCCGCAGACGAACCCACCATCTCCATGACGGCTCTTTTGGAATTGCTCAAGGATGCCGACCCGGAGATGAAGGCAAAGCTCCGCTTAGCACTGCTCACCTGATGCAAAAAAGGGCACTGATTGCAATGCAATACAGCGCCCTACATCATCGGACATGGATAACACCGACCGTGCAAAAACCGTGCAGAAACCGTGCACTCATGGCTTACAAAACAAAAAAGCCATGAAATCTTTCGATTTCACGGCATTTTCTGGTGCAGTAAAGCAATCCAAATCCGAACCATTTCCCTTTGATGCGGCTTCTGCCGCTTCTCCAAAAGTCACGGTCTGTGTTCCTTCTTTATAGTTGAAGGTTATCAAAACCTTATCATCGTACAGATAAATCGCATTGATGAAGGTATCCACCAGCGCCTGCCGCTGGTCTTTCAGGCTCATGTCCAGTTTACGGAACCGCAGCAGCCAGAACCGGATGAACTCCTCCGTGACCTTGGGCTTTGCCAGCTTCTCTTCTGCAATGCGGGCTTCAAGCTCACGCTTGGTTTCTTCCAGCTGCTCCAGCCGCTCCTTGGTGGAGCTGGTCAGGATACCGGCCTGAATCGCATTGAGCATATTCTGGATACCAGATTCAGCATCCCGAAGCTGTTTCTCATAGAGGGGAATGTTGGTGTTCTCCTTGTTTTGCAGTTCCATCACCTTGGCGATGATAGATTCCATGGCGGCATCGTCTTTGACAAGCTGCATCGTCTGGTTGACCACCAGATCTTCCAGCCACTGTTTACGGACGGTCTTTTTCTTGCAGCCCTTGTGCTTTTTGGCAGTGGCACATTTATAGTAGCGGTGGACTTCACCCGTCCGGCTCGTGCCGCTTTCGCCAAACATCAACGCCCCACAGTAGCCGCAGAACAGCTTGGTGGTGAGCAGGTAGTCATCCTCTGCCTTTCTACGGGCAGGGGCTTTCTTGTTTTTGGCGATTTTCTCCTGCACATCCTCAAACAGTTCCAGCGGAATGATGGGCGGGATAGCATCCGGTACGACCACATCCCGGAATTTCAGTTCTCCGATGTACCGCCGGTTTTTGAGCATATGTTCGACGCTGTTATAGGTAAACGCACCGCCCACCGGGTTCTTGATGCCGTTTTCGTTCAGCCAGTCCCGGATCTCCTTCATGGTGGAGCCTTCATTGTACTTCTTGAACGATTCCAGCACAAAAGGCGAGGTGAGAGGGTCAATATGGAACTTCCGTTCCGAATCCAGCGTGTAACCAAAGGTTCCACGACCACCGTTGCAGCGTCCTTTCAGGATGTTCTCGGTCTGTCCACGCACGACCTTCTCGGCAAGGTCAGCGGAATAATACTCGGCATAACCTTCCAGCACCGATTCCAGAATGATGCCCTCCGGCCCCTCGGAGATGATCTCGGTGGCAGACATGAGCTTGACACCATTCTTCTTCAGCTGGGTCTTGTACCGGGCACTGTCGTAGCGGTTCCGGGCAAAACGGTCAAGCTTCCAGACCAGCACAATGTCAAACAGCTTTTTGTCGCTGTCTTTTATCATCTGCTGAAACTCCGGGCGGTTGTCCGTTTTGGCAGAGATGGCACGGTCAATGTAGTGCTTGACGATGGTGATGCCATTCTTTTCCGCATAGGCAGTGCATTCACGAATCTGGCCTTCAATGGATTCTTCGCGCTGGTTATCCGATGAATAGCGGGCATAGATCACGGCGGTCATGGCAAGCACCTCTCTTTTATGCATCAATGGACGGTAGAGTGTTCATTTCAAAGCAATGTTTCGTATAATGTATATACCATACTTTTCATCCTATTGCAATAGGTTTATAGAATGTCATTTTTCCTGAATGTCATTTTTATGATGGACTCCTGTACAAATTTCGGCTGAACGGTATTCAAAAAGGATGTTCTATCCCATGACAGAGCATCCTTTTGAAACAGCTTTCTCTTATTATAGCTTTAAATCGTCCAATTCTGACTTGCTGATTGCAAATCAACCATGTGCGCATACAATCCGTTCCGAGCATAAAGCTCATCCGGTCTGCCTTGCTCCGCTACGATGCCATCCTTCAGCACAACAACCTTGTCTGCACCTGCCACGGTACGCATCCGGTGAGCGATGATGAGAACGGTCTTGTTTTTGATGAGGCGGGACAGAGCCTCCTGAATCGCCGTTTCGTTCTCAACATCCAGACTTGCGGTGGCCTCGTCCAGCAGAATGATGGGCGCATCCTTCAGAAAAGCACGGGCGATGGAAATGCGCTGACGCTCACCGCCGGAAAGAGCGCAGCCATTCTCGCCGATATTGGTGTTCCACTTGTCCGGCAGCTTCTCGGCAAATTCCTCGCAGTTTGCCAGCTTTGCCGCCGTAAGGACCTCCTCGTCGGTGGCACCTTTGCGCCCCAGACGGATGTTTTCGAGGATTGTGTTGTCAAACAGGGTCACATCCTGAAAGACGATGGAATACAGGCTCATGAGTTTTTCCGGGTCGATTCGGGAGACATCCATGCCGCCCACGGTGATACTGCCCTTCTGGTAATCCCAGAACCGTGCTGCCAGCCGGGAAACAGTGGTCTTGCCGCTGCCGGAGGGGCCCACCAGCGCCGTAACCTCCCCCTGCTTTGCGGTAAAGGAGACATCCCGCAGCACCGCTTCACCGGAGTCATAGGCAAAGCCCACATGGTCGAACACGATATCGCAGCCCTGATTGGTCAGCTGCTCGCTGCCGGTCTGCAGGGGAGCGTCCAGAATCTCATTCATCCGCCCCACATTGGTACGCATGGCGATGACCGCCGCCAGATTCTGCAAAGCCCCCTGCATGGGGTCGTACATCCGGGATGCCGCCATCAGGAACAGAAACAGGGTCAGTACGTCGATGCTGCCCTGCACCAGCAGCACCGAACCGGTGAGCGCCACCGATGCAATGCCCAGCTTGAGCACCATGCCGGCGGAGGACACAAACAGCGCTGTTTCCAGCTCTGCCACAATAGACTGCTTTTCCACTGCCCGAATTTTGCCGGAAAGGCCGGACAGATACTGCTGCTCCGCATTGCTGGCTTTCAGGTCCCGGAGAGTCTCGATGTACTCCTGAATACCGTCCGCACAGGCCATTTTCGCCGCCATGGTCCTGGCCTGCACCTTATCCTGTACCCGATAGCTGCCCACCACGATGGCAGCGGATACCGGAATGACCCACAGAGCCGCCAGTGCCATCCGCCACTCAAAGGCGAACAGGCTCAGGGCAATGAGCACCGTGGAAATGAGGGAGCCGAACAGACCGGGGATGAAGTGGGAGCAGTCCTTTTCCAGTACCTCGCAGTCCGCCATGATGGTGCTTGTCAGGTCGGCAAGGTCTCGCTTGCCGAAAAAGGACAGAGGCAGCTTCCGCAGCCGCTCTGCAAGGGTCAGGCGGCGGGTGCCGCTCTCTTTATAGGTGGTAAAATAGGTGCCGTTGTACTGGAACCATGTGGTCAGTAAAATCAGTGCAAAGCAGGCAACGCATCCCACCAGATAAAAGGTACTTCTCTCACTCGTAGAGCCTGCCAGCAGGTCTTTTACCAGAAGATACAGCAGCCCGGTGGGCAGCATGAACGCCATGTTCTGGAACGCACAGGCCAGAACGCCCTTTACAAGCCCCTTTGCGCCCTCCGGGGAGCTGGCTGTGGCGTGTTGAATTTTTTCGATCATTCCTTACCCCTCCTTTGCGACCTTCCACTGCACCGAGGCCTGATAATCCTGCCACATCCGGGCAAACAGGCCGTTCTGCGCACACAACTCGTCCTTTGTGCCGGACTCCGCAATTTGCCCATCCTGCACCACATAGATGCAGTCGGCGTTGGCGACGGTGGACAGGCGGTGTGCGATCATAATGACCGTTTTGCCCTTGGCAAGCTGCGCAAATGCAGCCTGCACTCTGACTTCATTGTCCGGGTCGGCAAAAGCGGTGGCCTCGTCAAGCAGCAGGATGGGCGCATTTTTCAGCATGGCGCGGGCAATGGCAATGCGCTGCTGCTCGCCGCCGGACAGATACACGCCTTTTGTGCCAATGACGGTATGGATGCCCTCCGGGAACTTTTCCACGATATCCATGCACTGTGCAGCTTTCAGCGCCGCCAGCACCTCGGCTTCGGTGGCTTGCGCTCTGCCCAGCCGGACGTTGTCCAGAATGCTGCCCTTGAGCAGGCGGCTGTTCTGAAACACAAAGGAAATGGTGTCCATCAACTCTTCCTTGGGGATGTCCCGCACATCCGCTTCTCCCACTCGGACGCTGCCGCTCTGCACATCAAAGAACCGGCAAATCAGGTTTGCCAGTGTGGATTTGCCGCCGCCGGAGGGGCCAACGAAAGCCACCATCTGACCCGGCTGAATTTTCAGCGAAACGCCCTTGATAACATCCGTTTTGCCATCATAGCTGAAATGCACATCCTTCAGGGACACAGAGGCATCTTTCGGATGCCGCGGATGATCGTTTTCTGGCACAGGTTCCGCATCCAGAACCGAATCCACACGAGCCAACGCATCTGCCACAACGAGTTCATTTTCGCTCATGTACATGATGCGGGTCAGGGTCAGGGAGATTACCGGGGTAATGATGATGTAGAACAGCAGGTTCAGCAGAAATTCCGAAGTCACACCGTTCCGGGTGAACAGAAGCCCACCTACAATCAAGAAAGCAAACACACCGTTGATTGCGGCAGTATAGAGCATCATCGGCATCCGCAGCTCTTTGGTGTAGGCAATGACCCACTTTTCGTACTCATCAATGGTCGCTTTGAATTTTTTGAACGAAAAGACGGATTGCCCGAAGGTCTTGACTACCGGGATGCCGCGGACATACTCCACGGCCTCGTTAGACATTGATTCCAACGCATTACCGTATTGCCGCATTTTGTCTGCCATCCGCCTTCCTGTCATGGCGGACATGATGACGAAGCCCAGTGCCACCGGAACGAGACTCAGCAGACCCAGCCGCCAGTCGAACACAAGCAAAAGAACCAACAGACCTATGGGTGTTGCCATTGCATTATATTTGTCCGGCAGCTGATGGGCGAGAAATGTCTCCGCTGCGCCAGTACTCTCGTGGATGATCTTGCGCAGCTTACCGCTGCCAAACGTCTCCGTAAAGCCCAGCGGCAGTGTGGCAAGGTGTTCGGAAACCTCCAGCCGCAGATTGGTCGCCACTCGGAACGCCGACAGATGGGAGCACATCAGTGCCGCAATGTAAATGATGTAAGCCAGCACCGCAAACAGCACTGCCATCCAGCCGTAATGGGGGATGTTCACCGCCTGCGCATAGTCCGGCGCGGCGTTCAACACATCCCGCAGGATCTTCCAGATGTACACAAAAGGCACCAGCGCCACCAGCGCACTGACCGCAGACAGCACCCACGAAGCGTAGGTGAAATATCGGTAGTTCCCGGCGTAACCCATCAGCCGGGAAAGATCGGACTGTTTTTTCACGGAAAAACCTCCTTCAAATAATTTTTATGCAAAAATGTGCCGTGGCGTTTTTGCTCCACAGCACATTCTGCGTATTAACCTGCTAGATTTTCAGTACAGAACAGCTCAATGCAGTTGTCGATCATAGTCTGGTCGCAATCCGTAGAAATGCCAGATGCCAGCCAGTAAGCATAATCGCCTGCATCATACTGACTCAGAGCATCTGCATCCGAACCATAGCGAAACTCAATGTGGTAGGTTTCCGCACTGGTGTCTGGCGCGAGGAAAAAGTAGGTGAACTCGCCGGAATCGGCATCATCACTTTCAAACTCATACAGTCCACGCACAGGCTCCATGCCAATGTAGTGATAGGTATGGGAGAACAGCTCATTGCCATCCTTATCGGTACCAGAAATGGTGGAAGTTTCGCCGTCAAAGGTCAGGGTCGCAAGGTCATTGGTAAAGCCGCAGAAGTAGGCACCGCCGCCGTTGGCATACGCTTTAACTGCATCTTCGCCGTAAACATCACCTGTCACCATAGAGGACAGCTTCTCAAAAGCAGCTTCGGCATTGTCCTCGCCCACGAGAGCGGTACAATCATCCAGCCATGTCTGCTTATATTCGTCCGCCAGAATCACCGGCCACAGTTCCTGATAGCTGCCTGTTAGGTCGTTCAGCAGCTGTGCAGCGGCAGCTTCGTTTTCATCCGCAGCAGAAGAGGCGGTCTCTTCTACGGAAGAAACAGTGCTTTCTGCGGCAGAACTTGCAGAAACGGGAACAGAGCTCGCCGTGCCGCTGCTGCAGCCAACCAGAAGAGAAGCAGACAGAGCTAGCACAGCAGCTGCACTCAGAATTCTTTTCATCAAACGCATTATCAATTTCCTCCACAAAATCAGAATATCGGCGTTAGTCTCAACTAATCACGATACTGATTTTACTGGAACCGGACTTTCTGCGCAAGAACCAAATCGACAGAATCTATCCAATCGGACGCATCTTCCGATACTCCGTAGGCGTCATGCCGGCTGCTTCCCGAAATGCAGAAGAAAACTTATTCGGATTTTCGTACCCGACCCGATGGGCGATTTCAGCAACCGTGCAATCGGTTTCGAGTAGTAGCTTCTGTGCCAGCTGCAGCCGGTACTCTTTCTGATACGCATAGACCGAGCTTCCGTAAATGCCTTTGAAACAGCTTTTTAATGCCGTAGGCGAAAGGCCGACCTCCTGTGCAAGCTGTTCGATTGTACGGTGAACTGTCAGTTCCTGCGTGAGAAGAGCCGCAGCCTGCTTCACACACTCCACCTGATGCTGATTGAAATACTCTGTCTGCTGCACATCTTCCCTGTTTTTCAGCCGGGTCAGAATATGCAGCAACTCCAGCACTTTCAGCCGAAGATAGCCGGTGTCCGGCACAGAATGCGCTGTGTAAAGCTCTGAAAAAATATGGGCAATGGTCGGTTCTGACCGCAGAATACAGCAGCGGTTTTCCGTGCAGATGTACCGCCGTATGACATCAAGGTCTACGCCGTACCATTCCATTTGTTTCCGCATTTCCGGCGAAATCGCATCCAGATCCAGTAGGATGGTGATGCCGTGGTAGTGCCGCAGCGGAAAGCAGGAGGACGACTTTTTGCGCGCTGCTGCACACACCGCAAAATCCCCTGCTGCCAGATAGCAGCAGCTATTTGCCCCAAAACTGCACTCGTAACGCCCCACGCGGCAGTGGTTGATTTCAATGACATTCCGCATTGGTGCCGTGGCTTCCTCAAAGAATGCAAGGTGCATATCGTTATAATACAGCTCTGCACCCAAAAACAGTGGACAGATGGTCATACTCCCGCTCCCCGTTCCGTTGGAGAACACGACGGTGCGGGGCATCGCCGTGGAAGCAGTTTGCTCCGGGGGAAGATCAAAAAATGATTTATACATAGCCATTCTCTTTTCCTGAAGATTCGATTTTTCTTACTGATTCACAGACGTGAACTGTCAAATTCCATTTCTCTGCAAAAATGTTTCCATCAAATCAAGATACCGTTCCGCCTGAACAACGAAGCCCACATGACCGCCCGGAACCATGCGGATCTCTGCATCCAGTTTCCGGAACAGATCTGCGAACCGTTTCTGATCTTCTTTTTTGAAAATGTCATTTTCCGGGAGAAGGATCAGAATCCTCCCCCGCAGATATTCAAAATCATTTTCTTGGAAAGGCGGGTAATCCTTCAGCATATATACACACCGGAAGCTATGGATGCACTTTCTGCAAAAAACACAGACAATTCAGCAATCGCCGTCAGCCTGCGAGGTGCGCAGAGTGCTTTTTCTCATACACCGCAGCCGCGATGCACCAGCGGATGAACGGTTTTGTTTCTTCTTTCTTCATTTTCTTTGCTTCCTGTGCATCTATTTTATGGTTTTCATGCAAAAATCGCATCGGTCATTGCCGCGTCCCAGCGTCATGCTTCTCTCCCAGATCAGCTTCGGATGCAGCCCGGTATAGCTGACGTCATCGCTGTCGCAAAAGCAGCGGCACAGCTCCGGGCAGCCGTATTCTGCGCAGGTGTCGTGATAGGGACACTTCATCATATCCACACGCCAGATGCCGTTACCGGTCTGCAGTTCTTTTGGGGCAAAGCCCGCCGCCGGGCCAAAAACGCTCCGGGTGGATTTGACGAAAACGCCGGGAACAAGGCGGTAAAGCCCCGGTATGTGCAGCAGGGCGGCAAGCTGTTTGTGGCTCGTTCTCGCCAAGTGCTCCACATAGCCGTGAACGGTTTGCAGTGCCTCCTCTTTCGGCATGACCCGCTGCAAGGTCTCGTAGGCCGAAATGCCCGGCAATATCTGCCGCTTGAGGTGATATTGCTTTTCCTTGCTTGCACCCGCATTTTCAGCCAGCAACGCACTCAGGCGTATATCGAAAGCGGTGTTCAGTTCCTTTGCCCGCGCGGGAAAGCGCAGTGCCACAGTCTCCCGGAAATCACGGGAGAGATAGGTTTCCTTCATCGTCCTGCCTCCGTTCCAGCTTTCACGAAGCCCTTCTTTTTATACCCGCAGTCGCAGTATGGGCCGCCGGAGGCGAGAGTGTACTGCCGCACAAAGTTCGTCGCAGCGCCCGCTTCGCTCATGGTGTAGTCCAGATGGCACAGGGCAGGGGTCAGATCGTACAGACCCAGTTCCTTCATCAGCACACAGATGCCGCACTTGGTAAAGCGTCCTTCATAGCCGCTGCCGTCAGGGTATTCGTAAAATTCCATGTTCCACGAGTAGGGGTTGCGGTCGGCGGCTTTCAGAGCAGCGGTGGCCTTCATGGCGGCAATATCCTTTGGGGTAAACTTGCTTTTTCCGCTCTTGCGGCAGAACCACTGCATGGGCTTTGTCATCATGGACTTTGCGTAGTAATCCGTCAGCCTGTCCACCTCCGGACGTTGCGGCATGGAGAGGATGAACGCGCCGAGCATTGCGCAGTTGACGATGTTCATCTTGAAGCGGTCCGCTTTTTCAAACTCCGGTAGCCTGCGGATGATCTGCCGGTATTGCGGCTTTGCCTTTTTCGTGATGGCTCTTGCAGTGGCTGCATCATAGCCCAGCACAGCGGTCAGCTGCTTTTGAAAGGAGCCTGAAAACAGCACCCACATTCCCATAGGCATCCCGGCGTATTTCATTGCAGATACCTCCCGGCTTCCGTTTCCAGTGCCTGCCATACCGGGTAGGCTGCGCCATGTTCATCGAAAAATTTCTTAAGATCCCGGTTCAGCGCACTCATTTCGTCGATGGCGTTCATGGCATGGTCGGAGGCGCAGAGTTTTCCCAGCGAGGTGGCGCACATCAGCTTGAAAAAGCGCAGGCAGGTCTTGCGGTATTTCTCCCCTTCAAAGTCTGCATCCTCCTTGGGCAGAATGGTGTGCCCGGCATCTCGGATGGCGCGGTATCCCTCGATGTTGGCATCCAGCACACGGTTCAGGTACGCGGTATCGCCCCTGAGCTTTTTCAGGTCGCCGTCTGTCTTATAGCAGGCGAAGGCCGCAGGCATCACAAACGCGGCATGGCAGAGCAGATAGTCCTCCATGTTCGGCTCGTAAACGACCTTATATTTTGTGCCGTGGAAGATGCGCCCGATCAGCTGTTTATTGGAGATTGCACCCGGCAGCTGTCCGATGGTGATCTTTTTCAGGTCGATGGAGACAACCCGGTCAACCTCCCGATGCCCCGCAGAAAGCGCAAAGGCAAACAGGACGTTCTTTTCCGGAAGTGCCGCCGCCAATGCTTTTGTCTGTACGTTGTTGCCCACAAAAACGATGTTCTTCGTCCGGTTCGCCCGCAGCGTGTCCAGAACGGAATCCAGCTGTGTATAGCGCAGGACCACAAAGATCACATCGTACATTGCATCCGGTGCAAGTTCAGTCACCACCGGAATGCGGCTGACCGAGGTGCGGAGCGAAAATTTGTCCTTGATCCGCAGGCCGTTCTGCTTGATCTCCGCAGCCCAGTTTCCCCGCGCAAGCAGAGTGACATCCTTTCCGGCGCGCAGCAGATTTCTTGCTAGATTGCACCCCAGAACGCCTGCACCATATACCAGAATTTTCATAGCTTGCCTCCAAATCCGATCTTCACGATCTGCATTTTCATTCCGTTGTCACCGACCTTGGCGAGAAACCGGAAAAAACCGCTGACGGAAGGGTCTTTCAGGTCGCTGTAACCTAACATATAGCCCCGACTGGATACTCGCAAACGGTTGTCCCATGGGGTAAAGATGCACCATCCCAACAGCCCCTTTGCGGATGCCCGCAGCGCAGACCAGAACCAGCAGTGCCCCCAGCCCAAGACCTTCCAGAATCACCTGTAAAAGCATTACTTATTCCTCCTGTATCCGTTTTCATCCCGGTATTCGGGATGTTCCTTTACGTATGGATCCTTATCGCCGCAGATGGTATAGTCGCATCGGCAGCCGTCCACGCAGGTGGTCGTCCGCACGAGCTTGGCATGGAGCAGTTCCATGGACGCATAGTCCACATTGCACAGGGCGGGCATAATGTCCGCAAATCCAAACCGCTTGGCAAATTCCGCCGCCGGACACGTCGTAAATTCATAATAGATGGGCTTGCTGTTTTCGTAAGGCGCAACATCCATCTCGTAATCATGCCATGTGTCACAGTGCTTTTGGGCGGTGCTGAATGCCCGATACATCAGCTTTTTCCAGAATGGCTTGTTGATGTCAACGAATCGCAGCTTCCGGAAGGACGGCAGGATCAGATTTTCTTCTATCTCTTCCATTTCGCGGAATGTGACCACATCCCGGCACACATCGTAAAAGCACATGATGGCGATGCAGTCGTAGGTGCCGCCTACGCCGTTGTGAAAATTCTTTTTACCGCCGAGGTCGGTGCGCCACTTGGAAAGAAGCTCTGCGTATCTCAGCTGCACCTGCTCCCAGACCACCTCGCGCTCCACCTCCGGATAGTGCAGAGTGATTTTCGCCAGAATTTCCTTTTTGCAGGGTTTGGAATATAGCACATGGCAGCTACGGTCAATTTGTAATTCGCTGTCCTTCATCTTCCCACGCCTTTCAGAAAACCGCTCTTTGCATTTTCTTCGGTGTCATCCGATTCGTCGTAGGCATCATAGGGTGCCGATGGGTCGTGGACTTTTTTCTTGAAGGGCGAGCACAGCTCATTTTTGTGCGCAAAGGCAAACTCCATGTTGTCCGTCCAGCCGGTGTGACCGGTAATGAACAGCGGATGCAGTCCGCGTTTTTTCAGCTTTTTCTCCAGCAGTGTCAGAGACTTCACTGCCAGCTTGTTATCCTCTGCCAGCGCAGAAATAAAACTGTAGCCGCCGTCCGCGCCAAACCACAGCGTGTCGCCGATAAAAATGTACTTATCGTCAATGAGGTAGACCATATGTCCCCATGTATGACCGGGAACCAGAAAACACTCGATCCTGACGCCGTCAATGTCAAGTACCTGTCCATCGTGCAGCAGTACCTTTTCGTTGTTGATCGTGACCTGCGGCAATTTATAGAGATGATAGATGACTTTTCGCCGCACCTCGCCGGTGAGATACCGGTTCTCGATCTCGCCGATGTACAGCTTCGCATTCCGGAACAGCCCCGGACTGTCTGCTTCCACCGCACCCACATGGTCGGTGTCCTGATGGGTGATAAGGATATGGTGCATCGACTTCGGATCAATCCCAAGCCAGCCCATTTTTTCGGCAAGGCGGTCGTAGTTATATCCCGCATCGACCATAATGGTCGTATCGCCTTTGCGGTAGAAGAAGATGTTCGCCACCCATTCGCGCACGCAGGCAACATTCTCGTCGATCCAGCCGGTGTTCAAAGGCTTGAAGATTTCCTTGCCCCGGTACATCCAGCTCATTGCTTTTCTTTGAAATTCCGTTGCTTTTTTCGACATGATCGCACCTCATTTCTGTGCTGTGATGCACAGCCAGCCCTTTTTATTTTTGTGGTTCTGGATCTTACAAAATCCTGCTTGCTCCAGATACTCTTTCAGTGCAGTGTCCGTATAGATGGTCATGCCATCGATGATCTGCGTCCATTTGTCGTCTTTTGTTGTTTCGCCGTTTGCTTCATTGCAGATGAAAAAGACCCCGCCGGGCTTCAGCACTCGATAAACCTCTCTGAAATTCTGCGCAAGTTCCGGCCAGAAATAGACCGTTTCAAAGGCGGTCACCACATCAAACTGCTCCGCTTCAAACGGCAGTTCTGCCACACTTGCCTGTTGCACGGTACACCGTCCTGCCGCAATGGCTCTGGCATTGACCTTTCGCGTTTTTTCCACGCTGACAGCTGAGTAGTCGATGCCCTGCACCTTGCCGTTGGGGCACAGTTTCAGCAGTGTCTTAATGTTCGCTCCACCGCCGCAGCCGCAGTCTAGCACCATGGCATCCGGGGCAGGCTTTAAAAAGCGCAGCCCCCATTCTGCCATTGCGCTGTGTCCAAAGTTCATCATAGCAACCATGATCTTCCCGCCAAAGCCTACGGGCTTTCGGGTGTTTTCAAAAAAGGACATATCACACCTCCGATTTCACACATTCCGTATAGGTCAGCGGAAAAGAGGCCTTTAGAACGACACTATTTCGTACTGCCCAGCCGTTCTGATGCAGGAAACTCAGGTATTCCTCATTCGTCCACTTGCTGTGAAGCGGAAAGCCTGCCAGCTTCATGAAAAAGGCTTTGACCTTGCCGGGAAATGAGTTTTCTGCGTGAGTAAAGGTGGGCGCGATCAGCACACCGTCATCCTTCAACACCCGTTTGATTTCTCGCAGTGATTTTTCTGGCTGCGGCACGATGTGCAGTGCGTTAGATACGATTACCACATCGAATGATTTGCTCGAGTATGGCAGAGAAAACATATCCTGCACGGAAAAATGCAGTTTCGCAGAGTAATTCCCCCGCTTGGCCTCTGTAATCATTTCCGGAGAGGCATCCGTCGCCTCGATGTGTGCCGTTGCTTTTACGATGTGCTTGGCGATCAGCCCTGTTCCGGTAGCCAACTCCAGCACCGTTTTGTCTTTCACGACCGGACAGATCAGCTCATACATTTTTTCGTATACTATCCTGTCTTTTCGCATAAAGCAGTCATACAGACCTGCATTTCTGTCCCAGAAATTCTTGCGTGCTCGCATTGCTGTCTCTCCTTTTATAGTTAGATTTATCTAACCACCACGTGCACCGATAAGTTAGATTTAGCTAACTTCCAACCCTATAAAAAGCCGCTTCTCAACGGTCCTTCTGCCAAAATAATACGCCCTGCCGTCTCCTCTGTCAAGAAGTTTAGGCATTTTCGGAGATTCCGAAAGAGATTTCGCTTTCGGGAGCCCCCAACCGTTACCCCAGTGCCACATCCAGCACCATCATCACGCTGAAGCCCACCACGAAAAGTACCGTGCCAACGTTGGAGTGCTGTCCCTGCGACATTTCCGGGATCAGTTCCTCCACCACCACATACAGCATGGCTCCGGCAAAAAGGTCAAGGGCTTTGCGGTACTATAAGCTCGGCGAGACTCCTGCCTACTACATTACCGCATGGTACAACCTGTTGAGCGGCAAGTGGGAGTTTGGCAAAGTCCACGCCACCGAGACTACCGTGGAGGGTGTTACTGTGGAGCTGACCACCAATGGCCGCCACGCGAATTACGAGATGAAGCTCTCCGGTTTTGGTCTGGACACCAGCGCCAACAAGGTCTACGGCGTAGTGCTGACCACCGCCGATGGCAGCGAGTATGGCCTGCATCATGTGACCAATATCTGGCGCGGCACCGAGCTGGGCTTCAATACGGACGAGACCTATCTTGCCTCCATCATCGGCAAGACTGTTACTCAAATCACCTACTACACCGCCGACGGTGTGTATGTTCTGCCGGTCAACGTAGCGTTGTAAAGTCGCGGGCAACTGCCTGATTTAGCAAAATACAGTACAAAACGGCAAGGTCACTTGGCAGCAGGCGATCTTGCCGTTTTTATTGCCGTCTGCGTCTTGAATGCACAAGCAACATCCTGTTGCAGCTGGCAGTAGAAGGATTTACCGCAGACAGAAAATGGGATTTGTTCTGATTCACATAGCGTATTTTTTCCTAAAGCCACAAGATGTGTCATACTTTTCTTGCTTCACTTCAACAAATTTTTCAAAACCCTCTTGACGATTTTCACACACAGTGGTATTTTTCTTGTAAATCCCACTGCTCTTGTGGATTGGTTTGAACCTTTCCACAAGATGTGGTCGTGTTCATTTTGAACACTGCCTCGCCGTGGATCATCCCTGAAAGATTAACCGCCCCGCAACACACCCGATTCATTTTGCCGCCGATTCACCCCGACAAAATCCATCGCTGCGCTGCTTGGGCGGTATTTTTCTTTATGGGAAACGTACCTTGAAAATTTCATAAGCCGACCGGACGTGATACCGACTTTTCGTCAACGCCGCTGCACAAACAGGGGCAGGAACTGCGTTCGGTGTGAACGGTGACTCCCATACATGAGCAGAGTCCCTCTACTTATTTTTTGCGTCTTAACAATTCGGAAACATTTGTTGAAAATGCGTTTTGAGCGCAGCGGTAGAGGGCAAGAACCGTCCCGTGGCCACAAATTTTCAATTCTTGAAAATTTCCTGTCCATCCGGGACTTCACTTCTCAAACTCTTGCGAGTTTTCCAAGTGATCTTGTTGGGGCGTGCCTGCCCCAAACCCTGCTCATGGTTCGCACCTGACGGTGCGAACAGCAACGGCGTGTCGTGCTTACATAACTTCACCGAGGAGTTATCGAACAAACAGGAGGTACAATGACCAAAACGAATGTTCAATCGACCCCTAGCAATTCCCAGCACCACGACACGCCGAACAACAAAGCAAGAATAGAGTAGACCGTTCTTCTTACACACATTCCTCAGATAATTTTCCTGAATCCGCTTGACGAATATTACGGTTAGTGATATACTTATTACAGTAACCGTAACAAGGAGGTCAAACCATGCGAGATAATACAAAAGGTGGTGCGCTTACAGAAGTCACCTTTTATATTTTACTCTCTCTTTATACACCAAAACACGGATACGCTGTTATGCAGTTTATTGAAGAAAAAACAGGCGGACGGCTTTCCCTAGGCGCAGGCACTTTATATGGAGCATTGAATTCTTTGCAGGAAAAAAAATGGATCGAGCCTTGCGGAGATTATGATGGCAGAAAAAAAGAATACCATATTACGATGCAAGGAAAGGAAATCGCAGAAAAAGAACTTGCAAGACTAAACGAACTTGTAAGCGTTGCGAGTGAAATTATTGGAGAGGTACAGTATGAATAAAAAATGCTATTGCTTCTTTGGTGGATTGTTAGATACACAGGCAAAATGGTTAAACCAAATGTCTCAAAAAGGCTATCGACTTGTTCGGACGGGAACACTTTTATACGAATTTGAGAAATGCAAGCCCGATGAAGTGACCTATTGTGTAGAGTTTATCGGAGAAAAATCAAAAGATAACGCAACAGACTATGCTAACTTTTTGGAGGATATGGGCTACAAGGTATTTTTCAAGAATATCAATCTAAACTATTCTGTCGGAAAACTTCGATTGCGTCCATGGGCAGAAATGGGCGGTCGTATTGCAACAAACGCAACAACTTTTAACCGGGAACTATTGATTGTAGAAAAAGCAAACGACGGAAAGCCTTTTGAACTTCATACCTCTTATGCCGATAAAGAAAAATACTACCGCAATTTGCGTAATCCATGGCTATTCCTGCTGCTCCTATTTGCGCTGTTTGCCATTATCAAGCATTCTATCATCTTGGGTATTTTTTCATTGGTTTCTGCAATTCCCAGCATTCTATACCAGTTCCAAATTATAAATGTCCGACAAAAAGCCAAAACATGGGAAAAATAAATAACAATCAAGAGGGTGACAACAAAAGCTGTCGCCCTCTTGATTGTTATTTATAGAAATACAAAAAAGATTGCTCAACAGCTTTTGAGGAACAGCATCGTGCAGAGCTGACAGCGTACCGAGCGGCAGCAGCCTATTTCAAGGCAAACAACACCACAAAGCTACCCAGCCCGAAAAAGCTGGAAGCCGAGTATGCACAGTTGGCATCCGAAAAGGCAACGTTCTACGAGCAGTACAAGGAAGCCAAAGAAGAACTGCTCAAACTGAAAACCGCAAAGCAGAATGTTGCGTCCTTTTTCCGGGAGGAAGATCAGACGCAGCAGGAGAGATAAAGGAGTGTGCGTATGATCAATCTGAAAATCGACCCGGAGTTCCAGAACCAGATCCCGCCGCTGACGGACGATGAGTACAAGCAGCTTGAAGAAAATATCCTCAAAGAGGGCAAGCTGATTTCTCCTTTGATTGTCTGGGGTAATACCCTTGTTGACGGCCACAATCGTTATGAAATCGTTCAGGAGCATCCCGAAATCTCTTTCTCCACCATGCCGCTCCCGTTTGAAAGCAGAGAAGAAGTCCTCGCATGGATCTGCAAGAATCAGCTGGGGCGGCGTAATCTCACGCCGGAGCAGAAGAAGTTCCTCATTGGAAAACAGTACAGTGTGGAGCATCGGAAGCCCGGTGGAAACGGCAACAACCAGCACACGGCTGCTGCCAAGAAAACCGCCCCGGAGGAATTGTGTCAATTTGACACAATTCCTCCCACTGCCACAGAAGCAAGCGTTCGTAAGCAGATTGCAGAGCGGAACAATGTCAGCGAATCCTACGTTGCCCGTTCTGAAAAGTTCATGCGGGGCGTGGAGATCATGGAGCAGATGATGCCCGGTACAAAAGAAAAGATCCTGTCCGGGCAATTCAAAGTCCGTGATGCCGATATACACCGCCTCGCCAGAGCTGATTTTCCGAACCGCAAGCAGATCGTGCACGAGATTCTGCACCCGGAAGACCGTCCCGCTCCGCAGTCGAGCTACTCACACTACTCTGGAATCAACTACTCTGCGCTGGAAGTCGCCGTCCGGCGGATTCAGCAGGACTTTGATTTTTTGATGAGATACTTGCCTAAGCTGCCGGACGATTCCTACGCCAAAACTGAAACGCTAAAAATCCTCAAGCAGCACAAAGCGTATATGGCACAGTTTGAAGAAATGCTGAACGATGAAAAAATCGCATAACGACAGGCACTTGTAAGCCATCAACGAGCCACCAGCCGCAAGTGCAGGGCGGAAAACATCCGCGCCCTTGCGCCTGATAAGAATTGGAACTTTGATTTTCTCGCCCGGCTTTGCCACGGTGGGACGATCAAAGGAGCGTGCGTTTGAACAAAAAGAAAAAGTCCACAAACATTTCCCCTTACCCCGATGATGTCATCGACCGTCTGGCACGGGCATTCTACCCGGCCATCCTTGCCTGCTGGAACAGTGAGGAAGGTCAGCGGGAGTTTGCCGCGTGGCAGGCGGAACAGGCTCATATCTCTGGCAAAGAAAAACAGGAAGTTCCCGCTGGGGAACTCCCTGCCTTACTTATCGTGTGTGGATTTTTGCAGGGTGCGTCCGGGTGGGCGCACCCTGTTTTTGTTTGTGCTTATTTCTTCAGAATCCGCATTGCGTTCAGAACAGCGATGATCGTGACACCCACATCACCGAACACGGCTTCCCACATACCGGCCATGCCGAGTGCGCCCAGAACAAGGAACACGCTCTTGATGCCAAGAGCAATCACGATGTTCTGCATCACAATCCGTTTCGTAGCCTTTGCAACATCAATGGCTTCTACAAGTTTCGATGGTTCATCTGTCATCAGAACAACATCCGCAGCTTCAATCGCGGCATCCGAGCCAAGACCTCCCATGGCAATGCCGACATCTGCACGGGCAAGAACAGGGGCATCGTTGATGCCATCGCCCACGAAGGCGAGTTTGCTGCCCTGCCGTTTCTGCTTATCCAGCATTTCCAGCTTTTCGACCTTCTGGTCGGGCAAGAGCTGTGCATAATACGCATCCAGACCAAGTTCGTCTGCCACCGACTTGCCGATTCGCTCATCATCGCCGGTAAGCATAACAGTTTTTTCCACGCCGATCTTTTTCAGCTCTGCGATTGCGCACTTGCTGTCCGGCTTCACTTCATCTGCGATCAGGATACAGCCTACATAGCTACCATCCGCTGCTACATAGAACTTTGTTCCGGCTGCATCGCAAGCGGCATAGGCAATCTTTTCAGATTCCATCAGCTTACTGTTGCCAGCCAGTACCTTCTTTCCCTGCACCATAACGCTGATGCCGTGTCCTGAGATTTCCTCAAAGTCAGAGAACTGCTTCTGGTCGATTGGCTTTCCATAAGTCGCAAGAATCGACTTTGCGATCGGGTGGTTGGAATAACTCTCTGCCTGTGCAGCATACTCCAATACCTGCTCTTTCTGGTATCCGGCTGCCGGAATGATATTTGCGACCTCAAAAACACCCTTTGTTAAGGTGCCGGTCTTATCAAAGACCACCACGCTCACTTTGTTCAGTGCTTCCAGATAGTTGCTGCCCTTTACCAGCACACCGCGCTTGGATGCGGCACCAATACCGCCGAAGAAGGTCAGGGGAATAGAAATGACCAATGCACACGGGCAGGAAACGATCAGGAACACAAAACCTCTGCGCAACCACTCAGACCAGCCGCCGCCAAGGACGAGCGGCGGAATGATCGCCAACACAGCCGCCATTCCAACAACGACCGGCGTATAGTATCGTGCAAAGGTCGTGATGAAGTTCTCGGTGGGAGCTTTTCTTGCAGAAGCATTCTCCACAAGGTCAGTGATCTTCGATACCGTGGATTCCCCGAAGCTCTTTGTGACTTTCAGCGTCAGCAAACCGCTCTGGTTGATGCAGCCGGACAGGGCTTCATCGCCTTTGCGGATGCTTCTCGGCACAGATTCGCCGGTCAGTGCCTTGGTGTCCAGCATGGATTCGCCATCCACAACGATGCCATCCAGCGGGATTTTTTCACCGGGTTTTACCACGATGATCTCGCCCACCGCAACGCTTTCCGGAGAAACGACCTGCAATACGCCATTCCGCTTAACGGTCGCCGAATCCGGACAGATGTCCATAAGGTCAGAGATGGACTTTCTGGAACGCTTTACCGCCAGCGACTGGAAGAACTCTCCGACCTGATAGAACAGCATAACTGCAACAGCTTCCGGGTATTCCCCGATGGCAAATGCGCCGATCGTGGAAACACTCATCAGGAAATGCTCGTCAAACACCTGTCCTCTGGTGATATTTTTCACTGCCTGCCATACGACATCCCAGCCAAGAATCACATACGCCACAATCAGAAACGCCAGTTCCGCCAGAGTCGGCAGCTTTGCGAATACGGTCAATGCCATACCGATTGCATAGACCACAGCACCCACGGCAAGCCGTATCGTGCGCTTCTTATCCTCATCGTTATAGACCGCCGCTTTTTCATCCTTTTTGACAGGTGCAGTCGCTTCCAGCTGCTTTTCCGACACTTCAACATCCGGCTCATGGCTGTGTACGATCGTGGTAACGGTATCCAGCAAGGAAGCAGCTACCGATGTTCCAGCCTGAACAGTCAGCGTCTGGTTCATCAGATTCACGGTCGAAGAAGTCACGCCATCCAGCTCACCGACTTCTTTCTCGATCTTTGCTGAGCAGTTCGGGCAGTCCAGACCTTTCAGGAGATAGACTTTCGTCACCGCAGGTTCGGTCTTTTCCGACACTTCAACATCTGGCTCGTGGCTGTGGACGATCGTGGTAACGGTGTCCAGCAGGGAGGTAGCCACCGATGTTCCTGCCTGAACAGTCAATGTCTGGTTCATCAGATTCACGGTCGAAGAAGCCACGCCACCCAGCTCACCGACTTCTTTCTCGATTTTTGCTGAGCAGTTCGGACAATCCAGACCTTTCAGGAGATAGACCTTCGTCACCGCAGGTTCGGTCTTTTCCGACACCTCAACATCCGGTTCATGGCTGTGAACGATCGTTTCGACCTGTTCCGCCAGTGTTGCATCCGCAGACTTTTCTGACTGAACGGTCAGTGTCTGCTGCATTAAATTCACAACCGAGGATTCCACTCCCGGCAATGCTCCGACCTCTTTTTCTATCTTGGCGGAACAATTCGGGCAATCCAGACCTTTCAGGATGAATACTCTTTTCATTTTGACCTCCACTACGTTTTCTTAATTGTTCAATCGCTCAACTTAAAAGACAAAAAGATAATCGCTTGCGCGATCATCCTCTTAAATGCTCAAATCCCTTGTCGATGATCTCCTTTACATGATCATCCGCCAGCGAATAATACACGATCTGGGCCTCTCTGCGGAATTTGACCAGTCCGGCAAGCCGGAGTGCTTTCAGCTGGTGAGAGATCGCCGATTTGGTGACGCCCAGCAGAACCGCAAGGTCGCATACACACATCTCGCTCTGTTCCAGAGCATGAAGGATCTGCACTCTTGTGCCATCTCCGAACAGCTTGAAAAGCGATGCAAGCTGGATGTAGTCGTCTTTCGGCTGCATTTTGCCTTTTACATCGTTCACGATGTCCTCATGGATCACATCGCAATTACAGGTGTATAAAGAATTTGACATCAGACGTTCTCCTTGTTTTGTAGTTGAACAACCGTTCAATCATATTATATCTGCTCTTCCTCCGTTGTCAAGAGGAAAAGTTAGCATCTGCTTCCTGCGATTTGTCGTCTAACAGACCTTGACAGCCTCCTTATTTCGCATACAATATAGTTGAGCGTTTACTCAACTGCCGTATTTTGCGCAGAAGATTTTTCATTTGAACAACCATGCAATAAATAAAAGAGGTCTGCCTGTGAAAGGAAAATTCATCACTCTGGTTCTGACATTGGGATTTCTTGCCGCGTTTGGCGTATTTATGCACTCGCCGCCCTCTATTCTGGATGGGCTGACCGGTGCGACCCCGAAAGCGAAACGTGCCGCACAGATGGCCGCACCGCTGGAGGGCAACTATCTGTTCTGCATCAACCCTGCGCTGGAACCGTTTTCCGATGCGGATTTCCGGAATGATCTGAAAGCATTTGTTTCCGGTGAGATAGAAGTCCTTTCCGATGCCGGACTGCCGCACATGACGCTTTCGGTCTGCGAAACAGACTATCCCTTGCTTTGCTATGCAACGGCTCTTTGTGAACGCCTGACTGCTGCCGGAGCAGATGTCACGTTGAAGCAGTACAGCGAAACCATGCTGCGTTCCCGTGCAATCAATGGGCGGTATCAACTGCTGCTGGTTTCGGAAAATACGCTTGATGCAACAGCATTGCCGGATGCAGACATCCTTCTGCTCTCCGCAGAAGAAATGGAGGACCCCTCATGCGAAAACTGAACACCATTCTCTCCGTTCTGCTACTTTTCATCTGTCTGCTTCATGGGCTGATGGGCAGTTTTATGTTGCTGGGCATCAGTTCCGGGGCAGGAAAGTTTCTGGCATGGATCGGCGTTGGCATTCTGGCGGCGCACACCGTCCTTGGGCTTTTGCTGACCGCACAGACATTCCGGGCTTCCCGGTCCGGCGGAAAACTCTACGGAAAGCAGAATGCTCTGTTCTGGGCAAGGCGCACCAGTGGGCTTGCTATTTTGCTCATGCTCTTTTTCCATATTGGCGTGTTCGGCAGAGTGCAGGACGGCGTATACATTCTGTTTCCGTTCACAACGGTCCGGCTGCTGACGCAGCTTTTACTGGTTGCTTCGGTATTTGTGCATCTTCTGCTCAATCTCCGACCCCTTCTGGTATCGCTGGGCATCGTCCGGGATAAGGAGCAGCGCGGCGACCTCTATCTGATTCTTTCTATACTGGTGCTGTTTGCTGCCGGTTCGATCATTCTATATTATATCGGGTGGAACAATGTATGAAACACACTTTGGTGATCGTGGGTGCAGGGCTGGCAGGGCTTTCCGCTGCTTTGACTGCTGTGAAAAACGGCTGGACGGTAAAGCTGGTGTCCTCCCTTGCCTCCGAGCGAGCGCAGTCTGTTATGGCAGAGGGCGGAATCAATGCAGCCTTGAATACCAAGGGAGAGGAGGATAGCCCGGAGCAGCATTATACAGATACCCTGACCGCTGCCTGCGGACTTGCTGACCCGAATGCAGTCTGGGGGATGACGCAGGCTGCGTCCGAACTGGTGCGCAGCCTGCACCATCTGGGAGTACAATTCAACGTGACAGATGACGATGAACTCGACCTGCGGAATTTTGGCGGACAGAAGAAAAAGCGGACGGCCTTTGCACAAAGCGATACGGGAAAGCAGCTAATGACCGCTCTGATTGATGCTGTGCGCCGGGAAGAAAGCGCAGGAACGGTCGAACGCTTTCCACACCATAAGTTCCGCACCCTGCTGCTTTCCGGGAACATCTGCGGTGGCTGCACAGTGCAGGACACCTATACTGGCGAACTGCTGCGGTTTGTATGCGATGCCGTCCTGATTGCCACAGGCGGGCTGCATGGCTTATTCGGTGATACGACCGGCTCTCTTGCCAATACCGGAGAAGTCACCGCAGAACTGTTCCGTCTGGGCGTTCCGATGGCAAATCTTGAAATGATCCAGTACCACCCTACCACGGTCGAACTAGGCGAAAAACGGATGCTTCTGAGTGAGGCCGCCCGTGGTGAGGGCGGGCGGCTGTTTGCATTACGGAACGGGAAGCCGTGGTATTTCATGGAAGAAAAATATCCGGAACTCGGCAACCTGATGCCGCGTGACATCACCGCGCGGGAAGTCTGGACGGTCAGCCGTGACTATGAGGTGTTCCTTGATATGACAGAGCTTCCTAAAGAAGTCATGGAGCATAAACTTGCCGGACTGGTGGATGATTGTCAGACCTATCTGCACAAAGATATTCGCAAAGAACCCATTCCGATTTTGCCGGGTATCCACTACTTTATGGGAGGCATTCAGGTGGACGAGCGGCACCGCACTTCGATGCGGAATCTGTACGCTGCCGGTGAATGCTGCGCTCAGTACCATGGCGCAAACCGTCTGGGTGGAAATTCTCTTCTGGGTGCGATCTATGGAGGACAGATTGCTGCGGAAACTGCCTGCCGGGAAACAGTCAGTTCCCCCAATATGCCCTGTGCCGAAGAATCCCTTCTGCCCGAACTTTCCCCGGACGCTCAAATGCAGATGAATCGTATCCTGCTGAACGCACTCGGTGTCGTGCGGGATGCACAGACATTGGAAGCGGGCATTCAGGAAATCCGCAAACTGTCTGGCACCCTTCCGCTTCTGGGCTGTGCCATGCTGGAAAGTGCCCTCGCCCGAAAAGAAAGCCGGGGTGCGCACTGGCGGGCAGATTATCCCCAACGCAACGATGCCGTTTACTGCAAAACCACCGTGGCACACTGGAACGGGCAGCATATCGCCATCAGCTTTGAATCCATCCCCGAAAGGCGGCATGATTTATGAACTACACCATCCGAATCAAACGGCAGGAAAACCCGCAGGCTTCACCCTGCTGGCAGGAGTTTTCCTTTGAGGGAAGTGCGGACACCTCGATTGCTTCGGTGTTGAACGAGCTGAATCACCGCAGCCCTCTGTGCGAAAAGAGCGGAACGGTCGTTTCCCCCATTGCGTGGGAATGCGGCTGCATGATACGCAAGTGCGGTGCCTGTGCCATGCGGATCAATGGTCTGCCTCGTCTTGCCTGTTCCGTTTTTCTGCGGGACTGTAAGGGAAGCGTTGTTACTCTGGAGCCTTTGAGCAAATTCCCACTGGTGAAAGATCTGGTCGTAGACCGTTCCGTGATCTTTGAAGCACTGAAGCGGACAAAGCTGTGGCTGGAAGGAGATGCGTTCCAGACCAGCTATACGCACAGCCAGCGGTATCGATCTGCTAAGTGTCTGCTCTGTGGCTGCTGCTTGGAGGTCTGCCCGAACTTTGACCCGAACAGTGAATTTGCTGGAGCTGTTCTGCCCGTCAACGCTTACCGTATTCTGAACGAAGAACAGGATATTGCCCATCAGACAGAACTCGCAAATGCGTATCGTCAGCTTTATTTTGAAGGCTGCGGAAAATCTCTTGCGTGCCAGGACATCTGCCCAGCCGGAATCCCGGTCGAAGAACTGATGTCACGTTCCAATGCCGCAGCGGTCTGGAAGCGATAAAGTGTAAAAGGGTATGCGGTTTATAGCCGCATACCCTTTTATGCTTAATCTTCTAATCCGTGACTTCCCGCCACATTCTTCAGATACTCCTCTGGTTCGCCGTTCAGAATCAAGTCTGCATAGCCAAGCGGGTCATTGTAGATGAGATAATCTAACTCCAACCTCTGCGCCATGGTCACGTCCAATTCATCCTCGACCCCAGTGCAGTCAATGGAGATCATTCTCCCATCCCGGAGCAGCAGCTCCACGCAGCCGGTATCCATGTTGAAATGGCAGGCTCTTGCATCGTACTTCATGTTTGTGTCCTTTCTGCCTTACGGCACCTTTACAGTTGTGACTTTTGTTATACGGTTCTTCTGATAAGGTTTTGGACACACAGCCGTCGGGAAGGAGCCTTCATTTTGCTTTCCGAAGAAAACAAAAAATCCGAACCCTTCTCCTATCGAGAAAAGGTTCGGATTTTCATGGTTTGGTGCGATGGAAGGGACTCGAACCCCCGGCCTACTGATTCGTAGTCAGTCACTCTATCCAGCTGAGCTACCAACGCATACGTTCCGTTCGGAACATGATGTATTTTATCACTCAGACTGGGTTTTGTCAACCGTTTTTTGCAAATATTTTTATCTTTTTCAAAAAGCAGCATTTTTTATGATTTTTCTTGTATCGTTTTTGTCGTTCTTGTGCTATAATAGCCTTACTATATGTTTTTAATCTGTGTCCGTGCAGGGGTACAGGAGCTTTGCGGGCAGCACCGCGTGGAGGCTGCGCCGCCGGGTTTTCTCTGCAGCGAGACACCACGGAGGGTAGATCCTATGAAACTGGTAAGCGTGGAAACTCCCGAAAAGAGTGTCTGCAAAATGACCTTCAGCGCCAGCCCCGAAGAGCTGGAAGCTGCATCCAACGCCGTTTACGAACGCACCCGCGCCTCCTATACGATCCGCGGCTTCAAGAAGGGCGAAGCGGACCGCGCACAGATCGAGGCTGACCGCGGCGAGCACACCTTCTGGTACGATGCCATCAACGATCTGATGGACAAGGACGTGCCCGCGCTGTATGATGCCGCCATGGCAGAGCACAGCTTTGTGGCTGTTGACAATCCTGTGTACGATCTTGTGAGCGTGAAAAAGGACGAGGGCTTTGTGGCCACTGCCACTGTTGCCCTGCAGCCTGAGCTGAACCTGACCAAGACCACCGGCTTTACCGCCGAGTGCGTCACCCCGGAAGTGACCGACAAGGAGATCGACAATGTGCTGGAGCGCCGCCGCGCTGCTGCCGCTGAGCTGGTGCCGCACAAGGGTCCGGCCGTAAAGGGCAACATCGTACATATCGATTACGAAGGTCTGCTGGAGGGCAAGCCCTTCCAGGGCGGCACCGCAAAGAACCAGGCCGTCCAGCTGGGCAGCGGCCGCATGATCCCCGGCTTTGAAGAGGGCATTCTGGGCCACAAGGCAGGCGAGGAATTCGAGATCTTCGTCACCTTCCCGAACCGTTACCACGCAAAGGATCTGGCCGGTAAACCCGTCGTGTTCAAGATCAAGCTGATCGACGTATGTGTGCGCCAGATCCCTGCTCTGAACAGCGACTTTGCCAAGAAGGTTGCCAATGTGGACACCATGGACGAGCTGCGTGCACAGGTCAAGCAGCAGCTGCACGACGGAAAGCATGCCGGTGCGCTGAACCGTGCCAAGGATCAGATCCTGACCCAGCTGGCCGATGCTTCTGAGGGCGAACTGCCCAGCGTGCTGGTGGAGACCACCTACCAGCAGCAGATGGAGCAGATCCAGCAGCAGCTGCAGATGCAGCGCCTGAGCCTGGATCGCTACCTGAGCCAGATCCACGAGACCCGCGAGAGCTTTACCGCCAAGGTGCGCTCTTCTGCCGAGAAGACCGCCCGTGTGCACATGGCTCTGCTGCAGATCGCACAGCAGGAAAATCTGGTGCCCACTGAGGAAGATATCGATAAGGCTCTGGCCGCTCGTGCAGAGCGCGCCAAAAAGACGCTGGAAGAGATCAAGGAAAAATCCGATATTCCCGCCATGCGCCGCAACGAGGGCATCCGCAAGGCTGCCGACTGGGTGATCGAGCACTCCACCATTGAAGAAAAGTAAGTTCTGATACAGAGAAAGCCCGTGCAGTTTCCGGCTGCACGGGCTTTCTTTTTTCATTTGAAGGGCAGGGGATATCAGCTCAGAAGGTTAAAGCCCATGATGACCACGCCCAGCACCACCAGCACAATACCGGTGGCACGGTTCAGGGTCTTGGGGTCTGCCTTATTGGCAAACACAGCGGCAATGCGCGCCCACAGCAGGGTGAACACCACGCACAGCGCCCAGACGAACCAATTGGGCGCACCGCCGATCATGAAGTGGGAGACAGCACCGGTCAGGGCGGTGAAGGCCATAATGAACACGCTGGTGCCCACGGCGGTCTTCAGCTCGTAGCCCAGCACACTGGTGAGGATGAGCAGCATCATCATGCCGCCGCCTGCGCCGATGAAGCCGCAGATGAAGCCGATGAGCACACCGCACACGATGGACTGGATGGCACGCTTTTTGGCGCTGACACCCTGCATAGCTTCCTTGGTCGTCATGACCGGGCGCACAATGAACTTGATGCCCAGCAGGAAGGTCATGAACACCGAGAAGCCTCCCATGGTGGCCGAGGGCACCTTGCTAGCCACCCAGCTGCCAACTACCGTGAACAACAGCACACTTACCATCATGATCAGGCCGTTGCGGATGTCCAGATTTTTGTTTTTGTGGTAGGTATAGGCCGAGACGGCACTTGCCAGCACATCCGAAGAAAGGGCGATGCCCACCGCCATATAGGGGTCCATGTGCAGGAAAGTGATGAGCATGGGGCTGATAACTGCAGCCGCACTCATACCGGCAAAGCCGGTGCCAAGGCCGGCCCCCATGCCGGCAAAAAAGGTGACAAGAACCGTAAACAACACCTTCATTTTATGCGTTCTCCTTTATAATTTCGTCCAGATTTTTCCCGATCAGCTCCATGGTCCGGAAAAAGACCTCCTGATCGGCCGGCTCCACATGATCCAGCAGGCGCTTGAAAAAGGCGTTCTGCACGGCACGGCCCCGGCGGATGATCGGGTCTGCCTTGCCGGTGCAGAGAAGCTTCGTTTTGCGGCGGTCGCCGACCACAGCGTACCGTTCCAGATACCCTTCCTGCACCAGTTTATCCACATTCATGGAGACGAGATTTGCCTTGATATGCCGCACCTCCACGATGTCCCGGGCCGTTTTATAGTCCGGGTTGTTGGCGAGGAACAGCAGGATGTCCAGCGCCGTCTGCGACAGGCCAAGCTCCTGACACAGCGGCTTGCAGACGGCATTGTACGCCTGCGCGGTCTTGATGGAAAATTCGATATTCGGGTTCACAGCAGGTCTTCCCTTTCATCTTTGAACGATTCATTTTTGAAGTATTATAGTGCAGATGAGGGGAGTTGTCAAGGGGGAACTCCCTCAGTCGCGGCTTACGCCGCGCCAGCTCCCTCAAGGAGGGAGAGAGCAAACCCTCTCAGGCGCTCCCGCGCCAGCTCCCCCGAAGGGGGAGCTTTTTGTCATCTTCCGGTTAGCACAAATAAAGCTCCCCCTTCGGGGGAGCTGGCGAACGCAGTGAGCCTGAGAGGGTTCTTCCCGCCGCGCGGCTGTTTCCGCAGGAAATCAGCGCGGCAGATGCTGTTTTCCTCCACGACCCCACCCGTGAAAACGCAATGCCGGGCGGTCCGCAGACCGCCCGGCATTGCTCTATTATAAATAATTCTTCCACTGAATATGCGCAGAGCAGCGCGGAGCGCATTCCAATCGTTTTTCTCAGAACAGCACCACAGCCGCCAGACGCACCAGCAAAGCGCACAGCCATGCCACGGCGCACTGATTCACCACCATGATGACCGCCCACTTGTTGCCCAGCTCCCGCTTGACCGAGGCCACTGCCGCGATGCAGGGGGTGTACAGCAGGCAGAACACCAGCAGGGGAGCCGCCTGCGCCGGGGTAAGGGCCGCCGACAGCGCAGCTTCGGAGCCAAAGAGGATGAGCAGCGAGGACACCACGCTCTCCTTTGCCATGAAGCCGGTGATGAGGGCGGTGGAGATGCGCCAGTCTGCAAAGCCCAAAGGTCCGAACAGCGGGGCGATGTCGCCCGCAATGCGGGCAAGGATGCTGGCCTGCGGGTCGGCGGTCAGCCGCAGCTGCAGGTCAAAGTTCTGCAAAAACCAGATGACGATGGTGGCCGCAAAGATCACCGTGAAGGCTTTCTGCAAAAAGTCCCGGGCCTTTTCCCACAGCAGCTGTGCCACGTTTTTCAGGCCGGGCAGGCGGTAGTTGGGCAGCTCCATGACAAAGGGCACCGCCTCGCCCTTGAACACCGTGCTCTTGAGCAGCAGTGCCGCCAGCACGCCCACCGCGATGCCGGTAAAGTACAGCAGCACCATCACAAGGCCCGCATACTGCGGGAAGAACGCCGCCGCAAACAGGCTGTAGATGGGCAGCTTTGCCGAACAGCTCATGAACGGGGTGAGCAGGATGGTCATTTTGCGGTCGCGCTCCGAGGGCAGGGTGCGGCTTGCCATGACGCCGGGCACCGTGCAGCCAAAGCCGATGAGCATGGGCACGATGCTGCGGCCCGAAAGGCCGATGCGGCGCAGCAGCTTATCCATCACAAAGGCCACGCGGGCCATGTAACCGGTATCCTCCAGCATGGAGAGGAAGAAGAACAGCACCACGATGATGGGCAGAAAGCTCAGCACGCTGCCCACGCCGGTAAAGATGCCGTCGATGAGCAAGGAGTGCACCGCCGCATTGACGTTCCAGTTGGTAAGCGCCGTGTCCACGATGCCGGTCAACGCGTCGATGCCCGTTTCCATCAGGTTCTGGAAGAACAGGCCGATGACGTTGAAGGTGAGGAAGAACACCAGACCCATGATGGCGATAAAGGCCGGGATGGCGGTGTACTTGCCGGTGAGGAATTTGTCGATGCGGTTGGAGCGCAGCTGCTCTTTGCTTTCGTGGGGCTTGACCACCGTCTTGGCTACCAGCTCCTGAATAAAGGAGAACCGCATATCCGCAATGGCGGCGGCGCGGTCCAGCCCGCGCTCCCGCTCCATCTGCACGATGATATGTTCGATCATCTCTTTTTCGTTCTGATCCAGCTGCAGGGCTTCCTCGATGCGCCGGTCGCCCTCCACCAGCTTGGTGGCGGCAAACCGCACCGGAATGCCCGCCGCCCTGGCGTGGTCCTCGATCAGATGGATGATGCCGTGGATGCAGCGGTGCACCGCGCCGCCGTGGTCGTCCTCACTGCAGAAATCCATGCGGCCGGGCCGCTCCTGATACTTTGCCACATGAAGGGCATGGTCTACCAGCTCATCCACGCCCTCATTCTTGGCGGCGGAAATGGGAACGACCGGAATGCCCAGCATGGCCTCCATCTTGTTGATGCGCACCGTGCCGCCGTTGCCGCGCACCTCGTCCATCATGTTCAGCGCCAGCACCATGGGGGTGTCCAGCTCCATGAGCTGCATGGTCAGGTAGAGGTTGCGCTCGATGTTGGTAGCATCCACGATGTTGATGATGCCGGTGGGCTTTTCGCCGATGATGAATTGGCGGGTGACGATCTCCTCGCTGGAATAGGGGGACATGGAGTAGATGCCCGGCAGGTCGGTGACCTCGGTCTCCGGGTGGCCCTTGATGGCACCGCTCTTGCGGTCCACCGTCACGCCCGGGAAATTGCCCACATGCTGGTTGGAACCGGTGAGCTGGTTGAACAGGGTGGTCTTACCGCAGTTCTGGTTGCCAGCCAGCGCAAAGGTGAGGGTCCTGTCCTCGGGCAGGGGATTCTCCCCCTTTTTGATATGGTATTTTCCGCCCTCGCCAAGGCCGGGGTGATCCACCATTTTATCATCTGCCAGAACCGCCGACATTGCCGGGGCCTTTTCGGTGGGGGTGATGCCGATCTGCGCGGCATCGTCCAGCCGGAGGGTCAGCTCATATCCATGGATGCGCAGCTCCATGGGGTCGCCCATGGGTGCCAGCTTGACCAGCGTGACCTCCGCCCCCGGGATCAGGCCCATATCCAGAAAATGCTGGCGCAGTGCGCCGCTGCCGCCGACGGTATCCACAACAGCGCTTTTTCCGATCTGCAATTCTTTTAATGTCATAAGATCGACCTTCTCATTTTATCCACTGTCAACGTGTGTTAGTTTGTGTTAACAATAGTAATATAGGCTAACTTTGCGCGGTTGTCAATAGATAATATGGGGGAGATTCTTGGCGGTCAGCATCCTCGCCCTCTCAGCCTCGCCTTGCTCGGCAGCTCTCCCAAAGGGAGAGGTGGATGCAAACGCAGTGAGCAGACGGAGAGGGCGAGGCCGCTAACGTTACAGTGATAACAAAAAAAGCCGTGCACCCTCTTTTTCAGAGAATGCACGGCTTTGGAGGTTTATGCGTTTACTTCACAGTGTGGTAGCCATCGGGGTTGTTCTTCTGCCAGTTCCAGCTGTCGGCACACATTTCCTCGATGCCGTATTCCGCCACCCAGCCAAGCTCGTTCTTTGCCTTGGTGGGGTCTGCATAGCACTCGGCAATGTCGCCGGGGCGGCGCGGGTCGATCACATAGGGGATCTCCTTACCGCAGGCCTTGGAGAAAGCGTGGATCACATCCAGCACGCTGTAGCCCTTGCCAGTGCCCAGATTGCAGATGAACAGGCCGCAGTTCGTTTCCAGCTTCTTGATGGCGCACACATGGCCGCGGGCCAGATCCACCACGTGGATGTAGTCGCGCACGCCGGTGCCGTCCGGGGTGGGATAGTCGTTGCCAAAGACATGCACCTTTTCCAGCTTGCCCACGGCCACCTTGGCGATATAGGGCATGAGGTTATTGGGGATGCCGTTGGGGTCCTCGCCGATGAGGCCGGACTTGTGCGCACCAATGGGGTTGAAGTAGCGCAGCAGGGCCACGTTCAGGCTGGGGTCAGCCTTGCACACATCCTGCAGGATGCGCTCGGTGAACACCTTGGTCGTGCCGTAGGGGTTGGTGGTGGCACCGGTGGGGAAGTCCTCGGTGATGGGCACGCTGGCGGGGTCGCCATAGACGGTTGCGGAAGAGCTGAACACGAAGTTGTGGCAGTTGTGATGGCGCATCACGTCCAGAATGACCAGCGTGCAGTTGAGGTTGTTGTAATAGTATTCAATGGGCTTGGAAACACTCTCGCCCACGGCCTTGTAGGCTGCAAACTGGATCACAGCAGTAATGTCCGGGCACTCAGAGAAGATGTGCTCCACATCCTCGTGCTTGGTCATATCTGCCTTGTAAAAGCGGAAGTCCTTGCCGGTGATCTGCTTGATGCGGTCCAGCACCACCGGAGATGCATTATAATAGTTATCTGCCACAACAACGTCGTAGCCAGCGTTCAGAAGTTCGATGCAGGTGTGGCTGCCGATATAACCGGCGCCGCCGGAAACCAAAATTGCCATAGCCTAGTACCTCTCTCACTCATTTACATTACAGTTGATGCCGGCATTCCCCGGCCTTGCCTAAAGAATACCGCTTTTATGGCTCAGAATCAAGGGATGCGTCTTCTATTTAGATGAATTTTTGTTGCATCTTTGTTTTCGAGGTTTTGATTTAAAAACGTTTTTTGGCATTTTGTCATGGATAAAAGGCACGGTTTGTGCAAAACATAGAAATGGGGACGGGAGAACCTTCTCAGTCACGGCTTACGCCGTGCCAGCTCCCCCCTTTTGTCGCTGCGCGACATCTTCCCCCGGCCGGGGGAAGTCTTTCCTCTCAGGGGGAGCTTTATTCGCGCTGACCGGAAGATTCCAAAAAGCTCCCCCTTCGGGGGAGCTGGCTGCGACCATCGGGAGCAGACTGAGAGGGTTGTCGCCGTAGGCGACTGGGGGAGTTCTCCTCCTGCCACGCAAAAACGCCTGCCGGAGCAGACGTTTTTTGTGGTACATCATTTTTTACAATTTTCCGCACTGCTTGCCGGTGAAAAAGCGCAGGGTGGTGGTGGCGCGGAACACTTTGCCTGCCCGCAGCACTGTGGTGGGGAACTCCGGGTGGGAAGGGCTGCAGGGGTAGTGCTGGGTCTCCAGCGCAAAGCCGCCGTACTTCTGCATGGGCACGCCGCCCTTGCCGGGGGTGGGGCAGTCCTGCAAAAAGTTGCCGGTGTACAACTGGATGCCCGGCTGGGTGGTGTACAGCTTCATGCTGATGCCGGTCTTTTCACTGGTGACCCATGCGCAGATGCTCTGGCTGGAGCTGCGGGCGCGGTCGATCACAAAGCAGTGGTCGTAGCCACCGCCCACCATGGTGGTCTGGGCAAAGCCGGTGTCGATATCCCGGCCAATGAGCTTTCCCTCGGTAAAATCCATGGGGGTGTTTGCCACCGGCAGAATGGCACCGGTGGGGCAGGTCTGATTGTTGCCTTCCAGATAGTTGGAGGCATAGATGCGCAGCTTCTGGCCCAGAATATCGCCCTCACCGTTCAGGTTGAAGTAGCTGTGGTTCGTGAGGTTCACGATGGTATCCGCATCGGAGGACACCCGGTAATCCATGCGGAAGGTATTGTCCTCGGTGAGGGTATAGCGCACCGCCAGCTTCAGGTTGCCGGGGAAGCCGTCCTCGCCGTCCGGGCTCTCGGCCTCCATCAGCAGGGTGTCGCCAAAGGCCTTCACCCGGTACAGTTTGCGCGAAAAGCAGCCGTGCAGATGGTTGGGGCCGTTGTTGGCTTCCAGCTGGTAGGTCTTGCCGCCCACGCTGAAGGTGGCATTCTCGATGCGGTTTGCATAGCGGCCCACGAACGCGCCGCAGCAGGTGCTGCCGGAGGACGTGAAGTCATCCTCATAATCTGCCATGGTGTCGTGGCCCAGCACGACATCCACCGGGCCGTTCTTGGCCGGAACGATGATGTTTTTAATGATGCATCCGTAGTCCAGAACGCTCACCGTCAGGCCGCCGGGGTTGGAAAGGATGTACTCTGTAACATTTGCGCCCTGTTTGGTCACACCGAAGGGCTTGGAGCGGATCTGTGCCATTGGGCATTCGCCTCCTCAGATTTTACTCGGACATACAGTCAGGCAGACTTCCACTGTATTCTATCTTATTTATGATTATATCACAGTTTTATATCTTTGTGGGGAACGGATTTTAGAATTTGCATCCAATTTTTCCAGCTATTTTTTGTTGAAATTATTCAGTTGGCGGGGTATGCAGTCAGAAAGATGTGTTTCCCTCGCAGAGCGTTTTCGCGTGGATTGAGTGTTACGCCGATTTACAGTCGCTTGCGCGACGAAACGTAAGGGCAGCAGCATATTTTCATGCTGACGCGAATGCTCCCGCAGGGAGCCAGCATCAGCACATGCCGTTTGCCGTTACAACCTTTCCCGTGAAAACGCAATGCCGGGCGGTCCGCAGACCGCCCGGCATTGCTCTATTATATATAAATAATTCTTCCGCTGATGATACGCAAAGCAAAGCGGCGCGCATTCTAAATCGTCATGCTGTCGTCAGGCTTCCGGCTGTGCCGTGCCCGCAGACTTCTGCGCCGCAATGAACTCGGCTGCATCGTCCGGGATGTCGTCCAGATCATCGTCGCTGCCAACATCCACGTTGAGCGGCGGCTTCTTGAACAGGATATCGTACAGCACCGGAACGATATACAGGGTCATCAGGGTGGCGTAGCTCAGGCCGCAGATGATGACGATGGCCATGCCGCTCATCAGCTGGCTTGCCATATCGCCGCTGAACACCAGCTGCAGCATGGCCAGCACAGTGGTCAGGGTGGTCATGAGGATGGGGCGCATACGGGTCTTGCCGGTAGCCACCAGCGCAGCGCGGCGCTCCATGCCGCCAATGCGCAGCTGGTTTGCATAGTCCACGAACACGATGCCGTTGTTGACAACAGTGCCCATCAGCACGATGAAGCCCATCAGGGAGATCATGGTGAGCTGCTGGCCGGTGATCAGCAGGCCCAGCAGGCCGCCGGTAAAGGCCAGCGGCACCGTGAACAGCACGATGAAGGGGGACAGCAGGCTCTGGAACTGTGCCACCATGACCAGATATACAAAGGGCAGGGCCAGAGCCATCCACTGCACCATTTCGTTCACCATGTAGTCGGTGCCCTCGGTCTCGCCGCCCAGCGTGGTGCTGCAGCCCTCCGGCATCTCACCGCTGGCTGCGTACTCATCCAGCTTCTTCTGCAGCACGCGGGACTGCACCATGGTGTTGTAGCCCTTCAGCGTATCTGCCGTCACAGTGACAAACTCGGTCTGGTTCTCGCTGGTAATGGCATCCGGTGCGGTGCCGGTGGCCAGCTGGCTGGTCAGATCATCGGTCATGCCGTACAGCTTGACCTCAGCGGTGCAATTCTCGATCTGGGACACTGCATCCTCCATGGCCTGCCGGGTCTTTTCCACCTCACGGGAGGAAAGGCTCTTGCTCATCATAACATTGATCTTGTATCTGCCGTAAGCATTGGCGGAGTTCAGGATATCGGTAATGGCGGTGGGCAGGCCCAGCTGGCTGATATCCAGACCGGCCATGCTGGTGTCGGTGGTGATGCCCACCTCTTCCACGTTTTCTACATTCAGGGCCGCCTCTGCCACCTGACCCGCAATGGCATAGGATTCCTCCTTGGTCAGGCCGTCGGCGGTGGACAGGGTGATCTGCGCCTCGTTGCTGGTGATGCTGGGCAGCAGCTCCACACCCATGTTCAGCACCTGCCAGCCGCTGAACACCAGCAGTACCACCGCCGCGACCAGGGGCAGGGCACGGTGCTGCAGGCACCATTCCAGACTATGGGCATACTTTTCCTGCACCTTTTCAAACCAGGCAAGGCGCTTGGGTTCAGCTTTTTTCAGCACAGTAGAGGATGCCGCCGGGACCACCGTGAGCGCCACGATGAGGGAGGCCATCAGGCAGTAACCGATGCACAGGGACATGGGCATCATCAGGCTGCGCACAATGCTGGCCGAGAACACCACCGGCAGGAACACGCACACCGAGGTAAGGGTGGAGGCCACCACCGACATGCCCACCTGTTTTGTGCCCTGCACGGCAGCGCGGGCCGCAGGCACGCCGCGGCTGCGCAGACGGTAGACGTTCTCAATGACGACCACCGAGTTATCCACCAGCATACCAATGCCGAGGGAAAGGCCGGCCAGGGTCATCACGTTCAGGTCCAGCCCGGTAAAGTACATGAGCACCACCGCGAACAGAACGGACAGCGGGATGCTGATGCCGACCACGAGGGTGGGCTTGATATCCTTCAGGAAGATGGCCAGCACGATGATGGCCAGTGCAGCGCCCACCACCATGCTGGTGAGGATGCTCTGGATGACGATGGTGATGTAGTTGCCCTGATTGGACAGCACCACCATGTGCAGGCCGTCGTATTGTTTTTCCAGCTCTTTAAATGCGGTCAGGCAGTTGTCGGAGACCTCGCCTGCACTGGAAGTCGCATTCTTATAGATTTTGAGGATGGATGCCTTTTCGCCGTTCAGGCGGGTGTAGCTGTCGGCGGAGTTATCAATGACCTCCACATCCGCCACATCAGAAAGGCGCACGTCGCCGTAGCCCTCCACATGCAGCAGCAGGGCACCGCTGATGTCCTTCACACTGTCGTACTCTTCGCCGACTTTCAGCAGCCAGGACTCGCCGTCCTGATCCTGCACGTAACCGGCCGGCATGGAGAAGTTCTGGGCATAGATGAGCTGCGCCAGCGTTTCAATGTCCAGCTGCTTTGTCACATCGGCCTGTGCCAGAGCGTTGGTCTTGGCCGTCTCGTACTCTGCCTTGGCAGCCTCCAGCTGCTTTTCGTACTCGTTCAGCATTTCACGCGCTTCGGTGAACTGCATATAGGCGTTGAGCTGCTGCTGGGAGAAGCTGCCCAGTGCGCCGGAGAACTCGGTCATCAGCTGGGGCACATTGTCCATGGCCTTGATGGTGCTTTCCAACGTGTTATAGACCACATTCAGGCTTTCCTGCAGCTGCATCTCATTGGCAAGATCCTCTGCGGTGCTGCCTTCGGAGCCGGTCTCGGTGTTCACGCGCTCCTGCAGCTTCTGCAGGGCGGTAGTGAGCTTATCGGTAATGGTGCGCAGCTCAGCCACAATATCGATCAGAGAGTCGATATCCCGCATACCGGTCTCGTTGAACTTGTCCATGACCTTCTGCAGACCGTCGCGCACCTCGATCAGGGCCTGCTGGATCTCAGGCTCCTTGACCACGGCGATCAGGCTGTTCACACTTTCCAGAAGAGCCTGCGCCTGCGCGCGCACCGTTTCCACTGCGGCGCCCACCTCGGTGCTCATCTGGCTCATGACCGAGTTGGACACCGTATTGCCAAAGTTTTTCAGCTGCTTTTCGTATTCCTTGCGTCCGGCGGTGATCTGTGCCTCGGCGCTTTCCAGCTGGGAGCGGGCTGCAGCCAGCTGGGTATCGATCAATTCCAGCAGCTTTGCGTTGATCTCGTCGATCTTATCCTGATTGAGCTGCACCTGCACCAGCTTTTCCACCAGACCGCTGGACGAAACGCTGGACACACCGCCCTTGCGCTGCACTTCCGGCACAAGGGTGTTCTGGATAAACTCAGAAAGCTCGTACTGGTCGGCACCTTCGCGGCTGACAGCCACCGTCATGAAAGCGTTCATGTTCAGGCTGTACTCAATGATGGAGGGGGTCAGGCAGGTGCTGGGCAGGTCGCTTTTGGCCTGATCCAGCTTGTTGGACACCTTGACCAGCGCGCTGTTCATATCCGTATCCTCGGTAAACTCCATCAGCAGCAGGCTGTAGTTTTCTGCCGATGTTGCGGTGATCTTGGACACGCCCGGCACTGTGAGCGAGTTCTGCAGCACATCTGAGACCTCGCTCTCCACGCGCTCCGGGCTTGCACCAGGATACACGGTGACCACCATCAGATACGGTGTGTTCACGTTGGGCAGCAGGTTCGTATCCATCTTTGTGACCGCTACAAAGCCCAGGATCAGGATCATGACCACTGCAACCAGCACCGTAAACGGCTTTTTGACACTGAATTTTTCCATTTTCTCCTACCGTTTCTCTGCCTTGCCGCAAAGCAGGACAGCTGCTTTCCCTGCGGGAAAGGCTACACTTCAACATTTTTATTATACACGCAAGCCCCCGCCTTGCAAGAGCGGGGTGGGATTCTTTTGCGATTCTTTGGATACTTTCGCAAGATTTTAACATTTGCCGTTCCGTTTTTCCATTTTCCGGCTGCGGGTGCGACCAAATTCGGTCAGTCTTCCTTTATGGATACGCGGCAGCAGGGCAGATTGTTGCACCTTTTTAAAATTTTTCTGCCGAAGCGCCAGAGCCGCTTTTTGTTTTTTGCGTGGAAATGTGCATTTGAATATGTTATACTAGAGTACAGAATGGATCAGCAGGCTCTTTTTCGGGCCTTATCCTATAGATTCGACCGATAAAAACGAGGAACACTATGAAAAAAGTCATTTCCGTCCGTTTCAAAGAGAACGGCAAAAGCTATTATTTTGATCCCGCCGGGGCCGACATCAAAACCGGCGAATATGTGATTGTGGAGACCGCCCGCGGCGTTGAGTGCGGCGAGGTTGTGCAGGGCGTGAGGGAGATCGCCGATGCGGCAGTGCCCAAGGCCCTCAAGCCCATTACCCGCATGGCCGACAGCGTGGATATCCGCCGGATGCGCCAGAACCGTGAGGACGAAAAGCGCGCCTACCGCACCTGTCAGGAGTGCATTGCCCGCCACGGCCTGGAAATGAAGCTTGTGGAGGCCGAGTATACCCTCGACCGCTCCAAGATCATGTTCTACTTTACCGCCGATGGCCGCGTGGACTTCCGCGAGCTGGTCAAGGATCTGGCCGGTATCTTCCACACCCGCATCGAGCTGCGCCAGATCGGCGTGCGGGACGAGAGCAAGATGATCGGCGGCCTTGGCATCTGCGGCCAGCCCTTCTGCTGCAGCCGCTTTTTAAAGGACTTCCAGCCCGTCTCCATCAAGATGGCAAAAGAGCAGGGCCTTTCGCTGAACCCCACCAAGATCAGCGGTGCCTGCGGCCGGCTGATGTGCTGCCTTGCCTACGAGGAAAGCGCCTACGAGTACCTGAACAGCATCATGCCCATGGTGGGCAGCACCGTGCGCACGCCGGACGGTCTTGGCACCGTGCTGGAGGTGAACCCGGTTTCCGGCTACCTGCGGGTGCGCTGCGGCACCGAGAGCCTTTCGCCCCGTTACTATAAGGTGGGTGTGTGCGAATATATCAGCGGCGGCAAGCGTGCGCCCCGCCGCCCGGACCCGGACGACGATTACTCCGGCGTGCGCAACCCGGCCCCGGTGGTGGCTTCCTCCGACGATGGCGAAAAGCGCTGCGCGGGCGGCGGCTGCGCCCGGAAGCGCGCTGCCGAAAAGGAGTGAGGGAAGCACCGGAGGTTCTGAGGGGTTAGTCTGCTAAAACTAACTGTTCTTCGTGATTTTTGCCAAAAAACTCCTGCAAATTTGGCCATAAGTTAGCCTGTGCTTTTGTGCAACCCAACAAAAAACAGACTTTTGTGTTTTTCGGGTCACGGTTAGTCTTGCCTTTTCTCACCTGCTTTGTTAAAATGCAGGCAAGGATATGATTTCCGGAGAGACATGCACAGCCGTGCCATACATGACTCTTCATACAATACTTCGGGCACGGAGATAAAAAGGAGAGTTTATTATGGCACACAAGGTTTCTGACGCATGTGTTGGCTGCGGCGCTTGCGAGGGCGCTTGCCCGGTTGGCGCTATCACCGTTGATGGTGTTGCTTCTGTGAACGCAGACGCTTGCATCGACTGCGGCGCTTGCGAGGGTGCTTGCCCCACCGGTGCTATCACTGCTGAATAATTTTAGCAGCTGCACAAAAAACGCATCAAAAGCAGCAGGCCTGTCCAAAGCAGGTCTGCTGCTTTTTGTTTTGCAGTAATTCGCACAAATTCCCCGAGCAATTCCACGCATTTTTTTGAGAGGGTACGGCACACTTATCTATGGAACATTCTACCGAAGTCTTGTATAATAGAACTATGGTTTATTGCTCGCCGGAGCATCGTTTTGGCTCCGACGCGCTGCTGCTGGCCCGTTTCTGTGAGCCAAAGCGCGCCCAGAAGGCCGCAGACCTGTGCTCCGGCTGCGGCATCGTGGCGCTGGAATGGCACGACCGCGGCCACCGCGGCCCCTGCATGGGGCTGGAGCTGCAGCCCGAGGGCAGCGCTCTGCTTTCCGCTGCGGTGCAGGAGCAGGACATCGGGCACATTGAGCCTGTCTGTGCCGACCTGCGCGCTTTCCGGCAGGGCGAGGGCAGTTTTGACGTGTGTGCGTGCAATCCGCCCTATTTCACGGATGGGCCCCAAAGCCAAAACGCAGCCCACGCCCTTGCCCGGCACGAGAACACCTGCACACTGGACGATGTGTGCCAGTGTGCGTTCCGCCTTTTGAAGGACGGCGGGCGCTTTGCGCTGTGCCACCGGCCGGAACGACTGGCGGAGGTGCTGGCGGTGCTGCGGGCCAACCGGTTGGAGCCGAAGCGGCTGGCCTTTGTAAAGAACAAGGCGGACGGCGCGCCATGGCTCTTCCTTGTGGAAGCGCAGAAGAACCGCAAGACCGGCCTGCGGGTGGAGCCGGATGTGTTGATCAGCGCCGGTGCGGCGTTATATGGGAGGTAAACTATGGCAGGAACTCTTTATATCGTGGCAACGCCCATCGGCAATCTGGACGATATGCCGCCGCGCGTAGCGGCCACCTTTGGCGCGGCAGACTTTATTGCCGCCGAGGACACCCGTGTGACCATGAAGCTGCTGAACTTTCTGGGCCTGAAAAAGCCCATGGTCAGCTACTATGAGCACGCCCTGCAGAAGGGTGAGGGCATCCTGCGCCGCATTGAAGCAGGCGAGAGCTGTGCTCTGTGCAGTGATGCGGGCATGCCCTGCGTCTCCGACCCGGGCGAGGTGATCGTGCGGGACGCACTGGCCCGGGGTATCAAGGTAGTGCCAGTGCCGGCGGCTTCCGCCTGCGTCACAGCGCTGGCCGTGTCCGGGCAGGACACCTCCCGCTGGGTGTTCGAGGGCTTTCTGCCCGTGAACCGCAAGCAGAAAAAAGAGCGGCTGGCTGAGCTTTTGCAGGAAAAGCGCACCACCATCTTTTACGAAGCGCCCCACAAGCTGCGCACCACGCTGGACGATCTGGCCAATGCCTTTGGCGCAGACCGCAGCATCACCCTGTGCCGGGAGCTGACCAAGCTGCACGAGGATATCTGGAAGACTACCCTCGGCGAGGCGGTGGAGCACTACAAGACCAACGAGCCGCGCGGCGAGTATGTGCTGGTGATGGCCGGTGCGCCGGAGACCGCCGACCCGGAGCAGGAGCTGACGCTGGAGCAGGCAGCGCAGCGGGCGCTGGAGCTGACCGGGCAGGGCTTTGGCCCCACCGCCGCAGCCAAGGCGGCGGCACAGGGCACACCTTATTCTAAAAGCGAAGTGTACAAGCAGCTGCTGGTATTGCAACAGGGCCAGCAGGCTGGTGAATGACAGCATCTCAGGTAAATGGTAATAGAGGAGGACCCCTTTTGTGACAAAGCTTCTGGTTTTGAGCGACAGCCACGGCGGACGTGCCGCCATTGAGCGCGTGCTGATGAAAGAGAGCAAAAGCATCGATGCCCTGATCTTTCTGGGCGACGGCCTGCGGGATCTGGAACTGGCTCTGACGCTGTACCCCAAGCTGCGGGCCTACTCGGTGGCGGGCAACTGCGATTACGGTGCACTGGAACCCACCGACGGCCTTGCCGCCTTTGACGGCGTGGTGATCTTTTACACTCACGGTCATATGTACGGTGTGAAATACGATCTGGATACGCTGGCAGATGCCGCATCTGCCCGGGGTGCCGAGGTGGCGCTGTTCGGCCACACCCACATCCCCCATGCAGAGACCCGCAGCAAGGTGTTTTTGTTCAACCCCGGCTCCTGCGGCCGGTGTTACACCGGGCCGGACACCTACGGCATCCTGACGCTGGACGAAGGCAAAGTGACCGCCTATGAACATAAAGAGGTACCCAAACAATGAGCATCAATGAGGTGCGCTATCTGCCGGAATGCGGCAGCACCAACGCTTACGTGAAGGAGCATTTTGAAGAGTTCGGCCCGGTGGGTGCGGTGTATACCGAGAACCAGACCGCAGGCCGGGGCCGTCTGGGCCGCAGCTGGGTGAACGCCGAGGGCAAGGCCCTGTATTATACAGCAGCCATCCGGGAACCGCTGGCCCAGCCTACCACCCTGCCGCTGCTGGCAAGCCTTGCCGTGCGCACCCAGCTCAAGCTGCGCTACGGCGTGGACTGCCAGATCAAGTGGCCCAACGACCTTCTGCTCAACGGCAAAAAGATCGTGGGCATCCTGTGCGAGGGCGTGAGCTACGGCTACCAGCAGCAGGGCCGGGGCATTTTGTGCGGCATCGGCATCAATCTGGCCCAGCCGCAGAGCTACTTTGATGCCGCCGGTCTGCCCAACGGCACCTCGCTGGCGCTGCAGGGCGCAAAGGTGGATCTTTCCACCGACCCCGCATGGCTGGCCGAGGGCCTGACTGACTTTGGCTTTGACCGCAACATGTATGTGTTTGCCCGCGATGGCTTTGCCCCCTTCCGGGAGGAATACAAAGCCGCCTGCGTCAATCTGGGCCGCCGGGTTACCTTCGACCTGCCGGACGGCGGGCAGGGTGCAGGCGAAGCCGTCGATGTGGACGAAGAGGGCCGTCTGGTGGTGCGCACCGACAGCGGCGAAGTGCACGTTTTTACCGGCGAAGTATCGGTGCACGGCATCTACGGTGCCGTCTGAGTTTTATAAAGTTGTATGCTCCATGCGGACAGTTTTAAGTCTGCATGGAGTTTTTTTGCACATTTTTGCTTGATTTTTCCGCAAAACGCTTGAATAAACGAATTTTTTGTAAATTTCTTGTGTACATTTCCAGTTGTCAATTTAGTCACACTTTAGTATAATGGAGTATGTGCCAGCGTATCCTTTGTTGGATAGGATGCGCGTGTTTTAGGAAATAGGAAAACAGACAGCACAAGCGCCCTGCCCCAAAAAGCAAGGCGCTTGTGCTGTCGCAAGGAGAGCAAACATGAAAGATCAAGAATCCTTCAAGCCGTATATTCCTGCGGAAAAGATCACCGCAGAAATGACGGCGACCTCTGTGATCATGGGCATCATCCTGTCCGTGGTCTTCGGCGCTGCAAACGCTTATCTGGGCCTGCGCGTCGGCATGACTGTTTCTGCCTCCATCCCGGCAGCAGTCATTTCTATGGGCGTGATCCGCGTCCTGCTCAAGAAGAACTCCATTCTGGAGAGCAACATGGTGCAGACCATCGGTTCCGCAGGCGAGAGCCTGGCCGCCGGTGCCATCTTCACCATGCCCGCACTGTTCCTGTGGGCAAAAGAGGGCCTGTGCGACAAGCCCAGCATCCTGGAGATCACCCTGATCGCCCTGTGCGGCGGCATTCTGGGCGTTCTGTTCATGGTGCCCCTGCGCAACGCCCTGATCGTCAAGGAGCACGCCACCCTGCTGTACCCGGAAGGCACCGCCTGTGCAGACGTTCTGCTGGCCGGTGAAGAGGGCGGTGCAAACGCCTCCACCGTGTTCTCCGGCATGGGTCTGGCAGCCATCTTCAAGTTCATCGTCGATGGCCTGAAGATGATCCCCGCCGACATTGCCGTGGCCTTCAGCTCCTTCAAGGGTGCTCTGGGCATGGAAGTGTACCCCGCTCTGCTGGGCGTGGGCTACATCGTCGGCCCCAAGACCGCTTCCTACATGTTCACCGGTTCTCTGGTGGGCTGGATGGTCATTATCCCGCTGATCTGCCTGTTCGGCGCAAACATCTCCCTGTACCCGGCAGCAGCCGGCACCACCATTGCTGATCTGTATGCAGCAGGCGGTGCAGACGCCATCTGGTCCAACTACGTCAAGTATATCGGCGCAGGTGCCATTGCTACCGGCGGTATCATCTCGCTGATCAAGAGCCTGCCTCTGATCGCATCCACCTTCCGTGATGCCATGAAGAGCATGAAGGGCGGCAGTGCTTCCGGCACCTCCCGTACCGAGAAGGACCTGCCCATGCCCTTTATTCTGGGCGGCATCCTGCTCATCATCCTCATCATCTGGCTGGCTCCGGCCATCCCCGTCAGCCCGCTGGGTGCTCTGCTGATCGTCATCTTCGGCTTCTTCTTCTCCACCGTCTCTGCACGTATGGTCGGCATGATCGGCAGTTCCAACAACCCGGTCTCCGGCATGACCATTGCCACCCTGCTGATCGCTACCATGATCCTGAAGGCCACCGGCAACGTTGGCATCGAGGGCATGATCGGCTCCATGGCCATCGCCTCTGTCATCTGCATCTGCGCTGCCATTGCTGCGGATACCTCTCAGGACCTGAAGACCGGCTACCTGCTGGGTGCGACCCCGGTCAAGCAGCAGATCGGTGAGCTGATCGGCGTGATTGCCGCCGGTCTGGCCATCGGTGGTGTGCTGTACCTGCTGGACAGCGCATGGGGCTACGGCGGTGCCGAGGTCCCCGCACCGCAGGCTACCCTGATGAAGATGATCGTCGAGGGCATCATGGGCGGCAACCTGCCCTGGAACCTGGTGTTCACCGGTGTGTTCCTTGCCATTGCTCTGGAGGTCCTGCGCATCCCCGTGATGCCGTTCGCCATCGGCCTGTATCTGCCCATCTACCTGAACACCTCCATCATGATCGGCGGTGTTGTGCGCTGGTTCATGGACAGCCGCAAGAATGTTGACGCGAAGCTCAAGGAAGAGCAGACCACCCGCGGCACCCTGTTCTGTGCCGGTATGATCGCAGGCGAGGGCCTTGTGGGCATCCTGCTGGCTGTGTTTGCCGTGTTCGGCATCAGCACTGCCCTGAGCATTGATCTGGGCAACATTGGCGGCGTGGTCCTGATGATCGTGATGATCGCATGCCTGCTGGCCTTCTCCATGAAGAAAAAGAAGAACTGATGAGTAAGAAAAAGCAGTCCATCAACTATCTGGACCTCATTCCGCAGCGGGCGGAAACCCTGCGCTGGCACACAGACGAAGCCACCGGCCTTATCACCCTTGAGGTGGAGAACACCGGTGTGTTCAACACGATCGCGCAAAAAGTGTTTCATAAACCGCGCACCACACAGGTGCATCTGGACGAGACCGGCAGCTATCTCTGGCCGCTGATCGACGGCCAGAAGACCGTTGCAGACCTTGCTGAATGCATGAAGCAGCAGTTTGGCGAAAAGGCCGAACCGCTGTACCCGCGCATCATCAAGTACTTCCAGATCGTGGAATCTTACCACTTTATCAAGTTCCTCAACCAATAAGCACAAAAGAAGCGGCGCTCAGAGCCTGTTGCAAGGCACTGAGCGCCGCTTTTTCGCTGTTCTTTATTGTTTTTTGCAGTTTGCTGTGATATTCTGTAATTGCCGCATCTGCGGTACGAAGGCGCTGTGTCCCAAAACGCAGCACGGGTTGCGGCTCCCAGCATTCGCATCGTACCTTGAACGGTACTCGCGCCTCGCTGGCCGCGGCCCCAACAATTCCTCCCTGTTTCTGCCGCAGGCAGCGGTCGTCATTGTTGCAGCTCGTCTTACCGGCACCTAGGCGCGCCGGGCAAGGCGATTTTTTCTTTGGATCTTTCGCACCCCCGGTTTTGCCCAAGGGCAGAAAGGGGGGATGCACCATGACGTTTGAACAGGTCGTGCTTCTGCTCACGCTTCTTGGCGGAGCGATCTACGTTACGTTTGAAATTACATGGACTGTTTCTCACAGTGATGATAAAAAGAAAAAATGACCGCCTCTTGTTCCCCAACACGACCGGTCATTTTTCTTTTTGACTAGTATGGTAAGGAACTAGCCGTTTGTGGGCCAGCGCCTTTGTATTTTCAGTATAGCTTATTTTCCAAAATTGTCAAGCCCATGCACTTTATCTGCGGTGCTTTCTCCTTTTAAGGTTCAGCGAGCCACCGCCCGCGGCAAGAGTGACCGCCGTTAATGCAGCGAGGATGAACACCAGTGCACACAGCAGAAGCACTGTCGCCTTCATGTCGGTGCGGAAATCGGAGACATACTCCTTGTGGGTCACAAGGTCCACCGTGCCCGCTTCATCGCCGTCCAGATACACGGTGGCTGTACCCACCACACTGCCGCTCTTGACGGTGGCCGCAATGCTCTCCGGCAGGTCGAAGGAGTAGGTAACGATATCGTCCGCGTGGCCGTAGCCGCTGACCGGCGCAGCGGCATACAGTGCCACCGTCGGTTCGGTGCGGCACTTGGTCAGGTCTACGGTGGTCAGCACGGTCTGGGTGTCCACCAGCGGACGGTCCGCAAAGCTGGCAAAGGCCCAGTCGAATAGATCATCGCACTCGGCAAAGAGGTGGTCCGGCGTATCGCAGCCAAGGATCACCAGCCCGTAGGTGTGTCCGTCCTTTTCCGCAAAGGCCACGATGCAGCGGCCTGCCAGCGTGGTAAAGCCGCCCTTGACCCACCGGACATACTCCCGGTAGTTGGCGCTCTCGCTGTTCATCAGGCTGTTGGAGCTGCTGATGGTGTGCTCAGCCTTGCGGAGGTTCGTGGCCGGCAGGACATAGCTGGCGGTGCCCGCCACCTGTGCAAAGGTCTGGTTTGCCGCACAGGCGGCGGCGATCTTTGCCAGATCCTGCGCGGTGGACACGTTGCCGTAGTCAAACAGGCCGTGGGCACAGGTAAAGTTCGTGCCGGTGCAGCCCAGCTCCTGGGCACGGGCGTTCATCTGCTTGACGAAATCCAGCACGCTGCCGCCCACATCGTAGGCAATGACGCTGGCGGCGTCGTTGGCGCTGACGATGAGCATGGCGTTCAGCAGGTCGATGCGGCGCACCGTCTCGCCGATGCGCAGGCCCATGGTGGTGCCGTTGGCGTTCTGGATATCCCGAAACTCCTGGGTCAGCGCGGTGGGCACGGTCACTTCACCGTTCAGATCCTTGCCGCTTTCCAGCAGCAGCAGGGCCGTCATGAGCTTGGTCAGGCTGGCAACATACTGCTGCTGGTCAGCATTCTGGTTCAGGATGGTCTTGCCGGTGTCGGCGTTGAACAGGTACACCGCCTCGGTCTCGCTGGCGGTCTGGATGGGCATGGGATATACCGCAAGGCCCGGCAGTGCAGCAGCAACGGCCAGTGCCAGCGTGAGCACCAGCGCCGTCATGCGGCGGAAGATGGTGTTTTTGAACATGAGCGTGCCCCCTTGTATCTGCTTGCCGACGCACGGCAAAAATTTTTGTTTTGAAACAGCTCCTACTTGCCGGAAAGGCTCTGGCTTGCTATACTACTTTAAAGAATACCATAAACCAGCCAAAAGAGAAAGAGAGAAAGGCGGTTTTTAACAATGTTTCTGTCCTTTTGTGGAAAAGTCCCCCGCGACGAAGGGGCTGCGTTCGTTGCGCCCAACGCCACCGTGCAAGGCGATGTGATCCTGAAAGCCGGTTCCACGGTGTGGTACGGGGCCGTGCTGCGCGGCGACGACGGCACTTTGACCATTGGCGAAAACTCCAACGTGCAGGATAACGCCGTGCTGCACTGTGATGTGGGCGGTGCTGTAATGCTGGGCAAAAGCGTCACCGTGGGCCACAGTGCGCTTGTGCACGGGTGCACGGTAGGGGATGGCAGCCTCATCGGAATGCACGCCACCCTGCTCAACCACTGTGTCGTGGGCAAAAACTGCATCATCGGCGCGGGTGCGCTGGTGCCGGAGGGCATGGTGATCCCGGATAACTCGGTGGCTGTGGGCGTGCCCGCAAGGGTCATCAAGCAGGTGAGCGCGGCCCAGATCGAGGCCAACCTGCACAACGCCGCCCACTACGTGGAGCACGGCAAGCTTCACGCTGCCGAGCTTGCCAAGGGCTGACCCTGTGCCGATTTTACAGTTTTTTGCCACATTTTTTCGTCTTTCCGCCAAAAAGCCGACATTTTAATTGACACCTGCGGTCTTGTCTGCTATAGTGAAATTGGCAGTTTATGTCATTCTGGAATACCAGAATTTTTGTACACCGCGCTGTTTGGTTTTTATCATTGGGGGAATTTTGTAAAAAGTTCATTGCGGGATGTTTTTTCACAGAAATGTAATGACTTTTCACTTAAAATCGGGTATACTATACCTTGCGGGGAGGCGGGGCCGCAACCGTCTTTCCGCACATGATTCCTCCTCACACCAAAGCAATACCCCAAACAGAAACTCCCTCCGGTGTACCGCAAGCGCCGGAGGGAGTTTCTGTTTGCATCAGCTTTTGTATTTTGTGATTTCCTGCAATCAAAGGAGAGATTTTTATGTCTGAACTGATCACCCGCCGTACCTTTTTAAAGACCACCGGTGCTGCTGCACTGGTCGCTGCCGCCGGCAGTATGCTGGTTGGCTGCGGCGAAGGTTATGGTGCAACCCCCGGCAACCCGACCCTGCCCACCATTGACACCGGTACTTTTGCTACATTGGGCAGCACCTATGTGGATATGGGGCCGCTGACTGGCACTTGGGTCTCCCGTACTACTTACGAATCGGACGGATGGCAGCATAATTATCTTTACACCGGTCTTTTTATTGATAACTCCTATAACACAGATTCTTCCGTTACGATTTCTACCAGTAATTTTACCTGCAAACATAATGGTACTACCGAATCTGGTCTGAAAGTGTGCAGTCTGGGCAATTTTGGCCTGAACAGCGCCGGAACCGGTTTCAAGTATGTTTCTTCCGTAACCGTTGCCAAAGGTGATCGTAAAACTTTTCCTATCTATATTGACCTTGGCCCGGTGAATACGACTTCCCTCAATGTCAGAGGCGTTTTTACGGTTGAGCTGAAACTGGGCGGAAAAACGGCCACCTTTAAATATCAGCCCATCTACGATGACCCCACTATTGAATAAAAATCATGATGCTAAAAACCGGAAGGGCACAATGCTCTTCCGGTTTTTCTTTTTGCATTACAGCGCGCGGAACTTTGCCGCAAACACGCTGAGCACGATTTTAGGGTTCACCTGCGCGCCAAGGCGCTGAATGGCGGCTTCGGCCAGACGCAGGGCACGCTGGGCAGCAATGCCCTGCACCGGTGCGTGGGGGCTTTGCCGCAGGCCCGCAGCGGCCACCGCACGGAAGTCCGTCAGCAGGGCGGCGGCTCCGGCCTTGTCCTTTTCGTAGGCGGCCAGCAGGCAGGCTGCGGCATAGCTGTCACGGTCAGCAGCGGCCTTTGCCAGCTGCAGGGCCTTTTCCACCTGCGCGGTGCGGGCTTCGTCCTGTGCGGCGGCAAGCACCGTACCAATGTGCCCGTCGAACAGTTCGCTGTACAGCGCGGCCGTCTTTTTGTCCACCCCCTGTGCGGCGCAGTAGCGGGCGCACTGCTCCGGCGAGACAGGAGCCACTGCAAAGCTGACGCAGCGGCTGCGGATGGTGGGCAGCACGCCTGCCAGCGAATCCGCCGTAAGCAGGAACAGCACCCCCTCCGGCGGCTCTTCCATCACCTTCAGCAGGGCATTGGCAGATTCCTCGTTCATTTTTTCCACATGGTAGAGCAGCACGGCACGGCCCTCGGCCGAAAGGCTGGTGTTGAAGATCTCGCTGCGCATAGCCTTGACCTGACTGACCAGATATTTTCCGCCTGCGCCCATACCGGAAACGCTGATCGCTTCACGCACGATGCCGGTCTCCACATGGCCGCTGTCGCGGTCGCCAGGCTTACCCACAGCACGGCAGCATTCGCCCCGCAGAAGGGCCTCAGCGGGCGCTCCGCCTGCAGGGTAAAGATAATCTGCCGCAATGCAGCGGGCTGCAAAACCGGCTCCAAGGCCCTCTTCACCCACCAGCAGCACGCTGTGGGTCAGGCGGCGGGCTGCCAGCATCAGCTTCACGCTGCTTTTCAGTTCTGCATTGCCCTCCATGCGGTCCAGCATCATGATGTTTCTCCTTACCTTCTGTTTCTCCGCTTCCACTGCTCACGGCGTACCCATGCGCGGACGGAACGATAGGCCATCGGGCCAAAGAACAGCCAGACGTTCGCCATGCTGAGCAGCAGGCTCAGCTTTTGCGGCAGCGGCGCGCCCAGAAAGCTGAGCACCCACAGTGCTGCCGCAAAAAAGCCAAAGTATTTTACCCGGATGGGGATGACAAAGAACAGCAGCACCTGCACCTCCGGGTACAGCATGGCAAAGGCCAGCAGCAGCGAAAGGGACAGGCAGTAGGTGCTGCCGGTCACGCCGGTGAGCAGGCAGGCCAGCACGGTGCCCAGTATCCCGGAGAGCAGATACACCGTATAGCGGAAATCGCCCCACTCCTGTTCCAGCGCTGTGCCGATGAACCATGTGAAATAGATGCCCAGCACCGCGCTGAGGATGCTGCCGCCGTAAGAGGGGATGAACGCAAAGGTGATGATGCGCCAGATCTGGCCGCGCAGCAGAAAATAGCGGCTGAGTGCCAGCCAGACACTGACGGTCTGGTTGACAAACAGCTCGATGGCCAGCACAAGGATCTGCCCGCCCACCAGAATGTTGGTCAGATTCGGGATGCCGAAGCGGCCGTATTTGCGCTCCAGCTGGTTGAGCCAATTGTTCATATAGGGTGCCTCCAACGCATTGTATTCCGATATCGGTGAGTTTTGCCGCATTTTTCTGCTGTTATTGTACCATGATTGGCCGGGGCATTCAAGGCAATGCCACAGTGTGGAAAACTGCCGCATCTTCCGCCCAAAAATACAGCTGTCAAGCGGATCTTGCGGCACAAAAGCACAACTGGAAAGTGTATGGAGTTTCCTGTCTGGAATGAACTTTTCACTTTTTCCACCGGGTTTTCCACCGTTTTTGTGAAGAAAAGGGCAAGTTTTCCATGAGGTTTTCCACTTTTTCCACCGGGTTTTCCACAACAAAAGGGCATCAGCCCTATACACACCGTAATTCAGGCCGCAGCTTTCTGGTAAGTTTTGGGCAAAAATGCGGGCATTCTGCCTTTTATAAAAAAGAAAGTCGAAGGATTTTCTTTGTATTCTACAAACCGTTTCCGGGCGGTGATTTCTTTTTCTCCAATCTGGAATGAACCGGTCACAAGTTTTCAACACCGGGCCGCTGCCGTTTTTCTGTGTGGAAAAGGCGGGGAAACATGCAGTTTTCCACACTGTTTTATCCCGGCTGAACCCTCTCAGTCGCCTGCGGCGACAGCTCCCCCGAAGGGGGAGCTTTTTTGCGATAACCGAAACGTATCGGATGAATGCTAAAAGCTTCCGGCAGTGCTATAAGCTCCCCCTTCGGGGGAGCTGTCTGCGACCAACGGGAGCAGGCTGAGAGGGTTAGGACGCTTCCGGCTCCGCCAGAGGCTCCCTCTTTGAGGGAGCTGGCAAAACCGTCAGGTTTTGACTGAGGGAGTTGGCATCGCGCAGCGATGACTGAGAGGGTTCGTCCTATAAAAATGCCGGGCAGTCACTTCAAGACCGTCCGGCATTGCTTTATTATTTACATCATATTGTGGAACACCAGCTGTGCGATCTGGAAATACAGGATCAGGCTGCAGGCATCCACGATGGTGGTGATGAAGGGGGTAGCCATGATGGCCGGGTCGGCACCCAGCTTCTTGGCTGCCAGCGGCAGCATACCGCCCACCAGCTTTGCCAGAATGACGCTGAAGAACAGCGAAACGCTGACCACGATGGCATAGCCCATCACGTTAGCGTACTGGCCGGGGAACAGGAAGGTGTACATCAGGTAGATGCGCAGGCCGTTCACGATGCCCAGCACCGCACCCACGATGGCAGACACCCGCAGCTCCTTGCCCAGCACCTGCAAAAAGTCGCTGGGTTCTACCTCACCCAGAGCCAGGCCGCGCACCATCAGGGTGCTGATCTGATTGCCGCAGTTGCCGGCGGTATCCATCAGCATGGGCATGAAGGAAACCAGCAGCGGCAGGCTGACAAAGGCCTCCTCATAGTGGGTGGTGACCATGCCGGTAAAGGTGGCGGACAGCATCAGGATCAACAGCCATGGAATGCGCTGCTTTGCATGGGTCCAGACGCTGGTGCCGAAGTAGGTGGTGGCATCGTCGTCCGGCAGAATAGCAGCCATCTTCTGCATATCCTCGGTGCTCTCGTCGGTCAGAACGTCGATTGCATCGTCGATGGTGATAATACCCACGAACATGCCCTCGTTGTCCAGAACAGGCATGGCGGTAAAGTCGTAGCGCTGCATCTCACGGGCCACGTACTCCTGATCGTCGGTCACTTTCACAGTGACCACGTTATCATCCATGATCTCGTTGATGGGAGTATGCGGCTCTGACAGCAGCAGGCTGCGGGCAGAAACAACGCCCTTCAGGCGGTTGCGCTCCACCACGTAGCAGGTGTACACGGTCTCTGCGTTTTCGCCCTGCTTGCGGATGGCTTCAAAAGCCTGCGCCACGGTCATATCCTCGCGCAGACGGACATATTCGGGGGTCATCAGGCTGCCGGCAGAGCTTTCGGGGTAGTTCAGCAGCTTGTTCAGGCTCTCACGGGTCTGCTTGGAGGATTTCTCCAGCACCCGCTTCACCACGCCTGCCGGCATATCCTCCAGCAGGTCGGCGGCATCGTCCAGACTCATCTCTTCAATAGCGCCCACAAGCTCCACATCTGAGAAGGCGTTCACCAGATCGTCGCGGGCCTCGTCGGACATATAGGCAAAGGCCTCGGTGGCCACTTCCTTTTTGAGCAGGCGGAACACCACAAGGCGGTTGTTTTCGTCCAGCTCTTCCAGCAGTTCGGCAAGGTCGGCGGGCTGCTCTTCCTCGGTCACTTCGCGCAGCTTGACGTACTGCTTCTTGATGAGCAGCTTGAGCAGTCGGCTCTTGGTGAGCATCTCAGGGTTGGCCCTGACCTCTTCGTCGTTGGCTTCCTCTTTTTCGGCCTCGCGCATATCCTGCTTGAGGTCTTCAGTAGCTTCCTCGTTCAGATCTTCAGCCAGCTTCTGGCGGACCTCGGCGGGGATATCAGCAGGCAGCTCCTGCACCGGCAGGGCCTGCTCCGCAGCATCAGCCGTCAGCTTTTTTTCTTCCATATCCATTGGGCGTACCTCCTCAGTTTTTACGGAACAGGAGCAGCTCCTGTATCCGGAGGACGCAGCAGATCGGGAAACAAAAAACGCGCCGCCTTGCCTGCCGGAATGCCGCAAACGCCGCATTCTGCGCACACAAAGCCGCGCCTTCCTCTGCTCTGTTTTGCGGAAAGATGCACCGTTGAAGCGGTGCTTTTCCGCAGGACTCAGCGAAGGAGGCGAACGGTTGGGGAAAACGCAGTTGTTTTTGTTTTCTGATCCACCGCGCCGGTGGTTCTACTTCGACTATGATCCGGGTCCATTTTCCTGCGTTCACCTCCAAGTTTTCATATTCATTTTTATTATAGCGCCGCAAAAAAACGGGGTCAACCCTAAACCACCGATTTACCAGAATTTTGCAAAACAAAACACCCTCTTCCGTGTTGCGGCACACGAAAAAGGGTGTTTTGTTTGGATATTGCCTTGGTGTGAGGAGGAATCATGTTACTTGGGTAAGCGGTTGCGGCCCCGCTTCCCATGGCAAAAGTATAACAGCTTTCACAATTGAATTCGTTAAGAAGCTATGAAGAAACTGTAAAAAGGGAATGGTATCTTTTGGAAGATTTTGTGATAGAAAATCTTCTTGACAATATTTGTTTTATCCTATATTATAATCATAGGATACCACCAAACGGGAAGGATGCCGAAAATGTCTGCTTTTGAAGTGAATTTTTATTATAAGGCAGACGGCAGCTGCCCGGTTCGTGATTTTCTGGATACGCTGGACGACAAAATGCTGGCAAAGCTTTTGGGCACGATCTCCCTATTGGAAGCCAATGGCACACAACTGCGGGAACCTTATTCCAAATCATTGGGTGACGGCATTTTTGAATTGCGTGCCAAGCAAAGCAGCAATATTACGCGCATTTTATATTTTTTCGTAGTTGGACATCAGATCATCCTGACAAACGGTTTTGTTAAAAAGACGCAGAAAACACCGCCGGAAGAAATTGCACTGGCGCAAAAATACCGCGCGGACTATTTTCATCGGAAGGAGAGTTCCTCATGAGTGATTTTCGGAATTATTTGAATGAACAATTACAGCGGCCTTCCTTTAAGGCAGAATGGGATGCTCTTCAGCCGGAGCTTACCATTGCACAGGCCATGATCGATGCCCGGAAGGAAAGTGGTCTGACCCAGAAGCAGCTTTCAGAGCGCACCGGCATTGCGCAGGCAGATATCAGCAAACTGGAACGCGGTAATGCAAACCCATCTCTGCGCACCCTGCAGCGTCTTGCCGCAGGGATGGGGATGAACGTCAAAATTGAATTTGTGACAAATAAATAATTTATATGTCGTCAAAGATACAAGCCCGGAACGTCCGCAAACGTTCCGGGCTTGTATTTTCACAAAAAGAGTTTGCACAAAAATACGCCCCGGTCACCTTGCGGTGAACGGGGCGCTAAAAACGATATACGTTTTTTACTGCGGCAAGATCCCTGCAAAGCAGGTCTTATGCAGCAGGCGGAGCAAGGTATCTGCAAGCAGACCTTATGCTCCTGACACACGCGGGGTGTGCTTTCAAGGACCCTCGCGGGCGCTTTGGTATCTCATATCCCGCTGCGGTACTTCGCACGGAACAAAGCACCGCCCGGGAAGTGAAATCAGATAGAACTCGTATGGCGAATGCTGTACTTCAGCACATCACCTGCATGGATGGATGCGTTTCTCCGCTTCGTACCGCTGCATTGCGCAGTAACCGCCGGTACGGGGCAGCCGCCCTCTTGCATTGTGGGGCTAAGGTGCCGCAAATATCTGCATCCAAAGCGCAGAAGAATGCTTACTTGTACAGGTCGACCAGACGGGTCAGGTGCTCGTAGCGGTCGTTTGCAACTTCCTGGTTGCGTGCGAACAGCTCCTTAGCACGGTCGGGGAATGCACGAGTCAGGCGGCTGTAACGGGTCTCGTTAGCCAGCAGTGCCTGATACTTCTCGTTATCCACAGCCTTGGAGGTCAGGGTGAACGGATTCTTGCCCTGAGCCTTGTTTGCCGGGTTGAAGGTGAACAGGTTCCAGTAACCGGCCTCAACTGCCTTCTTCATCTCGTTCTGGCAGTTGGTCATGCCGCCCTTGACACCGTGCAGCTCGCAGGGAGCGTAGCCGATGATCAGAGACGGGCCGGGGTAAGCCTCAGCCTCAGCGATGGCCTTGACAGCCTGAGCCGGGTTAGCACCCAGTGCGATCTGAGCAACATAGATGTAACCGTAGGTCATAGCGATCTCGGACAGGCTCTTCTTGCTGATTTCCTTACCAGCAGCAGCGAACTGGCAGACTTCACCAATGTTGGAAGCCTTGGATGCCTGTCCACCGGTGTTGGAGTACATCTCAGTATCGAAGACCATCACGTTGACATCCTCGCCGGAAGCCAGAACGTGGTCCAGACCACCGAAGCCGATGTCGTATGCCCAGCCGTCGCCGCCGAAGATCCAGACGGACTTCTTGGCGATGAACTGCTTGCTCTTCAGGATCTCTGCAGACTTCTCGCAGCCGGCAGCAGCAGCCTTCTCCAGCTCAGCGATCAGGGCCTTTGCGGGCTCGTCGTTGGCCTTGGTGTTGTTCTTGGTCTCCAGGAACTTCTCAAAGGCAGCCTTCAGCTCAGCAGAAGCCTTGTCGGAACCAGCAACCTCTGCGATCTCCTTGATCAGGTTCTCGCGGACGGTCTTCTGGCCGATGTACAGGCCCAGACCATGCTCTGCGTTATCCTCGAACAGGGAGTTGCACCATGCAGGACCATGGCCGCTGTCCTTGTTGACGGTGTACGGAGAGATGGAAGCGGTGCCGCCCCAGATGGAGGAGCAGCCGGTAGCGTTGGAGATGTACATCTTCTCGCCGAACAGCTGAGTGATCAGGCGAGCATAAGAAGTCTCGGCACAGCCTGCGCAGGAGCCAGAGAACTCCAGCAGCGGCTGGTTGAACTGAGAACCGATGACGGTATCGTCAGCAAACTTGGAAGGCTTCTTGGAGATGTTGGCCACGCAGTAGTCGAACACTGCCTGCTGATCGGCCTGGCTGTCCTGCGGCACCATGGTGATAGCCTTGGTGGGGCAGACGGTGACGCACTCGCCGCAGCCCATGCAGTCCAGAGGAGACACAGCCATGACAAACTTGTACTCGTTTGCGGGCTTGTTGTCGCGGCTCTTGGTCTGTGCAGGAGCAGCTGCCAGCTCGTCGGCGGTCAGCTGGAAGGGACGGATGGTAGCATGAGAGCAGACGAATGCACACTGGTTACAGCCAACGCACTTTGCAGCATCCCACTCGGGGACGTTGACAGCGGTGCCGCGCTTCTCGTATGCAGAAGCGCCCTGCTCCCACTCGCCGTTTGCATTTGCCACGAAGGAAGAGACAGGCAGGCTGTCGCCGTCCATACGGGCAATGGGCTCCATGACATCACGGATCTGCTTGACCAGCTCCGGACGGCCGGTGAGAGCCTTGGGTGCGGGATCAGCCTCGGGGTTGGACCAGGATGCGGGCACGTCCACCTTGTGGATGGCGTCAACGCCTGCATCGATAGCCTTCCAGTTCATCTCAACGACGTCCTGGCCCTTCTTGCCGTAGCTCTTCTGAGCTGCCTGCTTCATGAAGTTGACGGCATCCTCGATGGGCATGACGTCAGCCAGCTTGAAGAATGCAGACTGCAGGATGGTGTTGGTGCGCTTGCCCATGCCGATCTCGATAGCCTTATCGATAGCATTGATGGTATACAGCTGGATGTTGTTGTCAGCGATATACTTCTTTGCCTCGGCGTTCAGGTGCTGGCCCAGCTCCTCATCGGACCACTGGCAGTTGATCATGAACACGCCGCCGGGCTTGACATCCTGGACCATCTTCATGCCCATGTGGATGTAAGCGGGGTTGTGGCAGGCCACGAAGTCAGCCTGGTTGATGTAGTAGGGGCTGCGGATGGGCTTGTCGCCGAAACGCAGATGGCTGATGGTCACGCCGCCGGTCTTCTTGGAGTCATACTGGAAGTATGCCTGAACATACTTGTCGGTATGGTCGCCGATGATCTTGACGGAGTTCTTGTTAGCACCGACAGTACCGTCGCCGCCCAGACCCCAGAACTTGCACTCCTTGGTGCCAGCAGCTGCGGTGATGGGAGCGGGCTTGACTTCCGGCAGAGACAGGAAGGTGACATCATCGGTGATACCCAGAGTGAAGCGCTCCTTGGGCTGATCCTTCTCCAGCTCCTTGAACAGAGCAAAGATGGAGGACGGCGGGGTATCCTTGCTGCCCAGACCGTAACGGCCGCCGGTCAGAACGACATCGTTCAGGCCAGCCTCACGCAGGGTAGCGGCAACATCCAGGTACAGGGGCTCGCCCAGAGAGCCGGGCTCCTTGGTGCGGTCCAGCACAGCCACCTTCTTGGCAGTCTTGGGCAGGACCTTCAGCAGGGAAGCGGAGACCCAGGGACGGTACAGGCGGACCTTGACGATACCGACCTTCTCGCCCTTGGCGTTCAGGTAGTCGATGACCTCATCAGCAACGTCGCAGATGGAGCCCATAGCCACGATCACACGGTCAGCATCGGGTGCGCCGTAGTAGTTGAACAGATCGTAGTTGGTGCCCAGCTTTGCGTTGATCTTGGCCATGTACTTCTCAACAACAGCAGGCAGAGCGTTGTAAACGCTGTTGCATGCCTCACGATGCTGGAAGAACACGTCGCCGTTCTCGTGGGAGCCGCGCATCTTGGGGTGTTCGGGGTTCAGAGCCTTCTTACGGAACTCCTCCACAGCCTCCATGTTGCACATTTCCTTCAGATCGGCGTAATCCCACTTCTCGATCTTCTGGTACTCATGAGAAGTACGGAAGCCATCGAAGAAGTTCAGGAAGGGAACCTTGCCCTCGATGGCGCACAGATGTGCGACAGGGGACAGATCCATGACTTCCTGCACGCTGCTCTCGACCAGCATTGCAAAGCCGGTCTGGCGGCATGCCATGACGTCGCTGTGATCACCGAAGATGTTCAGGGACTGGGTAGCAACGGTACGTGCAGAAACATCGAACACGCAGGGCAGCTGCTCAGCAGCGATCTTGTACATGTTGGGGATCATCAGCAGCAGGCCCTGAGAAGCGGTGAAGGTGGTGGTAACAGCACCTGCACCCAGAGAGCCGTGCACAGCGCCAGCAGCGCCGGCCTCAGATTCCATCTCGACGACCTTGACCTGATTGCCGAAGATGTTCTTCTGGCCAGCTGCGGACCACTGGTCCACAGAGTCAGCCATCGGAGAAGACGGGGTAATGGGGTAGATGGCAGCCACGTCCGTGTAGGCATACGCTACATGGGCGGCAGCGGTATTGCCATCCATAGTTTGCTTTGCTCTAGGCATTTTTCTTCCTCCATTATTCAGAATTTGGTACCTTTTGCGCGGGGCAATATGCCCCACATGGGACCGGAGAACCCCATAAAGGCACTATTGCTTGTATACTATAATAGCAAATTCCGCCCATAAAGTAAACGCAAACCGCTCAACAAACGCACCAAAAATAAAGAAATTTTTTTAGCGCTTTTGTACGTCTTTAGTTCGTTAAAGTGAGCAATGGCGCGGATTTTCCGGTTTTGGCCTGCCTGCTTTGCCAGATCCTATAATTTTTTTCGCAAAAAGGGGAGGGAACCCTCTCAGTCACGGCTTGCGCAGCGCCGCGCTTTCTCAGAAAGCGGCGCTGCAAATGCTGCTTTCCGTTACGACCCCTCCTGTGAAAAGGCAATTCTGGAAAATCCGCGTTTGTGTAGCAATGAAAGCCCCAGTAGGGCTTTCAAGCGGCAGAGCGGTCTGCGTTAGCAGATGGAGGGGCTTTGCCCCGACAAGCTCCGCAGATTTTCCAGAATTGCGAAATTATAAATATTCTTTCCGCTGATTATGCGCAAAGCAAACGCGGCGCGCATTTCAAATCGTCCCATCCTCTTATATTTATCATCTCTTTATTGACAACAAACCTCATTTTGCCGTAAACTGAAGCCATAGAAAACCGGCGCTGTGCCGGGCAAAGAGGGTAATAAAATGGAGAAGACCGTGCATTACGAAAAAACACTCACCAGCGAGGTGCTCTTCGAGGGCCGGGTGATCACCCTGACAAAAGACACTGCTCTGCTGGAAAACGGCAAGACCGCCGAACGCGAAGTGGTGCATCACCACGGCGGTGCGTGCATCCTGCCCTATTTTGAGGACGGCACCATCTGCATGGTGCGCCAGTTCCGCTACGCCATGCAGCAGGAGCTGTGGGAGCTGCCTGCCGGCAAGCTGGAAAAGGGTGAGGACCCCTTTGAAGCCGCCAAGAGGGAGCTGGGCGAGGAGTGCGGTCTGACCGCGGACAATTATATCTCTCTGGGCCAGTTTTTCCCCACCGTAGGCTATGACACCGAAGTGATCTATACATGGGTCGCCACCGGCCTGCACAAGACCCAGATGCATCTGGATGCCGATGAATTCCTGACCCCTGACCGTGTGCCGCTGGATAAAGCTTATGAGATGGTCATGAGCGGCGAGATCCGGGACGGCAAGACCATTGCCGGTATCCTGAAGCTCAAGGCCCTGATCGCCGAGGGCAGGCTGTGAACATCCTGTACGAAGATGCCGCCCTTGTGGTGCTGGACAAGCCCGCCGGACTTTCCAGCGAAGAGGGCGTGCCCGCAGCCCTGCGGCAGCTGTGGGGCCAGCCGGATGCCTTTGTAGGGGTGGTGCACCGGCTGGACACCGGCGTTTCCGGCCTGATGGTGTTTGCCAGAACGCCCGGGGCTGCGGCCGCACTCAGCCGTCAAATCACCCAGAGCCAGAACGCCTACGCTGTGCAGGATGGCAGGGCCGAAGGGAAGCCGGAAGTGCCGCAGTTCATCAAGCGATATCGGGCCGTCATTGCAGGCGGGCCGGACGAAGCACTGCCCGCCGAAGGCACCCTGCGGGACTGGCTGTTCAAGGACAGCCGCCGGGGCCGGGTATTCCCTGTGAGCCGTCCCCGCAAGGGCGTGCGGGAAGCCGTGCTGGAATACCGCATCGTGAAAACGGCAGGAGAGATGAGCCTTGCTGAGATCACGCTGCACACCGGCCGCACCCATCAGATCCGGGTGCAGTTTGCATCCCGGAAGCATCCGCTGGCCGGAGACGGCAAATACGGAAGCCGCGTAAAAGGCAGCATTGCCCTGCAGAGCTGCGGCCTGCAGTTTTTGCACCCGGAGACCGGAAAGCCCATGGCATTTACGCTACCGCTGCCGGAGGGTGCGTTCTGGAAACCGTTTGAAGGATAATGCATTTCCATTAGGTGAGAGGTATGGAACAATACAAAACTGATTCTGAGATCTATGCTGTGCTGGAGCGGGAGATCATTGACCTGACCATCCGCCCCGGCTCTTCGCTGAGCGAAAATCCGCTCTGTGCCCGCTTTGGCGCACCGCGCACCCTGATCCGGGTGGTGCTGCAGAAGCTGCAGGAAAACGGGCTGGTAAAGATCGTGCCTTACAAGGGCACCACCGTTACCCGGCTGAACCGCCGCATCGTGGACGAGCTGATCTACGAGCGCACCGCCGTGGAAGCCCGCGTATTGCGGGATTTTTCGCCCCGGTGCACCCCGGAGCAGCGGGCGTTGATCCGCAGGCGGGTGGAAGCCTACGAGGCCCTTGCGGCCATGGAGAGCCCGGATTACAACAAGCTGTACGAAGCCGACCGTGCCCTGCACGGGACATGGTTTGCCGCCATGGATAAAATGTACCTGTGGAGCACCCTGCAGAACGCCCACGCCGACTACAGCCGCTTCCGGATGCTGGACACCATGACCACCGGCGGCCTTGCCGAGGTGATTGCAGACCACCGCAACCTGATGAACGCCATCGAGCGGTGCGACCTTGCCGCCTTTGAACCGTTGGTGGAACGGCACCTGTACGGCGGCATCCGGCGGCTTGGCTCCAAGCTGACCGAGGAATATGCCGATTATTTTGAGCCGGAAAAGTAATTGTTCTATGTGGAACATTTTATAAAACGAAAGGGCACAGCGCATCGCAGCGCCGTGCCCTTTCGTTTTATTCCGTCTGAATTTCAGAACACCCCGGAAATAAAAATTTCCAGACCTATGCCAATGAGGATGATGCCGCCCAGAATGGATGCCTTGCCGGAGAGCTTGGTGCCAAACTTTTTGCCGATGCGCAGGCCCGCCATGCAGATAAAGAAGGTGACCACCGCAATGATGAGCGATGCCGCAAGTGCCATCAGCCAGCCGTATTCCGAAATGGTGAAGCCCACCGAAAGCGCATCAATGCTGGTAGCCACGCCCTGCATGAGCAGTGCACCCGCACTCAGCTCTGCGGCCTCTTCGGCCTCTTCGGCCTCTTCGGCCTTGATGCCATCCACCAGCATCTTGCCGCCAATATAGCCCAGCAGAGCCAGTGCGATCCACGGGATGAACTTTTCAAACGAAGAGAACAGCTCCACAATGGTGTGCACGCACACCCAGCCTGTCATGGGCATCACGGCCTGAAAAAGGGCAAAGGTGCCCGCGATTCTGCACATAGTTCCCCTGCTCATGCGGGGGTCGTGCAGGCCGTTTGCCATGGACACCGAGAACGCATCCATTGCAAGGCCCACGCCCAGCAGGGCACTGTTGAGGAAAAATACAAAACTCCATTCCATATTGTCTGCCTCCTGAATCTGACCAGAATATCGGGCAATACAAAACCCGGTCCCGGGCGCACATGTACGTCCGGGACCGGGTGATTTTTTTGAAACCAACTCCATGTGCACGGGCGCTGTTCTATGCGCCAAAAACACATGAGTCTCGCAAATGAAAGCAAGCCAGACCGGAACCAACGGTCATCATGTTGACTTGCTGCGCCCTGCAAAAGCGCCTGCTACTCCCCCACGGGTATTTGTGATTGTTTTGCCATTGTAGCATATCTTTGCAGGGAAGTCCAGACAAACCTGCGCGGTTACACGGTATTTTTCCATCGGCGGGCAAAATACCAGTCCTGTGAAATAATAAAACACAGGGTGTTGCCCAGTGCTCTCAGGGTAACAGCATGTTCCTGACGCAAGGCCCGGCGGGCGCAGCGCTCGTACTCCCGCGCCTGCTGCATCCGGGCACTCCGGCGCTCTTCGGCGGTCAGGTGCATTCCCACATCGATCAGGGAGTGCAGCAGTGCCCAGTACAGCTCACACAGCGAACCCGTGATGCCATGGCGGCGGACGCACTCGAACACGGTATAGTTTGCTTCCACACGGTCGAGATTGCGCAGGGTGACTTTGCTGTTGACGATGCTGCCCGCCACCTTGCGGTAAAGGTACAGCGCATCCGGGATATTCGCGATTCTGTCCGCTTTTTCGTAGGCGTAGGCGATCAGCAGGGTGTCCTCGTTCAGCTTTCCCTCTGCAAAGCGCAGCTGCGCAAAAATGCTGCGGTGGTACAGCTTGTTCCACACCACCATGTAGGGCAGAAGGGTGCTGTGCTCCAACGCCTGCTCCGGGGTCAGCACCTCCCGCCGCACATGCAGATACTGCTCCCGGATGGGGGTCAGGGCTTCGTCCACCTGCCGGTAATTGCACACGGCCATCTGTGCACCGGCCTCCTGCGCCGCATGGTAAAGCTTTGCGCAGAAGTCCGGCATGATGGTGTCGTCTGAATCCACAAAGGCGATCCATTCGCCCTCTGCCGCGTCCAGCCCGGCATTGCGTGCCACGCTCAGGCCACAATTCTTCTGGTGGATGACCCGGATGCGGCTGTCCTTTGCCGCTGCGGCATCGCACAAAGCAGGGCAGCTGTCCGGAGAGCCATCGTCCACCAGGATCAGCTCAAAATCCGTGAAGGTCTGGGCAAGGATGGAAGAGATGCAGGCGCTCAGAAAACGCTCTGTCTTATATACCGGCACGATGATGCTGATCTCCGGCTGTTTTTTATGTTGTTCCTGCACAATAAACTCCTCATTGCTTCAGATCGTTTTCTGCCGTCTTTCCGCCCTTTTGCGGCATAGATCCAGATAACTGCAGGCCGATGCAGCGCAGACCACTGCCGCCCACAAATTTTTTAGTGTTACGCCGCGAGCTTGCATCAGCCGATGGCGGGCTGTACGCTCATACGCAAAGGCTTCCTTCATCCGGGGGCTTTTGCGCTCTTCCGGTGTCAGGTGCAGCCAGATGTCCCACACGGCAGTCAAAATCGGGCGATAGGCTGCACACAAAGCATCCCGGATGCCGTTTTGGTACAGCACATCAAACAGGCGGTACCATGCTTCCACCCAGTCCAGTGTTTTCAAGGTAGTCTTGCGGTGCATGGCACTGCCGGTAACGATGCGGTAATTGTATAAAAAATCCCATACACCGCAGGCAGAAGCCGCTCTTGCGTAAATGACCGGCATGAGACAGGTATCTTCAAACGCCTTGTTTTCTGGATAGCGCAGATTTTCCAGCAGTTTTCGGCGATAAAGCTTATTCCACGGAACCTGAAAATCCGACACCACCATCCGGCGCAGAACTTCCTCCTGCGGCAAAAACTCGTTCAAAAGGCGATGTTCTCCGCCTGCAAGCGTTTTGCCCGTTTCATCAATGCACTGACTGCTGCAGATTGCAAAATCTGCACCCGTTTCCAGCGCTGCCTTATGCATTTTTTCCAGATACTCCGGTTCCACCGTATCATCCGAATCCACAAACGCGATCCAATTTCCCTGTGCTGCATCCAGACCCGCATTGCGGGCTGTGCTTACACCGCCGTTTTGCTTATGGATCACCCGCACGCGGCTATCCCTTTTGGCTGCTGCATCACACAGGGCAGGGCAGTTGTCCGGTGAGCCATCGTCCACAAGGATCAGTTCAAAGTCCGTAAAGGTCTGAGCCAGAATGGAATCAATGCACTCATTCAGATATTTTTCCACCTGATACACTGGCACGATGATGCTGATCTCCGGTCTTCCGATTTCTGCTCTTTCACTCACAGTATTTCTCCCATTCGGAATTCAGTTTTATTTCCGGTACTTGAAGTTGAAGTAGAACTGCGGGTTTGCAATGCAGAGTGCGGTTTCTGCTGCGTTGCGCAGGGTACAGGCCCCCTGTTGACGAACCTCTCTGCCCGCTTTTTTCAAGCACGCTTCCGCCTGCCGAACCCGTTCACTGTTTCTCTGTTTGGGTGGCAGATTTTTTTTTGTGTTTCGGAGCATGCGTTTCATCAGTACATACTGCAGGAATGCTGTGTCTTTTTTTCCATACTTGAGTGCACAAGCAAGAAGGCCGTAGTTTGCATCGATCTCATCCAGATTTTTCAAGGTGACCTTTCCATGCATGATGCTTGCCGGATGCAGCCGGTAATGGTACAGTTTTTCCTTTATACAAGCCACAGCTGTTGCATGTTCAATGATTTCCGGTGTGGTAAATGCATCTTCATAGTTTTTGCCCACAGGAAAAACGATTCCTTCCAGCACATCTCTCCGATGCAGTCTTGTTGCTGCCTGAATCAACGGCGTAAGGCGGATGCGGTGTATTGCTTCCTCACGGGAAAGCACTTCTGTACGTAAAGGCTGTTCCTGATAATCACAAAGACTTCCATCCTCTTCCATAAAAACTTCGTTGCAGACTGCAAGTTCAGCACCTGCCTGCTTTGCTGCCCGCAGCATTTTTTCGTAGTAAGTCTTGTCTACAAAGTCATCCGGATCCACAAAGCCGATCCAATTTCCCTGTGCAGCTGCCAAACCCGCATTGCGAGCTGTGCTTACACCGCCGTTGATTTTATGGATCACCCGCACGCGGCTGTCTTTTTCTGCCGCTGCATCACACAGGGCAGGGCAGTTGTCCGGTGAGCCATCGTCCACCAGGATCAGCTCAAAATCTGTAAAGGTCTGTGCCAGAATGGAATCAATGCATTCGTTCAGGTATTTTTCCACCTTATACACCGGCACGATGATGCTGATCTCCGGGGATTTTTTTTGCTCTGTCATGTTCCTTAAACCACTTTCTGTGTTTATTTTTATTCCTCACACGCTATTTCTATTATACATGGTTTGGATGGATTTGAAAAGAAGCCGCCGTGCAGAAATCCTTGCGCGGCGGCTTCTTTCAAATCTTATTGTGTTTTCAAGGTTTACTCTTCGCCCTTATCGTCTGCTTCCGGGGCTTCTGCAGCGGCGGCAGCATCCGCAGCTTCCATGGCGGCAAGCTGCTCTGCGGTGGGTTCGGCATCGGCATCAGAGGTGTCGATCTGCTCGGTCTGGGCCTCGTCGTCGTGGTCGGTGCGGGCAAGTACCATCACCTTATCGTTCTCACCCAAGCGCATCACCCGCACGCCGGAGCCGTAGCGGCTCTGCAGCGGGATCTCGTTGGCGTGCAGACGGATGATGATGCCCTCCTGACTGCTCAGCAGCACATCATCCACATCGTCCACAATCTTGACCGCAGCCACCTTATCCTTGGCGGCATCGTAGTTGCGGATGCCCTTGCCGCCGCGGGCGGTGATGCGGTAGGTATCGATGTCCGACCGGCGGCCCTTGCCGTTCTCGGTGACGGTGAGCACCGTGCCGCCCTCGCGGCAGATGCACACGCCCACAACTTCATCGCCCTCGGCCAGACGGATGGCGCGCACGCCGTGGCCGCTGCGGCCCATGGGACGTGCATCGGCTTCGTTGAAGCGGATGGCCTGACCGTTGCGGGTGGCAACGATGAGCATATCGTGGCCGGAGGTCAGGCGGGTCCATGCCAGAGCGTCGCCCTCGTTCAGGGCAATGCCGATCAGGCCGGACTTGCGGATATTGGCATACTGCTCCAGCGGGGTGCGCTTGATAAGGCCCTGCTTCGTGACCATGGTCACAAAGCCGCCCTCAGTGTCGGCTTCCTTCGACTGGCAGATCATGTTGGTGACCTTTTCGCCCTCGGCCAGCTGCAGCAGGTTGACGATGTTGCTGCCCTTGCTGGTGCGGCTGCCCTCAGCAATGGTGTAGCCCTTGATGCGGAACAGACGGCCCCGGTCGGTAACAAAGAGCACATAGTCGTGGGTGGAGCCTACGAACATCTCCTGCACGATGTCCTCTTCCTTGCGGGTCATGCCGGAGATGCCGCGTCCACCGCGGCGCTGTGCCTGATAGGTGGCCTTGAGCTGGCGCTTGATATAGCCGGCCTCGGTCAGGGTGTAGACACACTGCTCCTCGGCGATCAGATCCTCGATATCCACCTCACCGGTCACGGACTGGATCTCGGTGCGGCGCTCGTCGCCGAAGCGCTTCTTCATTTCCAGCAGCTCTTCCTTGACGATGGCAAGCACACGGGCGTCGTCGGCCAGAATGGCTTCCCAGTTCTCGATCTTGGCCTGCAGGCTGGCAAGCTCTTCCTCGATCTTCAGGATCTCAAGGCCTGCCAGACGGCCCAGCTGCAGCTTGACGATGGCATCTGCCTGCGGGTCGTCAAAGCCGAACTGCTCCATGATGGAAGCCTTGGCCTCTGCCATGCCGCCCTTGCAGGCGCGGATGGTGGCGATCAGCTCGTCCACGATGTCGGTGGCCTTCTTCAGGCCTTCCAGAATGTGGGCGCGCTCCTTGGCCTTTTTCAGGTCGTACTGGGTGCGGCGGCGCACCACCTCGTCCTGAAATTCCACGTATTTCTGCAGCATCTGCTTCAGGGTGAGTACCTTGGGCACCTTGTGGTCGATGGCCAGCATGATGACGCCAACGGTATCCTGCAGCTGGGTGTACTGGTACAGCTGGTTCAGGATGACCTGTGCGTTGGCATCCTTGCGGATGTCCACCACGATGCGCATGCCCTTGCGGTTGGTCTCATCGTTCAGGCCGGTGATGCCCTCGATGCGCTTCTCCTTGACAAGGTCGGCCATGTTCTCGATGAGGCGGGCCTTGTTGACCATATACGGAATTTCCGTAATGATGATCTGGGTGCGGCCGTTCTTGGTCTCCTCGATGGTGGCGCGGCCCCGCAGGGTGATCTTGCCCCGGCCGGTGGCGTAGGCGGCGCGGATGCCGCTGCGGCCCATGATGATGCCGGCAGTGGGGAAGTCCGGGCCCTTGATGTATTCCATCAGGCCGGGCAGGTCGATGTCCGGATCGTCGATATAGGCGATGCAGCCGTCAATGACCTCGCTCAGATTGTGGGGCGGGATGTTGGTGGCCATGCCGACTGCGATGCCCTGACTGCCGTTGACCAGCAGGTTGGGGAAGCGGCAGGGCAGCACGCTGGGCTCCTTCTTGGTCTCGTCAAAGTTGGGATCCCAGTCGATGGTGTCCTTCTCGATATCGGTCAGCATCTCCACCGCCATGCGGCTCATGCGGGCCTCAGTGTAACGGTAGGCAGCCGGGGGGTCGCCATCCACAGAACCAAAGTTACCCTGACCATCCACCAGCGGATAGCGCAGAGAGAAGTCCTGTGCCAGACGGACCATGGCATCGTAGACCGATGCGTCGCCGTGGGGATGGTAGGAGCCCAGCACCGCACCAACGGTGTCGGCGGATTTGCGGTAGGGATGGCTGGGGTCGTTGCCGCGCTCGTGCATGGTGTACAGAATGCGGCGGTGAACAGGCTTCAAACCGTCGCGCACATCGGGCAGGGCGCGGGACACGATGACCGACATGGAGTAGTCCAGGAATGCGGTCTCGATCTCCTTTTTCACATCGCGGATGATCTTTTTGGTTCCGCTGCCCGGTATCATCACATAATCTTCTTCCATTGTTTCCTCCGTAGGATCATACCCTCTCAGTCAATGCCTTACGGCATTGCCAGCTCCCCCGAAAAGGGGGAGCTTTTTTTGCGTGAGAAGGAAAAGTTTATCTTTTTGCCTAAAGCTCCCCCCTCGGGGGAGCTGGCGCGTCAGCGCCTGAGAGGGTTTTCTTACACGTCCAGCTTTGCGTACTGGGCGTTGGTCTCGATAAAGCGGCGGCGCGGCTCCACCTGATCGCCCATCAGGATGGTAAAGGCTTCATCGGCCTTCTCGGCATCGTCAATGGTGATCTGCACGATCACGCGGTTATCGGGGTTCATAGTGGTCTCCCACAGCTGTTCGGGGTTCATCTCACCAAGGCCCTTATAGCGATTCACCTTTGCGCCGGGCATTTCCTGCGAAAGCACGGCCATTTCGGCATCGTTGTAGGCGTACTTGATGGTGTTGCCCTTCTGCACCTTGAACAGAGGCGGCTGGGCCACATACACATGGCCCTGCTCAATGAGCGGGCGCATATAGCGGAAGAAGAAGGTGAGCATCAGGGTGCAGATGTGGGAGCCATCCACATCGGCATCGGCCATGATGAACACTTTATCGTAGCGCAGCTTGGAGATATCGAACTCGTCACCAATGCCGCAGCCCAGTGCCAGCACAACGGGCATCAGCTTGTCGTTGCCGTAAATTTTATCGGCGCGGGCCTTTTCCACGTTCAGCATCTTGCCCCACAGCGGCAGGATGGCCTGAATGGCAGAGTCGCGGCCCATTTTTGCGGAACCGCCTGCAGAATCGCCCTCGACGATGAAGATTTCGGTGCGGCTGGGGTCTTTTTCGCGGCAGTCTGCCAGCTTGCCGGGCATCCGGCTGGTCTCCAATGCGCTCTTGCGGCGCACCAGTTCGCGGGCCTTTTTGGCAGCGGCGCGGGCGCGGGCGGCCTGAGTGGCCTTTTCAAAGATGGCCTTTGCCACGCCGGGGTTCTCCTCAAAGAATTCCATCAGCTTGGAGTAGACCATGTTGGAAACAAGGGTGCGGATCTCGGTATTGCCCAGCTTTGCCTTGGTCTGGCCCTCAAACTCCGCCTCCTGCAACTTGACAGAGATCACGCAGATCAGGCCCTCGCGCACGTCTGCACCGGACAGGTTCTCGTCCTTATCCTTCAGCAGGCCGTGGCTGCGGCCGTAATCGTTGAACACGCGGGTCAGGCTGTTCTTGAAGCCCTCCTCGTGGGTGCCGCCGTCCGGGGTGTTGACGTTGTTGGCAAAGCTCAGCAGCAGCTCGTTGTAGCTGGAATTGTACTGCAGTGCGATCTCTGCCATGCCGCGGTCGGTCTGGCCCTTGAGGTAGATCACATTGGGGTGCAGCACGTCCAGCTTGCGCTTCTCGCCCAGATAGGTGACGAAGCTCTTGATGCCGCCCTCGTAGCACATGACCTCGGTGCGGTAGCAGGGTTCCCCCTCCTTGCCGTCCTCCAGTACGGGAGTGTACATCTCACGCTCGTCGGTCAGAGTGATCTTGACACCGGCGTTCAGGAAGCTTTCTTCCCGCAGGCGCTTTTCCAGCGTGTCGAAGTCGTACACGGTGGTATCCCGGAACATCTCCGGGTCCGGCTTGAAGGTGACCCGGGTGCCGGTAACGCCGTCGGCTACGGTGCCGATGCACTTGAGCGGGCCGTCCGGGTCGCCGCGGCGGAAGGTCTGCTCGTACTCGTGGCCGTCGCGGCGCACGTTGACGGTGAGCCACTCGGAGCAGGCGTTGACCACCGAAGCGCCCACGCCGTGCAGGCCGCCGGCCACCTTGTAGCCGGAGTTCTCGCCGCCGAACTTGCCGCCGGCGTGCAGGATAGTGTAGACGACGGTGACGGCGGGCAGGCCGGTGTCGGCCTGAATGTCCACAGGGATGCCGCGGCCGTTATCCGTGACCTGAATGATGTTGTCTTTCAGGATCTTGACCTCGATGTGGTCGCAGTAGCCGGCCAGTGCTTCATCGATGGCGTTGTCCACGATCTCGTAGACCAGATGATGCAGGCCGCGCTCGCCGGTGGAACCGATATACATGCCCGGGCGCTTGCGCACCGCCTCCAGACCCTTCAGGACCTGGATCTCGCTGGCATTATACTCATGGTCGGTAGCGGTTTCGGCATTTGTGCTGGTAATGATTTCTTCTGCCATTTCCTTTCTCCCTTTTGTTCAATGTTTGCATTTTTGTTCGATTTATCGTAAAAGCAGAGCATATTCTCCGCCTGTTGGCTAGTTTACTCGATCATTTTTTCGGCTCTGCGCCGCATGGCAGCAGGCGACAGCTCCGAAAGATACACCGTGTCCACCACGGCCCCGTCTGCCAGAACATAGCTCTGGGGCAGCTCGTCCGAAAGGCTCACCACCGCGCCGTTCTTCTGGGCGTAGTTCAGAAACTCCCGGCCCCGGGGGGTGATGGTGGTGGTTTCCAGATTGAAGATGCCGATAATGTCCCGGTCATTCAGCACGTAGTCACGGCCCAGATGAATATACATACAGTATTTTCCTCATTCTGGCAGTTCATGCATAAAACGCCGTTTATTCACCGGCAGCTGCATGTACTTTTGCATCATTTCTTCATGCTTTGCTCAGCACACCGCCGTTCATGCGGTACACTTCGCCGTCCGTTTTCAGGAACGCGGTATCATCGCAGCTGGTCACGAATGTCTGCTTTTCCTTCATGCGGGTGAGCAGATACTGTTTGCGGCCCTCGTCCAGTTCGCTGAGCACATCGTCCAGCAGGAGCACCGGGTGCTCTCCGGTGATCCGGGCAGCGGCAGCCGCTTCGGCCATTTTCAGGCTCAGCACCACGCTGCGCTGCTGTCCCTGACTTGCAAACACCTTTGCGGGCTGGTCGTCCAGCAGCAGCTCAACGTCCTCGCGGTGGATGCCGCACAGGCTCTGCCCGGCGCGCAGCTCGTCGTTCTGGCGCTGCTTCAAAAGTGCGGACAGCCCGCCCGGCTCAAACTGGGCGGCATACCGCACCGCCATGCGCTCTGCCCCGTGGGAAAGCTCGGCATAGTTGGCGCAGGCCAGCGGTGTGAGCAGGGCCAGATACTCCCGCCGCCGCTTCTGGATGGCCTCGCCCTGCGCTGCAAGCTCCACGTTTAGCACTTCCAGCAGGGCGCATTTTTCTGCCCACGGGCGCTCCGTGCCGCCTGCGGAATGACGCAAAAGCGCGTTTTTCTGCTGCAATGCCCGCACATAGCGACGGTAGGTGGCAAGGTAGCCGGGGTACAGCTGGCACAGCGCCGCGTCCAGAAACCGCCGTCGTCCTTCCGGTGCACCTTTTACAAGGCTCAGGTGCCCGGGGTCAAACACCACAGCCGGAAAGCTGCCCGCAAGGCCCGCCGCCCGCTTGGGCGGAGAGCCGTTGACCGATGCATACCGGCCGGGGCGCTGTGCATCCGGCGTGCCCACCGTAATGCGCACATTTGCCGGTTCGTCCGGTTCCTGATCCTCCTGCCGGGTGCGCTGGGTGACGGCCTCCAGTACCGCGAATGTTTCCCCACGGCGCACAAGCTCGGCATCCTTGCCGCCCCGGAAGCTTTTGCCGCCGGTCAGCAGCCAGATGGCCTCCAGCAGGTTCGTTTTACCCTGACCGTTGTTGCCGCAGATCACGGTCAGCTCCCGGCCAGGTTCCAGCTGCGCTGCCGCAATATTGCGGTAATTCGCAACTTCCAGTGAAAGCAGACGCATTACTGGCCCTGACCCACTTCCACGGTCTGGCCGTCCAGCTCGATCACATCACCGGCACGGCACTTCTTGCCGCGCATGGTGCACACCTCGCCGTTTACCTTCACGGCACCGCCCTGCACCAGCTCCTTGGCTTCGCCGCCGGTCTCGCACAGGCCTGCATATTTCAGCAGGGCATCCAGCTTGATAAATTCCGTATGGATGAGAATTTTCTGCATAATTTCGCCCTCTTAATCGTTCTTGAAGCGCACCGGCAGCACCAGATACAAAAAGTCGTTGCCCTCGGCAGGCAGCACCTTGACCGGGCTCAGAGGGCCGCTGATCTCCATGCGGACCTTCTCGGTGCGGGCGTTGCGCAGCGCATCCAGCAGATAGCGGTTGTTGAAGCCGATCTCCACTTCGTCGCCCTCGCAGTCGGCGTTGAACTCGTCCACCACGCGGCCAAGGTTGGTCTGGCAGCGCACCACGACTCTACCCTCTGTAAAGGAGATGCGGAGAGGATTTTTTAAACGCTCTGTAATAATCAGCGAAGCACGCTCGATGGTCTCGATGAACTCCTTTGTGTCGATGGTCACGCGGGTGCGGCTGTCGGCGGGGATCACGTTGCGGTAGTTGAGGAACTCGCCCTCGATCAGACGGCTCATGATGGTGTAGCCGCCGGCCATAAAGACCACATAGCGGCGGTTGGCGCTGATGTGCACCGGCTCTTCGTCGTCGTTGGGCAGCAGGTGGGCGACCTCGGTCATGGTCTTGCTGGGCACGATGATGCGGATATCCTTTACCGCCGTCACCGGGCGTTCCACGATGGCCAGACGGTAGCCGTCCAGTGCCACCACAGTCAGCTTGTCGGGCAGGATCTCGAACAGCTCACCGGTGTGGGCGGGCTTTTTCTCGTCCTGACTGACAGCATATAACGTACGATCGATCATATCTTTCAGTACGCCGGTCTTGATGGTCAGGGTCTCTTCCGCTCCGGTATTGGGCAGCTCGGGGAAATCGTTGGCCGGCATGGACTGGATCTCGAACTGGACTACGCCGCTCTGGATGGTGGTCTTGCCGTTCTCGGCAGAGAGGATGCTGACCTGACCGGCGGGCATCCGGCTGATCATGCTGCTGAGCAGCTTTGCATTCAGCACTACCTCGCCGGCTTCCTTGACATTGGCTTCGATGGTGGTCACGATGCCCATTTCCAGATCGTAGCCGGTGAGGTTGAGCTGGAAGCCTTCGGCTTTCAGCAGGATACCTTCCAGCACAGGGATGGCAGAACGCATGGTGACGGCTTTGGACACACCATCGATGGCTGCGCTCAGCAGAACTTTATCACATACGATGTTCAAACTGAATTCTCTCCTTTGTTTTTCGTTTCTGATGTTGTTTTGTGTTTGAAAACAGTTTCAGAACCGGTCTATCTTATTGAACTTGTTGTAGTAACCGTAGTAGGGGGTGGGGAACTTGTGGAAAACCCCGAAAAGTCTTGTCGGAATGCGGGGGTTTTGGTTTCCACGGGGTTGTGAATGTGTTGTGAATGGATCGTGGAAAGGTTGGAAGAGGTCTTTCTTTCCACAGACCATGTGGAGAACGAAGGTTGAATGTTGAAAACTCTGTGGAAAGTGTGGAAAGGTTTGCGTTTTTACCACAAGATATAGGTTTTTTTTCCCCGTTTTGTTCCGTTTTCTCCCCATATTTTGGGGTTTCACCCATAAATGAGTACGACTTTTGCACGATTTCTGCGGTCAGGCCTTCACGTTCTTGATGATGTCGCTCACGGTCTCGCGCAGGTGCTGGTCGTTCTTCATGTCACGCTCCATGGTCTTGAGGGAGTAGACGATGGTGGAGTGGTCACGGCCGGAGAATTCACGGCCGATCTCTTCCATGCTCATGCCGGTGACCTCGCGCAGGATGTAGATGGCCACACGGCGGGCAGAGGCAACGTTGGCGTTGCGCTTGGTGCCGCGGATGTCGGCAGGGGAGACGTTGAAGGTGCGGGACACCTCGCCGATGATCTTCTCGATGGTCACGGGCACCGGCTGGGTCTCGTTGAGGATGTCCTTGATGGCATTCTGGGCCACACTGATGACCGGCTGGATGCCCTCCAGCATGTAGTAGGCGTTCAGTTTTTTTACAGCGCCTTCCAGCTGGCGGATGTTGTTCTTCAGGTGGTTGGCAATGAACTCGGCCACATCCTCGGGCAGGTCCAGATGCAAAAGCTCTGCCTTGCGCTTGACGATGGCCACGCGGGTCTCAAAATCCGGCGGCTGCACATCGGCGGTCAGGCCCCACTCAAAGCGGGTGCGCAGACGCTCTTCCAGACTTTTGATCTCCTTGGCCGGGCGGTCGGAGGCAATGACGATCTGCTTGTGGGCATCGTGCAGGGAGTTGAAGGTGTGGAAGAACTCCTCCTGCGTGGACTCCTTTCCGGCGATGAACTGGATATCGTCCACCAGCAGCAGGTCTGCCACGCGGTACTTCATGCGGAAGTCCTCGGTGCTGCCGGCGCGGATGGCGGCGATCAGCTCATTGGTGAACTGCTCGCAGGTAACGTACATGATGACGAAATCGGGGTGGGTGCGCTTGATCTCGGTCTGGATGGCCGTGAGCAGATGGGTCTTGCCAAGGCCGGAGCCGCCGTAGATGAACAGCGGGTTGTATGCGCCGGAGGGATTGGCCGCAACCGCCTGTGCAGCAGCAAACGCAAACTGGTTGGAAGGGCCTTTGATGAAGTTTTCAAATGTGAACTCGTAGTTGCCCTGCGGGGAGGCGGGGTTCGCCTCGTACTGCTGGGCCAGCACCACCTCGTGCGGCGGCGTGCTGGGCACCACCAGCGTGATGTCCACGTCGAAGCCCAGCACGGTCTTGAAGGCTTCCTTGAGCAGGCCAAGGTAGCGGTCCGTCACGATCTTGCAGATGAAGTCGTTGCGCACCGAAAGGGTGATGTGGCTGGAATCCTCAAAGCTGATCGGCTCCAGTCCATCGATATAGAGATTATAGGTCGGCTCGGCCATCTGCGTTTTGCAGTACGCCTGGGCGGCCTCTAAAACGTCCTTAAAAGAATCCATAAAACATCCACTCCGTTAAAGTTTTCAACAATGCTGCTGATACTAGGTTAGTATACCACAAAAAACGCTGTGCGTCCATATTTCTATAATGTAATTTATA